>NZ_JABRWQ010000010.1 GCF_013249065.1 Winogradskyella litoriviva
ATTCTGTTCCATTTTTTTTATTGTCCGCACAATTGATGATTGTTAGCAAAATTAGAAGACCAATTAATTTATTCATTTTTTAGTTTCAGTTCAATTTAAGTTCGGTTTTTTAATGACACACAACGTGTTTGTATATGGAAAGTTGCGTGTTTGTGTGCGAGGATTTTCCGAAGGAAAATCAGACGTAACAAACTTGCAACGACCTTTGATTTAGCACAACACCAGCAATTTTTTATATACGGTGTTAGCTGTAGTTTTTTAATGTCCTTTTGGTATGATTTTTACCTTTACTTTCATTTCCTTTGAATCATCATTCAGGTCATTTTCAATTCCACGAGGGTTGGTTATATAACCTTCTGGGTCATAAACAAAACAGTACAAAACTTTACAATCAGGATGAGATTTGTATTTAGCTATGTCAATTATTAATTGCTCTCCTAATTGTTTAGATTTTAAACTGTTTCTCGTTTTTTTAATCTCAATAACAATTTGCTCTTTTTTAAGTAGAAAATCAGACCTTGTTGAGCCTCCAGCATAACTTGGATTCCATTCTTCTGCTCGAACGTCATCGTAATAAATTCTTAATAATGAATGGAATAAATCTTGTGTGTCATATTCATCTTTAATGTCTAAAGTTTCTCTTTCATTATATCTTTGTCGCAATTGTTTAGCAACTAAATGAAATCTGTCCATTATTGTTTCAAGTAAAAAGATATCGTTTTTATCATTCGTTTTGATATTCTCTTTAATTTTCTGTTTTTTCGAACGCCAAGGAAAGTCTTTTCCACAATGTTTGCAAATATCAGGAACTGGTGTAATTCCTCCAGAAAGGTCTATTACATTTTCTAATTTGTAATCACCTTGTATGTCGTTACCACAATTTGGACAAGTCTTAAATGTTTTCGCACCACAAGTTGTGCAAAATTCTTTATTAAATGATGGACTACTATAATAAGAATCATTTACTCCGTGTCCATTTTCGCATACTAAATATGCATCGTATTTTCCCATATTTTTTGTTCAAATTACAGCTAACGTGTGCGTGTATGGTTTAGTTGCGACGTTTAAGCAACTAAAATAGCAAAAAAAGCACGAACGCGAGAAAATTCCAACGGAATTTTCGTATGTAATCTCCATACAGCAATTAACTATACACATTGTTGGCTTTAGTAATTGTTTGTATTTAAATTCAAGTTTATGTTCCGAATGAGTTGAAATTCGCGCAAAGTTGAGCTTTTTAGCTTAATTCGAGTTCAAATTCAAATTCAAATTCAGATTTTGAGTGAGAATTCCGAAGGAGTGGAAGTCAGAATTCGAGTAAGAATTCCAGTTGAGTAATAATTGGGGCAGAGTGAAATTCCAGAGTAGAGTGATAAATTCCTGCGTGTTGCAATTCAGAATTCGAGTGAGTTTTTTGCGAACTGTTCGGCTTTAAGTAAATGTTTTGATAGCTTAAAATTCCAGTTTTGGTTGTGCTGAGTTATTGAAGCCAACGTGTGCGTGTATTACTTAGTTGCGTGGTTTTAGCAACTAAGTTAGTAAACTTTAACGAACCCGTGAATATTCCGCAGGAATATTCGCAAGTAGGGAAGAAATGAAGCAATTAGTTATACACATTGTTGGCTGTAGTAAATTGGTTTTTAAATTCAAGTTCAGATTATGAGTGAACAATTCCGATTGAGTGAGTAATTCACGCATTGTATTCAAGTTCCAATTGAGCAAACTAGCTAAAAAGTCGTGCGTAATGCAATTCAGGTTTCGAGTTGGAATTCCGACTGAGTAAGATTCCTAAGTTGAGTAAGAAATTCGTGCGTTATGTTTGTCAATCCAGGGTTTTAAAATTCAGATTTCGAGTGAGAGGTTAAGGGAGTATTCCGCATAAAATTTCGGGTTTTGATTGCGAAATATTCGTGTTTTTGTTGCGCTGCGTTATTACAGCCAACGTGTTTGTATATGGAAAGTTGCGGTTTTGTGTGCGAGGATTTTCCGAAGGAAAATCAGACGTAACAAAACAAGCAACGACCTTTATTTAAGCCAAACACTAGCAATTTTTTATATACGGTGTTGGCTGTAGTTTTTATTTTAGTTTTTCATATTCCGCTATTGGAAAATCGTGTTCAACCCATTTTTTCCGATATTTATCTGGTCCAAGTTCAGTCATAATTTCATTCAGCACGTTTCTAACTTGGTTTATATATTTGGGAACTGTTGTTTCTCCTTTAAATATAGATTCAAAATTGTTTTCGTCAATCAGATTCCAACTCCACCAGTCTTTATACCATCTCAATTCATAGTCAATTTTATTTTCGTCTTTTCGATTCAAAATTAGCACGTGTTCCCCAGGTTCTTCCATAAACACGACAGATTTAAAATCCTTTTCACGAATTTCAATTGCAGATTCAGCGAGTTCTTTTAAAGAATCATTTAGATAGGAAATAGAAAATTTCGTCCGTTTTTTTCCATTGCTAATTTTTCCATTTGCCCATCCACTTCCAACTATTTTATATTCAATCTCAATCATTTCTCAAATTACAGCCAACGGTCTCGTATAACCGTCAGTTACGGGATTAAAGTTAATGTTTTTCGGTTTAGCACTGACGTTAGCAATTCCGAGTGGATTCGGACGTAGTCGAATCCGCCGTAATTGCGGTTATACATTGTTGTAACACGTTTTTACTTTTCATTTTGCTGTCTGTTTTTTTCTCCGACTGCCCATTTTTTAATTTGTTCGTTTAATTCATTAAATCCGATTCCGCCCAGTAACATTCCAATTGGCATTCCGATTAATGTCCGCCAAAATTCTTTCGGGTTTCTCCTATAGTCAGGAAGATATGCCCAATATAAAAATCCTCCGAAAAGAATTATTAAAACTGCTATGATTATGAATTCTGTCATATTTTTTTATCCAAACATTGCCCAAAGCATTGACATAATTGAGTCAAAAGTGCTTTGTTCTTTTTCGGGTTCACAATACTTTTTTGATAAGTATTTCAGTGATTTTTTATTCCAGTTGTTGTCAAATATTAAGTTTAGTTCAGATTTGTGATTTTGTATTTCAGATTCTGAAAGTTCGTTCTTTTTTATATTGTATTCTATTTGTATTAATTCCGTTATTTTCTCAAACTCTCCGTTTTGAAATAATTCCTTTTCCTTTTGAGTTCCTACTTTTCCCAACGAAGTTTTTTTTCCTTCGTAGGTGTTATAAATTCCCAAATGTTTTTTAGTTAATTTCAATTTTCGTTGGTTTGGTCAAATGTGTTACAACGTGTTTGTATATGGTTTGTTGCGTGTTTCAAGCAACTAATTTAGTAAATAATTACGGACCAAGAAAGTCCGCGAGGACTTTCGCAAGTAGGCAAAAAGCCAGCAATAAATTATATACGGTGTTGCCAGTAGTATTTTATATTCGATTTATTTCTTTCCACATTTTCGGGATTTTACTATTATCACCAATCGAAATTTTTGATAGAAAGTAAGAGTCTCGATTTAGTGCCATTCTTGAAATTTTTATTTTCGGATTAATTCTTCTCGATAAGTTTGAAACCATAATAATATCTTCATAATTAGTCCGACTACCAAAAATTATTTCTTTCAGTTCTCCTTTGTAATCTACGTGTGTATTTTTAATTTGGTATATTTCACGATATTCATCTTCATATTCCCAAATATCTGATTTTGTAGTACATATTTTTATTATTTCCTCGTCAATTTCAAGGTCATTATCAAGTTTAATTTCATTAATAAGTTTTTGATATTTTACTTTTCTAATTTTAGATTTTTCAGGATTTGGAATTTCAAAAACTAACGCCATTCCTTGATGATTATCTCCATAATGTGACCATAGCAATCTATTGTCATAACTTGTAGAGTAACATATTACTCCGAATTTATCTATTTCTTTTTTAATTTTATTTTTTACTGATTTTTCTTCTGCACTTATTTGTATATAGTTTCCTTTTTTTTCGGAATAATAATAGTCATCGGCTAAAAAAAATTCAAAAGGGTCATTAAAATCTTGTGGATTTGAAATCCAGTTCTGTCCTTTAGCAAGGTTTCTTAAAGATAATTTGTTAATTGATTGATATCTGTAGAATTTCATATTTGTATTACTGGCAACGTGTTTGTGTATGGTTAGTTGCGTGGTTAAGCAACTAAATTAGCAAACTTTTACGAACCCGTGAATATTCCGAAGGAATATTCGCAAGTAAGCTCAATGAAGCAATTAAATATACACGGTGTTGTGCATAGTTATTTTTTCCAAATGTCAAATTCCGTTCTTATTAAGTTCAGAATTTCACACATATAATTTAATTCGTCAATTTCGGGATAATGTTTTAAGTATCCGTCGGGATTAGAAAATTCAAATTCATTGGCTTTATTCCAACCTTTGACCTGAATTTTAAATCCTTCTCCGTCTAAAATCGCAATCTTTTTGCTGATTAATTCGTATTCTTCAGTCTCTTTACCTCGATGTATCTTTTTTACTTTTTCTACGTTTCCACGAGTTACTAATTTCCATTGTATTTCTCTCAAACTTGGCAAGTCCAAAATATGACTCCGAACAAAGTTTTGAAATATAAACTCCATATCTTTTTCCGATGTTAGAGTTTGCTTTTCAGTCTGCAATTCAGCTTGTCCGTTTACTTTTGCGTAATGCTCGTAAAATTCCGCTGTCCATTTCTCCGATTTATCTTTAAACATTCTAAAAAGTGAAGAATAATTAGTTATTCCACCACCTTGATAAATTCGGACTTCAGTTTCGTAAGTCAGCGAATCAGATAGTTTTAAATCAGAGTTGATTTCAGTTATATTTTGTGCTGAAATTCCAACTGAAAATAGAAGTATTATTAAAATCTGGATGTTTTTCATAATTATGCACAACGTGTTTGTGTATGGTTAGTTGCGTGGTTAGGCAACTAAGTTAGTAAACATTTACGAACCCGTGAATATTCCGCAGGAATATTCGCAAGTAGAGAAGAAAACAGCAATTAAATATACACGGTGTTAGCACACGTATTTATATTATTTCGTCAATCGGAATTTCCAAAATATCTCCATCACAATGAAAATTTCCACTTTTGTATTGTTCCTTTGAAAAAGGTTCTAATTTCCTTTCTGGTTTTAAATATTTTCCAAACGAGTTTATATCAATTAATTCATTAAAACTCAATTTTGTTCTTACTATCTCAAAGTCAGTATTCGGGAATTTTCTCGAATATTGTAATTCATCCAAATATTGTCCTTGTAAAAATATAGTTTTTTTTTCATCTATTTTTAGATAAAATCCAGAACCAAAGTCCTCAGGGTCTTTTCTCTTAATTACTCTTTCCGTTTTAATTTTCAGAACTTGGGCTTTCCCGTTTTTTATTTCGTTTTCAACAGTTTTATTCCAGTTTAATTCTCCGTTTTTATTCATCCAATAACGTACAACTACAATAGAAATAATCACGAGTAGAATTGTAGTCCAAAGTTGTATGTCAGATGATACTTTGTCAATAAATTTATCGTAAATCAATAATGGTGCTAATAGAACACCTAAAACTAAAATCCATTTTAAACCAAAATTTTCAAAATGTTGCCAAAGAGAATATTTTCGGCTTTTAAGCACCTTAATTTCTTCAATACTATATGGTCTCTCGGTTTTGGTCATATGTGTGCTAACGGATTTGTATAAGAACAGTAGGGCGGAAAAAACGCGCGAACCATTCGGTTGTACACAAACCGAATTTTTAAATTTTGATTATTTTTTTTTCTTTCTCAATAAGCCAAATTTAAAAATTTGGCGACTTCGCAAATGCGCCCGAACCATTCGGTTTTGCTACAATTGCCCTATTGTTTTTATACGTTGTTGTAAATAGTTGTTTTTCCGCCATCTTCAACTAACCGAACTTTTTCTCCTTTTTCGTTGTAATAAACATATCCAATATTTTCTAAATATTCAACTTCTCTTTGTCCATTTTCAAACCACCTGTCGTAAGTTTTGTTTCCGTCAATTCTACTTATACGGATATAATCGTTACCATTAACTTCGTAGTAAGTTGTACGGATATAGTTACTATAACCATCAAGAAGTTCTTCTTTGACACTTAAATGACCATTTTCAAACCATTCGCAAGCTAACTCAAAAGGTTTACCATTTTTTACTTTTTTAAATGACTTTTTGTTACCAGAAGGATAAAATGACTGAAGCTGAACAACATCATTATCCTTCTCAACTTCTAACCTTAATGTTCTATCTATAATACACTTCGATTTGAATTTTTCTTGGTTTCTGAATTTCGCGTCAAAATCACGATTAAAATCTTGGTCGATAACATCAAATTCTGCAAATGGAATATTCTCTGATATATAGAGGCTTTCAAAATTATTTTTCGAGTAAATCCATCTTGAATAAATCGGCAAAGTGTTTTCTCTAATAGCCTTGATTAGCCCGATTTCATAACCTTTAATACCGTCCGAAAATATTTCGTTTAGAGATATTTCTTTCTCAAAATTACCGTTTGTATCAAATTTGTAGAGCAATTGCTCTTTATTTGCAGTATTAAGGTAATTAAATTCGGACAGCTTTGGGATTTCATTAAACTTTTCCTGAGAAACAAAATCTAATTTGTTTATGTCAAAATTTGGGTTAAAGTCCTTTGGATAAAAAACTGTATCTCCTGGTTTCCATTTACCTCCAGGATTTAGATTTGTCAATATTCCTTCTGCAAAAATAGCTCGACCTAACTTATGAATTACAATCTTTTCGAGTTCGAATGCAGTATCTTCATCAAGATTAGGAAACAGTATTTCAATTTTAACTTCGAAACCTGATTTTTGTATTTCCTTTATTTTTTCAAGTTTCGCGTAATTAAAATCTAACCTTTTTGGTTTTAAATGCGATGCGAACCTTTTGCCCTTACCTTTTCCGATATAAAAATACTTATTATTTCGTGGGTCAATTAATCCGTAAACATAATATTCTTTTTTGTTCAAAGGTTTCTTTTCAATTATTTACAACGTGTTTGTGTATGGTTAGTTGCGTGTTTCAGCAACTAATTTAGTAAACAAAAACGAGCGCGAGAAAATTCCGAAGGAATTTTCCAAATGAGCACTTGCCAAAGCAATTAATTATACACGTTGTTGTAGCCAGTTTTTTTATTCAGTTGTTCAATCATCATAATTATATTCCATAACGAGAATAAGTCACTTCCTTTTTTTGTAATGAAAATAGTTTCCTTTCCGTTAAATTCGGCAATTAACAATTCAGATTCATTTCTTTTTTTTATTTTCTTTAGTTTTGTTGCTCCAGCTTTCGCTTTTTCAAAATATTCTTTCCGATTTTTAGAATCAACTTCCTTTATAGAATTCAATTCGACAGAGTTAAATTCAGACCCGTCAAATCCGATAATTTTTTTGGTTCCAATTGCTGTCCAATTTTTTTTAGAATCAGTAAAGAGTAAAATTATTTTTCCACAATCCTCTTCATTAAAATGAGTCAAATATTCCGCTTTTTTATCATTTGCTAAATTTTCAAATAAGAAAACGCTTTTATTCGGCAAGTCGTGTTTTGAAGCTCGCCATTTAATTCTATTTTCAATAAATTCTTCTGTTTTTTGCATTCAGCTTAAATTGGCTACAACGTGTTTGTATATGGTTTGTTGCGTGGTTAAGCAACTAAGTTAACAAATAAAAACCGAATAGAAAATCCGCGAGGATTTTCGTAAGTAGGCAAGAACTAGCAATAAATTATATACGGTGTTAGCTACAGGGCTTTTCTATTCCACCACTCATAATTATACCTTTTCCGTTTCTCGGTCCATACTCAATTTTCACTATTTCACAACAATTTACCACAATAACAAATTGAAAGTCCTCTAATTGTGCTCCGTAATTTCCTTTGCAATTTTCAAAATCAAATTCTCCAGGTAATGCTTTTTGTAATTCTGATAATTTGTCTCCAACTTTAAATTTTGGAATGGTGTTTTTTAATATATCGTGTCTCACATATTGCGGAACAGCATTGTAAGCAAAAGATGGTAATAATTTCGGAAAAGCGAACAGATAAATGAAAAGGAAAAAAATCGGTAAGATTAAAATCGGAATCAAGTGTATTTGTTTTAATTCGTTCCGTTTTTTATTCCAAATCAGATGGAAAGTCAGTCCGAAAATCAGTCCGCAAACAAAAGCATCTAAAAATACACCATAAAAATTGTCCGCCATTAAAAATCCCCAGCCTATTAGGATTGTAAATCCGATTAGAGTATAAATTCCTGAAAGAAACGTAAATAGACTTAAATTCAGTTTTTCAGTAAGTTTTATAATTTTCTTTTGTGGTATTAAGATGAAAAGTCCGTAAAAGATTAAAAGAAAAAAAGAAGCCCAAAATAAAACTACTCCTGTATCTCCACCAGAAGCATTTTCATATCTTAAATTCGACCATATTATGTGAGTGATAATTAGTCCAATCCAACCTAATGTTAAAGATAAAAATGATGTTTTTTTGAAGTTCTTCATTCGCCTTGTAGCTAACGTGTGCGTGTATTACTTAGTTGCGTGGTTTAAGCAACTAAGTTAGTAAACATTTACGAACCTGTGAATATTCCGCAGGAATATTCGCAAGTAGAGACTAATACAGCAATTAGTTATACACATTGTTGGCTGTAGTAAATTGGTGTTTAAATTCAAGTTCAGATTCTGAGTGAACAATTCCGATTGAGTGAGTAATTCAAGCATTGTATTCAAGTTCCAATTGCGGAAACGAGCTAAAAAGTCGTGCGTAATGCAATTCAGGTTTCGAGTTAGAATTCCTATTGAGTGAGAAATTCGTGCGTTGTACTTGTTAATCCAGAGTTTTAAAATTCAGATTTCGAGTAAGAGGTTAAGGGAATATTCCGCATAAAATTTCAGGTTTTGATTGCGAAATATTCGTGCTTTTGTTGCGCTGTGTTATTACAGCCAACGTGTTTGTATATGGTTTGTTGCGTGTTTTAAGCAACTAATTTAGTAAGTAATTACCGAATAGAAAATCCGCGAGGATTTTCGTAAGTAGGCTAGAACTAGCAATAAATTATATACGGTGTTGGCAAATCGTATTTTAATCAAAGTAACCCTCAAATTTTATTGATTCTAAAATTCCGTTTTCAAATAGAAAAAAGAATAATGAGGTTTGCTCTAAATTTCCAAGAGTTACTTTATCAGATTCTATTTTAGTTTTTAATATATTTTCAAGTGTTCTTTTATTAATTCCTATGTTTAATGAATCAACGAACTTTATTTCAGGATTTTTGATAATTCCGCCAATAATTGATTCCCAGTTTTTTGCTTTATAAAATTCCAATTTAGTTTTGTCAAAAGTCAGAGTTTTCATTGTGTCAATAACACTTTTGTCGTGATGGTTTTGATAAGGTTTTAACTCTATTTTGAATAAAGAACTTTTAAGAGCATAATTTTCCAATTCAGATTCAAAAGCAAATGTTAAACTGTCATTTTCTACAAACTGTTCCACCGCAATGTTTTCCTCAACTTTTATTTCCGTTTCGGTTTTTAATTCAATCGTTGCATTTTGTTCGACAATTTCAGTCTTTTTGGTTTCAGTTTGTTTGCAAGAAACCAATAATATTAAAATTAGAATCGATGTTTGTAATTGTTCTCTCATATGTTTGCCAACGGTTTTGTGTATGGTTAGTTGCGTGGTTGAGCGACTAATTTAACAAATAAATCACAGATAGAATATTCCGAAGGAATGTTCGTAAGTCGGCAGTGACCAAGCAATTAATTATACACGGTGTTGCCCACAGTTTTTATTCAGATTCTTTTTCGTAAAATTCCTTAAATATTAATTCAGGTGTTTCATCTGCTAAATTCGTATTGTTTTTTTTCGATGAAATTATTCTAATCTTATTATCGATTAATATCGCTTTAGTAATTCTTTTGACTATTTCCTTTTCAGGTTGTTCTATTAAAGTTACTTCTATCCAATTCGGTAGCACTTTTTCTTTAATAGTTACTGTTTCGTCTGCTGATATAAATTCAAATCGTTTTTCTCCGTTTTCTAAATAGTATAAAAAACGTATTGAGGCAAGCTTATCTATATTCGGAATATTTTCAAAGGGAATTTTTAAGCTGAAATCATCTTCCAGTGTCATTTCACGTTCCTCAAAGTCCCATTCTTCGGAACCCAAATCAAAAACAAAAGCGATATTAATATTCTTATTAGTCAAGTCAGAGTCCTTATCAGTTTTAAATTTCAAGTAATAGAATTCATTTTGTTCGTTAGATGAAAATCTAAATTTAGAGTCACTTGCTTTTAGCTCATATTGGTCATAAAAAATGATAGTGTCGTTTTTTTTCTCCCAAGTTCCGTTGTATTCTCTCCAAGTTAAACAAGAATTGATTACTGGTCTACTCCAAAACTCAAATTCATTATTTGTTTTAAGAGTTATTTCAGATATTTTATTATCAATAGTCCAACCTTGATTATTCTCAATTCGGGAATCATTTACAAAAGAAATTGGTGTCTTCTGTCCAAATACAGATTGTCCAATTAGTATTGATAATATTATGGGTAAGATGGTTTTCATAATTGTGGGCAACGTGTTTGTGTATGGTTAGTTGCGTGGTTAAGCAACTAAATTAGCAAACTTTTACGAACCCGTGAATATTCCGAAGGAATATTCGCAAGTAAGCTCAATGAAGCAATTAAATATACACGGTGTTGTGCATAGTTATTTTTTCCAAATGTCAAATTCCGTTCTTATTAAGTTCAGAATTTCACACATATAATTTAATTCGTCAATTTCGGGATAATGTTTTAAGTATCCGTCGGGATTAGAAAATTCAAATTCATTGGCTTTATTCCAACCTTTGACCTGAATTTTAAATCCTTCTCCGTCTAAAATCGCAATCTTTTTGCTGATTAATTCGTATTCTTCAGTCTCTTTACCTCGATGTATCTTTTTTACTTTTTCTACGTTTCCACGAGTTACTAATTTCCATTGTATTTCTCTCAAACTTGGCAAGTCCAAAATATGACTCCGAACAAAGTTTTGAAATATAAACTCCATATCTTTTTCCGATGTTAGAGTTTGCTTTTCAGTCTGCAATTCAGCTTGTCCGTTTACTTTTGCGTAATGCTCGTAAAATTCCGCTGTCCATTTCTCCGATTTATCTTTAAACATTCTAAAAAGTGAAGAATAATTAGTTATTCCACCACCTTGATAAATTCGGACTTCAGTTTCGTAAGTCAGCGAATCAGATAGTTTTAAATCAGAGTTGATTTCAGTTATATTTTGTGCTGAAATTCCAACTGAAAATAGAAGTATTATTAAAATCTGGATGTTTTTCATAATTATGCACAACGGTCTCGTATAACCGTCAGTTACGGGTTTATATGCGTTAATTTTCGGTTTAGAACTGGCGTTAGCAATTCCGAGTGGATTCGGACGTAGTCGAATCCGCCGTAATTGCGGTTATACATTGTTGTGCGCTGGCTTTTTTATTTTTCAAGTTTCGTGTTTTTATCAATAAATTGAATTCCGTAATGTTTAGAAACTTCTGGATTAGAATTCAAAGCATTCCAACCTCTGTCAGAAGCATCTATAAAATTCTGAATTTCTATTTTCTGTCCATTTGGGTCAAACAAATGAATTTCTCTGAACCAAACTCGAACGTCTAAATGTCTTTCGTGTCCCTCTTGAAAAAAATCGAACGTATTTTCTTTTCCGTCATATTTGTCATTCTTCCAATCAAAACTTAATCGGTTTTCCCATCTTTTGAAATCCTCTTCAGCACAATTAAAAAATTCCCAACCGTAAATCGGTAAGCCTCCGAAACTATTTACTATTGATAGCAAGTCGGATAATTCGAATTTTTCCGCTTTTTGATTGTCATCATCCCAATTAGCATTTCGTAATGAACTTACAATTCGGTTTACATTTCTCAAAATCAACTGAATTCTTCTGTCTGATGGAATTTCTCCATTTTCGTCAACCACAATTGGGTTGAAAGTACAAGCTAAAAGTTCTCTTTCGAAATCAAATTCCGCACCCAAAAGTTCAGCTTCATTCAGCGCTCTTCCAAGTCCGTCCAATATTTCTTTTGTATAGTTCATATTTTTTTTCAGCTTGCGCACAACGTGTTTGTGTATGGTTAGTTGCGTGGTTTAGCAACTAAGTTAGCAAACATTTACGAACCTGTGAATATTCCGAAGGAATATTCGCAAGTAGGCAGAAATGAAGCAATTAAATATACACGGTGTTAGCACAAGTTTTTATCCATCAATTGTCATATATTCAGGTTCCATTCCAATAAAGTCTATCGAAACAGAATGTCTCATTGGATTTGAATAATATGTTATCGACCATTCAGTTTTTCCATTTTTGATTTTTCCGATTGATATTCCGTCAAATTCAAATTCCACGTCAAAATTTTCAATTCCAGAGTTGATTACGTTTTCTTCCAATTCTTTTCTTAAAAACGGAAGAATTATATTTTCTTTAATTTCAGAGTATTCATTATCTAACTTTTTGAAAAAATCTTTTTGCTCAATCGTTGGTCCGTTTTCGTCCGCATTAAGATTTATTCCAATTTCCTCTCCTTGGAATTTAGTTTCTCCATCGTAAGAATTTTTAGAGGAATCTTTGAAGGTTGTATATTCTAATTCTCCAAATAAATCATCAATAAACTTTGGTTTTTTCTTAAAGATATCAAATATTCCCATAGTTCGTTTTTAATTTGTGCTAACGTGATTGTGTATGATTAGTTGCGTGATTTAGGTACTAAGTTAGCAAATAAATCACAGATAGAATATTCCGCAGGAATGTTCGTAAGCAGGATTAAAACAAGCAATTAATTATACACGGTGTTGCCAGTAGTTTTTTTATTTCCACAATTCATTTATTCCGCTTTTTATTTCAGAGTAAATTCCGCCATTGATTTAATTTAACATCAATAAATTTCATTAAAGAAATAAATCAAAAACAAAGGAAACCAGATTGATACTAACAAATAGATGTTACTATACCATTTCATTTTTTTGTCAATCGTTTTATTCCGCTTTATGATTTTTTCAGTTCCGTTTTTTATCGTGTATCTATAAAAATTTATTCCGCCAAATATTATATATAGAACAAAAATTGAATACGGAATAAACGTTTTTCCCACAAGAGTATTCAAATCGGTCATAAAATAAATCGCAATTAACAAAATCAGAAAATTTGTTCCTTGGCAAAATGAAATCATAGAAATCGGAAAAGCTTCTGGGTCAGAACCAAATTTTCTTTGCTTTTCATAATGATATTGGAATAGGTCATCATAAAATTTCGTAATGCGATTCCATATCATATTTTTACTCAGATTTCGGGTTTCTCAAATTACTGGCAACGTGTTTGTGTATGGTTAGTTGCGTGGTTAGGCAACTAAGTTAGCAAACATTTACGAACCCGTGAAAATTCCGCAGGAATTTTCGCAAGTAGGGAAGAACACAGCAATTAATTATACACGGTGTTGTGCGTTCGTTTTTATTCCGATTTATACATATTTCTATAATGTTCAACGTGATGAGTAAATTCCTCTTCATAAAATGGGTAACTTATTCCCAAAATTGAGATTTCATATCCTTCATCTTTCATTCCAGTAATTGCATTTCCGGCAACTCCTTTTATTTCAAGCCCATCCTGTCTGAATACTTTTAATTCTGATATTACTTGAGTATCAATAAATTCAAATTCTGGGTCGTCAGTATTTATTACAATATTATTTTTCAAGCAGTATTCTTTAAAGAATTCGTATGGCGTTTCTATTTCATTGAATTCAATTAGTCCAAATGCAACTCCCATTGGTGCATCTGCTTTTTCTAGTTTAGAAGTTCCAATTTCTTTGCCTTCTAAAACCACATTATAGTTTGTTTTACAACTGTTTAGTACTTTTTCGTTGTAAAAATCTAAATAATAATCTGAAGCAAGACATTCAAATGTTTCGTCTTTAAAAAAGAAAATAAAATGTTTTCTGTCAGAATTACTAGTTTGAATTTTCTCAATCGGATTCGGTAACTCTTTATCTAATCCGTTTTTAATTTCATAGAATTCTCCCCAAGGTAATTCATTGTGATTAGTTCTATATTGTCCGTAAAAATACCCTTCGTCATTGCAAGTATTCAGAGAATATTCCGCACAGTTTTTAAATCGGATTTTAACTTTGTCGCCTTCCTGATATTTGTCGAATTGAAAATGATTGAGATAAATATCCATTGTTAAGTCAATTCCGTCCACTTTTAATTCAATTTCAGGTGAACTTGGGTCAGCGTTCCAATCATTAGTTATTTGGATATAGTCAATTTTTCGAGTTGGAATTTCCTCTACCTTTTTTGTTCCAAATATTTTATTTATCCAACTCAATTTCTTTTGTTTTCGGTTTTTCTTAAATGACGCACAACGTGTGCGTGTATTACTTAGTTGCGTGGTTTCAGCAACTAAGTTAGCAAACTTTCACGAACCTGTGAATATTCCGCAGGAATATTCGCAAGTAGAGCAGAAATGAAGCAATTAGTTATACACATTGTTGGCTGTAGTAAATTGGTATTTAAATTCAAGTTCAGATTATGAGTGAACAATTCCGATTGAGTGAGTAATTCACGTATTATATTCAAGTTCCAATTGAGCAAACAAGCTAAAAAGTCCTGCGTAATGTAATTCAGGTTTCGAGTTGGAATTCCGACTGAGTAAGATTCCTAAGTTGAGTAAGAAATTCGTGCGTTATGTTTGTCAATCCAGGTTTTAAAATTCAGATTTCGAGTGATAGGTTAAGGGAGTATTCCGTATAAAATTTCGGGTTTTGATTGCGAAATATTCGTGTTTTTGTTGCGTTGCGTTATTACAGCCAACGTGTTTGTGTATGGTTAGTTGCGTGTTTCAGCAACTAAATTAGCAAACTTTTACGAACGTGTGAATATTCCGAAGGAATATTCGCAAGTAGGGAAGAACTTAGCAATTAAATATACACGGTGTTACTTGCAGTTTTTTCTATATTCATTCCATATTTGAAACATATCAATATCAGTCATTATTCCAAATTCAATTCTTGGCTCACAATTCTTTTTATTAAATATTATTCCATATGAATGTTCTTCATTTTTTAGTCGGTCAAGATATTTAATTCCACTTTTTGTTGAATACTCTATTATTCTTTCAGTTATAATTTTAATTTTTGATTCGGTTTTCGAGATAGAGTCATATACGTTGCTTGCATAAAATCCGAAATCGGAATTCATTTCATAAAGACTTGTACTTTTTTCTCCATTTTCCATTAGTAATTCGTCAAATTCGGCTTCATTTGGGTGAAAAAACACAAGATTGTAATTGTCAATATTTAGAGTGTCAAGGTTCTGTTCTATTTCAGTTTTAATTAGTTTTTCAGTATTATTTTTTTCGTAATTCTCTACATTTTTAGGAATGTCCGCTTTTACTCCTCTTGCAAAGTCGAACATTTTAATTCCGAAATATCCAATTCCGATAATTAATACTCCAATTATTGTTATTAAAATGCTTTTTTTCATTGGTTGGTGTAAATTGCAAGTAACGTGTTTGTGTATGGTTTAGTTGCGAGGTTTAGCGACTAAGTTAGCAAACATTTACGAACCCGTGAATATTCCGAAGGAATATTCGCAAGTAAGCTCAATGAAGCAATTAAATATACACGGTGTTACCCAACGTTTTTATTTCTCAATTTTCTTTTCCGGTCATACTTTATTTTCCAAATTCGGTATTTTAATTTGTCAATAAATTTATTCCATTCGTGTCTAATTCCGCCTAATTCCCAATTCACGTCAAATTTCCGTTCTGCTTTGTTTGATTTCGGTGATTCTGTCACATAGAAAGGTCGAGCAACTTTGCAATGTAACATTGGTTCGTTATTAATGATTGTTGGGTAAAATTCTGCTGTGTGAGAAGTTTTAAGGAAATACCTGATTTCGATTATTGTTTTATTCGACAACGATTTATAAATGTACAGATTAATGTCATAAAGATTTTCATAAATCGCAGTCAGTTCCGTCACAATTCCGTTCAACGTTTTTGGTACTTTTTTGTCATTACTTTTTTTTCTAATTCTCGCAAGTTCAAAAAAGTTTTTCCCGATACTTTCATCAATTTCCGACATAATATATACACAATTCCTCGATATTTTATTCCAACAAATATCGGTTGCCATATCAATCAAACTTGATGTTGCGTCTTGGATTTTATTTTCGAGTTCTGCTTTTTTCAAATGTTGGGTAACGTGTTTGTGTATGGTTAGTTGCGTGGTTAAGCAACTAATTTAGCAAACTTTTACGAACCCGAGAAAATTCCGCAGGAATTTTCGCAAGTAAGCACGTAAAAAGCAATTAATTATACACGGTGTTACCACACGTTTTTATTTTCTATTAGCTATGAATTCGTCCGCAATTATATATGGTTGTCCTAAATTATAATCGTTTGGACTAACATCTTCATTTCCAAAAATCAAAAGTTTGGCATTTGGTCGATTCGCATAACCTTTGTCGTATCCTTTAATTACATTTTCAACATTAAATTCAATTCCGTGTTTTTCGCAAACTATTCTTATTGGTTCGGCTAACGGTTCTGGAATTCCGAAATTCATTTTTCCTTTCTTTTTATAATATTCGTTGATGTTGAAAAAATTTTTGTTTATCGGCAACCAATTTCCAGCGTGTTTTTCGTAGGCAAAGAACAAGTCTCCAATAAATTCACTTGCGTTTGTCGGAAAACCATTTAATTCGCATTCTAATTTATTTTTGTTGAAAGTCCATAGCAATGGATGGTCTGTCAAAATTTTGAGTTTAATATATGGCAAATAAGAAACTGAATAAAGTCCGCTAAATTCCATCGTTTGATGTGCAATTAATTTCCAATGCTCCACATTTATTAAGTTTCCGATATTATTTTCTTCATCCACCACAAAGTTAAATTCCATAGTATTGAAATGACCTATTTGTCCTTTTAATTCAGTCAGATGAAGTCTTCCGCTTCCATAAAATTCTTTTCTATTTGTTCTCTCGATTAATTCTTCTATCATTGGTTTGGTCAAATGTGTGGTAACGTGTGCGTGTATTACTTAGTTGCGTGGTTTAAGCAACTAAGTTAGCAAACTTTCACGAACCTGTGAATATTCCGAAGGAATATTCGCAAGTAGAGACTAATACAGCAATTAGTTATACACATTG
>NZ_JABRWQ010000011.1 GCF_013249065.1 Winogradskyella litoriviva
AATGTGTATAACTAATTGCTGTATTAGTCTCTACTTGCGAATATTCCTTCGGAATATTCACGGGTTCGTAAATGTTTGCTATCTTAGTTGCTTAATCCACGCAACTAAGTAATACACGCACACGTTGTGTACAATTAAAAAATGAGTTACTACCATAAATATATTCATTCTTTTTGGCTTCCATTATTAGCATTAATTGGAATTTTGATAGTACGCACGATTGGAATAATAAATGGCTCTAGAATAATTTATAAAGTATTCCCTTACATTACATATTTAATTATTTTTTCAATAGGAATATCTTTGATAATTAACTTATCGAGAAAAAATTGGACTCACGCAGTTTTAAAACTAATAATTAGTTTATTTCTGATTCTATTCTTTTTTATAATTGTTAATCCAACTGATTTATTCTTTTCTAATTTAGATATCCCTAAAAATATCAAATACGAGAAACCCGTCAATCTTAATTCTTTAAGTATTGATTCAATTAAAAAAAATAAAAGCTATAATGAAAACTTCTATTTATCTGGTGAATTAGGAATATATGAAACAATAGTATGGATAAAACCGAAAGAAGATGGAGAGATATACTTGAGAGCTTTCGAAGAAGTTGGGAACATTGAACTTTCTGCTAGCAGACTGAAAGAACGTTCTAAAGTTAGAGTGACAAAAAATGAATTGACACTCTATAATCAAGATTTTACAATTTACGAGGGAGTTTGGGAAAAGTATTATATAGCAAGAATAGAAATTTGGATGAACCCAAAAGTAGGGCAAGATTATAAATTAAAAGATAAAGTATTCTTAATTGATGGCTGGGTGAGATAAATAAAATAACTGTACACAACACCGTGCATAATTAATTGCTTTTTATGTGCTTACTTGCGAAAATTCCTGCGGAATTTTCTTGGGTTCATAAAAGTTTGCTAATTTAGTTGCTTAACCACGCAACTAACCATACACAAACACGTTACCCACAATTAAGAACAACATTATGAATAAAGAAATTATCGAATATTATTTTGGAGATTTTGTAACACCATTAGGAAAACCGAATCTAATACTTGTTGGAATTGAAGAAGAGAACGGAATGTCTTGTGAAAAATATATAATATTTGAGGAATTGAATGGGAATTGCTCTCATATTGGAGAAAATGTTACGAGCCCAAAAATTGAAGGACTTTCTGATTCACTTCAAGAGTTTATGCAAAATCAAGGTTTTGAGCATTCGAAAAGTATTATATCATTAGAAGCATATAAAGAAGCTGAAAAACAAAATTCAAATGCATTTCATTTTGGTTTCAGAGAAATTAATTTGAGACCGACAAACCAAACGGCGTTTTTAATGCATATAAACCGAAAAGACACTTACAATTAAATTGGATTGAAAAAAACACAAAATCTGATAAACTAAAAGAGCTTATCCGATTACATAAAACTATTAAATTAAACACTAAAGAATTTAAAAAATGAACAGAACAATATTGGTAAATGTCAATTTAGAGGGTAATTATAATCACAACTTAAATGAGGCTTTTGAACAAGTCCGACAAGCTGTAGATGAACAAAATGCCCAAGGTTACAAAGTGGTTTCTGTTACACCTTTAACAGGTAGTGATAGCAGTTTTGATTATGATAATTCAGAAAATCAATCTTATGGATATGGCTATGGCATTAGCTTTACGACTGGAATTATTTTAATTTTTGAGGAAGTTGCCGAAGAATAAACTGTGGGTAACAACGTATATAATCCATTGCTAGTGAGAGCCTACTTACGAAAATCCTCGCGGATTTTCTATTCGGTTTTTATTTGCTAAATTACGTGCTAAACCACGCAACGTATCATATACAAAACCGTTACCATACATTTGAGAAAAACATTCTACATTTTAACAATCATCGTCTTTATTTTGTCTTGTAAGCAAAAAATAAGCGAACCTGAATTGAAAATTGACGAACCAAAAGAAAGCATTTCTGAACAGAATCCTGTTATCTGTAAAAAACTATCTGCAAACGAAATTGAATTAAAAACTTGTTTAAAAGAGTATGACTTTTTCATTCTAAAAACTATTGACGAAAAAACATTGTATCGGAATGACAATAATCCTTCTGAATTTATTTTGACCGATTTTAATGAGGACGGATTTTTAGATATTGAACTGCATTTTATGACCAACGTTCCAGATGTGAACGAAATTCTTATTTTCAATCCTGAATTAAAAATATATACAGAAATAGAGAACTTTTCAAGCTTTCCTGCTTCAATAAAAATTAAAAACACAAATTATTACTACTCTTATGAAAGAAGCGGTTGTGCTGATTCGAATTGGGATAGCTATTTGTATTATTTAAAAGAAAACAAAGCTATAAAAATCGGTAATATTCATACAATAGAATGTGATAATGAAAGTGACAACGGAATTTATATTTACAAAATTAACGGAGAAAATAAAGAACAGATAAAGCTCATTCCGATACCGAAAAAAGGCTTTGAAAATAAATGGGAATTTATAGAAAAGTATTGGAATGAAAATTATATGAAATTTGAATAAAAACGTATGGTAACACCGTGTATAATTAATTGCTTTTTACGTGCTTACTTGCGAAAATTCCTTCGGAATTTTCTCGGGTTCGTAAAAGTTTGCTAACTTAGTTGCTTAACCACGCAACTAACCATACACAAACACGTTAGCTTTAATGCTCGTTGAACCTCAGAATTAACAATTAAAAAACGAAAAAAATGATTTATTTAGGAATGATTGGAGCTTGGCAACTAATTCTAATATTAGTTGTTTTATTTCTTGGAATTTTACCAACTATAATTGCTCTTGTAGATATTTTGAAGAGCGAATTTAAAGGGAATAATAAAATTGTTTGGATATTAGTCGTTCTATTTACAAACTTTTTTGGTGCGATTTTATATCTTTTAATTGGTAGAGAACAAAAAATAACAATTGACAAGATGTAAACAGATTTTAAGCAAGTTAAAGGAATTGAAAAAAGGCTAGTTTATTTTTCGATTTTTTTTTTAGAATTTTAAGGTAGATAAATCAGAAAAACTGTGTGCGAAATTTCAAAAATTTTCGGAATTACCACTCAAACGTGAAATGAAAAACAGCTGCGGAATTGCTTACTCAAACTCTGAATTGAATTACGGTTGACTTTTTAGCCTGTTTGCGCAATCGAAACTGGAATAATAACGCTGGAATTACTCACTCAAACCTGAATTAAAAAACGGTCGGAATTTGAGCTAGTTTGTGAAATGAACTAAAAACAGAAATTTAAGAAATTGGATTAAAATGCTGTCCGAAAAACAAAAAACGGAATGAATTATAAAAGCACTAAAAGCTAACAACGTGTATAATTCATTACGGCGGAATTTCCTATCGGAAATTCCAAGCATATTTGCTATCTTTCGTTCTTAATCGGAAAAATCCGCTGGATTTTCCCGTAACGAAATCATACACAACCACGTTGTCTATAATTTATGAAAACACTTTTGTTAACATTAATATTTTGTCTTTTTAATCTGAATTCTTCCGAAATTATCGGAAAATATCAAATTGAAAGCAATCGTGCTGGAGATACTCTTGAATTGAAAAAAGACGGAACTTTTGAATATGAATCACGTGGAGACAGTTGTTATATGTGGTCTGACTTTTCGGGTACTTGGGAATTGAAAAATGACGAATTAACACTTTTTCATAACTACTCATTTCAAGAAGAAACGACAGAATATATTGAGAAACTAGATAAATTTTCTAGAGACTTTGTGATATTTGAGGTTACGGATAAAAACGGAAAACCTATATCTGAATTTGAAGTAAAATATTCCATTAATAATGAAATTCAAATCAAGAAAACCGATAAAAATGGAATTATAAAGTTCAATAAATATGATATTGAATCTGGTAAAAATGAAAATGTCGGAATTCAAATAAAATATCTAACTAATGGAAACGAAACATCAGAAAGCACTACTGTCAATGGAAATTCTGACAAAATTACTTTGAGAATTAATGACAAACCAAAGACAATTGAGAAAAGAGAAAAATATCGTTTCTCTTATAAAAATGGAATATTAAAGTCAATTGAATTTCCTTACGTTGAAGAAACTAGTACGTATAAAAAACTATAGACAACACCGTGTATAATTAATTGCTTGGTCACTGCCGACTTACGAACATTCCTTCGGAATATTCTATCTGTGATTTGTTTGCTAACTTAGTTGCTGAAACACGCAACTAACCATACACATCGCCGTTAGCCAACATTTATAAAAGCCAAGTAACAGAATTGAATGAAAGATAGTTTTATAGTAATCGATAATGTAAGAGAAAGTGATATTCTAAAAGCTCTTCAAGAATTATCCAATCTGTATTCTGACACTGGATTTACTGATGAAATTAAACTATATCGAAAAAAAGATAAATATGATTCTTTTCTAATTCAATTTACAAATTTGCCAGACTTTGAGCGATTCTCATACTTTGTTAACTACTTGTTTTATCCTTTTGGCATTGAAAAATTTGAACCATTGCTTAAAGGATATTATCAAATTCGAAATATAACAGAATCTTTTGAATTCAAAACAGGAGAATGGATTATGCTATTTATGACAAAAAATCATACAGACTATGATGAAGTAAGTTTAGTAAATGAGAAAAATGAAAATTTTAATTATGACTTTGGAGGTGGAACAAAAAAATTAAATCAACAATTAGAAATGTTCAAGTTAATTAAGATTGATTTGAGTAACTATTATCACGTCAAGGACATAAATCCTGACAAATCTAAACCTGATTCTGAATCAAAGCCTTGGTGGAAATTTTGGTAAAAAAACGTTGGCTAACACCGTGTATATTTAATTGCTTCATTCTAGCCTACTTGCGAAAATTCCTTCGGAATTTTTACTGGTTCGTTAAAGTTTGCTAACTTAGTTGCCTAACCACGCAACTAACCATACACAAACACGTTAGCCTTTATTAAAAAAACACTTTGGCAAATAAATGAACTTATCTCTACCAAAACCTATAATACGTAATCAAGAGAATCAGACAGAATTCCGGTGGAAAAACTTTTGGTGCTTATTAACTATGTTCGTTATAGCAGCCATTGCTAATATACCTCATTCTAGAGCTGTTAAAGAATTAACTTCTAAAGCTAGTGAATTGGAGAACTCTTCAATTCTTCAATCAATAATTTCAAATGGAGTAACTTCTTTAATTATTGGATCTATTCTTATTTGGATTGGATTATGGGTATCTGCTAAAGCAAACCTTGGAGCACCTTTAATTGTAGAAAAATTATCTGGAAAACCATTTTCTGAGGTTTTTAATAAAAAAATAGTCTTTGCAAGTATATTTATCGGTATCATTTTAGGGGTATTTATTCTAGGGTTACTTAAAATTCAAGAATTTATACTTCCAATAGGTACTGCAAAAGCTAAACATCCTTCTGCAATTCCTAATCTATTTGCATCATTTTCAGCTGGAATTACTGAAGAAATAATATTCCGTTTAGGTATTATGTCATTAATTGTAACGGTAATTAAATACATTATTAAAACAAAAAAAGCTTCCAATCGAATAGTATGGACTGGAAATATAATAACTGCTTTATTATTTGGACTTATTCATATTCCAATGTCAAGTAATTATTTCGACCAAACACCAATTGTAATCGGAACTATAATATTGGGAAATGTGATAACAGGAACAACATTTGGTTGGATATTTTGGCGTTATGGCTTAATAATGGCTATGATAGTCCATTTTATTTCGGATGTTGTTCTTCACGTAATTGGTTCGCCATTCGGATAAACAATTACTGAAAATTGAAAAATAACAAAGGCTAACAACGTGTATAATTAATTGCTGGCTTCTTGCCTACTTACGAAAATTCCTGCGGAATTTTCACGGGTTCGTAAAAGTTTGCTAACTTAGTTGCCAAACCACGCAACTAACCATACACAAACACGATGTGGTGAAATTGCCTGCGGCACGTAGAATCGCGTTTTCCAAACGCTTCCTTTCTACTAATTTCACCACATCGTCCACTGTTAATTGCACCTCCCAAAATTTTGTGATATATTTAGTCGAGTCTAGGTGAGCTCCACACGAAACTACACACATCAGCGTGTATAGCGAATGAGGCGCAATTATGGCTCCTCGTGAGGCGCGCCTCACTTCGCCATACACAGTGGACGTTGTGCGTCATTTAAGAAAAACCGTGAAATACAAGAAAATTAGAGGTTTAAAAAGAAAGGTTGCGAAAATTCAAAATTGGATTGAGGAATACTTGGAATTGGATATTGAACAGTTATCTAAACACAAATATCGCTATTCAAAAGTGTATGTACAACCTTGGGATAATCTGACATTAACTAAAAGTGAAATTCCTGAACCAAAAGGAAAAGCAAAAAAAGAGATAATAAACGGACTTGAAAAAATTTATGATAGTTGGAAAAAAGAATTGAACAAAATAAACCAACCTTATTATCTGAAAATATGGTTAAATGAACCTCGATTATCTAAATCCCAAGTTGTTTGTGCACTTGGAGAAAGAATTGAACATTATGAAAACCTATTTACAGAAGCCGATTTTAAACAAAATGATTCCTCGTTCACTAAACAAATGAGTTCTGACTTTAAATGGGAACCAAAACTTGATGAATTTCATTATTGGAAAAATGATTTATTGTGGCCAATTGACCAATATGACAAAATAGAAAATGCAGATATTAAAAAAGAAAAAACCACTTATTCAGACGGAACAGAAGACACTGTTTTCTTCGTCCCTGTTGGGAAAATTTGGATTGGAGAAAAATAAAAACGAACGCACAACAATGTATAACCGCAATTACGGCGGATTCGACTACGTCCGAATCCACTCGGAATTGCTAACGTCTGTGCTAAACCGAAAAATTTGTGTACTTTAACCCGTAACTGACGGTTATACGAGACCGTTGTAGCCAATTAAACCATACTAATGAAAAAAAACTTTCTACTCATATTCATTTGTATTTTTATGATTTCCTGCAAAGGAAAAGTTACCGAAAATAAAAGAACTCATTACCAAGAGATAATCGATGGACCTGCCAATTTCCGCGATAAAATAAATGGTAAATTAATATTTGAACTAAATGATAGTATTGGTGTTCAAATTACTGATTTTAGGAAAGAGTGGTGTGAAGCTGGATTGTTTATTGGTATATCAGAGACTGAATATAGAAATGGTCAATTAAACCCTAATAGAAAAATTAAAAACTCAAGAAATAAAACGATAGGAATAACAAAAGATTCAGTCGACATTGTTTTTGATGGAGAAGAAGATGGAAAATATTTTGGTTTTATAGCAGGGTTTACACATAAAAATAATATTAAAGAAAAATATCTTCTAGAAAAAGAATTAGAATCATACATTAATAACAATTCTAGAAAAAAATCAGACTTTGATTTCTTTATAAATAATTTTGACCTTGAGCTTAAGGAATCATTTTTGAATTACGAAAGCTATTTTAAATATGAAAATTGGATAACTGACCCTTCCCCAGGATTCAGAATATTGTTATTGTTTGAGGAAAGTGAATTAAAAGGTGTTCTACATTCAAGAAGTTTAAAATTAAAAAAATCTAACACATCCAAAGTTAATGACATTTATAAGGTAACATTCTTTGATGATTATCCGAAAGGAAAACAAGATAATTTTATAAGTTCTATAAAGGAATGGCTTAATGGTGTAGATTAAAAAAACTGGCTACAACAACGTGTATAATTAATTGCTTTTTACGTGCTTACTTGCGAAAATTCCTGCGGAATTTTCACAGGTTCGTAAATGTTTGCTAACTTAGTTGCTTAACCACGCAACTAACCATACACAACAACGTTGTAACACATTGGATTAATGAAAAATAAGATGAAATTATTAATCAAACTGATTGAGAATTATGAGAATAATTTGATTACAGCAGATTCTACGATTTACGAGTTTAATAAAATAGCAAATTCACCAATTGATAAATTCATTCTTGAATCATATTGGAAGTCAGAAAGTATTGAGGAATTTGTTGCGAGTTACTCGTATGAGGAAATCAATGATTGGAAAGAAATTGATGATGAAAGAGCTATGAATTTAATAAATGAGTATAAGGAGAATTTTGGTGAGAAATTAATAACGGAAAGAATTATCAAAGCTTTGGAGAAAAGATATTCAAAAACTCAAGGTTCGTTAAATGAGATTATTTATGAGAAAACAACAACAGAAGTATTGAGTTTCTTGAAAAAAGATACAGTGATACGATTATAAAAACGTGTTACAACACCGCATATAATTTATTGCTAGTTCAAGCCGACTTACGAAAATCCTAGCGGATTTCCTATTTGGTTTTTATTTGCTAAATTAGTGCTTTAAACACGCAACAAACCATATTCAAACCCGTTGGGCACAAGCTGAAAAACAGAATGACGAAAAAAATTGGACTTTTAATTTTAATAATTTTTCTATCGATTATTCTCGCTTCGATTTACGGATTTTTACACAATCAAATTTCTTACTCAATCTCACCTGAATATTTTACAAAATTTAAGTTCCGCCAATTTGACTTCTATTTTATGGGAGAAAATCAACCGAGACTAACAGCTTCTTTAGTTGGAATATTATCAACTTGGTGGTTCGGACTTTTAATCGGACTGATAAACGGAATAGTTGGAATGTTCCAACTGAATTCCAAAATTATGTGGAAAAGCGCTTTCGGAGCAACAGTTCGGACATTAGGAATCGCAATCGGATTTGGAGTTATAGGAATTCTGGTTGGTAAGTTAATAATCTCAAACTTAGACGCTCATTGGAATCTATCAGTTGAATTGACTGACCAAAAAAGTTTTTTAACTGCTGGAGCAATGCATAATTTCAGCTATATTGGTGGAATAATTGGACTGATTTACGGAATAAGATATCAACTGAAAATCAAAAAAGCCAATGCCCAACACCGTGTATAATTAATTGCTTTTTTTAGCCTACTTGCGAAAATTCCTGCGGAATTTTCACGGGTTCGTTAAAGTTTGCTAACTTAGTTGCTTAACCACGCAACTAACCATACACAAACACGTTAGGCAACATTTGGGAAATGAGTAACGCAATCAAATTTGGAATACTAAATTCAATAATCGGACTTATTCTCGGAATTTATATTGCGAATTCTGCAATTGGAGATGGATATTGGACTTTGTCAATTGGCGCACCAATTTCAGCATTCGTTTGCGGATTTTATTTCTGGAAGTTGATTTTCAAAAAATCGACTGAAAACAGAAACGGAAAACTAATTTTAATCGGACTTTTGACTGGAACAGTTTCTCATTATCTATGTTGGATTTTACTAAATATCGGAATGAATATTTGTTATTGGACTACTGGGAATTGTACAAGTTCACTTGGCGAACCACCAGCTCAAATATGGCAAATGTTGATTTTTGGAATTGGAATGACAAGCTGGAGTTTATTATTTTATGGTTGGATAACTGTTCCAAGTTCAATCGCAATTGGATTTATAGTTGACCGAATAAATAAAAACGTTGCCTAACAACGTGTATAATTAATTGCTTTGGTCGTTGCTTACTTGGAAAATTCCTTCGGAATTTTCTTGCGTTCGTTTTTGTTTACTAAATTAGTTGCTTAAACGCGCAACTAACCATACACAAACACGTTGGCACACATAAAAAAAATGATTACGATTATAAAGAAATATAAAGCGGAAATAATATTTGGAATAATTTTAATAGTTCATTTTAGCGGAATAATTAAAAATATTGAAGTTTATGAAATT
>NZ_JABRWQ010000012.1 GCF_013249065.1 Winogradskyella litoriviva
AACGTTTTAAAATTCAGAATTCGAGTGAGCTTTTTACGTTCAGTTCGGCTTAAAGACTTGATTCTTTAGCGTTCAATTCCGATTTTGAAATTGCGCTGCCTTATTAGAGTTAACGTGTTTGTGTATGATTTCGTTGCGTGATTTAGCAACTAAATTAGCAAATACAAACCGAATAGAAAATCCGCGAGGATTTTCGTAAGTAGGCGAGTACTAGCAATGAATTATACACGGTGTTGTGCAACGTATTTATATTTTCTTAATAATCCAATTCGATATTTTTTCAATTCGGAATATTATAATTAGTGTCAAAATCGTTTTTAGAATATAATTCGCAACTGCAAAATCAGGTAATTCAATTTCTTCATTTCCATTCAGGCTCGAAATGAATTTTGAGCAGTAATCAATCAAGTCCGGAATTAGATAAATTAATTTCGCCAACCATATAACTCCAACTGTCAATAAAATCACTTTTGTCAGAGATTTAGCATTCAGTTCCGTTTTTATTTCATTGTCCGTTTTTATTAGTTTTTTAGCAATCCATTCCGCTTTCACGAATAAAAATATGGAAACGACAATGTTCGCTATTGTCAGAAATGTTCCTGTAAAATAAAATTTGTCAATCGGTTCAATCAACATTTCATCAAATCGAGCCATAGTTGCAGATAAATAAATTGACAAAAAATAAGAGCCAAAATGGTCAAAAATTTTTGTCAGTAAAAATATTCCAGCAATTCTAATTATTAGAGCTGTTAAAATTCGGTTTGTCATTAACTTTCGGTTTTGGTCATATGTTGCACAACGTGTTTGTATATGGTTTGTTGCGTGGTTAAACAACTAAGTTAACAAATAAAAACCGAATAGAAAATCCGCAAGGATTTTCGTAAGTAGAGTAGAACCAAGCAATAAATTATATATAGTGTTGTAGCACGTTTTTTTAATTCAGTTTTATTATTCCGTTATCTTTCAATTCTTTCCGCCATTCACTTATATATTCTTGTTCAACAAGTTCCATTTTTAATGAATTCAAATCGATTCCGTTATTTATTTTTTGATTTTTATCAGTCACTTTATATAAATCAGAAATCGCTGGTGGTTCTGCCCATTCAAGAGTGTATTGAAATCCGTCAACAATTAATTCCGTTTTTGGGTCAACTTTTAAAATCAGATAATCGTGAAATGTTTTTCGAGTTCCGTCAAATGAGTCGCCTTTAAATTCCGCAATAAAAAAGTAAACATTAAAATCTCCCTTTATTGGTTCAAATGCTTTTTTCAGTCCGTCGTTTTTATAGATTTTGAAGTCGTCAAACTTCTTAAATGCTTTATAATTAATATCCGAGTTTTCAGTTTTTGAAATAAGTTTATATACTTTCTCTTGTCCGAAATTCAGATTGTAAATTAGAAGAAAAATGATGATTGTTAATTTCTGCATTTCGTTTTTCTCAAATGTGCTACAACGTGTTTGTGTATGGTTAGTTGCGTGGTTAAGCAACTAAGTTAATAAACATTTACGAACCCGTGAATATTCCGCAGGAATATTCGCAAGTAGAGAATAAAAAAGCAATTAAATATACACGGTGTTGTAAGTAGTTTTTTATTTAGTTTATAATGTATTTGTTATTTCTTTTTCGTAAAACTTCCCTCTATCGTCAGTCGCAATAACTTTTGGTCTTTTTCCATTTTCCCAAATAAGTTCAAATGATTTTAGAGAGTCAAATTCTACGTTTTGTGAATTGAAATGCTCACTTATGTTATCATACCAATATCCAATTGATTTAGTAATTCGGTCAGAAATCATTGTCTTTGGTTGGAATTCTTTAGTTTTCCAATCAATTTTTATATCATAATTCTTTCCACTTATTTTATTCAATTCATCAATTACAAAATCAGAATCAACATAATTTTCATAGCTTAAAAAACTATGTCCGAAATTGTGAATTGCAGATGGAATATTTTTATACTTCATAATCTAAATTGCTTAAATGAATTTTAAAAATTAGATTTCTCCATTAATTCTATTTGATTTTTAATATGTCCAGATAAAAATTCTTTTTCTTTAGAGTTCAAGTTTTCCAGAATT
Organism: Winogradskyella litoriviva; assembly: GCF_013249065.1. Classification (GTDB taxonomy): domain Bacteria; phylum Bacteroidota; class Bacteroidia; order Flavobacteriales; family Flavobacteriaceae; genus Winogradskyella; species Winogradskyella litoriviva. The sequence goes on from NZ_JABRWQ010000012.1 coordinate 2,078, forward strand.
CCAACTCGTCCATAAAAACTTATGTTTTCATCGTCTTTATGAACTAAAACAATTAAAGGAAATCCAGTTTTCGCCTCAAACATTTCCAAGTCATTTTCCATTCCAGATTTCGGATTGTCACGGTCAAGAAAATATTTAAATCGAATGTTTTTTTCAGTGGGACTGTCAAAAGGGTCGCTTGTCGAAATTGCTGATTCAATAAAGCCTTGTACTTCATAAAAGTCAGACTCATTATAATCAGAATAACGTTTTTCGGACTTGCAAGATGAAAGTCCAAAACTCAATAATATCAATATGATTAGCGTTTTTCTCAAATTACTTACAACGTTGTTGTATATGGTTTGTTGCGTGTTTCAAGCCACTAATTTAGTAAATAATTACGGACAAAGAAAGTCCGCGAGGACTTTCGAAAGTAGGCAAAAAGCCAGCAATAAATTATATACGGTGTTGTAAAACGTATTTTTTATTCGCGATTCATTTCTTCCATAAATGCTTTGTTTTTATTCGCAAATATTTGAAGACTACTTTTCAGCTTATTAAAAACAGAAACCTTTTCAAACTTTATTTTAGTTATAGTTTCAATTTTTTTTAATTTCTCAAATTCAGGTGGACTTATTTCTAAATTTATTTCAAACTTATCCAATTTTAAAACAAACTCCTTTCCTCTTAATTTCTTGATTCTTATAGATTTGATTTTATTCAAATCGATTGTTTTTCTCCAGCCATTTTTCAATATTAGAACTGATTCACGTTCAATCGTTAAGTTTCCTTCTTTTGAATATAAAAAACTATTCACGAAGAATAAGATTAATGACAAAATCATAAATGAAAGTGAGGCAATTCCAATTTCACTTTCATACTTTGAAAAAGAATTATCTGAATTGATAGAGGTTAATCTCAATAAAAAATAGAAATATAAAACTCCAATCACTTTAAAGAAAGTAAAATATTTATGTTTAAATATATAATTTTGTTCAATTATATCGAATTTCATTCTTTTATGTTTTACAACGTGTGCGTGTATTACTTAGTTGCGTGGTTTAAGCAACTAAGTTAGCAATAATTTACGACATAGAAAATCCGAGAGGATTTTCGTACGTAAGCTCAATACAGCAATTAGTTATACACATTGTTAGCTGTAGTAAATTTGTGTTGTGCTTTTTAATCCCATTTCCGATTTAGAGTAGTAGAGTAGAAGTCAGATTTCGAGTAAGACTATCGTGGATCATTATTTTATTTAAGCTGCTTAAACAAGCTTAAAATTCGTGCGTAATGCAATTCAGATTTTGAGTCAGAAATTCCGACAGAGTAAGATTCCAGAGTTGAGTGAAAAATTCGTGCGCTGTGTTTGTCATTCCAACGTTTTAAAATTCAGAACTCGAGTGAGTTTTTTTGAGTTCAGTTCGGCTTAAAACGCTATATATGTGCGCTTCAAATTCAAGTTTAGAAACTGCGCTGAGTTATTACAGCTAACGTGTTTGTGTATGGTTAGTTGCGTGGTTAAGCAACTAAGTTAGTAAACTTTTACGAACCTGTGAATATTCCGAAGGAATATTCGCAAGTAGAGAAGAATACAGCAATTAATTATACACGGTGTTGTATGCAGTTTTTATTTAATAATTAAATGTGGTAATAAAAAATATAATCCAATTATAAATCCAATTAAAATTGATAAATTCAATATTGCTTTTATTGCTCCATATTTGTTGAACTTTATTAATCCTTGAAATATTATTTTGATAGAAAAAAACAAACTTAAAAACAAACTTACATTTCCTAGATTAATGTTGTTATATCTTTCTATTTCGTATTCAGTTTTATTCAATATTCCAATAATAACTAATCCAATAATTATTGGAAAATATGAATAAGCCAAGAGAGAAAAAATCTCAATATAATTGCCTTTTCCTTTAATCCATTTTCCTACTTGATAAAGAATGTAAGAAAATAAAAAACCAATTAGTATAGATACTGAAACATACATTCCAAATTCAAATAAATTTAGAAAAAAAAATTTGTCATTAGTATGCTCATTAAAATCAACTATAAATTTGACTATACCGTATACACCAAATATCAAAATACTTTTTCTATGCAAATCATCTTCAAATTCTTCATCTAAAAGATTCAGACCTTTTTTGGTTGAAATTAATGTTACCAGTAATGATTTCATATCTGTTGGTTAAATTGCATACAACGTTGTTGTGTATGGTTAGTTGCGTGATTCAGCAACTAAGTTAGCAAACATTTACGAACCCGTGAATATTCCGCAGGAATATTCGCAAGTAAGCTCAATGAAGCAATTAAATATACACGGTGTTGTATGCAGTTATTTTATCAGTCGGAATGAATTCAGAAACGGTTCTATTAATTCTTGTTCTTCTCCAAGATAGGTTAATTGGTAAGACCTATTTCCAACAAAGAAAATTTTTCCTTTAATTCCTCCTTTTACTCCTCTCGGAACATTCGCGTCTGGGTTTAAAGAGAATTCATAATAGATTCCTTCAAGATTATGTTGTTCAGTCGATTCTTTTTTAGTCAACTTAAAAACTCCTCCATACTTTGCTTCGGTTGTTTTCAAAATTTGGTCATAAGCTTGGTCTTTGTCCCAAGACTCCATAACATATTCAGGAAAATCTATGTATTCAGCCATATATATCATTTGTTGTCCAGCGACAGCTTGATAATTATAGATTTTATATTTATCAGTTCCAATTTGATTGTCAATAACTCTCAAAGTTGGTTCTATTGGAAAATCAATTATAAAATTTCCACTTTCAGAAGAAAACTCATCAGATTCAGTTTTTTCCATTTCGGCTTTGTCTTTCGTTTGTGATTGACAAGAATTAAAAGTGAAAATTGTCATTAGGATAATCAATAAATTTCTATTCATAAAGTTTGGTTTTATTGCATACAACGTGATTGTGTATGGTTAGTTGCGTGATTTAGGCACTAAGTTAGCAAATAAATCACGGATAGAATATTCCGCAGGAATGTTCGTAAGTAGGCTTAAAACAAGCAATTAATTATACACGGTGTTGTGCATAGTTTTTAATTTTCCCAAACAGAATAATCTAGAATTTTCCATTCTCCATTTTGTCTCAAGAATTTTCCACTACAACCAGCACCTTCTATTTTATAAGACAGTCCAAATTCAGTGGTGTCTTTATTTATTTTTATTTTATTGATTATCACAAAGTCTTTAATTCCTTCGTTTTCTAATTCCGATTTTGATAAGATTCTAACCTTTTGTCCGAACTTATTTAGATTAAAGTTTTTTTTAATCATTTCTGTTTCCAAAACTTTTACAGGCAATCTTTCTTCCAATTCAGAATGGTAAATCCATTGAAGTTTAGGTAAGTCAAGAATTTTTTGAACAATCAATTCGGTTTGATTTGATTTTATTAATTCCGTTTGAGTGATTGAGTTTTCAGATTCAGATTTTTTTCCCATTTCTGCTATTTCCGAATTCTTGCAAGAAATCAGAAGTAAAAGTGTCAATATAAATCCTATAATTCTATTCATTTCGTGGGTTTCTTAAATTATGCACAACGTGTGCGTGTATTACTTAGTTGCGTGGTTAAGCAACTAAGATAGCAAACATTTACGAGCCTGTGAATATTCCGTAGGAATATTCGCAAGTAGAGACTAATACAGCAATTAGTTATACACATTGTTAGCTGTAGTAAATTGGTTTTGCACTTTTTAGTTACAGTTACAGTTACAGTTACAGTTCAGATTTAGAGTAATAGAGTAGAAGTCAGATTCCGAGTTAAACTTTGTGTATCATTTTTCTATTTAAGTTGCTTAAACGAGCTAAAAGTCCAGCGTAATGCAATTCAGGTTTCGAGTTAGAATTCCGACTGAGTGAGATTCCAAAGTTGAGTGATAAATTCGTGCGTTGTGCTTTTCATTCCTACGTTTTGAATTCAGAATTCGAGTGAGTTTTTTTGAGTTCAGTTCGGCTTAAAACACTTTAGATACGTGCTTAAAATTCAAGTTTAGAAACTGCGCTGAGTTATTATAGCTAACGGCTCAGTGTATGAAATGTAGCGTTTAAAAAGATACTACATTTTGGGTTTAGCACAGAGCCAATTTTTTATATTTTGATTTAACTTCTCAGTTTTAAAGCCAAATTAAAAACTTGGCGGTCTCAGCAAATAAAACAAAAACCTTTCGATTGAGCACTTACTAGCTATGTTTTATACACCGTGTTGTGCAATGTTTTTTATAATTGCATTTCATAAAACAGTAAGATGTTTTCTTTTTGATTCCAGTAATAATTTCCACCATAGCCTGAGTAAACAATAAATTCAGAGTTTGGTTTAAACCAATTTGGTGTTTCAAACCAATCAGGACCTCGTGTTAAATGATTTGTATTATCAGAATTGTATTTTCCTAATAAGTTTTCTTCACTTCTGTAGATTTTAAAAAATCTAGTTATCCATTTTTTCGATGGTTTTAATTCCAAAAATACTACATATTCATATGTCCAATGTCCGGATTTCCAAAACTGTCCGTTTATTATTTCGACATCTTCTCCGATATGTCCATTTTCCCAATGCACATACGCTTTTTCTGAATCATAAGTTTCCACTCCACAACTTGTCAGAAAAGTTATTAAGAGTGAAAATAGAAAAATCCGCATAATAAATCCTTTAATCATCCACCTTTTAGTTCTAATTCGTTAACATTTTTGTTTACAAACTTCCAATTCTTTTTATCAATATTCGTAGTGTCTATAATTGTGTTTTTATTAAAAGGAAATCCATACTCAACTTTTACAATTCTTCTCTTGTAACCAAAGGTTCCAATATCTTTCATTTGAAATTCAATTGTCAATTTTGAATTATTTCTATTCTCAAAAAGAACTGTTTGTGTTTTATAACAAGAAAATAGGTTCGAAATGTAAAAAGGGTTCATCAAGAAAGCAATAATGGATAACAATCCAAATACCAAAATTACTATAAGTAGTTTTTTCGTATTCACTTTTTTTTCGGTAATGTTGCACAACGTGTTTGTGTATTACTTAGTTGCGTGGTTTAAGCAACTAAGATAGCAAACAAATCACGAATCAGTGAATATTCCGAAGGAATATTCGCAAGTAGAGCAGAAATAAAGCAATTAGTTATACACAGTGTTAACTCTAGTAATTGTTTTGTTTTTTATTGAGTTTGTAGCTAAATTCTGCCGTATTTATTTTCACGCATGAGTGGGAAATTCGCGCGTTGAATTTCCAGTTATTATTCCACAAACTAGCTAAAATTCAAGCGTAATGTAATTCAGATTTCGAGTAAGAATTCCGATTGAGTGAGATTCTAGAGTTGAGTGATTAATTCGTGCGTTGTGCTTTTCATTCCAACGATTTAAAATTCAGAATTCGAGTGAGCTTTTTACGTTCAGTTCAGCTTAAATAACTTGGTTTTTTAGCGTTCAGTTCCGATTTTGAAATTGCGCTGCCTTATTAGAGTTAACGTGTGCGTGTATTACTTAGTTGCGTGGTTTAAGCAACTAAGTTAGCAATAATTCACGACATAGAAAATCCGAGAGGATTTTCGTACGTAAGCTCAATAAAGCAATTAGTTATACACAGTGTTAA
>NZ_JABRWQ010000013.1 GCF_013249065.1 Winogradskyella litoriviva
AACGTTTTAAAATTCAGAATTCGAGTGAGCTTTTTACGTTCAGTTCGGCTTAAAGACTTGATTCTTTAGCGTTCAATTCCGATTTTGAAATTGCGCTGCCTTATTAGAGTTAACGTGTTTGTGTATGGTTAGTTGCGTGGTTTAGCAACTAAGTTAGCAAACTTTTACGAACCCGAGAAAATTCCGCAGGAATTTTCGTGAGTAGACCTTAATCAAGCAATTAATTATACACAGTGTTGTACAACGCTATTTTTTAAAATCAGTTTTTCAATTCTGTCGTAACCAAGCTTTTTAAATGATTCGTGGATTATTTTTAAATTTTCAGGTTTCCTAATCCACGAGTTTTTTGTCCAGTCTCCATTTCTCAAATCGAAAAATGAAGTTTGGTTTTCTGCATAAAATTCCAATTCAGATTTCTTCTCGTTTTTGCAAGACAGAAATAGGAAAATCAGAAGTAAAATTGTCAGCAGTTTGTTCATTTCAGGTATGTTGTACAACGTGATTGTGTATGGTTAGTTGCGTGGTTAAGCAACTAATTTAGCAAATAAATCACAGATAGAATATTCCGCAGGAATGTTCGTAAGTCGACAGTGACCAAGCAATTAATTATACACGGTGTTAGCTGTAGTTCTTTATTTTTTTAATTCCGATTATCAGAACATAAACAAACAAGATAACCATAGCAATTAGAAAAATGATATCGAATAATTCCAATTCCGATTGAGTTGCAAAAAAATGAATGTAATATGCAATTAATGACAAATAGAAAATAGAAATCAAAGGTTGTTTTATTTCAATTTTTTTTAGTTCAGTATTCTTAATTACAAAAGTATTCGATAGATTATCATGAACAGCTCTTTCATCGTCACTTATTCCAGATAACACACTAATAAATCGGCTAATATTCCTTTTAATTAATTGCCCGATGTTCGGCTTTTCTCCAGTTCCATTTACAACTTCTGTTTGAGTTTGATATTTCCCAGGTGTTCTACCATATAAATATTCAAAAGTGAAGTAGTAAATAAATCTCACAAGTAAATAAGTCAGAAACGCAATCGTGAAGTTTTTAAAAGTCAAAAAAGCAATAGCTACACCAAAAATAGAAGAAATGGTAAAATCTATTATTAGATTTTCGCCACGTTCTTCTTCATTGGCTAAATTCAGGTTTTTATATTTTTCGTTCGTGATTTTCATCAAATTACAGCTAACGTGTTTGTGTATGATTAGTTGCGTGTTTTAAGCACTAAAGTTAGCAAATAAAACACAGATAGAAAGTCCGCGAGGAATTTCGTAAATTGGCTAAAACCAAGCAATTAATTATACACGGTGTTGGCAAATCGTTTTTTATTCTAAATAGGTTTCTATCTTTTTCATTTCAGTCACAATTCGGTGGTTTTTCGGCAAGCACTCAATTAATTCAGATGGAACAACTCTGTCGATTTCAGGAAGTTTTTTATACCATTCTAAAACTTCCTCAAAGTGCTGTTCTCCAATTTTTTTATTTCCGAGTTTGTATTCGCAATAGCCAATTTGCTCAATCAATTTCGTGTATCTCCAAATTTGAAATTCCTTTAGCTTTTCTTTATCAACTTTGTTATAGTTTTCTAATGCTAATTCTAGTTGATTTAAGTCGTGATAGCAATGAGCTAAATACAATTGAGGTAGTACATTATTTGCGTCCAATTCAACAGCTTTTTTGAAATTCCGTATAGATTTTTCAATATTCACTTTCCAATCATCAGATTCAAAATCCACAAGCCCGAGAATGTGATAGCAATTAGAATCTAAATCCGAATATTCAGCTAACAATTTTTTTATTTCCGAGCGCAATTTATCCTTTTCATCCTTAAACTCGGCTAAAGAGAATTTATCGTATTTTTTAAATATTTTCTTTCGGATATCCACTTTTCTCAAATGTTTGCCAACGTGTGCGTGTATTACTTAGTTGCGTGGTTTCAGCAACTAAGTTAGTAAACTTTTACGAACCTGTGAATATTCCGCAGGAATATTCGCAAGTAGAGACTAATACAGCAATTAGTTATACACATTGTTAGCTGTAGTAAATTGGTTTTGCACTTTTTAGTTCCAGTTCCAGTTCCAGTTCCAGTTCAGATTTAGAGTAGTAGAGTAGAAGTCATGTTCCGAGTTAGACTTCGTGTACCATTTTTCTATTTAAGTTGCTTAAACGAGCTAAAAGTCCAGCGTAATGCAATTCAGGTTTCGAGTTAGAATTCCGACTGAGTAAAATTCCAGAGTTGAGTGATAAATTCGTGCGTTGTGCTTTTCATTCCTACGTTTTGAATTCAGAATTCGAGTGAGTTTTTTTGAGTTCAGTTCGGCTTAAAACACTTTAGATATACGCTTAAAATTCAAGTTTAGAAACTGCGCTGAGTTATTATAGCTAACGTGTTTGTGTATGGTTAGTTGCGTGGTTAAGCAACTAATTTAGCAAACTTTTACGAACGCGAGAAAATTCCGCAGGAATTTTCGCAAGTAGGCAAGTAAAAAGCAATTAATTATACACGGTGTTAGCCACTGTGTTTTTTATTCAGTTGTAAATTCTTTTATGTGTTCTCGAATATATTTAATTCGTAAATCGCTAATACTTTCTATGTCTCCTAATTCGTAAAATTCATCATCAAGTTTATTCAAAGGATTGTCTTTATAAGATTCACTGAAACTTTCCATAGTTCCATCATCAAATTCTGCAAGTCGCTCTTTATTTTCTGCATAAATATTATTCGCACGAGAAGTTAATTCCGCATACTTTTTCGCTCCAATTGTTTTAAATCCGATTTCCGCCATTTTTGCGTACTGTCCACTCGAATTAAAATAGAATTGATTAAATCCACCATTATTCACTTCTCCTTCTATAATCCAAGTCGCCCAAAACCCTTGTTGTCCATTAGTCAGTTTTTGGATATTTGAGAGTTCATTTTCGTAATCGTCTCCAATTATTTCGTAAATATTATCGAAAACAGATTGTTCAAGTTCATCGTCAGGAATGGAATCCAATATTTCTTTAGTCAGAACTTTATGGATTTTTCTGTTTTTCCAATCATCCACAGAATTCAATACTTTTTCGATTTCAAGGTCAACTTCAGATTTCTCTTTTTCTTTTTTACAGCCGAAAAAACTTAATATGGAAGATAGAATCATTATCGTTATTATCTTTTTGTTCATTGGATGGTTACATTGTGGCTAACGTGTTTGTGTATGGTTAGTTGCGTGGTTAAGCAACTAAATTAGTAAACTTTTACGAACCTGTGAATATTCCGAAGGAATATTCGCAAGTAGAGAAGAAAACAGCAATTAAATATACACGTTGTTGTAGCCAGTTTTTTATTTACGTATGTTGAATTATAAAACACATTATTTTACTTTCAGGTTCAAAAAATATGTATAAATCTCCGTCTCCCCAAAAGTTCATATTTTCAAAATATTGTTTATACCATTCATCTTTCGGTTGAACGTTTGTCCGTTTGGTTTTTATATCAACTCCATCGTAAGTCAGTTGACAAAGTAATTTCATTGTTTTCTTTGACTTTGGGCAAGTAGGAATGTCAGGATATTGAATCCAACTAGGAACTGCTGTATGTCCAATTCCACCATAGTCATTAACTTTTTCAGATGCTATGAATACTTTTTCATAAATTATTTCAGAATCAGGTTGTAAATCGTCAAATGAATTATCCGTTTTCTTTAATTCTTCAATATTTAATACTTTAGGATTTAGTGGGGCAGAGTAATCTATAAATAACTTGTCAAAATTTAGGTAGATTGGTGCGGCAATATGTAAATCGAACGGAAGCCAATTGAAAGCTTCATCTGTTTTTGAGAGTTTCCCTAAGTATTGAAATGGTGCAGTAAATTCAAATTTCGGAATGTTGAATCCAGCAGGTATTTCTCCACCTAAGTAGCTTTCAGATGTTGATACTTCATTAAGACTATAAATCTGATTAGGTACTAATTTTTGAAATTCAAAACCTATTTCACTTTCTTTTAACTTTCTTTCAGTTCTGATTCCTTCATCACTATCGTAGGCTTTTATCAATTTTCCATCCTTAAAAACGAGGTCAATTGAGCTCCAAATGTTATTAGCTGTTTCTTTATCTACAACTTGTGTTTCGAGAAATTTTTGGCATTGTTCATCTCCATTGAATTCAGCTTCCCAGCCAGCCAAATAAATATGTTCTTCTTTTTGTCCAAAACAAGAGGTAAATAATCCCATAAAAGTCAATAATATAATTTTGGTTAGTATTTTCATTTCTCAAATTGGCTACAACGTGTTTGTGTATGGTTAGTTGCGTGGTTAAGCAACTAAGTTAACAAACATTTACGAACCCGAGAAAATTCCGCAGGAATTTTCGCAAGTAAGCACATAAAAAGCAATTAATTATACACGGTGTTGTAAAACGTTTTTTGTTAGTCAATTCCTAAATCGTTTGTAATTGTATGTCTTAATTCAATTTCGCTTATCGGAATTCCCATATTCTCACTTATAATTCCTGATATAATTCTTTCAACTTCGTATTTATCTGTGATTTTTTTTATGTCAATTGTTTTCTCGAAATTCAGAGATATTGTCCAATCAATTAAATCTCTTATAGTTCCTTTTGTCACAGGCGAATTTCTTTTGATAGTTTTAATTCCAAAAATTTTTACGTGTGAGTCTAATTTTGGGTTAAAGTCAATTGCAACTAATTCAGGTAATTTTAGCTCAAGTTCTGTTTCTAATCGATTCCAATTTGTTTTTAATTCCGATTGAGTGAGTAAATCCGAAATTTTGCTGTTAGGCATTATTTCCAATTCAGTCAAGTTCAAGTTTTGAAAAGCTTTTCTCATTCGGTAAAATACGATTTGAGTTAAGCATTTATCTGTCGGATTTACAATAATTTTGCTGTAAACAGTATCAGCAAAGTGTTGTACAGTAGCAATGTTTTCTGCTTCAGAATCCTCAATTCGTATTCCAAATTTATCCTCAACTGACATAAGTAATTCGACTGAATCTAATCCCATTTTCGGTTCGTGTTAAATGTTTTACAACGTGCGAGTGTATGGTTTAGTTGCGACGTTTAAGCAACTAAAATAGCAAAAAAGCACGAACGCGAGAAAATTCCAGCGGAATTTTCGTACGTAATCTCAATACAGCAATTAACTATACACATTGTTGGCTTTAGTAATTGTTTGTATTTAAATTCAAGATTATATTCCGAAAGAGTTGAAAGTCGCGCAAAGTTGAGCCTTTTAGCTTAATTCAAATTCAGATTTTGAGTGAGAATTCCGATAGAGTGGAAGTCAGAATTCGAGTAAGAATTCCAGTTGAGTAATAATTCGGGCAGAGTGAAATTCCAGAGTAGAGTGATAAATTCCTGCGTTTTGTAATTCAGAATCCGAGTGAGTTTTTTACGAACTGTTCGGCTTTAAGTAAATGTTTTGATAGCTTAAAATTCCAGTTATGGTTGTGCTGAGTTATTGAAGCCAACGGTCTTGTGTATGGTTAGTTGCGTGTTTAAGCAACTAATTTAGTAAACAAAAACGTGCCAGAGAAAATTCCGAAGGAATTTTCCAAGTAGGCAATTGCCCAAGCAATTAATTATACACGTTGTTGTGGGTAGGTATTTTATATTGAACATAATACTTACTCAATTCTTTATAAAACTTCTCTCTAAGTTTCTCCATTTTCATTTCATATATGTCTAATTCAGAATTTTTTGGAATTATATCATTGAAAATGACCATTTCTCGAAGTTCTACTTCTATCTTAGTGCAGTTTTCTAATATATCTGCAACGTTGTTTAAACTTAGTAATTTAAGCTTTGAAAGAGCTGTCATTTTATTATTTCTAGAATCAAGTAAATTCTCATCAGCTGTAAAAATAAAATTCCATTCTTCCTTCTTTGCTTTTCTATTTAATTCTGTCGTTTGTTTTGAAGTCCCTCCAATTGCGCTTGTTAAAACAGACCACTTTTGAAAATATTCCTCCGCATTTTCCGATATTTTATCAATTGAGAGAATGTATCTTCTTATGAATTCTTTTTTTTCTTCAGACTTATGATTATACCTTGTTATCAAATAGTTTGTTAAAGAAGCAATTAATGCTCCGAGTCCAATTTTCACAATTGTATCAATCAACTCAATCATTTCGCTTGTCATATGTTCATTTTGTTTTACTTACCCACAACGTGTGCGTGTATGGTTTAGTTGCGACGTTTAAGCAACTAAAATAGCAAAAAAAGCACGAACGCGAGAAAATTCCAACGGAATTTTCGTATGTAATCTCCATACAGCAATTAACTATACACATTGTTGGCTTTAGTAATTGTTTGTATTTAAATTCAAGTTTATGTTCCGAATGAGTTGAAATTCGCGCAAAGTTGAGCTTTTTAGCTTAATTCGAGTTGAAATTCAAATTCAAATTCAGATTTTGAGTGAGAATTCCGAAAGAGTGGAAGTCAGAATACGAGTAAGAATTCCAGTTGAGTAATAATTCGGGCAGAGTGAAACTCCAGAGTAGAGTGATAAATTCCTGCGTTTTGTAATTCAGAATTCGAGTGAGTTTTTTACGAACTGTTCGGCTTTAAGTTAAGGTTTTAATAGCTTAAAATTCCAGTTTTGGATGCGCTGAGTTATTGAAGCCAACGTGATTGTGTATGATTAGTTGCGTGGTTGAGCAACTAAATTAGTAAACTTTTACGAACCTGAGAATATTCCGAAGGAATATTCCAGATGAGCACTTACACAGCAATTAATTATACACGGTGTTACCAAATGGTTTTTAATCTCCAACGTACTCAGTTTCTTTAATTTTTAAATTTCCAATATCTTTATCTATAATCTCAATTGAATACCAAACTTTCCATTGATTTCCAGTATCAGGAACATTCAAGTCAGAAGTAAGATATATAGTGTTTCCTAAAATGCTATCAATTTCGGTTGAGAAAAGATTACATTCTGCGTAAAATTCAGGAATCAGAGACTCTTTAAAATCAGTTCGGTCGATTTGTTTTTTGTCAACAATTGAGTCAGTCAAAAGCTTGAAATCAGTTACCATTTTGTGAGAATGGTCTAAATATGCTTGTTCTCCGTTTTGAGCTAAATTCCTAACAATTGAGCTATCGTTTAAACTATAAGTTTTTAATTCAAGAGTATGTTTTAAGTCAGAAATTTTAAATTCTCTTTTACTGGAAATAGTATCAAGAACTAAAGCCCAATAATTATTAATTGTATCTTTTTTAATTTTTGATTGGATAGCTTCCAATTCCTTTTTTTGTTCAGACTCCGTTTCTGCTTTTAATTCCGTTTTTGGCTTAAATTCAGATATGGTTTTGTCTGATTTTTTTCCGTCGCAACTTGATAGAATCGAAAATATTAATATTAAAGACAGAAGTTGTTTCATAGTTCGGTTTTCAACTGTTTGGTAACGTGTGCGTGTATGGCTTAGTTGCGTGGTTTAAGCAACTAAGATAGCAAACAAATCACGAACCTGTGAATATTCCGCAGGAATATTCGCAAGTAGAGAAGAATACAGCAATTAGTTATACACATT
>NZ_JABRWQ010000014.1 GCF_013249065.1 Winogradskyella litoriviva
GATTTCGAGTGAGTTTTTTGCGTTCAGTTCGGCTTAAACGACTTGATTTTTTAGCGTTAGGTTCCGATTTTTAAATTGCGCTGCCTTATTAGAGTTAACGTGTTTGTGTATGGTTAGTTGCGTGGTTAAGCAACTAATTTAGCAAACTTTTACGAACCCGAGAAAATTCCGCAGGAATTTTCGCAAGTAAGCACATAAAAAGCAATTAATTATACACGGTGTTGTGCGTAGTTATTTTTTAGTTTTTCAAATTCTTTTTCGTATTTTTCAATTCGATTTTGGTCTTTTGTAGATAATAAAAATGGTTTTCTTTTTCCGATAATCATTCTATCATAAACCAATTTTCCATTTTCGTCTTTTATTTCAACTTCGTGATAAGGTCGAAACATTGAACATTCTGTTTTGGTCAATTTGACTGCAAGATTTACATATTCTTTTGTCGGAAACTGGTTGGAAAGTTCGAGTATTTTTAAATTTCTCAAATATGCGATTGGTTCGAGAGATTCGTCTCCGACTTTTATGTTAGTCATTCTCAAATATTCCAATTGAGTAAGTTTTGAAAGTGGTTTTAAGTTGTCCACTTTTAATTTTTTATCTATTCCACCATCTAATGACAAACTTTTAATTTTAGTAGCTTTCTCCAATGCTGACAAGTCCGAAATTTTAGAATAATCTCTAATCGCCAATTTTTTCAAGTTCGGATTAGATTCCATATTCCAAAGTTCAGTCGCTTTTGTATTCCATTCCGTTATTAGAGTTTCGCACTTATTCAAATTCTCTAAACAGCTTAAATCTTTTGCAAGAAATTGGTAAAGACTCACATATTTCGGTTGATGAAGTGAAAAAATTTGTTCAATGTCTTTTTCTTTAGCTCCAATTAACCAAAGTTTATCAATATTCAGTTCGTTTAAGAGCTTTCTGTTTTTTACGTCCGCACGAATATGCAATTCTGTTTTAGAATTGTCAAAATCTGCCAAATCAGAAGTGAATTCTGGTTTATTCTCAAATCTGTCTATTGTAATATCGTTCATTCTCTAATTACGCACAACGTGTTTGTGTATGGTTTCGTTGCGTCTGCACTAAGTTAGCAAATAATCAGAAACCCATTGTTCAGAAGCGACAGAAATTCCGATAGGGATTTCCGAGCAATGAACTATACACGTTGTTGTACGTAGGCTTTATTTTAATTTAATTCCTTTTTGTTTAATAAAATCTTCCATGTCAGATTTCCAACTTTTGTCTCCTTTCCAAAATTTTTGACTGATTGGATGCTCATAATCCATTTCAGGTCCATAAATCACAGCTATTAGATTACTTTCATATTCAATCTCTTTTTTCAGTTCATTATACCAACTAAAATCTCCGAGCATAATCGATTCCATTTCATTGTTTAGTAATTCACAGTAGAATTTTAATTCAGCTTTCGGATAATCCTTTGATTCATTCTTTTTTTGACTATTAGAAAATAAAAACTCATAAACTTGCCACAAAGCAAATTTAAAATCGTCACCTTTCTTTTTAATTTCACAAAATAAATCTCCTCTATCAAATTCAAATTGAAGAACTACTTTTTTGCCTGTAAGCTGAACAAAATAATCTCCCTTAAATGTTTTAGATAAATTGTGTTTTTCAATTAAAGGTGAAAACGAATCAAAAACATCTTTAGGAAATTCTTTATAACTAAAACTCATAGTTTGTTCAGCTTACGTACAACGTGTTTGTGTATGGTTAGTTGCGTGGTTAAGCAACTAATTTAGTAAACAAAAACGAACGCGAGAAAATTCCGAAGGAATTTTCCAAATAAGCACTTGCCAAAGCAATTAATTATACACGGTGTTGTGTGGCGTTATTTTCAGTTCCAATTAATATTAGTTATCATATATTTTTCACTTTCCTTTTCTACAGTTATAATTCCAGTATAAGGCGAATAGTTTTTTTCATTTCCAAAAGTGTTGAATAAATGAAATTTAACTTTCCAATTATTGTTTTCCAGTTTTATGTCCATTAATTCAATTCCACTTGTTTCTTCTTGACTCCTTGTCCAAAATAAATATTCGTCGCAATTTTCAGGAATAACTCCGATATATTCACTCCATTTCATTTTCGAAATAGTTTCGGCACAAGATTTAGTTCTTTCTTTTTCTTTTTCCATAAATGAGTTAGAAATTGTTCCTAATTTTCGAAGCTCATCAAAATATGGTTCATAATCTACTATACAACTATCATTTTTTTCTTCTGTAACAACAAAATCTGTTGGAATTTCGGATTTTATATCATTAGTGTTTTTAATATACCAATTATGGAAAGATAAGGCTACGCTTTCAATTTCCTTTTCAGTTTCTGTCAGTTCTTTTTTCTTCGTGTTTGATTCCGAATTAGCCTTTTCTATTATTTTTTCAGTAGATTTTGAAATAGATTCTGTTCCATTTTTTTTATTGTCCGCACAATTGATGATTGTTAGCAAAATTAGAAGACCAATTAATTTATTCATTTTTTAGTTTCAGTTCAATTTAAGTTCGGTTTTTTAATGACACACAACGTGATTGTGTATGGTTAGTTGCGTGTTTAAGCAACTAAATTAGCAAACTTTTACGAACCCGAGAAAATTCCGCAGGAATTTTCGCAAGTAAGCACCTAAAAAGCAATTAATTATACACGGTGTTGCCAGTAGTTTTTATTCCACTTTAAATTCTTTTTCAAACCAAGATTCAACTTCTCCATATCTATCATAGAATTTTAAAACTCCATCTATTTTATATGTTCCACTTTGTAATGAATCAAATTCAATATCAGCAAATGAGTAGTTGTCTTTTAATTTGAAATAAATCTTTTTTTCTTGTCCATTGAACTTAATACTGTTTATTACAATATGTCTATTTTCGGTTATTGATTGTCCAAATTTAGAAGTCAAAGTAAGTTTAATTCCGTTTTCTGTTTTATTTGTAATAACACTATCAACAGCTCTTTCGTGTGTAGGTTCTGAAGAAGTAAATCCATTTGCGTATTCAAAAGCATTAATCGTTGCAATTACAAGTCTATTTTTTAAATAATTTAGAACTAATTCATTTGAATTTGTTTTCGGCTGTTCAAATTCTTGAAATGAATAATCTTTTATATGTTTTACAATTTTTTTAAGTTCACGAAGGATATGGTTTGATTCAGCGATTGTCTTTTCCAAATCAAATTCTTTATTTAAAATCGCCTTGTCTATTTTGAAAATCAATAAGTCAACTTGTGAATCCAACTGATTTAATTTCTCAATCTTTAGTGAAGGTTTTTCTTGAATTAAAGTATAATAATCTGCTCTGTTTGATTTTAAAATTCTATTGCTGAATTCATAATTCGTTTTTAAAAATGAGTTCATTTCATTCAATTCATCTTGTTGTTTGTTACAAGCGAAAAGTGTAAAAATTACTGTGAAATAAATTAAAAATTGGTTTTTCATTTAATCATTAAATAACAATGTTTTCGGTTTGGTCAAATTACTGGCAACGGTCTTGTGTATGGTTAGTTGCGTGTTTAAGCAACTCATTTAGCAAACATTCACGAACCAGAGGAATTTCCGAAGGAAATTCCAAGTAGACCTGAACCAAGCAATTAATTATACACGTTGTTGTGTAGCGTTTATAAAGTTCAAAACTCATTCCCATAATAAGATTCAATAAACTCAGCAGAGCTTTCTGTTGTTTTAAATTTCCAATATCTTCTAGTTATACAACCAGCATAACAATCGCCCCAACCCATTCTAAATGTGGTTATATTGTGATTTTCAAATCTTTCGAATTTCATTTTTGATTCTCCCTCTCCAAGAAATGGCCCAATTTCTACATTTGTTATAAAAGAAATATCTAATAAACTATTTTTTAAAAAGGTGAGATTTTTATTATCATTAAATTCCACATCTACCCAATTTGTAGCAATAGGAATGGATTGAGTGAAAACAAATTGGTTATTATTGTAAAAATTAAATAGTTCATTTTCATTAGAACTTGGTAAAATTAAGTTCATTGTTTCGGCAGAACCAATAGTTTGATTGTCTTCAACTTTGAAAGTAAGTTCT
Organism: Winogradskyella litoriviva; assembly: GCF_013249065.1. GTDB lineage: Bacteria > Bacteroidota > Bacteroidia > Flavobacteriales > Flavobacteriaceae > Winogradskyella > Winogradskyella litoriviva. The sequence continues at coordinate 4,061 of NZ_JABRWQ010000014.1, forward strand.
GTGAAAATATAACCTATATTAGCATGTATTTGGTATTGATTAAAAATACTGTCTTGTTCTGGAATGGTTAACTCATATACTGATTGAATATTCTTAGCGATTTTAACTATTTCTAAAGAGTCTAAATATTCTAAATTATAATTAAAATGATTAATATTATTAGCTACTTCATTTTGATAAATTTGTTTTGCGTCTTCCCAGTAATTTTCATAAATAAATGAATTTAATTCATTCTGATTTTCAGTTAAGTCGTCATCACTATTACAACTTGTAAAAAGCACAATTCCTAAAATCGATATTAAAGTTAATTTTCCAATCTTCATAATTTTTATCTTGAGTTTTATTTTCTAATTCTATTTACTTAATGCTACACAACGTGTTTGTGTATGGCTTGTTGCGGAAAATCAGTATGATTTTCCGATTAAGGAAACAAGATAGCAAATTGCGCAAGAATTTCCGATTAGGAATTCAGCCGCAATGAGCTATACACGTTGTTGTGCTTATGTGCTTTTTAATCCGAAAATATATCAAGTCATTCGAAACCAAGCTCTTTTTTTATCTTCTTGATAGTTTTCGTTAATTAGTTTTCCGTTTTTATATAATTGTTCTAAAAATAATTCCCCTTTTTCATTATACCGTTTCCAAATTCCGTCCGCATTTCCATTATCATCGAATGAAAGGTCGTCTAATGGTGTTCCATTTTCGTTATAGGATTTTAAATTTCCAACATTTACTTCTCGTCCAAGATTGTTTAGTATAACTGTTTTTTTTACACTCAATTGACCAATTTTATGATAGTATTCTTCTTTATGGATTTTGTTTCCATTGTATTCTGTTCTTAACCAAAGATTACCTGCTAAATAAGACTCAATTAATTTTGTGCTACCATTTTCATATATGGCATTTATTTTAAAAGTACCATCAAGATTGTATTCAGTATCTCGTAATATTAATCCGTTCGAATATTCTTTTTTATGAGTAATTACAAATTTTCCGCTTTCATTTTCGGTCATAACTTCCCAAAGTCCGTGAAGTTTTCCATTTAGATAATTTGCTTTCCTTTTTCTATTAACCGTTTTAAAATATCCTTCTTCATATTTTTCGCCTGAATCTTCATCAGTTTCCTCTAAAAAATCCCATTCTCCGAAACTTTCTCCAGTAAATAATTCTCCATTATAGTACTTCAAATCATTTTTAGTTACTAAATCATTTTCGTCAATTTTTTCAGATTCTTTAATAGGTTGTTTTGTTCCGCATTCTGAACAAAACTTGCTGTTCTCGATTAATTTAAAACCACATTCGAAGCAATACATTATTTAAAATTCAATTAGATATTTGACATTTATTCGGTTCAGTCAGCATTAAGCACAACGTGTGCGTGTATTACTTAGTTGCGTGGTTAAGCAACTAAGATAGCAAACATTTACGAACCCGTGAATATTCCGCAGGAATATTCGCAAGTAGAGAAGAATACAGCAATTAGTTATACACATTGTTGGCTTTAGTAATTGTTTGTATTTAAATTCAAGATTATATTACGAATGAGTTGAAATTCGCGCAAAGTTGAGCTTTTTAGCTTAATTAGAGTTCAAATTCAAATTCAGATTTTGAGTGAGAATTCCGAAAGAGTGGAAGTCAGAATTCGAGTAAGAATTCCAGTTGAGTAATAATTCCGGCTGAGCAAGATTCCAGAGTAGAGTGATAAATTCCTGCGTTTTGTAATTCAGAATTCGAGTGAGTTTTTTGCGAACTGTTCGGCTTTAGGTTAAGATTTTAATAGCTTAAAATTCCAATTTTGGATGCGCTGAGTTATTGAAGCCAACGTGTGCGTGTATGGCTTAGTTGCGTGGTTTAAGCAACTAAGATAGCAAACAAATCACGAACCTGTGAATATTCCGCAGGAATATTCGCAAGTAGAGAAGAATACAGCAATTAGTTATACACATT
>NZ_JABRWQ010000015.1 GCF_013249065.1 Winogradskyella litoriviva
TATAAAACACAAAAACCCTTACTAAATAATATAGTAAGGGTTTTACAATACCGATTAATTCGGTAAAAAAAGGCGGTGACCTACTCTTCCACAGTTAAGCAGTACCATCGGCGCAAACGGGCTTAACTACTCTGTTCGGAATGGTAAGAGGTGAGCCCCGTCGCTATAACCACCTTAAATTTTGGTTGTTATAAATAATCAACACTAATATTGTTGACATATTGAAAAAATCACATGAATAACTTATATAATAGATTGTAAACTTTATAAAAAAACAGGCGTACAATAAGCCTATGGGTTATTAGTACTACTCGGCTATGACATTACTGCCTTTACACCTATAGCCTATCAACGTGGTAATCTTCCACGACCCTTTAAAGAAATCTCATCTTGTGGTGGGTTTCGCGCTTATATGCTTTCAGCGCTTATCCCTTCCGAACGTAGCTACCCTGCAATGCTCCTGGCGGAACAACAGGTACACCAGAGGTTCGTCCAACTCGGTCCTCTCGTACTAGAGTCAGATCCACTCAAATTTCTAACGCCCACTGTAGATAGAGACCGAACTGTCTCACGACGTTCTGAACCCAGCTCGCGTGCCACTTTAATGGGCGAACAGCCCAACCCTTGGGACCTTCTCCAGCCCCAGGATGTGACGAGCCGACATCGAGGTGCCAAACCCCCCCGTCGATATGAGCTCTTGGGGGAGATCAGCCTGTTATCCCCGGCGTACCTTTTATCCTTTGAGCGATGGCCCTTCCATACGGAACCACCGGATCACTATGCTCTACTTTCGTACCTGATCGACCTGTATGTCTCTCAGTCAAGCTCCCTTATGCCATTGCACTCTACGCACGGTTACCAAGCGTGCTGAGGGAACCTTTAGAAGCCTCCGTTACTCTTTTGGAGGCGACCACCCCAGTCAAACTACCCACCAAGCACTGTCCTTTCATTGAAAGTTAGACTCTAGATAAGCAAAGGGTGGTATTTCAACAATGACTCCACAACGCCTAGCGACGCCACTTCAAAGTCTCCCACCTATCCTACACATTACTTATCCAAAACCAATACTAAGCTATAGTAAAGGTGCACGGGGTCTTTTCGTCCCACAGCGGGTAATCGGCATCTTCACCGATACTACAATTTCACCGAGCTCATGGCTGAGACAGTGTCCAGATCGTTACACCATTCGTGCAGGTCGGAACTTACCCGACAAGGAATTTCGCTACCTTAGGACCGTTATAGTTACGGCCGCCGTTTACTGGGGCTTCATTTGAGATCTTCGAAGTAAACTTCTAAACCCTCCACTTAACCTTCCAGCACCGGGCAGGTGTCAGGCCCTATACATCATCTTTCGATTTAGCAGAGCCCTGTGTTTTTGATAAACAGTCGCCTGGACCTTTTCACTGCGGCCCATCTTACGATGGGCGACCCTTCTCCCGAAGTTACGGGTCTATTTTGCCTAGTTCCTTAGCCATGAATCTCTCGAGCACCTTAGAATTCTCATCCCAACTACCTGTGTCGGTTTAGGGTACGGGCTGCTTCACTTGCTTTTCTTGGAAGTCGATTTGCTAGATTATCACCTTGACCGTAGTCTCAGTGTACTATCGCGGTATTACTACTCGCTTCAACGTACTATTCCGTCAGTACGCACTAACTTTTCGCCTCCGTCACGTTTAGTGTGAGCAGGTACAGGAATATTAACCTGTTGTCCATCCACTACCCCTTTCGGGTTCGCGTTAGGTCCCGACTAACCCTCAGCTGATTAGCATAGCTGAGGAAACCTTAGTCTTTCGGTGTGCGGGTTTCTCGCCCGCATTATCGTTACTTATGCCTACATTTTCTTTTGTAGCTTCTCCAGCATACCTCGCAGTACACCTTCGACGACACTACAATGCTCCCCTACCACTTTTACAAGTCCATAGCTTCGGTAGTATGTTTATGCCCGATTATTATCCATGCCGAACCGCTCGACTAGTGAGCTGTTACGCACTCTTTAAATGAATGGCTGCTTCCAAGCCAACATCCTAGCTGTCTAAGCAGTTCAACCTCGTTTATTCAACTTAACATACATTTGGGGACCTTAGCTGATGGTCTGGGTTCTTTCCCTCTCGGACATGGACCTTAGCACCCATGCCCTCACTGCTGATTAACATTTTATAGCATTCGGAGTTTGTCAGGAATTGGTAGGCGGTGAAGCCCCCGCATCCAATCAGTAGCTCTACCTCTATAAAACTATAAATCAACGCTGCACCTAAATGCATTTCGGGGAGTACGAGCTATTTCCGAGTTTGATTGGCCTTTCACCCCTACCCACAGGTCATCCGAAGACTTTTCAACGTCAACCGGTTCGGGCCTCCACTGTGTGTTACCACAGCTTCACCCTGCCCATGGGTAGATCACACGGTTTCGCGTCTACCACTACTAACTAAAGCGCCCTATTCAGACTCGCTTTCGCTACGGATCCGGACCTGAAGTCCTTAACCTTGCTAGCAACGGTAACTCGTAGGCTCATTATGCAAAAGGCACGCCGTCACCCTAAAGGGCTCCGACCGCTTGTAAGCGTATGGTTTCAGGTTCTATTTCACTCCCTTATTCAGGGTTCTTTTCACCTTTCCCTCACGGTACTAGTTCACTATCGGTCTCTCAGGAGTATTTAGCCTTATCGGATGGTCCCGACTGATTCACACAGGGTTTCACGTGCCCCGCACTACTCAGGATACCACTATCTAAACAATCTTTACTTATACGGGACTATCACCCTCTTTGGTCAGTCTTTCCAAACTGTTCTAATTCATTATGCATCGAATATCGTGGTCCTACAACCCCAGCATTGCCGTAACAATACTGGTTTGGGCTAATCCAATTTCGCTCGCCGCTACTATCGGAATCACTTTTGTTTTCTTCTCCTCCGGGTACTTAGATGTTTCAGTTCTCCGGGTTTGCCTCCTTGCGGATAACATGTCTTCAACATGCTGGGTTGCCCCATTCGGATATCTACGGATCAATTTGTATGTGCCAATCCCCGTAGCTTTTCGCAGCTTATCACGTCCTTCATCGCCTCTGAGAGCCTAGGCATTCCCCATACGCTCTTATTTAGCTTATTGTACTTTTGTCTTTTTAATGAGTTACTATTTAATTTTTAACCCTAAAGCTAAAAATTAAACTTTGTGATTAATTAATAAGCTCGTAAACCCTAATTAATCACTATTATTTCATAAAGAGATAAATCTCTCTATATTATTTCATGTATCTTTTTCAATATGTCAATGAACTTTCTATTTCTTGCCTCAACAAGAAATTTTGTGGAGAATATCGGAGTCGAACCGATGACCTCCTGCGTGCAAGGCAGGCGCTCTAGCCAGCTGAGCTAATCCCCCATTTATTAAGTAGTCAGTTATCAGTTAACAGTTATCAGTTAAATGATGACTTATACGTCAACTTGGGATACTCATCTTCCAGAATTTCCTTTAATTAGTAGTCTCAGGCAGACTCGAACTGCCGACCTCTACATTATCAGTGTAGCGCTCTAACCAGCTGAGCTATGAGACTCTACTTAATTATTATAAAATTAAATTAACAGCAAGAGAATAAATTAATTATTTCCTTTATTATAGAACTTTCCTTATTAGTCGTCTTTCTCTAGAAAGGAGGTGTTCCAGCCGCACCTTCCGGTACGGCTACCTTGTTACGACTTAGCCCTAGTTACCGATTTTACCCTAGGCCGCTCCTTACGGTGACGGACTTCAGGCACTCCCAGCTTCCATGGCTTGACGGGCGGTGTGTACAAGGCCCGGGAACGTATTCACCGCATCATGGCTGATATGCGATTACTAGCGATTCCAGCTTCACGGAGTCGAGTTGCAGACTCCGATCCGAACTGTGATAGGGTTTATAGATTCGCTCCTTCTCGCGAAGTGGCTGCTCTCTGTCCCTACCATTGTAGCACGTGTGTAGCCCAGGACGTAAGGGCCGTGATGATTTGACGTCATCCCCACCTTCCTCACGGTTTGCACCGGCAGTCTTGTTAGAGTTCCCATCTTTACATGCTGGCAACTAACAACAGGGGTTGCGCTCGTTATAGGACTTAACCTGACACCTCACGGCACGAGCTGACGACAACCATGCAGCACCTTGTAAGTAGTCCGAAGAAATAGCTATCTCTAACTAATGCAACTTACATTTAAGCCCTGGTAAGGTTCCTCGCGTATCATCGAATTAAACCACATGCTCCACCGCTTGTGCGGGCCCCCGTCAATTCCTTTGAGTTTCATTCTTGCGAACGTACTCCCCAGGTGGGTCACTTATCACTTTCGCTTAGCCACTCAGACCGAAGTCCGAACAGCTAGTGACCATCGTTTACGGCGTGGACTACCAGGGTATCTAATCCTGTTCGCTCCCCACGCTTTCGTCCATCAGTGTCAATATATTGTTAGTGATCTGCCTTCGCAATTGGTATTCTATGTAATATCTATGCATTTCACCGCTACACTACATATTCTAACCACTTCACAATAATTCAAGATAACCAGTATCAAAGGCAATTCTACAGTTGAGCTGCAGACTTTCACCCCTGACTTAATTATCCACCTACGGACCCTTTAAACCCAATGATTCCGGATAACGCTTGGATCCTCCGTATTACCGCGGCTGCTGGCACGGAGTTAGCCGATCCTTATTCTTACGGTACCGTCAGCCATCTACACGTAGATGGGGTTCTTCCCGTATAAAAGCAGTTTACAACCCATAGGGCAGTCTTCCTGCACGCGGCATGGCTGGATCAGGCTCTCGCCCATTGTCCAATATTCCTCACTGCTGCCTCCCGTAGGAGTCTGGTCCGTGTCTCAGTACCAGTGTGGGGGATCCCCCTCTCAGGGCCCCTATCTATCGTCGCCATGGTGTGCCGTTACCACACCATCTAGCTAATAGAACGCATATTCATCTTTTACCGCCGAAGCTTTAAAGTTATTTCGATGCCAAAACAACTTACTATGGGGTATTAATCTTCATTTCTAAAGGCTATCCCCCTGTAAAAGGTAGATTATATACGCGTTACGCACCCGTGCGCCACTCGTCAGCAAAAGAGCAAGCTCTTCCCTGTTACCGTTCGACTTGCATGTGTTAGGCCTGCCGCTAGCGTTCATCCTGAGCCAGGATCAAACTCTTCATCGTTAAATTTTAAGTCTTACGACTATCTCTTTAACAACTAATAGGAATTATTCTAGTACTCTAAATGATTTATTCTCTTGTTTTATTTTAACCGTTTCCAATTAAAATTTACGCTGTCAATTCAATATGTTAATGAACTTTTTTTCTTTACCTAAACTCGTTTCCTCGTTAAGCGGGTGCAAATATAAAACCCTTTTTTTATTCTCACAAATTTAATTTCAAAAAAATTTATTTATTTTTTCAAACCTAAATTATAATGATAATGAACTTCTGAAACTTGACTCGTTGTCTTTGTTTCGGGGTGCAAATATAAAACCCTTTTTTAATCCCACAACTACTTTTTTAATTTTATTTCTGCCTTTTTTTTAATACCCTTGAAACCACATACATATGAATGCGTTTTTTT
>NZ_JABRWQ010000016.1 GCF_013249065.1 Winogradskyella litoriviva
ACACCGTGTATAATTAATTGCTGTATTCTTCTCTACTTGCGAATATTCCTGCGGAATATTCACGGGTTCGTAAAAGTTTACTAAATTAGTTGCTTAACCGCGCAACTAACCATACACAACAACGTTGTAGCTAATATGAAAAAACTCATTACTTTATCATTAATTCTAATAATTGGATATTCAATATTTGAAATATTCAAATACTTTCGTCCTACTTTTTTTGGTGAGCAATTCAATGATATAAGAATTGAGCTAAACCTCAAACCTATTACCTCTGATATGAGCAATCTCAATGGTAATTCTAGTATACACCAAAAATGGCGGAATAATAATTTCGAATCTATTGGATTCTATCAAAAACATCTGCTCTTTGGAAATTGGGATAATAAAATCTTGAACGAAGAAGATATCTATGTAATTCTCGTTGACTCTCAAAAAAAAATATTAGCACTATCATACGATTTCAAAAATGAGAAGATGACATACAACATAGAAGAATATCAAATTACAAATGGTAGAATCAGTATGTCAAATGAACAAGAGAATATAGAAGCGAAAGAGGCTAAACGACTTTTAAAACTAAACGGAATAAAATACTAGCTACAACACCGTGTATAATTAATTGCTTTTTATGTGCTTACTTGCGAAAATTCCTGCGGAATTTTCTCGGGTTCGTAAAAGTTTGCTAATTTAGTTGCTTAACCACGCAACTAACCATACACAAATACGATGTGGTGAAATTGCCTGCGGCACGTAGAATCGCGTTTTCCAAACGCTTCCTTTCTACTAATTTCACCACATCGTCCACTGTTAATTGCACCTCCCAAAATTTTGTGATATATTTAGTCGAGTCTAGGTGAGCTCCACACGAAACTACACACATCAGCGTGTATAGCGAATGAGGCGCAATTATGGCTCCTCGTGAGGCGCGCCTCACTTCGCCATACACAGTGGACGTTGTACACAATTATGAAAAACCGCATCCTAACATACCTTTTAGTATCAATTTCAATTTTTAGTTGCAAAAAAGATATTGTCGAATTTGAGCCTACGAATCCATTCGAAAATATTGTGATTGTAGAAAAACAAGTGTTTGATTTAGACACAATAAGTATCAAAGAAATTATTGGAAAGAAAGGGACTAAAATCTACTTCAATCGAGAAGATTTCGATGTTAGCGAAAATGATAAAATAAGTCTAGAACTTAAAGAATATTACAATCGATTAGAATTAATTTCCGGTAACCTAAATACAATTACTGATAAAAATGAACTTTTAGAATCTAATGGTGTAATATTCTTAAAATTTAAATCTGGAGACAAAGAAGTAAAACTAAAAGACAAAAAAAAGCTGAAAATTAAATTCAAGAAAGAATTTAGAAAAGGAGACAGAATTTTCAATGGTGTTTTAGATTCAATTAATCAAATTGAATGGATTGAAGATAAAGACACATTTATAACTTTCCCTATAATTGACACTATTTTATCAAGACGCTATGGAGGAGTTTTAACTTATAGAGATAAAATAATACCTATTGATTCCCTTGACTATTATTCGAAAACAAATGAAAATTTAGAATTACAAATAGAAAGTGATATTTCGGAAATTAATGATGAATTAGCGGTTAATAATTGGTGGAAATATCCTGATGTACTAATTGACGAATTTGGATGGATAAACGTTGATAAGATTTTAATGCCTGACGCTAATGTTTCTTACGAACTTGATTTAAATAAAAATAATTTAGAATTTGTGTCAACCTTCCTTATTTACAAAGATTTAAATTCGTTCATATCAGATTACAGAAAACCTAATGATTTAATTTTCACAAATATTCCTATAAAAAATCACACCTCTTTAATAGTACTTGGTAAAGTAAACAAAGAGTTCTATGTTAAAAGATTAACCATAGATAAAAATACAAATGGTATTCTTGAATTGAATTTAAAGAAAGTAGACTCAATCGAATTTGAAGAAATATTAAAAAAATAACTGTGTACAACACCGTGTATAATTAATTGCTTGGTTCGCTGCCGACTTACGAAAATTCCGCTGGAATTTTCTATCTGTGATTTGTTTGCTAACTTAGTTGCTTAACCACGCAACTAACCATACACAAACACGTTGTAGCCAATATGAGAAAACGCACTTTCCAAATATCAATTATCGGATTTTTACTCTTGATTTCTTGCCAAAAAGAAAAAGAAATCACGATTGAAAATGATGATTTTAAATGGACTATTAATATTCCGAAAAACTTTAAAGAAGTTTCGGAAAAGAATTGGGATAAGGTTAAATCTAACGGAATAGAAACTTTTGAAAAAGTATCAGACCAAAATGTGAAAAAGAATGATATTGAGAACACTCTATTCGCCTACAAAAACGGAAAATTTCATACGCTGGAATCGAATTATAAGATTTTCGATACAACTAACAATTATTCAAAGAGCAATAAGGAATTGAATACTGTAACGTACGAATCTTTAAAAAAGGCAATGTCAAATACGGAATTAGATTCTCTATCATCAAAACAAATGATAAGCGGAATGGAATTTGACACTTTTGAAATTAATTTTAACTATCCGAATGGAGAAATACTTACAACCAAGAGTTTCAGAAAATTGTTCGGTAATAAAAGATTTACGATTAATATACTTTACAAAGATGAGGCAATTGGAAAAGAACTGATTAACTCAATTATAAACTCGAAATTTAAATAAATACTGGCTACAACACTGTGTATAATTAATTGCTTGGTTCACTGCCGACTTACGAACATTCCTGCGGAATATTCTATCTGTGATTTCGTTGCTAAATTAGTTGCTTAGCCACGCAACTAACCATACACAACAACGATGTGGTGAAATTGCCTGCGGCACGTAGAATCGCGTTTTCCAAACGCTTCCTTTCTACTAATTTCACCACATCGTCCACTGTTAATTGCACCTCCCAAAATTTTGTGATATATTTAGTCGAGTCTAGGTGAGCTCCACACGAAACTACACACATCAGCGTGTATAGCGAATGAGGCGCAATTATGGCTCCTCGTGAGGCGCGCCTCACTTCGCCATACACAGTGGACGTTACCTACAATTTGAAAAATGGACATTCTTAAACCGACTTGGAAAGTATCAGAAAAAGAGATTTTGACTAATTTCTCTTTCCTGCAATCTGAATTCGGATTTCCGAAATTCAAAAAAAAGTGGATTAAAGATGAATATTATATATCAACTCAAAAAGCTGATATTGAATTCTCATCTCTGATTTTTAAATTTGACTCAAGCGCACCAATAATCGGAATTATAAATCATTCGGAACCGATTGAATTTAATCACCAAATCTATCCAACGAATTTTTATTGGATTCATAATCTAGATGAAACTGGCGGATTAAAAATGATGACGGAAAATGGACGAGACTTTGTTGAAATTTATATAACTGAATGTGCTGAATTATTAAAAGCTAATCCTAAAATATTAAGCGGAATAACAACTGATTTTAAACGGAATAAAAAACTGTAGGTAACAACGTATAAAATTAATTGCTATTTTAGGCTTAATCAAAGGTCGTTGCAATTTTGTTACGTCTGAATTTCCTTCGGAAATTCCTCGCACACAAAACCGCAACTAATCTTATACAAAACCGTTAGCTCTAATGCTAGAGCAAGTTTATGATTTGAAAAAAGCCTGGTTTATTTTTTCGATTTTTTTTTAGAATTTTAAGGTAGATAAATCAGAAAAACTGTGTGCGGAATTTCAAAAATTTTGGAATTATCACTCAAACGTGGAATGAAAAACAACATCGGAATTTCTTACTCAAACTCTGAATAGAATTACGCCTGACTTTTTAGCTTGTTTGCGAAATCTGAACTTGCAAAACAACGTCTGAATTACTTACTCAGACCTGAATTAAAAATAATTGGAATTTGAGCGCGTTTACGAAATGAATAAAAAGCGGAAATTATAGGAACCGGAATTAAAATCTGAACGAAAAAATAGAATTTATAAAGCACTTAAAGCTAACAATGTGTATAACTAATTGCTGTATTGAGATTACGTACGAAAATTCCGATGGAATTTTCTCGCGTTCGTGTTTTATTTACTATCTTAGTTTCTTAAACCACGCAACTAAGTAATACACGCACACGTTACCTTTAATTACTCCGAAAAATGGCAAGCCAAGTTTCTGCGGAATTAAATGAAACGTAATCCACTCTCCTTCTCTACTATAAATTTGAACCAAACAGTGCGTGGAATTGAGCAAGATACGTGGAATTTGAGCCAGTTTATCTGAATTGAGCCACTAAATCGGAATCTCACTCTAACGGAATTTAGCCAGTTTGCGGAATCGTAATCTAAATGGAAAAAAGCCTGGTTTTTTCTTCGCGATTTTTTTTTTTGATTTTTAAGTTAGCGTTTTCTAAAAAAGTCAGAATCTGAAAAAAAATTATCGGAATTATTAGCTGAACGTAACACTCAAACGTGTCGCAACTAAAGGTAACAACGTGTATATTTCATTGCTTCCGATTTTTCCTTTGGAAAAATCTCGGACTCGGTTCTGTTGGTCAGTTTTTATTTACTAAATTAGTAGTTGCAACACGCAACGAAACCATACACAAAACCGTTGGCTGTAATAACGCAGCGCAACAAAAGCACGAATATTTCGCAATCAAAACCCAAAATTTTAAGTGGAATATTCTCTTAATCTCTCACTCGAAATCTGAATTTTAAAACCCTGGACTGACAAAC
>NZ_JABRWQ010000017.1 GCF_013249065.1 Winogradskyella litoriviva
TAATTAATAATAAAATTTGAGTTTTCATTTTTTATAAAATTAAGCTTATAATCTATAGATGTTAAATTCGCGATTTGGTTGCGTCAAATTGTTGCCAACGTGTTTGTGTATGGTTAGTTGCGTGGTTAAGCAACTAATTTAGTAAACTTTTACGAACCCGTGAATATTCCGAAGGAATATTCGCAAGTAGAGAAGAAAACAGCAATTAAATATACACAGTGTTGTGCGACGTATTTTATATTTTCTTTATAATCCAATTCGATATTTTTTGAATTCGAAATATTATAATTAATGTCAAAATTGTTTTTAGAATATAGTTCGGAAATCCAAAATCAGGTAATTCTATTTCTTCGTTACCATTCAACTTGGAAATAAATATAACAGAGTAATCAATCAAATCAGGAATAAGATAAATCAATTTCGCCAACCAAATAATTCCAACTGTCAATAAAATCACTTTTGTCAGTGATTCAGCGTTCAGTTCCGTTTTTATTTCTTTTTCCGATTTGATTAGTTTTTTGGAAATCCATTCCGCTTTTATGAAAAGAAAAAGTGAAACAACAATGTTTGCTATTATCAAAAATGTTCCTGTGAAATAGAATTTATCAATCGGTTCGTTGAGTAATTTATCAAATTGAGCCATAATCGCAGCTCCATAAATTGAAAGGAAATAAGAACCAAAATGGTCAAAGATTTTCGTGAATAAAAATATTCCAGCAATTCTAATTGTTAGAGCTGTTAAAATTCGGTTTGTCATTAACTTTCGGTTTTGGTGATATGTTGCACAACGTGTTTGTGTATGGTTAGTTGCGTGGTTAAGCAACTAATTTAGCAAACTTTCACGAACCTGTGAATATTCCGAAGGAATATTCGCAAGTAGAGAAGAAAACAGCAATTAATTATACACGGTGTTGGCGATAGTATTTTTATTTACCATTGTATAAAGTTTTTTAACATCCGATTCGGTAATTCCATCCAAATTGAATTTAATAGTAGTTCCATTATTTTTTTTAATCAACAGTTGTTTACCATCTAATTGCGAGTTTTTGATATCCTTATACATAAATGTTTTTCCAATTGCAGAGTTTACCTTAATCGTTATTATTCCCTTTTTGTTATATTGAACATAATTTTTAAACCAAAACATTTTAGTTAAGTAAATTATTTGTAAACAAAAACTTGTTATAGTTAATATTCTATTCGTATTTGGGTTTTCAAAAAGTTCAAAACCTCCACATACAATAAAAATACCAGAAAGGATTAAAATCGCTATCCATATCCAATTTTTATTATTGTCAAAGTGTATTTTATTCATTTTTGAGCTTATATAATTCCGATTAAAACATTAATTATTCTGCAAATTAAATAATTCGATTTATAATAGTAATTAATTCTACCAATAACTCCAACAGCACTCCATAAAAGGTAAGTGAAAATTCCACTTTTATTCGATTTAGACAGTTTTTCGTTGCGTTCTGTTATATTATTGCCAACGTGTTTGTGTATGGTTAGTTGCGTGGTTTGGCAACTAAGTTAGCAAACATTTACGAACCCGTGAAAATTCCGCAGGAATTTTCGCAAGTAGTCTAGAACCAAGCAATTAATTATACACGTTGTTGTGCTTCGTTATTCTATTAATAGTTCTAGGGATGCAATTAATTGTTCTGCTTGTTCTTGTGTTTCCTTCATTGTTTGCTGTAAACGACTTGTTATAAAATTACTTGCAAAGATGGAATTAAACACATGGTCTTTGCCTATTATTTCCAAAGCTCGCATATTATATACTTCCTCTGAAAGTGTTAAATTTGGAAATTCATTAATTAGTAAATCACTCACTTTATGTGTATATTTAGTTTGTTCAAGAGCCGCAATTTTTAGCACTGTATATTGCTTTTCATAGTAATTAATGATTTTAATTTCTAAAGAATCATCATAATTAGTTAAAAATCCACTTGAAACGGATGATTTATAGACTGCATTATTCGGGCGAAAATCCCAATATCTACTGTTTAAAAGCAATAATTTTCTGATGTTACCAGATTTAGTTTGAGAAATGCTATCAAAAATAACAGCGGAAGTATTCAATACTGAATCATTTAAAATTATAGCTCTATCAAAGGCAGCAATATCATTCCCTAATTCGTTAATTATTGATTTAGATAGACTAACAATCTCCTTATTCAATTTTTTGCTTTCATTCCAATTATTAATTGATAACGCTATTAAAATTCCAACAACAACAAGAAAAATTTCGCCAATAGCATAAATCAAGTACTTGCTGAATTTGTTTTCAGAGAGTAAGTTCTGTCTAATTTTTCTAAAGAATTTTATCATTGGTTAGCGGTTTCTGATAATGAAGCACAACGGTTTTGTGTATGGTTAGTTGCGTGGTTAAGCAACTAATTTAGTAAACAAAAACGAACGCGAGAAAATTCCGAAGGAATTTTCCAAATAAGCACTTGCCAAAGCAATTAATTATACACGTTGTTATGTGCTGGCTTTTCTACGTTCAGTTTATCAAAATATTCATTCATTTTATCCCAAACTGCGTAATATTCTAATTCTCTAGCTCTTTCGTCATTTCCCATATCACAGTTAATTACAATGTATCTTCCAGTCTTTTTTTCTTTGTCAAAATACATCCAAGTAGCAACTCCAGCGTCACCACCTGAATGACCAACAAAACCGAATGCGCTATATCCTATAAATATTGCAGGATTATAGTCTCCATCATAAGGATGATCTGCGTTACGTTCACCTTCTGCAAAATTGTTATCACTAAGTTGTTCTGTAAAAAGTTCTTTATAGCTTTCTTTTGAAAGTAATGTACCTTCTCCCGAATAACCTTTAATCAATTCAACTAGATACTTTGCCATATCACTACTTGATGAAATTAACATTCCATCGGGATACGTTATAGCGGTGTAGAAAGGTAAAAGAGAGTTATCGTTTCTGTATAATCTTGAATGCTTTTTTATATCCACATCTTCTAATGACCAACCAGATGAATTCATACTCAATGGTTTTAAGATGTGTTCTTCAGTAAATGAATCAAACGCTTGACCTGTTGCTTTTTCGATGACTAATGCACATAAAGTAGCACCTATGTTTGAATAGTTATATCGCTCTCCTGGTTTGAATTTTATGTAATTGTCATCTTGGTAATATGCCCCATTTATTTCCAAATACCCTTTTAAATATTTTTCCATTGGTATATTTAGTTCATATGGATTTAATCTTTGAGCTGGATAATCTGTGCTTACTTTTGTTAAGTCTTGGTCTTTTGTAAGAATCCAAGCTCTTTCCATATATTGTTCGTCAGTATCATTAATACCAGAAGTATGAGTAGCTAATTGTCTTATAGTAATTGTTTCATTAGGATAATTTGGGTTTATTACCTTAAAAGGCAAATAGTCTTGAATCGGGTCATCTAAATTTAATTTCCCCATTTCTTTAGCTTTCATTAAGGCTATACCAATTAACGTTTTAGAAACCGAAGCAATGTGCTGTATTGTATTTTCTGTATACTTCTCTTTTGTCTCAATATTAGCTAATCCAAAGCCTTTTTCATAGAGCGCTCCGTTTTGGTCGACCATTGCAACTGCAAATCCATTTATTTGTCCATTTTTTTGAATAGAATCCAATTCAGCTGTTAAAGAATCCATTACAATTTGGTTTTTACTTATTGGATTGTCGGTGTTTTTTTTATTTTTATTACACGATGAAAAAGAAATTACTATGATTAGTATTAAAGCTAATTTTCTCATTTGTTCTTATGGTTTCTTCTAAAGATTAAAAAATTGGGTTATTGTTACAATTTCTTTTTTTTCGCTTGCACATAACGTGTTTGTGTATGGTTAGTTGCGTGGTTTAGCAACTAATTTAGCAAACTTTTACGAACCAGAGAAAATTCCGCAGGAATTTTCGCGAGTAAGCACTTAAAAAGCAATTAATTATACACAGTGTT
>NZ_JABRWQ010000018.1 GCF_013249065.1 Winogradskyella litoriviva
TTGTCAATATTTTTGACCGTAAAGGCAAACTAATTAAACAATTAAATCACGATAGTTTAGGTTGGGACGGCACCTATAATGGTAATAATATGCCTGCCAGTGATTATTGGTTTGTTGCTACAATTGTACAAAATGGTAAAACTTTTGAGGTTTTAGGACACTTCTCCTTAAAACGTTAAAATAATAAACATTATAACCTGTCAAATAAGAAGTTAACCTGATTGCCTTATGTTCTACTTTATTTTTTATTACTTTTATTAAAAAAAGAAAACTTCGTTTTCTGTTATTGCTATTTTCTAATTTAAAAGTTGAAATGAAAAAGAAAAGCATCTGCTTATTTCTATTCCTTTTCACGCATGTATTTTGTATATATGCGCAACAAATTTCTACGGATAACACTCAACAACCTAATACACTTATTCAAAATTTAGTTGGAAGTAGTTGTGCAAGCGCAAGTAATGTTTCTTCATCAATTAATGGAAGTGTAAATAATATTATTAGCTATGGTACTTTTAATAATGAAACTTCAAATTTTCCGTTTCAAAATGGATTAGTATTATCAACAGGTAGTGTTGCGGCTGCCGGAAATAACCTAATAGCTACAGACTTAAGTGAAGGAAATATTGATTGGGCAACTGACCCAGATCTTGAAACCATTACTGGTATTACTCAAACTTTAAATGCAACGTCTATAGAATTTGATTTTGAGTCTGTAAATAATTTTTTATCCTTTAAATATATATTCGCTTCAGATGAGTACCAGCAAGAATACCCATGTAATTTTAAAGATGTTTTTGCAATCCTAATAAAACGAGCTGGCACTTCAGATCCATATATAAATATTGCAACGATTGCAGATACAGCCATAGAAATAAGCACAAATACAATCCACCCAAATATTAATGGATTTTGCGAATCCCAAAACGACGATTATTTTGATGACTATAATATTGGAGATACTAATTACAATGGTCGTACTGAAATTTTAACAGCAAGAGCAGATATTATTCCTAATACGCTCTACCATATAAAATTGATAATAGCTGACCATATTGACCAACGTTTTGATTCTGCAGTTTTTATTGATTCTGAGAGCTTTGGCAATGCTATTGATTTAGGTCCTGACCAAAGTATTTGCGGCAGTGACCTAACATTAAATGCAGACATAAACAACACAGCAGCTACTTATACTTGGTTTTTAAATGGTAATGTAATTTTAGGTGAAACTAATTCAACTTTAGAAGTCAATGAATCTGGAACCTATGATGTTGAAGTTTTAATTCCTTCTACAAATGACAATTGTATTTTAAATGATTCCATAGAAATTGAAATTACACCGTATCAAGATGCAGCTCCAATTGAAGATATAACTATTTGCGATGTTGCTCCTGGTGATGGTCTTTATGACTTTGATTTTTCATTATTAAAAGATGATGAAATATATGCAGCATTGCCATCAAACGACTATACATTATCTTATCACTTAAGTATTGAAGATGCACAAGCTAATACCAATCCTATAACTGGTCTTTTTCAAAACACAGACGTCACACATACTATATTTGTGAGAATAGAGAGTTTAACTGGTGATTGTTTGCAACTCGGTAGCTTTAATATTTCAGTATACAATGCACCCAACACCTACGAATTAACATTAGATATTTGTAATTACGCAGTTGCAGACATCGGATTAGCCAGTTTTTTCTATATAAATTTTGCAGTTTCTAATTTTGAGTTTTACACTACTGTTTCTTATTATCTTACGGAAAATGACGCCATTAATTTAGAAAATGAACTCAGTGAATTTCCAAATTTTGAAAACGAACCGTCAACAATGTATGCTAGAGTTCAAAGTATCTTAAATCCTTGTGCTTCTATTGTACCAATTCATTTAAATTATTTGCCTCAACCAGACATTGGTAGATATATTATCAACGATTGCTTAAGTCCAAATTTATCAGAAACTATAAATGGAATAACATATAACTATAACAACTTACCTGTTACCTATAACATCTTTGATCTTTTTGATGAGCTCGAAGCAGAATTTCCAGAGGTAACTGCAAATTTAGAAATGTTGATAGCTGGTATTCCTCCAACGATTACTACTACTAATAACAGCACAGAAATAGCTATTTCTATAAGGTTTGTAGAAGAAAACTGCCCAACTTACATGACCATTGAGATTCATAAAAACCTATTATTTAATCTTCTAGAAAAAGAAAAAATAATTGAACGATGTGATGACAATTCTAACGATGGCATATATGATATGGACCTATCCGAATTGATTTTAGAACTTAAAGATGGTTTTGAAATTGACCTTTCAATTTATGCTACGGAAGAGGACAGAAATCTTCAAGTAAATCCTTTAGATGAAAATTCTATTTTCACTCTAGAAGATAACCAAAGTCTATATATTGCATCGTCTTATGAAGGTTGCACACATAGCTCTAAAATAACATTAAATTTAAGTAATGGTTTAAACATTCAACCTCAAACAATTGATTACTGCGGAAGTCCAGGTATTGAAAGTAATACAACTATGATTACTATACCTCCTCTTAAAGATTCCTTTCTACAAGAATTAGAAATTACAGGACCTGTGGAGTTTTTCAACAATTTTGACGATGCTGAAAACCAAGAAAATGAAATTACAGATAATTACGAAATAATCGAAAATCAACATGTTTTTTATGTTAGAATGACTAATATATTTACTGGATGTTATAATATTACAACTCTACAAGTAAATATTACAAACGTCATAGAAATAAACAATCCTGAACCCTTAATTATCTGCGATGATGACCAAGATTTAATAACTACTGTAAATTTAGAAGATGTAATTCCTATTTTATCTAACAACTTAAGTAATCTAACTTTTACTTTTTTTGAAAGCTATGACAGTGCTATAGAAGATGAATCTAAAATTGATAATTTAATTAATTATACAACCTCAACAACTACTCTTTACATTAGAGCAGAGGATTCTAATTCAGAATGTTTCTCCATTATTCCTTACGATATATTAGTTTATGCCAATCCACAATTAATTCCTATTCCAGATTTCATTAATTGTGTGATAGACCCAAACCAACCTTCAGAATTCTTCTTTATAGATAAAGATATTCAGGTTATTAGGAACCAGACCAACATGCAAGTACTCTATTTTGAATCTGAAGAAAATGCCATAAACAATATCGATCCTATCGATAAAACAATAGGTTACCTTCCTTCATCAAATCCACAAACAATTTTTGTTCGCCTGGAGAATGCAGATAACGCTGGATGCTTTAAAGTAGCTCCAATGCAGATTGAAATTCGTCAAGCTCCTATTTATAATAATCCAACAGACGTTTTAGAGTGTGATATAAATAACACAGGTTTAGCAACTACAGATTTAAATGAAAAAATTATAGAAATAAGTGAAAACAGCCCAACTGACCTAAACATTACGTTTCACCTTTCAGAGGTTAGTGCAGAGGCTAATGCCAACCCATTGCCAGTAAATTTCACAGCTACAAACAACCCTCAAATACTATATACTCGCATTGAAAACGCGGTTTCCGGTTGTTTTGAAATAAAACCAATTAGAGTGAGCACTTTAGCACTTCCTGAAGTTAAATTTGGAAAATCTTTAATAGACTGTGCTGATAATTATAACTATACGCAAGAATGGGACTTAACAGAAATAGAATTAGATATTCTTGACGGAAGACAATATAACGTAGACTTCTCTTATTTTGAAT
>NZ_JABRWQ010000019.1 GCF_013249065.1 Winogradskyella litoriviva
GTATCAAGTTCCAACGTTTTAAAATTCAGAATTCGAGTGAGTTTTTGCGTTCAGTTCGGCTTAAAACGTTTTAGATATGCGCTTCAAATTCAAGTTTAGAAACTGCGCTGAGTTATTACAGCTAACGGTTTTGTGTATGGTTAGTTGCGTGTTTGAGCAACTAATTTAGTAAACAAAAACGAACGCGAGAAAATTCCGAAGGAATTTTCCAAATAAGCAACGACCAAAGCAATTAATTATACACGGTGTTGTAGCACGTTTTTATTCACATTTATTTAACTCAGAATAATATTTAATCGGATTACGATTTTTATATTTTATTCCACTTAATGATTCGCAAAACTTTTCTTTGTCCGTATTTATTATTAATTCCAAATACTCAATAAATACATCTGCGTATTCTCCATCTGCAAAACTCGCAAGATTTAAACTCGGCAAGTAAAATTCAGAATTTTTTTCAGAAGTCGCTTGTTCAAAAATCAGTCGAGTAGTGTCATAGAAAAAGTCCGTTTTTCCCATTTTGTGGTCAGGTCCAGTTGTCCCATAATATATTCCGAATTCAGTATAGTTTTCAGGTACTAATTTTATTAAAATAGATTCAGGAATTTTCTTTTTTTCTAAATATAATTCAGAAGCAGTATTTAAGTTTTTCTCGTATTCAGTTTCATTCAGAGTTTTTAATTCAGTCGAATTTCCTAAAGTCAGAAACGAAAGGATTATTAAAACTGGCAAAGTCAAAATCTTATTCATAGGTTTTCTCAAATGTGCTACAACGTTGTTGTGTATGATTAGTTGCGTGTTTTAAGCACTAAAGTTAGCAAATAAAACACAGATAGAAAGTCCGAGAGGACTTTCGTAAATTGGCTAAAACCAGCAATTAATTATACACGGTGTTGTGGGTACGTGCTTTTCCTTTTCGGTTTCATTAATGTCATTATGATTCCACCAACTATTAGTCCAATTCCTAATAATAAGCAAATTGTACTAATTGGATGTCCAATTTTAGTTGACCAAGCAAAAATATCCAAACCAAATCCAATGATAATTAATATAAATCCTAATATTCTTTTATTCATTCAGTTCTGTTATTAATAAAAATGGACTGTATTCTATTCTATTTTTTTTTGAAAAGTATTTTACTTTATCTTCTTTTATTTGTTTTCCATTTTTTGTCAATCGTAAATTCCAATTGCAGTTACAAGGTTGAATTATTGGCAATAATAACTTGTCTGAATTTGTATTAATTTCCCAAGTCCATTTTGGTTTGTGATTTTTTATTTGATAAGGTTCAACGTTCCATAATTCGATTTTGTTATCTGAATTGTTTTTTGTTGTTTGTTTAATTTCAATTAATGGTTTATAGTAAGTCAATTCAGATTCCGAATATCCTCTATCAGGAAATTTGATAAAATCCATTTTTTTCCAAAATCTTTCTGACTCAATTGGCGAGCAAAACAATTTAAGAGCTAAAAATCCTTTTTCTTTAAAAAATTCAGCGATTTGGTTAAAGAAATATTTTCCAATTCCGCTATTTCGATTTTCAGGTTTGATTTCCATAATATCAATTTCGGCATAAATCTCTCTTTCGCTCCAAACTAAAAATCCGATTGGTAAATCATTGTGATTTAAAGTTATAAATTCCTTTTTTATAAATGCTTTTTCTATAATTGCCCAATTGCAATAAAATCCGTTTCCAGAAGTTTTATCTTCTTCAATTAACCATTTTTCAACTTTTTTCAAGTCAGATTGAGTTGGCGAAATGTTCAATTGAAAGTCTAATTTCATTGGTTTACGTGATTTTTTTTGCATTACCCACAACGTTGTTGTGTATGGTTAGTTGCGTGGTTAAGCAACTAAATTAGCAAATAAATCACAGATAGAATATTCCGCAGGAATGTTCGTAAGTCGGCAGTGACCAAGCAATTAATTATACACGGTGTTGTAAGCAGTTTTTATTTATTTATTATTCGCTTTTCTTCAGTTATCGGATTTGTTGAAGTTAGAGATTCAATCGTATTTTTATTAATTCCAATTTCAATCTTTCTCCAAACATTTCCTTCTTCTTTGTGCGTTTCGATTAAGTTAAAAGTTATATTATTTTCTGTGAATATTGTGTTGTTAAAATCAAGATTGATTGAACCAGTAAGCAAAACTTCTTGTAGTTCAAAAGTAAATAATTGTAGTTCCTTTTTATTTTCGAATTCATAACCAATAATCATTTTAATCAGTACAGGACTTATTTCATCGTACCAAATTGGGTCAATTATCACTAATTTCCCGCTATCAGAATTCAATAAGACTAAGCATCTGGAATGTTTCTTGTGCCAACCATAATAACCTTCTAAATACACGCTGTAAAAATCATATTCAGGCATTACTTTATTCAGCGTTTCTTTTTTTATTTCTTTAATGTCAGCTTTTTCAGGATTATAATACCATTTATCAGATTCGTACGAGCCATTTTCGTCAATCTTTAGTTTTTCCAATGACAATTTTATTTCGGTCAGGTCTTGTCCAAAAGTGAGAAGAGAAAAGAGAATAAGTGAAAGTGTAATCGAAAATTTCATTTTTAGTTCTTTAGTTTCTCAAAATTAATCTATCTAATTTTTCTGTAAAAGTCATAATGAGTGAACTATGTTTTTGGTTGAGTAACGCGTTTTCTCAGATTGCTTACAACGGTCTCGTATAACCGTCAGTTACGGGTTAACATGCGTTAATTTTCGGTTTAGCACTGACGTTGGCAATTCCGAGTGGATTCGGACGTAGTCGAATCCGCCGTAATTGCGGTTATACATTGTTGTAGGTAGTATTTTATCTATATCCAACTTCTTTTTTCTTGTTATAAAAATTTGTTTCAATTCCATAAGTTTTAAGATTAGAACTTATTTTTTCAGATTCATTTCCACCACAATTAAATCTCAGTTTTCCCGCATTGTATTCAATTTTATAATGAGCTGGTGTCCGACTCATATATTCATAATAAGTTACTTTTTCAATTTCCTTAAATTCAATTTGAGTTTTATTCGCTCCAATCAAATTCAGAGGATATTTTATGCAGATTACTTTATTCTCAAAATCCAGCGTTACTTTCTTAATCCACTTTTTATTATTCAATAATATAATTGCTAAAAAGCCAATTAGTGATACTCCCAAAATTAAAGTCCAATTTTCAGTAAAATAAATCGGAACAATAGAAACTAGCATTGTCAATATCAGAACTTTTAAAATTCCACTAAAATATTCTGGTTCAAATTCCATAAGTCTTTTCGGATATTACCTACAACGTGTGCGTGTATTACTTAGTTGCGTGGTTTAAGCAACTAAGTTAGCAATAATTCACGACATAGAAAATCCGAGAGGATTTTCGTACGTAAGCTCAATAAAGCAATTAGTTATACACAGTGTTAA
>NZ_JABRWQ010000001.1 GCF_013249065.1 Winogradskyella litoriviva
GACTCGTTGTCTTTGTTTCGGGGTGCAAATATAAAACCCTTTTTTAATCCCACAACTACTTTTTTAATTTTATTTCTGCCTTTTTTTTAATACCCTTGAAACCACATACATATGAATGCGTTTTTTTCTAAAATACAGTAATTTCTATTACTCATCTGTACTAACTAATAATGAAATCATCAAATTTGTACTCTGCAAACAATACGAGAATAACATAATTAACATTACAAGGACTAAATAAAAGTATACATAGATTATCTACTAACTATACATAATGAATGACGCAGTGATACTATAGCATGCCTTACTCTAAATAACTAATGATTTAAATAATACAAGAATAATAAGTTTATCGCCATAACTGATATTGCAGCATCATGTTTTGAGTCTTAATATAGTATGCTAAAGACATATAATTATATTTCTATAACGTATAACAGGCAAATAAACTATATTACAGAAAGAAATCCCACACTAATCCAAATCGAATAGCGAAGTCTCTATATGGCTGATTAGGAGCGGAAAAATAATTATAACCCGTCATGGATGAATTAAAATGTTCCAATTTAAAAAATATACGTGTCTGCCTAACCTTTGCATTAATAAAAAAATCAAATCTCGGAAATCCACCTAACTCAGTTTCATTCTGTGTATAGAATTCCGCCAACAAAGGATCATAACCATTCATATTATATTTTGTAAAATAATTGAAAGTTACACCTGTTTGTAGCTTTAATGACTTTTTAAATAACTCATCAGTATAATAAAGTGTATTTCTAGTTATAACGGACGGGATGTTGAGAACATCTTCATCACTTACAACATTTTGATACATCAATGTATTATCTAATGCAAACTTTCCCGCTTTAAATTCTTTCTGGAACTTAACTCTAAAATATTGAAGTGGATTAGTATATTGTTTCGGCACAATATTATTGAAATCAACTATTGTTCCTTCATTATTAAAATACGTATAATTATCTATATTAGAAATATCTAAACTTGCATTTATCAAACTTTTTGAATACAAATTAAACCTTACTTGTTGTGTATTTACATTCTTAAAACGATCAACATTATTCCAATTATACTTGACATAATCACTTTGATATAATAGATAGTTATAATTTGGTAATCTCGTATTAATATATATACCACCTAATAGAGTTAAATCTTCATTCAATTTAAAACTTACTGTTCCATTTAAATAACTCCCAACAAATGTGTCTGAAAGATTAATTCCACCTTTACCAGAAATATTAAACCCTTTCAATTTTTTATTATATTCACCATCTAATCCAAAAAAATTGGCCTTCAATCTATTCGGTATTGTTTCACCTGACACCAACACAATTCCATTATATCCATAATTAATATCATTATAATTAAGGGCTAATTGAAGCTGTCCGATTAAATTATTGGAATATTTTAATCCCATAGAAGTATTAAAATACTCTAAAGTTACCTTGTCATTAATACTACTACTAAAATAATCACCAAAAAAATCACTTGCTGCTGATGTTTGAGTATATTGAAAATATTTGTCTTCGAATAAAACTTTATTAAAAATTATAAGATTATCATTGTTAATAGAATCATTCTTCTTTATTAAGTTATAAGAATGTTCAAAATAAAAACGTTTGCCTTTTAATATATTCTCAGCATTTTCAAAATTTGGATCAAATACAGATCTATCAATGAACTCTACATTTCCTGAAGTAAAATCTTCTAAATCCTCAGTTTGTAATCCACCATTTTCTTGATTTAATAGGTCTTGCATTACAATATAGCCTAGTGCATTATAACGTTTGTTTTTGGTTTTATAATTTGAAGTGAATCGAAAATTACCAGTACTCGTTAGTGCATTTTGATAATTACCTAAAGATCTAAGTCCCTTATATGCAATGGAGAAATTAAATTGCTTCGTTAAATTAATAGTAAAAAATGCATCTAAGACCTGTCCTTGCTCAAATGCCGTTTTATATGTTAACCGTGTCCAAGGTGTTGCTACTTCATAAAATTTTATATCATCATGCTCTAAATAATTAAAATGTCTTGATCTTGCACCGAATAATGGAATCATAGCATTATCTGCAGAATTAAAACTTAATGTGTTGTAAGTTTGTCCAATATTAGCAAATGGCATTAAACCGAAATTATCTTTTTGCAGGTAATTAAATTTATATTCTTTTTTTATTGAAATGGTAGTATCTATCTCTGTAGAATCTATGACATGATTAAATTCTACATACATATCTATAGTGGCTAATTTTTCGAAACCTTTTAATCTATTTGTTGAAGTAGAATCATTTTCTGAAGTATTACCACCCTTTGGCAGGTTTCTACCATTTAGTTTAGTTTGGGAAACTAAACTCGAGGTAATCAAACCGAAAAACAATATGCTAAAAAATCTAATATGCATTTATATAGTTCTAAATTTCAAACAAAGTAAACTCTATTTTATTGTATCTATGCACAATATTACAATTTAGTTAACATAAAAAAGACCAACAAGTATTTTTGTTGATCTTTAATATCACTGTTGAATAAATCTTATTTATTCTATTATAATTTTTTGAGAGGTTTTGTTATTTCCTTGAGTAATATTAACAATGTAAATCCCAGATTCAACTTCTCCTAAATTAATAGCAGCATTAAACTGTGTTGAGTTTTTAGAATATGTATTTTTATAAACAATACGTCCTCTTGTATCAATTACACTTACCTTTACACTATTATCAATGTTATTACCAAAATTAATAGTGAAATCACCTTTATTTGGATTAGGATAAATCACTAAATCTTCAGACAATGTGTTTTCATTTGTACTTAATGAAAGATTATTACCAGTAACTATGAGTGAATAGTCTTGAGTTTGAGGACCAAAAACAGGTATAGCGGTTCCTTTTAACGTCCCTTTATGTGTTACTGTTAATGTATAAACACCTGCAGTTGGTGCGTCAATCTCAATTTTTTCAACGTTATCTACTGTGTTATCTCCTTTGGAATTAGAAAAGCCTGTTGAAGAAGAATAATCTAATTTCCATGGGAAATATGTTGTACCATCTTTTGTTAATCTTAAATCTAAATCATTTACTAACCTAGGCGTAGCATCATTCAAAGTCCCATTAGAAATACTGTTGGCTGGCATATCTGTCCAACATAAAGTAGCAATTAATTTATCACCAGCTTGAGCGGAAAATGTATAAGTATACGTTTGATTTTGTGCCATATTTAATTCACTAATAACAGCATTGCTATTAGAAGCATCTAATATAGCTTCAGCCGAAGTTTTGGCATCTAAAAATCCCCATCCAAAAATAGGGTCAGGTCCCATTGTAGCAATATCATCAATAGAAGTATGACAAACCAAACCCTTTAAAGTCGAAGAGTTCATATAAGCGTTATTTAATTGAAAATAGTACTCTTGTAAAAGTAATAATGTACCAGCTGTATTAGGCGATGCCATTGATGTACCAGAATAAGTTGCATAACCATCTGTAGGTATTGGAGACAGTAGATTTGAACCATCGGCAGCTATATCTGGCTTAATTCTTAAATCATCTGTTGGCCCCTGACTACTACCTGTATTAATAACTAAATTAGTTAACTCATAATTGCCACTAAAAATAGGTTGTTCTCCTGTTGTAGGATTGGCATTAGCCACAACCAAATTATTTTTAGCATTTTTATCTGTTGTTAATTTGTCATAACCAGCATACAAACCACCAGTATAACTAACTGTACCAGAATTCCCAGCGGAAGTTACAATTAAATATTGAGGATTATTTTTAGCAATATTGTCAATATCATACGAATCTTGAGTGTATGCTCCCATCCACCAGGCATCTAATGTACCTTCGTCTTGTTCTACTGGAACTCCATAAGAATGATTAGAAATTATAATTGGATTGACCGCAGCAGTGACCGCACTAACCATTTCAGCTTCATCATTAGTCCAATCATAAGATTTAATATTTACATTTGGCGCCATACCAAGAGCGTTAGGGTTAACACCTTTAGCTCCAATAGTACCTGCCACATGAGTACCATGATCGCTAAATTCAGCACCACTATCTGACAATGTAATTCTTGTAGTTGTACCAGATGCATCGGCAAATTCAGGATGCGTGTCTTGAACTATTCCACCATCCCAGACTCCAACAGTCATTCCTGTGCCATCTAAATTTAAATT
This sequence comes from Winogradskyella litoriviva, assembly GCF_013249065.1. Lineage (GTDB taxonomy): Bacteria > Bacteroidota > Bacteroidia > Flavobacteriales > Flavobacteriaceae > Winogradskyella > Winogradskyella litoriviva. Next base: position 4,196 of record NZ_JABRWQ010000001.1, read on the forward strand.
TAAACTACCGCCTGGTAGTAGTTGATTAGTTTTAGTTGCTCTACCTGCTTCTAGATTATCAGTTGATTTATAAATTGGTCGATTATCCACTATATCGTAAAGACGAGAGAACTTTAATTCATCCTTGTTAGTAATAACTGTATTAGGATTTAAAAGTAAATAAGATTGAATCCTAGCCAATCTGTTTTGCTCTTGTTGTTCTAACTCTTTTAATAGTTCCTTATTAGCATTTGTAAGATTATTGTTTTCTGAATTTTGCCCATGTGCAAAACTGCATATTGTTAAAAACGCAACTGACAGTAAAAAGTGCTTCATTTTTCTTTTTTATTAAATTTTTAATGCAATATACGGCAATTTTAATTTAATCCATAAACTATAAAACAATAAAAAACCACCTAATAAAAATTAGGTGGTTTAGATATAATTAAAAACTTTAATTATTAATTAATAGTAAAAGTAGCTGATGAATTTGAACCAGCTAATGTTGTTTCAGCCACTAATACACCATCAGCAGTTGAAACCGAGAACGTAGGTCCTCCATCACCATAAGAATCATAAACTACAATCCCGTATTCACCAGATTCTAAACAGAAGTTAAAAGACAATTCAGCAAAATCATCAGCAGGGTTAGCATACGGTCCGCCCGAACCAATTAAAGTTGCTCCACCTGTTAAACTATACATTTCCCATGTAGTTTCATCTGGCCAAGTATCTAAAGTTAGAAAAAGCGTTGTAACTGTATTTAAACATTCCTCAGTAAAATTGATAGTTAAATCATTACCGAAAGAAATTCCAACTTCTTCTTCAAAACTTAATACTAAAGTTTGATTTACATACTCTAAAGCTTCATCATCTGTTACGGTTACAGAAATTGTTCCAACATTACTATTTGCCGGAATCGTCACTGTACTAGGTACAGTATAAGAAGCAGCTAAAGTAGAAGACTCATCAACTGACACAGTATAGGTTCTATCTGTCCCAGAAACTTCACTTGCAGCTACAGTAACATCAATTGTTTCCGTAGCATTCTTTACAATTTCTATAACCTTTGGAGTTGGCTCAAATCCAACATGGTTAGATAATTTTGACTCCAAAATGTCATCTTGACTACAGTTCGTAAACAAACTAGATATAGCCAAAATGGTAAATATTTTTAAATAATTTTTCATAATACTAATTCAAATTTAATTTTGTACCGTAATAGCAGGATTATTATTCAACTCAGATTGTGGTATTTCAGGAGAAACATTATCTGCATCATATACTACGGTTGCACCTGGCTGAAAAGCGTGGTTTGTACCTCTAGTAATAGTTGCTTGATTACGTTTCAACGCAAAATAAGATTTACCTTCACCCCACATTTCTATACGCGTTTGTAAGTAAATAAAATCTAATAAATCCTGTCCAGTTAAAGGATCAACTAAAGCGGCAGCTTCCGTTGCACCCATTCTAATATTTAATAAATCTTTTAATCTAGTTTTCGCAGTCGTCTCATCACCAGTTTTAGCAGATGACTCAGCACTTAATAGATAAAACTCCTCAACTCTCATATAAACATAATCAGTAGTCATAGGATTTTGTGAAAACACTTGTCTACTAGGAGCAAAAAACTTGTTAATTGGCATTAAATGATTAGTTTCAGTAGGAGAATCTAAAAATTGTTGCTTTCTAATATCATTGTCTGGAATTTGAGCAAATAAAGCATCATCTATAGCTTTTCTATCTCCTGCAGCAGCATAACTATAAGAGTATAAATCAACTATTCCCCACCAACTAACTAAACCTATACCTAAATCTGCAGTAAGATCATAACCCCACATCCAAGCGCTTGAATTTACATCATTAAAACCAGACCCACTTCCAGGATAAGCCAACTCACCAGCTGTAAGCATAGAATACTCACCACTATTCACAATAGACTCAGATACAATTTTTGCATTTGGATAATCTCCCATTGCAGCATATGTATAAGCTAAAAGTCCTTGAGCTACTGACTTATTAATATAGTGTTTTAATGGTCTATTAAAACCATCTAACAACTCTACCGCACTAGTTAAGTCTGATAAAATTAAATCATAAACCTGTGAAGCTGGTACTTTAGCAAAACTAGTATCTTCAGGATCCGACGTGTAAAAAGGTAAAATCTCTTGATTAGGATCATATCCTCTTTGGAAAATCTGAGCTAAATAAAAATAACCATAAGCTCTTAACGCTTTAGATTGTCCTAAAATATATTTAGCTTCATCAGTTTCAGGTACAGCATCTTCTCCACCAGACTGAGCAATCAATAAATTAGCGGTATTAAGCACTCTATAAAGGTAATTCCACATTATTTCATTCTCATCGTCAGAAAAATTCGTAGTAAATACCATATTAGAGGTTCCTGCATACCAACTATATGTATTAGTAGACAATGCCATATCACCACAAAGCATATCTGTCCATACATCAATACCTTTATGTCCAATATCATAATGTCTTCCTGCATCATCACCTAGTGCGCCAAAACGTTGTATCATAAAGGAATAAATACCATTTAAAGATCCCTCTACCAAAGCAGGGTTTACTTCAATATTATCTGCAAAATCTGCATCTGTTAATTCAGATGTATCTCTTTGCGGTTCTAAAAAATCATCTCCACAACTCAGTGTGAAGGATGCTATTGCAAGTGCAAAAGCATAAAATAAAACATTTCTTTTCATCATTTCTTTTTTTTAAAATTGAATTTTTAATCCTAAACTATAAACTGTCATAGGTGGATATCTATAAATACTTGAATTTCCTGATTCTGAAGTTGCTGGATTAAAACCATCTCTATGAGTAAACAACAATAAATTGTCACCAGAAACATATACATTCAACCTAGAAATACCAGTATCTTTAAGTGCATTTTCTGTTAATGTGTAACCAAGTTGCAAATTGTTTAAAGATAAATAATCTGCTTTAGTTAAAAATCTTGAAGACGTTGAATCAAAATTAGCATCAGCACTATAATCGTCAGAAAGTCTAGGGATATTAGTTATATCACCAGGCTGTTGCCATCTATCTCTTACATCAGTATGCCAGTTATCAGAACCAACTTTACCATTACCCATTAAAGATCTATAATTAGAGTCATAAGCATAACCACCAATACTATAAGAAAACTGTGTTGCTAAACTAAAGTTTTTATAACCTAAATTTAATCTAAATGCACCTCTTAACTTAGGGATAGAACTTTTACCAATATACTTTTGCGTAGCTTCAGAATATACAGTAGTTGTTGTTTTATTTACGTTAGCATTCGCATTAGCTGCTTTGTAAAGAACCATATTAGTAATGGCAACATCTGTTGCTTCATTATAAATTCCATTACCATCAATATCGTCATAATACAAATTCCAAAGTCCAGAACCATTAGCGGCATCAACACCTGCCCACTCACGAGTAAAGAAGTCATAAACAGACTTACCTTCAGAGATTGCAAAAATACTACCACCTCTATCATCAAAAATCTTAACCTCACCAGTAATTTGGTCTATAGGCATTTCGGTAATTTCATTACTTAACATTTCTCCATTTACACCAAGACTTAAGCTAAAGTCACCACTGTTCTTAGGTTGTATAATATTAGCATTAATATCAAATTCTAAACCTTTGTTTGTTAACTTACCGTCATTAATGAAAGAAGATATAAATCCACTAGAACCAGGTAAACTTTGTTCAAAAAATAGATTTTCAGTATTAGCTATATAATAATCAACATTAACATCTAAAGTATTGTTAAACCATGTACTTTCAAATCCAAATGAAGTTATTTTCTTAGTCTCCCAAGTTAAGTCTGGGTTTGATCTCTCAGTATCTGGTGTAAATGAATACTCATCAGTGTTACCAATACCAAATATTTGCCAACCGTAACGTAGTCTATCTCCTTGATCTCCTATGACACCATAACTACCTTTAAGTTTAAAATAATCTATTGCATTTACTGAAGACATAAAATCTTCTTTACTCATTATCCATCCTGCACCAACAGACCAGAATGTTCCCCACTTATCATTTATAAAACGAGATGACCCATCACGTCTAATAGATGCCGTTAAATAATACTTATCATCTAGATCATAATTCATCTGACCAAAATAACTTTCTAACGTCCAACGAAGAGAATAAGAACCAGGCTTACCGATAGTAGTTGTATATTGATCCAAATCTAAAGTATTAGGCAATATAGCTCTACTTTTGTAAGCATACATTCTATTAAACTCATAAGAAGTTGCTTCATGAGCACCAAAAACTTCTAATGAGTGCTTATCATTAGCACCAAATGATGTTTTATACCTTAATAAGGTAAGAAAGTTATCATTAGTTCTAGTACTGATTCGCTTGAATAAACGACCATAAATATCTTCTGCAGCAGCAGCACCATAGTAAGGGTTGTCTCTATCACTATAATCAAAATTCTCCCTTTGCGTACCATATCTATTTTCTAAAGTTAAACCTTTAGCTAAATCGATATTAAAATAAACGTTACCAAACAAACTGTTATCATAACTTCTAGTTAGATTGTATGTTGCATCGGCAATACCGTTAGTTGCTGTAGAGAATCTTCTAGAGTTATCTCCTATACCATTGTTAAATTGGTTATCACCATAATCAAACTGAGATCCTCCAAAAATTGGATCATAAATTTTATTTCCATCTTGGTCTCTAAGAAAAATAGAATAAATTCTTGGAGAGGCATTAGCCATTAAAAAGATACTACCTGTATCGGTAGTCTGACCATTTTGCGTTGTTCTAGAACCTGTGTAAGTAACATTTGCTCCTACTTTTAACCAATCGTTAACTTCGTGATCCACATTAATTCTACCTGTATATCTTCTAAAGTCAGAATTTATTCCCGCCCCATCATCATTAAGAAAACCTAAAGACGTTGAATACGTAGTAGTTTCGTTACCACCAGACATTGAAATATTAGCCTCTTGTCTATAACCAGTACGAAAAGCATAATCCGCCCAGTTTTCAGGAGTATATCTTCTAGTAACACCAGAATTAAACTCTCCTGTCGTAGGGTTTATTAATTGGCTACCAGCAGTATCCCATAAATTATAATAAGGACTTATTCCATTAGTAGCATCAAACAAGTTATTACTTGCATATTGTGCAGGGTTAGAATTCCCACTTAACATAGCGTTAGTTCTAACAGCATCCCAAGAAAGTTCAATATACTCTTCTGGAGACTCAATTACATCATAAGTTGGTAATGAAAAAGAAGATACACTCGTTTTAAAATCAACATCTATAAACGATTTTGTTTTACTCCCTTTATTAGTTGTAATCAAAACTACACCATTTGCTCCTCTAGAACCATAAATTGATGTTGCAGCAGCATCTTTCAAAATAATTAAACTTTTAATATCATTTTGATTAATTGCATTAATTTGACCACCGTAAGGCACACCATCAACTACATATAATGGATCTCTATTACCATTTACTGATCCAAAACCTCTAATTCTAATAGTGGCACTTGTACCTGGCTGACCAGTTGTCTGAATAACGTTTACACCAGCTGCTTCCCCTCTTAATGCCTGAGAAACATTTGAAAACGTTTTAGCTTCAATTTCTTCAACATCAACTGTTGCCGCAGAACCTGTAAAAGCCTCCTTAGTTGTAGTACCATAACCTACAACTACAACTTCATCAAGTGCATTAGCATCTTCTAAAGCAACATTATAAGTGCTACCAGCACCTATTGTAACTTCTCCAGGCGTCATACCTACGTAAGAAATCACTAAAACATCTCCTTGATTAACTTTGATAGTAAATTTACCATCAAAATCTGTTTGTTGACCCTTTGAGGTCCCTTTTACAATTACACTAGCACCAGGAAGGGGTAAACCATCTGACTTCGTTGTAACTGTACCTGTGACAGTTTTCTCTTGTGCAAAAGAAAATTGCATCACGAACGCCATAAAAAGCGTTAATAACCATGTTAATTTTAATTTCATAAAACAATTATTTGAGTTAGTCTAGTTGCAAACATCTTAATTAAATATTAAATAAGCAAGGCTTTTTGCTAAAAAAATGTTAACATCGTTACGATATTGACAACAATCGATAACATCTAACTTTTGTATGGTTTTGCGGGTTAACTCATTAGTTAGATGTAAAAAGTGTAAAAGGGTTGCGTTAAAATTTTAACTTTGTTCAAAATTTAACATTTTGAGTTTAAAAATTAGTTATTCTTCTTTTGATTTTGAATGTGGAACAGATGAAGCTGGCAGAGGTTGTTTAGCTGGTCCTGTGACCGCAGCTGCAGTAATTTTGCCTTTAGATTTTAAAAATGAAATTTTAAACGACTCTAAACAACTCTCAGAGAAAAAACGATATTTACTCAGACCAATTATTGAAAATGAAAGTATCTGCGTAGGCATACACCATATTTTTGAATCTGAAATTGACACCATTAATATATTAAACGCTTCTATAAAAGCCATGCATGGCTCTATTTCTCAGCTAAAACCAATACCTCAACACATTATAGTAGATGGAAACAGGTTTAAGGCCTATAAAACAATTCCGCATCAAACTATTATTAAAGGTGATAGTAAATATTTAAGTATTGCAGCTGCTTCAATATTAGCAAAAACTTATAGAGACGACTATATGGAGAAAATACATGAGGAATTCCCCATGTACAACTGGAAACAAAACAAAGGCTATCCAACAAAAGAACATCGAGAAGCCATAAAAGAATACGGAATAACTAAATATCACAGAAAATCATTTAGATTATTACCCGAGCAATACAAATTGGATATATAACTTTTTATATTTGTAGTCTAATTTATTCTACATACATGAAACAGCTTGGTTTGCTATCTATTTTTTTGTTATTATTTTTAGGTTGTCAAAAAGACTACAATAAAACCAAGAACGCATATCAATTTATTCCAAATGGCTCGCAAACTGTTATACAAATCAATGAGCTTAGTGATTTTATAAATAGCTTAACCAACAACGACATCCTTTCTAACATTTATGATGACCAAATAAAAACAGTCTCTAAAACCCTTAAAAATTTAAATACAACTAAACAAGTTTATATTGCATTTACAGATTCTAGTAATTCCAATTATTTAATTCTAACTAAAAATGACAGTGCTTTGTTTGTTGTTGATAGTCTTAAAAATTACACTTCAGAAACATTATTAAACTCTAAAACGGAAAAAACTACAATTGATTCTACCACACTATACCATAATATAATTGGTAACACCTTTGTTGCATCAAATAACTTAAAACTGCTAAAGTCTATAAATTCTGAAAACGAAAACTTAGAACTCTCTAAATTAATAGAGACTGCAGACCGTAAATCGGTTGCTTCAGTAATATTTAAAAATAATACGCCTAATTATTCAAAATTATTGTTTACTAATATTAATAATAAGGACAACGCTAATCTAACCTTATTAGATTTTAACCAATTTGGCAAAAAACTCAGCTATAATGGTTTACTTACAACTAAAGATTCTAGCGTCAATTATCTTAATAGTTTTAAAAATACAATTCCACAAAAAACAAACAGCTTATCAATAGCACCGCAGACAACAAGTACATTATTAAGTATCGCCTTTGATGATTTTAAAGTATTTAAAAAAAACCTTGATAGCTTAAATAAAAAGACAGAAGAGCCAACTATCTCATACTTAAATTTAACCAATGAAATAGCATTAATAGATAACGCAATGGTACTTCATTCTTTAGACCCAAATCTAATTTTAGAATCCATTGAAGATAAAACTTTCAGTGAATCATTTAGAGATATTGACATTTATGAATATAATACACCCGAAATTTTCTCATCGCACTTAGAACCTTTTATAACATTTGAAGATGCTAACTATTTTTCTTTATTCAAAGACTTTATAATTTTTACACCTACACCAGATATTCTAAAATCTATTTTGACGGATGCCTTAAACGAAAACACGCTAGCAAAATCCGACGGTTTTATTACAATAAATGAGAATCTTAGCGATGAAGCTTCAGTATTTATATTTAAAGACTCAAAAGGTCTCACCAATGTTATGGGAAAAACCATGACAGGTTACAATGCAAATGCGGTTCAATTTATAAATGATAATAACTACACACACATTAATGGAATAATTCAAAAGTATAAGAAACGTGCAACATCCAATTCAGTAACAGAAGCCTTTACCACACAACTTGAAGCTTCTATTATAACTTCACCACAAACCGTAAAAAATCACATTACCAATGCTCAAGATATTGTAGTACAAGACCTTAATAACATCCTATATCTCGTTTCTAACTCTGGAAACATATTATGGAAAAAGCAACTACAAGGTAAAGTGCTTGGACAAATTGAGCAAATTGACATCTTCAAAAACGGAAGATTACAACTTGCCTTTGCAACAGAAAATAAAGTATATGTTTTAGACAGAAATGGAAATGACGTTAGTCCATTTCCTATGAGCTTCAATGATAAAATCACACAACCTTTATCCGTTTTTGATTATGATAAGAAAAAAGATTATAGACTTTTAGTAACCCAAGGGAATAATCTTTTAATGTATAACGCAAAAGGAAAACCTGTAAAGGGTTTTAAGTACAGCGGTAATTCTGCCATAAAAACACAACCAAAACACTACAGACTTGGAACAAAAGATTATATCGTTTTTGGAGCAGGCGAAAGTTTACAAATATTAAACAGACAAGGCAGCATAAGAGTTAACGTTAAAGATAAAATAAGATTTGCTGATAATGAGGTGTATCTATATCAAAATAAATTCACAACAACAAATACGTTAGGACAACTGGTTCAAATAGATACACGCGGAAAAGTAAACGTAACAAATCTTAATTTAACAGACAAACATAAGATTTTCACCACAAGTAAAACCTTAGTTAGTTTAAGAGAAAATCAACTTAAAATAAAATCTAGAATTTTAGATTTAGATTTTGGAGAATACACAGCTCCAAAAATTTTCTACTTAAATGATAAAATTTATGTAACCACAACAGATTTACAATCTAAAAAAGTTTATTTATTTGATAGCCAAGCAAAACCTATACCCAATTTCCCAGTATTTGGTACAGCACCAGCAGAACTTCAAAAATTAGATAATGAAAAAGGATTGGAACTAATTACCCAGAGCGACGATAACACAATTGTGGTGTATAAAATTCATTGAATAAAAACTTATTAAACTAGATTTTATAACTTTAAAATCTTATACTTTGTAATATTAAAAAACTTACATAGTAAGCCTAATTTTTCCTTATGATAAAAAGACATAAAGCATCAATCAAAAGTTGCATTATCCACAAAGTTGGAAATAAATTTAACGGTACTAAAAATGCATTTTCCGATGCAATTGTCCATTTTGATGAAGCGACATACAATTTAATGTTACCCTATCTCTTAAAACCATTTGTAAGTGTTGCAGAAAACTATAGATTTCATCATCACAGTGACGTTGGACTCAATGAAATTAACACCTACAGTGAGCAACTATTTAAAGATGATGTAGATTTTGTAGACATCTCTAAACATATTGTAACACACTTATTTGAGCAAAGTAATTCTGCACAAATTAAAACTGGAGACGTCCTTATTTGTCATTTTGAAAATATTCAATATGAAGATTTTTTTACAGACGCGATTGGCATCTTTAAAATTGAAAATAAAACCGAATTTTTTCAAACCTATTTAGAAGATAACAACTACGACATTTTAGTGCAAAAAGGCATTCAAGCAAAGAAAGTAGATAAGGGTTGTTTAATATTAAATACCTCTGACATGGAAGGCAAAATAGTCTTTAGTGTAGACAATAATACATACGATACGCAATACTGGATTAAAAGCTTCTTGAACATTAGATATCCAGACGATAGCAACCAACATACCAAAAATTGCATTGAATTATGCAGAGAGTTTTCTAAAGAAGTATTACAACCTAATTTTGGCGGCCAAGAGCAGAGTAATTTTTTAGCAAAAACGGTAGACTTTTTCAAAGAAAATGAAATCGTAAACATTGAAACTTTTAAAGAAGAAGTTTTTGATGAAGAAGACCATATTCAAATGTTTGAAGATTATAAAAAAAATTACGAAACAGACAATAAAGTTCTCATTAGAAACCAGTTTGATGTTTCTGAAATTGCACTAAAAAAGCAAAAACAAAAGATTAAAACAGAGATAAAATTAGACACCAATATTCAAATAAAACTAGATGTTGATGCACCAGATGCTTCTGCAGAATATCTAGAGCGTGGCTATGATGAAGAAAAGAAAATGCATTTCTACAAAGTGTTTTTTAATGATGAAACGTAATTTATCATCTAGAGGCAGTAATTATTCTTAAATTGTAAAGCAAATTAAAAAACAAACAAGAAAATGACCATAAAGAACTTAATTCTTACATTCCTATTCTCTGCCATAAGCATTAGTTTATTTGCACAAGAAAAACACCTCAAAACCGTTAAAGAAACTCAAGAACTATCAGACAAGGTGGTTTCATTGTTTTATCAAAACAAAATAACTGAAGCTTTTGATGCTTTAATTCCATATTGGCCAATGCCAGAAAACGAATTAATGGCTATTGAAGAGAAAACAATAAAATACCTTAACATCATAGAGCAAAGATTTGGCGAATCTATTGGAAACGTTAAAGTTAAAAATGAAACAATATCAGATATTGCAATTAGGGAAACTTATTTAATAAGATATAATAGTAGCGCCATTAGATTAATATTCACCTATTACAAAAATGATAATGGTTGGATTGTAAATGCCTTTAAATGGGATGATTCATTTTCTGAAGAATTTAAAGAAAACTAATATTATTTTTGTCGAATACATTGCTTTTGTTACACTATAAAAGATTCAAAATTAAACCATTACATGCACTTCATTGTCTTAATCTAAAACCTCATTATTAATAAAGGTTAAGATTGTTATCCATCCATACAAAATGTAAACACAATGTTTAGACACCAAGGTAAAAGCAGAACCTTAAAGCACAATCTGCAAATTGCAACAATACTATCCTTTGTTGCTGGTATAGTAAATGTTACAGGATTTTTAGCTTTCAGCCAATTAACAACGAATGTTACAGGTCATTTTGCGCTGTTTATAAGTGATGTTGCCAATTTTGAATTCTGGAAAGGAACTGTATATTTCCTATATATTTTTTCCTTTTTATTTGGCTCTTTTTTATCTAGTTTTTTAATTGAAAAATTTAGAGATAATAAAAAACTAAATGTGTTTTTTCTACCAACACTAATTGAATGTCTAATTTTAACATCAATTGGTCTATTTACAAATTTAGCAGAAACTCAATATTCAGACCTGATTGTGTGCTCGCTATTATTTGCCATGGGACTTCAAAACTCTTTAGTAACAAAAATTTCTAATGCTGTGGTAAGAACAACGCATTTAACAGGCTTATTCACCGATTTAGGGATTGAACTTTCACAATTATTCTTTCCTAAAACCCACCCAAATACAAAACACATAAAATCTACTATTAAACTTAGGATATATATTATTTGTTTCTTTTTTCTTGGTGGATTTATTGGTGGATTTCTATACTCGAGATTAGACTTTAAACTATATACGCTAATAATTGGAGCAATATTTTTACTTGCCAGTTTATTTTATGACGACATGAGGTATAGTTTAATTAGAACTAAAAGAAGATATAACCAAAGGAAAAATTATTAGGCTCTTATATTGCTTAATCTAGACAAATTCAGCTTCAAACAATACCTCAAAGTGCTTTAAAATCTTAGCTTTTACTTCGTCCTCATTAACTAAATCAACCTTTAATTCATTATTTAAAGTGGTCACTGCTTTTCCACGAATGCCACATGGAATAATATTATCAAAATAACCCAAATCTGCATTGACATTTAGCGCAAAACCATGCATAGTTACCCATCGACTTGCTCTTACTCCCATGGCACATATTTTTCGAGCAAAAGGTGTCCCAACATCTAACCAAACACCCGTTTCTCCAGGACTACGTTCTGTTTTTAAACCATATTCGGCCAAAGTAAGAATAATAACTTCTTCTAAAAATCGTAAGTATTTATGTATGTCGGTAAAAAAATTATCTAAATCTAAAATAGGATAACCAACAATTTGACCTGGACCATGGTAAGTAATATCTCCTCCTCTATTAATCTTATAAAAGGTAGCTCCTTTTTCGGCTAGTTGCGCCTCAGAAAGCAGTAGATTTGACAAATCGCCACTTTTTCCTAATGTATAAACATGTGGATGCTCTACAAACAGAAAATGATTATCGGTTATTAAACCAGCATCTTCCCTTCTGTTTTTAATTTTTGTATCTAAAATGGCTTTAAAAAGAGTTTCTTGGTAATCCCAAGTTTCTTTAAAATCTTTTGTTCCTAAATCTTTTAATTGAACGGTTTTATTCATCTACAAACTCTACATTTACATCTAATAACATCGGATTTTTTAAGTATTCTATCCAATTTGTTTTATAAGTCACTGTTTTTCTATCCTCAGAAAACTCAACATTCTCAATAGAAATAGTTTTTACAGCTTTAGGGAAAGTCAATTTTACGTTATAAAAAGCATTTTCAAAATAATCTAAAAACTCTTGGTTACTTTCATCTTCCTCATTAAACAACTTTTCTACAGACTCATCTCCATCTCCTTCCAAAACAGATACTTCTGTAACTCTACTAAATCCTGTATCGGTTAAAATATAACCCGTTTTATTATTTTCACTACCAAAGAAATTTCCTAATGGTGAATTTTCCTTCATAGAATCCATTTGATCTCCTTGAGAATTTAAGCTTTGCGCATTTCTAATTTTTTCATTAATATCTTTTAACTCTTCAATTGAATTAAAATTGAGACCAACTCCCATGTTCATAACACCTTCTTCTTCATTCATGTGCATATTCATAAACATATTTTTAACGGCTTCTAAAGCTAATTGCTTCTCTTTAGGCAGAGCTGCAACACTATCTTTATAAGTTTCCATAATGTCGGCAAAAACTATTGTAGTGTCCATTACTTTATTATCTTTTTCCTTTTCAGAATCAGCAGTATTTCCACCCATGGCTTGGGTCATGGCTTTTACAGCATCTCCCATTTCGTAAGTTATTAAAAACTGACCTGATCCATTTTCATTAAAAACAATTGATTCTGTAACATTACAACTTGTAAAAAATGCTATACAAGATATTAGTAAAATTATTTTTTTCATAATCAGAAACTTTATAGATTAATAAGATACAAAGGTAACGAAAAAGTAGGTTTTTAACGTTCTGGATTATTTAGAATAACCAATGCGGCAATTACGCCAGGAACCCATCCAAAAATCCATAAAATGAATGTAATTAGAATAGATCCACAACCTTTATCAAAAACCGCTAAAGGTGGAAATATAATGGAAAGAATAACACGCCAGATACTCATAGTTTATTTAATGATTTGATGTATAAATAGGACGTATCTTTATTTAAAATGTTACACTTTTTGTGAATTCCTCTCATTGAAATCAAAATAAAATTATGTAGTTTCGTTCTATGCGAATAAAAATTCTTCTCGTCTTTTTAGCCATATCTTCGGTTTGTAAGGCTCAATATTCTTTTTCGGGTTATACAAATCCAGAAGAATGGGATCGCTCTGTCTACCTCTCAATTGTAGAAGATTACAGAAAAATGTCTGGTGTCTATTCAGAACAAATCATTGCAAAAACAGTTGCAGATTCTACTGGTTATTTTGAATTTAAAGGCAATATTCTAGACAATGAAAACCGAATTTATCGCATACACGTAGATCGTTGTTCAGATATTCAACAAGAAATTAATCACTTTAATGGTCATTGTAGTGATAGCGAAGCACTTTTATTTATAGCTAAAAACACAGACTCTTTAAAACTACCGTTTTCTTTTGAAGACCAAGTATTTTGCCAAATAGAATCTAACAATCCAAAAGCCAGTGCATTTATAAAAATAGATTCATTAAAAAACGATATGCGTTTTGCTTATGGCGAATTTAGAAGCGAAGCGAACCGTAAACTGAATAACAAAAAGTGGTTTAAAACACTTCAAAACTTTGGAGAATCCTTAGACGAACCATTAGCAGAACTTTATATCTACACATATTTATCTGATAGAAGTAGTGACTTACATAGCTATTATGTAGAGGACTTAAAACGAAACAACTATTACGATAATCTTAAATTAAGATTACAAAACACTTACCCTAATGCAACATATACCAAGCAATATATTAACGAATTAGAAGCTGATCGATATATGTTAGCGGCTGCAAACGGAAAATACGCATATAATAATTGGAGTTTTTTACTTTATGCTTTTTTAGGACTTTCAGTATTAACAAACATTTACTTCTTTTATCAATCTTGGAAACGAAATTCTTCTAAAATTGAAGAATTAAAATCAAAATTATCGAAACAAGAACAAGTGGTTTTAGAGCATTTGTTATTAGATAAAACAAATAAAGATATTGCAGAAGCACTGTTTTTAAGTGTTAGTACTGTAAAAACACACACTAATAACATCTATAAAAAATTAAATGTGCAATCTCGAGACGATACAAAATCCCTGTTTAACAAGTAGTTAAAAAATTAGAACCAGGTACTAGTACCAATTTCCAACCATTGTTTTTTAGTATTTTCATTAAATTCCTAGATGTTTGCTTTCATATAAATCATAAAAACATTTTATCATGAAACGAACATTTAACATTGCAATCTTATTAGTTTTAACGCTAAGTTTTTTTAGCGTAGCACCAACCGAATATGGTAAATACAGTACCAAAGTCGCCATTGTAAAATTTAAAACCGAAGTTATAGACTACGGAACAATTACCCAACATTCAGATGGCACAAGACTTTTCTTATTCACAAATACAGGTGATGAGCCATTATTAATCACAAAGGTAAAAACAAGTTGCGGTTGCACAGTTCCAAGTTATTCAAAAGCACCTATCCAGCCAGGAGAAACTGGAGAATTAAGTATAAAATACGATACAAAAAGACTTGGCGCTTTTATTAAAACAATAACAGTAACTTCAAATTCAGAAGGAGGAAATAAAATTCTGAAAATTAAAGGTAAGATTGTTGCTGCAAAATAAGAGGTTAATTAACAAACTTAAAACTGCTAGGTCTCAATAAAACTTAGCAGTTTTCTTTGTTTTGTACTTAAAAGAAATAACGTAATTTTGCACTTCAAAAATAATAAGAATGCAACTTTCAGAACAAGAATTGGTAAGACGCCAAAAGTTAGAAAAGCTTAGAGCTTTAGGGATTAACCCTTATCCAGCGGATTTATTTCCCGTTAATCATACTTCTAAACAGATAAAATCTGACTTCGAAGAAGGTAAACAGGTAATCATTGCTGGTCGTTTAATGGCAATTAACATTCAAGGAAAAGCATCTTTTGCGCAATTGCAAGATAGCGAAGGTCGTATTCAAGTCTATTTTAATAGAGACGAAATCTGCGAAGGAGAAGACAAATCATTATACAATGATGTGTTTAAAAAATTACTAGATTTAGGTGATTTTGTTGGTATAGAAGGTACACTTTTCACAACGCAAGTTGGTGAAAAAACGGTTATGGTTAAAGATTTTAAACTCTTAAGCAAAGCTCTAAAACCATTACCAATACCAAAACAAAAAGACGGCAAAACCTATGATGCGTTTACCGATCCAGAACAAAGATATAGACAACGATATGCTGATTTAGTGGTAAATCCGCATGTAAAAGAAGTATTTATAAAGCGTACAAAATTGTTTAATGCCATGCGTCAGTTTTTTAATGATGCTGGTTATTTTGAAGTTGAAACGCCAGTTTTACAGCCTATTCCTGGAGGTGCAGCTGCTCGCCCATTTATTACTCACCATAACAGTTTAGACATTCCATTGTACATGAGAATTGCTAACGAGCTATACCTAAAACGATTAATCGTTGGTGGTTTTGATGGTGTTTATGAGTTTTCTAAAAACTTCAGAAATGAAGGTATGGATAGAACGCATAATCCGGAGTTTACAGCCATGGAAATCTATGTATCGTACAAAGATTACAACTGGATGATGGATTTCTGCGAGCAACTTTTAGAACATTGTGCAATTGCCGTTAATGGAACTTCTGAAGCTACTTTTGGAGAACACAAAATAAACTTTAAAGCACCATATAAGCGTATTACCATGCGCGATTCTATATTAGAATTCACTGGTTTTGATATTTACAATAAGTCTGAAGACGAAATAAGAGCAGCTGCAAAAGGCATGCATATTGAAGTTGATGAGACTATGGGTAAAGGGAAATTAATTGATGAAATTTTTGGTGAAAAATGTGAAGGCAACTACATACAACCAACCTTCATTACAGATTACCCTAAAGAAATGAGTCCTTTATGTAAAGAACATAGAGAAAACCCAGAATTAACTGAGCGTTTTGAGCTTATGGTTTGTGGTAAGGAAATTGCAAATGCATACTCTGAGCTTAACGACCCAATTGATCAGCGCGAACGTTTTGAGCATCAATTAAAACTAGCTCAAAAAGGTGATGACGAAGCTACTGAGTTTATAGATCACGACTTTTTACGTGCGCTAGAATACGGAATGCCTCCAACATCTGGAATGGGAATTGGTATGGATCGTCTAATTATGTTCTTAACCAATAACCAAAGTATACAAGAAGTATTATTCTTTCCACAGATGCGACCAGAAAAGAAAAAGGTAGACTTAAGCGATAATGAAAAAGCAATTCTTGAGGTTTTAAAAACTGAAAAACGAATGGATTTAGTAGCCTTAAAATCGCAATCTGGTTTAAGTAATAAAGGTTGGGACAAAGGGATTAAAGGCTTAGGCAAACACGGCTTAACTAAAGTTGAAAAAACCGATGATGGTTTGTTTGTAGAGTTAGTATAATCTACATTATATAATATTCTTAAGAAAAGGAATTATCAATTGGTAGTTCCTTTTTTTTTTAGGATTCAACCTATAATCTTAGTATATTTATTACCAACACTTTACATACCCAACTTCAATAACATAAAGTATGGTAAAAAACTACGTAACATTCGGCTTATTATTCTTTTTCGCATTAATCTTAAACTCACAGAACATCACAGGTAATTGGAACGTGATTTCTTTGGAATCTAACGGAAACACCATTAGTTTACCAGCAACTGTTACAACGCCTCCAAACATTAATTTTGATGTTTTTGATGCCAGTCCACCAGCAGGACCATACGATCCGTATTGGGGAAGGTATATTAACGGTAACGGTATTTGCAACTCATTTACGTCTTATTTCCATGAATTCACAACAGAATTTATTACGCTTATCCCTTATTTTGACTCAACGGATAATACCTGTACAACCACAGAAGAAACTGATTTCGAAAATTTATTCTTTGCAATTTTACAGCAGCCTGGTAGTTTAACTTATACATTTTCAAATAATTTATACAACCTAAGTTTCACCAATAGTCTAGGTGAGGTTATATACTTAGGACGGGAAAACGCTACGACCAACGTTTTAAGTGGCGAATGGTTTATACATTCCATTTGGGAATATGATCTTTTATTTGAAAACACTTTTGACCCAAGTTTAAGTATTACTTTTTCTGATGAAATTATAAACGGACAAAGTAACGTTTATGGCAGTTCAACTTGTAATGGATTCAATGCTTCATATAATAATCCCATACAGACCAATTCTATAGTTATAAGAAATATAGGTTGGACACTTTTAACTTGTAACACTACGGATGAGCAATATTTTGAATCCTCATACGCGTATTTTTTCCATAGATATAACGAGGATATTTATACATTTGAAATTGTAGGCACTGGCTCTGACTCCATATTATATCTTCATAATGGCTACTTAAGTACAATTACTTATGGTAGACAAGCCTTGTCAATTGAAGAAAATTTAAAACTAACAACCAAATTAGTAACCGATTCTGCAAACAACCAATTACATATTATTTCAGATACTATTTTAGAAAATTCTGAATATGCTATTTATGATGTTTCTGGCAGACAGATTAAATCTAATTATTTAGACACTTCCAATCGAATAGATTTAATAAATATATCCTCAGGAATTTATGTATTAACCATTAAAAATTCTAAAAATCAGTTAGAAAGTTTCAAATTTATAAAAGGTTGAGTTTCTTTTCAAAACGCTTAAAATTTATAGAATTATATCTTTTTTGTACATTAGCCACAAACCTGAACCTCAACCTATGCCTATTCAATTCAAAAATTTATTTAGTCTTCTAGTTGTTTTAGTATTTTTATTTTCATGTGAGGAAGACGACGCTATAACACCTGTTGTAACACCAGATGTGGTTGCTGAGTTTAAAACCAACTTATCTGAACTTAATCTTTTTGAAGGTAACCTAAATGAATTAGTCATATCCGAAAAAGCCTTTGAGTATAATATTAACACAACACTTTTTTCAGATTACGCACACAAACAACGGATTATTGCATTACCAGAAGGTACAAGTCTTCAATATAATGGAGACGGCTTACCAATCTTTCCGGATAATACAGTCATCGCAAAGACCTTTTATTACAATGTAGATGAACGCGATTTAACTTTAGGAAAAACCATCATTGAAACACGTATTCTTATAAAAATAAATAACAATTGGGAAACAGGAAATTATGTATGGAACGAAACGCAAACTGATGCTATTTTAGATTCTGAAGGCAGTACAGTGCCAATTACTTGGATTGATACAGACGGAAACGCCAACCCAACATCTTATAAAATTCCATCTAGTACAGACTGTTATACTTGCCACAGTAATAGCGATAGAATTTTACCAATAGGTCCAAAGTTAAGGTCTATGAATTTTAATGTAAACGGCGTAAATCAATTAGAACAATTTATAAATAACCAACAATTAACAGGTGTAATGAGTAGTAGTTCTGTTAGAAGTTTACCAAATTGGGAAGACCCCTCTCTTAGTTTAGAAACCAGAGCTAGAGCATACATAGATATTAATTGTGCCCATTGCCATATACCAGGTGGCACATGTGCAGATGAGTCTACACTAAATTTAGCTTTTGAAACCACATTAGAAGATAGTAAAATCTTAGAGCAGGTTGCGCTTATTGATTATAGAATTTCATTTTTCTTAGAAGGCATAAGCATGCCATACATCGGAACCTCTATGCGACATACAGAAGGTTTAGATTTAGTTCAAAGTTACTTAAACACCCTTAATTAATAGGCGTTAAATAAATACTAAAATCGGTTTTAAATTTAACAGATTCTTAATAGAATCCGTATTTTCATCCAAATTAATTAAAACCGACTAATTTGAAACATTTATCTATCAAACTACTCTTTGTAGTTTCTGCTTTTTTGGCATTTTCTTGCTCTACTGCAAAAAAAGCCGGAAAATCTAAAAAAGATGCCACAGCAATGGCAAAACCACCAGCAAAAAAACCTGGTAAAAACGACCCAAAACCTTATAACAAAGTCATTACTAAAGATGCAAAAAGTGATGCAGGTTTATTTACAGTTCATACTGTAGACGATAAATTTTATTACGAAATTCCAGATTCTCTGTTTAACCGTGAAATGTTGATGGTAACTCGTATTTCTAAAACTGCTGCTGGACTTGGATTTGGTGGAGGTAAACAAAATGAACAAGTTTTACGCTGGGAGAAAAAAGGCAAAAAGATTGTATTAAGAGTAGTATCTTACAATGTTGTAGCTGCAGATTCGCTTCCGGTTAAAGAAGCTGTTATGAATTCTAACTTCGAGCCTGTTCTATTTACTTTTCCTATTGCTGCATTTAGCAAAGATTCGTCAAATGTGGTAATTGACGCTACACCTCTATTTGAAAAGGATGTAAAGTCTTTAGGCTTACCACAATTTAGAAGAACACCATACAAAGTATCGCGTTTAGAAAGTGATAAATCATTTATTGAAACTATAAAAAGTTACCCTAGAAATATTGAAGCAAGACACGTAAAAACTTATGCTTCAGGAAGACCACCGTCAAATTCTAGTACAGGATCAATTTCTATTGAAATTAATAACTCAATGATTTTGTTACCAGACAACCCAATGAAACGTCGTTATTTTGATGAACGCGTTGGATGGTTTACCAGCAACCAAACAGATTACGGTTTAGAAGACCAAAAGAGTAAATCTGTAGTGTTTTTAGATCGTTGGAGATTAGAAGTTAAAGACGAGGATATTGAAAAATTTAAGCGTGGTGAACTAGTAGTTCCAAAAAAACAAATTGTTTATTACATTGATAGAGCTACACCAGAAAAATGGAGAAAATACTTAAAACAAGGTATTGAAGATTGGCAAGTTGCATTTGAAGCAGCAGGATTTAAAGATGCTATTATAGCTATGGATCCACCAACTGTAGAAGAAGACCCAGAATGGAGCCCAGAAGATGTTCGTTATTCTGTAGTACGTTATTTAGCGTCACCTATTCCTAATGCAAATGGACCACACGTAAGTGACCCAAGAACAGGAGAAATTTTAGAAAGTGACATCAATTGGTACCACAATGTAATGTCTTTATTACGCGGCTGGTTCTTTGTACAAACAGCAGCTATAAATCCAGATGCGCAGAGTCCTCAATTTAAGGATGAAGTTATGGGACGTTTAATTCGTTTTGTATCTGCTCACGAGGTTGGACACACCTTAGGTTTACCTCATAATATGGGAAGTAGTGTTGCCTACCCAGTTGAGAAATTAAGAGATGCGGAGTTTACTCAAAAAAATGGTACAGCACCATCTATTATGGATTATGCACGCTTTAATTATGTTGCACAACCAGGTGATGAAGGTGTTGCATTAATGCCAGACATTGGTACTTATGATAAGTATGCAATTGCTTGGGGTTACAGACCTATTTTAGACAAAACTGCTGAAGAAGAAAAACCAATTCTTAACCAGTGGATTATGGACCATGCAGGAGACCCAATGTACCGATTTGGTCACCAACAAGTTGGTGATATCCACGATCCAAGTTCTCAAACTGAAGATTTAGGTGACGATGCTATGTTAGCAAGTGAATACGGAATTAAAAACTTAAAACGTATTGTACCAAACTTAATAGAATGGACTACAGAAGCTGGCGAAGATTATGATGATTTAGAAGAAATGTATGGTCACGTAGTATCACAGTTTAACCGTTACATGGGACATGTTGCTAATAATATTGGTGGTGTTTATGAGATGTATAAAACTGCAGACCAAGAAGGTGCCGTTTATACCGCAGTACCAAAAGAACACCAGAAGAGAGCAATGGCCTTTTTACAAGAAAATATATTTGATACACCAACATGGTTATTAGATAAAACTATTTTTGACCGTATAGAATATTCTGGCTCTGTTGAGCGTATTAGAGCTTTACAAGCAAGAACATTGAATACTGTTTTAAGCTTAGGAAAAATGCAGCGATTAACAGAAGCTTATACTTATGACAATAAAGCTTATGCTTTAACAGATATGATGAAGGATCTTAGAACTGGTATTTGGAGCGAGTTAAGAACTGGTAAAAAAATAGATACATACCGTCGTAATTTGCAACGTGCTCACATTGACAGATTAGAGTTCTTAATGAACGCAGAGAATCAAAGAAAAGCACCAAATTTTGGAGGCTACCAAAAATCTACTGCTGTTAACACAAGTCAATCTGATATTAAAGCGGTTGTAAGAGCAGAATTAAAAACATTGCGCAGCCAATTACGTAATGCACGTGGAGGTGATTCTATGAGCAGAATACATATTGCTGATGCCATTGAAAGAATTAATCTTATTTTAGACCCTAAATAATTTTAGTTCCATATTGAAATACAAAAAGGCTTCAAGTTATCTTGAAGCCTTTTTTATTATTAAAACATTGCCTATTAATTTTCAGTTTCCTGTTCAATATAATAATGAATAGATTTATCATTGATATAAACATCTTTTAAGACTGCATCACCATTTTTAATCGCAACCAAAGCATATGTAACACTTAAAGAATCATTTCTTCTGTTGTATTTTCTATAGACATCTTCTGCTGGTTTTGCTTTAGTTTCTTCCATATAATATCGGTCAAAAGGCAAATTGAAATGCACCACTTTAGAGTAACTATCAAAATAATCTACTTCTACCTCAATATAATCCTCCTTAAGGTTTTCTTCGGACTTAGTTATACGTTTCACTTTCGCGTAGCCCAAGCTATCATTCTCTATAGCAATGAACACCTTATCTTTTCGTTGCCAAGTTGAATCTTCGGTTTGTAATGAGCGTAATTCATAATTCAGTGTTACATATTTCCCTCTAAAGGGATCATTAGGATCAATAGGCTGCGTTTTAAACTTATAGACGGTTCCTGTTTTAAGAACATCTTCTTTATCATAAATCATTTTTGCAGGCACTAATAATTGTATCAGTACTACTGCCATAAATATTAAAAATACATATATAGTTTTCATGTGTTAGATTTTAATTAATGTTTAGATGTTTTTTAGATTTTTGCTTTTTCAACATCATATAATTGGTTATAAAAAACCCAAGTCCTACTGCTACAAACAGTGCTCCTCTTAAAACAAAACTCATTTCTGTATCAAAAAAACGACACACAATAGCTGTTGCAATAATTAACAATCCATAATTTAGAATACTAAACCTTGATGCCTCTGCGCCTAATTTAACAGCGAATACTCCAAAAATTAGAATAATTAAATTAGTAGCAATTGTGCCTAATTTTGCATTTTTGCTTCCAACCGCAAATACAATTAAGAATAAAATAAATACAAACTGAAACACATTGAATTTAGGCGGATTCTTTTGCAAACGAGAATAAATTAATAAAGCTATAGCGGCTAAAAACAAACTTGCAGAAACCATCATTTCTTGAGAATTAAGATTTATTAGTTCTCTTTCAATCTCTTTCCAAATCATATTAAAACTTAATATCATTAGAATAACTATAGAACCCAAAGAACCAATTACTACAAAACTATTCCGTCTTAGTTTATGATTACTAAATACATTGAGTTGTCCTAAATTATAATACAATCCAAATAACATGGCATACATCACAAATCCTAATGACCAATCATTTTCTATAAATGCGCCTAATACAATAATTAAGCTTATTGCATACAACCAATTTAAAATTGCAGTTGCATTTGCTTTTACAGAATCCCTTAAAGCCTTAACATAAAAAGGAATTGTTGCTAATAGTAATAAGACATATAACCAAGGTGCATCACTGCCGTTTCCATAACTATAACCTAATTCACAAGCATAATAAGTTGAAAAAACTACAACTAACATAGCTACAGCTTTAGAGTTAAGCACATAAATTAAAGGAAGGCCTAATACAGTCCAGGTTAATAAATAACTACTTAAGTCACCAGGAATATTATAGACCTGACTCACCAAAGCAATTGAGGCTCCTATTGCAAAAAATAGAAATGTACCAGAAGACTCTTTCCAAGCCTGACTTTTCTTTTTAAGAATTGAATAACCCGAAACAATTTGCCCTAATACCAATGGAAAAAATGCAAACATCGTTTTTATGGATCTAGAAAAGTCGTCCCAATTATGAGCTAAGATTAATATAATACCTAAACCTACTAATGAAGAACCTAAAATGCCGAAAATAGTAAATAAAGGATTAGAATGGCTATTAGATTTAGATTCGTAATAATCAGAAATTTTTAATGCAACATCATGAGAAATTACATTATGATCTATAAGTTCTGTTAAGTCGTTTTTTAGTTTCGATTTCATAAGCTTTATATTTTATAAACTAGTTAATTTAAAACCTCACAACAATTTACAAATAGTTGTGAGGTTTGAGGTTATTAACTAACCCATCATCAAAACTAATCTTCGTCTGTTTTTGTTTCTAATTCGTTATTAATGTAAGCTACATCTCGCGTGTTTTTTTGTACAGCAATAGCTGCAAATAAACTTAAGATAAATGACATGGCGTAGAACCCTTTTTCACTTAACTCTAAGGTAGCATTCCAAAGTCCAATTGCTAATAAAACAATAGCCGCGATTGACGTAAACCAACTAATACCAAAATACATTTCGGTGACTTGTATACCTTCTAATTTATCTCTAACCGCTTTTTGGACTGAGATAACAGAAAATAAACCAAATAATAAGATGGTAAAATAATAGCCTTTTTCGTTGAGCTGTATTGTTGCGTTCCAAAGTCCAACACAATAAGCAACCATACCTATTAGTAAGGCAGACCATGATGCTCCAATAAAAGCAGGTGTAGGTTTATGATTATACATTTTCTTTTCTTTCTTTTTAGATTTTACGTTTTCTTCGTCTTTTAACGAAACTGTTGTTTGATAATTCATAATGTTTTGTTTTAATGATTATGATGCAAATTTCAGATAAAGAACAAGGTTCTGAAAACCACAATTTCATAAAAACTGACGATATAATTTTAAAATAATATTCAAATTACTTTATATTTAAGGCTATATTATAATAATTACTGACGAACAAATGATTGAAATAAATTCTATTATTAGTACATTTTCTTCGGAAGAGCATCAGAAATTTGTAAATTATCTTCAACAAAAGAACAAACGGAAGGACACTAAAAACGTTCAATTGTTTAAGTTAATTGCTGCTGGTATTGAAGACTCAAAATCTATTTGTAAAAAACTTTACAATACAGAAAAGAGTAATGCCTACCATGCACTTAGAAAACGATTGTTTCAATCGTTAATAGATTTTACCGCTAATAAAAATCTTGAAGACGAAAACTCAGTAGATATGCAAATTGTTAAATACATTTTAGCGTCGCGTACATTTTTACTTCAAAATAATTTTAAAATAGCCTATAAAATATTGGACAAAGCAGAACGCTTAGCCGATGAGCACTTATTGTTTCCTATGCTAAATGAGATCTACCATACTAAAATTCAATATGCTTCAAATTATCCTAAAATTGATTTAAATGAATTAATACTAAAACAAAAAGAGAACCAAAAGAAACATCAACTAGAAGACCAACTTAATATTGTATATGCCAAACTAAAATCAGTTTTAAATGAAATCACTTATCAAGGAAAAGTGATTGACTTTGAAGTAGAATTAGAAAAAATTCTCACAGAACACAACATAAAATTAGACTCCTCTTTGTCTTTTAAATCTTTGTATCAAATATTAGCAATTGCCCATTTCTCTGCATTAGTAACAACTAAATACTATAAAATTGAAGATTTTGTTTTAAAAAGCTACAATACTTTAAAGCTAAAAAAAGAAACAGACAAACAATTATTTTATCAAATACATATTGTATACATAATAGCTAACACACTATTTAGAAACAAAAATTTTGAGTCATCATTACTTTACATTAAAGAAATGGAACAATTGATGCAATCAAAACAACGCTATTATTACAAGCGTTTTATCTTAAAAAAAACTCTGGTAGAAGTTTTAAATCTCAATTATACCAACAGACAAGATGAAGCGATTTTATTAACCGAAAACATTTTACAAAAGAAGAATAACGACATAGAAACCTTACTAGATCTTCAGTTAACTTGTTTTATGTTCTATTTTCAAAAAGGCAACTATGATAAAGCCAAATCAATTTCTTCAAAATTTTACCATACTGACCAATGGTATAAAGAAAAAGCTGGCCTAGATTGGGTAATTAAAAAAAACGTAGCTGAACTCTTATTGTATATTGAACTACAGGAAGACGATTTATTCTTTTCGAGATTAAAAAGCTTTAGAAGAAGTTACACTAGCTACCTAAACCAAATTGAACAGACTAGAATTCTAACATTTTTAAAATTTGCAGAACAATATTATTTAAATCCAGAAAGTATAACCACTGAAGCTTTTAAAATACAATTAGAAAAATCCTTTGAGTGGATTACTATTCTTGAAGAAGACATCTTTGTAATCAGTTTTTATGCATGGTTAAAAAGTAAGATAAATCAAACAGATTTATACCAGACTACACTTCAACTTCTTAATCTGTAATGTTAAAATTCTTGTTAAAAATAAACTATCCATTAAACGTTATAACATTTAGATTGTCTAAACCCATATAACATAAAAACTTAAACAAAATGAAAAAATTATTAATTATTGCAATAGCATTAGTAACCTTTACTGGTTTTGCTCAACGAGAAGGACGTAAAGGTATGGACAAAGAAAACAGATCGGAGTTAAGAAAAGATATGACTCCAGAGGACATTGCAGATTTAAAATCTAAAAAGCTAACACTAAAATTAGATTTAACAGACAAACAACAAAAAGAAGTTAAAGCATTAATTTTAGATCAAGCCACAAAAAGAGAAAAATTCAGAAACGAACGTAAAGCAAAAGCTGAAGAGCAAAAAGAAAAGCCATCTAAGGAAGAATTTGTAAAAATGCAAAACCAAAGATTGGATGAGCAGATTGAAATGAAGCGTAAAATGAAAAATATTCTAACTGCAGAACAATACGCTAAGTTTGAAAAAATGAAGCCTCAGAAAAATAAAAAAGGAAGAAAAAACCATAAAGACCGTAAGTAAAAAAGATTTTTTTACAATAAAAAGTATCGCTTAGTCGATACTTTTTTATTTTATTGAATAAAATTGTTACTTTAGTGACCAATTTATTAAATAATCCATAATGAAAAAGGTAATTACTCTATGTTTATTTGCGTTTGCAATGTTAATTGGCAGCCAAACTTTGGTTGCACAAAACAGCAAATTAGAAACAATGAAAGAAATAAATGCTGAAGCTGCTAAAAAAACTGAAACTTTAAGGAAATATGTAAAATTCGATAACGATCAACGTGACGAAGTTTATGAAGCATTAAAACTTTACGGACAAAGCAGAGCTAATCTAGAAGGTAAAGATATTACTGATGAAGAGGATGCTAAAATAGAGAAACAATTAGATGATAAAATTAAATCTATTTTATCAGAACAACAATATGAGTCGTATAAAGCTTACGTCTTAGAAAACTAAAAAAAAGCCTCACAAATGTGAGGCTTTTTTTATTCCAATATTTTATATTTCAATCTACAAAGTCTGCGCTATTACCTCAACTGCTGCAATAGTTTCATTTAAATCTTCATATGTTAAAGCATCTGTAATAAACCAAGTTTCAAATGCGCTCGGAGCAATGTAAATGCCATGATTTAACATACCATGAAAAAATTTCTTAAAGGTTTCATTATTACCTTTAGCAGCTGAATCAAAATCTACAACTGCGCCTTCAGAAAAATGTACTGAAATCATAGAACCTATTCTATTAATAGTGTGTACTACATTATTCTTATTAAGAGCATCAGTAATTCCGTTATGTAAATATTTAGTCTTCTCTTCTAGCCTATTCATTAATCCTTTATCAGCATTCACTTCTTTTAGCATCGCTAAACCAGCAGCCATTGCTAATGGATTACCACTTAAAGTTCCGGCTTGGTATACAGGTCCTTGAGGAGCTAAATAGTCCATTATTTCATTTCTTGCAGCAAAAGCACCAACAGGCAATCCACCACCAACTACTTTACCAAAACAAACAATATCTGCATTAACACCTTTTAGTTCTTGTACACCTCCTTTTGCCAACCTAAAACCAGTCATTACCTCATCAAAAATTAACAAGATATCATTAGCATTGCAAACTAATCTTAAATTCTCTAGAAACCCATCAACTGGAGGAATACAACCCATATTACCAGCAACTGGTTCAATAATAATTGCAGCTATTTTTCCTTTGTTAGCTTCAATAAGTGCTTTTACGTTCTCTATATCATTATATCTTGCAAGTAAGGTATCTTTGGCTGTCCCTTCGGTAACACCAGGACTATTAGGTGTTCCAAAAGTAATTGCACCACTTCCTGCAGCAATTAAAAATGAATCACTATGACCATGATAACAGCCTGCAAATTTTATAATTTTATCTTTATTGGTAAATCCTCTTGCTAATCTAATAGCACTCATACAAGCTTCTGTTCCAGAATTTACAAAACGTATTTTATCTATATTAGGCACCATAGAAACCGCTAATTCAGCTATTTCTGTTTCTATTGCTGTTGGCATTCCAAAAGAAGTACCTTGCTTTGTTTTTTCTATAACAGCATCAACAACAGGAGGAAATGCATGACCCAACAACATTGGTCCCCAAGAATTTATATAATCTATAAAACGATTTCCGTCTTCATCATAAACATAAGCACCTTTTGCAGATTTAGCAAAAAGCGGAGTTCCACCTACAGCATTAAACGCTCTAACTGGTGAATTCACACCTCCTGGAATCACCTTTTTTGCTTCAGTAAATAAAGCACTACTTCTTTGATATAACATATTTTAATTAGGAATAATAAGTTGTTGACCTACAGAAAGATCATTAGATTTTAAATTATTTTTATCCTTAATGGCCTCAACAGATGTTTTATATAATCTTGAAAGTGAATACAAAGTATCACCTTTAGCTACAATGTGCTTTTTTAAAGTCACTGTCTTTTTTCTACCTTCAATTATAGTGGTAGAACTTCTTTTTCTTTTAGAATTAGTTTTACCTAAAACTTCAGCATCATATTTATAAAGTTCATAACGCTCAATTAAACTAATTAACTTTTGAGGATATTTTCTATCTGTGGCATAACCAGCAGCTCGTAAACCTTTTGCCCAACCTTTATAATCATCAGGCTTTAATTCAAATAGACTTGCATAGCGTTTCCTTCCTGTTAAAAACTCAGAATGATCCTCATAAGACATTTCTACCTTTTTGTACTTTCTGAAACATTCTTGTGAGCGATCGTCATCATGATATATCTTAGCACCTCTCCATCCATGGCACTTTATTCCAAAATGATTATTTGCCTTTACTGCTAATCGTCCTTTACCTACACCAGATTCTAAAACACCTTGTGCAAGGGTAATACTAGCCGGAATTTTATGATTCTGCATATTGTTTTTTGCGATATGCGCATATTGATCTATATAAATTTCTACAGCATTTCTAGGCCCTTTTTCTTTTTGGACAACAGGTTTTTCATTTACTTCAAATTGTTTCTCAGTATTTGATTCTTTTTCTACAATTACCTTTTTAGTTGTTGTTTCTTTCTTTTTAGTAACAATACCTTTTTTAGGACCACAGCTATACGCAGCGAGTATAATTACTAAAATAATATATTTAAATCTCATTCTATATTTCTATTAAAGGTTGGCCTTTTCGCTTCAACATTTCATTCATACCAGTAACTCCCTGTAAACCTCCTGTATGGATTGCTAGTATTTTAGAATTTTTAGAAAAAAACCCTTTATTTATTAAATCAAATATACCAAACATCATTTTTCCTGTGTAAACAGGGTCTAATGGAATATTGTGATTTCTTTTAAACTTATTTATAAACGAAATTAATTCAGGCTTTATTTTACCATAACCACCAAAATGATAGTCAGTTATTAATTTCCAATTATTTTGATTTGCAAATTTACAAATATCTTGTTGTAAAAAATCACCTTTTAATGCCGGAAAACCTAATATTTTTTGATGACTTTTAGAATTATTTATTAAACCAGAAATAGTACCTCCAGTTCCTACTGCGCAACAGATAAAATCATAATGATAATCTTCTTTAACCAAAATTTCTTCGCAACCTTTTATTGCAAGATTATTAGTACCTCCTTCTGGCACTAAATAAAACTCACCAAATTCAGTTCTTAATAGATTAATAAAATCTTGGCTTGTTTTCTGTCTATATGCAGCTCTCGAAACAAATTTAAATTCCATTCCGCAACTTTTAGCAAAAGTTAATGTTGGATTTAAAACCTGCATTGTTTCTAACTCATTCCCTCTAATAACCCCTATAGTTCTAAAACCATAAGATTTACCAGCAAAAGCAACTGCAGCTATATGATTTGAAAACGCACCTCCAAAAGTTAAAAGAGAAGTAGCACCTATTTCTTTTGCTCTTATTAAGTTATACTTTAATTTCCTGTATTTATTACCTGAAATAAATGGATGAATCAAATCTTCTCGTTTTATAACGACCTCAATAGAACCATCTAATTCTATCTTCTGATTTTCGACATTATAATTGATTAATTCTGTATTTTTCACAAAGACAAATATCGTATTTTAATCTTAATCTACCTATTTTTGAAAGTCAATTCGTACAAATTACAGTTTATCGATGTTTTTTGTCGTTTTATCGGTAAAAAATTATTTTTTATTCATATTTTTTATTACGTTTGACAAATTATTAAACACAATTAGTCCAAATTAATTAAAGATTTTAGCAACTAGTAAGACACTTAAAAAGTGATTTTATAGTTTTAAAAAACCTACTTATTATGAAGAATACTTTACATTCTCAGCAATTTATTAAGTTTAAGTCATATATAATCGCTTCCAAGAAACCATTACTTTTATTGGTTTTTTTATCATTTTTATTGAATAGTAATTTAGCATATGCTCAATTGCCTTTATTTGATAATTTTGAATCTGGCTGGGGAAATTGGAACGATGGAGGGAACGATTGCGCTAGAGTTACAAGCACACTTCTTAACGGCAATAGTAACGTTAGACTTAGGGATAATTCCGGTACTAATTCTTCAATGTACAGTGATAACGTCAACTTAACACCATATTCATCAGTTACATTTAGTTTTCTTTTTTATGCAAACAGCATGGAAAACGGAGAAAACTTCTATTTAGAATATAACGACGGAACTGGCTATACAACTATTGCTAATTATATTCGTGGCACAGATTTTAATAACGGAACCGTATATAATGAAACGATTACATTAACCTCAGGAGCTTATACTTTTAGTACAAATTCGAGATTTAGAATAGTTTGTGATGCTTCTGCTAATAATGACCAAATTTATATTGATGACATTAATATAACAGGAAGTGGAGTGACTAGCGGACCTCCTAACGATTCATGTACAGATGCAATTGAATTAACTCCAAGTATAACATGTAGCTCCACAACAGGCACAACAGTTGGCGCAACGCAATCTCTATCTGGCTGCGCTGGTGCTGCAGATGACGATGTCTGGTATTCTTTTGTTGCAACATCAACAGACCACACTATTACAGTTGAAGCAGGAACGATAAATGATATAGTTTTTCAAGTTTTTTCTGGTGGCTGTGGAGGAAGCTCTATAATTTGTAGAGACGGTACAGGAGGAGGATCAACAGAAACTACAACACTAACGGGACTTTCTATAGGAACTGAATATCATATTAGAGTTTATAGTTATTTTAGTGGCTCAGGTCAAACTGGAACTTTTGATATATGTGTTGAAGAACTACCAGTCACTAATCCACCACCTCCAAATGATGATTGTGCTAATGCTATATCGCTCACACCTTCTTTTATTTGTAATCCAGTAACAGGAACTACAATTGGAGGAACGCAGTCTTTCACAGGCTGTTCAGGCACAGCAGATGATGATGTTTGGTACTCTTTTGTAGCAACTAGACCTGAGCATGTAATAACAGTAGAGGCCATATCAATTAACAACATAGCTTTTGAAGTTTTTGTTGGAGGCTGTACTGGATCAGGAACCTCATTGGCTTGCGTGAATAATACTCTAAATTCAGCTCCTGAAACAACAACATTAACAGCACTTAATGTAGGAACCACATATCATGTGAGAGTTTATAGCAGACAGAATATTACCGCAGATAACGGGACTTTTACTATATGTATACAAGAAACATGTCAAATAACTACAGATTTAGGCACGGCTAGCTTAGCATGTCCATCGGTAAACGCAGGAGGTTTGGGGTCATCTGGCTCAGATGTTAATATAAATTGTTCCGTTGGAAGTACTATTCTAGAAGCTAGTTATTTAGAGTTAGGAGAAACATCAAGTTATAATGTTGAACCAATTGACTATAATCCACCTTATCAATTTGGATGCTTAGAGTATCCTGTAAGTGTTAATGTAGATGATGTTTTTTCACCTAAAATTAATTTACCTTTTAATTTTTGCTTTTATGGAAATACTTATGACTCTTGCGTTATAGGGTCTAACGGTGTTGTTTCATTTGATGCCGATAGACTACAAAACACGAATTCTGGATGGGCAATTACTCAAATCATTCCTAACTCAAGAAACGCCTCTAGTTACGATTTTGGAGCTAGACATTATTATTATGGACCTTCAGTATATGGTGTTCACCATGATGTTGACCCAAGTAAAGGAGGAGAAATAGGTTATCAATTGATTACATTAGATACTGGATGTCAAGCGTTAGTTACAGCCTGGAAAGATGTACCTATGTACGCTGACAATTCTAAATTATATACAGGAATGATGGTTTTCTATGAAGACACAAACATTATAGAAGTATATATACAAGAAAAAAATATTGATGGAAATTCATGGAATTCAGAAAGAGCTGTGGTAGGTATCCAAGGAGATTCTAATACAGCCACTGTAGCACCTGGAAGAAACTCCAATAATACAAGTTGGACTGCAACAAATGAAGCCTGGAGATTTACACCTTCTGGAAATTCTATTACAACTCTAAAATGGTACGAAAACTCAATTTCTGCAGCAAATGAAATAATTGACCCAGATAATGATGGACAAATTGAAGTGAGTCCTTTAGAAACTACAACTTATTATGCCGAAGTAACATATAATTTATGTAGTGGAGCAACATTAGTAGAATTAGATCCAACAACTGTAACTGTTGAAGGCAAGAAAACATGGAATGGCTCACAAAGCACTGCCTGGGAAAACGCAAATAACTGGACTCCTGTAGGAGTCCCAGTTGACACAAACTGTATTACAATACCTGACACAGCAAACGACCCAATAATGTTAAGTTCTACAGACGGCTATGGTTATAATTTAACAATTGAAGATGGTGCAACTTTAACTCAGCAGTCAGATGCTTCTTTAACAATTGAAGATGTTATTGCTATTGAACCAATGGGAGATTTACAAGTGAATACTGGCGCAAGTATTATTCAAATAATTGATGTTAATACTAATAAAAATACTGGTGACGCAAAAGTACGACGTAAGGTTGATGGTATTAACAATTTTGATTATGTTTATTGGTCATCTCCAGTCGATGTATTTGATGTAGAAGACATATCTCCAGGCACACCAAGTTTCGCTATTTACAAATGGATACCAACCGTAGCCAATGGAACCGCAGGTAATCATGGTAATTGGACAAACACCTTAGAAGACATGAGCCTAGGTAAAGGCTATATTGTTAGAGGTTTAACTGGAACTTCAATATCTAATACAGCGGAATTTATAGGCACATTAAATAATGGTAAAATTTCTTTACCAATAACTCGTGGAACTTATACTGGCGCAAATTATGCAGGTATTGGAAATACGGCTACCGATGAAGATGACAACTGGAATTTATTAGGTAACCCTTATCCTTCTGCCATATCCCTTAATGATTTTGTTTTAGCTAATCCTGCTATAGATGGTACATTATATTTTTGGCAACACCTTACACCAGCAAGTAGTGCTATCGACGATCCTTTTTATAACGGTTATG
The DNA here is from genome assembly GCF_013249065.1 of Winogradskyella litoriviva. GTDB lineage: Bacteria > Bacteroidota > Bacteroidia > Flavobacteriales > Flavobacteriaceae > Winogradskyella > Winogradskyella litoriviva. Next base: position 37,743 of record NZ_JABRWQ010000001.1, read on the forward strand.
TTTATAATTATTCCGATAGCGAATATTTAGCAGCAAACAGTTTAGGTTCAACTCCTCCTGGCTTTAATGATTATATCGCAGCAGGACAAGGATTCTTTGCATTAATGTTAGATTCTGCACCAACAAATAGTAGTGTTACTTTTAGTAATACAATGAGAGGAAATTTCGCAAATGATGGATTCTACAGAAGCACAACAGTTACGGAAGACAAACATCGTATTTGGTTAGATTTAGTGAATGAAGATAACACCGCATTATCTACTTTAATTGGATTTACAAATGGTGCAACTGATGGTATAGACAGATTATATGATGGATATTTAATGAACCAAACAGGTAATCAATTTTATTCTTTAGCTAGCGATGAAAAATTAACTATACAAGGAAAAGGCCTTCCTTTTGTTGAAACAGAAACAATTCCATTAGGTTACAAGACAAACAATTCTGGAACGTTCACAATTTCAATTAATAAGTTAGATGGTTTATTTGCAAATGCAAGTCAAAATATTTTCCTAGAAGATACAGAACTGAATATTATACATAATTTAAGAACTAGTCAATACGTATTTAATACTGACGAAGGTGTTTTTAATAATCGATTCATTTTAAGATTCACTACGCAATCATTAAGTATAAAGGATCAAGAGATAGTTTCTGACTTAGAAATCAGAACTTTTAATGAAAGCGTTAATGCGACGTCACAATTAAGCACTATAAAATCATTTGAATTATTTGATGTAACAGGAAGAGTGATTCATAAAAATCTAAATGTAAATAATTCGGATTACAGGTTCCCAACAAATAATTTAAGTATAGGAACATACTTTGTAAAAGTGTCTTTAGAAACCGGAGCCATAGCAACAAAAAAAGTAATAATTAATTAAAGAAATTTAAAAAATTTAGATAAGGCCTTGATTTTAGATAATCAAGGTCTTTTTCATTTGTATAAGCTTCACGCTCAAACGAAATATTTCTATAGGCTAAACTCCAGTTTCTATATTTTACGAGTCGAATTAAAAATTCTAAAATATAAATAACAAAAAAGGGAATAATAAGCAATTCTAATTGTTGCCTAAGATGGATTTTTTCATGATTTAACAGTATTTCATTTCCCTTTAAACCTTTCGACTTTAAAAACATAAAAGGAAAAATAGTTATTCCAACATAACCTCTTGGAACAATATATTTAGAAATTAAGATCATAATTTATTCGTTTCAAAAATCACACCAAATTACATTATCTTTGTTTTATATGAAGAATTACGTCCCAATTGAAGATGGAGACTACTATCTCACACCAGAAGGATATCGTTGCTTTACAGAACAATATCATCTAAAGCGCGGCTATTGTTGCGAAAGTGGTTGTAGACATTGCCCATATGGATTCAATAAAAATACATTAAAAAAAAAGTAATGCAAGTATCAAAATTATCATTTAAAGATCAAATTCTAGAAGGCATTCCTAATATATTACCAGAACCAAAACCTTATGACACATCTATAAATCATGCTCCAAAACGTAAAGCAATTTTAACCAATGAAGAAGAAAAATTGGCATTAAAAAATGCGTTACGCTATTTTGATAAGAAGAATCATAAAACACTAATTTCTGAATTTAAAGATGAATTAAATACTTACGGTCGTATATACATGTATCGCCTGCGACCAGATTACAAAATGTACGCTAGACCAATAGAAGAATATCCTGCTAAATCTAAGCAAGCTGCAGCAATTATGTTAATGATTCAGAACAACCTAGATTATGCAGTAGCGCAACATCCTCACGAATTAATTACATATGGCGGGAATGGTGCTGTTTTCTCAAATTGGGCACAATATCGCTTAACTATGAAATATTTAGCGGAAATGAATAATGAGCAAACCTTAGTGATGTATTCTGGTCATCCAATGGGCTTATTTCCATCTCATAAAGAAGCACCAAGGGTTGTAGTAACTAACGGAATGATGATACCAAACTACTCCAAACCCGACGATTGGGAAAAATTTAATGCTTTAGGTGTTACTCAATATGGGCAAATGACAGCAGGAAGTTATATGTATATTGGACCTCAAGGCATTGTACATGGCACTACGATAACGGTTCTAAATGGTTTTAGAAGAATTCAAAAAGTGCCCAAAGGAAATCTATTTGTTACTTCTGGACTTGGCGGAATGTCTGGAGCACAACCAAAAGCAGGAAATATTGCTGGATGCATTACTGTTTGTGCAGAAGTAAATCCAAAAATCGCTCAGGTTAGATTAGACCAAGGTTGGATAGACGAAAAAATCACAGATTTAGATAAACTGGTAGAAAGAGTTCGCAAAGCAAAAGTTGAACAAGAAACAATTTCCATAGCTTATTTAGGAAACATTGTAGATGTATGGGAGAAATTTGACGAAGAGAATGTTCATATCGATTTAGGTAGTGACCAAACTTCGCTGCATAACCCATGGGCTGGAGGATATTACCCTGTTGATATTTCTTTTGAAGATGCCAACATTATGATGGCTAATAAGCCTAAATTATTCAAAGAAAAAGTTCAAGAAACACTACGTAGACATGCAGATGCTATTAATAAACATACCGCAAAAGGCACCTATTTTTTTGATTATGGAAATGCATTCTTATTAGAAGCATCTCGTGCAGGAGCAAATATTATGGCAGATAATGGAGTTGACTTTAAATATCCGAGTTATGTACAAGATATTATGGGACCTATGTGCTTTGATTATGGTTTTGGGCCATTCCGATGGGTTTGCGCGTCTGGTAAATCTGAAGATTTAGAAAAAACTGATAAAATAGCTTGTGATGTTTTAGAAGGAATTATGAAAAATTCCCCTGAAGAGATTAAACAACAAATGGCTGATAACATTCAATGGATTAAAGGCGCTCAAGAAAATAAACTAGTAGTCGGTTCGCAAGCAAGAATACTGTACGCTGATGCCGAAGGTCGAATGAAAATTGCTCAAGCATTCAATGAAGCTATTGAAAATAATGAAATAGGATATGTTATTCTTGGTCGCGATCACCACGACGTTTCTGGTACAGATTCACCATACAGAGAAACGAGCAATATTTATGATGGATCTAAATTCACAGCAGATATGGCAATCCAAAACGTTATTGGAGATAGTTTTAGAGGTGCTACGTGGGTCAGTATTCATAATGGAGGTGGTGTTGGCTGGGGAGAAGTTATTAATGGTGGTTTTGGTATGGTTCTTGATGGTAGTATAGAATCATCAAAGCGTTTAAAACAAATGCTTTTTTGGGATGTTAATAATGGGATTTCTAGGCGAAGTTGGGCTAGAAATGAAGGTGCTATTTTTGCCATTAAACGCGCTATGGAATTAGAACCAAATTTAAAAATAACATTACCAAATATCGTAGATGACAATTTATTAAACGAAGTTTAACTAAAAACAAAACCATTATGAACAAACTACTCAAATTTACTCCAATATTACTTTTACTAGTAATATTATCATCTTGTAGCTCAGTTAGAGTTGCGGCAGATTACGACAGAGAAACAAATTTTGACAATTACAAAACCTTCGCGTTCTTTAAACCTGGAATTGATAAGGCAGAAATAAATGATATTGATAAAAGACGAATACTAAGAGCTATTGAGGCAGAATTAATGGCTAAAGGTTACACCAAATCCGAAAATCCAGATATGCTTGTAAGCATATTCACCAAATCTAACCAACGCGTAGATGTTTACAACAATGCTTGGGGCTATGGAGCTTGGGGTTGGGGAGGTTATGGTGGTTGGGGCTGGCGTACTGGTTGGAACAATAACCAAGTATCAACTTCAACTGAAGGCGTTTTGTATATCGACTTAATAAATGCTGACAAAAAAGAATTAATTTGGCAAGGATCTGGAACTGGAAATCTTGAAATGAGAAATATAGAAAAGAAAGAAGCGCGTATCAAAGAATTTGTATCGAAGATGTTGATGCAATTTCCTCCAGGAGTAAAATAATAAGCACCTTAATATAATTTCAAAGCACTAGTGGTTAAACTAGTGCTTTTCTATTTCCTATACTATTTGATTAGGCTTTAAATCTAAATAATATATCTTTGCCGACTTTTAAGTACAATTATTATGATACTAGGCCAAACAACCAAAAATAACTTTACCCAAAACCCTAAGAACGATATTCTTTCAGGATTAACTGTAGCTTTAGCATTAGTGCCAGAAGCAGTAGCATTTGCTTTTGTTGCAGGTGTTGACCCATTAGTTGGATTGTATGGTGCTTTTATGATGGGCATTGTAACTGCTCTTTTTGGTGGACGACCAGGTATGATTTCTGGTGCAACAGGAGCTATGGCTGTGGTTATGGTACACCTTATACAAAAAGGAAATGAAGTTGGCTTAGGATTAGAAACACCAATTGAAAACCTAGGTCTCCAATGGCTATTTATCACATTACTATTTGTTGGTGCTATTCAAATTTTGGCAGGTGTTTTTAAACTAGGAAAATTTGTTCGTTTAATACCGCATCCTGTTATGATGGGATTTGTAAATGGTCTTGCAATAGTGATTTTCCTTTCACAATTAGGGTTATTTCCAAATGCAGTTCCAAAAGATATTTCCGTTTTAAACAATACTTCCGAATGGTTTTCGGCATTGTTTTCTAATACAACGTTTTGGAAAATGATTGGATTCATAGCCTTAACAATGGGTATAATGTATGGTTTACCTAAACTTACTAAAAAGATTCCAGCGGCATTAGTTGCAATAGTTGTGGTAGCATGTATTACTATATTTGGTGGTATAGAAGTAAGTACTGTTGGTTCATTTATCGCTGAAGGTGGTGGAAAAGGGTTAGAAGGAGGTTTACCAACTTTTCAAGATCAAATATTTAGTTTATTTGGCACATTAGCTGGGCATTGGGATATAATTATTTCTACAGCATTCATTTTAGCAGCTGTTGGTCTAATTGAGTCATTAATGACATTAAATTTGATTGATGACATGACAGAAACTAGAGGAAATGGAAACCGAGAATGTATTGCACAAGGTGGTGCCAATATGCTTAATGGATTGTTTGGAGGAATGGGAGGTTGCGCCATGATTGGTCAATCCATAATCAATGTAGATTCTGGTGGACGTGGACGTTTATCTGGTGCTATAGCAGCCATTGCATTACTCTGTTTTGTTTTGTTTGGTGCACCTTTAATAGAACAAATTCCAATCGCTGCATTAGTCGGTGTAATGTTTATGGTTGTTATTGGGACATTTGCATGGAGTAGCTTTAGAATTATTAGAAAAATACCATTATCGGATGCTATAGTTTTAATAGCGGTTTCTGCAATTACTGTTTGGAAAGATTTAGCTGTCGCTGTTATAGCTGGAGTTATTATTTCTGCATTGGTATTTGCTTGGAAAAACGCTACTATGATTAGAGCACGAAAACGTATTCAAGCTGATGGTACAAAAACGTATGAAATTTGGGGACCTTTGTTTTTTGGTTCTATTCAGAATTTCAATTCAAAATTCGATGTTAAAAACGACCCTCAGAATGTTGAAATAGATTTTGTTGAATCTCGTGTTGGCGACCATTCTGCCTTAGAAGCTATTTTTAATTTAGTTGAAAAATATGAAGCTGAAGGAAAATCTATTAAATTGAAGCATCTTAGTGAGGACTGTAAAATACTTTTAAGAAAAGCTAATCCAAAATTTGAAGAGGTAATTATTGAGGCTATTGATGACCCTCGATATCATTTAGCCGCAGATCCAGAAAAATTCACTAAGCCTTTATCTGAATATAACATGTAATTTTACGCTTATATATCCTAAGGATTAGGTCTTTACCTCAAAGTTTTAAATTAAGCTTATTAAAATAATTGACTTTCAACTAATTAGACTACCTTTGACACTTAATTTAATATATTTTAATATGAGTACTGGTACAGTAAAATTTTTTAATGACTCTAAAGGTTTTGGATTCATAACAGAAGAAGGAAACAACAAAGAGCATTTTGTACACATTTCTGGTTTAGTCGATGAGATTAGAGAAGGAGACAATGTAGAATTCGATTTAGCAGAAGGAAAAAAGGGATTAAATGCAGTAAATGTAAAAGTTATATAAGTATATACCTTACAATCTTTTTAAGAATAAAGCCTATCTTTTGGATAGGCTTTTTTTATGACTAATAATTAATTAACTGTTCTATTTTAGCTTTCACCTTTTCTGTTGAAGGAATCATGGTTTCTTCTAAGATTGAATTTAATGGAATCGCTGGCATATTCTCACTACCAATCGTCATAACTGGTGCATCCAAGTATTTAAAGCATTCTTCTTGAATTTTTCCTGCTAACGCTCTTGCAAAACTATTATTCGAAGGTTCTTCAGTTACCACTAGACACTTACCTGTTTTCTTGACAGATTTCATTATCGAATCTTCATCTAAAGGAAATAAAGTTCGTAAATCAATCACTTCAATTTGGTCTTGCATTCCTAATTCTTCTGAAGCATTCATTGCCCAATGCACACCCATTCCATAAGTGACAATGGTCATAGTTTCAACATCATCTTGTTTCCAGATTTCTTGTAAAACCCATGCTTTACCAAAAGGTAATATATAGTCTTCACTTGGCTCAACAGACGTTGAGCCTTGCGTTCCTTTTACTTTAGACCAATACAAGCCTTTGTGTTCTAAAATGACAACCGGATTGGGATCGTAATAAGCAGCTTTCATTAAACCTTTTAAATCAGCTCCATTGCTTGGATACGCTATTTTGACTCCACGGATATTTGTAATTACAGATTCGACTGAAGATGAATGATATGGTCCTCCACTTCCATAGGCTCCAATTGGAACTCGAAGAATCATACTTACTGGCCATTTTCCATTACTTAGATAGCAACTTCTACTGACTTCTGTAAATAATTGATTTAATCCTGGCCAAATATAATCGGCAAACTGAACCTCAACAATGGGTTTTAATCCCACGGCACTCATACCAACTGTAGAACCAACAATAAAGGCTTCTTGAATTGGTGTGTTAAACACGCGATCGTCTCCAAATTTTTGAGCTAACGTTGCTGCTTCTCTAAACACACCGCCTAATCGTCCACCAACATCTTGTCCATAAAGCAAACATTCTTTATGCTTTTTCATCAGCTCCTCTACGGCGAATAAAGCACAATCTACCATTACCACTTTTTCGGCTCCTTCTGGCGAGCGCGTTCCTTTTTCTTCGGTAATTGGTGTTGGCACAAAATCGTTTGTAAATAAATCTTCAGGTTTTGGATCTTCGGCTTTTAAAGCCTTTTCAAAATCGGATTGTACTTTTGCTTTTGCAGAACTTTCTATGTTTTCAACTTCTTGTTCTGAAAATCCTACGTCTAATAATTGTTGTTTTAAAACAGGGTAAGGATCGCGCGAACGTGCTTCATCCAAATCGTCGCGATACCACTCCATTCTTACTCCAGACGTGTGGTGATTTAATAACGGTACTTTGGCATGAACCAAAAACGGTCTTCGCTCTTCACGTATAGTCTTTATTACTTTTTCTAATGCTTCATAGCTTTCAGTGAAGTTTGCACCATCGATGGAAATAGCTTCTAAACCATGAAATCCTGCCGCATATTCTGCTGCATTTTGGGCTCTAGTTTCGGCTTCATTAGCCGAAATATCCCAACCGTTATCTTGTATTAAATATAAAATAGGCATTTGCTTTAAAGCTGCCATTTGGAAAGCCTCTGCTATTTCTCCTTCGGTTACTGAGGCGTCACCTAAACTACAAACTACAAGCCCATCCTCAGTCCTTCCCAAAGGGAAGGAAGCCACATCCTGATTACTCGTAACTGGATTTTTCAAACCTTGCTTTTCTAAATATTGCAGTCCCATTGCAACACCTGTTGCTGGAATGGCTTGCATACCTGTTGCTGAGGATTGATGTGGGATTTTGGGTTTATCATCATCCTTTAAACTTGGATGCGAATAATAGGTTCTTCCACCAGAAAACAGATCGTCTTTTTTGGCTAATAATTGCAACATTAAATCGTATGGCTCTAAACCGAAAGACAATAACATGGCGTCATCTCTGTAATATGGAAAGGCATAATCTTGAGGCAATAATTGCAATCCTAATGCAATTTGAATGGCTTCGTGTCCTCGAGATGTTGCGTGAACATATTTTGAAACTTGCTTAAAATTAGCTTCGTATAATTCTGTCATAGCTTTTGCTGTACAGAGTTTTGAAAATCCTTTTTTTAGTGTTTCTTTTTTCATCTATGTTGACCGTAAAAGCGGTTATTTTTTGTCATTCCTGCGTAGGCAGGAATCTATTTTTAAAATTCTCTAATATTTTGGATTCCTGCCTTCGCAGGAATGACAAACTTAAATTTTATTATTACTAAGAGTTTCACAGAGATTTTTCCCTTTGCTCTGTATGACAACTCTACGTCAGTTCGAGTGAAATTGCCTTTTCTGCAATTTTGTATCGAGAACTTTTTGATTAGCTTCTCAATACAATTTGCTCATGCTTCACAAATCGCTCGAAGTGACGTTATTTTCTGTTGGACCGTTACTTCTGCGTTAGCGATTGATGTGGCATCCTTTTTTGCCATTAAAAGCAAAAAAGATATAACGGAAAGCGCGACCCTTGTGGTAACGCCCAAATTATTTTAAACTAATTCGTTCTCTACTTTAACCATCCAATTAAATTTATCTTCAATCTTACCTGTTTTTATGGCGTTAAGAGTGTTATTCACCTCTAATCCAACAGGATGTTTATCTGAAACATGAATGGTTTTTTCTCCCATGGCAATTTCTTGAATATAAGCAATACCAACGGCTGTTCCAGTTCCGAAGGCTTCCTCTAAAGTACCATCTATTGAAGCATCTCGTATTTCTTGAATGGTAATTGCTCTTTCTGTCACCTCGAATCCTTTATCTCTTAAAATATCGATAACACTCATTCGGGTGATGCCATCTAAAATAGAACCATCGCGTTTTGGCGTGATGAATTTTCCATTGATTTTAAAGAAGATATTCATGGTGCCAACTTCTTGAATATAATTATGCTCAACAGCATCTAACCACAATACTTGGTCGTAACCTTTAGCTTTTGCTAATTCTGTTGGACGAATGGCTGCAGCATAGTTTCCTGCGGCTTTAGCTTCTCCTGTTCCACCTGAAGCTGCACGTATATATTTGTTTTCTGCCCATAATTTTATTGGTTTACTAAAAAATGGTCCTGCTGGCGACGCCATAATTATAAACTTAAAATGTGTTGCTGCTCGCATACCTATAAACGCTTCGTCTGCATACATGAACGGTCTTAAATATAAGGCGCTTCCGTCTGTTGGTGGAATCCAATTTCGTTCTAAATCGACTAATTGTTTTAAACCTTCTACAAATAAATCTTCGGGAAAAGATGGCATTCCCATTCTATCAGCACTAAAATTTAATCGAGATGCATTTTTTGATGGTCTAAATAGCATTGGGTTTCCATTGGTATCTACAGTGGCTTTCATCCCTTCGAAAATGGCTTGTCCATAATGCAAGGCCATGGCCGCAGGATGTGTAGGTATCATTCCCATAGGTTCTATTCTTGGATTTTCCCAAACTCCATTATTATAATCGCAAATAAACATGTGGTCTGTGAAGGTTGTGCCTAATGGTATGTTGTTGAAGTCTATGTTTTTGACTTTGGATTCGGTTACTTTGGTTATTGAAATGTTGTGTTTCATAATCTTATGCCCACGAAAGTGGGTATCTCATTAATTAAACTTAATTTTTTATTATGGATTCCTGCCTTCGCTGGAATGACAAAACGATTTATATTTTTCGGTTCACATCAAATTTCTCAAAATAGTCAGCCACTTTGCGGACAAAACTGCCTCCTAAAAAGCCATCTACAACACGATGATCGAATGATAATGATAAATACATCATACTTCTAATTGCAATTTCATCTCCTTTTTCAGTAGTAATAACTTCTGGTCGTTTTTTAATTATTCCTAAAGCTAAAATGGCAACTTCTGGTTGGTTGATGATTGGTGTTCCCATAACACTGCCAAAAGTTCCTACGTTTGAAATTGTGAAGGTGCTTCCCTTAATATCGTCACCTGCTAATTTGTTTTCTCTTGCTTTTCCTGCAAGTTCATTTACGTTTTCAGCTAATGTTTTTAAATCCTTAGTATCAGCATTTTTCACTACCGGAACTATTAAGTTTCCACTTGGTAAAGCCGTTGCCATACCAATATTTATATCTTTTTTTACGATGATGTTATTACCATCAACTGATGCGTTTATATTCGGGAAATCTTTAACTGCTTTTGCGACTGCTTCTATAAATAATGGTGTGAAGGTTAAACGTTCACCGTACTTTTCTTGAAATGCATTTTTATTGGCATTTCTCCAATTAACCATATTGGTTAAATCGGCTTCAACATAAGCTGTAACGTGAGGCGATGTGTGTTTTGAATACACCATATGGTCTGCAATCATTTGGCGCATACGGTCCATTTCAATAACCTTTCCTTTGCCTTTATCGAATTGCAATTGCGGAATACGATACGCTGTTGGGTCTTTAACTACAGGTTGTGCAAATTTATATGGTCGACCATCTTCTATATATTGAAACACGTCACTTTTTCGTAATCTACCTTCGTTTCCTGATGCTGGAATTCTTGCTAATTCTTCAAAACTGATATGATGTTCTTTTGCTATTTTGATGATTAATGGTGAAAAGAAAAGAGCCCCTTCTGACTTCCCCAAAGGGGAAGAAATACTGTTGACTTCTTCTTTTTGAGAAAGGTTTAATCTTGAATTAGGTTTTTGAGCTTTTTTCTTCGGAATTGATTTTTCATTTAAAATGACAGGTTTCTTAACTGAAGATTTTACTTCTTCTGAAATTTCAAGAATTGCGATAACTTCTCCAACAGGAACAACATCTTTAGCTTGAAACAATGTTTTTATCAATGTACCAGATGCTGGTGCAGGCACTTCATTATCTACTTTGTCTGTAGCTACTTCGAGGATAATATCGCCTTCGTCAAATACATCTCCTTCAGCTACTAACCAATTGATAATAGTCCCTTCTGTTATACTTTCGCCCATTTTGGGCATTCTTAATTCAAACTTCGTCAAAATTTTTAATTTTAAAGAATTAAAGATAATTAATATGAATGTTTTCAATTGATAAAATCTTAATACATAAATTTAAACAGCAAAATTTCCTTTTAAAAACAATTAAAAAAGAAAAATCATCTATTATTTAATATATTTGATATACGAAAAAAATTATTTTTCTTATGCCACATACACTCGATAAAATAGACACACAATTATTAGCTATACTTCAAAAAAACAGTAACCGAACAACAAAGAGTATTGCTGAAGAACTCGGAATGACAACATCACCAATATTTGAACGCATTAAAAAATTGGAAAAAGAAGGCTATATAGAGAACTATGTAGCTGTATTAAATAATAAAAAAATCGGTCTAAAACTGACTGTTTTTATAGGAATTACCTTGCAAGGGCATACCCGAAGTTATTTGGAAAAATTTGTAAAGGAAATTAACAACTTTCCTGAAGTTATAGAATGCCATCGCGTCAGCGGAAACTTTGATTATTTATTGAAATTGGTGGTTGAAGATATTGAAGCATATGAAACTTTTATCATTTCTAAATTGACATTGTTGCCTTATTTGGGTAATGTTCAGAGTTTGATTGCTTTATCGACGAGTAAAGAGACTAATGAGATAGATTTGAGTCGTGTGTTGTGAGTGACGTTATTGCGAAACGTTTTTCTAGCCATGGCAATCTGTCTTTTCGGATTCTTTAAACTAGTTCTTAAAACACCCCTAAAGTCCCCTCAAGGGGACAATCTACATAACATCATTTTTCAAAAGTTTCACGTAATGTCTGATAAACTTTATCTTGAACTTTCATGTTTTCTGGAACTTCACGAAGTGGTTCCACTTCTTTTAAAGTTTCATGGCAGTCTGCTGGTAATTGCTGATACAGCTGTGTGCCTTTTGTTTTCCATGCAATCATTTCATCGGTAACACCACGGATGATTTTAGCCGGATTACCAACTACTAAACTTCGATATGGAATCTTTGTTTCGGCTTTTACAAATGACATAGCTCCAACGATACATTCATCACCAATTTCGGCATCATCCATAATTACAGTATTCATTCCTATAAGACAGTTTTTGCCAAGATTAGCACCATGAATAATAGCTCCATGACCAACATGTGCACTTTCTTTAAGTGTAATCGATTTTCCTGGAAACATGTGAATGGTACAATTTTCTTGTACGTTGACGCCATCTTCTAAAATAATTTGTCCCCAATCACCACGAATTGCAGCTCCAGGACCTATGTAACAATTTTTTCCAATAATAACATTTCCAGTTACAGCTGCTAAGGGATGTACAAAACTGGATTGGTGTACTACTGGTATGTAGCCATTAAAACTGTAAATCATAAAGCAGCCCCTTTTAATTTCCCCAGAGGGAAAAAACACTTATGTGTTCTTACTGTTATATTCTTACTCATTTTTTCGTGAATTAGTTCCTTCCCTCTGGAAAGGTTAGGATGGGCTTTTTTATTTATATGTTTTTAATTTCTCTTTTGTAAAATCACTTAACACTAATCGTCCACTAGTTGCTGCGCGTTCTGCTAACAAAGTATCCCAATGGTCTGTACCTTGCCAAAATACTTTTTTCATTTCTAACATAGCTTCAGTATTATAGGTACATAAATGCTCTGCTGTTTGTTTTACAGCCTCGTCTAATTCTTCTGTTGTATCAAAAACATGTGTGTATAATCCTTTTTGTTTTGCAAATTCTGGTGAATAAAATGTGTTTGCATCTATGGCGATTTGCGACATAGCACTTAATCCCATTTTGCGCTCTATTGCTGGTCCAACTACAAATGGCCCAATACCAATATTTAGCTCACTAAGCTTAATGGCTGCAAATTTAGTTGCCATACAATAGTCGGTTGCAGCTGCTAAACCTACACCACCTCCAACGGTTTTTCCTTGTACACGTCCAATGATGAATTTTGGACATTTACGCATGGCATTTATCACATTAGCAAAACCCGAAAAGAATACTTTTCCTGTTGCTGCATCGTTGATGTTTATGAGTTCTTCGAAGCTTGCTCCTGCGCAAAAGGTTCTGTCTCCTCCACTTTTAAGGACGATTACTTTTATAGCATCATTAGTTCCTGCATCTGTTATTGTTTGTGCTAATTCTGCTAAAACATCTCCAGGTAATGAATTATGAGCAGGATGAAAAAATTCTATGTATCCTACTTCGTTTTTTATTTCTTGTTTTACGTATGGTTTTGTCATGATTTTTCTAAAATTAACTCCTCAATTTTATTAATATATTTTTTAGCGTTTTCGTTTTTAGGATCTAAAACTAAAGATTTTTTGTAGCTGTTTAACGCATTATTATAATCTTCAGTTATAAAATAGGCTTCACCTAAACTATCATAAAAATTAGCATTTTCAGGATACTCTTTTGTAAGATGCATAAAAAAGTCAACCGCTTTTTTTTGTTTATTTTCATTCAGCAATTGATATCCATAATTATTCAAGCTTCTTAAATTTATGAAATACTTTGCAGTATCTGTTTTCAACTCTCTAAATTCTTTAAAAGCATTTTCAGAATTTCTTAAAAAAGTCTGTTTCAATTTTGAAGCTAAATTAAGTTTAGGGTATTTTATTAAATCTGCTTCAATTTCGGTAAAAAACAAATTTGCCCAATCATTAAAAGCAGCGTCTGACACATTGTTGATAATTACTACAATTCCGTAATCGGAATCAGGACAAATTAACAAACCACTTTGTATACCTTTACTTGTACCAGTTTTTGAATAATAGTAACCTTCTTCTTCTCCAACACCAATATTTTGCCACAAGTAACCAATATTTTCATCGTCTTCTTTGTCTTCAAATAATGAACGTGATACTTCATTTACCCAAGGTTTATTTTTACTTTCAATAAGATATTGCATATATTTTGCCATGTCTGGCAAAGTTGAAATTGCACCACCAGCTGCACCATATAATGGACAATAATCAGTCATTGCAGGTTTACCATCACGATTTCCTTTAACTAAATTGGCTTTAAATTTTTCTGATTCGTTTAAAAATGTGTTGTTCATTCCAATCTCAGAAAGTAAATCTTTTATTTGAGTCTTAAAAGACTTTTTATTTACCTTTTCTAAAATATAAGCCAAAATTTCAGGCCCAATATTATTATACATAAACTTAGTTCCTGGCTTGTTTACGACCTCAACATTTTTTAAATCTTCTAATAAATCTTGAATCGTATACTCCGCATTTTCTTCACCGTTTTTTAATTGGTTGTAATAAGTTTGTAAACCTTTTGTTGTTTTACTTTCTAGACCTAAACTGTGAGTCAGTAAATGTTTAATTGTTATTGGTTGACCTTCAAATTCTAAATTCTTATAGTCGTCACCCAAATACTTGCGGATGTCATCGTCTAAACTAATTACACCAGACAGCACAGCTTTAGAAGCTAAGGCACCTGTGAAAGTTTTGGTAATAGATGCTATTTCATAAAGCGAACTATCACTAGGTATATTTTTTTTTCCATTTTCTATTTCGCCATAATAATTCTGATAAGTTTCACCATCTTTATAAACCGCTAATGCAATTGAATTTATGTTCCCTTTTTGCAACGTATTTTTAGCGTACCCATCTATTAATGAAGTTAATTTGCTAAAAGTTTTATCCTCGGAAATTTCAATCTTTTCCGCCGTTTCTTTTGAATTGTTACAGCTGAAAACTAAAATACTAATGATAATGAATTGAATTAATTTCATATTTCTAAATGATTTTTTAAATTAACTCGAACTGCTCGAAATGATGATTCAGATGCTTTCGTTCTAAAAGATACGCTTCATATTTATTCAATTCTCCGAAAACTAAATTCTTTAATCTAACCTCTGGATTTTCTTTATAAAATTCTAGATACTTCTTGCGTTGCTCTTTAAATTTTTCGATTGCTGTTTCTAAATCTACATGTTTTAAATCTTCTAACGTATCTTTTTCTAAATGTGGGAATTGAGAGTTTTCAGGAAACTTTCTATAATTATATAAACTATGATGCACTTTCTCTAAAATAGTTGAAGGTGTTGCAATCTCAAAATCTTGAATTTCTCCAGAAGCAATTTTATAGGTGTATTCTAAATGTTCAATCATATGTTGTGGCGTCATGATTCCCCATTTAGGTTTAGCATCTGCTTTTAAATTAGAAAGACATTCGTCAATTTTTTCTTCTGTCATTTCAATAAAAGTTTCTTGCTTTTTTTCTACCATCGTTAAAATGGTTGCAACAGCTACTAACGGACTATCTTTTTCAGTTTTCTGACTTTCTGGACGGTTTTCAAAATTAGCATCAAAAACCTCAACATGCCATTTTACAATACCACTTGGGTGTTCTGCAGAAGAAACATCTCTATCTACTTTTTCTTTACAGGTTAAACGTACATAAATGGTATCGTTATGATATAATGGTCGTAAAAAACGGATACTATCTAAACCATAATTAGCTGCTACAGGTCCTTTATTTGGATACACAAACAATCCTGCTGCTGCAGAAATAATAAAATATCCATGCGCTGTTCTCTTTTCGAAAATACTGCCATCTAACGAAGTAATATCAGTATGCGCATAAAAATGGTCCCAAGTTAAATTGGCAAAATTCTGAATGTCATTATCAGTAAGCGTACGTTTGTGGGTTTTTAGCGACATTCCTGGTTGAATATCTTCCCAATGGTATTGAAACGGATGCTTTTCTGCTTCTTTGTATTTCGCATTTTGTTGATAAATTCCAGTAATTTCGGTAATCGTAGTTGGCGAACCTTGAATGGCTGTACGTTGTAAATAATGCTTAATTCCACGCATGCCTCCCATTTCTTCGCCTCCACCAGCACGACCTGGACCACCATGTACTAAATATGGTAATGGCGAACCATGACCTGTACTTTGCTTGGCACTTTCTCTATTTAAAACTAAAATTCTACCATGATGACTTGCCGCATTTATCACATAATCTTTGGCAATTGTATCATCGTTAGTCGCGATAGAAGATACCAATGAGCCTTTACCCATTTGTGCTAAAGTAATGGCTTCATCTAAGTTTTTATAAGGCATTATGGTACTTACTGGTCCGAAAGCTTCACGTTCGTGAATGACTGTATTTTGAAATGGATTATCTGCTCGTAATAAAATCGGACTAATAAATGCACCTTTTTTGGCATCTGCTCCAATGGTATTAATTTCGTCTAAATTACCATACACAATTTGTGCTTCTTTTGACAAATCGTTGACCGAATCTCGAACTGCTTGTACTTGTTGATGACTGACTAAAGAACCCATTCTAACTTCTTTCAATCTTGGGTCTCCAATAGTTACTCTATCAAGCTGTTTTGCTAATGCAGTTTGCACATCGTCTACTAATTTCTCAGGAACAATGATTCGTCTAATGGCTGTACATTTTTGTCCAGCTTTAACCGTCATTTCTTTTCTAACTTCTTTAATAAACAAGTCGAATTCTAGTGTTCCAGGAACCGCATCTTCTCCTAAAATGGAAGCATTTAAAGAATCGGCTTCCATAGTAAAAGGCACAGATTCTTGAATTAATCTTGGATGCGCTTTTAGTAATCGTCCAGTTTGTGCAGAACCTGTAAAAGTCACTACATCTTGAGATTCTACGGTGTCTAGAATAGTTTTAACCGTTCCGTTTATGATTTGTAATGCCCCTTCTGGCAATATTCCAGAATCTATAATGGTTCTTGCAACGGCTTCTGCTAAATACGATGATGAAGGTGCAGGTAACACCACAGCAGGAACTCCTGCCATCCAGTTTACCGCACATTTTTCTAACATTCCCCAAACTGGGAAGTTAAATGCGTTGATGTGTACTGCAACGCCTTTTTTAGGCACCATAATATGATGCGCCATAAAGCGTCCTCCACGAGATAAATCGATAGCATCACCTTCAACGTGATAGGGTTGATTTGGAAACAATTTTCGTAACGACGCATTAGCAAATAAGTTCCCAAAACCACCTTCAATATCTATCCAACTGTCTACTTTGGTTGCTCCAGTTCTGTAGCTTAAATCGTAAAACGCATCTTTTCTTTTTGTAAGATATAATGCTAGTTTTTTAAGCATGTTTCCACGCTCTTGAAAGGTCATTTTACGAAGTACTTCTCCTCCTTTTGCTCGTCCGTAGTTTAAAATTTCAGGAACGTCTAATCCTTCTATTGCAACGCTAGTGAATGCTTCACCTGTTACTGCATCTAAGATTGGTGTTCCTTCTTCTTTTCCTGTTGTCCATTGTCCTTGGACGTAGTGTTCTACTTTTTTCATTTATTTCTTCTTTATGTTCATTTTGTCTTGAAACAAAACGAACCAAAAATTCAAGTTGAAATGAGGAATTTTTAAAACTTGTTCCACAGTTTTAAAACCTCAAAATGAAATCTAAATTTTTTCCAAGGATTCAAAAATTTTAAACGATTTCATTTTTTTATTCTGCATTTCAACGGTGACTATCAGCTATTTTGAGTCTAAAACCTATAACTGAATCGCCTATTTTCTAATTTCTTTATTCTACTCTTTCAATAATTGCTGCATAACCTTGTCCAACACCAATACACATGGTAACTAATGCATATTTTTTATTTTGCTCGTGTAATTCTAAAGCTGCTGAATATGCAACTCTTGCTCCTGTTACACCAAGCGGATGGCCAATTGCTATTGCTCCTCCGTTTGGATTAATTCTTGGGTCGTTATCTTCCAATCCCCAAGCACGAATGCAAGCCAATGCTTGTGCTGCAAAAGCTTCGTTAAGCTCGATAATATCTATATCATCCATGGTTAAACCTGCTTTTTCCAGTGCTTTATTTGAGGCTTGTACAGGTCCAATTCCCATGATTCTTGGCTCGACACCAACCACTGCAGAGCTTACTATTCTTGCCAATGGGTTAAGATTGTATTTTTTTACTGCATCTTCGGATGCTATGATAGTTGCTGCTGCTCCATCGTTTAATCCTGAAGAATTTCCTGCGGTTACGCTTCCGCCTTCTTTTTTAAAGGCTGCTCTTAGTTTTCCTAAAACTTCTAACGAGGTAGTTGGTTTTACAAATTCATCTTTTGAAAATTGTACTGGATCTTTTTTACGTTGTGGAATTTCTACAGTGACTATTTCTTTTGCTAAGCGACCATTTTCCTGTGCTTTGGTTGCCTTTTGTTGACTCCAAAGTGCAAATTTATCTTGGTCTTCACGAGAGATCTTATATTTTTCCACTAAGTTTTCTGCAGTCATTCCCATGCCGTCTGTACCATACATTTCTTGCATTTTCGGATTTATAAATCGCCATCCGAAAGTAGAATCATACATTTTAGAATCGCCTCCAAATGCGGATGATGGTTTTGCCATGACGTATGGTCCGCGTGTCATGTTTTCTACTCCGCCAGAAATAAACACATCTCCATCGCCAGCTTTTATGGCTCTGTTTGCGTGAATAATTGCAGATAGTCCTGAACTGCATAATCGGTTTACGGTTTCTCCAGGAACTGTAAATGGTAATCCTGCTAAAAGTGAAGACATACGCGCTATATTACGATTGTCTTCTCCTGCTTGATTTGCACAACCCATTATCACATCGTCGTATGCTTCTTTTGGAATGTTTGGGTTACGTTTTACAATTTCTTGAATTACTAATGCGCCTAAATCGTCTGTTCTAACTGCAGATAATGTGCCTTTGTAGTTTCCTATTGGTGTTCTAATTCCGTCTATTATGTATGCTTCTTTCATCTTAAATGCCTGCGAAAGCAGGTATCTTTTAATTATTACTATTCTTTTTGGCGTTACCTAAAGGTCGGGCTTTCGGCAGTCGCTTTTTTTGAGAAAAACAAAAAAGAGCTTCAACAAATGCCTCAATCCCTAACGCACTTACTTGTTATGTTTTTCCTTAGCCTAAGTTTATTTTCTTTTAACTAAGAGATTCCTGCCTTCGCAGGAATTAGTTCCAATCTTTTTGAGTTCTATAAACAACACCTTTAAAAAGCGCTACTAATTCATCTCCTCTTTTTACTTTAATAATATTGAAGCCTAATTTATTTTTTACGTTTTCTATAACAGATTCTGCGGTTAAATAATCACCTTCTTCTAAAGCCTCAATATGGTTAATGCTTGTTTCTATTGATACTGCATATTTACCATGTGTATTTGCTGCAAATCCGAATGCTGTATCCGCTAAGGAATAGCTAATACCTCCATGTGCTTTACCCATACTGTTTAGCATTTCTTTTCTTACAGTCATCGCAACTTTACATCTACCAATTTCGCATTCTAGAATTTCTATTCCTAGCCACGTGCTATACGCATCTTGGGAAAGCATTTTTTGTGGAATAGCTTCGCCTTTCATTTAAAAAAAGGTTTTATTTTCTCTGTTCATTCTACGTAATAAAGGACTACAACGGTATCTATCTTCATGGTATTCGTTATATAATTCGTCTAATTTAGACACACACCAATCGATACCTTTCTCGTCTGCCCAAGCCAATAATCCTTTAGGATAGTTGACACCTTTGGTCATAGCATTATCTATGTCTTCTGCTGAAGCAATATTTAAGAATAGTGCATCTGCTGCTTCGTTGATTAGCATGACTAAAACTCTGTTGAAAATAGTTTTAGATAATACTGCATCTTTTGTTGGTTCTGGTTTTACTGCTCCTTCAGAATAATCGTAATAACCTTTTCCTGATTTTCGTCCTAAATATCCTGCTTCACTTAATCGTTTCTGTGTAAAGCTTGGCTTGTATCTTGGGTCGAAATAAAAAGCGGTAAATACGGTTTCGGTTACTGTGTAATTGACATCGTTTCCTATAAAGTCCATCAACTCAAATGGTCCCATTCTGAAACCACCTAAACTTTTCAAACTGTAATCTATGGTTGCGAAATCTGCTAATCCTTCTTCGTAAATTCTTAGTGATTCGCCATAAAAAGGTCTTGCTACTCTGTTTACTATAAATCCTGGAGTGTCTTTAGCTACTGCTACTACTTTTTTCCAATCGGAAATCGTTTGTATTGACTTTTTAAGAACTTCTTTTGAGGTTTGGATGGCTGGAATAACTTCCACTAATTTCATTAAAGGTGCTGGATTGAAAAAATGAATTCCGACGCAGCGTTCTGGTTTTTCTAATGATGCAGCTATGGAAGCAATGGATAAACTAGACGTGTTTGAAGCGATGATACAATCGTCTGCAACATAACTTTCTAATTCTGAAAAAACTTTCTTTTTAATCTCTAAATTTTCAATTATTGCTTCAATTGTTAAGTTAGAATCTGCTAGATCCTTTAAAGTATCGACGTATGAAATATTAGATTGAATTCTGTTTTTTTCTTCAGTATCTATTCGTCCTTTTTCAATAAGACGATTTAAAATTTTCTCTAAATTTGCTTTAGCTTTATCCAATGCTGCTTGATTAGTATCGTATAATTTAACTGTACAACCAGAAGTTGCTGCGACTTGCGCGATGCCACTTCCCATGGTTCCTGAACCTATTATTCCTATGTTCATGTTTTTTACTTTTATTGTGGATTCCTGCCTTTGCAGGAATGACAAAACTGTTTCTTTTTTATAAGATCCTGAAACGAGTTCAGGATGACAAACCTAAAATGGTAGGTTTGTCACATCTACATTACCGCCAGACAAAATAATGCCGATGTTTTTATTTTTAAATTCTTCTTTGTTTTTTAAAACTGCTGCAAAAGGAACAGCGCATGAAGGTTCAATAATAATCTTCATGCGTTCCCAAATTAATTGCATAGCATTTATAATTTCATCTTCTTCAACACGAATAATCTTATCCACATATTTTTGAATAATCGGAAAATTACGATCACCTAAATGCGTTCTTAATCCATCAGCAACGGTATGAAAACTCTCGTTAGTTTCTATTTTACCTGAAATTAATGAGCGATAAGCATCATCTGCTTCCATAGGTTCTCCTCCAATCACTTTACAGTTGTTTGAAAAGTAGTGTGCTGCCAGCGCTGTGCCTGCAATTAATCCTCCTCCTCCAACTGGTGTTAAAATTAAATCTAAATTTGGTTGTTCTTCTAACAACTCAATTGCTGCTGTACTGTTTCCGTAAATGACCTCATCTTGATTTGATGGATGTAAAAATGTCGCTCCTTTTTCTTCTTTTATGCTATTAGCAGTTGCTTCTCTTGCTTGAGGTGTCGAATCACATTCTATGATTTCTCCTTCATACGTCCTAACACCATCTTTTTTGACTTGAGGTGCATTTTCTGGCATTACAATATAAGCTTTAACTCCTAGTTTTTTAGCTGCTAATGAAACTGCTTGCGCAAAATTACCAGAGGAATGTGTGACTACGCCTCGTTTCCTTTCTTCCTGAGAAAGCGATAGAATTGCGTTGGCTGCTCCACGCATTTTAAAGGCTCCCATTTTTTGGAAATTTTCACACTTAAAATACAAATTACAACCAGCTTTTTCATCTAATAATTGTGATGTTAACACAGGTGTTTTGTGAATAAATGGTTTTATTCGGTTGTGGGCTTGTATGAGAGTTTGTTTGTTCATATTTGTTCTCGATACAAAATTGCTAAAAAAAACAATTTCACTCGAACTAACGTTAATCTAGTTCCCTTTGAATTTTGGTTGACGTTTTTCTATAAATGCTGCCACGCCTTCTGCATAATCTTTGCTTTGTGCTGCTTCTATTTGTAATTTAGATTCTAAAGCTAATTGCGATTCTAAATCGTTTGTCATGGATTTATTGAATAATTCTTTAATTAAACCTAATGCTTTGGTTGGCATATTTGCTAGTTTTAAAGCTAGCTTATTAATTATTTCTTGGAATTCTTCAGTTGGAACACATTTATAAATCATTCCCATTTTCTCCGCTTCTTCAGCTCCAATTTTATCACCTAACATTGCTAGTGCTAATGCTTTTTGAAAACCAATAAGTCTTGGTAAAAAGAATGTTCCCGCACTATCTGGCACTAAACCAATTAAGCTAAAGGCTTGAATGAAGCTTACTTTTTCGTGAGCGACAACTACATCACAAGCTAAAGCGATATTGGCTCCTGCTCCTGCTGCTACACCATTGACTGCTGCAATAATTGGTTTTTTGATAGCACGAATTCTTGTGATGATTGGATTGTAATGCTCGTCTAATATTTTTTTGAATCCTGGATTTAAATCTGGATCTGTAACTTCTTTTAAATCTTGTCCAGCACAAAACGCTTTTCCGTTTCCTGTAAGCACAATTGCTCTTACTTCATCGTTTTTTTCGCAAGCGTCTAATGTATCGTGTAATAAAAATGCCATTTCACGATTGAAACTATTAAATACTTCTGTTCTATTTAGCGTGATATACGCTACTTTGTTTTCAATTTTAAGCTGAATGCTTTCCATATAATTTCTTTAATTGTGGATTCCTGCCTTCGCAGGAATGACAAAACACTGTTTTTATTTAGGTTCTCGATACAAAATTGCAAAAAAGCAATTTCACTCGAACTGACGTAACTTTCTAATTTTGATGAGATCCTGAAATCAGTTCAGGATGACAACAAGTTGTCATTTCAAACATTTAAAATAGTCAAAAGGTTCTTGGCAATCGTCACACTGAAATTGTGCTTTACATGCTGTGGAACCAAACTGACTTACTAATCTTGTATTTGTGGAACCACAATTAGTACATTTTACTAATCGTTTTCCATTTAATAGCACATCTTTATCTGCTTCTGCATTTAAAGGTGCTGCAATTCCGTAATCTTCTAATGCTTTACGACCTCTTGGTGTAATCCAATCGGTTGTCCAAGCTGGATGCAAAATCAAATCAATTTCGGATTCGTATCCTGCTTTTTTTAAAGCTGCTTTTATATCGTCTCCAATGACATCCATTGCTGGACAGCCACTATAGGTTGGTGTAATTTGAACTTTAACAATGTTATTTTCGATAACAGCAGAACGTACAACTCCCATATCCATGATGGATAATACTGGGATTTCTGGATCAGACACTTTTTCCAGAATTGGAATTAAAGACACATTTATTTCTGAAGCCCCTTCTAGCTTCCCCAAAGGGGAAGAACTCTTACTCGAATGTTGTATGTCTTTAACTTTATTCATAATCGTTTCTTCCCTTTGGGAAGATTAAGATGGGCTTTACCATTCCATATTTGGATAGGTACGTTGCATGTATTGTAAATCGCTCAATAAATATCCTAAATGTTCTGTATGAATGCCTTGTTTTCCACCTTTTTGGAAGTATTTAGATTCTGGTACTTCTAAAATAGACTCTAGCAATAAATCACTAACATTTTTATAATAGGCTTCTTTTAATTTGGTAACATCAACACCTATTCCTTCTTCAACCATTGCTTTATCTGCTTCTGTTTGATGAAACAATTCATCTGTATACGTCCACAAATCATTTATAGCTTCTTGCATTTTAGCTTTACTTTCTTCTGTTCCATCTCCTAAACGTTTTACCCAATCTGAAGAAAAACGTTCGTGATAACTCACTTCTTTTATACACTTATTAGCGATAGCTGATAAGGTTAAATCTGCACTTTTCTGTAATTCCTTTAAAAACGCTAAGTGATAAACATCGAATAAAAACTGACGTCCTAATGTGTAGGCAAAATTTGTATTAGGTTGTTCTACAAGTAATACGTTTTTATAATCGCGTTCTTTACGAAGCATTGCAATATCATCTTCTGTTCTTTCATCTCCTGCAATTTTTGCAGCATATTGAAAGTAGCTGCGTACTTGACCGAATAAGTCTAATGAAATATTTGTGCAAGCGATGTCTGTTTCTAGGCTTGGTCCATGACCTGTAAGTTCTCCTAATCTTTGACCGAGCATAAGACTGTTGTCTGCGATGCCTAGGATGTAATTGTATAAGTTTTGTTTCATCTTCAGTGCCCACGAAAGTAGGTATCTTTTTAATTACTTCTCGATACGATTTGCTCGTTCTCACAAATCACTCGAAGTGACGTTTTATTTATAGCTTTTGTAACTCTTCGACAAGCTCAGAGTGACATTTATGTTCAATTTGTGAGATTCCTTTTTTCAAAGGAATTTGTTACATATGTTTTACTTCGTCTGGTAAATCGTAAAATGTTGGATGACGATATACTTTGTCTTGAGCAGGCTCAAACATTTCGCCATTATTTTCAGGATTAGATGCTGTGATGTGCTTAGATTCTACCACCCAAATACTAACACCTTCACTTCGTCTTGTGTATACATCACGTGCATTTTCTAAAGCCATATCTTCATCTGCAGCGTGTAAACTTCCGCAGTGTCTGTGTTCTAATCCGTTTTTACTTCTTACGAAGACTTCCCATAAGGGCCAATTTTTTGTTGACATAATTTCTAATGCCTGTGAAAACAGGTATCTTGTTAATTATATTTCTTTTTTCTTTATGTTCATTTTGTCTTGAAACAAAACGAACCAAAAGTTCAAGTTGAAATGAGGAATTTTTAAAACTTCTTTTAGAGTTTTAAAACCTCAAAATGAAATCTAAATTTTTTCCAAGGCTTCAAAAATTCTTAACGATTTCATTTTTTTATTCTGCATTTCAACGTGGTGATTATTTACTAACTGATTTTTAAATCAAAAGTCATTGCCTTTTTAACTTTACTAAACTGCTTGTTTTTCTTTTCGTTCTTGTTTCTTTTCGGCGTGAGCCATTGCTGCATCTCTAATCCATTCGCCTTCTTCCCATGCATCTACTCTTGCTTTCATGCGTTCTTTGTTACAAGGTCCATGACCTTTTACAACTTGCCAGAACTCGTCCCAATCGATTGCTCCAAAATCGTAACTTTTTCTTTCTTCGTTCCATTTTAAATCTGGGTCTGGAATGGTGAGTCCAATTAATTCGGCTTGAGGTACTGTTTGATCTATAAACTGCTGACGCAAATCGTCGTTAGACTTACGTTTTAATTTCCATTTCATAGATTGTGCCGTATGCACAGAAACATCGTCTGTTGGTCCAAGCATCATTAAACTTGGCCACCACCAACGGTTTAACGCGTCTTGTGCCATTTCTTTTTGTTCTGGTGTTCCATTAGCCAATTTTATCATTATTTCATAGCCTTGACGTTGGTGAAAACTTTCTTCTTTACACACACGAATCATTGCTCTTGCATATGGTCCATAAGACGTATTACACAATGGTACTTGATTAATTATAGCTGCACCATCAACTAACCAACCAATGGCTCCCATATCTGCCCAAGTTATAGTTGGGTAATTAAAAATGGATGAATATTTTGCTTTTCCTGTATGCAATTGCTCGTACATTTCTTCTCTAGAAATCCCTAAAGTTTCGGTTGCAGAATATAAGTATAAACCATGCCCTGCTTCGTCTTGTACTTTTGCTAATAATGCGACTTTACGACGTAATGAAGGTGCTCTTGTTATCCAGTTTCCTTCAGGAAGCATTCCTACAATTTCAGAATGCGCATGCTGAGACATTTGCCTAATATGCGTTTTGCGATATTTTTCTGGCATCCAATCTTTTGGTTCGATTTTCTCGTCTCTTGCGATACGTGCTTCGAATTGTTTTTCTAAACTTTTTATTTGTTCTTCACTCATAATTTTTAGTATTTAGTGAATAGTTGTTAGTAATTATAGATTCCCACTTTCGTGGGAATGTTACACGTCGAAATCGACGATTACCTTATCTGTTGTTGGCACAGCTTGACAGCTTAATACCAAATTTTGAGATACTTCTTTATCGCTTAACGCGTAGTTTATTTTCATTTCTACGCTTCCTTCTTTGACTTCACATTTACAAGTACTGCAAACACCACCTTTACAAGCAAATGGTAAATCTGCTCCAGCTCGTAGTGCTGCATCTAAAATATTATCGTACTCTTTGGTCATTGTGAAAGCAAATTCTTTTCCTCCATCTACAATTATAACTTCAGTTCCTTCAACATCTTGTTGTGCTAAACGCTCTGCACGTTTTATATCTTCTTCCGATAAACCTGTTACGAATAACTCGAAATGCACTAATTCTTTTGGTAATCCTGCGTTTATTAAATACTCACTAACATAGTTTACCATTTTTTCTGGACCACAAAGAAACACTTCGTTTGTATCTGGAATATCTATAAATGTTTTTGTTAGCACTTGCATTTTTTCGTCATCAAAACGCCCATTAAACAACTCGATATCTCTTCGTTCTTTAGTTAAGAAATAATAGATTTCTAATCTACCGAAATATTTGTTTCTAAGCTGCTCTAGTTCTTCTTTAAAGATAATGGATTTTGCGGTTTTATTTACATAAAACAACTTACAAGTTGCATTAGGTTCTGCCGCTAAATGTGTTTTAATCATTGACAACACTGGTGTAATACCACTTCCTGCTGCAAAAAATAGATAGTTTTTTGATGATTTTGAGTTACACTCTACACCAAATGTACCACTTGGCGCCATGACTTCTAATTGGTCGCCAGCTTTTAATTTTTCGTTTATATAGGTCGAAAACTTTCCGCCAGGAATTAGCTTTACTGCTACTTGCCATTTATTATCAAGCGGACTTGAACATAATGAATAGGAACGACGGACGTCTTCTCCATTAATATCTGCTTTAAGGGTTAGATGTTGACCTTGACGGAAACGAAATTTTTCTTGTAATACAGAAGGTATATCAAAAGTTACCACAGAGGTATCTTCTGTTTCCTTATAAATGTCTTTTATTGTTAATTTATAAATATCTGCCATTAAACAGGATTATAATTAAATTATTCCGAAAACGATTTCGAAAAAATAGATTAAAAAAACTAACACTTGTTAGTTTCCATGACAAAGTTATAAAATAATATCTAAACTATTTGTTAATTCCTTTTATGAGGATTTGTGATAAGGAATGAGATAGTTCATCTAAATTGATGTCTTCCTTTTTTGGAATCCATAGATAGAGTGAACGCAAAGTGGTTAAAATTGAAAACATCATAACCTCTGGCTTAATGTTTATGATTTCTCCCGATGCTATTCCGGTTTCGAGAATTTTTCTAAAATCGTTTTCGTAATCATCTCTTAACTGCTGGTAATATTCAAGCTTTTCTTCGAGATGCATCCAATCGTTATTTAAAGATGCCATTCCGTATATATTCTGGTTAGAAATTTTAACATGAAGCTCTATAATTCTATTTAATTTACCAATGCAATTTTCATTAGAAGCCTGAATTTGCAGCATACCTTCTGTAAATTCTTCGGCAAGTGAAATAATTATGGTCTTTAAAATATCTTGTTTAGATTTTATATGATTGTAAAGACTAGCAGCCTTAATTCCCATTGCTTTGGCCAAATCTCGCATAGTGACTGCACTGTAACCCTTTTCTTTAAAAAGCTTTGCTGCTACTCTTATAATTTCTTCTTGCCTCGTTTCTATTTTCATGTTTAGCTAAAGTACTAAAATAAGAAGTTTTTATGCAACCAATTATATAATGTAACTTTGGTTACGCATTGTTCTAAATACATTATAGACTTTTGACAAAAAATAAATACTATGGGATTATTTAATGCTTTATTTGGAAAATCGACTAACAACGTTGCAGAATATATTGAAAAAGGTGCTGTGATATTAGATGTGAGAACCAAAAGCGAGTATCAAGGTGGACATATAAAAAATGCGCTCCACATTCCTGTTCAGGAATTAGGCAATAGAATTAATGAGGTTGTAAAGTTAAACAAACCTGTAATTGCATACTGTGCAAGCGGAATGCGTTCTGGTAGTGCAACAAGCTTATTAAAATCTAAAGGTGTAGATGCTATAAATGGTGGCGGAATTGGCAGTCTACAACGAAAATTGGGCTAAATCTTAATCTAAAAAATCTTCGAGATTATTAAGATGATTTAAACTTTCTATTGGCTTTTGATTATACTCTAAAGTCCAACCCAATGAATTAGTTAACATAAAGAATTTAGAAAGCTCACTGATTAAACGATTTTGAGCGTTAGATTTTAAATCTGACGCTTCAATCTTTTTCATAAGAGATTTACTAACAGTCTGTTTTATTTTATTATAGTCGCTAGCTTCAAATTGATTTAAATAATCTGCTTGTATATCGTAATATTCAAAATCTGGACTAATTTTAATTTCTTCTTCAGGAATATTTATAATCTGAAGTGTTTTAGTTGCTTCATCTATATTGTATTCAATCTTACTTAAATCATATGCTACAGTAACATCGGCATTAACTACAACTAATGCCTTTTTATCTGCAGACAGATAATCTCCAAAAATTGCTTTTGAATTTTTGTAACTAAATACTTCAGAAAAGTGCCCTTCTGTGACCACTAATTTTCCGACATTCTTAATTTGTTCTTGTATTAGAGCACTATGCTCTTCAATAACAGTTTTGTTTTCTTTTTTGTCTTCACAATACTTAAAAGTGAATAAGACAACTAATGTGATAACGACACCAAATAGTATTTTTCGCATAGGCTAATTTAACAAATTGCACTTTAATAGTCATTAATTAGGGCTTATTTAAATCTTGTTTTTTTGCTTTATATCGTAACTCTATGTGCATTAACTAAAAAAAATGCAAGATATCTTTATTATACAGAAGATTCAACACTAAGATATTAACTTAGTTATAGAATAAACTAAAAATAGAATAAACAAATATTTATGTTTTAAACATAAAATTTGAAGACGTCCCTCTAATCTCTAAAACAACTATTATGTTTAAAACTATAAGCATACTATTAATCCTACTATCAAGTATAACTTGTTATGGCCAGAAATTTACTTTAGTAC
The DNA here is from genome assembly GCF_013249065.1 of Winogradskyella litoriviva. Classification (GTDB taxonomy): domain Bacteria; phylum Bacteroidota; class Bacteroidia; order Flavobacteriales; family Flavobacteriaceae; genus Winogradskyella; species Winogradskyella litoriviva. The sequence continues at coordinate 66,584 of NZ_JABRWQ010000001.1, forward strand.
AAAACACAAATCCTAAGGCCAGAGAATTAAAACATAGCTTAAACCAATCTAAAGACAGCCTATTATTAGAATGTGAACAGAAGATTATAAAAGTTGAGTTTTTTAATGAAGATTTTGACAAAATAGTAATTGTTGAAGACTTAAAAACAAAAATTTCACTTGAAGAATTCCCAATAGGTAAATTTATTATTGAAGCCCAATTGACAGATAAAATAATTCTTATTGATTTAATTAGACACGAAGAATATAAACCTAAAAACCTTACTAATATTAACGAGCCTGCTGAAGGTAAGGGAATGATGTTAGATGAAACATTGACCGTAATAAAAAACGCTCCTAACAAAAGTATTGCTTACATGCTAACACGCGATGATGCAAAACAAAAAAAAGTGTCTAATATAAAATTCTATTGGGTAATTTCTCAAACCAACAACAAAACTGGCTCCACTAAAACCATGAAGCTAGTAGACCAGAACTCTGTTGATAGATTAATTTTAAAGCACAAGGTAGAACTGAATAGTGATTGTGGCAGACTTAACGAATTAACTATTTGGGAAGTATACAATACAACGGAATTTATGGAAAACCAAGTATCCAATCCAGATTTTGTATATTCATCTACTACAGACTCCTTTAATAACATACCTTATTATTCCACCAATAATAGTGCTCAAGATTTATAATATAAACCATATTTTTAATTCTTAATAAACCTCTAAGAATTCTAACTAAGCTAATAAGTTTAATAAAAACTGCTCTTTTTTTGAGAGAAAATAGATTTTAAGGGCATCATACATCAGTAAAAACCAACGAGCATTTTACACTGGTTTTTACGCCTTACAACCTGAATATGTGTATTTTACCGATAGAAACTGGTAGACTATCTATTTTTTTACATCATTAATTTATTAACAAATACCTTTGTTATTAACTTTGAAATGCACATATTTGTCCATTATAGAGTTAAGATTGTTTCCCCAAAACAAAAACCTACTTAAACATGAAAATAATATACACAACTGTGTTCTTACTGTTGGCGTCCTTAGTTTATGGCCAAAAATCGACATTGTACCAAAATGTAAACGTAAGAGCAAAAGAACTTAAACACAACCTTAATAAAACTGGAGATAGCCTCATTTTAAAATGTGAGCGAACTATATACGAAGTCGTAATTTTTAATGATGATTTTGAGCGAGTTGTTTCCGTTAAAGATACCGAAATTACTATTCCAATAGCAGATGTACCCATTGGCAGATACATTGTTGAAGCTTTACTTAGTGACAAACTGATTGTAATTACTCTGCTACGAAACGAACCTTTTTCATTACCAGATACTGCTCCATTAATTACGGATACATCAGATTTATTTGGAACAAAAACAAAACCAAAAACTGAAGCAGTTGCAAGTGTCGAAAAACCTACGCAGCCAACTATTGAAGCCGAAATAAAAGTAACAGAAGTTGAAAAACCAGAACCAGAAGTGTCTGGGTCAGAAACAAATATATTAAAAACAGATATAGCCGTTGCCGGAAAAAAGGCCAAACCGAAGTTAACAAGAAAAGTTACTTACACAAAACCACAAAAACCAGCTGAAAGCAGCTTATCATTATTTAAGGCAGATAAAGTAGCTGCTAAAACTCAAAAAAGAAGCTCTAGAGAAGTTGATGCAGCTAGGGCTAATAGAATAGAAAGCACCTATTGGGTGGAATACAAAATTAATAATGGCCAGAGCTCACAGAAAATTCAAAAATTAGGTGACCAAGACACGGTTGATCGCATGATAAGGAAGATCGAAATTGATATGAAAACAAAAGCTGGTCGTTTAAACGAACTTATAATATGGACCGTCTATGATCCTCCAAAATTTGTAAAGCATAAGAAAGACCATAAAAACAACTTTACTTCAGTTCCTTCTGAAAGTTTTAAAATAGAACCATATTATAAAAAAGTTAATAACCCAGATAATTTATAACCCTACTTCTTTTTAAAATTATATTTTAAGACGAAATAATAAAAGCAACTGTAATTTATTGCTAATATTATTTCGTCTTTTAATTTATAAAAACAACTGCGTTTTTGATAAATTTACTATGATATTATACAATACTTTAATTCATCTTACTTTAAAAATCGATTACTAATTTTTATACATTTTCTAAATCACCTCCAATTAAAAAACTAACTGCATACGCTCATTTAAATACTAAATAACACATTCCTATTTCTTCCATAAAAAAAGGCTTTTTATATTTTAAATTTCACAGAAAAACAGCATAATCTTAATCTATATTTTCTGTATTATACCGAACACCAAAGCAGATTAACCCATAATAATGACGAGGTATCTAATTTAAAATTAAACTATAAAAAAAGCTCATAAATTTACACTTCACAACTAAACATTCTTAAAGAATTATTAGTGTGATAATTGTTTCCCCAAACAAAAAACACCTACTTATTATGAGACAATATTTCACTCTTGTGATACTATTATTGACCACTACAATTTATGGTCAGAAGTCTACGTTATACCAAAACATAAATTCTAGAGCGAAAGAACTTAAGCATAATCTTAATAAAACGGGTGACACACTAATTTTTAGTTGTGAGCGTACAATTTTTGAAGTTGTCATCTACAACGACGATTTTGAACGTGTTGTTAGAGTTAGAGGCAAGGGAGCAAAAATCCCAATAGCAGATATACCTGTAGGTAGATATCTTGTTGAAACCTTATTGAGAGACAAACTTATTGTCCTTACCTTAGTAAGAAACGAAGAAATAAAACAACAAAAACCAACTCCATTGATTACTGATGTAGCCACACCCTCAGAAATCCCAACAGTTAAGACTACTCAGCCTCAAAAATCCTTATTAAAGGAAAACAGTATTAATAAAAGTAATATCGTTGCAGCCGGTAAAAAAAAGCGACTTGTTCGTAATACGGCAATGACAGTAAAAAAGAAACCAGAAGTTAGGCGTATTAGAGAAAAGAAAGAGATTGCTACTTATTGGATTGTTTATATTATTAATAAAGGGACAAGTACTGAAAAGACACAAAAACTAGCAGATCAAGAAACCGTTGATTATTTAATACGAAAAATTAATATCGATATGAAAACATCAACAGGTCGCCAAAACGAACTCAGTATTTGGAAAGTTTATGACACTTCAGAATTTATGTTGCACAAAAGAAAAAACAAATCGGAATACATGAATATTGCTTCTGAAAGTTTTAACATGGAACCTTATTTCATCAAAGAAAACAAAACCGAATTATAGAAACTCAAAAAAATACCTATTTTTTAAGCTCTAACTTTTCAGCAAAATAATCACAAAAATCTTTCATTGTAGCAGTCATTTTCTCATCTTGAGTTGCCCTTAAAAACGTATCACTCATTGTAACTAAGGTTTGATGAAAAAACAACTTCATTTCATCCACAGGCATATCTTTGGTCCACAAATCTATTTTTAAAGTTTCTTGAGCATTACTATCCCATACAGATAGCATAACAGCTTTAGCTTCTTCATTGTTTACGCCTCCATCTTGAGCAGACCAATTAAGCTTTTCTGGCACCCGATTTTCATCGAGTTCTACATTTAATACAATCTTAGATTTTATAACTTTAGACATTATTTTCTTGGTTTAAAATTCGATTTTCTAAATATTTCTTCAGGCTCTGTTTGCATAATTTGCATTAAGTCTTTAGCTGTGTTCTCAGCATAAGCTTTTACAATCTGCCAACCTATATACTGCCCTAACCGTCCTGGTGAATCATTATCTAATTCTAGTCCAAATTTAGTGAATGGTGCATCTGCAATAAAACGACTTGGCAATTTGCCGTCTGTACTATATAATAACTCCTTTTCAATAAAATAACTCCAGATTTGACTTTCATTTGCTTCTGCCCATTTTAACTGAGCTTCAGAGTAGCCAATCTTTTCTGCATCTGTTTTAAACGGAATCATTAAATCTTTAAAATACAATAACTTTCCGAAAAAAATCATTTCATCTAACAGTGTTTTTCGTCTAGATTGAAACATATATTTTGCTGCATAACCATTTGCTACATCTGGTACAATTTGGGAGGATTTCATATTTGCAGTAATATACATGGGTATATTTTGGTAAAACTCATGGTTTGGCCCTAAATAATTATCTAACGCAATCAGCACCAAAGAATCATTAACAATTATTTTATCTCTGTAAGCGACGTCATTTGTTAAAGTAATTACTCTAGGTATTGTAAATGCTTTGTCGTAATATTTTAAATGCCGAAACAAACCGAATAAATCTTCTTTTGTTTCTTTAAAATTAGAAAACTCATTATTTACCTCTTCTAATAGTAGGTCTTGCAATGTATCGTTAATTCTATTAACCCATATAGAGTCTGGAGTATGTTTAGAAAACAGAAATGGATAAGCCATTTTTAATTGCCCCAAATCTGATGGTTTAGCTGCAGCAAATGCTCTATCAAATCGTTCTACATCAAAATCAACTTCAATTTTTGCAATTTCCTTTTCAACTTTAGACTCGTCATCACAAGAAAAAAGGAACAAACCCACTACTAATATTATAAAAAATCTTATCTGCATTTTATAAAACATTTTTAATCCTAACAGGATTGCATTATTTTTGTTGTGCAAAGGTACACTTCTTTGCAATAAAACTTCAAAAATTATGCAGACAGAAAAGATAGTAAATCATATTGTAGATTGGTTAAAGGACTATGCGACTAAGGCAGGCGTTAATGGTTTTGTTATAGGTATATCAGGAGGTATTGATTCTGCCGTTACCTCAACCTTATGTGCAAAAACTGGTTTAGATATTCTATGTATTGAAATGCCAATTCACCAAGCAGCAAGTCACGTCACTAGAGCGCAAGAACATATTGCACAGTTAAAAAAGCGTTTTCCAAATGTAAAAGACATAAGAGTTGATTTAACTCCAGTATTTGAAGAATTTAAAACGGAAATAAGTTTAGAAGGCAAACAAGCTACTGTAGATATGGCTTTAGCGAATACCAGAGCGCGTTTGCGAATGACAACGTTATACTATCACGCAGGACTTTTAGGGCTTTTAGTAGCAGGTACCGGAAATAAAGTTGAAGATTTCGGTGTAGGTTTTTATACTAAATATGGTGATGGAGGTGTGGATTTAAGTCCAATAGCAGACCTGTTAAAATCAGAAGTGTATGCACTTGGAGAATTCTTAAAAGTTCCGACATCTATTATGGAGGCAGCGCCAAGTGATGGTTTGTTTGGAGATGCACGAAGTGATGAAGACCAAATTGGAGCCTCGTACCCAGAATTAGAATGGGCAATGAAAATGAAAGACGACGGAAAAATAGCTTCTGATTTTGAAGGAAGACAACGCAAAGTTTTTGAAATTTTTACGAGATATAATAACTCTAATAAACACAAAATGATTGCCATTCCTGTTTGCGAAATTCCTAAAAATTTAAAATAAAAATTACACTAAACAGAATTAAATAGTGAATTTTATGAATTTTTAACTATTTTTACAACATTAAATCTACACATTGTATTAATAATAGCCTATTAATAGATAATAACCCTAACCTAAAAATTAAATACAATAGTAATGATACATATTTTACTTGTTGATAATCATCCCATAGTTAGAAAGGGATTAGAACTATTTTTAAACAGTAAGCCTGATCTTAAAGTTATAGGAAGTTTAGGGAGCGGAATTGAAATATTTGAATTTGTAAGACGTCATAAAGTTGATGTTATTATATCTGAAATTGACCTGCCAGAACTCAACGGAATTACAGCACTTAGAGCCATAAAAAAAGAATACAAATCTGTTAATGTTCTAATGTTTAGTCATCAACCTGAAGAAATTTATGCAATTAGTACATTAAAAGCAGGCGCTTCTGGTTATTTAAACAAAACTGCTGATATTGAAGAAATTGAAAAAGCTGTGAGAAAAATTCACAATGGTGAAACTTCATTAAGCGAAAAAATGGATAAACATTTGCGCTATGAAGATACTCGAAAAAGCAGAAGCAGAATGTTTAAAAAACTTTCTACCAGAGAAGTAGAAGTATTAAAACTGCTTTCTATTGGAAGAAAAAACAAAGAAATAGCTGAAGAGTTAGATATTAACGAAAAAACGGTAAGTACATACAAAGCACGTTTATATAAAAAACTCAACGTAACAAACATAGTAGATTTAATTCACCAAGCTAAACATCACAATTTAGCGTAGTTTAATTAAAAATCTAAATTAGATGCCACATAAAATTAATTTTATGTGGCATTTTTTTATCCTAATTAACCTATAACCTTACCTAGCTTTCTAGAAAGTAACATTTTAAGACCCAAATATTCTTTTACATCTTCCATAATGGTGCGTAAATCTGCCTCTTCCTTTAAAGTCTCATTTTTATATTGGGCAACTTTTTGATCAATTAAATAACACCGTAAACTTAATATAGTCTGACTTACTAATTGAGCCACAGAATCTCCCTTTTCCTTTGGCACAATTTGATTGCGCTCCCAATCATCTAAACTATATCTCTCGTCCTCCATTAAAATACTTGTTACAGTACTTGCAGCTTCTTGATCTAGCTGATTTACAAAATTTTTAGTCGAGAAATTTTCATCTTGATTTAGTTTATCAATTATAGAATAATAAAGTGTTTTAAATTGAGGGTTAGAAAACTGCATTTCATCCTCTTGTAAATCTAAATAGACTTTTTCAAAAACTCTAGTTTCTTGTTTTACAGGCTCTAAAACCAACTCTTTAGTCGCTTCATCCTCTTTTAACATTAAATCTTCAAATTGCTCAGTTCTATCACCATAAAGCATTAAAATCTCTATAATCTTTCGTTCTAATTCAAACTGAACATCTACTTTATTCTTTGCCTGTGGTTCGTTTTTTACAACCTGAAAGGCTTTCTGATTTTGTTGATGTGCTTTGTTGGCTTCAGCATTCTCTTTTTTATTAATCTGCGCTAAAGTACTAAACAGTACATTTTCGCTAATATCCATAATACGCGCACATTCTTGTATATAGATTTCACGTTTTATTTGATCCGGAATTTTAGCAATACTATTTACAATTTCTCTTATAGTTTCGGCTTTTTTTATTGGATCGTTATCCGCTTCTGTAACCAATAATGAGGCTTTAAACTGAATAAAATCTTTGGCATTTTTATTTAAATAATCTGTAAGTTCCTCTAAAGTATTTGATTTTGAAAAACTATCCGGATCTTCGCCATCTGGAAACGTACAAACCTTAACGTTAACGCCTTGTTCTAATATTAAATCTATACCTCTAATAGCCGCTCTTATACCTGCTGCATCACCATCAAAAAGTACCGTAATATTATTGGTAAGTCTATTAATTAATCTAATTTGATCCGATGACAAAGCCGTACCTGAGGACGAAACTACATTTTTAATACCAGTTTGATGAAACTGAATAACATCTGTATAACCCTCTACTAAATAACAATTATCTTCTTTGGCGATGCTTTGCTTAGCATGGTATAAGCCATAAAGCACTTTGCTTTTATGGTAAATTTCGCTTTCTGGAGAATTTAAGTATTTAGCGGCTTTTTTATCAGCTATTAAGATTCGTCCGCCAAAACCAAGTATTCGCCCACTCATACTATGAATAGGAAACATTACTCTGCCCTTAAATCTATCGAATCGTTTTTCACCTTTTACAATAGTTAAACCTGTCTGCTCAAGAAAATTAATATTATAACCTTTCCCCAAAGCATCATCTGTAAAAGCTTGCCACTCATCTAAGGAATAACCCAACTGAAATTTTTTAATTGTTTCTTCAGTAAAACCACGCTCTTTAAAATAACTTAAGCCTATTGCTTTTCCTTGATTTGTATTGTGCAGTATTTTCTGAAAATAGGTATTTGCGTACTCACTGACCAAATACAAGCTTTCTCTGGTATCTGCTTGTGCTTTTTCCTCGTCGGTACGTTCGGTTTCTTCTATTTCAATATTGTACTTTTTAGCTAGATATTTTATAGCTTCAGGATATGTAAAATGCTCATGCTCCATTAAAAAAGTGACTGCATTTCCGCCTTTACCACTAGAGAAGTCTTTCCAGATTTGTTTTACAGGTGACACCATAAAACTTGGCGAACGTTCCTCGCTAAACGGACTTAAACCCTTAAAATTACTTCCTGATTTTTTGAGTTGAACAAAATCGCCAATAACCTCTTCTACTCGAGCGGTTTCAAATACTTGTGCTATGGAATTTTGTGAAATCAAATTTTATAATTTATCTAGTTTGTAAATTTAAGACAAATCAACTATTCACGAAACTGCTGAATCATAAATGTTAAACATTAAATAATTACAATAGAGCATAATCGTTGTTTTATTAACTTTACAATATGAGCAAATCTTCTACCGCTATAAAAATATTCAAAAAAAAACGTTACTTAATTCCATTATTTATAATAACAATACTTATTGCTTTAAGACTTTATTTACCTAATTATGTAAAATCTAAAGTTAATGACATATTAGCTGAACTTCCTGGATATTATGGCGAAGTAGAAGAAGTAGATATTTCTTTAATACGTGGTGCATACGTAATTAAAGGTTTATATCTTAATAAAGTTAATGCTAAAACCCAAGTTCCTTTTTTAAATTTTCCACATACCGATATTTCTATAGAATGGAAGTCTTTATTTAATGGTAGAATAGTAAGTGAAATAATAATGAATAACCCAGAAGTTATTTATGTTATGGAAGATCAGCAAACCAATGGTGAAACACCAAATACTGACGATTGGACAAAAGCCTTAACAGACATAGTACCAATTGACATTAACAACTTTGAGATACACAACGGAAAATTTGCATTTGTAGAATTACAAGCTAATCCCAACATTGACCTTCACTTTAATCAATTAGAATTAATTGCTAAAAACTTAAGAAATGTATCCTCTAAAGATAGAACTTTACCATCACCAATACATGCAACTGCAACGTCTATTGGCAATGGAAAGATGACTGCAAACGGAAATATTAATCTAATTAAAGAAATACCAGATCTTAATATAGAGTTTGGATTAGAAAATGCAAATGTTACATCTTTAAATTCATTTACAAAACATTATGCTGGTATTGATTTTAAATCTGGGACTTTTGAATTATTTAGTGAAATAGCTATTGCAAATGGTTACATGAAAGGCTACATAAAACCATTGGTTACCAACTCTAAACTCATAAGTAAAGACGATCGTTTTTTAAGTATTTTATGGGAAGGTTTTGTTGGCTTTTTTAAGTTTATTTTAAAAAATCAGAAGACAGATACCTTAGCAACAAAAGTACCTATTGAAGGTGACCTAAACAATGTTGAAGCTGGTGTTTTACCAAGTGTAATTAACATTTTTGAAAACGCTTGGATTAAAGCATTTAAAAGTGCTGTAGATAATGAAATTGAATATGAGGATGCTTTTAAAGAAAAGAAAGAAGACTAAAAAAAGCCCAAATCAATAAGATAATTTAGGCTTTTCAAATTTGATTGATGATAATTTATTTAGTCCATATCAAATCGAAGTCCTACAGAAATGTTATTCTGCTCTACACTTTGATTTTTAAACAGTGGATTAAGATCGTATTTAACATACAGTGCTACTTCTCCAAGTGCTACATAACCACTTAATCCATATACAAATTCACTAACTTCAAATTGGTTACGTTGCTTATCCTTTTCATTATCTCCATTTTCTTTATATTTAATTTTTTGCATATCTCCAATATTTAATCCTGCGTAACCACCTAAACCTATTTTTAGTTTTTTATGAGTAGAATATCTAAAATAATCTTCTTTCTCTATTTTTTTAGATGGTCCAAATTCTAAATGCATCGGAAAAACCAAATTAGTTGTTCTAAATTTTATCTTTTTTGCATCTATAGGATACTCTTGTAAAGAGATATCTCCATTTGTATTTACAAAGTAATTATTATCCTTAAGCTTTAATTTATTCCATTGTATAGAGAAACCATATTTTAATCTCCAAAAATTAGTATTCTCAAAGATTCTAGTTTTCCAGGCATAACCTAATTCTATAAATCCAGATCCACCTATTTTATATGGCGTATCTTCAAAGTTTTGTCCATCGATTAAAGTATTATTAAAACCAAAAGCAAATACAAGATCTGAAGATGTTCTTAAATCATACTTTCTAGGTTTATCTTTTGAAGCTTCACCAACATATACAAATTTATCATCCTCACCAGCATCTCTACCAATTCTAAAAACAAAGCGCGAATCTTCATCTTTAGAATACTCATCGGAATCGTATCCATTTCGCTCCAATAAAGCAATTTGTTTATCAATAATAACAGTCCTATTTTCAATATTTAATACTGCCGTTTTAGCCGCTTCTTTTTTTAATGTTTCGGCTTCTGCTGCTGTTATTTCATCAGCATCTAATCTTTTGTTTATAATTTCAATTTTTAATTTTAAAATTGATTTCTCATCGTCTTCAATTTTAGCCCTTTCTACTTCTAACTGAGCAATTTTGTAATCTACCTTTTCTTTTCTAATGGAATCTAATTCTTGGGTTTGCGCTTGTAAATTTGAAAACGTAATGCTCAAAATTAAGCACACTAATAATTTTGTAATTGTAGTCATAACTGTTCGTTTTTTGATTAATGATAATTTTTGATTTGATGTATTATAAATGTATTCTCGATTTAATTATTTCGGTCTACAACCGCTGTTTTCACAGTTTTATAGCTATCCTTTAAAGCTTCAAACACCTTGGTTCTAAAAGACTGTCCCATTTCTTCCTCTACACTATTTAATAAAGCCTCTGCATCTGTAAGTTTATATGTTTCCTTCTGTAAATTTTCTTTAAACAATTCTTTACTTGCTAATTTTAATAAGGAGTCTATCTCCCTTTCACTTACTCCAGATTGCTCATCCTTTAACCCTTGTTTTGCAACAGCTAAAGCCTCTTTGATTAATGTTTTTTCAATAATATTCTGCTGTTCTATATTACTCTGGTTATTATTATTTGGCTGTGTATTTGGTTCCTTTACATTATCTTTATTAGCCAGCTTTATATTCTTTTTAGTTTTATCATTAATTACTTTTTTGTAATCTAAAATCTTTGGAGCTTCATTATTTGAAACAGCTATTTTCTCTTCTTCTACTATATTTTCTTGAGTCACCAATTCTAACGCCTTTTTAATTGGCTCTGCTTTTTCTGTTTTTAACTCTTCCTTTTTAACCTCTTCTTCAACAATTTGAGGTAGAATTTCTTCCGAATTATTATTGTTAAAAAACTGAATTGATATTGCCATCATAAGTATTAATCCTGCTGCAATACTTATCCACCAATACAATGGTTTTTTAGATTTTTTTTCGTCCTCATCTAATCGGTCAGATAATTTTGACCAAGCGTTTGATGAAGGAGACAAGGTTCGTCTCTCGAGCTTGTCTTTTATATTTTCTTCAAATTTAATTGGAGCCATAACTGCTATTATTTAATTCTTTAATTTTTTTCTGAAGCATTTGTCTTGCTTTAAACAATTGCGACTTTGAGGTGCCTTCAGAAATTTTTAATAGTTCGGCAATTTCTTGATGTTTATAACCTTCTATCGCATACATTACAAATACCATTCGGTAACCTTCTGGCAAACTATCAATGAGTAATTGTATTTCTGCAACTTCGATATTAGAATTTATATTGTTAGAAGCATCATGTTCTAAATAATCATCCTCTACAGCAAATTCTATATTCTTTTTTTTCCTTAAATACGAAATAGACTCGCGTACCATTATTCGTCTTATCCAACCTTCAAAACTACCTTCATTTTTAAATGACTTTAAATATTTAAACACTTTAAAAAAACCATTTAACATTACTTCCTCTGCCTGATACACATCTTTTATATAGTATCTGCACACGCTTAACATTTTTGGTGCATGCAACTCATATAAAACGTGTTGCGCTTCACGATTTTGTTTAGCAGCTCGTTCTATTAGTTTTTTTTCGTTTTTATGAAGTTGAATAACTTTCATGAGTTGTTTTAAGTTCTGAACACCTTAAGATTGCTTTCTATTTATAAAGACGTAATTTTGTAAATAATGGTTGCTTGGAAGGTAAAAAATAATCAAAATAAATTATAAAAAACTGAATATCAATTATTTATAATTTATTTTTTTCTTTCAATTACGTAATCTACCATAAGATTGAGCGATGCTTTGTAAGATGAATCTGGGTAATTTGCCAAAATATCTAAAGCTTCTTTTTGAAAGGCTTTCATTTTAGAAACAGCATAATCTAAACCACCATTATCTTTTACAAAATTAATCACAGCTTTAACTCTGGTTTTATCTTTATTATGATTTTTTACTGAATTGATTAACCAAGATTTCTCCTTTTTAGTGCAATTATTTAAGACATATATTAATGGTAAGGTCATTTTTTGTTCCTTAATATCAATACCAGTTGGTTTGCCAATGGATTCTTGTCCATAGTCAAATAAATCATCTTTAATCTGAAATGCCATACCTATTAACTCACCAAATTTGCGCATAGATTCTACTTCTGGAGAATTTGGCTTAACAGATGCAGCACCCAAACTGCAGCAAGCAGCGATAAGAGTTGCTGTTTTTTGTCTTATAATTTCGTAATAAACGGCTTCCGTAATATCTAGCTGTCTGGCTTTTTCAATCTGAAGTAATTCGCCCTCACTCATTTCTCTTACAGCTACCGAAATAATTTTTAGTAAATCAAAATCATTGTTATCAATGGAAAGCAACAGTCCTTTAGATAACAGAAAATCGCCTATGAGGACTGCTATTTTATTTTTCCAAAGGGCATTTATAGAGAAAAAACCTCTTCTTCTGTTACTGTCATCTACAACATCATCATGAACTAAAGTAGCTGTATGTATCAACTCTATAACCGAAGCACCTCTATAAGTACGTTCACTTACCTCACCATTATTCATCATTTTTGCTACCAAAAAAACAAACATTGGTCGCATTTGTTTTCCTTTTCGGTTAACAATATAATGTGTAATACGGTTTAATAACGCAACCTTACTTGCCATTGAAAGTTGAAACTTTTGTTCAAAAAGATCCATTTCGTAAGCTATAGGTTGTTTTATTTGTTCGGTTATCTTCATTATTGTTTTTAGAGCTGTAAAATTACAAATTCTATTAGTTTTTATATCTTAAAAATGAAATATAGCATTTTAACATTTACAGGTCAGAAATATTTGTAACTTTAGGCAATTAATCCAAAAAATAAAACACATGAAAAAAATTACTTTACTACTTACTCTTTTTTTTACTTCTTCCTTAATTTTTGGTCAAGTTGTATTAACTGAAGATTTTGAAGCTGGGACAACAATTCCTGCAGGTTGGACCAATAATGACATCGCTGGAGGTGGAGAAATATGGACAATTTCTTCTGGAGCAGACGCAATTGGTTTTACTGCTGGAAACGGATACAACTATAGCCTTGGGGAAATGGATGGAAATTTTGCCTTATTTGACAGTGACGGTTACGGAGGAACAATTGCGGAAAACGCTGCTATGGAAAGCCCTACTTTTGATTGTTCAAGCTTAGCATCAGTGACTTTAAGTTATAATCATTTTTTTACTTCAGGTTATTCTGCAGAAGGATATGTAGAAGTATCTACCGACGGAACAACTTGGACACAAGTAGCCTTTTATACTGGAGACGCTGCTGCGAATAGTTCTTTTGGTTTTGAATCAATTGACGTATCTACCGAATTGGCAGGTGCAGCTGCAGCGCAAGTAAGATTTAGATGGGTAGGAAACTATTCTTGGGCTTGGGCTTTTGATAACGTATCTGTTTTTCAATGTACGGTAGCCGCTCCTGACGCAGTTGCTACGGTAACAACACCAGCTGATGCTGCAACAGGTGTAGAGATTTTTTATGGTGCACCAGATAACTTAGGTCCTTTTGAATGGGTTGAACCTACTACAGGAGCTGCTATTGATAGCTATAATATTAATCTAGGAGAAACTGCTACAGGTGATGATATCGGTACAGTGGAAGGATTTGCTAATGGAAATTCAATAAATTTCGATTGGCAACCAAACACTACGTATTATTGGTCTATTGATGCAGTTAATTGTGCAGGTGTAACACCCGGTCCAATTTGGAGCTTTACTACTGCAGCATGTGCTGAAACAGCTGCTCCAGCTTTGGTAACTGCACCATATCCTTCGGACGCAGCTGCTGCAGTTGCTTTACAATCACCAGATTATTCAGCAGAATTTAGTTGGACTGCAGCTAACGCTGATGATACTTTTGTTTTAAATTTAGGTACAGAAAATCCACCAACACAATCATTTAACGATTTTGAAAATGGAGGAACAATTACTGGTCTAGCCTTAAGTACTACCTATTATTGGAGCGTAGATGTAATTAACTGTTTTGGTACAACAACAGGAACTGTTTGGAGTTTTACAACAGACGCAGCCTTAGGTGTTGAAGATAACTTTGACTCTATTAAAACTTTTAGTGTTTATCCTAATCCAACTTCTGGTACCTTAAATATTAAATCCGCTCAAGATGTTGATAATATTACTGTATTTAACCTATTAGGTCAAAATGTAGCTAGTTTCTCTAAAAATGAAATTACTAACTCATCAATTGATATGTCTAATTTATCAAAAGGACTGTATTTAGTAAAAATAACTTCTGGTGATAAAACTGAAACATTAAGAGTTACAAAAGAGTAAAACTTAATGATGTAATAAATTAAAAAAGCGGCAATAGCCGCTTTTTTTTATACCCTTTTAAAAAAACCTTACTATTTATTTCCGTCATTAGTATTTTCAGTTTTAGCTTTAGCTTTCTCAAATTTTAGATTCATATAATCATAATTATTACATTTACAGCAGATTTAAGCATTAGGTCTAAAATCCCATTCTTTTTATCAAAGTAAATTTTATGAAAGTACGCGAGCAGTTTATATTGATTTCTATAATAGCAGTTATAGCAATCATTGGTTTATCTTTTTTTTGGCATCCAATTTTATGGGCATTTTTATTAGTTGGTCCTCTAGTTATTATGGGATTTTTTGATATTATGCAAACTTCACATACCATAAGGCGTAACTATCCTTTATTAGGAAGATTTAGATACATGCTAGAATCTGTTAGACCAGAAATAATGCAATATTTTGTAGAAACGGACACGCAAGGAAGACCTTTAAATAGAATTTTTAGATCTTTAATTTATCGCAGAGCAAAAGGAGAAAATGACACAGAACCTTTTGGAACACAAATGGATTTATACCATTCTGGATACGAATGGTTAGAACATTCTATGTATGCAAAGAATAACCCAAAAGACATAGGTGAATTTCCTCGATTAATAATTGGCGGTAAAGATTGTAAACAACCTTACTCATCTAGCTTATTAAATATTTCTGCTATGAGCTTTGGATCACTGAGTAAAAACGCAGTACTTGCTTTAAACAAAGGTGCCAAAATGGGGAATTTTGCACACAATACAGGAGAAGGTGGTATTAGTAATTATCATTTAGAAAATGGTGGTGATTTAATTTGGCAAGTTGGTACAGGATATTTTGGCTGTAGAAAAGAAGATGGTACTTTTAACGAAGTTACCTTTAGAGAAAATGCCTTAAGACCAGAAGTAAAAATGATTGAGATTAAACTATCTCAAGGTGCTAAACCTGGACATGGAGGAATTTTACCTGCTTCTAAAAACACAGAAGAAATTGCAAAAATTAGACATGTAAAGCCAGGCATTGCTGTGCATTCTCCTCCTTCTCATTCAGCGTTTTCAAATCCAATTGAGTTTATGCATTTTATAAAAAAACTTAGAGATCTTTCAGATGGAAAACCAATAGGATTTAAATTATGTTTAGGAAGAAAACAAGAGTTTATGGATTTTTGTGAGGCTATGTTAGCTACCGGAATACTTCCAGATTTTATTACTGTAGATGGTGGTGAAGGAGGCACAGGTGCAGCACCTGTTGAATTTTCTAACTCGATGGGAATGCCGCTTCGTGAAGGTTTAATTTTTGTACACGATACTTTAGTTGGTTTCAACCTAAGAAAAGACATAAAAGTTATCGTTGCAGGAAAAATAATTACTGGTTTCCATATGGCAAGAGCTATCGCATTGGGTGCAGATGGCTGTAATAGCGCACGTGCCATGATGCTTTCTATTGGCTGTATACAAGCCTTACAATGTAATACTAATACATGTCCTGTAGGTGTTGCAACTCAAAATGCATCCTTGGTTAAAGGATTAGTTGTAGAAGATAAAGCACCAAGAGCAAACCGCTATCACGAAGCAACAATCCATAGTTTCTTAGAGTTAGTAGCTGCAGCTGGTTTAAACAGTCCTAGCGAATTAACGAGAGACCATATTAGTAAAAGATCGGGACTCTATGATGTTAAAACCTACCATGACATTTATCCTCCGATTAAGGAAGGCTCGCTATTAAATATTGATACTATTCCTGCGGACTACAAAAAATTCTTTCAAGTAACACGTATTATGAAATAAACTAAAAGACAATGTTGTATTTGGTCTTTAACTTATTTTAAATTGATCTAATTTAAACACAATTTTACATAGGTCTTAAGTTAAGTGTGCTTGTTCAAATTGTATCTTTGTGCTGAATAATAAAATACATCATCTCATTATAGATTTAATTTCAAAACACGCCAAAGAGTTATTAGAATTCTTTAAAAGCACAAGCTTTTCAAAAGCTGTATTGGTTAGTTTCGCTGTAACCACTCCAATAATTTTGGGAATTGCAACTAATCATTTAGAAATTGGGCTTGCGCTTTGTTTTGGAGCTATTTGGTGCTCACCAAGTGATGTTAGCGGAAGATTAAAACATAAGCAAATTGGTATTCTATATTCATCACTTTTGGTTGTTATAGTGAGTTTTATAGGTGGTTATCTTAAAGATTTAAATTACTTCCTTTTTCCTATTTTAGGTCTATTAACTTTTAGTATTGCTTTTATTTCAATTTACGGATTTAGAGCTTCTTTAATTAGCTTTTCTGGATTACTTGCATTAGTATTAAGCTTCGCTAACACTACAAATACACTAGAAAATTATACCTACGCTCTATTAATTGGTCTTGGTGGCATATGGTATTTATTACTTTCCACACTATGGTTTTATATTAATCCTAAAGCCCAAACCGAAGAAGCCATAATTAAAACTATTTTACTTACAGCAGATTTTATTGATATTAGAAAACAAATCATAGGAGAACAAGCTAATAGACAAAATTTACAAACTTCACTCATTAACTTACAAAGTGAACTCGCAGAACAACATGTAAGTTTGCGCGAAATATTATTATTATCTAGAAGAAGCTCTGGTAAATCTAATTATAAAAACAGACGTCTAATGGTATTTAGCCAATTAGTAGAAATCTTAGAAACTGCTAATGCAAATCCGGTAAATTACGACAAAATGGATGTCTTTTTTGAAATGCATCCGGAAACGAAAAAAAAATTTCAGAATCTCATTGCCGAATTATCTTATCAATTAAGAACTATAGCCAAAAATCTAAATCAAACTAATGAATTTTCATCAAACAAAATTCTATCTGATGCATTTAATAGTTTAGAAAAGGACATTTTAGAATTTAAAAACGAAAATAATTTTGAAGAATACGAACGTTATTTAATGCTTCAAAATTTCTTAGACTATCAAAAAAAGCAATTTGAAAAACTAAAAAAAATTAAATGGCTCTTAGGAAATCCTGAATTATCAACTGAAGATTATCATGACAACAACAAACTTAAACGGTTTATTGAAATACGAGATTATAACCCTAAAATAATACTCCGAAACTTTAGTTTTAGATCTACAATTTTTAAACATTCTTTGCGCTTATCTGTTGCTGTAATGTTAGGTTATGCTATTGGATTATTATTCGATTTTCAAAATCCGTATTGGATAATCCTTACCATAATCATTATAATGCGACCAAGTTATGGACTAACAAAAACACGGTCTAAAGACCGTATGATTGGCACACTCATTGGTGCGGTATTAGCAACCTGCTCAGTGTTTATAATTAATGATCCTTATATTTTTGGAGCGCTTGGTGTTTTATCCTTAGTCATTGCATTTTCTATGGTGCAAAAAAACTACAAAGCATCTGCAACTTTTATAACCTTAAGCGTTATATTAATTTACGCCATTTTAGAACCAAATATTTTTCAAGTAATACAATTTAGAGTAATTGATACATTAATTGGCGCAGCAATTTCATATTCCACTATGCGCTTAATCTGGCCTGCTTGGTCTATTGCAGAAATAAGCGACAATATTAAAGATAGTTTACAAGCCAACATAACTTTTTTTAAATCTATCAGTAACTTTTATCAAAAAAAAGGAGAAGTTCCGACTAGTTTAAAAATAAATAGAAAAGAAGCCTTTTTACAAATGTCTAACTTAAGTTCTGCTTTTCAGCGTATGGCTCAAGAGCCAGAATCTAAGCAAAAACATATTGATGAAATTTACGAACTTGTAGTACTTAACCATAGTTGTCTAACCTCTTTAGCTTCTTTGAGTACATACACCCAAAACAACAAAACGTCAAAAGCATCTAAAGATTTTATCTTAATTGCAGAACATATTATTAAGAATTTAGAGAAAGCTTGTGCAATGATAAAAGATGTTAACTTTAATGATTCTGAAATTAATAAATCTATCTTTATTCCAGAACCATATGATTTTCCTAAAAATTTAATAACTAGTGATAGTATATTAAAATCTGACAATGAGCTTACACACAAAGAGGCACATTTAGTTTGGGAACAACTATATTGGTTACATTCTTTGAGTGAAAAGATGCTAAAACTAACTTTTAAATTTTCGCGTTAAAATCTATGAAAAATATAAAATCAGCACTAATTATATCTGTCATAGTTATTGCAATATCTTTTTTTGCCTTTTACACTTTTACAAACCAAACACCTTTAGGTTCTAAAAAGGATATTGTTAAAGTTGAACAAAGGCTATCTTCAAAATATACTATTAAAAAAACCTTTAATTTACCTAAAATTCTAAACGAGATAAGTGGACTCGTTTGGCTCAATTATAATACGTTTGCCTGTATACAAGATGAATCTGGAACAATTTTTATATACAATACAGAAGAACACACTATTACAAATAGAATAAAATTTGCTGGTAAAGGTGATTACGAAGGACTTGCTATAAATAATTTAGACGCCTATGTTTTGCGAAGCGATGGTCTAATATATGAAGTAAAAAATTACAGCTCAGAAAATCTTGAAACCACAAAAATTAAAACCTCATTTAAAGGGTATAATAACATGGAGAGTTTAACTTTAGATAAAGAAAACAACCAGTTACTTATTACACCTAAAGATTATGATTTAGGAAAAAAACATATTAAAAGTATCTATAAAATCCCACTTACTACTAAGCTAATGGATGCCAATCCTGTTATTAATATTGATTTAAAAGCCGATATTTTAAAAGACTTTAGACGCAAAAAAATTCATGAAACTTTATGTCCATCTGATATTGCTATACACCCAAAAACTAAAGACATATATGTATTAGAAGGTAGAAATCCAAAACTCTTAATTTTGAATAATGCAGGAAAAATAAAAGATGTTTTTGAATTAGACAAACACAAATTTGCTCAACCAGAAGGTATTACATTTAGTGATGATGGTCGTTTATTTATCTCTAATGAAGCTAACAAAGAGAGAGCTAATATTCTAGAAGTAGAGTTGAAATAGCTTTACAGGATTGCTGCGCATCCTCTAAAACTCCGCTTTGAAAATAGTTTCAACAAAAAAACGCTCAAGCAAGCTTGGCGTTTTTTCTTTTGAAACTATTTATTCGTGACCTCGAGAGGATTCGAACCTCCAACCCTCAGAGCCGAAATCTGATATTCTATCCAGTTGAACTACGAGGCCTTATTTACCTAAAAAAATCAGGTATATTTCTTCTAAGTTAATTTGGATTTAACAATACTAGAAATAGTTTTACCATCAGCTTTACCTGCCAATGTTTTACTTACCATTCCCATTACCTTACCCATATCTTTCATGCCTTCTGCACCTGTGGCTGCAATTGTTTTCTCTACCTCAGCTGTAATCTCTTCTTCAGAAAGCTGCGTTGGCAAAAACTGGCTAATAATTTCTGCTTGTGCCAATTCTGGTTCAGCTAAATCATTACGATCTTGTTCTAAAAATATTGCAGCACTATCTTTTCGTTGCTTAACCATTTTTGATAAGATTTTTATTTCTTGTTCTTCGGAAATCTCTTCCTTAGACCCAGTAGCTGTTTGTGCTAATAATATTTCTGATTTTACAGCTCTTAAAGCAGCTAAAGCGGTTTGATCTTTTGCTTTCATTGCCGCCTTCATAGCAGTCATTATATCAACTTGTAAACTCATAACTTTATCCTTTTATTAAGAAGCGCAAAGATACTAAAAACTTTGGCTTGCTATACATAAACGGTATGCATTTAGCAAAGCTTAAAAAACAAAAAGCCCAAATAGCTGGAGGGACTATTTGGGCTTTAACTAAGTGTTTTTACACCATAAACATAACGCGATATTAATCCACGTTATCGTGTAAAAATGAATTATTGCTTCTTAACTGAATATCGTCGTTCTCATCAGTACCAACAGACATTCTTGAAGCTTTAGTTTCAGAAGAATGTTGAGCATCTTCTAAATTAACACCTTGTCTTTTGTAAGCAGGTTCTTTTTCAATTTCATCTATTTTAGCTGTATTAAACTTATAGTTGAAATCTTTCATTTTTCTTCTTCGCTCATCTGCACGAGCTATTAAAAGATCAGAAATCGGACTATTCATAGGATCAATTTCTTCTTCAAATATTTCCTTAGTTTCATCCATCGGAATCGTTTTCTTTTCAAAAACAATTTCCTCTTTTACTTCTGTTCTTTCTTGTTTGGTGTTTAAAGAAGATTCAAATGTTTCAAAATCATCTAAAGCATAACGTTTTTCACCTTGTTCATTAACTTCTGTAACAGAAATAATCTCAACAGGTTCATTAACCTTTATATCCTTAACATCTTCTTCTAATGTAAAGAACATCTTTTCCTCTTCGGCTTTTGGTTCTTCAACTTCTGGCTCAGTCTTTTTATTAGCTATTGGTAAATCGAAAGAAAAGGTTATTTGCTCTTCAATTGTTTCATCAATAGGTTCTTCAGCCTTATTTACAATTGGTGTAATAACAAAGTCATCTGGCTCTACTAAAGGTTCTGGTTTTGTATCTAAAACTTCATCATAAACAACATTCATGTTCTTTAAAAAATCTGTAGTAGCTATTAAATCAGTTTCGTTTTGTACTTCAGTTTTAACTTCAGCCTTAGGCTTTTCAACCTCGTCTTCTTCAATTAATGTATGACGAACAATTGGATCCTCCTTTTCAACTTCTAACACAATATCTGGAGTAATAATTGCCGGTTCTTTTTCTTTTGGACTTACTTCTGTAACCTCTTCTAAAGCATGTATTACTTTTTTAGTCTCTGTATTAGAAATTTCATTTTGCTGATCCAAATCAAATCCTGTAGCAATAATGGTTACAGAAATAGACTCTTGTAAGTCTTCATCTTCACCAACACCCATAATAATGTTAGCTCCAAATCCGGCTTCAGTTTGAATATGATCATTGATTTCACCAATCTCATCAATAGTAATTTCTTGAGAACCTGAAACGATTAGCAACAATACGTTTTTAGCTCCTGTAATTTTATTATCGTTTAGTAATGGCGAATCTAAAGCGCTCATAATAGCTTTTTGCGCTCTTGTTTGACCAGATGCTGTTGCAGAACCCATAATGGCTGTTCCACTATTGCTTAATACAGTTTTAGCATCACGTAAATCTATATTCTGTGTATAGTGATGTGTAATTACTTCTGCAATTCCTCTAGATGCGGTAGAAAGTACTTCATCTGCTTTAGAGAAACCTGCTTTAAAGCCAAGATTACCATAAACTTCACGAAGTTTATTGTTATTAATAACCACCAATGAATCTACATGAGCGCGCAATTTCTCAATACCACGTTGTGCTTGTGCATTACGCATTTTACCTTCAAACTGAAATGGCATAGTAACGATACCCACAGTAAGAATATCGAGTTCTTTTGCCATTTTTGCGATGATAGGCGCAGCACCAGTTCCTGTTCCTCCACCCATTCCTGCTGTGATAAATACCATTTTTGTATTGGTATCTAACATTCTGCGGATATCTTCTAAACTTTCTACTGCTGCTTCTTCTCCAACATCTGGATTGGCACCTGCACCTAATCCTTCTGTTAAATTAACTCCTAATTGAATTTTGTTTGGTACTCCACTGCTTTGAAGTGCCTGAGAATCTGTATTACAGATAACAAAATCAACGCCTTTGATCCCTTGCTGAAACATGTGATTTATGGCATTACTACCACCTCCACCTACACCAATTACCTTGATGACGTTAGATTGATTCTTGGGCAAATCAAATGAAATATTTCCAAATTCGTTGCTGTTACTCATTATATTATGGATTTACTATTATTCTATTATTTTATTATACTATACTGCAGATAACTAGAGCTACTCTGCATTATCTAAAAACTCTTTTACTCGTTCTGTTAATTTGTCTAAAAATGAACGGCGTTCTTTTTTTGGCTCTTCTGCTTTAACTTCTTCTTCTGGTTCTTCAATTTGCTCTGCTTCATTTTCAATTACAAAATCTTCTTCAATATGCTCCGCTTTTTTACGTTCTTGCCTTTTAAGGCCATCCATTACCAAACCAACTGCCGTTGCGTATAAAGGACTAGCAATATCTTCATCGCTATCTCCTGCCAAATGCTCATTTGGATAACCTATTCTGGTATCCATACCTGTGATATACTCAACTAATTGCTTTAAATGTTTTAATTGACTTCCACCACCTGTTAAAACTATACCACCAATTAATTTTTTCTTTTGCTCCTCGTGTCCGTAATTTTTAATTTCTACAAAAACTTGTTCTACAATTTCTACAACTCTAGCATGAATAATTTTAGACAAGTTTTTTAAGGTAATTTCTTTTGGTTCTCTTCCTCTTAATCCAGGAATAGACACAATCTCATTATCCTTATTTTCTCCTGGCCATGCAGACCCAAACTTTACTTTTAGAAGTTCTGCTTGCTTTTCAATAATTGAACAGCCTTCTTTTATATCTTCAGTTATTACATTTCCACCAAAAGGAATTACAGCTGTATGACGAATAATACCATCTTTAAACACTGCTAAATCCGTTGTTCCTCCTCCTATATCAATTAATGCAACACCAGCTTCTTTTTCTTCTCTACTTAATACTGCATTTGCAGAAGCTAAAGGTTCTAGTGTAATACCTTCTAATTCTAAACCAGAACTTTTAATACATCTACCAATATTTCTAATAGATGACACTTGACCAACTACAACATGAAAGTTAGCTTCTAGTCGACCACCATACATCCCTATTGGTTCTGTAATTTCTGCTTGACCATCAATCTTAAATTCTTGAGGTAATACATGAATAATTTCTTCACCAGGAAGCATTACTAATTTGTGTACCTGGTTGATTAATCTGTCTATGTCATCTTCATCAATAACAATATCAGAATTTGGACGTGTAATGTAATCACTATGCTGTAAACTGCGGATATGCTGACCAGCGATACCAACAGTTACTTCATTTATTTTTTCAGAAGCAGCTGCTTCAGCTTCTTGTACTGCTTGTTGTATAGATTGAATGGTTTGGGTAATATTATTTACCACACCACGATGCACACCCATACTTTTAGCTTTTCCTAAACCTAAAATCTCAACTTTATCATACTCGTTTTTGCGACCAATCATGGCCACAATTTTTGTGGTTCCTATATCTAGACCTACCGAAATGTTTTGTTTGTCCATAGTTTACTTTTTGGTGCAAATAACTTGTTTGTCAAATTTTAAATTTACTACTGCATAGCTATCTAAAATTTTGTCTTTAAAAGCTTTCTGATAAAAAGCTTTAAAATTGTTTATCTTTTTTTCGAGTTGCTTTAAAGTTCCAACATGAACTATAAAATCACTTTTTCGAATTTTAAAATCTATTGTGTTATCGTTGTTTTGACGAATCTCAATGACATATTTCTTTAAAAAATCATCTTCATCAACAGCTTTTGCGAATTGAAAGACGTTTTGAAGCTTATTTTTATCAATATTTCCAGTAACAAGTGGCACTCTTGCCGCATAATTGTAAGACAAAGGCATAAATCCACCTTCATCGTCTATATAATACGACGCATTTGTGTTCACTCTTGCGATAGGGCGTTTCTGTTCAATTTCTGCTGAAAGCCCACCATTTACTGACATAAACACTTGTGCTTCCTTTATCATTGGGTTAGAATTTAGGGCAAATTCTAATTCATTCAAATCTATAATTTCTTTAGGCTGTTTTGAAACAGGTTCTTGATTTACTATTAACAATTTACTAACATTTGTTTCTGTTATAAACAATTTGTTTTCACCTAAAAAATTAATACTAGGCTCGCCTACAATTCTATCTTTATTTCTATGATTAGAAAAAGCAAATAAAAAGCCTACTACACCAATTAAAATAATGACTTTTATATAGTTATAATTAATTTTTATCATGGAACGCTTCTTTAATAAATTTAACTTCAGCTCCAATATCTCCTGCACCAATTGTTAACACAATTTGGGCATCAGATTTCTTTATTTCACTAATTATTTCTGATTTTTGAATTCGTTTTTTATTTGGGTTTTTAATCTTTTCTAATAACCATTTTGAGGTTACACCTTCTATTGGTAATTCTCTTGCAGGATAAATGTCTAACAACAATAATTCATCGAATTTTGAAAGACTTTCTGCAAATTCATCTACAAAATCTTGTGTTCTACTAAACAAATGTGGTTGAAAAACGGCAAGCACTTTTTTGCCTGGATACATTTCTCTTATAGCTTGATGCACGGCTTTAATTTCCTCCGGATGATGCGCGTAGTCATCAATAAAAACAAAATTATCCGTTTTTATTTGATATGTAAATCTTCGTTTTACACCCTTATAAGTCTCTAATCCTATAGCCAAATCATTGATAGCACAACCGTATTCTATAGCCATTGCTAATGCCACTAGCGCGTTAGATAAATTATGTCGTCCTGGTAGACTAAATTTGAAACCTTTTTGAATGCCTTTTGGTGTTTTTACATCAAAAACATATCTACCATTTTCTATTGAAATATTCTGCGCACTATAATCTGCACCATCTTCAATACCGTAAGTAATGCCTTTTAATGGTAGACCATTTTTAACAAATAATTTTCCATCTGGTTTTATACAATCCGAAAAATCCTTGAAGGTTTTAACCAATTCATCTGCATTTCCGTAAATATCTAAATGGTCGGCATCCATTGACGTGATGCAAGCCAAATCTGGCGACAAGGTTAAAAACGAACGGTCAAATTCATCAGCTTCAACAACCGTAAGCTCTGTTCCGTTAAGAATTAAATTAGAGTTATAATTTTCACTAATTCCACCTAAAAACGCTGTAACAGGCGCATTACATGTATGTAACAAATGACCTAAAATACTAGTCGTAGTTGTTTTACCATGTGTACCAGCAACTGCCAAACAAACCGTTTGCTTTGTGATTTCACCTAAAACTGCAGAACGTTTTAAAACGTTAAAGCCATTATCTTTAAAATAATTTAATTCCGAATGACTTTTAGGAATAGCTGGCGTGTAAACAACCAATGTATTTTCAGGGTTTAAAAACTTTGAATTGATGTGCTCTATGTTATCTTCAAAATGAATTTGAACACCTAAAGCCTCAAGCACTTTAGTGATTTCAGTTGGTGTTTTATCATAACCAGCTACTTGCTTACCGTTAGCCACAAAATAACGCGCAATAGCACTCATTCCGATGCCTCCTATGCCGATGAAATAAACACTAGAAGCCCATCCCAAACCCTTCCCAAAAGGAAGAACTTTCTCACGGTTGCTAATATATTCGTTATTTATGTTCATTCTTGTCATTTCTATTTTTGACTCTTACATTTTAATGCGTCTCTGTTTCTTCCCTTTGGGAAGATTAAGATGGGCTTTTTAAAAGTTTTTCGACCTCATCCACAATATCATTTGTGGCATTAATTAGCGCTAAGGCTTCTATATTTTTACTTAATTCTTTTTGTTTTTCTTCGTTTGAAATCAATGTTGAAAATTCATTTTGAAAATCAGCATCTAAATCTTTTTCTCGTATTAAAATCGCTGCGTTTTTATCTGCAACGGATTTTGCATTTTTAGTTTGATGATCTTCCGCAACATTTGGCGACGGAATAAAAATTACCGGTTTACCAACAATGCATAATTCTGAAACCGAAATTGCTCCTGCTCTAGAAATTATAACATCTGCAGCTGCATAAGCCAAATCCATTTGATTTAAAAACGCATGTACTTGCACTCTATCTAAATCATTGTATTGCTTATACTGATCGTAATACAGTTTTCCGCATTGCCATATCACTTGGATATCTTGCGTTTCAAAAAACTCAATATTAGCTTCAATTAATTGATTGATACGTCTTGCGCCTAAACTTCCACCTAATACCAAAAGTGTTTTTTTATTATGCTTTAACGTAAAGGCATCTTTACCTTCTATCTGTTTATTTTTTACTTTTAATAAATCCTTTCGAATCGGGTTTCCTGTGAGCTTTACTTTCTCCTTCGGAAAAAATCGTTCTAAACCATCATAAGCTACACAAATAGTATTCACTTTTTTTCCAAGTAACTTATTTGTTATTCCAGGAAATGAATTCTGCTCCTGAATTAAACTCGGAATCCCTTTTGAAGAAGCTACGTACAATAATGGACCACTTGCAAAACCACCAGTTCCGATTACAGCATCTGGCTTGAATGTCTTTATGATTTTTCGAGATTTCAAAAGACTTGAAATCAATTTAAATGGAAAGGCTAAATTCTTTAACGTTAATTTTCGTTGAATTCCAGAAATCCATAAGCCTTCAATTTTATAACCAGCTTGAGGCACCTTATCCATTTCCATTCTATCTGAAGCACCAACAAAAAGAAACTCAGCATTAGGATAGCGCGACTTTAACTCGTCTGCAATAGCAACCGCAGGATAAATATGTCCTCCTGTTCCACCTCCTGATAATATGAATTTATATGACTTCAAATTTTATTTTCCTTTTATTTTTAATCGTTTTCTATAAAAATGTTTAATTATTAAAACACCCCTAAAGTCCCCTTAAGAGGACAATCACTCACTTCAAAATCAGTTTTAACTGATATCTTCTTTCTATCCTTTTAATCTTTGTTCTTGTTTCTATGTTCTAATCTCTTTTCTTTTTTGCCTCTGTCTAAATTGCTTCACTCAAAATAGCCAACGGATTATCTTCTGCATCTTCTTGTTCTTTTAATTCTTCACGTTTAGCACTTACACTAAGAATAATACCTATTGCCATACAGGTCATCCAAATTGATGTTCCACCACTACTAATTAACGGTAATGTCTGACCAGTAACTGGGAATAACTCCACAGCAACTGCCATATTTATTAAGGCCTGAAATACAATTGGCAACCCAACACCTAGCACTAATAATTTTCCGAAAATAGTATCTGATTTATGGCTAACCACCACAATTCTAAATAACAACCACATATATAAAAACAGAATAAATATGCCACCAAACAAACCGTATTCTTCAATAATTATGGCGAAAATAAAATCTGAAGACGATTGTGGTAAAAAGTTCTTTTGTATGCTTTTCCCTGGTCCTAATGGCGTAATTCCTGTTGCAATAGCAATCTTAGCTTTTTCAATTTGGTAATCCGCTTCCGTATCTTCTCCATTTGTAAAATTTTCAATTCTACTCATCCATGTATCTACTCTATTTGGCATAGCGTCTGGGAATGCTTTTGCAACTAAGATAAAAATGGCCAAAGCTGCAACACCAGATATTATCATTAACGCCAAATACTTTAATGGATAACCACCAATAAATGCCAACATCATAATCATTGTAAATATGATGGCTGTTGTTGAAAAGTTAGCAGGAAGTATTAAAATTAGAATCAGAAAGATTGGTGTCCAAAGAGGTAAAATAGTTTCCTGAAACTTTATTTCTTTGTCTCTTATTTTAGACAAATATCTTGCCACATAAACCATTAATACCACTGAGGCCAATGTTGATGTTTGAAAAGACATATTGACTATAGGAATCTGAATCCAACGACTTGCATTTGCACCATCGATAGTAGTGCCTTGAAGCATTGTTATCAGCAACAAAACAAACACAATAGGAATCATTACCATAGACAAGCCACGGAAATATTTATAAGGCACTTTGTGTACCCCAAACATAATAACAAAGCCCAATAACAAATGCATAAAGTGCTTTACCAACAAGGAAAATGTATTAGTATGCCCAGCATTAGCTAAGTTACTTGCAGCACTATAAACAGGCATAAACGAGAATATAGCCAACAACGCGACTATAGCCCAAATGGCCTTATCTCCTTTTATTTGTTTGAATATGTTTTGCATATAACAGCCCCTTTGTCTTCCAGACATTTCCCCATAAGGGGAAAATTTAATTAGTTATTTAGATACTTTTATCTACGCTTTCATTTTTTTTTGCAACACATTTTGTATTGCTCCTTAAGTTACAGTATGCCTCAACAGTTTCTTCCCCTTCGGGAAGAGTAAGATGGGCTTTTTATAAATTTCTAACCGCATTCTTAAATTGACGTCCTCTGTCTTCGTAATTTTCGAATAAATCGAAACTTGCACAAGCAGGTGACAACAATACATTATCGCCAGCATTAGCCAATTTGTATGCTATTTTTACAGCTTCATTCATATATTCAGTTTCAATAATAACATCTACCATTTTCCCAAATGCATCCATAAGTTTTGCATTATCAACTCCTAGGCAGATAATTGCTTTTACTTTTTCATTTACAAACGGAAACAACTCTTTATAATCGTTGCCTTTATCCACACCTCCAACAATCCAAACTGTAGGTGCATCCATACTTTCTAGAGCAAAATAAGTAGCATTAACATTGGTTGCCTTAGAATCGTTTATGTATTGCACTTTGTTTATTTTTAAAACATTTTCTAATCGATGCTCTACACCTTGAAAGTTCTCTAAACTTTCACGAATAGTTTGTTTTCTAATTTTAAGTAAATGCGCAACAGTAGAAGCTGCCATCGCATTCTTCACGTTGTGTTTTCCTTCTAATGCTAAATTTTTTGTTGGCATAGTGATTTTATTATTATCTATTGTTATTATTATATTGTTGTTGTCTAAATATGCGCCTTGTTCCATAACCTTAGTTAATGAAAAAGGCAGTTTTTTTGATTGAATTTGATGTGATTTCATATACTCTAAAATCACTTCATCATCTGCATCGTAAATGAAATAATCCTCTTCTGTTTGATTCTCTACCACTCTAAATTTTGAAGCGATATAGTTTTCAAACTTGTAATCGTATCTATCTAGATGGTCTGGCGTGATATTCGTTAGAATCGCAATTTTTGGTTTAAAATTGATGATATCATCCAGTTGAAAACTACTAATCTCCAAAACATAATTATCATGATTTTTTTCTAAAATTTGCTTCGCGAAACTGTCACCTATATTACCAGCTAAACCCACATCTAAATCTTGATGTAACAAGTGATGCGTTAGCGTTGCCGTTGTGGTTTTACCGTTACTTCCTGTAATTGCAACCAATGTTGCTTCTGTAAATTTTGAAGCAAATTCAATTTCTGAAACCACTGTTATTCCCGCTTCTCGAATCTGTTTTATCAAAGCCACTTTATCTGGAATACCAGGACTTTTCATGATGATGTCTGCATTCAGAATTTTTGATTCTGTATGTTGTTCATCTTCAAATTCAATCTCATTATTTAAAAGAACGTCTTTGTACTTGTCTTTAATTTTTCCTTTGTCTGATACAAAAACCTCATACCCTTTTGCTTTTCCTAAAAGCGCTGTTCCCACACCACTTTCTCCTCCGCCAAGTATTACTAATCGAAGCCCCTTCTTAAATCCTTCCCCAGAAGGGAAGGACTTCTTACTCTGCTGGTTATTTGTTGCTTCGTTCATTACTTTCCTTTTTGTCATTCCTGCGAAGGCAGGAATCTACTTTTATTCTACTCTTATTGTGGATTCCTGCCTACGAAGGAATGACAAACTCATCTATCTAATTTTCAATGTTACTATCGTTATAATCGCTAACAAGATTCCTACAATCCAAAATCGTGTTACTATCTTACTTTCGTGATAACCTGATTTTTGATAATGATGATGTAAAGGCGACATTTTAAAAATGCGTCGTCCTTCTCCAAATTTCTTTCTCGTGTATTTGAAATAACTTACTTGCATAACCACAGATAAATTTTCAGCTAGAAATATGCCGCACAGAATAGGAATTAACCATTCCTTACGTACTGCAATGGCAATTACTGCGATGATTCCACCAATAGTTAAACTACCAGTATCTCCCATAAACACTTGTGCTGGATACGTGTTATACCAAAGAAAACCAACTAATGCACCAACAAAGGCAGCTATATATATTGTGATTTCTTCAGCTCTTGGGATATACATAATATCTAAGTAACCCGAAAAAACGATGTTACTAGATACCCAAGCAAAAATCCCTAACGTCAATACAATTATAGCTGAAGTTCCTGCTGCGAGTCCATCAATTCCATCTGTTAAATTCGCGCCATTTGAAACTGCTGTTATTATAAAAATGCTGACTATTATAAATACAATCCATGTGTATTTTTCTAAGCTTGGACTTATCCATGTGATTAAATCGGAGTAATCAAACTCATTATCTTTTAAAAATGGAATCGTTGTTTTTGTGGACTTCTCCTCGGCTTTAAACAACTTAGTGGCTTGTACATTAGGATTCTCTGCTCGTAATTCATTTTGTTGAGCAATTGGCAACTTTTCCTTTAATGTTACATCTTGATGAAAATACAAGGTTAATCCGACTATAAGACCTAACCCAACTTGCCCAAGCACTTTAAATTTCCCTTTTAAACCCTCTTTATCGTTTTTGAATTTCTTGATATAATCATCAATGAACCCAATGGTTCCCATCCAAAGTGTAGTTACAATTAAAAGGATAATGTATATGTTCTCTAGTTTTGCTAATAATAACACAGGAACTAAAGTTGCTAGGATAATAATGATTCCACCCATTGTTGGTGTACCTGCTTTTTCAACTTGCCCTTCTAATCCTAAGTCTCTAATCGTCTCTCCTACTTGTTGCCTTTGTAAAAAACGAATAATTCGTTTACCAAAAATTGTAGAAATCAACAACGACAATATAATTGCCACAGCCGCTCTAAAGGTTATAAACCCAAAAAGTGAAGCTCCTGGTAATTGAAACTGTTGCTCTAAATATTCGAATAAGTAATACAGCATTATTAGTTGTTGTTTATTTTATTTTTAATACCTACAAGGTTTTTGAAACCTTGCAGGAAATACTATTTCTGTAATTGTTTTAAATAGTCTTGAACGATTTTATAATCATCAAAATCAAAGCGTTCGCCTTTAATTTCCTGGTAATTCTCATGGCCTTTTCCGGCAATTAGAATAATATCTTTTGGTCCTGCCATTTGGCAAGCTGTTTTAATCGCTTGCTTTCTATTGGTTATAGACAATGTCTTTTTAAAATTTTGAGGCTCTACGCCTTTTTCCATATCTTCAATAATCGTTTCTGGCACTTCGCTACGTGGATTATCACTAGTAAAAATGGCTTTTGTACTCAACGCTGAAGCGATATGCGCCATTTTTGGACGTTTGGTTTTATCTCTATCGCCTCCACAACCTACAACCGTAATTAATTCTTCGTTTTTAGTTCTGATATCGTTAATGGTTTGCAATACGTTTTTCAGAGCATCTGGTGTGTGTGCATAATCTACAATGGCAGTAATTTTTTCGTCTGAAATAAAATATTGAAAGCGTCCTGCTACGTTTTCAAGCTCACTAATCAATCTTAAAATCTCATCTTTTTCTAAGCCCAATAACTCGGCTGTTCCGTAAATTGCCAGAATATTGTAAGCGTTAAAACTTCCTATTAAGCGTGTCCATAATTCGTTATCATTCAACTTTAATAACAAACCACTAAATTCATTTTCTAAAATCTGCGCTCTAAAATCCGCGTAATTCTTTAAAGCGTAAGTGTATTTCTTGGCCAGCGTGTTTTGAAACATGAACAAGCCATTTTTATCATCGATGTTAGACAATGCAAATGCCTCTTTTGGCAATTGGTCAAAGAACTTTTTCTTAACATCTCTGTATTCAGCAAACGTTTCGTGATAATCTAAATGGTCGTGAGAGAGGTTTGTAAAAATTCCGCCTTCAAATTTTAAGCCTTCGGTTCTGCTTTGATGAATACCATGTGAACTCACTTCCATGAAGCAAAATTCTACACCTTCATCATTCATCATCTTCAAATATTTATTAATAGTTAAAGAATCTGGTGTGGTATGCGTTGCCTTATACATGGTATTATCCACCATAATTTTCACAGTAGACAATAAGCCAACTTTATAACCTGCTTTTTTAAATAGCTGATACAGTAAACTTGACACCGTTGTCTTTCCATTGGTTCCTGTAACACCAACCAGTTTTAAATTCTCAGACGGTTGACCATAGAAATTATTAGCCATAAAAGCCATCGCCTGATTAGAATTTGCTACTTCTATATATGTGATGTCATCTTGAAGATGTTCTGGTAACGCTTCACAAATAATGGCCGTTGCACCATCTTTAATCGCTTTCTCTATATAATTATGACCGTCTGTAATTGTCCCAGAAATAGCCACAAAAACATCATTAGTTTTTATTAGACGCGAATCGAATTCAATTTTACTAACCGTAATGCTTGTACTACCAACCACTGCGTTTATTGTAACCTTGTATAATATGTCTTTTAATACCATCATGATGCTTCTAAAATGATAGTTTGATTAGACTTTAATTTCTGATGTTTCTCTACAGACTGCTTCTTTACAATGCCACTTCCTGTTAGTTTTACACGTACATGTACTTGTAAATTTTCTAACAACGCAATAGCATCCATAGCTGGCATACCAACTACGCTTGGCATTAGTTCCTTGTATTTTTGAGCGTTATCATAATAACTTTCAAAATCTTCATTAACCAAGTTATTATTGAAATTAAGAGTTTCAACTTCATCTATAATTGGTGTATCTGTATAAATTTTTTGAGCAATTCTTTTAAAAACAGGACCTGAAACATCGGCTCCATAATACCCTACTTTTGTACTTGGTTTATGTATCACTACAATACAAGAGTACTTTGGGTTATCTGCAGGAAAATAGCCAGCAAAAGAAGACACATATTTTTTGTCTTTATACCATTTTTCTAAATCCGCATAATCCGTTCTCGCTGTTCCGGTTTTACCAGCCATAGAAAACGTTTCGGAATACATGCGTTTTCCTGTACCACGAATAACTACGTTCTTCAATATATCTTGAACCTCAGACAAGGTTTTATCTGAACATATTTTATCGATAATAACTTCTTTTTCAAAAACTTCAATATCCTTATCAAAAGACTTTACCGATTTAATAAAACGAGGCTTTATCATTTCGCCATCATTTGCAATCGCGTTATAAAACGTTAAAGTTTGCAAAGGTGTAATTGTTAAATTATAGCCATAAGCAATAGAAGGCAATGCGTTTCTACTCCAGTTTGTCGCTCCTGGTTCTGGAATATCTGGAATACCTTCTCCCATTATTGAAATATTAAGAGAATCATTAAGTTTCCAACCCTTCAAATGGTCAATAAATTTTTGTGGCTGTTTAGCATAATTATCATCTATAATTGTTGCCAAACCAATATTAGAAGACACCTCTAAAGCACGCGCTGCAGAAATTTCACCAAACCCAATACCAGAATCGGTAATATAACGACCGTAAAATTTCTTTCTACCATTTTTAGTATCTACAACTGTTGACGTATCAATAACTTTATCTTCTAAAGCTGCCATCATCGCCATAACCTTGAAGGTAGAACCAGGCTCATGAGCTTCGTAAACGGCGTAATTTCGTTTTTCGTAATAGGTGCCTTTTGAGGTTTTAGCCAAGTTAGCAATGGCTTTAACTTCGCCAGTTTTCACATCCATAACAACAACACAACCATGTTCAGCTTCGTATAATTCTAATTGCTTCAACAACGAATGGTGTGCAATATCTTGAATGTTAACATCTATAGTAGTGTACACATCATAACCATCTTTTGGCTCCACTTGGTCGTAATCTGCAATAGGTTTCCATTGTCCATTTCCTATTTTTTGTTTGCGACGCTTTCCGTTTGTCCCTCTTAAATATTTTACACCAAAAGCGCCATCTATGCCTGCTCTAGTTACATTTCCATCTTCGTCAAATCGCTCATAACCAATAGAACGCGACGCAACTCCTCCCATTGGATGCTCTCGCCTAGTAGTTTGCTCAACAATTAAACCCCCTTTAATTGCTCCGAGATTTAATAGTGGAAAATTTCGCATTCTTATATAATCTGAATAGCTAATGTTTCGAGCTAAAAGGAAATATCTGTTTTTGTTTTTTCGTGCTTTGCGAATGATGTTTTTATAATATGAAGCAGGTTTTCCTTTATAAACATGAAGCGAATCTGCCAAAGCACCAATATACTTTTCGAAAGTAGCTGACTTTGCTTGGATGGCATCAATTCTAATATCGTATTTAGGAATAGATGTTGCCAACAAACTGCCGTCCGCAGAATATACATTACCTCGATTTGCAGGAATATCAAAATCTTCTAGAGTTCTTTTCTCCGCAAGTGCTCTATATTCATCGCCCTGAACAAATTGAATATTCACAAGTTTAAACACCACAGCAATCGCGAACACAAGCAAGCAGCCTGCCACGAAATATAATCTGTGTAATATGTTTTTCTCTGTTATTGCCAAAGCCTGTTTATTATTGCTCTTGTTGCGATTTTACTATTATTTTTGTTGGTGGGTTTAAGGAAATCCCAATTCCTTTTGCTTTCATTTCTACCTCTACAAAAGATTCTTTTTTAAGCTGCATTAGCTTCCCTCTTTTATCTACAAATGCAGAGCGTAATTCTTTTACCTCATTGGTTAATTTTGCAATTTCATAAACCTTCTGGTCCGCCTTATGAGAACTAGCAATCATTATTATAGCTAAGACAGAAATTAAAATGATGATACGCCAATTTTTAAACGAATCATCACTGATTAGAAATTTCCCTCTTAGTATGTGATAAATATTTTTTCTCATTTTTACTTCCTACAAAGGCAGGAAACTTTTATAATTTTTTCGCAATTCGAAGCTTAGCACTTCTTGCTCTATTATTTATTTTTATTTCTTCTTTTGAAGGAATTATTAATCCGCCAACCTTTTTTAAAGGCACTTCAAAATTCCCAAAAACATCGCGTTCTGGCTCGCCTTCAAAAAGCCCGTTTCTAATGAATCGTTTCACCAATCTATCTTCTAAAGAATGATAGGATATAAAACTTAAGCGACCATCTGGCTTTAAGATTTCTGGCATTTGAAGCAATAATTCTTTTAATACTTCAATTTCTTGATTTACCTCAATTCTTATCGCTTGATAAATTTGAGCCAAGACTTTATTCTCTTTCTGATGATTTAGAAATTTCTTTAAAACCGTTTTTAACTGTTCACTGGTTTTAATCTCTTCTTCTTTTCTAGCTCCAACAATTACTCTCGCCATAGCAGGCGCTTGCCTTAATTCACCATATTGTAAAAGCACTGCTTTTATTTGTTCTTCTTCATACTCATTAATGACTTCAAAAGCGGAAAGTTGATTATCTTGATTCATTCGCATATCTAAATCCGCCTCAAATCTTGTTGAAAAACCACGTTCTGCAACATCAAATTGATGTGATGACACGCCAAAATCAGCTAAAACACCATCTACCTCTTTTACACCATAAAACCTTAAAAATCGTTTGATGTATCTAAAATTTTCATTGATCAGCACAAAACGGTCATCATCAATTGTGTTTTCTAGTGCATCTTTATCTTGGTCAAAAGCGTATAATTTTCCGTTTGGCCCTAAACGCGATAAGATTTCACGACTATGGCCTCCACCACCAAACGTAACATCCACATAAACACCATCTGGCTTAATTGCTAAACCATCTACGGTTTCTTTAAGTAAAACTGCATTATGATAATCCATTTTCTTCATCGTCTTGTCCCATTACCTCTTCGGCTAAATCAGCAAAATCTGAAGCCGCATCATCAATTGCTTGTTCGTATTTATCTTTATCCCAAATTTCAAGAATATTCACAGCAGAAGCCAAAACCACTTGCTTACTAATTCCGGAAAAAATGATTAAATCTTTCGGAATTAATAATCGCCCTGTACTATCTACCTCAACAATTTTAACACCAGCTGTAAAGCGTCTGATAAAATCATTGTTCTTTTTCTTAAAGCGGTTTAGCTTGTTAATCTTCTCCATCATTTTGTTCCATTCAGACATTGGATACAATTCTAAACACGGCTGAAAAACGGCACGTTTTAAAACAAAACCATCTTGCAAGGCCGACGACAACTGCTTTTTAAGCACAGCAGGTATCATTAGCCTTCCTTTGGCATCAGCTTTACATTCGTATGTTCCTATAAATGAATTCAAAAGGTTTCGTTTACCACTTTAACGATTAAGATTCAAATATATTGAAAAAATCACCACTTTTTACCACATTCTACCACATTTGTTGATAAGTTTTTGACTAAAATGATTTCCATTTATTTTAACACCAATAAATTCCACTTTTAACCAAAGAATCGAGAAGTGGGAATTATTAACAACTTCTACCCCAAAATTCTCCAGACAAATTATTTCGATATTTTTCCCATTATATTTATATTCTAAAGGATTTAGTTATATTTGTTTTTAATACCTAAGGACGAATTTGTACATGGCACACCTTTTAAAAAAAGAAAAGGATTATAGATATATTGAAGTAGGAGAAGGCACACCAATTATTGTTTTACATGGATTGATGGGTGGACTCAGTAATTTTGATGCTGTTACTAAACACTTTAGTACTCAAGGCTATAAGGTTATCATTCCGGAACTACCGATTTACACCATGTCTTTGATAAAAACTAACGTTAAAAGTTTTGCTAAATACCTCAAAGATTTCATTGAATATAAAGATCTTGATAAAGTTATTTTATTAGGAAATTCTTTAGGTGGACATATAGGCTTATACTACACAAAACTAAATCCCGAAAAAGTTAAAGCACTTATTATTACAGGAAGCTCAGGACTTTATGAAAGTGCTATGGGTGGAGGCTATACCAAACGTAGTGACTACGAGGTGATTAAGAAAAAAGCACAAGATGTTTTTTATGATCCAGCTGTTGCTACCAAAGAAATTGTTGACGAAGTGTATGAAACGGTAAATGACCGCAATAAACTGATAAAAACTTTAGCGATTGCAAAAAGCGCAATTAGACACAATATGGCTAAGGACTTACCTAATATGACTACGCCAATTTGCATTATTTGGGGTAAGAATGATAGTGTTACACCTCCTGAAGTTGCTGAAGAGTTTAATGAATTATTGCCAGATTCGGATTTGTATTGGATTGACAAATGTGGCCATGCAGCTATGATGGAACATCCCGAAGAGTTTAATACTATTTTGAATGGATGGTTGGAAAAAAGAAAGTTCTAAGCCCATCCTTAATCCTTTCCAAGAGGAAAGAAACACTGTTGTAGAAAAAAAAAGCCTAATAAAATAAATTCGCACTTTATTACGTAAAACAAAATTACCTTAAAGTATAACCTAAAAAGATTCCTGTTTTCGCAGGAAGTACTATGAAAATTAAATCAGCTGAATTTGTAGTTAGTAATTCTGAAGTAGAAAAGTGTCCTAAAAACCAACTACCAGAATACGCCTTTATTGGTCGAAGTAATGTTGGAAAATCTTCATTAATTAACATGCTTACTGACCGAAAAAGTTTAGCTAAAACCTCTGGACGACCAGGAAAAACACAACTCATTAACCATTTTTTAATCAATAAAAATTGGTACTTAGTAGATTTACCTGGTTACGGTTATGCACGTGTTTCTAAATCTTCTAAGAAGAAATTTCAGAAATTTATTACTAATTATTTTGAGCAACGTCAACAATTGGTTTCTGCATTTGTTTTGGTTGACATTAGACATAAACCTCAGCCTATAGATTTAGAGTTTATGCAATATTTGGGAGAAAGTGGGATTCCGTTTGCTATTATTTTCACCAAAGCAGATAAATTGAAACCTAAAGCCATTGAAAAACACGTGGAGGATTACTGTGAAATGTTACTTAAAACTTGGGAAGAATTACCGCCTCATTTTATTACCTCTTCTTCTAAAGGCATTGGACAAGAAGACGTTTTAGAATTTATTGGAAGCACTAATGATGAGATTGAACAACTTAAATCTAATTAAGTCTTAACATCCAAAGCATCTCTTAACGCATTACCAACCAACATAAAAGCCATTACCAGCAACATAATACAAAACCCTGGGATTAAGGCTAAATACGGTTTACCTAAAATAATATAATTGTAGTGATCTTTTATCATTGCTCCCCAACTTGCCATTGGTGGTTGTGCTCCGATCCCTAAAAAACTCAAGCCGCTTTCTATTAATATCGCAGCGGCAAAGTTAGCCGCAGAAATCACAATCAAAGGTCCAAAAATATTAGGCAATATGTGTTTTGTGATTATTCTGTAGTCATTATAACCTAAAGCTCTTGCTGCCGTTACGTATTGCATTTCTTTGGCGCTGATAATTTGTCCACGTACTACTCTTGCAACTTCTACCCACATAGTTAAACCGACTGCTATAAATACTTGCCAAAAGCCTTTTCCTAATGCCAAGGTGATAGCAATAACTAATAATAGAGTAGGAATTGACCATGTAATATTAATTATCCACATAATAAAGGCATCTACTTTTCCACCATAATAACCAGCTAAGCTTCCAAATAAAAGTCCGACGATTAATGAAATAAAAACAGCTACAAAACCAATAAAAAATGAAATTCTAGAACCTATTAACACACGACTTAAATAATCTCTTCCGTATTTATCTGTACCAAACTCAAAACTTCTAAGCTCTATATAATTTTTATAATTTGAATTTGGGAAACGTGATAAGTCAATTTGTTTTTCTAAACCTTTTAGGCCATCTGAAGCATATTCAGTATATGATAATATGTTATTATTTACTTCATAAGACTGAATAGGAATTTCGGTATCTGTATTGTTTTTTCCGAAGAATAATTTTGAGAAGAAATTTTGATTTGATTCAATTCCAGAAGGAATAGTTAGCATTTGCACATCGAAACCAGGTGATTTAGAATGAATTGACAAATGCATTTGATTTGCATTTTTTGAAGCATCTGGCGCAAACAAATAGGCGAATATTGAAATGAGTCCGATACAAACAATAATTCCCAAACTGAAAACGCCCCAAAAGTTCTTTTTAAACTTTTGAAGCGCCAATTTTGTTAGTGAATTATTCTGATAACTCATTATTACTAATCCTGTACAGAATTAATCATAGTGCTTTTAATTCCGTAAGACACTTTTAAATCGTGCAAAACATTTATTGCTTCCTCTACATAAACATCTTTTGCTAAACTTAAATGCCATCTGTCACGTTTCTCTTTTAATATAGTGTCTTTATCCATTAACTTTAATTCGTAG
Organism: Winogradskyella litoriviva; assembly: GCF_013249065.1. Lineage (GTDB taxonomy): Bacteria > Bacteroidota > Bacteroidia > Flavobacteriales > Flavobacteriaceae > Winogradskyella > Winogradskyella litoriviva. Next base: position 106,415 of record NZ_JABRWQ010000001.1, read on the forward strand.
GGTAAAGAATTAAATGTTAAGTCCGTTTTATACTCAGAAAGCTTAGAGAACCGCTTTGCTTCTTCCTCATTAATTTGCATTTCCTTTTTGTATTCTTCATAATTTAAAGAATATGTTTCTCTATCTCTAATTTTTTTAACCCATTGTGCATTAGCATCAATCAGTTTTAGTTGCTCATTTGCTGCCATACGAGCTTTACTTTTATTTATAGTAGCTTCATAATCAAAATAATTTTGCCATTCTTTGTAATCAGCTGCATCAATTTTATCCCAAGGTAACGGGTTATCTTGATCCTTTTCTCCTATATCAATATAGCTATAACGGTCTGGAACAACCACATCACTCTTAACACCTTCTAACTGTGTAGAACCACCATTAATTCTATAGAATTTTTGAGTAGTAAATTTAAGTGCTCCCATATCTCCATTGGTATTATTTCTTACCATACGGTTTAAATCGAAAACAGTTTGTACCGTTCCTTTACCATAAGTTTGCTTACTTCCAATAATAATTCCTCGTTTATAATCTTGCATTGCTGCAGCTAAAATTTCTGAAGCTGAAGCAGATAGTTCGTTAACTAAAATTACTAAAGGACCATCCCAAACAATAGATTTATCTTTATCTCTTAATACTTCTTTAGCACTTCCGGTTTCTCTTACTTGCACAACAGGCCCTTCTTCAATAAACAAACCTGCAATATCTACCACAGTTTGTAAAGAACCGCCTCCATTATTTCGTAAGTCCATTACAAGTCCTTCAACACCTTCTTGTTTTAATCTTATAATTTCTTGTTTAATATCTGAAGCTGCATTACGTTTGTTATAGTCTTCAAAATTGATATAAAACTTTGGAAGATTAATGAGTCCAAATTTCTTTCCATCCTTTTCAACAATAGAAGATTTGGCATAAGTTTCTTCAAGCTCAACTATATCTCTTTTAATTGAAATATCTTGTATGGTTCCATCTACCTTTTTCAATGTTAAAGTTACTACAGTTCCTTTTGGTCCTTTTATAAACTTAATAGCATCATCTAAGCGCATACCTACAACGTTTAGTGCTTCTTCTTCATCTTCTTGTTTCACTTTAAGAATTTGATCACCAACTTCTAATTCATTAGCTCTCCATGCAGGTCCACCACTAATAATTTCGTTAACCATAATGCCATCGACTTTCTTCTGTAGTCTTGCTCCAATACCTTCAAATTTTCCAGAAATATCTCTATCAAAACGCTCTTTATCTTCTGGTGCAAAATAAAAAGTGTGTGGATCAAACTCTTCTACTATGGCATTGATATATACAGAAAACCAATCTTCGCGTCTTCTATCTTCTATATAATCATATAGTTCATCTAATGATTTTTTAGTTGCTTCTCTTGCATCAGATTCTAATTCTTTATTTGATTTTTTAACCTTGGCCTTTTTATTAACCGATTTTTCTTCAGAATCTGTAGATGCTTTAGAATCTAAATCTAATTGTGCAATTCCATCGTCATAATTAGCAATGGTAGAAAATTTAAGTTGAAGTCTCCAACGCTCATTCATCTCTTTCTTACTATTAACATAGGTCAGTTTCTCGTAATCCGCTGAATAATCTTCATCTACCGAAAAATCAAATGGCTTCTCTAGAATCTTAGTATAAATCACCTTTGACTCAGCTATACGTTGTAATAAACGGTTATGCGTTAGATTGAAAAAAGACAAATCATAAGCCAAAATTTCATCATCAATTTTATTTTTATATGCTTCAAATTCTTTTATATCAGAAGCATAAAAATAACGTTTAAACGGATCTATATTATCTAAATAAGATTCGAAAACATTAGATGAAAAATCATCATTTATATCTTTTGGGTCAAAATGACCTTGATCTAAAAGATACGTTATTAACTGAATTAATAATTTATCCTTGTCTGGATCCTCAAACTTTTTACTTGTAAAACTACATGAAGCAAATGCAATTAATAATGCTAGTAGTAAAAACTTATAATTCCCTCTCATTTTTTCTTTTTTATTTATTTGTAGGTAAAAATGTGTATGCCATCCTTTTTCATTCTTTAGTTGAAAACAACAATATGGCTCAATCCATTTTTATTTTTTTATTAACCTTTAATAGGTTTTCAATTTTTCACTAAAATAGAAGAAAAAACCGTGCCATAAAAAAACATGACACTAATTTTTTGTTAAACCAACAAATACAAACATAACAAACCCTTTTTTATTATTTTTACAATTCATTTAAATAAACTACCATATGCCAAAACGCCCTCTAATTTTAGTGACTAATGATGATGGTATCACAGCTCCAGGAATTAGAACCTTAATTTCTGTTATGAACACCATAGGCGATGTTGTTGTGGTTGCTCCAGACAGTCCACAAAGCGCCATGGGACATGCCATTACCATCAATTCTACTTTACACATGGAAAAAGTAACAATTGACGGCAAACAACCAGAATATAGTTGTTCTGGCACACCAGCAGATTGTGTAAAACTAGCTGTAAATGAAATTTTAGAAAGACGACCAGATATTTGTGTTTCTGGCATTAATCATGGTTCAAATTCTTCTATAAACGTTATTTATTCTGGCACAATGAGTGCAGCCTTAGAAGCTGGCATTGAAGGCATACCAGCCATTGGATTTTCACTTTTAGATTACAATTGGAATGCAAATTTTGAGCATTGCACATCTTTTATTGAAACGATAACAAGACAAGTTTTAGAACATGGCTTACCAGATGGTGTTGTTTTAAATGTTAATCTGCCGAATCTAGAAAAAAAAGCCATAAAAGGAATTAAAATCTGCCGACAAGCTAAAGCCAATTGGAAAGAAGAATTTGACAAACGCACCAACCCAATGGGACGCGATTACTACTGGTTAACAGGAAAATTTGTAAATATGGACCAAGGAGAGGACACAGATGAATGGGCTTTAAAACATGGATATGTTTCAGTTGTACCAGTACATTTTGACTTAACGGCTCATCACACCATTCAGAAACTGAATACTTGGAAACTGAATCCGTAAAAAAGACTTAAAACCACATGAAATATTATATCATTTCTGGAGAAGCTTCAGGCGATTTACATGGTTCTAACCTTATGAAAGCATTGTTTAAACAAGACAAACAAGCTGACATAAGATTTTGGGGAGGCGACCTTATGCAAAGCGTTGGAGGCGAAATGGTAATGCATTACAAGGAACGTCAATTTATGGGTTTTGCGGAAGTGATTCTAAATCTTAGAAAAGTTTTAGGACACATGAAATTTTGCAAAACTGATATTGAAAAGTTTAAACCTGATGTTATAATTTTTATTGACAATTCCGGATTTAATCTTAGAATCGCAAAATGGGCAAAAGCACTAAATTATAAAACTCATTATTACATTTCCCCTCAAGTTTGGGCCTCTAGAGCCAGTAGAGTTGAAAATATAAAACGAGATATAGATGCCATGTATTGCATTCTTCCTTTTGAAAAGGAGTTTTACAAAAAGTATGATTATGATGTTAATTTTGTTGGTCACCCTTTAATTGATGCCATTGCAGATAGACCTCAAGTTGATGAACAAAGCTTTAGAAAAGAGCATAATCTTAGCGACCAACCTATTATTGCTTTACTTCCTGGAAGTCGCAAACAAGAAATTACAAAAATGCTTGGTGTTATGCTGAGTTTGGTAGATGATTTTAAAGATTATCAGTTTGTTATTGCAGGTGCACCTAGTCAGGATTTTGAATTTTACAAAACCTTTATAAAGAAAACTAATATTAAGTTTATATCCAATAAAACTTATGATTTACTCAGTATTTCATCAGCTGCCTTAGTCACTTCTGGCACCGCAACTTTAGAAACAGCATTATTTAAAGTTCCGCAAGTTGTGTGTTATAAGGCTAGCTCTATTTCTTATCAAATTGCAAAACGAATAATTACATTAAAATATATTTCTTTGGTAAACTTAATTATGGATAAGGAAGTTGTAACGGAATTAATTCAGGGCGACTTAAACAAAAAACGACTTAAAAAAGAACTAAATGCCATTTTAAATACCGAAAAAAGAGACCAACTATTCTTAAATTATTATGAATTAGAAAAAAAACTTGGAGGACAAGGTGCTAGTGAAAATACCGCTAAGTTGATTTATGATGCTGTGAAAACAGCTGAAGACTAAAAAGAATCATTATTATAAATGAAGAGACTATTACCTTTAATATTACTACTTTTAATTGCAACTAGCTGCAAATCAAAAAAAACAGCTTCTAGTAAAAAAAGACAAACCCACAACGTTAAAGTAAAAACGACAGAAAAAGCGTCTAAAGAAGCTGAATCAATTGTGAAATATGCCAAAACTTTTGACGGTACGCGTTATAAATATGGTGGAACTACAAAAAAAGGTATGGATTGTTCCGGCTTAATTTTTACAAGTTACAAAAAACATAATGTCATCTTACCTAGAACTACATCTGGATTAAAAAGCACAGGAGATTGGATAGATGTAAAAGAAGTTAATGTTGGTGACTTGGTGTTTTTTGCTACAAAAAAGAATAGCCGTAAAGTAAATCACGTTGGCATTGTTACAAGCGTAAGAACCGGAAATGTAGAATTTATACATGCCTCTAGCAGTAGAGGTGTTATGATATCGTCGCTAGCAGAAAAGTATTGGTATTTCTCTTTTGTGCAAGCCAGACGCGTTTTGTAAACCCTTTTTTATTATATTAGTAACTCATTATCATGAAGTTACTAAATTTTACCTTTATAAAGCTGACCTTTTGCTTGGTCATCGGAATTATTTTAGCTCACTACTTAAAGCTAAATTTATATATCGTTTTATATTCTACTTTAGTTCTCGTTTCCGTAGTTGGTATTTATTCATTTCTCTTAAAATCTAAAATATATCGTTCACCACTTTTTGGAATTCTAGCCTTTTTTTCTATGGTTGGTGTTGGAATTGTCTCTTACCAACTTCAAGACGAAACTTTACACCCACAACATTATACTAACTTAGAAACATCTAAAAATTACAATTCTTATATTTTAAAAATTGAAGAACGTTTAAAACCCGATGCTTATAACGACAAATATATTGTTGCCATAACGTCAATGAATAATGCAAAAGCAACAGGTCATTTGTTGATTAATGTAAAACGCGATAGTCTCAAAGAAAAATTGAATTTAGATGATGTTTTCTATACATCCGCAGCACTTACAGAGATTCAAAAACCACTTAACCCTTATCAATTTGATTACAGTCAATATTTAGAATTACAACAGGTTTATCAACAGTTATATTTAAAACCGAATCATATCTTACAGCTTTCAAATGCTAAGACTACACTTTCTGGTTATGCTGATGCTTTGAGAACCAGGATAAATCTTAAACTAATTGAAGCTGGTTTTAAAGGTGATGAGCTTAGTATTATTAACGCCCTTTTACTTGGACAACGCCAAACCATTGATAAAACAATCTATAACAATTATGTGAATTCTGGTACAATCCACATTTTAGCCATTTCAGGTTTACATATTGGTATTATTTTATGGATTCTTAATTTTATTTTCAGACCACTACTCTATTTAAAATATGGTCATTTTTTAAGACCTTTAATTTTAGTTACAATCCTTTGGAGTTTTGCAATAATTGCAGGATTATCTCCTTCTGTAACACGAGCTGTTACTATGTTTAGTATTATTAGTATTGCCATGCACCTAAAGCGACCTACTAATATTTACAACACCTTAACACTTTCTGCTTTTGTGATTTTATTATTTAAACCTACTTTTTTATTTTCTGTAGGCTTCCAGATGAGTTATTTAGCTGTTTTAGGTATTGTTAGTGTACAACCCATTATTTATAGAATATGGAAACCTAAATATATAATTCTAGATAAATTATGGCAGATTTTTACTGTAACCTTAGCCGCACAAGCAGGTGTTGTGCCTATTAGCTTGTTCTATTTCCATCAATTTCCGGGCTTGTTTTTCATTTCTAATATTGTGGTGATTCCATTTTTAGGCGTAATTCTAGGTTTTGGATTAGTGATTATTGCACTCGCTTTAATTGGTTTTCTGCCACGACCTATTGTTTCTGTTTATAGCTATATCATTAAAAATTTAAACAATTTTATTGCTTGGGTAGCACAATTTGAAGACTTTTTATTTAGAGATATTCCGTTTACATTAACCCAAGTTCTTATTACTTATATTATAATTATTGCTATTGTACAAGTTTATAAAACTCAAAGTTTTACATGGATAGCGGCAAGTCTAGTTGCCATACTTACACTTCAAGGGGTTTACTTTTATAATAAATATCAAACTCAGAATGACGAATTCATTGTTTTCAATAAGAATCGTTTTTCTATGATTGGAATAAAAAAAAATGAAGTATTAACCGTGTTTCATAATTTAGATTCTATTCATCTCGAATCAAATCATGCTATAAAAAATTATAAAGTTGGAAAATTCATAGATGTATTAGTCAGTGATAGTTTACAATCCATTTATCAATATAAAGATAAAACTATTTTGACCATTGATAGCCTAGCGGTTTATAAGGGAATTACATTTAAGCCCAACTATATCTTATTACGAAATTCTCCAAGACTTAATTTAAATAGACTAATAGATAGTTTAAAACCACAACAAATCATTGCTGATGCCAGTAATTACAAATCTTATCTAAAACGTTGGAAGGCTACTTGTGAGCATAAAAAAATCCCTTTCCATCAAACTAGGGAAAAGGGAGCATTTATTATTAAATAATTATTTTATTCTTCAAACTCAGCTTCAAATGATTTTACATATTCGCTAAATTGCTCTTGTGTTGTCATCTCCTTATACTTATCAGTTTCAAAAACTTTTAAGTATAATTCTAACTGCTGTGGTTTTAGATAGCCTTGAATTGGTGCAATGACATTACCTTCTTCATCAAAAAACACCATGGTAGGATACGCTTTTATCTGTAAAAACCTAGAAAATTCATGTACACTATTTCTTCTATTCGCTTTTGATGCATCGTAATTTGGATTTGCATAGGTATTATCTTTATATGTAATCTCTTCGTTACCTTCTGCATTAAACTTTACAGCATAGTAATGCTCATTAATGTAAGCTGCTACATCTTCTTTTTGAAACGTATTTTTGTCTAACATTTTACAAGGTCCACACCAATTGGTATAAACATCCATAAAAATCTTTTTAGGTTCCTTCTTCTGAAGCTCTAATGCTTCTTCCATAGTTACCCAATTAATGTCTTGTGCTATTGCTGTTATTGAAAAAGCAAAAATTGCTATTAGTCCTAAAGTTATTTTTTTTATCATACTAGATTTGTTGCAAATAATGAGCCGAACTTACAAAAAATGCTCCTAAAAAGGAGCATTTTTGATATTTTTAACGGTTTCTGTTTAACGAACGCCGTGCATTAGTCGTTTTAATAATGGATGTAAAGCAAAAGAAATTAACCCTAAAACAATAGGAACTATTGTAAAAATTAAGAAGAAATAGGACAATCCATCTTCTCGCGATATTTTTTCTATATCTCCACCAATATAATGCGCCATTTTGTTTCCGATTGCAATAGCTAAATAATATACACCAAACATAAATGCCACCATCCTAGCAGGCACTAATTTACTTAAATAAGACAATCCCATTGGAGATAAACACAGCTCTCCCAATGTATGAAATAAGTAAGCCAAGACTAACCATATCATACTTAATTTTGCTGTTTCTGCACCTAGAGGAATATTTCTCGTTGCAAAAGCTAATAGTCCAAAACCAATTGCCATGATTATAAGCCCTAAACCATATTTAACTGACGCTGGAGGATTATATTTACTATCCCACCATTTTGTAAATAATGGAGCAAAAACAATAATGAATAATGAGTTAAGAATAGCGAACCAAGTTATTTCTACTTCCTTAGCTTCGGTACTAAAATTAATATAAAGCTTGTATATAACTAAAGCCCAAATTAAAATAAAACTTATAGCTAATACAATATTAGACAAGCTAATTCTTTTAAATGTTTCTTTGAACAAACTAATCAATACGTAAGTTATTATTCCTATTGGAACAACCGTTACAATTAAATCTATTATCTTAAACACCCAAGCTGCATTTCCTTCTAAAACCCTATCTGTAAAATCTCTTGTAAAAATAGGCAACGAACCTGCTGCTTGCTCAAAAGCAGCCCAAAAGAATATTGTAAATATGCAGAAAATAGTAAAAGCTATCATCCTATCTCTTACAATTTTCTCGTAACGCGGTATCCTAACTATAAGAATTACAATAAATGTAATAGCCGCAAGTAATGCAAAAAATAAGGAGTCAGTCATACCTGCTACCGTAAAATTAAAAGTATCAATATGGCCAATCTTACTTAGAGGATCATTAATAATAAAAATTAGAGCAGAAATAATAAAAACACCTATTAGAATGTAATCAATTGATAAGAAATGATTTAATTTATCACTTATCTTTTCTTTTGTAGAATCTATATCCTCTACTAGTGTGTCAATCATGTCTTTGTTTTCGTTTTTTGGCTTAGACCCAACATCTCCAAAAAGAGGCTGCGCATAGTAAAACTGCACCATACCTAAAAACATAAATATTCCTGCTAGTCCAAAACCATAACTCCAACCAACATTTTCACCTAGCCACCCACAAAGCATAATTCCTAAAAATGCGCCAGCATTTACTCCCATATAAAAAATATTATAAGCACCATCCTTTTTCTCATCATGGCCTTCATACATTTTAGAAATAATTGAAGTCATATTAGGTTTAAAAAATCCATTTCCTAAAATTAAAAAAGCGATTCCAATATATAAAAACGTAGGCGTTTCTATAGCCATAGAGGCATGACCTAAAGTCATCAACAACGCACCAATTACTACAGCCATGCGATAACCTATTTTATTATCTGCCAACCATCCTCCCATAATAGGCGTCAGATAAACCAACATAGCGTAAGTACCTAATAATGATAACGCAGCAGGTTTATCCCAACCCCAACCAGGATTGTCTCCAGTGACAGCACCAGTTAGAAAAATTACCAAAATCGCGCGCATACCATAGTATGAAAAGCGTTCCCACATTTCGGTAAAAAACAAAACAAACAATCCTGCTGGATGTCCCATTACTTTTGTCGCGAAAAAATTTTCCGATGAATTACTCATAAATAAAAAGTTAAGTTAGTTAAAAAGAAACCCTCAAATGATTTAATCATGCAAGGGCTAAATATGTTAGTTATTAATTTCTGGATCTGCTAATTCAAAACCTTCGGTTTCGTCAGAGTGCATCATACGTTCATTATCCTCAGCCCCATGTGTTAGACGTTTGAGCGGTTTCAATATTAAAATAAATAATGTACCAACAATGACTGTAAATATTAATATCCCAAGAAATATTGTATACTCACCAAAATCACTAGCTGCTTCACCAACAATACCCGCAACTTTACTACCTAAACCAGTAGCAGCAAAATAGACTCCCATCATTAGAGATGCATACTTAACAGGAGTTAATTTTGTAATAAACGACAAGGCAACAGGTGATAAACATAATTCTCCAATTGTGTGAAACAAGTAGGCTAAAACCAACCAAATCATACTTGAAGCACCTGAGTTTTCAAATTCCATAGCCGCAAAAACCATAAATAGAAAACCAAAGCCCATAATAATAATTCCTAATGCCATTTTAAATAAAGACGAAGCCTCTTTTCCTTTTAACTTTCGTTTAGCCCAAAAAGATGCAACAACAGTAGCAAAAATGATTATAAATCCGGCATTTAAACTTTGAAACATTACAGTTGGTATTTCCCAACCAAATAACATTCTATCTGTATTTGTTTCTGTATATAAGTTCATTAATCCTCCTGCTTGCTCAAATGCTCCCCAAAAAACTATTACCATTATAAACGATAATAATAACACCATAAACCTATCTTTAAAAACCTGAGAATCTAACTCTTTATAAATCATCATCAATAGTACAACTACGGCTGTTAGAAATATAAATAATAACCCATAACCCCATTCTAAAGTGTACCAACCCCAAATTGAGGCTGCTAATAATATTAACGCAAATATCAGTTGCGTAGGAGATTTAAATAACTTTGCATAAAGTTTTCCGTAAGAAATCTCATTAGGATCATCTTTTTTAGCTGGTACAAAGTTTCCTACTTGAGCTAAATATTTTTGACCATATATGTAATTAATCAAACCCAAAAGCATCACAATTCCTGCAAGTCCAAAACCAGCGTGCCAGCCCCATTCTTTAACCACTAATCCAACTATCATAGTAGCCAAAAGAGACCCTAAATTAATACCTATATAAAATATACTAAATCCTTTATCTCTTCTTATATCTCCTTCTTTATAAAGACCTCCTACCATTGTAGAAATATTAGGCTTTAATAAACCAACTCCTAAGATTACTAGACCTAATCCGGTGTAAAAAGCCCAAATATCTGTCAATACCAATACACCATGTCCTATACACAAAATTATAGCACCTAACAAAACGGCTTTCTTTTGTCCAATCAGTTTATCTGCAATCATTCCTCCAGGAATAGACATTACATATACCAACATTGTGTACCATCCGTAAAGAGCTAAAGCTTCACTATTTGTCCAACCTAATCCTGCGCCTCTCTCATCACCAATAGTAGCCGTTGTCATATACAATACCAATAGTGCTCGCATTCCGTAATATGAAAAGCGTTCCCACATTTCTGTTAGGAATAAAATATAAAGACCTATTGGCTGTCCAAATAGTTCTCTTTGATGCGGTTGTTTAATTGCAGTTGACATAATAATTATTAGTTAGTTAATAGTTTAGTTCTAAATCAAAAGAAATTTTAATTCTTTGATATTTCAATTTTATCACCCAATGTTTCATGGATAAAGTTAGTCATCTTTTTATATAAGTGAAGTCTTGTATTTCCTCCATAGATACCATGATTTTTATCTGGATAAATCATCCATTCAAATTGCTTGTCAGCTTGTATTAAGGCTTCAACCATGCGCATGGTGTTTTGCACATGTACATTGTCATCACCAGAACCATGAATTAATAAAAAATCACCCTTTAGTTTATCTACATGATTTATCGGAGAATTTTCATCATAACCAGTTGGGTTTTCTTGTGGTGTGGTCATATAACGTTCTGTGTAAATAGTATCGTAGAATCTCCAACTTGTAACAGGTGCCACAGCAATAGCCATTTTAAACACATCGTTTCCTTTAAATAAAGCATTACTACTCATAAAACCACCATAGCTCCAACCCCAAATACCAATTCTTTCTGCATCAATATAATCTAGTTTACCAAGTTGCTTTGCTGCTTCAATTTGGTCTTCAACTTCATATTTACCTAATTCATTCTGCGTTACTTTTTTAAAATCAGCACCTTTAAAACCTGTTCCTCTTCCATCTATACAAACCACAATATAACCTTGCTGAGTTAACATTTGATACCAATAATCATTTGCACTATTCCAACGGTTAGCTACTTGTTGAGAACCTGGCCCAGAATATTGGTACATAAACAATGGATACGTTTTATTAGCATCAAAATTTGCTGGTTTAATTGTCCACATATTTAAATCATTTCCATTAACAGAAATGGTCCCGAACTCTTTTTTAGACATAATGTAATTACCTAATTGCTGAGCTAATTTTTTATTATCCTTTATGTTTTTTACAATTTCACCATTTTTAGAATTCACTAAAGTATATTCATAAGGTGTTGATGCATTAGAAAACGTATTTATGAAGTAAGTAAAATCTGCACTAAACGATGCGTTATTTGTTCCGTCTTTTTGAGTTAAACGCTTTTTACTTTTTCCATTTAATTTAATAGAATATACATCTCTGTTTATTGAACCATTTTCGGTAGATTGAAAATAAATGGTATTTGCCTTCTCGTTAAAACCATAATAATTGGTGACTTCCCAATTTCCTTTTGTTACTTGGTTAATTAGTTTTCCATCTTTAGCATAGTGATAGATATGGTTAAAACCATCTAATTCACTCGTCCAAATAAAACTATTATCTTCTAAAAAGGTTAAATTAAACGTTACATCAATGTATGCTTTATCTTTTTCGGCTAATACCTTTTGCGAAGTCATTGCTTTTGTATCAATCATCCAAAGGTCTAATTCGTTTTGATGACGATTCATAAACTGAACACTCAACACATTAGCTTCTTTGGTCCATTCTAGTCTCGGAATATAAAAATCTTGATATGTTTTATCTACTTTTAATTCTTCAACATTTTTAGAATCTAAGTTGTATACGTGTAACGACACTTTAGAGTTTTCCTCACCTGCTTTTGGGTATTTAAATACGTGTTGCGTTTGGTACAAATCAGTACCATAAACATCCATTGAAAATTCTGGCACATTAGTTTCATCAAATCTAATAAATGCTATTTGGTTGCTATCTGCATTCCAATCAAAAGCTTTTACAAAACTAAATTCTTCTTCATAAACCCAATCTGTAATACCATTTATAATCTTATTCTTTTCACCATCAGTTGTAATTTGCGAAACTTTGCCAGATTTTAAATCCTTAACGAACAAGTTATTTTCAAAACCATAAGCTACCTTAGTTCCATCTGGAGACAAAGTTGGTTCTTGTACTAAATTATCTGATACTTTTATTACATTTTTAGAAGCGATATCATAAATATAATATTCACCTAAAGTAGAACGTCTAAATACAGGTTTAGACTTTGTAGTTAGGATTAATTTTGTTTCATCTTCATTAAACGAATAATCAAAAAAACCTTGAATCTCTGCTATATCAGCCGATGAGATTAAGGTTTTTACTTTTTCTAAAGTTTTATAGTCGTAAATATCTATTGTAGAAGTTCTATTCTGTCTATTAAAATTTAAAACCGAATACTGATTTCCATTTGCCATAGAATGCAAGGCCTGCATGCCTTCAGTTCTAAATTCTCCAGTCCAAATTTCTTGGAGTGTAATTTGTTTTTCTTGAGAAAAAACAATTGAAGTTATTAAAAAGCCAAAAACAGCAACAAGATGTCTCAAATTCATAAATTTTCTATTTCAATATACCAATGCCAAGTTTACTAAAAATTATACAAAAAACAGCTATTATTAACAGTAAATCGGCATTTACAATCGATTATGCTCACATTTTACACCAATCCTAGTATCTTTGTTTTTACTAAAAACAAAACTAATATGCCAAACACTATTTCTGGCTTTTCAAAACTTTCTAAATCTCAAAAGATTGAGTGGCTTTTAGACTCTTATTTTACTGAAAAAGAAAATGCAAGAACACTTGTAGAGCGCTATTGGAATTCTGATGAAAAACTTCAGAAATTACATGATGAGTTTATAGAAAACACCATTACTAACTACTATTTACCTTTAGGCGTTGCTCCAAATTTTTTAATTAATAACACGTTTTTTGCCATTCCTATGGCTATTGAAGAAAGCTCTGTTGTTGCAGCAGCAAGTAAAGCTGCTAAATTTTGGTTAGAACGTGGCGGATTTAAAGCCAAAGTAGTATCTACTGAAAAAATTGGCCAAGTTCATTTTATATATAAAGGCGATTTTAAAAAACTTACAACGTTTTTTAAACATGTAAAACCAAAATTAATGAGCGATACAGCTTCCATGACTAAAAGCATGGAACGCAGAGGAGGTGGAATTTTAGACATTGAATTACGAAACAAGTCTGAAGATTTACCTAATTATTATCAACTCCATGCTACGTTTGAAACCATGGATGCGATGGGAGCAAATTTCATAAATACTTGTTTAGAACAATTTGCAACGACTCTTAAATCTGAAGCGCTTCAATATGAAGATTTTAATGACGAAGAAAAGCATCTCTCTATTGTAATGAGTATCCTTTCTAACTACGTTCCTAACTGTTTGGTTCGTGCTGAAGTATCTTGTAAAATTGAAGATTTAAAAAGTATAGACATTCCTAATCCTGAAGAGTTTGCACAAAAATTTAAGCAAGCTATTGATATCGCTAAAATTGAACCTTACAGAGCGGTAACACACAACAAAGGTATTATGAATGGTATTGATGCCGTTGTATTAGCAACAGGTAATGATTTTAGAGCCGTTGAAGCAGGTGTACACGCCTATGCTGCTAAAGATGGAAAATATACAAGCTTAACACATTGTTCTATTGATAATGGCAATTTTAAATTCTGGATTGAAATTCCATTAGCATTAGGTACCGTTGGCGGACTAACAAGCATTCATCCTTTGGTTAAGTTTGCTTTGCAAATGCTACAAAAACCTACTGCAAAAGATTTAATGAAGATTGTAGCTGTTGCAGGATTAGCTCAAAATTTTGGAGCTGTTAAATCTTTGACAACTACAGGAATCCAAGAAGGACATATGAAAATGCACTTAATGAATATATTAAATCAGTTTGAAGCTACTGATACCGAAAAATTACAACTCATAGAACATTTTAAAACCAATGTAGTATCTCATAGCTCAGTTGTTGAAGCTATTGAAAACCTTAGAAAGTAATTGATTTTTACCTTTGAACACAAAAACCAAAACATATAGAAGTAACGGTAAACTATTACTAACTGCCGAATACGCGGTTTTAGATGGTGCAAAAGCTTTGGCTATACCAACTAAGTATGGGCAGAGTTTAACGGTTTCTGGTAACAATACTAATGTTATAAATTGGAAAAGTTATAATGAACTAGGAGATGTTTGGTTTGAGGATACATTTTCTATTGAAAACACATCTACTGCACTCAGTGTGACATCTGCATTAAAAAATGACATTTCTAAGCGACTTATTGAAATACTAAAAGCTACTAACAATTTGAATTCAGAGTTTTTATCAAAAGATAAAGGATTCGATATTAAAACGCATCAAGATTTTAATAGACTTTGGGGCTTAGGAACTTCTTCTACACTAATTAATAATATCGCAAATTGGGCAAATGTAAATGCTTTTCAGTTATTAAAACAAACCTTTGGCGGCAGTGGTTATGATATTGCTTGTGCTCAAAATGATAATCCAATTACGTTTCAGCTTCATACTAATAAAAACCCTTTAGTTGAGCCTATACATTTTAATCCTGACTTTAAGCAACATCTTTACTTTGTTTATCTCAACCAAAAGCAAAATAGTAGAGATGGAATTTTGGCTTATAAAAAGTTAAATAAGATTAATCGTGAGATTATAAAAAACATTAAAGACATTACAGAAGCCATGAGCACATGTAAGTCGCTCTCTGAATTTGAAAGCTTAATTGCAACTCACGAAACTATTATTGCCAACCTTATTCAGCAAGAGCCAATTAAAACACGGTTGTTTTCAGATTTTAAAGGTGCTGTAAAAAGCTTAGGTGCTTGGGGAGGCGATTTTATTCTAGTAACCTCAAGTAATGACCCAACAACTTATTTTAAGACCAAAGGGCTCAATACTGTGATTCCTTATGAAGCTATGATTTTATAAGTTTTATACTTAACAATACTCAAAAATACTTAGTATCATTAAACTGCATAAAAAAATGGCTTCACATTTCTGCCAAGCCACTTTTTTAATATTTTAGAACAATCAGTTTAGTAAACCGTTTTCGCTCTATTATCTTCAATTTCTGCTGATTTCTCTAATGCTTTAAATACTGCAGTTTGTGCTGCCGCACGTCGCTCATTATTTAATCTATTTGCAATAGCAGCATAGTTGTCTAATTTAGTTGCCTCAGAAATTTTAGTAACTTCTACAACATAAACTCCTTTTTCACCATCAATTGGTTTAGAAGTAGCTCCTTCAGCTAAACCAAATGCTGCACCAACAACTTTAGGCTCAACACCAGCACCAGAAAGGGTTGTGTTTTTAAATGTAATAGCCGCTGCTGTCCTAGGACTTACGCCTTGATTTTTGGCAATATCAGTAACTGTTGTTGCTGTGATTTTATCACGGATTAATTTAGCTTTCTTTTCGTTTCTTATTTTAGGTAAAGCTGTAATAGAAGCATCTTCGGTGCTCATTAAACCTTTTTCCTTTTTTTCAACTACTTTAGCTACTATAAAGCCAAAGTTTGATATTGGGAAGTTTTTAAAATCTCCTGTTTCCGTTTCATCATTAAATGCCCAACGCACAACTTCTCTTTGGCTTCCTAAACCAGGAATATTTTCGTCTAAAGCTTTAAAAGAAATTGGCTTTACTGTTAAATCGCGTTCTTTTGCTAGTGCATTAAAATCACCACCTTTAGCTGCAATTTCAAACTTAGACATTTTATTAAATACCTCTTGCAAAGTAGCATCAGATGGTTCTATCTTATCTGCTATAGTTGCAACTTTTACTGTTTTATTAAAACTCTTTTGATCCAATATTTCAATAACATGGTAACCAAATGATGTTTGTACAACATCTACATCACCTACTTTATTATCAAAAGCATATGCTTTAAATTCTGGAGCCATACCTGCTCTATAATCAAATTCAATTTCTCCATCTTGCTCGTTACTTACTTTATCAGAAGATAAATCTAATAAATCCATAAACTTAGTTCCACTTTTAATTTTAGCTAAAATACTATCTGCCGTTTTCTTAGCTTCCTCTGGTGTTTTGGTTACAGATGCGTCTGCTCTTTGACCTCCAATATTAGGAATTAAAATATGACGAACTTTTACAGAATCTGGCAATTGCTTAGTTGCAATTACTTTAGATAATTTATAGTATTCACCATCCTTATAAGGACCATAATAATCACCAACACTTAATTTTAACAACGTGTCTTTAGCTACTGCTGGTAATTCTGCAGCTCTTAAAAATGAATCGTTGTATTTTATATCTGAATATGTGTTAACAAACTCTTCGATATCTGTAGCAGAATCAAAACCTAAAATAGTTTCATTGTTTTTGCTGCTTTCGTTGTATTCTGTTTTATCTGCTTTTAGCTCTAATAATCCGGCTTTTATTTCATCTTCATCTGCTTTAGAAGCCACCTCTTTAAACTCTACATACACAACTTCTCTGCTAGCCTCAGCTTGGTAAGCATCTTTATGCTTATTAATGTATGCTTGAATATCGCTCTTAGAAACTTCAACCAAACTATCTGCTATAGACGTGTAAGGCACTTGTACATAACGCACATCTACTGTTTTAGCATCACCAAAATAATCTGCTTCTGCCTCTGTAATTGTAGTACCAACACCTGCTTTAATCATATTATAATAGGTTTGCTGTATAGCATTTGCAGCAATAGATTGCTCATTATTTGTCCAACTATCATAATTCACCAAAAAGTTACCTAAAGGTGCTGTATCACCTTTTAAGTCTTTTAGATTAGAAATAAAACCGTTTAATCGATTTACATCAAAATTTCCATCTGCATCCTGAAACTCAGGATATGACGAAAAACTTGTTTTAAGTAAATCTCTCATTTCATCCTTTTCAACTGATAAACCTAATTTATCAAATTCAGACTGTAAAACAATTTTACGAAGCTCTTGATTGTAAATTGTGTTCATCGCTTGGGTAGATGTTTGTCTTCCACCTGATGCATCTTGGTAGTTCTTTACTTTTTGTTGAAACTCAGTTCGTTTAATATCTTTACCATTAATCGTAGCAACGACGTCTTGTGAACCTCCTGAAAACGCAGAAGAATTTTTAAATAAATCTCCAATAACAAAAGCAAATAATGCCATTGCTATTACAAATATTAATATCAGTGAACGTTGTCTAATTTTATTTAAAACTGCCATAGTCTTTTATGTATTGTATATTTTGGTGTAAATAAGTCTGCGAAAATAGCATATTCTTCTAAATAATAAAAGTAGTAACGCAGTTTTTATAAGTGTTGTTTAAGTATTAGTCTACTTCTAGGATTTTTAATAAGACTTCATCAATTTTTGTAGATGATACTTCTGTAATTGTAAATTTAAAATTATCAATCTGTACATCATCTTTTTCTTGAGGAATCTGTTCTGTAGCATTTACAATTAAGCCACCTAAAGTTTCATAGTTTTCATTTTCTGGAAGGTTCAATTTATACGTTTCATTAATGTAATCCACCTCTAATCTTGCAGAAAATCTATAAGTGTTTTCGTCGAGCTGTTCCTCTACCATCTCAATAGTATCGTGTTCATCTTCAATCTCACCAAAAAGTTCTTCAATAATATCTTCAACTGTCATAATACCAGCAGTTCCGCCATATTCATCTATAACCACAGCCATACTTTTACGTTTTTTGGTAAGAATATTTAAAACGTCTTTTATATAAATTGTTTCTGGAACAAAACCAACAGAAATAATTATAGACTTAATAGATTTTGGTTTTTTAAACAACTCAAAAGCGTGTACATAACCTAATATATCATCAATACTATCTTTATACACTATAATTTTTGTTCTGCCAGACTCAATAAACAACTTTCTAAGGTTTTCAATTGATTCTGAAATATCAACAGCCGTAATTTCAGTACGTGGCACCATAACTTCACGTGCTTTTACATCTGAAAATTCTAAGGCATTCTGAAATATTTGAATTTCGCTATCTACATCTTCATGATTCTCAACCGATTCCATTTGTTCCGTAATATAATTCCCTAGCTCAACTTTTGTCATTGCCAAAACCACATCTTCACCTTCGACCTTAAAAATGTATTTTAATACGGCATCTGAAATCCAAATTACAAAATCTGAAATCCAAGAAAACAAGACATAAAATACATAAGTAGGAAAGGCTAAAATTTTTAAAAGTGAATTTGAATAAATTTGAAAGAATACTTTAGGTAAAAACTCTGCCGTAATTAAAATAACTAATGTTGAAATTATAGTTTGAGTTAGTAACTGTAAATCTGTAAACAAATACGTTAATGTTGAGCTATCTAAAGGTAACATAGATTGAAACCAACCTACCAAAACATCACCCATTTTAAATCCATAGATAACCAGTGCAATATTATTACCTATAAGCATCGTTGCAATATACTTTGAAGGTCTTGCTGTGAGTTTACCTAAAATTTTTCCTAAAAAATCACCTTGTTTCTTTTCTAATTCTATATGAATTTTATTAGCAGACACATAAGCAATTTCCATACCCGAAAAAAAGGCTGAAAGTATTAATGTACTTATAATAACGACTATATCAGCAGTCATGATTTACTTATTGTTACGTTCTTCTTGCCTTTTACTAAAACGCTTTCTGAAGAAAAACATAAAGGTAGCTAAAGCTGTAAAAAACAGCATCATATAAGCCCCATTTCTATCTGTTGACCATTTTGAAATGGCATCATATAAAAACAATATCGCAAAAACGATATAAGCGTAATGAAAAATCTTTTGTATTTTCATGTATTAAATAAAATGATTGTTGTGCAAAGGTAACTAATTATCTAGCTCAAATTCGCCACCCATTTCTAACATTTGAAAGTTTTCAAAGTTTTTATCTGCATCAAAGCCAATTCCGTACAATGGCCCAATTGCCCTTTTAAATAGCCATTTCTCATTAGTAAACACCCATTCTAACTTCTGATTGTAAAACAATTGCTCTGTAAACAAAGTGTCTTTTTGTTGCGTAGCAATCTTAACATTACCTTGTAAATCAATAATATCTGTATCACTGTAAACAATTGCGTAATCTGAAGTTATTGTAGTTTTATTATTATCCTCATCGTAAGTTCTTAACTCAATACCTTTAGGAAACTCTTGAAAGGGAAAATTTCTATTTGAATAATCTAGCATTTTAGGACTAATAAGATTAGCTAACAATCTTACCGTATCATCAACAAACTTAGTATATTTTAAATCTATATTTTTAGCTTCACTAATTGGTTGATTTTGTAAAACACCAACCTTCTGAACTTCGTTGAAATCATTTTTACACGAAAAAAACAAAGTCACAACAATTGCTGTGACTAAGTTTCTATATATATGTAATTTCTGATTTATCATTAGATATTTGGAACTGTTACAGAACGTCCTATCCAACAGCCAATTTTTATAGTTTGGCCAGCATTACCTGCTTGAAAAATATCAGCTTTAGAAGGTGCACTAGCTCTATAACTTGTTGCTGTTTTAGCAGCTGCAGATCTTAATCTACCATCAACTCTACCAGCTTTTTCAGCCTCATTAGCCGCTAACCAAAATACAGCTCTTTTATTAAAGTTTGAGTCTCCACAATTGTTAGCACTCTTAGCATACATTGTTGCAATTGCAAGATGTGGTGATCCGTCTGAAGGGTTAAGCTTTAAAGCTTCAAAATAATACTGTCTTGCTTTACCATAACTACCTTTTGATTTTAACTCTTGAGCTAAACCTTTATATAGTTTTGCTTTTTTTAATGGATCTGTTGATAGTTTAATTGTTTGATCTATATACTTCTGCTCACCTGTTAATACATAAAGATAATAGGCTGTGTCTGCACTTGGCTCAATAGTATTCTTCTGCTGAACTAATTTTAAAAATAATGGATCTTCTTTACAACCTTTAGCATACATTCTGTTCATTGCTCTCTGTAGCCAAACTCCATTGTTTTTGTTCTCCTCAAAATCCTTTTGATATAAAGGAATTAAAACCTCACAAGTTGCTCTTTTTCCAAGTTTTTGATCCATACTTGGTAGTATTTTAGTTTCAAATGCATCAATATAAGATTCGTAACTAGACTTACGTTGTGCATCTTTTTTAGATAAAGGTTCACCTGCCTCTTCTTTTTCTGCATAGGTATTTAGCTTTTTTGTAAAACTCTCAGTAATACCTTCAATAATTTCATTAACATCATCATATTTATCAAACATTTGTTGTGCTGATAATTTCCCTGAATCATATAAATCTACAGCTAAAGAGAAATAAGAATATAAACCTTTAGCATCAGTAAAGTTTTTAGCATCTTTTGTGTATGCCTCATTAAACATATTGTAAACCTGCTCATCAGTCTTTCCTAATTCTTTTTCGTACTTCTTTGCTAAATTAGCCTTATCCACTGTAACTTCAGCAAAATCATATTTAGAAGCAAAATGCTCTCTACTCTGATCATAAAGCAACATTAAATCTTCAATATACGCTAGTTGGTCCGCTCCAGTAGAGTTTTCTATTTTATGTTTTAGAATTTTTTCTCCATGCACATAAATAGCTCTATTAAATTTTGGACATTTTTCTCTTACAATTTTCCATGGTCCGTATGCATCATCATATTTTTTACTTTTTGCATAGCCATCAAAAAGAGAAAGATTGTTCATGCATTCTTCCTGGTTATCATCTTGTGCAAAACCCAAGTTTACACTCATCATTAGGGCTAAAAACAGTATTGTAATTCTCGTCTTCATTTTAAAGTTAATTATATTAGTAATATTTTTTTTGTTCAAACCATCTTGAATTTAAAGATAAACTTACATTGAAGTTTACAAAATTCTCTAAGATTAAATTTTTCTCTCGTGTTCCTCGTCTTCCAAATTCAAAGCCAAAATTAGCATTTGAAAACATACTACGATTCCCAACTGGTAAACCTAGACCAAAAGACATGCCAAACTCATTAATTGGCTCATCTTTTATTATTAAACCTGTATTTTCGTATTTAACTCCTGCCCTATACACAACACGATTAAAATAACCAGAAAAGGCATTATACTTAGGAATATAGAATCCTCCAAGAGAAATTTGGGAAGCATTCTCATAAGAAGTTACAGCATTTTGACTAGAATACAATGGATTAGAAAAATCACTTGTATTTTGAAATGTATACTCAGCACCAACAAACCAAGATTTTGGTTGCCCTATACCTGCTCCAATTGTAAATTTTGAAGGTAAAGTTAATTCAGTATCTTCTACATCTTCATTAATTGTGTTTGAAATACCAGCAACTTCATAATCACTATTTAAAGTCACAGTAGAATACGATCTTATATTTTCTGAATCTAATGTACTACCTGGAGTAAATGTTGTTGTAGCAGATAATTCTAATTTATTTGTAATCATAGCTTTGTAAGTCAAACCAAAATTTAAATTTAGGCCACGTAAGTCAGCCCTATTAAATTCTCGAGTTTGATACTGTATTAGCTCATTTTCAGGTGTATATTTAACTTCTATTGCCGTATTTTGGATATTTCCAAAGTTATAATTAATATCAACTCCAACACCTAATTGATTATTAATTTGATAACCAAAACCTGCAAAAACCCTATTAAGTCCACCTTCTCCACTAAAGCGATTTACTAAATAATCACTATCATTTACATCATCTAATTTATAACCAACAGATGTATATGGCATTAACCCAAAGCCAAAACCAAATTTACCAATAGGTACAGAAAGTGCTAAATAATCAAATATTGTACTGTTTGTATTTGCGCTTTCTGAATCAGTCTTTAAAGTACTACTAGATGTGGTACCGGCAACAGAAAATTTTATAGGTCTACTTTCTCCGTCAAACCCCGAATATTCTAAATTTCTACCAGCATATGAAGCCGGATTACTTAAATTTAAATGAATACTATCCAAGTAGACACTCATGCCACCCATACTTCGGTTTTCTACTGTACCTTTAAACTTAAGACTCCCTATACCATAAAAAGAATATGGTGAACCTGTTCCTTCTTGCGCAAAGGCGGCAGAACTTATTATTGCAATGAAAATTACAATGAATCGTTTTATCATTATTTTGAATTATATTCTAGAATAAAATTCAAACCTTCTAAAAGAAAATCTGAATTCGCAAATATGGTATTTTTTAATTGGTTTAACAAAAATTTAGTGTCACCACCTGTTAAAATAACTGTTAAATCTGAATATTCTTTTAAATATTGACCAATTATTCCATCAATTTCATTAACTACACCATTTACAACACCAGAATGAATTGAAGATTCAGTTGAATCTCCAATGATATTTTTTGGCACTTTAGTTTCAAGAAGTGGCAAATTAGCCGTTAAACTATGTAATGCTTTGTATCGCAATCTAATTCCTGGAGAAATTGCTCCTCCTAAATACTTATTATCCTTGGTTATAAAATCATATGTAATACATGTTCCTGCATCTATAATTAAAACATTATTGTCTAAAAATTGATCAACAGATGCGCTTACCAACGCTATTCTATCTACTCCTAAGGTTTTTGGAGTAGCATAGAGATTCTCAAAGGGTAAATTAGTTTCTACGTTAAGTTCTGTAATTGGCATATCAGATTCTATCAATGCTATTTCTTTTTTTGATAAATGTCCAACTGAAGAAACAATTGCTTTATTTAATTTTGGATATGCTTTTTTTAAATTTTTATATTGCATTTTAAACTCATTGAGCTTAAAACTCATCTTATAAATTAAATTTCCATTATCAAAAACGGCAAATTTAACATACGTATTTCCCACATCTACAATAAGATTCATATATATTTATTAAGATACAAATTTATAAAATCAAATTTTAGCAAATTCTTTTTGTGAATAATAAAAATGCATCTATATTTGCATCCGCTTAATTAAGCAATTGGTGCCTTAGCTCAGTTGGTAGAGCAAAGGACTGAAAATCCTTGTGTCCCTGGTTCGATTCCTGGAGGCACCACCATCAAAAACCCGATTCAACTGAATCGGGTTTTTTGGTTATAAACTTTAATTAATCTATTTTTTTTTAGCATTTCTGTTTAATTATCGCTTTACCAAATGTAAAATTTAAAATTTATTCAAAAATTTTTACACTATTTGAACATCATATAAATACATCTCTAAAAATATGATTACCAACGTATTAACAACCATCATACACAATTGAGTTTAGAATAAAAAACGCATCGATAAACTAAAAGAAACACATATCAGGTAATTTAGTTTCTGCAAATCATTTTTGCCTAAATAAAATTATGAGCGAACTAAATAAATACAGCAAAACAGTCACACAAGATCCAACACAACCAGCAGCACAAGCAATGTTGCATGCTATTGGATTAACAAAAGAAGATTTTTTTAAACCAATTGTTGGTATTGCCAGTACAGGTTATGAAGGAAACCCTTGTAATATGCACCTTAATGACTTAGCTAAATTAGTTAAGGAAGGTACAAAAAATGAAGAAGTCATTGGATTAATTTTTAATACTATTGGTGTTAGTGATGGTATATCTATGGGAACTCCTGGTATGCGTTATTCATTACCTTCTCGTGATATTATTGCAGATTCAATGGAAACCGTAGTACAAGCCATGAGTTATGATGGACTAGTTACTGTTGTTGGATGCGACAAAAATATGCCTGGTGCTTTAATGGCAATGATTCGTTTAAATCGCCCATCAATATTAGTTTATGGTGGTACAATTGATTCTGGTTGTCATAATGGTAAAAAATTAGACGTTGTTTCTGCTTTTGAAGCTTGGGGAAGCAAGGTTGCAGGCACAATGGACGAAAACGAATACCAAAATATTGTAGAAAAAGCATGTCCTGGAGCTGGTGCGTGTGGTGGCATGTATACAGCTAACACAATGGCTTCAGCAATTGAAGCTTTAGGTATGACATTACCTTTCAATTCTTCTAATCCTGCATTAAGTGATGCTAAAAAAGAAGAATCTATAAAAGCTGGTGAAGCCTTAAGAGTATTGCTAGAAAAAGACATAAAGCCTTCTGATATTATTACAAGAAAGTCTCTTGAAAATGCCGTAAGATTAGTCACAATTTTAGGAGGCTCTACAAATGCAGTTTTGCACTTTTTAGCCATTGCAAGAGCGGCTCAAATAGACTTTACACTAAAAGATTTTCAAGATATAAGTGACAATACACCATTTTTGGCAGATTTAAAACCAAGTGGTAAATACTTAATGGAAGATGTACATGCCGTTGGAGGAATTCCTGCAGTATTAAAATATCTTTTGAAAAAAGGGCTAATACATGGAGATTGTTTAACCGTTACAGGAAAAACAATAGCAGAAAACTTATTAGATGTTGCTGACTTAACCGAAGGTCAAGATGTTATAAAACCTATTGAAGAGCCTATTAAAATTTCTGGGCATTTAAGAATGTTGTATGGAAATTTAGCTACAGATGGAAGTGTTGCTAAAATCACTGGAAAAGAAGGATTATGTTTCCGAGGAAAAGCTAAAGTTTTTGAAGGCGAATATGCAGCAAACGATGGAATTAGAGACGGAAAAGTAGAAAAAGGCGATGTGGTTGTAATAAGATATGAAGGACCTAAAGGTGGTCCAGGTATGCCAGAAATGCTAAAACCAACAGCTGCTATTATGGGAGCAGGTTTAGGTAAGGATGTCGCTTTAATTACGGACGGAAGATTTTCTGGTGGCACACACGGATTTGTGGTTGGGCATATTACACCAGAAGCTCAAGAAGGTGGTACAATTGCTGTCGTTAAAGATGGAGATATTATCACTATAGACGCAGAAACTAATTCTATTTCGCTTGAAGTTTCTGAAGTTGAACTTCAAAAAAGAAGAGCAAAATGGAAAGCACCAGAATTAAAGTTTGAACGCGGTGTTTTATACAAATATGCTAAAACAGTATCATCTGCATCCAAAGGATGTGTAACAGATGAATTCTAGAAAACAAAATCTAAACAATATGTGACTCTAAGCGCAGTCTAAGAGTCTCGAATATAAAAAGGATGAAAGAAACTCTAACCATAAAAAGTCAAATCAAAGACAACGAAACTACAGAACGTATTTCTGGCAGTGAAGCTGTTATAAAATGTTTGTTAGCTGAAGATGTTGATATTCTATATGGATATCCTGGAGGCGCAATTATGCCTGTTTATGATGAATTATATAAATATCAAGATAAAATTCATCACGTCTTAGCACGTCATGAACAAGGCGCAACTCATGCCGCTCAAGGTTTCGCTCGTATTTCAGGAAGAGTTGGCGTTTGTATTGCAACGTCTGGTCCTGGTGCCACAAACCTTATCACCGGAATAGCTGATGCTCAAATAGACTCAACTCCAATGGTCTGCATTACAGGTCAAGTGGGCTCTCATTTACTAGGAAGTGATGCTTTTCAGGAAACTGATATTATTGGTATTTCAACACCTGTAACAAAATGGAATTATCAAATCACTAAGGCTTCAGAGATTCCCGAAATTATGGCCAAAGCATTTTACATAGCCAAAAGTGGTCGCCCAGGTCCTGTTTTAGTAGATATAACAAAAGATGCACAGTTTGAAGAATTCGACTTTACATACAAAAAATGCACAAAAGTAAGAAGCTATAAAGCAGTTCCAGAAACAGATAGTTCTATGGTAAAAAAGGCTGCAGAATTAATAAATGCCGCAAAAAAACCAATGATTGTTTGGGGACAAGGTGTAATTCTAGGTGGAGCTGAAAAAGAATTAAAAGCCGTAATTGAAAAAGCAGGCATTCCTTCAGCATGGACAATTCTCGGTGCCTCTGCAATTCCAACTGCACATCCTTTAAATATTGGTATGGTAGGAATGCATGGAAATTATGCGCCAAATAAATTAACAAATGAGTGCGATGTATTAATTGCAATTGGTATGCGTTTTGACGATCGTGTTACTGGCAATTTAGAAACCTATGCAAAACAAGCAAAGGTCATCCACTTTGAGATAGATCCTGCCGAAATTGATAAAAACGTAAAAACCGATGTCGCCGTTTTAGGTGATTCTAAAGAAAGTCTAACGCAACTTTTACCATTACTAAATAAAAACAAACATTCTGAATGGCATCAAGAATTTAAAGATTTGTATGCTATAGAATACGACGAAGTAATTAAAAACGACTTACATCCAACCAAAGAAGGCCTAACTATGGGTGAAGTTTTAAAAGAAATAAACAAACAAACAGATGGAGAAGCAGCCATTGTTACAGATGTTGGTCAACATCAAATGATTGCTTGTCGCTATGCAGAGTTTAAAAACACAAGAAGTAACATTACCTCAGGAGGATTAGGCACTATGGGATTTGGTCTTCCAGCTGCAATTGGAGCAAAAATGGCTACACCAGAACGTGAAGTTATTTCTATTTCTGGTGATGGAGGATACCAAATGACAATTCAAGAATTGGGTACCATCTTTCAGCAAAAAGCAGCCGTAAAAGTAGTGGTTTTAAACAATGATTTTCTTGGCATGGTGCGTCAATGGCAGCAGTTATTTTTTGATAAACGCTATGCCTCTACAGAAATGATAAACCCAAATTTTGTAGCCATAGCAGAAGGCTATTATATAAAAGCAAGAAAAGTAACAAAACGAGAAGAATTGGCAGATGCAGTAAAAGAAATGATAGAAAGTAAAGAAGCCTATTTCTTAGAAGTTTGTGTAGAAAAAGAGGATAACGTATTTCCAATGATTCCTACAGGAGCTTGTGTTTCAGATATAAGACTAAAATAAGAATGGAAGAGAAACAAAATTTTACGGTTTCGGTTTATACCGAAAACAATGTTGGGATATTAAACCGTTTGTCGGCAATATTTTTAAAACGTCATATTAATATTGAAAGTATGACCGTTTCAAAATCCGAAATTGAAGATGTACATAGATTTACATTTGTAGTCATAGTAACAAAAACTTTAATTAGAAAAGTCGTTGGTCAGTTAGAAAAACAAATTGAAGTTATTAGAGCCTTTTATCATACAGAAGACGAAATCATTTATCACGAAACAGCTTTATTTAAAATTTCATCAAAACATTTGTATGATGAGACAATTCAGAATAAAATGAAATTTAGACGCGCACATATTATATCTATAACAGAAAATTATTTTGTTATTGAAGCTTCTGGCTTAAAGGAAGATATAGATAATATGTACGAAAAATTAAAACCATATGGCTTGTTACAATTTGTCCGTTCAGGTCGTATTGCCATAACAAGACCAAAAATGGCCATATCAGAATTATTACTAGAAATTAATTAAAAGATTAAATAAAATCATGTCAAATTATTTTAACACATTACCATTAAGAGAACAATTAGGGCAATTGGGAAAATGTCGTTTTATGGATGCTTCAGAATTTGAAGATGGCGTAAACGCATTATTAGGAAAGAAAATAGTGATTGTAGGTTGTGGAGCACAAGGCCTTAACCAAGGTTTAAATATGCGCGATTCCGGATTAGATATTTCATATGCCTTAAGACAAGTTGCTATTGATGAAAAACGTGATTCATACAAAAATGCAACATCTAACGGATTTAATGTTGGTACATACCAAGAATTAATTCCAACTGCAGATTTAGTCTTAAATTTAACTCCAGACAAACAACATACTAGTGTTGTAAAAGCTGTGATGCCATTAATGAAAAAAGGGGCAACACTAAGCTATTCTCATGGTTTTAACATCGTTGAAGAAGGCACTAAAATCCGTGAAGATTTAACTGTTATAATGGTAGCACCAAAGTGTCCAGGAACAGAAGTTAGAGAAGAATACAAGCGTGGTTTTGGTGTGCCAACACTAACCGCAGTTCACCCAGAAAATGACCCTGAAGGTAAAGGTTGGGCACAAGCAAAAGCTTATGCTGCAGCAACAGGCGGACATCGTGCTGGTGTTTTAGAATCTTCTTTTATAGCAGAAGTGAAATCTGATTTAATGGGAGAACAAACCATTCTTTGTGGTTTGCTACAAACTGGAGCAATTTTATCTTTCGATAAAATGGTAGAAGAAGGTATTGAGCCTGGCTATGCTGCTAAATTAATTCAATTTGGTTGGGAAACTATTACTGAAGCTTTAAAACATGGAGGAATCACTAATATGATGGATCGTCTATCTAATCCTGCAAAAATTAAAGCTTACGAATTATCCGAAGAACTTAAAGGTATTATGCGTCCATTATTTGAAAAGCATATGGATGATATTATATCTGGCCATTTCTCAAAAACAATGATGGAAGATTGGGCAAATGATGATATTAACTTATTAACTTGGAGAGCAGCTACTGGAGAAACTGCTTTTGAAAAAACAGCTTTAACTTCAGAGCATATTTCTGAGCAAGAATATTTTGATAATGGTGTCTTATTGGTCGCTTTCGTAAAATCTGGAGTAGAACTAGCATTTGAAACCATGGTTGCTGCAGGTATAATTGAAGATTCTGCTTATTACGAATCTTTACATGAATTACCGTTAATTGCTAACACTATCGCTAGAAAGAAATTATTTGAAATGAACCGAGTTATTTCTGATACTGCAGAATATGGTTGTTATTTATTTGACCATGCTTGCAAACCTTTATTAACTGATTTTATGAAAACGGTAGACACTTCAATTATAGGTAAGCCATTTTCAAAATCAACAGGTGTTGATAATGTAGAATTAATTGCTATTAATGATGCCATAAGAAATCATCCAATTGAAGCTGTTGGGCAACGTTTACGTGCAGCGATGACCGCAATGAAAGTAATTAAAACTGAAGATGCTAAAGAATCTGTATTAGCATAATACAATTAACCTACAAGATTTTTATGATGGCCATGCATTGTCAAAGTAAAAACCTTGTAGGTTTTTAAATTAAAGATATTCCCTTTTTTAAGGGAAGAAAACATGAAAGAAACTAAAACTAAATATAGACCAACTCTAAAATCCATTGAGGCTGCGGCAGAAAAACTAAATGGTATTGCTTCTGTAACGCCTCTTATAAAAAACTCAAGATATTCTAAACATTTTAAAGCTAATATATATCTTAAAAGAGAAGACTTACAAGAAGTTCGTTCATATAAAATTAGAGGAGCTTATAATAAAATTTCATCCTTAGATAAAACTCATATCGAAAATGGAATTGTATGCGCAAGTGCGGGAAATCATGCACAAGGCGTAGCTATTTCTTGTAAACTTTTAAAAATTAGAGGTACAATTTTTATGCCTGCACCAACACCTAATCAAAAAATTGAACAGGTAAAAATGTTTGGTGAAGATTATGTTGATATTGTTTTAGTTGGTGATACTTTTGACGATGCTTACCATGCAGCAATGCAACAGAGTAAAGACATGGATAAGACATTTGTACACCCATTTAACGACGAAAAGGTTATTGAAGGACAAGCAACAGTTGGATTAGAAATAATTGATCAAGCTAAAGAGCATCCTATTGATTATGTTTTTGTTCCTGTAGGAGGAGGTGGTTTAGCCTCTGGTCTATCTTCCGTTTTTAAACTACTATCTCCACAAACAAAAATAATTAGTGTAGAACCAAAAGGGGCTGCAGCTATGTTAAATTCTATTAGATCTAACCAAAATATTGAATTAGATACTATAGATAATTTTGTCGATGGTGCTGCTGTTAAACGCGTTGGAGATTTAAACTTCGCCATATGTAAAGAAACAATACATCGGGTAGTTACGGTAGAAGAAGGAGAAATTTGCCAAACCATTTTAGATTTATATAATAAAGACGCTATTGTAGTTGAGCCTGCAGGCGCTTTAAGTCTTTGTGCTTTAGAACAATTTAAAGACGAGATTAAAGATAAAAATGTAGTGTGTGTTATAAGTGGAAGTAATAACGACATTACAAGAATGGCAGAAATTAAAGAACGTGCCCTACTCTATGCCAACCTTAAACATTATTTTATCATTAAATTTCCTCAACGAGCAGGAGCTCTACGGGATTTTGTTGTAGACATTTTAGGTCCAACGGATGATATTACACATTTTGAATACACTAAAAAAGCCAATAGGGAAAACGATGTTGCTGTTGTTGGCTTACAATTAAAATCTCCCGAAGATTTAGATCCATTAATTTCCAAAATGAAACAACATAATTTCTTCGGAGATTACCTAAATAACAAACCAGATTTATTTCAGTTTTTAGTATAGTATAACAAAAACTTAACGTTCTAAAAAAGTGCTTTTAGTATCTTTATTAATAATATTTTAGAATAAATAATTATGACTTCAACATTTGCAAATATTCCAGAGCAATTTAAAATTAAAACATTAGTTAATCAAAACACCTATTTAGTTGATGGTGCATTAATACCGTGGAGAGGAGATACTTCTAATGTTTATTCTACAATTTCTTCAACAGAAGATTATAAACCAACTCTTTTAGGAACTATTCCAACTTTAGGCAAAAAAGAAGCTATAAAAGCATTAGATGCTGCTGTTTCTGCTTACAACAAAGGACAAGGTTTATGGCCAACAATGAAAGTTGAAAACAGGATTGCTTGTATGGAAAAGTTTGTTGAACATATGAAAACTAAACGAGATGAAGTTGTAAAACTATTAATGTGGGAAATTGGTAAAAACCTATCTGATTCTCAAAAAGAATTCGACAGAACTGTAGAATATATATACGATACCATTGAAGACTACAAGCAAATGGATCGAAATAGTGCAAAGTTTGATAAACATGATGGTGTCTATGCTCACATCAAAAGAGGACCATTGGGTGTTGTTTTATGTTTAGGACCATATAACTATCCATTAAATGAAACATTCGCATTATTAATTCCTGCTATAATGATGGGTAATACAACCATTTTTAAACCAGCAAAACACGGTGTTCTATTAATTACACCTTTGTTAGAGGCTTTTAGAGATAGTTTCCCAAAAGGCGTTGTAAACATTATTTACGGACGTGGAAGAACCGTTGCTGCACCTATAATGCAAACAGGCAAAGTTGATGTTTTAGCTTTAATAGGCAATAGTAAATCGGCTAATGCTTTACAAAATCAACACCCAAAAAGTAACAGATTGCGTTTAGTACTAGGATTAGAAGCTAAAAATCCAGCAATCGTACTTCCAGACGCTGATTTAGATTTAGCAATAGACGAATGTATTGCAGGTACAACATCATTCAATGGTCAACGTTGTACAGCCTTAAAAGTATTATATGTACATGAAGCAATTGTGGAAGAGTTTAACAAACGTTTTTCAGCTAAAGTAGATGCGCTAAAATTTGGTAATCCTTGGGAAGATGATGCCAAATTAACACCACTTCCAGAGCCAGACAAGCCAGATTATATTCAAGATTTAATAAACGATGCCACAGAGAAAGGAGCTCAAGTCATTAACTCTAAAGGAGGAGAAACAACTGAAAATTATATTTTTCCTGCTGTATTATATCCTGTAACAAAAGACATGCGCGTTTTTCAAGAAGAGCAATTTGGACCAGTAATTCCAGTAGTTCCATTTTCAGATATTGAAGAACCATTAGATGATATGGCAGAATCTAATTACGGTCAACAAGTGAGTTTATTTGGTAAAGATGTAAAAACTCTGGCGCCATTAATTGATACTTTAGTGAATTTAGTTTGTCGTGTAAACCTTAATAGTTCTTGTCAACGTGGTCCAGACGTTTATCCTTTTACGGGACGAAAAGATTCGGCTGTAGCAACGTTAAGTGTCCATGATGCTTTACGTTCATTTTCAATTAGAACTTTTGTAGCTTCTAAAGACAACGATTACAACAATGGTATTTTAAAGGATTTACTAGATTCTAGAGCTTCAAATTTTGTGAGCACAGATTATATTCTGTAATAAAACGTGTATCAAAACACTTATTAATGAAATATTTACAGTTTTATTTAAAAGAATTATGAAATTCGTAAAACTTAAAAAAAAGAACTTGTTTTAAGATTATTATTAAATAATAATTCTAAATTTACACTATGTTAAGTCAAAAAAATAGAATAGAAAGACCCACACGCTCGTCAAACTTGCGACGTCGCTAATGGAACTACTTTAAACCATTTAGTTAATCTTTTATTTTTTTACATTGAACAATTCAAATAACATATTTTCCACTTTAGATTTAGTACTACCCGTTTCAACCAGAAACACATTACGTTGTGTTCGTAATCGTCGCCCGTAAGGGTACATTATTATTTAGGAACTCAGGTGCGTCCAGTTCTTCTTTCAAAAACAAAACCACATTTTTTAATATTAAAACTCAATTACAATGAAAATTGTTATTGCTGATAAATCACATAGCATATACGCAGAAACGATATGCAAAACTATTGCAGATGCTGCTCAAGTAAGAGGTACTGGTATTGCAAAACGAAAACCAGAATATATCATTAACAAAATGGAAAATGGTAACGCTGTAATCGCTTTAGACGGTGATAAGTTTGCCGGTTTCTGTTATATTGAAGCTTGGAGTCATGGTAAATTTGTTGCCAATTCCGGACTCATTGTTCATCCAGATTTTAGAAATCTAGGTCTAGCCAAAAAGATTAAAAAAGTCATTTTTGAACATTCTAGAACTAAATTCCCAGACGCTAAAGTTTTTAGTATTACAACAGGTTTAGCTGTTATGAAAATGAATAGCGAACTTGGCTATAAACCTGTGACGTTTTCAGAATTAACTGATGACCAATCTTTTTGGAAAGGCTGTCAAACTTGTAAAAACTTTGATGTTTTAACAAGAACAGAACAAAAAATGTGTCTGTGTACAGGTATGCTTTACGACCCAAAAAAGACCCAAGAAACAAAACCAAAAGAACACAATTACGACAAAAAAGCATGGACGAGATTGAAAAATTTAAAACAATCTATGTTCTTAAAAAAAGATAAAAAAGATGAGTAAGAAATTAGTTATAGCATACAGTGGTGGATTAGACACATCCTATTGCGCAGTAAGTTTAAGTAAAGCAGGTTACGACGTCCATGCTGTGAGTGTAAATACGGGTGGTTTTTCTGATGACGAAATAAAAAATATTGAGGCAAATGCTTACAAAATGGGTGTTTCAACATACAAGAATATTGATGCCATTGCCTCATATTATGACAAAGTAATAAAATATTTAATATTCGGAAATGTATTAAAGAATAATACCTATCCGCTATCTGTAAGTGCAGAACGTATTATTCAGGCCATTGAAATTATTGAATACGCTAAAAGTATTGATGCCGAATATATTGCACACGGAAGTACAGGTGCAGGAAACGACCAAGTACGTTTTGATATGATTTTTCAAACCTTAGCACCAAACATTAAGATTATTACGCCTATTAGAGATGGAAGTTTAAGCAGACAAGAAGAAATTGATTACCTAAAAGACAACGGCATCGACATGTCTTGGGAAAAAGCTAAATATTCGGTAAACAAAGGACTTTGGGGAACAAGTGTTGGAGGTTCTGAAACCTTGACTTCTGAAAAACCTTTACCTGAATCAGCATTTCCTTCGCAATTAAAACATACCGAACCAGAAAAAGTAGTGCTCTCATTTTCTAAAGGGGAATTAGTAGCTATAAATGGAGAAGAAAACAGCCCAGAAGTAAATATTGAAGTACTAAACACGCTCGCTTCAGCTTATGCTATCGGAAGGGATATTCATGTTGGAGATACTATTGTTGGTATCAAAGGACGCGTTGGATTTGAAGCTGCTGCTGCCCTAATTACCATAAAAGCACATCATTTATTAGAGAAACATACACTTACTAAATGGCAATTACAACATAAGGATTATATGTCTAATTTCTATGGTATGCATTTGCATGAAGGTCAATATTTAGACCCAGTAATGCGCGACATGGAAGCCTTCTTACAAAGTAGCCAAGACAAAGTAACAGGCGATGTTTTTGTAACCTTGAAGCCTTATCACTTTGATTTAGATGGTATTTCATCTCAACACGATTTAATGAGTGCCAAATTTGGAAGTTATGGTGAAGAAAATAAAGGCTGGACAGCAGATGAAGCCAAAGGGTTTATTAAAATAGTTGGAAATCAAAATAAGATTTATCAGCAGGTCAATAATTAGTCCTGTCTTGACCTAGGAGGTTTTTAAAACCTAGCTGGTCTGAAAAATTACCTTATCCTGCAAGGTTTCAAAAACCTTGTAGGTTTCAAACTAAGAATTAGGTTCAATTAAAAAGATTCCCACTTCCGTGGAAAATAGATATGAAAAAATTAGAAATAGGAATCATTGGAGGAGCAGGTTATACGGCTGGAGAGTTACTTAGATTATTAATTAACCATCCTAAAACTAACATCAATTTTGTATTTAGCACATCTAATGCAGGCAACAAAATATACAAAGTACATCAAGATTTAATTGGTGCTACGGACTTAGAATTTACGAGCAGCATCAATTCAGAAGTCGATGTCTTATTCTTGTGTTTAGGCCATGGAAATTCTACTGCTTTTCTTGAAAAAAACTCATTTTCAGACCACACTAAAATTATCGATTTAAGTAATGATTTCAGATTAGTAGCTGATAAAAATTTTGAAGGAAAAGAATTCGTTTACGGCTTACCAGAATTGAATAAAGACGCTATCGAACAGGCGAATTACATTGCAAATCCTGGTTGTTTTGCAACAGCCATTCAACTAGCGTTATTACCATTAGCAAAAGCAGAAGTATTGCAAAACGATGTGCACATCAATGCCGTAACTGGTGCCACAGGTGCAGGAACATCGCTATCAAAAACCACTCATTTTACGTGGAGAGATAATAATTTTTCGCATTACAAAGCATTTACACATCAGCATTTAGGAGAAATCAATCAAACGGTTAACCAATTGCAATCTGGTTTTAATTCTGATATCAACTTTATGCCAAATCGTGGTAATTTTTCAAGAGGCATTTTTGCAACGCTTTACACCAAATTTGAAGGCACATTAGAAGACGCCAAACAATTATATAAAGATTATTATAAAGATGCCGTTTTCACAATTATTTCAGATGAAGACATTCATTTAAAACAAGCTGTGAATACTAATAAATGTATCCTTCATTTACACAAACACGAAGGAAAATTATTAGTTACTAGTGTCATCGATAATTTATTAAAAGGCGCTTCCGGACAAGCGATTCATAACATGAATTTAATGTTTGGTTTTGAAGAAACAGAAGGTTTACTATTAAAGGCAAATTATTTTTAAACTTCTGTCATTCCTGCTAAGGCAGGAATCCACTCGTATAAAAAAACAAATAGATTCCTGCCTTCGCAGGAATAACAATAAAGAATAATATGAAAATAGCAATCATAGGAACAGGAAACTTAGGAAAGTCCATTGCAAAAGGGCTCATTACTAATAATGCTATCACAACATTATATTTAACTAAGCGAAACTTGGAGGATATTCAAGATTTAGAAGGTTATAAAAATGTGTATCTCACTACAGACAATATTGAAGCAGTAAACCAATCTGACATTTTAATATTTGCGATTCAACCACGGCATTTTGAAACTATCTTAAATGATATTAAACCATATTTAACGGAAAATCATGTTTTAATTTCTACAATTACTGGATTCTTAATTCCGAAAATAGAAACTATTGTTGGTACAGACCAATTCATCATTAGAGCTATGCCAAATACAGCCATCGCTGTTGGTAAATCTATGACCTGTATGTGTAGTAATGAAAAAGGTGCAAAACGCCTTAAAATTGCAGAAGCTATTTTTGATAGATTAGGACATACCTTGGCTATTCCTGAATCGCAAATGCAAGCAGCTACTGTGGTTTGTGCTAGTGGAATTGCATTTTGGATGCGTCTAATTAGAGCAACAACACAAGCTGCTATTCAGTTAGGTTTTGATGCTAAAGAAGCACAAGAACTAGCCATGTACACCAGTGAAGGTGCAGCAAGTTTATTAATTACAAATGGTAATCATCCTGAGGAAGAAATTGATAGAGTTACAACACCAAAAGGTTGTACTATTGAAGGACTCAACGAGATGGAACACAAAGGACTGAGCTCTTCTCTTATTCAAGGTATGGTAGCTTCATTTAATAAAATTAATAACATTAAAAAAGAGCAGATTTAATATAGATGACCTGCAAGCCCTTGACGACCTTGTAGGCATTAAACTAAAAATCAAACCTACAAGGTTTTTGAAACCTTGCAGAATAAAGTAACAACAATATGAGTTTATTTAATGTTTACCCACTTTTCGACATTACACCAGTAAGTGCTAATGACATCTACGTTTACGATGATAAAAATGTGGAATATTTAGATTTATATGGTGGACACGCAGTCATTTCTATAGGACATTCGCATCCAAAATATGTTTCTGCTATTTCTAATCAAGTCAGCAAACTTGGTTTTTATAGTAATGCCATTCAAAATCCGATGCAAGTTGAATTAGCGGATAAGCTTGAAGCTTTATCTGGCTGTAAAGACTACCAATTATTTTTATGTAATTCTGGTGCCGAAGCCAATGAGAATGCTTTAAAATTAGCATCCTTTCATAATGGTAAATCCAAAGTGCTAGCATTTAAAAATTCGTTTCACGGTAGAACATCTGCGGCTGTAGCCGCTACTGACAATCCAAAAATTGTAGCACCAATAAATGCGCAACAACAAGTTGATTTCGTTGAACTTGGAGATTTACAAGCTGTTGAATCTATATTAAAACAAAATGAAACTTGTGCTGTTATTGTTGAATTTATTCAAGGAGTTGGAGGTTTAGACCAAAGTACAACGGAATTCTATCAAGGATTAGGCAAGCTTTGCAAACAATACAATACCGCTTTAATTGCAGACGAAGTACAATCAGGATTTGGCAGAACTGGAGACTTTTTCGCTTTTCAAAAACACAATATTACACCAGATATTATTTCTATAGCCAAAGGCATGGGAAATGGCTTTCCTGTTGGTGGCATATTAATTCACCCATCCATTGAAGCGTCTTTTGGTTTATTAGGAACAACATTTGGTGGTAATCATTTGGCTTGTGCTGCTACGCTTTCAGTTTTAGAAGTTCTAGAGGAAGAAAAACTCATGGATAATGCTAATACTATTTCAGATTATTTTCAAGAGAAAGCCAAGTCTTTACCACGGTTAAAATCGATTAAAGGAAGAGGATTAATGCTGGGCTTAGAGTTCGATTTTCCTATTTCAGAATTACGTAAAAAACTCATTTTCGACCATCATATATTTACAGGAAGTGCTAAAAATCCTAATCTAATTAGAATACTTCCGCCATTAACCATTCAGAAGAAACATATTGACGTGTTTTTTGAAGCTTTAGAAAAAGAATTAAATAGCATTTAATCAGAGATGAAAAATTACACCAAAATAAAAGACATTTCTAACCTTTCAGAAACTATTAAGGATGCCATTTTATTAAAAATGAATCCTTTTGAATTTCAAGATTTAGGAAAACACAAAACCTTAGTGATGCTATTTTTTAATTCGAGTTTAAGAACCCGATTAAGTACTGAAAAAGCCGCAAAAAACTTGGGCATGGAAGTGATGATGTTAAACATCAATGATGCTTGGAATTTAGAATTTGAAGATGGCACTATCATGAATATGGATAAATCCGAGCACATTAAGGAAGCCGCACAAGTGATTTCTCAATATGCAGATGTTATTGCTGTAAGAGCATTTCCAACACTTGAAGATAAAGCTAAAGACGAATCAGAATATATTCTCAATAACTTTAAAAAATATGCAACCGTTCCTATCATAAACATGGAAAGTGCTACAGCGCATCCTTTACAAGCCTTAGCAGATGCTATAACCATTACCGAACTTACGGAAAAAGCAAAACCGAAAGTCGTTTTGTCTTGGGCACCACATCCAAAAGCACTACCACAAGCGGTAGCGAATTCGTTTATAGAAATGATGCAAGAACTGGAAGTAGATTTAACCATCACACATCCAAAAGGTTACGAACTCAGTAAAGAAATCACTAAAAACACACCCATAAACCACAATCAAGAAGACGCTTTAAAAGATGCCGATTTTGTGTACGTAAAAAACTGGAGCAGTTATAACGATTATGGTAAAGTCTTAAATCAAGATGACAATTGGATGCTTACTAAAGCTAAATTAGGACATGCGAAATTTATGCATTGCTTACCTGTAAGACGAAATGTAATTGTTGAAGATGCCGTTTTAGATAGCGAACAATCTGTGGTTATTAAACAAGCAAACAATAGAACATATGCTGCGCAAGTAGTGTTGAAGCAGATATTAGAGGGTTTATAAATTATTATGTCCGACCTGCAAGGTTTCAAAAACCTTGTAGGTCTAATTCATTGTCATTACCGCGTAAGCAGGAATCCATAATCAACAAATGTGGATTCCCGTTTTCACGGGAATGACAAAAAAGACAATAAAATGAAAACAATAAAAGTCATAAAAATAGGTGGAAATATAATAGACAATGAAGAAGCTTTAGCCGCATTCATCAAAAATTTTGCAGCCATTTCTGACCCCAAAGTTTTAATACATGGAGGTGGAAAATTGGCAACAAAATTAGCCGAACAAATGAACATTCCTGTGCAAATGAACGAAGGCAGACGGATTACAGATGCTGACACTTTAGATATCATCACCATGGTTTACGCTGGTAAAATCAACAAGAATATTGTAGCACAATTACAAGCCAATAATTGTAATGCTATTGGTTTTTCTGGTGCAGATGGCAATACTATTATTTCAGAAAAACGACCTATTAAAACCATAGATTACGGTTTTGTTGGCGATGTAAAAAAAGTAAACACAGATGCTTTAGAAGTTTTACTGAATAACAACATTACACCAGTATTTTGCG
Source organism: Winogradskyella litoriviva (assembly GCF_013249065.1). Lineage (GTDB taxonomy): Bacteria > Bacteroidota > Bacteroidia > Flavobacteriales > Flavobacteriaceae > Winogradskyella > Winogradskyella litoriviva. Next base: position 145,760 of record NZ_JABRWQ010000001.1, read on the forward strand.
CAATTTCACATGATGAAAACGGACAATTACTCAATACCAATGCCGACACCATTGCTTCAGAATTAGCGATTGGCTTATCTACCATTTTCAACACCGAATTATACTATTGTTTCGAGAAAAATGGTGTTTTAAAAGATGTAGAAAATGAGGATTCCGTTATCGAAAACATCAAAACTGAAAGCTATAAAATTTTAAAAGAAAACAATATCATATTCGAAGGCATGTTGCCGAAATTAGACAACTGTTTTCATGCTATAAATAAAAACGTTAAAAAAGTTTGTATCGGAAAATCAGATATGCTTTTCAATACCAACATTAAACACACAACCATAACACAATGATTGAAAAACTAACTCAAGAAGCTATTGCTTTATTAAAGCAACTCATAGAAACCCAGTCATTTTCTTCTGAAGAAGATAACACGGCTTTGCTCATTGAAAATTGGTTTACAACACATAATGTACCTTTTAAAAGAAACAATCATAACATTTGGGCAACCAACAAATATTTTGATGACAGCAAACCAACACTACTATTAAATTCGCATCACGATACTGTAAAACCAAACAAAGGCTACACCAAAGACCCATTTAAAGCTATTGTACAGGACGGCAAATTATACGGTTTAGGTAGTAATGACGCAGGCGGTTGCTTGGTCTCTTTAATCGCAACATTTACGTATTTCTATGAAAAAAAAGACCTCAACTACAACCTAGTTATTGTGGCATCTGCGGAAGAAGAAAGTAGCGGACCCAACGGACTAAATAGCATGTTAAGCATCATCCCTAAAATTGATGTAGCTATTGTGGGAGAGCCAACCTTAATGAATTTAGCTGTTGCAGAAAAAGGCTTAGTGGTTTTTGATGCCAAAGTAAAAGGAACTGCTAGCCATGCAGCACATCCAAATAACGATAATGCTATTTATAACACGATTACCGTTTTAAAATGGTTTCAAGATTATAAATTTGAAAGAAAATCACCAGTTTTAGGTGATGTAAAAATGACAGTTACACAGATTAATGCAGGTAAACAACACAATGCAGTGCCTGCTGAAGTTGATTTAGTTATTGATGTACGTGTAAATGATAAGTACACCAATCAAGAAATTGCTGATATTTTAACTCAGAAATCGCCATGTTCATCAATTGCAGCACGAAGCTTAAGATTAAATTCATCCTCAATTTCTAGTAATCATGAATTAGTAAAAGCCGGAATTGAATTAGGTAGAGAAACTTACGGTTCGCCTACACTTTCTGATCAATCTGTTTTAACTTGTCAGTCCTTAAAATTAGGACCAGGAGATAGCACACGTTCGCACACAGCAGATGAGTTTATTTATTTAGCTGAGATTGAGGAAGGTGTTGATTTGTATATTAAGTTGTTAGAGAAGGTATTGTAACGATACTGTCATTCCTGCGAAGGCAGGAATCCACAAAAAAAACTGAAATTTAAAAAATAGATTCCTGCCTTCGCAGGAATGACAAAAGAATAAAAGTTTAACTAAAAATGAAGGCAGAGATTCCTGCCTTCGCAGGAATATTATGAAACTTTGGGACAAAGGATTTTCAATAGATAAAAAAATAGAATTATTTACCGTTGGTAACGACAGAGAAATTGACATGCATATTGCAAAATACGATGTGCAAGCCTCTTTAGCGCATGCCATTATGTTAGAATCTATTGGGATTATAACTACGGATGAATTAGAACAATTAAAATCAGGATTAAAAGTTTTAGCAGAATCTATTGAAGCTGGAACATTTGTAATTGAAGATACCTTTGAAGATGTACATTCTAAAATTGAACATGAGCTCACAAAAACTTTAGGCGACGTCGGAAAGAAAATACACACCGCACGTTCTCGAAACGACCAAGTTTTAGTAGCACTTCAACTTTACTATAAAGAGAACCTTCAAATCATAAATGAAAAAACGAAGACGTTTTTCGATACACTTTTAGGCCTTGCTGAAACTCATAAAACCAAACTTTTACCTGGTTATACACATTTGCAAGTTGCGATGCCATCCTCTTTTGGATTATGGTTTTCTGCCTATGCGGAATTATTAATCGATGATGTTTATGTATTAAATGCCGTTTCAAAAATTACAGACCAAAATGTTTTAGGTTCGGCTGCTGGTTATGGAAGTTCATTTCCTATTAATAGAAATATTACGACCAAAGAATTAGGGTTTTCAACTTTAAAATATAATGTAGTTGCTGCGCAATTAAGTAGAGGAAAAAGCGAGCGTGCCATTGCTAGTGCCTTAGGTGGACTATGCAATACTATGGCACGTTTTGCCATGGATATTTGTTTATATATGAGTCAGAATTTTGGGTTTATTATGTTTCCTGATGAATTAACCACAGGAAGTAGCATTATGCCACATAAGAAGAATCCTGATGTGTTTGAACTAATTAGAGGTAAGTGTAATAAGATTCAAGCATTACATTCTGAAATGTTATTAATCACTAATAATTTACCAAGTGGTTACCACAGAGATTTTCAATTGTTGAAAGAAAACATCATCAATGCTTTTGAAGATGTAAAAGATATTTTGGACATCTTTACTTATTCCATACAGCAAATCATTGTAAAAAATATTGACCTCAACGATGAAAAATACCAATACCTATTTACGGTAGATAGTATAAATAATTTAGTGGTTGATGGCATGAGTTTTAGAGAAGCCTATCAAAAAATTGGTAGCCAAGTACAAGCAGGAACTTATAAACCAGATTTAGGAAAAGAACACTCACACATAGGCAGTATTCATAATTTGTGTTTGGATGACATTAGAGCTAAGTTTCCTCATTAGAATCTTTTACTAATATTAACTTTATCCTATAAAAAAAGCATCTGTTTCCAGATGCTTTTATATTCTACCCTAACACAGACTTACCCTTAAGATTTTATAGTAGTAGAAATTTATTTATTCAGTTTTAATTATAGTCCAACCAAATCACCTTCTTCATTTTTAGTAGCTAAATCAGATTTACCCATTAGGTAAATATCAACTTGACGAGCCGCTTCTCTACCTTCTGAAATGGCCCAAACAATAAGAGATTGCCCTCTTCTCATATCTCCAGCTGTAAATATATTTGGAATATTAGTTTGATATTTTCCGTATTCAGCTTTGTAATTAGAACGTACATCTCTTTCTAAACCTAACTTTTCTGCTAATGTACTTTCTGGTCCAGTAAAACCAAGAGCCAATAATGCTAAATCGCATTTCCAAGTTTTTTCAGTACCAGCAATTTCTATTAACTTAGGACGTTCTCCTGGCACCATTTCCCATTCTACATTTACTGTTTTTAGGGCCGTTAGTTTTCCTTTAGCATTAGTTACAAACTCTTTAGTGTTAATTAACCAATTACGCTCAACACCTTCTTTGTGGGATGTTGAAGTTTTTAACTGCAGTGGCCAATATGGCCATGGAGTCGTTGACGAACGATGTCCTGGTGGCTTTGGCATAATTTCAAAATTCACTACCGATTTTGCACCTTGACGATTAGATGTACCAATACAGTCACTTCCTGTATCTCCACCTCCAATGACTATAACATTCTTGCCTGTTGCTAAAACTTGATTTTTTACTTTCTGTCCAAAAACTACTTTAGTCTGTTGTGTTAAAAAATCCATGGCTTGCACTACTCCATCTGCATCGATTCCTGGAGTTGGTAAACTTCTTCGTTCTGTTGCACCACCACAAAGGACTATAGCATCAAACTTTTTTAATTCTTCAACATCGTAATTTACACCAACATTAACATTGGTTTTAAACACAATACCTTCAGCTTCCAAAATGGCTAAACGACGATCAATGATGCCTTTTTCCATTTTAAAATTTGGAATTCCATAGCGTAACAATCCACCAATAGCATCATCACGTTCAAAAACAGTTACGGTATGACCAGCTCTATTTAATTGTTGTGCAGCCGCTAAACCAGCTGGTCCAGAACCAACAACAGCAATGGTTTTTCCTGTTCTTACTTTTGGCGGCTGTGGCTTTATCCAGCCTTCTTTAAAAGCGCGTTCTACAATACTTTTCTCAATATTCTCTATAGACACTGGATCCTCAATAATCCCTAAAACACATGCTTGCTCACATGGCGCAGGACATAAACGCCCTGTAAACTCCGGGAAGTTATTAGTGGAGTGCAAAATCCATGATGCTTTTTGCCATTCACCTTGGTGAACCATATGATTAAAATCTGGAATTAGATTACCAAGCGGACAACCACTATGACAAAATGGAATTCCACAATCCATACAACGCGACCCTTGTTCGGTCATGTCTTTATCCTTTAAAGGAACCGTGAATTCATTATAATGTTTTACACGATCCTTTACTGGCTTGTATGATTCATCTTTTCTTTCGAATTCTTTAAAACCTGTTACTTTTCCCATTGTCCTATACTGTTTCTAATTCTTCAACCATTTGTTCTTCTGTCTCTAAACGTTTTAAAGCACGCTTGTATTCTGTAGGCATTACACGAACAAAATTCTTTAAACTTGTTTCCCAATCTGCTAATAAAGATTTACCCAAATCACTATTTGTATATTTTACATGCCTCTCTATTATAGATTTTAAATCGCTTGCATCTTTCTTTAAAATTTTCTCAAATTCTATAGTTTCCATGTTACACAGGCCATTTTTAAATTTATTTTCTGGATCATATACGTAAGCTATTCCTCCACTCATACCTGCAGCAAAGTTTCGTCCTGTTTTACCAAGAACCACTACTTTACCTCCTGTCATATATTCACAACAGTGATCACCAACACCTTCTACAACAGCAGTTGCTCCAGAGTTTCTAACTGCGAATCGCTCGCCTGCAATTCCATTAATATAAGCCTGACCTTCAACAGCACCGAACAAGCACACATTACCTATGATGATATTGTCTTCTGCTTTGAAATCTGCTTTTTCAGGTTTCTTTACTATTAATTTGGCTCCAGACAAACCTTTTCCTAAATAATCATTTGTGTTTCCTTGAAGGTTAAAAGTAAGACCATGTGCTCCAAAAGCTCCAAAACTTTGTCCTGCTGATCCCGTAAAATTGATATTTAGAGTGTCTTCTGGCAATCCTAAATGACCATATATTTTGGAAATCTCATTACTAACAATTGCTCCAACTGTTCTGTTGGTATTCTTAATATCATAAGATAACGTCATCTGTTCTTTTCTATATAATGCACGATGTGAGTCCTTCAGGATTTTAAAATCTAAAACATTATCTAAATTATGCTCTTGCCTTTCTGTATTTTTAACCGTTAACTTATTATACACTTCTGGTCTGTGCAATATTGATGATAAATCTAAACCTTTAGCCTTATAATGCTTTATGGCTTTATTTGCATTAATTTTATGCGTTTGACCAATCATTTCTGCCATTGACCTAAACCCTAACTCTGCCATAATCCCTCTTAATTCTTCGGCTATATAATAAAAGAAATTAATTACGTGCTCTGGAGTACCTTTAAAGTTTTTACGCAACTCCTTATCTTGTGTTGCGATACCTACAGGGCATGTATTTAAATGACACTTACGCATCATAATACAACCTGAAGCTACAAGAGGTGCAGTTGCAAAACCAAATTCTTCAGCACCCAACAACGCTGCAATAGCAACATCTCTTCCTGTTTTTAACTGTCCATCACATTCTACAACAATTCTACTTCTTAAATTGTTAAGCACTAAAGTTTGTTGCGCTTCTGCTAAACCAAGTTCCCATGGTAAACCAGCATGCTTTAAAGATGTTAGAGGAGACGCTCCCGTTCCACCATCATAACCAGCAATTAGTACGACATCTGCTTTTGCTTTTGCAACACCAGCTGCAATAGTACCAACACCAACTTCTGATACTAATTTTACATTAATTCTTGCTTCGCGATTTGCATTTTTTAAATCGTAAATTAATTGTGCTAAATCTTCTATCGAATATATATCGTGATGAGGAGGAGGTGAAATTAACCCAACAAATGGTGTTGAGTTTCTAGCAGCTGCAATCCAAGGCAAAACTTTCTCACCTGGCAATTGACCACCTTCTCCAGGTTTTGCACCTTGAGCCATTTTGATTTGAATCTCTTTAGCATTAGTTAAATAATGAGATGTTACTCCAAAACGTCCAGAAGCGACTTGCTTTATAGCAGAATTTCTACTATCTCCATTAATATCTGGTTGAAAACGTCTTCGGTCTTCTCCTCCTTCTCCAGAATTAGATTTTCCTCCAATTCTATTCATTGCAATTGCCAAATTCTCGTGTGCTTCTCTAGAAATCGAGCCATAAGACATCGCTCCCGTTTTAAATCGTTTTACGATTTCCGTCCAAGGCTCTACCTCTTCAATAGGAATTGGGTCAATATTATTAAATTCAAATAACCCACGTATGGTCATTAAATTTTTTGACTGCTCATTGATGGCTTTAGCATACACATCATAACTTGCTTGATCACTCAGTCTAACAGCTTGTTGTAATTTTGCAATTGTTGTTGGATTAAATAAATGCTTCTCACCATTACGTCTCCATCTGTAATCACCTCCAATATTTAAACCTAAACGTTTATCTAAAACATTGCTTGGGTAGGCATGCTGGTAGCGTTTATCGATTTCTTTTTCAATTTCATATAAACCAATACCTTCAATTCTTGACGTTGTATATGGGAAATATTTTTCTACAAATTGAGAGTTGAAACCAACGATTTCAAATATTTGAGAACCTCTATATGAACGTAAAGTTGAGATTCCTATTTTGTTCATTACTTTAAGGATTCCTTTTCCGATAGCTTTATTAAAATTATCAACTGCCTTTTGCTCGTCCATATCAGTAATAAAGCCCTCTTTTACTTGCATCCTAATAATTTCGTTAACCATATAAGGATTTACCGCACTTGCGCCATAACCAAATAGTGTTGCAAAATGATGCGGTTCTCTTGGTTCTGCAGATTCAATAATAATATCGAAATATGAACGCTTACGTAAACGATTCATCTGATGACTCACATAAGAACATGCTAATAATGGCGGAATTGGAGCCATTTTTTTACTAACTCCTCTATCTGAAAGGATAATAATGTTAGTCTTACGTTCTAACGCTTTTTCAATTTGAACAATAATACTATCTAAGGCATCTTCCAATCCATTTAAACCTCTATCTTTTTGGTATAATATTTCAATAGTTTCGGCTTTAAAACTTTCAACCTTAATATTTCGAATTTTATCTAAATCGTCATTAGATATTACCGGATTCTGAATTTTTAATTTTCTACATTGTCTTTCTGTTATACTGAAAATATTTCTGTCTTTACCTAAAGCTAAACTAATATCAGTGACAATTTCTTCTCTAATACCATCTAAAGGTGGATTTGTTACCTGAGCAAACAATTGCTTAAAGTAATTTGAAATTAACTGAGGTTGGTTAGACAAGACAGCCAAAGGCGTATCAGTTCCCATAGAACCTAATGCTTCCTTACCTTTTTGAGCCATTGGCGTAATTACTTCTTGAATATCTTCGTAGGTATAGTTAAACAATCGTTGTCTTGTTTTAATATCTAAAGATTCAATTGGACAAGTTTCTCCTGTATAAGGTATATCTTTTAGATGCAATCTCGTTTTATCCAACCATTCTTGGTAAGGTCTTTCTTTTACGATTTTACTTTTTATTTCTTCATCATTAATTATTCGACCTTGGTTCATGTCTACCAGAAACATTTTACCTGGCTCTAAACGACCATGACTTTCTACATCTTCTGGAGCAATATCGACTACACCAATTTCTGAAGACATTATTAATTTACCACTTTTTGTAACAGTGTATCGCGATGGTCTTAAACCATTTCTATCTAAAAGCGCACCTATATAATTACCATCTGTAAACGGTACAGAAGCTGGTCCATCCCAAGGCTCCATAATACAGGCGTTGTAATCGTAAAATGCTTTACGCTCAGGCGACATTGTTGCATGTTTTTCCCATGCTTCAGGTATCATCATCATCATTACTTCTGGTAAGGAACGACCTGTATGTGTTAATAACTCTACGACCATATCCATAGAGGCAGAATCCGATTTTCCTGGTAAAATAATTGGAAATAATTTCTCTATTTGAGGACCAAACACATCACTTTTCATAATTTCCTCTCGCACCCTCATTCTACTCACATTTCCACGAAGTGTATTTATTTCTCCATTTTGACACATGAATCGGAATGGCTGTGCCAATTCCCAAGTTGGCATTGTATTAGTTGAGAATCTTTGGTGGACTAATGCTAAACGTGTCACTAAATCATCCTCTTGTAAATCTTTATAATATGGACCAATATCTTCTGGCATAATAATACCTTTATATATTAGTGTATTCATAGACAAACTAGACACATAAAAATACGAGCTTTGCGACATTTTAGATTTTCTTACAATATGCTCTGTTATTTTGCGCGCTGCATAGAGTTTTGCTTTAAAATCTGCCTCTGAAACTTCGTTAGATTTCCCAACGAAAAGTTGTTCTATATTAGGCTCTGACGCCAAGGCAATTTCACCCAATTGAGTAGAATCAACTGGCACCTCTCTCCAACCTATTACCGTCAATCCTTGTGCTAATATTTCTTTTTCAAAAGTATCCTTACAAAACTTGTATTGATTTCTGTTTTTTGGCAAAAAAACCATACCTACTGCATACTTACCTTTTACGGGAACTTTAAACCCACAAACACGCTTAAAATATGCATGTGGAATATCTATTAAAAGCCCAGCACCATCACCTGTTTTTCCATCAGCACTAACACCTCCACGATGCTCTAATTTTACTAGAATTTCTAGTGCATCATGAATAATTTGATTTGTTTTTTCTCCTTTTAAATTACATATAAATCCTGCACCACAATTTTCGTGTTCAAATTCTGGTGAATATAGCCCTTGTTGCTTAAACATAAATTAGAAATTTTTAAAAGTTTTTACACCTTATTTCAGCTCTAATATAGAAGCTAAAATTTGATTTATAAAAAAGTAGAAACACTTTTCCCATATCTATAATTAATACTATAGAAAATGAAAATTTAGCAATAAAAACAGTATATACTAGCAATTAATCAATGAGAATTATTCAATAAAATCAAGCGTATTGTAAGAAAACGATTTATAAATGAAATTAACATTATATACTTTTCATAAAATTAAGAATTTTAACAAAAATTTAAAAAACACCATTATTGAAATCATAATAAATCACTTTAAATAATTTAAACCCTAAATTTTTAGGGGTTAAAAATAATTTATTCATAAAAATAATGAGTTGACCCTATTTTTTTGAGGGGTGTAACTAAAGTTTATATAGATTTGACTCAAACTAACTATTTTTAAATTTATTATTATGAAGAAAATTTTCACTTTAACACTACTTTTATTTACAGTAGTATTAACAGCACAAGAAACAGAAGAGACAACAGAAGAAAAGTCTTTTACAATAAGTGGAAGTGTTGATGCTTATTACCAAACCTACTTATCTGCTCCTGATGACGCTGGAGCATCATTCGGCACAGCTTTTGCGGATCAAACAGGTTTCGCAATAGGCATGGGTAACATTATAGCCAGTTATGAAAGCGGAAAAGTAGGTGCAGTTCTTGATTTAGTTACAGGTCCAAGAGGTGCTGGCGCAACTTTTAGTAATGATATCGTTGACGGAATTGTAAATCAAGCATATGCATACTGGAATGTTTCAGAAAGCACAACCTTAACAATGGGACGTTTTAACACCTTTTTAGGATATGAAGTGATTGCTCCTGCAGCAAACTTTAACTATAGCACATCTTACTTATTTTCTAGTGGGCCTTTTTCCCATGTTGGTTTAAAAGCAGATTTTGCTTTATCTGAAGACTTTAGTTTAATGTTAGCTGTTATGAATCCATGGGACACCAACAACACTTCATTCACTGGAGAATATTCATTTGGAGCACAGTTAGGCTACTCAGGTCAATACTTAAACCTTTACTATGATAGTGGCAATAATGGAGGTTTAGGATTTGAAGTTGACTACACTGGTGGTTTTGACCTTTCCGATTCTTTTTTCTTAGGAATCAATGCTGCATACAATGACAACGATGGAAGTGGTTTTTACGGTGCCGCTTTATACCCACAGCTAGCAACATCTGACGATTTTAGTATTGGATTAAGAGGCGAGTATTTTGCATTACATGGTGATGACGATGGCGTAGACTACCCAAGTGTATTAGGATTAACATTAACAGGAAGTTATTCTGTTGACAGCAACCTAATTATTAAGCCAGAATTTAGATTAGACTCTTTAACTGATGCTGATGGAGGTATTTATGGAAACGTTATAGACAATGATGGAGAAGCAGCAAGTAGCCTTAGCGCTTTTACAGTAGCCGCTATATACTCATTCTAAAAACAATACTAACTAACACCAAAATATTATGATAGATAATTTTTTAACCATAATCCCAAACCTAGCTATTGTACAAGACACAGTAGCTGCAACCACAAAAGACATTGAAGATGCGGTAAGCGCTATCAACGGAGATTTAGGAATGCTTTGGATGCTACTTTCTGGTATCTTAGTATTCTTTATGCAGGCAGGCTTTACACTGGTAGAAACTGGTATGACACGATCTAAGAATGCCGCTAATATCGCAATGAAAAATCTATTAGACATCTGTGTAGGCTCATTAACTTATTGGTTAGTTGGATACTCATTAATGTATGGAGACACTTCTAATGGCTGGTTCTTCTGGAGCGGTTTAATGCAAGGCGAAGGAGCAGATTTATTCTTCCAAACTATGTTTGCGGCTACAGCAGCAACAATTGTATCAGGTGCTATCGCTGGACGTACAAAATACTCAACCTATATTATATTCTCAGTAGTAATGACAGCTTTAATCTACCCTATTGCTGGTGGATGGCAATGGCAAGGGTCTGGCTGGCTAACCAACCTAGGGTTTATTGACTTTGCAGGTTCTTCAATTGTACACTCTGTTGGTGGATGGGCTGCATTAGTGGCTGCCTTTATGGTTGGACCAAGAATAGGTAAATTTGTTGACGGAAAAGTACATGCAATTCCTGGCCACAATCAAATACTTGCAACTTTAGGTGTTTTTATACTATGGTTAGGTTGGTTTGGATTTAATGGAGGTTCACAACTAGCTTGGGGTGGCGCAGATGCTATCGGAGCTTCAAATGTAGTACTAATCACAAACTTAGCAGCCGCAGCTGGTGGCTTAGGCGCATTAATTACCACATGGATATGGTACGGTAAACCAAATCTACCACAAACTTTAAATGGTGCCCTAGCAGGATTAGTTAGTATTACTGCTGGTTGTGGTAATATGTCTGCGATAGGAGCTGTATTTGCAGGACTTATTGGAGGAATTATAGTTGTTTTCTCAATTGAATTTATTGAAAAGAAATTGAAAATCGATGACGCTATTGGCGCTGCATCTGTACACGGAGTTGCAGGAGCATGGGGAACTTTAGTAATTGGACTCTGGGGAATAGACGGAGAAACAGGTATTGGCTTATTTAACGGTGGAGGATTTGGACAACTAGGTTCACAAGCTATTGGAGTTTTGGCCTATGCAACTTGGTCTATAGTCCTATCTTTCATAATACTTAAAATCTTAAAATCTACAATGGGTCTTCGCGTTACTAAAGAAGAAGAAGAAGTAGGATTAGACCTTTCAGAACATGGCGAAATTGCATACCCTGGAAAAAGAGATAGAGGGTAATTATTTCTAATAAATAATAATTCTTAAACATAAATATTAAAAACTGATTGTATAATTTTAGTTGTTAGAAAGAAAACCTCCTGAGTTTAAACTCAGGAGGTTTTTGTTTAAAAGCTTTTCACTAAAAAGCAATATTTACAAATTAAACCTAAATTTTATAGGGTAATAATTTAGAAATTCACAAAAATTACGTTTTAACCCCATTTTTTTTTAGGGTATAGGTTAATATTGCATAGATTTGAGATGAATTAACTCATATTTAATATTTTTTTACTAATAGTATTAAGTATTATCTAAATTCTAACTAACAAATATTACAATGAAAAAAATTGAAGCAATTATTAGAAAATCTAAATTTTCTACAGTAAAAAATGCATTGCACGAAGTTGGTGTTAACTTTTTCTCATATTGGGATGTTACAGGACTTGGAAACGAAAAAGAAGGCCATGTTTACAGAGGTGTTTCTTATAGCACAAGCGATATTCAGAGACGCTACCTATCTATAGTTGTTAATGATGATTTTGAAGACGTTACAGTTAAAGCAATACTCGAATCTGCATCAACTGGAGATGTTGGCGATGGCAAAATCTTTGTATCACATATTGATGAAGTTTACAGAATTAGAACAGGAGAAAAAGGAGGACAAACACTTAAATAAAACACATGGAATTATTAACTATTAACAATGTATGGATGATGATCTGTACAGCGCTCGTTTTCTTTATGCATTTAGGATTTGCATTTTTAGAAATTGGATTAACACGTCAAAAAAATACGCTTAACATTTTATTTAAAAATATATTTATAATAACTGTAGGTTTACTTCTATATGCATTGGTTGGCTTCAATCTTATGTACCCTGGAGAATTTAATGGATTTATAGGCTTTGCTGGCTTTGGTTTAGACTCACCATTAACCACAGAAGGCGCTTTGGACCTAACTTACAATGAGGGTTACACCTATTGGACAGATTTCTTATTCCAAGGCATGTTTGCTGCCACCGCAGCAACTATTGTTTCTGGAGCAGTTGCAGAACGTATTAAAATTGGGCCATTCATGGTTTTCACTATAATATACGTAGGACTAATTTACCCTATTGCAGGCTCTTGGAAATGGGGAGGTGGATTTTTACAAACCTTAGAAACTCCTTTTTATGATTTTGCCGGATCCACCCTTGTACATTCAGTTGGTGGTTGGGCTGCCGTAGTTGCAGTATGTTTATTAGGCCCTCGAATCGGTAAATTTAAAGATGGAAAACCACAGGCTATTCCTGGACACAATATTCCGTTAGCAACCGCAGGTGTTCTTATTCTATGGTTAGGTTGGTTTGGATTTAATGGTGGTTCAGTTTTATCTGCAGACCCAACATTAACTTCATTAACTTTAGTTACAACTTGTTTAGCAGCAGCAGCTGGAGGTGTTGTCTCTGCTTTAGTATCTACTATACGCTATAAAAATTTAGATTTAACCATGTTTTTAAATGGTATTCTTGGTGGTCTAGTAGGAATTACTGCTGGCGCAGACCAAATGAGCCCTACAGATGCTATAATTATTGGTGCCGTTGCAGGTGCAATTATTGTTTTTGCTGTTTCTTTAGTAGATAAGCTAAAACTTGACGACCCTGTTGGAGCAATAGCTGTGCACTTAGCTTGTGGAATTTGGGGAACTCTTGCTGTAGGAATATTTGGAAACCTTGCAAGTGGAGCCCAATTTGTAAGCCAATTAATTGGTGTAGCCGCTTATGCTGCTATTTGTATAGTATCATCATTTTTAATTATATTTATTATGAAGAAGACTGTAGGAATAAGAGTTTCTGAACGCGAAGAACTTGAAGGTCTTGATGCCCATGAACATGGTATGGATGCCTATCCAGATTTTAGACTGAATGAACACTAAAAACATTCTTAATACCTGACTGTTTGGAATTAAAATAAACCTCTAAGTAAAAGGCTTAGAGGTTTTTTTATGAAACAAAAAAAGCATGTGAAACTTTATTTTTTACATGCTTTTTATACTAATATATACTTCTATTTTTTAAGCTGAATTACGACTCGCATTAATATTTCCAAACAATGAACGCGTCACCATCTTCTCAAATATTTTTATTTGTGCTTCATCTCTAACCTCAGCTTTTTCTAACTCTTGAATTTTCTTCAATGCATATTGCTGTATTGTTAACAATGGTAAAACAATAGATTCTCTAACTGCGATTGAGGCTTTACCCACTTGCTCTTCTTCCATCAATTCTTTATAACCTGTTAACTTCAAAATTAATCGCTTAGAAGTTTCATACTCATTGTATATGATTTTCCAGAATTCACCATACTCTGAATCTTGGGCCATATATCTAGTTAAATCGAAAAAAGATTTAGATAAAGACATCATACTATTTCCTATTAGTGTTTTGAAAAAATCTGAAGTTTTTATTAAAGATTGAACTTTATCAAATTCGCCTGCATCTTCATAATACTTTAATGCTGTCCCTACACCAAAAAATCCAGGTACATTTTGTTTCAACTGACTCCAGGAACCAACAAAAGGAATTGCCCTTAAATCTTCAAACACTAAACCATCGGACTTTCCGCGTTTAGATGGACGACTACCAATATTAGTTTTAGCATAATATTTAAGTGTACTCATATTCTCCAAATAAGAAATAAACTTTGGGTGTGATTTAAAATCTGAATACGCTTTATAACTACGATTAGCTAAATCCGTCATTACAGCTCTATTTTCTTCAGACATACTTAGATCCTTATCACTAATACTGTTTCCTATACCAGAACTAATTAATTGTTCTAAATTATATTGTGCAGACTCTAAAGTACCAAAATTAGAACTTATAGTTTGGCCTTGTATGGTTAACTGTACTTCTTCATCTTCAATTGTGGGACCTAAAGAAGCGTAAAAATTATGTGTATTTCCACCACCTCGAGCTGGAGGTCCTCCTCTACCATCAAAGAAAATTACTTTTACATTATATTTTCTAGACACTGAAGTCAAAGCTTCTTTAGCTTTATAAATAGACCAATTAGCCATTAAATAACCACCATCTTTAGTACCATCACTAAAGCCTAACATTATGGTCTGTTTATTACCACGTGATTTTAAATGCTTAGCATATTCTGGATTTGTATACAACTCCTCCATTACTTTTGGTGCATTTTCTAAATCTGTTATCGTTTCAAAAAGTGGCCCAATATCTACTGTTAATTCATCGTGAAACGCAACTAACTTTAACATTGCAAATAATTGCATGACGTTAAGTGTTGTTTGATTATTACTAATAATATAACGATTAGCTGCTTTTTCTCCATTAGTGGTTTGAATGGTTTTAATTGCCTTCATAGTATTTAAAGCCATCAAAGTTTCTTCGTCTTTTATTAATGACAAATCTACTTTACCATTTACGGCAGATAAAATCTCTACTTGTTCATTCTCAGACAAATCATGATAATTCTTAGGAAAAATATCACTACCACTCTCTATTAGAGTATTCACCATTTCATTAAAAAACTGATTATGTTTTCTACTGTCTTGACGTATATCTAAATTCGCAAAATGAAACCCAAAAAGGTGCACTTTATTTAAAAGACTTTTTACCTCTTCTAAATATAGCGAATGATGATTATCTATAATAATTTGTTTTACCGCTTCTAATTCTGAGATTAAAAATGGCAATGTGAGGCTAGAGGTCTCATTAGTGATAATTTTATAAAGCTCATCTTCTAATTTAGCCATTCTACTCTCTACGCCCTCAAACGTTAATTTCCGCTTTAATCGTCTTATATTTCTGTAATAACTTTTTATAATTGACAAACGCAACCTACCTGCTACCTTAAGAGTAATTTCTGGTGTTACAAAAGGATTACCATCTCTATCTCCTCCTGGCCAAAAACCAATATTTATAATATCGTTTTCAATTTGCTGACCATCAAATATATTTTGCTGAATATAATCGTAAATGGTTCCAAACGATTTATAAAAAACATTTTCTAAATACCATATTAAACTCACAGCCTCATCAAAAGGTGATGGTTTTTTATCTTTAAAAAATGGTGTTTTTCCTAGTTGCGCTAGTAAGTCATTTATTCTCAGTAAGTCATTTTCCCTAATTGCTTCGGTTAAATCTGTAATAATTCCTAAAACAGAACCAGGGTAAAATTGAGTTGGGTGAGCAGTTAAAACTATTCTAACTTTAAATTCTTCTAGATACTTTTTAAGAGTATCCATTTTATTATCGGCAGTTACGTTTTCTTTTAAACTTCGTAATGTACCAATACCATCCATATTATTAACCACAGGGAATGCTGCATCTTCAATAGCATCAAACAATACAACTTGTCTTTCAATATATTGAATAAAACGAAACAATAAATTAATCTGACTCTCTTCTGAACGTCTTGCCTGATATTTTTTAAAAAATGTAGTAACTATAGTTGTCGGATCTTCTTGATGTGCAAATCCTTTTTGACACGTTTCATGAAACAAAGGCAAAAGTGCACCCGTTTTAGTTACGCTATAAAAGGGTAAAGTCATAAATATACTGTTGTATATTTGATACTTTGACAATACATTTTGATTAAATCTAGTAAGTTTTGGCTGTGTGGGCATGTATATTTATATTATAGTCGATTGTCCTAAATGGATATTTTTAAAATTTAGATTTGTGTCTTTTGGATTAAAGATAAAATCCTCAACAAAATCTCCAACATTGGTTGTGGTAACTGTATCAATTGCCGAATTAATATCTGGTGTTGTAATATTCAATTTTAATGATTTTTCAACAGCCAACCTAATTAATTCAGCTTCATTATGTAATCCAAAATGACTCAACAACATCGCTGCAGATAAGATGGATGCGATAGGATTAGCAATACCTTTATTTGTTGCTTGTGGATAAGACCCATGAATTGGCTCAAACATAGCATATTTATCACCCACAGATGCAGATGCCAACAAACCAATAGATCCACCAATTACACTGGCTTCATCACTAATAATATCTCCAAACATATTTTCGGTTAATATAACATCAAATTGTTTTGGGTTTAATATCATTTGCATGGCTGCATTATCTACAAACAAAAAGTCTAATTTTACATCTGGATATTCTACTGCTATTTCCTTTACAACTTTTCGCCATAGTCTTGAAGATTCTAATACGTTGGCTTTATCTACTAACGTTAATTTGTGATCTCTATTTTGAGCTGCAACAAAAGCTAAACGAGCAATACGCTCAATTTCATCCCTAGAATATGCACAAAGGTCTGAGGCATAGTTACCATCTTCTGACAATTCTTTTTTACCAAAATAAATTCCCCCTGTTAATTCTCTATAAATACTAATATCTGTACCTTGAATAATATGCTTTTTTAATGGCGATTTATCTAATAAAGTTTGATATGCTTTTACTGGTCTTATATTAGCATATAATCCCATTTCCTTTCTCAACTTAAGCAATCCTTGTTCTGGTCTTACTTTTGCATCTGGATTATTATCATATTTTGGATCTCCTATAGCGCCAAATAATATAGCATCACTATTTTTACATAATTCTAAAGTTTTCTCTGGCAAAGCATCACCGTGTTTATCAATGGCTATTGCTCCTACATCTGCAATAGTAAATTTAAAACTATGATTATATTCTGAAGCAATTGCTGTCAGTGCCTTTATGGCTTGTTTTGTAACTTCTGGGCCAATACCATCTCCTGGTAAAACTGCAATATTTAATTTCATTAAAACTTTTTTTATATCCGAAATATCGGAAATCTTAATCTATATTTCTTATTTATTAAAGATGCTGCTAATCTACACACTTTGTTTTTCAAAAGCTTCAATTTCTGCTTTTTTACTTAATAAATAATCAATATCATCATAACCATTAATTAAGCATGTTTTTTTGTAAGCGTCTATTTCAAAATCTTCAGACAATGTAGAGTCTTTTACAGAAATTGTTTGATTTTCTAAATCAACCTCCATTTCTGTCTGAGGATTGGACTCAATTTTCTCAAATAAGTCACTCAAAAAACCTTTTGATACTTGAATAGGTAAGAGTCCATTATTTAATGCATTACCCTTAAAAATATCAGCAAAAAAACTAGACACAACTACTTTAAATCCATAGTCCGTAATTGCCCATGCTGCATGTTCTCTACTCGATCCACAACCAAAATTATCTCCTGCAACTAAAATACTCCCAGAAAATTCTGAATTATTTAATACAAAATCAGTATTTACTGTTCCATCTTTATGATATCTCCAATCTCTAAATACATTATCTCCAAATCCTTTTCTGTCGGTAGCTTTTAAAAAGCGAGCTGGTATTATTTGATCTGTATCTACATTCTCAATACTTAACGGAATGGCTCTAGATTGTAATTTTGTAAACTTCTCCATTAATTTAATTGTTTTGAAATATCAATAATTTTACCTTCTATTGCAGTTGCAGCTGCCACCAATGGACTTGCTAAAATAGTTCTAGAACCTTGGCCTTGTCGTCCTTCGAAATTTCTATTTGATGTAGATACACAATATTCACCTTGCGGAATTTTATCGTCATTCATAGCCAAACACGCTGAACAACCTGGTTGACGCAATTCAAATCCTGCATTTTCAAATACGGTTTTTAAGCCTTCTTCTATAATTTGCGCTTCAACTTGCTTACTTCCTGGCACTAACCATGCTGTAACATTATCTGCCTTTTTCTTTCCTTTAATATATTTTGCAGCGACTCTAAAATCTTCAATTCTAGAATTTGTACAACTACCTATAAATACAAAATTGATTGGTTTATTTATTAAACTTTCACCAGCCTCAAAATTCATATAAGCTAATGACTTTTTAAATGATGGATTTTCATCAACAGGAATATTCTCAGTAATCTTAATGCCCATTCCCGGATTAGTTCCGTAAGTAATCATTGGTTCTATATCTTCCGCATCAAAACTATATTCCATATCAAAAGAAGCTCCTTCATCTGTTGACAAAGTTTCCCAATAGGCTACTTTCTTTTCAAAATCTTCTCCTTTTGGCGCAAATTGTCTACCCTTTACGTATTCAAAAGTTGTTTTATCTGGTGCAATCATTCCGCCACGTGCTCCCATTTCAATGCTCATGTTGCAAACGGTCATTCGACCTTCCATGCTCATTTCTTCAAACACATTTCCTGCATATTCACAGAAATAACCTGTACCAGAATTTGTTCCTAATTTTGAAATAATATAAAGAATGACATCTTTTGGCAAAACGCCATTCTTTAATTTGCCATTAACAGAAACCCTTAAGCTTTTGGGCTTAGTAAGCAACAAGCATTGGCTTGCAAAAACTTGTGCTACTTGGCTTGTTCCAATTCCAAAAGCAATAGCACCGAAGGCACCATGTGTTGACGTGTGACTATCTCCACAGACCATGGTCATGCCTGGTTGTGTCACTCCTAACTCAGGAGCCATTACATGGACAATTCCATTATACTTATGTCCTAACTCATATAATGTAATATTGTTTTTTTTACAGTTTATTGATAATTGCTCTAGTTGCTGTCTAGATAACTCATCTCTAACTGGCTTATCTTGATTTAAAGTAGGTGTATTATGATCTGCTGTTGCAACAATTTGATTTGGTCTAAATACAGGAATTCCACGATCTTCCAATTCATTGAAAGCTTGTGGACTTGTTACTTCGTGTATTAAATGTTTATCTATATATAGTATTTGAGGACCATTTTCTATTGTACTAACAACATGCGCATCCCAAACTTTATCGAAAAGTGTTTTCTTTGACATCTATGCTGAAATTATTTGTTGATACAATTTACTTTTTTCAATGATTTGATGAATATCACTGTCATCTATTTCTTTCTTTTTATCTGCAAAACTTAAGAAATCTGCATAGACCTCGTCTAACTGTAATTTAGTTAACTCATAACCCACTTTTTTAGCTCTATATGCCAGTGCTGCTCTTCCGCTCCTTGCTGTTAACACAATTGCAGAATCTGTAACACCTACATCTTTTGGGTCAATAATTTCATAAGTTTCTCTGTTTTTTATTACACCATCTTGATGAATTCCAGAACTATGCGCAAATGCATTAGAACCAACAATTGCTTTATTTGGTTGCGTATAAATACCCATGCTATCACTAACCAATTGACTCATTCCGTAAAGCATTGACGTATTAATATTAGTATCTAAATCAAGATAAGGATGCTGTTTCAATACCATAACAACCTCTTCCAAAGCTGTATTACCAGCACGTTCACCAATACCATTTATAGTGCACTCAATCTGTCTTGCTCCATTAATAACACCTTCTATAGAATTTGCAGTTGCTAAACCTAAATCATTATGGCAATGACAAGATAAAATAGCCTTTTCAATTCCTTTTACATTCTCTTTAAGATACTTAATTTTTGCACCATATTCGCTAGGTAGACAATATCCTGTAGTATCAGGAATATTTAATACCGTTGCACCAGCCTTAATTGCAGTTTCACAGACTCTAGCCAAAAATTCATTATCTGTTCTACCAGCATCTTCCGCATAAAACTCAACATCCTCTACAAATGATTTTGCATATTTTACAGCCGCAAATGCACGTTGTAGAATATCTTCTTGTGTGGTTTTAAATTTATGAATAATATGAGAATCCGATGTCCCAATTCCGGTATGGATTCTTGGTTTTACAGCATATTTTAAAGCTTCTGCTGCCACTTTAATGTCATTTTGCACAGATCGTGTTAATCCACAAACCGTTGCGTTTTTTACGATTTTAGAAATTTCTTCAACCGATTTAAAATCTCCAGGGCTCGAGACGGGAAAACCAGCTTCAATCACATCTACACCAAGCTCATCTAACTGCTCTGCAATAACTAATTTTTGCTCAGTATTAAGTTTGCAGCCAGGTACTTGTTCGCCATCGCGAAGAGTTGTATCAAAGATTTGTATATTGTTATTTGACATATATCAAAATATATTTATAGTATTGTCTTACGAATTTATGTTTTGAATTTCATTACATTGTATATTGATAAATCGATTTTACGATGTTCAAAACCACATAAGGACATTAAATAACTGACAAACAACACAATAAGCTTATATTCTATTGATAACTAAAGACCAAAAAGATAATTTATTTTCACTTGTAAAATCTTTAACTAAGTCTGAAAAACGACAGTTTAAACTTTACGTTGGAAGACTCGGTGTAAATTCTGATTCTAAATTCTTGAATCTTTTTAACCTCTTAGATAAAGCAAAAGGTTATAATGAAGCCTCAATTCTAAAAACTGGTATTGTAAAAAAAACGCAACTAGCTAATGTAAAAGCACACTTATACAAACAGATATTAATTAGCCTTAAGTTAAATCCATCTCACCAAAATGTGCGTTTACAAATTAGAGAACAGTTAGATTTTGCTTCAATTTTATATCACAAAGGACTCTACAAACAGAGTCTAAAAATTTTAGACAAAGCAAAAGAATTAGCCATTGTTAATGAAGAAAAAAACTCAGCTTTTGAAATTGTAGAACTCGAAAAAGTCATCGAATCTCAATACATAACTCGCAGTATCAGCACACGTGCAGACGAACTAGCTATACAAGCCAAAGAACTGAGCGCACTCAATGTTATTGCAAGTAAACTTTCTAATTTATCCCTTCAACTTTATAGCATAATTCTTAAAACAGGCTACGTTAGAAATGAGAAAGATGCAGATGAAATTACAACCTATTTTAACAAAAGATTACCTGCTACTAAAAATAAAAAATTAGGTTTCAGAGAAAAATTATGGCTTTACAAAGCGCATTTATGGTATAGTTTCTTAATGCAAGATTTTTTGAATTGTTACAAATATGCTTCAAAATGGGTAGACTTATTCTATCAAAATCCAAGTATGATTAATCTTAATCCTGTTTTCTTTTTAAAAGGAAACAACTACCTACTTGAGTCTATATTTTTTATTCGAAATAAACCAAAATTTGTTCAAAAATTAGAAAACTTTAAAGCCACAGTAACTAGTCCTAAATTTGCTAAAGACGAAAATGTTTCTTCATTAATATTTCTATATACCAACTTTCACAACATTAACCAATACTTTATAGATGGGAGTTTTGAAGACGGTTTAACTATAATTCCAACTATAGAAAACGAACTTATTCTTTTTAAAGATAGAATAGATCCACACCACAAATTAGTATTTTATTACAAGTTTGCTAGCTTACATTTTGGAGCAGGAAACAATAAGGCTTGTATACAATATTTAGATAAAATTATTTCTAACAAAACCCTTTCTATGCGTGAAGATTTATTGTGCTTTTCTAGAGTATTAAATCTCGTTGCACATTACGAAGCTGGTTTAGATTATCATTTAGAAACCCTTTTAAGAAGCACTTACAAATTTTTAATAAAAATGAATGAGTTACATGAAGTGCAAAAGGAAATGATTAAATTTATTAGAGGACTTCAAGACATTTACCCTCATGATCTTAAAAATGCATTTAAAGAATTACATAAAACTTTAATCGCATATGAAGACCATCCCTTTGAACGGAGAGCATTTTTATATTTAGATATTATTTCTTGGCTAGAAAGTAAAATAGAAAACAAACCGGTTAGTGAAATAATAAAGACTAAATATTTAACAAAATATGCTCCGTAATCTTTAGAATATCATAAAAAACAAATAAAAACACAAAATAATTTGGAATTCTAGATTTTGTGTTGCAATATTTGTGCTCACAAAGTTCAAACACTTACTGAAATGTTATCAAGAAAGGTGGAGGGAAAGACCCAATGAAGCCTTAGCAACCCTTAGACTTACTAAGAAGGTGCTAAATTCTACTTGAATGGGCAAGTCATTTTTTGCAAATTTTAGATAGATAACTCAAGCCTAATTACTCATTTGTAATTAGCATTTTCTTTATAACATTTTTCTATTAAGTACGCTTCGCTCTTAGACAACATTCAAGGAGTAAAAGAAGTTTATTTGGCTTTTGGTTTAATTTATTTTAATTCAAAAAACTTAGAAAAATGAGTACACAAAAATTCGCAACAAAAGCGTTGCACGCAGGACATGACACTAATCTTACAGGAGGAACAAGAGCTGTTCCTATTTATCAAACTTCTTCTTATGTTTTCGATGATTCGGATGATGCAGCAGGACGTTTTAACCTGTCAGTTCCAGGATTTATTTACACAAGATTAAACAATCCTACAACAGACATTTTAGAACAACGTTTAGCTGCCCTAGAAGGTGGTATTGCGGCAGTAGCAACAGCCTCTGGTACAGCAGCGATTTCTACAACACTACTAACACTTTTACGAGCTGGAGACCACATTATAGCTTCTAGTAGTTTATATGGAGGAACCTATAATTTACTAAGCGTTACACTACCAAGACACGGCATTACAACTACGTTTGTTGACCCTTCTGACCCAGAGAACTTTGCAAAAGCAGTACAAGAAAACACAAGAGCAATTTTTGTAGAATCTTTAGGGAATCCAAAATTAGATGTTTTAGATTTAGAAGGCATTTCTAAAGCCGCAAAAGCACACAAAGTACCATTAATTGTAGATAACACAGTAGCTACTCCATATTTGTTAAATCCAATTGAATATGGAGCTAATATTGTTATTCACTCTTTAACAAAATACATAAATGGTAATGGTACATCACTTGGAGGAGTAATTATTGACGCAGGTACTTTTGATTGGACCAACGGAAAATTCCCAGAATTTACAGAACCATCCGCTGGTTACCATGGTTTAGTATATAGCGAAGTCATTGGTGCAGCTGCTTTTATTGCAAAAACCCGAATTGAAGGCTTAAGAGATTATGGTGGCGCGTTGAGTCCGTTTAATGCATTTCAAATTATTCAAGGTTTAGAAACTTTAGAATTACGTATTAAAAAACATAGTGAAAATGCTTTAGAATTAGCTCAATGGCTGCAAGAACAACCGGAAGTAAAATGGGTAAATTATCCTGGCTTAGAAACCAGCAAATACAATACCCTTGCTAAAAAATATTTACCAAACGGACAAAGTGGTATCGTAACTTTTGGAGCTGATGGTGGTTACGAAGCCGCTAAGACCATTGCAGACAAAACAAAAATATTCTCACTATTGGCAAATATTGGAGATACAAAATCATTAATAATACATCCTGCAAGTACAACACATCAGCAGCTTAACGATGAAGCACAAGAAACAACAGGTGTTACTAAAGATTTAATTCGACTATCAGTAGGAATAGAAAATATTGAAGATTTAAAAGCCGATCTAAAAGCCGCTTTTGCTATTGTAAAGCAAGAAAAAGCAATCCAAAACTAATTGTAGCAGTTAAGTTTAGTTTTAAAACAGATGTCATTACCATGATGGCATCTGTTTAATCGTTTAAAATTAAAAATGGAAAAATTACAATACATAACTATTCGAAATTTTATTACCATTTCTGGTAAGACACATACAATTAATTTGTCTTATCAAACATTTGGAAAAACGATTCATACTGCTCCTTTTGTTTTAGTAAACCATGCTTTAACAGGAAATTCTAATGTTATTGGAGAAGACGGTTGGTGGAATGATTTAAT
Source organism: Winogradskyella litoriviva (assembly GCF_013249065.1). Classification (GTDB taxonomy): domain Bacteria; phylum Bacteroidota; class Bacteroidia; order Flavobacteriales; family Flavobacteriaceae; genus Winogradskyella; species Winogradskyella litoriviva. The sequence goes on from NZ_JABRWQ010000001.1 coordinate 170,083, forward strand.
CGGAGAAAATAAATGTATTGATACTAACACTTATACCATTATAGCATTCAATATTCCGGGAAATGGGTTTGATAATAACCCTGAAAATTTAATACAAGATTATAAAAATTTTACGGCAAAAGATGTCGCTAAACTAATGGCAATTGCTTTAGAGCAATTAAAAATAGAACAATTATTTGCCGTTATTGGTGGCTCAGTTGGTGGCGGATTAGCTTGGGAATTAGCTGTAATAAAACCTAATTTAATTAAACACTTAATTCCAATTGCAACCGATTGGAAATCTACAGACTGGATAATCGCTAATTGTCATATTCAAGATGCCATTTTAAACAACTCTAGTCAGCCTTTAGCCGATGCCAGAATGCATGCAATGACGTTATATCGAACGCCTGAATCACTCGCACAAAAATTTGGAAGAACTAAAAAAGAAGACAAACTCTATAATGTAGAATCTTGGCTCAATTATCATGGTGATAGTTTAAACAAACGTTTTAATTTATCTGCTTACAAAATGATGAATCAAGTTTTAAAAACTATAGATATTACTGAAAATCATAAGGATTTTATAGAAGTGGCATCAACGATTTCTTCAGACATACATATAATCACTATAAATTCAGATTTGTTTTTTAAGGCTGAAGAAAACTGGAATAATTATGTAGATTTAAAAAGCGTAAAAGACAATGTTAATATTCATGAAATTAAATCCATCCATGGCCATGATGCCTTTCTAATTGAATTTGACCAATTAGAACGTTTTTTAAAACCCATTTTTAAAAGAGAATTAAAAACGAATAATAATTTAGAAGTAAGAATTGCATAGTAACAGATAAATAAACTAACGGAAAAGCTCAAACTCATGTTTGGGCTTTTTTGTTTTTTCTCTCTTGATGGATTTAATGCAAAGATTAATTTTTAAAAATAGTATATTAGCTCGTTAGACCTTTGTCGATAATAAACTATAATTAAAATAACATTTAATGTGTAATAATAAAGAACAATTTATGAAAGAAGCTGTAAATGCAGCTTTAAAAGGAATGAATAACAATGAAGGTGGACCTTTTGGTTGCGTTGTTGTTAAAGATGGAAAAATTATAGGACGCGGAAATAACAAAGTAACATCTACTAACGACCCAACAGCACATGCTGAGGTTACAGCCATTAGAGATGCATGTAAAAATCTAGATTCTTTTCAATTAGAGGGTTGTGAAATTTACACCTCGTGCGAGCCTTGCCCAATGTGTTTGGGCGCTATTTATTGGGCAAGACCAGACAAAGTTTACTATGGAAGCAACCAAGTAGATGCTGCTAAAATCGGTTTTGATGACGAATTTATCTATAAAGAAATCCCGTTACCTTACGAAAAAAGAAGCATTCCTTTTCAGCAATTAGCTAGAGAGATTGCATTAGAGCCATTTAATGAATGGACAAAAAAAGTAGATAAGACCGAATATTAATTTGAACAGGTCTAAATTGAATAAAAAATTAGGATTAGTATTGATGATATGTTCAATTCTAATCCTTTTTTAATTTTGGATAGGTGTATACTCTGATGATGAGTTTGGAGAACATCATATCTTTATAAAACACAAACCCATTTGGAAAACTTATTTCTATTCTCCTCGTGGCATGAGTGATTTACAGTTAATAGAAATGCCAAAAGACAAGCAACGAGAGCAACTCTTGTTTGATGAATTTATTTTAAATAATTAAACTAATAAATCTTATTCCTTTTATCAATTATTCAGTTTAACCTTTCTATTAAGTACATAATAAATAGTTCAAGATTTTAGGTTTTTTTAGCTTAAATTTGATTTTATGAAACACCTATTCATAGTCATTTTTATTTTATCCTTTTTCTTTAGTTCTGCTCAAAAAGTACAAACGTACACCTATGCCATTAAAGGTTTAGATACCCTCAAAATGGATGTTTACACGCCAGAAAACATAAAAAAAACAGACAGTTTACCTGTTGTGGTTTGGATGCATGGTGGCGGATTTTCTGGAGGAAGTCGTGCTGGTACAGACGAAACAAATATGGCCAACTTTGCCACTTCTAAAAACTACATTGGCATTTCCATTTCATACCGTTTATTAAGAAGAGGCACCAAAACCGGTTTTGGCTGTAAATGCTCTAAAGAAGATAAACTCTTTACCTTTAATCAAGGTGTTCTAGATTTTTTAGATGCTACTCAATTCATATATGATAATAGTAACACATTACAAGTAGATACTAGCAAGATAATTGCAGCAGGAAGCAGCGCAGGCGCAGAAATTATTCTACATACTGTTTTTATGAAACGGTTTTTCTTGTCAAACGATACCGATTACAACACTATAAAATATGCTGCTGCTATTTCTTTTTCTGGTGCCATTCTAAATAGCGAAGACATTACGACTACTAACGCTATACCTACTGTATTTTTCCATGGCACAAACGATACTACAGTACCTTTTGGTACAGCACCACATCACAATTGCCAACCCAATAAAGCTGGTTATATGATATTAGATGGCCCAAATACCATCGTAAAAAAACTTGAAGAATTAGAAACACCATATTATTTCAACATTGTAAAAGGAGGCGCTCATGAAGTCGCTTCGGTTAACAGTAATGATTTAGATGATATTTTCTACTTTTTAGATAAAACGGTTAGAAAAAATGATGTGATTCAAATCACTGAATATTCCTTACCGCAACTAACAAAATACTAATTGATAAAATTAATTTCAAATTTTGTTAAGTCTTTGAAATCATTTCGACAAAACAATTTTTGATTCAAATCTTAAAAAATACATTATGTCTAAACCATATTACGACGCAGCAGATTTACGCAAATTTGGAAAAATCACAGAATGGAGCGAAGAACTTGGAAACAAATTCTTTGACTATTACGGAAAAGTTTTTGAAGAAGGCGCACTTACCGCTCGTGAAAAATCATTGATTGCTTTAGCTGTAGCGCATACAGAACAATGTCCTTATTGCATTGATGCGTATACAAAAGATTCGCTTCAAAGAGGTGTAACCAAAGAAGAAATGATGGAAGCCATACATGTTGGTGCTGCTATTAAAAGTGGTGCAACCTTAGTACATGGTGTGCAAATGATGAATAAAGTAAATAAATTAGATGGGTAAAAAAAGCCCCTTTTAATTTCCCCAAAAGGGAAAAACTAGCACTTGATTAATTAGCAAGCTTACAAAACCCGAAATAGATTAATGGCGACAGCAACAAAATCCCTAAAAAAGCAAGGAAGCGATTTAGCACAAAGCAACAAGCAATTAGAAATTCTCTCTAATGGTATTTTTCAAAATGGAGAATTACCAACGTTTAAAACTAAGATTTCTGAAACGAGTCAATTTCCCTTAAAAGCAAAAAAGCTTGAAATTCTACAAATCAATGTTGGCTACATGTGCAACCAAGTTTGCGACCATTGCCACGTAGATGCTGGTCCAGACCGTAAGGAAATAATGACCAGAGATACCATGAGACAATGTCTTGAGGTGATTAAAAATACAGGCGCACATACTTTGGATTTAACAGGTGGTGCACCAGAAATGAATCCAGATTTTAGGTGGTTTGTAGAAGAAGCTGCTAAAGCCGGAATTAAAGATTTCATTGTGCGTTCTAACCTTACCATCATTAGAGCGAATAAAAAATATTACGATTTACCTGAGTTTTTTAAAAAACACAATATACACGTCGTAAGTTCTATGCCTCACTGGACGCGTGGAAAAACAGACAAACAACGAGGCGATGGTGTTTTTGATAAATCAATTAAAGCCTTGCAAGAATTAAATGCCGTAGGTTATGGTATGCCAGGAAGTGATTTACGTCTCGACTTAGTTTACAATCCGTCTGGTGCATTTTTACCAGGAGACCAAGCGGCTATGGAAAAAGATTTCAAAAAAGCTTTGATGGAAGATTTCGGTATTGAATTTCACAATTTATTTGCCATTACTAATTTACCAATTGCGCGATTTTTAGATTTCCTTATTGCTTCAGAAAATTACGAAGATTATATGTATTCTTTGGTTGAAGCCTACAATCCTGCTGCTGTAGAAAATGTAATGTGTACCAACACCATTTCTATTAGTTGGGATGGTTATTTATTTGATTGTGATTTTAACCAGATGTTAGAATTGCCTGTAAATAGTAAGTCTAAGCATATTTCAGAATTTAATGAAGAATTATTAGAAGGACGAAACATCGTCATTTCGCAACATTGTTACGGTTGTACTGCTGGTGCAGGAAGCAGCTGTCAAGGTGTTGTTGCTTAACCCAATTCCTGTGAAAGCAGGAATCTAAAAATTACGAAACCAAAATTATAAGATTTCTGCCTTCGCAGGAATGACATATGAATAACCAAACCGCCATATTAATCTTTGCAAATTCTGCAGAAAAAGAATTGATGTCTACATCCCATTCTTCTGCTGATTTTTTTGAATTGCTTAATACGGAAACGATAAAAACGGTTAAAAAAACAGGTTTACCTTATTTTCATTATTCTGAAAAAGAACAAATAGGAAACACCTTTGGCGAGCGTTTTACAAATGCTATTGCTACAATTTACAATAAAGGTTTCAAACAAGTTATTACACTTGGTAATGATATACCGCATCTTACAGCCAATCATATATTAAAGGCAAAGGACCAATTAAATCATTCTGATGTTGTTTTAGGACCTTCAACGGATGGTGGTTTTTATTTAATGGGTTTCAAGCAAACACATTTTAATACCACTAAAATTCAGAATTTACCTTGGCAAACCAAACAACTTCGTCATTGTTTAAATGCTGAATTACAACAGCAACATATAAAAACAACTTATCTTGAAACCCTATCAGATATCGATGATGCTTCCGATTTTGAAATCATCTTAGAAAGTTTCAAACCTTTAGCTATTAAGATTAAAAAGCTACTCTTAAAGCTTCGGAAAGCCATTCAAACACACTCTAGTTTTACTACTGTTTTTCATGGTAAAACGGTTTTCAAAAAACACTATAATAAAGGCTCGCCTATTTTACTTCATATTTAAAACGGGAATTTAAATTGTTCTAATTCCCACGATTTTTTCATTCCAACTAAAACATCTCAAAAAAAAATCGCCACGTTTTGTGGTCTTAATATGAAGCACATTTACACAAGCTTACTGCTATGCTTATGCTTTTTCAGTAATGCTCAAATTACAATTACCGGAACCGTCACAGATGCAGTTTCTGCAACACCTTTGCCCTTTGTAAACATTACATCAAACACAGGTTTAGGCACTACAACAAATGATGATGGCACATACAGTATTGTGGTTTCATCTAACGCAGATACACTTACATTTTCGTTTTTAGGTTTTACATCTCAAACTATTGTGATTGGCGACCAAACCCTAATTAATATTGCTTTAGAAGAAGATTCTGCAGCTTTAGATGAAGTGGTAATTACAGCTTTAGGTTTAGAACGCGACACCAAAGAATTAGGTTATGCGGTTCAAGCGATTTCCTCAAAAAATTTAAACGAGGTAAAAACCATCAATTTTTTAGACAACCTACAAGGCAAACTAGCTGGTGTAACCGTTATACAAGGTGCAACAGGTGTTGGGTCGTCTTCTAAAATTACCATTAGAGGCGAAGCGTCTTTTTCTAATAACAATCCTTTGTTTGTGGTAGATGGTGTACCTATAAATAACGAAACAGTTTTTAATTTTACTAATGAAGCTGCTGCTGGATTTCAAGAAATTGATTTTGGTAATGGTGGCATGGAAGTCAATCCAGATGATATTGCGTCTGTTAACGTTTTAAAAGGACCAAGTGCTGCAGCTTTGTATGGCACAAGAGCCTCAAATGGTGTTATTGTTATAGATACTAAAAATGGTAGTAACCAAAGAGGCTTAGGCATTAGTATTAACACATCATTGTTTGTGGATTCAGCGTTTAGATTACCAGATTTTCAAAATTCTTATGGTCAGGGAAATTCCGGCCAATTTGCATATGTTGATGGTCTTGGTGGTGGCATCAACGATAATATTACCTATTCTTGGGGACCGCGTTTAGATACTGGTTTACTTATTCCGCAATTTGATAGTCCTGTGCAATTAGCAAACGGTTCTGTTGTAAGAGGTGGCGACACGGCACTTTATAATGGCATAGACATTACTGCGACGCCTTTTGTTTCTCATCCAGATAATTTAAAAGATTTCTATCAAACTGGAACCACAACCATTAATAACATTTCAATATCTAATGGATTTGATACCGGAAATTACCGCTTATCTTTTACAGATTTAAGAAGTGAATCTATTATTCCTGGTGTTAATTTAGACCGACAAACCGTTGCGGCTAAATTAAATTTTAATCCAAGTGAAAAGACTGAAATCAACGCATCTATTAGTTATATAAATTCTAGTAGCGACAACCGACCTTCTAATGGTTACGGAAGCGAAAATGCTAATTATTCGCTTGTGGCTTGGGGACCACGTTCTTTAAATATTGAAAGTTTAAAGGATTATTGGCAGCCTAGTTTAGAAGGCACACAACAATATTCTTTTAATTATACCTTTTTTGATAATCCGTATTTCATATTAAACGAAAACACCAATTCATTTAATCGCGACCGAATTTTTGGTAATATTTCTATGACACAAGAATTAGCCAAAAACCTAAGTATTTCCTTAAGAACAGGTATGGATTACAGTACAGAAAAGCGTCAATTAAGACGTGCTTACAGTAGCAACCGTTTTAGTAATGGTGCTTACGCAGAGCATGATGTGATGTTTAGAGAAATGAATACTGATTTTTTAATCAACTATAAAAATCAATTTAATGACTTTTCGGTGGATGTGTTTTTAGGTGGCAATAGACTCAACCAAACCGCAACCACAAATCAGTCGCAAACCGTGAGTTTGGCACAACCAGGAATTTACAATCTTAATAATGCAGCTTCGCCCATTGAAACGTTTCAATTTGAAAGTAAAAAACGCATCAATTCATTTTACGGCATTACAAAATTCGGTTATAAAGACTTTTTATTTTTAGATATTACTGGCAGAAACGATTGGTCTAGTGCTTTAGCAACACCATTTTCGGTAGATGGCACATCGTTCTTCTACCCTTCTGTGTCTTCAAGTTTTATTCTCTCTAACGTTACGGAATTACCGAGTATATTTTCATTTGCGAAGTTAAGAGCAAGTGTGGCACAAGTAGGAAATGATACCAGTGCTTACCAAACCTCTGGCGCTTTTGTTTCACAAACGCCTTACAATAGCGAACCCACGTTTAGCAACCAAGATTTTATTCCTAATGCGAATTTAAAACCAGAACGTACCACCTCTTATGAATTTGGTACCGATTTACGATTTTTGGATAACAAATTACGTTTAGATTTCACGTATTACAATGCCAATACCGAAGACCAAATCATTTCGTTACCTGTGGCTATTTCTTCTGGTTACAGTCAGCAAGTGGTAAATGGCGGCAAAGTGAATACACAAGGTGTAGAAATCATTTTAGGCATTACACCAATACAAACGGATAATTTTAATTGGATCACCACGTTTAATTTTGCCACAAACCGTTCAGTCATTAAAGATTTACCACAATCTGATGGACGATTAACGCTCGCGTACAGTAGAATTTACGATAGTTCTAATCAAACCGTTTGGTTTCAAGTGGAAGAAGGCGGACGCGTTGGCGATTTTTACGGCACAGGCTATCAGAAAAACGAAAACGGTCAGTTTCTAATTGATGATAACGGGAATTACATTGCGGATGACAATTTGAAAAAGCTAGGAAATTACAATCCAGATTTCACATTAGGTTGGCGCAATAATTTCAACTACAAAAGTTGGAACCTAAGCTTTTTATTCGATTGGCGACAAGGTGGCGAAGTCGTTTCTAGAACACGCGCTTTAGGAAATGTTGGTGGTCAATTGGCCGAAACTAATTACAGACCAGAGGACGGCATTGTCGCTCAAGGAGTCAACGTTAATACTGGTGCAGCAAATACGGTTGCTATTGCAGCAGAAAGTTATTACAGACAATTTTACGACAGAAACCACGAAGAAAACAATGTGTACGACGCGTCGTTTTTAAAACTTCGTCAATGTGCCATTGGTTACACCTTTAATTTTAAAGATGGCTTTTTAGGCTTAAAAGAAGGTGCAGATTTAAACCTGTCTTTAGTCGGAAATAATTTATTTGCCATTACTGAAAACCCACATTTTGACCCAGAACAATTAGCCGTGCAAGGCAACGGGTTTGTGAGTGGTGTTGAAGATATGAGTTATGCCACAACACGAAGCATTGGTTTTAAAGCCGGATTTAATTTCTAAAATATTAAGATGAAAAAAATCATATATACCATTTCAATTTTAAGCTTAATTTTTACAACAAGCTGCACCAAAGATTTTGAAGACATCAACACCAATCCTAACTCGCCAAGTTCGGTACAACCGAGTTTGTTACTGAGACAAGTTATTTACGATTTTGGCGAAAATATGAGCTACGAAGGTTTTGTGGCTGGCGATTTATTAGCGCAACACAGAACCGCTTTAGATTTTAATTTATTTGATAGGCATGCTTTAAAATCGCCACAATTAGGTGGTAATCCTTGGCCTATATTTTATACCAATTTAAGAGATAATGAAATCATTTTAAACCAATCAAGAACTGTTGAGACTTTTGCGGTTTATGAAGGCCCTGCGTTAATTTTAAAAGCCTATATGACAGCTGGTTTAACTGATTTATTTGGAGACGTGCCTTATTTTGAAGCCTTTAATGGAGTTGAAGGTTCTGTAACACCAACTTATGATTTACAGGAAGATATTTACCTTAACGACAACGGTATTTTAGATAATCTAGACAAAGGCATTGCAGCCATTGAAGCCTATTCAGATGCTATTCCACTAGAAGGCGATATTTTATTTAATGGCGATTTGGACGCTTGGATAAAGTTTGCAAATGCCTTAAAAGTTAAACATTTGCTTCGTATTTCAGATAAAGTAGATGTTTCAAGCTCAATGCAAACCTTATATGATGAAGGCAATTATATCACTTCAAACAGTGAGAATGCTATTTTCAATTTTACCAATACAGACCCAAATAGTTTTAGATTAGCACAATTACGAATTGGCGATTTCAACAACTTTGTATTATCAGAAACTATGGAAGACATCTTAATAAATTTAAACGACACTAGAATTTCGAGTTTATTTCGTCCATTTTCTAATTCAACCACAAATGAATATAACGGATTATTAAATGGAATTGACGCGTCTTCCACGTCTATTGCCTTAGCCGATTATTCGTTAGCAAGCACAGCTTTTAGAGAAGACACATCCACATTAGACGCTAATTTTATTACCGCTTGGGAAGTGCAATTTGCTTTAGCAGAAGCGGCTGCCAGAAACATAATTTCGGCAGATGCACAAACCTTATACAATAATGGTGTTATTTTAGCATTTGAGTATTGGAACACGGAATTACCAGCCGATTATTTAGCTGGTCCTGCAGCTTACAATGCTTTTGGATCAAATCCAATAGAGCAAATTTTGACTCAAAAATGGATTGCAAATGTGATTAATGGTTATGAAGGTTGGATAGAATACAGAAGAACAGGTTTCCCAGAATTACAAACTATTTCTGCGAGTTTAAATAATGATATCATTCCAGTAAGAATGCCATATCCTGCGGAAGAAGAAGCTTTAAATTTTGAAAATTATAGTGTTGCTGCATCTGCAACCGACAACAATAGTATAAATGTTCCAGTGTGGTGGAATGAATAAAAACGTATGGATATAATTGACTGGCAATGGCTTTTAATAATCGCATCGAGTGTTTTGCTCTTTGTGCTTTCGCCATTAGCTAAAACTACCGACCAATTTTTTAAGGCCGTTCATAAAAGAAAAGCGCCAAATGCTTTGGTGCTTACTGGTAGCCTTATTATTTCTTGGATTTTTGCCAAGAGTATTACCAATGCAGCAAATTTAGGCTTAAGCTTTGGTATTGTTGGTGGTGTGGCTTATGCTGGTTACTATTTGTCTTTTGCAGTTGCTGGTTTATTGATTTATAAAATTAGAACTGTTGGTGGTTTTAAGAGTATTCACGAATTCCTGACGAGCAAATTTGGCAAAGGCGCCATGGCTTTATTTTCAATTTTAATTGCCATTCGTTTGTTTAATGAAGTTTGGAGTAACACCATGGTTATTGGTAGTTATTTTGGAGACATTGGCAGTTCAGCCTACTACAAAGCCATTATTGTTTTTACCGCTCTAACCTTAGCCTATGCGATTAAAGGCGGATTGAGTAGTTCTATTTTTACAGATGTAATTCAAATGGTATTATTTAGTATTTTATTGTTAGTCATTCTTTGGAAAATCTTCTCAGTAGAATCCTTTACCGTCAGCGATGTTACGTCTTCAGGCACATGGAGTTTTGAGTTGGGTTTAAATCTGTTTTTTGCAGCTATTATTCAATCGTTTAGTTATCCGTTTCACGACCCAGTTTTAACAGATAGAGCTTTTATAAGTTCGCCAAAAGTCACGCGCAAAAGCTTTTTGTGGGCAAGTTTATTAGGTGCTATTTGCATTATTTTATTTAGTATTATTGGTGTTTATGCACAAACGCAAGGCTTTACTGGTCAGGCAGCAGTTCAAGTTGGTAAAGCGTTTGGTGTTATCATTCTATTAGTCATTAATTTTATAATGATAACTTCTGCAGCTTCAACCTTAGACTCTACATTTTCATCCTTTTCCAAATTATTAGCAGTTGATTTAGGCATGGTAAAAGACCTCACTTTTGGGCGAGTGTCCATGGCAACCATTGCCATTTTAGGAACCCTACCCATATTTTTAAATGCCGAAATTTTATCTGCAACAACTATTTCGGGAACCATGGTTATTGGCTTAACACCTATCTTTTTATTTTGGAAAATGAAAGTCCCAAAAATCAGTTTTTATCTTAGCATCATCACAGGATTGGTATTTGGATTCTTATTGGTATTTAATGTATTTCCTGAAGCCTTAATTTTTACAGAAGGAAAATATGCCGACTTGCTTTGGGTCAATATTTGGGGCATTTTTAGTTGTAATATTTTATATTTCATACCGAGATGGTTGAAATCAAATCAATAAGACTTCCTCTTTAGTGGGAAATAATATGAATAAAAAAATAAATGATATTGGTAAACTCTCTGGCAAAGTGCTACTTTTTGGTGGTGTTTACAGTAATCTTCAAGCGCTTGAAGCCTTAATTGCTGTGGCAGAAGCGGAAGGTATTCCACCAGAAAACTGTATTTGTACAGGCGACATTATTGGGTATTGCGCGCAGCCAGAAGAAACACTGCAAACGTTTAAAACGTGGAAGGCAAAAAGCATTGTCGGCAATGTAGAAATACAACTGCGCGATGATGAAGATGATTGTGGTTGCGATTTTAGAGTAGGCTCACGATGCGATAATTTTTCGCAACAATGGTATCCTTATGCTAAGAGCAAATTATCACAAGATTCTTTAAATTATCTTGAAACACTTCCAGACCATATTAAATTCACTCTAAGTAATAAAACTGTTTCTGTGGTTCATGGTTCTTATTTTAATGTTTCAGAATTTATATTTAAATCAACAGATTGGTCAATAAAAGCTGAAAATTTTGAAGCTGCAAAAAGCGATATGATAATTGCTGGCCATTGTGGTTTACCGTTTTTAGACCAACAAGATGATAAACTTTGGGTTAATCCTGGTGTTATTGGTATGCCTGCAAACGACGGAAATCCTTACGTTTGGTATGCTATTTTAGACGATTCAAAACCATTGACTACCGTAAATTTCCGTAAATTAGATTACGATTATACACGTACAAATCAACTGATGTTAAACGGATTACTACCAGAATCTTATGCAAAAACCATAGTTACTGGTATTTGGGATAACATGGAAATATTACCAGAAACAGAAAAACAATTACAAGGAAAACCTATATTACTGTAAGGTTGGACAAACAAATTATACTAAACCCTTATGAAGAATTTTATTTTACTCTCATTTCTGCTTCTAGGCATTGCAGGACATAGTCAAAGTAGTATAAAAAAGCTACTAAAAAAACATAACGAAGAAAGCGTTCCTTATATCTCAGTTGACGAATTGGCAATGCCAAAAACCGATGCTATTTTATTGGATGCAAGAGAACTTTCAGAATTTAATGTGAGTCATTTGGAAGATGCTATTTGTGTTGGTTATGACGAATTTAATTTAGAAACAACTACGGAATTACTTCCAGATAAATCGGCAACCATAGTAGTGTATTGTTCGCTTGGTATTCGCTCAGAAGACGTTGCAGAACAGCTTAAAAAGGCTGGTTACACCAATGTTTTTAATTTATTTGGTGGTATTTTTGAATGGAAAAATAACGACTTCACAATTTACAATACAGAAGGCGAAACAGATGATGTTCACGCATTTTCTAAAGAATGGAGTAAATGGCTGACAAAAGGAAATAAAATATATGACTGATGCACTTGTAATTGTGTTTGTAAAAAACATTAAACTAGGAACTGTAAAAACAAGACTTGCAAAAACTATTGGCGATTTTGGCGCTTTTGAGGTCTATACCGAATTGGTTAAAATCACAGAAAAAGCAACACAAGCATTAGCGTTTGATAAACGTATTTATTTTTCTACTTCTGTGGTTGATTCTCAATGGCCAAACGATTTTAAAACCGTACAAAACGGAACGGATTTAGGTGAGCGCATGAACAATGCATTTATAGACGGCTTTAAAGCTGGCTATAAAAAAATTGTTTTAATTGGTTCAGATTTACCAGACATTAATGCTTCTCATATTTCTAAAGGCATCGACGCTTTAGAGACTAGCGATGTTGTTTTTGGACCAGCAGAAGATGGTGGTTATTATTTGGTAGGCTTATCACAACCCAACACAACAATCTTTACAGACAAACCTTGGAGTCAACCCAATTTATTAACAGAAACTTTACAAGAGTTACACAAAAATAACGTTTCAGTTAGTACCTTAGACACTTTAAATGATATAGACACTTTTGAAGATTTAATTGCTTCAGATTTTTATAAATCTAACTTAAAACTTCAAGAAAAAATACAACAACTCAATGATTAAATTTATAACAGAAAGCACTGAATATTTACAAAGCAAAGGTTTTGAAAATCCTGAAATAGGTATCATTCTTGGTACTGGTTTAGGACAATTAATTAATGAAATTGAAATCATTGCCGAAGCAAGTTATAACCACATTCCTAATTTTCCAACGGCAACTGTAGAGTTTCATAAAGGCAAACTTATTTATGGTATTCTAGAAGGTAAGAAAATCGTTGTGATGCAAGGCCGTTTTCATATTTATGAAGGTTACACGTTGCAAGATGTTACTTTTCCTGTAAGAATAATGGAAAAATTAGGCATTAAGACTTTATTGGTCTCTAATGCTGCAGGAGCTGTAAATTTAGACTTCAAAAAAGGCGAATTAATGCTAATTGACGACCATATAAATTTACAAGGTGGTTCGCCTTTAGCTTTTAAAGGCGTTTCAGAATTAGGCGAACGATTTACAGATATGAGTGCGCCTTATGACGCTGAAATCAACTCAAAATTTGAAAGTATTGCTAAAGGACAAAACATCACTTTACACAAAGGTGTTTATGCTAGTGTTGTTGGACCACAATTAGAAACAAGAGCAGAATATCGCATGCTAAAAACTATTGGCGCTGATGCTGTTGGTATGAGTACAGTACCAGAAATTATTGTGGCTAACCATTTAAATTTAAAAGCGGCTGCTGTTTCGGTTTTAACTGATGAGTGTAACCCAGAAAATCTAAAACCTGTTGATATTGCTGAAATTATTGCCATGGCAGGAAAAGCAGAACCAAACATGATTACGTTGTTTAAAGAATTGATAAAGACACTTTAATATATAAAAGTATATAGTCCTTATAAAATTCTTATAAATTCCTATAATAGTTGGACTTTAAGAAACTAGATGTCCTTGGCTAAAAAACCAAATGTTAATGCAGTTAGACATAATGCAGTTGGATTATTAATTTGCGTTAATTTTAGACTAACATTAAGTCTTTAGAATTAAATTTTAAAACCGATTATATACCGCAAACAGGTAGAGATATTGAATTAGGTTTTGAAGGCGTTAAAGAATTTTCCAAGGATTTTATTAGTCAAGAATTGTATCCTGCATTCTCTAAAAAAAGAGAATCAGATGTTTAAAACTACTACCAATGAAATATCATTTTGCTTTAATTATATCACTATTTATAATGTCTTGCGCTACAAAAAAGCAGACGATTAAAACAGAAAACAATACTTCTGAAAAGACTACAAAAGAAACAAGCAAAGCAGATTTAACTGCAATTACAGAAGTACCAGAATCCAAAAATGAAACGCTTGTTGACACCGAAGTAGATTTAATTCCGTTACCACCAAAACCACCAAAACAATTATCTAACTTTAAGGAAGTAATACATAACCGATGGAATACGATATTGCAAAAGCATGTTTCTGAATCTGGTAATGTTGATTATAAGGCCATAAAAAATGAATCAGAATTTGACGTCTATATCGATTATCTCAGTGAAACAGTACCTGATGACACTTGGACTAAAGACGAAAAATTAGCCTATTGGATTAACGCTTACAATGCCTTAACTGTAGATTTAATTCTTAGACATTATCCTGTAAAAAGCATTAAAGACATTAAAGACCCTTGGGACCAAAGGCTTTGGCAATTTGGCGATACATGGCAAAATCTTAATGATATTGAACATAAGATTTTAAGAAAAATGGACGAACCTCGTATTCATTTTGCCATAGTTTGTGCATCTATCTCGTGTCCTAAATTACAGAACGAAGCCTTTACCGCTTCAAATTTAGAAACACAGTTAACAACGGCAACTAAAGAATTTTTAAACGATTCTACTAAAAATGAATTAACCGAAGACCACATTAAATTGTCTAAAATTTTTAAATGGTTTAAAAAGGATTTTGAACAAGATGGCGATTTAATAAATCTATTAAATCAATATGCTGACGTTAACATTTCAAGTTCAGCTAAAAAAAGCTTTAAAGATTACAACTGGAATTTGAATGATTAAAAACTCACCTAAAACATTTTTCGTAAGTAAACTATGATAAGTATAATTATTCCTGTTTTAAATGAAGCTGATACTATTGGTAAATTAATTCACCATATTAATCAAAATACATTGGCTTCAAATATTTCGGAAATAATTATTGTTGATGGAGGAAGTACGGATGGGACACAAGAGGTTGTAAATAAAATACTTGATGTCACATCGAGCGAAAGCGAGATGTCTCATAAAGAAGCTACAGAAACAAATTTCGAAAGTTCTGCTAAAGTAATCAACCCAAAAACAAGTTCAACATCCCAAAATCAATCAAAAATTGTATTGGTTAATTCTGAAAAAGGAAGAGCGAAACAAATGAATCTTGGTGCAAAGCATGCCAATGGCAGCATCTTATATTTTCTCCATGCAGATTCTTTTCCACCAAAAAATTTTGACCAACTGATTATTAATGAAGTGAATAATGGAAATAAAGCCGGTTGTTTTAGAATGCAGTTTGACAGTAATCATTGGTGGTTACGTTTAGCAAGTTGGTTAACTCAATTTTCTTGGCGCGCTTGTAGAGGTGGTGACCAAAGTCAGTTTATAACACGAACACTTTTTGATGATATTGGTGGTTATGATGAAAATTACATCATTTACGAAGACAATATTTTAATTAACGAACTGTACGCAAGAAACGAATTTGTTGTCATTAATAAAAAGCTAAAAACCTCAGCACGTATGTATAATAAACATGGCATTTGGAAAGTACAATATCATTTTTGGACGATTTATATAAAGAAAATGTTTGGTGCACCTGCGGATGATATGCTGTTTTACTACAAAAAGCATTTAGGTTAATTACGCTTTGTTTCTTCCTAATTCATTTGGATATAAATCTTTGACAACATCACTCTGAAAGATTTCTTTAGTTTCAATATCTATAGCAGACAATTTACCTGTAAATGCGGCACCTGTATCAATATTCCAAACATTAATGGCATGCATTGGTTTTGTTTTCTTAAAATTAAGCGTTGGTGTGTGACCAATATAAATTTCTGAATAGTGTTTTAGTCGATTTGGATATAAGGACGAATCCTTCTTAATTCGATTGTCCATCGTCAATGCCATTTCCCAAAGTGTCCTATCAAAATAGAATATCTGTGCATTATATTCTTTTTCTACACCATACATAGAAGTAAAACCTGCATGAACAAATAGGCGTTGTTCATTATCTAAATGATATAATGGCATGGACTCAAAAAAATCGAGATGTTTCAATTTCTGCGCTTTAGAAAACCCGTTATAGCTTTCTATGGTTCCTTTTCCACCATGACTGTACCAAACATCATTAACAAATTCTGAAGCCAACCAAGGCTCACACCAAGCATCATGATTTCCTTTTATAAAAACACAATTATTAACTTCAGAAAGTTCTATTAAATATTGAATAACTTGAGCAGACTCACTCCAACCATCTACATAATCACCAAGAAATATTAAATTATCTTCTTTGGTAACTTCGGCACGTTTTAAAAGTTGAATTAAAGCCTTTAAGCCTCCATGAATATCTCCTATGGCTAATGTTCGCATTTGGTAATCAAATTTAGGTGAAATTAAGATTTTTTAACTAAAAATATTGCCCAATACCAAAAACTAAGCCTTGCGTAGCATCTGGTGTTACACCAATACCATAGTCTATTCTAAATATGGCATTATATATTTTTTTATGAATAAAACGAAGTCCTAAACCAGGATAAACGCGGATATTTTTAGAATCAGCTAAGTCACCAAAATCACCTCCAGGATTTCGCCATGTACCAGCATCTAAAAATGCATTACCTTGCAAAGAAAACCAGTTTTTTTCATATATAGTATGGCGATACTCTGTGTTTATAACAATAGCTCCTGTACCTCTATCAATAGTATTACCAACACCTCTTAAGTTAACATTATTATCTACCGAAAATGGTGCAAAAGGTGTCTTATTATTGGTAGCCAAGCCTAATCTTACTCTATTAGCCCAATTGCCATTTTTACCAAATCGTTTGTAGTATAAAAAATCATTCCAACCAATTAAAAAACCTGGTAACTGTGCATCATCTCTAGAATGCACATATTGAAAATTAAATAAACTTCTAAAGCCTTCTATATACTGATAAGTATAATTAAGATTATTATAATCGTATATAAGTTTATAAAGCATTTTTTTTACTACCAATTCTTGTGGTACGTTAGGGTCTGTTGCACCGTATTTATATTCATAATCTTCGGTAAAATAATTCAAACCAAATTCAAACCTATTATTAAAATTTAATTGAAACAGCCCTAAAACCTCAAATGATTCATTATTATATTTATAATCAGCGGTACTATTGTTAAAAAACACAGGTTCTTGAGTTGTTAAATCTTGATAATTAATAGCTAGACCAAAAGACCTACTAAATAAATATGGTGCTCTAAAATTAACTGCATAAGAACTATAAATGTCTTTCTGGTAAAACCCACCAAAAATCATATTCTGTCCAAATAGATTAAACTCATATAACCCTAATCGGTATGCAAATTCATCATTATTAGTTGTATAAATATTTGCGGAAGGTATTATTGTAAAGTTCTCCTCTATATTATAAAACACATTAAATAGCGTTGGAACCTCAGTAGGAAAAACTTGATAGTACGCATGAGCAACAGAGGGCAATAATTTAATAAGTCTTATGTCTTCTTCTATTACTGAAGAATCTAATACAACACCAGGCTTAATATTAGATATTTTCTTTACAAAGGAAGATTTTAGCTTTTTATTACCTTGGATTTTAAGGTCAGCAACCATATTCTGAGAAAAGCTAGAACAGCAAAAACTTAATAATAACAACGTAATTATACGATTCATTCTACTGTAAATTGCGAAACAAATATTTCATTTATCCAATTATCAACGCTCACATCCATAATAGTCATTTTGTAATCGTCACCTAAAACTAAATCTGGAGGCGTTCCGTTTGTAATATTTAAAATCACATTAGACGTATCGTAATATTGAAATTGATTTTCATAGGTATAAGTTCCAGAAATTAAATCATTATTAATTGTAGATAATACTTGAAAAAATATAGCATTATTCATTTCCGAATTCACATTCCAATTAAAGAGCGGCATTTGCGACAGTTGTTGATTAATACTTATAGCATTTGCAAACAAGGTCGGTTGCGATTCATTTTTTAATCTAATTGGGTTAGACAATTTAATCTCATTATCTTTTTCAAAAGATACAATAAACCATCGTTCTGTAGTAAATTCACCTGTAAATTTTCGTAAATACCCATTAAAAACAGGAGCATCATTTAGAAATATCCGATTGTAATTTAAAAAATCATTAGAATCTACGTCAGTAGAACTCGTTTCATATAATCTATAATTAGTAGCGTCTTCTTCTGGATAAAAGAAAATTTCTACACTAACCGTATCATCTTCAGTATTCCCAGCACATGCAATTACGGCTCCATTTTCAACACTTCTATCTTGCAAGTAGTTGGTTAACGTATTAGAATTTTCAATTAAAGTATCTGTGTCATCACTTGTACAAGCCGACAATAATAATGCTACCACAATGTACTTAAATTTACTCATCATCCTTTTTATAATACGTTCTTATTACCTCTTCTACTGGTTTGTTTTGTGGTGTAAATCTTGAATTGTTTTTACCTCCAACCTCATGATGTTTATGAAACCATTTCCATATAAAACCACCTGCAAACCAAGGTTCTTTCCAAAAAGTTTCAAATAATGCTTTAGTTGTATTTACTTGAGCATCGAGATTAACTACATCCATTGCTATGTCTGAAACCCAAGGTTCTCTTCCTGAAAAATCCACACTTCTATAGCCATATTCTGTAAACAAAATAGGTTTGTTATAGGTGTTAGTTAACTCCTCAATTACAGGTTTATGGATTTTCCAACCCTCTAAACAATCTTGATAAGAAGGTGTTTTTTTATCACTTACAGGGAAATAAGCATCAACACCAATAAAATCTAACTGATCCCAAAAAGGTGTACGCTTAAACTCGTCCCAATTTGCAGCATAAGTAAGTTTACCTGTGTAAATATTTTTTATGTCTTTAATAAGGGCTCTCCAATACTCTGGTCTATGTTGTACAAACAATTCTAGTTCTGTACCAATACATAAAATCTCTGCATTAACCTCTTTAGCAAGTTGGGCATACTCTAAGATAAAATTAGAATAAGAGGCCTCTAAGATTTTCCAATTTTCTTCTGAAGACATTTTAATAAGTCCTGTAAATTCACCTCGCCAAACCCATATTTGAGGCTTTATCATTACTTTAATGTTTTTTTTACGAAGTTCCTCTATATACTGTTTAGCACCAGGTTTTGTCTCACCAAACCATTGTCTATCTGTATTGTGATTAATGTCTGGATGGTCTAAGTTTTTTATAAACCCAAATGGCATTACTGCAGCAAAATTGGCATTGACTTCAACTATTGGGTTAACATGAGACGCATCAATTACATCTCTAGAAGCAACGAAACTTACACCATTAATTTTGTCTTCTCGTCCTCTACAAGCTGAGAGCACAACTAATAATACCATGGAAAAAAGACGTTTAAAACTACTCATAAAGGATATTTTGGTCTCCTAATTTATACAAATCCTAAAACAATGCTCTTAAACCTATATTAAATGTTTCGCCTAAACCAGTGTTATTTCCTCTTACAAAATTGGTGTAAAGCGTTTCTATATTCAACACTTTTGTGAGTTGATATTTAAATCCACCTCCAATTGCAGTAAAATCTTGTTCAAAATTATTGCCAGTATCTATACGTTGAGAATGTTGAGCTAATGCCAAAACGGTAAACTTTTCACTTGGAAAATAACTTAAGAAAACACCTGGAGTTAAATTAAGACTATTGTTTGCAAAGCTATCTTCTTTTTTACCAAAATTATACTCTGTATTTAGCTCTGTAAAAATTTGCCAATCACCACTTGGAAACGTATAATCATAGAAAAATCTATTCTGAAAAATAAAACCTTTCTGATCTAAAAAGACACCATTATTATCATTTATAGGTAAAAAATCTTCAGACTCATTATCTACTAAAGGAATATGAAATGCCGTCTGAATCGTAAAATTAGATACATTTTTAAAAGGGTTAAACTTAATTGCTGGTGCAAATGATGTAAAACCAGAACGCCCTGTACCTGTTTCGCCATCAAAAGAAAATACGTCTAAAGCATCTCTATCAGCAATAACATTAGATCTAAACTCTAAAAGCAATCCAACATTAAATTTACTACTCTCTGAAACACCAGTAAAAATATCTACAGTAGACGTAAAAAATGTTTGTCTAGGTTCTTCTCCATCACTAAACGTACTTTCGGTTTGGGTATATAAATTATTAAACCACTTAATATCCCATTGCCCTTTATCTAATAATTTTGAAGGTGTATATTCTTGTATAACACTTTTTTGTACGTCTTCATCTTCTTGAGTAAATCCTAGAAATGTAACCATCATTGCTAAGACTGCTAAACTAATTTTTTTCATTGCTTTTTTTTAGTTGATTAGTATTAAATTATTGTTTGTTCAAATTCCAGTTATACGCAAAATAAGTAAGCTTGTAATTCTCCGGAATTTTTTCTGTTCTGTATTTATTAATAAACTCTATTTCTGTTAAGCCATCCATGGTAAAATCTTCTTTGTACCACTTCATAATTTCGGAAGCCTCAACCCTTTTTTTCTTTGTATTCACTTTTAAAAAATCACCATTTAAAGCTTTAATCGTTTGGCTTTCTAACTGTGTTTCTAATGTATTTGGCATATAAGCTTCACCAATTAACGGCGGACAACCAACGGCACCACAAACTAATACAAAATGAAAACGAGCATCTTTAAATTTTGCTCTTAATAATTTGTGCTCTATATCGTTTAGTGTAATTTCTTTGCCTGCTAAATCATAAGTCGTCTTATCAAAAAAACCTGCTGTATCTAAAGGAGATTTAGTTGGGTAATTATCTATTATACCTTTAATTACGGAAATATTATAGGCATTAATCCAAAAGGCTTTATAATTATTAGCATCTGTAACTTTAACAGTTATACCATTCGCAATTTTTAAAAGTTCATCTAATTCAGATTGGTCCTTATGTATACTTGCGTAATCAACTTTCCCTTTAGAAACGTGTTTATTTAAAAATGAATTTGTCCCTGTAAAAAATGAATTCAGGTCTTGCGCACTAACACTAAAAGTGATTAAAAATGCAATTAAAAAACGGTATACTTTCATAATATTTTAGTGATAGTTTAAAATTTAATAATCTCTAGGTCGTATATAAATGTTAACACTTACAAGGTGTTAAAAAAATAAAGCATTCAAAAAAAACAGATACCTTACAAAAACTCTTTTATTTAAATTCTTTCTAAATTAATAGTAATTCTTAAGTTCTTACCTTTAAATTCGACAGACTATTTAACCAACCACAAAAACATGAAGCACATCGTTATAATAGGCAACGGAATTTCTGGCGTTACACTAGCCAGGCATATCCGAAAACTATCCGATAAAAAAATCACCATTATCTCGGCTGAAACAGATTATTTCTTTTCACGTACAGCATTAATGTATGTGTATATGGGACACATGAAGTTTGAACACACCAAACCTTACGAAAATTGGTTTTGGAAAAAGAACAGAATTGAACTTAAAAAAGGTTACGTAAAAAACGTTGAAACCAAATCTAAAACACTTCATTTTGCCGAAGGAGACACCATGCAATATGATAAATTGATTATTGCAACAGGAAGTAAACCCAACAAATTTGGTTGGCCAGGACAAGATTTAAATGGTGTTATGGGTATGTACCACAAACAAGATTTAGAAAATCTTGAAAAACATGCACCTAATAAAGAGGTCTGTAAACGTGCTGTAATTGTTGGAGGTGGTTTAATAGGAATTGAATTAGCCGAAATGTTGAATTCTAGAGATATTCCTGTTACCTTTTTAGTACGCGAAGATAGTTTTTGGAATGGTGTTTTGCCTCAAGGTGAAAGCAAAATGATTAACAGACATATTAAAAATCACCATATAGATTTAAGACTTTCTACAAATTTGAAAGAAATTAAATCGGACGAAAACGGCTATGTTAAGTCTATAATAATTGAAGAAACAGGAGAAGAAATTCCTTGTAATGTAGTTGGATTAACTGCTGGAGTGACACCAAATATCGATTTCTTAAAAGATTCTGAAATTGAATTAGGACGAGGTGTAAAAGTGAATCGTTTTTTAGAAACGAACATAAAAGACGTCTATGCTATTGGTGATTGTGCAGAACAACATGAAGCTATAGGCAACCGAAGGCCAATTGAAGCCGTTTGGTACACAGGCAGAATGATGGGAGAAACTTTAGCGCAAACTATCTGTGGAAATAAAATTGAATACAAACCAGGTCATTGGTTTAACTCTGCTAAATTTTTAGATATTGAATATCAAACCTACGGTTGGGTTTTTGGAGAACGTGGTCGTCCAGAATACGAAAAACATTTTCATTGGAAACACAATGATGATACTAAATGCATAACCGTAGCTTACCACAAAGACACTAAAGAATTTTTAGGTATCAACACTTTTGGAATTAGAATGCGACATGAAACTTTTGATACTTGGTTAACAGAAAAACGCGATGTAGATTATGTAATAAATCATTTATCTGAAGCCAATTTTGATCCTGAGTTTTATTCAACATTTAAAAACGAAATTTTAAAAGCCTACAACAATCAATTACAAATCGCTTAATTATGAGTCATAAATTAAATCATAGTATGTCTTTAGCTAAACCTGATGCTTTAGATATATCAAACAAACAAAAAATAGCCTTAGCGGTTGGTATTGTAGGTTTATTCATTCTAGTTTTAGCTTTATTTAACACTAATTTCCCTAACAAAGCCATTTTCTTATCACTTTCATTAGGTTTAATTATTGTTGGCATCGTTGTGTATGCAAGAGATGCCTACCTCAACAAATTAGAAGGTATAAAAAATGATGGTGTTTGGTTTAAATCTATATCGTCTCGTGGTATTTGGGGTTGGATTGTTGGTATTATTTTAACCACATTTTATATCGTTCTTTATTTCTTTCCAAAGTATTTAGGATTAGGCTCAGATGGTGAAGCTAACTCAGGCTTAATTGGCTTATTTGACCCATTGAGTCAACTATTGGGAGGCAGAAACGCCAGCCAATGGTTTGTGTATGGCACACTTTACACAGTTGCTATACTGGCTTTTGGTTATAAATTCATTCTAAAATATAGACATAATCGTTACCAACAATTACGTACCGTTTCTGTTATGTTTTTTCAATTAGGTTTTGCCTTTTTGATTCCAGAATTTATGTACGTTATGAATAACGACTTACCTTATTACGACCTTAAAAGTATTTGGCCTCTTAATTATTATATTTTTGATGAATGGTCTGTTAACGGCTTTCTTTCTAACGGTAATATAGGACTAGCACTACTACTGTTTGGTATCATATCCATATTTGTCATTACACCAATTCTTACATACAAATACGGCAAGCGTTGGTATTGTTCTTGGGTTTGTGGCTGTGGTGGTTTAGCGGAAACTGCAGGAGATTCATTCAGACAATTATCATCTAAAAAAATGTCGGCTTGGAAATTAGAACGTTGGTTAATACATACAGTTCTTGTCTTTTCTGTACTAATGACAACAGCAGTGATTTATACGTATTTAGGCTATGACAAAAATGACTTTTGGCTTACTAGAGATGTTTTCATTGCTTTAGTTATTGGCTTTTTAACATTAGTATTTGCCGCTGTTATGTTTTTTAAAAGACAAGAACTCGGTAAAGATGCCAAATATGGAGCCATTGGTTTCTTTGTGGCAATTACCGTATTACTAGTGATGCATTTTACTGGCACAACTGAAAACCTTTTCTATGTAAAAGCAAGTGTATTAAGATCTTCATATGGAATTTATATTGGCTCTATTTTTTCTGGTGTCATTGGTACTGGTTTCTATCCTATTTTAGGAAATCGTTCTTGGTGCCGTTTTGGTTGTCCAATGGCTGCCGTTTTAGGATTTCAGCAACGTATGTTTTCTAAATTTAGAATTACAACAAACGGCGGACAATGTATTTCTTGTGGTAACTGTTCTAACAGTTGCGAGATGGGAATAGACGTACGTGCTTATGCTCAAAAAGGTGAAAACATTGTACGATCTAGCTGTGTTGGATGTGGTATTTGTTCTGCTGTTTGCCCAAGAGGTGTTCTTAAACTAGAGAATGATAGCATGAAAGGAAGAATTAACCCAACAGAAATTTTATTAGGTAACGATGTTGATTTAATGGATTTAGTAAATCAGAAATAATGCGTGTTTTTCTATTTTTATTATTTTTTTCATCCTTGGCATTTGGTCAAAAAAACTACATTAAAAACACCTATGACAATGGTAAAATTAGTTCCAAAGGTTGGCTTCAAAACAATCTAAAAGTTGACTATTGGTACTTTTATCATACCAATGGTCAATTAGAAAAACGAGGTGCTTTTCTCAATGGAAAAGAAAACGGATTTTGGAGTTTTCACGATAAAAACGGAAACATTGAGGCTTATGGTTATTTTAAAAATGGACTTAAAATAAATCATTGGAAAACATTTTATAACAATAGACTTTTAGAAGAAGGCCATTATCATAACGGCAAACGATCTAAATATTGGAAATTTTATTTCCCAAACGGAAGATTAAAAGAAAAAGGACATTACAAAGACAATCAAAAAACCTCCTACTGGAAAACCTATTTCAACAATGGGAAACTAGCCAATGAAGGTCAATATTTAAATGGAAAACAAACAGGATATTGGCGATTTTTCTATAATAACGGCCAAATTGAAAAAGTTGGTGATTATAAGTTAGGAAAACTCACTAGCTATTGGCAATTTTACAGCGAAAATGGTTTAAAAACCTCAGAAGGTCATTTTATAAATGGCAAAAAAGATAGTTGGTGGTTATTTTATGATAAAAATGAAAAAATTAACCACAAGTGTCAATTAACTAACAATAAAAAAAATGGATATTGCCTCATGTATAAAAATGAAGAATTAATAGCTGCTTCAAAATATTCTAAAGGAAAAAAACTGAAAGAATGGACAGATTTAAAATCATTTAAAAGAGACAATAAACTATCAGATTTAAAATAATGCCCAATATAAAAGTTATAATTCCGGCATATAATGAAGAAGAATCTATTCCTCTTGTTATAAAAGCTATTCCCAACCTAGTTAATGAAATTATTGTTGTTAGTAACAATTCTACCGATAACACAGAGATAAATGCAAAAAATGCAGGAGCAACCGTTTTAGTTGAAAACCAAAAAGGATACGGTTTTGCCTGCTTAAAAGGCATGGAATATATTTCTCAACAAAAAAACAAGCCAGATATAGTTGTTTTTTTAGATGGAGATTACAGTGATTATCCTGAAGAATTAACCAAAATAATTCAACCTATTATTGAAGAAAATATAGATTTTGTTATTGGATCTAGAATTAAAGAATTGAGAGAAGAAGGTTCCATGACGCAACCTCAAATTTTTGGCAATTGGTTAGCTACCAGCTTAATGAAACTACTTTTTAAATCAACATTTACAGACTTAGGTCCTTTTAGAGCCATAAAATACGATAAACTTTTAGGTTTAAAAATGGAAGACAAAACGTATGGTTGGACGGTAGAGATGCAACTAAAAGTTTTAAAGCAAAAATTAAGTTACAGAGAAATACCTGTTAATTATAGAAACAGAATTGGTGTCTCAAAAGTTTCAGGAACGATAAAAGGTGCTATCTTTGCAGGCATAAAAATCTTGACATGGATTTTTAAATATAGTTTTAAGTGATTTACCTCCAGTATACAATTATTGTAATTTACACTATTGCCATAGTGCTCATCTTTATGTACGCATTAGCGCAACTTAATTTGCTGTACAATTATCTTTCCTCTAAAAAAAATAGAGAAGACTGTGTAAAATTTGATTTCTCTAATCCAGATGAAATTCCTTACGTTACTATTCAACTTCCCGTTTTCAACGAGATGTATGTTATGGAGCGTTTGTTAGATAATATTGCACTTTTACAATATCCAAAGGACAAGTTAGAAATTCAAGTTTTAGATGATTCTACCGACGAAACAGTAGAAACTACAAAAACTCACATAGAGCAACTTGCAAAAACAGGATTAGACATAAAACATATTACCAGAACTGACCGTAGCGGTTTTAAAGCTGGAGCACTAAAAGAAGGTTTAGAAATTGCTAAAGGCGAATTTATTGCCATTTTTGACGCCGATTTTTTGCCACAACCTAATTGGCTACAACGTACAATTCCTTATTTTAAAAATGAAAAGATTGGTGTTGTACAAACTCGTTGGGGACATATCAATAAGGATTATTCTTTACTAACTAGAATACAAGCATTTGCTTTAGATGCACATTTTACACTAGAGCAAGTTGGTAGAAACAGTAAAGGGCACTTTATTAATTTTAATGGTACTGCTGGTGTTTGGCGAAAAGAATGTATTCTCGATGCTGGAAATTGGGAAGGCGACACTCTTACAGAAGATTTAGATTTAAGTTATAGAGCTCAATTAAAAAACTGGGAATTTAAATATCTAGAAGATGTTGAAACGCCTGCAGAATTACCTATTGTTATAAGTGCTGCACGTTCTCAACAATTCCGTTGGAATAAAGGTGGTGCAGAAAACTTTAGAAAAATGCTTTGGCGCGTTATAAAATCTGATAATATTTCTGCCAAAACAAAAGTTCATGGCTTACTTCATTTATTAAATAGTTCCATGTTTTTAAGCATTTTCACAGTTGCTATTTTGAGTATACCAATGTTGTATATAAAGAATGAATACGCACACCTAAGAAACTACTTTTATGTGATGAGTTTCTTTGTAATGAGTACCATTATTTTCTTTGTTTGTTACTGGTTTATGTATAAAAGTATTTATGGAAGTGGATTTAAAAAATTCTTTAGTTACGTTGGTATGTTCTTTACCTTCTTTTCAATAGCTATGGGCTTTTCACTTCATAACTCTATAGCAGTTATTGAAGGCCATATTGGTAAGAAAAGTGAATTTGTACGTACACCTAAATTCAATATTAAAAAGTTTAAAGACAATTGGAAAAACAATAAATACCTGCGTAAAAAAGTTTCGCCTAACGTAGTGATTGAAGGCATTCTAATGCTATATTTTGCTTTTGGAATGTACAGTGCTTTTATTGTGGGTGACCAAGGTGGTGATTTTGGTTTGTTTCCTTTTCACTTAATGCTATTTATTGGTTTTGCTTATGTGTTCTTTAAATCACTGACATCTAAAGTGTGATTGCGCTCTGGAAATATCACAAAATTCCACTCCTATTTTCTGTTATAAGTAGTTTATTTTATGTCGCTTTCGCCTATGATTTAGTGCGTTCAGATTCCACTAAATTAATATTACTCTACGCTGCACTCTTTGTATTTGCTTTTAAAATTATAAAGACCACTGGGTTTAATTTTAAGCTTTTAGTAATCTTCTCTATTGTATTTCGGTTGTTGTTTCTATTTGCTACTCCGAATTTATCACAAGATTTTTATCGATTTATTTGGGATGGTCAAATAATTCTTTCTGGTTTCAACCCTTACCTATCAACACCAAATTACCAAATGGAAATGGGTGTAATTACTGGGTTTAACAACCAAGTAGAATTATTCAATGGTATGGGAAGTTTAAGTGCGTCGCATTTTACAAATTATCCGCCAATTAATCAACTCTGTTTTGTAATAGCAAACCTTTTTCCTGGGCAAAGTATTTTGAGTTCAGTTATCGGTTTAAGACTTATAATTATTGCTGCTGACATTGGAACCTTATACTTTGGAAAAAAGCTTTTAGAACAATTAAAAATACCATCGTCTAATATCTTCTGGTACATTTTAAATCCTTTTATAATAATAGAATTAACAGGGAATCTTCATTTTGAAGGTGTTATGATTTTCTTCCTTATTTGGAGTTTGTATTTATTACAATCAGGAAAATGGAAATGGGCAGCTGTAGTTTTAGCATGTTCCATTTCGGTAAAATTAATTCCGTTGATGTTGTTGCCTTTGTTTTTTAATCATTTTAAAACATCTCATAAACAGAGTAAATCAATAACGTTTTTAGACACCATTAAAAACCTAAATTTACCACAATTAGTTGCTTTCTACACCATAGTTATTACCACTATAATTCTGCTTTTTATTCCGTTTTTTTCAATGGAATTTGTAACTAATTATACTAAAACAATAGGATTGTGGTTTGGAAATTTTGAATTTAATGCAAGCTTTTATTATCTCGCCAGAGCTATAGGCTATGCTATAACTGGCTATAATGAAATTGCCATAATTGGTAAGATTTTACCCATCGTTTCAATACTAATTATATTAGGATTTACATTCTTTAAAGACAATAGCAGTTTACCAAAACTGATAACTTCCATGTTACTGGTGCTCACACTATATTTATTTTTAGGGACAACGATTCATCCTTGGTATATTGCAACTTTAGTAATTTTAAGTGTGTTTACCAATTATAAATTTCCATTGGTTTGGTCTTTAGTGGTTGTACTGAGTTACCAAGCCTACGCTCACGATATTTTTAAAGAAAATCTATGGATTGTTGCGTTAGAGTATATCATCGTTTTTGCAGTATTTATATGGGAAGTTCTTATAAAAAAAAGACTGCCAGTTCCCTAGCAGTCCATTCTAAACTTCAATAACTTATAACTGATTTATTTCAACTTTTTTATTTCTATTATTTTAAAACTTTCAAAGGTTTCTACATAACCGTTATCGTCTTCTTCTTCGTATTCAGTTATTTCATATGTAATTTGAAAACGTTTCCCTATCATTTCATCAGACTTTAGGTTTACTGCTTTTAAAGCTGTTTCTGAAATTTCTGTAAAGAACATTGTTATCTCACTTTCGGCATCATCTTCATCCTCTTGTATTATAAAAGCATAGCCATCCTCAGCATCGTAACCATCAAAAGTAGCTGTTGCTGTTACTTTTCTTTTGTCTTGTGTTTTAGTTTTTTTCTCTAATAATGCATTTGCGCTAAATACAACGATAGAGCATATAAAAACGAGTATAAATTGTTTGTTTTTCATGTTTGGTAAAAAATTAAAATTCTTGTTTAAATTCCTGTGTTTTAAATTTTAGATATAGATATAGCACTAACTCGCAATATTTTACAAGTATTGTGGTATCTATAACTTAATTACTTTGTGGTTTTGGGAATTTGCTACCTCAAGCCCAAATGCTTTTAGAATATAACCTTAAGGCTATAATTACTGTAGCTACAATTGTAGAAGTACTTTTTAGTTTAATTAAATATTAAATTAAGCATTATGCTTTAAACATCTCATTATAGTTTTTAAAGCTTTTAAACTCTAACATATAATCATTAGGGTCTTTTATAAAAAAAGATGAATGCTCACCTATTTTATCCTCTAAAAAAGTAGCGTGAGTAACTACTTTTAAATTTAGTTGAATCAGTTTTTCGTATAAGTCTTTCCAGCTGGTTTCATTGACTATAACACCAAAATGAAATGATGACAATAATTTGCCTTCAAACACATAATTGGGACTATTGAAATTAAATTTTTCGGCTTGTATAAATGTAATTTGATGTCCAAATAGATTTATATCTAACCAATTTTCATTTGTTCTTCCTAAGGAAGCTCCAATGCTATTTATGTAAAAGTTCTTGGTGTCTTCTACATTTAAACATGGTAACGAGATATGAAATGATGTTTCCATAATTCAACCATTTAAAATTTATAACATTTTAATATATAGTAAATTACAAAATATTCTCAATATGACTACTATGATTTATCCAAAATCTTCATCCTCAGCTCCAGGTTCTAATTCTGGATCTACAACCGCATCTGGATCATCGTCGTCAAAATCTTCGTAATCATCTTCATCGTAATTCTCCATGGTCTGCTCTAGTTTAGTACTTACTTTTACTAAATACTTAGTATCTTCAGTAGTTACCTCAACAGCTTCAATAGTTTCATTTTTAGCATTCTTAAATGAAACAATCTGGTCATCATCATAACCATCAGGATATTTTTCAACAAGAAGAGCTAAAATTTCTGGTGTTAATTTTTTAAAATCTACGATAACTCGCTTTAAATGTGCGTCTTTCGGTTTCATTATTTAATAAAATTTCTAGTGCTAATTTTTTTTAAATATAATACTTATTTGCTTACACGTACAACATCATAAAAATCTTTTCTTCTATCTTTTAAATTTTTTACAGCTCCAAAAGCGTGTAATTCTCTTAAAAGACTGAGGTCCACATCTGCAACTAAAATCATTTCGGTATTGGTAGTAGCTTCCGCTTTTATACCATTACTAGGAAACGAAAAATCGCATGGTGTAAATACAGCTGATTGTGCATATTGAATATCCATATTACTAACATTTGGCAAATTACCAACGCTACCTGCAATGGCAACATAACACTCATTTTCTACCGCTCTCGCCTGCGCACACAGACGTATTCTAGAATAACCGTTTTGCGTATCTGTTAAAAATGGAACAAATAAAATGTCCATGCCTTCATCTGCTAATAGCCTTGATAATTCTGGAAACTCAGAATCATAGCAAATTAAAATGCCTATTTTGCCTGCATCAGTTTCAAACGTTTTTAACTCATTTCCGCGTTGCATTCCCCAAACTTTAGCTTCATCTGGTGTTACATGAATTTTCTCATAGCGCTCTAAACTTCCATCTCTTCTGCATAAATAGCCAACATTATACAACACATCATCTACCAATTCTGGCATGCTTCCTGTAATGATATTTATGTTATAAGAAATAGACAATTGTTGCATTTTCTCAACAATTACCTTAGTGTAACCTGCTAATTCTCTAATAGCTTGTGGCTCGTGCAAGTGATTGTACTTTGCCATTAATGGTGCATTAAAAAATTCAGGAAATACTGCAAAATCTGAACGATAAGCAGACACACTATCTACAAAATATTCTACTTGCTGCATCAACGCATCTAAATCTTTGTAAGGACGCATTTGCCATTGAATAAGCCCTAATCTCACAATGGTTTTTATAGCCGAAGCTCGCTTGCTTTTTTTTGTATAATAAATATTATCCCATTCCATTAAAACAGCATATTCATTTGATGCTGTATCGCCTTCTAAATACCCTTTTAATATTCTTACAGGATGAAAATCATTAGAAATTTGAAAATTTAAAACCGGATCATGTATCTCTTTACGCTTTACTTTTTCAATATATTCTTTTGGTGTAAACTGCTTATGCTTATGGTAATTTGGCATTCGGCCTCCAAAAACAATTCCTTTTAAATTAAGGGTTTCGCAAATTTCTTTTCTGTAATCATATAAACGTCTTCCTAAACGTAATCCTCTGTATTCTGGTTTAATAAATACATCTATTCCGTAAAGTACGTCGCCATTGGCATCGTGCTTTTTAAACGTATCTCCTTTTATAATATCTGCATACGTATGCTCATCATCTATACTGTCATAATCAACAATAAGCGATAATGCACAACCTGCAATATTACCATCAATTTTTATAACCACTTGTCCTTGCGGAAAAATAGAAGTTAAACGTTCTATGTGATGTTTTTTCCAGTAAGAATCTAAAACACCTCCATAAGATTCTAAGGTTGCTGACTTTAATTCTTCAAAATCATCAACCGTTAGAAACTTTAATTCAATATTATCAATCTTTTGATTGTCCATGATTACATATCCAAGAGATAAGCAAAAATTAATGGTGCAACAATGGTAGCATCACTTTCTATGATGAACTTTGGCGTATTAATATCTAGCTTTCCCCAAGTTATTTTTTCGTTTGGCACTGCACCAGAATACGAGCCATAACTTGTTGTACTATCACTAATCTGGCAAAAATAGCTCCAAAATGGTGTGTCTTCTCGCTCCATATCTTGGTATAACATTGGCACTACACAGATTGGAAAATCGCCTGCAATTCCGCCTCCAATCTGAAAGAAACCTATACCATCTTTAGAATTATCTGTGTACCAATCTGCTAAAAACGTCATGTATTCTATACCAGATTTCATAGTGCTTGCTTTTAACTCGCCTTTAAGCACGTAGCTTGCAAAGATGTTACCCATGGTGCTATCTTCCCAACCAGGACATACAATAGGCAAGTTTTTTTCTGCAGCAGCATACATCCAAGAATCTTTTAAATCTATTTCGTAATGCTCTTCTAAAACACCAGATAATAATAATTTGTACATATACTCATGTGGTAAATAGCGTTCGCCTTTAGCTTCAGCTTCTTTCCAAATTTTAACGATATGTTCTTGAATGCGTCTAAATGCTTCCTCTTCTGGAATACAAGTATCTGTAACACGGTTTAAGCCCTTCTCTAATAAATCCCACTCATCTTGAGGTGTTAAATCTCTATAATTTGGTACACGTTTGTAATGTGAATGCGCTACCAAATTCATAATATCTTCTTCTAAATTTGCACCTGTACAAGACACAATTTGCACTTTGTCTTTACGAATCATTTCTGCAAAAATCTTTCCTAATTCCGCAGTACTCATAGCACCAGCCAAAGACACCAACATCTTTGCCCCAGAATTTAATTGGTCTTCGTAGCCTTTTGCTGCATCAACTAAAGCAGCCGCATTAAAATGTAAATAATACTTTTCAATAAATTTTGAAATTTCGCCTTTATTAGTAGTCATCTTCTGATTGGAATTTAGATTTTTTATTTCCTTGGTTATTTGCATCGTTAAAATTACTCTCAAAAATATCTTCGATGTCTTGATCTTTAAATTTGTAACTCAACATTTTGTAGTACAATTTTGCTGCTAGGAAGTCTGAGGATTTATCATTCTTATTCGGACATAATTCAACAATATCAAAACCAACCACGTTCTTTTCTTCAAACACTTGTTTTAAGAATTCTAAAGTTTCGTAATACAATAATCCTCCTGGTTCTGGTGTACCAGTACTTGGCATAATTGAAGGATCTAGCGCATCTAAATCGAATGTAATAAATACGTTATCTGTCATTTGATCAATTGCAGAATCCATCCAGCTATCATCTTCTGCCATTTCATGAGCAAAGTATGTTTTGTCTTCGTCCATTACCGTCTTTTCAATGATATCCATAGAACGAATACCTACTTGAATTAAGTTAGTGGTTTGGCTCGCTTCATAAACTGCACAAGCATGGTTACATTTAGAACCTTCATAACTTTCACGTAAATCTGCGTGTGCATCAATATGTAAGACAGTTAAGTCTTCAAACATTTCATTGAATGCTCTAATGGTACCTATTGAAATAGAATGTTCACCACCAAAAACAGTAACAAATTTATTTTTCTTGATGTATTTTTTTGTTGCTAAATGAACCGCTTCTACCATAGCTTCTGGCGACGCGTTTTCTGTTACTGCATCTGCTAAAAACACACCTTGTTGGTAAACTTCAGAATCTGTTTCAATATCATAAAGTTCCATATTTGCAGAAGCATCTAAAAAAGCATCAGGACCATTGTCTGCGCCTTTTTGCCAAGTACTTGTACCATCATAAGGTACAGGAATTAGAACAATTTTAGCTGTTTCTAATTTTGCTAACTCATCTGGAATACCAGCGTAATTTTGTTTGTTCATAATCTTTTACTCTAAATTTTATTTTCTAAAAGTTCTTTTGACGTAATTATTGTAGGTTCTTTTGTCTCAGTTTCATAACCCAAAATGCCTAATAAATTTTCACTCTTTTGCTGCTCCGCAAATACTCGAGTGCTTAAGTTTCCTTCTTCGTCTTTTTGAATTAAAACATGTTTTGGTGTTGGAATTAAACAATGTTGTAAACCGCCAAAACCTCCAATGGTTTCTTGGTAAGCACCAGTGTTAAAAAAGCCAATATATAAGGGTTTGTCTTTATTATACTTTGGTAAATAGATGGCATTAACATGCTGCTCGCTGTTGTAATAATCATCGCTATCGCAAGTTAAACCTCCTAATAATACACGCTCGTAACTATCATTCCAACGGTTAATTGGCAACATCACAAAACGTTTGTTAATAGCCCAAGTATCTGGTAATGTTGTAATGAAAGATGAGTTAATCATGTTCCATTTTTCACGATCGTTCTGTTGCTTTTGGTAAAGTATTTTATAAATAGCGCCACCGCTTTCGCCTACTGTAAAACTTCCAAATTCGGTAAAAATATTAGGTACTTCAACTTCTTCTTCCTCACAAACCAATTTTATTTGGTTTACTATTTCATCTACCATGTAAGCATAATCAAAATCAAAAGCTAATGAGTTCTTAATGGGAAAACCACCTCCAATATTTAGACTATTTAATGATGGACAAATTTTCTTAAGCGATGTGTACACCTTAAGACATTTGTGCAACTCATTCCAGTAATACGCATTATCTCTTATGCCTGTATTAATAAAAAAGTGTAACATTTTTAGCTCAACTTTTTTATTAGTTTGAATTTGAGATTTGTAAAAAGGCACAATGTTTTTATAACCAATCCCTAAACGCGATGTATAGAACTCAAACTTTGGTTCTTCTTCTGAAGCAATCCTAATTCCAACTTGAAACTTACCGTTTATCTCTTCTGATAATAAATCTATTTCTTCATAATTATCAATTATTGGGATACAGTTTTTATGGCCATCATTAATAAGTTCAGCTATATTTGTAATGTACTTTTCGCGTTTAAAACCATTACTTAACACATAAGTCTCGTTTGTTATTTTCCCCTCTTTTTTAAGGGCTTTAACAATATCTATATCAAAAGCTGAAGACGTTTCAATATGAATATCATTAGTTAATGCCTCATCTAAAACGTGTTTAAAATGCGAGCTTTTTGTACAGTAGCAATAATTGTATTTGCCTTTATAATTGTGTTTCTTAAACGCATCAGCAAACCATATTTTTGCACGCTGAATGTTATTAGAAATTTGAGGTAAATAGGTGAATTTTAATGGAGCTCCATGTTCCTCAACCAATTTCATTAGGTCGATATTATGGAAACGCAAGGATTTACCCTCAAGTTTAAATTCGTCTTGTGGAAAGTGAAAGGATTGATCTATCAGATCAATGTATTTATTGTTCATGATGTTAATTAGATAAAATTCCCACTGTAATGGGACTTAAGTATGTAAAATAAAAAATATATGCGTAAACTGTGTTAAGGTTACGTTATCTCATACCTGGATTTGGCTTTGTGTAGTTGGTACAAAACCATAAATATGCTGGCTAGCAGCAATTACAGAAGCGGAAGTTAGCTCTAAAATTCGGTTACTTAACCTGTAAGCTGCTCTTGAATATGACTTCCTAATTTTCAAGAACCCGAACATAAAAACATGTTTCAATTGTTCAGCTAAAAACGGGCTTTATTATCTTGTTAGATTGACACCAATTTTCGCTGCAAATGTAAATTATTTTTTAATACGGAAAACATTTTTTTATTTTTTTTGAGAATATTTTTTAAAAGAAACAAAACACTAAAAATCAACACCTTAAGCACATCAGTCCCTACCTTTGAAAATTACTTAATTAACCTAGCAAAAAAGTCTTATATATCTCAATATTATTAACTAAAATGTTAAATTTTAAGAGATAAAATCGTTAAATTTGAGATAGAAAGTTGTACGTATTATGACGTATCTATCTTACATATCGGTTTACTTAATATATCTTCTTGCCATAACAAGTTTATACAGTCTCAACGTTGCCAAATTAGAAACTTCCCATACATTAATTTTTAATAAATATAACCATATTATAAAACGAGACTCTGCAAAAGTTGCTCTTCAAAACAAAATAAAAATTGCGAATAATGACAGTTTAAAAATAGCATTAGCCTATTATGATTATGGGCAATACTTAGATGTTAATGGAGAAAAAGATGCTTCTATAAAAAACTTAAAAATTGCTCTGCAAATAGCAAAACAATTAAAGAATGATGAAAAAATTGCTGCAATAGGCAATTATTTAGCGAGTACTTATTGGGAAGTTGGCACTTACCAACCATCAATTGATGTATACATTATTGCTTATAAAAGTGCCGTAAGAACTAAAGACAGCAGCCAGATTGCTAAAATAAGTATGAATTTAGCAAGCAACTACAATTATTTAGGCGAGTATGACTTAGCCATAAAATACGCACTTAACGCACTAAAAATAAAAGAAAAAGCCAAAGACTGGGAACGTATATGTTATCATTACGTTTCTATGGCAACTATTTTTAAAGAAACTAATAATATTGAGAAATGGGAATTCTACATAAACAAAGCCTATAAATTAAAAGACCAAGAAAATTGTGCCTCACTTGGCGATATTGCTAAAATATATAACAACTTAGGCTCTATTTCTGAAAGAAAAGGACAACATAAAAAAGCACTTGCCTATTTTGATTCATTAAAGGTATTAAGCAAAGAAGTTGGCTTTAATAAAGGTATCAGTGCTGCACTAAGTAATAGTTCTGATATTTATAAAAAATTAAATCAAACCGAAAAAGCGCTGCAATTATTACAAGAATCAGAGAACTATTTTAGTGACCCATATGAAATTATTTCTAACAATAATAGTAAGGCAGAACTCTATCGCCTGTTGGGACAAGACAATGAAGCGCTCTCATTAGTTTTAAAGAATACAACGCTAAAAGATCTTTACTTTTATTCTATGGAGCACCAAAAAACATTACAGCTCTTGTCTGAGATAAATGCCAATTTATTAAACTACAAAGAAGCCTTACGTTGGAAAGACTCTCTACGTTCTCTAGAAAATAAGCTTCACGATTCTAAGGTTCAAAAAGGGATTGAAGAATTAGAAACCAAATACGAAACTGAAAAAAAAGAACAACAAATAGAATTATTGACTACTGAAAATGAATTGAAAAATCAACGTATTAATGCAGGCCTTGTAATTCTTTCATTCTTAATCATTTTAATTCTACTCATTTTATACATTTTAAATATTAAAAACAAGCAAGCAGAATTAAAACAAAATAATTTAAGATTACAAGTATTAAGAACCCAAATGAATCCGCACTTTGTTTTTAATGCATTGGGATCTATACAAAACTTTATGATGAAGAATGATGCTCGTAAAGCCTCACAATACCTCTCGCAATTTGCAGCTTTAACACGTGCTACACTAAATAACTCAACAGTAGCATCCATAACTTTAGCTGATGAAATTAGTATGATCGAAAACTATATGGCATTAGAGCAAATGCGAAAGCAAAATAAATTTAATTATAGCATTAATTATGACCAAGATTTGGATCTAGATTTTATAAGAATTCCGCCAATGCTTAACCAACCCTTTATAGAAAATGCTATAAAACATGGTTTCAAAAACATTGACAAAGGCGGCATTTTAACTATTACAATTACAGACAAAAAAGATTGGATTGAATTTATTATTGAAGATAATGGTGAAGGATTTTTAGAAGGCTTCACAAATAAAGATCATAAATCTATGGCAATGTCCATTTTTGAAAATAGAAGAAAACTAATAAGACAGAAATACAAAAAGGACTTTAAGTTCGAAATCGTCAATTTAAGAGACAAACACCCTAACCAAACAGGCGTAAGAATTACAATTAACATTCCAATATTAAATAATGATTAGAGCTATTATCATAGACGACGAACCTGCAATGCAAGAAGTCA
Source organism: Winogradskyella litoriviva (assembly GCF_013249065.1). Lineage (GTDB taxonomy): Bacteria > Bacteroidota > Bacteroidia > Flavobacteriales > Flavobacteriaceae > Winogradskyella > Winogradskyella litoriviva. The sequence continues at coordinate 207,946 of NZ_JABRWQ010000001.1, forward strand.
ACAGCCAATTACTATCCGAGTATTTCCCTAATATTAAACTCGTAGGAACTGCAGATTGTATCAAAACTGGTATTAATTTAATACATAAAAAAAAGCCAGATTTAGTGTTATTAGACATTCAGTTATCTGATGGTTCTGGGTTTCAGCTATTGCAAAAACTACCATCTTATAATTTTAAAGTTGTTTTCATTACCGCGTTTGATTCCTTTGCCATAAAAGCAATAAAGTTTAGTGCTATAGATTATATTTTAAAACCGGTAAATGAGATTGAGTTTCAACAAGCTATACAACGCGCCATTGCGTTAATTGAAAAAAAAGAACATACCGAATCTCAAGTGAATGTTTTAATGGATTCGTTTAAAAAAGAGTTGCAAAATAAAAAGCTTGTTTTGCGTACTCAAAATTCTATGCACATTGTAGACATTAGCGATATTCATTTTTGCAAAAGTGATAATAGTTATACTACATTTTATTTAGATAACAACGAAAAGATTCTGGTTTCTAAAAGTTTAAAAGATTACGAGGGTATACTTAAAGAATATGGTTTTTTTAGACCACATCAATCCTTTCTGGTCAACCTCAATCATATTAAAAAGGTTGACAAAACCGACCATGGTTTTTTAATAATGAAAAACAAAAAGGAAATCCCAATTTCAACACGTCAAAAGAAAAACCTAATTGATCTGTTAGACCGTTTATAGTTAAAAATTGCAAATAGATTTTTAATTATCATAAAAGCGTCAAAAAGGATAGCTACACATTAAGTTTTTCGCATGTTTAACAAACTTCAACTTGCTAAAAACTAAAAACTTGTAACACAAATACAATTAAAAAACTAGCGAATTCAAATTGAGTTGTAACGGAATCAAGTTCTGTTAAAAACAACTAAAAGTGTGTTGTAAATTTATTGTATAAACAGCACATATTATGAAAACTTCTAACCCAAAAACAAGATCAAAATTTCTATTTAAAATATTGATTGTACTCAGTATGCTCATAGTGATACCTCAATACTCTAATGCACAACTATTAAAACGATTAAAAAAGAAAGCGGAGGACAAAGTAGAACGCGAAGCAGAAAAAAGAGCAGAAAAACGTATCAATAAAAAAATTGATAAAGAATTTGACAAAGCCGAAGATGCTATTGATGGTAAAGACAAGAAAAAAACAGATAGCATTTCAGAAAAAACAAAATCTAAAAAAACTGAGACTAACCAAAACACTAAAACAAGTGAAGAGGCAAAAAATCAAAAACCAAATGTAATTTGGAGTAAGTTCGATTTTGTTCCTGGAGAAACTGTAATATTTGAAGATGGACCAAATCTAGACGAGGAAAATGGAGAGTTTCCGAGTCGTTGGGATTTAATTAATGGTCAAGTAGAAATTGCCCAAGTAGATGGTGAAACAGTTATGATGTTTTTAGATGGAGGAGAAATAGTTCCGTATTTAAAATATTCAGCAAAAGATTATTTACCCGAAATATTTACAATTGAATTTGACTTCTATAAACCTTTGGGAGGAAATCGTCTAACTTTTTATTTAACAGACCAAAAAAACCAAAGAGGTAAAAAAGTTTATAATAACCCTCAAGAATTTGAAGTAACACCAGTAAGAATTGATCCACCTGAAGGCTCTGCTGTAATGCATTCTGGCAGAGATTACGATTATTGCGAAAATGGATGTTGGACACATGTCTCTATAGCCTATACAAAAGGAAAATTAAAAGTCTATTTAGATGACACAAGACTAGTTAACATTCCTCACTATTCCTTTAACCCAACGGGTTTTACCATTTATCCATATTTTGCTAGTGCAAAAGATAATGTTCCATTTTATGTTAAAAATGTACGTATTGCCAAAGGTGGTGTAAAATACTACGACCGTGTACTTTCTGAAGGAAAAATTATTGTAAACGGAATAAAATTCGATGTCAACAAAGCAACGCTTAAAGCTGAAAGTATGGGTCCAATTAACAATATTTATGAGTTAATGCTAAAACAACCAGAGCTAAATTTTAGTATAGAAGGACATACAGATAGTGATGGAACAGACGACACAAATATGTCTTTATCTAAAGAAAGAGCAAAAACAGTTATGGAACAACTTATAACAATGGGTATTTCTTCAGATCGATTAAAATTTACTGGCTTTGGCGAATCTAAACCAATTGACAACAATAGCACACCAGAAGGTAAAGCCAACAACAGACGTGTAGAATTTGTAAAATTTTAAGTCATGAAAAGAAAACATCTAATATTAGCAATAGTTTTTCTATACGTCGCAGTATTGAACGCCCAAAAAGAAACGATTAGTGGCAACTGGTTATTAACAAAAGTTATTCAAGGTGACCAACCTTATGAACCACTTTTTATTCAAAAATTTGAAGAGAATGGTAAAATGAAAGCTATGGGACAAGAGCTAGGAACATGGGAATATATCCCAAACGAAAAACGCCTCCTTATGCATTCTGAAGCCTCAAAAGAATTTGATGGCGAATTTAAAATTATTCTATTCAACTCTAAAAAACTTCAACTAAAGCAAGCTGATGTGCAACTATTCTACACTAAAATTAATTTAGATAAAGTAGTAGAAAATAATGCTTTAATGAATTTTGAAGGCGAATGGATCTTAGAAAATGATTTAAATGAAACCCAATTACTAAAAATAGAACTTCCAGATACGTTTTTAATAACACGAATAACTGCTGGTGGAGGATCTTCAGCTTACAATGGCACATGGTTATTTAATCCTGAAGAAAACTCAGTTTTATTTATGGGCAGAACTAATTTATTAAAAGGCTTTTGTGCCATTAAAGAAATTTCCGAGAATAAGTTTATACTAGAAAGAAAAGGCATTAAAATTATTGGCAAAAAAGAATCATCTGTAAAACCAATAGAAAGTTTAACTTTTAATATTGAAGATTTCCCTGAAGAATCAACCGACACATCACCTTGGCAAGATTTTGACGCCTTACTCAACGAATTAAAAAATGTACGCTATTTAAAATATAAGCAGAGTAAACTCATACCAAATACATCATCTTTTAGCCACAAGACTTTGGTATCTAAAATCGATGTAAACTCTGAAGAAAGAAGAATCAGTTTAGCCAATTTAAGCATTACTAAAAAAGATACCATGCAAATTTCAGAGCGTGTAAAAGGCGATTTATACAATCAATACAACGACTTTTTTCCTCAAGAAGAATTAGGCCCTTATAAACTAGTTACAACCGAAACCATAAAAGTACCAGCAGGCGAATTTAAATGCAAAATTTTTGAAGGTTTCGATGGTGATGCTAAAGTTAAATACTGGATGATAATAGACAAACCAGGTATCTATGCTAAAATAATCCGTGAAGATATTGGTCTTTTCGATAAGGTAGAATATTCAATAATTGAATTAGAAGAAATTAAAAAATAGTATCAAAATGAAAGCTTTACTTATATCCATAACATTAGTTATTAGTGTTTCAGTCTTTTCTCAAAACCAAGCGGAACAAACAAAAATTAAAGACTATTTAGAAAGCAGCTTACAAAACAAAAATACGTTACTAATTAGTAACGCTTCGCAAAACGTAACCGCATCAGACATCTATCAAAGTGAATTACTGTTTAGTTCAAGTTATCAAGATGGACATAACATATTACAATTACAGTATTTTATTAAAACTGCAAATCAACTAATCGCTTTTAAAGACAGAAACGATTTGCTAGCCTCGAGCGCATTTATTAAAAGTTTAAATGCTAAAAAGTTTAAACTAAAAACTGAAGATGATGGTGTTGCTTTTCAATCCTTATTAAAATTATTGGACAATGAACGTGGCTTAGGTTTTTTTATTGAAGATAACACTTGGTATTTTAATAGAAATACAAGATTTGGGGAGACTATGGCCTATGTGGTTACAACAGCTAACAACGGACAAATCACTAAAATAGTTTATGAAAACGACTTAAAAAAGACCTTACCAGAAACACTATTACAATCTGGAGAAACAATAGACTATACAGATTACGAAGCTGCTATTTCAAAAAAAGATAGTGCCTTTATGCATCAGTATTTGTTAGATAACGTTAATTATGAATTTGAAATTACACCACTAAATTTTTATTCTCTCAACAAAATATCCACGCTTTCTATCCACAAATGCAATCTTAAAGTAACCGAAGGAGAAGAAGGAAACAGTTTTACAAATAATACACCATTTATGTTAATCTCTAATAATGGTGAGTACATAAAAACTTCAATTGATGGCCTTTTAGAAATGCCAATATTTTTAAATAGTCTTCAAAAAAAATACACACTAAAAACAGAAGATGATGCCAGACTTTTTCAATACGTGTTAGATGACCTTTCACCAGTAAGTAAATTTGATATAGAACTAAAAACCTTTTATAAAAAAGACAATATGTGGTTTTTTGTTAGAGAAAAAAGATTTGATGATTTAAAGGGATTTATTGTTTTAATAGATACCAAAAACAAGGTTAATCATATAGAATACACTACTATTTCTGAAAAAAGCATCATTAGATTAAAAATGAAAGACCCTAATTTTAGGGTAGATTATAAATTTAAACTTGTACAACCTACTACTAATAAAGTTACTCTAAAAAAAGGTGAAGGTTTAAGCATAGAAGTTAGTTTTGACGAAGCTGCAGTAAACGCATCAGGTTGTTGGATTCTTACAAGAAGAGATGGAAGTGATTCAGGAACCTACGCTGGCAATAATCTTCATTCTCCTTATAAACAAGGTATAACAGGTATGTCGTTAGAAGGCAACCATCACATTTTTGAATACTTTTTACTAAAAAATGAAACTATGAATGCAGAAGATGCTTTAAGTACAATAACCGTTGAAGTCGACATAAAATAAAGACTGTAAATCTAGGAATTAACCATTAAATAAAAATATCATGAAAACAACAGCAAAAATTTTATCGGCATTACTTATTTGTTTCGTATTTACATCTTGTGATGATGACATCTTAGATGTTGATTTTGATACCACTGTAAAAGCAACCATTGTTGCAAACGTTGACCAAGGCCAAGAAACAGTAAACGAAAGTGTTGTACTAAGTTTAGACAACAACGATACACACGATTATTTAGACAAAATTAAAGATGTTACCATTAAAAAATTAACCTATAGAATAATTAGTTTTTCTGGTGATTCTCAAGGCTCAGTTGATATAGATTTTTATGCAGACAATATTACTTTACAAACAGAAGCATTTGTTGTTAACGATGCTTACAACTCGGCAACTGTATTTGAAGTTACTGATATTAGTAAGCTCAACACTATGGCAAATATGTTAAAAAACAACAATCACACAACAGTAGGCATCACAGGTAATACAGTAGCAACAGAAGGCGGAATGAACTTTAATATTGAAGTCACTGCAGAACTAGAAATCACAGCAAACCCTTTATAATCTTTAAAACTTAAAATATGAAAACATTCAGCCTCATTGCACTTGCTTTAATGTTATTAAGTTGTAACGAAAGCCAAAGCAATACGTTTGTTGATTCTTCAGAGAAGAGCCAACAGCAAGACACAATACTTAAGCGCTATAAAGTAAAATCCGGAATTATAACCTATGATATAGCCATTAAAGGAGATGTAATAGGAAGTAAAATAACTGGTCATGGAATAGAAAACTTATATTTTAAAGACTTTGGTGCTTTAGAACTCGTTGAAGAAAATTCTTCACAAACCACAGTAACTAATTTATTTGGAAATAAATCTACAAATACAACCAATACGCACACCATTACTAAACTAGATAATGGCACTAGTTTTAGCGTAGATTTTAAACAGAAAAAAATCTATAAACAAAAAGATTTAGCGATGGCCTTAACAAAACAGTTTCAGCCAAATGCTGATGCTGGCGAAGTAGGAAAAGAAATGCTAAAAGGCATAGGAGGAGAAAAAACAGGTATCGAAAATTACAAAGGTTACAACTGTGAAATTTGGGAAGTAATGGGAGTAAAACAATGGATATACAAAGGTGTAACTTTAAAATCCGTTGGCAGTATTATGGGAATTACAACTACAAAAGAAGCTACAAATATTGAGTTTAATGTTAATGTAGATAAAAGTAAATTTAAACTACCAGACTATACCTTTGTTGAGCAAGATGGTTTATTTGAAGATGTAGAAATTGATACTGATTTTCAAGATATGGATGAAAATCTAGATAAACTAAAAAATATGTCTTTTGAAGATTGGAAAAAATATGCACAAGCTAATGACGAAGAAATGCTAGAAATGAATGAAACCGAACTTCGAGAAACCTATGATATGATTCAAAAAATGATAAAGATGAGACAACAATAATTAAAACTTGAAAATAAGTGTTTCATGATCTGTGTTGATTTAGATAACAGTTCTAGTTTTAGGCCTCAGATTTAAGTGTTAATCTGAGGCTTTTTTTACGTCATAATATCTCAACGCACATTATTATACATCCACCTTTACTAACCTAAAACAACACTTTACTAATCAATTCATTGACATTACTCAATACAATTATTAACTTGTATACATAACATCTAAATTTGATAGAAACAAAATACAGATATTATGAAAACACAAACATTACCTCAAACACAAAACCTTAAGACCTTTAGTTTAATTGGTCTTATACTAATGACCTTTTTTGCCTTCAATCTTAGTTATGGGCAAATAGCAACCACTCCTACCAAAAAAATTACCACCAATGAACGCACAATTAAAGGTGTTGTAAGCGATGAAACCGAAACGCTATTAGGAGTAAACATTGTATTAGAAGGTACAACCACAGGAACAACTACCAACGAAAAAGGTGAATTTACGTTTCCTAAGAAATTAAAAACAGGTGATATTCTATTGTTTAGTTATTTAGGTTATGAGACACAGAAAGTAGAAATAAAAGACGATACTACTTTTATAAATTTAAAGTTAACTATAGACTCTGTTACTATGATTGGTGCCTTAGATTCTGGCAAACCTTATAAATCTAAACGTAAAGATTAATTTTAAGATTGTCTCTACGAGCGTAATTTAGAGTTTAAATCTCTAGACTGCGCTCAAAGAGACTTAAAAACAATTAAGTGAAACACCTTCAACTTATATTATTATTTCTGTTCTTTTTAGAAATACCATTGCATGCGCAAATCTCCGATTTTACTCATGCTAATTTTAAAAAAGCAGATAGCATAGCGTTAGCTAACTCAGATGAAGACCTTTATAATTTGCCACTATTAGCTCACAAATTAACCTCAAACTTAGATACAGAAGCAGAACAATTTAGAGCAATCTACTTTTGGGTTTGTCATAACATTTCTAATAACTATAATTTATATTTAAGAAATAGCTACAAACGTAATCGATTTAAAAATGATAGTATAAAGCTTAAAATCTGGAATAACGATTTTAAAAAAAAGCTTTTTAAAAAATTACTCAAAAACCAAACAACTATATGTACAGGTTACGCTTATTTAGTAAAGGAACTGGCTTCACTTGCTAATTTAGAATGCGAAATTGTGCAAGGTTATGGAAGAGTAAGCACTACAGACATAGAGAAATTAGACCTACCAAACCATTCTTGGAATGCTATAAAACTGAATGGCAAATGGTATTTGTGCGATCCAACTTGGGCAAGTGGTATACCAAATCCTAAGACTAATAATTTTAAATTTCAGTATAACGATGGCTTCTTTTTAGCAGAACCAAAACTCTTTGCTATTAATCACTATCCCATAGAAAAAAAATGGTGGCTTTTTGAAGAAAACGTACCATCGTTTAAGGATTTTTTAGAAGCTCCGATTTTATATGGTAAGGCCTATGAAAATTTAAAGTTTCATAATTTCCCAAAGCAAATGCATAAAGACACTAAACTTTTTGAAAACATAACTTTTGAATTTGAAACGAAAGAGACTCTAAACAAAAAAGACATCACGTTCTTAATTGACAATGGGTCAGATAGTAAACAAATAGAACCTAATTCTGTTACCATTGAAGATTACAATTTAAAAATAGAACATCAATTTTTAAAAAAAGGTTTTTATGATGTTCATCTCTACATTAAAAATAACTTAATTTCAACTTATACTTATAAAGTTAAAAACTAATAGTTATATCATTTTTAAAGTGTTCAATTCTTGTTCTGTTAAGTGTTTCCAGTGACCACGAGGAATATCTTTTTTGGTTAAATGACCAATCGCTACACAATCTATTTTTACAATATCGTAGTTAAAATGTTCAAAAATAGTACGTAGAATAGTGTTACCAGTATTTTTTATCTTTATGCCTACTTGATTTTTAGATTCATCTTGTATGTAGCTAATCTCTTCAACAGCTACTAATTTACCATCTACTTTAAAACCTTCTTGTATCTTTTTTAAATCTTCAAATTTCAAGTTTTTATCTAATTCAACCTGAAATAAACGTGGAACACCATTTTTAGAATTTGTAAATTTCTGTACAACAGTATCGTCGTTTGTAAACAACAATAAACCCACAGAGTTTCTTCCTAAACGACCAATTGGTTTTATGTTAGCATTTGTTGCATTGGCAACTAAATCCATAACTGTTCTTCCTTTTCCTTCTGCTGTTGTTGTAGCAAATCCTTTTGGTTTGTTTAATAACACGTATACTTTAGCCTCTGGTGTAATACGTTGTCCATCAAATTTAACCTCATCGGTACGTTTTACTTTGTAACCCATTTCTGTTACAATTTTACCATTAACAGTTACTAAACCAATAGCAATATTCTCATCAGCTTCTCGACGAGAGCACATGCCAGAATTTGCAATGTATTTGTTTAAACGAATCTCATCTGGATTAGAAGTTGATTTTGCAGGTTTAGCTTTTTTCTTGAAAGGAGCATTTCCTCTAGCATAACTTTTGTTTTTGCTATTAGCATTTCCTCTTCCTGAAGTTTTCCCTTTTCCTTTGCTATCTTGATTTCTGCTCATGTTGTAATTTTTCGCAAAGGTAAAACAATAGTTTACATCTTGCACTTAAATGTTTAAGTTGTTTGGTTTTACATCATAATAATGATATAAACATAACCTATATTCTATTTAAAACAACCGAAACATCTATTAATAAGATAGAAAATACACCTGCTACAATTATAAATTTTAAGATATTATGAAGCGTAAGGTAATGGGTTTTCTTATTTGATTTTAAAAGGACAATGAGATAAACCAATAATAAGAATATACTTAGGTAAAAGTAATAATACATGTGGCCAATCTTAAAGAATGAAATCAATATAATAGCAGAAACAATAGTTAATAAACCAACAACAGTAAGCATACGCTTAGATACTTTTTCACCATATACAACTGGCACAGTTCTGTAATTTAATGCTAAATCTCCTTTTATATTTTCTAAATCCTTGGTGAGTTCTCGCATAGAAATTAATAAAAACAAAAATATACCATGTGCAAAAACCACTTTTTCGAAATTTTGGTAATAAATAAAGATGACAAAAAATGGGGTTACAGTTAATATAGCCGAAACCATATTTCCAATAATTGGTTGTTTTTTTAATCGATGCGAATAAAACCAAATCGCAAAAATATAAACGGCAAAAAAGATAACGGCTTTAAATGAGACATAACTTGCAAAAACAACTGCTACAAAATTAAGTACAAAATAAAAGGATAGTTTAGTGTTTTGACTCACCAAGCGATCTAACATCGTTTTTCTTGGTTTGTTGATTAAATCTTTTTCGGAATCGTAAAAATTATTAATAATATAACCCGATGCAATTGTAGCTGATGATGCTAGTACAAGCATTAATAAATTAACATCTAACAAAACGGATTTTAAAGGTCTGTGATGTGCAAAAATATAAACCGAAGCTAAATATTGAGCAATTACAATGACAAGAATATTGTAACCTCTTACAACAGAAAATAGGCTGAAAAATTTAAGAAGAATGTGTTTCTGCCGTCTAGATAACATGAGTTAATTAGGTAAATCTTGAAAGAACACTTAAAAAACGTTCAGTATAACTAAATTGATTTAGAAATTATATACAACCTCTAACTTCTGACCTTTTAAAGCTTCCTTTGCTTTATCTATATTTTCAGTAAAGCCTAGGATATAGCCTCCACCTCCAGAACCACAAAGTTTTAAATAGTAATCATTAGTTTCAAGTCCATTTTTCCAAAGCTCATGAAACTGAGAAGGAATCATTGGTTTAAAGTTATTTAGCACCACCTTAGATAATTGCTTTGTGTTTTTAAATAAGGACTTTATATCGCCTTTTAAAAAATCATCTACACAAGCATCTGTATGTTTTATAAATTGGTCTTTTAGCATGCTACGGAAACCTTCATTCTTCATGTTTTCCATAAAAATACTCACCATTGGTGCAGTTTCACCAACAATACCACTATCTAATAAAAACACAGCACCTTTACCATCTGTTTGCTGAGACGGAATACCTGTAGCTTCAATATTATCTTTAGAGTTAATTAAAATAGGAAGGCTTAAATAACTATTTAAAGGGTCTAAACCAGACGATTTTCCGTGAAAAAAAGATTCCATTTCAGAGAATATCGTTTTTAACTTCAATAACTTTTCACGTGTAAGATTTTCTAAAACGGTAATCTTATCCGAAGCATATTTATCGTAAATAGCAGCAACTAAAGCTCCACTACTTCCTACGCCATAACCTTGAGGAATTGAAGAATCAAAGTACATGCCTTTATCAACATCATTTTGCAGTGTATCAATATCAAAAGCTACTAATTCTTTATCAAGATTTCTCAAATAAGCCACATAACGCACTAAACTTTCGTTAGATTTTATAGCGTCTTGACTAGGGTTTTTATCTACTTTTAAAGCACCATTATAAAAATTATAAGGAATAGATAAGCCTTTAGAATCTTTTATAATTCCATATTCGCCGAATAATAAAATCTTAGAGTAAAATAATGGTCCCTTCATATATAGTGTGCAATTACTTTAACAAATATACGTATTATAATTGTATTTGGTTTGCGCCTTGTCCGATTTGGTCGCAAATGTAATGACCATTTTGGCAAAAGCTAACCAATTCATCCTTAATAAATTCAAGGACATTTTCTTTTTCACTTTCCGGATAAAGGACATGAACATTTGCACCTGCATCTAACGTAAAACAAACCTTAGAATCTGTTTTTTCTCTAAATGCCCAAATTTTATTAATAATCTCTAGCGTATTTGGTTTCATTAATATGAAATACGGCATACTCGTCATCATCATGGCATGTAGCGTTAATGCTTCACTTTCAACAATTTTTATAAATTCGTTTAAGTCACCAGAAGCTAAAATAGTTTTCAATTTTGCTAAATTAACATGGGCTTGATCAAAACGTTCTTTTGCAAATGGATGACCATACATTAATTGATGACCAACGGTACTGCTCACTTGCTTTTCGCCTTTATCGACTAATAAAATGGTGTCTTGATAGTTGCTAAAATTTGAATGCACATCACCTTTAAATTTTACACCATATAAATCAGAACTTTCCGCTATACTCTCATTTTTTCCCCAAACTACAAGTTCGCCTTCTATACTTCTGCAAGCGCTACCAGAACCTAACCTTGCTAAGAATGATGCTTTTTGGTTAAAGTGAGATTTAGCTTCGCTGAACTTACGTTTCTCGTCACTCATACTTCGCTCTGTCGAAATGACATCAGCTTTAAGTTCTTGTTCAATACTCATTAAACAAAGTGCTATCGCACTCATGCCAGATGCCGAAGATGCAATCCCAGAACTATGTGGAAATGTATTTGATGTTTCTATTTTAAAATGATAATCCTTTAAAAAAGGCATATAAATTTCAATACGCTCAAAAAAGGTTTGAATTTTTGGTTTGAAAGCTTCGTTTTTTTCACCTTCAAAATAAATATCGAAACTAAAACCTTTCTCTTGCTTCTTAGTATATGTGATTTCAGTAATGGTTTTACAGTCTGAAAGTGTAAAACTTATAGATGGGTTTTCTGGAATTTGATGTTTCTTTTTTCCCCAATATTTTACCAAAGCAATATTACTTGGTGAAGCCCATTTTACGGAACCACTTTCTATTGTTGAATTGTAGGTTTTAAGAATAAAGTCTTGTTCTGTCATTGTACACTAAATATCTGACCAAGATTGCCTTGAGGCAGCCTTTTCAATTGCTTGTAATTATTATTTGCAAAAATAAGTAATTTCTATAGGTTCTTACTTTATTCTTCCGACAATGCGAGTAGTTTCACCATAGTTTTATAGTTTCTGGCAGTAGCATGGATATTCAACTTTTTTTCAAAATAACTAAGATTGAATTTTGCACGACCATAACCTTTAGCACAAAACAGATAAATACAGTCGTTAAGAATTACATAGTCATCATCTGGATATGTTTTTTGAGAGGCCTCATTAACTAACATCTCATCAGGAACGTCACTTAACATTACAAAATAACTTTCTGATTTTTTCTGATCTGCAAAAGGACAATTATTGAAAATAGTCAATAATTCCGCTCTAGTTCTCACCAAAACAGGAACTTTAAATCCAAAATGATCTAAGATTGAGTTTTGAATAGTTTTTTCTAATTCTTTTGAATCCTCATTAATAGATTGAAAAATAACATTACCACTCTGAATGTAAGTTTTTACATTTAATAATCCTGAATTACTTAACAATTCTCTTAGCTGAACCATTGGCACTTTTTTGTGTCCACCTACGTTAATTCCTCTTAGTAGCGCTATGTAAGTTTGCATAAATTAAAATTGTTGATATTAAATAAACAAATGTAATACCATATCCGTACTTAACATCATCATAATATTTGATAATTATCACCTAAAATTAGATAAATTTTTGTGTTTCTGAACCTAAATTTAGATACAAAAAATCCGTAAAACGCAAATAAAAACGATTAATGACGTTTTATTTTATAAAAAATTGTAGTTTTACCGAACCCTAACCGATTACTAACATGTGTTTTACCAAATTGAACACTGTTTTATTATTATTTATAAGCCTAACCACCAGTGTTTTATGTGCGCAAGCACAAGAATCGCTTATAATCAATGATAGCAGTTCTTGCTCTTTTAACAGTCGTAAGCTAGACTTACTCGTTAAAAACGACAGTCTTTATCAAGCAACCATTCTCATTAACAATGCAATTAGTTTTTCTAAAAAATACAATTTAAAGAAAACTGAAGCTAAATCTTATAATGCTTTAGGTTTTGTATTGACTAAAATGTCAAACTTTAAAAAAGCTGAAAACTACCACGAAAAGGCATTAACAATCTATGATTCTCTTAATGAGAACAAGGGAATAGACATCTCTTATTCTGGTTTGTTAAATGCCTATGTATTAGAAAAAAGCTATACTAAATTTGATAGCCTTTTTCCTATAGCTCAAAAAACATCAAAGAAACTTAATAGTGAAACATACTTTATAAATCTTGAGTATAAAATTAAAAAAGACTATTTCAGTTTTGATAATGCCAGTATGTTAAATTATAGCGATTTCGGATTAAAAGCTATAAAGAAAACAGATTTTGACACCTTAAATTTTTCTAAAAATTATAGAACAAAGGATTTAAAAAAGAACTTAATGCTATCCTTTAAATATTACAATGCTATTGCTCGCGTTAAATTATCGAATTTTAATCCAGACGATTACGAGCCCTTGTTTTCAATAAACGAAGAAGAGCTTAAAGACCTAATTACCACAGATATTAATTCTTATAGAAAAATAGCCTCCTTAAATTATTACAAATACCTTTATTATATTAATAGTCAGAAAAATTTAGATTCTGCTAATAAGTATTTACTTAAATCTGACACCTATAAGTATCGTGCACTAAATAATTTAGAGATTCAAAATACCAGAAATGGTGAGTTAATTTACAAAATTATAAACGCTGAGCAAGAACTAGCCTTAGCAAACGAAAACCGTAAAGAAGAAGCAATCAACTCAAAGATATTTCTATTTAGTACTATTATAATGAGTATTGTTTTGGCTATAATATTAACTGTCTTCTACTTTTACTTTAAAGCCAGAAAGAATGTCATAAAGATTAATAAAGCATTAAAAAACTCCAATTCTAAACTTATTGAAATTGACAAAGACCGATTAGAATTTTTCTCTATTCTAAGCCATGAGTTACGCACACCAATTTACGGCATTAGTGGTTTAGCAACACTTATTGACCAAGAAAATGATAGCGTAAAAAAGCAATCGTATTTAGATTCATTAAAGTCATCGAGTAATTACTTATCCATTTTAATTGATAACATTTTACAAGCCAATAGACTTAAATTTGGTAATAAAACCCTTCGATTGAAACCAGATAAAATCGAAAAAATTGTTAGCCACGTTGTGAGCACAGTTGCAATAGCTGCTAAAAATAAAGATTTAGAACTGATAGTTAATATTGACAAATCAGACGAGAGTGAGTATATTTTGGTAGATAAAGTTGCCTTTAGTCAAATATTAATCAATTTGGCTTACAATGCTATTCGTTACACTAAAAAGGGCTCTATAACCATCAATGTTATTGAAAAAAGCAGAAAAGATGAGGAAATCACTTTAGGTTTTGAAATTAAAGACACAGGTATTGGCATTAAAGAAGAACACAGGTCTGTTGTTTTTAGTGCTTTTGAAAACAAGACGTTTTTAAATAAAAACAGTAGTGGTTCTGGTTTGGGATTATATATTGTAAAGACCTTATTAAAAAGCCATAATGCTGATATCGATTTTGTATCCACACCAAACAAAGGGACTTGTTTTTTCTTTGAAATAACGTTTCAGCTTTCTGTGTCAGAAGAAAACAAAAGTACACCTACACTTTTAGTACATAGAGATATGCATGTTCTTATTGTTGATGACAATAAAATCAACTTATTAATTACAAAAAAGAATATTGAAAAAATTGCTGGCTATAGCTGTCAAACTACCTCCAATGGTAAAGAAGCTATTTCACTTGTAAAAGAGAAGGATTTTGATTTAATATTAATGGATATTAATATGCCAGAAATGGATGGTTATGAGGTAACAAAGCATATAAGATTGTTAAATCCTTATATACCGGTTTTAGCACTTACTGCATTAAACTCTTCTGAGATTTCTGTGAAAGCTGAAGCTTCTGGAATAAACCAGATTATTACAAAACCTTATATTTTTGAAGATTTCAAAGCCATAATTCTATCTTATCGCACAATGTATAATCAATGCAACATTATAGATGCTGAAGCAATATAAGCGCCTGTCCATGCATTTTGAAAATTAAATCCACCTGTTACGGCATCTACATTTATGACTTCGCCTGCAAAATAAAGATTAGGAATTCGTTTACTCTCAAAGGTTTTAAAATTTACTTCTTTTAAATCTACGCCTCCTGCAGTTACAAATTCTTCTTTAAAGGTACTTTTTCCTGTCACCTGAAAAATGGCCTTTGTTAATTGCTCTGCTAAATTTTCTAATTGCTGTTTATTAATGTCTGCCCAACGTTCGTTTTCACCAATATTAGCTGCTAAAATTAGTTGTTTCCAAAGACGTTTTGGCAAATCGAATTGTGCTGAATTAACAAGTGTCTTTTTAGCAAACTCTTGTTTGTAATTTTTGAGTTTATCTAAACAACTCTCAGTATCTAAGCTTATAAAATTAACTTCGATTTTAAAGTTATAATTGCGCTTTGCTAACGCCACAGCACCAAATGCAGACAATTTTAAAATAGCTGGTGCACTCATACCAACATGAGTGATTAAAAGTGGACCATTAGATTCTAAATCAGTGCCAACAACTTTTATTTCGGCATGTTTTGCAACAACACCAGGAATATCTTTAATCCGTTTATCTTTAATATCAAAAGTAAAAAGCGATGGTACTGGTTGTATAATGGTGTGTCCTAAATCTTCGAGTAATTTCCAGATTTTAGGATTACTTCCTGTAGTAACTAATAATTTTTTAGATTCAAAAATACCTTGAGAGGTTTCAATTTTAAACCCATTGTTTAAAGGATGAATTGCTTTAACAGCATGGTTGTATAATAGCTCTACATTATGTTTTTTTGATTCATTTAAAAAACAATCTATAATGGTTTGTGAAGAATTTGAAACCGGAAACATTCTACCATCTTCTTCAATCTTTAATTCTACACCACGTTCTTCAAACCAAGCAATGGTATCTCCTGTCATAAAATTATGAAAAGGTCCTAAAAGTTCTTTTTCGCCTCTTGGATAATTTAACACTAATTCTGATGGAATAAACTCAGCGTGCGTAACGTTGCAGCGTCCTCCTCCAGAAATTTTTACTTTTTGTAGACCTTCTTTACCACGTTCTAAAATGGCAACGGACAATTTGGGATGTTGCTCTGCAATATTAATTGCAGCAAAGAAGCCTGCAGCTCCTCCTCCAACTATAATTATATCTTTATGAGTATTCAATGTTTTGATTTTATTTTTATGATGACCAGATGTTTAAAATGCAAAGCCCAATCTAAAAGCCAAACGCAGACCTTCATCACTATTAAAAGCAGATAAGTTTAGTGTTAATAAATCTGCAGCATTAGCAAATACGCCACCTCCTAAAGATGTATTCCAAGTTTTAGAATCTTCGTTATCTATCCAAACTCTTCCATAGTCAAAACCACCATATAAGCCAATTTTTAATGGCATAACACTTGTGCGCACTTTTCTTAAATTTAGCCGTAAATCGGTGCTTTGAACAAAGGCACTCTTACCATTAAATCTTTGATTTCTGTAACCACGCAAACCGTTATCTGCGCCTATTGTTGCACCTTGATAAAACTCATAATTATCACCCAAGTTAAAATGTCCACTCATTTTAGTCGCTAAAACCAATTGACCATTTGGCACTAATTTATAATCGAATCCTAGTTCTGGAATAAGATAACCAAAGCCTTTTGAGGTATCTGTATTATTTCTAAATCCAGCTTGTAAACTAAATAACATTCCTAAGGTAGGAAACGCTTCATTATCTGAATTAATAAATTGATAGGTTGCATCTGCACCATAAAAATTATTTGAAACTTCAGTATTATCGCCTATTACTACATCATTAATATATCTGCCTTCGGTATCTTCTACTTCAATAGCTTCATAAGTTAATCCGAATTTAAAGCTTGCACCATATCTACCATTCCATTTTAAGGATGGTTCAAATTTTAGAGTTCTTAATTTTACTCTATTATAATCTAAGCCTACATCTAACCCATCGTTTTTTTCTGCTTCTGGGTTTAAAGATTCATTACCACTTCCAAAGAAATTAAAAGCATAATTAGGACTCGTAAAACGAGCGTCTAAACCTAAATTAAAATTACCAATGACATTAGCAAATTCACCTGTATAATTTAATTCAAAACCTTCTGTTGCAAAATAATAAGATGCTGAAAATTGGTGCTGCGTTGTAAATGGATTGCGCTCAAAACCATAGGTTGTATAAACATCCACAAACCCAAATTTAAAGCCATCATCTGGGTTTGCACCAATAGAAGGAATGATTTGGTTGGTGCTATTTTTTAACTTTTTATAATCATAAACATTTGTCTTATAGTCATCAGAAAACTTTTTATTGCCTTTATTTGTTACAATTGTATTTTTCTTTGATTTATAATCGTAATACTTAACACGCTTGCCGTTTTCAATAATATATTTATCGTTATTCTGGCCACCAATTAGTATCACTTTTATTAAATTTTCGCCTTCCCCTTTTACTTCAAAAACATCATCATCGTCTAAAGCATATATCCAAATTTCTTTTGTTTCATTTCTATGGTATATACGCTCATGAAACTTATCTTTCTTCTCTCCTTTTTTTATGCGATAGGCTGTAACTTTAGTTTGTCCGTTTGGCATACGTTCTATATCAAACCAATCATCTTTATTTGTTCCTTTTATTACAGCATACTTGTTTACTAATTCAAAATATCGATTAGATATATTTTGAAGATTAGCACGTCTTGCTTTCAACTTTTTCTTAATATCTTCTACGGTATTACCTTGCATCTCTTCTGGCATGTTTAAAAATGCTTTTTCAATAATATCATCTGTAATATTCTGTTGAATATGTTTTACTTGAGCATCCCAAACAGCTTTTCCTGATTCTGAAATAAGCTCCATATCTATAGGGTAAGGCTCCACATTAACGCCTTTTACATCTACCAAATCATCTGAATATTTTCTCAACAAACGAGCCGTTGGCATTAATTTAACTGCTGTCCCTAAAAGAAAACCATCTGACATTTTGGAGAACGCTTGATCACGATCTCTTGGCATTGGTCTGTATATTTTTTTTCCGTTTTCTTTAAACTCAATCCATCGCCATTGGTCTTGATGCCTATCCCAATCTCCAATAAGCATATCGAATAATCTCGCTTTTATATAAGCTGCTTCGTCTATTTTAATATCCTCGTCTTTATGGATTTTTTTCATCATATCGTTTGTGGATAATAATTTATTTTGAAACCCAAAACTAGCTTTATCACTATGACCTTCTGAAGTATGTTCTTCAATCATATAAAGTTCATCGCCATATTCATCATTATATTGTCCTAATCGTTCTTGCTTAGGCACAAAATACAAAACAGGATTTGTGTGATAAACACCTATAGCATCAGCTAAATCACCAATAACCAAAGGAGCGTACGGATGAGAACCTGTAAATACGTCTAAAATTAAAGCTTCAGTTGCTGTATCATTAAACTGACCTTCTATATATTGATCTTTAAAAAGGACAGCTTGCAAATATTGAAGGGCTTGTTTACGGACGGCTCGCATAACATATTGTGTACCGTTTTTATCTTCTAATCGTAACGATTTAGATTGATTTCCTCCTCCTTTTTTAACAGGAATTAATCCTCCAAACAAGGTGTCTAAACTAACATTTGGAGCCTTAACCTTGGTACTGTATTGTTTCCTGTAACGTTCTCCCCAAATAAATTTACCGAAACCACTAACATCAGTTTCGTCTTCAGAATAAATAGAAGCCAACGTATGAGACGCATAATTCTCTTTGTATTCTTTTGGTGTTTCTGGCTTATTTTCTGGAAACACTTCTGTTTCAAAAACAACAGCGTCCTTATCGGCAGAGAAAAAAGACACGTGTGTTGAGCCATCTTTGTATACAATTAGTTTAGCATAACCAAGAGTTCCGTAACCAAAAACACCACTGCCCACATTACGAACAGCCGAAACTTTAGAGCCAGCACCTGACACTATTTGGTGTAAATTATCTTCAACTAAATATTGTAAGTTATGCTCATGCCCAGAGACAAAGACTACCTTTTTATTAACTTGTGCTAACGTTACTAAACGACTTTGTAACTCATTATAATAATGATTTTGAAGATCTACATTTGCAATACCGCTTGTTTTTCTAATCACATTTTTAAGAGTGCCTAGCACTGGGATTGGTGTCATATGACTTCCAAAACTAAACTGTCCTCCATGAGAACCATTTGTAAACATTGGATGATGTAGTGCAATTATGGTTGTTTTACCTCTGGCCTTTTTCACTAAGCTACTAAACTCATCTAAAAAACCTTGTCTTGTTTTAATATCACAGTCGTCATTTATGGTTGGTTGGTCATTCCAATTATTGATGTACCAATGTGTATCTACTAAAATCAGTTCAATTTCATCTGAAATATGAATTTTATCTATTGAACAACCATCCTCAGGTAAAAAACTATCTTTACCAAGTGCTTTTTCTACTATTTTCTCTTGGTTTTTTAAACCTTTAATATCAGAATACCAATCATGGTTTCCTGGAATAAAAATAGTTTCGCCTTTAAAATTTTTAACAGCTTCTGTTTGAATTTGGATTCTGTGCTTTGCTAACTCATACCCTTCTGAAGATTCTTTAGGCAGACCTTTTGGGTAGATATTATCACCTAAAAAAATAGCAGTACTATTTTTATCTGCCCTTTCTAATTCTGCCTTAAATGCTTTTAAAGCTTGGGAGCTTTCGCTAAGATCAGAATTACCAGCATCACCAATTAAGTAAAAACTGTGCTCTATTTCTTTATTAATTGGTAACGGTTTTTCAGAACCTAAAACAACTTGTTTTTTTAGTGTTGCACAAGCATTGAAACCAAAAAGTAAAACTAAAAAAAAAGCGAACCTAAATACTAACTTCATAAAAAACAGGGTTGGTTATCAAAAATACAAATTAATAGTTCTAATCTTCATGCTATTAAAAAAATAGGACAATATGTGATTATTTTAGAAAAACCTCGTGTTAATAATAGTCCAAAAAGTATTTATTAACTTGCACTTTAAATAACTTAAATTGAGACGGCTAATTTTTCATTTATAAAGCTAAAAACTCTTAAATTAGATTCATATTTATAGCATATGGAAAACACAATACTAGAAGCAGAAAAATACGTTATATCTTATTTAAATAATAATTTAGACGCCTCATTTGTGTATCACAACCTTGCTCATACACAGCGTGTTGTAGATAAAATAAATGAACTTTTAGCAGAAACTCCATTAAGTGATACTGAAAAAGAACAATTGTTAATTGCAGCTTGGTTTCATGACACTGGGTTTACAAAAACCATTGAAAATCACGAAAAAGAGAGTGTAAAAATAGCCACTGAGTTTTTAGAATCTCATAATATCTCTAAAGAAAAAATTGACGCCATTTCTGCTATTATCCTTGCTACTGAAATGGATTATCAGCCAAAAACCCAACTTGAGGGTTTTATTAGAGATGCTGATTGCGCTCATTTATCGAGTAAAAATTATAATGATTATGCTGCTTTACTTAGAAAAGAATGGGAATTAACCTTAGGTAAAAAAGTATCTAAATCAGAGTGGATACAAGAAAATATTCGTTTTTTAACCAACCATACTTTTCATACCGATTTAGCAACTAAAAAATGGGAAAAACGAAAAGGCAAAAATCTAGCTAGCCTTTTAAAAAACCAAAACAAGGTTAAAACGAATACCCAAAAATTAAAACAGAAAAAAGCAGAATTAAACTTTAAAAAAGAAAAGTTAGATTTGCCAGATCGTGGTATTGAGACTATGTTTAGAGTTGCCCTGAGAAACCACATTACTCTAAGTGACATTGCAGACACAAAAGCTAATATTTTATTATCTGTAAATGCAATTATAATTTCTTTAGTGTTATCTAATTTAGTATCTAAACTAGATAATCCAACAAATAATTATTTAATTTGGCCAACCTTTATTTTTGCTTTATTTACTGTTATATCTATAGTTTTATCTGTTATAGCAACAAGACCAAATGTTACAAGCGGAAAATTCACAAAGGAAGATGTTGCCAATAAAAAAGTAAACTTATTATTCTTTGGAAATTTCCATAAAATGAAACTCCATGAATTTGAATGGGCTATGCAAGAAATGATGCAAGACAAAGAATATCTCTACGGCTCATTAACTAAAGATTTGTACTTTCTAGGTCTTGTATTAAACAGAAAATATAAAATATTACGACTTACGTATACTGTATTTGCTGTTGGTATAATTGTGAGTGTAATTGCCTTTGCTGCAGCTTTTCAAATTGCAGGTGTAGAACCCCCAATCTCAGCGCTACCTTAACTTAAGCTTTAATTTCTTTCATTAAATCATCATAAGTATAGAAAGCTTTATCGTCCTTATCTTTATGGTATAACACATTGACTCTAATAGCTTTTAAACCTGTTACAGCTTGTAAATCTTGGAGTTCTACAATTTCTACATCATCGCCTAAGTACTTCTTTGCTTGTAAAAATTTTACATATCTTAGATATTCTCTTTCATCTTCTTTCTGAGAATAAACAATACTAATCTTTCCTTTTTGAGTAACGCGTTCTTCCGTTCCCTTTACAAAAGCCTTATCTACACGCTTTTTTACAATCTCGTATCTTGCATTATATGTTCCGTCTACATCAAACTGTTTTTCATCCATTCTAAAACTAATAGATAATGGTTGGTTAAATACCAAAATCATTGAAGCTACATCTAATGCTACCGGAAAATCAGATTTCATTTGGTAATAAGCATTTTCCATTTCTACCATAACTTGGAGTTGCCATAATCTCAAATTATAAAGGTAAATAGGATTAAAACTATCTTCTTTTGTAATAGACTCTCCAATGTACATGTTATGTTCTACACCATCCGTTTTAAAACGCTCATAATAATGCGGATACATAAGTTGTGCTTTCTCTTGTTTTTGATCTAACAAGGATGCCATTTCTTTATTAATTAAAGAAATAGTGTCATCATAATGCTTTCTATGGTGATATAGTGCATCTGTACGATCATCCACTCTTTTAAAATAGACATCTATTTGTTCTTTTAGGTCATCAACAATATAGAGATGTTTTAAAATAGGTTCAATGTCATTCTTTATAAATTCTGAAATTTGATGCTCGCTATCAACTTGAAAATGCGCTTCAATAGCTTCTAAATAGTCATTTATTTGATAGATATATTGTTCGTATATTGGCAGTACTTCAATTTTAGAAGCATTTTGTAAAATCCTTTTTACAGCATTTAATTGCATAGATAAATCTTGCTGTGTCGCCCAATTTCTTGCTTCAGAGGACCCTTTTATATCTATCTGCCCATACAAAGGATAAATATTTTCAAAAGCTATTTTATTAAAACTAGCTTTCTTACCATTCATTTGGTCTTTTATAAAACTTCTAGCTTCTTTTTTAAACCTCCAATGTACACTAGAATGTATTGATGTACATTCTTTTTGGATAATAGCCTCAATTAAATTAGATTCATCATTTTTAGAGCGTTCTACTGCCGTTACTATAAATGGCATTACATCTACCAATTTATTAGCATTAATACTATTTAAAATTTTAGGTTCTTTTGATACAATTTCTAAAATACCCATTAAACCATCATCATTAGCTATTGGTGCAAATATGGCGCTTTTAAAACCTTGATCGCGCAATACTAAGATATGAGGAGCTTTACCTTTAGAACGTTTAAACGATTTATCAACGTCTGAGACCGAAAAGTATTCGTTCTCAAGTAGTAATTTATTATAAGACCATTTACAGAGCGCATCAGAACAATTTTTACTTTCTAAATCATTAAGCAAAAAGCTATTCATACCTACTCCATAGACCCTTTCAAAAACGTCCTCTTCGGCATTATATATAGAAAAACCTACTCTAATATTCTTTAAACCAAATAAGGATTGAAAAATTTCTTGAAAACCGTCCATAAAGCTTTCGTCTTTTCTCTTTTTTTCTCCTATAAGACTCGATTTTATGTTAGAAATAGACTGATCATCGGTTACATCAAAAATATTTGAAATTACAAATCCTTTAAACATATAACTTTGAGGTGGAAATTTTTCTTTCCACAACTCTATGTTTTCAAAATTATCTAATAACTCATTATAATCTTCTTGAGTAATTTTAGGTGCATTTTCTTTAGGAGATATTTCTGTAAAATCTGCGTTATATAAAATCTTGTAATAACGCATTATACCATTAGCGTCTGGAATTTCGTAATAAAATGGACGTTTAAAATTTATATTATAGCCATAACAAACGTTAAGAATAATAGCACATGTAATAATATACCTTTGGTCATCAGGCATATTTTTCATTTCTAATTCAAAATCATCACCAGCTGTTTTTAATATATTTTTAAAACGTTCTGATGAATTAAAAGTATAATGATGATAAGGAATTGAGGCCGTTTTAATCTCATTTTTAGTAAGAATAGGACTAAACGTATCTTGTAGAATACCGTTTATCTCTTTCTCATGAGTTTTAAAAGTCTTAAAATCACTAAACCCATCTCTTAGAATCGGATTTTTTTTTGCGATTTTTAACACACGACGAGCATTGGCAACAATGTAATCATTGTCGTCTTCTATTAAATTCTCGTATTTATTTAATAGTTTATTAAAGCTAATTTTAACTTCAATTGGAGATTCTATGTTATCGTTAATATCCAAAAAAGAGAAATTTTTATATAAGCAAAGTTACAAATATTAAACATAGTCGGTATAAAAAAGAATTACTTACGTTCTTATTTTTATTAAATAGTTAACCACTACCTCTTTAATAAACTTATAGCAAATCCACCACCTTCGGCAAGTTTTATAGTTAATTTTGAATCCTTTTTTAATTCTATTTTCTCTATTTCAATATCTAATGGATTGTCATCCCAATGTGCATTTTCACCATCTTTATAAATTATGGCTTCATAAGTTTCATTATCATCTAAAAAACTAAAATCTAGCTGCAGAGTTCTAGAATTTTCATCTGTAATTCCTCCAACAAACCAATGACCTGTTTCTCTTTCTTTTCTCGCAATAGTCACATAATCACCTACTACTCCATTTAAAACTTTGGTTTCTTGCCAATCTACTCCAACATCTTTAATAAATTGTAATGGCTCAGGGTTAGCTTCATAATGCTCTACTAAATCTGCTGCCATTTGTACAGGACTATAAATCACCACATACAAGGCTAATTGTTGTGCAATGGTTGTATTTACTTGGTTATCCTTTTTATATTCATCGAATTTTATATTGAAAATACCTGGTGTAAAATCTATTGGTCCAGATAACATTCTGGTAAAAGCAACGATTGGCAAATGCTCTGGCGGATTACCTCCATCACTTGCCCAAGCATTAAATTCTTGTCCTCGTAAACCTTCTCTCGATATAATATTAGGATACGTTCTACGTAATCCTGTTGCTTTTATTGGCTCATGCGCATTAACCGCAACCTCATATTTTGCCGCTTTAATGGCAGCATTATTATAATGATTCACCATATATTGTCCATGATGATATTCACCTTTTGGTAAAATTTTACCCACATAGCCAGATTTTACGGCATGCATCCCATATTTCTGCATTAATGCATAAGCCGTATCCTGTTGTTTAGTATAAGTTTCTGTTGCTGCAGAAGTTTCATGATGCATTATAATCTGAACCCCTTTCTCTTTTCCGTAACGCACAACTTCATCTATATCGTAATCTGGATAAGGTGTTACAAAATCGAAAACGCCTTCTCTATCCTCAAAACCAATCCAATGTTCCCAACCTGTATTCCAGCCTTCAACTAAAACACCTCCAATATTATTCTTTGCTGAAAAATCAATAAAATTCTTTACGTTTTCTGTTGTTGCACCATGATGTCCATGGGATTTCCCTCCATCTGTCCATGTACTCATATCTTGCGTCATTCCATAGTCCCAAGAGGATTTACCTAAATGCATTTCCCACCAAACACCTGTATATTTCATTGGCTTAAACCAAGATACATCACCAAGTTTATTTGGTTCATTTAGATTAACAATAAGCTTAGACTCAATTAAATCTGGTGCGTTATCTGTAATTTGAATGGTTCTCCAAGGTGTATTAAACGGCATGGTTTTCTTCACCTTATAATCGGTGTTTTCCGAACCTACTAAATTGCTTTTTAAATTGAGATTTTTAGTGTCAACTTTTAACGTCATACCTGAATAATCTACTAAAGCAGCTTCATGAAAACTAAGATGTATTCCATCTTCTCCAACCATAGTTACAGGTGTATTAACCGCATTTTCTGGTATATAAGTTTGTGCTAAATTTTTATGATTTGCATACTGCAAAGCATCAACTTCAGAAAGGTTTGTTGTGTTATATAAATGTTCGTAAATATCCCAATCTCCAGGAATCCAAAAGGTTTTATAATCTTCTGTTAGGTTGAATTCAGTATGCTCTTCTGTGATAAAAACCTCACCTCTTAATCTTGCTTGTTCTGGGAATTCGTATCTAAATCCAATACCATCATCGTAGACTTTAAAAATGATATTTAAAAAGCGTTCTGGCGAAGTTTTTTCTTGAAGTTCAACTTTTAATTCTTTATAATTGTTGACTACATCTAACTGTTCTCCCCAAGGCATTTGCCATGTTTCATTGAAATCTGCAGTGCTTGTGTTTTTAATAATGAAATTCTTATTAAAAGCTGGTGCATCCTTAAATTCGAATCCTAAATAAGACGTATCTACAACTTTTTTATTGTTGAAGCTTAGGACGTAAAACGGACGACCTTCATTATTAACATTAAAATTAACGACCACTTTTTCATTAGGTGATTTAATTTCTGTGATTCGTTTTTCTTCAGAATTGCATGAGAATAATGCTAATGCAATTGCTAATATTGAAATGTAGGTTTTCATGTTGTATATATTTTAAACCTATTAAATTTTACGAGAGACTGATTGCAGTCGAAGTCAAAATCTAATAGGCTAATTTTAGTTTATTATTAAGCTTTTTTTTAGAGACCTGCTAGGTTTGAAAAAACTGCTAGATCTTGATTTCTTCACTTTATGTTTAGTTTACACCCCTAAAGTCCCCTCAAGGAGACAATGCACTCAGATGAATAGGACAATTGTCCCCTTGAAGGGACTTTAGGGGTGTTTCTTCTATATTTTTTAAATAATCCTACAAGGTTTTTGTAACCTAATAGGATATTAGTTGATTATTTTCTTTCTAACAGCACAATTTCAAATTCTGACGTAATAGTTAAGGTTCCATTTTCAACTGTTGCAGTTTCTCCTGAATAAGCATCATGCAAAACATCACCATCTTCAAAAATTTTAGAAACATCAATCACCTTTTTCCCTTTTTCAAGTTCTAAACCAATAACCACTAAATCTTTAAAATTGCCTTTTTGATAGCTTCTATAAAAATAATAAGGTGCTTCAGTTATCATTTGATGCACACCTGCTCCAATCGCAGGATGCTTAGCTCTAAATTTGCCTAATTTTTGCCAGTGTGTTAAAATGGTTTTTGTTCTAGCATCATTTTTAATAGCATCCCAATTCATAAAAGAACGTAATGTGGCATCACCTTCTGTACCTTCAATAATTAATGGTCTTGCCGACTCACCTCCATAATATACTTGCGAAGTTCCTGGAGACAACAATAACTTATTGGCTGTTACATATGGCTTTTTTCTTTCTGCATCAAACGGACTGCTATCATCATGAGAGCTTAAATAATTTAGTGTTCCAAAATCCTTTAAGTCTCCATTTAAAATATCAGAATATCTTTTAAATAAGGGTTCATAATCCATCTCTTTTGAGTTCCATTTAAACTCAAAATTGATTAAACTATGAAAACTTGGTGGATTGAAATAATTTACTTTTTTATCTCCAAAATCAAAGAATTGACCTCCACTTATACCGTAATTATAAACTTCTCCAACTAAATAGAAATTATTGTTATCTAATACTTTTTTGGGATTATTCTTTTTGTATTCTGCAAAAGCATAATCACACTCCTTTCTAAATTCGGTCCACACATATTCTTCGGTATGCTTTACAGTATCGGCTCTGTAACCGTCAATTCCAAATTCTATAATATAATCAGTAAGCCATTTCATAATATAAAATCGTGGTGCTCTTGGGTAACCAGTACGCTCAAAAAACGCATCTAGTTCTTTTACCTCTTGCTCATAACGACCTTCGGCTTTCCATTTTTCTACCATTTGTGGAGGTAATTCAACATCGTCGTTACTTTCTGTTCTAATATCTGGTAGATTAGCTACCAACGTACAGCTTATGGTATTGGCATAACTATCATAACTACATTGCTGGTCTGTACGCACCCATTCCTCTGGCCAAACTGGATCTTTGTCGGTAACTGGACCTGTGTGATTTATAACGGCATCTAAAACAATACGTATGCCTTTAGCATGAGCTTCTTTTACCAGCTCGTGTAGGTCTTCTTTGGTACCGAAGTTTGGGTCAATTTTAGTCCAATCTTTAGTCCAATAGCCATGAAAACCATAGCTTAAACCCGTACCTTCATTAGTTGCACCATGGATTTGCTCAACAATTGGTGTCATCCAAATGGCATTAATACCCAAATCTGAAAAATAGCCTTCCTTTACTTTTTGCGTTATACCTTTAATATCACCACCTTGAAAACCTCTCAATTTCCCTGGTTTCTTTGTCCTGTTAAAATTGGTATCATTTTCAGACTTTCCGCTGTTAAATCTGTCTGTTAGTAAGAAGTAGAGGTTTGCACCTTCCCAAACAAAAGGTGGTTCTATAGTTTGTTCTGTTTCTACAGCAGCAATCTTGTTTTCCGCGTCCTTGTTTTTGCAGCTCAAAGTAATTAGGATTAGGGTTAATAAAATTAGTTTTTTCATAAGTATTGTTCAAGTAAGTGGCTGTCTTTTTGGTTAAATAAACTTTTAATACCTACAAGGTTTTTGAAACCTTGCAGGACAGCGTAGTGCTAATTAATTTTTAAAATAAATGACTCTAATGGTTTGATATCTATTCTGACCTCAGCTTTACCATTTTCAACTTTTAAAGTTGAAGTATAAGTTTTATACAATTGGTCTTTTACTTGGTATTCACCATCTTTAAGTTCTAATTTCTGAACTAAATCTTCTGGTAACTGCAACTCAAAACCATAAGTATTATCTGCATTAAAGTTTGAAATAATGATTAATTTTTCATCGTCACTCCAACGTACAAAAGACAACACTTTATCATTATACCATTCTGTGTTTTGGTGATTGTAATGCTGAATATCTTGATAGTCTCCCATTAAAGCCGAACTATTGATTGTGAAGTTCAGTAAGCGTTTAT
Source organism: Winogradskyella litoriviva (assembly GCF_013249065.1). Taxonomy (GTDB): domain Bacteria; phylum Bacteroidota; class Bacteroidia; order Flavobacteriales; family Flavobacteriaceae; genus Winogradskyella; species Winogradskyella litoriviva. The sequence goes on from NZ_JABRWQ010000001.1 coordinate 236,535, forward strand.
AGAAATCACGAAGTGCTTTTTCATCCGCTGTGGACTGACCACCATCAAACTTTTTATTGTTTACCCAACGCACCATACTTGGCACTGAACCATAATCGAAAATAGAGGTTCGGCTTGGGTCTCCAAAACCTAAATCTTCTGCTCCTGGCTCACCAAATTCTTGACCAAAATAAATCATGGTTGGTGCTGTAGAAGATGTTGCAGAAACTACCATTGCTGGTTTTCCTTTTATTGCACTACCAGCAAATTCTGGACTCGCAATACGTTGCTCATCATGGTTTTCTAAAAAGTGAAGCATATGATGCTCAATATCGCCTAAATCACTTAAAATTGGTGGAATATTATCTGTGCTTCCGTGACCTTGCATGACGTGTTTAAGTGTATCATAAAGTTGAACTTTATCATATAAATAATCCATTTTTCCTCGTTTAATATAATCTCTATATAAACTTGGGTTATAAACCTCAGCTAATAAAAAAGCCTCTGGATTTTTCATTTTAATATGCGAATTCATATAACTCCAGAACTCAACAGGTACCATTTCTGCCATATCGTAACGGAAACCATCAACGCCTTTTGCTGTCCAATATAAAGCGATATCCTTAAATTTTATCCAAGAACTTGGCACGGTTTTATCTTTCCAAAACTCAAAGTGTTTTTTATAATCTTCATTATCAAATCCATCTGGCAATTCATCAAAATCTTTTCTACCGTCTGGACTGATTCCGTAGTTAACTTTTACAGTTTCATACCAATCATTCATATCTGGTTGCGATGCTCTAGAACCGTTTCCTGTCCATTTTGCAGGAATTTCTTCAAACTTACTATCTGCTAAATCTGTTTTTTCTCCTCCTAGAGGTTGGTAGCCATTTTTCCATTCTGGCACTTTAAACGCTTCACCTGGATTGTAATAAAAGTTATTGTTAACGTCGTAGGTTTTTATTTTATCATCTTCTGCTCCAAAATCTGAAGCACCTTTTGGATTTGACAAACTTTGGTAATTACGTGCGACGTGATTTGGCACAATATCAATAATCACTTTTAAGCCTGCTTTATGAGAACGCTCAATTAACGCTTCAAATTCTTCTAACCTGTTGTCTACATTAACGGCTAAATCTGGATTAACATTATAATAATCCTTAACAGCATATGGTGAACCAGCTCTTCCTTTTACAATATCTGGATCGTCATTAGAAATACCATATTTAGTATAATCCGTAATCACATCGTGATGTGGAACTCCTGTATACCAAATATGCGTTACGCCTAAATCTTTAATTTCATTTAAAGCTAAATCCGTGAAATCATTAAATTTTCCGACACCATTTTCTTCAAGTGTTCCCCAAGGTTTATTGGTAGTATTTGTATTTCCGAAGAGTCTTGTAAAGACTTGATATACGACTTCTTTTTTCTTCATTTGGGTTTTAATTTCTTGTTTTTGTATAGGCTCTTTGGTCTCGTTTTTACATCCAAAATAACTTAAGACAACCAATAGTATTGTAATGCTTTTAATCTTTTTCATTTGGATTAATTTTTAATTTTTATCGTAATTACTGAAGTTTCACCTGTATTTCTTTCAATAGGAATTCGAGCTGTTTTTGAAGTTTCAGACCAATCAAAAGCGTCATGTCTCCCAACAGTAATTCGTTTTGGTTTATGTTTTAATCCATGAATTGTTAAATAAAAAACACGTGATTTAGGACTAAAATTCGTTCCTATTTTATCTGTGATTTTAAATTCTAATTTAGAACCTCTAGTGGTCATTTCAAAATTTAAAACCTCAAAATCTTTATTTTTTATTGCTTTCGCAGAGTTACCGTCATCACTATAAATTTGTCTCTTGGATGTTAACACAGAAGAGTCGTGATAGTAATCAATTTTATAGTGTGTATCTTCAAACTCTTCTGTTGTTTGAACCACATTTGTATTTGGAATAAATGCACCAGCTCTTACATAAGTAGGAATTGAACTTTCATTCAATTTTACCGTTTTTGTTTGTCCTCCTTTTATCTTTTCATCGGTGTAGTAATCGAACCAAACATTATCATCTGGAAAATAAACGTCTTGTTCTGTAATTTCTGCTTCTAAAACTGGTGATACCAAAATGTCATTTCCCCATAAATAAGTTTTTGAGTAATTGAACAAATCTGCATTATCCGATTCTTCAAAAAACAATGGTCGCATTAACGGCTTTCCAAATTGGTTGTTTTCATAAACCAAATTGTAATTATATGGTAATAATTTATAACGTAATTCAATAGCTTGTTTAGCTAATGCTTTCGCTTTTTCGCTTCTAAAAATGGGTTCACTTGGCACGTCTTCTTGTGCATGAGGTCTATAAATTGGATTAAAAACGCCATATTGCAACCATCGCACATATAATTCATCATCTAAATTTGCACCTGCAAAACCACCTAAATCACTATGCATGTATGCTAATCCTTGAATTCCCATTTGTAATGCAATCTCTGGTTGACTTTGTAATCCTCCCCAAGTTCTGTTAACATCTCCAGACCATGGAATCATACCATAACGTTGCGAGCCAGAGTAACCAGCACGCATTAAAATAAAGGGTCTTGTATCTGGGAAATCGCGCTTGTAGCCTTCAAAAATCAATCGTGCCCAATCATGTCCATATATATTATGAACTTCATTTGCGCTACCTGTTTTATGCTGTACCCAATCTGGATGTACTTCTGGTTCTCCTAAATCTCCCCAAATACCTGCAACACCTTTATTCGCTAAATCTTTATAGATGTTCCAAAACCATTTTTCGCCATCAGGATTGTATATATCTATGAGTCCTGTGTTGCCAAAATAGAAGTCGTATTTCGCCGGATTCCCAACAGAGTCTTTTGCCAGAATCTTTTTCTCAACCGCTTCATCCCATTTCTTAGATGTCGTTAAGATAAAAGGCTCTGTAATGGTAATCGTTTTTACTCCTTTATCATTGAGACGTTTTACCATGCCTTCAAAATCTGGAAAAGAATCTCTAAAGACTTCTAAATTTCCCATGGTTCCTTTTAGTTCTTTTCCGAACCAATATAAATCTAGAATTATAGCATCAACCGGAATTTTTTCATCATTAAATTTAGCTATGGTTTCTTCAACTTCTTGCTGAGAATGATACCCAAAACGGCTAGAAAAGTTACCCAAAGCCCAACGTGGCAGCATTGGTTGCTTTCCGGTTAAATCGGTATAAACATCCATCATATCTAACCAAGAATCACCAACAATGACTTGGTAGGTTTTTCGGCCTGAGATGGTTTCATATTTTAATGAATTATCGCCTTTACTGTCTAAATCTAAAAAACCAATTGGCGCATTATCAAAATGCAACATGTACTGTTTGGAAGACACTACAATTGGCATGGTGAAATTCATCAGTTCGCTATGTGTTTCGTAACCATAATGTGCTCTGTTGTATAATTGTAGTCGATTGCCACGACGATTCATTCCTAATGCTCTTGCGCCTCCACCATATAAAACTTCATCTTTTGTAAGATTGAAATCTATAGTTTCTAAACTGTCAGTTTTTACATAACCTTCCTTTTCTGAAACAATAAATTTGTCTTTATAATAATATGAAATTTGAAAAGGGCTTTTAGTAATACTTACATAAAGCCCTTTTGTTTTTAATAGAATATCATTTCCTCTATCTGTCATTTCAAAATAAGAATTGTATGGTTTAGCCACTACAGCATGTGATTCTACTTTAAAATATTCGCCTGTTGGTACAAAGGTAGTTTCAATAATATTTGATGAATATGGTTTTATTAAATAATAGCCATCGTTAACTTCAATCTTTAAATCTAAACCTTGTTTTACTGCACTTTTAAAAACACGGTTAGAGTTTTGGGCAGATAAAAACGCAAATGAAAAGAGGGCTGCTATAAATAAATTAATGTTTTTCATTTTTAAATTTTAGAAGTCTAAATGGTTATTAAAATCCTACATTAGGCTTGTTGTTTCGATGCTTACTATTTTGTAATAAAAATACTAATGGCTGGTCTAATCTTTTATTCCAAGAGTTTTCTGAATGGTCAGTCCCTTCAAAAAATAAGTTTTTAGAATCAGAACTTGTATAACCTTTAGCTTTTAAAATCTCATCTACTCTTGGTGCATATTGCGGATAATATTGATCTAAGGTTTCATTACCATAATCAAAATACAATTTATGCTCACCAGCTTTTGGTAAATTAGCGTCCATGTATTTAAAAATTCCTATTGGATACGGATTATTTTCCGTTGGCATTGCTCCTGGCCAATGTGTTGATAAACAAGCTGCACCTCCAAAGACGTCTGGATACTCAGAAATGGCATACATAGACATTAAGCCTCCCATACTTGAGCCCATGACAAACGTATTTTCCTTGTCTGTATAAACGGAATACTTTTTATCTATTTCTGGCTTTAATTCCTCGATGATAAACTTTAAATAATTATCACCGTTGAGTTTAAAATCCTTTGAACCTGAAAGGTCTTTTAAGCTATCTTTAGTAGCTTCGTTTATATAATTAAATGCTTTTTGAGGAAATAAATCTTGCCAACGAAGTTCTGCTATATTATGAACTGCAACAACTATAAAGTCTTCAGTTTTTTCTTCTTCCATTAATTGGCTTGCCCATTCATCTACTTTCCATTCTTGTTTGTTCCAAGTAGTTAATGAATCGAATAACATTTGGCCATCATGCATATATAATACATTGTATTTTTTGCTTTCTATATAGCTTTCTGGTAACCAAACATCGACTGGTCTTGGAACAATATAGTTGGATGGAAAACTATCAATTCTATGAACTTCGCCTTTGAAGAGTGTTGCACTTTTTAAATGTTGAAAGTTTAATGGCGCAACATTTGTTTCTGTTTCATCTGTATTTGGTTCTTCTGTTTTTGATTCATTTTTACATGAAAACATAAATAAACTAACACATAATACCAGTAAAATAGTTCTCATATTATTGCGTTTTTGTAGTTAAAATTGTACTGCCTTTTTCATTTAAAGTCATACTAGTATTCCAAATTAGCGTTTCCTTTGAAATAATATTAGTCAGTGTTTTACCACTTAAACCTAACTCTTCAAATCTTGATAATTCTAATTCTTGAGCTTCTTTATTTTTATTAATAATATGCACAACTGTTTCATTATCAACAATTCTTGCTAAGATATAAATTCCATCTTTAGGTGCAAAATGAAGTGTTTTACCGTTATGTAAAGCTTCGCTGGTTTTTCTATAATTCAATATTTTAGTTAAAAACAACTGCATGTCTTTTTGAGTGTCAGAAAGGCCTTCTCCTGTAAATGCATTAACACTATCACCTTGCCAACCTCCAGGGAAATCTGTTCTTATTAATCCATGGTCTCCAGGCTTTTCAAAATCGTCCATTAGAATTTCTGTACCGTAATAAATTTGCGGTATTCTTGGCATCATTAAAAGGTAACTTAAAGCCATTTTAGTATTTACAACATCGCCTTTTAGTTGTGTAAAAACACGACTCATATCATGGTTATCTGTAAACGCCATAATATCTTTTGGTGATGTATACGCAAAGTCGTTAGCTAAACCTTCGTACATTTTAACCAAACCTTTATCCCAAGATTCCTCTTCATTTAAAGCATCACTAATGTTTTTTTGCATGGCAAAATCCATACTCGATTTTAAATTAGAATCGTATTTATCATTGTTTTCATGGCCTTCTTGCCAATACCCAATTAACAACGGATTGTAACTCCACTCTTCTCCAACAATTGAAAAGTTTGGATACTCGCTCATAATGGCTCCTGCCCAATTACTCATAAAAGCCTTGTCTGGATATGGATATGTATCTTGTCTAATACCACCTAATCCTAAAGTTTCAATCCACCAAATACTATTCTGCGTAATATAATTTGCCATAAAAGGATTACGCTGATTTAAATCTGGCATACTAGAAACAAACCAACCATCTGCCATTTCTAAGTAATCGTTTTTAGAAGCGTAAGGGTCTTGGTTTGTCGTTCTTCTATGGTTAGACGTTTTTGTTGTTTTCCAATCCCAATTGTCTTTATTTTCTTCATAAAGTTCTTGGTAGTTTACCCAATCTTTAAACGGTAAATCTTTCATCCACCAATGTTCTAAACCACAATGATTAGCAACTTGGTCCATAATCAATTTCATGTCTCTAGTTCTTAGATTATTGGCTAATTCTTTATAATCTTTTAAGGTACCAAAACGAGGGTCTACTTTGTAGAAATCTGTCATGGCATAACCATGATACGAGCCACTTGGCATGTCATTTATTAAAACAGGGCATGGCCAAACAGCCGTAAACCCAAGATTTTCAATATAATCTAAATGGTTAGTTATGCCTTCTAAATCTCCGCCATGTCTGGCATAACCATCAGTTCTATCTATGCCTTGTTGAAGTAATCCTTCTACTACATCATTTTTTGGATTCGCATTTGCAAAACGGTCTGGTGTAATAAGATAAATAGCATCAGAGCTATCAAAACCAATGTAATCTTCAGCTGGTTTTTCTCGTGATTTTAACTCGTAAGTTTGAATTAATTCTGAAGCATCTTCAAGCTGAAATCTAATATTGAATTGTCCTGCTTTTGCCGTTTCGGAAATCTCTAAATCTAAGAACAGATAATTTGGGCTATCTGCCTTATGAACTTCCGCTATTCTAACTCCTGAATAATTAATTTTTGGTATTGCACTGCCAATATTTGGATGCTTTACCAGTAATTGTAATTTTTGATTTTTAAAACCTGTCCACCAATGAGGTGGCTCAACTTTTTCAATATCGTTTTGGATTTCAGCTACAGGTTCTGAAACTACGCTTTCCTTAGATGTGGTTTCCTGGCATGAAAACACAGTTACAACTAGAAGCGTTATTAGAATTAGTTTTAGTGTTTTCATTGTAATTTATTTTAAAAATGAAACAAGTCGGTAGTAATCTTAAACAAATACCTACAAGGTTTTTGAAACCTTGCAGGATATTCAATTCATATTTTAGACCTGCTAGGTTTTAAAACCTGCTAGGTCTTCTAAATTATACAGTAACCCTATTATTAGGACTAATTGAAACTTCTTTTCCATCTACATAAATGGTTAAGTCTTTATCACCTTCTAATATAAATTGTGTTTCGTTTTGACTAACACTTACAGTGATAATTTGATGTCTAAAGTTCACTTTAAACGAATAGCCTTCCCATTGATTAGGTATTTTAGGCTCAAAAGATAAGGTGTCATTTTTAACACGCATACCACCAAAACCTTCAACAATACTCATCCAAGTACCAGCCATTGAGGTAATGTGTAAACCTTCGTGAACCTCGTGATTATAATCATCTAAATCTAAACGCGATGTTCTTAAATAAAACGTATACGCTTGGTCCATTCTGTCTAATTTTGCAGCTTGAATACTGTGTACACATGGCGACAATGAACTTTCATGAACCGTGAATGGTTCGTAAAAATCGAAATGACGTTCTAATTCTTCAGTCGTAAATTTATCTTCAAAGAAATACATCCCTTGTAATAAATCTGCTTGCTTAATATATGGTGAACGTAAAATTCTATCCCAAGACCATTTTTGATTAATTGGTCGTTGTGATTGGTCTAAGTCTGCAACTGTAATTAATTCTTTATCTAAAAAACCATCTTGTTGAAGATATACATTTTCTTCTTCAGAATATGGAAAATACATATTGTCTGCCACTTTTTTCCAAAGTGCTAACTCTTCATGTGAAATCTTTGTTTTACCAGAGATTCTTTCAAAATCGTTACTATGACCTTCTTTTACTTTTTCAATTGTTTCCAATGTATAATCGATACACCATTTAGCAATGTAGTTAGTGTACCAATTGTTATTTACATTGTTTTCGTACTCATTAGGACCAGTTACACCAAGAATAACATATTTGTTTTTATTGGTAGAGAAGTTAGCTCTTTGATGCCAAAAACGTGCAATACCGATTAAAACTTCGAGTCCCATTTCTGGTATATAACTAAAATCGCCAGTATATCTGTAATAGTTAAAAATGGCAAACGCAATGGCGCCATTTCTATGAATTTCTTCAAAAGTAATTTCCCATTCGTTATGGCATTCTTCACCATTCATAGTAACCATAGGATACAATGCAGCTCCGTTTTTAAATCCTAATTTCTCAGCATTTTCAATGGCTTTTTCTAAATGTTTATACCTGTAAGTCAAAAGGTTTCTGGCCACTTCTTGGTCTTTAGTTGCCATATAAAAAGGAATACAATACGCTTCAGTATCCCAATAGGTACTTCCTCCATATTTCTCTCCTGTAAATCCTTTTGGTCCTATATTTAAAGTTGCATCTGTACCTGAATACGTTTGGTTAAGATGAAAAATATTAAAACGTATACCTTGTTGTGCTTTTACATCGCCTTCTATGGTAATGTCTGCCATATCCCAAATTTTAGCCCAAGCCTGCTTTTGGTTTTCTAATAATTGTGCAAAACCTGCAGTTGTTGCTTTACTTAAAGTGGACTTAGCAGCCTCAACTAATTCATTTTTATTATGATCTCTATCTACCGTATAACCACCAAATTTATGAATGGTAAACGTTTCATTTTGATTGATTGAAGTTTTATAAATAAAACTGATTTTGTTATCCGTTTTTTCAACTTGAGGTTGTAAACCAATATTTTGATTATTAATAAAACACTCGGATTGCATGAAGGTACACGTATGAAAATTTGTTTTCATAGTTTGCGCTTCTATAAAAGCCTGATTATTTTCAACTGTTAAATTTGAAATATTCCAAAAAGCGTCATCCCAATTGGAATCCTCATTAGTTATACCTGCATCTATATATGGTGTAATAACTAAATCTACATTAGAATTTAACGGTGTTACAGCATATTCAATGGCACCAACTTCATCCAAGCCTAAGCTTAAAAAACGTTTGGTTTCAATTTGTAATTCTAAATTATTTTTAAGTGTTACTTTAAACCTTCTAGACAGCCAACCTTCTTTCATATTCAATTCCCTACCGAAATTTTCTACTTTTTTACAAGTAAATAAATCGAGTTGTTCATTGTTGACATTGATATCTATACCTATCCAGCTAGGTGCATTTAAAACTTTGGCAAAGTATTCTGGGTAACCATTTTTCCACCAACCTACTCGGGTTTTGTCTGGATAGTAAACTCCGGCAATATAACTACCCTGAAAAGTGGGGCCTGAGTAGTGTTCTTCAAAATTAGCACGTTGTCCCATGGCACCATTTCCGATGCTAAATAAACTTTCTGATGCTTTAACCTGATCTGGGTCGAATCCTTCTTCTAAGATAGACCAATTATTTGGGATGATATAATCTAGGTTCATTATAATATTATTTAAAAGTCTCTAATTGAGACGTCTTACTTCTTTTTAATTTTCTATTAAAGATTTTATAAAATCATCTGAGATTTCAGTAAAATCATTGAATACATATTTTGCGTGCCCTAGAACCTCTTTACTACCAATACCAATAGATATCATATTAGCTGTATTAGCCGCTTCAACACCTGCAACTGAATCTTCAAAAACAATACAGTCCTCTGGTTTTATATTAATTTGTTTTGCAGCAATTAAAAATACTTCTGGGTCTGGTTTGGCTTTTGTAACGTCATTACCATCTACTATAGCATTAAAATCTGACATTATATTAACACGCTCTAAAATTGTTCTGGCATTTTTACTTGCAGAACCTAATGAAATAGGCTGTTTTTGTTCTTTTAAAAAATTTAAAACTCGTGGCACATCTGGTAAAATTTCACTCTTATCCATTTCAGCTATATAGCCCAAATATTCTTCGTTCTTTTTACCCATAAGTTCATTAAACAATTCTTGCGATATGGTTTTATTACCCCAAGCCAATATTTTTTCTAGAGAACGAACACGGCTAACACCTTTTAATTGTTCGTTTTCTTCTTCTGTGAAGTTAATATCTAAACCTTGAGCTAATTTTTGCCAAGCTTTAAAGTGATATTTTGCAGTATCTACAATGACACCATCTAAATCGAATATAAATCCTTTTTTGTTCATTTTTACTAATTTTGAACAACGTCATCGACGTCTTTTACTTTTGATACTAATGCTGCTGCAATTAAAAAACTTATGCCGCTCATAACCAAGGCGAATATGGCATGATTGTTATAAGCGTATTTTACAAGTGGTCCGCCTATTAAGGCATTAATAATTTGAGGAATTACAATGAAAAAATTAAATATTCCCATATAAACACCCATTTTTTTTGGTGAAATTGAACCAGCCAAAATTGCATAAGGCATAGCTAAAATACTAGCCCAAGCAATACCAACACCTACCATAGAGACTATTAACCAATTTTTATCTGGCATAATGTAGATAGAAAGTAAACCTAATCCACCAATTATTAGAGATATAGCATGTGTGCGTTTTCTTCCAATTTTCTTTGCTATATATGGCAACGCAAATGCATAAAATGCGGATATAAGATTGTAAACTCCAAAAAGAATTCCAATCCAATCACCTGCATCTTGATATGTTGAACTGCTGCTATCCGTATACGGCAAACCATAGATATGTTGCGCAATAGCCGGAGTTGCAAAAACCCACATACCAAAAAGTCCAAACCAAGAAAAGAATTGTACCCAACTTAATTGACGCATTGTTGTTGGCATTTTTCTGAAGTCTTCAAAAATATCGAGTAAACTAGATTCCTGCTCAGATTCATCTTTTGATAATTCTGACCCCAAATGTTCGTCTTCAAAACTATTAAGTTCTTCAGGTGAATATTCTTTTGTGGTAATTACTGTAACTAAAATTGAAATAATTAAAACAACAGCTCCAATGATAAAAGATAAAATTAAATTTTCTGGTACAATCCCAGCGTCAGTTTCATTTGAAACACCAAACCAGTTGGTTAAGGCATATGGCAACCATGAACCGATAACAGCACCAAAACCGATGAGAGCTGTTTGAATACTAAATCCTGCAGTACGTTGGTCTGTTCTTAAATTATCTCCAACTAAAGCTCTAAAAGGCTCCATGGCAATATTAAAAGAAGCATCCATAATCATTAACATTCCTGCTCCAACCCATAGTGCTGGCAAAAATGCAATAAACATATCAGCTTGAGGCATAAGCACCAAACCAATAGATGCTAAAATAGCACCAACCAAAAAATAAGGCTTTCTTCTTCCTAATTTACTCCATGTTTTATCGCTATAATGTCCAACAATTGGCTGAACAATGAGTCCCATGAGAGGTGCGATGACCCAAAACCAAGATAGTTCATGAACATCAGCTCCAAAAATTTGAAGAATTCTACTTGCGTTAGCATTTTGAAGGGCAAAACCCATCTGAATTCCGAGAAATCCAAAACTCATGTTCCAGATTTGCCAGAAACTTAATCTACGCTTTTCCATTAATAGTATATTATCGTTAATACTATTCTGACAAGCTTAGCTTATCAAAACTTATTGTGAGAAGTGAAAATATAAGTTTTGAATATGCGGCAAAGATATAAAAGTTTTTAATACAACAAGGATAAATTTCTATTTGGTAGATTCTCGCTCCACTAATTCTGTATTTATTACAACCGTTTGAAATTGTTCTTCCTCTATACTAAACTCTGATTCTATTTTATCTATTAACAAATCTGCAGCACGCTCTCCCATTAGCTGCGCATGCTGACTAACAGTGGTTAATGTCGGTGTTGAATGCTTAGATAGCACACCATCTGTAAAGCCAATAACCTGTATATCATTTGGTACATTTAAGCCCATTCTTCTTGCGACTTTCATAGCAGATAAGGCATACAATTCATTTACAGCGAATACTCCATCTATATATTTATGAGCTTTAAAAAGATGTTCAATCTCTGTTTCTAACTTTTCTAAATGTACTTCATAATCTAACGTATCATCCATTTTAAGAATGAGTTCCGCTTGTGGTGTTATTTTATTTTCTTCTAAAGCCTGCAAATAACCCTGAGTTCTTAACCTTCCGACACTTACATAATCTTTTGTTGTTATTAAGGCAATATGTTTACAATTGTTTGAGATCAATTTTTGTACAGCATTTTTAGCGCCATTAAAATCATCCACTATAACTTTATCGCATTTTATATCAGAAACTACTCTATCAAACATTACAATTGGCATACCTTGGCTCATCGTTTCATTATAGTGATGATAGTCTTGCTGAAGCAATGTTTCCTTAGACATTGATAAAATAAATCCATCTATACTACCATTAGCAAGCATTTCCATATTTATTACCTCCTTTGAAAAAGACTCATTAGATAAACCTATAATTACATTATACCCTCTTTTATTGGCCACTAATTCTACACCTCTAATGACCTTAGAAAAAAAGTGGTGCACAATTTCTGGAATAATAATCCCTATCGTATTTGTTTTCCTGTTTTTTAGACTAAGTGCAATATTGTTTGGTCTATAATTGTAAAGCTTTGCAAATGCTTGAACTTTCTGAATAGTATCTGCACTAATTTCCTTACTATTTTTTAATGCCTTTGAGACAGTAGAAATAGAAACATCTAACTCTCTAGCAATTTGTTTTAAGGTAATTTTTCTTTTCATTTTTTAGCTGTAAATATGGAACGAAGATAATTGAAAAAACAAGATGATTATTATTGATTTCCCAATTTTAATACTAAAAAGTAGAAATCCTTTATTTTTTTTATTATTTTGATAATAATTCCATTTTTATTTAAAAGTTTTTAACACGCAAACGTTTTCGTGACTTTCGTCATATTATTTAACACTCCAAACACATTAAATTTACCTAGATTTAACCCGAGAAGTGAAAATATAAATCAATTAACTAAGTAATTAACTTAAAAATAGTGTATGAAAACATTTTTAAATGCTTTACTATTCTGTCTCATTTTGCTTCCAGCAACTTTGATGGCGCAATCTACTGCGACAGGTACAGTTACAGATAAAGCAAATGCCATGCCTTTACCAGGCGTTAATGTCATTATAAAAGGTACTACCAGAGGAACTGTAACAGATTTTGATGGTAAATATTCGTTAGAAGTAAGCCAAGGTGAAGTCCTTGTTTTTTCTTATGTTGGTTACACCACTCAAGAAATTGTTTTTAATGGTCAATCTCCAATAGATGTTACCATTGTAGAAGATGCTTCACAATTAGATGAAGTAGTATTAATTGGTTATGGATCTGTAAAGAAAGAAGACGCAACAGGTTCTGTGGATGTCGTTTCATCAAAAGACTTTAATCAAGGATCAATTGTCTCTACCGATCAATTATTAAGTGGTAAAGCCGCAGGTGTAAGAATTACTACATCTGGAGGATCACCAGATGCTGCTCCAAATATTAGAATTAGAGGTGGATCATCATTAAATGCGCAGAATAGCCCATTAATTGTTATTGATGGTGTTGCCATTGGCAATGATAATCCGGCTGGTGTTTCTAACCCATTAACACTTGTTAACCCAAATGATATAGAAAGTTTTTCTATATTAAAAGATGCCTCTGCTACTGCTATTTATGGTTCTAGAGCATCAAATGGTGTAATTATTATAACTACAAAAAAGGGAACCTCAGGTGGACCTCAATATAACTTTTCTACGGATTATTCAATAAGTTCTATTGGCGACGGTTTAGATATGATGAACGGAGCCGAGTTTACACGTTTTATTCAAGAATACCATCCTAGCGAAGTTGGTAATTTAGGTGTTGCAGCAGGTTCAGTAAGCACAAGTGAAACTGTTACAAATACTTTAAACGGAAGACAAATATACAATACAAACTGGAGAGATGCTATAATAAGAACAGCAACAACATCTAACACAAACTTTAGCGCTAGAGCTAATCTTTTTGACAAAGTTCCTTTCCGTGGATCAGTAGGTTATACATATGCTGAAGGTGTTGTTAAAAATGATGATTACGAACGATTAACAATGTCTGTTAAATTAACTCCAAAATTGTTAAATGACAATTTAAAAATTGATGTAAATGCGAAAAGTATTTTTGCATTTAAAAATGCCATTGATTCAGATGGAGCTATAGGTGAAGCGTTATCTTTTGACCCTACAAAACCAGTTTATGATAATTCTGAAAGTAATAGATTTGGAGGTTATTATCTAACTTTAGATAATGATGGTGATGCCTTTAGCAGAATCACACAGTCAAACCCGTTAGCAAGATTAGAACAACGTGAAAGACCAGAAAATGTTTATCGTTTTTTAGGGAATGTTGAATTTGATTATACCATGCCTTTTTTACCAGAACTAAAAGCTGTAGTTAATTTTGGTTTAGATGCTTCTGGATCTAAAATTGAAGAACGTTTTAGTGATAATGCTTTTGAAACCTATCAATTTGAAGGTGATAATACTGATATTAACACTAATTACGTATTCAATCCAGGTCTTAATTATCTAGAAAATCAAAGAATCACTAACACTACTTTAGATGGGTATTTGCAATACACTAAATTATTAAACAATAAATTTATTGATAAATACGACTTACAAGCTGGTTATTCTTATCAGAATTTCAAAAATGATGGAAATCAAAAACGTTATCAATATAATCTAGTTTCCGGACAAAGAGAAATTGCTTTTAATGAAGCTAATCCTAATAATAGATATTACAATGTATTAAATCTTCAATCATTTTTTGCAAGAGGTAACATTAGTATTTTAGAACGCTATTTATTTACTGCTTCAATTAGAGCTGATGGTTCTTCTTTATTTACAGAAGATAATCGTTGGGGTTATTTCCCAGCTGCCGCATTAGCATGGCAAATAAATGAAGAATCGTTCTTAGCAGATTCTAAAGTAATTAACAATATGAAACTTCGATTAGGTTGGGGTGAAACTGGACAACAAGACATTACAGGTACTGTAGGTGGTTACTACCCATCAATACCATTGTTTTCTATTGGAGATTCAAATAGCCAATACTTCCCTAATTCATCTTTATATTCAGCAGAACCATTTAACCCAAATTTAACTTGGGAAAAAACAACTACTTATAACATTGGTTTAGATTTCGATTTATTTAATAATGGATTATTGTCTGGATCTTTTGACGTCTATAAAAGATACACTAGAGATTTATTGGCTGATGCTCCTGTTCCTCCTGGACAAGCATTGACTAATTCTTTTGTGGATAACATTGGAAAAACTGAAAGTGAAGGGTTTGAATTAAACCTTAATTTAACACCTATCAATAATGATAACTTAACCGTTAGTCTTGGTGGTAATTTATCTTACAACCAAACAGAAGTTACAGATTTAAATGGACTTACTGTTATTAATGCAGGCGGAACATTAAGAGGCACAGGTGCTGAGTTATTCCGTCATGCCGTTGGGGAGCCAGCTACGAGTGCTTATATCTACAAACAAGTTTATGACTCGCAAGGAAACCCAATTCCTAATGCCTTTGTAGATTTAAATGGTGATAACGAAATTAACGATAATGACAAGTATTATGCTCAAACAGCACCTAATTGGACATATGGTTTCAACCTAAATGTAAACTACAAAAATTGGGACTTAAGCTCTAGTTTTAGAGGGCAAGTTGGTGGAAACGTCTATAATTTTGCACAATTAAATTATGGATTTACTGATAGTGCAGCATTCTCTAGCCAAAATAATTTAACTAACGTACTTAACTTTTATGATGGCGCTGCTAATCCAGTAATAGAAAATGTTAATGGAAACATGCAGTTCTCAGATTATTATTTAGAAGACGCTACATTTTTAAGATGTGATAATATAGCATTAGGTTACCGTTTCAATGAATTAATAAAAGATGGTTCTTTTAGATTATATGCTGCCGTTACAAACCCATTCTTAATCACGGATTATAGTGGAGAAGATCCTGAAAACTTTGGAGGTATTGATAGAAACTTTTATCCAAGACCTACTGTTTATACTTTAGGTGTTAATATAGATTTTTAAAAAAAGAATTATGAAAAAAATATTTTTAATTTTATTGAGTATTGCCACATTTGGTATGTACACATCTTGTGTAGATGATTTAGATACCAAACCAATAACTGAACTTTCTTTAGAAGAGTTATTAGCTTCAGACCCAAATGCAGTTGAAGGCTTAGTATCAAGACTTTACTCAACTTTCGCATTAACAGGACCTAGTGGACCTGGAAGCTCAGATATTGATAGTCCTGATCCAGGTGAGAGTGCATTTTTAAGAGCAATCATCAACTTACAAGACTTTACTGCTGATGCAATGAAGAATAGATGGGGAGATGATGGTTTAGATCAATTAACTACAACCTCTGATTGGGATCGTAATAACAAGTTCTTTAAATTATTTTATGATAGAGCTTATTATACAATACCACAATGTAATAACTTCTTACAGGCACTAGATGTCGCAGATTTCCCAGATGAAGAAAATATTATTGCCGAAACTCGTTTTTTAAGAGCGTTAGCTTATTACAATATTATTGATGTATTTGGTAAGGGTGTATTAGCTACTGAAGTAAACTTTGGACAAACTCAACCTTTACCAGAAGCTTCTAGAATAGAGCTGTTTAACTACGTAGAATCAGAACTTTTAGCTATTGAACCTGTAATTAGAACAACATCTAGTTATGGTAGAGCTAATACATATGTTGTAGATATGCTTTTAGCTAAATTATATATCAACGCAGAAGTTTATACAGGTACTCCAAGATGGGACGATGCCGCAACATACGTGAAGAAAGTAATCAATGAAGGTGGTTATTCATTAGACTCTAATTTTGTTAGAATCTTCTCTTCAGATAATAACAGTTCACCTGAAATAATATTTCCGTTGTTAGCAGAATCTTTAACAAGTCAGAGTTATGGTAACACCACTTATATAGTTAACGGAAGCTTAAGTTCTGACACTATGCCGTTAGCGCAATTTGGTGCAACAGATGGATGGACAGGTCACAGAGCTTCTAAAGGATGGTACGGTTTGTTTGGCAATAGTGCTGAAGACCTAAGCGCGTCAAGTGATGTAAGAGCAAGTTTATTTTGGACTACAGGTCACAACTTTGAAATGAGTGATTATAGAGAATGGACTGATGGTTTCCCATCTATTAAATTTAGAAATACAGCTTCTGACGGAAGTGGTAGTCCTGTAGCTTTTTCAGCAACAGATTTTCCATTCTATCGTTTATCTGATGCTTATTTAATGTATGCCGAGCTTGCTATTAGAGGAGCGGCTGGCACATCTATGAGTGATGCATTAACTTATGTTAATGATGTCCGTACAAGATCCAATGCCGATGCAATTGGGACGTCTGATTTAACTTTAGATTTCATCTTAGATGAACGTGCTAGAGAACTAAATTTAGAAGGAATGAGACGAAGTGATTTAATTCGTTTTAACAAATTTACAGGAGGAAGCTATATCTGGCCTTGGAAAGGCGGAACTGCAAGTGGATCATCAATATCTAATGACTACAAATTGTTCCCTATTCCAGCGACGGCTCTACAAGCTAATCCAAACTTAACACAAAATCCAGGATACTAATACACTAAAATAAACGATGATGAAAAAATTAAAATTTATACTACTAACATTTATCACAGTTGTAAGTTTTTCAGCTTGTGAAACTGATGATGATTTAGAATTTGTGGCTAATGAGGCTGAGGGCATTGCTTTTAATACCTCTTTTTTAGAAAACTACGTTTTAAACTCATCTGTACAAAGTAATCTTGCTGAGCGTTTTACTTGGGACGATGCAGATTTTGGAGTTCCAACAAACATCACATATTACCTTCAAGGTGCAACTACATCAGATTTTTCTGATTACATGGCAGGTGATTTGAACGATTTAGGTTCTAATATTACAAACCCTGAAGCCAATGAAATACCAGTAACTGTTGGGCAAATGATTGCATTAGCAGAGGCGGCAGGCTTAACAAATGAACCTGGGACTAATACAGGTATGCTTTATTTTAGACTAATGGCTGTAATTGGTGATGATGGTTTACCATCTTATTCTGCAATTCAAGGACTTAATGTTGAGTTACAAGAAGAAACTACAGGTGGTGGTTCTGGTATAGAACCAGCAACTTGGGGTGTAGTAGGTTCTGGTTACAATGATTGGGGAGGAGCTGGACCAGATGGTCAGTTCTACACAACAAATGAAGCTGACGTTTTTGTTGCGTACGTAACTCTTATTGATGGTGAAATTAAATTTAGAGAGAATAACGCATGGGACAGTGACCTTGGTGACAATGATGCAGATGGCACAGTAGAAGCAGGTGGTGCTAATATTGCAGTTACTGCTGGTACCTATAAAATCACCTTAAATACCGCAGCTGCTACATACACTATGGAAGAGTTTTCTTGGGGAGTTGTAGGTTCTGGTTATAATGATTGGGGAGCTTCTCCAGATGCAAAATTCTATTACGACTACACTACTGATACCTTTAAAGTAGGTGTTCAGTTAGTTGATGGAGAAATAAAATTTAGACAAAACAATGAATGGACAACTGATTTTGGTGATACTGGAGCCGACGGAACTTTAGATGGTGGTGGTGATAATATTGCCGTATCTGCTGGTCATTATAATATTACATTAAATTTTAATGATAATACTTACACTATCGAAGCAGGTGATGTTTGGGGTATTGTTGGTTCTGGTTACAATGATTGGGGAGCTTCTCCTGATTTCGCCTTAACTCAAGTGCAACCTGACATTTACGTTGGTGAAATAGCAACTCTTTTAGATGGTGAAATTAAATTTAGAGCTAATAATGATTGGGCTTCAGACTTTGGTGATACAGGAGCAGATGGAACTTTAGATGCAGGTGGAGATAATATTGCAGTTACTGCTGGTTTATACCGTGTACAAATGGATACTGCCAATGGAACTTATATGTTAAATAAAATTCAATAATTAGCATTATTCCCTTATAACCTAAAAGGGCTGATATTAATCAGCCCTTTTTTTTAAAAAAAATTTATGAAAAAAATTTACTTAACACTTTTATATATTAGTGTATCGTTTTTTGCTTTCACTCAAGTCACCATTACACCTAACCCATTTGAGGTAGACGAAAGCATTACCATAACTGTAAATATTAATAGTTCTGCTACAGATTGTAATGGCCTAAGCAACCCAAATAAAGTATATATGCACTCTGGTGTAGGCGATGATACAAATGCTTTTGGAATTAGTGTTGTTGGTAATTGGGGACAGGATGACGGTGTTGGAGAAATGACAAATCAAGGTGGTGGCATTTACAGTATTACAATTACACCAACAACTTATTATAGTTTAACAGAAGCTCAAGCTGCTAATGTTATTCAAATGGGAATGGTTTTTAGAAATGCCAACGGTACACAAGAACTAAAAGGAAATGGTTGCAGCGATTTTATTTACGAAGTGGGAACATTTCAGGTAAATTTAACTGCACCAAGTAGTGAAACAACTATAATAAATTCTGGTGATGACTTAAGCATTGCTGCTTCAAACATTGGAGGTAATGCTAGTTATACCCTTAAGGCTAACGGAACTGTAATTGATTTCAATAACGCAACAAGTAACTACAGTTTTATTGATACCAATATAACAACAAATAAGAATTATGAATTAACGGCAGTGCTATCTGGTACAACAATTACTAAAACATTCAATGTCTTAGTTGATCCAGGTTCTAATATAGGTATAATGCCAACAACGTATCAAGACGGTATCACTTATATTGATGACAATACAGCTGTTTTAGTACTATATGCTACCGGAAAAGATTTTGTATACGTAGCTGGTAGTTTTAATAATTGGCAACCAGACAATACTTTTGCCATGAAAAAAGACCCAACAAGAAATAATAAATTCTGGATAGAATTAACAGGTTTAACTCCAGGACAAATTGAAACATACCAGTATTGGGTTGTAGATAAAACACCTCTAGCAAACTCACCTTCGTTGGTTAAAACGGCAGATCCATATTCTACATTAGTTTTATCTCCTTACGATGACCCATATATTTCACTAACAACCTATCCAAACTTACCAACATATCCAGCAGGTCAAGAGCGCGAGGTAACGGTTTTAGAAACAGGACAAGCAGCATATAATTGGCAGGTTACTAATTTCAGTAAACCTAAAAAAGAAGATTTAGTTATCTATGAAGTTTTAGTTAGAGATTTTGATGTTAATCGCAACTATCAAGATATTATTAATAGAATTAGCTATTTTAAAAATCTTAATGTCAATGCCATTCAATTAATGCCTGTTATGGAATTTGAAGGTAATGAAAGTTGGGGATATAATACTTCTTTTCATATGGCATTAGATAAATTCTATGGGACAGAAGATAAATTAAAAGAACTCGTTGATGTTTGTCACCAAAACGGAATTGCAGTTATATTAGATATTGCCTTTAACCATGCCTTTGGAAGAAACCCAATGGTACGCATGTGGATGAATGATCCTGATGGTGATGGTTGGGGATCTCCAAGTTCAGAAAACCCATATTTTAATGAAGTTGCAATGCATAGCTACAGTGTTGGAGAAGATTTTGATCATTCTAATCCAAGAACTCAAGATTTCGTAGAACGCACGGTAGAATATTGGATTAACGAATTTAATATCGACGGATTTCGTTGGGATTTAACAAAAGGATTTACTCAAAACTGTTCTTCTGGAAATGATGGTTGTACAAACAGCTACCAGCAAGATCGTGTAGATATCTTAAAAGCTTATGCTGACTATTCTTGGTCTTTAGATGCTAATCACTATGTTATTTTTGAACATTTAGGCTCAGATACAGAAGAGAAAGAATGGGCTAATTATCGTTTAGATGAAGGTAAAGGAGTTATGATGTGGGGAAAAATGACAGATCCTTACAATGAATTAACCATGGGACAAAATGGCGATAAAAATATTGATAGAATAGGCCACAACGCTCATACTGGTTTTAATGGCCCAAGAGTTGTTGGCTATCCAGAAAGCCATGATGAAGAACGCTTAATGTATAAAAACATCTTGTATGGCAATACAAGTAATGCTTCACATAATGTTCAAGATTTAAATACTGCACTATCTAGAATGTCTGCTTTAGCTGCGGTATCAGCAATGGTTCCTGGACCAAAAATGATTTGGCACTTTGGAGAACTTGGTATGGATAATTCTATTTTTACTTGTAACAATGGAACCGTTAATTCTCAAGACGATGCAATTGCTGGAGATTGTAAGTTAGACACAAAACCACAACCTCAATGGACTGAAAATTGGTTAACTGAAGCCCTTAGATTACAAATTTATAATGATTGGTCTAAGCTTCATAAATTAAAAATTGAAGAACCTGTTTTTGAAGGTGATTATACTATAACCTCTGGCGATTACACACCAAGGTTAGAAATATATGACAATTCAATTTCTAATACCGAATTAAATTATGTGATAATTCTTGCCAATTTTGACGTTACAACACAAACCATAAACACCAATTTTCCGACAGGAATTACATCGACTTGGTATGATTTAATGGATGAAACAGGAAATACAACCGTAGCAAATTCTACGACTACAATTTCAATTCCTCCTGGTCAATTTAGAATTTTAGGCAATCAGTCTTCGGATGTTTTGGATGTGCAAGATGATACACTTATCGGGTTTAGTTTATATCCTAATCCTACTATATCAACTTTCAATATTAATATGAATGTTTCAAATGTTGAAATTTATGACTTAACCGGAAAGTTAGTTAAAGCTTTTAATGGTGCATTCACCAATACGGATAGTTTTAATATTTCTACATTAAATTCAGGATTGTATATGGTGAGAATTCAAAATGAAAATAATCAAATATTAACTACTAAATTAATAAAACAATAATTATTAAGTGTTTGTTATATTTTAAAAAGGAGTTTCTTTAATTAGAAATTCCTTTTTGTTTTAAAACAATCTTAAAGAAATTACATATTCTTATTAAGTATAATCTATGAAATACTAAAGTTAATATATTTGTAATTAGCGTTCTTATATTTTATCCGTTCTCACCAACTTAAAACTTATAGGACGATTGTAAAATATAAAGACAACAATATCAGATATTTTATAACTATGAAAACATATAATTGGGGAATTATAGGCTGTGGAAATGTCACAGAATTAAAAAGTGGACCTGCATACCAAAAAACAAAAGGCTTTAACTTAAGTGCAGTAATGCGAAGAAATATAGATAAAGCTGAAGATTATGCAAATAGACATCAAATATCAAAATTCTATGGAGATGCAGATGAGCTAATTAATGATTCTGAAATTGATGCAATTTATATAGCAACACCTCCAGATACTCATGAATATTACGCTCTAAAAGTAGCTGAAGCAGGAAAAATTTGTTGTATTGAAAAACCTATGGCTCCTTCTTATGATGCTTGTTTAAATATTAATGCTGCCTTTACTTCAAAAAATCTACCGCTCTTTGTTGCGTATTATAGACGATCTTTACCTAGGTTTACCCAAGTAAAATATTGGATTGACAATAACAAAATAGGAAGCATAAGACACATCAATTGGCACCTTAGTAAACCCGCTAGTGCTATTGATTTATCTAAAACTTATAATTGGCGTACTGATGCAAACATTGCACCTGCTGGTTATTTTGATGATTTAGCTTCTCATGGTTTAGATTTATTCGCTTATTTATTAGGCGATATATCTCAAGCAAATGGCATTGCTATAAATCAACAAGGTTTATATACAGCCATGGATGCCGTAACGGCAAATTGGCTACACGGCTCTAATATAACAGGCACCGGAAGTTGGAATTTTGGCACAGAAAAAAGAGAAGATAATGTTGAAATATATGGAAGTGAAGGCAAAATAAAATTTTCGGTATTTAGCGAGCAGCCCATAATACTTGAGAGCCAAGGAAAAACAGAAAGTTTCATTATTGAGCATCCCGAAAATATACAATTATTTCATGTAGAAAATATAAAAAAGCATTTAGAGGGAGGCTACATTCATCCATCAACTGGAGCTACTGCTGCACACGTTGCTTGGGTAATGGATCAAATTTTACAAACAAATTAAATTCCAGGCTAATTGATTATATTTAACAGAACTTATGAAGGAATCTATGGACTTAAAAAAATTTGATTTAGAATATTATAGTAAACGAATACAATTATTTACTCTAAACAATAGTGAAGGCTTAGAAATTCAAATCACAAACTTTGGAGGAAGAATCGTAAGTTTATTTACACCTGATAAAAATGGAATATTAGAAGATATCGTTTTAGGCTACGACAATATCGACGATTATTTAAATAAAGAAGAAGTATTTTTTGGAGCTATAATAGGAAGATACGGAAATAGAATAGCACATGGAAAATTTAATATCGATAATTTAGAATATACTTTAGAAACCAATAGTGAAAATTCAAAAAATCATTTGCATGGTGGCACTAATGGATTTCATAATGTAGTCTGGGATGCAAAACAAGTTTCTAAAACTCAACTAGAATTATCCCATCTTTCAAAAGAAAATGAAGCAGGTTATCCAGGGAATTTAGAAGTTACTGTTTTATACGAATTAACAGATTTAAATGAATTAAAAATTACGTATTCGGCAACTACAGATAAAAAAACAATTTTAAATTTAACACATCATTCGTATTTTAACCTAACAGGAAAACAAAATTCTAATATATTAAAGCACCATATTAAAATCTATGCTTCAAATTTTACACCTATTAATAACTTAATGATTCCTACAGGTAAAATTGAAAGTGTAACAAATTCGCCATTAGAATTTAAAACATTTCAAACTATTGGATCTAGAATCAATGCAGACGATGACCAAATAGAAAAAGCACATGGTTACGACCATAATTATGTTATAGATGGCTCCGGATTGAAAAAAGCAGCTGATGTATATGATCCTATTTCAAAAAGAACTTTAGAAGTATTTACAACAGAGCCTGGTGTTCAATTTTACACAGGAAATCACCTAAATAACATTAAAGGTAAATACAATGATACTTACCATGCTAATGCTGCATTTTGTTTAGAGCCACAACACTTTCCAGATAGTCCAAATCAACCTCATTTTCCTTCTACAATTATTAAACCAGAAGAAACTTATAACTCAACGACTATTTATAAATTTGGCGTAAAAATTTAATTTCATTTTTCCATATAGACCACTAAAGGCGTTTTAATAAAAGTCAATGCAACAATTGTTGTATTTAAAGCCTTATTTGTTTTACAGCGCTAATACTACTTAAACTAAATTTACTACCAAGAAGGTAAATTTCATTTAGTTTAAAAAATCTACCTATTCTTAAAAAAAAGGGGTGAAACTCTATTACTCTCTTTAAAATTTATATGCTTTAAATAATTGAATAGAAGACCATTTATTAAAAAACTATTAGCCACTTCTGGAGCAACATTGTTAGCTGCACAAGCGCCTATGTTATATAATTGTTTAGGTATAGAAAACAACGATAAACTAGGGATTGCTTTAGTTGGCTTAGGTTATTATTGTAAAAATCAGTTAGCACCTTCGTTACTAGAGACAAAACATTGTTACTTGTCAGCTATAGTTACCGGAACAAAAGAAAAGAAGGCCATTTGGTCTAATAAATACAACATCAAAAAAGAAAACATTTATAACTACCAAAATTTTGATGACATAATAAATAATGATGATGTAGATATCGTCTATATCGTTCTTCCAAATAGTATGCATGCTGAATATACTATACGAGCTGCAAAAGCTGGTAAGCATGTTATCTGTGAAAAACCTATGGCGACTTCTGCTGCAGATTGCAGAAAAATGATTGCAGCTTGCAACAAAGCAAATGTTATGTTATCAATCGGATATAGACTGCATTTCGATCCACTAAACGGGTATATGATGGAGCTAGGGCAAAATAAAATATTTGGAGATATAAATGTTGAGTCTGGATTTGGATTTACCTTAAAAGACCCTTCAAAATGGCGCTTACAAAAATCATTATCTGGTGGTGGACAATAAGCCTAACCAATTTTCATAAAAGAAAATATCGAAATGTTGAACCTAACTTTTTTTGTAAAAGATTTAAACCAATTATTGTATCTGATTAAACTATCTGACTTTAACAGCTATTTTGTAAAAAATCTTATATTATTTTAGAGAGGTTAAATAACATATTCTCTCACGAATTTTCAATAATAACTAAGCTTTGGTGATATTATTGAAAATTAAATTCCTGTTTTAAGGTTAAAAAAACTTTATCGACATAGTGAAAATAAAACAACATATACTATAAGGCAAATTTCACAATTTATAATACAAACATTCTTATTATCCTTATTAACATCAACTTTAGACATTAATTTAAACTAATCATTATTAGGTTTTAAAATAATTTATTTTATATTTGTGTAATCGATTACAATACTATTTTTTTATGAAGAAACACAATACAAGATATGCTTCTAACCCATCATCAGTTAAAGCATTAAATACGCAAGAATTACGTGATGAGTTTTTAATTCAAAACGTAATAAAAAAAGATAAATTAAATTGGACGTATTCTCATTATGATAGATTTATGGTAGCGGGTGTAAAACCTGTTGAAAAAGCTGTTAAACTAGAATCAATAGACCAATTAAAATCTAGCTTTTTTCTAGAAAGAAGAGAATTAGGCATCATTAATATAGGTGATTCGGGAATTGTGATAGTAGATGGTAAAACATATAATTTAGAACACAAAGAAGCACTGTACATTGGCCAAGGTAACAAAGATGTGACGTTTTCTAGTAAATTATCAGATAAGCCTGCACAGTTTTACTTAAATTCAACTCCAGCACACAAAAAATTTCCAAATAAAAAAATTGCAATTGATGATGTAGAGGTGATTGAATTAGGTTCTCCTCAAACTGCAAATGCAAGAACACTAAGAAAATACATAGTTAACAGTGTAGTTGATGTTTGTCAGTTACAAATGGGAATGACCACTATTAAACCCGGAAGTAGCTGGAATACAATGCCTGCTCATGTACATGACAGACGCATGGAAGTTTATTTCTATTTTGAGATAAAGGAAAATCAAGCGGTTTGTCATTTTATGGGAGAACCCCAAGAAACACGTCATATTTGGATGGCAAATGGTGAAGCAGTAATATCACCACCATGGTCAATTCACTCAGGTTCAGGAACATCTAGTTACTCTTTTATTTGGGGAATGGCTGGAGAGAATTTGGATTATGGTGATATGGATGTTTGTAAAATAGCTGATTTAAAATAAATTATGTCGCAATTATTATTTGATTTAACCGGAAAAAGAGCATTAGTTACTGGTGCAACACATGGATTAGGAATGGCAATGGCAAAGGGATTGGGACATGCAGGTGCAGAACTAATTATTAACAATTACTCCAAAGATACGCTTGAAGAGGCGAAACTAGAGTATGAAAAAGAAGGCCTAAAAGTGCACACATATGTATTTGATGTTACTGATGATAAAGCTGTAGAAAAACACATCGATATTATAGAAAATGAGGTTGGGCCTATAGATATATTAATAAATAACGCTGGCATTATTAAAAGAATTCCAATGGAAGATATGGAATCAGATGATTTTAGAGCGGTTATTGATGTTAATTTAGTTGGTCCATACATTGTTTCAAAATATGTAGGAAGAAAAATGATTCCTCGAAAAGCTGGAAAAATTATTAACATAAATTCTATGATGAGTGAATTAGGTAGAAATACAGTTTCTGCTTATGCTGCGTCAAAAGGAGGATTAAAGATGTTAACTAAAAACATGGCTACAGAATGGGCTAAATATAATATCCAAACTAATGGAATTGGACCAGGATATTTTGCAACATCGCAAACAGCTCCAATTAGAGTAAATGGCCATCCATTTAATGAGTTTATTATAAGTCGCACACCTGCTGCTCGCTGGGGAAATCCAGATGATTTGGCTGGTGCAGCCGTTTTTTTAGCCTCTAAAGCAAGTGATTTTGTAAATGGACAAATACTATATGTTGATGGCGGAATTCTAGCCACAATTGGTAAACCTTCAAATGAAGAATAATTCATAAAAAAAGTAAAGATGAGTACGACATTTATTCATGATAATTTTTTACTAGAAAACAAATACGCTGAAGAATTATATCATAATTACGCAAAAAATCAGCCTATAATAGACTATCACAACCATTTACCTCCACAAGAAATTGCTGAAGATAAAATTTTCAATAACATTACAAATGTTTGGATAAATGGTGACCATTATAAATGGCGCGCAATGAGGACTTTGGGTGTTAATGAAAAGTTTATTACTGGAGATGCTACAGATAAAGACAAGTTCACTAATTGGGCTAAAACTGTACCATATACAATGCGTAATCCATTGTATCATTGGACACATTTAGAGTTGTCTCGATATTTTGGTATTAATGATTTATTAAACGAAAATTCTGCAGATAAAATCTATCAAGAAACTTTAGAGAAACTAAATTCCCCTGACTATTCATGCCAGAATTTATTAAAAAAAGTAAATGCTGAAGTTGTATGTACTACTGAAGACCCTACAGATACTTTAGAGCACCATCAAAAACTTGCAAAAAGTGGTTTTAGTGTAAAGGTTAATACTGCGTTTAGACCAGATAAAGCTATTTTAATTTCTAATGACGGTTACAATGAATATATAGATTTATTAGGTGAGGTTGCAGGAGTTAACATCAATTCCTTTGATGATTTATGTACAGGGCTAAAAAATAGAATTGACTATTTTAACAAAAATGGTTGTAAGCTTTGCGACCATGGTTTAGACCAAATATATTTCGAGAAATTTACTGAAAGCGAAGTAAATTCAATATTTAAAAAGAAACGAGAGAATAAAGA
The DNA here is from genome assembly GCF_013249065.1 of Winogradskyella litoriviva. Taxonomy (GTDB): domain Bacteria; phylum Bacteroidota; class Bacteroidia; order Flavobacteriales; family Flavobacteriaceae; genus Winogradskyella; species Winogradskyella litoriviva. The sequence continues at coordinate 264,368 of NZ_JABRWQ010000001.1, forward strand.
AATAAGTAATATTGAAGCGCTAAAATTTCAAAGTGCAATTTTACTGTTTTTATCAGAAACGTATCATCAATATGGTTGGGTTCAACAATTTCATCTAGGAGCTTTAAGAAATAATAATGCACGTATGCATAGAATTTTAGGTCCAGATACAGGATGGGATTCTATAGGTGATTTTCCACAAGCTCAAAAACTATCAGCATTTTTAAATGCATTAGATAGTAAAGATAAATTAACAAAAACCATTATTTACAACTTAAATCCAGCCGATAACGAAGTAATGGCAACCATGATAGGTAACTTTAATGATGGAAGCATAAAAGGAAAAGTTCAATTAGGATCTGGGTGGTGGTTTTTAGATCAAAAAGACGGAATGACTAAACAGTTAAATGCCTTATCAAATATGGGACTAATTAGTTGTTTTATTGGCATGCTAACGGACTCTAGAAGCTTTTTGTCTTTTCCAAGACACGAATATTTTAGACGTGTCCTTTGCAATCTTTTGGGAGATGAAATAAAAAGAGGAGAATTGCCTAATGATATAGAATGGATAGGTAAAATGGTCTCAGATATTAGCTATCATAACGCAAAAGAATATTTTAATTTTTAATAAACAAATCTAAATAACTAACAATGGATTCTACTAACCAAAAAATAGGAACATATCGCTATAGAATTTTAGCGCTTTTAATGTTTGCCACTACAATAAACTATTTTGATAGAAGTATTATAGGCGTAATGGCTCCAACATTAGAAAAAATGTTTGGTTGGACAAACAGTGATTATGCCAACATCATGATTGCATTTAAAATTGCTTATGCCATTGGTATGCTTTCAATGGGTGGTTTAATAGATCGTCTAGGTACAAAAAAAGGATATACCTTGTCAATTGCCATCTGGAGTGTTTTCGGAATGTTACATGCATTGGTTAGACCTGGATTTAGTGTAATTGGGTTTGCAGCTGCACGATTTGGTTTAGGATTTGGTGAAGCTGGTAACTTTCCAGCAGCCATAAAAACTACAGCCGAATGGTTTCCAAAAAAAGACAGAGCTTTTGCAACAGGTTTATTTAATGCAGCCACAAGTATTGGAGCCATTGCTGCTCCTTTTGTTGTTGGGTGGATTGTACACGAAAACGGAAAAAACTGGCAAATTCCATTTTTAATCACAGGTGCATTAAGTGCTTTATGGGTGGTATTATGGTTTAGAATGTATAAAAAACCAGAAGTGCATCCTAAAGTAACCAAAGAGGAGTTAGCATATATTCAAAGCGATTCAGAGAATGAAAATGAAGAAAAGTTACCATGGAAGAGTGTGCTTAACAAACGTCAAACATGGGCTTTTGGATTAGCAAAAATAACAGATGCTGTTTGGTGGTTTTACCTTTTCTGGGGAGCAAAATTTTTAGCAGCGACTTTCGATGTAAATATTAAAAACATAGCATTACCATTCTTTGTTATTTATATTTTAGCTGATTTTGGAAGTATTTTCGGAGGATATCTTTCAGGTGCTTTAATGAGAAAAGGGTGGAGCATTAATAAGGCTAGAAAAATAACTCTTTTAATATGTGCTTTAGTTATTCTTCCTGTAAGCTTTGTAGCAATTACAGATAGCAAATGGTTAGCAATTGCACTTATTGGTTTTGGCGCAGCTGGACATCAAGCTTGGTCTGCAAATATTTTCACATTGGTTTCAGATGTATTCCCAAGAAAGGCAACAGCTTCAGTTGTTGGTATTGGAGGTATGATTGGTGCTGTCGCAGGAATAATAGCAGATAAAGCTTTAGGTTCTGTGCTTGATACAGCAGGAAATAGCGGTTATTTCTGGGCGTTCTTAATTGCAGGTTCTTGCTATCTAATTATTTTAGGTTTGGTACATATATTAATGCCTAAAATGACACCGTTAGATGAGAATCTAAAGCCAATTGAAGGTGGGAATTTATAGTCTTAAATGTAAGAAATGAAAAATTTAAATAGAAAAAATACAGGTTTAGAAGATAAACTTCCAATCAAAATTGTTCAGTTTGGAGAAGGTAACTTCTTAAGAGCTTTTATAGATTATGCATTTCACGAATTGAACAAATCAATCAATTATAATGCTGGAATAGCAGTTGTACAACCAATAGAAAAAGGATTGGTAGAAGTCTTAAATGCTCAAGATGGATTGTACACTCTATTTATGAAAGGTGTAAAAAAAGGTAAAGAAATTCAAGATATTGAATTAATCTCTAACATAGTAAAAGCAGTAAACCCTTATTCTAATTTTAGCGACTATTTAAGTTTAGCTAAAGAAGAATCATTAGAGTTTATAATATCTAACACAACAGAAGCTGGTATAGCTTATGTAGCATCAGATACACCTTCAATGCAACCACCAAGTTCATTTCCAGCAAAATTAACTGTGCTTTTATACGAAAGGTTTAAGCACTTTAATGGAGATGCAAGTAAAGGATTAACCATCATACCGTGTGAACTGATTAACCATAATTCAGAAACATTAAAAGAAATTTTAGTAAAGTATATTAACTATTGGAATTTAGGCAATGACTTTAAAACTTGGCTTTTAGAAAACAATTCTTTTCATAGTACATTAGTAGATAGAATAGTACCTGGTTATCCAAAAGATGAAATAGAGAGTTATAATAATCAGTTAGACTATCAAGATAAATTAATAGTAGCAGCAGAAGCATTTTTATTATGGGTTATTGAAGGAGGAGACGAATTAAAAACGAAACTACCATTTGATAAAACAAATTTAGATGTAAAAATTGTTGACGATATGCAACCTTATAGAACTAGAAAAGTTCGCATATTAAATGGTGCGCACACAGCAATGGTACCTTTCTCTTTACTTTACGGAAATAAAACAGTAAAACAATCTGTAGATAATGCATTTACTGGAACGTTTATTAATGAAGCCATTTTTAGTGAAATTATTGATACTTTAAATATGGATAAAGCAGAACTAAATAGTTTTGCTGATGAAGTTTTAGACCGTTTTAGAAACCCATTCATCAAGCATCAACTTGCTGATATTGCCTTAAATTCAATTTCAAAATTTAAGGTTCGCGTTTTACCTAGTTTGTTAGAATATGAAAACACGCATAGCAAATTACCAACAAATCTAACATTTGCTTTAGCGTGCTTAATTCGTTTTTATAAAGGTACTTGGAAAGGCGAAAATTTACCAATAAATGATAGTGAAGATATTGTTTCTCATTTTTCAGAAATTTGGAAATCTAATGATTTTAATGAGGTAGCCAAAACTAGTTTAAGCCAAGAAAAATATTGGGGAGAAGATTTAACTAAAGTCAAAAATTTAACCAATTCAGTAACTTTGGCCTTAAAAGAAATAGAAGAGAATGGTATAGAAAAAGGTTTTGAAAATTACAGTAAAACCAGTTAAAAGATAACCTATTATTAGGATGCAAAACAAAATAATAAAAGTAAATTCATCAGATAATGTTGCTGTGGCTTTAATAAATTTAAAGGCAGGAGAGGTTATTGCTTTTGAAGAAGAACAAATAAACATATTATCAGACACAAAATCAAAACACAAAATTGCTTTAAATAGATTTGAGCCTGGAGATAGAATTATCATGTATGGTGTTCTTGTGGGAACAGCTAATAGCACTATAGAAAAAGGAGATGTTTTAACTATAAAGAATGTTAAGCATCAAAGTGAAAAAGTATTTGGTAAAACAGAAACTTTTAACTGGACAGCTCCTAACGTAGATAAGTGGAAAGATAGAACTTTTTTAGGCTATCATAGAGAAGATGGACAGGTAGGAACAGAAAATGTATGGTTGTTTTTTCCTTTAGTATTTTGTGAAAACAGAAATGTTGAAATTTTAAAAGACGTTTTTGAAAAAGAGTTATTAAAACAAAAAGTTAATCCACATCAAATGCTCTTGCGCTCATTGGTTAGTGGTAATGAAGAAACCGAAGTTGCATCAACTTCATCAGATGTTTTTAATAATATTGATGTAAAATTTATTACGCATCCAGGTGGTTGTGGTGGTATTAGACAAGATTCAGAAAGTTTAGCTAAATTACTAGCAGGCTATGTAAACAACCCTAATGTAGCAGGAGCAACTGTACTTAGTTTGGGTTGTCAAAACCTTCAAATTAATATTTTTCAGGAAGCGCTAAATAGCATTAATAAGAACTTAAGCAAACCCGTTCTAATTTATGAGCAACAACAAATGGGAACAGTTGATCAAATGCTCTCTACGATTATTAAAGATTCTTTTGAAGCAATAAAAAAGGCGAATCAAATAGAACGTAAACCAGCACCTTTATCTAAATTAAAAATTGGATTAGAATGTGGTGGATCAGATGGTTTTTCAGGAATATCTGCCAACCCTACTTTGGGAGCTGTTTCAGACATGTTAACTGCTTTAAACGGAACAGCCATTTTAGCAGAATTCCCTGAGTTATGCGGAGTTGAACAAGAGTTAGTAAATCGTTGTGTTGATGATGAAAAAGGGGCAAAGTTTTTAAAATTAATGAAGGCCTATGAAAAATCTGTAGTAGACGCTGGATCAGGATTTGATATGAATCCTTCACCAGGAAATATTAAAGATGGACTTATTACAGATGCTATGAAATCTGCTGGTGCAGCCAAAAAAGGTGGCACATCACCAATTCAAGATGTTTTAGATTATGGCGAGTATATTACCAAGCCAGGTCTCAACCTGTTATGTACACCAGGAAATGATGTAGAAAGTACTACTGCTATTGTAGGTTCTGGAGCTAATATGGTTTTGTTTACTACTGGTTTAGGAACACCAACAGGAAACCCTATTGCACCAATAATTAAAGTGTCTTCGAATACTGAACTTGCAGAAAAGATGCCTGATATTATAGATATTGAAACTGGAGCTGTGATTCGTGGTGAAAAAACCATTGAAGAAATGGCTGATGAAATGTTAGAATTCATTATAAAAGTAGCCAGTGGAATAATTACCACAAAAGCTAAACTTTTAAATCAGAATGATTTTATCCCTTGGCGAAGAGGTGTTTCTCTTTAAAGTTAATTTATGTTATATAAAACGCCAAGATTTAATCTTGGCGTTTTTATTTTATAAGTATAAGTGAGCTTAATGTTATTTGGTAATGTCCTTCTTTAAAGAAGATTTCCTAATTAATAATTCAGGTGTGAGTACAACTTTTTTTTCAATTTTAGATTTATCGGTATTATTAACCTGTTCTAAAAATACGTTTGCAGCAATTTTTCCCATTTCAACAGGAGATTGATCAACGGTAGAAATTGATAGCTCCATAAATTTTGTGAAAGGCTCATTTGCAAATCCTACAATACTAATATCGTCTGGAATTTTAATGTTATTAGCCTTTAGTTCTTGTATAGCTCCTAAAGCAGCATAATCACTAGAAGAGAAAATACCATCGGGTGGATTTTTTAAACTTAATAATTTCTTAACAGCATTTCTACCATCTTCAACTGTACTGTTAATTCTAATAACATAATCTTCATTAAACTCAATGCCTTCATCTTCTATAGCTTGTTTGTACCCAAGAAAACGATTATTAAATATTTCTAAAAGAATATTACCAGATAAATGAGCTATTTTTTTACAACCTTGCTCAATTAAATGTTTAGTAACTTTATAACCCGCTTCAAAATCATTAATTGTTACAGAGCTAACACCTTCAATATTTGCCTTTCTATCAAAAAATATCAGCGGAACTTGCTTTTTAAAAATTCTATTAAAGCTTTTATTTTTATAGACATCAACATTCGAAATAGACATTAAAACACCATCTACTTGAGCATTTAAAAGCGTGTTAATGTTTTCAATTTCAATGTTTTCATCATTATGAGTTTGACAAATAATCACATGGTATCCATTAGCGAATAATTCTTCTTCAATACCTCTAATTACAGATGCAAAAAAATTGCTATCTATACGAGGTACAATAACGCCTACATTATTACTCTTACCACTTTTAAGCGCTAAAGCAAGTTTGTTTTGCTCGTAATTCATTTCTTTCGCCGTTTCTAAAACAAGCTCTCTTGTTTTTTTGCTAATTTTAGGACTATTATTTAAAGCTCTAGAAACAGTAGCAGCAGTTATTTCTAACTTTTTGGCTATATCGTAAATAGTAGTTTTCTTACCCATCAATTGTGTGATATTGTTTAAAGTTGTATTGTAAAAATAAGACTTTAATAACAAAAATCTAAGTGTTATCGATTACAATATTAAAAAATAATCAAGGACATAAACACCATTACATAGATTCAGCATTAATAATATGTGATTTATTAACATAAAATTAAGGAAAACAATGAAAACACTTGTTTGTTCAAAGATAATTTATTATTTTCGTGCAATCGATTACATTTTACAGAATACATGTTTATCCGGAGATTTTTATTAAATGTGCTTTTATTAAATAAATTTTTATGAAAAACATAAAAAAAGCAGTTAGAGTTTTTAATAAACAAATTGGTCTTAAAAGGTTGGTTTATCTTATGGCCTTACCTGTTGTTTTTATTGCATGTAAAATAGAGGTTAGCGAAGAAGTTGCAAATGTAACCGACAAAAATTCTCCTTGGCAATTAATGCGTCAAATAGTTGATAATTTAAAAGAGCCAACCTTTCAAGATATATCTTATAACATAGTTGACTTCGGAGCAATCGCAGATGGTGTTACAAATAATTCTGATGCGTTTAGTAAAGCAATAGAGAAGTGTTATGAAATGGGAGGAGGAAAAGTTATTGTACCTTCTGGTAAATTCTATACAGGACCAATTCATTTAAAAAGCAACATTAATCTTTTCCTAGAAAAAGGATCAGTAATAGTATTTAGTACTAACCCTTCAGATTATTATCCATTGGTGCATACTTCATACGAAGGAATGGAATTAATGAATTATTCACCTTTAATTTATGCTTATCAAGCAAATAATATTGCTGTAACAGGAGACGGTGTGTTAAATGGTCAAGCTAGTAATGAGAATTGGTGGCCTTGGAGCATGGGAAATAAATATGGTTGGAAAGAAGGAATGCCATCACAAAGAGATAGTTTAAACCTTCCTAGATTAATGAAATTTGGAGAAAACGGAAGTCCTCTAAACAAAAGGGTTTTTGGAGATAATCATTATTTAAGACCAACATTTATTGAGCCTTTTAATTGTTCAAATGTATTAATTAAAGGCGTAAAAATTATTAACGCTCCTTTTTGGGTTATACATCCTATAAAATCTAAAAATGTTATTGTAGATGGCGTTACGATAGATTCTCATGGTCCAAATAATGACGGTTGCAATCCAGAGTATTCTAAAAACATATTAATTAAGAATTGCACTTTTAATACAGGTGATGATTGCATAGCTATAAAAGCAGGTAGAGATGGAGAAGGCAGAAGAGTAGCTATAAAAAGTGAGAATATAGTAGTGCAAAACTGTAAAATGATTGATGGTCATGGAGGTGTTGTAATAGGCAGTGAAATGTCCGCTGGTGTATCTAATGTTTTTGTAGATAATTGTACGATGGATAGTCCAAATTTAGACAGAGCAATCAGAATTAAAACAAATTCTAGAAGAGGAGGTACTGTAGATGGCGTTTATGTAAGAAATATAGAAGTAGGTCAGGTTAAAGAAGCGGTTTTAAAAATTAACATGTTTTATGGGATTTATAGTAACCAAACAGGAACCTTTATTCCTGAAGTTAGAAATATACTGTTAGAAAATATTAACGTTAAAAATGGAGGTGAATTTGGAATTTTAGCAAGAGGTTATGTGGAGTCTCCAATACAAAATGTAACACTAAAAAATGTGGTAATAGCAAAAGCTAAAAAAGAAATCTCTATAGAAAATGTTGCAAACATTAAATTAGTAAATACAAAAATTAATGGATTGCCTGTTGAAGAAATAAAATGAATAATAAATAAACAATAACTAATCTGAATTAAACAATTAAATTATGAACATCAAACTTTTATTTAGAAAATCACTAAAATTGTGTTGCACAATTTTCCTTTTTCTGAGCGTGCTCATGGGTAATGAAATGTATGCTCAAGAAAGAAGTACTCCTGTAAGCGGTACTATTATTGATGAAACTGGATTGCCAATTCCTGGTGTAAACATTTTAGAAAAAGGCACTAGTAATGGAACAACCACAGATTTTGACGGTAAGTTCTCTTTTATGGTTACTAATTCAGATGCTGTATTAGTTATTAGTTATGTAGGCTTCGCAAGTCAGGAAATTAATGTAGGAGAAAGTAATGTCATTAATATTACACTTAAAGAAAGTTCAGAATCATTAGACGAAGTAGTAGTGGTTGGTTACGGAACTGTTAAAAAATCAGATCTTACAGGATCTGTTAGCTCTATTAGTGCATCTGATGTAACAGAAAAAAATGTTACTAGCCCGTTAGAGGCCATTCAAGGTAATATACCTGGTGTGCAAATTTCTTCATCTTCTGGTCGTATAGGAGATGGTTTTGATATTACAATTAGAGGTAATAACTCATTATTGAGTGAAACAAAACCATTATTTGTAGTAGATGGTGTGCCAACAGATGATATTTCTTTTTTGAATCCTCAAGATATAGATAGAATAGATGTTTTAAAAGATGCATCATCTGCTGCAATTTATGGTTCAAGAGGTGCAAGTGGTGTAATAATTGTTTCAACTAAAAGTGGTAAATCTGCTAAATCTGGTTTAAATATTTCTTATGAAACTTCTTTTGGTACAAAAGAAGTAGCAAGATTACCAGAAATGATGGATGGATCAAAATGGTGGTACTATCACCAATCTGCTTATTTCGCAACAACTAATGGAGGAGATGCATCAACAACAACTGCAGATATGTTAGCAGCTTCTGTTGTAGGTACTGCCAACACTGTGCTTTTAGAAAGAGCTACAAATAATGATACGTTTGATTGGTATGACGCTGTGCTTCAAAGTGGAACACAACAAAATAACTATTTAAGTATTAACGGAAGGGCAGATAATGGATTATCATATAATTTAGGTTTAGGGTTGCAAAGCGAAACAGGTAATGTACCAAATGAATCCATTGATAAATACACATTTAAAGTAGGTGTAAACCATAAAATAAATAAGAAATTTTCAACAGGAGCTAATATTACAGTTGCTCGCACTGATGAACAATTAGGTAGTGATGTTGCAATGCGAGAAGCCTTTAGATTAAACCCTTTCCTAACGCCTTGGAAAATAGATGAAAATGGCAACGAACTTGTTGGTGAATACCAAGATCAACCTGGTAAATTAAGATATCCTGATGGGTCTTATGCAATCAATAAAACAAGTACATTTAATCCATTATTAGAAATTGCCAATTCATCAAATGAAATTAAAAGATGGAGAACTTTTGGAAACTTGTATTTAGAATATAAACCTTTAGAATGGTTAACACTAAAGACTACTTATTCAGGAAATTATAATAATACTAGACAAGGCAAATTTTCAGGAGCTTTAACAAATGCAGGTATAAGTAATGAAAATCTTCCTTTGTCATCACTTACTAAAAGTGAGAATTATAACTATACTTGGGATAACCAATTTAATATAAATTACACTTTAAATGAAGATCACATTTTTAACTTTTTAGGATTACAAAGTCTGTACTCTAATGTTACAGAAAGCTCTTTTTTAAGTTCAAGACAGCAACCTTTTGAAACAGGATTCTATAACATTGGATCTGGTGAATCTGGAACATTTAATTTAGGTTCTAACTATATTAAAAAGACTTTAAACTCTTATGCAGTTCGTTTAAATTACGCATATAAAGATAAATACTTGGTTACTGCATCTAACAGATGGGATGGGTCATCTGTGTTATCAGCAGGTAATAAATGGGAATCTTTTCCATCGGTTGCATTAGCATGGAAAGCTAGTGAAGAATCTTTTTTAGCAGATAATGAAACTATTTCTAATTTAAAAGCACGAGTAAGTGTTGGGTATACAGGTAACGATAATGTAGATGCGTATTCAACTCTTAATGCTCTAAATCAACAATTATATTACGATTTTGATGGTACTTCTGCCAATGGATGGTTAGCAGAAACTTTAGCAAATAGTGAATTAACTTGGGAAAAAACTAGAGAATTTAATGTTGGTATAGACTTTGGGTTATTTAAAAATAGAATCACTGGTAGTTTAGATGTTTATGATAGATTGTCTGAAGATCTTATTTATGCACAAGCTCTACCTTTAGAGTCAGGATGGAAATCAACTTTTGCAAACGTTGGTTCTGTTAGTAATAAAGGGGTTGAACTACTTTTAACTACAAGAAATATTCAAACTGATAATTTAACTTGGAGTACTACATTTACTTTTACAAAAAACACTAATAAATTAGAATCTATTTATGGGCAAAGTGAAGTTTCAGATATAGGTAATAATCTTCATTTAGGAGAATCGTTAAATTCTTATTATAATTACGTGTTTGACGGTATTTGGCAAGCTGATGAAGCAGATGAAGCTGCCTCTTATGGGCAATCTGAGGGCCAAGCAAAAGTAAAAGATTTAAATGGCGATGGCGTAATTGACGCTAATAATGATAGAACTATATTAGGTAATTCTGATCCAGATTGGTCTGGAAGTTTCAATTCTAATTTAAAATACAAAAATTTTGACCTTACTATTTCTGCATTCACTAATCAAGGTGTGTTTGCTTATAGTGAATTCCACCAAAATTTCACTGATGTAAGAGATAGAGGTCGTCAAAAATTAGATATTGCAGATTGGTATATTCCAGCAAATGCTGCAGGTATTCCTGCTCAAGCATCAAACTCTTATCCTCAACCGCGTAATGCAGGAACTTACTGGAGAAATGACAGAGTTGGTTATTATAGAGATGCATCATTTATTAAAGTAAAAAATATAGCTTTAGGTTATACTTTAAGTGATGATGTTGTAGATAAACTAAAAATTAAGAGTTGTAGAATCTACGTTAACGTATTAAATCCATTTGTAATTACTGATTATGAAGGTTATGACCCAGAATGGGCTGTAGCAGGATATAATATTGCACGTGTAAGTTCTGTAACATATCAATTAGGTTTAAGTTTAAAATTTTAAAAAAAGAATTATGAAAAAAATATTAATATTAGGAATCTTAGCATTTGTTGTTAGCTCTTGCTCAGACTTTATAGAAGAAGATAATCTTGCGAATGCAGACGCAGAGACTTTTTATACAACCTCAGAAGGTTTTAATGCTTTAGTTAACGCCAATTACTCACAATTACGTGAAATATACGGTGGTGATGCTTACGTTTTCTGCGCTGGTACTGATTTATATGCAGTAGGGTCTGGTAGAGGTTCAGAACCAGAAGGACTATCTCAATATTCTCAACTAAATTCATCTTCTGTTGGTGTAGATCAACTTTACGAATCATGTTATGCGGCAATTCAAAAGGCAAATATAGCTTTGCATTATTCTGCGATCACTGCTCAAACCGATGAATTAAGTACATTAATTGGTGAGGTTAAATATATGAGAGCAAATGCATACTTTTTGTTAGTACAAACATATGGTGGAGTAGGAATTGTAACAGATTATATTGACTCTCCTACCCTATATTTTGATAGAAATTCTGCAGAAGAAGTATATGCCTTAATCTTAACAGATTTAGGAGAAGCTTTATCCATGGTAAATGATCAACCATTCTCTGGAAGAGTAACAAAAAGAGCTGTTCAACATTTATTAGCTAAAGTACACTTAACAAGAGCATATGAGACTTTTGCAGATGCAAATGACTTTGCTAACGCAGCAAGCTATGCTGAAGATGCAATTGCAGGTCAATCTTTATCCATTCCATTTGCCGATTTGTGGTTTCCAGGTAATGAGATGAATGCAGAGACCATTTTTTCTGTTCAATATGATGAAAGTTCTATTAGTGTAGATCCAACAGAATTAGGAAACAAGCAAGCAAATTATTTTGGACCTTATTTAGGAGGTTCTGAATTTGCAGGAGATGCAGGATGGAAAAGTTACACATTATTAGCTACAGATTTTGCTTTAGAATTATTTACTCAAGAAGATGAAAGATACGAAGCAACGTTTATGACAGAAGCTTATATGCGATATTTTGATGCTTTTGAAGTAGATGACACTAGTGGTTTAGAAGTTAGACATTATTACGCGCCTCAATGGGCTACTCAAGCAGATATAGATGCATATGCTGTATCACATCCAGAAGCACAAATTCGCTTATGGGGAACTTATGCAGCAGGTGTTGTTAGTGGTGACTACGAAACAATTCCGACTAAAAAGTTTGATGACCCAACCGTTCAATTTGTTGATGATGCTAGAGTAAGTTCTCGTGATATAGTTTTATCTAGACTTGCAGACACCTATCTTATAGCTGCTGAAGCTTATTTACAAACAAACCCAGCATTAGGCTTACAAAAACTAAATGCTGTAAGAGAAAGAGCAGGTTTAACAACTCCCTTAGCAGCATACGATATAGATGTACTATTAGATGAAAGAGCTAGAGAATTATTTGGTGAATATCACAGATGGTTCGATTTAAAACGTACAGGAAAATTAGTAGAACGTGCATCGTTGCATAATTATTTAATTGATGCTGCTAATTTTAATGGAGCTAATGGTGAACTTAAAATATTAAGACCGATACCACAAGCGGCTTTAGATTTAAATCAAAATAAAGATTTTCCTCAAAACCCTGCTTATAATTAAGAAGGTAGAAGATTTTTAATAATATAATTTTAGTAATTATTTTGTTTGAATTAGTTTTAATAAGCCTGATCCTTAAAATCAGGCTTATTTTTTATAAACTTTAGCGGTTTTTATGTTAGCTAAAAAATAGATATACGTTTTATATTTTGTTTTCAACCTAACTTCAAATTTTGCATTACAAAAACTGGAGGTTGATACTAGCTATACTATACAAAGCACTTTTAAAAAAGAAATAAAAACATTTTCAAACATTTCAATTGCTCTTTCTAATTCCATTGATAATATTTCTAAAACCGAAGATTTAATCCTTATTTTAAGGAAACAACAAAACATATTGTAACGTTTCTTGATAATCAATTTAAACCTAATTAATTATGAAAACCGTCAAATACATAATAATAGTATTCATGTTTATAAGCATTTTGGCTTGTAAAAATGAAGAAACGAAAGCAGTTTCAGAACAAGTTGCAAAAAAAGAGGTTAAGTCACCTGTAAAAACATATGCCGAAATCTCTATTGCAGAAGGCGGAAAATGGATTGATGGAGAAAGAGGTCATAAAGAATACAATGGTGGTACATCTTTTAAAAACGTAAACCAGTTACAAGTACCAGATAATCATACAGACCATACTTGGTATTTACGCTACGAAGGTCCAGGTTGGGAAAATAATAAAATTGGTTACAGATTGTATTTAGACTGGAGAAATGCTATTGATATCTTCGGGAAAACTACCGATAATATGGTGCTATCACAAGTTGGTCAAGATGGATTCGATTCTTATCATGAGACTCAATCTTGGGGACAAGACATTTTAAAAGTTGGTAAAGGTCTTGGTATTGGATCTATTGGAAGATTGGTTGACAATAATGTGCTTCATTTTAAAGAAGTAGATAATACGCATGCTACTATTAAGAATACCGAAAGTAATTCTACAGTCACCATTCAATACAAAGGTTGGAAAACTGGCAAAGATAAAATCGATTTAAAATCAACATTAAGTATTGCTCCAGACCAACGCTATACTAAACATACCATACAACCTTCAAAAGCTATAAATGGTATTGTTACAGGCATTGTAAATCATGGTGTTAATTTCATTCAAAAGGAAAATAAAAAATGGGCATACATAGCAACGTATGGAAAACAAACTTTAGTACCAGATAATTTAGGAATGGCAATTTTTTACAAATTAGAAACCACAACAGAAGTAAAAAAAGGCGCATACGATTATTTAATAGAATTTAAACCTACCACAAAACCAATTGTATTTTATTTTTTAGGTGCTTGGGAACAAGAAGTGGATGGCATTAAAACCGAAAAAGCATTCATTACTTATTTAAATGAAAAATTAGCCGAATTAAATAATAACGATAAACTATAAAGTCATGAAAAACCTTCTCCAAATAAAAACATCTATAGTGTTATTATTATGTTTTTCCTTTTTATTAAGTAATAATTTAAGTGCTCAAGAAAAAGAATATACAATTGATGATTGTGTAAATACCTTCAATAAAGAAGAGGCAATCCCAACAAATGTTGGGTATCAATATTGGTTTGCAGATAAAGATTTTTTAGATGGACGAACCATTAAAATGAGTGTTGTTTCTCCAGGAAAAGCAACACATGCACCACACAAACATCCAGAAGATGAGTTTTTCTATGTTCTAGAAGGTAAAGCCAAGTTTTATTTAGACGGAAAAGAAGTTATTGTTCAAGCTAATACAAGTTTATATTGTCCTTCAAATATTATGCATGGCATAAGTAATGCAGGAGAGACAGAATTAAAATACCTAGTTATTAAAAAATACGAAAAGAAATAAATATACCTATGAAAAACATAACACTAATTGCAATAATAGTATTAAGCTTTTTTACAAGTTGCAAAGAAGAAAAAAAGGAAGTTGTAACTGAAGAAACGCAACAAGAAGTAAAAATTTCTAGTTCCTTAAAATGGTCAGAACGTATGGCATTATCTATAATGAAACGTTTTCCAAAAGCGAGAGATGTCGATAATCACAAAACTATAAACTGGAATTACAAGCATGGTTTATTGGCTTTGTCGTTTGAAAAATTATACCAAGAAACAGGTAACGAAAAATATTTTGAATACGAAAAAGGTTATGCAGACGATTTAATTGATAGTACAGGAACAATTTTAAACTATGATATCGAGAAATATAACATCGATAATATCAATGCTGGAAAAATTCTTTTCTTCTTGTATGAAAAAACCAAAGATGAAAAATACTTAACTGCTATAAAGACTTTAAGAAAACAATTAGAGAACCATCCAAGAACCAATTCTGGTGGTCTTTGGCATAAAAAAATATATCCATACCAAATGTGGCTCGATGGTTTATATATGGGACAACCTTTTTATGCAAGATACATAGCAGAATACGAAGATGGTAAAAACTTTGACGATGTCGCACACCAATTCGAGGTATGTTACAAGCAAACCTATGATGAAAAAACAGGCTTGTTATTACACGCTTGGGACGAAAGCAAACAAATGGGTTGGGCAGATAAAACAACGGGGAAATCTCCAAATTTCTGGTCGCGTTCACTAGGCTGGTACGTTATGGCTTTAGTAGATGTGCTTGATTATTTTCCAGAAGACCATCCAAAAAGACAAATGCTAATACAACAACTAAACGACCTTTCTACGGCTTTAGTTAAAGTGCAAGATAAATCTGGAATTTGGTATCAGGTTCCTAATTTTCCTGATAGAGAAGGCAATTATTTAGAATCTTCTGGAACAGCAATGTTTGCATATGCATTTGCTAAAGGTGTTAGAAAAGGCTATTTGCCTTCAGAATTTAAAGACGTAGCAAACAAAGCGTTTGATGGACTTGTTAAAGAGTTGGTTAAAGTAGACGACAATGGAGAAGTACATTTAACGCAAACTTGTAAAGGTGCTGGTTTAGGAGGAAATCCTTATAGAGATGCTTCTTTTGAATATTATATAGGTGAAGCAAAACGAGTAAATAATCTTCATGGTACAGGACCTTTTATTTTGGCTGCATTAGAATTGAACAGATAAAATATCAAATATGAAATCAATAAACACAGCTTTATGTTCTTTCGGAATGAGTGGACATCTTTTTCATGGACCTTTTATTGATGTACACCCAAACTTTAATTTATATGGTGTTCTAGAACGTACTAAAAATTTAGCACAAGAAAAGTATCCAAATATTAAAACATTTAGGTCTTTAGAAAACTTGTTGCAAGACAATGCAATAGATTTAGTAGTGGTTAATACACCAAATATTACACATTACAACTACACTAAAAAAATAATAGAAGCTGGTAAACATGTTGTTGTAGAAAAACCTTTTACAGTTACAACTGCCGAAGCTCAAGAGTTAATTGATTTAGCAAAAAAACATAATGTTAAACTTTCTGTGTATCATAATAGAAGATGGGATAGTGATTTTAAAACAGTAAAAAAAATAATTGATGAAGGTGTTTTAGGAGATATTGTTGAAGCCGAATTTCATTACGATAGATTTGACCCAGAATTAAGCTATAAAACACATAAAGAAACACCAACAGAAGGTGTTGGAAGTTTATACGATTTGGGCTCTCATTTAATCGATCAAGCTTTACAGCTTTTTGGAATGCCTAATAGTGTTTTTGCCAGTTTAGATAGTTTTAGAAAAGACTCTAAAGTAGGCGATTATTTCGATGTTAAACTGTATTACACATCGCATTATGTCACATTAAAGTCCAGTTATTTTGTACGCGAACCACTTCCAGCTTATAGTATTCACGGAACAAAAGGCTCCTTTATAAAATCTAAAGCAGATATTCAAGAAACCGAACTTCAAAAAGAAATAAAACCCAATACTAATAATTGGGGAATAGAACCAGAATCCGAAAAAGGAATTCTTCATATTCTAAAAAACGGAGATTTTAATAAAGCATTTGTAAATACAGAACAAGGAGATTATATGGCTTATTACAATGGTATTTATAATGCTATCGCAAATAATAAACCATTACCTGTAACTGCACAACAAGCAACAGATGTTATAAAAATTATTGAAGTCGCAATACAAAGTAATCAAGAAAAAAGAATTATTGAATTATGAGAGTTTGTTTAGTATTACTGTTTTTATTTAGTTCTTTCAATGCATTTACACAAGAACAAATAGAGCAATGGAACCGTTTTGAAATTAGTTTAAAACACAAAACAAAAGGGAATCCGTTTCAAGATGTAAAACTTTCTGCTAAATTTTTTAATGCTGATACTACTTTCGTGGTTAATGGATTTTACGATGGTAAAAACGTTTTTAAAATTCGTTTTATGCCACAGCAAATAGGAAAATGGAATTATATAATATCGAGTTCTGTAGAAGAATTTAATTCAAAAACAGGAAGTTTTCAATGTGTTAAAGCATCAGCTGATAATCATGGAATGGTAAAAGTTAGTGAAACCTATCATTTTAAATATGCAGATGGTAACAATTACTATCCTTTTGGTACAACTGCTTATGCATGGACACATATGAAAGAGGAGCTTCAAGAGGAAACTTTAAAAACATTAGAAAAAGCAGACTTTAATAAAGTAAGAATGTGTGTGTTTCCTAAAAACTACGATTTAGTAAAAGAAGAGCCTAAAGTGTATCCTTTTAAAGTAAAAAAATTAGTAACTAATGCTAAAGGAGATAAAATTTTTATTTGGAATTTTGATGAATTTGACCCAGAATTTTTTCAACATTTAGAAAAAAGAATAGACGATTTAAATAAAATTGGTGTTCAAGCAGATTTAATACTCTTTCATCCTTACGATGGAGGTCGTTGGGGATTTGATTCTATGCCTCACAATGTAAATGAAAAATATCTAGAATATATTACAGCTCGATTATCGTCTTTTAAAAATGTGTGGTGGTCTTTAGCAAATGAATGGAATTATGTAGACGCAAAAACCATTGCAGATTGGGACGCCTTAACAGAAACTGTTGTAAATAATGACCCTTACAGACATTTATGTTCTATTCATGGTGCAACATCATCTTACTATAATTATTTAAAACCAGAATACACACACGTAAGTATACAAGATGAAGCACCTGTTTTAAATTCCTATTCTTCAGCTACATTAAGAAACATTTATAAAAAACCTATAGTGTTAGACGAAGTTGGATACGAAGGCAATTTAAAAAGACGATGGGGAAGATTAAGTCCAGAAAAAATGACACATTTAGTTTGGAATGGTGTCATTGCAGGAGCTTATGTAACACATGGTGAAGTTTATAGATTCAATATAGAAACAGATACTTTTTTCTGGGCAGATGGAGGTGTTCTTAAAGGAGAGAGTTGGAAACGAATTAAATTTTTAAAATCTATAATAGAAAATGCTCCAGGACCATTACATATGGCAGATATAAGCAGAGATTTAATAACAGCATCTTCAGGAAAAGGATTTTACTTAATGTATTTTGGTGAAGAAATTATAGAGTCTTGGGCATTTAATTTACCAAAAAAGAATGCAGAATTAGATAAACTTAAAGAAGGTGTAAAATTTAAAGTTGAAATTATTGATACTTGGGACATGACTATAACACCAGTTTCTGGAGTTTTTGAAACTAAAAAAGTAAACGATAATTATCGTCTGTATGATGCAGATTTAAAAGAAGTAAGATTACCACACAAGCCTTATATCGCTTTAAGAATTACTGAAATAAAATAGAAATGAAAACAAAATTTATCATACAATTAGTAATAATTTCCTTGTTTTTTGTTGCAAGTTGCTCCAAATCTAAAGAGAAAAACGAAATTCAAACACCAGATAATTATGAAGGTATTGAGTTTGAAATGAAAACTATTCAAGAACCTCAAATTCCTAATAATACAGTAAATATTAAAGATTTTGGAGCTGTAGATGGAGGACATGTTTTAAATACAAAAGCCTTTGAAAAAGCGATAGAAGCTGTTACAAAAAAAGGAGGAGGAAAAGTTATAATTCCTGCTGGTATTTGGTTAACAGGACCCATTATTTTAAAAAGTAAGTTAGAATTACATGCAGAAGCTGGCGCTTTAATAAAATTTTCTACAAACAAAGACTTATATCCTATAATAGAAACAAATTTCGAAGGCTTAAATACATGGCGTTGTTTGTCTCCAATATATGGCAAAAACCTAGAGGATGTAGCTTTTACAGGTCCAGGTATTTGGGATGGCTCTGGCGATGCATGGCGACCAGTTAAGAAATCTAAAATTACAGATAAACATTGGGGAAAATTAGTGGCTTCAGGTGGTTTTGTAGACAATAATAAAATGGTATGGTATCCATCAGAACAATTTAAAAATGCTTCAAAAAATGCCGAGTTAAATGTTAGAAAAGATTTAAAAACAAAAGAAGAATTTCAGCAAATCAGAGATTTTTTAAGACCAGTAATGGTTAGTATCCAGAACAGTAAAAGAGTTATGTTTAGTGGTTCTGTTTTCCAAAATTCTCCAGCTTGGTGTCTTCATCCTTTAATGGTAGAAGATTTAATTGTTAAAAACATAACAGTACGCAATCCTCATTATTCCCAAAATGGAGATGGTATAGATATAGAATCTTGTAAAAATGTAATTATAGAAAATTCTAGTTTCGATGTTGGTGATGATGCTATATGTATTAAATCTGGAAAAGATAAAGATGGTAGAGACCGTAATTTCCCTTGCGAGAACCTAATTATAAGAAATAATACGGTTTATCATGGACATGGAGGCGTAACTGTTGGAAGCGAAATGTCTAGTGGTGTAAAAAACATGCATGTTTCTAATTGCACATTTATAGGTACAGATGTTGGACTTCGTTTTAAAAGTAAAAGAGGACGTGGTGGTGTTGTAGAAAACATCTTTATTTCAGATATAAGAATGACAGATATTCCAACCAATGCCATTTCATTCAATTTATATTATGGTGGTTTGTCTGTTTCAGAAATGTTAGCAAAAGCAAAAAACAATAAAACAGTTGCTAAAGTTGTTCCTGTTTCAGAAACGACACCACAGTTTAAGAATATTTTTATTCAAGATATTGTTATACAAGGCGCATATCAAGCAGTTTTTTTACAAGGTTTGCCAGAAATGAATCTTGAAAATATAAAAATTAGCAATTTACTTGTTAAAGCAGATAAGGGGTTTTCTATTATTGATGCCAATGGTGTTAATATTAGTAACGTTAATCTTACTGTTAAAGAAGATGTCAAATTTAATATCTATAACACTAAAAATTTAGAATTGAGTGCCATAGAATTTAATTCAAATTCTGAAAATTCAATATTGATTAATGGTAAAGCTTCAGAAAATATTCAGTTAAAATCTTCTAGTAAAACAGATTTTTCAAAAAACACTTTAATAGGAGAAACAGTTGAAGAACATGTAGTAAAATTTGAATAATAATGATGACATTTAAAGCAAATACTATCTTTCTAATTTTTGTTAGTACTATTATAATTGCTTGTAATTCATCAAAAAAAGAACCAATTGATAGTTCTAAAACAGATTGGATAATTGCCAATTTACTTGAAAAAGAACCAGACCAAATATCCATTCAAGGAAACCCTAAATTAGTGAATGCGCCTTTAGGAAAAGCGGTTTGTTTTGATGGAATATATGATGCGTTATTTTTAGACCAAATGCCACTTAAAGATGCCAATTCCTTTACAGTTGAAATGATTTTTAAACCTTCTGAAGTTGAAGCTCCTTTTGAGCAAAGAATTGTTCATATAGGAGAAGTTTCTAAAGATAGAATGCTATTAGAAATTAGAGCAAAAAATGGACAATGGTATTTTGATGGTTTTGTGGCTTCAAATGAAAATAAAAAAGCATTAATTGACGAAAAACTAACACATCCTTTAGGCAAATGGTACCATGTTGCATTAGTTGTTACTCCTAATAGTATAATAACTTTTGTTAATGGTAAAAAGGAAATAGAAGCCCCTTTTTTATTTAAACCTATTAATACAGGAAAAACGTCTTTAGGAGTGCGTTTAAATAAAAAATCTTGGTTTAAAGGAAGTATCTATAGAGTAAAAATTAGTAAAAAAGTGGTGTTACCAAATCACTTTATTCATTTTTAAAAAACTTAAAATGAAAAAAAACAAAACAGTATTAATACTCGTTTTTGTGTTGTTTAGTTTAAACACAATTGCGCAAGTTCATGATAAATCGTGGCGAGATATAGCTAATAAAAAAGAAGATGTTTGGTTTGCATCATTAGAAGCAAAACAAATAGCTAAAAATGTCTTATTATATCAACGAGACATAGGAGGTTGGCCTAAAAATGTGCAAATGCACAAACCACTTTCTGAAGATAGAAAAGCAGAATTAATGGCTTTAAAACCTCAAGGTAAAGGAGCAACCACAGACAATGGAGCAACCATTCAAGAAATGTTTTTTCTATCAAAAATGTATCGTCAAACTCAAGATGAGCAATATAAAAATAGCTTTTTAAAAGGATTAGATTATCTGTTAGAAGCACAATACGATAATGGAGGTTGGCCACAATATTATCCATTACGTAAAGGGTATTACACGCATATTACTTACAATGACGATTCTATGGTTAATATTATGAAGCTGCTTCGTGAACTAAAAAATAACACCAATTATTACTCTATAAAACCATCAAAATCACAATTAAAAAAAGTAACACTAGCTTTTAATAAAGGTATCGATTGTATTTTAAAAACACAGTACAAACAAAATGGCATTTTAACTGCTTGGTGTGCGCAACATGACGAAAACACCTTGCAACCAGCAAAAGCAAGGTCTTACGAATTACCATCGTTAAGTGGTGCAGAATCTGCACAAATTGTATTGTTATTAATGTCTTTAGAAAACCCTTCAGATAAAGTAATAACTTCTATAAATAGCGCAGTAACTTGGTTTGAAAAAGTGAAAATAACAGGAGACGAAAAAGATAAAATATACAACGGAATTGGACAAGTGATGAATAAAAGAATGATTCCTCAAGAAAATGAGACTGCCATTTGGGCTCGTTTTATGAATTTAGAAGATAATAAACCCTTTTTCTGTGATCGAGACGGAATTAAAAAAGCAACTTTAGATGAAATAGGTACAGAACGAAGAGATGGTTATGCTTGGTATAAAAACGATCCTCAGTTGGTGTTAGACGCATATCCTAATTGGAAATTGAGTCTCAAAAAAAAAAGCTATAAAAAACCAAAAGACGAATTAAATATTACGGTCTCTAAAGATGGTTCTGGAGATTATACAAGTATTCAAGATGCTATTAATAACACCAAGTCATTTCCTTATAATAGAGTAACTATATTTATTAAAAATGGTGTGTATAAAGAAAAGGTGAAAGTTCATGAATGGAACCCAAACCTTTCTTTAATTGGAGAAAGTAAAGACAAAACAATTATTACCTACAACGATTATTTTAATAAAGTAGGTTTAGGCAGAAACAGTACGTTTTATACCTACACGCTTTTAATAGAAGCTAATAACGTTTTCCTTAAAAATTTAACCATAGAAAATTCTTCAGGAGAAGTTGGTCAAGCAGTAGCATTGTCGGTGTTTTCAGATGAAGTGGCTGTTGTAAATTGCAAACTTTTAGGTAATCAAGACACATTGTATGCCTCTGGAAAGGGAAAGCAATATTATAAAGATTGTTATATAGAAGGTACTACAGATTTTATTTTTGGAAGCGCAACTGCGTTATTTGAAAATTGTGAAATTTATAGTAAAAAAGACTCCTATATAACTGCAGCTTCAACACCCAAAGACTCATTATTTGGTTACGTATTTAAAAATTGTAGACTTACAGCAAATAAAGGCATTCATAAAGTATATTTAGGAAGACCATGGAGAATTTATGCGCAAACCGTTTTTATTAATTGCGAATTAGGAAAACATATTTTACCAATAGGTTGGCATAATTGGTCAAAACCTGAAGCAGAAAAAACAACATTTTATGCAGAATATAAAAATTCTGGAGAAGGATTTCAACCAGAAAAACGAGCCTATTGGTCGTATCAGTTAAAAAAACGTGAAGCAAAAAAGTATACGCTTCAAAATGTGTTAGGTAAACATAAAAAAACATCAAAAAAGGAATGGTATGAAGCACTATAAATCATTCTTTTTATGCATTATGTTGATCGTTTTTTCTTGTAAGGAAAACACAAAATCATCAAGTGTTGAAAAAGAGCAAACTAAAGTTTCTATTTATACAATAGGCGATTCCACAATGGCAGATAAACCAAACCCTGACGAGAACCCAGAAAGAGGTTGGTGCCAATTATTGCCAAAGTTTTTAAACGAAAATGTAGTTGTAAAAAATCATGCTGTAAATGGCAGAAGCACACGCAGTTTTATTGCAGAAAAACGTTGGGATTCTGTTTATAATCAATTACAAAAAGGCGATTATGTTTTTATTCAATTTGGGCACAATGATCAGAAAATAAAAGACCCAAAGCGTTACACTAATCCGCATACAGCTTACAAAAACAACTTAATAAAGTTTATAAAAAACACTAGAGAAAAAAACGCAATTCCTGTGTTATTTACATCTATTGTTAGACGAAAATTTAACGAAGAAGGTGTATTGGTAGATTCGCATGGTGCATATCCATTAGAAATGCGATTGGTAGCACAAGAGTACAATGTGCCTTTAATAGATTTGCAATATTTAACAGAACAATTAGAGGAAAATTATGGTGTAGAAGGTTCTAAGAAATTACATTTGCATTATCAGCCAAATGAAATCCCATATTATCCAGAAGGTAAAGAAGATAATACACATTTATCGGTTTTAGGTGCTACAGAAGTATCTAAATTAGCTCTAAATGCTTTAAAAGACAATGTAGAAGGTTTTGGTAACTTCAAAATGATAAAAACTAACTAGTATGAAATCTTATAAATACACTCTCTTTTTAAGTTACTTTTTTATACAGAGTTGTTTTGCACAACTAGACCGCGAAGTGATTCAATTATGGAATGACACAATCCCAACTGCAATAGAAAATCCTGAATTTAAAGAAATACTAATAATCACAGATTCTGTGGTTGCGAGTATTGAACGAGTTAGCCAACCAACACTGACAGTGTTTCAACCAGAAAAGCCTAATGGAATAGCTGTGATTATTTTTCCAGGAGGAGGTTATCATCATTTGGCGATTAACAAAGAAGGTTACAAAGTTGCAGAATGGTTAAATACACTTGGTATTACAGTTTTTGTTTTAAAATATAGATTACCAAACGATGCTATTATGAAAGATAAAAGCATTGGGGCACTGCAAGATGCTCAAGAAGCCATGCGTTATGTAAGACTTAATGTAGAAAAATTTCAATTAAAAAGCAGTAAAATAGGTGTTCTAGGGTTTTCTGCTGGCGGACATTTAGCAGCAACATTGTCAACTCAATATGACAAAAAAGTTTATAACGCTGATGATAATATTAGTGTAAAGCCAGATTTTTCAATATTGATATATCCAGTAATTTCAATGAAAGATTCTTTAACGCATAAAGGTTCAAGAAAAAACTTATTGGGAGAAACACCTTCAAAACAAAAGGTAGAAATCTTTTCCAACGAAACACAAGTAACAGCATTAACTCCAAAAACATTTTTGGTGCATGCTACAGATGATAAATCAGTTTCTGTAGAAAATAGTATTCAGTATTATTTAGCTTTAAAAAAACACAACGTTTCTGCAGAAATGCATATTTACGAAAAAGGAGGTCATGGTTTTGGATTGGGTAGAAAGCAAAGAAATCACGCTTGGACTGAAGCGTGTGAGCAATGGTTAATAGCGAATAATTAGACGTATCAGTTTTTGTTTATAAAACACCATAGCCGCCAGTTATAATTATAACTTTTCCTTTTTTATTAAAAATAATCAGTTGTGGTTTATAAGAAAATTCATAAAACAATAATTTTCTTAAAACGTTATTATTTTTGTTTAGAATATTCATCAATAATATAATTAAAACTAATAAGGCTTGGAATGTAAAAACATTCAAATATTGTTTCAATATATTAAAACAAAAAAGCTAACTCGTTAAAGTTAGCTTTTTTCTTTTGTACAGGCGGAGAGACTCGAACTCTCACACCTCGCGGCACTAGATCCTAAGTCTAGCGTGTCTACCAATTCCACCACGCCTGCAACTTTCCAATAATTATTGGGATGCAAATATAAACAATAGTTTCAATATACAAATAAGATTTTTTTAAGAATTACTAATCATTTCTTAAAGTTGTGTTCAGACTAATTTATTCCTCTATAAATTCATATTTTTGATTAAAATCAAACATAATTATGCAATCCATAAAATCTTATATCCAAGATAACAAAGACCGCTTTTTAAATGAGTTAATCGACTTATTAAAAATCCCCTCCATTAGTGCAGATTCTGCATACAAAGGTGATGTGTTAAAAACAGCAGATGCTATTAAAATTAGTCTAGAAAAAGCAGGATGTGACCATGTAGAAATTTGTGAAACCGAAGGTTATCCAATTGTATATGGCGAAAAAATAATTGACAAAAATTTACCTACGGTTTTAGTTTATGGTCATTATGATGTGCAACCACCAGATCCATTAGATTTATGGAACTCTCCTCCTTTTGAGCCTGTTATTCAAAAAACAGACTTACATCCAGAAGGTGCCATTTTTGCAAGAGGTGCTTGTGATGACAAAGGCCAAATGTATATGCATGTTAAGGCTTTAGAATACATGACGTCTAATAACGAATTGCCTTGTAACGTAAAATTTATGATTGAAGGTGAAGAGGAAGTTGGTAGTGTAAACCTAGCTAAATTTGTTGCTGCCAATAGAGAAAAACTAACTAATGATGTGATTCTTATTTCAGATACTGGCATGATTGCTAAAGATGTACCTTCAATTACTACAGGCTTAAGAGGTTTAAGTTATGTTGAGGTAGAAGTCACTGGTCCAAACAGAGATTTACATTCAGGTTTATATGGAGGCGCTGTGGCAAACCCAATAAACGTTTTAACTAAAATGATTGCTTCGCTTCATGATGAAAACAATCATATTACCATTCCTGGATTTTATGATAAGGTTGAAAACCTATCTGATGCAGAACGTGCAGAAATGGCGAAAGCACCATTTTCACTTGATGCGTATAAAAAATCATTAGACATTAATGCTGTCTATGGCGAAGAAGGTTATTCTACTAACGAGCGTAACTCTATTAGACCAACATTAGATGTTAACGGAATTTGGGGAGGTTATACTGGCGAAGGTGCAAAAACAGTAATAGCGAGTAAGGCCTATGCTAAAATTTCTATGCGCTTGGTTCCTAACCAAGATTGGGAAGAGATTACGGATTTATTTAAAAATCATTTTGAAAGCATCGCTCCAAATGGTGTAACCGTAAAAGTAATACCTCATCATGGAGGACAAGGTTATGTAACACCAATTGATAGTGTTGGGTATAGAGCAGCTTCTAAAGCATATGAGGCAACCTTTGGAAAAACGCCTATTCCGCAACGCAGTGGTGGAAGTATTCCTATTGTAGCACTTTTTGAAAAAGAATTAAAAAGCAAAACTATATTAATGGGCTTTGGTTTAGATAGTGATGCTATTCACTCACCAAACGAGCATTTTGGCGTATGGAATTACCTAAAAGGTATTGAAACTATCCCTTGGTTTTATAAGTACTTTACAGATTCTTTCAAATAGATTAACATGAGGTTAAACTGACATTAAATCTAACAGAATCAATACATAATAAGCCAATCCGTTCCTAGTGAACGGATTTTTTTTATCCTTTTTTCAACTCTACACTTGTAGAATTGAAATTTATATTCTACATTTGTAGAGTTAATTCTAAAAACGTAGAGCATGGAACTGTCAAAAACCGAAGAACAATTAATGCAACATCTTTGGAAGCTTGAAAAAGCTTTTATGAAAGATTTGCTAGAGCGTTACCCTGAACCAAAACCTGCTACAACAACAATTGCTACATTATTAAAACGAATGATTGGTAAAGGGTTTATAGATTATAAAACCTACGGAAAATCTAGAGAATACTTCCCTTTAGTGAGAAAAGAAGATTATTTCTCTAAACATGTTAACGGCCTAATTAAAACATTTTTTAACGATAGCGCTTCACAGTTTGCTTCATTTTTTACGCGTAAAACAGACTTAACTAAAGAAGAGTTAGAGGCTTTAAAGAAAATTATTGATACAGAAATTCAAAACAAATAATTATGGAAACGTATCTTTTAAAATTTTCTGCATGCTTAGCCGTATTTTGGTTAGTATATGTTCTTTTTTTAGAACGCCAAACCATGCATCAATTTAAGCGTTTTTATTTGTTAGCAGCATTAATTCTCGCATTAGCCATTCCTAACTTCACCATAACAGAATATGTAGAACCTGTAATTACAAATGATAACATCACTCCTGGTATTATTCCTACAGCGTTTCAAGAAATTATTGCCACTGAAGAACCTTCTTTCTTTACTCTAGAAAACACATTATGGCTCATTTATGGATTTGTGACTTTGCTACTTACACTGCGTTTTGTTATAAACCTTATAAAAATGCAACAACGAATTTCTAAGAATAAAACTATAAATAAGCGCTCTTTTATTTATGTTTTGTTGCACCAAAATATAATTCCACATTCCTACTTCAAATATATCTTTTTTAATAAAGCAAAGTATAAATCTAATAGTATTCCAAAGGCAGTAATGCTTCATGAAGAAACACACGCAAAACAATTACACACTTTAGATATTATATTAATAGAGCTACTTCAAATTGTATTTTGGTTTCATCCGTTAATCTACATTTTAAAACATCACATAAAACTTAATCACGAATTTTTAGCAGACCAAGCCGTTTTACAACAAGGTTCAGATGCTAAAACGTATCAGCATATTTTATTGCAATTTTCATCAAACACTCAAAATCATCAATTATCGAGTGCCATCAATTATTCATCCATCAAAAAACGATTTACAGTTATGAAAACACAAACATCAAAAACCAGAATTTGGTTAAGTACAATTTTAGTGCTGCCATTAATTGCTATTCTATTTTTTAGTTTTGCCGAACATGTTGAAATTGAAAAAGAAATTGAAAACCCAAACGTTTCTAATTCAAGGCCTTCAGCCCAAAACAATAATTATTTATCGCAAGACGTACCAATTATGGTAATTCTTATCAATAGAAATGGAGAACTATTAGTCAATGATGAAGCAGGTACTCTTAAAACTCTTGAAACAAAACTAAAAGTACTCTCGCAATCTAATTATAATTCTAATGGAATTCTGCTAAGATACGACCCAACCGATGCTTCGGAGAAAGCTTTAAAGAAAGTGAAAAATTTAATTAAAAAGTATGACTTTAATATCATACAAGAAGATGCTTCTCCTGAATTACCGGTAATCACAATCCTAATTAATAGAAAAGGAAAATTATTGATAGATGATGAAGTACATACTATAAAAACATTAGAAACAAAACTAAAAGCGCTTACTAAGTCTTATGACAACTCTAATGCAGTTTTTGTAAAATATGACCCAACTGATGCTTCAAAGAAAGCTTTAAAAGAAGTAAAAACTTTAATTAGAACATATAATTTTAAAGTGATACAAGTAGACGCTTCTACTGAATCTATAATACCACCTGCTCCTCCTGCTCCTCCAAAACCAATTAAATCGTCTGATAAAGGATGGCCAATAAAAATTAATGGTGCTACTTATTATTACACCCACGATAATGGTAAAACCATCTATTATGATAATTACGGAAGCCTTGTAGATATTAATAAAATCCCACCTCCTCCTCCAGTATCAGCTAATGCAACTGCAGAACAAAAGGCAGAAATGCTAAAAGCACAAGAAGCTTATAATAAGGCTTTAAAAGAAAAAGGAGAAACAAACAAAGACCAAATAACAGGTTTTACAGAAATCAATGGTGAAAAACTATATTACGTTTCTAAGAATGGAGAAACTACATATTTTAACCGTTATGGCAAAGTAGTAAAAATGGATAATTTACCACCTCCTCCACCAGCGCCAGAATCAACTTTAGATTTTGTTATTAGAATGGCAAAAAACAATGCCAAATTCTTTAATGAAGGCAAAGCAATTTCTTCTGACAAGGCCATTGATTTAATAAAAAAGAACCCTAAACTGAATATTAACGCCAAAAAGACCGAATCAAAACAGCAATTAATTTACATCACAAAAATGCCAATTACTATAAATGGAAAAGTTGGTGAGCATACATCAAAAGGAAAAGACATTAAAGCTTCACCAATTTTGATAACAATAACTGATTAAAATGTGGTAATTATAAAAGTCTCGAAAATATTTCGAGACTTTTTCTTACTAATCTGTAACAAAACCAAACATTTAGCGTTCTTATAAGTAATCAATCAGCCTGAATTTTCAGGTCAATCAAAAAACCGAACGCTTTATGTTAAAAAAATTCTTTATCCTCTGCTCTGGTGCAGATACGGATATTTTAAACGACTGTTCCATTGGTGAACAAAACAAATATGCTGGTATTGGCGCCACTGTTTTCTTTACTGCGGTAATGGCAACCATTGCTGCTAGCTATGCACTTTACACTGTTTTTGACAATTTATATTCTTCAATATTTTTTGGGTTAATTTGGGGTTTACTTATCTTTAATCTCGACCGTTACCTTGTATCAACAATAAAGAAAAGAGACAATATTATAGACGAAATCCTTCAAGCTACACCAAGGATTTTCTTAGCTGTGATAATTGCAATTGTCATTTCAAAACCATTAGAATTAAAGATTTTTGAAAAAGAAATTAATCAAGTTTTATTAGAGCAAAAAAACGATTTAACCTTAGCGAATCAAAATCAAATTGCGGAACAATTCAACCCTAAAATTGATGAATTAAATAAGCAAATCTTAGACTTACAGTCTCAAATAAATACAAAGGAAACCGAAGTCAATGCCTTATACGATACTTACATTTCTGAAGCTGAAGGCACAGCTGGCACTAAACTCCTAGGAAAAGGACCAGTTTATAAAGAAAAACGAGAAAAACATGATGCTGGTTTAATAGAATTACAACAATTAAAAACAGACAATAAAACTAAAATTATTGCTTTAGAAAGTGAAATTAAAAGTTTACAAAAAGATTATAATACCAACGTTGCAACAACACAACCTATTATTAATAATTTTGACGGTTTAATGGCGCGTATTACAGCTTTAGGTAAATTACCTTGGCTTCCTTCATTCTTTATATTTCTATTGTTTTTAGCCATTGAAACGTCTCCTATTATTGCCAAACTGTTATCTCCAAAAGGGGAATTTGATTTTAAGCTACAAGACCAAGAAACCACTATAAAAACTTGGACCTTGCAAAAAGTTGCAGAACGAAATCTGCTTTTAAAAACAGATAATGAAATCAATAATAAAGTGTATAATGAAATTGCAGATGAACAAGACGTCATAAACTACAAACGAAAAAAAGCGAGAGAATTAATGCAACACCAAGCCGATGCATTTTTAAAGAACCAAAAAAGTGTGCTTTAGATAATAGTTATTATTTTTAGATAGAATTAAAACTTCAATCTTATGAAATATTATATAATAATGCTATGTGCTTTAATCTGCATAAGCTGTGTTAGTATTAAAACTGATGTTACCACAACCACAGATCGAATAGAAAAGAGTGACAGCAAAGCATTAGCAGAAGCTGGTATTCGTTTGGTTATGGAAGCTCAAGAAATAGCATGGAATAACCATGACTTAGAAGGTTTTATGGAAGGGTATTGGAAAAGTGATTCTCTTAAATTTTATGGCAG
The DNA here is from genome assembly GCF_013249065.1 of Winogradskyella litoriviva. GTDB lineage: Bacteria > Bacteroidota > Bacteroidia > Flavobacteriales > Flavobacteriaceae > Winogradskyella > Winogradskyella litoriviva. Next base: position 294,855 of record NZ_JABRWQ010000001.1, read on the forward strand.
CAACGGATTAACAAAAGGCTGGCAACAGACTTTAGAAAATTACAAAAAAAGCTATCCAACAAAAGCAGAAAGTGGTACACTAGAATTTGTTATTAATGATATTTCTAAAATTGAAGGTGATAATTATTGGGTAATGGGTGAGTATCATTTAAAACGCCAAATTGGAGATGCAGATGGTGTTTTTATAATTCTCTTTAAAAAAATAAATGGTAGCTGGAAAATAATAGCAGATATGTCTTGTTAATTCAACTCAAAACTGAAATTAACACAAAAAATAAAGTGTATCCGAAACATCTATCTATCACCACAAATGCCTGGGAAACACTTTAAAATATATTTACGGTAAACCTAACCTTAAGCTACTGCAATATTGCCATTTGCAATATTTTTTTCTTTTGCAACTTTTTGTTTTGGTTTTTCTGACTTAAAATGCTGATATAATTCCTTACATCCTAAACCAGTAATAGATAATACTTTAGATTTGTTTATAGATTCATTATGCAATCTAGCTAACGCCATTACACCTGCTCTATCTATACTCTTTACACCTTGTATATCAAGCGATACCTCATCTAATTTATCAAAGATATTAGCAAAATACCGATTAAAAGTCTTTAAGTTTATTTTGTTTAAAGTCCCTTTTACTAGGTAACGATTATTAAGTTTTGTTATTTCTAAATCCATAATAAATAATGTTTAAGCGTTCATACTAATTCAGGGCTATTAATCAGTAAAAAGTGTATTATAATTTAGAGGGATAATCTAAAGATCGTTCTATTATTTATGTCCTTTAGATTTAATCGATAAACCGTAATTTAGATTAGATAATTTGAATTGTATTGTATTTTTTTTCGACAAACTGCGTCCAAAAAACAACTACATTACAAAAAAAATAAGCGTAAACTATTACAAATTAAGCTTTAGAAGATGTGCTTTTAAGTCTACAGGTTTATGAACAATTTTTTTTGAAATAGGATATTTTTGAAGTAGATGCGAAGGTCTAATTGGTCGTTTTTCAAATCCACCTCCACAATTAGGACAAACCTCTTGTAATACTGAGACACAATCTGCACAAAATGTACATTCAAAAGAACAAATCATTGCTTCACTAGAATCATGAGGCAATGATTTGTTACAATTTTCGCATGTTGGTCTTATTTCTAACACTTAGTTTAAAATTTGAAGAACTAAAAATAAGTGATTAATTTTATAGCATGAAGTATAAATACAAAATAATCATCATGGTAATGCTGGCAGCACTTACCATATATGGCTTAGTAACAGAAAAATACCTTTTTATGTTTTTTCTAATACCTTTAAGCTTTGACTACTTTAACAAGAAAAAAACTGATTAAGTTTTCTTTACGTACTCTGTAATAATCACTATTTGCTGACCATCTACTCTACCCTCTATATAAGTCTCATTTTCGTGATCTAGTCTTATATTTCTAACCGCTGTTCCTTGCTTGGCTACCATACTAGAACCTTTCACTTTTAAATCTTTTATTAGTACAACGGAATCACCATGTTCTAAAATAACACCATTAACATCTCTATGAATTAACTTGCTTTCATCATCTTCTCCATCTCCAGATGCTTTTGCTAGTTCTAAGATATCATCTTCTAGATACATCATTGCCAACAAATCTTGGGTCCAATCTGCTTTAATTCTATTTAGCATTCGCCAAGCCATAATCTTAACAGCATCGTGCTCACTCCACATACTATCATTAAGACATCTCCAATGGTTAGGATCTATGAGGTCTGCATCATTCATCTGCTCAATACACGTTTTAGATGCGTATAAGGCTGTTTTTAATCCGTTTTCTTTGATATCTGGAACAATATAAACGGATAGGTTTTCTTCACTTCCGCTAAGTTCGCATTTAGAACCACTGCGCTGTTTTAATTCTCTTTCTAATGACATAATAAAAAATAATATTATGCAAATGTAGAATTAATTAAGACTTTTTATCCATTTTTAAGAAAGGCTTTTACAACTTTATCAAACTAATTTAGATGTATATTTCTAATAGTTTTGCTCCTGCAGAATTAAACTCAACTGAATCTGTATTTGCAGGCACTAAAATGGTTTCTCCCATTGCCACAGTCTCTGTTAAATTATTAACCGTTACTTCTGCAGTGCCTTCAACACACATAAAAATAACAAATGAATCTAAATGGTTATATTCTCTTTTTTGATTTGCTTGTATCTCAAAAATATTTGTTGTAAAAAAATCGCAATCAACTAAATTGCTAGTTTTATTTGCTTCTAATTGATAATTACTTTTTCCGTTTGAGACAAAAGATTTAGTGGCTTTTATTGCTGCATCGGTATGTAATTCTCTTTGCTTTCCGGCATCATCAATTCTGTCCCAATCATAAACACGATAAGTAATATCACTTGTTTGCTGAATTTCTGCAGCTAAAACACCTGCTCCAATAGCATGAATTTTTCCTGCTGGTATAAAATAACTGTCACCTTGTTTTACTTTTTCTGTATTAAAAATGTCATTAACATTTGTAGCATTTATAGCACTCAATACATTTTTATCTAAGTCATTATCTTTTAATCCTAAAACAATCTCTGCATCATCATCACTATTCATTATGTACCACATTTCGGTTTTACCAAAAGAATTGTGTTGTGTTTTTGCCATCTTATCATCTGGATGTACTTGTACTGATAAATTGGTTTTAGCATCTAAAAACTTAATTAACAATGGAAAATTTTCTCCAAAAACATCAATATTCTGTTGTCCTAAAAACTTGCTTTTATGAGTTTTTATTAAATCATTTAACGATGTTCCTTTATAAAGTCCGTTTGCAACCGTTGAAATATTATCTTGAACTCCAGAAATTTCCCAGCTTTCGCCAACATTTTTCAAATCTGTTTTTTTATTTAAGATTTGAGAGAGTTTTTCTCCTCCCCAAATTTTTTCTTTTAGTATAGGTGCGAATTTTATTGGATATGCTTGCATGCTTTTTGTTTTTAAAGATTTGTTTGGAATTGAAGTTTGATAAAATGATTGTTTTTCTTTAATTTTTTTAAATAATCTAATAATGAGAATAAGCTCTGAAATAACGTTTGTTTCTTTTTTAACGTCTCCATATCATATTTTAAAATAACATCCTGATTATCGGTAATAACCTTAATTAATTCATTTAATCCATGGTGTTTAATATTTAGCATATTGGTAGAAACATAACCTAAATGCTTTAAATTAAACTCGTTAAACATAAATCTCGCACCTGCTTTAACAGCTGACATATCTGATTTAAACTTTCTAACATTAACAACAGATACATTATTACACTCTTCTTTTACTTCTCGTAACAAATCAAAGGTGTTATCTTTACTATTATTATTTACCAGACATAATTCTAAATTTGAAGTCTGCTTAATTTGTTCAATAAAAAATGTAGTGTCCATTTCTTTTTCATTATCATGAAAGACTATAATGATACCTATTTTCATAATTTGGGGATTTGGTAAAATTTATGATTAGGCTACTTTTAAGTGACTTGAAGCTTCTACTTTTTTATTTTGTTTTTTTCCACCATATACCCAAGCAATTTGTCCTAATTGAAACACAATTTTCACCGAATCCTTCATAGATAATTTAGAACCATCTGCATGTATCCATCTTTTTAATGGTTGCTCACATAACATGGCTTTTGCTTTTTTTAACCCAAAGTGAATACTCATTCTTTTAAAGATTTCTACATCAAAAATCCACTGTGTCACAAATTTTTCGCCAAATGCAATGTTAATAACGTCTTTGTGAAAGATTTTAGCACCACACTGTGTGTCTTTAAAATCCATTTTTAAAATCTTTCTTATAATAAAGTTTATTGTTAAACTAATAATCTTTCTTGCAGATTCCTTTGTAATGTTTGCTCCCATTCTAGAGATACGTGATCCACTTACAATTTTAAAATCTGAAGTTTCAATCGTTTTTACCAAGTCATCAAAATCTGCCAAGTCTGTAGATAAATCAGCATCTAAGAAACCTATATAATCTAAGTCTTCTTTTGCTGCCATGTGTAACATTCCTAAACGTACAGCTTCTGCTTTACCTCCATTTTTTTCACAATTGTAAACTGTGATAAAATCTTCTCTTCCTTTTTGTAAGTCTTTTAAAACTTCTAAGGTTTTATCTTTACTACCATCATTAACAAAACAGAGATGGTAACCAGAATTTTTATCGATATAGCTTATAAACTCATCACTTAATAATCGCTCTTCTTCGTTATAACAAGGAATTACAACACCAACACAACGTTCTTGTATCATTACATTGCTCTTTGTAACTACATTCTTTGTTTCTGGTGTACCAATTAAGCGTTTTACACGAGCACTAATTTCGTTTAAGCTTAAAGGCTTTTTCATGTAATCATCAATCCCAAGTTCAAAAGCTTGCATAATAGTATCATCTTTAGTGTTACCAGATAAAATCATTATTGGTGTATCCGCATTTTTAGTATTTCTGATATACTTTACAACTTCTAATCCTGAAACTCCAGGCATGTTAATATCAACAATTACTAAATCTGGATTAAAAGACTCATATAAATCTAATCCCTTTGAAGCATCTGTTTCTATCTTTACTTCATATCCTAGTTCTAATAATCTTTTCTCTAAAGGAAGTAAAACTAATTGTTGATCGTCTATGGCTAATATTTTCATAATAAATGTATTTGTTCGTTATTTACATGACAAAATTACTTGATAAGACGCTTGTAAAATTTAAATTTAGCTGAAGCTAATACTTAGTGTAGACGAATGGTAGATTACTGCAGTTAATTAAAAAATGAACCACTGTTTAAATTATATATCTTTGACATATCGTTATAGCTTGGGCTTTAAATGAATTATTCTTATCAATTATTATAACTTATATAATGATAGCTAAGAATATTACAGCTCACCTATATATGACAAATGGAAATTAACAATTGAAAGAAACCTCAAACAAATATTTAATCTCTGCGCTACTTTTAGGCTTAGCGTTTCATGGTAGTTCTATATTCTTTACTTTAGAAACTACTTATGATGCCTTAATCCATTTGTTCTTTGCAGACCATTATGCCAATAGTTGGTTTGAACCATGGAATTATGAATGGTACACTGGTTTTACTGTTCAGAGTTATCCACCATTAGTACATCAATCCATTGGGTTACTCTCTATGATTGGTGGTTTAAAGTTTGGGATGTTTAGTGTAGCGCTTATTGCTATTGTCTTATTTATAACAGGAACCTATCGTTTTTCCTTATTAATGACAGGTAATAAAACAGTTGCTGGTTACGCTTGTCTGTTGGCCGTATTTTCATCTTCTTTTGTAGAAACGCTTCATATTTTTGGACAACTACCTAGTATTGTTGGAGTTTCCGTGTTAATGCATGCCTTACCAGAAATTTATTTATGGTTAAAAACAGGTAAAAAATGGTACTTGGCAACCAGTTTATCTTTAATAGCAGTAACCGTTACTTCGCACCATGTGACTCCCATTTTTGGAATGGTATTTTTTATCTTCCCATTAATAGGCATGGTAATTATGGATGTTTCGCGTGAGCAAGTAAACACCATGAAAGAAGTCACCTTCAAACTCTTTTTGAATACTTTTTTCAAGCTTTTTAAACGTATTGTAAGCTTCGGAATGCTGTCTTTGGTATTAATTATAGGCTGTATTTTTCCGTATTGGTTAAACTCTAAAGCCAACCCAATTACGCAAGTTCCAATTCCTCATGGATCGCGTGATAATTTTCTTGAAATTACATCCTCAGGCTTGGTATTCTTTTTAATTCCTTGGGGAATTTTACTAGTATTATTACCTTATATATTTTACAGATATTACAGCAAACGTTACTTGTTTTTTGGTTTATCGGTTACAATTTGTACCATTTTAGGAACTGGAGGCACTACACCAATTCCTTTAAAAATGTTAGGCGAAACAGCTTTTAACATTTTAACCTTAGATAGATTTACACTTTGGGCTTCCATACTATCTATTCCGTTAATGGGAGAATTTGCCTATCGTTTTGTTGAAGGTGATTTAAAAGAACTCATCCAGTCTAAATTTGGTGCTGTTTACCACAGAATCATAGGTGGAATACTTGCTGGATTAATGGTGTTTATGGTAGTGTTTACCATGAGTCTTAACTATTTTAGACCATCGCAACCCCAAAAAATAAAGATGCTGCCAATTGTTAATTTCTTAAATCAAGACGATCACGATAAATGGCGATTTTTAACACTTGGTTTTGGCGACCAAATGGCTTGGTTAAGTGCACAAACTAATGCCATGACAGTTGATGGAAACTACCATTCTGCAAGACGATTACCAGAATTAACCACAAGACCAATTGAGCGTTTAGAAAACTCAAAATTTAAAGGTGTTGCAGGTATTGGATCGCTACAGCAATTTTTAACCACTCCAGAAAAATACAACCTTAAATATATATTTTCTAACGATAAATTTTACGACCCAATTCTCTATTTCTGTGGTTGGCAACGACTACGACAATTAGAAAACGGAATTATGGTTTGGGAACGATTAAACATTCCGCCTGTATCCTCTATTTTACCTAAAGAAGACGTTGCTAAATGGTTGAAAATACATTGGGGAATTATGCCGTTTTTAACTGTTTTAATTGCTTTTATATTAAACATACAAATGCTTTGGGTAAACATGTTAAAAACCCGATTTAAACCTATTCCAGATTTTTTAAAGTTTCCAACTACGTATAAAAAGTTTAATAGAAACGTATTGAGAATTACACATATTTGGTCCATAATTTTGGCTGTTGTTGTTTTTTATGGCATCTATCTATTTTACCTAAAAAACGACTCGCAACGTAGTCCAGAAAACGCCATTATTGCCTATTATGATGCTTTAGATTTTAAAGAATTTGAAAAAGCACATAGTTTAATTGACCCAGAAAGCAAGCTACCCATTGCGCAATATATGTTAGAAATATCAGTAACGGATGGACTACTGAGTAGTTATGCAAAAATGGATGCAATTGAAACTGAAATTACAAAACATAACGACAGTACGGTTTCTGCAAAAGTGGTAACCCAATGGATAACTCCTTTAGAGAAAATTGAAAAAGTAGATTACAAAACATTATCTAAACACAAAGGAAAATGGTATTTACAACCAGACGATTTAAATAACGATTTGCCTCCAGATCAATTATATTCAGACAATGCAACTAAGTATTTTAACCAAGGACGACGACGCATTACAACCGAAGCAACTCATCATGAAGACATTTTAAAACAGCCTGTTTTAGAAGTGGTTTCGGCTAAATTGGTACAGTATGATGGTAGCTATGCCATAATTGGTGAAGTGCAAAATATAGATAATGTACCAGCAGATGTTATTTTAAAAGGAACACTTTATAACGACAATAATAAACAACTAGCAACCTACAATGCAAAGTATCATGTGAAGCATAAATTAATGCCAAAAGAATCGAGTAGTTTTAGGATTAATTTTGAAGGTATTGCTTGGTCTAGAACTCAAGATTCTATTCCAGACACGTTTAATCCAGATGAATTTACACCCATTGAATTTGAAGAACAACCAACCAAATTTAACTTACAAGTAGCAGGCAATGTTTCTGGTTCTGATTTGTACAAAAACGTGGTTTTAAGTGATATCAACATAAAGAAAGGAACCATGAATGGAAACCTATTTAACAGTGGCATCCAAGAAATAACCATACCTCAACTGCTCATCACTTATTACGATGCCAACAAAAACATGGTTTGGGTAGACCATTTATTTGTAAAAGAAGGTGTAAGACAACAACGAAAGCAAGATTTTGAATACGCTATATTAAAAGATGGTAAAGTGAAAATCATTAACGATAGCATGAAAAATATTTTTGTTAACGGATTACCAAATGAAGATATTGCTAACAAAATAGTACCTAACAGAATAGTAAATCATACCAATGCGCAATTACAAGCTATTGAGCATCCTGATTTTAGTTATATTAAAATAGAAATTAACACGTATATAGGAAGTCCTAATTAATGCAACTGAAACGCACATATTTGTTTATTTTAGGTTTGATGTTATTATCATCATTTGCTGTTATACAACAAAATGAAACAGGTAATAAAATTGAATTACTAACCGCACAAACTGAGTTTGAAGTTGGCACTAACATCATATTAAAATTTTCAATTTCTGAAGTAGAACAACCCTTACTGTATTGCTCTAATAGTTATGGCTCAACAGTAATTTCCTCAACTTTAAAAAATAATACATTAGAGTTTTATATTCCTGAAAACATTACTAAAAAAATAGGTGTCGTAAATTGGAAATTGTTGAATGAAACCAATCCGCTTTCAGGTCAATTTAACATCAATCCAAAAGCAGAAGTAGCGACGTTAGAAACCTATATTGGTCCACCAAGTATTGAAGCTGGAGGAACAGATTACACGATGTTAGTGGTAATACCCACAGACTCATTAGACAATCCTGTACCCACCAATACATTGGTAAAAGCAAAACATCAATTTTTAGATTCAGAAGAAACAAATGATATCTACACGAAGAATTTAATTTCGTGGAGAAATATGTATTCTAAAAAAGAAAGTGGACGCATGCTAGTCTCTTCAGAAAGTATTGGTATCAATTCTAAAGAATTTACCATTAACGTCATGCCAGCAATCCCAACAAATTTTAAAATAGCTGCAACTAGACCACATAACTATGCAGATGGAAATCAGATAACCACATTTACTACCACAATTATAAAAGACAAACAAAATAATGTCATTAGCGATGGTACTTTTGTCACATTTTTTATAACCAATTCTGAAGGCAATATTTTAAAAACCACAGGTACAACGATTGATGGTATTGCCACATCAAAAATAATTCATCCAGATTACGAAGATAGCTGGAGCATTAAAGCGTACATAGATGGAATGTCTGAAAGCAATAATATTTCGCTTAATTACAAACAAGTAATTAAAGATTTTGATGTTGAATTTTTAGACCAAAACAGAACCATAACCGTTGGACCATTACATAGTTTTATGCAACAAATGATTCCTGATGGACTGCATGTAAAATTACATATTTTTAAAAACGAAAAACACATTAACACCATAACTAAAACATCATTTAATGGTTATGTGAATTTTAAATTAAAACCAGCTATTTATAACAATGACACCTACAATTTTAGCATTGAAACAGCAGGTTTATTAAAAGAATTTAAATCAAAAGAACTATGGTAGGTCTTAATAAAAACATATTACGTACCATATTAATTGCCTCATACATTATGATTGTAGCCCTAATCATTTCTGGTGTAAGCGCATTATTTAGTTATCTAAATACAGGTGCAGACCGAAGCACCATGTTGCACACAGAAATACAGAAAGTAGAACAATATTTACCAAAAGTTAATTGGAAACCTTTAAAAAACGAAGGTCGACCAATGGACAACCAAACCTTAAACGCTTTACAAAGCAATTATTTAGATGCTTGGTACGTAAAACAAATAGCCTATAAAACTAATAAACCAGCTGGTATTAAAGATTACTACACAGATAGCGCTAGAGAAAATTTATACCATTTTATTGAATTAAACAAAGCCGAAGACATTACTATTGAAGCGACCACACTAAGACACAATCCTACTTTAGAATTTTTTAGCGAAGATGGGCAAATGGCTGTGATTACAGACCGAAATGTTATAGAATACAAACGTGTTTTTAAAGCTGAAAAATTAGTTTTAGAAACTACGGAAACCTCTAACTACAAAATGGTATTTTTATTAGAAGATGGGTTTTGGCGCATTAGGCATATGGTTAAAGAAAGTGGAGATAATTACGAAAACAATTCTAAACCTATTTCGGTTGATAGCCTTAATATTAAAGGGATTAACTATTACCCACAAACTAACCCTTGGAATATGTTTGGCGACGAATTTTCTGTAGATACCATTTCTAAAGACTTTAAAATCATAAAAGATGCTGGTTTAAACTCCGTACGCTTATTTGTCCAATATGAAGACTTTGGTAAAGAACATGTCAACCCTAAAAAACTAGAAAAACTTAAACAGACTTTAGATATCGCAGATACTTATAATTTAAAAGTAGTTTTAACTTTATTTGATTTTTATGGCGATTATTCAGTAATGAGTTGGACGTTAAACCAACGTCACGCAGAAACCATAGTTAGAACCGTAAAAGACCACAACGCATTGTTAGCTTGGGATATTAAAAACGAACCGAATTTAGATTTTGAATCTAGACAAAAAGCCGTTGTGATTGCTTGGTTAGATAATATGATAGATTTGGTAAAATCGGTAGACAATGTGCATCCTGTTACCATAGGTTGGTCTAACACACAAAGTGCTTCGATTTTAAAAGATAAAGTAGATTTTGTATCGTTTCATTATTATGAAGATTTAGACGATTTAGACAAAGCCATAAAAACCATGAAAATTGAAATACCAAATAAACCTTTAGTTCTTCAGGAGTTTGGATTGTCTTCTTACTCTGGTTTTTGGAAACCTTTTGGCTCATCTGATGAAGACCAAGCTAATTACCACAAAAAAATCCAAGAACAAATTGCAGCTAATAATTTACAATTTATGTCTTGGACCTTATATGATTTTACTGATGTACCAACTGATGTTGTAGGCAGTCGTCCTTGGCGTCGTAATACTCAAAAACATTTTGGATTTATTGATAAAAATGGAGTAAAAAAGGCGTCGTTTAAGTACATTTCTAATTAATGTATTTATAGCGTTAACATTTAATTAGCTATATAGAACGCAGTGAAGAATCTTTCTTATTTCTGCCTAACCTTATTTCCGAAAGATTCTCCAGGTCTGCACTCTTATTAATTAAAATTTCAGGTATTTTATTTCGTTGTAACTAATATCATTCTTTAGATTAGAATGGGTAATTTCTATGTTGTTTTTAAATCAATTTGTTATTTAGAACACAGCGAAGAATCTTTCTTATTTCTGCCTAACCTTATTTCCAAAAGATTCTCCTACTCTGCATTCTTATTAATTAAAATTTCAGGTATTTAATTTCGTTGTAACTAGTATCATTCTTTAGTATTAGAATGGGTAATTTTAGCTTTATATTATTTTGTTATTAAATCAATTTGTTAATTAGAACGCAGTGAAGAACCTTTCTTTAATAACCTAATCAAATCTCAAAAGATTCTTCTGTTCTGCATTCATTAAAAATTAGAAGTTAGGGGATTCTAATTTATAGTAGGTGTTGTAATTAATTTGGGGCAAAAAGGGTAATTTCGATTATATAGCTAAACAGTAGTGTAGGTTCAATCTGAGTAGGCAGATTACTACCGTTTAGCTAAGTTTTTTTTTAACTATTATGCTGTAATTACAGCAGAATGATTTGTTTTTTTCTCTAATATATTTTGAAATTCTTCTAAGTACATATCTGCAATCTGAGACATTGGGTGTGCCGTTGCAGCTTTGTAATTAGTTCTTGCAAGCTCTAATCTGTACTTCTCATTGGTAACAATCGCCTCTATGGCATTAGCTAAACTTTCTACACTAGTTGGCTCAAAAAATTCGCCTCTATAGCCTTCGTCTTGTACTAATAAAGCTAAATCTCCTAGGTCTGGCATCACTACAGCTTTACCATAACTTCCTGCTTGGTGTAAAACTCCCGAACTACCTGTTGTAGAGGTATATGGAAATACAACTGCAGCACTTTCATTAAATAAAGTTGGTACCTCATGCTCTTCAACATAACCAGTAAATCTTACGTTTGGCACATGTTTATAATCTTCTTGTACCTTAGCCAAATATCCTGGTACATTTGGGTTATCTGTACCTGCAATTACAACTTCTAATTCTAAGTTTGTTCTTTCTCTAACAAGTTCTACTGCCTCAATCATTCCTTCTACTTTTTTGTAAGTTCCAAACTTTCCGAAAGTCATAATTTGCAATGGTCCTGCTGGTAATGTATAATCTGGTTCTTCAGGGATTTCAAATGTGCCATGAGGAATTAATTTTACATTAGGTTTTAGATACTTGAATTCTAAAATGTCAACATATTTTTGCATGGTTACAGCAACAACATCTGCTTTTAAAATTAACTTTGTTAAGGATGTACCTATAAATCCGTAGATTTTCTGCATTAACTTGTTTGATGTAAAACCTGCGCTTCCTAAATCAACTTCTTCAAGAATATTATGTAATAAAACGATATTAGGAATCTTCTTTAATTTACAAACCAATGGCAACATTAATCCTAAAGCAGCTGCAATTTTCTTGTCGCCAAACTTCATAAATTGTAAGTTGAATAATACGGCATCTGGTTGCGTGTTATTGATGGCTTTAGTTACAGAAAAAATGTTTTTATAACTATTAAAAGACCAACACTCTTTTACAGTAATCTTACATCCTGCTTCTGTGAAAGAAATGTCTTTTGCACCTTCCGTTTTGTCAGTTAATAATATAAGTTCTGTTACTTCTTCTTTTTGTCTAAATTGTTTTACCAAATGATAAGCATACTCATTTAAAGTGACTTTACTTGGTGGATATGCTGTTACTATTGCAAGTTTCATAATCTTAATTTTTTTTATGTTCTAATTAATTACACTGCAAATTTGGGCTTTTATTTCGCTGATTTTTGAGACTTTCGATGGGACGACTTTTAGTGTAGACGAATGGAATTAATCCTTAGATTAAGCTTTTTGAAGTTTGGTTAATACAGCTTTATAAATGACTAACATTCTGAAATGCAGATGATTTATTAGTACAAAATGATTTGCATATTTTGATACTTCAGATTGTTTATTGGATATTACATTCAATAAAATAATACTCAATACCATTCAAACTGTTTTTAAACAAAAAATCTCAGCAATTAACAGTATTAATTGCTGAGATTTTTTGCTTGTTTCTAGTAAAACAAGATTATAATGAATTAATTTTTACTTCTTTTTAGAATCCATTACAAAGAATGCTAATTGAATAACTAACAATAAAAGCATTGCTATAATTTGCATGTGTACAACTTGCTCTAAACTATCATGAAAAAAGATAACCAACACCATTTGAAGCATACCAAAGACACCAGAAATAATAACTGGCACGTATTTATCTAAAGACAAATAGTAATAGGCGAAGATGTTAGAAATAGCAAACATCGATGTGGCAATAGCGTACTTCCATAATAGAGGTGCCATTGCAATATATTGTTCTCCGAAAAGGATATTAATAATCAATTCTGGGAAAAGTAAACATGTAATTACAATCAGTGCAGAAATAGCTCCAATATAACCAACATACTTAAAAAGTACAGAAGCGGTTTCTTTACCTTCTTTTTTTAATTCTACTACAGCTGGTAGTAGTAGCATTACAAACATCCAAGCAATGAAATATACTATTCTACCAATTAGTGCTAAAGAGGCATACAAACCTGCTTCATAAGATTCAAAATAGTGTTTTACTAATAATATATCACTGTTGTTTATAATGATTTGAGTAAGCTCATAAAACGCTGTAAGTAAAAAGAAATTTTTAATCTGTTTGCTATACTTAGCATCTAAAGCTACTGGTTTTTTAAAACTGATTTGTTTCATCTTAAAAGGAAACAAGCCAAATACAAACGATAGTAAAATCCCAATGGCAATAACTGCCGAAGACTGAATATTAAATAAAAGTATTAAACCAAGAGTAATTACCAAACGACTTAACATTTCTGCCTGATAAGTAATTGATAAAGATTTAAAAGCTTTTTTACCTTGAAAAGCTCCTCTATTTACACTCATTAAAAAGTAAAGTGGCACTCCACAACCAAAAATGATAAACATGGTTGAAGTGGATGTATTAAATATGGTCTGTAATTGCGAAGCAAATACAATAATTAAAATCCCTAAACCTATACCAACCACAACTGCCTGTTGATAAACTTTGGCTATGAAATTCTTAAACAATTCATTTTCAAATAAAACTGAAAATTTTGCGGTTACCAACTGAAACGTCATAGCAACAAAAGAGAGTACTAATAGAAACGTAATTAATACTGCTGCATCAGCAAAAGCCGTTGGCCCTAAAAGGCGACCTAAGATTAGGTTGTACAAATAGTTGCCTCCGTTTACAGCCAACACGCTGACCATAAATAATTGTTCTGGCGTTAACTTTCTAGATTTAATTGCTGTTAATAATTGCATGATGTGTTGATTTTAATTTAATGATTCCGTTTTATGCGGCAATTTTGATACTTCTAATGCTTTCTAAAATATGTTGAGACACACGTCCTATGACTAAAAAACCTCTTTCAAAATTTCTGGCATTATTATATAAGACTCTAATGGCATTGATTCCAGCTTCATCGATGTCGATTAGGTTTTCGATATCAATTGTAAGGTCGTCTGATTCTTCTAAAATGTTTTCAAAAAATGTTTGAAAGTATTGTGCTGATTCAGAATTTAGTGTTCCTGATACAGAATATAAACCGTGATTTTTTTTAATTGTAAGTGTCATAATTTTGTTATTTTTCAATGGATAAATGTTTTAATCTGACACAAATATCTCGAGTATTTCCATGTAATTGCGTTCTATTTCGATGGTTGGTAGATTGGTGTAGATGAATGAACCACAAATAGTGCTTAACTTGCAATTAGAAAATCAAACGAAGATTATGACTTTAAAATCACTTATTAATATTGCATTATTCTTTATTGTTTTTAGCGCAACCGCTCAAGACATGAAAGAAGGGTTTACTTATTTAGAAACCGGAAAGTATGCACAAGCAGAAACATTTTTTAATACAATATTAAAAGACTATCCTACTAATAAAACAGCACGCCTATGTTATGGACGTGCTATTGGACTTAACGGAAAAGCTAAAAAGGCTAATGAATTATTTACAAATCTACTAGCTGATTACCCAAATGATTTTGAAGTAAAATTAAACTACGGAGAATCTCTTTTATGGAATAACAATTTCGCAGATGCAAAAGTTTACTATAATGGTTTAGTAACAGAAGACCCAAAGAGTTTTGCCGCACTATTGGGCTATGCCAATACGCTGTCTAACTTAAAAGAATACGAAGATGCTTTAGTAATGGTAAACAAAGCATTAGATGTTTCTCCAGGAAACCCAAATGCCATGGTTTCTAAAAAGTATATCTATTTAGGTTATGCCTACCAAAATCAACAAGCGCAAAATTATGATAAAGCCGAAGCACTCTTAACCAAAAACCTAGAGTTGTTTGGAGATGACAAAGACACTTTATTAAACTTAGCTAATCTATATTTAATATGGAATAAACTAGACAGTGCAAAAATAATGTACAATAGATTAGCAGAACAACCAGAGCATAAAATCATTGCTCTTAATGGTTTGGCTTTAGTAGAACATCTTAATGGTAAAGAAAAGAAAGCCTTAAGTATAAGTACTGAAGCTTATAATAGTCTTAATGAAAATATAGACCAAAACATTACTAAACAAACCATAGAACGTTATGCACAAGCATTAATCTGGAATAAAAAATTTAAAAGCGCAAAAGCCTTAATTGATGCTTTAATTACTAAAGACCCAAACAAAAACTGGGTCTTAGCTTTACGTGCGACCTTAAATATTTATAAGAGTAATTTTAAAAAGAGTTTAACGGACTACAACCAAATATTAGTAAACGACAGTACATCTTTTGATGGTAACCTCGGAAAAGCAAATGTTCTAAAAGCTTTAGGTTATACAGATGAAGCCTATACCTCAGCAGAAAACACGTTAAAGTTTTACGATAAACAAAAAGATGCTACTAACTTTATTAACCAGTTAAATAATAGCTTTGCTCCTACACTAGAATCTAAAGCATCTCATACTTTTGATAATGGAGACAATAAAGCCTTCGCTTTTAATAACAATGTAATATTTCCCTTATCCACAAAGTTTGCTTTATTAGGAAACTACAATTACCGTACAACCAATAATACCATTACCGATAATAGTGCAACGTCTAACAACCTTTCTTTAGGTTTATCTTACAAGTTTATACCTAGTATTACCTTTAAAGGAACTGCAGGCATGACGTCTGCAAAAGCTGAAACTGAAGACTACACACAACTTTTAACCGACCTGTCTTTTAATATTAAATCTTTTAAATTACAAACTTTAGATATTGGTTATAAAAGACAAATTGAAAGTTTTAATGCTGATTTGTTAGACCGAGAATTAGTACAGAATAATTACTACGCAAATTATAATTTAGGTACCAATTTTAACTTAGGCTGGTTTACCCAATTAATGCATACATCTCAAAACGATGGTAATAAAAGGAACTTATTATTTACATCATTATATTATAATATATTACCAAAACCATCAGTTAAAGTTGGTTTTAATTACCAACATATTACGTTTAAAGATCAGTTACCAACAATTTACTTTAGTCCTGAGAAATTTAATGCTTACGAAGTATTTATAAACTTAATTAAAGACGAAGCTGTAGCAAAACCAAACGAATGGTTTTACAATGCCACTGCAGCTTTTGGTTATCAGTATATTGAAGACGACCCAAAAATAACAGCTTATAGAATACAAGGTGCTTTTGGTTATAAATTCTCTGAGCGCAGTTTATTAAATATTTATGGCACAAGAAGTAATATAGCCTCTGCAACAGCTGCTGGGTTTACCTTCACTGAAATTGGCTTACGTTTTAAATGGCAGTTTATGAAAAAGGTAGTTCTTAAAAATTAAAAAGCTCATTTATAAAAATTACAGATGCACACCAAAACTTAAACTCTTAAAGAGTTTAAATAATATGAAAAGGTAGAACAAAGTCTTTAAGAGATTATTCTACCTTCTTCTAATAATTCTTATTTACCTCTATTAAAATTATAAGCTATTTAGATATCTCTATACCTAATTCTTTCAATACTTTAATTGCATTTTCATTATCAGGATTTAATTCAAGTGATTTTTTGTAGAATTTAATTGCACGTTCTTTATCTCCTATATGCAATAAGCCCTCGCCATAACTATCATAAGGATTCCACGATTCTGGATACAATTCTATATTAAGTTTAAAAATTTTTAAAGCATCTTCTTGCTGTTTCAACGTATTTAAGTAATAATAGCCTACAGAGTTAATATAGCGTTCTGAAATGTTATATTCTGGATCTTCTCTATCTTGAGCTTTTATTACCGCAATAATTTCATCAGATGTTTTTCCTGTATTTAACAGTTTATCCAAAGTTTTGTATTTACGTGTAACTCTTTCAATATCCTTGTAAGGGTTACCTAACTCTTCATTGATCAATAGAAAAAGACTATTTGCATCTTCTTGTATGGATTTTAAACTCCTAAAAGTGTCAAGTTCTCCTAAATTTTTCGCAAAATAGGAAGACACTATAATAAGAGCAATTTCTGAATAATTATCTTCTATTTCTAAATCCCTATAAAGTTGCTCATTTACTGTATTTGTTCCATTTAATGATATAAAATTAGGGTTGTACCCTAAGGCTGTCGCTCTACCTATTTCTTTTAAAAAATAATCATAATTTTCCTTACTTGCTTTGTAAGTCCTGTCTTGATCATTTTTTAGTTCAATGAGTTTGTTTCTAATGTCTGTAGGCATCAATTTTATGTCACCTGTGGCTTGTAAGGTTGCTATAGTATTGGTGTTAAAGTTAGTATAGACAGGAGTAGTATATTCAAGTTTTTCAGAACTTATTATTATTGCTTTAGGACTTTTTTGAGTTGGTAGTTTTTTTACAAATTCGTTGTAAGTGACTAAGTAATTTGCTTCTAAATTATTTAAATCATAGTGAATACGATTATAGTCTTTAGCCAATTCTGTTACTATTTGATGGTAATAATTTTCTAAAATATTATCGCTCTTTCGTTTTTCATTCCAGTTGTTTATTTGAAGCGCAATAACAATCCCTATTACCACAAGTACAATTTCTCCAATTGCATATTTAAAATATTTTCCTGTTTTTCCTTCTGAAAGCAGGTTTTTCCTAATTTTTCTAAAGAATTTTATCATTGGTTGGTGGTTGAATGATTAAATACAACTCTTAGATATAATTGTTGGTCAAAATCTTTTCTATACTAGTTCATTTTAATCCTTATTCTTTTTTACAGAAAACATATAAATAGTTCATTTTAAAATGTTTCAGTTATAAATATACCAAATTAACTGAATCCTGAGCAAAAAAGAATAGGCAAAAGCTTTCGCTTTTGCCTATTACCATAAGGAATTAACTAAGGGTTATTAATTAATAATCAATTTTAAGGGATTAAAATTATTTTGATTATTAACGATTTTACAGAAATATAAGCCTGAGCTTAAATTCTCTCTGTTTATGGTAATGCTGTTTGTTCCTGGTACAGCATCAAATGATTTTTTATAAATTTCTTTTCCTAGCTGATCGTACATTACTAATTGTAAGGTTTCAGTTTGGTTATATTCAAACTCAATAGTTGCGTGTGTGCTCATTGGATTAGGATATACTGATAATGTTGCCTCTTTAGAATTGTAGTTATTAAGAGATAATGCAGCTGTTTGCGAGAATCTTAAATTATTTAAATTCATAACTTTAGTAGTTGATACTCCATTTTCTGCAACCATTGTAAATACTATGGTAACCACATCGTTTAACTCAGCTATATCAAGCGTATTGTTTTCTAGATCTTCTATATCTATTGTGTAGTCTTGTACTGTGTTGGTTAAAACTACTGTTGTTTTAAATTGAGCTTCCCAATTGGTAACACTTTCTTTTACAAATGTTATTTCTAGATTACCAGTACCGCTTGCGCTGAATTGAAAACTGTTATATTCAGTAACATCTACAGCTTTAAATCTTGGTGTTAATGCTCTATAGGCTGCAACATAACTGCTAGTTGTTGCCTCTAATTCTACATTACGCTCTATTGGGTAATCTGTAGATTCAAATTCTGTTGTATTAGTTGTAACGTTATAATTTATTACCTGTGTCCCGTCTTGCGAATCATCTATTCCCCAAGGACCATCTGACATAAATAAATCGTCTGGTGTGGCAACACCATCGCCAATTCTAAATCCTATATCAAAAAGATTTCCGGTTTCTACTCTAAGATTAGTTATATAATTACCGTTTAAATTAATTGTAGAATTAAGGTTTTCAAAAGCTTCTGTTTCTGTGCTTCTATAACCAGCATCTAGCACAACACTTTGTGTTGCATTTGTATTAATAATCTGCAAATCTAATCCGCCATTAGTATAACCTCCTTTTCTAACAAAAACTGTTGGTGGTGTAGAATTGTTATAACTTACTATTGATTTTTCAATATTTAATAAGTTTAAAACTTCTTGTCCTAATAAGTATAAATCGTCAATAGTATTAGACCAAATTTGGAAGTTATAAAAAGTAACATTCTCTTCGTATTGATCTAAATTCCAATGGCTCTCTATCGCAAAATTAGCTTCGTTATTAATCACTTTTGCAGAAAGACTTAATACAAATTCAAAAGTCCCATCTTCGTTTTTAATAATAGATTTTATAAACTGTTGCCCATTAATATCTATGGTAGATACTGATATTAACTCTGCTCCTAATAGACGATCACAAATATATTTTGTGTGCTCGTAAACTCCGTTTTCCGTTTTTAATGCTAATACTGAAGCGACTGGATTATTGTTTTTTAGGTAATCTAAAGCATAGATTTCCGTTGCATTGGTAATACCTATTAAATCTGAAGGCGATGCTTCAATAGCTTCATCTTCATTAATAGTTGTTAGTGGCACAAAATCTTGTAATGTAAAGGTAGAATTAGCGCTTTTACTAGCATAACTTAAGCCTTTTACTGCTCTTGGTGCTTTGTTTACATCAAATTTATAACCTGTTTTTGCTCTTTTAAAATTACGTGCATTAATTTGTTCTGACAACCTGTTATTACTTTCTAATCCGCCAGCATTAGAGCTCGATGTTGGAGGTGCAATAACATCACACATTCCAAAACCTGAACATGAAGGGTCTTCACAATCTATAAGTCCGTCGCCATCATCATCAATACCATTATCACAAATTTCTTGTAAAACTGGTGCTGTTGGGCAACGTGCGCCATCGTTACTACTACTTGAAGGTCCAAAAGCAAAAAGATTAGACTCAATATCGTCGGTTGATTGTACCGTTTGTACCGCCTGAATAACGTAAATAGTTCCTGTCTCGTTAGCAGAGACATAAAAACGACCTTCATTATCAAAATAAACGGCACCAAAAGTATAATTTAATCCAGATAAAATAGGCACTTCTCCTAAAGCTAACACTTGACCATTATCAGGATTTATTCGATATAATATATTCGAGTTTTTTGCCACGGCATAAATCTGACCATCTACAGCATTAAAAGCCCAATCATGTATACTAATATTTTGAGATAAAGTTTCTGTAGATTGATGCTGTGTATAATTAGTAGATTCTGGGTTCAAGTCTATTTTATAAAAAGTAGTACCGCCTCCTTTTAAATAATAAATACCATCTGCACTAACATCACCTACATAACGACCATTTGTTGGTAACTCATCTATATAAAATGTAGTTGTATTAAAGTCTTTACCAATTCTTACAATAGATTTTGCTGGTGTACTCAATGAACCCCAAATAAACCCATCTGCAGGATTATATGCTGCGGCATTAATACTACCTGGTGTTACGTCGGCTGCAACTTGGTAAGAATTACCAGAAGCTAAATCAATAGCATAAACATCATTATACTGAAATAAGTACGCATTGTAATCACAATTAAAAGGGACATCTTGCGCTTGTATATTAGTGCTTAATAGTGCTAAGACGATTAGTAATAATTGATTTTTTAAAGTGTAAAGTGTATTCATAACCTGTTTTCTATTAGATTCTGGAACAAATTTACTGGGTAATAAGGCGTTTAATTTGTTTTTTCGATTGACCAAACTCTAATAACGTTAGTTAACCAATTACTATAGACGAATGGTTTTTACCTTAGATTTTAGATTTATTTTATAAAAAAAGAGGCAAAAGATTTCTCCTTTGCCTCACACTATAGATATTAATTTAGGGTTATGTAATAATCAATTTTAAGGGGATAAAATCAAATTGATTACAAACGATACTTAATAACACTCTATAGTTTTACAAAAATATTTGTATAGTAGTATTTACCGTTTTCATCTTGTGCAGATGAAATGCCAATATCGGTAACGTTTGGGTTTTCTATATTTTCTCTATGACCTTCACTATTTAACCAAGCTGAGACCACTGATTCTGCATTATAAAAACCATAACCTACATTTTCTAAAACTTTTTTTGCCTCTACATTGTCTATTAAATTCTGTGATCTGATATAAAAATAATCGTGACTAATTATACCTTGATTAATCATATAATTATTATGAGCAATAGCTTCTTTTGAAGCTTCATTTAACATAGTAAGAGGATTTAAATTTAATGACGCTCTATAAATATTAATTAACTCAACAATTTGATGGTCTATTAGATTATATTCCACAATAATATTTTGTGTATTATAGACTTCGGGAATTGACATATCATCTTCAACAGAACAAGAAAAAAATGATGTACTAAATAGTAAAATGATAAATAAGAGGGATAATTTTTTCATGATAATTATTTTAATTTCATGACAAAATTATTCTGATTGTCTCCTCAAATTTTAGTTTTTCGATAAGCGAAACAAGAAGCTTCGACGAACAGTAACTACATAAAGACAAGACGTTTACACTAAAACAAAGAACTTAAAAAAGGCAAAAAGATATCTTTTTGCCTTAAGTAAAACCATTAATCTTCAACCGTTAATCCTACGATCTCAGTTCAAAGGTATAGGTAATAAGTCTTTGTTTTATTTTTTTTAGATGGATGGAATTATTGTGAAGTTAAAATACCATTAAGTTTAGACGAGTGGTATTAAAGTAAATTAAGACGCTTCATTAATTCTGGTCGATTAGAACGACTTACAGGAATTACATCCTTTTTAATTAAAACACTATTATCTTCAATATCAATAATCTTATCGACATTAATAATATAAGAACGATGTATTTTTAGAAATAAATCGTTTGGAAGTTTTTCTTCTATTTTCTTTAATGTAGAATGAACTGTGTAATTTTTATCATCCGTTTTTACTTGGATATAATCACCCTTAGCCTCTACTAAATAAATACTTGGAATATCTATTTTTATTAATCGTCTATCAATATTAACATAAAGGTCGTTGCCAGAACTGGTTTCTACTTGACCAGATGTTTTACTCTTTGGTTCAGATGCCTTAGGCTTTATAGCTGCGGCTTTATCGATGGCTTTTTGGAAGCGTTCTGGAGTTATAGGCTTTACTAAGTAATCTACAATACAATCGTAACCAAATGCCTGAATAGCAAAGTTTGGGTCTGAAGTTGTAAGGATAATATTAGGTGGATTTTTTATTGTATCTATAAAATCGAAACCTGTAAAGTCTGGCATATGTATATCTAAAAATATTAAATCAACTTCATTCTGATTTAAATATTTTATGGCCTGAAGCGCATTAGGAAAGTCTTCTAGTACTTTTAAACTAGGAACATTAGTGCACAATTGGCCAATAATAGCTCTTGCCGTAGCTTCATCATCTATAATAATACAATTCATAAAATAATCTTATAAGGTCTCTAAAAAATCTGTCATGATTTGGAGAATAGATTCAAATTCAATTCTTCCATCTGTATTGCCATCTATGAGGTTATTCTCATAATTAACAGCTACATCATAACTTTTTTCGAGGCCTAAAATACTAATTTTATGTTTAAGTTTATGAACGTTCTCTGCGGTAAGTTGATAGTTCTTTGCTTCAAAGTTTTGGAAATACACTTTTTTCTCTTCAGGAAACTCCCCTTTTATAATGTCTATTAACTTTTTCTCAAAAGCCTTGTCTCCTCCAGACATACTATTAATATATGATAAATTAGGCTGCTCCATTGGGTTGTTTTTTTAGAGTAAAATAAAACGTTGTGCCTTTGTTTAGCTGAGATGTTAACCAAATTTTTCCGCCATATAAATCTACAATTTTCTTAACTATAGATAAACCAATACCTGTTGACACTCCATTATTGTCTAGTTTCTCAAAGGTTTTAAATATTTTTTCGAAATAAGCTTCTTCAATACCTTTCCCGTTATCTTTAATAGAAAACTGCCAAAACTTCCCTTTATCTTCAGCACTTACCTCAACGGTTCCTTTTTGCTTGTCGTTATAGGCAATTGCATTTCCTATTAAATTTTGAAATAATTGTTGTAATCTATATTTATCACCTTTTATAATCGGCAAATCTGATTTAGTAATTATAATATGTTTAGGAACTTGAATAATAGTTAAAATATTATCTACTAACTTATTAATATCGACATCATAGACTTCTATTTGATTTTTTCCTATGGTTGAATACTCTAAAATACCGTTTATTAAGGTATCCATTTTTTCTACATTAGTTCTAATAAGGTCTAATGTTTTTTCACCATTAGCGTCAAAAGCATCTTTATAGTCTTCTTTTAACCAAGCCGTTAAAGTATCTATACTTCTTAGAGGTGATTTAAGATCATGAGAAACCATGTGTGCATAATCACTAAGCTCTTGATTTTGATAGGCAAGTTCGTTTAAAAGCGATTCTTTTTGTTTGTTCATTTCGATAATCTCTTTGGTTTGATTATCTATAAAATCAACTAAATCTGAACTTTTTAATGCTACAGCATTAGCCTTTTCATCTTCTTTAAGGTTATAAAACTTAAGTGTATTGATAACTTCCTTTAGTTTATCAATTAATTCTTTTTGTTCTTTTGCTTCCTCTTGTAATTTTCTGTTAGCGCTATATAATTCATCTGAACTAATGGACATGGCTCTTTGAATCATTGCTGATTGTTCATCAAAATTATTGTAAGAGCTATCTACAGCGGCAAGAAATGATTTTAATTCTTCACTAGATTTTAATTCTTCACTTAAATACTTACGCAATTGACGTTTAAGTAATGAATTCATTATTCACTGATTAATGTTATGGTCATTGTTTGGTTGTGTAACTGGCACGCCATTTCTCCGTGAAATGGTGCAATTTCACCATATGAATAAAAACCACTTACAGCAGTGCCTTCTCCTAGAATTTCTATGACTTCATCTATCTCCTCTTCTACCCTTTGATCTAGGACTAACTTTCTTCCTATGCAACTCACTAACAAAGCAACTTCTGGTTTGTTTTGTCTAAATTCTAAAGCCTGTCTTGCAGCACGCTCAGATGCGTTTGCAATGTTATCAACGTTGGTCATCATCAATTGTACTTTAGAATTTTGCTTAATATCACCAGCTAAAATAACAGCGTTTTCTTCTTCGTTAATATTAAGAATAGACCTTACTATTGATTGCTCTTCATCTTCAGATTTTACATTTAATGGGTATAATAATGCTGCGCCTGGTAAATCTTTGGCTTTTTCTCCTAAATAGGTTTTATACAAATCTAAAGCAGGTAAACCATCTAATTCATATAGTGTATTTCCTTCGGATTTTGTTACGGTTCGTTCTGGTCCAAAAGGCGTCCAACCACCATGGATAGAAAATGAGATTTCTAGTGTGTCACCATAAAAGCCAATTGCAACTAATTCGCCTTCTTTAGGATTTTCATTATAGGATGCTAATGTTTTTTCAAAACGTGTATCATCACCACATAAACCACCTGTAATTAATAGATTTCCGTTGTTGGTTGTACTCATTCCTTGTGTCAGCTGGCTGCCATTTATAAAACTACCTTCTGAGATTACAAATACATATTTTAGTCCCTTTTCTGGAAATTGTTTTATAAGATCACTACCTGTTTTATAACTATCTAAATCTGTGTTTAAAACATTACTGGTTTTTATGATGAACTTACTTTTTTCAAATTCCATAGCGGTTATCGTAATGCTATTTTCGTTTACTGTCCTCGATGAAATTTCGGCACAAGCAGATCCAAATACAATTTGACCATCTGGAAACAAACCTTTCACTTCGTCGTAAATAGAAGCATCTTCTAAAAGAAGACGATTTCCGAATACAATAACTAATGGTTCTATTAATTTTTGATTTTCACCCACGTAGGTCCAATCTTTATTATTTTGTTTTACTAATTGTACTATTTTCATGTTTATTTTTTAAGTGTAAAATAAAAGGTAGTTCCGACCGTGAGTTGACTTTCTAACCATATTTGGCCTTCGTGTAAATCGACAATTTTTTTAACTATGGACAATCCTATTCCTGTAGAATCTTTACTTTTATTTAAAGCGTGGAATATTTTAAATATTTTATCGTGAAATTGCTTCTCTATACCAATTCCGTTATCTTGTATTGAAAATTTGTAATGACTTTTTAAATCCTCTACATCTATTGTTATTAAGCCTTTTTCTTTATCTATAAATTTAACTGCATTACTAATTAAATTTTGAAAAAGCTGCTGTAACTTTATGGCGTCTCCTTTAATTATTGGTAAAGGATGTAATGTATTTATATTAATATGTTCTGGAATATATAGAATTGTAGTTAAATCTTTTAGCAATTTATCTAAATCTACATCTTCTGTTTCGGTCCTTTCTGTACCAACACTAGAATAATCTAACACATCTGTGATTAGTTGTTCCATCTTTTCTAGAGTTGCTTCTATGAGTTCAAAATTCTTTAAACTCATGTCATCTAATTTTCCTTTATTATCTTCTTTTAGCCAACTGACTAATGCATCAATACTTCGTAAAGGCGATTTTAAATCGTGAGAGACAATGTGTGCGTATTCTTGTAATTCATCATTACTCTTTTCTAATTTACCAAGTAATTTTTCTTTCTGAAGTTCTAACTCCTTTAATTCGGTAATATCTAAATGTACACCAATAGAACCAACTACGTCTCCATTTAAATTAAAATTTGGAGCTCCACTAATTAGCCAATACCTTATATCACCTTGCTTGGTTTTTACTTTAAGTTCATAAGAGTTAGACTCCCCCTTTTGTCTTTTTTTATTTTCAATTTCAATAAGTTCAGAACCGCCTTCTACCGGAAAGATTTCTCCACCACGCTTACCTAATAATTCTTCTTCTTGGTAACCAGACATTTCTGAGAAACTCTGATTAATCATTAATATTTCATCATCGTTATTAACCTCTACCAATCCTAAATGCATATTGGCAATGATGCTATAATATTTTTGCTTTTGTGCTTCTAATCTTTTGCGATATGTACGTTTTAATGTTACGTCTGTAAAAGTCCATAAAAAGCCTTTTGATTTTTCTCCAATATTAATTGGCATATAATTACGCTCTAATATTGTACCGTCTACCATTTCTAACTCATCGCCTATAACAATTTCTTTAGCTTTATCAATGGCGTGCATACGTTGTATAAACGCTTCTGGATTTTTAAATAAAACTTTGTTTTTTTCTGAAGCAGAAGCACAATCCATACCGTACAAGTCTGACGGTTGTGCATTTATTTTAAAAAGCTCACAAAATTTTGTATTGGTAAGTACTATATTTCTATTTTCATCTTCTAATATAATACCACTCTCTAAATTTAAAACTAATGTAGCTAATCTGCTTTCTGATTCTATTAGTTTTTCTTCAGAAGCTCTTTCTTCTGTAATATCTCTAACAATACCTTGAGCTGCCACTGGTTTATTGTTCTTATCAAAAACAATACTTCCATTAATGTGTACCCATTTAACTTCTTTAGATTTTGTGTAAACTCTAGTTTCAAAATCCTTAAAAAAGCCTTTAGATAATAAATTTTTAAAACACTCTTCAGCGTATTGAAAATCGTCTTTATATATAAGCTTAGCTACTCTTACATCATCTCTATCAATATCATAGCCAAAAAGTTTAGTAGCAGCTTCGTTAAATTTTAAAATCTTTCCATTAAGGTCCATTACTACATAAGCGTCTACTATGTTTTCAAAGACACCTTGTAATTCTGATGATTTTTCGTCTAATAAGTTTTCAAGTTTTTGAGATGTAAAGTAGAGTTCCCTTGATTTTTCTTCAAGGATTTTTTCTGCTGCTTTTCGAGCATTCTTTTCTCTTTTAAGAGCCCGTTTTAATATCTCAACTTGGTCTTGGTCCATTAATTTTTATTAATCACAAACCGTACCTTGGTGCCATCTTCTTTAATTTTTTCTAACTCTATAGTAGCGGTAGAATTAAAATGTTCAAATGTTTTATTCATTAATCCCAGCCCAAAGTGATGCATTGCTCTACTAGAAGTATAGTCCATAACAAGATGATCATCTGTTTTCTCTATAACTTCAAAAGTCGGTAATTCTGCATCTGGATAGATTTTTCTAACTTCTACATGAATATGATTTTCAATAGACGAAATCATTTCTATAGGGTCTTTATAAGTTGCCAAAAGTCCTGGATAACTTTTTTCTATAACGCTAAAAAAATGTTCTGCGTATACTAAAAGTAAATTATCGATAGAAATTCCTGTATTTTCACTTAAATGTTGAAGCAACTGTAACATTTCAGAAAAACTGTAGGTACCTACAGCCGTATAAACTCCATCAGATGCTAATTCTGAACTAGAAATGATTCTATCTACCATTTCTAAGCCAAATTTATCTTCTACAAGTTCTAAAAACTCTGTAAATACAATTCCTTTCATAATTTATACGGTTATTAATTCATTGATGCTCCAATATGATAATAATTTTTCAATTTTGGAAACATATTCTTCATATTTTAATGGTTTAAGTATATAACCTGCTACACCAACTTTATAACATTCTAATAAATCGCGTTGATTGTTTGAAGTTGTTAAGATAATTGTTGGGATATACTTAAGTCTATCATCGGATTTTAAAATTTTTAAAAACTCTATTCCGTTAATTTTTGGCATATTTAAATCTAACAAAATAATATCTGGAAGATTATCTTTTTGTTCTAAAATCTTTAGGGCATCTTCACCATTATTTGCCTCTGTTACTTTATGATTTAATTGAAGTGAACTTGCCGCTCTATTGAGCTTCATTACTTCTATCATGTCGTCTTCAATTAATAATATGTTAAGGGATTTCATTTAATTATGCTTTTATATATTAAGCTAAATTAGTTGAATATTGAAAGCACATCTTTCAAATTCGGTTAGGTGTAACTATGTATCGTCGGGTGGTAGATAAGTGTCGACGAATGGTAAATGATGCATAATTTCTATTAAGCTGCAATTTTTACTTGATTAGTAATCATATCAGCAGTTTTGAGGGTAGACAGTTGTGCTTCAATTTTAATTTTATTGAATTCTTGAAGAAATTCTAATGAGAAATTTTTGAGTGTTTTTTCTTCTAAATACATTTCAAATTCTGAAATAAACTCTAATTGTCTAAGACTTTTGTTAAGCAAAACAAGCTTATTATCCACAGCATTATTTTTTAAGTTTTTAGAATTAAGATTGTCTTTTGTTTCTATATGCGAGTGTTTCTTAGCTTTTCTTTGAGAAAGAATTAAACAACTTTTAAAGTTATTTCTAAAGTAAAAATAAACGCTTAAATGCCCTATTAAAAGTGTTCCATAAATTAGTAAAGTAGTCATTGTATTGAGGTTATAAGAATTAATTATACCGCAAATCTAAATGATATATTAAGTGAAAAATTCGTTTTTCGGTGAGTCAACTTTTTGAGGCGACGAATGGAGAGAAACATTCTTTAAATAAAATAGAACTATGTTGAATGTTTTGCTAAAGACTCGCTCTCAGCTTTTTAGGCAGCCCTTTTACCACCATACTATATGAGTGGTCAATTAATTTTAATATGAGTTTAGGCGAGAGTTCACCTGTGTGAATATAAACACTGTTCCATTGCTGTTTGTGCATATGGTATCCTGGTTTTATACTTTGGTAAGTTGATCTAAGCTCTTGTGCATATTCTGGGTCGCATTTTAGATTAATAAAACCTTCTCCATTTTCCCATTTCTTTAAAGATGCTAAAGCAAACATTTTATTACAGACTTTAAAAACAAGCGTATCATTATCAAAAGGAAAATGTTCTGTGACCTCCTTTTTATTTATACAATAGTTTCTATAGTCTTCTATGTTCATTCTAATAGCTTCTTATTATCTCCTTCAATTTTTAAAGCTGTGTAATCTAATTTCCAACCAATAGTTTCTACTAAGTTTTCAATAAGATTTATGGCTTCTAGAGCTTCTTGCTTAGCTACATTGTACAATCCACTTTCTGGAATTTTCTCCATAATATGGGCTTTTGCTTTTGTATGTAAATCGGTTAAATCTGATGCATCAAACTTATTAAACATACCGTCGCTTTTATCATAGTAATTAATATTACTTTCTATAGACAACACTTCTGGCTGAGGAAAATGAGTTAAAATAACCGTTTTTGACTTAAGATTTGATGACATTTGTACTTTGCTTAAATCAAAACCAACGTGTGCTTTTGCATTAATAACTACCAAGGCTTTTTTTCGACTAGAAATAAGTTTTAAGAATTTCTCCTTAACGTCTTCGTAATGATAAATTTCTGCAAAATCACCTTCAACTGTAACAAATTTACAGACACGTTTTATTTTATCTAATATTAAAATAGACTGATCATTAGTGACTTTCTTAGTCCTCCATTGCTTATAAATGGTTACTAGGCCTAAGGTGACTAATATACTGATGATTATTATAAAAAAAGTTTCCATTAATTGTTTTTATATACCTACATACTTATTGAATTCTTGTAGGAGATTCTATATTATTTTGACACTTTAACAATAAGTTTTGTCACATTTTATTATCTAAGTGTAATAGCAAATTAAGCTATTACTTTATACAAAATTGGTTTACTCGGACTTGCATCATTTTCAATCGGTGCTATTTGAAGATTAAGCAGGTAAGTACCATCTTCTATTTTATTAGACACATAGATAAACTCAGTAATAGTAGCATCTAATCTTAGCTTTCCGCTGGTATTCCAAAATGCATTGTGAGACAGTAACTCACCTCCATCTTGTTCTTTATCTACACTTGGTAAATCTATGAGTAAATGCTTTACGCCTTTAGTTTTTAAATATTCTGCAGCATCTTCTAATAAATACGTAGGGTTGGTATTAGAATATTGTCGAGACATTTTTTCTCGCGTATTTGGCATAGTTCTAATAACAACCGCTTCACGCTTTTTATTACCTAAAGCAAATTGTAACTGCTTTTTAGAAATTACGTAATCCTTACCTAATTTTTCTGGTGCAACCGTAACCACTTCTGCTATAAAGAAAAACTGAGTTAAATACTTATTTATAGAATAGACTTTTTCTGTAATATGACCAACGGTTTCTGTATGTGTACCGTGAGCATGTGGATTAAAATTTATGGTATTAAAATTTACCACTGCACCTTTTGCTACACTAATTGAATTACCATCTATAACTTCTGGTTCAATTTTAGGGTGTCCAATATACCATGCATTTACATTAGATGCTTCTCCTGTAATAGGAATTGAAATATCTAACGGTTGTGATAAATCTATTTTTAGTTTTCTTGAATTGTATTGTATGGTTGTTAACACGTTAAGTTTATTTTAAATAATTCTGAAGCAATCCCATCACTTAAAAACTGCCCTTTTTTTGTAACACGAATGTGCTTATCTTCAATATACAATAATTGTTGATTTATAAAAATTTCTGCTTGCTCAATTAAGTAATCCTTAAAAACTATGCCAAAGTCGTTTTCTACTTTTTGTATAGAAACACCCCAAATAGTTCGCAAACCTGTCATTATATACTCATTATATTGATCTGTTTGGGTTAAGGTTTCTATTTCAATAGGAAGTTTATTAGCTTCTAATGCTTTAATATATTTTGTATTATTTCTTACATTCCAACCACGTTGTTTTCCGTTGAAAGAATGTGCCGAAGGACCAATACCTAAGTAAGATTTTCCTTGCCAATATGCCGAATTGTTTTTACTAAAAAACCCTTCTTTACCAAAATTAGATAATTCATAATGTATAAACCCTGAAGCTTCTAATTTTTCTTTTAACAAATGAAATTGCTCATGTGCTTGCTCGTCATCAACATCTTCTATAACCCCTTTTTTTATAAACGAATCTAAAGCTGTTTTTGGCTCAACCGTTAAGGCGTAACTTGAAATATGTGGCACACCAAAACCCAAAGCCATATCTATATTTTGCAACCATTGCTCGTTTGAAGCTCCTGGAATACCATAAATTAAGTCTAAAGAAATATTATTAAAGTACTTTGTAGCTTCCTCTAAACAAGCTTTTGCTTCGGTTGCATTGTGTGCGCGATTCATCAGTTTTAAATCGGCTTCAAAAAAAGACTGAATACCAATGGACAAACGATTGATTTTACTTTTTGATAGTTCAATAATTCTATCTTTAGATAAATCATCTGGATTTGCTTCTAGAGTTATTTCTGGATTCTTTGAAACCTTATAGTTATTATAAACCGAATCGATTAAAAACTGCAACTCCTCATTGGTTAATAAACTTGGTGTTCCGCCTCCAAAATAAATGGTTTCAACGGTTGTGCTTTTAAATTCTGACTTTCTAAGTTCTATTTCTTTTACTAAAGCATTAACCAGTTCATCTTTTTTCTTCAATGATGTTGAAAAATGAAAATCGCAATAATGACATGCTTGTTTGCAAAATGGTATGTGAATGTAGATGCCTCCAGCCCCTTCTAACTTCCCCAAAGGGGAAGAACTATCAATCAAACCCTTTCTTGACTGTTTCTCCATTATATTTATTTTCCCCTTTGGGGATTAAGGGGCTTTTCTATTCGACTCTCATTCTGCTTTACAAAAGCTCCCCAACCACTATAACTTTTACCAACTTCTACTCTTCCTTCATTATAAAAATGACAAACGGCTGCTGCTAAACCATCCATAGAATCTAAATTTTTTGGAATCGTTTTAAGGCCTAACATACTTTGCAACATTTTAGCCACTTGCTCCTTACTCGCATTTCCGTTTCCGGTAATTGCCATTTTAATTTTTTTAGGTGCATACTCTGTAATTGGCACTTCGCGAGACAAACCTGCAGCCATAGCAACACCTTGTGCTCGACCTAACTTAAGCATACTTTGTACATTTTTCCCAAAGAAAGGTGCTTCAATTGCTATTTCATCTGGATGATATGTGTCAATGAGTTCTACAGTACGCTCAAAAATGAGTTTCAATTTTAAATAATGATTATCGTACTTTTTAAGCAATAGCTCATTGAGTTGCATAAATTCCATTTTTTTACCTACCACTTTTATGAGACCAAAACCCATAATGGTTGTTCCTGGATCAATGCCTAAAATAATTTTTTCCTTACTCATTTACACAATTAGTTATTGCAATAATGACATCCACTCAATGAAACTGCCACTCCAAAGGTAAGGTTAAAAACACTACCATTAAAAGCTCCTAAACCATCTAAGACAGGATTATAGGTATCTAAAGATGTTACGCCATATATGTAAGCAATATCTGTAAAAACAGATACTTTTTCGTTTATAGCATAGTGGAGTTCTAATCCTCCTAGAAGATTAAAAAAGGTCTGTTTATTATCTCCTAAAGTTCCTAAAGGCTTTACAAAAGAAATTCCTGGACCTGCATGTAACACTGTTCGCATGCGGCTAGGTATAAATCCGATATAATTAGAAGGATCAAATACAAACTGTCCATTAATTCTTGTATAATTAATTTTAAATTCTGGTGTATCATTATGGTTTTTAAAACGATTAAATCCAAAATCTAGTTTTACACCATACTGTGACTTAAACATATGTTGAACACCTAAATTTACGGTAGGAAAATTTATAGATTGCGCATAAGAACCAGTTACAAAACCATCTGTTGTTGGGTAATTAACACCTAAGGCAAAAAGTGCTTTCCACTTGGCTGTGTCTCTTAATTGCGCCTCACTATTATACGTTACAAAAACGATAATAAAAAAGAAAAGGTATTGCTTAAAATTATGTTGCATCTCTAAGTTTTTGGTTTTATTTGCACTATGAATGTTAACTTGCATTACAAAACTAAACAATTCTTCTTTGTACTTATTAAGTTGAGCATTGTAGTTGGTGCATTTTATTTTATTTACTCTAAAATAACAGAAAACGGAAATTTAAAATTTACCGAATTTTTGTCGTTTTTGAAGACAAACCATTCATTTTCGATTAAAACTGTTCTTTTTTTAATCTTTTTAAGTGGTTTTAACTGGTTTTTTGAAATTTTAAAATGGCAACATTTGGTTAGAACCATTAAGTCCATTTCTTTTAAATCTGCCGTTATACAAAGTTTATCTGCTCTCACAACTTCTTTAATTACACCAAACCGAATTGGTGATTATGGCGCTAAAGCAATGTATTATTTAAAACCATTGCGCACCAAAATTGTAATGCTTAATCTCCTAGGTAATTTGGCTCAAATGACTATTACCACTTTTCTGGGTTGTATTGGTTTTATAATATTTTCCATTCGCTACGCTTTAGACATCAATTATTATAAAATATCACGAATTGCAATTGTCGTCTTAATCATTACCATATTTGCATTATTCGGTATGAAGCAAAAACGTTATAAAATTAAAGGCTTTTCAATTACTACTATTCTTAATTTCATAACATCAATCTATTTAAAAACGCATATTACAATCTTATTATTGTCTTTAATTAGGTTTGCTATTTTTTCATTTCAGTTTTATTATTTATTAACCGTTTTTGGTATTAATATCAATTACATCAATGCTATGATTGTTATTACAAGTATGTATTTATTGGCTTCAATAGTGCCAACAATTTCAATTTTTGATGTGATTATAAAAGGAAGTATTGCTGTTTTTTTATTTAGTTATCTTGGTATAGATGAGCTAACCATATTAGTAATCTCTACCCTTATGTGGTGTCTTAATTTTGTAATTCCGAGTGTTATTGGTAGCTATTTTGTACTTAACTTTAGACTTCCAAAACCAATTACGCAATGCTAACTTCTATAATTATTTTCTTCATTGTAATCTATTTATTAGTTATTGGTTTACTAGTTTATGGAATTGATAACGTTGAAGATTTTAAACTT
The DNA here is from genome assembly GCF_013249065.1 of Winogradskyella litoriviva. Classification (GTDB taxonomy): domain Bacteria; phylum Bacteroidota; class Bacteroidia; order Flavobacteriales; family Flavobacteriaceae; genus Winogradskyella; species Winogradskyella litoriviva. Next base: position 328,916 of record NZ_JABRWQ010000001.1, read on the forward strand.
CAAGATATACCAGCAAAGACTGAGTTTTCTGTTATTATTCCCTTTAGAAATGAAGCTAAAAATCTTCCTAAACTATTAGAGTCTATTGAGAAACTAAATTATCCTAAAAACAGGTTTCAAGTTATTTTGGTAGACGATAATTCAGATGATGATTCTGTTGGTATTATAAAAAACATAATTGCTACAAATAAGAAATTCTCTCAAATTAGCGATATTAAAATCTTACAAAATAATAGAGTTTCAAATTCACCAAAAAAAGATGCAATAAGTTCAGCAATAAAACTTGCCAAATTTAATTGGATAATTACAACTGATGCAGATTGTATTCTTCCTAAATATTGGCTAGATATTTTTGACGAGTTTATACAACTCAACAATCCCAATTGTATTGTTGCTCCTGTTACTTATCACGGTAAAGCGTCATTTTTTAATCGGTTTCAAACTTTAGATTTTTTAAGCTTACAAGGTGCAACACTTGGTAGTTTTGGAATAAAAAACCCAACCCTATGTAATGGTGCAAATTTTGCTTATTTAAAATCTGAATTTATGGCTGTTAATGGTTTTGTTGGCAATGACAACATTAGTAGTGGAGATGATGTTTTTCTACTTGAAAAATTTATAAAAACCAATGCCAAAAAAGTCAGATATTTAAAATCTAAACAAGCTATTGTTAGTACAAATCCTGCGGAAAACTTAGAATTATTGATTAATCAGCGCTTACGTTGGGCTTCAAAAACGAGTAAATTAAACAATTGGCTAACAAAATTAATAGGGTTAATTGTGGTATTGGCTAATTTGGTGTGTATTGCTTTTATTCCTTTAGTACTATTAAATTTTGTTACCCTCAAAATTGCTATTTCTTTATTTATTATTAAATTTTCTATTGATTTTTTACTGCTTTTTAAATCATCTCGATTCTTTAAACAGGAATCATTTCTATTTTCATTTATCATATCTAGTGCACTTTATCCCATCTTTAATATTGGCATATTTTTCCTATCTTTCTTTAAATCATACCGTTGGAAAGGTAGAACATCGAAGAAATAATGGACAATTGAATAATTATAATAGATTTACATCAACCAAATCCTAACGTTGTATGAAAAATTTATTCTTATTAGCCCTACTGTTTTTTGCTTTTCAGATTAATTATAGTCAAGAAAATTATACCATTAATGGTGAAACACTAGAATTAAAAAAAGAAATTGATGGCGAACTAGATTTACTATGGACCATTAATGAAGGAAAATACAGATATTTTGTAAAATCTGATGGAAACCCTATTGTAGAGTTAAAGAACTCAAGAGACGAAAACAAAATTTTTAAAGAAGAGTACAAAACAACATTAAGCGAACTCACAGATGGTAATTCAACAGAATCTTTAAAATTTAGGCTGTACGACCTTATTGCTTATGTAGATGCGTTTAATGTTTTAAAAGATTCCACGTATACAACTTCCGTTAAAAAATCTAAAATTGGTTTTCGCTTAGGGCTTTTTTCAGGCCTAACAAACAATCCTTTTGTAGAAAATTCTAAAAACTCAAAAGTTCTTTTGATTGGTGGTGAAATTGAAATTTTTGAAGCAGACTCATTACCGAGACATTCAGGTTTTTTACAAGGAAGACATACCTTTGATGCTGAAGATTTTAAATACTCTACTAATGAAGCCGCTTTAGGATATCGCTATAGATTTATTAATAAATCTCGCTATTCTATATATGGACAAGTAAAACTAGCTACAGTTAATATTTCTTCTTCAAATTATGCAGATTCTGAGGGAGAAAAATATTATAAAAAAGGCACATCGTTTGATGCTCCATTTATTTTTGGAATTGGTTCTGATATAAAAATTGGAGAAAATGGCTATATTACTTTAGCTTATGGTGAATTATTTGCTTTGTTTATAGATAATCAAGGTAATTTTTCAACAGATTTTTCTGTTGGTTACAAGTTTAATTTATAGCACGTTCCTTATATTGTTGCAACACAACTTTTAAATACATTTAATGTCCTTACGAAATTTCAAAACTTCTAATCCCGTTTTTAATGGTTATTTCTGGGACGACAGAAAATCGAGTTCCAAAAAAATGTCCGTAACTGGTATTTTTTTTAAATCTCTTATTGGAATTATAATCATTGCAATCATCACTTCTTATTTATGGAAACTTAATGAAACTGGCATATCTATGCAATGGTTTACTTTAGGTGGTATGTTAGGTGCCGCAATTGTTAGTGTCTTAATTTCTATTAGGCAACATTGGTCTCCTTTTCTGGTACCACTTTATATAATTGCAAAAGGCTTCTTTTTAGGTGGCTTTTCGGCCTATGCACATCGTCATTATCCGGAGTTACCATATCAAGCTATTGGTGTAACCATCATTACTTTTTTTGTAATGTTGCTCTTATACCAATTACGCATTATTATAGTAACAAAAAAACTAAGAAGTGTTATTATAACTGCTACTGTAAGTATTATGGTAGTTTACCTCATATCTTGGATTTTAAGTTTTTTCGGTATTAAAAATTACATTTGGGGAAACTCCTGGTTTGCTATTGCTTTTAATATTTTAGCTGCAGTTGTGGCTTCTTTTGCCTTGTTACTCGACTTTGATTATATAGAACGTTATAAAAATAGAGCTCCAAAATATAAAGAATGGATTGCAACTTGGGGACTTTTAGCAACGCTTATTTGGTTATATATTGAAGTACTGCGATTAATGCAAAAATTCGCTTTTAGGTTTTAAAATTAACAGCTCTATTTACAAAGGTTACCTAATCAAATTAATTGATTTGCACAATTATAGGAAACTCAAAAGCCGTAGTAACTTGTTGTCCTCTTTTTATGGCAGGAAATATTTTTGGAACACTTTTTAAACTCTCGCGCAATAAGTTCTCAATTTGAGGGATTTCTTGAACAGTTTCTGGTTGAATTTTCATAGATTCTATTTCCAATAACCCACTTTTATCTATAATTATGTTGAGTTTAATAGTATCAAAAACATCATTTACCACAACAATATTTTGTTCGGCTAAAAACTGATTAACATTAGTTACCAATGTATTTTGAAAACAAATCTTACTCTCCTCTTTTGCTGTTAAAGAATCACAGCTAGAAAAAGTAGGATACGTATCTACATCATTCCAATTAAAAGTTTGCAGTTCTTCCTCAAGTAAATCTTCAGGAGTAACTTTCTTCTTTTCAAAATAATTGCAAGATGTTGCAAAAAGCAAGATTAAAAGACAAACAATTCGGTTCATTTATAGAATTCTGAAAGCGAAAAGTACGAATATTTATTGAAAAATAAGATAGAACGCTTCGCTTTTAGAATCAATAACTTAGATAGTAATGTTAACTATAATTAACCAATGACATATTATTTTTTTTCTAGGAATTTTTATCCGTTTAATTCTTTTAATCTCTTTTTAGCCAATTTTATAATTTAGCTATCTTTTATGTAGTATAAAAGTTTTCTATCCTTTATACATTGAGTAATTAAAATTCAATAATTATAAAGTCTTAAATTCTATTTAAATCAAAAGTTACTAGTCTTTTTTGGTTTTATTAACTTCAAAAACAATAGGAATTGAAAATGGCACTACAACCGTCTCTCCTTTTTGTTTCCCAGGAATAAATTGTGGTAAAGTTGCAACAACATGTTTTGCTTCCACCTCTAATGCCTCACTTGGACCTCTAGCAAGTATATTGGTAACATTACCCTCTTTATCAATTTTAAATTGCACAAAAATTCGCTTTTTCCCTGGAGGTAAGCTATCAGCAATACTTGTATTAAAATTTTTAGCAATGTGCTTATTGACAAATGCATTCATGCAATTTTTTCGAGCTTGGTTATCTTCTAAATCTTTACACTCAAAAGTGGTTGGTGTTTCATCTACTATTGAAAATGGAACTTCAACAGATTCTATTTCTTCTTTTATAATGTCGACGCCATCATTAGACACGTATGATTCTAAAGTTAAAGTCACTTTTCCATCAGTAACTACAAGTTTATTAAAAAAATCATCGTTTTCTAATTGTTTTAATAACCCATTATAACGTTTAGTTTCCGCTTCTGTTTTATTTCCGGCATCCTCTACAAATAATTTTAAAACGCCATCTTGCGTATTATTTTGCCAACGTTCTATTTCTTCTTTGGTGTTTTTAAATGCTTTATAATCTGAATAAGTATTAAACTTACTCGTCTTGATTCGATTATTAGACTCATAATCTTTTTCTGTTAAAGCTCTTTCTTTAGATTTTTTTTCAAGAATTCTATCTGCTAAATATTCTAAATATGCTTTCCCTTTAAGAAACTCTGTTTTAGAGAGCACATATTTTAACTTGTTCCTTTCTGTGAATCCTGAATAATCCATTATTTCCATTATTGAAGAGCCATTCTTTTCCATTACAACATACTCATCATAATATTTTTTTATTAACTCTGTTTCACTCAATTCTTGTGATAACACTTCTTGTTCTTGATTTTTTACCTGCGCTCTAACTTCAGTAGACGTATAAATTAACATTCCAAATACCAGTGGAATTAATAAAGCATATTTAATAAGGTTTAACTGTTTTGATTTTGATTTTTGTAACATGACGATTCGTTTTTTGATTAATGATTTATTGAAAAAAGTATTTGTAAATGAGACTTGATTAACATCTAATACTTGGTTGAGTAAGCTGGCGTAATATTCAGATTTTCCGGTTTGTTTTACGGCTTTAGCATCTGCGATATACTCGTGTAATTCTTTTATTCTATTTTGGTAGATATAGACTAATGGATTGAACCAAAAAATGATTCTTAACACTTCAAAAAATAATAAATCTAAGGTGTGAAACTCTTTAATATGAACCAACTCATGTTTATAAATGGTAGGTTTTTCAGTTTCAGAAATATGTTCACCTAAAAAAATAGTATTAAAAAATGAAAATGCTGCACTGCTTTTTATGAGTTTAACAATGAGAATATTGCCATTCCAGCGTTTGGGGTTTTTGTGCTTTAACCAATAAAGTTTTGCGATTTTTACTAAGAAAATTAGAGATGCAACTACAATACCTACAATGCCTATTATTTGCCAAATTGGTGTTTGCGGTTGTTCTATAATTATACCTGCTTGCTCAGCAATTTGTATATCGTAAACTGTTGGTGTTTTTGCACCAATAAAAACTTCTGGCAATCTTATAACCATATCTTTAGTTGCCATAGTTTTCAATGCTGGAAATTTAATAAATGGTAAAACTAAAGACAATATTGAGGTTATTATTAAATACGCTCTGTTGTAGTTAAAGAAGGTTTCTCGCTTAAGAAATAAATCGTAAACCAATAAAAACAAGGCTTGGAATGCTATAATTTGAAGAATTGAATACAACATACTTATTTGTTTTTATTAATTTCATCTATTAAGGTTTCTATATCTTTTAGATCAACATCATTCTTCTGTACAAAAAAGGATACCATACTTTTAAAAGAGCCTTGAAAATAATTATCTACCAATTTATTAATAGACTGATTGCTGTAAGACTCTTTAGCCACTAAAGGAAAATATACATGGCCCTTGCCTTGCTTTTCATAATCTACAAAGCCTTTACTTTCTAAAATCCGCACTATGGTAGAAACCGTGTTATAAGCTGGCTTTGGCTCTGGTAAAATATCAATTATGGTTTTTACATTCGCCATCTGCAATTTCCATAAGGCTTGCATTATTTCTTCTTCTGCTTTTGTTAGCTGTTTCATAGAACTAAGTTTTTAGTTGAATAATACAAATATAACTAAATTTTTAGTTTAAACTAATTTATTAGTTTTAAAATGTAACTTTGGTCTGCTTATTGCGTCTTATTGGTAAATAACAACGTATTAATATGGAAATTTTTTTGGTGCTCGTAGCTCTACTCTTAATGGTTTTAGGCATTGTTGGTAGCTTTCTACCTGTTTTACCAGGACCTCTTACCAGTTGGACTGGTCTTTTAGTGCTTCATTTTACCGATGGTGTAGAAATGAGTCAGACGTTTTTAATTGTCACTCTTATTTTTGCTATTTTTATTTATGTCTTAGATTATATCATTCCTGCTATTGGCACCAAACGTTTTGGAGGAAGTAAAGCTGGTATGATTGGTACTACCTTAGGCTTGCTTGTTGGACTCTTTTCTCCTATTCCATTCGGAATAATTATTGGTCCTTTTATTGGAGCACTAATTGGTGAAATGATTCATAGAAACGATATAGATAAAGCATTAAAGGCTGCATTTGGGTCGTTTTTAGGATTTATAGCTTCAACTTTTATGAAGTTTATTGTTGCTATAGTTTACTTTGGGTTTTTTATTGTAAAACTATCTGAACACAATACAAACTGGTATTAGTATTATCTTATAAATTATAGAAAAATAAAAAAACCTAGTTACAATATTGTAACTAGGTTTAATCTTCTTGCTATTAATTCAACAAATACTTAATGAGGGATTAATTAATTCTTGTTGATGGTGTAAATATATGTAAGTCAACTATTCTTTTGCTGTGGTAAAACCGTAATACTAGTGTGGTAAAACCGTACTTCCCTTATTTTACAGCACATACAAGACCAAAAACAGACGTAAAAAACAGCTTATTTCTTTAAATTATTTATAAATATCCTTTTTCACGGGCTTCTTTTAGCAAAGATTCGTCTTTTCCGTCATCTATTAAAAACAATAATTTGAGGTGTTTTTTTCGTTTTTCGATGGCACTTTTAGAAATCCCTATATACTCACTTAAGTTTTTAGTTTTAATACCTTGAGATAGTAAATGCAAAATTTTTCGGTTAATATCATCAATATAAATATCACTTGATATTGTTTTTTTGAGATAATTACTTACCGTAGAGCTATAATAAGGTGGTGATTTTAATATTTGTTGAAATCCATCTGCTAATTCCATAGAGGTTAAATCACTTTTAATTAAAAAACCATCTGGATCAATTTCTTTAATAATATTATGTATTCGAAATGTCTCATTAAACATAGTAAGAATTACAATTTTGGCTCTTGGCATCAATTCTTTTGCTAATAGTGCTAAATCTTCACCAGAGGCATACTTACCATCATCAGAACCTGGTAAGCTGATATCAAAAAAACAAACATGATAAGGATATTTCTTTGATGCACGCTCTATCATTGCAACAGCTTCATCACAATTATTTGCTGTATCAATATGAAGCGTTTGGTCGTCTCGTTTTGTAGCCATTAATACATTTTGGTAGCCCTCAATAATTATTGGGTGATCATCTACCATTAAAATGTTGATGTGGTTCATTCGATTTTATTTATATAAGGAATCTTAACATTAACTTTTGTGCCATCACCAGATTGGGATCTCCATGTTATTTCTCCGTCAAAATCTTCAACTCTAGATCTCATATTTTTTAGTCCAATGCCTTTTTTACTTTTAGTAATATCAAAACCAATTCCGTCATCAATGATGTCCAAGCAAATTAAGTCTTTTTCTAATGAAATACTAATTTTTATTTTGTTTGCATTGGCATGTTTATAGATATTTTGAAGAGACTCTTGGATAATTCTATAAATATTAATTTTTGTTTTATTTGATACAAAATCCCAATTTATATCATCTGTATAATCAAAATTATATTCTAAATTATAGGCGACTGTTTGTGTTTCAATCAGTTCTGAAACAATATCCATATATCCAGATCCTGCAACAAAATCGGTATTTAACTCATGAGAAATTTTACGGATATCTTGCTCAATTGTTTGAAGCTGGCTAATATATTTAGCACGTGTCATCATAGCTTCCTTGCCTTCATTAAAATTAATGCTATCTAAACTTAATCGCACACCAAAAAGACCTCCTAAAACGCCATCATGCAGCTCTTTTGAAACTCTTATTTTTTCTTTAGCTCTGGCTTCTTCTACTTTATCTTGTTGACCCAACATTAAGTTATAAATGTCTTCATTTGCTTTTTGCTGTACTTGTATAAGTTTCAATTTCCTATTTTTTGCTCGCTGAGAAATAAATAGGTAAGTTAAAATTGCCGTAACTAAAAGACCTATAGATAATATAAGGAGATATAAATTTTCTTTTGAAATTTGTTTGTTTTCTGCTTCTAGCTGATCTGTTTCGAGTTCTAATCTAGCGAATTTGTTTCTAACGTTGCGTTCTACACCAAGCAAACTATCACTTAAATTAATATGTTTAATAAGATAATTTTTTCCCTCGTCACCATCCCTTAATTTAGATAATATTAATAATGATTCTAGTAATAATTCATTATTAGAAGTCTCTTCAGAAAGTTTACGACTTCTATCTGCATAATAATAAGCAGAATCTTTTCTGTCTAAATCAGTATAAAATTTAGCTATATCTAATGAAATACCAGTTTTAGCCAATTGATCATCCAGAGTGTCACTAATATTCTTGGCTTCATAAAACATTTTTTCAATATCTGAAATATTTTGGTCTTTCTTTAAAGACCTTGCATAGGCTTGATTAGCCAAGGCAATTGTATAAAACGAAGGATCATCATTAAAATAAGCATCTTTTTGATCTATTACCTTTTGATATAAGCTAATCGATTTGTCTAAATCCCCTTTTCTTTTATATACTTCTGCCAAATTATTTGTAGTATATAATTTATTAAAGAAGCCTTTTTCTCCTTGTTTTACACTTATTTCTAACGCTTTATTATGATACTCTATAGCTTTATCATAAGACTTTAACTTTAATGAAATTATACCGATTAGATTATTTAAGTTCCAAAGTTTATCTAAATGAAGCTCATTTTCTGGTAATGAATTGATAATTTTTATGGCTTTAATAGCGCTCTCCTCACTTCCTACATAATCCTTTTCTGTTTCTTGAATATCAGCAATATACTGCAATACACTATATTCATCTTTATACATTTTTAATTTATTGAAAAGTTTTAAAGCTTTCGAATAATAAAAAAAAGCGCTATCGGTTTTAAAATCTTGATGATGATAAAACCCTAAATTATTAAATGTATATGCTAAAGCAACAGTATCTTTTAACTTAGATGCCAATTCTAAATTAATAAAATTTATATCTCTGTAATCGGCATAATTGTCCATAAGAAGATATAAAAAAGATAATTTTCTTTGACTTAAAAGTATAGTTGAATCCAATTTTGTTTTCAGAGATAAATCCACACTACGTTTAGCAAATTTTAAACGTTGATTTATAGGAATACTATTATCCTCAGAAAGTTGACGATACTTTCCAATACTATCAAAATACCATAAAGGCTTATTATTTTGAGTAAAACCAAATATCGGAACTATCAATAAAAAAGCTAATATAAATCGGTGCAATAGATGGTAGATTTAGTTCTAATTAATTATCGACTAAATCTAACAATTAAAATTTAAATAAACCTTAAACTATTTAAAATAAGTAAAGCCCTTATTTTGAAAAATAAGGGCTTTACTTACTAATTTATAAATATACTAACTGTTTGTCGGCTTATCAAGTTTCTTTTTACTAGTAGCTAAAAGGTCAAAATTGCTTTTAGATTGAATAGTAGACTCATCACTGTTATTTACAACAGTTTCAGGTTGAACTCCAGAAATAGTTAATAATAAAACAGCTACAATCGCTAAGGTAAATTTAAGGGTTTTCATAAAATATTTAATTTAGGGTTAAAGTTTAATCATCATCAAAACATGCAACGCAAAGCGATACATTGAGGGAAGGGAATGGACTATTAACTATTTTAGGCTAAACCTAAAACAATACTAAATTAAAAACGAGGGATGTTTTCTAGATAAGTTAATATCTAACTAGTAAAATGGACTAAAATTTTCCTATTTAAGCGATTTGAGGTCTTAAGAAGGAATGACAAATATACATGAATTTTTAAAAATTCCTAATTTTCATCGATAAAACGTATTAATTATACGATAAAACACATATGCAAATTAACACAAACCTCTGAAAATCAAATGGTTTATCATTAGCAATTCAATTATAAAAATTGAATACCTCATAAAAAAAAAAGGCCACGATTTCTCGTAACCTTAATTTTATTGATTAATAGCTCTTATAAGACACTTTTGGCTTTGATAAGTCACCCTTTTTGTTTCTAATTTTTGAATCTTAAAATTAAATTAATGATTCCTAGCGTATTACTAAAAAAATATTTTTGTTCACAATTAATTACATTATGAACAACCATAGTTCAGAAAGATAAACTTGAAAAACTCAAAGCGTTGATAAACTGTGAAATCATGAAAAATATTTAGTATTCATTTTTTCTTAAATAGTTTTTAGAATATCTGAATCATTTATATAGATTTGTGATTAATGAATGAAGTGATTAATAAATACATTCATCTATTTGAAACCTTAAATAGAGGATATAATAAGAGATTAGGTAAAGCTCCTCATAAGCCTATTTTACTATTATCCATAATTCAACTTATCCAAAGAAAAGAGATTGTTTCAAACAGAATCTTTATAACACCAGAACTTTTATTAGAATTTAAAAATGTTTGGAATGCAATGGTTGACACTCCTCATACTCCAAATTTTGCACTTCCATTTTTCCACATGAGAAGTGAATCTTTTTGGCATCTTGTTACTAAAACAGGAATGGAACTAATTGTAACAAAATCAAAAAGTATTAAAAGTTTCAAAAACTTAAAAGAATCTATTGCTTTTGCTGAAATTGATAAGCGCCTATTTGAGCTGTTATCTGATAGTGCAACAAGAACAATTTTAGAACAGGTTATTGTTCAAAAATATTTTAAAAATACAGCGTCAAATTATTCAATTATCCTCTCAAATGTAAATAATGTCGTATTGAAGATTGAGAGTCAAATGTTGAATGAACCTAAAGCTGATTATCAAAATCACTTAAAAGAGTTAAGGGCATCTTTAGATGATGATGAATATGAAGAAGAAATATTTATAAGAGGTGGGTTATTTAAAAAGACTATCCCAAAAATCTATAATCACTCTTGTTGTATATCAGGAATGAGGATTGAATCATCACAAAATGCTCAAATGATAGATGCTTGTCACATTATACCCTTTAGTATTTCAAATGATGATACAATCCCTAATGGAATATCATTATCTCCAAATTTACATAGAGCTTTTGACAGAGGATTAATTACCATTAATCAAGATTACATAGTTAGAATATCACCTACAGTTACTGAAAATGAAACTGTGTTTTCTTTATCTCAATTTAATGGTAATCAAATAATCCTACCTAAAAAAGCTTCTTGGTATCCATCTCCAGAATCACTCCAATGGCATAACAAAGAAGTTTTTGCTCTCTAATGATTTTCATTTTTTCTTTGTGGTTTTAATTTTGGGACACCTAAAAGGACACTTTATTTTGAAGAATTGAAGGTTTTTAAAGATTATAACCATCCCTAAAACAAAAAAGCATCCCAATCTTCTTATTCAGAAAAAAGGAAAGCTTCTCATTGGATTACCAAATTACTTTGGTAACAACTTCCAAGATTTCTCTTGGACAACACAACATCTTAATATTCCATTTCAGTGGAATTAATGCTAAAAAAAGCCTCAATCTCTTGAAGCTTTTTGCAATTTTAGCGGTCTGGACGGGACTCGAACCCGCGACCTTCGCCGTGACAGGGCGACATTCTAACCAACTGAACTACCAGACCGTTGCTTAATTGCGAGGGCAAATATACATTGCATTTTTAATTTGACAAACAAAAAACTAAAAAAATAAAAAATAATCTAAATAAATTTTTGTCGTTCTATTATATAGGTCGTCAAAATATTATTAAATCCGGCTTTTATATCAGCCTCTACATACTTAATTCTATATTGTCCACATTTAATTTTTAAATCTGTAAAGTAGTCTTTTACAGCTTTTTCGTAATTATACTTTACATTATCTGCATATAAATTTATGTGTTCTCCTGTTTCAACATCTATAAAACGCTTTGGTCTATTATCGAAATTAAAATTGAGTTCTCTTTCCTTATCAAACACATGAAATAAAACTACTTCGTGCTTGTTATACTTTAAATGCCTTAGGGCTTCAAACAATTTCTCGTCATCCTCTGAGGTTTGAAACATATCTGTAAATACAAAAATCAATGACCTACGGTGAATCTTTTCAGCTATCTGGTGTAAATACCTATATGTTTCTGTTGTTTTAGTTTCTGGTTTAGAGACAACAGCTTCATTTAATTTATGCAATAACATTTGGTGATGACGTTCACTACCCTTTTCTGGTGAATAAAAATCATAACTATCACTATAAATACTTAATCCAACAGCATCGCGTTGTTTTTTAAGAATATGCATTAAAGACGCGCCTGCCAAAGCAGAAAATGCAATTTTATTAAGATTATCTATGGATGTACCACCCGTTTCTGGATAGTGCATAGAACTACTATTATCTAATATTATGTGACAACGTAAATTGGTTTCATCATCATAGCGTTTTGTATATAAACGGTCTGTTTTGGCAAAGAGTTTCCAATCTATATGTTTTGTACTTTCGCCTTGATTGTAAATTTTATGCTCGGCAAATTCTGCCGAAAACCCATGAAATGGACTTTTATGCATACCTGCAATAAAACCCTCAACTACTTGTTTGGCTAGCAATTCTAGGTTTTTAAAACCTCCTGTTTTATTGAGTTCTTGTTGTAAATCCATAAGTTACCGAAACTAAAAAAGGTTCACCAAATTGGCAAACCTTTTATCATTTCTTTTAGAGTATTGACTATAAAAGAGCGTCAATAGCGTCTGAATATGCATTTTTAGGTGCAACACCTACTTGGCGACCAACAACTTCTCCGTTCTGAAAAATCAAAACAGTTGGTATGTTTCTTACACCATATTTTGCAGCAAATTCTTGGTTTGCATCAACATCGACCTTACCAACTACAGCTTTACCATCGTATTCTGTACTGATTTCGTCAATGATTGGCCCAACCATACGACATGGTCCGCACCAAGCAGCCCAAAAATCAACCATTACTGGTTTGTCACTTTTTAATACTGTTTCTTCAAAGTTTGCATCTGTTATTTCTAATGCCATAATATTTATTTTTAATATATTGTACTTCAGTTTTATTCTTCCTAATTAGTAGGAGAACTGCAAAATTAGTCAAAATATTTGGCAAACCTTACAATGGCTGTATTGGATTTGACTATAGATGTATTTTCTAGACTTATTATTAACATATTACGATACAAAAACCCCTTTAACATTCTATAAAACATATTATAAGCTTTAAAATTATCTATATATTTGTTAACTAATTCACACCCTAAAACCCTACTTATGAAAAACATAATTACACTTATACTCTTACTCTTTGCCTATGCTTTGTCTTTTTCTCAAAGTGCTAACTTAGATAGAGAATACTTTAATGTATCTTATGTAAAATTGCCTACTCATCCTATATTAGATAACTCCAAAAGAACCTTTTCTACAAACAAAAGAGCAATTTCGTTATCTGGTTTTTCTAGAGTTAAGTCTAATGGTACTTTAGATATTAATTATAGATTTAATGGAACAAATGTAGGAGAGGTTGAAATAAAAAAGACTAAACACGAAAAAAAGGACGATGATGGCAACGTAGTTTCAACAAGTTACACCTATAAAGTTCATGTTACTTACACGTCTTCAGCTAGTATAGCGGTTAGCAACTCAGAAAACATTGAAAATGATTATCAAAATGACTTTTCTGAAAAAGACAATTATGAGAGTAAGAATTTCTCAACATACTCAGCTGCACAAAATTATTATAACAACAACCGTAATAACTTAAGGAACACGCATTCTTCTGATCACCAAAAAGGAATATTATATTCTATAAATGCAAACCTAAACAACATTTACGGCTATCAAATTACCAACTCTAGAAGTGAGCATTTTTGGATTTTAGGAAAGAAAAAGCATCCAGAATATAAAAAACATATGGAAGCTTTTGAAACTATGAAAGCCGTATTTTCTAAAATGAAATCTGACGAATCTGTTGCTAACTTAAAAAACGAATTAACACCTGTAATAGATTATTTTAATAGTCTAGTACCTAAATATGCTGGCCAAAAAAAGAAAGAAACAAAAATGAGATATGCTAGTTTTTATAACATTGCCAAAATGTACTATTATCTAGACATGCCAGAGAAATCGAAAATATATGCACAAAAATTAATTGATAATGGTTACGACAAATCTGATGGAAAGTACTTTATTAGAAAAGCAGATGAATTAATAACAAAATTTAAAGCCAACAACACAAATACCAGACACTTTGAAGTACTCACAGAAGATTTAAGCAATATTGTAGAAGAACCAATAATAGTTGAAACAGAAGAATCATCATCTTTAGACTTAGAATTAATTAAGGCATATTTAGTATCTAAAGCAGGCGATACCACTTTAGTAGATGTGGACACCAAAGACATTAAAAACATTGCCTATAAAATGAATATTGTAAGGTATGCAGATAATGGTACACCAATTGGTACAGAAGTTAAAAGTGCTAAAGCGCTAAACGAAGTCCTTTTTATTGATGGCACACATTATAAAAATGTAAATTTTAAAGAAACTACTACAAACCAAGAGACACTTAATGGTTCGCAAGAAAAACTATGCAAAGTATTAGTTGAATCTAATAACATTAACCTTTATCTATTTAATGAAGAAGAACCTGTAATTGTAACGTCAAATAACGAAACAGGAATATCTACACTATCAAAATCTTATGTTTTTGGATTTAATAAAAATCTTGCTAAACTAGCTGAAGGACACCCAGTACTCATTGAAAAAGTGAATAATAATCAGTTTAAAAATACTATTGAGGACTTAGTTAAATTCTGTAATGAATTGGCTAGCTTAAATTAGACGCAATAGCTTTCTATACTTAAACACTTTTACAAAAGGAGTTTTAATTTGATGCTTGGTATGAATTCTCTAATAAAAGCTTAAAAAGCAATGTTTATATATTATTTTTAATTCAACTTATACATCACATCATGCTCCTTCAAACTATTTAAAAGTTCTTGTGAAATTTTAATCTTATTTTTTCGACTTGGCATTTGTACTTTTATTTTTTCAGCATTATCATAAACCAAAAAGTTTAAAGTTTGATTTCCTTCATGAAACTTAATTAAATCGTACAATATTGAGATTTTCTCTTTTTCTAAATCTCTAATATTAAGTTGTATAGATAGTTTTTTTGCATAAGTATCCATGACATCGTGCAACAACTGAAAACTATTAAACTGAATTCTAGGGTCACCTTTTTTACCTGTATCTCTATTTACCCAACCTTCGCGAACAAAAGCGCGTACATACACAAATGAGTTAATGACAAAAAAGTGTCTAAACTTTAAATAGTCTTCACCAAAGATTCTAAACTCAAAACTATCTCTATAATCTTCAATCGTAAATATAGCCCAGCCTTTACCTTGTTTGCTCACACGATGTTGCACATCTGTAACCACACCACCAAAAGTGACTTCTTTATTTACAATTGCTTCTAAATCATTAAATAAACCTACAGTTCCGTTGCAAAAAGTTTTCATTTCGGTTTTAAAATCATCTAAAGGATGACCAGATATGTATATACCAACCACTTCACGTTCTCTCGATAGTTTTTCCATAGTTCCCCAATCTTCACATGGTGGAACAGTTGGCTCAGCTATTTGTACATCACTAGCTTCTCCAAATAAACTTACTTGTGCAGAATTTTCATTTTCTTGGTGTTTTGCACCATATTTTACCGCTTTTTCTAAAAAGGTAATGCCATCACCATCATTTGCAAAATATTGTGCTCTATGTGTATCTGGCCAACAATCAAATCCACCAGCATTAGCTAAACCTTCAAAAGCTTTTTTATTAGCAGCCCGTAAATCAATACGTTTTGCTAAATCAAAAATAGATTTATAATTACCATCCTTCTTTCTGTTTTCTACAATGGTTTTTACAGCGCCATGGCCTACACCTTTTATGGCTCCCATTCCAAACCGAACAGCGTTGTCTTTATTTACAGAGAATTTGTAAAAACTTTCATTAACACTTGGACCTAAAACTGGTAATCGCATCCGCTTACATTCTTCCATAAAGAAGGTTACGGATTTAATATCATTCATGTTATTAGATAAAACGGCAGCCATATATTCTGCAGGATAATGTGCTTTTAAGTAGGCTGTTTGGTATGCAATCCATGCATAACAGGTGGAGTGCGATTTGTTAAAGGCGTAGCTTGCAAAGGCTTCCCAATCCTTCCATATTTTTTCTAATTTGGTTTTATCTAATCCTTTGGCTCCTGCTTGTTCAATAAATTTTGGTTTCATTTTATCCAAAACCGCAATTTGCTTTTTACCCATGGCTTTTCTCAAAACATCGGCTTCACCTTTGGTAAAATCCGCCAACTTTTGAGACAACAACATTACCTGCTCTTGGTAAACGGTAATTCCATAGGTTTCCTTGAGATATTCTTCCATTTCTGGTAAATCGTATACAATCTCCTCATCACCATGTTTACGCGCAATAAAACTTGGAATATATTCCATTGGACCAGGACGATACAAGGCATTCATGGCAATTAAATCATCAAAAACCGTAGGTTTAAGATTCTTCATGTGTTTTTGCATGCCTGGAGATTCATACTGAAACACACCAACCGTTTCTCCACGTTGAAATAACTCATATGTTTTTACATCATCTAACGGAAAATTTTCTGGATCGAGCAAAATATCGTGTTTTGCTTTTACTATCTTAACCGTATCTTTAATTAAGGTTAAGGTTTTTAGTCCCAAGAAATCCATTTTTAATAAACCTGCATCTTCAACGACAGAGTTATCAAATTGCGTAACATATAAATCGGAATCTTTTGCTAAAGACACCGGAACATAATTGGTAATATCTCCTGGTGTAATAATTACACCACAAGCATGAATACCTGTATTTCTTACCGAGCCCTCTAATATTCTGGCTTGGTTGATGGTTTCGGCTTGTAAATCGTCACCATCTGAAATATTTAATAATTCATTAATTTTTTCTAAATCCTCAGCTCTAAATTTTTTCGCTAATTCCTTTTCATCTAAACCAAAAATCTTTCCGAGTTTAGACATTAACGGAATTAATTTAGCAATATGATCCGCTTCATTTAATGGTAAGTCTAAAACTCTGGCTGTATCTCTAATGGATGATTTAGCAGCCATAGTTCCGTAAGTAATAATCTGCGCTACTTGGTTGGCTCCATATTTTTCAATAACATAATCCATAACACGACCTCGACCTTCATCATCAAAATCGATATCGATATCTGGCATACTTACACGATCCGGATTTAGGAAACGCTCAAAAAGTAAATCGTATTTAATTGGGTCTATATTGGTAATCCATAAACAATAAGCAACTACAGAACCTGCTGCAGAACCACGACCAGGACCAACCGAAACGTCCATGTTTCTGGCTTCGCGAATAAAATCTTCTACAATTAAGAAATAACCTGGATATCCTGTTTTTTCAATAACGCTTAACTCAAAATCGAGACGTTCTTCAATTTCTGGTGTAATGTCGCCATAACGGATTTTTGCACCTTTATAAGTTAAATGTCTTAAAAAGGCATTTTCTCCACGTTTACCTCCATCTTCTTCATCTTCTTTAAATTTAAACTCATCCGGAATATCAAAAGCAGGTAACAATACATCTCTTGCTAACTCGTAAGGTTCAATTTTATCAACAACCTCTTGAATATTTACAATCGCTTCAGGCACATCTCTAAACAACGCCTTCATTTCTTCTGAAGACTTAAAATAATATTCTTGATTAGGTAAACCGTAACGGTAACCACGTCCACGACCAATTGGTGTGGCTTGCTTTTCTCCATCTTTTACACACAATAAAATATCGTGCGCATTGGCATTTTCTTGGTCAACATAGTAAGTATTGTTTGTGGCTACCAACTTAACATCGTGCTTTTTTGAAAACTGAATTAACACAGGATTCACACGATTTTCATCTTCCTGATTGTGACGCATGATTTCTAAATACAAATCATCTTTAAAGGTCTCTTTCCACCACAATAAAGCTTCTTCTGCTTGGTTTTCACCAACATTAAGTACCTTGCTTGGCACTTCACCATAAAGATTTCCAGTTAAACAGATTAAATCTTCTTTGTACTGCTCAATCAGTTTTTTATCTACTCTAGGCACATAATAAAAACCATCTGTAAATGCTGCAGACGATAATTTTGCCAAATTATGATAGCCATTTTTATTCTTGGCCATTAATACAATTTGGTACCCATTGTCTTTTCTGGTTTTATCTGCATGGTTTTCGCAGACAAAAAACTCACAACCAATAATTGGTTTTATAATTTTACCTTTCTTTTCTAAACCAGCCTCTTCTGCTTCTTTATGTTGTGCTTTTACTTTTTTATTATGGCCTGAAACCGCACTCACAAAGTGAAATGCACCCATCATATTTCCATGATCCGTCATTGCAACGGCTGGCATATTTTCTCTAGCTGCAGCAGCTACTAAATCCTTAACACTAATAGTGGATTGAAGAATGGAATACTGCGAATGGTTATGCAAATGTGCAAAATCAACATCTTTGATTTGAGATGCAGCCTCTTTATCTACAACAACTGGTGTGACTTCTGATTGCTCTTTTTGAAGGCGTGCATTAATTTTTGCACTTGCCTTCTTTAAATTTATATGTTTTAAGTTGATGAGCTGAATCTCAGCAGGATTCTCTTGCGTGTATTTTTCAAAATAATCTGGCTCAACATCTAACTGTTCCTTGGTGTACTGCTTACGTCTTATTAACTCTAAAAAACAACGTGTGGTAGCCTCAACATCGGCAGTTGCATTGTGTGCTTCTGCAAATGGCTGATTAAATAAATACTCATGTAATTCCGTTAATGTTGGTAATTTAAACTTTCCGTATCGTCCACCTGGCAACTGACATAATTCTGCTGTATGTTCTGTACAGGTATCTAAAACTGGCAATTCTTGAAGCGGATTTGTAACGTCTTCACGTACAAATTCGGCTCCCATAATATTTAAATCGAACTTTACATTCTGCCCAACAACAAATTTGGTTTTTGATAAAGCGATGTTGAATTTCTCTAAAACTTCTGCCAATGGCACACCTTGTTCTTGAGCTAATTCTGTAGAAATACCATGAATTTTCTCAGCATCATACGGAATATTAAAACCTTCTGGCTGTACCAAATAATCTTGATGCTCTATGCAATTTCCCATACCATCATGCAATTGCCAAGCAATCTGTATGCATCTAGGCCAATTATCTGTATCTGTAATTGGTGCATCCCAACGTTTTGGTAATCCTGTGGTTTCGGTATCGAATATTAAGTACATAGAAAAAGCCTTTAAACCTATCTTTTATTCCCTTTCAATAGAGAAAGGAACCTAAAAAAGTTAGCATATAAAATTACATAGAATTTGAACTTTTTTGAAATGAAGTTATAAACAATTGTAAACAAAAAAGTGTTACTCGCTGAGTAACACTTTTTATTTAAAATTATGTAATTTCTTTATGCTTGCAAATAATCTGGCACACCATTTCCGTCCGTATCTACAGCATCAGAAGGATTTCCATCACCATTTGGATCAGCATTTTCATTAATAGTTAAAATAGTATCACCATCATCATCGTCATCTAAATAATCTACATCACCATCACCATCGGTATCTATAGGATTACCATCTGCATCAACAGCTTCATATTGTGTTAATACACCATCACCATCGTCATCATTATCTAGATAGTTAGGTACACCATCTCCATCTGTATCATCATCTTCAAAATCATCATTTCCATTAAAGTCTTCAAATACATTTGGCACGCCATCACCATCATCATCACTACAGTCTAAAGCATCAATTTTTGCTTGTATACTACCATCTTCATCACCGCAAACGTCAATTTCTTGTTGAAGATAAAATCCATATTGCGCGCACTTATCATTATAATTACCAATAGTAGCCGTTACATATTGAGAATTAGCTTCCATTACATTAGCTGAGGCATACTCACAAGGCATTGTACAGTCACCTAACTCGTCTATTTTTGTTTGAATAGACCCATCTAAATCACCACAATAGTTACGTTGATTGTTTAATGCTTCAACGTAATTGGAACATGCTAACGAATAAGCTTCACTACTAACAAATTCTAAACTTGTTGCAAAAGTCGCTTCGTATGCTAAAAGCGCATCATCTGCAGCAATCTCCACATCAGCACAAGTAATTGGACTTGTTGGGATTTCCCCATAAACCAAAGGCACCTTATAAAAAATTCCATTTGTAAATCCGATAGAATTCAGGCCTTCTTCATCAAAAGCTAAAAATCGGTACGTACCTGTAAATGTTTTATTTACTACATCTATTTCACTGATAATTATCTCTCCTAATTCTGGATAAATAGAAACAGTTTCATCAGGTCTATTATTAGTGGAATACGTTGTTCCGAACCCATCTAAATATTGAGCTTCAATAGCATCTACATCACCAACAACAAACGTGTTTTCAGTTACGGAAGGTACTTTAAGATTTACGGTTTCATAATTGTTTGATCCTGTAATTGTCAAAAAACCATTAGTTTCAATACTAGCAGTAAAAGAACTAGCTCTCCAAAGTGCATTTTCACGATCACCTTGAAAAGCAGGCGAATTAAATTCTACTTCATCACCACAGCTAAATACGGTTAAAAAAACAAGAGATAAGAGGATTAGTTTCTTCATGTGTAAATTGGTCTTTTATCTTTGCCTCAAATATAACGAAACAAGAAACCCAAAAGTATAATAATTTTTTATATAGAGCATAACTTGGTTTTTTCTTTTAGTTAAAAAGAGGTTCTTTTAGTTAAAATGTATATAAAACATTGTGTTTCCTAAAATTATACTATCTTTGCGCCCTCATTAATAACAGAGGTCGAGAACCTCACTAATTAATTATTATGCCTGTAAAAATTAGATTACAAAGACACGGTAAAAAAGGAAAACCTTATTACTGGATCGTAGCAGCGGATTCTCGCGCTAAAAGAGATGGTAAATACCTTGAAAAATTAGGTGCTTACAATCCTAACACAAATCCTGCAACTATTGAATTAGACGTTGATGGTGCCGTAACTTGGTTACAAAATGGTGCGCAACCAACTGACACAGCAAAAGCAATTTTATCTTATAAAGGTGCTATGCTAAAAAATCATTTAGCTGGTGGTGTTAGAAAAGGTGCTTTAACTGAAGAGCAAGCAGAAGAAAAATTCAATGCTTGGTTAGAAGAAAAAGCGGCTAAAATTGCAGCTAAAACTGATGGTTTATCTAAGGCTGATGCAGATGCAAAAGCTAAAGCATTAGAAGCTGAAAAAGCAGTAAACGAAGCTCGTATAGCTGCGGCAGCTCCTGTTGTTGAAGAAACAGCTGAAGAAACTGCAACGGAAGAAGCAACAGCTTCTAACGAAGAAGAATAAAAAAATATTTTTTTATACTTTTAAACCCAGGCTATTTCAGTCTGGGTTTTTTATTTCAATTTTATGAAAAAAGAAGAATGCTTTTATTTAGGTAAAATAGTTAAGAAATATAGCTTTAAAGGAGAACTATTAGCTAAATTAGATACAGACGAACCTGATTTGTACGATAATCTAGATGCCATTTTTATTGATTTGAGAGGAAATTTAGTACCATTCTTTATAGAATCTTCACAGTTACACAAATCAGATTTATTGAGATTAAAATTTGAAGATGTAAATGATGAAGCTGATGCAGATGCATTACTAAAAACAGAATTATATTTACCCTTAGAATTATTACCTAAGCTTGAAGGCGATAAGTTTTATTTTCATGAAGTAATTGGCTTTAACATTAAAGACCAAAACTTTGGTAATGTTGGCATTATAACAGGAATTAATGACTCTACAGCTCAATCCTTATTTGAAATTGATAGAGATGGTATTGAAATCTTAATTCCTATGAATGATGAATTTATTGTTAAAGTAGATCGAGAAAACAAAACCATTGTAGTAAATACACCAGAAGGATTGATAGATTTATATCTTGAAGAATAATGAGTTCGCTCCCTTTTAAATTTAAAGAATTCTCAGTCAACCAAGACCGTTGTGCTATGAAAATTGGCACTGATGGTGTTTTACTTGGCGCATGGACCTCTATTTTACACAATCCTCATAATGTTTTAGACGTTGGTGCTGGCACTGGTGTTTTATCTCTAATGATGGCTCAAAGAAGTTTCGCAGAAAATATTGAAGCTATAGAAATTGATGCTGATGCCTATGAACAATGTGCTGAGAATTTTGAAAATTCAAATTGGGCAGATCGTTTATTCTGTTACCATGCTTCTCTTTTAGAATTTGTTGAAGAAGTAGATGATAAATTTGACCTTATTATTTGTAACCCTCCATTTTATTCGGAAGATTATAAAACTGAAAACGAATCGAGAGACTTAGCTCGTTTCAATGATGCTATGCCTTTTGAACACTTAGTTTTTGCTGTTGCAAATTTATTATCGAGCAATGGTATTTTTTCTATAATAATACCAAATAAAGAAGAAGAAAAATTTATTGATTTAGCTTCAAAATATAAATTATTCTCTAACCGCATACTTCGTGTAAAAGGAAATCCTAAATCTGAAATTAAGCGTAGCTTAATAGAATTTTCATTTACAAAAAATGAAACCCATACTTCTGAGTTAATAATAGAAACTGCTCGCCATCAATACACAGATGATTACATTCAATTAACTAAAGATTTTTATCTGAAAATGTAATTCTATTGTTGGGCAATGCTAACGTTTTCGTTACTTTTGTTAAACTTATAAAATAACACCTTCTATTTTGATAAATTCTCAAAATAAGAAGCTATAAATATCTAAATGAGAATGAAACCAGATTTATTCGAAGCACCAGATTATTACAACTTAGACGAATTACTTACCGAGGAGCACAAATTAGTACGCGATGCTGCTAGAGATTGGGTAAAACGAGATGTGTCACCAATAATTGAAGAATACGCTCAAAAGGCTGAATTTCCAAAACAAATTGTAAAAGGCTTAGCAGAAATAGGAGCTTTTGGACCTTACATACCTGAAGAGTATGGAGGAGCAGGTTTGGATCAAATTTCTTATGGATTAATAATGCAAGAAATTGAGAGAGGTGATTCTGGTGTTCGTAGTACAGCGTCTGTTCAGTCGTCTTTAGTAATGTATCCAATTTGGAAATACGGAAACGAAGAACAACGTAAAAAATACCTACCTAAATTAGCGTCTGGTGAATGGGTTGGTTCATTTGGACTAACAGAACCAGATCATGGTTCAAATCCTGGAGGGATGACCACTAATTTTAAAGATATGGGAGATCACTATCTTTTAAATGGTGCAAAAATGTGGATTTCTAATGCACCCTTTTGCGAAATTGCAGTTGTTTGGGCAAAAGATGAAAGTGGAAGAATCCATGGACTTATTGTAGAACGTGGCATGGAAGGCTTCTCTACACCAGAAACGCATAATAAATGGTCACTTAGAGCATCTGCCACAGGAGAGTTAATTTTTGATAATGTAAAAGTGCCAAAAGAAAATTTATTGCCAAACAAATCTGGATTAGGCGCACCTCTTGGCTGCTTAGATTCAGCACGTTTTGGTATTGCTTGGGGAGCCATTGGTGCTGCTATGGATTGTTATGACACTGCTTTGCGTTATAGTAAAGAACGTATGCAATTTGGGAAACCAATTGGGCAATTTCAATTACAACAAAAGAAATTAGCCGAAATGATTACAGAAATCACTAAAGCTCAATTATTAGCTTGGCGATTAGGTGTAATGCGTGAGGCAGGTACTGCAACATCAGCACAAATTTCAATGGCTAAACGAAATAATGTAGATATGGCCATCAATATAGCACGTGAAGCAAGACAAATGTTAGGCGGAATGGGTATTACAGGTGAATACAGCATTATGCGTCATTCTATGAATTTAGAAAGCGTAATTACTTATGAAGGTACTCATGATATTCATTTATTAATAACTGGTCTTGATATTACAGGTTTAAATGCTTTTAAATAATGGTTAAATAACATTTTAAATATTACATTATAATTGATGTAAAATTAAAAAAATGCTTCCTAATAATTGGGAAGCATTTTTTTGTTTAAAAGTGTTATTTGCGAGTGAATGAAGCTCTTTTAAGCTAAATCAACTACAAATAATATTAAATAACTACATCTAATATCCTTAATTGACAATTTATATACCTCTAAATAACTATATTTTACTAAATCGTTTTCTTAAATAATTATTGAAAGACTGACATTTGACAGGTTTTTTATATCTTGATGCTCTTATTTTTGCATAGAAAACAAATTTGTGCACAAAATCAATAGTTTAAAGTATTATGGCAGAATCTAGACAAGAACTTATTCAATTTATTAATTTACAATTAGCATCAATAGGACAACCTATATATAAAGATGCAAAGGACAGTAAAACAAAATTTAACGACCCAAAAGTTGAAGCACTCACAAATGGCTTAATTAGAAGTTTGCGTGAAAAATCGAGACTTTTAGCAAGTCATCATTGTCCTGCAGATTCCAGAATTCAAAATTTTATAGACGACTATTTAAAAGATGTTAGCGTAGATAAATCGTATATAATCCCAAATAACACCCTAATACTTTCAAGAAAAGGACAAGCAAGAGAAGCTAGTTTACCACCTAATGGCACCTCTTTTGAAAGTGATTTGGTTACATCAAAACGACTTAAACAAGGGATTTTAAACAATCCTTTACACGATAAAAGAACAACAAAAGGCACATTTCATATTGTAGAAGGTCCACTTCCAGTGCCATTAGATAAAAAAGAAGTTCCTAGAGTAGTTTTAGCTCACTTTTTACACGCAGCTTTTAGCCCTTCTAACGACTTAACAACCTTACCATTTACATCTAATCAAAAAGAGAAAGCTCAAACCATTGTGTCTATGCTCTTAAGACCAGTTGTATGTCCAGAGGTAAAAGGTGTTCTTAAAGAAAAATCATTAGAGGTTCGCTTTTTTGCACCTGGTACTTTAGTTAGTAATCTAGATTTTGTTGAATCTATTTTTGGTAATGCAGGCGATCCAAATTTAGCACATAATGATGCTGCGTTAGATCCAGAACACTGGACAGGCCATACAGGATGTATCATTCTTGCGCCTCAGTTGTTAAAACTAAAAAAGAAAGATGTAGGTCTTCCTCATTATAACGATGCAACAGAACGTCAGAGAAAAGACGGTATGTGCTGGCAAAATGAACATGAACTTTATAATGATGGTAGTGCATTTAAAATTACATGTAGAGATGAAAGAGGTGTAGTGGTAACACTAATTGCTGATAATTACTATGGTTATTCTAAAAAAGAAATAAAAACTCAAATCAGTTATTCTGCAAATTTATTTGGTCTAGCAGAAGAAGAACATGCTGGTGGTGCTATAGCTTATGCTAGACGTGTAATGGGTGAAACCGTAAATTGCGAGGACTACTCTATTTATTATGGATTAGATCACACCTTTGAAGAAGTAAAATCCTTAATAGGTGATAGAATTGATGTAAAACCTGAAAATTACGCAATAGATAAAAATTATCCTAATATTGTTTACATTCCAGAATCGTCTTATTTTAACACTGCTACAAATAGTATTTCTTGGAAATATAAAGGTGAAGAGCAGAAAATTACCATTTCTCCGTTTAAAACTTATATTCATCCTTCTGGAAATAAATTAAGATTAGAAAAACACAGATCTATTGATTTATGGCGATTTATAGAAACATATCCTGAAGGTGTTTTTTGCCACAAACCATGTACAGTATCTGGTGGTGGCAAGTCCGAGATTTCTAAATCTATGCAAAATGCCATTACCTATAGCGCATTTAACATTCATAATATTGATGAAGATTTTAAGAAAGCGGATGAAATTATTGAATTTGATTATTCTACAAGATGGAAAGTTAAAAATCCTAATAGACCGAAATCTAGATCATTCTTAAGTGAAAAAAGAACCTTGGGATCTGTTGTAAAATTGCTAACTCCAAACGAAGAAAATTCAGATGAGTTTAATGAATTTCTAAAAAATATCCCAGTTCATATTCGCTCTTTAGTATTATTTGTAAAACGTTTATTTAGACAAGCACATGGTGCCAATCTTAACTGGAAAGACTTGATGTCTGTAGAATTTATAAATGGTGTAAAAGGAACTTCGTTAATTTACAATAATACGCCTGTTGTTGGTAGTTATGTTCGTATTGGCTTCAATCAAGAAGGCAATTGGATGCTTAATAAATTACGTTCAGATTTTGCTGCTTGTGAAAAGATTCAGACAGAAGACGATATTACAGCATCAATAACACTTCCTAAAAATCGTTTCAAAAATTTAAATCCAGAATACGCAAACCAAAGTGTAAAAGTTCTAACCAATTGTGAAGCTCATTTATTCCAAAGACCAGATGAAGCTATTGTAAGAGGTTACGATAAATTAGCAGAGCTAGATATTGTTACTGACGGTAGATTTTTAACAAATTACGAAATGTTAAATAAAGCTGACGCAATTGCAATTTATGAAGACACAATAAATTACGATAAATACACGCAACCCGTTAAAGATTTTATTAAAGAAATCATAGATTCTGAAGATGAAGAAGTTCAATTTGTTTTGCCTTCTCACCCAAGAATTGTAGATGGCGAACCAACTAAAAATCCACGTTATTTAGAGCCAAATAAAGTTTATAATGAAACTGAAGCTACTTATATTTCTGATATAGGCGTACGTTTATGTAGAAGAATTAAACCAGAAGACCCAGTAATCCACGTTGTAAATGCCGTTTTACCAGGTCGAAGAAATAACCCAGCAGATCGAGAAGCAGGTATTAGACCATTAGCGGTTTACAACCCAATACATTACCAAGAAACTCCAGAATTGTTTATGGACTTTATTTGTAGTTTAACAGGTAAATCGCCTTCTACTACAGGAGCTGGATCTGAAGGTGCATTAACCAAAGCTCCTTTTAATATGTTGACACCAACAACAGATTTAAACAACGCTTTACTATCACACATATTAACAGAGTCTAACGGATTTAGTACAGCTGCTGGTTATGTTGGTGCGGAAAATAAAATAGACCACGATGTGAGTTTATTAATTCCTGAAATTTGGGCTAGAATGGCTCCAGAAGATAGAGATCCAAATAACTTAATTGCTAATGGCTCTTTAGAAAAGCTTGAAGATTTTGAGCATAACGGTGAAAAAATATTAGCAAGCCGATTAGGCTACAGAATTACAAAAACATTCTCTTTATTATGTTTAAATAGATTGTTTGATGAGCCTACTGCAGTGTTTAACGAACGTATGTTAAAACCAGAATTACAAAATTTAGAGGATTTTGTTGATGGTATTAAAAATATTACAGAAGCTCAGCAAAAGGTAGCCTTAAATTATTTTGAAGACGGTAGTATAGAAGCTGCTATTCCTCCTTTAAAGATTCTATTGAATATAATGGCTTACGGACATTATGAAGGTAAAGATATCAACGATTCAGAATTAAGAACGTATTTCAATAGAGATTATGTTATTAACTCAGACTGGTACAAAGAAAGATTAGTACTTAAACAACAAAAGGATATCGAATACTACGGTTCTCAAATAGAGTATTTAGAATTATTTATTAAGAGTCCTCAAAATGACATTTTGGTTGAAGAACTTCAATTAAATACACGTTTAGAGAATACCAAAAAATTATATAATGATGCAAAATCTCCAGATTATTTAAACCGTTTAGTTGGTACAATTGGTAGAGACCCTTTATATAAGAAATAATATAATTTCACTTTAAGGAAATATTATAATTTTAAAATGCTTCTCAAATTGAGAAGCATTTTTTTATTTATTCCAATCTCAATTAGGCTCAAATAAAAACCAATATAAATATGTTGTTGTATATTTAGTACATGAAAAGTTTAGCTCATCCTCTATTATTCATGCTAATTTTGCTATATACTTGTTCAACAAACAATGAGATTGTTTTTTCTGAAGACGACGAAGAAATTATAGAAGAAATCATTGACGAAGAAGACAATCAAAACCAAGTTACAATTCCGCATACCTTTAATATTCTTTCACTTGGAGACAGTTATACCATTGGGCAAAGCGTATGCGAAACTTGTAGTTTTCCAGAACAATTAAAATTTAGTTTAATCTCTGAATTTGCAGAACAAGACACTTTTAATCTCAATATTATAGCACAAACTGGGTGGACAACTAATAACCTCATCAATGCCATAACGATTAATAACCCAGAAAACAACAAGGATCTAGTAACACTTTTAATTGGTGTTAATAATCAATATCAAAACAAACCTTTTTCACTATATGAAGAAGAGTTTCCGATATTAATCTCTAAAGCAATTCAGTTAGCAAAAAACGATAAAACCAATGTTGTAGTCGTTTCTATTCCAGATTATGCATACACTCCTTTTGGCCAGAATAGTAGTAACTCAGAAAATATTTCTGCAGAAATAAATCAATACAACGCGTTTGCACAAAACTACTGTAATCAACAAAATATAACATTTGTAAATATTACTGATATTACAAGACAAGGATTAAACAATACAAATCTGGTGGCAACTGACGGCTTACATCCATCAGCTTTAGCATATTCTTTATTTGTACAACGCTTACTCCCTATTGCTATCGAAAAAATTCAATAAGATATCTTAACTGTAATAATTTTCTGCTTATTTTAGTTGAAAGTAAATCCATGTCTTCAAAAAATAGATTAGATAGAGCATACAAAAATGCCCAACGCATTACAATTAATGATGCTTCAAAATTTATACTTTTTAGTGACTGCCATCGTGGAGACAATAGTTTCGCTGACGATTTTGCTAACAACAGAAACATTTATTTCCATGCCTTAACTCATTATTATAACGAAGGATTTCAGTATTGTGAACTTGGTGATGGAGATGAACTATGGGAAAATCTATCGTTTGAATCTATTTTCTATGCACATAAAAATGTCTATATGCTCATGAAGCAATTTCATGATGAAGAACGACTGCACATGATTTGGGGTAACCACGATATGGTGTATCGCGATCCCAAATATGTCGAAAAGCATTTATCTACATTTTTTGATCCTAAAACAGCAACCAATGAAGACCTATTTTGCGATATAAAATACCATGAAGGTATCATTTTAAAACATTCTGAAACTGAGCAAGAATTATTTTTAACTCATGGTCACCAAGCCGACTGGTGGAATTACCTCTTTTGGAAATGGAGCCGATTTATGGTTAGAATATTATGGAAACCTTTAAATGTTATGGGTATAGCAGATCCTACAAGTCCTGCAAAAAACTATACAGAACTTATTAAAATAGAGCGTCGCACAAAGCGATGGATTTCAGAAAACAACAATCTAATAACTATTGTAGGACATACGCATAGACCACGTTTTCCAGAACCTGGAGACATTGCTTATTTTAATGATGGCAGCTGTGTACACCCAAGAAGTATAACTGGTCTCGAAATTGAAAATGGAGCAATTTCATTAATTAAATGGCAAATTGTAACTACAGAAGACGGCACCTTAAAAATTGATCGATTTTTGTTAGAAGGACCTACGCGTTTGGCAGATTATAAAACCACGTAAATGAGTTTATTAGAGCGAAGTAATCTGTTTTATCTGAACAAAAAGCCAAATATATTATTTAGCACTGCCTTAAATAAACTTCACTTCTTATGACTCAGGAGCTAACTCAACCTCCAAACCGTCCATTTCTGGTGTTATTTGAATTTGGCAACCTAAACGACTATTATCTTTAACGTAAAAAGCTTCAGATAGCATTGCTTCTTCATCATCTAATATTTCTGGTAAATCGGTATTACTTAAAATATAACATTGGCATGATGCGCACATTGCCATTCCGCCACATACACCAATTGTACCTTCTGGAGCTAGTTCATAGGACCTCACTACTTCCATTAAGTTCATTGCCATATCTGTAGGTGCTAATACCGCGTGCGAGACACCTTCTCTATCCGTAATTTTTATTTTAATATCCACCTTTCCAAAAAAACTTAGCCGCAAAAATAAGTGAATAAGATTAAAAAAAGACAATCTATGCTTATTTAACAAACCTTAAACAGATTGTTGCTACTTAGTACGGAACTGAGTCATATTTTAAAACCTGATATTAATCATATAATTCCGAATCCTAATTAATTAAATTCGTTATTCACTTATGTGTAAATGCGTACTTACTATGGGTTCACCGCAAAAAAATAACGATACTTTTGTTCATGCAGGTTTCATTTCTGAAATAAACAAAGACTCTGTTGTGGTTACTTTAGAACCAAATATTCATTGTGAAGCTTGCCATGTTAAAGGAACTTGTGGCGTTTCAGATTCGAGTACAAAAAAAATAGAAGTACCTAACTCCTCTAATGTATTTAAAATTAATGAACGCGTAGATGTAATTTTAAAAAAAGCATTAGGCCTAAAAGCTGTTTTTTGGGCATATGTATTTCCTTTTGCTTTAATGTTTACCACACTAATACTAGCCTCAAGTTTTTTAGAAGAGTGGTTATCTGGATTAATATCACTAGCTATCTTAGTGCCATATTACTTCATTCTCTATTTATTAAAAAATACGCTAAAAAGTACCTTTAAAACCTACATATTAAAAATATAATAGTATGTCAGATTCGGTCTTATACAGTGCTTTATTATTAGTCTCCTTAGGAGTGATTGCAGCCATTGTTTTATACATAGTTTCTAAAAAGTTTTACGTTTATGAAAACCCTTTAATAGGCGAAGTTGATGAAATACTGCCAGCAGCCAATTGTGGTGGTTGCGGTTCTCCAGGATGTAAAGCTTTTGCAGAAAAGTTAGTTAACTCAGATGATATCTCCGAGCTATTTTGTCCGGTAGGAGGCAATGATGTTATGAAGCAAGTTTCTGCAATTTTAGGTAAAGAAGTTGCAGAAAAAGACCCAACAGTTGCAGTATTGCTTTGCCAAGGTAGTTGTGAAGTTAGGCCAAAGACCACCTTATATCAAGGACCAAGAACATGTGCCATTTCCTCTATGGTTTACGGAGGAGAAACCGACTGCCAATATGGTTGCTTAGGCGATGGTGATTGTGTTGCTGTATGTGATTTTGATGCTATGTATATGGACGAAAACACAGGTTTACCAGTAATTATTACAGATAAATGTACGTCTTGTGGAGCTTGTGTAAAAGCATGTCCAAGGGACATCATAGAAATGCGTCCACGTAATAAAAGAGATTTAAAAATATTTGTTGGATGCCTAAACCAAGATAAAGGCGGAATTGCAAAGAAAGCTTGCGATGTTGCTTGTATTGGCTGTTCTAAATGTGAAGATGTTTGTCCAAAAGATGCCATTACAATGGATAATAATTTAGCCTATATTGATCCAGTTACATGCACACTGTGCAGAAAATGCGTAGAAGTCTGCCCAACACATTCTATCATAGAAACAAATTTCCCACCAAAAAAGATAAGAAAACCTAAAGAAGAAAAACCAAAAGTAGCAAAAGTAGCCAGTGTTAAAGCGAATGTAGAATCAGAAAAAAAACCAGCAGATGCTTAAAACATTTCCAAAAGGTGGTATTCATCCTGAAGAGAACAAAATAACGTCTTCAAAAGCGATTAAAAAAATGCCAATACCTAAGGTTGTCTATGTTCCTATTGCCCAACATATTGGAATTCCTTCTGAAATAATTGTAGACAAAAAAGATAAAGTTGAAATCGGACAGGTAATAGCCAAGTCTGGCGGATTTGTATCCTCTAACATTCATTCTCCTATTGCTGGTACCGTTACAAAACTAGACATGATCGTTGATACAAGTGGCTATAAAAAACAATGCATTGTTATTAGAACCGATCAAAAAAACGAAACTAATTTTGAAGAACCAGTTTTCCCTCTTAAGAAGGAAATCACTATGGATCAAAAAGATATTTTGCAACACATAACCAATTCTGGCATTGTAGGTCTTGGTGGAGCAACTTTCCCTTCGCATGTAAAACTAGACCTTAAAAACGATAACAAAGTTGATTGTTTGATTATTAATGGTGTTGAATGCGAGCCTTATTTAACCGCTGACCATAGATTAATGCTTGAAAAAGCAGATGAGATTATTGTTGGAATCCAAATTTTAATGCACGCTTTACATATTAATGAAGCTGTTATTGGTATTGAGAACAATAAAAAAGATGCTATAAAAGTATTAAAACAAGCAGCGCAATCTGATAAAAGAATTAAAGTTGCCGCATTACAAGTAAAGTATCCTCAAGGCAGTGAAAAACAATTGATTAAAGCCATTTTAAAACGTGAAGTTCCAAAAGGCGGATTACCGATGGATGTTGGTGTAATTGTGCACAACGTAGGAACCATTTTTGCTATTTACCAAGCCGTACAATACAATCGACCATTAATTGAACGCGTTGTAACAGTTACAGGAAAAAACATAGAAAATGCTTCTAATTTTTGGGTGAAAATAGGGACACCAATTAAAGATTTAGTTGAAGAAGTTGGTGGCATGCCAGAAGGCACCAGAAAAATAGTAAATGGTGGACCAATGATGGGAAAAGCCATAAAAAATACTGATGTACCTGTTACTAAAGGTACATCTGGAATTTTACTTATTTCTGAAAATGAAGCCAGCAGACAAGAGGCTAAAAACTGTATTCGATGTGGTCAATGCGTATTTGTCTGTCCAATGGGATTAGAACCACATTTGCTAATGAATTTATCGGAGAAAGGCTTGTATGAAAGATTAGCATCTGAAGATGCCATGACGTGCATTGAATGTGGCTCTTGCAGTTATGTTTGCCCTTCACACAGACCTTTGCTAGATTATATAAGGTTTGGAAAAAGTATTATTAAAAAATTAAACACTGCAAAAAATTAATATGGCAGATCCAATAATTATTTCAGCCTCACCACATGTACATTCTGCTAGAACTTCAAAAAAAGTTATGTATGATGTGCTTTATGCATTAATTCCTGCGTTTTTAGTATCCATTTATGTTTTCGGTATAAGTGCTTTAATCCTTACTTCGGTTGCAGTTATTTCATGTTTAGTATTCGAATATATCATTCAAAAATATCTACTAAAAACAAAGGTTACAATAACAGATGGCTCTGCATTAATAACCGGTATTTTATTGGCATTTAACTTACCATCAAACTTACCCATTTGGATGATTATAATTGGTGCTTTAATAGCTATAGGTGTTGCAAAATTATCCTTTGGTGGTTTAGGTTATAACATTTTTAATCCAGCACTTATTGGTCGTGTATTCTTATTGGTTTGTTTCCCTGTACAAATGACCTCATGGCCTACTGCTGTTGAAAACAACCTCACTTTGGTTGATGCTGTAACTGGCGAAACTACTTTAGGTATCATTAAAGAAGGTTTAATGTATGGAGAAACTATGTCTACTATTAGTGAACAACTCCCTTCTACCATGGAATTATTTATTGGTATCACCAGTGGTTCAGCTGGAGAAATGTCTGCATTAGCATTGCTTTTAGGAGGCATCTTTTTAATAGTACGAAAAGTGATTACTTGGCACATTCCAATTACTATGTTAGTAACAATGGGAGTTATGACTGGTATTTTTTGGTTAGTTAATCCAGAGCAATATGCAAATCCATTAATTCATCTTTTATCGGGTGGAGCTATTTTGGGAGCCTTTTACATGGCAACCGATTTAGTCACCAGCCCAATGACAAAAAAAGGAATGGTAATCTTTGCCATAGGGATTGCAGTTATTACCGTAGTTATAAGATTGTTTGGAGCTTACCCAGAAGGTGTGTCATTTGCTATTTTAATTATGAATGCCTTTGTACCGCTAATAGATAAGTATTTTAAACCAAGACGATTTGGCAATAAAATCAAATCAAAAATCATGTAATTATGAGTAAAAAAGAATCTACTTTTTTAAATATGACCATTGCTCTTTTTGTAATTACAATTGTTGCAGGTATATCCCTTGGTTTTATAAATGATATCACCAAAGCTCCAAAAGCAAAAGCAAAACTAGAAAGAAAGGTAAACGCCTTAAAACAAGTACTACCAGAATTTAATAACAATCCTGTTGAAGACGTCTTAATGTTTAAATCTGATAAATTTAAAGACAGTATTGAAGTCTATGCAGCAACCTTTAACGACCAACCTATTGGAACAGCAATCATTGGCTCCTCTGAAAAAGGCTATAGTGGCTTGGTAAAAATAATGGTAGGCTTTAATCCTGATGAAAGTATTAAAAACATTGTGGTACTTGAGCAAAAGGAAACTCCTGGTTTAGGAACCAAAATGAAAGATGAAAAGTTTATAAGACAATTTAGAGGTAAAAAGCCATCAGAATTTAATGTAAAACCAACAAAAGATGGTGGTGACGTAGATGCAATAGCTGGAGCAACTATTTCTACTCGTGCGTTTGGAGAAGCTACTCAAATGGCCTACGATGTATTTGTAGAAACAAACTCATCAAAAAATTAGTTATCATGGCAGAGAATTTAACTCATAAGGAAAACTTTTTTAAAGGTATAATAAAGGATAATCCTGTTTTTGTGATGCTATTGGGTATGTGTCCAACTTTGGGCGTCACCTCTTCAGCGTTTAATGGCCTAGGAATGGGAGTTGCAACTTTATTTGTATTATTAATGTCTAACATAGTTGTTTCGTTAATTAAATCTCAGATACCAAGCAAGGTTAGAATTCCTGCGTTTATTATCATAATTGCTTCTTTTGTTACTATTGTAGAGATGGTTTTAGAGGCTTATATTCCTTTCTTATTTGAACAACTAGGTATCTTCATTCCATTAATAGTGGTAAACTGTTTAATTTTAGGTCGAGCAGAAGCTTTTGCTTCAAAAAACAACTTATTGTCATCTATTGTTGATGCTTTAGGCATGGGAATTGGTTTTACAATTGCTTTAACAGCTTTAGGGGCGGTTAGAGAAATACTAGGAAGTGGAAGTTTATTTGATTTCCGTTTCGTTTCAGAAGATGCCAATACATTACTACTTTTTATTTTACCACCAGGTGCTTTTATTGCATTAGCATATCTATCTGTTTTATTCAATAAAATATCTAAAACAAATTAAGACATGGAATATATTTTAATACTAATAGCGGCTGTTTTTGTAAACAATATTGTATTGTCACAATTTTTAGGAATCTGCCCATTTTTAGGTGTCTCAAGCAAAGTATCTACATCTGTTGGTATGTCTGGAGCAGTACTCTTTGTGATGACTATAGCTACAACAGTAACTTATTTATTACATGAATATGTTTTAGTTCCTGCTGGATTAAATTATTTAAGAACAATCACTTTTATTTTAGTCATTGCAGCTTTAGTACAAATGGTAGAAATTATACTTAAAAAAGTGAGTCCACCTTTATATCAAGCATTAGGTGTGTTTCTTCCTTTAATTACTACAAATTGTGCCGTTCTAGGTGTTGCTATTTTAGCTTTAGGCTTAGAAAATAGTAGCTTAATAAAAGCTGTATTTTTTGCAATTTCAAACTCACTTGGGTTTGCATTAGCTTTAATTGTTTTTGCTAGTATTAGAGAACAATTAGAACTCGCTAATATTCCAGAAGGAATGAAAGGCGTACCTATTAATTTATTAGTTGCAGGACTTTTATCACTAGCTTTTTTAGGATTTACGGCTTTAGTTTAAAACAGAAATAGAATAATAGATATTCTAGTCCAAAATAGGTCTGCAACCGAAAAAAATAACCGTTACAACAATGAGAAAATATGGATTAATAATATTCATTTTTTTATTATTTACTTTCAGTTGTAATAATAAACCTCAAATAACTAATGCTGAGCCATGGATTAATAAACCAGTATCTCAATGGCCAGATTTTGCTTTAACAAATACTATTAGTTTTACAGATACTACTTATACTGATTTTGCAAATTCATTTTTAATAAATACAGGTATTGATACAGTTGCAGTATCATGCAAACACTTGTTTATGGTATTTGAAAAACAACTTGGAATGAGTAATATTGATTTGGGTCCCGAGTTTAAATATTGGAATTTATATCCTAAAAACAAAAAAGAAAAGACCGTTTCTATAAAGCGATTAATAAATAAAAACCAAAGTGAAAATATTGGTGAGTTTAACACCCTTAAAATACGAGATTGGATTATTTTTGAGATTGAAGACGCGAATTCTGAACTATACCCACTTAAGATTAGATTTACTCCCGTTAAAAAGAATGAAGTTGTCTATGCGGTTGGTTGGGGAATTAAACAAAAAGATAATAGTAAACCTGCATTAATAAAACTTCAATGCTTTGACAATCTCGGTGACTATTTTTATACAAAACATTTAAAAACAGACACCCAACCTCATGGACGAAGCGGTTCTCCTGTAATTGACAAAAATGGCTATTTAGTTGGAATAGTTTCTGGCCAAGAAGGAAACTTAGGCGTTATTGGAAGTGTAAACTATTTAAAGAAAATACTTAAAAAGTATAATATTGAATATGTAAAACCAAGCCACTAACGCACTATGGGTATAATTACTTAGAAAGGGTACTTCTCTAAATTAATTCACCTCATAGATTTCTCCTGAAAAGAAGAGGTCATCTGTTTTCTTAAATTTTGAATTTGCTTGTACTTCTTTAGTTAAAACATCCTCTCTTTCCTCTAGAGTAATATCATCAAATCTTCTTATGATGCCTGTTACCAAAGGATATTCTAATCTTACCAACATTTGATGCAATGTTGGGTCTTTCTCATTAGCCTTATGTACTAAAATATCTTGTTCTGTAATTCCATTTTCTCCAATTGTAACAACCTCTAACTTTAATCCATTTAGTACTAAACCTTTATCCTTGTCTTTTCCAAAAATCATGGGTTTGCCGTCTTCAACAAATAACTGTTTATCTTCCCTAACCTTTTTATCGGTATATTTTGTAAAGCAACCATCATTAAAAATTACACAATTCTGTAATATTTCAATTAAAGATGTTCCATTAAATTTTTCGGCATCAATAAACATTTGAGTCATTTCTTTAGGTGTATTACCACCTATTCTTGCAAAAAATCGTGCTTGAGCTCCTAAAGCTAATTCTCCTGGAGAAAAAGGCGGTTGTGTATTTCCATAAGGAGATGACTTAGTTTTTTGTCCGACTAATGATGTTGGCGAGAACTGGCCTTTTGTTAAACCATATATTTCATTATTAAACATTATAATGTTTAAATCTATATTTCTTCGAAGTACATGAATAAAATGATTTCCTCCAATTGCCATAGAATCACCATCACCAGTAACCACCCAAACACTTAAATCTGGGTTAGCTAACTTCACACCTGAAGCTATTGCAGGAGCTCTACCGTGAATTCCGTGCATACCATAAGTATCCATATAATATGGAAAACGAGATGAGCAACCAATCCCAGAAATAAAGACAACATCTTCTTTTTTTACACCTATTTCTGGCAATGCTTTTTGCATGGCTCTTAAAATAACATAGTCATCACAACCTGGACACCATCTTACTTCTTGATTGCTAGCAAAATCTTTAAACGTATATTTTTTTTCTAAAGTTGCTTCCATAATTAGCTTAATAATTGTTTAAATTTCTCAGTAAGTTCAGTATTTCCAAATGGCAAGCCTTGGATTTTGTTATATTGTAACAAACCACATATATTAAAATTCATTTTTAGAATATTTACAAACTGACCATTATTTAGTTCACACACTACAATTTTTTTAAACTTATTTAAAATAGCCTCAGTGTTTTTTGGTAAAGGATTTATATAATTAAAATGCGCATAACCAATGTTGTCATAGCCTTCACTATTTAATTGTTTTACTGCCGAGTGTAAACTACCATAAGTTCCGCCCCAACCAACAACCAATAAATCACCAGATTCTGCAAATTCTGTTTCTAATTCAGGTATGTAATTCTCTACGCGTTTTATTTTTTCTGCTCTAATTTTGGTCATGTATTCATGATTCTCCGGAACATGAGACACATCTCCAGTAATTTTATCTTTTTCTAAACCACCAATTCTATGTTCTAAGCCAAAAGTTCCTGGTACTGCCCAATCACGAGCTAGTGTATTAGCATCTCTATCATAGGGATGCCAATTTTCTTTGACTTCTATTATTCTATTATTTTTAATTGCTGGCATATCGGCAACCGATTTTATTAACCATGGCTCAGAACCATTAGCAATATATCCATCGGTTAACAATATTACAGGAGTCATATGTTCTAGAGCGAGTTTAGCCGCTTCATAAGCAAATTTAAAACAATCTGAAGGTGTACCTGCAGCAATTACAATCACAGGACTTTCACCATTTCTGCCATACATTGCTTGCATTAAATCGGACTGTTCTGTTTTTGTTGGCAAGCCAGTTGAAGGTCCTCCTCTTTGAACATTTACAACCACCAAAGGCAATTCTACCATCATGGCTAAACCTAAGGCTTCACCTTTTAAAGCCAAACCTGGGCCAGATGTTGTGGTAATTGCTAAATCTCCAGCAAAGGATGCTCCAATAGCCGAAGTTATACCTGCAATTTCATCTTCTGCCTGAAAAGCTTTTACTCCAAAATGTTTATGCTTAACCAATTCATGTAATATATCCGTAGCAGGTGTTATTGGGTAAGACCCTAAAAATAATTCGATACCAGATTTTTCAGCAGCAGCTAAAAATCCCCAAGCCGTTGCCGTGTTACCACTTATAATTCTGTAGGTTCCAGATGGCATTTTTGCTGGCGAAATAGTATAGGCATTAGGTATTAATTCTAAAGTTTCTGCGAAATAAAAACCTGCGTTTAACACTTTAGTATTTGCTTCAATTAATTGTGGTTTAGAGGCAAATTTCTTATTAAAAAAATCTATGGAATGTTCCGTAGAACGATGATACATCCAATATACCATTCCTAAAGCGAACATATTTTTGCTTCTCGTTATACTCTTATTATCTAAGCCTTCAACATCTTTTAAAGCTTCTTTTGTTAATGATGAAATGGCAACTTCAATAACCCTATAATTATCAAGACTTCCATCCTCTAACGGATTTGTTTCATATTTTGCTTTTTCTAAATTCTTTTTTGTAAACGCATCTGTATCTATTATTATAGTATGACCAGGTTTTACAGCATAAAGATTTGTTTTTAAACCTGCAGGATTCATAGCCACCAATAAATCTACATCATCACCTGGTGTACTAATTTCTACACTTCCAATATGAACTTGAAAGCCTGAGACACCATACAAACTCCCTTGAGGTGCTCTTATCTCTGAAGGGTAATTAGGAAATGTTGAAACGTCATTTCCAATCATCGCAGATGTATCAGAAAATTGAGTTCCTGTTAATTGCATTCCATCACCAGAATCACCAACAAATCTAATAACAACAGCTTCTAGTGCTTTAGGTTGTATTTCTTTTTTTTCAGCAATCATAATTTTAAGCGTAAAAATTTTAGTATCAAAAATTGAAGTAATCCATATCAAATATAGTTTCTGTTTTTAATACGATACATGATTTTTATCATATAAAAAGCTATTAAGATAATTTAAATTTATCCATTATTATCTAAAAAATATATAATTATGGCTATCATAATAACGGATGAATGCATTAATTGTGATGCATGCATAGTAGAATGTCCTAACAATGCAATTTACGAACCAGACCAAGATTGGGCTTATTCTGATGAAACAGAACTAAGCGGTATGGTAACATCTTTAGATGGAGAAGAAATTGATGCCGATGAGCAACATGATCCTATTTCAGATGAGTTTTACTATATCGTTCCTGAGAAGTGTACTGAATGTAAAGGCTTTCATGACGAACCTCAATGTGCCGCAGTATGTCCTGTGGATTGTTGTATTCCTGATGAATCTCATGTAGAATCAGAAGAAGAGTTATTAAAGAAAAAAGCTTGGTTGCACGCTGAGTAATTACATCTATCTCAAAAAACATCTAATTTATATCCACTCTTAATTATATTATTAAGAGTGGATTTTTTGTTATATAGATTGGCTTTTTATGTGTCTATAAATAACAAACAATACTAATAATAAAGGTCTTAGGATTCATTTACTGATATTTATCATATTATTCTAGCAACATTCCACTTAATTTTAGAACACTTTATAAATCTTTTCAGGAGCATTGGAAATAAAATGGTTAAACGATTAAGCAATTCTTTTTTTCAGTGCCATAATTTTAATATTTCATTATGAAAAAAGAGTTTCCAAAACTAATTTGTGATGCCAATGAGGCAGTTGCAAGGGTTGCACATAAAACCAATGAGGTTTGTGCAATCTATCCAATTACTCCAGCATCACCAATGGGCGAACACGTAGATGTTTATAGCTCAAAAGGACAAAAAAACATTTGGGAGAACATCCCAAGAATTGTAGAAATGCAAAGCGAAGGAGGTGCTTCTGGAGCAGTCCATGGGTCATTACAAGCAGGTGCCTTAACAACTACATTTACAGCATCACAAGGCTTGTTATTAATGATTCCTAACATGTATAAAATGGCAGGAGAGTTATTACCATCAGTAATTCATGTAGCTGCAAGAACAATTGCAACACATGCATTGTCAATTTTTGGTGATCATTCAGATGTTATGGCGGCAAGACAAACTGGGTTTTCAATGTTGTTTGGAGGATCTGTTCAAGAAGCTCAAGATATGGCTTTAATTGCACAGGTAGCGACTTTAAAGTCTAGAATACCTTTTATGAATATTTTTGATGGATTTAGAACCTCTCACGAGATTTCTAAAATAGATAGTATTCCAGATGATATAATAAAAGAAATGATGCCTGAAGAAGATATAATGGCTCATAAAAAAAGATCATTAGATCCAGACAATCCTGTAATAAGAGGTACTTCGCAAAACCCTGATGTATTTTTCCAAGCTAGAGAAGCAGCAAATTTATATTATGATAAAGTACCTGGTATTGTTGAAAATACTATGGACGAATTTTATAAGCATACAGGACGTAAATACAGTTTATTCTATTATGTAGGT
This sequence comes from Winogradskyella litoriviva, assembly GCF_013249065.1. Taxonomy (GTDB): domain Bacteria; phylum Bacteroidota; class Bacteroidia; order Flavobacteriales; family Flavobacteriaceae; genus Winogradskyella; species Winogradskyella litoriviva. Next base: position 370,003 of record NZ_JABRWQ010000001.1, read on the forward strand.
CATCCCGAAGCAGAAAAAGTAATAGTAATTATGGGTTCTGGTCAAGGTCCTGTAATGGAAGCAGTTGATACCATGGTTAAAAATGGTGAAAAAGTTGGCGCAATTATAGTACGATTATTCAGACCATTCTCTATTAGTCATTTTGTAGATGCTTTACCAGAGACTGTTAAAAAAGTAGCTGTTTTAGATCGTACAAAAGAACCTGGTAGTTTAGGAGAACCTCTTTATCAAGATGTTGTTACTGCTTTTATAGAAAGTGATAGAGCTATGCCAAAAGTTATTGGTGGACGTTATGGTCTTTCTTCAAAAGAATTTGACCCAGCAATGGTTAAAGCGGTTTTTGATGAATTGGATAGAAAAGATTCTTTAAACCACTTTACAGTAGGTATAAATGATGATGTCTCCTTTAGAAGTTTAGATTTAGGTAGCAGACTAAAAACAGTTAAGAATACATTTAACTGCATGTTCTACGGTTTAGGTTCTGATGGTACTGTTGGTGCTAACAAAAACTCTATAAAAATAATTGGAGAAACAACAGATAACTATGTACAAGGTTATTTTGTTTACGATTCTAAAAAAGCAGGAGCGCAAACCGTTTCGCATTTACGTTTTGGTCCAGACCCAATATATTCAACCTATTTAATTCATAAAGCAAACTTTATTGCTTGTCATCAATTTAATTTTATTGAAAAATATGACATTCTTAAAAACATAAAAAAAGGTGGAACTTTCTTATTAAATTCTCCATTTGATAAAGATACCGTTTGGGATGTTCTTCCTAAAAAAATGCAAGAAGAAATTATTGAAAACGAATTAGATTTTTATGTTATTGATGCCACTAAGGTTGCTCAAGAAGCCAAATTAGGTAAACGTACCAATACAGTTCTACAAACCTGTTTCTTTGCAATTTCTGGTGTGTTACCAAAAGAAGAAGCGATACAAAAAATTAAAGAAGCTATCGTAAAATCGTATTCTAAAAAAGGAGAAGCCGTTGTTAAAATGAATTTTAATGCCGTTGATAAATCTTTAGAAAACCTTCAAAAGGTAGAATACCCAAAACAAGTAACAAGTACTACTAAATTGAAACCTATGATGTCTGGTGATGCAGACCCATTTGTAAAAGAAGTATTAGGTAAAATATTGGCCGGAACAGGAGATGAATTGCCTGTTAGCGCCTTTACGGTTGACGGAACCTTCCCTACAGGAACTACGCAATTTGAAAAACGTGGTATTGCTGATAAAGTGCCTGTTTGGGATGGTGAAGATATTTGTACCCAATGTAACAAATGTGTGGTTATTTGTCCTCACGCAGCCATTAGAGCAAAAGTGGTTTCTAATGAAGAATTAGTAAATGCACCTTCTACATTAAAATCTGTTCCAGCAATTGGAAGACCGTTTAATAAAGATGAAGAATCCTATGTTTTACAAGTATCTGCGCAAGATTGCACAGGTTGCGACCTTTGTGTAGAAGTTTGTCCTGCCGTAAGTAAGGCTGATCCAGACTTTAAAGCAATTAATATGCACAGTAAACTTAAAGTTGAAGATGCACAAGATCCAAATTGGGACTTTTTTATTGATCTTCCTGATTATGATAGAACAGAATTAAATATTACCAATGTAAAAGGATCTCAATTCCTTGAACCTTTATTTGAATTCTCTGGAGCATGTTCTGGTTGTGGTGAAACACCTTATATTAAGTTACTGACTCAATTGTATGGCGATAGTATTTTAATAGCTAATGCAACGGGTTGTTCATCTATTTATGGTGGTAACCTACCAACTACGCCATATAAAACTAATAAATTTGGTAGAGGACCAGCTTGGGCAAACTCTTTATTTGAAGATAATGCAGAATATGGTTTGGGGATGAAATTGGGATTAACTAAAAAACAAGAAATTGCTGAAAACCTATTAAAAGGTTTAGAAGCAGAAGTTGGAACTGAATTAGTTGATGCTATTTTAAACAATCCTGAGAAAACCGAGGCTGAGAAAGAAGAAAACTTTGCAAACCTTGATAAGCTTAAAGCTAAATTAGCAACAATAGATTTACCTGAAGCTAAAAAACTATCACAACTAACAGAATACTTACGTAAAAAATCTGTTTGGATTCTTGGTGGTGACGGTTGGGCTTATGATATTGGTTATGGAGGCGTTGACCACGTATTAGCATCTGGAGAAAATATCAATATTATGGTGTTAGACACAGAAATCTACTCTAATACTGGAGGACAAATGTCTAAAGCAACTCCATTAGGTGCTAGTGCAAAATTTGCCGTGTCTGGTAAGCGTACCAGCAAGAAAAACTTAGCCTTACAAGCTGTTTCTTATGATAATGTTTATGTTGCCCAAGTAGCAATTGGAGCCAAAGATTTACAAACGCTCAAAGCAATTGAAGAAGCTGAAGCTTACGATGGACCATCATTAATCATTGCCTACTCACATTGTGGTGACCATGGTTATAATTTAAAAGATGGAGCCATTCACCAAGATATAGCAGTAAAAACAGGTTACTGGCCATTATTTAGATTTGATCCTTCTAAACCAAAAGGTAAGAAGTTTAAACTAGATTCTAAGGCACCATCTGCACCACTTGAGGAATTTATGTATACGGAAACTCGTTTCTCGAGAGTTGCTAAAGAAAATGCTGATTTAGGAGCAGAACTTCTTAAACAAGCTCAAGAAGAAGTAGATTCTCGATGGGAACGATTAGAGCTGCATAGAAATCTGTAATTAACAGCTCAAACGTTTAAAAGCATCTATCTCGTAAAGAAATAGATGCTTTTTTGCTTATTGTAGAACCTTATTTATAAGTGATTATGCTAAAAAAATAATTAATTTATCTTTTTTACTACTTGTTTAGGAGCTTCTTTTCTGGTACCGTCAAAACCATCAATCCCAGATACTGTTGTGTATTTTAATACATTACGCTTTCCTGGATTAATAATTTGAAAAGCGGCTTGACACATTATAGTTGCCTCATGAAATCCACAAAGAATCAACTTCAACTTCCCTGGATAAGTATTAACATCTCCAATGGCAAAAATTCCAGGTATATTAGTTTGATAATCTAAAGCATTATTAACTTTAATTGCATTTTTTTCAATTTCTAGTCCCCAATTTGCAATTGGTCCTAGTTTTGGCGATAATCCAAACAAGGGAATAAAATGATCACATTCAATCTCATATTCTTTTTCTAAATGAATATTATCCGATTCTTTTACTACGACAGCCTTTAACTCATAATCGCCAACAAGACCAATTACTTCTGCAGGTGTAACCAAATTTATTTTTCCTTTATTCTTTAATTCCTGAACTTTTTCTACAGAATCTAAATGTCCTCTAAACTCATTTCTCCTATGTATTAAAGTAACCTCTGAAGCTATTTCACTAAGATAGATACTCCAATCTAAAGCAGAATCTCCTCCTCCTGCAATTACTACGTTTTTATTTCTATAAAATTCAGGATCTTTAATGATGTACTCTACTCCCTTATCTTCAAAATCAATAATGTTATGAATCAATGGTTTTCGTGGTTCAAAACTGCCTAGTCCTCCTGCAATAGCAATTACAGGTGCTTTATGTTTTGTCCCTTTATTAGTGGTAACGATAAATGTATCATCTTCTTGTTTTTCAATTGTTTCTGCACGTTCCCCAAGTGTAAACCCAGGCTCAAACTGTTTGCACTGTTCCATTAACTTATTAGTTAAATCACCAGCTAAAATCTCTGGATAAGCCGGAATATCGTAAATAGGCTTTTTAGGATAAATCTCAGAACATTGACCTCCAGGTTGTGGTAAGGCATCAATTAAATGGCATTTTAGTTTTAAAAGTCCAGCTTCAAAAACTGTAAATAGCCCTGTTGGACCTGCACCAATAATAAGTATATCTGTTGTAATCATTTCAATCTTGCGAAAGTAGAAATCTAACCATCACTACTTCCATTTTTATTTATTAAAAACCTACAAGGTTATAGAAACCCTGTAGGTGTATTTATTTTCTTCTCATCAAAAACTAAGCTACCAATGTAAATTAAAAGTGAAAAACGTGGCAACTATTATTCTACATTAATAACTTTTTCTATTTGGGGAGCGTATTTTTTAATAGTCATTTCTACTCCAGATTTTAAAGTCATTTGGTTAACGCTACAAGACGTGCACGCACCTACTAACTGAACTTTTACAAACTTACCATCTTCAATAGATAACAAGTTAATATCACCACCATCACTTTGCAGAAATGGACGGATTTCATCCAATGCTTTTTCTACATTAATTTTTAATTCTTCTGAGCTCATCTCCTATTTCTTTACAGCAGAACAACCTGCCATTGTTGTAATTTTTATTGCTTCGGTAGCAGGCAAAGCTTCATTTCTATTAACTACTTCTTGTACTACTTCTTTTGTTAAATTTTCAAAAGCTTTTTCAATAGGAGTTGCATCTTGTAATGCTGCTGGTCTACCAACATCACCCGCTTCCCTTATACTTTGTACAATTGGTATTTCGCCTAAAAAAGGAACTTTTAAATCTTCTGCTAAATTCTTAGCTCCCTCTTTTCCAAATATATAATATTTATTTTCAGGAAGTTCTGCAGGTGTAAAGTAGGCCATATTCTCAATAATCCCTAAAACAGGGACATTAATAGTATCTTGCTGAAACATTGCTACTCCTTTTTTTGCATCTGCTAATGCTACATTTTGTGGTGTACTTACAATTACAGCTCCTGTAATTGGCATAGCTTGCATAAGACTTAGGTGAATATCACCAGTACCTGGAGGTAAATCGAGTAATAAAAAATCTAATTCTCCCCAAGCTGCATCAAAAATCATTTGGTTTAATGCTTTCGCTGCCATTGGACCTCTCCATATTACTGCTTGATCTGGTTTTGTAAAAAAGCCTATAGATAAAATTTTTATTCCATAGTTTTCTACCGGTTTCATTTTAGATTTTCCATCAATCGTTACAGATAACGGTCGTTCATTAGCTACATCGAACATTATTGGTATAGATGGTCCGTAAATATCAGCATCTAAAACACCAACTTTAAATCCCATTTTAGATAAGGTTACTGCTAAGTTTGCGGTAACTGTAGATTTACCAACACCACCTTTACCAGAAGCTACTGCAACTATATTTTGAATTCCCGGAATGGCTTTTCCTTTAATTTCATTTGTTGCTGCTGCAGGTGCATCAACTTTTACATTAACAGTTATTTTTGCCTTTTCATAAACTTCTTTATGAATGGTTTGTAAAATATCTACTTCTGTTTTTTTCTTGGCTTGAAGTGCCGGATTTTTTATGGTTATATCTACAATAACTTCGTCTGCAAAAGTAACCACATTAGTCACCGCACCACTATCTACCATATTCTCACCTTCACCAGGTACTGTTATGGTTTTAAGAGCGTTGAGTATGTCTTGCTTGTTTAATTTCATATTATTATAAGACTTGAGAATATAGAGGCTATAGCATAATCTCACATTCTCTTATTAAGATTAATTCTAAACGTAAAGATACTGCTAAAAGTTTATATTTTGAAGTACTTAAATTGAATTGTTTAATGGTTAGATTTCTATTTTAAATAATAATTCTGTCTCTATATTTTTTAACAAAAATGAGCGAAGTCTACTTATTAAGTAATACTCAAAAATGACACTTACAATTCTTTAACTGGATCCCAAAAAATAGATTCTAAATTTTGAATTTGATTTTCTACAACCTCAACACCTTCATTCTCTAATAGTTGTTGCATTAAGTTAGTGCCTTCAAAATGATGTTTTCCTGTTAAGAGGCCTTTTCTATTAACTACTCTGTGTGCTGGTATATCCTTTCCGTGAGAACCGTTCATAGCATAACCAACAATTCTGGCACTTTTACCAGCACCTAGATATTTAGCTATGGCTCCATAACTTGTTACTCTACCATACGGAATTTGTTTGGCAACCTCATAAACTTTTTCAAAAAAACCTAGTGTTTCTGGCTTCATTTAAAGTTCTTTAAGAATATTTATAAATGTAATAAGAGCTACAACACCTGTTATAATTCCTATACTTAAATTCATACTTTTTTGAGAGGTGATTTTTTTGTCTTTAATCTTATCAAAAAAGAATATGTAAAAATATAACGTTGCAAATGTACCAGTTGCGGCACCTGTGACGTAAGTAACGATGCTTAATTTTTCAAAATTCATCCAGCCAAAGGACACCAAAGTTATAGTCATGTACGCTTGGTAAGGAATAGGAAAAACATTTAATGCAGATAATAGCATGCCATGTAATAAGCGTCCGTGTTTACTTTTAATTTCTTTCTCTTTTTTTGTTTCTTTTTCCTTAGATGCTAAGACTAAAAAATAAATTGTAATAAGAACAAATATAACAAATGCTACACGTTGAAGAATTTCAACAACATCTTGATTTCTAGACAAATACCTAGCAAAAATAGCTGCTAAATATGTTTGTATATATACAACTATACAAACACCTGTAGAAAACATAATACCACGACCTGCACCTTCCTTAAGACTAATTCTTGCAGCTGTCATATTAAGCAATCCTGGAGGAATTACGCCAAGTAAAGCCACAATAAAACCTAGAAAGAAAATAACAGTAATACTCAAATTTTAGTTGATTTTGAATCTAATATACGTAATTGCTTTGTCTTTGTCTAAATACTGGTTTTCGTAAAAGGTTTGAATTTCAGTCACATCCTCTGGGCTTCCTTCTAACTTATACACATTATGATTTGCATACAATACCTCATAACCTGCACCATGTAATAATCCTAAAGTATAGCCATGCATAAATTCACTATCTGTTTTTAAATGCATTAAACCATTTGGTTTTAATACTTTTTTATAACGCTCTAAAAACTGCAGATTAGTCATTCTATGTTTAGTCCGTTGATATTTTATCTGAGGATCCGGAAATGTTATCCAAATTTCATCAACTTCATTTTCTTCAAAAACTGACTCTATAAGTTCTATTTGAGTTCTTATAAATGCAGCATTAGGAATATCCTCTTCAATTGCAGTTTTTGCACCTCTCCAAAACCTAGCTCCTTTAATATCAATACCTATAAAATTTTTGTTAGGATAGCGCTTTGCCAAGCCAACTGTATATTCACCTTTGCCACAACCTAACTCTAAAATTAGAGGATTGTTATTTTTAAAAACTTCATTCCTCCAATTACCTTTTAGCTTATAAGTTGCATCTACTAATTCTTCTCTTGATGGCTGATATACATTATGAAACGTTTCGTTTTCTTTAAAGCGTTTTAGTTTATTTTTACTTCCCACTTAATTTATAATTTAATAATAATGCGGTAAAATTAAGCAAACAAATTAGGTTTACCTTTGTTTTAGCTATTGATATATTAATATACTTTAAAAAACTGAAAACAACGAACAAAAATTTAGGTAGCAACCAAAAACGAATACTCGTAGCTCCATTAAATTGGGGTTTAGGTCATGCTACACGATGTATACCAATTATAAATGAACTAATACATCATGGTTTTCAGCCAATAATAGCTAGTGATGGTATTGCACTTCAATTATTACAAAAAGAATTTCCTTACCTTGAAACTTTTGAATTACCTTCCTACAACATCACCTATTCTAAAAAACCAAAACATCTTAGGCTTAAATTATTAAAAGATACTCCTCACCTTTTAAAAACAGCAAAGAAAGAGCAAAAAGCTATAGCACAATACATTGCAACTAATTCAATTTGCGGCATTATTTCAGACAATAGATTTGGTGTTAGAAATAAAAATATTCCTTCTGTTTTTATTTCTCATCAATTAAGGGTATTAAGCGGAAACACAACTTGGTTAAGCACTAAAATTCATCAAAATATCATATCTAAATTTGACGAATGTTGGATTCCTGATTTTGGAGATAAAAAAAATCTAAGTGGTATTTTGGGACATGTTGAAGATTTTGGTGTTCCATTGAAATATTTAGGGTCTTTATCTCGATTTAAAAAACAGTACTTAAAAACTAAATACGAACTGTTGGTATTACTTTCTGGTCCAGAACCTCAACGCACTTATTTAGAAGAAAAATTACTAACAGAATTGGCTTCTTTTAATGGTAATATTTGTTTTGTAAAAGGTAAAATAGAAACTCAACAAACTATTACTGAGCAGAATAATATGCTTATCTATAACTACATGACTAGCGCTGAACTTGAGAACACCATAAACGTCAGTAAAATGGTATTGTGTAGATCTGGTTACACTACTATTATGGATTTAGCAAAGCTAGAAAAAAAGGTTTTTTTTATACCTACTTCGGGACAATATGAACAAGAATATTTGGCTGAAAAATTAGAATCTGAAGGTATTGCTCCATATTGTCATCAAGATAATTTTACTGTAGACTTATTATCTCAAATAGACCATTATAGTGGAATGACCTTTAAAACAAATGAATTAAATTTTGAGGAATTATTTAGACTTTTCCAAAGTGAAAGAAAACTCACTACCAACACCTAATTGACTTTCTACATATATTTTTTCTTCATGTGCTTCAATAATATGCTTTACAATAGATAAACCTAAACCTGAACCACCTTCTTTTCTCGACCCACTTTTATCTACGCGATAAAATCTTTCAAATAAACGCTGAAGATTTTCTTCTGCGATGCCTTCTCCATTATCAGTAACCCTAACTATAGCCTTGTTTTTGATAAGGTTTTCTATACTAACCTCTGTGGTTCCTTTTTCTCTACCATATTTTATAGAGTTTACAATAAGATTAGTTAAAACTTGCTGAATTCTTTCCTTATCTGCAAAAACCATAATTGGCTCATAATAATCAATATCAAACGTTAATGTAATATCTTTCTTAGCCGCTTTCATTTCAAATAACTCAAACACATTATGGACTAATTGAACGATATCAAAGTTTTCTTTATTTAGACTTAAATCACCAACCTCTAATTTAGTAATCATATCTAAATCTTTTATAATATAGGTTAGCCTCTCAACTCCTTTGCTTGCTCTCGTTAAATACTTGTTTTTAATTTTTTCATCAGTTATACCGCCTTCTAACAAGGTTAGCAAATAACTTTGCACTGTAAATAAAGGTGTTTTTAACTCGTGCGAAACATTACCAATAAATTCTTTTCTGTATTCTTCCCTAACCTTTAAGGTCTCAATTTCAATTTTTTTATTTTTAGCATATTTATCAATTTCTTTAGTTAAAGTTCCCATATCTGTTGTTATGGGTTGCTGCCTAAGAGTAGTAGATTCTAAAAGTGTTAATTCATCATATATTTTTTTTACACGTCTATAGATAAAACGCTCTACTCTATATTGTATAACAATAAAACAAATGATATATATTAAAAGGGCAAATATTAATAGGGCAAGCGGATGTACCCTACTAAAAAATAAGATACCACAACAAACAGTTACTAATAGGGTTATATAGAGGGATGTTCTAAAAGCAAACTTGTACGATTTTTTTAATTTATTTTGCATTAATCTACAAACTTGTAACCAACACCTTTAACGGTTTTAAAGGATTTATCACCAATTTTTTCACGGAGTTTTCTAATGTGCACATCAATGGTTCTTCCGCCAACAACAACTTCATTTCCCCAGACTTTATCTAAAATTTCATCACGCTTAAAAACCTTACCTGGTTTGGTTGCTAATAAAGATAATAATTCAAACTCTTTTCTAGGTAAAGTAATTTCTTTACCCTTTAATGTAATTTTATACTCTTCTTTAAAAATAATTAAATCTCCTATTTTTACAATCGTATCAGCTTTGTTTTCTACTTGTTTAAAACGCCTTAAAAGTGATTTTACTTTACTTATTAAAACCTTAGGTGTTATTGGTTTAGCAATATAATCGTCCGCTCCAGCATCAAAACCAGCAACTTGAGAATAATCTTCTCCTCTAGCAGTTAAAAATGTAATAACGGTTTCACTAAGTTCTGGCAAATCTCTCATCCGTTCACAAGCTTCAATACCATCCATTTTTGGCATCATAACGTCTAATATAATTAAATGTGGTCTATGCTTTTTTGCCAATTCAATAGCTTCTAAACCATTCTCACCTTTAATTACTTGATAACCCTCTTTAGATAAATTATAGCCAACAATTTCTAAAATATCTGGCTCATCATCAACCAATAGTATTTTAATGTCTTTCTTTTTCAATGGTATTTCTTTGTTTAAGGATTGTAAATATAAAATATATCTATCTTAACTGCTTAAATATAGTAAATTGATAACAATAACCTAACATTAAAAGTATAATTCATTGTAAGTCAGAAGGACCTGATATTAACCATATTATGTTATTGTAAATATATAAAGTATTAACTATTAAGATTCTGATAACTACAGATTTGTTATTATATTTGTTATCTAACTTTTATAAAATTCAATTATGAAGAAAATTTACTTTTTATTTATTGCTTTATTAATTTCTTCCTTAACATTTGGACAGAATTTATTAGTAAACGGAGATTTTGAAACTTGGACGGATACAACTACTCCAGACAGTTGGACAAAAGCCGAAAACATTACTCAAGAAACTACTGAGATACATGGCGGCAGTAATTCTGCAAAACATACTGCGGATGGCACAAAAGATTTAGGACAAACAATTACAGGTATTACTCCTGGAAACATGTATACAATTTCTTTATGGTATAAAGTTGAATCTGGTGACGATACAGATGCTAGAATCTGGAGTTACTGGAAAGATGCCTCTGACTCTAACATCTCTGATAATGCTGATGAATTAAGAGGTCCAAGTAATGGTTATTTTGATACTAATGGTAATGCGTGGACAGAATATACAGTAACAATAGCAGCACCTGCTACTGCTACAAGTCTTTATTTTGAAGTAAGATCTTATGGAAGCGCAGTAGTATATTGGGATGATTTTTCTGTTACGGAACAAGTTGTAACAACACCTTCTGTTGTAATCACTTCACCTAGTGATGGTCAAATTTTACCTCCAGGTACAACTACAACAGATATAGCTTATAGTTTAACTAACGTACCTGCAACTGCTACAGTAGAAGTTACGGTAAATTCTGATGCACCTGTAGCTACTACAGACAACCCTGTAACTATTGTTACTGATAATAATATTCCATATACTGTAATTATTAATGTAATTGATGGTGGTACTACAATAGCTACTGACCAAGTAACATTTACTATAGCTTCTAATAATCAAGTAGCAGATATTACTGCATTACGTGCTGGAACCGTTGGCGAATTTTATGAATTAACTGGCGAAGCAATCATTTCTTACATTGTTACAGAAGGTAATAGAAATCAAAAATACATTCAAGATGGTGGAGCAGGTATATTAATTGATGATACTGCAGGAACATTAAGTACTGCTTTTAGTATTGGTGATGGAATTACAGGTTTAGTAGGAGAATTATCTGAATATGCAGGAACACTTCAGTTTGTGCCTAGTGAAAATATTGCAATGGCATCTTCTACAGGTAACACGCTAACACCAATTGTTGTTAGTGCTTCAGAACTTATAACTAACGGTGAAACTTACGAAAGTAGACTTATTACATTAAACAATGTAACTTTTGAAGATACTGGTGTATTTGCAGATAACACAAATTATAATGTAGCTGATGGCGCAGATGTAACTGTAGCTAGAGTTGCTTTTGGTGACGAAGACATTATTGGTACAGCTATCCCAACTGCTGTTTCAAGCATTACTGGTTTAGGTGGTGAATTTAACGGTACTTACCAAATATTTCCTAGATATGCTAGCGATATTGCAGCACCATTAAGTGTAAACAATTTTAATGCTAATTCATTTAGCTTATATCCTAACCCAACCAATACAGGTTTGGTCTCAATTTCTTCTACAAACAGCGATGCTATTTCTGTACAAGTATTTGATATCTTAGGTAAGCAAGTAAAAAACGAAACTTTAACAGCTAGCACATTAAATGTGTCTAATTTAAAGTCTGGCGTTTATATCGTAAAAATTACTCAGAACAATGCTTCTGTTACTAAAAAATTAGTAATTAAGTAAGTATATTTCTTAATACATTTTAAAAGCGTAGCTCAATATTTAGAGCTACGCTTTTTTATTTTCCATACTTTTGCAATATGAAATTTAAAGACACTATTTTTAATATAAAATCTAATGCTGAATTTGAAGCAATAGCCTTAGAAGTATTTAAATTTCAGTTTAAAAATAATAGAGTCTATAGGTCGTTTTGCGACTTACTTTACAAGCATCCTTCTGATGTAAAGTACATTGCTGACATTCCTTTTTTACCAATTCAGTTTTTTAAATCGCGTGAAGTCTTAAGCTCTACTGCACCAATTCAAAAAACATTTTCAAGTTCTGGTACAACAGGAAGCATTACCAGTAAACATTTAATTACCGATTTAAAACTATATGAAGAAAGTTACTTAAAAGCTTTTAAGCACTTTTATGGCAATATTGAAGACTACGTAGTTTTAGCTTTATTACCCTCTTATTTAGAACGAGACGGGTCTTCACTAATTTATATGGTTAATGATTTAATTGAAAAATCTAACAGAACTGAAAGTGGCTTTTACCTTAATAATCTTGAAGAATTAGCAAGCACGTTAAAAATGCTTGAAGCTAAACAACAAAAAACATTACTTATAGGTGTTTCCTTTGCCTTATTAGATTTGGTTGAAGCTTATCAACTTAATTTGGAGCATACCACAATCATGGAAACAGGAGGAATGAAAGGCAGACGAAAAGAAATTATAAGACAAGAGCTTCACCAAATTCTTAAAACTGGCTTTAATGTTAACCAAATTCATAGTGAATATGGAATGACAGAACTTCTAAGCCAAGCCTATTCTAAAGGCAATGGCATTTTTGAGTGTCCACCTTGGATGAAAATACTAACAAGGGATACAGAGGATGCGCTTACCATACAGCAACCAAACAAAACTGGTGGTATAAATGTTATTGATTTGGCGAACCTAAATTCATGCTCGTTTATTGCCACCCAAGACTTGGGTAAAGTCAATGAAAACGGTGAGTTTGAAATTATTGGCAGGTTTGATAATTCTGATATTAGAGGCTGCAATTTAATGGCCCTTTAATTTTTTTTTCAAAAAAGTGTAAGGATACGGATTTACAAACGACTTAATAATTGCTATGAAAAAGAAAGATTTTTCAATAGTTGATTGATTGGTTAGTGAGTGCCCAAAAGAAATTTTGGGCACTTTTTTATACAAACAATAAAAGACCAATCAGTTTAAAACTTAATTGGTCTTACTTTTTTAAAAATTATAGAGAGATTTACACAATCTTTAGTAAAAAGTTAGTCTTCTTTCCTCTACTTATAATAATGTATTTATTATGTATTAAATCTTCAGAAGACAATATATAATCTTCCTTTACCTTTTCTTTATTAACGGCAACTGCATTTTCTTTCAATGCTCGTCTTGCATCTCCATTAGAACTTAAAAAACTGGTTTTAGCTGCTAAAGCACCAATCATATCTATACCTTCACTAAACTCTGCCTCTGATACTTCTGCTTGTTTTACACCTTCAAAAACATCTAGAAATAATGCTTCAGGTAATTGCTTAATTTCATTCTTAAAATCTTTGCTAAACAATATTTGAGAAGCCTTAACAGCATTATCATAATCCTCCTGGCTATGTACAAAAACAGTAACCTCTTCTGCTAATCGCTTTTGTAATAAACGTAAATGAGGCGTTTCCTTATGCTCAACGATTAAAGCATCAATAGTTTCTTTATCTAAAAAGGTAAAGATTTTAATATACTTTTCAGCATCCTCATCGGTTGTATTTAACCAAAACTGGTAAAATTTAAACACTGAAGTTTTATCTGCATCTAACCAAACATTACCACCTTCAGACTTTCCAAATTTAGAACCGTCTGCTTTAGTAATTAAAGGACAAGTCATGGCAAATGCTTTTGCTTGGTCTTCGCCATTGTGCATACGTCTTACTAATTCTGTACCTGTGGTAATATTTCCCCATTGATCACTTCCTCCCATTTGTAATTTACAACCCATGGTTTTATACAAATGATGAAAATCGTAACCTTGTATTAATTGGTATGTAAATTCTGTAAAAGACATACCAACATTTCCTTCGTCTCCACTTAAACGTTTTTTTACAGAATCTTTAGCCATCATATAATTTACCGTGATACGTTTACCAACGTCACGAGCAAAATCAATAAAACTAAAATTCTTCATCCAGTCATAATTATTTACTAAAACTGGTGCGTTTATTTCAGTAGAATCGAAATCTAAAAAACGAGATAATATTCTTTTAATACCAGCAACATTATGAGCTAAAGTTGCTTCATCAAGTAAATTACGCTCATCACTTTTCCCTGATGGATCACCAATCATCCCAGTTGCTCCACCAACCAGAGCAATTGGTTTATGACCTGCTTTCTCTAAATGAACCAATAAAATAATTGGCACTAAACTACCAATGTGCAACGAGTCTGATGTAGGATCAAAACCAATATAGGCTGTTGTCATCTCTTTATCTAATTGCTCTTCAGTTCCTGGCATGATATCGTGCACCATTCCTCGCCAACGTAATTCTTCTACAAACTTATTTGCCATTGTTTATTTAGTTTCAAAATTATTTTGCGCAAAGATATGTTTCCACTGTTAAAGACAAAAGACAATTTTAATTGAATTTATAATCTATAGTTTAAAACGTCTTTGTTCTTATTAACAAAGTTCTAACAACAGAATAACTGTAAGATTTGTAAATTCGCCCAATGATTTTAGTTACAGGTGGTACTGGTTTAGTTGGCTCGCATTTACTTTTTCAATTACTGAAAAATAATGCTAGTATACGTGCAATTTATAGAAACGAAAACACACTAAATCAAGTTAAACATGTATTTTCTTATTATTCTGAAAATGCAGAAGCTTTATTTAATAAAATTGAATGGGTAAAAGCTGACCTTAATAATATTCCGCAACTTGAAATAGCTTTTAAGGGTATTACACATGTCTATCATTGTGCTGCATTTGTGTCTTTTGAACCTAGTAAATATAAATTACTTAGAAAAATAAATATAGAAGGCACAGCTAACATTGTAAATTTAAGTATTAACTATAATATTAAAAAGCTATGCTATGTAAGTTCTACTGCAACATTAGGACACCATAACAACCCTGAAAAACTAATAAATGAAAAAACTGAATGGAATGCTGAGCATAATAACAGTAGTTATGCAATTACAAAATATGGTGCAGAACTGGAAGTTTGGCGTGGTACGCAAGAAGGTTTAAATGCTGTAATTGTAAATCCTGGTATTATTTTAGGTGCTGGCTATTGGAATGGAGGAAGTAGCGGAAGTTTATTTAAAAGAATTAAAAACGGGCTTCCTTACTACACCTCTGGAATAACAGGGTTTGTTAGTGTTTGGGATGTTGTTATTACTATGGAGCAATTAATGAATTGTACAATTAAAAATGAGCAGTTTATCTTAGTTTCAGACAACCTTAGTTATAAAAGTTTTTTTAAAGCAGCCGCAAAAGTCTTAAATGTAAAACCTCCAATAAAAGAGGCTAAACCTTGGCTATTAAATAGTGTTTGGCGCTTAGATTGGATAAAAAGCAAACTATCTGGTAAACCTAGAAGGTTAACTAAACAAACCTCAAATTCTTTATTAAGTGTAAAAAAATATGATGCAACAAAAATAAAAAATATCTTAAAATTCGAATTTAGCTCAATAAGTAAAACCATTGAAGAAGTTGGGTTATTATATCTTAAAGACCTTAAAAATTAACCACCAACAAACCCTTTTTTATTAATCAGTCTTTTTATAGAATCCTTCTGTTTTTTCGCCTTCTCTCTTAAAGAATCATTTTGTTTTTGCTTATTTTCTGATTCTTCAATTCTTATAGCTTCATATTCCTCCTTTTCTTTTTCTAAACGAGCCTTCACTTTATCTACAATACTCTTGTAAACATCTGTCTCAAAACTGTAATACGTATTGCTTTCTGCAAATTGTAAACTATCTATATTATGCTTTGATAAAATATAATCTTGAGGAATAATACCATGTAGTTCTAACGTTTTTCTATTAACACCCTTTGCCGCGTTAACCATATAAACATCATACAAAAGCTCGGTCATTTGTGCTTTAGGAATTAAATTATCTGGTTTTTTAGGCTTATCCAAATTATCGCAGGCGATAAGCAAAATTCCTAAAACTAATATTATACCTAAATGCTTTAACATTCTATCTATTAAAAGTTAATCGTTGTCCGGCTTTAACATCTAAAACCTTAAAATTATTATACGCCAATTGTCCATTAACAAAGGTGTGCGTAATTCTACTTTTAAAAGTACTACCCTCAAATGGCGACCAACCACATTTATATAAGATATTACTTTTATTAACTGTCCAAGGGCTTTGTGGGTCTACAATAACCAAATCTGCATAATAACCTTCCTTTATATAGCCTCTTTTTTCTACATTAAATAGTATGGCAGGATTATGACATGCCTTCTCTACAATTTTTTCTACGGAGATTTTACCTTGATGATGCGCTTCTAATAAAGCGACCAATGCATGTTGCACTAAAGGTCCACCAGAAGGTGCTTTAGTATATGGATTATTTTTCTCTTCAAGCGTGTGAGGTGCATGATCTGTAGCAATAACATCTATTCTATCATCTAACAAAGCTTTCCAGAGTTGGTCTCTATCTTTAGATGTTTTCACTGCTGGATTCCATTTTATATGACTTCCTTTTTTAGCATAATCTTGATCTGAAAACCATAAATGATGTACACATACCTCGGCCGTTATTTTTTTATCTTTTAAAGGAATTTTATTTGTAAACAAGCTTGTTTCTTTCCCAGTTGATAAATGAAATACATGTAGCCTTGCTCCTGTTTTTTTAGCTAATTCTATGGCTTTTGAAGATGATAAATAGCAAGCCTCTTCACTACGTATAATGGGATGCATTTCCATAGGAATATCATCACCGTATTCTTCTTTATACTTTGCTAAATTTTCTTTAATAGTTGCCTCATCTTCACAATGCACAGAAATCACCATATCTGTACTGGAAAATATTTTTTCAATCACCTTTGGGTCATCAACTAACATATTTCCTGTAGAAGACCCTAAAAAAAGTTTTAAGCCTGCAACGGTTTTGGGATTAACTTTTAAAATTTCCTCTAAATTATCGTTAGTTCCACCAAACATAAAAGAATAGTTTGCATAAGATGAATCTGCTGCAATAGCAAATTTTTCTTCTAACTTTTCTACAGTTGTAGTTTGAGGATTAGTATTTGGCATTTCAATAAACGAAGTAATTCCTCCTGCTAATGCTGCTCTCGATTCAGATTCAATATTAGCCTTATGTGTTAAGCCTGGCTCTCTAAAATGTACTTGGTCGTCAATCATTCCTGGTAATACATAATTACCTTCGGCATCAATTACAGTCATATCAGCTGACTTAACACTAATAGAAATATCTATTTTCTTAATAATGTTATCTTCTATAAGAATATCGCCTTCTACAATCTTTCCTTCGTTAACAATTTTTGCGTTTTTAATAAGCGTCTGTCGATTCATATTGTTTTACTTAGCAAATAAACTTTTTAATTTTAAATTAATAACACCAAAGATAGCCTCAGAAATAATACTACCACTCATTTTAGAGTTTCCTTTAGTTCTATCTTTAAAAATAACTGGTATTTCTTTTATTATAAAGCCTTTTTTATGCGCCTTAAACTTCATTTCTATTTGAAACGCATAACCTATAAATTTTATCTTTTTTAGATTAATTGTTTCTAATACTTTTCTTTTATAACAGACAAATCCAGCTGTAGAGTCCTTTACTTTCATGCGCGTTATTAGTCTAACGTAACGAGATGCTCCATACGATAAAAGTATGCGAGACAAAGGCCAATTAACTACGGTAATACCTTTTACATATCTAGAGCCTACTGCTATATCTGCATTATCATTTGCACAGGCATCATATAATCTAACTAAGTCATCTGGATTATGTGAAAAATCAGCATCCATTTCAAAAATAAATTGATATGTTTTTTCTAAAGCCCACTCAAAACCTGCAATATAAGCTGTTCCTAATCCACTTTTTGCTTTACGTTCTAATAAAAATAACTGATCTTTAAATTCTTTTTGTAAGATTTTCACTTTTTCTCCAGTTTTATCCGGAGAATTATCATCAACCACTAGAACATGAAAATCCTTTTCTTGAGAAAAAACAGCTCTTATGATGGCTTCAATGTTTTCAATCTCATTATATGTAGGTATTATAACAACTGCGTCAGACATTAACTCTATTTTAAATACGCTCTTATTTTGCGTTTAGAATTTCAACAAAAATAAAGTTTTTAATGAATTATGAGTTCAAATTAACGTTTTCTATAGATACGTTTTATACATATCTTTATTATTTAAATAAATAATAAGTTTTAATGAATTTAGAATTCTTTTTATTGATAATTTAAAAACGGACAAATGAGAATATTTCGTCATTTTTATATTTATTTGGTATAAGCTTAATATTCTTTATAATTTAGCCACATGCGAAACTATTTTACATACGATTGGTTTACTATTTTTACTATCATAGGATTATGTAGCATTGTTATTGCTAAATATTTAAACACACTTAGATTTAATGATTTTATCTATGTTTTAGGAAATTCTAAATATTTAAACATTTATAGTAAGGATCAAAAATTTATTGATCATTTTGATAGTTTTTTATTTATCAACCTCAGCCTATCGCTAAGCATATTTATACATTTTGCTTATTCTACTTTTGTAGCGCCTTTAGATTTTGAACTTATTTCTTTTTTAAAAATACTATTTACTGTTTCTACTCTTATTGTTATAAAAACACTTATAGAGCGCCTTATTGGTAGTCTTTTTGAAATAGACAGCCTAATGGATCATTACTTATTTCAAAAAACAACATTCAAAAACTTATCTGGCATTGTCTTTTTAATTACCAACTTATTTCTGTTGTACACTAAAACATACAATGACATTGCCATTACCGTAGCGTTTTCATTAGTTTGCCTTATAAATCTTATAGGGTTTTTAAACTCATATAAAACGTATCAAAAACTAATTAATCCTAATTTTTTCTATTTTTTGTTGTATCTTTGCGCTCTCGAAATTGGGCCTTATGTACTTTTATATAAGGTTTTTAGAGAATATAACGGTTAAAACAAAAGGTTTACGTATGAAAGTGAAAACGATTTTAGTATCACAACCAGAGCCTAAAATAGAGAACTCGCCTTACTTTGATTTGCAAGAGAAACAAAAAGTTAAGGTGGACTTTAGACCCTTTATTCATGTTGAAGGCGTATCCTCTAAGGATATAAGACAACAAAAAGTTGATCTTAGCAAAATTACAGCCATTATACTTACAAGTAGAAATTCAGTAGATCACTTTTTTAGAGTAGCAGATGAAATGCGTTTTAAAGTGCCTGATTCTATGAAGTATTTTTGTCAATCTGAAGCTGTTGCTTATTATTTACAGAAATATGTAGTCTACAGAAAACGTAAAATTTATGTAGGTAAACGTACATTTGAAGACTTAATTCCACTTATTAAAAAATACAAAGACGAGTCATTCTTATTACCTACAACAGATAAAGTAAAACCAATTATACCTCAAATTTTAGACGATTTAGGTGTAAAATGGAAACAAGCTACGTTTTACAGAACAGTAATTAGTGATTTATCTGATTTATCTAATGTTACTTATGATATTTTGGTGTTTTTTAGTCCTTCTGGTATAGAATCACTATTTCATAATTTCCCAGATTTTAAGCAAAATGAAACTCGTATTGCTGTATTTGGTAACACAACAGTAAAAGCGGTTAAGGAAAAAGGGTTACGTGTAGATATTTCTGCACCAACGCCTGAAACACCTTCTATGACCATGGCATTACAAAAGTATATTGATGCTGTTAATAAAGGGAAATAGTTATTAAACAAGTCGATTAAAACATAAAAAAAGCGATTCTATGATTAGAATCGCTTTTTTCTTTTTATATCTAATATTAAAAAGCATAACGTTGTGGTCCTCCACGTCTTACTTCTTCTGAAGCATAAGACTCAAACTTTTTAAAGTTTTCTCTAAACGCGTTAGATAATTTAAACGCCATTTTATAATAAGCATCATCATCATTCCATGTTGCTCTCGGACTCAATACTTCAGTTGGTACACCTGGGCAAGTTCTTGGTTGTGCTACACCAAATACAGAGTGAATATGGTAATCATCATAATTATACAATCCTAAATCTCCATTTAAAGCCGCATTAATCATTGCACGTGTATATTTTAATTTCATACGTGTACCAATGCCATAAGGACCTCCTGTC
Organism: Winogradskyella litoriviva; assembly: GCF_013249065.1. Lineage (GTDB taxonomy): Bacteria > Bacteroidota > Bacteroidia > Flavobacteriales > Flavobacteriaceae > Winogradskyella > Winogradskyella litoriviva. The sequence continues at coordinate 390,380 of NZ_JABRWQ010000001.1, forward strand.
CAACCCGTATTTACTAACCATACATTTACACCAGCTTCTTGCATTTTTTTGCTCAACATTTTGGCGTATTCTGTAGGATGTAGTGGCATAAAAGGAGCTCCAAAACAAGCAGAAAAACTTGGAACGGGCTCTACTACGCCTGCTTCAGTACCTGCTACTTTTGCAGTATAACCAGAAATAAAATGATATGCTGCTTGGCTTGGTGTTAACTTAGAAATTGGAGGTAAAACACCAAATGCATCTGCAGTTAAGAAAAATATATTCTTTGGGTTTTTACCTATAGATGGCTTTCTAATATTATCAATATGGTAAATTGGGTAACTTACTCGTGTATTTTGTGTAATAGACGTATCAGCAAAATCTACATTGCCTTTATCATCCATTATTACATTTTCTAAAATTGCACCTTTTTTAATCGCAGCAAAGATTTCTGGTTCTTGATCTTGAGAAAGATTAATCACTTTAGCGTAACAACCTCCTTCAAAATTAAAAACAGTGTTTTCTTTGGTCCATCCGTGTTCGTCATCACCAATTAAACTTCTGTTAGGATCCGTAGAAAGTGTAGTTTTTCCAGTGCCTGATAATCCGAAGAAAATTGCTGTATCATCATTTTTACCAACATTTGCACTGCAATGCATTGGTAAAGTGTTTTTAAATACCGGAAGTATAAAGTTTAAAGCCGAAAAAATACCTTTTTTAATTTCACCTGTATAACCAGTACCACCAATTAAAGCAATTTTTCTAGTAAAATCTAAAATTGCAAAATTGTGTTGACGCGTACCATCTATTTCTGGATCTGCTGTAAAGCCAGGTGCATTTACCACAGTCCATTCTGGTGAAAAACCTTCTAATTCAGTTTCCGTAGGACGCAAAAACATGTTGTATGCAAACATATTACTCCAAGGATACTCATTAATAACTCTAAGATTCATTTTATAATTCTCATCTGCACAAGCGTAACAATCGCGAACATAAACCTCTTTTTCAGACAAGTAACTTACAACTTTGTCGTACAGCTTTTGAAATTTATCGCTCTCAAATGGAATATTTATATTTCCCCACCAAATCTTCTCTTCGGTAACAGCATCTTTTACAATAAATCTATCCATTGGAGAACGACCGGTAAATTCGCCTGTGTTAACAGCTATTGCTCCAGAAGAAGATTCTACACCTTGACCTTTAGCAATTGTTTCAGCATGAAGTTCATCCGAAGATAATTGATAATTGACTTTTGCATTTTTTATTCCATATTGATCTAACGAAATCGTTTTCGTAAATTGGGTATGGTTTGCCATAATTTTTTTGTTGTTTAGTTCTACAAAACTATAATTTTATTTTGAAACAGCCCATTTCAAAAACTTTAATCGACTTTATTTCTTATAATATCGACTAACATCACTATCCAAGACAGAATTAATAATAATCCACCAACAGGTGTAATTAAAGCAATTGTTTTAAAATTGAATGTTGTGAGCATATTTGTGGCCAATCCATATATAGAGCCAGAAAAGAAAATAACACCACAAATCACTAAATAAAATAGGATCTTCTTTGTTTTTAAACTTACAAAAGTTGTTCCGCCTAAAATTAATAGAAAAAATGCATGATACATTTGATAACGCACACCAGTTTCAAAAGTCTTAATAGCATCAGCATCAATTAGTTTTGTTAATCCATGGGCTGCAAATGCACCCAAAACAATCCCAATTATTCCTAGTATTGTACCTGTAATTAAAAGTTTTTTATTCATAATTAGTGCGCTTTTGCCCAAAAATACCTTTAGTATTTCTTACATTCGTGTATTACAAAATTAGTTATAATGCGAAAGATTTTAATCATTGGTGCAGGTAAATCCTCTTCTTATCTCATAAAATATTTACTTGATAAATCTCAATCAGAAAATCTACATATTACTATTGGAGATTTAAATGTTGAGAACGCTAAAAAATTAGTAGGCACACACCCAAATACCACCATAATCCATTTAGATGTATTTAATGCAGAATCTAGAACTAAGGCTGTAAAACAAGCTGATATTGTGGTTTCTATGTTACCAGCTCGTTTTCATATAGAAGTTGCTAAAGACTGTATTTCTTATAAAAAACATATGGTAACCGCTTCTTATATAAGTAAAGAAATGCAAGCCTTAGATAATGATGCCAAAGCCAATAATCTCATTTTTATGAATGAAATTGGTGTGGATCCAGGTATTGACCACATGAGTGCTATGCAAGTAATTGACAGTATTAGAGATAAAGGCGGAAAAATGATTTTGTTTGAATCCTTTACAGGCGGATTAGTAGCACCTGAAAGCGATAACAATCTTTGGAATTATAAATTTACATGGAACCCAAGAAATGTAGTCGTCGCAGGACAAGGAGGTGCAGCCAAATTTTTACAAGAAAACCAATTTAAATACATTCCGTATGATCGTTTATTTAGACGAACAGAATTTTTAGATGTTGATGACTATGGTCGTTTTGAGGCTTATGCAAATAGAGACTCTTTAAAATATCAGCATGTTTATGGTTTAGATCATGCTAAAACACTTTATCGTGGTACCATGCGACGTGTTGGTTTTAGTAGAGCATGGCATGTTTTTGTGCAATTAGGAATGACGGACGATAGCTACACAATAGATGATAGTATAAACATGAGTTATAGAGATTTTGTTAATGCTTTCTTGCCATACAGCCCAACTGATTCTGTAGAACTTAAATTTAGACACGCGCTAAAAATTGATCAAGATGATATAGTTTGGGACAAGTTTTTAGAACTCGACATTTTTAATTCTGAAAAAATGGTAGAATTAGACAAGGCAACACCTGCTCAAATTCTACAAAAAATATTAATGGATAGCTGGACGCTTAGTCCAGAAGATAAAGATATGATTGTTATGTATCATAAATTTGGATATGAATTAAATGGAAAAAAATATCAGATTGATTCCACTATGGTAACACTTGGTAACGACCAAACCTATACAGCAATGTCAAAAACAGTAGGTCTACCAGTTGCCATAGCAACTTTGGCTATACTTAATGGTAAGATAAAAACACCAGGAGTACAAATACCAATTACAAAAGAGGTTTACACTCCTATTTTAAAAGAATTAGAATCTTATGATATTGTTTTTAAAGAACATAAGGTACCATATTTGGGTTATAATCCTTTAAATCTTTAATTAATAATTAGAGAGATAATTAGCACAAAGCGTTTCAATTTGAAACGCTTTTTTTATCTTTAACTTTCAAATTTACAGAAGTAACACTAATGAAAGTTAACGATAAAGGCATTTACATTGATGGTATTGATAAAAAGATATTGCGTGCATTAATGGAAGATGCGAGAACACCTATTCTTGAAATTGCCAGAAATGTCGGTATTTCTGGTGCAGCCATTCATCAACGGTTAAAAAAACTTGAAAAATCTGGTCTCTTGTCAGGTTCTAAATTTATTATTAATCCAAAGGCATTAGGATATACAACGATGGCTTTTGTTGGTGTTTATTTAGATAAAGCCGTTAGTAATCCGGAAGCGGTAAAACAATTACAAAAGATTCCAGAGGTTATAGAATGTCATTATACTACAGGTCATTGGAGTATTTTTATTAAAATATTAGCCAAAGACAATGAACATTTAATGTACGTACTAAATTCTCAAATACAAAGTATTAAAGGTGTTTCTAGAACAGAAACATTTATCTCTTTACAAGAACAAATTAACCGACAAATTAAGATTTAAAAAATAAAAAACTCCTTTTATGGCGCAGGATTTGGAATCTCTGCATGCACTGTATCTATAGCTTTCATTACCTCATCAGACAAAGAAATATTAATACTTTCAATATTTTCTTTTAGCTGGTTAATACTTGTTGCTCCAATAATATTACTTGTTAAAAATGGTCTTTTGTTTACAAAAGCTAAAGACATTTGCGCAAGAGACATATTATTATCTTCAGCAATTTTTAAGTAGCGTTTGGTAGCTTCTGTAGATTGCTTACTACTGTATCTAGAAAATCTTGGGAATAAATTTAACCTAGAATTTTCCGTAGCCAAACCTTTTACATATTTACCAGATAATACGCCAAATGCCATTGGTGAATATGCAAGTAACCCAATATTTTCTCTATAGGACACTTCTGCTAAATCACCTTCAAAAACTCTATTAATTAGAGAATAGGCGTTTTGTATGGTAATCATTCTAGGTAGACTATGTTTTTTAGACTCTTCTAAATAACGCATAGTTCCCCAAGCCTTCTCATTAGAAATACCAACTTGTCTTATTTTTCCAGCCTTAATAATTTCATCTAGATTGTAGAGAATTTCGTTAAAATTATCTGCCCATTCATCATCTGTATTATGCTTATAATCTCTTACTCCAAAATAATTGGTGTCGCGCTCAGGCCAATGTAATTGGTACAAATCAATATAATCTGTTTGCAAACGTTTTAGGCTATTATTTACAGCTTCATGCAGTGCCTCTTTACTAAAACCATTAGTTCTAATATGTGCAGTATAATCTCCCGTACCTGCAATTTTTGATGCCAAAACAACTTTATCTCTTTGCCCTGTTTTTGCAAACCAATTTCCAATAATTCGTTCAGTTTCACCATAAGTTTCCTTTGTTGCTGGCACAGGATATAACTCTGCTACATCAAAGAAATTAACACCATTGTTTAGTGCATAATCCATTTGAGCAAAACCTTCGTCTTGGGTGTTTTGGTTTCCCCAAGTCATAGTACCAAGGCATATTTTACTAACTTTTATATCTGTATTTGGTAGAGTTGTGTATTTCATCTTCACTTCCCATGAGAGTGGGACTCTTTTTTAATTAAACTTTTCTAATAATGTAATAATAATAAGAAGACCTTTCTGTTTTAAAAAAAGCTAATCCTCTTCATCAAGTATATTTGCTATAGCTTTTAATCTTAGTTTAGTTAATTCAACCATTGAACTCATATATATAATGGCTTCGACGTGGCCTTTAAATCCATCTGATTTTAATAAACTTATACTTTTTCTTTCAGCTTCCCAATTCTTTTGGTAATCTAGAAAGATAGATTTTAAGCTATCATTATTAACTGTATTAACAAATTTATCAAACTTAGAAAGCATTATAGAATCTACCCTTCTCAATTTTATATTTAAGCAAATTCTAGTTTCAAAATTAGAGCCAGATGTGTTATTACAATCCACCTTTTCTGAATATTTCAAATATGTTTGCTCTTTAATAAAACCAACATCTTTTGTGTTTTGAGAAAAGCCAAAAAGCATTGAACCAAAAAGCAATTTGTAAAAGATTCTAAATCTCATTCAACAACTTTGAAATCTCATCTAATTTAGGTGTTAAAATCACTTCAATACGTCTGTTCTTTGCTTTACCATCTGATGTTTCATTAGAGGCTATAGGAGCATATTCACCACGACCAGCTGCGGTTAAATTTTCAGGATTTATGGCGTCATTTTCTCTTAAGATATTAACGATTGCTGTTGCACGCTTAGCAGACAAATCCCAATTACCACTTAATTGCGCATTGCCTTTATAGGGCACATTATCTGTATGACCTTCTATTAATACAGAGATTTCAGGGTTTTCCGCTAAAACACTACCTAATTGTTGTACGGCTTGTTTACCTTGGGCACCAACATACCAGCTTCCAGATTCAAACAACAATTTATTTTCCATAGAAATATAAACTTTTCCATTACGTTGTTCAACTGTTAATCCTTTACCTTCAAAATTGGTTAATGCTTTAGAAATTGCATCTTTTAATTGTCGCATAGCAGCATCTTTGGAAGCAATAACATTTTCTAATTCAGCCACACGTTGCGAACGGCTTTCTAATTCCTTTTTTAAGGTATTTAAACGCTCATTCTCAGTTGCTAATGCTAGTTCTTTAGCTTCTAGTTGAGCTAAAAGCTCTCTGTTTTTCTGCGAATTTTTCGCAATAGAAGCAGAACTATTTTCTTCTAGAGCTTTATATGATGCTTTTAGAGTTTCGAGATTTGCTTTGGCTGCTGCATAATCTGCTTGAAGCTTATCGCGTTCTGAAACGGCAGATTGATAAGCCGATTCTAATTCATTTAAATCATTGTAAATTTTAGTTTTCTCCTTCTCTAATTCTGCCATTTCATCGGTAAGTGTTCGATTTTCTTTCTTAAGATTGGCATATTTATCTTCAAGATCCGTATAAATCTGTTTTGACACACATGAAGTAAATAATGTAACGATTAATGCAAGTATTGAAAACTTTTTAAACATGATATATTACTGATATTAAGTTAATTGTATATTAATTTAGTTCATTTTAAAAATCTAATTCTAATAAAATAGGACAATGATCACTATGTACCGCTTCTGTTAAAATAACGCTACGTTTTATTTTTTCTTGTAAAGGTGTACTTACCATGGCATAATCTAAACGCCATCCTTTATTATTTGCTCTAGAATTTGCTCTATAACTCCACCAAGAATACTCTTGTCGTTCTGGATGTAAATACCTAAAACTGTCTATAAATCCACTATCTATAAAATCACCTAACCACTCTCGTTCTTCTGGCAAAAACCCTGAAACACCTTTCATTTTTGGATTGTGGATATCAATTTCTTCATGACAAATATTATAATCACCGCAAATCACCAAATTTGGTATTTCCTTTTGTAAATCATTTAAATAATTATGAATTAAATCCATATACTCAAACTTGTGTGATAATCTTGCGTCATTAGTGCCAGATGGTAAATACATACTCATTACAGAAACCTCATTGTAATCTACACGGATATTTCTGCCTTCAAAATCCATTGATTCAATTCCTGTTCCGAATTCTATATGATTAGGTTTAGTTTTACATAAAATTGCAACACCACTGTAGCCTTTTTTCTGTGCGCTAAACCAATAATTGTAACTGTAACCAGCATCTGAAAACAAATTGAGATCCAATTGTTCTTCCATGGCTTTTATTTCTTGTAAGCAAACCACATCTGGATCTGTTGCTTTTAACCACTCTATAAAACCTTTATTTAAAGCCGCTCGGATACCATTTACATTATAAGAAACTATTTTCATGTTGTTATATTCAGATTGACTGCTAAATTAAATAATACGCTACTTTTACACCATTATTTTAAGCATGTTTTAACGATAAAATATTTTTTACTTTAAGCAGTTATAACTTTACATGAAAATTGCTACTTCCTTTCTATTAATTCTATTTAGTTTTTTGGGCTTTTCCCAAGAACAGAATAGTGTTTTTAGACAAAAGAAAATAGCCGTAAAAGATTCTATTATCATTGACTCAATGAGTATTAATCCTTCAAGATTCATTGTTAAAACTAAAGAGAATATAATTATAGATTCTACTTTGTATACTGTAGATTTTGCAAAAGCTATTTTACGCTTTAAACAACCTACGGAAATTGACACTATAAAAATAGAGTATTTGCGCTATCCTCAATTTCTAACTAAAGTATATAAACAATTAGATAAAGATGTCATTGTACAACGTTCTTCAGAATTTAGAAAACTATATCAACTTCAAAATACATCTAAAAAAAACACCTATACACCTTTTGATGGTTTAACAACATCAGGCAGTATCTCTAGAGGAATTACCATTGGCAACAATCAAAATTCAGTGTTAAATAGTGAACTCGATTTACAGATTTCAGGTAAACTAAGCGATAAAGTATCACTAAGGGCATCCATACAAGATGCTAATATTCCGTTGCAAGAAAGTGGCTATTCCCAACGTTTAGATGAGTTTGACCAAGTTTTTATTGAGTTATTTAGTGATGATTGGAATATAAGAGCTGGTGATATAGACCTCATTGACACTAAAAGCTATTTTGCCAATTTTTCAAAACGCGTTCAAGGTTTATTGGTTAATGCTAATTTAAGCGATAAAACTTCTGTTTTTGCTTCTGGTGTATTAGTTAGAGGTCAATTTACTACAACGCAATTTACAGCACAAGAAGGTAACCAAGGTCCATATAAGTTAAGCGGCTCAAATAATGAATTATACGTTCTTATTGTTTCTGGTAGCGAAACTGTTTACGTTAATGGTGTGCCTCTAGAACGTGGCGAAAACAATGATTATATTATAGATTATAATGCTGGTGAAATTATTTTTAACTCTACATTTCCTATTACTTCCGAAATGCGAATTACAGTAGATTACCAATTTAGTGAACGTAACTATTCTAGATTTACAGTTTTTGGCGGTGCAAATTATAATACGGATAAACTAAAACTAAAAGTATCTGTCTATTCTGAAAGCGATGCCAAAAATCAACCTTTACAACAAAATTTATCTACAGAACAAACACAAATTTTAGCAAATGCTGGTGATAACCAAGATTTAATGATTGCGCCTTCTGCATCATTAACTTCTTATTCTGATAATAGGATTTTGTATAAAAAAGAACAATTAGGTACTGAAGAGATTTTTGTATTTTCAAATAACCCAGAAGACGAATTGTATAGTGTTAGTTTTACATTAGTTGGTGATAACCAAGGTAATTATGTGTTAAGCAACACCAATGCTATTAATAATATTTACCAATATATTGCTCCAATAGCAGGAGTTCCACAAGGAAATTACGATCCCATTACCCAACTTGTTGCACCAGAACGTTTACAAATTGCAGTACTTAACGGACAATTTAAACCTTCTGAAAAAACAGATGTCTTTTTTGAATTTGCAGGAAGTAAAAAAGACGATAATTTATTTTCAAATTTAGACGATGGAAATAATGATGGTTATGCCGGGAAATTAACCTTGAAACAAAAGTTAATACATTCTGATAGCCTTTGGAATTTATCTGCTTCTGTTGATGCAGATTTTATACAGAAGAATTTTAATTCTATTCAACGTTTATATAGAGCAGAATTTAACAGAGATTGGAATTTAGACACCTCTGAATCTACAGGCGAGCTTATTGATTATGGCAATCAATTATTATTTTCTTCAGGTTTACGATTATCTCACTCCAAAAAAGGAATTGTTAGTTATAATTTTGAACATTTAAATTTTTCTGAAAACTTCAATGGAAACAGACATAGTGTTACTACCAATTTGCGTTTAGGCGATTTTACTATATATTCAAATTCAAGCTTTTTAAACAACGAAAGTTCCATCCATAGTTCTAAGTTTTTAAGGTCTTTTAATCGTCTGGTATATGGCAAAAATAATAAATGGTCTGGTGTAGAATTTAAAACCGAAGACAATGAACAGCGCTCTAAAACAATTAATGAATTAACTGAATTAAGTCAAAAATTCAATTCTTATGAGGCCTTTGTTGGTATTGGAGACAGCACCAAAGTTTATGCAGAAGTTGGTTATATAAAACGCTTTAATGATAGTTTAAGAAATAATAAAGTAGAACGCGTTAATAGCTCTAATACCTATTACTTAAAATCGAGATTAATTCAAAATAAAAACACAACGCTTCAGTTATTTGCAAATTATAGAGATTTAAAATCCGAAGATAATACTGTAGAAGACGAGCAAAGTCTGAATAGCAGATTGAATTTTAATCAAAAATTATTCAAAAACCTCATCATTTTAAACACTAGTTTCGAGACCAATTCCGGAACCTTAGCACAGCAAGATTTTACGTATGTAGAAGTTGAAGCAGGCCAAGGTGCTTACACATGGATAGATTATAACGAGAACAGCATACAAGAACTAGATGAGTTTGAAATTGCTCAATTTGCAGACCAAGGCAGTTATATTAGAGTGCTTTTGCCTAACCAAGTTTATTTACAAACGCACCAAAATCGATTTGGGCAAACCATGACAATAAATCCACAACCATGGCGTGTTTCTAAAAATAAATTCAAACAATTTTGGTCCCATTTTTATAACCAGGCGTCATTTATTGTAGATAGTAAAAAGTTTAAGAATGGTAGTTCTTTTAATTTAAATCCCTTTGAAGCCTTAAAAAAAGATTTAGACACTGAAGATTTTGCGTCCTTAAATTATAGTGTAAGAAATGTGTTGTTTTTTAACAGAGGGAAACAGCGTTATACAACGTCTTATACTTACTTAACTAATAAAAGCAGAAATCTACTATCTATAGGATTTCAACAAAATGAAACCAACAGTCATCAGCTTAATTTCAATCATAAATTCAACACAAATTGGCTATTTAACACTTTAGCAAGTATAGGAACAGAAGAAAGTAGAAGTGAAAATTATACCACCAGAAATTATACGTTAGACAATTATCAAATTAAACCCAAATTAAGTTATCTCTTTAATGAAAACGCACAGTTTGATATCTTTTATCAATTCTCTTCTAAAGAAAATACAATGGAAAGTTTTGAAACCTTAGCACAGAATAATTACGGATTTTCATTTACGTATAACAATGCACAAAAGATAGCATTGACAGGCGAATTTAATCTATTTCAAAATGAATTTGAAGGAGATACCAACACTCCTGTTGGTTACCAAATGTTAGAAGGTTTACAAGCGGGAAAAAATTACACTTGGAATGTATTAGCTCAAAAAAAACTGACTAAATACTTAGATTTAAACCTTAATTACTTCGGAAGAAAATCTGAAACTTCTAAAACCATACATACAGGTACAGTTCAGCTAAAAGCGTATTTTTAAGCGATTTGTAACCAATATCACATTTCATAAATTCGAAAATTTGTATCTTCGTTAATGTTATGGGCAAATTAGTGGCTTTTTCATATTCATTTTTAATTCTTATTCAGAGTTTCAATTTTAATTTAGAGGATTTCTCTAAAATTAATACATTGATTGAGCATGCTCAGTATCATAAGGAAAAGTATGGTGATACATTTTTTGAGTTTTTAGCAGAACACTATGGCGACAATAAGGATGACCATGAAAATGAACACGAAGAGCATAAAGATTTACCATTTAAAGACGCTCAGCACATGCTATCTCACACAAATACATCGTTTATAAGCGTTGATAATCACTTCGATTTTCAGTATTCCATATTTGTAGAAATACCATTTAATTTTCATTACGAAGAAACGTTTACAAGCTTCGAGAATTCTTCCTTTTTTCATCCACCCAAACACACATAATTCACTTTAGATTTAATCCTGTTTTTTTTTTAAATCAGGTATTCATTATTTCTTAATTTTTGAATTATGTTAGAATACATCATAAAATTTAGCTTAAAAAATAAGCTAATTATTTTTCTGTTTACCGCCTTTATTATTGGTTTTGGTATTTTTTCCTTAACCCAAATTCCTATTGGTGCAGTTCCAGATATCACCAATAATCAGGTACAAGTTATAACAACATCTCGTAATTTATCTACACAAGATGTGGAGCAATTTATTACCTATCCTGTAGAATTGGAAATGGCAAATTTACCTGGTGTTGAAGAAATTAGGTCTGTGTCTAAATTTGGGCTATCAGTAGTTACCATTGTTTTTGCAGATGATATGGGAACTTTTCTTCCAAGACAACTCATTGCCGAAAAAATAAAGTCAGCTTCAGAGAAAATCCCTGAAGGTTTTGGTAGCCCTGAAATGGGACCAATTACCACAGGTTTAGGCGAAATTTACCAGTATATTTTAGACGTAAAACCTGGTTACGAAAACCGTTACTCACCAACTGAACTTAGAACTATTCAAGACTGGATTGTAAAGCGTCAACTATCAGGTATTCCAGGTGTGGTAGAAGTAAATACTTGGGGCGGATTTTTAAAACAATATGAAGTTGCCATCAACCCAAACAAACTCAATGCCATGAGTATATCGGTTTCGGAAATTTATGAAGCCTTAGAAAGAAACAACAGTGTTGCAGGTGGTGGCTATATAGAAAAAACAGATGAAGCCTTCTTTATTAGAGGTGAAGGTTTGGTAAAATCGCTTGAAGATGTAGGCAACATTGTAGTTAAAAATGAGGGAACACCAATTTACATAAAAGATATTGCTAAAGTCGGATTTGGCAGTGCAACACGTTTTGGTGCCATTACCGGAAATGGTGAAGGCGAAAAAGTACTGGGACAGATTATGATGCTAAAAGATGGTAATTCTAAGGCTATTATTGATGCTGTAAAAGAACGTGTCGCTTCTATACAAAATAGTTTGCCAGAAGGTGTTTTTATCAATGGCTTTTTAGAACGAAGTGAACTTATAAACAAAACCACATTTACAGTCTCTGAGAACTTAATTCTAGGCTCGCTAATTGTCATCTTTGTAGTGGTTTTATTATTAGGGAATTTACGTTCTGGATTGGTAGTTGCTTCTGTGATTCCGCTTAGTTTATTATTTGCTATTTCCTTAATGAATATCTTTGGCGTTGATGCCAATTTAATGAGCCTTGGTGCTATTGATTTCGGGATTATTATAGATGGAGCCGTCATCATTGTAGAGTTTATTGCGTTCAGAATTATTACACAAAGCGCAAACCTAAAAGCACTCACAAAAGAGGCAAAACAAGACGAAATTGATACAATTACACTAAAAAGTGCCTCAAAAATGATGAATTCTGCCATTTTTGGGCAATTAATCATTTTAATAGTTTTTATTCCAATCTTATCCTTAAGTGGTGTAGAAGGCAAAATGTTTAGACCAATGGCACTCACTTTCAGCTTTGCTTTAATTGGCGCTATGCTTTTGTGTTTAACTTATGTACCTGTTGTGGCTTCGTTATTTTTAAAACCAAATAAACCAAGTGATAAAAATGTATCTGTACGCTTAATGAAAGCTTTAAATTCATGGTATAAACCGTCTATTAATTGGGCTTTGCATCACAAAAAAACAGTGATAGGTTTAGCTACCATTTTATTAGTCTCTAGCTTTTGGATATTTAGCAGAATGGGTGGCGAATTTGTGCCAACATTAGATGAAGGTGATTTTGTAATTCAACCTGTTTTAAAAACAGGAACATCACTAAGCAAAACCATTGAAATTACCACTAAAATTGAGCAAATACTATTAGATAATTTTCCTGAGGTTGACCAAGTGGTAAGTAGAATTGGTGCTGCAGAAGTTCCAACAGACCCAATGTCTATGGAAGAAAGTGATGTAATTATAAAACTAAAACCAAAAAAAGAATGGGTTTCCGCTAAAAGCAAAGATGAGTTAGCGGATAAATTTAAAGAAGCGTTGGCTATAATTCCAGGTATGGAAGTAGAATTCACCCAACCTATCGAAATGCGTTTTAATGAACTTATTACTGGTGTAAGAGCAGATGTTGCAATTAAAATTTTTGGTGAAGACTTATCTGTATTAGCAAATAAGGCAGATGAAATAAAATACTTAATTCAAAATGTAGAAGGTGCCTCAGACATTATCATTGAAAAGGTTGAAGGTTTACCACAAATGAGCGTGACTTTCAACCGAAGTAAAATAGCACGTTACGGATTAAATATAGCTGATGTCAACCAACTCATTACAATGGGTTTTGCTGGTAAAACTCTTGGTAATGTATTTGAAGGCGAAAAACGCTTCGATTTAGTGATTCGTTTAGATGAAAAGAATCGTCAAAATTTGGAAAGCTTGCAGAATTTATATGTCGATACGCCAAGTGGCAATAAAATTCCACTGAGTGAATTAGCAGACATAAAATATACGACTGGACCGGCAAAAATATCTAGAGATGATACCAAACGCCGTATAGTGGTTGGTATCAACGTAAGAAACCGAGATTTGCAATCGGTTGTGGATGATGTAAGGGCTATAATTGACAGTAAACTAAAATTACCAGTAGGTTACACCATTACTTATGGTGGACAATTTGAAAATTTACAAAGCGCAAAAGCGCGTTTAACCGTAGCAGTACCCATTGCATTGGCCTTAATTTTTCTTCTACTCTACTTTGCTTTTGGTTCCATAAAAGAAGCTTTATTAGTGTATTCTGCAATTCCTCTTTCGGCAGTCGGAGGTGTTCTATTATTATGGTTGCGAGATTTACCTTTTAGTATCTCAGCAGGTGTTGGTTTTATTGCACTGTTTGGGATTGCAGTACTTAACGGTATTGTTCTCATTGAGCATTTTAAAGAACTTAAAGAAGAAGGTATAGATGATATTGAAGAACGCATAAAACGCGGTACTGCAGAACGACTTAGGCCTGTTTTATTAACAGCCGCAGCTGCCGCTTTAGGTTTTTTACCAATGGCAATATCTACTAACGCAGGTGCAGAAGTACAACGTCCTTTAGCAACTGTGGTTATTGGAGGTTTAGTCACTGCAACCGTCTTAACACTTATAGTTTTACCAGTATTATATGCTTGGTTTGAAGAAAAAAAAGAAATTAAAATGAATAAAACAGCCAGCATTACAGTTATTGGATTCTTTTTTATACTGAATATAAACGCTCAATCTCAACTAACTGTAGAACAAACCCTAGAATTAGCCATTGAAAACAATGCGAGTTTAAAAGCGTCTAATTTACAAATTGAAAAAAATGATGCTTTTATTGGTAGTGCTTTTAGTTTTGATAAAACATCTGTGTATTATAATTACGATGAAAATAATATTGCCATAAATAATGAACCCTTAAAAGTGTTTGGAATTGCTCAAGATTTTAAATTCCCAACGGTCTATTTTGCCGAAAAAAAGGTAAATAAAGCCATGATGAATTTAGAGGAAGCCAAATACAATATGCAATTTCAACACGTTAAAAAGATAGTTTACTCTAGTTATTATCAATTAAGTTATGCCAAACAAAAAGCAGAGACGTATCGGTTTTTAGATAGTCTTTATCAAGATTTTGCCAAAAAAGCAACACGACGATTTGAACTTGGTGAAACTAATTATCTCGAAAAAATTTCAGCAGAATCTAAACAAAAGCAACTCGAAACACTTTACAAACAAGCTTTACAAAATGTAGAATTTTCAAAAGAACAATTAAAAGCAATTGTACAAGTTGACAGCTTAGAAATTGTTGACAAAGATTTGGGGAAATTAGAATTGCACAATCATTCTCTTCAAAATAATTCTGGGTTACAATATTTTGAAAATGCCAAAAACTATCAAAATGCTGTTTACCAATCTGAAAAACAGAATTTACTACCAGACCTTAATTTTGAATATTTTCAAGGTACCAACGACCAATTAAATTCTAATATAAAAGGTTATCAAGTCGGACTAAAAATTCCTTTGTTATTCTTTGGGAATTCTTCTAAAATAAAAGCGTCTAAAATTGCAAAAGAAATCATATCAGAACAACAAAAAGACTATGAAGTACAGTTAAATTCTGAATACAAATCACTTTTAACCACCTTAAAAAAGTATGATGAATCTATTAAATATTACTATACACAAGGCAAACGCTTAAAAGATGAGATTATAAAAACAGCAAACAGAACTTTTAAAGAAGGTGAAATTGACTTTTTTCAATATATACAAAGCATAGAAACTGCTACAGATATTGAACTCACCTATTTAGATAATTTAAACGCTTATAACCAAACGGTCATCAACATTAACAACCTTATTTTAAAAATATATTAATCATGAAAAACCTATATATACTGCTTTTTACATTAGTTATTACGGCTTGTGGAAACAATAAAACTAACGATACAGAGGTTGTAGCGACAGAAACAGATTCTAATGAAATTATTGTTACTAAAGCACAATTTGAAAGTGAAAATATGGCTTTTGGAACCATACCAGAATTCAATTTTAACGAGAGTATTAAAGTCAACGGAATGATTGATGTTCCACCTCAAAACAAATCTAGCATTTCTACTTTTATTGGAGGTTACATAACCCAAACGCCTTTACTTGTAGGAGACGAAGTAAAAAAAGGGCAGCTTTTAGTATCGCTTCAAAATCCTGAATATGTTGAAATTCAACAAAATTATTTAGAAGTTGCAGAGCAGTTAAACTACCTTAAATCTGAATTCAATAGACAAAAAACCTTGTATGATGAAAAAATAACTTCAGAGAAAAATTACCTCAAAGCCGAAAGTACTTATAAAAGTAATTTGGCTCATTATAATGGGTTACGTAAAAAATTACAAATGATGAATATTAACCCTAAACAAGTAGAGCAAGGTAAAATCACATCGAGTATAAATATTTATGCACCTATTGAGGGCTTTGTTACCAAAGTAAATATCAGTAACGGAACGTATGTATCACCAAGTGATGTGATATTAGAAATTGTTGATACAGACCATATTCATTTAGAATTATCGGTTTTTGAAAAAGATATAATGAAGGTTAAAAAAGGGCAAAAAATACAATTTAAAATCCCTGAGGCTTCAGATGAAACTTTTGGTGCAGAAGTTCATTTAGTTGGCACTACAATTAACGATAAGAATAGACAAGTACAGGTTCATGGCCACGTAAATAATGATGAAAATAATTTTATAGTTGGCATGTTTGTAGAAGCTGAAATTATTTTTGAAAGTGCCAGAAAAATGGGATTACCAAAAGAAGCTTTAGCAATTTTAGAAGATGGCACTTATGTTTTAGCATTGGTTGAAGAAAAAGACAATTCATTTCAACTAGAAAAAATAAAACTAAGCATTGGTAAAACTTCTGAAGATGCAGTAGAGGTTTTAAATTCAAGTGAATTAAAGAATAAGAAAATATTGACAAAAGGGTTAGGCATGCTTATAACTGGTAATTAATTATTCAGCTTTTTATAAAACTAATAGCACAAAAAAAAACGCCTAAACTTAATTGTTTGGGCGTTTTTATAATGAGATTCCTGCTTTCGCAGGAATTAGTGTTACATCTTCTGCAGCCAATGTTTCACATCAACCTCAGCCTTTATAATAGCTTTTAAGTCTTCAATTTTAACACGTTTTTGTTCCATAGTGTCTCTATGACGAATAGTAACTGTGTTGTCCTCTAATGTATCATGATCTACTGTAATACAAAATGGTGTTCCGTTGGCATCTTGTCTTCTGTAGCGTCTTCCAACAGCATCTTTTTCATCGTAATCTACATTAAAATCCCATTTTAAATCATCAACAATTTTCTTAGCAACATCTGGCAAGCCATCTTTTTTAACTAAAGGCAAAATAGCTGCTTTTGTTGGTGCTAAAACTGCTGGTAATTTTAATACCGTTCTGGTTGTATTATTCTCTAATTCTTCTTCAACTAAAGCCTTAGAAAATACAGCTAAAAACATTCTATCTAAACCAATAGACGTTTCAAGCACATAAGGCGTATAGCTCGCTTTCTCTTCATGGTCAAAATATTGTAATTTTTTACCTGAAAATTCTTCATGTTGTTTTAAATCGAAATCAGTACGAGAGTGTATGCCTTCTAATTCTTTAAAACCAAATGGGAAGTTAAACTCAATATCGGTGGCTGCATCTGCATAATGTGCAAGTTTTTCGTGGTCATGAAAACGGTAATTATCTTCTCCCATACCTAAAGATAAGTGCCACTTTAAGCGTGTTTCTTTCCAATAATCAAACCATTTTTTTTGTGTACCTGGTTTAATAAAAAATTGCATTTCCATTTGCTCAAACTCACGCATTCTAAAGATAAATTGTCTTGCAACAATTTCATTTCTAAAGGCTTTTCCTGTTTGTGCAATTCCAAAAGGAATTTTCATACGTCCTGTTTTCTGAACGTTTAAGAAATTTACAAAAATACCTTGCGCTGTTTCTGGTCTTAAATACAAATCCATTGCAGAATCTGCAGAAGCACCAAGTTTAGTACCAAACATTAAATTAAACTGCTTAACGTCTGTCCAGTTTCGACTTCCGCTTAACGGACAAGCTATTTCTAACTCTTCAATTAACGCTTTTACATCTGCCAAATCTTCTTTTTCTAAAGATTGCCCTAAACGTTTTAATATGGTATCTATTTTTTCTTGGTAACCCAGAACTCGTCCATTAGTAGACAAAAATTCTTCTTTATTAAAGGCATCTCCAAAACGTTTTTCAGCTTTTTTGACTTCTTTATTAATTTTTGCCTCAATTTTAGCACAATAATCTTCTACTAAAACATCTGCTCTATAACGTTTTTTAGAATCCTTATTATCAATTAAAGGATCGTTAAACGCATCTACGTGACCAGAAGCTTTCCAAGTGGTTGGATGCATAAATATTGCAGCATCAATACCTACAATATTATCGTGCATTTGTACCATGGCTTTCCACCAATAGTCTCTTATATTTTTCTTTAATTCTGCTCCATTTTGAGCATAATCGTATACTGCGCTTAGTCCATCGTAGATTTCACTACTCTGAAACACGTAACCATACTCCTTTGCGTGAGAGATTACTTTTTTAAATTGATCGTCGTTTGCCATAATACTGCAAAAATAGAAAACCGCTCTGATTAACAGAGCGGTTTTTTAAAAATTATGTAGTTAATTGTTTTCTTACTTTAATTTAACTCAATACTTGTACCTCCTAATTTATCATTTCTATGAAAAACATTAATAAAATAGTAGCCTTTTTGAAAAGGTTTGTCATCTGAATCTGCCAAAATTTCCGTACAAATTTCTAAATTTTGGTTTTTATAATCAATTATTTCCTTTTTACTATAAATTAAAGAAGAACTACCAAATTGAACTTCTCCTTGATCTGAAACTACATTACCATCTGGCCCAACAATTTGTATGTAAATATCTTTTTTACCTTTTGATGTTAACGGGTTTTCATTTAAAGTTATACAAACATCTATTGCATTAGCTCGTTTTGCGCGTTCTGTTAATCGTTTTTTACCCGATTTTAATTTATAAGATTGCGCAATGAGATGACTCGCTTTTAAAACGGCAGCTTTATCTATTGATATATGTAAAGAATCATTAGCGGCTACTAAATTAAGGTTAGACTTTTCTAGGCCGTAAATTTCATGTTTATTCTTCTCTATAGTATTTAAAGCATTTTGATTCTCTGACTGCAATTTAATATTTGCAGAATTCAAAGAATCTATAGTACGTAGTAGCACTTTACTCTTAGACTTTAAAACTATAAGTTGATCTCTAAACTTAGTGATAATTGATAAATCACTATTTAATAATCTTAAAGAATCTAAGGCATTCCTAGTTTCTAGTTTAGCTTCTTGGAGCTGTGAAGCCATAAGATTATAGTCTTTGCTTAAATCATCGTAACTTGATAATAATTCTGATAGTTCTGTTTCTATCAAAGCTTTTTCTTGTTTTAAGAACGCCTCGTAGGATTCATTAGACCTATAATTACTATAACTATATATGCCTAAAACAGTTAAAACGATTACTAAAGAACTTATAATTAATCTGTAGTTAAATAATTGAGGGTTAACTATCATTAATATTTTTCTTAATTTAATGCGAAATTAGAATTATTTATATAGCACTATTACTTTAATCGATTAAGTGATGAAAAACTTGTTAAACTTGATATTTCCTAAGGTTTGTGAAGCTTGTAACCATGCTTTATCAGACAATGAAATAACTTTATGTACGTCTTGTAGGCATCACTTACCTGTTACTAATTATCATTTTAGTAATGAAGAAGCTGTAAAAAAAGTACTTTATGGACGCGTTAAATTAGAAAACGCTACAGCACTATTACACTTTTCAAAAAAAGGAATTGTACAGCAAATTCTACATAATTTAAAGTATAGAGGTCATGAAGACATCGGTGCTTTTTTTGGAAAATGGTTTGGGACAGAATTGGCAACGCTAACCAATTATAAATCTATTGATGTTATTGTACCTGTGCCTTTGTACAGAACAAAATTGAGGAAACGTGGTTATAATCAGGTAACAAAATTTGGTAAAGAAATAGCAAAAGCATTAAATGCAGAATTTAATGACTCTATTTTAATAAAAACTAAATCAACTAAAACACAAGTTTTTAAAGGACGTTTAAAGCGTTGGAATGACGATGGAGCTTTGTTTGACATTTCAGACAAACAACAATTAACAGGCAAACACATATTACTAGTTGATGATATTATCACAACAGGAGCAACCATTGAAGCTTGTGCTACCGTTTTGTTAAAAATTGATAATATTAAGTTAAGTGTTGCAACAATGGCAATTGCAGATTGATTTTTTCGTTTCTCATTAAATTATATTGTTTCTTTGTGCTAAATATTTTTGAATAGATGCGTTTACATTTAATGCCAATTTTAAGTTTTATTTTTATTGCAATAACTCTTTCGAGTTGCGCTAATCGTGGCACTCCAACTGGAGGAGAAAAAGACATTGCACCTCCAGAAATCACTCAATCGCTACCAGAAAACTTCTCTACCAATTTTAAAGGCGATGAAATTGTTATCCGTTTTAATGAGTATGTTAAAATTAAAGATTTACGTAAACAACTTATTATTTCGCCACCAATGGATACAGCTCCAGTTGTATCACCTGCAAGTGGTGCAAGTAAAGCTATCACCATTAAAATTTTAGACACTTTAAAAGCCAACACAACTTACGCTTTTAATTTTGGAGAAAGTATTGTAGATAATAATGAAGGTAATCCTTATCCTTATTATCGTTATGTTTTTTCCACAGGTAGCACCATCGATTCACTATCAGTAAAAGGTTATGTAGAAGATGCTTTATTAAATGAGCCTGATACTTTTATTTCTGTTATGCTATATGAAAAAGACTCTACCTATTCAGACTCTATTGTCTACAAAGAAAAACCTAGATATATTACAAATACGTTAGATAGTGTTACTACGTTTAGTATTGATAATATTAAAGCCGGAACGTACAAATTAATTGCATTAAAAGATAAAAATTCTAATTTTTTATTCAATCAGAAAAATGATAAAATCGGGTTTCATAAAGGATTTATAACTGTACCAACAGATTCTACTTATAAATTAAAACTATTTAATGAAAAGGTCAATTTTAAAGCTATAAAGCCAATACAAGATGGTGAAACAAGAATCATTTTTCCATATGAAGGTGATTATAAAAATATGCGAATTAACGTAATAGACAAAAAACCAGAAGGCTTTAAAACACGAATTTTAAAAGACCGAGAAACGGACAGCTTGTATTATTGGTATAAGCCAAAATTTGAAGTTGACACCACATTTTTCACGGTTACAAATGGAAAAAAAATTGATACTTTTAAACATCGATTTAGAACCATAAAAGGTGATTCATTAAAGTTAAAATCTTTAATTAATGGTGTAATTAGATATGAAGAAGACTTTGCGATAGAAGGCAATATTCCATTTTCAAAAATTGACACTACTAAGATTTCTATAATAGACAAAGACTCACTTAGAATTCCCGTAAAAGTCAAATACGATTCTATTTATAATACCTACAAATTCCCTATTGAAAAAAAAGAAGATCAAAAATATAACTTTACTATTCTGCCAGGTGCATTTACTGATTTTTATGACGGTATTAATAAAGATACTATGTCTTATTCTATTAGAACTAAAATGAAATCGGAATATGGTAATATTAGAGTTAATCTTAGAAATGCAAAATTGCCTCTAATTGTTCAGTTAGTAAACGCTAATGGCGAAGTTTTACATGAGCTTTACGCAAAAGATTCACCTATAGTAGATTTCACCAATTTAGTGCCTAAAAAATATGACCTACGGGTTATTTTAGACACTAATGGAAATCGGGAATATGATACCGGAAATTTCTTGCTAGGTATTCAGCCAGAAAGAGTTATTTACTCCGAACCTATAGAAGAAGTTAGAGCCAGTTTTGATTGGATAATTGATTTTAAATTTTCAGATTAAAATCATCTCTATCATTCAAAAAATTTAATTTTTCTCGATATTTTTTTATGGCACTTTTATCTAAAGTTACAATTTGAATAGCTTCTTCGTTTTCAGGTAAAGTATCTATTCTATTACCTAAAACATCATAAGCTGCTGAGTGACCAGAATACTCAAAATTGTTTCCGTCTAGTCCTACTCTATTGACACCAATACAATAAGTCATGTTTTCAATAGCTCTGGCTTTTAGTAAAGCATTCCAAGCATCAATTCTTAATTTTGGCCAATTAGCCACGTAGATTAACAAGTCATAATCTTCAATATTTCTAGCCCAAACTGGGAAACGCAAATCGTAACAAACCAATGGGCAAATTTTCCAACCTTTATAACTAAAAAGTACTTTTTCAGAGCCAGCTGTATAAACTTTATGTTCGCCTGCTAAAGTAAATGTGTGTCGTTTATCATAAGTGGTTATAGTACCCAAGGGTTCAACACAAACCATACGATTATAAAAGTTGTTGTTTTCAGAAACAACAAAGCTTCCCAAAATAGCCACCTGCTTTGCTTTAGCTAAATCTTTAAGCCAAGCTATGGTTTTGCCTTCCATAGTTTCTGCTACAGCTTTGGGATTCATAGTAAAACCAGAGGTAAACATTTCGGGTAAAACAATAAGGTCAACGTCAGCAGACATGGCATTGATTTTAGCCTCTAACAAACGTCTATTTTCTTCTGGGTTTTCCCAAACTAAATTAGTTTGAATGATGGCAACTCTTAAATCTGAATTCATATTATAAAATTACAAATTTGATTTTAAAATATGGCATAAAAAAAGCAAGCCAAAAAGTAATCACATTTATGAATTTACTTTTTAGCTTGCTACAATAATTTAAAGCTGGCTTATACTTACAGCTTTCTTTTTGCTTTAGTTACTTTCTCTGTAAGTTTATCAATTTTATCAAGCCATTTACTTTCGTCTTGAGGTGATAATTTCCCTTTTCTTTTTAACTTCGCGTACTTATTTTGTGCTTTTTCAAGATTGCTTTCTGCTTTCTCAAAATTACTTTGAAGTTTTTCTTTTTTCTTTATTTCCTTTTCGGCTTTTTTCTGTGCTTTTTCAGATTTTTTCTGTGCTTTCTCCGCTTTTTTAGTCTCTTTTTCTAATTTATCAGCTAACTCTTCCTTCTCTTTAATAGACTTTTCTTCAGCCTTTTTTGCTTTCTCAGCTTCTTTTAAGACTTTCTCTTCTGCTTTTTTAACCTTATCAGCTTCCAACTTAGCTTTCTCTTCAGCATCCTTAACTTTTTGTGCTTCTAACTTTGCTTTATCTGCTTGTTCAGCTTTAAGTTTTGTAGCTTCTGCTATCTTCATTTTTTCAGAAATTAAAGCAGCTTCCTTAAAAATAAAAGTTCTTTCTTCTAGCGTTAGTACTTGAGTAACATCAATGCCTTCAAAAAAGATTTTTTCATTTTTAACTTCATAGATTTTCCCATCTTTAGTTACCTCTTGCGCAAATGATGTAAGCGATAGACTTAAGAATAATAAGATGATATAATATTTCATTGTATTTATGTTTTTATTGTTCAATATTAAGACACATGAATTTACAAAAAGTAACTTCTAATTTGATTAATTTTTACATAATATTTCAGCGGCTTTAACTAATGTCTCATCAGTCTTAGCAAAACAAAATCTCAAGACCTTATCATCTTTGTTATTGTCGTTAAAAATAGACAATGGAATGGATGCGATTTTGAATTCTATGGTTAATCGTTTGGCAAAATCTACGTCGTATTCATCCGTAATATCAGAATAATCTAGAACCTGAAAATATGTGCCCTGTGATGGTTGAAACTTAAATCTAGAATCTGAAATTAAGTTTAAAAACAAATCGCGTTTCCGTTGAAAAAAAGTGTTTAAACCTAAATACGTTTCTGCATCTTGCATATAATCTGCAATACCTTTTTGTGCAGGATGATGCACCGAAAACACATTAAATTGATGCACTTTTCTAAATTCGGTCATTAATGCTTCTGGTGCACAGCAATAACCAATTTTCCAACCTGTGTTGTGAAAGGTTTTCCCAAAAGAAGCGGTTATAAAACTACGTTGCTTTAAATCTGAGAATAAACAAGCACTTTGGTGTTGCGCATCATCAAATACAATATGCTCATAAACCTCATCACTTAATACAATGATGTTTGTGTTCTCAGTGATTTTTTGAAGTTGAAGCATATCATCCTTAGACCAAATGGTTCCACTAGGATTATGAGGCGAGTTTATAATTATCATTTTTGTCGCAGAGGAAACTTTTGAAGCAACCTCATTCCAATTCACGCTATAATTTGGCGCAGATAATTGAACAGGAATCATTTTTCCACCATTTAGTTCTATAGCTGGTTGATAACAATCGTAAGCAGGTTTAAAAATAATGACTTCGTCATTTGGTCTTACAAATGCAGAAATTATGGTATAAATCGCTTGTGTTGCACCTGCTGTTACTGTGATTTCTTTTTCGGGATGATACGTACTTTTATACAACAACTCATATTTATGAGCAATCGCCAAACGTAAATCTAAATTGCCAGCCATTGGTGCATATTGGTTGTAACCAGTATTCATAGCATTGGTGACCAAATCATTCAATTTTTGAGAACTTGGATAATTAGGAAAGCCTTGCGATAAGTTGATGGCCTTGTGCTCGTTTGCTAAAGCACTCATTATTGTGAATATGGTCGTCCCAACATTGGGTAATTTTGAGTTGAAATTCATAAAAAAGTACGCTTTAAGTGCTAAAACACTAAAGATATAAAACAAGCTTTTCTATCTTTACAAAAACTAATAAAATATAGATTATGCGCTTTATAAAAATTCTTTTATTGTTCTTTGTTTTTCAAGTGTCTGCCCAACAAGGTGGCATGTGGATTCCTTCGCTTTTAGAAGGGATGAATGAAACTGAAATGCAAAGCTTGGGTAGTAAATTAACAGCTCAAGATATTTACGACGTTAACAACTCTAGCTTAAAGGATGCCATTGGTCATTTTAATGGTGGCTGTACAAGTGAAGTGATTTCAGACCAAGGTTTGGTATTAACCAATCATCACTGTGGTTTTGGACAAATTCAATCACACTCATCTTTAGAAAACGATTATTTAAAAGATGGGTTTTGGGCCATGTCTCTTGAAGACGAATTACCAAACGAAGGCTTATTTATTGAGTTTATCGTTAGCATTCACGATGTAACGGAAGTTGCTTTAAAAGGCATAGCTGATACAATGACTGAAACTGAGAAGCAATCTTTAATCTCAAAAAACACAAATGCAGTTTTAAAAACTTGGCCAAAAGAAGCTTGGCAAGATGTAAAAACAAAGGCGTTTTATGAAGGCAATCAGTACTTCCTTTTTGTAACCGAACGTTTTGAAGATATAAGATTAGTTGGTGCACCACCAAGCAGTATTGGTAAATTTGGAAGCGATACAGACAACTGGGTTTTCCCTAGACATACTGGCGATTTTTCAATGTTTCGTATTTATGCTGACGCTAATAATAGACCTGCAAAATACAGTAAAGACAATAAGCCATACAAACCGAAACATTACTTACCAGTATCTTTAGATGGTGTTGAAGAAGGCGATTTTACAATGGTTTTTGGTTTTCCAGGCACAACAAGCGAGTATCTACCTGCTGTTGCCATTGAGCATATTACAAAAGAATTTAATCCTACAAATATTGCTATCCGAGAAGCGGCTTTAAAAGTCATTGACCAAAAAATGAAGGAAAGTGATGCTGTAAGAATTAAATATGCCTCTAAACAAGCACGAATTGCAAATGCTTGGAAAAAATGGATTGGCGAAAATTTAGGGATTGAAAAAAGTAATGCTGTTGAAAAACGAAAAGCGTTTGAAGCTACATTTACTAAAGCCTTAAAAGAAAAAGGACTTGAAGATAAATATGGAAACATCCTTCCGGAATTTGATAGGCTTTATAAAGACTTCGCACCAATAAATATTAAACGTAGAAACTTTATTGAGGTCTTTTTAGTGACCAATGAATTAATGCAAATGACCTTTAGAGCTTACCAAGTTGAACAAGCTTTAGTTGCAAATCCTGATAATTTAGAAAGAGGAAAAGAAGTTTTAACTGGTCAACTACAAGGTATTCATAAAAATTATGATGCAGATTTAGATAAAGGCGTCTACCTCAATGTAATGCCTTTATATGGTAAAGACGTTGATGCTTCTATCTATGACAATACAGCTTTCACTAATTTAGATTCTGCTTTAAGTTTGCTAGAAGGCGATGCGGCAACCGTTATAAAAAACCTAAACAATGATGCTGCCTTTGCTTATGCAAAACCTATTATTGATGAGTTCTTTAACAGCCTAAATCCAGAATACCAACAAAAAAACGAACCAATTACAGCATTACAAACTAAATATATGACGGCATTAATGGAAGCCTTACCAAATGCACGTTATTTTCCTGATGCTAATAGTACACTTCGTGTCACTTACGGACAAGTGAGAGGCTATTCGCCAAGAGATGCGGTTTATTACAATCCTGTGAGTTATTTAGATGGTGTTATTGAAAAATACATTCCTGGCGATTATGAGTTTGATGTACCACAAAAATTAAGAGATTTATACGACGCTAAAGATTACGGACAGTATGCAGATAAGAACGGAAAAGTACCTGTTTGCTTTCTAGGAACCAACCACACTACTGGTGGAAACTCTGGAAGTCCTGCAATTGATGCCGAAGGAAATTTAGTCGGCTTAAACTTCGATCGTGTTTGGGAAGGCACTATGAGCGACATGAATTACGACCCAGAAATCTGCCGTAACATTATGGTAGATTTACGTTATGTTCTTTTTATTGTCGATAAATATGCTGGTGCAACGCATTTAATTGATGAAATGACATTGGTTCATCCTAAAAAAGATGGTGGTAAGAAGAAAAAGAAAAGAAGAAAGAGTAAAAAGAAATAGGCAGTAGCCAATATATAAAACTTTAAGCCCTCACAAGTTATTGGTACTCGTGAGGGCTTTATTTATTTTCAAATATGGAATACAATTACTTCAGTATACTCTTAACAATCTTGAGATGATGATTTGTATGTGCATCTAAAAATTGAATAACCCGTGTTGTATTTACATTTCCAAACAAAGGATGTTTAAAATAAGCGTTTTTATCTAAACTCGGTATTAACATAATGTTCTGTCTTGCCTTTACCAATTGAGTTTTTATATCATCTATAAAAATTGTTTCGGATGGCATTACATGTTTTGGTGCTTTCGCTTTTCCTCTTGGAAAAAACCTAAACGTTAACAGTAACTTACCTAAAAAGCTAAAATCATCTTTATATAATTCTGGATTAGAGTTTTTCATATTAATTATAACAGCGTTAAAAACTTTTAAACTATGATCTAAATGCCAAGCAACTTTAACTTTTGAAATCTTAGAGTTCATAACCTCACTATTCGGTAAATAACTCTCAATATCATTTAATGCATTTTGTAAAACTGCAATATCTAATTCCTTCATTATAATTTAGTTTGTTGGAAGATAATTAAAATAAAAAATCCCAAACACTAATGCTTGGGATTTTTCTATGATGAGATTCCTTTTTTCAAAGGAATTTAATATCTGTAATGCTCAGGCTTATAAGGTCCTTCAACCGTTACACCAATATATTCTGCTTGATAGTCTTTAAGCTCCGTTAACTCAACACCAATTTTAGCTAAGTGTAATTTTGCTACTTTTTCATCTAAATGTTTAGGTAACATGTAAACATCGTTTCCGTAGGCTTCTTTGTTGTTCCAAAGTTCAATTTGTGCTAGAGTTTGGTTTGTAAATGAATTACTCATTACAAAACTTGGATGACCAGTTGCACAACCTAAGTTTACTAAACGACCTTCTGCAAGAATAATAATTTCTTTTCCGTTAATCGTATACTTATCAACTTGTGGCTTAATAGTATCTTTAGTATCACCAAAGTTTTCATTTAACCAAGCCATTTGTATTTCGTTATCAAAGTGCCCAATGTTACAAACAATGGTTTTGTCTTTCATCGCTTCAAAATGCTCAGCTCTAACAATATCTTTGTTTCCTGTCGTCGTAATAACGATATCGCTATTACCAACTACAGTTTCTAATTTCTTCACTTCAAAACCATCCATTGCTGCTTGTAGTGCACAAATTGGGTCAATTTCAGTAACTGTAACAATAGAACCTGCACCTTTAAAAGAAGCTGCTGTTCCTTTACCAACATCACCATAACCACAAACAGTAACACGTTTACCAGCTAACATAATATCTGTTGCTCTACGGATAGCATCTACTGCAGATTCTTTACAACCATATTTATTATCGAATTTAGATTTTGTTACCGAATCATTAACGTTAATTGCTGGCATTGGTAATGTTCCATTTTTTACACGCTCGTAAAGTCTATGAACACCAGTTGTAGTTTCTTCAGATAAGCCATTGATTCCTTCAGCTAATTCTGGATATTTATCTAAAACCATGTTAGTTAAATCGCCACCATCATCTAAAATCATGTTTAATGGTTTTCTGTCTTCACCAAAGAAAAGTGTTTGCTCAATACACCAATCAAACTCTTCTTCTGTCATATCTTTCCAAGCATATACAGCAGTACCAGCGGCAGCAATCGCAGCAGCAGCCTGGTCTTGGGTTGAGAAAATATTACAAGAACTCCAAGTTACTTCTGCGCCTAAAGCCTGTAATGTTTCAATTAAAACAGCAGTTTGAATCGTCATATGCAAACAACCTGCAATACGCGCACCTTTTAATGGTTGCTCATTTTTATATTCTTCACGTAAACTCATTAAACCTGGCATTTCTGCTTCGGCTAAATTAATTTCTTTTCTTCCCCAAGCCGCAAGCGACATATCTTTTACCTTGTTAGGTACGTAAGCAACAGTTTTTGTACTCATGTTCTTTTTCTTTGTTTTTTTTATATTTTGAATCACCTTTGGGTTTAACACTTAAATAGTTAAATTCGCCTATCATTAAATGTCATTATTGCCTAAGGCGCTGCAAAGATAATCAATAACATTCATAATTCTAAATGCCACTATACAAATCCATTAGTGTAAACTCACAAACTACTGTTAAAATCTGGAAGATTGACGAATCTTACGACACGCTATTTCAACCGTTAGATCTAAAACCACAAAGTTTAAATCGGGTTTTAGGTATGAAAAGCGAACTGCACCAACGTGGATTTTTAAGTGTTAGACATTTACTTAGAGAATTTGGTTATACAGACCAAGATTTGTTTTATGATGAACATGGAAAACCTCATCTTAAAGATGGCAAACATATTTCTATTACACATTCGTTTACATTCTCTGGTGTTATTGTAAGTGATAAAGAAGTTGGCATTGATATTGAAAAACGACGTGATAAAATCACTAAAATTGCTCACAAATTTGTGGATTATGAGTTTAATTATTTAAAACCTACAGACAAAGATTACATTAACCGACTTACCATAATTTGGGGAATTAAAGAATCTTTATATAAACTTTTTGCAACACCAGGAATGCTATTTAATAAACATTTCTTAGTCATTCCTTTTATGATGAAAGATGGTGAAACCGTAGCTTGGATTGATTATAAAAACAAGAAATACAGATATAACACTGCCTTTTTTGAATTTGATGAATTTATGTGTGCTTACGTCATTCCTTAATGAAAAACATCTTTCAAAATATAAACACATCTGTTGCAAAAAACGAAAAACTGCTTGCAGTATTAATTGATCCAGATAAAATGAAACTCACCAATGTTAAGAGTTTTATATCAAAGGTAAATCAATCTATTGCAACGCATATTTTTGTTGGAGGAAGTGATGTAGACACAGGTTTAACTGAAACCTTAGTCTTAGAAATAAAAAAACATACCACATTACCTGTGGTTTTATTTCCTGGAGATGTTATACAAATCACAAACAAAGCCGATGCTATTTTGTTTTTGTCGTTAATTTCAGGGAGAAATCCGGACTATTTAATTGGGAAACATGTTGAAGCGGTTTCAAAATTAAGAGATTCAAATCTAGAGGTAATTTCAACAGGCTATTTACTTATTGAGAACGGAAAGCAAACTTCTGTAGAACGTGTAAGTCAAACAAAACCTATTGAACGAGATCAGATTCAACACATTGTAGACACGGCAAAAGCAGGAGAACTATTAGGTATGAAACTTATTTATCTTGAAGCTGGTAGTGGAGCAACACATGCCATTGAACCTTATATTATTTCAAAAGTAAAACAAGAATTGCGTATACCACTCATTGTAGGTGGTGGTATACGAACTAAAACCGAAATAGAATTGGCTTACAAAGCTGGAGCCGATTTAATAGTTATTGGAACAGCTTTTGAAAAAGATGAAACATTTTTTGACCATTTACGGAAGTAAATTGTGACTATTAACCCGATTTAGAATCTTATAAATAGAAAATTAATTAAAAATCCAAATTCTCGGAAATCAACCATGGAAATATCAGTAGACTTAACACTTTCACCTTTACAAAATGATTACGAAAAACATGTTATTAATTTTATAAAAGCATTACGTAATTCTAAATTTAAGGTACTAGAAAACCCATTAAGCACCCAAATATTTGGTGACTATGAAGAACTGATGCCTTTCTTAAACCAGGAAATAAAACGGTCTTTTGAAGCTGTTGACATTTCTGTACTAACTATGAAAGTGGTTAAAACCAATAGAAGTCATTATGAACCACATTTTTGATTTCTTTTTCGGTCAGTATGCCGAGTACCAAACCTCTGATATTGTATTAGAAATTGTGGCCGTAATATTCGGTTTTCTTTCGGTGTGGTTTTCTAAAAAGAATAACATTTTAGTGTTTCCCACAGGTATGATAAGCACCTGTATTTTTGTATATCTCTTATTAAAATGGCAACTTTTAGGAGACATGATGATTAATGCCTATTATTTTATAATGAGTGTGTTTGGTTGGTATGTTTGGACCAGAAAAATAGATACAGAACATGAAACACCTATCTCTAGAACAACTAAAAAAGAAAAACAAATAAGTGTCGCTATATTTATAGCAACGCTAATTTTTGTTTTTATCGTTTATAAAACCTTTGATAAATGGACTAGTTGGGTTGCTTATATTGATACTATTACTACAGCTACCTTTTTTGTTGGAATGTGGTTAATGGCAAAACGTAAAATAGAAAATTGGATTTATTGGATAATTGGCGACCTAATATCAATTCCTTTGTATTTTTATAAAGGGTTTACATTTACAAGTTTCCAATATTTAGGATTCACTGTAATAGCCATATTTGGATATTTAGCATGGAAGAAAAACTTAAACAACAGCCTAGCAACTGCATAAAAGTAGTTTTATTTGGCCCAGAATCAACAGGAAAAACAACTTTGTCTCGTCAATTAGCAAGGCATTATCATTCGGTTTGGGTGCCAGAATATGCCCGAGATTATCTTCAAGATAAATGGAATAATGAACGTAAAACTTGCGAACCTAAAGATTTACTTCCTATAGCCATCGGACAAATGAAACTTGAAAATGATTTATCTCAAAAAACAGATTCCGTTTTAATTTGCGACACGGATTTACTTGAAACTAAAGTATATAGCGAAGCCTATTACCAAGGTACATGTGACCCGATTTTAGAGACATATGCTCTAAAAAATTATTACGACCTATACTTTTTAACCTATATTGACACGCCTTGGGAAGCAGATGATCTTAGAGACAAACCAAATGAAAGAGAACGTATGTTCAAGGCTTTTGAAAATGCTCTAAAAACCTACAAAAAGCCTTATGTGCTTTTAAAAGGAAATAAAAAAGAACGTTTAGAACTGGCTATAAACCATATAGACAAACTAATAACAAACAAAAAATAAATATATTTATCATTAATTTAATAATAAATACTCTACTATAAACACCCCAAAAACAACAAAACTTAACAGATGAAATTTTCAACAAAAGACATAAAACAAATAGAATTAAAAGGTCTAAAACAAGAATCTGTAACTAAACAAATAGAACTTTTTAAAACAGGTATTCCCTTTACTAATATTTCTGAAGCAGCAACAATTAATAATGGTATTACTGCATTAAGCGATGAGCGTATAAAAGCATTTGTTAAAGTTTTTGAAACTGAAAAAGACAACAAATCTTTATTAAAATTTGTACCTGCTTCTGGTGCGGCAACGAGAATGTTTAAATTTTTATTTCAATTTGTAAATGAATATAATGCAGATGAACAGTCTCTTAATTCTTACATAAATAAAAACAAAATAAAAGAATTGTCTTTATTTATGGTTGGTATGGAAAAATTTCCGTTTTACAATCAGGTTTTAGAATTACTAAAATCTAGAGGTATCGATTTTGAAGCTCTACCAAATCAAGAAAAAGTTTGGCTTTTTGCAAAAACCATGTTAGATGAAAGTGAATTAAATTTTGGAAATCAACCCAAAGGATTATTACCGTTTCATAAGTATAAAAAAAACCATGTTTCTACTGCTTTTGAAGAGCATTTATATGAAGCTGCATTATACGCATCAAGCAAAGGTTTAGCCAAATTACATTTTACTATTTCAGAAGCTCATAAGGATAAATTTACTGAAGAATTTAAAAAAATTCAGAAAGACGTTGAGGAGAACACAGGTGTTACATTCGATATTTCATTTTCTTACCAACAACAATCTACCGATACTATTGCCGTAACTTTAAAAAACAAACCATTTAAAGAAGCCGATGGCTCAATATTATTTAGACCTTCTGGTCATGGTGCTTTATTAAAAAATCTAAATGCCTTAGACTCAGATATAATTTTTGTTAAAAATATTGATAATGTTGTTGTTTATAAATACAAAGAAGAAATTTCAAAATACAAAAAAGTCTTAGCAGGTATTCTTTTACAATTACAATCTCAAATATTTAATTATTTACATACTTTAAATACAAAAGACATTACCGACGCAACGTTTAAAACCATTGAAAATTTCTTAAGTTCAGATTTAAGTATCAAAATTTCTGATGAATATAAAAAGTACACTAATCATTATAAAATTGAATATTTACAAGAAAAACTAAATCGTCCTATTCGTATTTGCGGAATGGTAAAAAATGAAGGCGAACCAGGAGGAGGTCCATTTTGGGTTAAAGATGAAAAATCTAATCAGTCACTTCAAATTGTGGAGTCTGCACAAATTAATCTAGATGACCATAAGCAAGCCAATCTTCTTAAAAATGCAACACATTTTAATCCGGTAGATTTAGTTTGTGGTGTAAAAAACTATAAAGGAGAAAAGTTTGATTTAGAAAACTACGTGGATCATAACGCAGCTTTTATAACTCAAAAAACAAAAAACGGAAAAGATTTAAAGGCTTTAGAATTACCAGGACTTTGGAATGGAAGTATGGCAGATTGGATTACCATATTTGTTGAAGTGCCAATCATAACATTTAACCCTGTAAAAACAGTAAATGATTTACTAAAAGCACCACATCAAATTAAAGAATAGTGGACACAAGCGTACTAAAATCTGAATTAACCTATAAATACGTCCGAAGCTCAGGAAGTGGAGGACAACACGTTAATAAAGTATCCTCTAAAGCAGAATTATATTTTAATATTAACAGCTCCAATGTTTTTAATGAGGAAGAAAAACAAAAGCTCACAGATTTCTTTGGTAACCGTTTAAATAAAGACGGCATTTTAATATTAACATGTTCAGAAAGTAGAAGTCAGTTTAGAAATAAAGCTTTAGTAACACAACGTTTTTTAGAATTGATTGAAGAAGGGTTAAAAGAAGAAAAACTACGTATTCCTACAAGAATTCCGAGAGTTATTAAAAAGAAACGCTTAAAGAATAAACGCATAAATGCTGAAAAAAAAGCTAATAGAAAGCGACCAGAATTAGAATAACCACTTTAGTCACTTCGAGTAATTCCGAAGACTATGGAATTGTATGGAGTAGCATATTTAAATCAATTTCCAAAAGGTTCTCGATACAAAATTCCAAAAAAAAGAATTTCACTTGACCTGACGTTTATTTTTCATTTCAAAAAAATCAACATTCTTAATTCGTAATTCTAAAATCTATCATATCTTTGCAACGTTCTCAAAAAAGGGGTGCCTATTATCGGCTGAGATCATACCCATTGAACCTAGAACAGGTAATGCTGTTTAGGAAACGAGCGTAAAGAAAATATCTATTTTGGATATTTTTGCAAATACGATAACGGTTTTCAATGTTGTTTTGACTTCTAAATTTAAAACTGTTTTAAGACTACAGCTATAGATTTAGTATAAAACCAACTAACTATCGTCGTATAAGCCTAAAGCTCAAAATTTTAATTATTAACAATAAAGAATAATGACCTCTTTTTATTCGATTTTAAACAATCGTAATGAAAAATTTATTTCTTTTTTTAACACTATTAGTGTTATCAGTCAGCGCTACAGCGCAACAAAACAAACCAGCACAAGATTCTACCAAAGTAGAAAAACTAGATGAAGTCTTAGTTAAGGCAGTACGAGTAGATGCTAAATCACCAATTACACATAGTAACGTGAGTAAAGAAGATTTAGCAAAACGTAATTTGGGGCAAGATATCCCAATGTTACTTAATTTTTTACCATCAGTAGTTACTACAACAGATGCAGGTGCAGGTGTAGGTTACACAGGTATCAGAGTTAGAGGAATTAGCTCGCAATCTACCAATGTAACTATTAACGGAATTCCATACAATGATGCGGAATCTTTAGGGACTTTTTGGGTTAATTTAGGTGATTTTGCTTCATCAACAGAAAGTTTACAATTGCAACGTGGTGTTGGTACATCTACTAATGGGTCGGGAGCATTTGGAGCTAGTATTAACCTATTAACAGATGCTGTTTCAAAAGAAGCCTCTGCCGAGATTTCTAATTCTTTTGGTAGTTATAATACCAGAAAACACACTGTTAAGTTTAGTACAGGTTTAATGAATAATCACTTTGAAATTGCAGGTCGTTTATCTAACATTGCTTCAGATGGCTATATAGATCGCGCTTCTTCAGATTTAAAATCTTACTTTTTACAAGGGTCTTACATCGATGACAACACGTTAATAAAAGCAATCACTTTTGGCGGAGAAGAAGTAACTTACCAAGCATGGTACGGAACACCTTTAGCAAGAATCAATGGAGACGAAGCAGGCATTGAAGCATTTATAGCCGAAAACTATTTAAGTGAAGCTGAAGCTGAAAATCTTAGAAATTCAGACAGAAGATATAACTATTATACTTATGATAATGAAGTAGACAATTACGGTCAAGACCATTATCAATTACATTGGAATCAACGTTACACTAACCAATGGTCTACAACACTTGGATTAAACTACACAAAAGGTAGTGGTTATTTTGAACAATATAAAGAAGGTGAAGATTTTGCTGATTACGGTTTTGAACCTTTAGATATTAATGGCGAAATAATTGACGAAACCGATTTAATAAGAAGACGATGGTTAGATAATAATTTTTACGTTTTAAATGCTAATGCCAACTATAAAAACGATAATATCAATCTAATTTTTGGCGGATCTTACAGTCATTACGATGGTGACCATTTTGGTGAGGTAATTTGGGCAGAATATGCAAGTCAATCTGAAATTAGAGATCGTTATTACGATGGCAATAGTAAAAAGAACGACCTTTCAGTTTTTACAAAAGCAAACTATAAGCTTAACGAAAAAATTAGTTTGTATGGAGATTTACAGGTGAGAAATGTAACCTATAAAACTACAGGGACAACCTCAGATTTAGTAGAATTTGCCGTAGATAAAGACTTTACATTCTTTAACCCAAAAGCCGGAATTACTTACCAATTAAATAACGAAAACAATCTATATTTCTCTTATGCTAGAGCCAATAGAGAACCAAATAGAACCGATTTTGAAAGCAATGAATCTATAGAACCAGAACAATTAAATGATTTTGAATTAGGCTGGAGACATAATAAAGGCAACTTTACTTTTAATGCCAATGCGTACTACATGAGTTATAATGAGCAATTGGTTTTGTCTGGACAACTAGACGATGTAGGTAACCCAATAAGAACAAACAGTGGTAAAAGTTACCGTTTAGGTTTAGAGTTAGAAGCTATAATTCCTGTTACCTCTAAAGTAACAATACAGCCTAATTTAACCTTGAGTACCAACAAAAATGATGAGACCATCATTCCGTTTGATGGCGAATTACAAAATTTAGGCAAAACAGACATTTCGTTCTCACCAGATGTAGTTGCTGCCAATGCTATAGTATTTCAACCCATAAAAAACCTTCAGATGTCTTTATTAAGCAAATTTGTTGGCGAACAATTTATGAGCAATACCGAAGCTAAATCATCTAAATTAGATGATTATTTTATCAATGACTTTAACATTAATTACGCATTAAAAACAAATTCTGTTTTTAAAGAAATTGTATTTTCTGGTTTAGTAAATAATATATTTAACGAAGAATATATTTCTAATGGATACTACTATACTTATGATGACAGCTGGTCTAATCCAGGAAGCATTACTACTATAGAAGGTGCTGGTTTTTATCCACAAGCCACTAGAAACTTTTTGGTTGGTATTACTTTGAAGTTTTAGAGTGATTTAATAATACTCAACATTAACCTGTATAATTTTCGTATTTTGGAAATTTTAAACTGTTAAAATTTACCTCAAAAAAAGTTTTAATTACGGTTTTCCCGTAAAACTCTTAAAAAGGTTGTTTTTATTAACGTAAATCGATCTAAAAACTCATTAACAATAATTTTAAAAAAAAAAAAAATGTAAGAATATTTATTCTAACCAGTTCATTTTAAGCTACTTTTGACAATGAGATTCTTACGCTTAGTCAATAAGCCTATTTCAAAACAGTGTATAACTAATAGTAATGCCTATGTAAATATTATATGCCAAAAATGAGAAAGCTCCTACTAGGTAGAAGCTTCTCCAGTCCGTCAAAACTGGTTAAACGTTGCGTTTAACTTCGCGAAAGTAATATTTTCTTTTGTGACTCTTTATAATTTGCAACGTTTAATCTTAATTTTTAATTTAATTTTTTAAAAAACATGAAAAATGTATTAAGATTAACATTGCTCTCAATGTTAATGGTTTTTGCATCCTGCCAAAAAGAGGATGTCAATATAGAAGATACTAATCTATCTACAACAGATGCAATAAGGTTTGTAAAACCATCAGAAGCCAAAGCAGGCACTGCGCTTGTAAATGGAATGTTAGAATTTCCTGACCAAGCCACATTTTTAAGTACTATAGATAACTTAGAAACACAAGCAGAAGCCTATGATGATGCTTTTGTAGCTAAATGGGATCATCTTAACGATGATGATTTAGAAGCTAAAGAAATCGCAATAGGTCATGATGTGCATCAGCCTTACATTGATTTTGAAAATCAATTTCCTGGCTTTATATCACTTCGTAAAGACATTAGAGACACACAAGCAGATTTAATTAAAAACCAAACTTTAAATGACTCTAATGAGCCAGATAACCATTATGTTTTTGATGATGGTGTAAGAACCGTCCTTAACGAAAACGCACAGGTTAAAATCGGAGCATCACTATTTCAAATGACACGTTTTGGATATGTAGAGATTACAGATGGTAATTATAGCACATTAGCTACAGTAGCTAATACTGATGCGTCACAGCTTAATTTACAGAATGTTATTATTGAAGGAGGATATTATGGCAGTAGCTCGGCTAATAATCCAAACACGAGTTCTACAACCTGTAGAACAGATTATGACGAGAAAAATTACGCTACAGTATCTAACAACAGACGTATTAAAGCGACGCAAAAATTAAAAGGCTATAGCTCACTTTGGGGAACAAAAATTAAAGCCAAAACACAGTATCAAAAGAAACGTTGGTGGGGCGGATGGACGTCTAAGCGTACAAAAATGACGTCAACTATAACTGGTGAGTCTGTAGATAATGATTGTACGAATGCAAATAATGAAAATAGATCGAAAACAAAAAGAAGTAGAAAAGTCAAAACTATAATTTCTGGTCCATCTGTTTATGTTTATAAAACCGAAAAACAAGAGTTAAAAACCATTCACAAAAGATATAGTACAACCTATGTTGACGATTATTTTTATGAATAAATAGTAAAAACTAATAAGCCGAAGTCTTATAGATTTCGGCTTATTTTATAAATTATCTTATGAGATTTAAACGAATAATTCTTGCTTTACTCCTCTGCTCACTACAACAAGTATCAGGTCAAACTACGGATTTCTTTAATGACTACCACAAATTATCTTTTCAGTTTGGAGTCTCTCGTTATGTTGGTGCAGAGTCAACACCATTACCAAATACATTAATATATAAGTTTAGAGATTATACTTCACCTCATTTTGGTTTTTATTATGACATTTTACAAACTAGAAAATTCAATTTTAAAATTGGATTATCTGCCCTATTGGTAAGGGATTATATTGAATACAAAATAGATAAAAATGAAATCCCTAATGTTGACAGAGATTTACATTTATATGTAGAAGACAATACTGGAAGCTGGCGATTTAATATCCCTATAATTGGGGAATATTTAGTTTCAACAAAATTAGGAAAATTAAGTTTTAATGGTGGCTTGATATTAGGATATTCGGAAGAATTTGGGGAAACTTTAGATGAACATGGTATAAGAGCTCACATTTCACCAGAACCAACAACTACCTCTTCAATATATAGCAGAAGAACTGCTCCATGGTATATTAATTCTCAATTTGGTATTGGTATGTATTTTCCTTTCAAAAAATGGATGTTGCGTACTAATCTATATTACAACTTTGCACTCCAAGATTTATATGATGGAGAATTTACCTTTAGTAATTTGTCACAATCGCCAGACACCTCTGGTAATTTTAGTTTTAGAGGAGACTCTTTTGGTTTGGAGTTCTCTATCTATTTAAAGAAGACAAAGAGAGATTAATTACTCACCAAATAAGTATTATTTCCAAGACTCTCAACTCTGTATGGCTGCAACGTACAGGATTGAGAGTTTTCACTTAAACCCAAACCAGTTGCTAAACTGTATTGGTTACCATCATCACAACCACAAACTACAATATCGCCAATACCAGAATCTGTTAAAGTAGAACAAGACGATGGTGCATGGCTAGGGTCTGATGCATCCCAAGCATACAAAATATTAGAACTTGCTCTATATAGCCAAATACCTTTATTACCATAACCAGATACATAAACAGCGTTACCATTAAATTGTAATTGACTAAACTGCGGAAAATTAGTATTTACCGTTAAGTTGACGTTTGCATCAAATAAGAAATTACAGTTGTTAACATCATCAGTATTGCTACAAGCAAAAATTACCATGCAACTAAGCGCTAAGAGTATTTTTTTCATCTTCAATTAAAAAAGGCAATTTACAATTATTTGAACATTGCCGTAAATATTTTATATATTTGTATAGTAATCTCGTCAGCGCGAGATTTTTTTTATGCTGATTGTATTTCAGCATCTTAGACTATAAACGAAGGAATTATGAGTAAAGTATCTTATTACACAGCTGAAGGTTTAAAAAAATTAAGAGAAGAGTTAAACCAACTTAAGGATGTAGAGCGTCCTAAGGCTTCTCAAGCTATTGCAGAAGCAAGAGATAAAGGTGATTTAAGTGAAAATGCAGAATATGATGCTGCCAAAGAAGCACAAGGTATGTTAGAAATGAAAATTTCTAAAATGGAAGAAATTCTATCTGGAGCAAGAGTTATTGACGAGTCGCAATTAGACACCTCTAAAGTATTGGCATTATCTATTGTAAAAATTAAAAACCAAATGAATGGTATGGAAATGACTTATACTTTGGTTGCAGAAAGTGAAGCGGATTTAGCTTCTGGTAAAATATCTATCAACTCTCCAATCGGCAAAGGTTTATTAGGAAAATCTGTTGGAGACACGGCAGAAATACAAGTACCAAACGGAACAATGAAATTTGATATTTTAGAAATTTCGAGATAAATAAAAATAATCTTTACAGTTATATTATAAAAAGATTCCTTTTTGCAGGAATCTTTTTATATTTATAGAAGTCACAACATCAATTACCATGGCAACATTATTTACAAAAATAATTTCAGGCGAAATACCATCTTACAAAGTTGCAGAAACTGACGATTTTTTTGCGTTTTTAGATATTAACCCTAATTCTAAAGGTCATACACTTTGCATCCCTAAAAAAGAGGTTGATAAAATTTTTGATTTAGATGAAGACACCTATTTAGGACTAATGCAATTTTCTAGAAAAGTGGCTATTGCTCTAGAAAAAGCTGTGCCTTGTGAACGTATTGGCATGTCTGTAATTGGTCTAGAAGTACCACATACGCATGTGCACCTCATTCCATTACACACCATGGATGATGCTCGTTTTTCTAATAAGCAAAAATTAGAGCCAGAAGAATTTAAGGCCATTGCAAAAAAAATAGCTTCTTATCTATAGATTTCATCTTAATTAAATTGCAATTATTCCTGTAGAAATTAAAATAACCGCTGTAATAATTACAATAAGAAATGTAATTATTCCCCAAGACATAGGTTTTAACTTCAAAGACATTGGCTTTTTATTAAGTCCTCTTTTGTGGTAGTTTACTACTTGCTCAATATCATCTGTCCATCGAATCGGAAAAATCTGAACATCACAGTTAAGACAACAAATTTCACTTACAATTTCATTAGTAATAGATTTATAAAATTGGGTTTCTATTAACTTTTGCTTAATTGTAAGTTCTAAGCTATCATTAGAATAACATTCCGGACAGTTATTACTTATCCTAGCCTGTTTTAATGTAAAAAATTGTGACAAACTCATGCTCAAATTTAATATAAAATTTTGATAATTAAATTGTTAGGCTTAAAAGCTTTTTCAACATTTAATATCTTAATTCTTATCTAAACTTGTTTCAGCATTATTTGAATCGTTGTTCCCTTTCCAATTTCTGAAGTTAAAACTTTTATTTTTCCATTGTGGTAATCGTTAACAATACGTTTTGCTAAAGATAAACCAAGTCCCCAACCACGTTTTTTAGTAGTGTAACCTGGCTCAAAAATTTTTGTAAATGACGATTTCGGAATTCCTTTTCCGGTATCAGATATATTAATAAACACTTGTCTTTCTAGCTGAGTTAACTCTAGTTTTAATTTGCCTTTACCTTTCATGGCATCAATAGCATTTTTTACTAGGTTTTCAATTGTCCAACTTAAAAGTTGCTCATTTAAACTCACTAAAATTTCTCTATCAGGTATTACAATTTCAAAATTTATAAGCTTAGAGGAACGTGATTTTAAATACTCATAAGATGATTGTGTTACTTTAACAATATCCATTGTTTTAAGTGTAGGTATAGAACCTATTTTACTAAAACGCTCCGTAATGGTTTGAAGCCTATCAATATCTTTTTGAATTTCTAAAATATAATCAGGATTTACGTTTTCGGTCTTCAATATTTCTGCCCAACCCACTAAAGAGGATAATGGCGTACCAATCTGGTGAGCAGTCTCCTTTGCCATACCTGTCCAAAGTTTATTCTGCTCTGCTATTTTAGAACTTCTATAAAAGAAATACACAACAGCTCCAAAAAGAAAAATAATTAGTAATAACGCTAAAGGGTAGTATTTTAATTTGTTTAATAGTGGTGAATTACCATAATAAATAGTTTGTATGACTTTTTTATTAACGACAATAGGGATTGGTTGATTTTCACTTTCATATTTACTAATAAGTGCTTTTAACTTTTTAGGGTTTGCCAAAGTAACGCTATCAATATTACTAGAAAAATTAACTTCTCCAATTTCGTCGGTAACAATAACTGGTGTACTTATAATAGTTTCGGTAAGTACTTGTG
Source organism: Winogradskyella litoriviva (assembly GCF_013249065.1). GTDB lineage: Bacteria > Bacteroidota > Bacteroidia > Flavobacteriales > Flavobacteriaceae > Winogradskyella > Winogradskyella litoriviva. Next base: position 431,937 of record NZ_JABRWQ010000001.1, read on the forward strand.
ATGTTACAGGGTTTACATCAAAGTCTAAATCACCCATACTATTTAAATCAATCTGGGCAACAGACCACGTTTTCATCTTGGATCGTTCTTCAGCTTTAAAATTTTGAAAAAACGTATAAGTATTCCAAAGAATTAGAGAAATAATTATAAATGAAGATACAATAATAACCCAACGGATTATATTTCGGTTTAAGCTAAAAGTCATTAGTTATTTTATTCAATTCTAAATATAATGCAAAACTGTTAATAATATTGCACACTAATGTTTATAAAATACTTTCATTGGCAAGTCAATATAATTATATTTGTTGAAAATCAGATAAATACATGGTATCATTAGACCCTCAGGACCTTACTACAGGTGTTTTACATAGCTATTTATTGAGTGCAGTAGCACCAAGACCAATCGCTTTTGCAAGTACCATTGATGCAGAAGGCAACTCAAATTTATCGCCTTTTAGTTTTTTTAATGTATTTAGTGCCAATCCACCAATATTAATATTTTCTCCTGCGAGACGAGTTAGAGATAATACTACAAAGCATACATTAGATAATGTTGAAGCCGTAAAGGAAGTGGTAATTAATGTTGTAAACTATGATTTAGTGCAGCAAATGTCTTTAACAAGTACAGAGTATCCTGAAGGAACAAATGAGTTTGAAAAAGCCGGATTAACCATGTTACCTTCAGATAAAATTAAGCCTTTTAGAGTAGCAGAATCACCTATACAATTTGAATGTAAAGTAAACGACATTGTAAAATTAGGCACAGAAGGTGGTGCTGGTAATTTAGTAATTTGCGAAGTTTTAAAACTTCATATTTCTGAAGATGTCTTAAACGAAGACCAAACGATAAACCAGGAAGCTTTAGATTTAGTAGCAAGAGCTGGTGGCAGCTATTATAGTAGGGCAAATAAAGGTTTTTTTGAAATACCTAAACCACTACAAACCTTAGGAATTGGAGTAGATAATATGCCAGAACATATTAGAAATAGTATGATTTTAACAGGAAATAATCTCGGAATGTTAGCTAATGTTGAAGCATTGCCAAGTAAAGATGAAGTTAATAAATTTGTTGAAGACATATCAGAACGTTATCCAGATATTAAAACAGCATCGCATAGAGAAAAACATAAACTAGCTCGAAATTATTTGAGCTATGGAGACGTAAAAAGTGCTTGGAAGTTATTACTTTCGTAGTCTCAAAATTAAATAAGAATTAAATTAAATTATAGATTAAGCAAAAAATGGAAGTACAAGGACGTATTAAAATGGTAGGAGAGACTCAAACTTTTGGAAGTAATGGGTTTAGAAAAAGAGAAATTGTAGTCACTACAGAAGAGCAGTATCCACAGCATATTATGGTGGAATTTGTTCAAGATAAAACAGATTTATTAAACAGCTACAAAGTAGGTCAGCAGGTTAAAATAAACATCAACTTAAGAGGAAGAGAATGGGTAAACCCACAAGGTGAAACTAAATATTTTAACTCTATACAAGGTTGGAGAATAGAAGCTTTACAACCAGCTGCAAGTGGAGATATGCCTCCTGTACCACCAACAGAAGCTTTTGAGCCTGTTAGTGATTTAAATGAAGGTGATAATGACGACCTTCCTTTCTAAAAAGAAAATTTAACATTAAAAAAAAGACTTGCTTTATATTTAAAGCAGGTCTTTTTTAGTTTACATAAATATATAAACTAAAAAAGTCCTGATGGTTAGTCAGGACTTAGTATTGTGGTTTTAGGTTTGACCTCTATAAATAAATTAAAAAAAAGCAATGATGAACAAAAATTTAATTTATAAAAGTCAATTCAAATATCACTAAAAATCTTTTAGTATCAAAGCTAAAGACTTAATTTAACAGCTTAGTAAGTTATTACAATTTTAAAAAATGCACTTTCTAACCGAAAAAATTGAATTTCCAGAGGTCTCAGAGGCTTCTTCCGAAGGACTCTTAGCCATTGGAGGCGATTTATCTCCTCAACGATTACTCCATGCCTACTCTAACGGAATTTTTCCATGGTTTCAAGATGAAGAACCTATATTATGGTGGTCGCCAGACCCTCGTTTTGTATTATTCCCGGAAGATTTAAAAGTCTCAAAAAGCATGAAACAAGTATTAAGAAAAGGAAACTTTAAAGTCACAGAGAATAAAGCATTTAAAGCTGTAATAGAAAATTGTGCCTTAGCAAAACGTACAGACCAAGATGGTACTTGGATTACGGATGGCATGATTGAGGCTTATCTTAAACTACACAATCTTGGATATGCAAAATCTATAGAAGTTTGGCAAAATAAAGCATTAGTTGGTGGTTTATATGGCATTGCCATTAATGATAATGTTTTTTGTGGAGAAAGTATGTTTGCTAAAGTGAGTAATGCTAGTAAAGTTGGCTTTATTACTTTTATTAAAAACTCTAATTTTAAATTGATAGATTGCCAATTGCACACTAAACATTTGGAGAGTTTAGGCGCTAAAAATCTGAGCAGAATAGAATTTATAAAATATCTATAACTCAATTAAACCTCATTATATCTAAAGCAACTCATCTCATGATCATTAACCATTCCTATTGCTTGCATATAGGCATAAATTACTGTTGAGCCTACAAACTTAAAGCCGCGTTTTTTTAAATCTTTACTTATCACATCACTTAAAGCCGTATTTCCTGGTGCATTTTTATAATTCTTCACCTTATTTTTAATAGGTTTTCCATCCACAAAACCCCAAATGTATTTAGAAAAGGAACTAAATTCATCTTGTATTTTCATAAAAGCTTCTGCATTGGTTATGGCAGCATTCACTTTTAATTTATTTCTAACAATACCAGCATCTTGTAATAAAGTTTCAACTTTATGCAATTTATAATTTGCTATTTTCTTATAGTCAAAATTATCGAAGGCTTTTCTAAAATTTTCTCGCTTATTTAAAATGGTAATCCAGCTTAAACCTGCCTGAAACGTTTCAAGAATTAAAAATTCAAACAATGTAGCATCCTCATAAACAGGTACTGCCCATTCTTCGTCATGATAAGCCTCATATAACTCATTTCCGGCACACCAACCACATCTATTTTTATTCATTTGTAAGGAATTTTAATTAGCGCTACTAATGTAACAACAGTTGCATAAAAAATGGCAATAGTATTATATTTTTGTTCTATGGAAACAGACACACTTACAATAAAAGATATCATTTCAGAAAGTCTTAAAAATAGTATGACTTATGCTGAATATAGAGACTTAGTTATAAAATTAGTTGAAGAAAAATCTACAACAGGAAACGACAAATCAGAAGCCTTAGTTGAATACACACAACTTAACGACCGTCGTATGAGACGTTGGGACAAAACAGGAAAAGTTGCAGAAGACCTAAAAACCAAGATTGAAAACTTTGACAGAAAAGTCACTTGGCTAGTAATTTCTGAAAGTTGGTGTGGTGATGCTGCACATATTATGCCTATTATTAATAAAGCGGCTGAGGTTAATGATAATATTGATTATAAAATTGTAATTAGAGATGAAAACGAAGCTTTAATGAATCAGTTTTTAACCAATGGCGGAAAAGCAGTACCAAAATTAATAATGTTAGATTCTGAAACCAATGAAGTCTTAAACACTTTTGGACCAAGACCAACTGTAGCTACTAATATGGTTAAGGCTTACAAAGAAGAACACGGTGTAATTACTCCAGAATTTAAAGAAGATTTACAACGTTGGTACAATAAAGATAAAGGACAATCTATTATAGAAGATTTGGTACTTTTATTAGGTTAATTAGTATCTAGTAGAAATATTAGTAATTGCTGTAAATAATATTATTTCCCTTTAAACATAAAGGTAATAGTGCCTATTTGGTCTTTTATACTAGAAGCATCAAACTCTACTGACTTTGCATAAGCAATGGCATGATCCGTTAAGCATTTGTTATTAGAATTGGATGAGCCATTTACATACGCATCATAGACATCTCCAGATGCATTGACTTTTATATTAACCACAATTTTTCCTCCAATTTCACAGAGGTAACGTGGTATTTTATAATACGTTAAGGTTCTTCCTTTTAAAGAATACGTCAGTGTGCCTTTATTTTTGGCATGCTCATCTGCTTGTTTCTTATTCTTTAAGCGTTGCCGCAATTCTTCTTGGAGTTTTTTATAAGATTCTGTTTCGTTAGTATTTAAAGCATACTCTCCATTATTCGTAAAAGATTTATTGACTTGGGATTCCTCTTGAGAATCTGTAACCGTATTTGCTTTAGCCTCTTCAATTGCTTTTGTAGTCCGTTCAAAGTCATTGGCGCTAATTGATTTAAAATTGCGCATCATTTCCTTATACTCTTGATCTTCATTAAACGCCTTGTTTGTAGATTCTGAGTTTAATTCTTCAAGTTTCTGAAGTTCTTCTTCTATTTTATTAAGTTCTGGCTCTGGTTCAAGTAAATAATAACTCTCTGTAAGAAGCTTGCCTTTTAGTTTTATTTGAGCACTAAACAAAACAAGAATCACAATACCTGAGATAAGAATTGTGATTATTAATGCCTTATGTTGTTCAATAAAATTCAATAGAAATAAATCAAAGTTTACAAGATATACGAATATAACAACGAAATAGTTGAAATACTAACCAATAAAACTAAAGTAAAAATTAATCTTTTGATGGCAAACTAGCCATAAATTCTTCTGGAGTAAGTGCATCATCAACTTTAAAATCACCAATTCTTGTACGACGTAATGAGGATAAATGAGCGCCAGAATTTAGAGCTTTACCAAAGTCATTGGCTAATGATCTAATATAAGTTCCTTTACTACAAACTACTCTAAAGTGTAATTTTAATTGATTAATATGAGTAATTTCAAACTCAGTGATTTCAACTTGTCTTGGTTTTATTTCAACAGTTTCTCCTGCTCTAGCGTATTCGTATAAACGTTTACCATCTTTTTTTATTGCAGAAAACATAGGTGGAAATTGTTCTATTTTACCTATAAACTGTTTTGTTGTGGCATGTATTAAGTCTTCTGTAATATGCTCTGTAGCAAAAGTTTCGTTAACCTCTGATTCTAAATCGAAAGAAGGTGTAGTTTCTCCTAAGGTAAAAGTCCCAGTGTATTCTTTTTCTTGTCCTTGAAAAATGTTAATCTGTTTGGTCATTTTACCAGTACAAATTACCAACAAACCTGTTGCTAATGGATCTAAAGTACCTGCATGACCGACTTTAATTTTTTTAATATTGAACGCTTGACGAATCTCCCAACGCAATTTATTTACTGCTTGAAACGATGTCCATGTTAAGGGTTTATCAATTAATAAAACTTGTCCCGCTAAAAAGTCTTCTTCGGTTTGCATTAAATTAAAGACCATATGATGGCAACAACACCAACAATTAAACAATAAATAGCGAAGTAAGATAATTTACTTTTTTTTACTAAAGCAATCATCCAAGTACAAGCAAATAAACCTGCTACAAATGCAGCAATAAACCCAACGCTTAAGGCTGTAAAATTAGAACTATCATAGGTTAATTCGCCTCCTAAAAGGTCTTTCGCTATTTTACCAAATATTAAAGGTACAACCATTAGAAAAGAGAAACGAGCTGCTTTGGTTTTATCATTGCCTAATAAAACAGATGTAGAAATTGTGGCACCAGAACGCGAAATTCCTGGTAACATAGCAATGGCTTGCGATACACCAATAACAAACGCATTAGAAAACGATACTTTCTTCTGTGTATCTTTTGCTTTATCTGCCAAGTACAGTAACACAGCTGTTACAATTAGCATACAACCTACTAAAAGAATATTACCATTAAAAAGTTGCTCTAATTGTTTTTCGAAAAAGACACCTACAACAACAGCAGGTAACATTGATAAGGCAATTTTTGAAACAAATTGTAAGTCTTCATTCCATTCAAATTTTAAAACACCTTTAATTATTTCTAAAATATCTTTTCTAAAAATCACCATTGTACTTAAGGCCGTTGCAAAATGAAGTACTACCGTAAATAATAAACTTTCTTTTGGAACAGAATTATCTCCAAGAATTGCTTTCCCTAATTCTAAGTGACCACTTGACGAGACAGGCAAGAATTCTGTAAGTCCCTGAATAATTCCTAAAATAATAGCATCAATAATTTCCATGAGACAAAAGTATCAATAATCAGAAAGTGACATAGTAAAAGTGAAAAAAAAGCGTTTATTTCTTAGTTTCCTTATTAGGATTTAAAAGAATGGCATAAACCTGAATACCAAAACCAATAAGCACTAAAGTTGGTGCTAAACGAATTCGTCTCCAACTGTAAATAGACTCATCAAAAACATTAGGATCATCGCTTCCTCCACCAGACATTAGGATAAACCCAACAACAATAAATGCTAAACCGATAAATAAGAATTTATAGTTTTTCTTCCCGAATATAAATTCGGACTTAGATTCTTCTTTTCTTTTTTGCTCTCCCATAATCTTTTCAGCTAGGCTTTTGTTGTTTGCAAAGTAACAGATTTATTTATAATTGAGACGTTAAGAGTTTGTGAATTTAAAAACTAACGTCTTTTTAGTTCAATTTTACTTTACAATTTCAATCTTACCGTTATACAAAAATGGCCTATTAAATACTCCAATACCCATTTTAATTTTTATCGTATCATTATCTTCAATCAATAATAAATCCTCATAAGAAAATTTATTATATGTCATAAACCAATAATCATCATTCATAGACCTTAATCCAACAATACTATCTTTATCAAAAATTCCTCTATTAAATATTTCAAAATCTTCTTCGACTATACTTTTTGTATAAATTCTATTTAAATAAAATCCCGTTTGATTTTTGACTAAAGTTACATATATCACAGAAATAAATCCAAAGAATATACCATATGCAAAACTCTTCGCTATCTTTATAAACTTATCTGTCTCTTGAGAATTTTTCAAAACAAAAAGCATTACTGCACATACAGCTACAGTAAAAATAATGAGATAATTACCTGTAGAAAGATTATAATTATTTCTGTCATCATAATCCTTTAAAAAAAAATCGAGTAAGCTTAAAAGACCTATGTAGATAAAAGGTAAAGAAATTATTTTATTTATATCGACTTTCATTCTTAATAATACAACTGATCCGTCTTTAAATTTAAGAAACGTTGTGTGGCAATGAAGGTACTAACCCACGTAATGAGGATTCCTAAAAGGAAAATCCCAACAAATAATGCTATAATTAAAACAGTGTTTTTAAGTAATTCTAATTCAGGAAACGTTACATCTAGGTAGTATAATACAACTGCCATACCTGCTAAAGCCAATAAAGCACCAATGATTCCTAATTGAACACTTTTCCAAACAAATGGTCTACGTATAAAACGCTTTGTTGCGCCAACCATTTGCATGGTTTTAATAATAAATCGTTTAGAATATACAGCCAAACGGATAGAACTATTAATTAATAAAACAGCAATTAACGTAAATAATCCACTAATAAGTAGAACCCAAAAAGTGATTTTTTTCACATTATCATTCATCAACTCAACCAAATCATTATCATATCTAATTTCTTCAATAAAAGCTTTATTAGACAAGCTGTCTGTAATTTCTGTTAATTGTTCTGTGGTTACAAAATCGGCTTTTAAATGTACATCTATTGAATTTTTAAGCGGATTATATCCTACAAAATCCATAAAGTCTTCACCTGTTTCAGCTTTCATAAACTCAGCTGCTTCTTCTTTAGATACATATATTGCATCTTTAGTATAGTCTGCCATTGCTAAACTCTTTTTTAGCTGATTGACTTCTACTTCTTTTGCTGTGTCATTTAAATAAATAGTCATTACCACCTGTTCTTTAAAGTGGTCAGCTACTTTTTTAGAGTTAATTACTAAAAGCCCTAAACAGCCTAAAAGAAATAATACCAATGCAATACTTATCACCACAGATACGTAAGAAGATATTAGTTTACGTTTTTGGTATTTGTCAAAAGATGATGCCATATATTAATTCTGTAAAATATTATTTGTTTAATTCACAAACCTTACTATCATTCTAATTATAAATAATACAACAAGAATAACGGTTACTACTAGGTATTTATTAGAAGATGACTTAGATTTACTAAGACAAGCCTGGTAACGTGCAGATTGTACATCGTTTAATTTAATACTTTTTAATCGGTCTAAAATACCATTAAACATTGTAAATTCTACTTCGCTAGAGGCTTTATATTGTTTTAGCTCTTCGCAAACCGCCAAGCTATTATCTAAAATTTCATTCTTTTTCTCTATAATCGCAGGATGATTTTTTTCAAAAATGGCCTTATTAATGTAATTTAAAACATTGTTTACCATTGCTGCACTGACATTAATAATGTCTTCAAGGTTTTTATTTCCTTTAATTTTTTTATTCAATTGTTTAGATAATTCTACCGTAGCATCTAAACGCTCAGATAAAAATTCTACAATTCGATTTGTTGTTTCTGCATTGCAAAACCAAGTAGAATTAATTAGCCTAACAACCTTTGCTTCTTTCTTTGTACCTAAATGCGTATTGTATATTTCAACAAAAACTTCGTAATATTTTGGACTTAACCAATCAATAAATTCGGTACTAAACGTATCAAAAGATGGAAATTTAACAAACGTATTAAGGTCTTTTTCTGTGATAAGCTTGTTTAAAGTCTCATGTTCTAAAAGAATAGTTTCAAATTTTTCACTCATTTTTACCCACTTAAATAATGTATCACGAAATTAATAAATATTATAACGATGCAAGTAATAATCTCTATAATTTTGAAAGGTATAGAAACTATAATTTTTGCGCTTCGCCCTTTAATTATCAGTCAATAAGTTTAAATTTGCGACATCAATACAAGGCGAAAAAAATAATGATGTACGATTTCAATACCATTGAAAAAAAATGGCAAGACTACTGGGCAAAAAACCAAACGTTTAAAGCTTCAAATACCAGCAACAAACCAAAATACTACGTATTAGATATGTTTCCTTATCCTTCTGGTGCAGGTTTACATGTTGGTCATCCATTAGGCTATATTGCTAGTGATATTTATGCACGTTATAAACGTCATAAGGGTTTTAACGTTTTACATCCTCAAGGTTACGATAGTTTTGGGTTACCAGCAGAACAATATGCTATACAAACAGGTCAGCATCCTGCAATTACAACCGAAACCAATATTGCAACCTACAGAAGACAATTAGATCAAATTGGTTTTTCTTTTGATTGGAGTCGAGAAGTAAGAACTAGTAATCCTGAATATTACAAATGGACACAGTGGATTTTTATTCAATTATTTGAATCTTGGTATAATAATGATTCTAATAAAGCTGAAGATATAAAAACTTTAGTTTCAAAATTTGAAGCTGAAGGAAATACAACCGTAAATGCAGCTTGTGATGAAAACATTGAACCCTTTACTGCAGCAGAATGGAACGCTTTTTCTGAAGTTGAAAAACAAGAAGTATTATTAAAATACAGATTAACCTATTTAGCGGAAACCGAAGTTAACTGGTGCCCAGCTTTAGGAACCGTTTTAGCTAACGACGAAATTGTAAATGGCGTTTCAGAACGAGGAGGACATCCTGTGGTACGTAAAAAAATGACCCAATGGAGCATGCGAATTTCGGCTTATGCAGAACGTTTGTTACAAGGTTTAGATACGGTTGATTGGACAGATGCTTTAAAAGACATTCAGAAAAACTGGATAGGAAAATCAGTTGGAGCCTCTGTTACTTTTAATGTCATTCCGACAGAGCAAAGCGACGAGGAATCTCATACTATTTCGGTTTTCACAACAAGACCAGATACCATTTTCGGTGTGTCATTTATGACCCTTGCACCAGAACATGAGTTAGTATCACAAATAACTACAGCAGAACAAAAAGCAGACGTTGAAGCGTACATAGAAAAAACAGCAAAACGAAGCGAACGCGATAGAATGGCAGATGTAAAAACCATTTCTGGTGTGTTTACTGGTGCTTATGCAGAACATCCGTTTTCTAAAGAACCGATTCCTATCTGGATTGGCGATTACGTACTAGCAAGCTACGGAACAGGAGCAGTTATGGCTGTACCTTGTGGCGACCAACGTGATTTTGATTTTGCAAAGCACTTCGGAATTCCAATTCCTAACATTTTTGATTTATCAAGTATTAAAGGTTCTAGTGAGAATTCTCCTCCTTCGGAGGAGTTAGAGGAGGCATTTACTTCTAAAGACAATGTAAAAATTGCTAATAGTGATTTCCTTAACGGCATGAACTACAAAAAAGCAAGTAAACGTGCTATTTACGAGCTTGAACAATTGCAACAAGGCGAAGGTAAAACCAATTACAGATTACGAGATGCTGTATTTTCTCGTCAACGTTATTGGGGTGAACCGTTCCCAGTGTATTATGTAAATGGCATGCCACAAATGATAGATGCTGAACATTTACCAATTAAATTACCAGAAGTAGAAAAATATTTACCAACCGAAGAAGGCGAACCACCTTTAGGACGTGCAGACGTTTGGGCTTGGGATACCACTCAGTCTTTAGTTGTTAACAATGAGTTGATAGACCACAAAACTGTATTTCCTTTAGAACTCAACACCATGCCAGGTTGGGCAGGAAGTTCTTGGTATTTCTTCCGCTATATGGAAGATGCAGCCAATAGAGATGGTGTTTTTGCAACTGAAGATGCATTGAATTATTGGGAAAATGTTGATTTATACATTGGTGGAAGCGAACACGCAACTGGTCATTTATTGTACTCTCGTTTTTGGGTAAAACTTTTAAAAGATAGAGGTTTTGTTAATGTTGAAGAGCCTTTTAAAAAGTTGATTAACCAAGGCATGATTTTGGGAACTAGTGCTTTCGTTTATAGAGTTAATGAAAGACGAGACGTTTTTATTTCCAAAAATTTAGTTGATGCTTTTTTAAATTCTGAAACAAATGAAGAGGCTTCGAAAAGAATATTAGCTGTTACAGGAACAGAAACTCCTACATTTAGTAAAGTACATGTAGATGTTAATTTTGTAAATGCATCTGATGAATTAGATATTTCTAAGTTTAGAAATTGGAGAGCAGAATTCAAACATGCAAAATTCATAGAAGATAAAATTATTGTTCTTCGAGAAGTCGAAAAAATGTCCAAATCCAAATACAATGTTGTTAATCCTGATGATATTGTAGCAGATTATGGTGCAGACAGTTTACGTTTATACGAGATGTTTCTTGGACCATTAGAGCAATACAAACCTTGGAATACAGCTGGTATAACTGGTGTTCATGGTTTTCTTAAAAAACTTTGGAAACTGTTTGTCAATGAAAACGGTTTAAAAGTAAATGCTGCGGAACCAACTAAAGACAACCTAAAAACATTACACAAAACCATAAAGAAAGTAGAAGAAGATATTGAGAATTTCTCTTTTAACACCTCTGTTTCTACCTTTATGATTGCTGTAAACGAGTTAACTGCTCAAAAGTGTACAAGTAAAGAAATTCTTGAACCTTTATTGGTTTTAATTTCGCCTTACGCACCACATATTGCAGAAGAATTATGGAGTCAACTAGGACATGATGGTTCTATATCAACGGTTGATTTTCCAAAATTTGAAGCCAGTCATTTAGTAGAAAGCAGTAAAAAATATCCAATTTCGTTTAACGGTAAAATGCGTTTTACCTTAGAGTTACCAATGGATATGTCTAAAGACGAGATTGAAAAAACCGTAATGGCTCACGAGAAAACCATAGCGCAATTAGATGGTAGAACACCTAAAAAGATAATTGTAGTTCCTGGCAAAATTGTAAATATTGTTGGATAAACTTTTAAAACATATCATCATAACTTTGCTGCCGATTATTGGTTGGTCTCAAAGTTATGTTGGTACTGTTGGCAATTATCCTATTCATTTAGAAGTTACAGTTTATCCAAACGCAAACGACACAACTTCAGGAGAATTAGAAGGTTTCTATTTTTACGATTCTAAATTAATTAGCATTCCTATTTCTGGGAGTTATAACAACGAAAGCGTCACGTTAATTGATGATTACTATTTTACGCCAGAAAAAGTTTTTGATGCGGATGAAGTATTCGAATTAAAGAAAAAGAAAAACCAACTCATTGGAACCCTACAATTAAAAGACAAAACTTTTAAAGTCGCTTTAACCGAAACCAGCCAAGAATCATTAGAAGACTTTAGAAACCCTAAACTAACCTTTGTAAAAGATAGTGTTGTTAACTACAACGATAAGCAGTTGGTTTGGTTTACAGAATACTATTCTAAATTGCCTTTATTTAGATTAGGCAACGGTTTTACAAAAGCACAACGAGATACGTTCAATCCTATTTTAGATGCTATTCATCTTTCAGATGCTAAGGACAAATTAGATTGCAATTCTTGGTTTGAGATTAGTTATGACGTTAACTTGGTTAATAATAATTTTATAAGCTATTTAAAACATTACAGCGTGTATTGTGGTGGCGCACATCCATCTCATGGCAATGTTGGTTATACATTTAATCTTGAAACATTAGAGGTAGTTGAAGATATTGAATTGATATACCCAAAAGTGGATTTTTTTCAGAAATTAAAAGACAAATACCAACATTCAGAAAATGACGTACAAGATGAAGAATGCGAAACTTTTGTTGACAACAGTTATTGGCAATACAAAACATGGAATCTAACTTCAGAAGGTGTGATTCTTATTCCTAATTATCCGCATGCTATGACGCCTTGCGTAGAAGAATATTTTCTTAGTTACTCTGAACTTCTAAAAGAGTAATATTATGTATTTAGATAAGCCATCAACTGAAAAACCAGCAACAAAAAAGAAGCGCAAAGGCTTAAAGGATTATTTTGACTATCGTAATAATCAAATTAACCAAATTGGTTTAATATTTTTTTCTTCATTTGTTTTAGCAACCACTTTAATTTACTTCTTTGATAAACGTTTTACTGAAGAACGTTGGAAAAAAAGTCCCACCGAGCGCTACCAAATATTAGATGATATCATAGATAGGAATCTGTTTATTAATAACACAAAAAGAGAAGTACTGCAACAATTAGGTTATCCAAAAGAGTCTAATTATCAGGAGGTCGATAAATTTAACTATTATGTTGGTATACGTGCAGTATTTGATAATGGTGACGTTAAACAGCTTACTATAATCTTTAAAGATGGTCGAGTCGTTAAAACCTTAATAACACCAAGCAAAGATTAATAGCTTTAGCTTCTCGAAATAACGTAACTCAATAAATACAAAATCAATCTCGTCCGTAAGAGTAAAACTGTTTTTTACAATTTAGTATTAATAACCTCATTATACCAAATCCCTTTTTTAACCTTTTATTCAGGTTATAGACTATTTCAGGTTATCGAAACTATTAAACTTTCAACGAATATCATATTGCCCTGAAAATCAATACTTAATTTAGAAATATTCAAAATATTAACTCAAAAATATTAATTCCGTAAAAATCATTTCAAATTAACATTCAAATTTGGAAGAACAGATTTATTAATAGTAATTTTCGATTGCTATTAATCACAAAATCTACAAAAAAATGAAAATCGGAGTCCCAAAGGAAATTAAAAACAATGAAAACAGGGTTGGTATGACACCAGCTGGCGTTTTTGAATTAACTAAAAACAAACATGTCGTTTACGTACAAAAAGATGCTGGTTATGGCAGTGGTTTTTCAGACTTAGACTATATAGATGTTGGAGCTATTGTGTTAGATACAATTGAAGAAGTTTATGCTTCTAGCGATATGATTGTAAAAGTAAAAGAACCAATTGAAGAAGAGTACCCTTTAATACAATCGCATCATGTAGTATTTACATATTTTCATTTTGCTTCTAGTGAACCTTTAACTAAAGCGATGTTAAAAAGTAAAGCGGTTTGTATTGCTTATGAAACAGTAGAAGATAAAGATGGTTCTTTACCATTATTAACACCAATGTCTGAAGTTGCCGGAAGAATGGCCATACAGCAAGGTGCAAAATATTTAGAAAAGCCTATTAAAGGACGTGGAGTATTGTTAGGTGGTGTGCCTGGTGTGCCTCCAGGACGAGTACTTGTATTAGGTGCAGGTGTTGTTGGTATACAAGCTGCAAAAATGGCTGCTGGTTTAGGTGCACATGTTACCGTTATGGATATTAATATGAAACAATTACGTTATGTTAATGATGTAATGCCTAGCCATGTAGTTACCGAATTTTCTAGTGAATACAATATTAGAAAACGTATAAAAGATCACGATTTAATTGTTGGAGGTGTTTTACTTAAAGGAGCTAAAGCGCCTAAATTAATAAAAAGAGATATGCTTAAGGATATGCGTCCAGGTACTGTTTTAGTAGACGTCGCTGTAGATCAAGGTGGTTGTATGGAAACTACAAAAGCTACTACGCATGAAGACCCAACGTATATCATTGATGATGTAGTACATTACTGTGTTGCAAATATGCCAGGAGCTGTGCCATATACATCAACTTTAGCTTTAACTAATGTAACGTTACCTTACGTAATTCGTTTAGCAAACCAAGGATGGGAAAAAGCCTGTGAAAAAGACCCAATGTTAGCTAAAGGCTTAAATGTAGTAAATGGCAAAATAGTATATGAAGAAATTGCTGAAGCATTTAATTGGTCTGTAGACGCTATGTAAACTGCATACTTGACATATTAATATATGACAAAAGCCAAATTTTAGTTCTTAACTTTAATTTGGCTTATTATTTGCTATTCATTTATTAAATTTACATAAATTAAAATTACATATTATGAACGGAATGATGGGATATTACATACTAATTGGCGCTATTGCTTTAGTAAGCTGGCTAGTGAGTAATCAACTTAAACGTAAATTCACTAAGTATTCTAAAGTGCAGTTGCGCAATGGTTTATCTGGTAGAGAAATTGCAGAAAAAATGTTAGCTGATAATGGTATTTATGATGTAGAAGTGATTTCTACACCAGGACAATTAACAGATCATTATAACCCTAGAAATAAAACGGTAAACTTAAGTGAATCCGTTTACAACCAGCGCAATGCCGCTTCAGCTGCAGTAGCAGCTCACGAGTGTGGACACGCAGTACAACATGCACAAGCGTATAGTGCATTAGGTATGCGATCTGCTCTAGTACCAATTGTAAGTGTTACGTCTGGTATGTCGCAATGGCTAGTCATTGGTGGCTTAGTATTAGGTGCTGCTGCAGGAGTAGGCTTAGGCTATTGGGTTGCGGTAGCAGGATTATTATTTATGGGATTTGCTACACTATTTAGCTTTATAACATTACCTGTAGAATATGATGCCAGTAACAGAGCTTTAGCATGGTTAAAAGCTAAAAATATGGTAACGCCTGAAGAATATAAAGGATCTGAAGACGCACTAAAATGGGCTGCAAGAACTTATTTAGTTGCTGCCATTGGTGCATTAGCGTCTTTATTGTATTGGGCTCTTCAAGTATTTGGAGGTAGAGATTAATTTTTTATAAAAATTAACCTTATTTACTAAAAATGGTATAAGCTAAGTTGATTTTAGAGCTCAATAATATTGACTGTATAATATATTAAACAAAAGAAGTTCTGTGAAATCAGAACTTTTTTTGTTTTCACCTAGAGTAAATAACCTTAATAATTATGAATAAGAACAAGTAATACTAAACCTAATGGTATAAGTTCTCTATCCTATATTATTTGTTCTAAATGTTTATATTTCCTTTTCATAAAATAAAACGTTTAACTGATTCTTTTAGTTAAGCTTTTAGATAAGTATTTTATTTTTACTTTATTTGTGTTAAAAAAAACCAAACAAGGTTAAAATAGTGTATAAGTATATTAAATACGTTGTTTTCTATACCTCATAAGCTGTGTAAATTTGCATCCGTTTTAAAAACCCCATTAAAATTAAAAATTATGAAAACGAATAACAGAATAGCAGCAGAAAGTAAAGTCGGAACAAGAACAATAAAATTTGGTAAGACAAATTCAATGGTTTGGAATACAAAAAGACGCTATAAATAATAAAAGAATTATTTTAAAAACAAAAAGCCCAATTGATTTCTCAATTGGGCTTTTCTAATAGATATTATTTAATTTTGTCACCATTTTTGTCAAAAAAATGATATTCAAGATAAGTGTAAGCATCTCTAGGTAAAACTTTTACCCATTTTTTGTGTTCAATAAACCACTTTGAACGTACTGATGGAAACCCTTTGGTTAAAAAGGCTGCTATAAAAGGGTGTGTATTAAGAGTTACCTTTTTATAGTCTTTTTTGAAAACACGCTCTAGGTCTTGATTAATGCGTTCAATCACTTTAATTGGTGCTTCAATTTCATCACCTCCTATGAGATTAGGGTTTTCTTCTTTCGTTTTAATATTGCGTTCTGGCCTAACGCGTTGTCTGGTTATTTGCACTAAACCAAACTTACTCGGCGGCAATATTTTGTGCTTTGCTTTATCATCTTTCATCTCATCTCTAAGATAATTATAAAGCTTTTTTCTGTTCTCTGCTTTGCCCATATCTATAAAATCGATAACTATAATTCCTCCCATATCACGTAAACGTAATTGGCGAGCAATTTCTTGGGCAGAAATCATATTAACTTCTAAGGCAGTATCTTCTTGGTTCTTCTCTTTATTAGAGCGATTACCACTGTTTACATCTACAACATGAAGGGCTTCGGTATGTTCTATTACCAAATAGGCGCCTTTTGCCATAGATACGGTTCGTCCGAATGATGTTTTTATTTGGCGTTCAATGCCAAATTTTTCAAAAATAGGAACACCATTCTTATAGTATTTTACTATAGACTCTTTGTTCGGTGCAATTTGCTGCACGTAATCTTTTACTTGTATGTACAATTCTTCATCATCTACAACAATACCAGAGAATGAATCATTAAAAATATCCCTTAAAATTGAGGATGCTTTATTCATTTCTCCCAATACTTTAGTTGGGTGATGTACTTTGTACAACTTTTTACACATTGCTGTCCATCGATTCAGCAAATTTTGTAAATCATTATCGAGCTCGGCAACTTTCTTGCCTTCTGCTACAGTACGTATAATAACTCCAAATCCCTTAGGTGTAATACTTTTTACGAGTCTTTTTAAGCGGTCTTTTTCTTCTTGTGATTCAATTTTTTGAGAGATTGAAATACGATTAGAAAAAGGCACTAAGACAATGTATCTTCCTGCAATAGACAATTCTGAACTAATGCGAGGTCCCTTTGTAGAGATTGGTTCTTTTACTACTTGTACTAATAAAGATTGATTAGATTTTATAGCATTTGCAATGCTACCATTTTTATCTAAATCTTTCTCCATCGGAAAGTCTTTAAGGGTATAATCCTTAAGTTTCCCTGTGCTTACACGTTTAATGAATTTTAAAAGAGAAGGCAATTGCGGTCCAAGATCATGATAGTGTAAAAAACCATCTTTTTCATAGCCAACGTTTACAAACGCAGCGTTTAAACCAGGAATAACTTTACGTATTTTGGCAATAAAAATATCACCAACTGCAAAGTTGTTATCCTCTTCGTCTTTATGTAATTCAATAAGTTTTCCATCTTTTAATAAGGCAAAATCAACAATATCTGAACTCGATCTTACGATTAATTCTTTGTTCATAATGTTAATTTATATCTAACTCTTTATTGAGATAGATGGATTTTACTAAATTATTTGACACAGGTCCCGATTAATATCGGGAATCCAACAAATCTAACAACACTCTATTAAATGCTGTCAATTCTATATCAAAGAACGTTTCTTTAAAACTGAAAAAAGTAGCTTATAAAACTACTTTTAACAATTTATTTTTTCTTGTGACGATTAGCACGTCTACGTTTTTTACGCTTGTGCGTCGCTACCTTGTGTCTTTTTCTTTTTTTACCACTTGGCATAATAAATAATGCTTTTAATTAATATTTTGTTTTAAATGCTTTCTTAGTTAACCTCTACATTAGATTTAACACCTTCTAAAAATACTTTAGCAGGTTTAAATGCTGGTATGTTATGAGCTGGAATTTTTATTGTAGTATTCTTTGAAATATTACGACCTGTTTTTTCAGCTCTTGTTTTAATGATGAAACTTCCGAAACCTCTTAAATAAACGTTGTCTCCGCTTTCTAAAGATGTTTTTACTTCTTCCATAAAGGTCTCAACCGTTGCTTGAACGTCACCTTTTTCAATACCTAACTTGTCAGATATTTTTGCTACCAAATCGGCTTTTGTCATTATTATTAGTTTTAGGGTTACTATATAAAATTCTAAGGGATTGCAAATATAGGTAATTTAATTTCAATATTTCAAACGTAATTAATTAAAATTTAAGGTTATAAACAATTAATTTTGCTTTCACACTTAAAAATGAAAATGGATTTCAAATCTAAACTAATTAACTGGTACTCAATTAACAAGAGAGAATTGCCTTGGCGGAAAACAAAAAATCCGTATAATATCTGGCTTTCAGAAATCATTTTACAGCAAACTCAAGTAAAGCAAGGTCTACCATATTACGTTGCTTTTACCGCAAAATACCCAACAATTTTTGATCTTGCTGCAGCATCAGAAACTGAGGTCTTAAAATTATGGCAAGGTCTAGGTTATTATTCTAGAGCTAGAAATCTTCATGCTACAGCTAAATATATTGCAAATGAGTTAAATGGAGAATTTCCTAATAATTATAAGGACTTACTTAAATTAAAAGGTGTTGGTGATTATACAGCTAGTGCCATTTCTTCTATTGCTTTTAATGAAATCGCTGCTGTTGTAGATGGTAATGTTTACCGTGTTCTTGCTCGGTACTTCGGAATTGATACTCCTATAAACTCAACTACAGGAATTAAAGAATTTAAAAAATTAGCGACTCAATTAATAGATACTAAAAAACCAGATGTTTACAACCAAGCTATAATGGAGTTTGGTGCGTTACATTGTAAACCTAAAAATCCCAATTGTACTAATTGTCCTTTTGAGACAAGCTGTGTGGCTCTTCAAAAAAATTCAGTTGAAACACTGCCAGTAAAATTGAACAAAACTAAAGTAACTACTAAATATTTTAATTTTTTAGTTTGTATAGATTCTGAGAATAGAATTCTATTTGAAAAAAGAACCCATAAAGGCATATGGCAAAACTTATATCAATTTCCATTAATAGAGTCTGAAAAAAGCCTCTCTTCCGAAGAATTTCAGCTTTTGAATATTGACAACTCCCTTTTAAAGACTTTAAAATTTGATTATTCCTTATATAATGAAAGCGATATTGTGCATAAATTATCGCATCAACATCTTTATACCAAATTTTGGATTATAGAAGTTAATAAACTACCTCAAACTGCTATTCCTTTAGATTCTATAACTAATTATCCTACTCCAGTACTTATCAGTGATTTTATTAATCATTTTAGTTTTAAATGATATCTTATTACTTTTTTGAATCTTAAAGAAATCACATTTTTTTATTACTTTTAAACTAGTGATAGCAAAAACAGTAACTTTGCAACTTAAAATGAATTAATTATGGCTGGAACGTTAAATAAAGTAATGCTAATAGGTAACTTAGGTGATGACGTAAAAATGCATTATTTTGATGATAAGAATTGTATTGGTCGTTTCCCTATTGCAACCAGTGAATCTTATGTTAATAAGCAAACCAATGAGCGCGTTACAAACACGGAATGGCACAATATTGTAGTTAGAAATAAAGCTGCTGAAATTTGCGAAAAATACTTATCTAAAGGCGATAAGATATATATAGAAGGACGAATAAAAACTAGAAAGTGGACAGACGACAAAGGTATGGAACGCTACTCTACTGAAATTCAATGTGATGAATTTACATTTTTAACTCCTAAAAACGACCAACAACAATCACATAAGCCAAGTGCAGCAAACGCTAAGCCTCAATCACAACCAACTGCACCTACTGATACAATGCCAGAAGGCGATGATGATTTACCATTTTAATTTCTAATCTAAAAGTATCTTGGACCCAGAACCCACGGTTTTAATTATAAATTCTTTAATTATTAGCACCTCGTTTTTTACGAGTATCGTTTTGCTTGTTGTTTTACTAATTTGCTCGGCTCTAATCTCTGGAGCAGAAGTTGCTTTGTTTTCGCTTACAAAGTCTGACTTAAATGAAGGTTTAGAAAATGAAGTCCCAGCAATGAAAATTATTGCTTCACTTTTAGAACGACCTAAAAAGTTATTAGCAACTATATTAGTGGCCAATAATTTTATAAACATTGCGGTTGTACTCCTATTTGCTTTTATAGGAGAAACGATTTTTGATAGCATTACAAATTCTTTAATTAGGTTTTTACTTGAAGTTGTTTCTGCAACTTTTTTAATTCTATTATTTGGAGAAATTATTCCAAAAATTTACGCTAGTAGAAATAGTGCAACATTCTCATCCTTTATGGCCAGACCATTAAAAGTCTTAGATGTTGTCTTCTCACCATTAAGTCTTCCCATGCGATATGTAACTATTCTAATTCAAAATAGATTTGGAAAACAACGCTCTAATCTTAGTGTTGATCAATTATCACAAGCATTAGAATTAACCAATGACGAAGACACCACACAAGAAGAACAAAAAATCTTACAAAGTATTGTTTCATTTGGAAATACAGATACTAAGCAAGTAATGCGTCCTAGAATGGATTTATTTGCCTTAAGTATAGAAACACCTTTTGAAACTATTATTAAACAAATAATTGAAAATGGATATTCAAGAATTCCTGTTTATGAAGAAAGTATTGATACCATAAAAGGCGTACTCTATGTAAAGGACCTTCTGCCACACCTCAACAAAAAAACCTTTGATTGGACAACCATCTTGCGCGAACCCTTCTTTGTACCAGAAAACAAGAAGTTAGATGATTTAATGGTAGAGTTTCAAACCAAAAAAGTTCACCTCGCTGTGGTCGTTGATGAATATGGCGGAACTTCTGGTTTAGTTTCTCTCGAAGACATTATTGAAGAAATAGTAGGTGATATTAGTGATGAATACGATGATGAAGACCTCATTTACACTAAACTAGACAATTATAATTATAGTTTTGAAGGCAAAACACCACTCAAAGATGTTTACAAAATAGTAGGTATTAATGACGATGTAGAATTTTTTGAAGCCAAAAAGGGAGATGCTGAAACCCTAGCAGGATTTGTATTAGAGATTTCAGGAGGTTTTCCTAGAATAGGAAGTAAAATAAATTTTGAAAATTACGTTTTTACTATAGAATCTTTAGAACGAAAACGCATTAAACAAATTAAACTCTCTTTATCAAATCAACCAGAATAAGGCATTTGTATTAAAACTGTGCTAAAAACAAATACATTTGACTGATAAAATAATTAAACCTAAACAAATGAAACGATTAGTTATTCCTATTTTAAGTCTCTTTATGCTCAGTAGTTGTGGTAATGATACATTACCAAAACCTAAAGGATATTTAAGACTCGAATACCCTAATGCAGACTATGTAAAGGCAATAGTTCCGTTGCCATTCTCATTTGAAAAGAATACACTTGCTAATTCTATTAGTGAAGTAAAATCAACAGCAACTTCTAACGGTGTAGATATTAAGTATCCTGCTTTAAAAGCTACTATTTACCTAACTTATAAAGAAGTAAAGAATGGAAATTTAGATAGTTTATTAAGGGATGCACAGAACCTTACCCAAAAACATACTATAAAAGCAGATGAAATTTCTAGTAATCTTTTTGAAAATAAAGAAAATAAGGTTTTTGGTATGCTATATGAAATTGGAGGCGATGCTGCATCACAATCTCAATTCTACGTAACAGATAGTATTAAGCACTTTTTAAGTGGCTCATTATACTTCTATGCTAAACCTAATTACGATTCTATATATCCAGCAGCAGAGTATTTAAAAAAGGATATTAAGCATATTATGGAAAGTGTAAAATGGAAAGAATAAAATGGAAAGAATAAAATACGTTTAAAACAATAAAAAAATGCCACTGAAATTCAGTGGCATTTTTTTATTTATAGAAACAATTCTGTATTTACCTTAGTCTTGGTAAACCCATGCTCCATCCATTTTGATAACAGCAAAGTCTTCTGTGGTATTACTACCGTTGTATATTTCTATAGTAACAATATACTTTTGCTCTTCAGCTGCGGATGGGTCAACTTCATCTAGTACAATAGCTACAGCTTCTAAAACCATTGGGTTTGTCCACTCTGCTGCATTACCAGCTCTTCTATCCATATTCCCGTAGTTACTCATACTTGCGGTAGCATTAGGATAAGTGTCAGCTAATTCAGTAGCAATTAATGCATAATCATCTGCAGTTAATGTGTATCTAATAGTATTATCTGGAACCCAAACACCGTCTTCATAACCAAACTGTAATGTTGTAGAAATAGTAGATTCGTGTCCAACAAATTCTCCATCAGTTACAGTATATAAGTTACCTCTTATTTGTGCTCCTGAAGAACTAGAGTAATAATCGTAAATTACAAATAACTCTTCATCCTCTTGCGCATAAGGAAAGTTTAAACTTAAGAAAGTTGGTAAATAATTATCTGGTGGTACAGAACTACCAAAGTTATCATATTGACCTGGTTGATTATAACCTTCTCCCATAGAATCAAAATCTTTAGAACTTAAGTAATAAACACCGTCAACAGCTTCCCAAGAACCACCTGTATACATAAAGTATTCTCCTTTAGAATTAGTATCACCAGTTGCTCCTAAAGTTTTAATAGCCATACTTTCTATTCTCCATCGTCCTGCGTCTGAATCTGTAGACTCATATTTAAAAGCTACATTAATAGTTTCACCATCGTAAGCAGAAAAATCGTAATCTTCTGAAGAAGCCATATCTCCTGTAGCAGGATTTGCTAATATAATTTCATCCCAAGTTGTTGTTAAAACATCACCTGTATAATCAGTAGAAACCATTATTTTAAGTAAAGATGCATCACCAGCATAATCAAGCTCATGAGTAATCTGAAATTTAAGATCACTTTCTGCAGATAAATCAATTGAAGGAGATACTAACCATTCTGTGTTTGCCACTTGGCCACCAAAATAACTATTTCCTTGTACGTATCCGGTTTGTGAAGTCCAAACTTCATCATCTCCAAATTCTTCACCAACAGTAAATCCTTCCATACTTCCTGCAAAGTTGTAAGAAACAAGATTTGCTAATCCTACTACTGGATCTTCTGTATACTGATCGTATTTAGCTAATATCATTTGTCCTTCTGTTGGGTCAGCAACTTGAGCATCTAATATTGCAGGAATTGCATCTGTTGCATCTACATCTGGATAAAACCCAAAAGCATCACTACCTGCTGTTGCATAATCCGAGTTTGTGAATTCATAAATGTCTGAATATGTAAAATCACTTACACCTTCTGCATTACCAATATACAATTCATAACCAACTACAACTGAAGATCCTTCTCCCCAAAATGGGTATTTATCAGCTAAAAAACCTGGAAGCATAGTTTTTGCATCTTCAATAGAACTAAAGCTACCATAACTTAATTCTAGTTCGTCATAATCATCGCTTACAAGAGTGTAAGTATCAGACCCTACGATAGGCTCAGCTGATGAATCTAATCCATCATAAATATCTTCCATAGGATTACAACCTACTAAGGTTATTCCTAAAACTGCTAAACAATAAATTATTCTTTTCATTTTCAATTTTTTTTAAAATTTAACTTTTAATCCAACACTATATGTTCTTCCAGGACCAAAATAAACTTGAG
Organism: Winogradskyella litoriviva; assembly: GCF_013249065.1. GTDB lineage: Bacteria > Bacteroidota > Bacteroidia > Flavobacteriales > Flavobacteriaceae > Winogradskyella > Winogradskyella litoriviva. Next base: position 455,690 of record NZ_JABRWQ010000001.1, read on the forward strand.
CTGTTGAAGCTGTTCCGTCTAAATCATTAGCATCAGAAACATATTCTGTATTGAAAGCATTATTTACTTTACCTATTAATGTAGCATTAAATGTACCCAATTCAAAACTGTGTCTTAAACCTACATCAAATAATCCAAAATCAGGAAGTTTCCAAACATCTGGTAAATCTAAACTACCTCTGTTAGTAACGTCGTAAGAAGAATAGTTATCACCAGCAAAGTTGTAATCTACGTAGATATTAGATTTGGCAGCTAATTTATAATCTACACCTAAAGCAAATGTTGTTTGTGCAACGTCACCTACTTTTAAATCCTCAGCATAAACTTCAACTACATCAACAACATCACCTGCTTGATCTCTAATATCTGCAGAGACATTGCTCTTCCATTGCCAATCTCCTAAAGAAGCCATACCTGTAACTGTTAATTTATCCGTTGCTCTATATCTAAAATCTATTTCAATACCTTGGTGCAATGCATCAATTCCTTGTAAGTTATAGAAAAACAAATCTTCACCTGTTCCAATTGAACCTCCTAATGATTTATCTAACCAATTAGTATAATAAATATTCACGTTAGCACTTAATTTTTCACCACGGAAACCGTATCCTAATTCTGCACTAAATACTTTTTCGTTTACAGCATCTTCATTAGGTATAATGCCATCTTCATCTAAAAATACATCATCTAAAAATGGTGCTTTAGAAAAATAACCAACATTAACAAAAACATTATTATTTCCATCAAGGTTATAGTTACCACCACCTTTAATACCGTAACCTGTAAAGTTTACAGCTTCAGATAATCTATCACCTGTGATAGTGTTATTCATAAATTCCTCTTGCTTGTAGTTACTGTTAGAAACGTCTGCAGCTACAAATAAGTTAACCGCTTCGTTTACTTGGTATTCTGCTTGACCAAAAAGACCATATCTTAAAACAATACCATCATAATCCTTATTATATCTATCACCAACTTTAAGAGGCTGACCAAAAGCAAAAGTATCAGTTTCATTATCTAAGAAAAATTGTCCTCCTAATAAATCATCTACTTGGTACCAGTGAGACCCAACATAATAACGACCATCTAAACCACCAGAAATGGTTAAGGCATCATTTACTTTATTCTTATAAGTAGATAATACACCATACCACTCATGAGAGTTTCTAGAAGAAGAAATAATATCTGTAGAACCATTTACTCCATTTGCTCTATTTTCTTCAATTACTTTGTCAAAATCTATTGGAGTTAACCCAGAAGACCCTATTCTATAATCATCTGATCCAATTTTAGAACCTTCATCTCTACGTCCACCACCAGAACCAAAAGAAGCGTATACTGCTGTTGATAATGCTGATTTTTCATTAATATTCCACAAATGATTTATAGACATTTGAGGCTTGTGATAAAAGTTATATGATTGATGATATACTTCACCATTTTTATAACCCCAATCTCTATTTGCTTTTAAAGGACCAGAATCTGTATCTTTTAATTCTGCAATAGTAGAACGGTTATAACGTTGACCGTGTTCTTGTTGTGCACCAAAAGCTGTAAATGACAATCTGTGCGCATCGTTTATTTGTTGAGATAAACTTAAAAAGTAATTGTATCCTGAAAATTCAGTACCATCAACATAACCATCACCATCAATTTTAGAGGCGCTTACTGTTGCTGCAAAACCTTTATCAGTTAAACCAGTAGAGTAAGTCATTCCGTATTTTAAATAACCATCATTAGCAATACTTGTAAGAATGTTTCCTCCTTGTTCTGCATCTGTAGTTTTTGTTATAATATTAATTGTACCACCAACAGATGCTACAGCTATTTTAGATGCTCCAAGACCTCTTTGTACTTGCATCGTAGAGGTTACATCTCCTAAACCAGCCCAGTTACTCCAATAAACAGCACCATTTTCCATGTCGTTAACAGGAACACCGTTAATCATTACAGCTACATTTTCTGAACTAAATCCTCTAAGATTAATTCTACTGTCACCATATCCACCACCTTGTCTTGTTGCATAAACACCAGGAGTTGATTTTAAAATTTCAGGAAATTCTTGTGTACCTAACTTAATAGCAATTTCTTCTGCTTTTATAGTTGAAACGGCAACAGGCGTTTTTCTATCTACAGCAACAGAAGCCACAATCATAATTTCGTCTAAACCTACATTGCTAGACATTAATTTAATTGTTCCTAAGTCTGTATCTCCATTAAAAGCAATAGTTTGAGATACAAAACCTACGTAAGAGATTATAACTTCTCCTGATTTTAAATCAGTTTTTAAAGTAAAATCACCATCAAAATTTGTAGTTGCACCATTGGTAGTTCCTTTTACTATAATATTAGCACCAGGAAGAGGCGAACTCATGTCACTATCAATAATTTTACCCGTAATAGTGGATTGGGCATACGCAAATGTTGTTAAACAGGTTAAAACAACAAAACATAAAACATGACTAAATTTTTTCATATAAAACTTCAGTTAATTGGTTTTTATTAGGTGCAAAATTAAACAATCTCATAGTTGTAATATTATGAAAATGTTAACAATTAAGCGAAGCGAAGTTAATTATAGAATTCCTAATTTTTATGCTTGCATAGTACTATTTATTAAAACTTTTTAACAATTTTTAACAATTGTCCTTGTAAAATGTTAATAAACTTTGAGTTGATGAATCATGATTAGATGAAGACACGTCTTCATTTAGCTCTTTTAATATAGATTTGGCTAATTGCTTTCCTAACTCTACACCAAATTGGTCATAACTGTAAATATTCCAAATAATACCTTGTACAAAAATCTTATGTTCATACATAGCTATTAGTTTTCCTAAACTTTCTGGAGACAACTTTTGAATTAATAAAGACGTAGTAGGTTTATTACCATCAAATACTTTGAAGGCTAAAAGTTGCTTTATTTCTTCTTCTGATGCTGACTGCCCTTGTAATTCTGATAAAACTTCAGATTCAGTTTTACCATTCATTAAAGCTTCAGTTTGTGCAAAATAATTAGACATCAATTTATTATGATGGTCTTTATTACCATATAAAGACTCCACATAACCAATAAAGTCAGTTGGAATTAGTTTTGTGCCTTGGTGAATTAATTGAAAAAAAGCATGTTGTGAGTTAGTACCAGGTTCTCCCCAAATTATAGTTCCTGTTTGGTAGTTTACCTTGTTTCCATCTCTATCAACGCTCTTACCATTACTTTCCATTATACCTTGTTGTAAATAAGTAGCAAACTGATTTAAGTATTGCGTATATGGAATAATGGCTTCACTTTCGGATTTAAAGAAGTTATTATACCAAACCGTTAATAATGCTGAAATAACCGGAATGTTTTCCTCAAAACCAGCAGTTTTAAAATGCATATCCATTTTATGCGCACCTTCCAAAAGACTATCAAAATGCTTATACCCAACAGCTAAACTAATAGAAAGGCCTACAGCACTCCAAAGTGAAAAACGACCACCAACCCAATCCTTCATTGGAAAAATATTAGCTTCATCTATTCCGAAGTTTTTAACGCTTTCAATATTTGTAGAAACTGCAACAAAATGATTAGCAACCGCTTCTTTTGGTTGTGATTTTAAAAACCAAGATCTAATAGAATTGGCATTAGACAGGGTTTCTTGTGTTGTAAATGTTTTTGAAACAATTACAAACAATGTAGTCTCTGGGTTTAATTTTTTTACAACTTCTTGATAATGATCACCATCTACATTGCTTACAAAATGTGTATTTAAATGATTCTTATAATATTGGAGAGAATCTACAACCATAGCTGGCCCTAAATCTGATCCACCAATACCTATATTAACCACATCTGTAATGGCCTTACCAGAATATCCTTTATGAGTACCACTAACAACAGAATCTGTAAAATCTTCTATCTTCTTCTTTACCTCATGCACCTCAGGAATAACATTTTCACCATCTACAAAAACTTCCGCAGTTTTTGGCGCTCTTAAAGCTGTATGTAAAACAGCTCTTCCCTCAGTAGCATTAATTACATCACCTTCAAAATATTTTGAAATTGCATTTTTCAAATCTAATTCATTTGCTAATTCAATTAACAAATCAATAGTTTCTTTAGTAATTCTGTTCTTAGAAAAATCAACATAAAAATCTTCCCACCTTAAGGTTAATTCATTTGCTCTATTAGCATCAGAATTAAACATATCTTTTAAATGTTGAGGTTTAATAGTTTCAAAATGCGCTTGTAATTTTTTCCAAGCTTCTGTTGTCGTTGGGTTAGCTGATTTTAATGCCATTATTGTATATCTGTAGTTATTGTATTTTCTTTTATTATCGGTTCTGCTTCTAAGAAAAAGATGTCATCTAATCTTTGTTTTACAGGTTTAATATATTCTAAGTATTTTACTTTTAAACTATCTGAAATTGGTTTGGCCTCTGGGAGTTTTTGCTTAAAAGGGTCAACTTGTCTTCCGTTTTTCCAAAACCTATAACAAACGTGAGGACCTCCTGTATTTCCTGTCATACCAATATAACCAATAACATCACCTTGTTTAACAAACTGTCCTTTTTTTACAGCCTGTCTACTCATATGAAGATACTGTGTAGAATAGGTGTCATTGTGTCTGATTTTTACGTATTTTCCATTTCCACCACGTCTTGTAGATTCCACAACCGTTCCGCTTGCTGTTGCCATTATTGGTGTGCCAATTGGTGCGGCAAAATCTGTTCCCTTATGTGGTCTTACTCTATTTCCGTAATATGCAATCCGTCTTTTTAAATTATATCTTGAAGAAATTCTACTAAACTGAACAGGTGCTTTTAAAAATGCACGTCTTAAATTTTTTGCGTCCTCATTAAAATAATCTATAATTCCTTTTTCTGGATCTGTTTCAAACTCAAAAGCATATAAAGAATCTCCGTTATGTTCAAAATATGCGGCTTTTACATTTTTAATACCTGCATAAATTGTATCATCTATGTATTTATCTGTATAAATAACTTTAAATCTGTCACCTTTTTGAAGTCGTCTAAAATCAATGGTCCAAGCATAGATCTCATCTGCCATTTTATACGCTAACTTTTGACTCAATCCCTTTTCTTCTAGAGTTGAAGATATACTACTCTCTATGATACCTGTCGCTGTTTTTTCAACATAAGTAACGGGTTTTTTACTCTTATACGCCTGAATGGAATCTCTAAAGTCAATAACAACATAATCCTCTAAGTTATTTTGATAAATAAATGTTGTTGGTTTCTGAATGCTATCCTTTAGATTTTTTTTAGCATAAAGTAAAGTATATGGTTTACCTACTTGAAGTTTTCTGATATCAAACGTATCTTTTGCTTTTTCAGCAATTTGAAAAATATCAGGATATCCAATATTATTACGTTCTAAAATAACGCCAAACGTATCACCACTCTTAATGGTGTCTCGTTTAAATTCATAGTTTTTACGATCAAACCCAAATTCTAAGATTTTTTCTTCTTCAACTATTTCAGCAAGTTCTTTATTGTATTCTATTTCTGCTGAATTATCTTCCTTACAAGCAAAAAGACTTATAGCAATTACTACTATTACGGTTAATGGTTTTAACTGCATTAATTAAGCTAATTATAAATTATTTCCCCAATTTTCAATTTCGTCTGCACTCCACAATTCCGGAAAGAAAATACGTTTCTGGTATTTTGGATGCATGTATTTTTTCCAATCACTTCCACCAGTAGCTTCTCCATCACCAATACCACTATCAATATAATGTTTAGCAGCATTGTAATGAGCCATTACCCAAGAAACATTTACTGTATAATCGTAATGCTTCATAGCATTTATAAGCTCTTCGTTTTTTTGGTCTTTTGCCGGAAGTTCTTTAAAACGCGTCCAAAGATTCTTAGTATTATAGGTTTTCATAAACCTTAAAAACTCATCTTTATAACGTTTTTCAAAGTTAACTAAAAGCGTTGATTTTTTTCCTGTTTTATGATCTTTTCCTGCGGCTTGCCAATATAAATGTTCAAACGCATGTGTAAAAGGTGTATCTCGATCTATATCTTTTCTAAATCTATAGTCTATAAGATTAATCAATTCAGTAGACGCAAATTCTATTAGCCTGTATTGTGCACTTTGAAAACCACTTGCAGGTGTTAGTGTATATCTAAATTTCATATACTGCTCAACTTCCATGCCTTCCCTCATAATATTAAATGATGTGGATAACATATCGAAATAGCGACTAATACGCATAAGTTTACTTTCAAAAAAACCAACATCTAGATTTTCTTTTTCTGCTACTTGAGAAATTTCCCATAATATCATTTTAAAAATCAACTCGTTAATTTGATGATAGGCAATAAACACCATCTCGTCTGGCAAAGTAGTACGTTGAATCTGTAGATTTAATAACGCATCTGTTTGTATATAATCCCAATAAGTAATCGGCTTGCTATAAAGCAAGCCGTATAAATGATCGTCTGTATCTTGATCTATTTTTGTGTACTTCTTTTGAAGTTCTTTTATTATATCATCGTAATTAGCCTGTTCTGCCATATACTAAAAATCTTAATATTTTATTTGAAAGGAGTGTTTTAAGCCTTTAAATGCAACAAGTTCTGCGCGTAAAGAACCAACGGCTAAATCTGCTTGAATTTTTAAAGGAATTTTATTTTTATCAGCACTTACCCATAATGTTAAACTTTCTTCTTCTTTAAAAACACGTCCAGCCATTACATAAGGTCTAAATTTCATGGTCTTTACCTTACCAAAATCGGTTTTTATAGTTTCTTCACCCAAATATTTAAGTTTAAAACCGTAGTTTTCTTCATCAAAAAACATGTTTGTTTTAATCTCATCACCTTTTTTTAAGGATGCAACATCTATTCTGTTTCTTAGATGATAATACATAGAAACCATATCCTGTACATCTCGTTCGGTGGTTACAGTAGTGACTTTTTTCTTCTTTTTATTAAAGACCTCAGCCTTTCTTCTCTCATGATCAAATTTAATTTCGATGTCTTTGGTATGACCACCTTCATCTATTTTTCTAATAAATCTGTATGGCTTACCCGTTTTTTTATCAAAATAACTTTCGTAGCGATCTTTTACTTTAAAAAACCATTTAATGGCGCCTGTTGTCCAACCCTTACCTACAACATGGAATACTTCTTTTCCATCTAATTTAGACTCTTTAAGCGTTAATGTTGCATTTCCGGCTTTTAAAAACCCACTATAACTCATTTCAAATTTAAACCACTCGCCATCCTGAAAAGCATGCTCTTTTTCAACACTAGTGGTTTGAATTCCTGTAAAAAATAATATGAAAGTAAATAAATGTTTCATGTGTTTATGTCTAAGGATTTTTGATACTTACATGTTATTTGTTTTATAAAGTTCTAAGTTATAAAACTTTTAACACACTTATTTCAAATTTCCAGTTTGTAAATATAATTAATGTAACGCATTTTTATTGTTACATTTATCTTAAATACAATTACTATTCCAAACCCCAAAAAACATCAAAATTCACTTAAAGTGTCCCTCTTTTGGCTTGCTCACGCTCAATGGATTCAAATAAGGCTTTAAAATTACCTGCACCAAATCCGCGTGCTCCCATTCTTTGTATTATTTCAAAAAACAAGGTTGGTCTGTCTTCTACTGGTTTTGTAAATATTTGAAGTAAGTAGCCTTCTTCATCTGCATCAATCATAATTCCCAATCCTTTTAAAGTTTCTATATCTTCCCTTAAAGCATGACTATGCTCTTCTAAACGACCTGGTACAGCTCTGTAATATTCTTCTGGTGGTGTAGATAAAAACTCAACACCTCTAGATTTTAACTGTGAAACCGTTGAGATAATATCATCTGTTGCAACGGCAATATGTTGCACACCAGAACCTTCATAGAAATCTAGATACTCTTCAATTTGAGAACGCTTTTTACCTTCTGCTGGCTCGTTAATTGGAAATTTAATTCGGCCATTTCCATTACTCATCACCTTACTCATTAATGCTGAATACTCTGTATGAATCTGCTTGTCATCAAAAGACAAGAAATTCACAAAGCCCATAACATCTTCATACCATTTTACCCAAGTGTTCATTTCTCCCCAACCTACATTACCTACCATATGGTCTATATATTTTAGACCTGCTGGTTCTGGATTGTAATCACTCTTCCACTCTACAAAACCTGGCATAAAGGTTCCTGTATAGTTTTTGCGCTCTACAAACATATGTACAGTTTCTCCATAAGTGTAAATTCCTGCTCTTACCACTTCACCAAACTCATCTTTTTCAACCGTTGGCTCCATGTATGATTTTGCTCCTCTTTTTGTAGTTTCTTCGTAAGATTTACGTGCATCTTCTACCCAAAGGGCAACAACTTTAACGCCATCTCCATGTTTTACGATATGATTGTTGATTTCAGATTTACTATTTAATGGTGTTGTTAGCACTAAACGTATTTTATCTTGCTTTAAAACATAGCTTACTGAATCCGTAGAACCTGTCTCTAAGCCTTTATAGGCATACGACTGAAAACCAAATGCCGTTTTATAAAAGTGAGCAGATTGCTTGGCATTACCAACATAAAATTCTACATAATCCGTACCTAAAAGCGGTAAAAAATCTTGTGCACCTTCAAATATTTTTTCTAAACCGTAGTTTACTGATTTTATTTCTTTCATAATTAAAAGCCCCTTCTAACTTCCCAAAAAGGGGAAGAACTCTCACTGTTGGGCAACTGAGTCTGTATTAATAATTAAATAAATTTTCTTTATGTACTTCCTGTCTCTAAAATACATTATCGCATCACTCATTCCTTCCTTCTGGGAAAGCTAGGATAGGCTTAACCAAGATTTATAATAATCCTCATCTGCAATTTTCATAGCTTCTTCTGTGACTTGTAATGGCTTAAACGTATCTACCATTACAGCCAATTCATCTGTTTTTACCTTACCAATACTGCGCTCCATTGCTCCAGGATGTGGACCATGAGGAATACCTGCTGGATGCAACGAAATATGACCTGCAGCTATATCGTTTCTGCTCATAAAATCGCCATCTACGTAATACAATACCTCATCACTATCTATATTACTATGGTTGTATGGTGCTGGCACAGCTAATGGATGATAATCATATAACCTTGGCACAAAACTACACACTACAAAAGCATCAGTCTCAAAGGTTTGATGCACAGGTGGTGGTTGATGTACTCGACCTGTTATAGGTTCAAAATCGTGAATTGAAAAGGCATATGGATAATTATAACCGTCGTAACCTACAACATCAAAAGGATGTGAGGCATAGACCATATCAAAAATATCACCTTGTTTTTTTATTTTAATTAAAAATTCGCCAGATTCATTATACGTTTCTAGCTCTTGTGGCTGACGTAAATCGCGCTCACAAAATGGCGAATGTTCTAACAACTGACCAAACCAGTTTCGGTAGCGTTTTGGTGTATAAATAGGTCTGCGAGATTCTACAATAAAAAGTCGGTTGTCTTCTGTGTCAAAATCGAGTTTATAAATGACACCTCTTGGTATTAAAAGATAATCGCCATATTTAAAATCTAAGTTTCCTAAGTGTGTTCTTAATTTCCCAGTGCCTTTATGAATAAAAATTAGCTCGTCTGCATCTGTGTTTTTATAAAAATAATCTTTTGTGGATTCTTTTGGTGCAGCCAATATAATATGACAATCACTGTTAGTGAGTACAATTTTTCTACTCTCTAAATAATCGTTCTCTGGCTTTGTTTTAAAACCATGTAAACGATACGATTGCATATTGTTTACCTTCGCAATTTTAGGTGCAACACTATATTGTTTAATTATGTCTTTTACTTGTGTTGGTCGTTGCTCGTGGTAACTGTTGGTAGACATACCGTCAAAACCAATGGTGCCAAATAATTGCTCGTAATAAAAATCGCCATTTGGTTTTTTAAACTGCGTGTGGCGTTTTGGTGGAATTTTCCCTAATTTATGATAGAATGGCATTTGCTTTTTGTTTAAAGTTCAAAATTCAAAATATTGTTAACTAAAGTAATTTGCAGTTCACTATAGTCTACATCTAAAGATACAAAATTTGTAGAGATTCCTGTCTTAACAGGAATTAAGTGCGCTATTCTGGATTCCTCTTAATAAGGAAGTGTAAGTGAAGTTTTATGTTTTGCCAGAATGGTTTCATGTTCTACAAATATCGAAAAATTATTTGAGATACTGAAACACCTTTAGAATTGCAGAAACTTGCTTTTTCTAAAACCAAAATCCAAGATTAAAATACCAATAACTATTTCCTGTATCTGGCGAATAAGAAAATTTACCTTCTAAAGGTCCAATAAATGTCTCTAAAGAATAGCCAAGCGCATAACCTGTATAATCTGGTGATGAGAAAAATTGACCAGATTCAAAAAGACCATCATCAATATTAGCAAAATTAGCAGCACCAAGGAAATGATGTCCTTTATGAAACTCATAATCTAAAGTAAATGTAGACTTTACAAAACTATTACCAATAATTGAGATAAAATCATAGCCATAAAATGAATAAAAATTATTTATAAAATTTGCACCATAACCACCAAATGCAAAATCTAAGGTAGTTGTAGATTTACTTCCTATTTTAAATCCTCCGTTAACTTCTGTTTTTAATGCTAATTTATCATTAAAACTAAATGCATACCCTAAGTCTGCTTTAGCAATAGAAAAGCTTTTAAAATTAGTGTTAAAACCTGAAGCATTTAAATATAAATGAAAATCGCCATTGACATAAAATCCACTTTTAGGGAAATGAGCATTATCATAATCATCGTAAATTAAATTTCCATAGACGCTAAAGTAATCTGTATTCTCAAAAGTTATTTCATCGGCTTGTTCGTCTTCTATAATAGTTTCAGACGTAATTTTAAAGCGTCTATATTCGCCACCTAATCGTAATGCAAAATCCTTCTGAAAAATGGTTTGCAGATACACCTGGTTAGTAAAATCTGCTACTTCTGCATCTAATTTATTTAATCCTACTAATAAAGGAGATGTTTCTTCTAGCGCTAAAAACGGACTTATACTTTTATTAAAATGATTATAGCGAGATTTTAGACCTAAACTTATATAATATCCTTTATCAATAAAATAATCGAAATTATATCTAGAATTATCGCCTAAAATGATATCTAACGAAGCAATATCGTTATTTAACAGCAGCTTCTTTTTTGTTAAGTTAGCGAGGATAGCACTTTTATATAGTTCATCAAAATGAATTCCTAATCTTAAAAATGTAGATGTCTCAGATTCGGTTACTTTGCCAGAAAGATTATACTCCGTATTATTCTCTGTTGGTGTTAATTGGTATCTAAAGGTATCAAAATTATTTGTTGCTATTAAACTATTTATACCTTGTTTAAAATCTGAATAACTTATTTTTTCCGCTCCTTTTAATTTTAATTTACCTAACAAATAAGATCTGGTATAACGATCGTTTCCTTTAATGCTTATTTTATTAATCTTAAGACTATCTAATACCGCAATCTTATTATGTTTTGTGGTATTTAATTGTTTATTTTTTACCGCTAACAATTCCGAAAGTTTTACTCTTGCTGCGGCTTCTCCATTAGATATAATATTGTTTCCTTCATCAAATGAAATTACTGAATAATTAGTAATATCTGGCTTAACATAGATATCTGTTAATTCCGTCTTACTTTTCATAGCATTAATAGTCCTGAAATTACTAATCTGAAAAAGAATATCTGGAGCAGACTTAAGTGTCTCTCTATCTTTTAAAGCATCTTGTACGTCTACACCTATTATAATATCCATACCTTTTGCTCGCAATTCTTCAACAGGAAAATTATTAGTAACACCACCATCAACAAGAATTCTATTTCCTATTACCACAGGCTGAAACAAAGAAGGCAAAGCAGCACTTGCAGTGACTGCCTCTGCTAATTTACCTTTTTCTAGAATTAAGGATTCTCCACTTTCTATATCTGTAGCAATACAAAAAAATGGGATTGGTAATTTACCAAAATCACTTATATGATTAATAGGAAGCATCAAATGATAAAGTAAGTTATATACATTTTGCCCTCTAGAAAGTGCCGACGGCAAACTGACTCTAAAATTATCAAACGGTAACGTTACAGCATACTTGTCTGCATTTTCTCTCTCATAAAAAGATTTTGAACCTCTAGGGAATGCATCATTTATTAACTCATCGAAATTTTGAGCTTCAAACATTGTTTCTAACTGCTTGCCTGAGTATCCAGAAGCATATAAAGATCCAATAATTGCTCCCATACTTGTACCAGCAATATAATCTACCTTTAAACCCAAACTATCTATAACCTTTAACACACCAATATGCGCAAAACCTTTAGCTCCGCCTCCACTAAGTACTAAGCCTACTTTTGGTTGCTTTTTTGCAATAGAATCTTGAGCCTGTATTGGAAAAACAGCTAGTAGTAACAGTAAAATTATGAAGTATTTTATTTTCATGTGGTTTAGCTATACTTACTAAGTTCTTTATACTTAGTAAAAAATCCATCTTTTTAGATTATTCTTTGTGATAATAATTATAGACTTTATTGGCTCTTGAAACACCAACAACAGCTTCAAGTTCATCTAACTTCGCATTAGCAATTCGTTTTACGGTTTTAAATTGCTTCATTAAATCTACAATGGTCTGCTCTCCAACACCAGATATATTTTCTAACTCTGTAGTTAGTGCACTTTTGCTCCTTCTATTTCTATGATGCTCAATTCCAAATCGATGTGCCTCATTTCTTAATTGTTGTATTATTTTAAGTGTTTCACTCTTCTTATCTAAATATAATGGAATTGGATCATCTGGATAGAATAATTCTTCTAATCGTTTTGCTATACCAATAATAGCGATTTTTTGGCGTAATCCTAAGATATCTAAGCTTTTTAACGCTGATGATAATTGCCCTTTTCCTCCATCAATAATTATAAGTTGCGGCAATGCCTCATCTTCCTCTAATAATCGTTTGTAACGTCTGTAAACCACTTCTTCCATTGAAGCAAAATCATCAGGCCCTTCAACTGTTTTAATATTAAAATGGCGATAGTCTTTTTTACTCGGTTTTCCGTTTTTAAAAACCACACATGCTGCCACAGGATTTGTGCCCTGAATATTAGAATTATCAAAACACTCTATATGCCTTGGCTCTTTAGACAAACGTAAATCGGCTTTCATCTGTGCCATAATTCTATTAGCATGTCTGTCTGGATCTACAATTTTTATCTGTTTCAGCTTATCCATTCTAAAATACTTAGCATTTCTAATAGATAAGTCTAAGATACTTTTTTTATCGCCAAGTTTAGGAACTGTTACCTTTAGGTCACTTCCCAAATTTACCTGAAAAGGCACATAAATTTCTTTTGAACGCGAATTAAATCGTTGCCTAATTTCTGTAATGGCCAACTCTAATAGATCTGAATCTGATTCTTGTAATTTTTTCTTTAATTCTAACGTATGTGACCTTATTATTGAACCATAACTAAGTTGTAAAAAATTAACATATGCATAAGTTTCATCGCTTACAATAGAAAACACATCGACATTGCTAATCTTAGGATTTACTATGGTAGATTTAGCTTGGTAGTTTTCTAAAACCTCTAATTTTTCTTTTATTTTTTGAGCATCTTCAAACTGCATAGCTTCTGCATAATGCTTCATTTGAATTTTAAATTGTTGTAAAGAATCTTTAAAGTTTCCTTTCAAAATTTCTCTTATAGTAATAATATTTGCATCATATTCTTCTTCCGTTTCATAACCTTCACAAGCACCTTTGCAGTTTCCTAAATGATATTCTAAGCAAACTTTATACTTGCCTGCTTCAATTTTAGACTCAGACAAATCGTAATTACACGTCCTTAATTGATATAAACCTTTTATTAAACCCAAAAGTGTTTTTACGGTTTTCATGCTTGTATATGGCCCAAAATATTCTGATCCATCTTTTATAACTCGTCTTGTTGGAAATACTCTCGGAAACCGTTCTCTTTTAATACAAATCCAAGGGTAAGATTTATCATCTTTTAATAAAACATTGTACTTTGGTCTATACTTTTTTATTAGATTATTTTCAAGTAACAGCGCGTCACTTTCTGTTTCAACTACAATATGCTTTACCGAAGCTATATTTTTTACTAAAACGCGAGTTTTTCCATAATCGTGATGTTTGTTAAAATAACTGCTTACACGCTTTTTTAGGTCTTTGGCTTTACCTACATATATTATTCGCTCATCTGCATCAAAATATTGATATACACCTGGTTGATGAGGCAATGTTTTTATCTGTATTTCTAAGGGAGATTCTGGCATATAACCAAAGGTAAATAAAAGTTATAAATTTAAAGTTACAAGTATTTAAAGTTATCATATCTTGCGCCTCTTTTTAAATATTTAACTTATGACAAAAAAAGTATTGGGACGTGTAGACAAGGTCGATTTTCCGGAATTACAGCTTAGTAATATTGACGTTAAAATAGATACTGGTGCATTCACTTCTGCTATACATTGCTCTAAAATTAGAGAAACAGATGGCAAACTGTATTGTATTTTTGAAAGTAAAGGTCATCCTAACTTTAAAAGCGACGAGGTCGTTTTTAACACCTATACTTATACTGATGTAAAAAGTAGTAATGGCCATAGAGAAAACCGTTACAAAATTAAAACAACTGCGGTATTCTTTGGAAAAACATATAAGATTAACTTAACTTTAAGCACTAGAGAAGACATGAGGTTCCCTGTATTAATAGGTCGCCAATTTTTAAAAAACAAATTTATTGTTGATGTTGATCTAGAAAACCAATCCTTTAAACAAACTAAATGAACATAGTAATTCTCTCTAGAAATCCTGAACTATATTCAACAAGGCGACTTGTAGAAGAGGCAGAAAAAAGAGGTCATTCGGTAGAAATAATTGACCCTTTAAAATGTGACATCATTATAGAAAAGGAAAAACCAACTATATATTACAGAGATCGTTATTTAGATTATGTTGATGCTGTAATCCCCAGAATTGGCGCTTCTGTTACATTTTACGGCTGTGCTGTTGTACGGCAATTTGAAGAAATGGGTGTGTTTACCATCGCCTCATCGGATGCAATTTTAAGGTCTAGAGATAAACTAAAAAGTCTTCAACGCCTTAGTAAGGCAGGAATTGGAATGCCAAAAACAGTTTTCACTAATTACTCTAGAGATGTAGAAGAAGTTATTGAGCATGTTGGAGGAACACCTGTTATTATAAAACTATTAGAAGGCACACAAGGATTAGGTGTAGTATTGGCAGAAAGTAAAAATGCTGCGGAATCTGTTTTAGAAGCCTTTAATGGATTACAAGCTAGAGTAATTGTACAAGAATTTATTAAAGAAGCCAAAGGAGCCGATTTAAGAGCTTTAGTGGTAGATGGCCAAGTGGTTGGAGCCATGAAACGTCAGGGAAAAGAAGGAGAATTTCGTTCTAATCTACATCGAGGTGGTTCGGCTAATATTATTAAATTAGATGTAGACGAACTAAAATTAGCCATGAATGCCGCTAAGGTTTTAAAGCTACCCGTTTGTGGTGTCGATATGTTACAGTCTGAACGAGGTCCTTTACTTTTAGAAGTTAATTCTACACCAGGTCTAGAGGGCATTGAAGGAGCAACACAAAAAAATATAGCTAGAGCGATAATAACTTTTATTGAGCGTAGTAAAAAATAATAGCCATTTTACAGCAGTACTTTTCTATGAGTGAAAAAGATATTCTACATATATTAGGTAAAGAAGTAGCATTGGGAGAGAGTGCTCAGGTTAGTTTTAACGTAGCAAAACTACATACACAGAATACTATTGATGTTCCTGTGATTATTGAACGCTCTAAAAAACCTGGCCCAACCGTTTTAATGACAGCTGGTATACATGGCGATGAGGTTAATGGCGTAGAAATTGTACGACAAATTATTGCAAAAGGCATTAACAAACCTAAACGAGGTACTATTATTTGTGTTCCTGTTATTAATGTATTTGGATTTTTAAATATGAATCGCGAATTTCCAGATGGACGTGATCTAAATAGAGTCTTTCCAGGTATTAAAGGTGGATCATTAGCGAGCAGAGTTGCATTTAAATTAGTTACCGAAATTTTACCACATGCAGATTTGGTTTTAGATTTTCATACAGGTGGTGCGGATCGATTTAACGCCTCTCAAATTAGAATCATTAAAAAAGAAAAAACATTAGACGAATTAGCTCGAGTTTTTGGAGCTCCTTTTGTTTACTACTCTAAAAACCTTAATAAATCCTTTAGAAATACGTGCCATAAATTAGGGATTCCTATTCTTTTATTTGAAGGCGGAAAATCATTTCACATAGACAATACAGTAACAAATACAGCTGTAAATGGAACCAAACGTGTGCTACATCACCTCCAAATGTTAAACAGAAAATTCAAAGTTTCAGAACCTAAAAAATCTTGTGTTTATATCGAAGATAGTAAATGGATTAGAGCTAAATACTCAGGTATGTTTAAAGCTACTGTTCATATAAATGCCGAAGTAAAAAAAGGCGATGATTTAGGTAATATTACAGATCCTTATGGTAGTTTTAATCATTTTGTAAAAGCACCAAATGATGGTTATGTTTTTAACATAAATGAATCACCAATTATTTACCAAGGCGATGCTATTTTTCATATTTCTACAAAAGTAAAATCGTGACTAAGAAAGAATTAAGAAAGACATACAAAACATTGAGGCAATCCCTTAGTAAAACTCAAATCGATGACTATAGTATTGCAATAGCCAATCAATTACTATCACTTAATATTTGGGATAAAAATTTCTACCACGTTTTCTTAACTATTGAAGAACAAAACGAAATCAATACAGATTATATCTTAAATATTTTAGCAGGAAAAGATAAAAATATCGTCATTTCTAAAAGTAATTTTAAAGACTACTCTATGACGCATTTTTTACTAACTGACAATACACCAATTAAAAAAAACTGCTATAACATTCCTGAACCAATTGATGGAATAGAAATTAAATCCTCTCAATTAGAAGTTATATTTATTCCGCTTTTAGCTTTTGATACATCCGGAAATAGAATAGGTTATGGCAAAGGCTTTTACGACCGTTTTTTAGCAGAATGCAAACCTGAATCATTAAAAATTGGATTATCTTTTTTTGAACCCGAGGATACCGTTATTGAGGCTTCAGAAGATGATATTAAACTAGATTATTGTGTGACTCCCAATTGTATATTTCAGTTTTAATAACTTAGAATTACTTCAAAAAGCATCATGATTTTTTAAGAAGTTGGGTATTAAACCATAAAATGAAGAATAAACTTTAGTATTTCATCGATTAAGGGCATAAAAAACAGATAAAACGTATTATTTTTATATATTGCATGCGCAAGTATTCTAATATCACCCAAAATCTAAGTTGTAACTAACAATAGTATGACGGAAACCAACCTTAAAAGGCAATTTAAACCTAATAAAGAATTAGACAAACATATTTTTCATTATCAAGAGTCAGCCTCAATGACCTCTACAGGTAGTTGGTTTATAGATCTAGAAAATAAAAAAAGTTATTGGGATGATATTGCTAAAAAAATACTAGAATACCCTTCAGATTTTGTTCCTTCATTAAAAATGGCAATGACATTATATGCAGAAGAACATCATGAGTATATTGCTAATATTTTTTCTGAATGCGCTGTATCTGGAATTGCTTTTGATACAGAAGTATTAATGTTAACCTCTAAAAACAGAAAATTTTGGGCCAGAGCGATAGGCAAACCTGTTTATAACACCAATAAAGAAATTATTGGCGTACGTGGTATTTTTCAAGATATAGATGATATTATACAGAAGGAAATTAATTTAGAAAAAGCATCAGAAATTGTAGCCTCGCAAAATTCTAGATTATTCAATTTTGCACATATTGTCTCTCACAACTTAAGATCTCATTCTAGCAATTTAACTTTAATTGTTCAACTTATAAACGATTTAGAAAGTGTAGAAGAAAAATTAGAATTATTAGATAATATTAAAGACGTATCAGAAAGCCTAAATACTACTATAGAGCATTTAAATGAAGTGGTTAGTATACAAACCAATTCTAATCAGCTTAAAGTAAAAGTAGATTTTACTGATACGCTAGATCAAGTTACTACGTCTATAAACCAAATTCTTCAAAATAAAAATGTTACCATAAATTCAGATTTTAGTAAAGCAAAATTTATTAAATATATTCCTGCGTATTTAGATAGTATTTTTTTAAATTTAATCACTAATGCTATTAAATACAAACACAAAGACCGAGACCCAATAATTAATATCAGTACCTCTAAAGACTATAAAAACCATAATCGCGTAGTTTTAAAAATCTCTGATAACGGCTCTGGTATAGACATGGAAAAATTTGGAGATAAAGTTTTTGGTATGTATAAAACATTTCATTATAATGCAGATGCAAGAGGTATTGGTTTGTTTATAACAAAAAACCAAATAGAATCTTTAAATGGAGAAATACACGTAGAAAGCGAACCTGATATTGGCACTACGTTCATAATAAAATTCTAATTAATATAATATGAAGAAAAAAATAAAACTAGCCTGTATTATAGATGATGATAAAATCTATGTTAATTTGGTGAGAAAAATAATAGAGACTAAAAAACTCTGTGACCACCTTCTCATTTTTAAAGACGGTAAAGAAGGTATAGATTATTTTGAAACATTATTACAAAATTTTGAAAGAGAACATCTTCCTGAGGTTATTTTACTAGACCTTAATATGCCAGTAATGGATGGTTGGGAATTTTTAGAACGATTTACAAAAATTAAGAATAAATTTAATAGCCCAATAACACTCTACGTGGTTAGTTCTTCTATAAATTCTATTGATATTGAAAAGGCAAAATCTTTATCTTCTGTACAAAACTACCTTATAAAACCTGTAAAGATTGATGAATTAGAAGCTGTGTTTAATCAAACAGCTTAACAGTTAATTAAATGCCTTCTTATTAAAGACTATTAAAATTCCAATACCAGTACTAATAGCAACATCTGCTACGTTAAAAACAGGGTCAAAAAACGAAAACATTTTACCACCTATTAATGGTAACCATTCAGGCAATGCACCTCTCCACAGCGGAAAATGCAACATGTCTACTACATTACCATGAAAAACCTTTTCATAACCACCACCTTCTGGTAAAAATGTAGCTACTTGCATTACACTATCACTAAACAACACTCCATAAACTACAGAATCTATAATATTACCTAAAGCACCTGCAAATATTATAGAAATAGCAAATATTAAAGTTTTAGATTTTTGCTTTTTTATAACATCTAGCAACCAAAAGGCAATGCCAGTTACAGCTACAATTCTAAATAAGGTTAAAATCAATTTTGCAGAACGATCAGAAATTAAGGTTGTAAAATCACTCAGTTTTGTTCCCCAAGCCATGCCGTCATTTTCTATAAATGCAATATGAAACCAAGAAAAAACAGTAACATCTTCACCTAACTGAAAATGGGTTTTAATGTAAATTTTACTGATTTGATCAATCAATAGAATTAAAACGATGAGAATTGAGGCTTTTTTTAAGGACATCTAAAAAATTTGAAAAACAAAAATAGGATTATATTTAGAACTAGTGTAACGTGCCACCAAAATAACCAGCTTCTTGCTCAAGGAAATTATTATAATACGTTTCTATAGGTTCTGATTCTATAATATAAAGTGGTCTTAATAATAAGTAATGATATTCTGTATAGAGGTGTTCATTTATCCAATTAACTGTCTTATTTTTTATAGACCATTGTGCCAAAGGTTTATTAATGTAAGTATTAAAAACAGAAAAATCATTAGATTGATATAAGTGAATTACTTCGTGAGTTATTAATTTAAAATCATTTATATAAGGAGAGTAAACAACAATATTTCCAGGAAAAGCTACACCTCTAGAATTGGTTTCTGTGAATCTATCTGTATTACTTGAAAATATAAATTCACCCGTTTTTAATGTTTTTTCCAATTCAAATTTTGTTTGTAACGCTATGCCAATTGTATAAGTAAATGCTACAGGCATCAATTTATATTTTACAGAGAACTCATCCTTTGTATTAAATTCTAATCTACTAAATCCAATATTTAAATGCCATCTGTCGTAAAAATCTTTATTTAATGCAGCATTTTCTTTAATAGAAGTACCTGCAGCATTAACCAATTTTGCCATCCAAAAATATTCCCACTGTTCTTGTCTTCTTGCTTCTCTCAACAATCGTTTACTCTCAAAAGTAATATAACCTCCTAAAGCACCTTGCCATAGCGATTTTTTAATCACTTTACCTAAAGGCTCATCTGGAGATTTATTAATTATTGCTCGTACAGTACCAAATACAGCGCCAAAACCTACATTGTACAAAGCGGCTTCGGTATCGTTGGCTTGAGCATTTGTTGAGAAACTTATTAGTATTAATAAAAGAGTTAATATTAAGTTTCTCATATATAATTAGCTATTTATTACTCTAATATCACCATGAATTGATGTCAATGTCCAAACAGAAGTTGTATTAGAAAATTCATCTAGTTCTATTTCTCCATGATTAGAATTTGCTTCAATTGTAGCGCTATTAGTAATAACGTAAATGTTTCCATCTAACGTATTTACGGTTGCTGTTTTAACTTTTCCTTTTATATTGAATTGACCTCTCAATAACTCAATGTCTAGCGCATTAAAAGTTCCTATTAAATTAACTGAACCAATATCGCTAGAAACATTTAAATTTAGTTGCTCTGGGATTTCAATATGCAAGGTTGCAGCTATGACTTTATGAACATTTCGTTTATCATCTGGTATGTCTTCTAAAGATACCTGCTCTAAACTTAAATTTAATGTAGAATCTTCTTCTTGTACCACGATTTGAAAATCATTTTGATACGCTCCATCTAAAGTTGAAGTCAACTTAATTTTATCTGTTTTTGAAGTAGACACAGAAATATTGAAAATCTCATTTCCATTAATTGAAATGGACTTAATACCATCTGCTTGTATATTCTTTTCTAAAATATTCTGAGCATCAATAGTTAGCGGACTCAAAATAACAAGCACAAAAAAAGCCATGAAATTAAAATTCCATGGCTTTATAGTTTCTTTATTATTCAAAATAAGTCCTCAATTATAGAGATTCCTGCTTTACTGAAACAAGTTCAGCACAAGTCGCAGGAATTGGTTATTGCATATTCTTAGCTTCAATGCTTAAGGTAGCATGAGGTACTAATTTTAAACGTTCTTTTTTAATTAATTTACCCGTTACACGGCAAACACCATACGTTTTGTTTTCAATACGGATTAGTGCATTCTTTAAGTCTCTAATAAACTTCTCTTGGCGAATAGCCAAAGCCGAGTTTGCTTCTTTACTCATTGTTGCACTTCCTTCTTCAAAAGCTTTAAAAGTTGGCGAAGTATCGTCGGTTCCATTATCAAAATCATTCATGTAAGCACTTTTAATTAATTCTAAATCGTGCTCAGCCTTTTTAATTTTTTCTTGAACTATTGCCCTAAATTCTTCTAAATCTTTATCCGAATATCTGTTTGTTGTATCTGTTGCCATATTTTTTAATGTTTTTTAATAAACAATTTGGTATTTACCTCATCAAAAGCAATTTCTATACCATTGTTTAAATTATCCATAATTTTTAAATCTTCCGTCAATGTTTCTGACTTAATATACACTTCATTTGAAACAATTGCTGCTGCTACTTGCGGATCATTCTGAAGTTGTACGTCAATTCTGTCTGTAACTTCAAATCCTGAATCTTTACGTAAATTTTGAATACGGTTTACGAGCTCACGAGCAATCCCTTCTTTACGTAATTCTTCATTGATTGTAACATCTAAAGCCACAGTTAATGCACCTTCGTTAGCAACAAGCCATCCTTCAATATCTTGAGATGTAATCTCCACATCATCAAGGCCTAAAGTAATATTTTTTCCGTTAATTTCAACGTCAATATTACCATTTTGCTCGATATTTTTAATATCATCTGCAGAAAAAGCACTTATTGCACTAGCAATCAACTTCATATCCTTTCCAAACTTAGGGCCTAAGGCTTTAAAATTTGGTTTTATTTGTTTCACTAATATATCTGAAGCATCTTCTAAAAGTTCAACTTCTTTAATATTTACTTCGTGTTTAATTAAATCAGAAACCGCTTCAATTTCTTCCTTTTGTTGTTGATTATCAACAGGAATCATAATTTTTTGTAACGGCTGACGTACTTTAATCTTCTCCTTAGCTCTCAACGATAATACTAGTGAACAGATGGTTTGCGCACTTTCCATTTTTCGTTCTAATACCTTGTCTATAATAGTGGTATCTGCAACAGGGAAATCTGCTAAATGCACACTTTCAAAAGTTTCCTTTTTAGTGACTGCATTTAAGTCTAAATACAAACGATCCATAAAGAAAGGTGCAATTGGTGCGCCTAACTTTGCAATGGTTTCCATACATGTATAAAGCGTTTGATATGCCGAAATCTTATCGGTTTGGTAATCACCTTTCCAGAAACGTCTTCTGCTTAATCGTACGTACCAGTTACTTAAATAATCTTGTGTAAAGTCTGAAATAGCTCTTGCAGCTTTTGTTGGTTCGTATTCAGCGTAATAGTCGTCTACTTTTTGTATTAGAGTGTTCAACTCAGACAAAATCCAACGGTCTATTTCCGGTCTTTCGTTTAAAGCAATATCGGCTTCACTATAATTAAAACCATCAATATTGGTATACAGCGTGAAGAATGAGTAAGTGTTATATAACGTTCCAAAAAACTTACGACTCACCTCAGCAATGCCTTCGCTATCAAATTTTAAGTTATCCCAAGGGTTAGCATTACTAATCATGTACCAACGTGTGGCATCTGCGCCATATTTAGATAAAGTTTCAAAAGGATCAACTGCATTGCCTAAACGCTTAGACATTTTTTGACCGTTTTTATCTAAAACCAATCCGTTTGAAACCACATTTTTGTAAGCCACTGAATCGAAAACCATAGTTCCGATGGCATGAAGCGTATAAAACCAACCACGTGTTTGGTCAACTCCTTCTGCTATAAAATCTGCAGGATAAGCTTCTTTATTATCAATTAGATTCTTATTCTCAAAAGGATAATGCCATTGTGCATAAGGCATAGAACCAGAATCGAACCAAACATCTATTAAATCACTTTCGCGATTCATCGGTTGACCTGATTTTGAAACCAAAACGATTTTATCGACTACATTTTTATGTAAATCGATAGTATCATAGTTTGCTTCAGACATATTATCCACTTCAAAAGCTGCAAAGATATCTTCTGTCATAAAGCCAGCTTTAACCGACTTTGCCATTTCTTCTTTTAATTCCTTTACAGAACCAATACAGATGACTTCTTTACCATCTTCGGTTCTCCAAATTGGTAATGGAATTCCCCAAAAACGAGAACGTGATAAATTCCAGTCGTTTGCATTTGCTAACCAATTTCCAAAACGTCCTTCACCAGTTGATTTTGGTTTCCAATTGATGGTAGTGTTTAGCTCGTGCATTCTCCCTTTTACATCAGTGATTTTAATAAACCACGAATCTAAGGGATAGTATAAAATTGGCTTATCAGTTCTCCAGCAATTTGGGTAACTGTGTTTATATTTTTCAACCTTAAAGGCTTTATTTTCTGTTTTTAACTGAATAGCAAGTTCCACATCTACAGAACGCTCAGGTGCTTCACCATCTTCATAATATTCGTTCTTAACATATTTACCTGCGTATTCTCCCATTTCTGGTCTAAACTTCCCTTGTAAATCTACCAATGGTACTAAATTACCATTGTCGTCTTTTACTAAAAGAGGTGGAATTTCTGGTGAGGCTTGCTTCGCAACCAAAGCATCATCAGCTCCAAATGTAGGTGCTGTATGCACAATACCTGTTCCATCTTCAATCGTTACAAAATCTCCAGAGATGATTCTAAAGGCATTTTCAGGATTATCGTTTGGTAAAGCGTATGGCAATAATTGCTCATAAGTAATACCAACTAAATCTTTTCCTACAAATTCTTTAACCACATAAAAAGGAATCTTCTTATCACCTTCTTTGTACTCAATTAATTCTGGTTTTGTTTCAACACGTTTATATTTTCCATCGAATTGTTTGTTGACTAAATTTTTAGCCAAAACCACATTCATAGGTTTAAAAGTGTATTGATTGTAAGTTTCAACTAAAACATATTCAATCTTTGGTCCAACCGTCAATGCTGTATTACTAGGAAGCGTCCAAGGTGTTGTTGTCCAAGCTAAAAAGAAAATATCACCTTCATTTTGTAAAAAATCTGGTAACGAATCCGCATTAGCTTTAAACTGAGCTACAACCGTTGTATCTGTAACATCTTGATACGTTCCTGGTTGATTTAACTCATGAGAACTTAAACCTGTACCTGCTTTTGGTGAATAGGGCTGAATGGTATAGCCTTTGTATATTAAATCTTTTTCGTAAATCTGCTTTAGCAACCACCAAACAGATTCCATATATTTAGATTTGTAGGTAATGTATGGGTCGTCCATATCTACCCAATAACCCATTTTTTGTGTAAGGTCATTCCAGATATCCGTGTAACGCATCACAGCTTTTTTACAAGCTTCGTTATATTCTTCTACAGTAATTTTTTTACCAATATCTTCTTTGGTAATACCTAATTCTTTTTCTACTCCAAGTTCAACTGGTAAACCATGTGTATCCCAACCTGCTTTACGTTTTACTTGAAAACCTTTCATGGTTTTGTAACGCGGAAAAATATCTTTAATAGCACGCGCTAAAACGTGGTGTACACCAGGCAAACCATTTGCAGAAGGTGGTCCTTCAAAAAACACAAAAGGTGGTTTTCCTTCTCTTGTAGTTACACTTTTATCGAAGATGTTGTTAGCTTCCCAATAGTTACCGATTTCATCTGCAACGTTTGGCAAGTTAAGTCCTTTGTATTCAGGGAACTTTGTACTCATTATTCTGTTTTCTTTTCGAGGTGCGAAATTACAGAATTTTGTGGAAATAGTTAAAGGTTTTATATGCTATATATAGATTACTAAATTTTTAGTTTTTTAGTTTGAAATATTTGTAGAATAATTGATGATTTTTTGAAGGATAATAAGGATTTACATATATAATCTTCTCTTTATCATTATGGAAATATGTAATTTTTCCATCTTCTATATTTTGAATTCGGGATAATTCAACTTTAGAATGGTCTTTAAAGTAGAAATAGTTTTCATCAAAGGTTATGGATTGTGTTCTGAATAATTTTCTTCCAAAGATGATATAATTGAATGTTCCAAATAAAATTCCGGCAATTATTCCTGGCCAATCTACAACAACTATTGAATATATTATAATGCCAATAGAAGCTAACAATAAAGCATAACAAATAAATGCGAAGAGTTGTCCTAATGTAGATGATAGCGGCTTTTTCATCAATGTTTGTTATAAATAATTCTGAGATTCCTTTTGTTATAGGAATTTTTAAACCAGAAATCCAACCAAATCTTCAATCTTAGAAATCAATTGAATTTTAATTACGGTATTCTTTAAGGCTATTTTATTGTACTTAGAAACAAAAATGGTTGAAAACCCTAATTTTTCAGCTTCTAAAATACGTTGCTCTACACGTTGCACTGGTCTTATCTCACCAGAAAGTCCTACTTCTGCGGCAAAACAATAGGTACTTGGTAAAGCTACATCTTCGTTAGAAGAAAGTATTGCTGCAACTACAGCTAAATCTATTGCAGGATCATCTACAGTAATACCACCTGTAATGTTTAAAAAGACGTCTTTAGCACCCAAACGGAAACCAGCACGCTTTTCTAAAACAGCTAATAACATATTAAGTCGCTTGGCATTAAAACCTGTTGCAGAACGTTGTGGTGTTCCGTAAACTGCTGTACTTACCAAAGCCTGTACTTCAATCATTAATGGCCTTAATCCTTCTATAGTAGCAGCAATTGCGTTACCTGATAATTCACCATCTTTTTCAGAAATTAAGATTTCTGACGGATTAGAAACTTCTCGTAATCCTGAACCTTGCATTTCGTAAATACCCAACTCATTAGTAGAACCGAATCGGTTTTTATTAGCTCGTAGAATTCTAAATACGTGATTGCGGTCGCCTTCAAATTGAAGAACCGTATCTACCATATGCTCTAAAATTTTTGGACCTGCAATATTTCCATCTTTAGTAATATGCCCTATTAATAAAACTGGTGTAGAGGTTTCTTTAGCAAATTTTATCAGTTCAGTTGTACATTCTTTTATTTGAGAAATGCTACCAGCAGAAGACTCTATATAATCGCTATGCAAGGTTTGTATAGAATCGATAACCACAATATCTGGTTCTAAAGCTTCAATTTGCTTAAAAATATTTTGGGTTTTGGTTTCGGTAAGAATATAGCAATTACTGCTGTTAGGATTAATACGCTCTGCACGCATTTTTATTTGTTTCTGGCTTTCTTCACCTGAAACATAAAGGGTTTTGTATTGTAATTTTAAGGCTATTTGAAGTAAAAGTGTACTTTTTCCTATGCCTGGTTCTCCGCCTAATAACGTTAAAGAGCCATGAACCATTCCGCCTCCAAGAACACGATTAAATTCGCCATCTTGCATGTTTAAACGTGCCTCTTGCGAAGAATCAATTTCATTTATAAGTAATGGTTTTGATACTCGTTTAGTGGCTGATGTTGGTGTTTTCCAATCGCTCTTTTCTGGTTTTTGAATAACTTCTTCTGCAATGGTATTCCATTCTTTACAAGATGTACATTGCCCTTGCCATTTGGCATATTGACTCCCACAATTCTGACAAAAAAAGGTTGTTTTTACTTTAGCCATGTTCTTTTGCTGAGCTAGCAGCAATCTGTTTTTAAGTTAAGAACAGCTAAATTAATATAATTTTAGTTGATGTCTTTAAACCAAGTTACAATAGCTAAAAGTTTTATTGCAAATATTTTTGAAGGCAAATTAGAAAATATAAACTGTTTTGATTTTCTAAATATGGATTCGAAAAAATAATCTGTAGATATTTTATGCTTTTTACTTTTCTTCATCATCAGCCTCCTCGTCTTCTAATTCTTCATCATCATTATCTACTAATGATAAATTAAGTTCATCTATTTTAGAAAAGATAAAATCTCTATCTATATGACTAACATCGTTTAATGTTAATGCTTCTTCATAAAGTTTTTTAGCTTTCTTTGTTTTTCCTAATTTTTCTGCAGATTGTGCTAAATAGAAAGTTCCTAATAATGTTTCAGGATGTAATTTATTGGCTAAAAGTCCTAATTTAAATAAGGATTTAAAATCTTCTCTCTGTTCTGCTACCTTAGCGACTTTTTCTAATTCTTCTTCACTAATGTCTTTTGTTATACCAAATAACTTTTCAATCCTTTTGTATCTATCCACAAGGTATACATCTAAAGTGCCTTCATAGGTTAAGACTTTTTCCTCTAGTTCTTTTTCTCTTAATGGATTGTAAATAGAAAAGATTTTATCAAATGATCTTGAGATTGCACCAGTTACAAGTGTGTAATGCGTTTCGCCATTAAAATCATCGAAATAATACGTTAAATTTTTATTATCAACAGTTTTTATTAATTCATTTGTTGCTAATATATTTTCTCGAATTTGCGGAATGTCTTTTTCTGCTGTTGCCATGTAGTAAAACACATCTGTTTTATAAAGTGCTAAACGTTTTGAGACAAAATTTCTTAACGAACCAACAAAATCTGGACTTATACATACATAGGCCTGAAATTCGAGATCTGCTTTAAATAAGTAAGAGTTTATAAAATTACCCATAATGTCATGACCAACAGCAACTCTAAATTTACTTGTTTTGTATTTGTCGTCTAAATAGGGTAATAACTCTTCTGACACAAATTCGTGAAATCTTATACCAGACTCAGTAGGTAATCCCGTTTGAGGTTCGTAATAACTATCGTAAACACGCTCTTCCCCTTGCATAACACCAACTACAATTGAACTAGGCATATCATCAAAATAGGTCTGAAAGTCTACTTGACCAGTAACTGGCTCAAATAAATAATCGCCATCAAAAACAATAATTAACGGGTATTTTTTATCTGCATCAGAATCATAATCTGTTGGTAGCTTAATTTTTAGTTTACGCTTAGAATTTAATCTTGAAGACGAAATTTCTTCATACGTTATTTGCGCATAAGAAGACACACAAATAAAACAAGTAAGAACTATTAAAATAGTTTTTCTCATAATTGAGTAGGTTTAGTTTTGGGACCCCAAACATAATCAATTATCGTTAAATAGTCAATTTTTTTCGATGAAATGCAATTAATCGTTTAAAGCTTCTTGCGTATCATACATTTTTTCGAGCATAATTTCTTTGTCAATAAACTGAGAGGGCTGTAATAATAAACCCGACTTATACTGTATTAATGCCTTTCTTAAATTTCCTTCTTTTTCATATAGCATACCTGAATAATAGGCACTTAACATTGAATCTGGGAAATTTTTCTTTACCAATTTTGTTAATTTTTCTAAAGATTCTAAATCATCTTTTTTATTACTTGCAGCTGCTATAGCTCTAATATCATTTTCTATAAGTTTTTTTTCAAAACCATAAAAATATTCTATGTCTTCGTATTTTTTTACTAAATAATCATAAGGAGAACCTTCATATGTTAAAACTTTCTCTTTGTATTCTTTAGCGTTAATAGGTTTAAAAAGTCCAAATATTTGATTTAAAGCTTTAGGAACTCCTCTACCAACTAAACCATAATGATTGGCATCTTCAAAATCATCAAATTTATAAAGTAGTTTATCATTTTTAATAGATGATATAAGAGAATCGCTTTCTATTATAGAAGACCTTAACGACTTTATATCTGCATCACCAGTTGCTAGATAATAAAACGTTTCTTGTTGTAATATTTTTATCCGTTCACCTAACCTGTAGTTCATCTCTGGAGCAAGGTCTGGACTTAATGCCACAAAAGCTCTAAAAATCGGTTGATCTTTAAATAAATAGTAATTAATAAAATTTGCACTTAAATCGTGCCCAACAATAATTCTAAAATTTGATGCTTTATAGTTGTCTTCAATATAGGGTAGCAATTCAGCTCCGATGAATTCATAGAATGCTGCACCTTCGTGCGCAGGAAAAAAAGATTCATCATCATAAAAGAAGTCATCACTTCTTGTATTTGCTTGTTTTATGCCTACAACTATACAATCTGGTATATCTTCCCAATAAGATTGATAATCTATATTGCCAGCAATTGGTTCAAATAAATAATCACCATCTAAAACAATAATTAGTGGGTAAGTTCGCTTTTCTTCAGGATTATAATTTCTTGGTAACTGAATTTTTAATTCGCGATCACCTTCTAATTTATAAGAATTTATAGTTTTATAAATAGCCTGTGATTGAATGTTTAATACAAAAAACAGACTTATAAGTAGTGAGTAAAAATTCTTCATAATTAATAAAAGTAAATTTAAAGCAAGTTAAAAAATATTTCTATACTGCAGTTTTCTTTCTATTGTAAACAGGCAAATATAATAACGATAAACCACCTGCAACTATGATAACTATAGTTTGAGTAGACCACATTATCCACCCAAAAGCTCTACTTGGATCTTCTGCCATGTTAAATAATGAAAAAGCGATTACTATCGCTTCGGGAAACGACCCTATTCCTCCATTTGTGGCTGCTATACTAAAACTTGCCAATATAAAACCAATAAGAATTGCTGCTAAAGATATATTTTGTAATTCTGGCAATGCCAATGTTGTTACATAAAACATAAGCACATACATAAGCCATATAAAAATAGTATGCCCTATAAATGCCCATTTCTTTTTCATTTTAAAAATACTAAGTGCACCTTCAATTAAACCAGATAAAAATGTTTTTACTTTTAACGCTAATTTTGAATTACTTTTTTGTACAACAAAAAACAACGCTAATACAACTATAACTAACGTTATACCACCTACGATTAAAGTTAAAGGATTAAACTTTGATGAGAAAAAATTATAAATAAATTCAAACTCTAAAAAGAAAGCTATTGCTATTATAAATAGTAGCATTATTGTATCTGCCACACGTTCTGCTACAATAGTTCCAAATCCTTTTTCAAAAGGAATTTCTTCGTAATTTGACAATATGGAGGCTCTTGCTAATTCACCAGCTCTAGGAATAGTGAAATTGATGAGATATGCAGAATAAACAGCCATAAAACTGTTCATAAATTTTGGCTTATAACCTAATGGTTCTGCCATAAAAAGCCATCTATACGCTCTTGAGGCATGGCTCAATAGACCTAAAACAATGCCAAGAACTATCCAGCTATATTTTGCATCAACAAAATACTGAATTAATAAAGAGATTGAAATTTTAGACAATGAATACCATACCAAACCAATACCTAAGAGAAGAGGTAAAACAACTTTTAGGATAGACTTAGGCTTACTCAACTTCTTAATTTAGAAGATTTGTAGCTTCATCTGGAAATACCAATGAAGGCTTAAATACTTTAGCGTCTTCAATATCCATAAACGCATAAGTAATAAGGATTAATGTGTCACCAATAGAAACTTTTCTTGCCGCAGCTCCGTTTAGTGTAATTTCTCCACTTTTTCTAGGACCTGGAATACAATAGGTTTCTAAACGTTCACCATTGTCATTATTTACAATCTGAACTTTTTCACCTTGAATAATGTTTGCTGCATCCATTAAATCTTCATCAATAGTAATACTACCAATATAGTTTAATGCTGCTCCTGTAACCTTTACACGATGAATTTTTGATTTTACAACTTGTATTTGCATAACACAAAGATAATTAATTTAAAGCGATATTGTCAATAAGTCTTATATCGCCTGCATATACTGCTATAAATGCTCTATATGACTTTTTTGTTGATTTTCTTTTTACTGGCTTTAAGGTTTCTATATCTGCAATAATAAAATACTCTACTTTTAAAAGTGGTTGTTTTTTAAATTGCTTTTCTACCCATGCCGTAACTTTTTGTGCACTTTTTGTGCCAAACATTACTTTGGCAGTATTTAATGTTTTATAAATGAAAGGAGCAACTTCCCTATGTGCTTCAGTTAGTCTTGTATTTCTAGAACTTAATGCTAAACCATCCTCAGCTCTATGAATAGGACAACCAATTACCTTTACTGGTAGGTGATATAACTCCACGAGCTTTTTAATTATTTGCAATTGCTGAAAATCCTTTTCGCCAAAATAGGCAGTATCTGGTTTTACAATTTCAAACAAGCGTTTTACTATTGTACCTACTCCATCAAAATGACCATCTCTAAATGCTCCTTCCATTTGATGCTCTAATCCGTTAAAAGAAAAAGATTTAGAAACCACTTTATTTTCATAAATATCCTCAACTGTTGGCGCATAGACTGCAATTCTGTTTTCGCTAAGGGTTTTTAATAACCTAATGTCCTTTTCTAATGTTCTTGGGTATTTAACTAAATCGTCTTTATTATCAAATTGGGTTGGATTTACAAAAACACTAACCACTACAAAATCATTTTCACTAAGTGCTTTACTTACGAGAGACAAATGCCCAATATGTAGGGCTCCCATGGTAGGAACAAACCCAATGGAACTTACTTTGGTTCTTTGTTCACTTAAATATTGTGATAATTTGGATCTATTCTGAAATTTTCTCAAAGCTCTAACAAAAAATTAATGCGTGCAAACATAATATAATACTGGCAATCTGCCCAAAATTTTGTAATTTTGCATGATTTTTACTCTTAATTTTCAAAAGCAGCAGATTTATGAAAGATAAACGAATATTATATGTGTCCTC
This sequence comes from Winogradskyella litoriviva, assembly GCF_013249065.1. GTDB lineage: Bacteria > Bacteroidota > Bacteroidia > Flavobacteriales > Flavobacteriaceae > Winogradskyella > Winogradskyella litoriviva. The sequence continues at coordinate 487,585 of NZ_JABRWQ010000001.1, forward strand.
GGAAGTAGTTCCATATTTACCAGAAACAGAGATTTCTTCAATGTCTTTTGAAGCGCCTAGAATGGTAAACAAACAAGGAGGTCAGATAAGAATATTTATGCCACGCTTTGGTAATATTAACGAAAGAAGACATCAACTTCATGAAGTTATCAGACTTTCTGGTATAAACTTAGTAATCAATGATTTAGACATGCCTCTGATTATTAAAGTTGCTTCTATACCTAAAGAACGTATTCAAGTATACTTCATTGATAATGAAGATTATTTTAAAAGAAAAGCAACGCTAACGGATGAAGACGGTAAACTCTTCTCTGATAATGACGAACGCGCAATTTTCTTTGCCAAAGGTGTTATAGAAACGGTAAAAAAACTAAATTGGGCTCCAGACATTATTCATGTTAACGGTTGGTTAGCTTCTTTACTCCCTTTATATTTAAAAGAATTTTATAAAACAGAGCCTTTATTTACGGAAAGTAAAATTGTTACCTCTGTATACAATCAAAGCTTTGATGGCGCGTTAGATAATGGTATGCTTGCAAAAGTTAATTTTGATGAGATTGATGTTGAAGCTACAAAGCTTTTAGAACAACCTAACTATAACAATTTAATGAAAATTGCAATTGATAATTCCGACGCTATAATTAGAGGGTCTAAAGAATTACCAGAAGAATTAGATACTTACTTAAACGATTTAACAAAACCTGTATTAGATTACTTTTCAATTGAAGAATTTGCCGATCCATATACTGAGTTTTACACCAATACTGTACTTAACAGTTAATAAATTCTATGAAAAAAAATAAATTTACCCTTCAAATCTTAGTATTTGGATTGCTTGTTACGAGTTTTATGGCCTGTGACAATGACTTTTCTGCTCTAGAATCTGATGTTATTAATTCAAATAATGCAAATAGCTTTATCATTGATAGTGAAACAAGTAACATTATTACTTACACTAAACCATTAGGACCCGTACAATCAAATGAGTTTGGTGCTAACCTAAGCACATTAGGTGTTTATGATGATATATACGGAAGAACAACCGCTAGTTTTGTAACACAATTATCTCCCACTACATTTGATCCAGTTTTTGAAGACATTACTGTAATAGACTCCGTTGTTGTTACTATTCCATTTTTTAGTACCATATCTGATTATGATGAAGATGGCAATATCATTTATGATGTTGATTCTATTTTACCAAACATAGAAGATTATAAAGACATCAAATTAAGAATTTTCCAAAACAATTATTTTATAAGGGATTTTGATCCTAATGGTGATTTTAATGAAAGTCAGGCTTACTTCTCTAATAAAACAGCCTCTACTTCTGAACCAATTACAAATTTAGAAGGTGAGGAACTCTCTTTTGTTGATTATGATGATGAGACAGGATTAATTATGTCTCCAGCAAGCAATATTATTAGTATAAATAGCAATGGTTATCAATTAAAAGATGTCAATAACCTGGATGATGATGGAAACAAAACACTAATAGAAACAAAAACTCCAGGTATAAGAGTTATGTTAGACCCAACTTTTTGGCAAAATAAAATTATTGACAAAGAAGGAGATCCCGTTTTAAGTAGTCAAAATAATTTTGCCGAATACTTTAGAGGTCTATATTTTAAAGCAGAACCTAATGATAATGATGAAGGTAGTTTTTTAATATTAAACACAGGTAGCACTAATGCAAATATTACTATCTATTACAAAGAAACTGATGAGGCTGGTGTTGAAGACACATCTACTTATGTACTTAATTTTGGGTCTAATAAAATTAACTTTTTAGATAACGACTTTACATTTCCAATCCCTCAAAGCAATTCAGAAACAGGAGATGAAAAAATATACCTAAAAGGAGGAGAAGGATTTGTAGCTGGTATAAAATTGTTTGATGGCATAGACGAAGAATCTGGGATGACCAAATTTGAAAAATTTAGAAATGATTATGTTAATCTATTAAATGGTGAATTTGAAAGCTCCAAACGTTTAGTAAATGAAGCTAATCTTGTATTTCATGTTGACCAAGTTACCAACCCGATTAACGAACCTAATCGTCTCTATTTGTATGATATAGACAATAATCAACCGTTGGTAGATTATTATTTGGATGGTGTCAATAATGTTTTACCTTCGTTTTCAATATTAAATCATCTTGGACCATTAGAACGTGTAGATGAAGATGACCCGACAAGTGCTGGTGTCAAATACAAATTTAGAATTACGGAACATATTAATAATTTATTATTAAGAGATTCTACTAACGTAGAACTTGGTTTGGCTGTTTCTTTAAATGTTAACTTAGAAGAAACAGTTGCACAACGTAAAGTACAAACCAATCCAGATATTAATTTTAAAACACCTACAAGTTCAACTATTTCTCCAAGAGGTATTATTTTATATGGTAATAATACCAATGATAATAGTAAAAAAGTATATTTAGAAATATATTATACAGAACCAAATTAATTAAAAAATTAACCTATGTGTGGAATTGTTGGATATATTGGCCATCGAGAGGCTTATCCTATTGTTATTAAAGGACTTCAAAGATTAGAATACCGTGGCTACGACAGCGCAGGTATAGCTTTATACGATGGTAAGTCTATAAAACTTTCAAAAACTAAAGGAAAAGTTGCTGATTTAAAAGAAAGATTAGAAAGTGAAATCTCTATAGATGGCACTTTAGGCATTGGTCATACACGATGGGCAACACATGGTATCCCTAATGACGTAAACTCGCACCCACATTACTCTAATTCTGGTGATTTAGTAATTATCCATAACGGAATTATTGAAAATTACGATTCATTAAAAAAAGAATTAATTAATCGTGGCTACACCTTCCAATCAGATACAGATACAGAAGTATTAATAAATCTAATTGAAGATGTTAAAAAGAATGAAAACATAAAACTAGGTAAAGCAGTACAGATTGCTTTAAATCAAGTTGTAGGTGCATATGCAATTGCTGTTTTTGATAAAAATAAACCTAATGAAATTGTTGTCGCTAAACTTGGTAGCCCTTTAGCTATTGGTATTGGTGATGATGAATTTTTTATTGCAAGTGATGCTTCACCTTTTATTGAATATACCAAAAACGCTATTTACCTCGAAGATGAACAAATGGCAATCCTTAGAAGAGGAAAAGATATAAAAATAAGAAAAATTAAGAATGATGCATTAGTTGACCCTTATGTACAAGAGCTTCAACTTAATTTAGAGCAGATTGAGAAAGGTGGCTACCCACACTTCATGCTAAAAGAAATCTATGAACAACCAAGTGCTATCTTAGATACATTTAGAGGTCGTTTACTAAGCAACGAAGCTATTATTAAAATGGCTGGTGTTGAAGATAATATGAAAAAATTCTTAGCAGCAGATAGAATCATCATTGTCGCTTGCGGTACATCATGGCATGCTGGTTTAGTAGCGGAATATATTTTTGAAGATCTTGCCAGAATTCCAGTAGAAGTAGAATATGCTTCAGAATTTAGATATAGAAATCCGGTTATTACAGAAAAAGATATAGTAATTGCAATTTCGCAATCTGGTGAAACGGCAGATACTTTAGCCGCTATAAAATTAGCAAAATCTAAAGGCGCATTTGTTTTTGGTGTTTGTAATGTGGTAGGTTCTTCTATCGCAAGAGAGTCTAATGCAGGTGCATATACCCATGCTGGACCAGAAATTGGAGTAGCTTCAACAAAAGCATTTACAACACAAATTACACTTCTAACATTAATGGCATTGCGTTTAGCAAGAGCTAAAGGAACAATGTCTAGTTCAGAATTTAGACATCACCTTATAGAATTAGAAACAATACCTGGTAAAGTTGAGGAAGCTTTAAGCTCTGATGCATATGTAAAAACTGTTGCTGAAATATATAAAGATTCTAAAAACTGTTTATATCTAGGTCGTGGATTTAATTTCCCTGTTGCTTTAGAAGGTGCTTTAAAATTAAAAGAGATTTCTTACATACATGCAGAAGGATATCCTGCTGCAGAAATGAAACATGGTCCTATTGCTTTAATTGATGAGCAAATGCCTATTATAGTTATTGCTACTAAAAAAGGGCATTACGAAAAAGTAGTAAGTAATATTCAAGAAATTAAATCTAGAAAAGGTAAAATCATTGGTATTGTTACTAAAGGTGACGTTAGTGTTAAAGAATTAGCAGACCACGTTATTGAAGTGCCAGAAACCATAGAATGTCTTACACCTTTATTAACCACTATTCCTCTGCAGTTATTATCATATCACATTGCAGTAATGTTAGATAAAAATGTAGATCAACCTAGAAACTTAGCTAAATCTGTAACTGTAGAATAGTTAAAAACTAGAAATTAAATTTTATTGAAACGCCTTAAAATTGAGAATATCTCAATTTTAAGGCGTTTATTTTTACATATTTTGTTATGCGCGCATAATTTTTTGCATATTTCTTACCAATTTATCATATATTTAATTAAATTGCCCGTCTAATAAATTAACTAATACTCTAAAATGAAGACAATCTTAAAGCTTTGCGCAATGCTTTTTTGCGTGGTATCTTTTGCACAAACCACTGTAAAAGGTAAAATTATTGAAAATTCTGGGTTACCCTTACCTGGAGCTAATGTTGTAGCCGTAGGTACCAGTTCTGGTACAATTACCGATTTTGACGGAAACTTTACATTAATAGTAAAACAAGAACCTCCGTTTTCAATTCAAATAAGTTATGCCGGATTTGAAACTCAAACAATTGAAATAACTTCAAAAAATCAAGTTGTAGAAATAACTTTATCTGAAGGAAATGAACTTGATGAAGTTATTATTTCTGCATCCCGTACACCAGAAAGAATTTTCGAATCTCCTGTAACAGTAGAACGTTTTGGGCTAAAAGAAATTAAAAATACAGCATCTGCTGATTTTTATGGCGGTTTAGAAAATCTTAAAGGCGTTGATGTAAACACTAGTAGTTTAACCTTCAAATCCGTAAATACTAGAGGATTTGCAACAACTGCCAATACACGTTTTATGCAATTAGTTGATGGAATGGATAATTCTACTCCCGCATTAAACTTCCCTATTGGTAACCTTGTAGGTATGATCGAGACAGATGTACAGAGTGTAGAACTGCTGCCAGGTGCATCTTCTGCATTATACGGTGCCAATGCATTTAATGGTATTTTATTTATGCAAAGTAAAAACCCTTTTGATCACCATGGTATTAGTGCTTTTGTAAAAAGAGGTATTACGTCTCAAAAAGCTGCAGGAGATAATAACTATACAGATGTAGGAATAAGAATGGCTCATAAATTTAGTGATAAATTTGCAGCAAAAGTAAACTTTGGCTATTTGCACGGAAAAGATTGGGCTGCAACTAGCGAAGTAGACAGCGACATGGTTGGTGGAACAAGAGCTACTAACTTAAACTACAATGGTATTAACGTATATGGAGACGAAGTATCGGCTAACTTAAATGATTTAGCCGGAGGAACAGGTATCGTACCAGATGTGTTTGTTAGTAGAACAGGATATAATGAACGTGACCTAACTGAACATAAAGCAGAAAGCGTTAAAGCGGATTGGGGATTATATTATCGTCCAATAACTGATAGTAATTTTGAAATTCAATATGTTGGTAAAGTAGGTACAGGTACAACCATCTATCAAGGTACAAACCGTTATAATATTGATGGCTTTTTTCAGCAACAACATAAATTAGAATTAAAAAACGATAATTACTTTTTAAGAGGTTATGTCGTAGCAGATAGAGCTGGTGATTCTTACGATATGGTATTTACCGGAATCAATATCAACAGATCTTGGAAAAGTGATGAAGAATGGTTTGGTGATTATATAAATACCTATGTTGCAGCAACTCTAGGTGCAGGTGCTACAGATGAACAAGCACATGCCGCAGCACGAGCAGCAGCAGAAAATGGTAGATTTGAACCAGGTTCTGAAGAATTTAATAATGCATTTGACAGAATTATTAAAGATCCAGATTTAGCGACTGGTTCTAAATTTCAAGATCAATCAAAATATTATCATGCAGACGGTAATTACAATTTTAGTCACTTAATAGATTTTGCAGATATTCAAATTGGTGGTTCTTTCAGACAATATGACCTAAATTCTTTAGGATCAATTTACACGGACTATGATGGACCAATTAAATACAGTGAATACGGTATTTATACTCAAATTCAGAAAAATTTAGAATTAAGCGACATGATGGCTTTAAAAGTTACAGCCTCTGCGCGTTATGATAAATCAGAATTCTTTGACGGTTTTGTATCGCCAAGACTTTCATTAGGTCTAACCTTAAACGAAAATCATAATATTAGAGCTTCTGCTCAAACAGGTTTTAGAAATCCTACAACACAAGATTTGTTTATAGGACTAGATGCTGGTAGAGCGATACTAGTAGGTTCTGCTCCAGATAACTTAGACAGATACTCTAGAGACTACACCGCAAACAATGGAAACGTGTATACTCAAACTGGTGCTGCAGCTTATAACAATTCATATACAGCATCTTCAGTTCAACAATTAGCAGCAACAGGCGATTCTTCGGTATTAAACATTGCCAATCCAGATTTAGTTTCTCCAGAAAAAGTAACGTCCTTTGAGATTGGTTATAGAGGAAAATTTAATAAATTCACTGTAGACTTCAGTACATATTATAACAGATATCAAGATTTTATTTCTTCCGAAGTTGTAATAGCGCCATTATATGGGTCTGTTACTGATGGATCAGCTATTGCTGCCATTGCAAATAGTGACTTTACGACTTACAGTACATATACCAATTCTGATGTAGATGTTAATTCTTATGGAGCTTCAATTGGTTTATCTACAAAAATATTTGATGATTTTGACTTAGGAGGTAGTTATACGTTTACTAAACAAGATTTTGACCAAGCTGCAAACCCTGATTTTGAAACATATTTCAATACACCAGAACATAAATTTAAAGCACATTTTGGTAACACAGAGTTATTTAAAAACTTTGGATTTAATGTAGCCTATAAATTTAGCGATGATTATTTCTGGGAAGCAACTTTTGGAGATGGTATAGTACCAGAGTTCCATACGTTTGATGCACAGATTAATTATAAAATACCAAGTTTAAAATCTGTAATTAAAATAGGTGGTACAAACATTGGTGGAAAAGAATACTTTACAATCTTTGGTTCAGGTTATATAGGCTCAATGTATTACGCTTCTTGGACAATTAATAACTTATAAAAAATAGCAAAATGAAAAATATAAAATATGTATTACTATCAGCTATCCTAATTGGATTTACGGCATGTAATGATGAAGCAGATTTTGAAGACCAATTAGATAACCCAACCGTTGAGGTTGTATTACCAGATTTAACTGCAGGTGAAGCTGATTTTTCAAACTATATAGCAGTAGGAGCTTCTTTTTCAGGGGGTTTTACCGATAATGCATTGTTTATTGCTGGGCAACAAAATTCATTTCCAAATTTGTTATCTCAAAAATTTGCTCTAGTTGGTGGTGGTGACTTTACACAACCATTAATGAATGATAATATTGGTGGTTTTGTATTAGGAACACAAGTAGTTTCAAATCCTAGATTATTCTTCAATGGCAGTGGACCAGCAGTTTTACCTGCAACGCCTACAACACAAATAACAGATGTTTTAACAGGCAACTTTAATAATTATGGTATTCCAGGAGCTAAAAGTTATCATCTTGGTGTAGCAGGTTACGGTACATTAAATCCGTATTTCGGAAGAATGGCTTCTTCTGCAGGTGCAACCGTTTTAGGAGATGCTGTAGCCCAAAACCCAACATTTTTCACCTTATCTGAAATTGGAGGAAATGATGTTTTAGGTTATGCAACATCAGGCGGTGTTGGTGTGGATCAAACCGGAAATATAGATCCTTCAACGTATGGGTCAAATGATATCACAGATCCAAATGTATTTGCGGCATCATTTAGTGCAAGTGTAGATGCCTTAACAGCAAATGGTGCAAAAGGTGTTGTTGCTAATCTTCCTTACATAACATCATTAGCACATTTTACAACCGTACCTTACAACCCAGTGCCTTTAGATGCTGCAACAGCAGCTGCATTAAACCAAGGTTATGCAGCTTATAATGGAGGATTGCAACAGGCTTTCGCCGCTCTAGATGGTACCGGTTTATTTACAGCAGAAGAACTAGCACAAAGAACTATCAGTTTTTCTGAAAGTGCAAACAACGCTTTAGTAATTATAGATGAAACTTTAACTGATTTAGGAGCTATAAATCCAGCTTTTGCTGGGATTCCTCAATACAGACAAGCAACTGCCGATGATTTATTTGTGCTTCCCTTAAGCTCATTAATACCTCAAGGATATGGAACTCAAATCCCTTTAGAAGATAAATGGGCATTAATTCCTAGTGAACAATTAGCATTACAAACGGCTACTGATGCTTACAACGCAACTATTGAAGCAATAGCTGCAAGTAAAGGATTAGCTTTAGTAGATTTTAAAGGTATTTTACAAGAAGCGTCAACAACTGGTATTCAATCAGGAAACTTTATTCTTACTACAGATTTAGTGACTGGAGGATTAATTAGTTTAGATGGTGTTCATTTAACATCAAGAGGGTATGCTTTAATGGCAAACGAAATGATGAAGGCTATTGATACTACATATGGTACTAATTTTGAAGCTTCAGGTAATTTAATTGATGCAGGAGAATATCCAACAAATTACCCAGCAACTTTACAATAATTTCAAATTAATTATAATTATAAAAACGCTCTCAAAATGGGAGCGTTTTCTATGCTTAAAAAAGCCAAAAATTTGATATGGTATTTAAATTAAAACTCCTATCTTTGCAGCGCGAAAAACGAACTGTTTTTTCTCATTTAAACTATTGCAAAACAAAAACATATAAGTAATGTCAAAAGTTACAGGTAAAGTTGCACAAATCGTAGGTCCAGTTATTGATGTAGAATTTGCTGCTGGTTCAGAGCTTCCAAAGATTTATGATTCGTTAGAAATTAAAAACCAAGATGGTTCAATATTAGTTTTAGAAGTACAATCTCACATCGGTGAAAATACTGTTCGTACTATTGCTATGGATTCTTCTGATGGTCTAAGTAGAGGTACAGAAGTTGTGGCAACTGGTGCTCCAATACAAATGCCAATTGGTGAGGATGTTTACGGACGTCTTTTCAATGTTATTGGTGATGCTATTGATGGATTAGGTGACTTACCTAAAGCTGGTGATGCTGGTTTACCTATTCACAGACAAGCACCTAAATTTGAAGATTTATCAACGTCTACAGAAGTTTTATATACTGGTATTAAAGTAATCGATTTAATTGAGCCTTATGCAAAAGGTGGTAAAATTGGTTTATTTGGTGGTGCTGGTGTTGGTAAAACAGTATTAATTCAGGAGTTGATTAACAATATTGCAAAAGGTCACGGTGGACTTTCTGTTTTTGCAGGTGTTGGTGAAAGAACACGTGAAGGAAACGATTTACTTCGTGAAATGTTAGAGTCTGGTATTATTAAATATGGTGATGACTTTATGCATTCTATGGAAGAAGGCGGATGGGATTTAGCAAAGGTTGATAAATCAGGAATGAAAGAATCTAAAGCGACTTTCGTATTCGGACAAATGAATGAGCCTCCTGGAGCTCGTGCTCGTGTGGCACTTTCAGGATTAACTATAGCAGAATATTTCCGTGATGGAGCTGGTGAAGGACAAGGAAAAGATGTATTATTTTTCGTAGATAATATCTTCCGTTTTACACAAGCTGGTTCTGAGGTATCTGCATTATTAGGTCGTATGCCTTCTGCAGTAGGTTACCAACCTACATTAGCAACTGAAATGGGTGCTATGCAAGAGCGTATTACATCAACAAAAAGAGGGTCTATTACATCTGTACAAGCGGTTTACGTACCTGCAGATGATTTAACGGATCCTGCACCAGCAACAACGTTTGCGCACTTAGATGCAACAACAGTATTATCTCGTAAAATTGCAGAGCTAGGTATTTATCCTGCTGTAGACCCACTAGATTCTACTTCAAGAATCTTAACTGCTGATATTTTAGGTGAAGAACATTATGCTTGTGCACAACGTGTAAAGGAGTTATTACAACGTTATAAAGAATTACAAGATATTATTGCCATCTTAGGTATGGAAGAATTATCTGAAGAAGATAAAATGGCTGTTGGTAGAGCAAGACGTGTACAACGTTTCTTATCTCAACCGTTCCACGTAGCTGAGCAATTTACAGGTATTCCTGGTGTATTAGTAGACATTAAAGAAACGATTAAAGGTTTTAACCAAATTATGGATGGTGAATTAGATCACTTACCAGAAGCGGCATTTAACCTTAAAGGTTCTATTGAAGAAGCTATTGAAGCAGGAGAGAAAATGTTAGCTGAGGCATAATTGGTTAATAGTTTATAGTTGTTGGTTATCAGTTATCCCAACAACCATCTACTAACAACAAACAACTAAAAGATATGTATTTAGAAATTGTATCACCAGAAGCCACATTATTTAGCGGAGAAGTTACTTCAGTAACGGTTCCTGGAGTAAATGGTGAGTTTGAAATGTTAACCAACCACGCACCTATTGTATCTATCCTTAAGGAAGGACATGTAAAAGTTGCTGGTGATGTTCAGTTAGAAGAAGAAGTTGAAGCAAAATTCACGAAATCTGACAAAGGCGTTTGGTTAGCTATCAATTCTGGAACACTAGAAATGAAAGATAATAAGCTAATTATTTTAGCAGATTAATTCAATCATTATATAAATTAAAAAAGCGCGAAATACATATTTTGCGCTTTTTTTTATGTTTAATTTTTTGGTGTTCAATTCGGTTATTTCTTCAAGTCTTGAGTTTTTGTTCTAACAGCAAAGCGGTCTTGTTTCTAATAAACTAGCTACATTTGTTTCACAGCCTCCAACTCTACTTTCAATTCTTGAAATAACATCATTATACTACTTAGTTTCAATTCCTTTTCATCATATTCTTGAGTATTAATACAGCAGGTAAATTCCCAAATTTCTAAGATATTTTCACGCTTAACTAAATATGGTTGATACGTCTTATTATCAGAACTCAATAACAAATTTGTAGTATCGCCTTCAGGTATATAAACACGTTTATAAACCAAACCATCATCCTTAGTTAAGATAATATAAGTACGTCCATTTTTAATATCACCAATATCTTCCGTAAACTTTGCGACTATAAAAGCACCATCTTTTACAGGCAACATAGAATCCCCTTTAATAGGAAATGCTCTGTGTGTACCTGTTGGTAAAAAGGGCAATTTTATTTTTTGAAGTTGCTCTATATATTCTGGGTCATCATAACCAGATAAATAACCTGCAGAGGCCTTTGCTGGTATAATTTCAATTAAATCTTCATTGTTTTCGCTAACCGTTACCGGAAACAAGACACGCTTATTCCCTACCTCTATAAACGAGGTGTCTTTTGCTTTGCGCAAATCGTTTTTTACCAAAATATCAATAGGAATATCAAAGAAATTAGACAAGTCTATTAAACGGTCTATTGGTGGCTCAGAACGACCTTCTTCATAAGAACCCACAACGGAGCGTGTCCAGTTAAGTTCGTCTGCAAAACGCTCTTGAGACAGCTTTCTAAGCGAGCGTAAATGTTTTATGTTGGCTTGAATGGGCTTCATTAAATTATAGTTTTAACATTAATTACTACAAATGTAAGCAATAAAAACTACACATAGTAGCTAATTTTACAATCTAGCTTTTTTATTATGTATTTAAATTGTCACACTTATTTTAGTCTTCGTTATGGTACCATAAAACCAGAACAATTGCTCGCTATTGCTTCAGAAAATGGCGTACAAACCCTTGCATTAACAGATATTAACAGCACATCGGCTTGCTTAGACGTGATGCGTTTATCTAAAAAATATAAAATAAAATCGGTCCTTGGTGTCGATTTTAGAAACCGCGCCAAACAACAATTTATTCTTATTGCTAAAAACAATAATGGTTTTCACAGTATCAATAACTACCTCTCAAAATTTCTTCATAATTCAGATCTGCAAATACCTGAACGACCAGATGAAGATATACAAGATAGCTTCGTGATTTATCCGTATCAATCTGGAAAAGATTTCGAATTAAAACAAAATGAATTTTTAGGCATCACACCACAAAATCTTAATCGCCTTAAATTTTCAAAATGGAATCAATTCAAACATAAACTCGTGGTTTTAAAAACGGTATCCTTTCAAAATAAAAAAGGATTTAACACGCATCGCTTACTACGTGCTATTGATAATAACACACTGTTGAGTAAACTTCCAAAGTCTGAAGAAGGCAGCATAAACGACATGATGTTACCGTATAATGAACTCTGCGAAACCTATGCCGAATTCCCAAAACTCATTAGTAATACCGAGCAACTTTTACAAAGCTGTAAGACGGATTTTAATTTTGAAAACGTAGTACCTAAAAATCAAAAATGCCTGACTGACAATGAAACATCAGATTATCAACTGTTAAAACAATTGACTTACGATGGTATTCCCTATCGTTATGGCACTGATGTAGAAAAAAAAGTGTACGACCGCATTGAAAAAGAACTTAGCGTTATTAAACAACAAAACTTTGTGTCCTATTTTCTCATCAATTGGAAAATTTTAGAATACGCGCGCAGCAAAGATTATTACTACGTTGGTCGTGGTAGTGGTGCCAATAGTATTATTGCGTATTTATTGCGGATTACAGATGTAGACCCAATTGAGCTGGACTTATATTTTGAGCGTTTCATTAATCTATTCAGGCAAAACCCACCCGATTTCGACCTCGATTTTTCCTGGCGCGATAGAGATGATATTACCAATTATATTTTCAAAACCTTTAAACACACAGCGCTTATTGCAGTTTATAATACCTTTAAATTTAAGGCTTCTATACGCGAATTAGGAAAAGTTTTTGGCTTACCAAAAGTCGAAATGGACAAATTAACGCGAAAAAAATACAACCTTAACCAACTCGATAAACTCTCGCAACTGGTCATAAAATATGCAACCTACATTCAAGGATTCCCTAATTATTTAGGGATTCATGCTGGTGGCATTTTAATTTCAGAACAACCTATTCATTATTACTGTGCCACATTTATGCCACCAAAAGGGTTTGCAACTACGCAATTTGATATGGTGGTTGCAGAAGATATTGGTTTGTATAAATTCGATATTTTAAGTCAGCGTGGCTTAGGAAAAATAAAGGAAGCTGTAGAAATTATTGACCATAATTACACGGAACAACCACCTATTGACATCCATGATATTAAACGCTTTAAAAAAGACAAGCGTATAAAAGATTTACTCAGAAACGCCAAAGCCATTGGTTGTTTTTATGTAGAATCGCCAGCCATGCGTATGCTCTTAAAAAAGTTGCAAGTGGACAACTATTTGGGCTTGGTTGCGGCAAGTTCCATCATTAGACCTGGTGTTGCCAAAAGTGGTATGATGCGCCAATACATTTTACGCTATCGTTATCCCGAAAAACGAAAAGACGCACATCCTGTGTTGCAAAAAATTATGCCAGAAACTTATGGCATCATGGTATACCAAGAAGATGTGATAAAAGTAGCACACCTTTTTGGTGGTTTAGATTTAGGCGAATCTGATATGTTGCGTCGTGGTATGTCTGGAAAATTCCGCTCACGAAATGAGTTTTTTAAAGTGAAACAAAAATTCTTTGACAATTGTATAAACGATGGTAAACCCGAAGCTTTAGTTGCCGATGTTTGGCGACAAATTGAAAGTTTCGCAGGCTATGCATTTGCTAAAGGGCATTCCGCATCTTACGCTGTAGAAAGCTACCAAAGCCTGTTTTTAAAAGCCTATTATCCCTTGGAATACATGACAGCCACCATTAATAATTTTGGCGGATTTTACAGTACAGAACTCTACGTCCACGAAGCAAGAATGCACAATGCAACCATTGAAGCACCATGTATTAATCGTTCGTTTAACCAAGCCATTATAAGAGGAACAACTATTTATTTAGGTTTTATGTTTTTACAATCTCTAGAATCTAAAACCATCAATCGCATACTCAATGAACGCGAAAAAAATGGCACGTTTCAGTCCTTAGATGATTTTATTGAGCGTGTACCCATTTCTATTGAGCAGATGTCTATTTTAATAAAAATCAACGCCTTTAGATTTACAAATATCAATAAACGTGAGTTGCTTTGGGAAGCCCATTTAAAAATTAGTAAAACCGTAATTCAAGACGAGGTAATTACGCTATTTAAAACCCAACGCATTAACTATAACACACCAGAATTGCCAAGTACCGACTTAGAAAACGCTTTCGATTCTATTGAATTACTCGGTTTTTCACTTTGTAATCCTTTCTTTTTACTAGAAACACCTTCGATTAGTAACTTAAGAGCCAAACACCTTATAAAGCTTGAAAATAAGTTGATTATTATTGAAGGCTATTTAATAACCACAAAAAACACTAAAACAGCCAATGGAAAAATAATGCATTTTGGAACCTTTTTGGATCGCGATGGCGATTTTTTAGACACGGTTCACTTTCCGCCTGTGGCAGCCAAATATCCTTTTAGAGGTAAAGGGATTTACAGCATTATAGGTAAAGTAATGGTTGAGTTTGATTGTGTAACGATTGAAGTTTCAAAAATGGAACGCTTAGCCATTATTGAAGACCCTCGTTATGCAGTAAAATCTTTGAATCCTACGTTTCAGAATAAACGAAGTTTTACCGATTTGAAAAGAGCCATCAGTTAAAAATTTTAAAAATATTATTTCGAAATCCTGCAAGGTTTCTAAAACCTTGTAGGTATAACTAAAAACATTAAAAAGAATAACATGGCGTCACTTCGAGTGAATTTGTAAGGCACGAGTAAATTTGTATCGAGAAGCTTTAATAAATCATAAGGTTCTCGATAAAGCAATTTTTTCGGCTTTAGCTACAAAAATTACCACTCGAACTGACGGAAACTATGAATTGTTCGTTGGATTTTACACCCCTAAAGTCCCCTCAAGGGGACAGTCTCACTGTTGCGAATAAAAAAATCTAACAGATTTTTTTATTAATTGTCCCCTTGAGGATTATAGAAATAAAAAGCGAAAGCTTTTGTTGAAGATACCGAGCGAAGCTCATTAGGGGTGTTTTTTTACAAACACCAAATCCTGCAAGGTCTTTTTTGACCTTGTAGGTATAAAATCATCTCTTAATACCTACAGGGTTTTAGAAACCTTGCAGGAAAAGAAAACCCAAATTAAAAAATGAAGAACAACCGCAGCATCGTACATATGGATTTAGACACGTTTTTTGTGTCCTGCGAAAGGCATATGGACAGTAGTCTTAACGGCAAACCTATACTTATTGGTGGCACAAGCGACAGAGGTGTGGTGGCTTCTTGTAGCTATGAAGCCCGAAAATTCGGCATTCATTCTGCCATGCCCATGCGTATGGCAAAACAGTTGTGTCCAGAAGCTATTGTACTTAGAGGAAACTCTGGTATTTACACCAAATTTTCCAATATGGTTACAGATGTCATTAAAGAAAGTGTGCCGCTTTACGAAAAAACATCCATCGATGAATTTTACATAGACCTTACCGGAATGGATAAGTTTTTTGGTTGTCATAAATTGGCTTCAGAACTGCGTCAAAAAATTATTAAAGAAACAGGTTTGCCGATTTCCTTTGGCTTATCGCTTAATAAAACGGTATCTAAAATTGCCACAGGCGAAGCCAAACCTAATAATGAGATACGTATTCTCTCTGGTACCGAAAAACCCTTTTTAGCACCACTTTCGGTTAAAAAAATTCCGATGGTTGGTAATGTCACTTATAAAGCCTTGTGCGATTTGGGTGTAAAACGCATTCAGACTATACAAGATATGCCCATGGAACTCATGCATAAAGTATTGGGCAAAAACGGCCTTGTGATTTGGAAAAAAGCCAATGGCATAGATGATTCGCCAGTGGTACAGTATCATGAGCGCAAATCTATTTCTACAGAACGCACGTTTAATCAAGATACTACTGATGTTGCTAAACTGAAAGGGATGGTAATTGCTATGGCCGAAAATTTAGCCTATCAATTACGACGAGGGAATAAATTAACAGCTTGTGTGATGTTTAAGATTCGATATTCCGATTTTCAGACGTACACGCAACAACAACGGATTCCTTATAGTGCCATGGACCACACTATAATTCCTGTAGTGTTAGATTTATTCAAAAAACTATACCATCGTAGGCTTTTAGTACGACTGATTGGTGTAAAATTTAGCCATTTGGTAGAAGGTGGACACCAAGTTAATTTATTTGAAGACAACGAAATGCGCCTTAACCTCAGCAATGCCATGGACAAAATGCGCGAACGTTATGGCGACAGAGCTGTAATGAGTGCTGCTGGTATGGAAGCCAGAACGATTAGTCGTTTTAATCCTTTTAATGGCGAGCCACCACCTTTATTGGCGAATCGTAGGCGTTGATTATAACGTAAGACCTATCAGGTTTTTGGATAAGTGTTCGAAAGCACTATATTATTTACACCCCTAAAGTCCCCTCAATAGTACAGAAAGCCAATCTATCTTAACACTCATAACAAATAGTGACACCTTTTGTCATTTCTGCGAAAGCAGAAATCCACAACAGCACCATATCCTATAATTCTTGGTAACTCTATATCAAACCAACATAAATAACACCAAGTGGATTCCTGCTTTCGCAGGAATGACAAACCAAACCGTATAAGCGTCAGTTCGAGTGATTTTCGAAGGATGAGAAAATCGTATCGAGAACCCTACTTTAAGTTGAGTTTTAACCTAAGTCTTCAACGTATTCTAAAATATCACTAGGCTGACAATCCAAAGCTTTACAAATCGCTTCTAAAGTTGAAAACCGAATCGCCTTTGCTTTACCAGATTTTAATATGGATAGATTTGCTGTAGTAATACCAATAATTTCAGCGAGTTCTTTGCTTTTCATGCCTCGTTTAACGAGCATCATATCTAGGTTGACAATTATTGGCATGATTATATGGTTAGGTCATTTTCTTCTTTTATAGTCTTAGTATCTCTAAGCACTGTACTAATTAACATTAAAAACAATCCCATTGCAATTACTGATAAATAAACCAACGTTTTTTCACTTAACCCAAGTACAACTTGCCGTTTATAAAATATATTACCAATCTCATCAACCAACCACAAAGCTACTGAAGAAAGCACCATAAGTTTTCCCGAAGAGAACATTTCCATTATAAGTTCGGTGTTATGAAAATCATTATTCAATAACAATTTTGTTGCCTTTCTTAATTTCCAAAGCGCAACAACAAAAACAGCATAAATTACAAGCTTAAAAAAGATATAACGATAAAGCATGCCTTCAGTTTTATATGTTAATACATCTTCACTGAAAAGCACAAAATTTTGTTCAATACCTAAAAGCGTCGTTGATAAAACAAAAATCCCTAAACCTATACTAGCTAGAATAAGAATAATAATGACATTTAGTATTACATAAAGTATTTTCGTGGAACTCATAATTATCGTTTTACAATAACAAATATAAAAAAATTATCGAAAAACAATAATTTTAATCAGGAAAATACTTTTAAGATCTGTAAGGTTAGATACTTAAACAAGTTCAGCACTAAGGAAAACTACTAGGTATTTCATTATCTTTACCAAATGCAAGACACCTTTGTAACCATAGCAAAATTCCCCTATTCTACAGAAGCCCAAATTGCCAAAGGACGCTTAGAAGCAGATGGTATAAACGTTTTTCTTAGAGATAATTTAACCATAGACACAGACCCTTTGGTCAGTCAAGCTATTGGTGGTGTAAAACTAAAAGTACTGGCTAAAGACGAAGAAAAAGCAAGGGCAATTCTACAATCCATTAAAGCCTATTCTCTAGATGATAACGGTAATCCAATTATTTGCCCAAATTGCAAAAGTCAGCATATTGAAATGTACACAACTATTAAAAATTTAAAATCCTTATTTTCCTTTCTTATAGGATTCATTACAGGAACGCTACCCTTCAGCACACGTTACCAATACAAATGCGAAGATTGTAACACGGAGTTTCCTCTTAAAAATTAAGCACTGCATCGTAAGCGCTTTTTAGTTTTTTTATAACTATCTCAAGTTCATCTTCATTTAAATGTCCAAAACCAAAACGAATAGCACAGGTATTTTTATCCTGATACAAGATAGTTTTTGGTAAAAACAAATCTATTTTTTCGGCTTCTTCGGCCAGCTTTACTAAGGATATGGTTTTATTAAATTGCAACCAGAAGGCCAAACCGCCAGAGGGTATTTGCCAAGTAATAATACCATTAAAATAAGTGTCTAAATAATAACATAAACTATCACGACGCTTTTTGTAAGTCACAATGTTTTTTTTCTTAAGCCGGTCTATTTCCCCTTCTGCAATTAGTTCCGACAGCATTTGCTCTTGTATTAAATCACCTTGCTTATCTAATAAATGTAAATAATTATAAGCTTCAGAAATTAAATTTTCTGGCGCCACTACAAAACCGGTATGAAAACTTGGAAATAAAGACTGCCCTAACTTGCCCAAATAAATAACCATACCACTAACATCTGCACTCGCCATTGGCAACATCGCTGAACCTGTAAACTGAAAATCATAGTCATAATCATCCTCAATTATAGCAAACCCATTGGTTTTAGCAAGTTGCAACAATTGTAAACGACGTTTTGCACTCAAAGTCACTGTGGTCGGATAATCTCTATTAGCACAGACATACACACATCGTATACTTCCTTTTACAAAATGCTTTTTTATATAATCTACATTTAGACCCTCATCATCTACAGGTATCGTTCTAATGGTCGCACCTGCTTGCTGAAAAATCATATTAGCCTCATAGTTACTTAACTGACCTACCAATACCAAATCATTAGGTTTTATAAGCAACCGAGACACTATATAAAGACTCATTTCTGTGCTACGCGTACTTAATAAATTATCTGGTTGTATATGAAATCCTCGTGTAGCATTTAAATAATTACTAAGCTGTATTTTAAAAACTGTGGGTGCTAAAGCCTTTGTTCTGTTCCATTTAGTGATTAAAGGTTTCCGCTTCATTGCTGCACTATACCATCTCGAAAAATGATATACTGGATGTAAACGCAAATCTGGCTTACCATCATTAATAATAAAATTTGCAACTGTATCTGCTGCCGTAGAGGCTAAATGAAACGATTGTTCAAAAGGAAAACCAGCTACTTTAGGATAAACATAAGCCTCATTTATGTGTTGAGCAGTGGCTATAATTTTTGCATTTAACCCTTCTGGCACTAAAACAAAAGTACCTTTGTTAGCTATAATATCTACCCAACCTTGTGATGCCAACTCGTCATAAATAGCTACAGCAGTATTACGATGCACATTTAATAACTCACTTAATACTCGCGTTCCTGGTAACTTACTACCTTTCTCTAAATAACCACGCTGAATCGCATTTATAACCTTCTGTGCTACTTGCAAATAAACAGGTTGCGCAATGGTTTTGTCATAAGTTACAAGTTGTGATATTATATCGCTAGCCGGACTATTCATTGTTTTAAAACTGGACTACTTTAATCGTCCGGAAAGTTACGACTTTTGTAGTATAAAAATTCAATGATGCAATATCAATTGCAAAACTAATACAGATGAAAAATACAGCCTTACGTTTTACGTTTTTATTAATTACCATTTTTAAACTTAACGCTCAAGAAGAACTGCCTATTATAAAAACAGACTCATTAAGAGAAGTGGTTATTACCTCTACCAGAATTGATTTACCATTCAAAGAAAATTCTAGAACAATAGATATCATTACAGCAGCAGATATTAAAAATAGTGCCGCAGTTACCGTTGCAGATTTATTGCAACAAGTGGCTGGTGTGGATATTAGAAGACGTGGAACTGGTGGTAGCCAAGCCGATTTATACATTAGAGGTGGTGGTTTTGACCAAACACTTTTATTAATAGATGGTATAAAAATGGACGATGCACAAACGGGTCATCATACCCTAAATGCTGCATTACCTATAGAAGTCATTGAACGAATTGAAGTTATAAAAGGTCCTGCAGCACGTGTTTTTGGACAAAATGCCTTTACTGGTGCCATTAATATTGTAACTAAATCCACTTTAAAAAATTCGGTATCTGTTAAAACAGAAACAGGGTCTTTTGGTCAACTCAATGGCGCAGTCACTGTTGGATCTGAATTAGAAAATTCAACACACATTCTCCATGCTGGTAAAATGACCTCTAATGGATACCGTTTTAATTCAGATTATAAAAATTCTAATTACGTCTTAAAAAGTGTATTCAATAAAAATGCGCAACCTATTGAAATGATAGCTACTTTTTTCGAAAAGAATTTCGGTGCCGCAAATTTTTATACACCAACAAGTTGGGGATTTAATGAATATGAAGAAACTCAAAATAGCTTAATGGCGTTTACCACTAAATTTCAATCTGAAAAATTTAAAATCCAACCTCGTGTCTACTGGAAACGTAATCAAGATATGTTTTTACTACAAAGGGAGGATCCAAATTTTTTTAGAAACTTTCATATCTCTAATAAAATCGGAGCTGAAGCAAATGCTTCTTACAGATCCGAATTAGGAATTACAGGATTTGGTGTCGACATCTCTAAAGTCTACTTACGAAGTAATAATTTAGGTAATCGAAACCGTTTTATGACCACCTTATTTTTAGAACACCGTTTTCACCTAATAGATAACCGATTAGACATTACACCTGGTGTTGCCATGACCTATTTTTCAGATTTTAAATTTAATGCCTTTCCTGGTTTAGATGTAGGATTTGATATTACAGATAACTTAAAGGCCTACGGAAACGTTGGGTTTACATACAGAATACCAACCTACACAGATTTGTATTATTATGGAGGTGGAAGTGCAGGAAATCCAGATTTAGAACCAGAAGAGGCCTTTGCACAAGAACTTGGTTTTAAATTTTTTACACCAAAATTGTCCGCTACCATTGCCGTTTTTAACAGAGATGCTAATAACCTTATTGATTACATTAGACAAGATACTTCTGAAGAAGTCTTTACAGCAACAAACATTACCGAAGTGAATACTAAAGGGTTTGAAGCAGATGTGGCTTATCATTTTAAATTGAATAACTTCAACCAAACAATCGCTATTGGTTACTCTTTTTTAGATGATAATATCTCTGAACAAAATGAAGAATTATCACGTTATTCTTTAAACACACTAAAACACCATTTCACAACGCGTTTAAGTACAAAATTGTTTAAAAATGTGAGTCAAAATATCATCTATAAACATGCAGAACGCACCACAGGACAATCGTATAATGTTTGGGATGCTTCTATAGTTATGAAATTAAAACAAGTTGAATTATCCTTTACTGCAAGCAATATTTTTGATGCAGATTATATTGAATCTGGTTTTACGCCAATGCCACCAAGCAATGTGTTGTTTGGTATGAGTTATAAATTTAAATAATCATTGTAGATTCCTGCCTTCGCAGGAATGACAAACAGATGATTTCTGTAACTATAGACTAGTGTCTTCCCAACAACCATAAATCAACCAAATAAAATATTCTTCAAAAAAACTGTAACAAAATACATTGTTCTGCTACTTATATCTTGAAAGTGGATAAAATTTTAATCCTTTATGAAGCTTCAAAAGTATTAAAGCAACCACACTACAAACACCCACCACATACTGTTTACATTCAGAATTAGGATAATGTATTATCCAATTCAAGATTTAAAAATAAACCAGGACGTTCTACGTCTTATTTGGTGGCAATGTTGTGTCTAATTTACTTTCAAAATAATAAGCCTAAAACCTTATTAGGTTGTATATTTATTAACTCAAACAAATCCCTACAATTATGGCAGACTGGTTTTCAAATTTAGAATTACTTTCTAAAATATATTGGTTAACGGCTATCATTGGTTCACTTGTGTTTTCCATAGTGATGATTATGGCTTTTATAGGTAGCGATGCAGATGATATTGATGCAGATATAGAAGCTGGCTTTCAGTTTATTTCCTTTAAAAATCTCGTTGGCTTTTTTACCATTTTTGGCTGGAGTGGCATTGCTTGTATAGATGCTGGTCTTTCTACACCTGCAACTTTAATTATTTCCGTGATTTGCGGCTTACTAATGATGGTCATTATGGCAACACTATTCTACTTTATTAGTAAACTAACGGATAGTGGCACTTTAAATTATAAAAATGCTATTGATGCAGTTGGCGAAGTCTATTTAACTATTGGCGAAGATCGCTCTAAAATGGGTAAAGTAAGCGTAAATGTACAAGGCACTATGAGAGAATTAGACGCCTTAACAGATGCCTTAACACCTTTAAAAACAGGTACAATTATAAAAGTAGTCGATGTTACTTCTAACGGTATTTTAATTGTTGACAGAACCCGTAAACCTATTGAGCCTTCAAAAGCACAACCCGACCCTTTATTAAGTAACAACCCTCAAAAGAAAATAACAAACTAAAAACAAACCTTCAAATTTAAATACTATGACATTACTAACCATTCAAGAAAATTTTAATGTAGACAGCCTAGGCGTACCTATGCTCGCCATTTTTGTGGTCTTATTTATTGTACTCACATTAATTATATTAATAAAACGCTACAAGCGCTGTCCTTCGGATAGAATTTTAGTAGTCTACGGTAAAGTAGGTGGTGGTCAATCGGCCAAATGTATTCATGGTGGAGCTGCCTTTATTATTCCTGTAATTCAAGATTATGAATTCTTAGATTTAACACCTATTTCTATTGAGGTAAACTTGGTCAATGCATTATCTAAACAAAACATTCGTGTTAATGTGCCATCGCGTTTTACCATTGGTGTCTCTACAGAACCTGGTGTTATGCAAAATGCGGCTGAACGTTTATTAGGTTTAGGCGCACAAGATGTTCAAGAATTAGCGAAAGAAATTATTTTCGGACAATTACGTTTGGTCGTAGCGTCTATGGATATTGAAGAAATTAATAACGATAGAGATAAGTTTTTAACTAACATTTCGCAGTCGGTTGAAACGGAATTAAAGAAAGTAGGTTTAAAGCTAATCAACGTAAACATTACTGATATTGTTGACGAGTCTGGTTATATTGAAGCTCTTGGTAAAGAAGCGGCTGCGCACGCTATTAACGCAGCACGTAAATCCGTTGCAGAGAAAACTAGAGATGGTTCTATTGGTGAAGCTAACGCTGTACAAGATGAAAGAACTCAGGTAGCTGCAGCCAACGCACAAGCTGTTGAGGGTGAAAACACTGCGAAAATTGCCGTGGCAAATTCAGATTCCTTACGTCGTCAAAGAGAAGCAGAAGCAGAACGTGTGGCTATTGCTTCAGAGAAAGTACAAGCTGCAAAAGCCTTAGAAGAGTCTTATGCTGCAGAACAAGATGCTGAAACCGCAAGAGCTGAACGTGAGCGTTCTTCTCAAATGGCAGATATTATTGTACCTGCTGAAATTGATAAGCAAAAAGCCGAAATTGATGCAGAAGCAGAAGCTGAACGCATTAGACGTAAAGCAAAAGGTGAAGCTGATGCCATATTATTTAAAGCACAAGCCGAAGCACAAGGTCAGTTTGAAATCTTAACTAAGCAAGCTGCTGGTATGGAGCAAATTGTTAAAGCGGCTGGCAACAACAGTAGAGATGCTGTATTATTATTAATTGCAGATAAATTACCAGAACTTGTTAAAGCACAAGCAGACGCTATTAAGAATATTAAAATTGATAAAGTTACCGTTTGGGATGGTGGCTCTGGCAGTGAAGATGGCAAATCATCTACAGCTAATTTCTTATCTGGCATGTACAAATCTGTACCGCCTTTACAAGATATGTTTAATATGGCTGGTATGGATTTACCAGAGTATCTTAAAGGTAAAGACAAAAAACAAATTGAAGCAGAAGATGCTAAAATTGAAACATCTGAAGAGTAATTAATTAAAGCCCTATTAAACTTCAAATGGCAGATATGAAAATAATATACAAAAGCCCAATTGCCACAATGCAATTGATTTATGGTATTGGGCTTATTGTTATTGGTATCGTTGGACTTTTAAACAATGTTATAGGAGTCATCTTTTTGGCTAGCGGTTTATATTTTTTTAAAACTGAAGGCATTGAGATTAACCTAGACAAAAAAACCTACCGTAAAACCACTAATATTTTTAATTTCAGTTTTGGAAAATGGGAAGACTTACCAGATATAGAATATGTTTCCGTTTTTAAAACAACAACCTCTTCTAGAGTTTGGGTATCATCGGCAAGTACAAAAGTTTCTAATGAGGTTATAAAAGTCAATCTCTTTTACGATACCAACCAAAAGATTGAAGCATTTGTTACAGATGATGCTAATGATGTTAATGATGCTTTTAAAGTAGCCCAACAAATTGCTACAGCTCTAAATGTTGATGTGTTAGACGCAACAACCAGAGAAACCAAATGGTTATAATTTAAATCACATATTATGATATTTACTATAATCCTCTTTATTGTGTTAGGAGCACTAATTAAGTACGGTAAAATGTACTTTTTAATTGCTGGCTATAATACCATGTCTAGCGAAAAAAAAGCCAATTACAATATAGAAGGTATTGCCACTGTATTTAGAAATGCCATGTTTGGTATGGCATTTATTATGCTTGTAGGTATAGGCATAAGTTATGGGCTAGAAAACCCTAAACTAAAAGAGTATTTCTTTTTTGGGGCTTTAATTATTGGTATTCCTTACCTACTCTTGGTGTCTAACTCTAACAAATTCAAACTAAAAAAATAGAACAAAAAGTGGGTTATAAAACCTAGAAATTAGCAATTTTAACATATCAATGAAAGTCATTCTTTTTCGTTTTTTTAATTTTGAACCCTAAATTCTATTAATTTTTGAAACTTAATCTAACAGCTGTTCCTCGTGTAAAAACAATCTCAAAGGAAGACTTTTTAACACACTATTTTAAACCTCAAAAACCTGTGGTGTTAGAAAATGCTATCACAGATTGGCCAGCCTATTCTAAATGGAATTTAAACTACATTAAAGAAATTGCTGGTAACAAAACGGTTCCGCTTTACGATGACAGACCTGTAGACTATAAAGATGGCTTTAACCAAGCTCACGCCAAAATGAAAATGAGCGAGTATATCGATCTACTGCAAAGCAAACCCACTAAATACCGTATTTTTCTTTGGAACATCTTAAAAGAAGTACCTCAACTTCAACAAGATTTTAAATATCCAGATTTCGGACTTCGGCTAATGAAAAAACTGCCCATGTTATTCTTTGGTGGTAAAGATTCGCACACCTTTATGCATTACGATATTGATTTAGCTAATATTTTTCACTTCCATTTTCATGGTCAAAAACAATGCATACTTTTTAACCAAAAACAAACCAAATACCTGTACAAAGTACCTTTTTCCCTAATTTCTAGAGAAGATATCGACTTTAATAATCCCGATTTAAAAAAATGGCCTGCCCTTAAACACGCCAAAGGTTGGGTGGCTAACCTAAACCATGGCGACGTACTCTACATGCCAGAAGGATACTGGCACTACATGCAATACATTACGCCAGGCTTCTCAATGAGTTTACGCGCAATGACCAAAAACCCTAAAAACTTATCCAAAGCAATTTACAATGTATTTATTATGCGCAATATTGATAATCTTATGCGACGTCTTAAAGGCCAAAAATGGATCGATTATAAAAACAATAAAGCCATTACAAACACCAAGCCTTTAGCCCAATAATCTCGCGTGTATTAGAATTCTATTTGTATATTTGCAAGGATTTTCAAAAAATATAAACATGAAAAAATTACTAGTAATAGCAGCTTTAATTGCATTTAGCTTTGGACACTCACAAGCCTATAGTGGTAAAGGTGATGGCAAATTTCAAGTTGGTGCTAACTTTCAAGATAACGGAACAGGGCTTAACGTCTCTTACGATTATGGTATTGGCGAAAATATCTCTGTTGGTGTGTCTTCTACCTACGTATTAGGTCTAAGCGACAAATTAACGGACGAAGCTAATTTTGGCGATCGCTACGATCTTAGAGTACGTTTTAACGCTAACATCGGTAATGTTTTAGCTATAGACGATAACTTTGATCTATATCCTGGGCTTAGCCTTGGTTTAAAGAATTTTGGTGGTCACTTAGGTGCTCGTTATTTCTTTACAAGTGGATTTGGCTTATACACAGAATTTAATGTGCCTTTTGCTAAATACGATACTAGCCTTACTGCTGAGCAAAAATTACACAACCAATTTACACTAAACTTTGGTGCTGTTTTTAACTTATAGAAAGCTATAAAACCTTAATACAATAGGCCTTTTCATTACTTTGAAAAGGCTTTTTTATTTCATATAAGCATTCAGTTTCTCGTAGATTAAATGAGACTCCCAACCTCTATACAATAAATAATCCACTACTTTTTTCTTCTTTTTATAGTGGTCCTTTTCCTTTACCATATTAATCCGTTTTACAATCAATGCATCTAAAGTTTCATAATAATCATCTAAGTCTATTTCCTTTAAAGCTTCATCAATACTGTATTTAGAAATCTCTCTAAATTTTAACTCCCTTACCAAACGGTTTTTTCCCCAATTCTTAATCCTAAATTTACCGCGTACAAAAGCCTTAGCAAAACGTTCTTCGTTTAAAAAATTATGCTGTATTAAATGCACCAAAACAACATCTATAGCTTCAGGTATCATACGCATATCCTTAAGCTTATTCCGTACTTCTTTATGGCAACGCTCTTGGTAAGCACAATAACGTTCTAACTTTCTTTTAGCTTCCTCAACTGTATATGTTTTGTGTACATCCATGGTCTTCAAAAATACAATAGATTATTCATTAAGACCTATTTAATTCTGCCCTTCCAAACCCTAAATATAACAACAAGGAGCACCCAATTTATCATCAACAACTACAGTATGTCGAAAATTTATGTTTTTTGTGGATAAATAAACCCTAAAACAGGCCTAATTGTTAATAAATACATAACTTACAAGATACTGACTAACAACGTTTTTAAAGTAACTTTGTCAGTAATTAATCCATTTTAATTATCCCTTATGATTAAAAACTACTATTTAACTCTTTTACTACTTTGCCTTGCTTTTAGCTTTGGGTATGGGCAGGTTAATGAAAATTTTGATGGTTGGACATCAGACACAAGTTATATTGGTTTAGCTACTTATAACAGTGCATCAGGCAGGTGGCAAACAAACAATGCTTTATGTGACGGAACAAATTCAAGATCCGGACGAGCAATACGTTTTAATGATGATAGCGGCGAAAACGAATATCTATTGTACTCTGGATTAGATGGAAACGGAAAAGACAATGGTATTGGTGATATTTCTTTTTGGTACAGACATTGGAATGGAGGCTCTAGTAATGTTGAATTTCAAACTCAATATAGCACAAACAATGGAACAACATGGGTAAATGTAGGAGGGGTTATAAGTGCAACTTCTACAACTTACAATCAGTTCTCGAGTACTCTAAATCTATCAGGAGATAACATTTTGATAAGAGTCATATCTATTGATGATGCTGAACGATTAATGATAGACGACTTTGAAATCACAGATTCAACAACAGACCCAAACCTAGCTATTACAGGTACAACAAATCACGGTACTGAATGTACAAGTACTGCTGCAACAACCATACAATACACAATTACTAATAGTGGTATTTTACCAGCTGCAGGTGTTACCGTTACATCTAACGATGCTCAGTTTGTAGTTACTGGTTTATCTTCTACAACAATCGCAGCTTCTGGCACGGCTACCTTTGATGTTACGTTTACACCTAGTGCTGCTGGCGCTCAGGCAGCTACCATTACTGTAGCAAGTACTACAGCAACAAGTAATGCGCCAACTATAAATTTAACAGGTACAGGTGATTCTGCACCAATTTTAACACAGCCAACTGACCAAAACGAAGTTATACCAGCAACAGCTACTTTTGATGTGACATCTGCAAATGCCACTTCTTACCAATGGCAAGTATCTACAAATGGAGGTTCTACTTGGGCTAATGTCACTGGTGGTTCTGGTGCAACAACAGATTCTTATACAACAGTTGCCACTACATCTTCTATGGACAGTAATCAATACAGATGTATTTTGACTAATGCTTGTGGTATAACCACATCTGATCCTGCAACTTTAACCTTGTCTAATAGCTCTCCTTCTAACGCACAAAGTTTGTCAGGTTGTTTTGAAGATACAACGGCTTTTTTATCTTGGAATAATCCTGCAACGCCACCAACAGGAGGTTATATAATATTTGCTATTGCAGGAACTACAAATCCTACTGCTCCAACTAATGACGCCAATACATTTACAGCCAATCCTAACTTTAATGCAGCTCCATTTGAAACTCCTGCTTCATTAGGTAAAGTAGTTTATAAGGGAACTGGCACAACAGCAACAATAACAGGTTTAACAGAAGGAACAACATATTCATTTAGAATATTTGCGTACAATGGTGAATCACTTACGGGTTGGTCTACAGGAACCTCTGGTGGAAGTAATTTAGAGGATATTGCCCAAGGTGATATTAGAAATTTTGCAGCAACACCATTAACAAATCAAGTTACTTTAAATTGGTTAAACCCAACACCAATTTCTTGTTGGGATGATGTTTTAATTGTTGCTAATCAAGGTACAGTTTCATTTACACCTACAGGAAATGGTTCTGCTTACACAGCAAACCCTGTTTATTCTGGCGCAAATCAAGTAGTCTATAAAGGATCAGGAAATTCTGTAGCAATTACAGGTCTTACAAATGGAACCAACTATTGTTTTAGAGCTTATATTAGAAGAGGTACAACTTGGACGGCTGGTGTAGAGGTTTGCGCAACACCCGTTTTAACATATTGCGATGCTTATGGAAATACTAGTTTTGATACAGGAATAACTGGTGTGATTTTTAATACCATTAACAATACTGGTACAACAGCAAATAACGCATATACGGATTACACAGCGATGTCTACAACACTAGCATTGGGCGACAATCACAATTTAGAAGTTATTGTAAATATTGATGGTTCAGTTGATGTGTACACAAGAGTTTGGATAGATTGGAATCAAGATGGTGATTTTAATGGCTCTGGTGAACAATATGATTTAGGTATGGATAGCAATCCAAGTGGAACTATTCCTTTAAATACAGCAACGTCTAACTCACCAATTACAATAGCAGTTCCTAATTCTGCTGCAATAGGAGCAACACGTATGCGAGTTGCCACAAAATATAATGCTTACCCTACATCTTGTGAAAATAGTTACAGTGGTGAAGTTGAAGATTACACTATAGTAATACAACAGCCAACAACTGCTGAAATAAATATTGAAGGAAATAATATCTCTATACCTAATGGCTTTAATACGCCTTATGGTTTAAATAATACGCTTTTTGCAACAACTGATGTGGGTTCTGCAGGACCTCTAAAGAACTTTTTCATTGAGAATTTTGGAGCTGTAAGTTTAAGTTTAACAGGAACACCGAGAGTTGATATTATCGGAGCACATGCCAGTGACTTTGTTGTAACGCTTCAACCAAGTGCAACAGTTGCTTCTTCCTCTAGTTCAGAATTTATTATTCAATTTAATCCAACATCAGATGGTGTGCGTACAGCAACAGTGCGTATTGAAAATTCTGATAGTGATGAAGCCCCTTATTTATTTGATATTGAAGGTACGGCTATCTGTACAACGGTTTTAACAAGTTCTATTTGGCCAACAGAAGGTCCAGAAAACACAGAAGTTACTATTACTTCTGCAAATGATTTAACTGGTGCAACTGCTACAATTAATGGCATAACAATGACTCCAATAACCTCAACCGCAACAGAATTAATAGTATTAGTGCCTGCATCAGCCATTTCTGGAGACATTAATGTTTTATTTCCAACGGGTTGTTCTTCAATAAATTCTTTTACAGTAATAGATAATGATATAACGAGTTGTGAAACAGCTTTCGCATCAACACCTCCAACAGATTTATTTATAAGTGAAATCTCTGATGCTACAACAGGAAGTTCTTCATTAATTGAAATATTTAATGGTACGGCTTCACCTATAGACTTAAGTGATTATAGTATTAGAGTGTTTAATAATGGAAGTGGTTCTCCAGCTTCTACTGCTAATTTAGTAGGTACATTGGCCTCAGGTGATACTCACGTAATTAGTCTTGGTACTACAACTTGTAATTTAACTACTAGCGGATTAAGTGGTGGATTACCTCATCAAACCTTTAACACAGCAAATGGTATTAACTTTAATATTGATAGTTCAGATTTAATAGAACTTTATAATAGTTCCACATCAACATCTATTGATGTTTTTGGAGTTTTTGGAAGTGATAATTGGGCAAATGGATTAGGCGTAGGAACTAATGGAATCAATTTTAACAGACAAAACACAGCAAGTGCCTTACCTTCAACTACTTTTAATATTGCTGAATGGGATGTTACTGATTGGACAACTTGTGGAGACTCTGACTACAGTGATTTTGGAAACTATGATTTTTCTCTTGCAACACCTCCAACCGTATCTGCTTTAGTTTCTCCAACTTTTAACTGTACAAATACCGCTCAATTATCTATTACAGGTACAGAAGGGGTAACTGCTGGTTTAGGATTAACATATCAATGGTATTACTTAGCACCAAATACTACAACCTATGTTGTAGTACCTAATAATGCTGATTTTAATAATGTAAACTCTGCAACTTTAGACATTGTAAATACATTTCCATATAATGATTACCAATTTTATTGTCAAGTCAGAGAAAATACTGCCACATGTTTTACAGCCTCTAATGCCGTAAAATTAGAAGCATTATCTTCTACTTGGGATGGAACGAGTTGGTCTACACCACCAAGCATAGATCGCGCAGTAATTATTGATGGTGATTATGATACTGCAACTGAAGCCAGTTTTAGTGGTTGTAGCCTAGTTGTTAATGCTGGTTATTTTTTACAAGTATCTAACGGTACTTACATAGAAATTGAAAATGATATCATTGCAGATGGCGACATTACTGTATTTACCGAAGGTTCTGTAGTACAAAATAACGATTTAGCAACTGTAACAGCCAACGGAACAATTACAGTACAAAAAATAACGAGCCTAATTAGTACACCTTATCAATACACGTATTGGAGTTCTCCTGTGGTTGGTGAAACCATAGAGAACGTATTTTCTAATGTACCAGTATCACGTCGTTTTGTTTTTAATGCAGCTAACTTTATTGATAACCAAATAGAAATTGGAAACACCAATACATTCACACCAGGTCAAGATGATATTGATGATAATGGTGATGATTGGCAACTTGCCTCAGGCACAATGCTTCCTGGTGTTGGGTATGCTGCAACGGCAAATACATTAGGCATGTTACCTGCTCTTCAACAGTTTCCTTTTGTAGGTGCATTTAATAATGGTGTAATTACACCAACTGTAGCTCATGTAACAGGAAGTCCTTATTCGGATTGGAATTTTATTGGTAACCCTTACCCAAGTGCTATTGATACTGCTGTGTTTTTTAGTGTGAATTCTGGCACTGTAAATACCATCTATTTATGGAGTCATGCTACACCAGAAAACATTAATGCTTCTGGTAATGAAGGTGCTAATTTCTCTGCCTCTGATTATGCTATAATTTCTGGTAGTGGTGTAAATACCGCTGGTGGATCTGGTGTAATACCAAATAATTTTGTACCCTCTGGTCAAGGCTTCTTTATTGAAACTTTAGACACCTCTCCTATTACCTTTAATAATGCCATGAGAGTCACTGGTGATAATGACCAGTTCTTTAGAAGTGAAACCACTGAAACTAGCAGAAACGTATTATGGTTAAATTTAAGTTCTGACAATGGTGTTTCTAAACAAATTGCAGTTGCACACTTAGATGGTGCAACGGATAGTTATGATGGCTCATTTTACGATGTTACTGAAAACAAATCATCAGCGCTTGCTGCAACATTCTATTCTATTATTTCTGATAGCGCAGATGAACAATTTGTGATTCAAGGAAAAGACCTAAATAGCTTGGACCTTGATGAGATTATTCCTCTCGGATTTAAAACTACTATTGATGTTGCAACGTTATACACTATTTCAATAGCACAATTTGAAGGTGGTTTCTACACAAATAATAATATTTACATAAAAGATAACCTGTTGAATTCAACTCATAATTTAAAAGAATCTGATTATACCTTCACCTCAGAACCAGGTGAATTTAACGACCGTTTTGAAATTGTATTTACAACACAAGCACTTTCTATTGAAGATGCTGTAATAAATGCCAATACTATTACTATAGTAGAATTAAATGATGGTAATGTAGAATTTAACCTTAACACTAAACAATTGAGCATAACTAATGTTGAAATTTTAGATGTTTTAGGAAGACGTATTTATAACTTTAAAGGCAATAGCGCAACAGAAGTGTATAACTTATCTAAGCTAAGCCAAGCGGCTTATATTGCTAAAATCACCTTATCTAACGGACAAATAATTAGCAAAAAGGCCATTAAAAAATAAGAGATATTAGTACATCACAGAAACAATAAATACTTTCTTGATACCTGTATTGAGAAAGTATTTTTTTTATCATTTTTTAAAAACGTAAAGAATCACCTTCCATATCACTACTATTATGAAAAAACTATTTCGACTTACATGTATAGCTAGTCTAATAATTATGACCGCTTGTTCTTCAACAAAAAATGCAAATAAAACAGTAAAAGACGAAACCAATTCAACCCAAAAAATTGATAATACAGGACGTGATGGAAGTTCTTTTGAAAAAGCAATTATTGTTAAAAGCATCAATGAAGAATATGCATTTGTAAAGAAAGACTGTATTAATTGCACTATGCTTGGACAAGCCTTAGTTTACAATGAAAAGAAACCGTTTGATATTCTTAGACTTAAAAATGCAGAAGGTAAAGAAGTCGCGTATTATTTTGATATCTCTTTGTTTTTTGGAAAAGGGTTTTAACCACTTTTTTACAAAATTCTAGCTAAGAGCTCCTTCGGGTATGCGTCGGGTGTCCTTCGGGTATGCGTCGGGTATGCGTCGGGTCAGCATCAAATACCGTTTTATTCGTTTTTAAAGTGTAATAACTTCTATTAGAGCGTATATTTTAAAGCCAGTATTAAATTTCTTCCTGGTGCAGATATACCAGAAGAATAAGGTCTGTAACGTTGGTCAGTTATATTTTCTAAACTAGCTGTAAGACTCCAATTTTTATTATACTGATATTGGGTTCTTAAATTAAAGGTGTACCAAGATGGCACATAAGGATTACCGTCGCTATCTTTAGCGTAGATATAATCTTTAGCAGCTTCAGATGCCGCTAATTGGCTATTAGAAAAAGCATTGTTGTAGACTAAAAAAGTATCTATTAAAAGTTTCTTTGTCTTCCATTTTAAATGGGTTTGCCCAAAATTTGGAGCCACATGTCTTGTAGGTTCTTCAACGCCTTCATTGTCTTCTGTTCCGCCTATAATGTTATATTGAGATTGTAATTTTAAGTGTTTAGAAAAATTAATAGACATACCAACTTCAAACCCATAAATCCATGCTTTAGACGCGTTTTGTATGGCTTGTACTGTACTTAATTCGCCATCGTATAAGAGTTCCGTTTCACCATTTAACTCGTAATCTCGTCGTATTAAGGCATTATCTAAAAAGGTGTAATAGGTGGCCAAATCTATAACCACATGGTCATTAAAATTCAATTTTAATCCTAATTCACCACCATAAGCATATTCAGCTTTTAAATCTTTATTAGGTACAACAACAGCTCCTGGTTCAGAATCAAAAACCTTACCTATGTCATCAATATTTGGCGCTCTAAAGGCGGTTGAAGCATTTAGTTTCCATTGTATCATAGCACTTGGAGACCAAGTAATACCTGCCGTACCTGTTAATGCACCAGTATCTACCCTTGCATCATCAAAAGGTAAGTTTAAAAAGACGTTATTGGCTGTAAAATCGGCTTTAGCTATAACATGGTTGTAACGCAATCCAGACTGAAACACAAACTTAGTATTGGCTTTATATTTTAAACTCGTATAAGCTGCAAACGATTGCCAACTAGAACCATCAGGATAACGTGTTACAGCAGCAGTTGCAGTTTGGATGTCAATATTTTGCTCTTCGCCATGAGAACCAACTAAATTATAAAGGTATTCCGCACCATAAAAAAGGGAGACTTTACTGTTAAAACGCTTCTCTAAATCTACGTTAAATGAAATAGCATCAACCTGCTCTTCTCTCACATCTCTAATAGCTGACTGAAAATTGCGGTCTCGTCTACTCTCTTTAAAATTCTGGTAAGCTACTGTGGCTTGGATTTTATTATAAAAACTCGATTTGCTACTCAATTTAGTTAACTGAAAATTACTCATAAACCATTGTTGTGGTCCATAACTCCATTCTGCAGAACGTAGATAATCACCATTATAACGCAATAATCTATCGTACCTAGAATAATCGGATGTACTAGAATAATAGACACCTAAATCAAAATCAACATTATCCGAAGGTTCATAACGCACCTTTTGCATTAAATTTATTTGATTGTAACCTGTAGGATTCTGAACTTCTGGATTAGAATTAGCAACAATAACATCTTCGCCATTTTGTTGGTCTACATATTCTAATCTCAAATAATCATCTGGCCCATGACTGCCCATTCTTAAATCACCAAAATCAGTGAAGCTAGCACTGGTTAAAAATGCCCACTTTTTATAACCAAGATTAATATCTAAATGACCTGTTTTTTCATTGCTTGCCGTAGCAAAACGCGTCATAGCATTGGCACTTAAATACATCTCATCTTTGTAGGAAAGCTGAGGTTTTTTAGTGTAAAAACTCATTACACCACCAATGGCATCACTACCATATACAACAGAACCTGCACCAAGAGTTACTTCTGTATGATGTATAGACAATGGATCTATTGAAATTACATTTTGTAGGTTGCCGCCTCTAAATATGGCATTATTCATACGTACACCATCTACAGTAATCAATAAACGGTTAGTAGAAAACCCTCTAATCATAGGACTCCCTCCTCCTAATTGACTTTTCTGTATGTAAATATGTCCTGTGCTTTCTAATAAATCGGCACTGGTTTGTGGCTGAGCAAAAGAAATATCTTTTGCGTTAACACTAACAATCGTTTGTGGAATATCGCGTTTATTTTGCTCAAATTTTGAAGCAGAGATGACAATCTTTTTTAAATATTCTACCTTAGGTGTGAGGTAAACAGTATCATTAAGTTTGGCAATGGCTAACTTTGTTAAACTTCTTTTTTCATATAGAAAATTCTTAAAAACAATGGTCTCTTTAGCTTTAAAACTGTCTAGAGATGCCTGTCCGTTATAATCGGTAACTAGCGTTTTACTTTTATTAGGATTGTATATTGAGACACCTAAAATAGGCATATTAGTATGTTCTTCTAATACAGTAACTGTTTGCCCAATTACCATTTGAAGTAAAAAAAATGAAATGATACTAAATAGATAGTTATTCTTCACGTGTAAACTTATTATCAAT
Organism: Winogradskyella litoriviva; assembly: GCF_013249065.1. Taxonomy (GTDB): domain Bacteria; phylum Bacteroidota; class Bacteroidia; order Flavobacteriales; family Flavobacteriaceae; genus Winogradskyella; species Winogradskyella litoriviva. The sequence goes on from NZ_JABRWQ010000001.1 coordinate 523,273, forward strand.
ATAAAATCGTTTTGGCCAACGTTTAATGAAATACCTCGTTAAGTACTTGCAAAGATTTTGGTTTTTTAAAACTGCCCAAATGTAATTCAAAATAATACAAAAGCATATTCAAAAACTCTTGTCTTTGTATGGCATTAATTTTTATACTATTTAATGCATCAAAATTTATGCCCAATAACCGTTTTAACAGTGTTAAATTTGAACCAGAAATGGAGTAAATTCCATTATTAGAAGATTCAAAAATGCCAGACTCTAAATTAAAATAGGTGTAATTATTATCAATGTTTTCTGGCTGAAAACCTAAATAACGGGTGAGCTTTAAAAGAAATAACAAGTGGAAATTAGAAAATTGGTCTTCGTTATCTAAATATTGAAGTGCTACTGTTATAAACTCATATAAACCTTCATTCTGTTCTTCTTCCTTTAAAACATTTGAAAGAATTTCAGCTAAAAAAAAAACTATAGAACTCTTGTATATGTTGGTATGCAGGCTTTTATAAATATAACTAAACTTTACTTCTTTTATAAAATGAAGTGTTTGGTTAGGTTTATAAGATTCTTCTATTTGAAGTTGAGAGAGTGCCTGATAATACACTGTTTTAGACAACCCCTTTTTGGATTTTAAAACACCTTTTAGCAAATAACTAACAACGCCACGTTGTTGCGTATAACACTTTACAATAAGATCGTACTCTCTATATTTTAGTTTTGAAAGTACAATACTGTTGTTTTTTGAAAGCATGTTATCTAACTATTAAGACTTTGAGAACTTTAGTTTCAAAAGAATCTAAATCTGAAATTAGTATTAAATAAACACCTGTTCTAACTACGGAATTTCCTAAGTTTTTGCCATTCCAAACAGCGGTACCACCATCAATAGCAAAATTATAATTAGCATTAGATGATCTTAAATTAATATTAGACTGTGCCTCTGCTACTAAATTACCTTCAATATCAGTAATTTTAATATTAACATTATCTGTAAGCCCACTAACCTTTACCCCTTTTGTAATATCATTAAGGTCATTAAAGCCGAGAATATTATACTCTGGCCGCACAGGATTAGGGTATACAAAAGCCTCTTCTAAAGTGTCTTCTGTCTTAGATCCACCAGCTTTAAAAGCTAATAGTCCTTTGTTGGATGCGATATAAACAATTCCGTTATCGCTATCTAAAGAGACATCATTAATAGTATTAGATGGTAATGGAGAATTATCTTCTGTAAAATGATAAATAGTAGTTTGCCCATCTGATGAAAAATAAAAGACACCTGAGTCTATAGTGCTAATCCATTTGTTGTTTGATCCATCTACTTCGATATCTGTAATAATTTGGTCATCTAACAATTCTTTAGCAATACCATCTTCTAAAATAATAATTTGGCTTAAGGTTGGGCTAGGATCGTTATAAAAACCTAGTGTATTATAGAGCACTCTTAAGCCTTTTGTAGTACCAATCCACAGTTGATTATTATTATCTATTGCTAAACTGATAAACCTAGTAAATGCCTCTACATTTTGTGCTGAAGAATTAATGTTTCTTAAGGGATTATTAGAAACACTTTCATTATAAGCCAGCAGTCCATTATCGTAAGAACCAATCCATTTGGTGCCATTATTGTCTATTTCAATATCGAAAAAACCATTTTCTTCACTTGGTGGGTCAATTAAATCTGAAAAACTATAGGCTTGCCAATTTCCAGAAATAGGGTTATATGACTTTAATGGTTGATCTACAAAGCTTGTTAATGTCCACAATAAACCATTTACATCAAACTCAGTAGCAGACACTCTTATATCAACATAATTTGGATCAGAATCTAAAATTAAGCTCTCCAACCCACTATTTGTTTCATTATACAATATTGTAGGTTCAAAATTATTAATCTCTAATAATCCATTAAAAAAGGAACTTATAAAAACTTGGTTGGGATTAAAAACATTTGGAGTAATCACGTTTAATTCACTAGCTTGAAAAAGGCTATCGTACGGTAAACTCTCCCAAACATCATTGTATAAATAACTAATTCCTTTTGATGTTATAGGGTATGGATTTAATGCGCTTGTATATTCACCGAAACTTGCCCAAACCGTGTTTGTTGTAGCATCTAATTTAAATATATTATTTTCTAAAGGGCCACTTGGCCTAATTTCGGTATAATCTGTTATGTTATTAATTCCAACTTTTATAACACCTTTATCACTAGTTCCTATATAAACATTGTCATCTAATCTAATTGCTGAAGTAAAACTATCTGAACTAGTTTCAGAAGATTGAAAACTATTAACTAATTGCAAGTTTTCATTATAAACATAAGTAGCATTTGCTGCTGTATATATAAGATTTGATTCAGAAATTTCTCCATCTAGTGGAAGCATTTCAAAATTTAAAACAGTGGAAAAAGCGTTTCCATCAATCTCTAATAAAGAATTATCAGTCTTTACTGAATATACTTTATCATTAAAAGTACTGATAGTAAGAAAACTGCCATAAGCTATATTTTGCCATTGGTTATAGTCAATAAGATTAGGATTATTTAAATCTGCCTTCTTAATACCATTACCATAATAACATGCAGCATAAATTTCGTTATTAAAAATTGTTGTTTGTTTCACCGAAATCTGAGATCCATTATCGCCAATAAAGTATGTATCACCAAATTCTAATTGGTCTAAATTATATACAGAAATTCCGTAATCCGTAGAGATATAAACTAAACCATCATATTCGTAAAAATGATTAATAATTTTATTTTCAGATGTAATATTCTGTTTTTCTACAATATCTACAACAGATAATACAGATTGATCAACATCAGAATACACCTCTATCAACCCAGATTGGTATCCAATTAATAACCTCTCACTTATTTCACTATAATAAATGGTAGAAATATCCTCTCCAGACAATCCTTGTACAGTAGTAATCGTATTTATTTGGTTGGTCTGTGGGTCATAAATCAATATGGCATTTTGAGCGGCACCATATATTTTATTTTGTCCTACACAAACATCATTTACTTCATAGAACGAAAAATGACCTTCCCATAAATTCGAAAAATCTTGTGAATAATTAAATTGAAACCATAGAATAATACTAAAAAAAGTAAGTGATTTAATAAATTTCATTAGTTATGATTTATGACTCTGAAAGAAGAACCAAAAATACTATAATTTATTGTATTTTAGGGCACAATTAATAGCATCCAAATGCTCTTCAGTAGCTCAGTATTTTTATTTCTCTTTTTACCAATTACAATAATTACATATTATGCGTCTCCTAGTAAATTAAAAAACTTCACTTTACTATTATGCAGTCTATTCTTTTATACTTGGGGAGAAGGTATAATGGTACTTTTAATACTACTATCTACTATAGTCGATTACTTCAGTGCACTAATTATTGAAAGGGGTAAAAAAAAATTAGGGCTTATTTGTTCTTTAACCTTTAATCTAGGAATCTTAATATACTTTAAATACACCAATTTTATTTTTAAAAATATTAATGGTATTTTATCCTATTTAAACATTAAAGATTCCGACACTACACAACTAGCAACTATTATTCTGCCTATAGGAATTAGTTTTTTTACTTTCCAAACCATGTCTTACACAATTGATGTTTATAGAGGAAAAGTAAAAGCCAATAGAAATCTAATTGATTTTGCAACCTATGTTGCTTTATTTCCACAATTAATAGCAGGACCAATTGTTAGATACTCAGACATTAAGAAAGAATTATCTAATAGAAAACATAGTTTTTCACAGTTCTCAGAAGGCATCAAACGTTTTATAATTGGGTTATCAAAAAAGATGTTGATAGCTAATAATTGTGGTTTTATAGCTGATGGCATGTTTAGTTTAACCAATAGTGATCTCTCTATTGGCATGGCTTGGATAGGACTATTAGCTTATACGCTTCAAATTTATTTTGATTTTTCTGGTTACTCAGACATGGCCATTGGTTTAGGAAAAATGTTTGGTTTTAATTTTCCTGAGAATTTTAACTTCCCGTATATATCAAAATCTATTCGCGAATTTTGGAGGCGTTGGCACATAACTCTGTCTAAATGGTTTAAAGACTACCTATATATTGCGCTTGGAGGAAACAGAAAAGGTAAATTATGGACTTACATAAATCTTTCCATAGTATTTTTTATTACTGGTCTGTGGCATGGTGATAACTGGACCTTCATTTTATGGGGACTTTTTCATGGGTTTTTTATTATAGTAGAACGTGTTAAATTACAAAAGCTTTTAGAAAAAATACCATCCGTTTTCTCACACATTTATCTCATATTAATAGTTATGCTCTCTTGGGTGCTATTTAGATGTGAAAGTATTGAGCATGCACTTTATTATTACAAATCCCTATTCTCATTTACCACACCATTAAACAATGACTATTTAAATTTTTACCTAACAGTAGAAGTTATTATTAGTATGGTTTTGGGTATTTTATTCTCTTTACAACTACATAAGTTTTTTAAGGATTATAAACCCTTTAATCCATTAATCAAAAATATTATAGATACCTCAGTAATTGCTCTATTATTTATTCTAAATATGTTTTATATCGCTAATGAAAGTTACAATCCATTTATTTATTTTAGATTTTGAACGACAAAATAACATATCGATTCTCACAAATATTAACTATTGCATTCATAGTTGTTTTAATAGTACCAGGCTTTATTTTTATAGTCCAAGATTTTTTTGGTGAACAAAATATTTTCGAAATTCGTTTAACACAACCAAAAAAAATTAAGCATGATATTAGAAATTATTACTCAGAAAAATTTTTGTTTAATTCTCCATTTGTAAATCAATATCTTAAATTTAAAACGGACGTACTACAAGAAAACCCTATTCCGTTTAATGTAATTAAGGGTCTAAATGGTTGGTATTTCCTAGGAAACAATTATTATAATACACTTAACGATGCTTTTGGAAATGACAGTTTTAGTACAAATGAATTGACTACTATAAAAAACAACTTATTAAGTATAAATTCCTATTTAAAATCAAAACACATAGCTTTTTATGTAGTGGTTGTTCCTAATAAAAATAGTATTTACAAAGAACATTTACCTTATAAATTAAAACAGAAAAGCACCAAACTAATAACATTACAACATCAATTAGGTAATACTGATATCTCATTTATTAATCTTACAGAGCATTTAAAATCGGCTAAATCTCAACAACAATTATATTATAAAACGGACTCTCATTGGAATACCTTTGGTGCCTTTATTGGATATGAGAAAATGATGGATCATTTTCAAAATAAGTTTTCGGTAGAAGCAAATATCATCAGTGATTACAATATTGAAACTGATTTTGAGATATATGGTGACTTAACAAGACTTCTAAAAATTAATATACCAGAAAATTCAATTTATGTAAAAAAAATAAATGACAACTTATCTGAAGATTATACAAAACCTATTCTACGCTACTCCAATGGAATAAATGACATAAAACTATTAATGTTTAGAGATTCTTTTGCTAATAACCTTATTCCTTTTTTAAATGACACTTTTGGAGAAACATTATATCTAAAAGACTATACAATAAATGAAAATTTAATAGAAAAAGAAAAACCAAATATCATTATACTTCAAATTGCAGAAAGAAAATTAAGAACATTATTAAATTTAAAAAGTCCCATATAATATGGGACTTTTTATTTAAAAAATTATATCCGATTAAATCACACCTTGTGCCAACATGGCATCGGCTACTTTAACGAAACCTGCAATATTTGCGCCTTTTATATAGTCTATTGAACCATCTTCATTGGTACCATATTCTACACAAGAATCATGTATATCTTCCATAATATCCTTTAATCTAGAATCTACCTCCTCTCTAGACCAGCTTAAACGTAATGAGTTTTGACTCATTTCTAAACCAGAAGTTGCTACACCTCCAGCATTTGAAGCTTTACCTGGTGCAAATAAGATTTTTGATTTTTGAAACTCATGAATGGCTTCTGGAGTTGACGGCATATTTGCACCTTCTGATACACATATACAACCATTATCTATTAATTGTTTTGCCTCTTCTCCATTTAACTCATTTTGAGTTGCACATGGCAAAGCAATATCACATTTTACAGACCAAGGTCGTTCTCCTGCAACATATTTAGCATTAGGATAGGTCTCTAAATATTCACTTATTCTACCACGTTTTTCATTTTTAATATGCATAACGTGTTTTAGTTTTTCTGCAGAAATACCTTCCTCATCATAAATATATCCACTAGAATCTGATAATGTTAAAACTTTAGCACCTAATTCTATTGCTTTTTCAGCTGCAAATTGTGCAACGTTACCAGACCCAGAAATAACTACCGTTTTACCATCAAAAGAATCACCTTTTCTTTGAAGCATATTTTGCGCAAAATATACATTTCCGTAACCAGTAGCTTCTGGTCTAATTAATGATCCTCCCCAAGAAGCACCTTTACCTGTTAAAACACCTGTAAACGTGTTGTTTAATTTTTTATACATACCAAACATAAAGCCTATCTCTCTAGCACCAACACCAATATCTCCAGCTGGTACATCCGTATTATGACCAATATGTCTAAATAACTCCGTCATAAATGCATGACAGAAACGCATAATTTCATTATCTGACTTTCCTTTAGGGTCAAAATCAGATCCTCCTTTACCTCCACCCATTGGTAACGTTGTAAGTGAATTTTTAAACACTTGCTCAAATGCTAAAAACTTCAAAATGCTAGCATTTACAGTTGGGTGAAAACGTAAACCTCCTTTATAAGGCCCTATGGCAGAATTCATTTGAATCCTATATCCTCTATTAACTTGTATTTCTCCAGAGTCGTCAACCCAACTCACTCTAAAAGATATCAGTCGTTCTGGTTCTACCATCCTTAAAAGAATGTTCTTTCCATTATAAATATCATGCTTAGCTATGTAAGGAATTACTGTTTCAGCAACCTCTTGTACAGCTTGTAAAAATTCTGGCTCGTGACCATTACGCTCTTTAACTAAGTCTAAAAAAGCTTCAATCTTTTGTTTCATATTTATGTTTTATTACATTTTATGTTTAAATTGTTGGCAGTAATAACAATTATTACTTTACCTAAATTATATAAAAATCAATATATTAGACAAATTTTAGTAAATTATAATATATTGCCTGCAAATATACATTATCTATAAAAATAAGTGTGTATTTTTTTATTATTCTCAAATTGTTTTTTTTCTCTACGTCTTCATATTTTTCTTTTAAAAATAATAATTTGTGCATTTTATCCGTTTTATTTGGTATTTCATCGAGTTTTTATATATTTGCTCGGTAATTATTCATTAATGTGAAAATTAGATGATACAAAACATAAAAAAAATAGTCATTCCATTTATATTGCTATTGTCAATTCAGGTTGGTTATTCGCAATTAGGTTTCTCCCATGAGATAGGAATTATCGCTGGTCCCGTAATTTACCAATCAGATTTTGGTGTACGGTCTGACCTTGAAACTAACGTTGGTAATTCTGGTATTGGCTTAGGTCTGGTACATTATATCAATTTTGCATATAGAGCAGATTGTAACTGTTACACTACTGACAAATACTTTAATGATCATTTTAAATTACGTAGTGAATTATCTTGGAACAAAACAGCGCTTTCTCATTTTGGAAAATGGGTGGATCCAGATAGAGATTCTGATAACGCAGACCGTTTAAGAGGTCATACTGGAGAAGCACAAAACTGGGATATTGGTATGCAACTAGAATTTTTCCCTAGAAGTATTAGGGCTTTTGCCGCAGGTGTGAATAAATTTGCCCCTTTTGTAAGTCTAGGCGCACATTATGTTTCTTATCGTCCAGAAACCTTTACAGACTATGTAAGTGCAGACCCTTTAAACCCAAATGACATTGGTAATCCAGATGACCCAAATAACTTTTACTCTGGTTGGGATCCAGGTTCTGTAAATGATATGAGTGGCTCCACATGGTCTATTGTAAGTAGTGTTGGAACTAGATATAAGCTTTCTGTACTTTCTGATTTTATGGTCGACTTAAGATTTCAATATTATTTTACTGATTGGACAGATGGTTTAAACCACCAGCTTGAATCTAATAAATCTAATGATTGGATGGTATGGTTAAACTTTGGATACATTTATTATTTAGATTAAAAACATATTATAACATAAACAAAAAGACCAAATCAAAGGATTTGGTCTTTTTTTATATTGAACTTTTATGTTTGTTTAATTACCCAATAGCTTGTTTTAAATCTGCAATTAAGTCAGCTTCATCTTCTATACCAACACTTAAACGTATAAGAGAATCTACAACACCTATTTTTTCTCGTTCTTCTTTAGGTATACTCGCATGCGTCATACTTGCTGGATGACCAGCTAAAGATTCTACACCTCCAAGAGATTCAGCGAGCGTAAACACCTTTAAATTTTCAATAATCTTAATGGAAGCCTTATAATTATTTCCTTTTGTAGTAAAGGAAACCATACCACCAAAATCCTTCATTTGTGATTTTGCGATTTTATGATTAGGGTGATTTATAAAACCTGGCCAATACACATTCTCTATTTTTGGATGAGATTGTAAATATTCTGCAACAGCTCTTCCGTTTTCACAATGACGTTGCATTCTTACATGTAGCGTTTTTATGCCTCTTAATGCTAAAAAAGCATCTTGAGGTCCGCAAATGGCACCACTTGCATTTTGTATAAAATACAATTGGTCTGCTAATTCTTTATCTTTTACCACCAATGCTCCCATTACCAAATCACTATGACCACCTAAATATTTTGTTGCTGAATGCATTACAATATCTGCACCTAAATCTAAAGGCTGTTGTAAATAAGGTGTAGCAAACGTATTATCTACAGCAAACAAAACCTTATGCTTTTTTGCAATTTTTGCAGTTGCAACAATATCTATAATATTCATCATTGGGTTAGTTGGTGTTTCTACCCAAATTAATTTTGTGGTTTTAGAAATGTAGTTTTCTATAGAATTTGCATTTTTCATTCCAATAAACCGAAATTTTATACCGAAGTCTTCATATATTTTAGTGAACAAACGATACGTTCCTCCATATAAATCATTAGTAGAAACAACTTCGTCTCCAGGTTTTAATAATTTTAAAACAGCATCAATTGCTGCTAAACCAGAACCAAAAGCTAATCCAAATTTACCATTCTCAATACTAGCAACTGCCTCCTCTAAAGCATTCCGTGTTGGGTTGCCAGAACGTGCATATTCATAACCTTTATGTTCTCCTGGTGATGTTTGTGCAAAAGTAGAGGTTTGATAAATTGGTGGCATAATTGCACCATAAGCAGCATCTGGTTTTTGGCCACCATGTATTGTTTTTGTATTAAACTTCATAATAAAAACGTATTGAAAATTTCTATCTATAATCACAACAAATTTAAAGGATTATTCGTTCTATTTAAATCTATACAATACCTTTATTGTTTATAAAATATAATCCCATTTATTGTGAAACACATCCCTTCTATTTTGGTATTTATTTTGGCTTTAACGTCTTGTACCTCTGATATTAAACCTGCAACTTTTAAAACTATTTCTGTTAATGAAGTTTTTGATGCTCAAATCACCGCAACTTATAGCAAAGCTGAAGGCGATAGCGAACTTAGTAATACAATAAATACAAATGTTGAAAATGTTATTATTGAAACCTTAAGTACACCAGAAAATAAAATAGATTTAAAAACCCTTATTCAAGATTTCAATACTGAATATCTAAAATTTAAAAAGAACTTCTCGGAAGAATCTGAACCCGTTTGGGAATTAGATATAGAATCTGAATTAACTTATCAATCTGAATCTGTTATCTCTATTGCTATTAGTATTTATGAATTTAAAGGTGGTGCACATGGTAATGACCAAATTAAATTTTTGAATTTAGATGCTAAAACAGGAAGGGTTTTAGATTTAAACGATATTATTGAGAATAAAGAGGAATTTAAAACACTTGCTAAATCACATTTTAAAAAAACATTTGAATTAGAAAATTCTACCGTAAATATGGAAGACTTTTTCTTTGGAGAACCATTTCAATTGCCAGAAAACATTGGTTATAGCGACGAAGGTCTAGTTCTACTTTATAACGTTTATGAAGTAGCAACCTATGACCAAGGTTATATAGAGTTTGTGATTCCGTTTGAAGAGCTTGATTCTATTTTAAGAATTCTTTAATCATTTAGTTCTTGTTAAACGCTGTATAATTGGACCAACCGTTAATCCTTGGCCAACTATAGAGACAACTACCACAACGTAAGTAATTACTAAAAATAACTCTCTATGCATTTCTGCTGTAAGACTTAAAGCTAATGCAATTGATATTCCACCTCTTAATCCTCCCCAAGTCATTATTAAATTTGTTTTAGGCACAAAATCTAATCGTTTTTCAAAGAATTTTATAGGTATAAATAATGATATATAACGGCATAATAATATAATAGGAATTGCTAATAAACCAGCATATATATATTTGCCCTCTAAAGTTAATATTAACATCTCCATACCAATCATTACAAATAAAATGGTGTTTAACAACACATCTACAAGCTCCCAAAATTTATCAACGTAAGTTTCGGTGGTTTCTGACATAGCCGTATTTCTCACGGTATCATTACCTACTATTAATCCTGCAGTTACCATGGCCAAAGGCGCAGATAAATGAAATTGATGAGCCAACATAGTTCCACCCATTACAGTTGCTAGTGTAAGAATTACTTCTATTTCATAATTATCAATAGATTTCATTAAACGATACGTAATCCAACCTAAAAAGAGTCCTAAAAGGATGCCTCCAATAACTTCTTGCCCAAATAAAGTGGCTATATCAGAAAACTCAATAGCAGCATCTGGTTTTGATGCAATAGCAAAAATGGTTAAAAAAACTACTACTCCAACACCATCGTTAAACAATGATTCTCCAACTATTTTGGTTTCTAGCTTTTTAGGAGCTCCTGCTTTTTTCAAGATTCCCAAAACTGCAATAGGATCAGTTGGTGAAATTAAAGCACCAAATAATAAACAATAGATAAAATCAACCTCTAAACTCATCAGCTTTAAAACATAAAACATAGCTATACCAACTAAAAAGGTAGATACCAAAACACCCAATGTTGCAAACGCCATAATTGGCCATCGTTGTACTTTAAGTTGATCAAAATTGGTATGCAAAGCACCTGCAAATAATAAAAAACTCAACATTATATCGAGTAGAACAGTTTCAAAATCTATTAAGGCTATAAATTTTCGTTCTTGGACTAATAAAGTATCATCAAATTGAGCAATACCAACCAATACAACTGTAAAAACAATGGTAATAATCATTAAACCAATTGTTATTGGTAATTTTAAAAACCTAACGTTGATGTAACCAAAAACAGCAGATAGCACTATTAAAATGGTGGCAATTGAGTAGTAATCCATAAAATATTAATTTTCTTAAATGTACTTAAATTTCATTTTAAATACGGTTACTTTGTAATCTCAAAATTATATAGATTTCCGATATGAAAAAAATATATTATTTAAGCTCTTGTAATACCTGCATGCGAATTATTAATGAAATCAGCTTACCAGAAGATTTTATACTACAAGACATAAAAACGGAACCCATTACCTTAGAGCAGATTGAACAGATGCGAGCGTTAACAGATAGTTACGAAAGTCTCTTTAGCAAACGCGCTAGACTATACAAAGAACTAGAGCTAAAAGACAAGTCCTTAACTGAAGTCGATTACAAAAACTATATATTAGAACACTATACATTTCTAAAAAGACCTGTATTACTATACAATAACCAGATATTTATTGGTAATTCTAAAAAAACAGTAGCGGCTGCTAAAACAGCTATACATGCACAATAGATTATTTGTGTTTGTCGTCTTATTAAGAGTTAGGTTTAGGCGTCTCGTTAATTGTTCTAATGTTTTCTGGTGTATATTTAATTAATCTTAAATAATAAAAATTGCCAATTTGTCTTTAAAATCTGAAGTATTTAAAACCATTAATACTATTCCTAAAAATTATTGGGAAAGCGTAAAATGCTGCACCAATATTTACTATTCGCCAGAGTTTTTAGAGGCATTTGAAATAGCTAATAAAGATATTGAGTTTAATTATATTTTTATTTTAAAAGACAAAGAAGCCATTGCATTTGCAAATACTCAAATCGTTACTATTGGTATAGAAACCATTACCAAAAACATTTCTATGTCTAAAAAAATTAGACGATTTGTAAATAGAATGTTTTGTAATAATCATATAAGCGTTTTATTTTGTGGCAACGTCTTTTTAAGTGGAGAATACGGTACATTTCTCAAAGATGGCGAAGACAAAATTAAAACCTTTAATGCGATTGCAGAAGGTGTAAAAAAGCTATCTAAAACAACAAAAAAACTAAGTGCCATTTTTGTAAAAGATTTTGAAAACGAATCTCTTAAGATTACCAACCAACTTAAGTTGTTCGACTATGCTACTATGCAAGTTGAACCAAATATGATTATTTATTTAAAACCTGAGTGGCATTCTTTTGAAGATTATACCAATGCGTTAAAATCTAAATATCGTGTAAAAGCAAATAGAGCCGATACCAAAAGTAAATCCTTAGAAGCAAAATTATTTTTAGAAACAGATATTGAATTCTATAAATCTCAACTACAAGAATTGTATCATAACACTATTGATAATGCAGACTTTAATGCGCAAATATTAAATCTTGACACCTATATTAATCTTAAAAAAGCCTTCAAAGAGAAATTTATTGTAAAAGGCTATTTTCTAGAAAATAAATTAGTTGGTTTTTTGTCTGCTATGCAAAATGGATCACATTTAGATGCTCATTTCATTGGTATTAATTACAAAAAAAACAAAGAATTTGGTATCTATCCTAGAATTTTAAATGATTATGTACGCTTAGGTATAGAAACCAAATCAGACCAAATAAATTTAGGACGTACAGCGTCTGAAATAAAAAGTACACTTGGCGCACAACCTAAAGCGCTAACTTGCTATTGTAAGCACAAACGATATTTACCCAATCAAATATTAAAACCGTTTATACAGAATGTACATATTAAATCATTTAAACAACATTCTGTTTTTAAGTAGGTCATCTTTTATAATGTCATAGACTTTGGTTTCACACCATGCTTGCGCGTATCTGCCTTAGTTAATACTTTAAAACTTTCGGATTTAGGGAATGTATGAGCCAATTCTAACAACGTTTTTGGTAAACTCGTTAATTTTCTAGCTTTTAAATCTATCCAACCACCTTGCATTTCGCAATAAGCTAAATTCTCACCTTTATGATTATAAAAATTATGTTCAAACATAAATAGCATACCATCTTCACTTAAACCAGAAACTTCTATAGTTACTGTAATTGGTGTTCCAATAAAAGACTCTTTAAAATAGTACATGTGCTCATAAAATACCACAGGGCCAACGTTATATTTCATTATTTCTGGCATTGAAAAACCTTGTTCAGAGAAAAATGACATCCTAGCATGGCTCATAAAGTTAGTATACGCAGAGTTTGCTAAATGACCATTTGCATCCACATCACTCCATCGTATTTCAAACTGTTTTTTATACATCTTCATAACTTAAATTTAAAATAACAAAGTTACTAAAGAATCCTATGCACGCATAAGAGTTTGTAATAATTTTAATACGCACTTAAAACAGTTCAATTTTGTACCTTTGCGCAACTTTAACAGTAAAGACTTAATGATACAATCCATGACAGGTTATGGGAAATCTGTACTACAGCTCCCAACTAAAAAAATCTCAATAGAATTAAAATCTCTAAACAGTAAAAGTTTAGACCTTAACGCTCGTATGCCATCTATGTATAGAGCAAAAGAATTAGAGATAAGAAAACTTATTGCCAAAAATCTTGGTAGAGGTAAAGTAGATTTTTCGCTTTTTGTTGAAATCACTGGAGAAGACACTAGTTCTAAAATTAACAAAACTGTAGTTAAAGAATATATTAAACAACTAAAAGACGTAGTAGATGGTGATGCTACAGAGTTACTTAAAATGGCTATAAGATTACCAGATGCTGTAACTACAGAACGTGATGATATAGACGAAGAAGAATGGTCATTAATCAGTAAAGAGATTAATGAAGCTATTTCTAAAATAATAAGCTATAGAAAAGATGAAGGTGCCACTTTAAAGCAAGACTTTACAGATAGAATATCTAAATTAAGAAGCTTGTTAAATGAAGTTATTGAGATGGATCCAGACCGCATTGAAGGTGTAAGAGCAAGATTAGAAAAAGGAATATCTGACATTAAAGAAAAAGTAGATGAAAACCGTTTTGAACAAGAATTAGTTTATTACATCGAAAAATTCGATATTACTGAAGAAAAAGTAAGATTAGATAATCATTTAGAATATTTTATAAAATCCTTAAATTCTGATGATTCTAACGGAAAAAAATTAGGTTTTATCTCTCAAGAAATTGGAAGAGAAATTAATACAATTGGTTCAAAATCTAACTATGCACCAATGCAAAAATTAGTAGTTCAGATGAAAGATGAGCTTGAAAAAATAAAGGAACAATTGTTAAATGTACTTTAGTCGTATTTATTAAAATTTTATATTTTGTCTGAAATTAAAAACAAACCTCAAGGTAAACTAATTGTATTTTCGGCACCTTCAGGCTCCGGAAAAACAACCATAGTACGTCATTTATTAAAACAGCCCGAACTAAATTTAGAGTTCTCAATTTCTGCAACCTCTAGAGAAGCACGTGGTAACGAACAACATGGCAAAGACTACTATTATCTATCCTTAAAAGAATTTAAAAATAAAATTAAAAATGACGAATTTTTAGAATGGGAAGAAGTCTATAGAGATAATTTCTATGGCACTTTAAAATCTGAGATAGAACGCATTTGGGCAAAAGGAAAACACGTTATTTTTGACATTGATGTTTCTGGTGGATTACGTATTAAAAGGAAATTTCCAGAACAAACAATTGCAATTTTTGTAAAACCACCAGATTTAAATGAATTAGTAAGACGTTTAAAAGAAAGAGGTGAGGAAAGTGAAGAAAAAATTAGTATGCGTGTTTCTAAAGCACCTGCAGAATTGGCAACAGCTCCACTTTTTGATGAAATAGTAGTTAACTCTAACTTGGATGAAGCATTAGAAAAAGCATATAGTTTAGTGTCCGATTTTATAAAAAAATAGTTTTGTCATTCCTGCAAAGGCAGGAATCTACATTGAAACTAAAATTTATTAATTAAAAGATTCCTGCTTTCGCAGGAATATAGCATAAAATGAAAGTAGGTCTTTATTTTGGTACGTTTAACCCAATCCATAATGGTCATTTAACTATTGCAAATCATTTAGCAGAGCATAGTGATTTAGATCAAATATGGTTTGTTGTAACGCCTTTAAGTCCTTTTAAAAAGAAAAGTAGTTTGCTAGATAACTATCATCGTTTAGAAATGGTGTATTTAGCCACAAAAGAATACGATAAGCTAAAACCTAGTGATATTGAATTTGGTTTAAAACAACCTAATTATACTATTGACACACTTACTTATTTGTTTGAAAAATTTCCGAATCACCACTTTTCCTTAATTATGGGAGAAGACAATTTAAAGAGTTTTCATAAGTGGAAAAACTATGAACTTATTTTAGAAAACCATAGCATCTACGTTTATCCAAGATTATCCGAAGGTAAAATAGAAACACAATTTAACAACCATCCTAAGGTTATAAAAGTTGATGCACCAATAATGGAAATTTCTTCAACCTTTATTAGAAATGAAATAAAAGAAGGTAAGAACATAAGGCCAATGTTACCAGAAAACGTTTGGCATTTTATTGACGAGATGAATTTTTATAAGTAAAATACTGCGTAAGCAAGAATCTTATAACGAATTACCTAAATTTTGAAAATTAAAAGTGATAAAAAGCGTCTTCATAATGCGTTAAAGACTCCGTAGTTTTGTTCTTTAAAACAGCAATAATATCAAATCTAGTTTCTAAGTCTATATCATTTTCAGTAATAAAAGCATCCATTGCTTTTACCAACAATTTTATTTTACTTGGAGTTACAAATTCTTGTGGATCTCCAAAAAAGTCAGAATTTCTAGTTTTTACCTCAACACAAATCATGGTATTATTATGCTTTGCAATGATATCTATTTCCGCCTTCTGAAATACAAAATTTCGCACTACAACCTCATAACCCTTTGCTAACAGATAATCAGTTGCTAATTGCTCACCTAATGCACCAAGTTCGTTGTGTTGCGCCATTTTTAATCTTTATAAATAACTTCACTCTTAGCCTTTGTAACCTTCAAGCCTACCGTTTTACCTAAAACCAAGGCTCTATTGTCTTTTTCATGTCCTGCAGGCATATTAAAAGCTATTGGGAAATCATATTCTGCTAAAGCATCAAGTATTAATTGCTCTACAGAAGTTCCCCAAAGCGTCGTGTTTTTACGCATTTTAGTCATATCACCAACTACAAGCCCTTTTAAATTATCAAAATATCCTGCACGCTTCATACTTTGTAACATACGGTCAATATGATATTTATATTCGCCAATTTCTTCAATAAAAAGGATTTTATCAGTAGTATCAAGGCTGGTATCAGAACCCAACATGGTATGTAACATAGTTAAGTTTCCACCAACAATTTCACCAGAGGTTTCTCCTATTCTATTATATTTAGACCCTTCTAAAGTGTAATTCTCAGGGTTGCCAAAAATTGCAGATTTAAACGTAGAAATAGCCTCTTTAACCTCACTTAAATCTTTGGTTAAACTTACGCACATTAATGCATGTAGGGATTGAAATCCTTTGTTATGAATTTGGTTGTGCAAAGCTGTAATATCACTATAACCAATAACCCATTTTGGGTTTTTCTTAAATTCTGTATAATTTAATTTATCTAAAACTCTAACTGTTCCGTAACCACCTCTTGCACACCAAATAGCACTAATTTTAGGATTATCCATAGCATTTTGCAAGTCCTCGCAACGTTCATCATCTGTACCAGCAAAATGATTTGCCTTACTAAATACATGTTTACCTACAATAACATGCAATCCCCAAGTTTTAAGTAAATCTGTAGCTTGTTGTACTTCACGTTCTCTATTTTTTAAAATTCCTGAAGGTGCAACAATTGCAACAGTATCACCAGCTTTTAAATATGGCGGTTGAATTAGTTTTGAAGTCATTTCTGTAAAATTATCGTTTTGGTTTTGTGCTTTAACATCCCTATTTACAAATACAAGCAGAAATAAAGTTAAATACAGAAGGTGCTTTTTAAAAATCATAAAAAGAGTTTTTGTAAATATAAAAAGGAAATTTTGAAGCTTAGCGAAATTAAATAATTAATAAAATATAAGGAGTTGACTTTACCTGTACATAGAAATTGTATTAGCTCTTTTAAGATAGAAATACAATATAGTAAACACAAAAAAGCCACTACTTTCGTAATGGCTTTGTTTGCTCCTCTTCTTAGGCTCGAACTAAGGACCCTCTGATTAACAGTCAGATGCTCTAACCAACTGAGCTAAAGAGGAAGGTTATTTTTCGCGTTAGCGAGCGCAAATATAAATCATTTTTTTTATTCAAACAAAATGAAATTATATTTTTTTATGTTAAAATAAAAAATTATTTAGTGATGGCTTTAAAAATATCATTTCCATTTGCAAATAATACCAAAGCAATTAAAATAAAGAAACCTACCATTTGTGCACGCTCTAAAAATTTCTCACTTGGTTTACGACCAGAAATCATTTCGTATAGCAAAAACATTACGTGTCCACCATCTAAAGCTGGTATTGGTAATAAATTAAGTATTGCTAACATAATAGATAGAAAAGCTGTTAATCCCCAGAAATCTTGCCAAATCCATTGATCCGGGAAAACATCGAAAATAGCTTTAAATCCGCCTACCCCTTTATATGCTCCTGTACTTGGTGTAAATATCTTTCCTAATTGACCAAAATAATCTGTTACTTGTTCTTTAAATTTATCTACGCCTCCTCCAAAACTTTCTAAAAACGTATAATCTTTATGGATAATATCAAAATAACCTAATTCTGCAAATCTAGAATTATGAGTTGCAAGACCAACTTCAAATTTGGCATCGTCACTTACTTCTAAAGTTCGGTCTATTTTCTCATCACCTCTTAAAAATGTCGCCTTTACTGATTGATCTTTGTACTGTAACAGTTTATCTGCAACTTGATCAAAATAACGAATGTTTTGCCCATTAAGTGAGAGTAAAATATCTCCCGTTTTAATATCAACACTTTTATTTAATGATGTATCTGGTACATCACCTACCATAAATGGTATTCTTAATCTAAAGGTTCCATTTTCTCTCTCTGCTGAGGACAATTGACCTAAGAAATCTTCTGGAAGAACAATTTCTTTAGTTTTACCATCTCTTACTATAGAATACTTTTCACCTTTAACTAAGTTTTTCCTTACTTCACTATAAGTACTAACTTTCTGATCATTAATGGCTACAATCTTATCTCCAGTTTTAAAGCCTACGTCTAATAATAATTTATTTTCTATCCAATAACCATCTTTCATGCTATCTGTAGTAACATCTGTATCTCCATAAACAAAAGACAATGCTACATAGATAAAATATGCTAAAATGAAGTTTACAGTTACACCACCTAACATTATAATTAAACGTTGCCAAGCTGGTTTAGAACGAAACTCCCAAGGTTGTGGTGGTTTGGCCATGGCTTCTTTATCCATGCTTTCATCAATCATACCAGCAATTTTTACATAACCACCTAGAGGTAACCAACCAATACCATAAACGGTTTCTCCTATTTTTTTCTTAAAAAGAGAGAATTTAACATCAAAAAAGAGATAAAATTTTTCAACCTTAGTTTTAAAAAGTTTGGCTGGTATAAAATGTCCAAGCTCATGCAACACTATAAGCAAGGATAAACTGAGTAAAAATTGAGATATCTTTATAATAAATTCCATGTCGTCATTTCAAAATTCGATTTGCAAAAGTACGTTTTTTAAATCAAAAATTTTTATTAAATTATTTGACCTAATTTGGATGAATTTCTTTCCTAATTTTTTATAACTCTTTTGTTGATAGTCTTATCTCCTGCTTTAATTTGTAAAAATAATAAACCTGATGCTATCTCGTTTAGATCTATCTGAGAAGACCATTTAGATTGTACTAACAATTGGCCTAAACTATTATATATTTTTATACTTTCTATTTCTAATTGTTCTGGTTTTAAAATATGAATGACTGATGATGTTGGATTAGGATACACACTAATATCTTCGTTAAATTCAAATTCTAAATCACTTAAGGTAACAGTATTGTTTTTTGAAATAAGATGATAATCTGGGTCTAACAAAACCTCTTGAACCGTAAAATTAATGGTTTCAAAAAATTGCTGATTATTATTAGTGTGGTCTAAAATAATATCTAATGTTTCCCCTAAAGTTCCTATAACCCTTATTGGGACACCTGCTTCAAAAAAGGACACTGATAAATGACTTTGGGTTTGCGAAACAAGCAATTCTAACTGATTTCCATTTTGATCCCAATTCACTGTATAGCTTGGGTAGCCTTCATTGTAAATCCAATCATTAAAAAATTCATCTAAAATTTCGCCTGTAGATAATTCCATCACGTCAATAAAATCTTCTGTTTTCGCAAAATCAAACGCTAAAGCTGGCGTGTCTAAATAATCTTGTAAACCTTGATAAAATGGTGTATCACCCAATTTTCGCCTTAACATATGCAAAACCATTGCGCCTTTACTATAACTTAATCGACCACTAAAGATTCGCTCAACAATTGTGGTGTCTTGATCCGTAAGATAAACGGCTCCATCTGGTTGAGAGGTTATACTATTAATAGATTGTTGCCTCCAACTTTTAAAATTAGCTTCACCATCTAAATCTTCTATTACTAGTGCTGCCAAATACGTCGCAAAACCTTCATTTAACCAAATATCTTTCCAGCTACCACATGTTATTTTATTTCCAAACCATTGATGTGCAAGTTCATGAGCTATGAGCCCTCTGCTAAAACCACCCATAAATGAAATTGTGGTGTGCTCCATTCCTCCTCCCCAACCAAATTGTGCATGGCCATATTTTTCATCTGAAAAAGGATATTCTTCAAACAAATCAGTAAAAATATCCATAATATCTACTGTAATTTCTGTACTGGTTTGCGCTGTTACTAAACTTTCTGGATATACATAATTTATTATATCAAATGGATTTCCGTTATTAGGAACTGTATGTGAATAAACCTCATAGTTGGTTACAGCAAAAGCAATTAAGTAAGCAGGAATGGGATGACGGTGTTTAAAACGAGTAGTTTTCTCAGAATTCTCAACCACCTGACTAATTTCTAATCCATTAGAAGCCACAACATAAGTTTCATTTGAAGAATTAAATTCTGGTGTAGTGACAAGTACATCTATAGAATCAATTTTATCTATTAAATCTTGTTTGCAAGGCCACCAACCTTTAGCTCCATAAGGTTCAGAAAGTGTCCACATTATTGGGTCTCCATTATGCGTAGTTTGTTCAAAAGACCCAAAACCAGAACTAATTGGATTACCAGAATAAATTACAGATAAAGAATCTAAAATACCTTGTGCTTGTGTAGTTGGTAATGTAATAACTAATTCATCATCTGTATTTTGTACAAAACTTAAACTAGCACCACGTTGTAAAACTTGAGTAACCGTCATATTATCTGCCAAATCAAAAGTAATTTCGGTCATGGCTTCGTTCGCTTCAAAATACGTTGTGATTTCACCAGAAATTTGAGATACCGCTGGATTAACATTTAAGTCTAATCGATGATATTTAACATCATAGTTTGCTGTATTTGCATTTATGGTATTCATCATTTGACGTAATGCCATATTAGCTTCAGAAGACCGAATAGCTTTTAAGTTTTCATGATAATCTTGTGCATTTGTTTGTATAGCAAATAAGAAGATAATACATCCCAAAAATCGTTTCATAGCACTCATTTTAATGTTAAAAATAAAGCTTTTATTGAGATTCGGTCGTATTTTTGCTGCTCAACTTTCTCTAACTTATTGATAATGTCATTTCTTTCTTTTTTTAAGGGCTATAAAAATTTTGCAATCTTCTTTTCGGTTCTTTGTATTATAATTATAACAATAATTTATAATGTATTAAATGTAAAACAGCCATTGCCTATTTATCAGCCAGCCATGGTAAGTGAAGAATTAGTAGATAGCACTATTCAACACCAATTAAAATATCATAAAATTGCCGATTTCAGTTTAATCAATCAAAATGGCGAAATTATAACGCAAGAAAATTATAAGAATAAAATATATGTCGCAGATTTTTTCTTTACAACTTGCCAAACCATTTGTCCTGTAATGACTAAAAACATGGAGCAAATACAAAAGGAAATTATAAATGATGATGATGTTATGCTACTATCACACTCAGTAACTCCTAAAATTGATAGTGTTGCACAATTAAAAAAATATGCCAAAGAAAAAGGCGTTATAGACCGCAAATGGAACTTAGTAACTGGCGATAAAAAACAAATTTACGAACTTGCTAGAAAAAGTTACTTAGCTGTAAAAACTGATGGTAATGGCGATGAATATGATATGATTCATACCGAAAATTTTATGCTAATAGATAAAAAGCGCCAAATTAGAGGTTTCTATGATGGTACAAAACCAGAAGATATTGAGCGTATATTAGATGATATTAAAACGTTAAAATATTTTGACGACTTGTAATAAATTTGAAAAGCCATTAAATATTCATAGCGTAGTTTTTTACACTAATAAATTTCTCTTACTTTTGCTTCTTTAAAACTATTCTAAATAAGCAACGATTGACATTAGCAGAATTAAAACGAGGACAAAAAGGTGTAATCACTGATGTGTCTTCTATTCATATTCCATTAAAACTTCTAGAAATGGGCTGTTTACCAGGCAACTCGGTTGAGCTTGTGCAAGTTGCCCCTTTTGCAGACCCAATGTATCTAAATATTAATGGAACGCATTTAGCAATTAGAAAAGAAACTGCTGTTCATATCATAATTGAAACTATACATGAGTAAGCAGATTAATGTTGCATTAATAGGAAATCCAAATACTGGGAAAACATCTGTTTTTAATGCCCTTACAGGTTTAAACCAGAAAGTAGGTAATTATCCTGGTATTACTGTAGAAAAAAAAGAAGGTATTTGTAAACTACCTCGAGGTGTAAAAGCTCACATTATAGATTTACCAGGCACGTATAGCTTAAATGCATCTTCTTTAGATGAAAACGTAGTCATAGAATTACTGCTTAATAAAACTGATAAAGACTATCCAGATGTTGCCGTTGTTGTAAGTGATGTAGAAAATTTAAAGCGAAATCTATTATTATTTACTCAAATTAAAGATTTACAGATTCCTACAATTTTAGTGATTAATATGTCTGACAGAATGGAATATAAAGGTATTTCATTAGATATTCCATATTTAGAACAACAATTAAAAACTAAAATTGCTTTAATAAGTACAAGAAAGAACAAAGGAATTAATAAACTAAAAGAATTAATTGCCTCACACAAAGAGCTTTCTGTAGAAGCTTGTTTAGATGCATCTATTATAGATACGACCTATTTTAATAATTTAAGAAAAGCTTTTCCGCATCAGTTATTATACAAACTTTGGCTAGTTATTACCCAAGATGTTAATTTCGGAAAAACAGACCGTAAAACTTACGATGCTGTTGAAGATTTTAAAACCAAATCTAAAACAGATTTGAAACGTCTTCAGCAAAAGGAAACTATAAAGCGATACCAATTTATTAATGAAACGCTAAAAAAAGGACAAACTATAGACCTTAAATCGGCAAAAGACTTACGCATTAAATTAGACCGAATTTTAACGCATAAGGTTTGGGGATATTTAATTTTTGGTGTTATTCTTTTAACTATTTTTCAAGCTATTTATGATTGGTCTAGTATTCCAATGGACTTTATTGACAATTCATTTGCCTCATTAAGTGAATGGACAAAAGACACATTACCAGAAGGTGCATTCACCAATCTATTGGCAGAAGGTATAATTTCTGGACTAGGAGGTGTTGTAATTTTTATTCCACAAATTGCTTTTTTATTCCTATTTATCTCTATTCTTGAAGAAAGTGGATATATGAGTCGTGTTGTATTCTTAATGGATAGAATTATGCGGCGTTTTGGTCTCAGCGGAAAAAGCGTTGTGCCATTAATTTCTGGTACAGCATGCGCAATTCCCGCAATTATGGCAACCCGAAATATTGAAAGTTGGAAAGAGCGCTTAATAACAATCCTTGTTACGCCATTTACAACTTGTGCAGCCAGATTACCAGTATACTTAATAATTATAGCTCTTGTTATACCAGAAGGTCGTGTTTTTGGTCTTAGTTACCAAGCATTAACTCTAATGTTGCTATATCTTATTGGCTTTGGAGCTGCTGTTGGATCTGCATGGATTTTAAATAAAGTTTTAAAAATAAAAAGTAAAAGTTTCTTTGTGGTAGAAATGCCAAATTACAAATTACCTTTACTTAAAAATGTAGCACTAACAGTTTTAGAAAAAACAAAAGCCTTTGTATTTGGTGCAGGTAAAATAATCCTTGCCATTTCTATTGTACTTTGGTTTTTAGCATCTTATGGTCCTGGTGATAGCTTTAATAATGCTGAGCGTATAGTTACAGAACAATATGCCTCAGATAATCTAACTGAAGAAGAATTAAACCAAAAAATAGAATCTCATAAACTAGAGCATTCCTTTATCGGTATTGCAGGCCATGCTATTGAGCCAGTTATTAGACCTTTAGGTTACGATTGGAAAATAGGAATTGCCATTGTGAGCTCTTTCGCTGCACGTGAGGTATTTGTTGGAACTTTAGCGACTATTTATAGTGTTGGTAGTGACGAAGAAGAAACTATAAAAAACCGAATGGCAGGTGAGGTAAATCCTGTTCTTGGTGGCCCTTTATTTAACTTTGCTTCTGGTATTTCACTGTTATTATTTTATGCATTTGCTATGCAATGTATGAGTACACTTGCTATTGTAAAACGAGAAACTAATTCTTGGAAATGGCCAATGTATCAATTACTAATTATGAGTGGATTTGCGTATATTGTAGCATTAATCGCCTATCAAGTATTAAAATAGATGATTATAATGAATAAATACAGAATAAGTCTTGGCTTAATACTGATTGCAACCGGAATTATACTAAATCAATTAGAGTTGCAAAATGATTTAGTAGATTTTCTTATGGGAATTTTGGTTGGCTTAGGTCTTGGCATTCTTATATCTGGACTTGTAAAATCTAAACCAAAACTAAAATGAATACACTAATTCAAAATATATTAGTCTTTTCAGCACTGGCATTTGCTCTTGTATTCTTAGTTCGTAAATTTATTTGGTCACCTAAGAAAAAACCAGCTAAACCATGTGGAGGCGACGATGGTTGTGGATGTCATTAACATTATGGTAAGTATTCAAAATATCTAAAGCACTTAATTAACCATCTCTAAATAAAGGTTTTTGGCAACACTTTGAGAAACCACTATTTCAGTATCATCTAGTCTTATTTTTATAGAATTATCATATGGTTCTTTATGTATTATTGTAATTAATGTTCCTAAAGCAATTTTATTACTATCTAAATATTTTAAAAAACTTGTAGACGTATCATCTACTCCTACACATTTATAAACAGTCCCAATTTCCGCTTTAGATAATACTATTTTTTCAATATGATGAAAGTTACCTTCTTTATCAGGAATAGGGTCTCCATGAGGATCATGTTTAGGAAATTCCAAAAAAGCTTCTAACTGATTAATTAATTTTTCAGATTTAATATGTTCTAAATGTTCCGCTACTTCATGTACTTCATCCCAAGAAAAGTTTAACTTTTCCACTAAAAAAACTTCCCATAGCCTGTGTTTTCTAATAATATTTATAGCAACAAACTTTCCGTCTGCTGTTAATGTTACACCTTGATATTTTTTGTAATCTACATAGTTCTTTTCTGATAATTTTTTAATCATATCTGAAACCGAGGATGCTTTAGTGCGCATTTCCTCAGCAATAGCATTTGTATTTACAATATTTTCGCCATTATTTCCAAGATGATAAATAGCCTTAATATAGTTTTCTTCTGTAAGTGTAATCATAAGATAAAAGTCTACTACAAATATAGAAAATATATATTTCTTAAAATATTTTTAGTCTTATCTAAATTTTATTTTAAATTTGCTTTAAAATAATTCAAGGTGAAACTAATCAAATTAATATTTTTAATATTATGTTCTTCCGTAAATGCGCAATCCGCTTACAATATAGAAGGAAAAGTTTTATCCAATGGAGAACCTCTCCCTTTTGCTAATGTATATATAGAAACCACCGAAAAAGGAGCTATAACAAATGAAAAGGGTCACTTTATAATTAAAAATGTAGATAAAGGAACATACGCTGTTGTTGCTTCTTTTACAGGCTATAAAACACAAAAACAAATTATAGAGGTATCTAGCAAAACTATTTTTGTAACCTTCTATTTAAATGAAAGCGAAAATCTAGAAGAAGTTATAATTACAGGAACATTAAAAGCAGTATCCAGATTAGAAAGCCCTGTTCCTGTTGAAGTCTATACTCCAACATTTTTAAAGAAAAATCCAACCCCTAATATTTTTGAAGCACTACAAAATGTAAATGGAGTTCGTCCACAACTAAACTGTAATGTTTGTAATACAGGAGATATACACATAAATGGTTTAGAGGGTCCTTATACACTTGTTTTAATCGACGGAATGCCTATTGTAAGTGGTTTATCTACGGTCTATGGTTTATCCGGAATTCCGAATTCGTTAATAGAACAAATTGAAGTAGTAAAAGGACCAGCATCTTCTTTATACGGAAGTGAAGCTGTTGGAGGATTGATAAATGTTATTACAAAATTACCAGAAAATGCACCTCGTTTTTTTGCAGATGGCTTTGTTACAGGTTTGGGAGAAGTAAATTTAGATACAGGCTTTAAGGCAAACGTGGGCGAAAAAGCAACTGTTTTGTTTGGCACCAACTATTTTAAATACAATAATATTATTGACAATAATAACGACAATTTTACTGATTTAACGCTACAAGACCGTATTTCTATCTTTCAGAAATGGGACTTTAAAAGAACAAGTAAAAAGAAATTATCTCTAGCTGGTCGCTATTTTTACGAAGATCGTTGGGGAGGAGAATTGCAATGGACTAAAGCTGATAGAGGCGGAAACGAGGTTTATGGAGAAAGTATTTATACCTCTCGTTTTGAAATTCTAGGAAATTATGAACTACCAATAAGCGAAAAAGTAAATTTTCAATTTTCATATTCTAATCATAATCAAAACTCCGTTTATGGAGATACACCATATTTAGCACAACAACGTATTGCATTTGGTCAGTTTATTTGGGATAAAACAATCAATAAACACGATTTACTCTTTGGCTCTGCAATCCGCTATAATTATTACAATGATAATACCTCAGCAACACTCAATGCAGACGAGGTTACTATTCCTTCATTATTTTTTCAAGATGAAATCAAATTCAGTAAAAAACAAAGTTTATTACTAGGCATACGTTATGATTATGATAACAGACATAGTAATATTATTACGCCAAGAATTGCCTACAAATACAAACCAACAAACAATGATATTATTAGATTAAATGCTGGGACAGGTTTTAGAGTCGTAAATTTATTTACCGAAGAGCACGCAGCACTAACAGGAGCAAGAGACGTTATAATAGAGGAAGAATTAAAACCAGAAGAATCATATAACGTAACACTTAATTATTTAAAAAAAATATATTTAAAAAATGGGATGTATTTTACGGTTGATACTTCTGCTTGGTATACTCATTTTACAAATGCAATTATTCCAGATTATGATACCAACCCTAATCAGATTATATACGATAATTTAGATGGCTATTCTACATCAAAAGGTTTTAGTTTAAATATTGATGCTGTTTTAAACAGCGGAATTAAAGCATCTATAGGTGCAACATACCAAGATGTCTCACAAACTGAAAACGAAAAACATATTAGACAAATTTTAACTGAGAAATTTTCTGGAGTATGGTCTTTTAGTTATAAAAATTACCCAACAAATCTCTCTGTAGATTATACCGGAAACATTTATGGACCAATGCGACTGCCTCTTCTTGGTGATTTAGACCCAAGGCAAGAATATTCACCTACATGGAGTACTCAAAATATACAAATGACATACGATGGATTAGAAAATATTGAATTTTATGCTGGTGTTAAAAACCTATTAAACTGGACACCCAATAAGGGAAATCCGTTTATAATAGCTAGATCAGATGACCCTTTTGATGAGAACGTTCAGTTTAATGCCAATGGCGAAGTTATTGTTACTGCAGACAACCCATATGCACTAACCTTTGACCCTTCATATGTTTACGGACCAAATCAAGGCATTCGTTTATTTTTTGGCCTTAGATTTAAGTTAAAATAACCACCGATTTTTAGTACTTTCGTAATAAACATTTAGATACATGAAAAAAGTAATTATTCTCTTCGCTATAACTATCATTCTAACAGCCTGTAAAAACGATAACGACACTAAAGTCAATAAAAAACTCAATGTAGTAACCACTACAACAATGATTACAGATTTAGTAAAAAACATTGGAGGAGATTCTATAAATGTTCAAGGTTTAATGGGAGCTGGTGTAGATCCACACTTATACAAAGCAAGTGAAGGTGATGTTTCTAAATTAGTAAATTCAGATGTCATTTTTTATAACGGATTGCATCTAGAAGGCAAACTAGTAGAAGTTTTCGAGAAAATGAAAGGTGCAGACAAAACACCAATTGCATTAGCAAATGAACTTAATAAGAACCGACTTATCGGTTCGGACTATTTTGCTTCAAATTATGACCCACACGTTTGGTTTAATATTAATTTCTTTGAGCAATTTGTAGAAAAGGTAACACTTGTTTTATGCGAAAAAGACCCAAAAAATACTGAAACCTTTAGAGCCAATGAAAAACGTTACTTAGCTGAATTAGAAAATTTAAAAGAAGAAGTGCAAGATGCCGTAAATGGTTTAGATCCTGAAAAAAGAATTCTAGTAACAGCTCATGATGCTTTCAATTACTTCGGTAAGGCCTACGATTTTAACGTGGTTGGTTTACAAGGTTTATCTACTGCAACGGAAGCAGGTGTTCAAGATGTACAAAAATTAGCCAATTTTATTATTGATAAAAAAGTAAAGTCTATTTTTATTGAAAGCTCTGTACCTAGAAGAACCATAGAAGCGCTGCAAGAAGCAGTAAAATCTAAAGGACACGATGTTAAAATTGGAGGAACATTATACTCAGACGCATTGGGAACTGAAGGAACACAAGAAGGCACTTACATTGGTATGTATCGCTACAATATTAAAACCATTATAAGTGCTCTAATGTAATAACGATTATTATGAAACCAAAAATAGCCGTAAAAGTCGATGATTTAACAGTAGCTTACAATTACAAACCTGTACTTTGGGATATTGATTTAGAAATCCCTGAAGGCGTGCTCATGGCTATTGTAGGACCAAATGGCGCAGGAAAATCTACACTAATAAAATCTATTTTAGGTATTTTAAAACCCATAGCAGGTAGTGTTTCTATTTATGGTAAACCTTATGAGAAGCAAAGACAATTAGTGGCTTATGTGCCTCAAAAGGGAAGTGTTGATTGGGATTTTCCAACCACAGCTCTAGATGTTGTGATGATGGGAACATATGGTAGTTTAGGGTGGATAAAACGTCCTGGTCAAAAAGAAAAAAAAGCAGCATTAGAAGCACTAGAAAAAGTAGGAATGTTGGCTTTTAAAGGTAGACAAATAAGTCAGCTATCTGGTGGGCAACAACAACGTATTTTCTTAGCAAGAGCATTAGTTCAAAACGCAGCCATTTATTTTATGGACGAACCTTTTCAAGGTGTAGATGCAACCACAGAAATTGCTATTATTAATATTTTAAAAGAATTAAGGAAAGCAGGAAAAACGGTAATCGTAGTTCATCACGATTTACAAACAGTACCAGAATATTTTGATTGGGTCACCTTTTTAAACGTGAAAAAAATTGCCACAGGACCTGTAAAAGACATTTTTAATGATGATAATTTAACGAAAACTTACGGTATTAATTATAAAGTGAGTATTCAAGAATAAAAGTGAATTAACAAACCGTAAATATGAAATACGCATACACCATTTTATATGTAGAGGACGTCCAAAAGACAATTTCATTTTATCAATTGGCATTCGGGTTTCAAAAAAAATTCATCACTCCAGAAAATGATTATGGCGAATTAATTTCGGGCGAAACAACAATTGCTTTTGCTTCAAATTCTTTAGCAGAATCAAATTTTAAAAGCGAATTTAAAAAGCTATCAAAAGAAGACAAACCAAATGGAATAGAAATGGCTTTTACGACAGAACATATAGAAGACGATTTTGCAAAAGCAATAAACGCTGGAGCTATACTTTACGAGAGTATAAAAGAGAAACCTTGGGGACAAAAAGTTGGATACC
Source organism: Winogradskyella litoriviva (assembly GCF_013249065.1). Classification (GTDB taxonomy): domain Bacteria; phylum Bacteroidota; class Bacteroidia; order Flavobacteriales; family Flavobacteriaceae; genus Winogradskyella; species Winogradskyella litoriviva. The sequence continues at coordinate 552,953 of NZ_JABRWQ010000001.1, forward strand.
TAAGAGATAATAACGGGTTTCTAATAGAAATATGTACACCTATTAAAAATTAAACATTATAGACTTTTTAGAATACATAGAACTCGTTTTTACAGACTATACCCTAAGAACAATTACTTTAGGAACGGCCATTTTAGGTGCTGTAACCGGTATGTTGGGTAGTTTTGCTGTGCTAAGAAAACAAAGTTTATTGGGTGATGCTATTTCGCACGCAGCATTACCAGGCATCGCCATAGCTTTTTTAATTACAGGTGCAAAAGATACTAATACGCTACTCATTGGAGCTTTAATTAGTGGCTTAATTGGTACGTTTTGGATTAGAGGAATCATTACTAAAACCCATTTAAAATCGGATACCGCATTAGGATTAATACTTTCCTTGTTTTTTGGATTCGGAATGTTGCTACTCACTTTCATTCAAAAACAACCTAATGCTAACCAAGCTGGCTTAGATAAGTATCTTTTTGGGCAAGCAGCAACTTTAGTAGAAAGTGATGTTTGGCTAATGGCAATTGTCACAGGTATTTGTCTCTTAGTAATGTTCACCTTTTGGAAAGAATTTAAAATCCTATTATTTGATGCCGATTATACCAAAACACTCGGCTTTAACACTAAATTTATAGATATTCTTATCACCACTTTTATAGTTTTAGCTATTGTTTTGGGCCTTCAAACCGTTGGTGTTGTTTTAATGAGCGCTATGCTTTTGGCTCCTGCAGCTGCTGCAAGACAATGGACAAATAGTTTATCCGTAATGGTATTTTTGGCAGCAATTTTTGGTGCTTTTTCTGGTGTTTTTGGTACCGCAATAAGTGCAAGCCAAAATAATCTATCTACAGGACCTGTAATTGTATTAGTCGCAGCTGTATTTGTAGCATTCTCATTTATATTTTCACCAAGTCGTGGATTACTATTTAAGCAAATTAGGTTTATAAAGAATCGACGCGATTTAGAATTACATAAAACACTTGCTTTTATGCATCATATTGCGGAAACACACCAAGACATTTCGCATCCACATACAATTAAATTACTTAATAATTTTCAAGGCTATACAAAAAGTACTCTTCAAAAATTAGTAGAAAAAGATTACGTAAAATTAAATGGAAACATGTGGAGTTTAACTAAAACAGGTTTTGAAACTGCAGAGAATTTGTACACTAAACAAACTACAGAAGATGAGTAGCGCACAAATAGAAATACAACTTATAGCGACTATCGTTGCTGTTGCATGTGCTATTCCTGGTACATTTTTAGTGCTGAGAAAAATGGCGATGATTAGCGATGCTATTAGCCATTCTATATTACCAGGAATTGTTGTGGGCTTTTTTATCACACAAGATTTAAACTCACCATTATTAATTCTTTTAGCCGCATTTACAGGAATTATAACTGTGGTATTGGTTGAGTATATTCAAAAAACAGGATTAGTAAAAGAAGATACAGCCATAGGTTTAGTGTTTCCGGCATTGTTTAGTATTGGTGTTATTTTAATTGCTAAAAATGCTAATGATGTTCATTTAGATGTTGATGCCGTGTTATTGGGAGAATTAGCTTTTGCTCCCTTCGACAGATTACTAATTGCAGGCACAGATGTTGGTCCAAAGTCGCTTTGGGTTGTAGGTACTATTTTACTCGTTACGATTACTTTATTAGTCCTATTTTTTAAAGAATTAAAAGTAAGTACATTTGACAAAGGCTTGGCCGCTTCTTTAGGGTTTTCGCCAGCTATTATTCATTACGGATTAATGTCAGTATCATCAATTACCACTGTTGGAGCTTTTGATGCTGTTGGCGCTATTTTAGTGGTAGCTTTAATGATTGCACCTGCTGCTACGGCTTATTTAATGACCACAGATTTAAAGAAAATGCTAGCTTTAGCAATATGTTTCGGGATTTTTAGTGCAATTTTTGGTTATTGGGTAGCACATTGGCTAGATGCTTCAATAGCTGGCTCAATTACAACAGTTCTAGGATTAGTGTTTTTACTAGTTTATTTATTTGCACCATCAAAAGGAATCATTGCTGTAATGTATAGAGAAAGACAACAACAAACAGAAGTGTCTCTTCTTACATTTTTATTGCATCTAAAGAACCACGATGAAATTAAAGAACGACACGTCAATCACCTTTACGAACATATTAATTGGCAAAAAGTACGAGCAAAAACAGTTCTAGATTTAGCACAGAAAAATAATATGATTCAAATTGAAAACAATGTTGTTTCATTAACCAAAAAAGGTGATGATTTTACCTCAAAAGCCATCGATTATATAATTACAAACGAAGATGCACAGATTGAAGACATGAAAGATGATTTCTTTTTGTTTAGAGGGTAGTTATTTAAACCCACGCTCCTTCTGAATATGCTCATAAGCTTCTTGTACTTGTCTAAACTTAGCTTCTGCACCTTCTTGATGTTCTTTACCTAAATGACCAACACGGTCTGGATGGTATTTTTTAGCCATGGCTCTGTAGGCCTTTTTAACTGCATCGTCAGAGACAGACTTATCAATTTCAAGAATTTTGTATGCATTATCACTAGAGTTGTAAAACATAGCTTTAATACTTTCATAATCTTTACTACTAATGCCCAAATAACCTGTAATAGTATAAATCTGTCTTAACTCATCTTCGGTAACATGACCATCGGCTTTCGCAATTCCGAATAAAAAATGCAGCAATTGCAAACGCGATGCATGATCCATCATTTGCCTAATTTGAGTAGCAACTTGGCGTGTAGATATATTTTGTTTAGTAATGCGTTTAAACAACTCAAAAGCTTTATTTGCTCTGTCTTTTCCATACATATTGGTAAACTGCTGACGCACAAAGTCGAGTTCTCTTTCGTCTTGTTTACCATCAGCTTTTATAACAATAGAAGCTAAAATCAGTAAACTCACCTCAAAATCACCAGATTGTGTTTTTGGACGAGACGATGTACGTTTACCATAATTTGGCATTGTTCTATAAGGATCTCGCTGTCTTCTCCCAGTTTGACGTTCACCAAGCAAAGGTGTTCCATTCTCAGTTAAATTATCAACAAAACTACCAATAGCTAATCCTATAATAGCACCTATTGGACCTCCAAAAGACCAACCTAAAGCGCCACCAATCCATTTTGCAAAACTCATATTTATTTATTTTTTTGAAATTCAAATATACTATTTGTTAGTCTATATTTTGTTGTTTTTGTTACTATTCAAAACATTAATAGTAGCATTTAAACTGCTAACTATAGACAATGCAATGCCTATAATTTTTCATTACCTTTGCAATTCAAATTAAGAATAATTAAAATATAGAAATATGTATCCAGCAGAATTAGTAAAACCAATGCGTGAGGATTTAACTAACGTAGGTTTTGAAGAATTACATACAGCAGAAGCCGTAGAAGAAGCACTGGCAAAAGAAGGTACAACTTTAGTCGTTGTAAATTCTGTTTGTGGTTGTGCTGCAGCAAATGCTAGACCAGGAGCAAGAATAAGTTTAGATAATACTAAAAAACCAGATAACATTGTAACTGTTTTTGCAGGTGTTGATAGAGAAGCCGTTGATGCAGCTAGAGCACACATGATTCCTTTTCCTCCAAGTTCACCAAGTATGGCTTTATTTAAAAATGGAGAATTAGTACATATGTTAGAGCGTCACCATATTGAAGGTCGTCCTGCAGAATTAATTGCAGAAAATCTAAAAGATGCTTATAACGAGTATTGCTAAGACAAGTCTCATAAATAGATTAAAAAACCACGAAATAACTCGTGGTTTTTTTTTGTTTTAGACGCAACCATTTCATGATTTCTTCATCTATTAAAAAAGCCATATCATGAAATCAATCAAACCAATTATTCTCAGTTTTATTTTAATTCTATTTTCTTGTGAATATGACGAAACAAACACTGAATCATACGTAGATTTTTACAATATTGAATTTGCCGGAGATCAATATAATGAGAATGGAGAAAACCAATTCATTAGTACGGAAACCATTCCTATTTCTACATTTTCAATAGATGCTGATGGTGCTTCATATTCCAATATTAGACGATATATTCAACAAGACCAATCATTACCTCCTGTTGCGGCTGTAAGAACAGAAGAACTCATTAATTATTTCAATTTAGATTACGCCTATAATGATGCTACACATCCTATCAATTTAAATGGTGAGATCAGTTCTTGTCCATGGAATACTGATCATAAACTGTTTAGAATTGGCATGAAAGCCAAACCTTTAAACCTAAATGATACACAAACCTCAAATTTTGTATTATTAATAGATGTATCAGGATCTATGGGTAGTGAAGACAAATTAGAACTTTTAAAAAGCGGTTTTAAAGATTTTGTAGACCAAACCTCTGATACAGATAAAATTGCCATTGTTACCTATGCTGGTTCTGCAGGTCTTGTTTTACCATCTACAGCATGTTCTAATAAGCAAACAATTAAAGATGCTATTGACAGCTTAGGTTCTGGAGGTAGCACAGCTGGTGCAGAAGGTATTATTACCGCATACGATATTGCTATTGAGAATTTTATTACTAATGGAAATAATAGAATTATAATTGGTACGGATGGCGATTTTAATGTTGGCATTAGCAACCAAGATGACTTAATAAGTTTAATTGAAGAAAAGCGAGATTTAGGTGTTTTTCTGACGGTTTTAGGAGTTGGACGTGGAAATCTTAATGACGGTACATTAGAACAAATTGCAAACAAAGGCAATGGCACTTATGAGTATATTGATACTATAGAGCAATTAAGAAAAGTCTTTATTTATGATTATAGTAAGTTTTTTACAGTAGCTAAAGATGTAAAAGTGCAAGTAGAATTTAATCCAGAAATCGTTGATACTTATCGCCTAATTGGCTATGAAAACAGAGCCTTAAATACAGAAGATTTTGAAGATGACACAGAAGATGCTGGAGAGATTGGTGCCAACCAAAACATAACAGCGATTTACGAAATTGTACCAACTGTAGAGGCCAACCTTCTTAACGAAAAAGCTTTTACAATTGCAGTGAGATATAAGCTACCAGATACTGATACTAGTATTCCAATGACTTTAGATATCTACGACCAAGAAGTTGCTTTTAGTCAATCTTCAGATTTTATGAAATTTACAGCAAGTGTTGCCTCGTTTTCAATGTTAATTACTGATTCTGAATTTAAAGGAGATACCAGTTATTCTAACATTTCAAATTGGCTGAATCAAACTAGTCTTTCAGATGAGTACAATTTTAAGAATCAATTTAAAACTATAGTCTTAGACGCATCATCTCTATAATTCTTTTCTATTTCTTTTAAATTAGAAAAACCTCTTAAAACTATTCACATGAAAAAAATTATTTTTTATCTCACATTTATAATTGTAACAAGTACAATCTTTATTGCTTGCAGTCTACCTGACGACGATCCTGTAACATGCGAAGAAATGATTGCAGAATTACAACAATTAAAAATTACAATTGAAGAATACGCAGCAACTTCAACTTGTAGCGAAGAATTTGAATGTCAATACATAGCCTTTGGTTCTAAACCATGTGGTGGTCCTTGGGAATATCTTATTTACACAACATCTATAGATACTGAGCAACTAATTATTATGGTTAATGAATATAATGAACTAGAAAATAATTACAATGAAATTTGTGGAGCGATTTCTGATTGTTCAGTACCAATTGAACCAACTGGCTTTACTTGCGAAGATAATAAGTGTATTCCTATTTTTTAAACTTTAAAAACTTAGTTATTTAGTTATTTTTGTATCACTAAACCTCGTTGTTGTGCAAAAAATACTCGCCTATCCTCTTTCGGTTCTTTTTTATTTATGCTTTGGCTTAACCTTAGTTGTTTTTCAATTTATACAGTGGTTTTGCCACAAAACATTTGGTTATAAAGGCCTTAAGAATGCCGTAGACGTTTTACAATTTGCCATAATGCGATGCCTTAATATTTTAGGTACTCAAATATCTTTCAATAATCCATATAATATTAGCACAGACCGACCATTAATTATTGTTGCTAATCACCAAAGCATGTACGATATTTCACCAATATTATGGTATATGCGCAAACATCATGTAAAATTTGTTTCTAAAAAAGAACTAGGAAAAGGCATTCCCAGTATCTCTTATAATTTACGTCATGGTGGTTCCGTTTTAATAGACCGAAAAAATCCAAGACAAGCCTTACCTGCCATGATGAAATTTGGCGAGTATATTGAAAAAACGAAAAGAGCAGCTGTAATATTTCCTGAAGGTACAAGAAGTAAAGATGGTAAACCAAGGCCATTTAAAACAAAAGGCTTAGAAATGTTAATGAAAAAAGTACCCTCTGCTTTAATTGTTCCCATTACTGTAAATAACTCTTGGAAGATGTTGCGCTATGGCACTTTTCCGATGGGAATAGGAAATCATATTAAATTTACTGTGCATAAGCCCTTAGAAATTACTAACTTTACTGATAAGGCCGAATTAATTCAGCAAGTTGAAAAAACTATTGTTGAAGCCATTGAAAGTTAAACACAAAAAAACTACTATAAAATATGTCATTGAAAAATGTAAGATTGGAAGTGATGCAACATCTCGAAAAAGATGTACAATCACTTATTGAAAAATATTTAATACCTGTTGAAAAAATTTGGCAGCCTACCGATTTCTTACCCGATTCTACAAAAGACACATTTTTCGAAGATGTTAGAGAAATAAGAGAACTTTCTAAAGAATTACCTTATGATTTTTGGGTGGTTTTAGTTGGTGATATGATTACAGAAGAAGCCTTACCAAGTTATGAATCTTGGTTAATGGATGTTGAAGGTATTGACCAAGTAGAACGAAACGGTTGGTCTACATGGTTAAGACATTGGACAGGAGAAGAAAATAGACATGGTGATGTTTTAAATAAATATTTATACTTATCTGGACGCGTAAATATGCGCGAAATTGAAAAAACAACGCAATATTTAATTAATGATGGTTTTGATATTGGTACAGGTAGAGATCCATATAAAAACTTTGTTTATACCAGTTTTCAAGAATTAGCAACATACATTTCTCATAATCGTGTAGCTAAAATCGCAAAACAAAAAGGAAATAAGCAATTGGCTAAAATGTGTAAAATTATAGCAGGTGATGAAATGAGACACCACCATGCATATTCAGAATTTGTTGAACGCATTTTTGCTGTAGATCCAAGCCAAATGATGATGGCCTTTTACGACATGATGAAGCGTAAAATTGCCATGCCAGCTCACTTTTTAAGAGAATCTGGTGAAAGTATTGGTGCCGCTTTTGAGGAATTTTCTTTTACCGCACAACGTATTGGCGTTTATACTTCTAACGACTATGTAGACATTTTACAAAAACTTATTAATCGTTGGGAAATTGACAAAATTACAAGTCTTACAGATGAAGCGGAAAGAGCTAGAGATTACTTAATGAAATTACCTCCTAGAATGTATCGTTTATCCGAACGTATGAAGATTCCAGAAAATTCGTTTCAATTTAAGTGGGTAGATCCAGCATAATCAATTAGAATGACGATTTCTGAAACAAAACTCATTGCGTCTACTATTAATTTTGTTAAAACCAAACTTAAACATGCTGAAGGTGGACACGATTGGTTTCATATAGAGCGAGTTTATAACAACAGTTTGTTAATTGCAAAGCAAGAAGATGTAAATACCATTATTGTTGCCTTAGCAGCACTATTGCATGATATTGCCGATTCTAAATTTAATGATGGAGACGAAACCATTGGTAGTAAAATAGCTAGTAAATTTTTATTGAGTGAAAATGTAGATAGTGAAATCATTGAGCATGTTTCTAAGATTATAGATAACATGTCCTTTAAAAATTCCTTTGATTTAAATACAAGATTTACTTCCAGGGAAATGGAAGTAGTACAAGATGCCGATCGCTTAGATGCTATTGGAGCTATTGGTATTGCACGTTGCTTTAATTATGGTGGTTTTAAAAATAGATCACTCTATAATCCAGAGATAAAGCCAAATCTTAACATGACAAAGTTGCAATATAAAAACTCTGATGCGCCAACAATTAATCATTTCTATGAAAAACTTTTGCTTTTAAAAGATCAGATGAATACAAAGACTGGAAAACGAATTGCATTAGAAAGACACAACTACATGAAAAATTTCTTAAATCAGTTTTACGCAGAGTGGAATGGTGAAAAATAAAAGGCCTTAATTTTCCTTTGCTACTTCTAGGGCTGTTAACTTGTATTCAATAATAGCCATCTCCTCACCATATTGAATAATTTGATCTGCTGTTAAATTATCGCTAGAGTTTACAGTATCTATAATATCCTGACCTTTTTTAGTATAATAAGCAATTGTAATATCAATTTTATCTTCCACAACTATTACGATTAAATTATTGAACCATTAGTTTTAACTCACTTCTATATTTTGAAGCACTTTTGCCAGTAAACTCTTTGAATAGCTTATTGAAATGCGAAAAATTATTAAAGCCACACTCAAAACTAACATCCGCAATACTCATTTGGCTTTCCGACAGTAATTTTGTTGCATGTACAACCCTGTACTCATTTACCATCTTTGTAAACGTCTTTCCCGTTACTTTTTTAAAGTAACGACAAAAAGCAGGTACCGTCATACTAACCTTCTCTGAGATTTCATCTAAACTAATGTGCTCTTTAAAATTTTCATTGACATGTTTAAAGACAATATCTATCTTAGCACTATCTTGTGGTTCGGTTTCAAACGCAAAGCCATCTACATTTAATAAGGTATAATCTTCAGCTTTTGCTAAACCATGCAAAACTTCTAATAAAATCAAGATTTTTTTAAATCCTTCTTTCTCATTTAGTTTTTCAATTTTAGGACCTAGTTTTTGTTTTGTTTTTATCCCAAATAAAATTCCCTTTTTTGATCGTTCAAATAGTCGATTAATTTTACCCATTTCTGGTATATCAAAAAAATGATTTCCTAAAAACTCAGGCTTAAACTGTATTAAGGTTTCAGAACCGTTAATGGTTAATCGATCCGTAAAACCATTATGAGGTAAGTTAGGTCCTATTAATAATAACTGACTATTATTAAAATAAGATAAATGATTGCCAATATGACGCTTTCCTTGGCCTTTATTAACATATACAAGCTCTATCTCAGGATGAAAATGCCAAAATGGTTTTGTTTCACCCTTGTACACATCCATCTTATGTTTCTTAACTAATAATGAACTTCCAAACTCCGGGCTTATTTTTTCTAATGTAGGTTTTCTTGGTTTCATTTCAATTTCATTATATACAAAGTTAAACCTATTTATAATGACATACTATATAAAATTATCAATAATATATACAATATTAACCCTTTATGGTTTTATTAACATGTCTTAGGTTAATTTTGAATATATAATTACCAAAATTGATGTTTTTTACAACTAAAAGCTCCTATAGATTTGCAGTGTACAATTAATTAAACGGATTGCTTAGAAAAAGAAGCATTAGGTTTTAACCCCAAAAAATTGAAAACATTATGAAAAATTTATTTAGAAACATTTTAGTATTAGCTGTAGTATTAGGATCATATAATAGCTACGCCAACGAAACCTTAAAAGTTGCAACAACTTATAAGCATGTAAAGAAGGGTCAAGAAATTTCTGTATATGATGAATCAGGTGAAATGATTTATAAAGGAACAATAAAGTACAACGGAAATTTAACTAGACTTTTTGATTTTTCGCAATTAAAAGATGGTAAGTATACTGCAGAAATTACAAAAGGTTTTGAAATAGAAGTGACTACTATTAAAGTAAAAAACAACTTAGTATCTTATTCAAACGTTTCTGGAGTAAAAATATACAAGCCAGTGTTTAGAATAGAAAATGAAAAAGTGATTATTACAAAATTAGCTTTTGAAGCTAAGAAAATGGAAGTTAAACTTTATTATGAAAATGAATTAATTCATACTGAAACTGTAAAGGGTGATGAAGTTTTAAACCGTGTTTACAAATTAGACGAATCTCAAAGTGGTAGTTACACTGCCATCGTAAAAGCTGAAGGTAGAGTTTTTGTTGAGCATTTTACAATATAAATTGTTGTTTATATATTAGTTTATTAGTCAAAAAGTGGGCCTTTTAAGAGCCCACTTTTTTAGTTTTATATCTTACTAAAGTATCGTTTTTATATATCTAATCCTTATATTTTTCTCCAGTACCTAATTTTATCCACAATCAATAGAACAAGAAAACAGAATAAACTCTAAAATCTAATTCTATTATATTATTTCCTTTTAATTGCTAGCTTCTAAATTAACATTTTAAATAACTTAAAATATTAAGACTAAATGCAATTACCCTAAATATATTCTAAATTAACCCTATTGTAATGACACAAACCTATATCGGTTAATAATGCATATAAATTGAATAAAATTGATGTTTTTTGAAGTCACAATACCCTATACATTTGTATTAGTAATCACTAAATACATTATTATTATGAGAACAGTATTTAAAAACATTTTAGTATTAGCTGTAATGTTAGGAACATGTACAAGCTACGCAAACGAAAAGTTAGAAGTTAAATCTTCTATTACTTACTTAAACAAAGGAAATCAAATTTCTGTATCAGATGCTTACGGAGAAGTTATCTATAGTGGAGAGGTTAATTATAGCGGAAACTTAACTTCTCTTTATGATTTTTCACAATTAAAAAACGGCACCTATGATGTAGAAGTAACTAATGGTTTTAAAATTGAAATTAGTACTATAAAAGTTAACCAAAATATCGTTTCTATTGTAGATGCAAACAAAAAAATCATTTATAAACCAGTAGTTAGAAATCAAAACTCTTCAGTTTTAATTTCTAAATTAGATTTAGATAAACAAGGCATGACCGTAGAACTTTATTTTGAAGGTAATCTAATACACTCTGAAAATGTAGAAGGAGATTCAGTTCTAAACCGAGCTTACAAATTAGATAAAAACGCTAAAGGTAGTTACACAACTATTATAACATCTAACGGTCGAGTTTTTATAAATAACTTCAAAATCTAAACCAACTTAAATCCCTAATGTTAAGTAAAAAGTGGTTGCAATAGCAACCACTTTTTTTGTATAAAATTATACACTACAAATAAAATTGATTAATTAATGATTTATACACTTAATTAAGCATATTATTTAACTAAAAACCTGCTATTTGTTAATTGAGTATATAATTATGGCAAAATCGATGTTTTTTAAGACCTCAATAGCTTATATCTTTGTTTATATACTTAATAAAGTATTAAGGTAATAAGTTCTATTAAGACAAAAGAATTTTAAGCCTTGTGTAAGTAAAATTAAATGACGCTCTTTAAGAGAAATTACACAATCAATAATAAGTCTAACGACTTAATAGTCATTTATAGTTAAGAATATAAATTGTTGTTTATATATTATTAGTTTATTTATTTAGTTAAAAAAGTGGGTAGTAGAGAACCCACTTTTTTTTGTTTAAAACAATTTTAATTGTCCTGTTTTATAAGCCTGATGAAGACCTGTATTTAGTACTGGCATAGTCTTATCTTTAAAATACTTACGTTTAGCTAATTTTACCAAATCATTAATTTGTTTTGCTATTTGCCCTTCTCCATGCATACGTTTGCCAAATCTGCTTTCATTTAATGTTCCTCCATGGCAATTTTCAATTTGACTTAAAACTTTATTTGCGCTATCTGGCATTGTTTTTTGTATCCAATCTGTAAAAATCTCACCAATCGCACCATTTAACCTTACAATTGTGTGAGACAGAGCCAAGCCTCCTGCGTCTGAAACTGCCTTTGCAACTGGTAATATCTCGTGACTATTAATTGATGGAATGATTGGCGCTAACATTACATTAACAGGAATCCCTACATCGCTCAACACTTTTACTGCATGTAATCGTCGTTCTATAGTTGTTGTTCTAGGTTCTAAAATTCGCCTGGTATCTTCAGATAATGATGTAATAGAAATGTTTACTGCTACTAAATTATCCTTTGCTAAGGCTTTCAAAATATCCAAATCTCTTAATATTAAAGCATTTTTAGTTATTATTCCTACAGGATGCTTATACTTTAAAAATACCTCTAAGCATTTTTTTGTTATTTGAAATTTCTTTTCAGCAGGCTGATAACAATCTGTATTACCAGACATCACAATAGTTTGCGCTTTCCAACTTTTCTTTTTTAAAAAGGTCTCTAACAGTTTTGGTGCCTCTTTTTTAACTAAAATCTTGCGTTCAAAATCTAAGCCTGGACTATAACCCCAAAACTCATGTGTATTACGAGCATAACAATAAATGCATCCATGTTCACAACCTTGGTACATATTCATAGAATAAGCCATACCAACATCTGGACTCGTCACTTTATTAACAATGGTTTTTGGAAATACACTAAGATATTGTGTTCTGTTTTTGTCTGCTAGTTCTCCTTCTTTATTACAGAATTCTAAGAAATCCTTTCTTATTTCATGAGAATATTCAAAAAAACGGTTGTGAATATTTTTCTGAGCACCTCTACCTTTAATTTTAGATTTGGAATTTTTCATACTTTAAAATTAGTATGAAATTATATTCAACATAGCTACAGCTTGTAGTTTTAACCATAATTAATATACATAATTATGCAAAATGAGAAGTTTAGCCAAAAAGAGTTAATTGTGTCTAGTTATCAGGTAAAAAAAGTGTTTTTCAGATTAAAATGAGACAATACATTTGTCAAAAATAAACACTAAAAATTATGTTCAAAATTTACAAAATACAATTGCTAATTATGAGTCCGCTTTTAGTAGCTAGCTTCATTTTAGTAGCACCTATTTATTATCTTAGTAAAATAGGACTAAAGAAATCTGTGGTAAAATAAATTTATTACAGATTTCTATTTACCAGGAAAATCAGCCTTTCGCTTTTCTAAAAAAGCAGTTGTACCTTCTACAAAATCTTCAGTACCAAAGCATTTTCCAAATTGCTTTATTTCAATTTTATAACCATCTTTTCCGTCTTTATAATTGGCATTAATTGCTTTTATTGCTTTACCAATAGCAACCGATGAATTGCGCATTATTTTACCAGCTAACTTTTCTGCAAATGGCACTAATTCATCTTGAGCTACTACATGATTTACTAAACCGTAGTTCAATGCTTGGTTAGCATCAATCATTCCGGCTGTCATTATCATTTCCATTGCTCTGCCTTTACCTACTAATTGAGGTAAACGTTGGGTACCACCATAACCAGGAATAACGCCAAGTGACGTTTCTGGTAATCCCATTTTTGCATTTGTACTTGCAATTCTAAAATGACTTGCCATGGCTAATTCTAATCCTCCACCAAGAGCAAACCCATTAACAGCTGCAATTACTGGTGTTTGTAAATTTTCTATAAAATCAAATAATAATTTCTGTCCTTCCGCTGCTAATTTACCACCTTCCTTAACACTAAAATCTGCAAATTCACTAATGTCTGCGCCTGCAACAAAAGCTTTTTCTCCACTTCCTGTTATTATAATAACTTTGGTATCTTCATTATTATTAGCATCATCAAAGGCGTTATGTAACTCTTGAATTGTATCTCTATTTAGAGCATTTAGTTTTTTGGGTCTATTAATTTTTATGGTTGTAATACCATTAAAATAGTCGACTAATATATTATCGTAGTTCATTTAAGTATGTTTTAATTCTACCAAAAAAGGGAATTTTCTGTTTTTAGACCACTAAATGTATAAATCTAATTGCAAAAAAATAATCTCTTAAATTCTTAGAGCCTGTAATGACAGTAAATTTTATTGATTTTTAGGAAATGAAACTGTAAAAATCGTCCCTTCTCCTAATTGTGAGGTAAAGGTAATACTTCCTTTATAAGTTTCCACAATATTTTTTACCATTGCTAAACCTAATCCCATTCCGCTTGATTTGGTTGTAAATTTAGGTTCAAATATTTTCGATTTTGTGTCTTCCGCAATTCCTGTTCCATTATCTTCTATGGTAATATTTACAGCATCACCTTTGCTAAAAACATGGACTTTAATTTTTGGGGTTTCAGTCTCACTAGGAATTGATTGAATACCGTTTTTAACCAAATTGGTTACTACTCGTATTAACTGAGTTCTATCAAATTTTGCAATAATTTCTTCTTCTTCAGAATGAAATTCAATATAATTTTCATTGAAAATATCGAGGGCTAATTTTACAATATTTACCACATTAAGGTTTTCACTTTTTTGAGCAGGCATCTTAGCAAAATTAGAAAATGCTGAAGCAATAGAACTCATTATGTCTATTTGCTGAATTAAGGTATTACTATATTCATTTACCTTTTGGTGAATATTCTCATCTTCGGGATTAAACTTACGTTGAAAACTCTGAACCGTTAATCGCATTGGTGTTAATGGATTTTTAATCTCATGGGCAACTTGTTTTGCCATTTCTCGCCAAGCTTGTTCTCGCTCATTTGTGGCCAAAATAACAGCACTAGCTTCTAACTCATCAATCATACTATTATAGGCATTAACTAAGGCTTCAATTTCTTCACTTGTAGATTCTATTTGTATTTTTTTATTCCGCTTTTCTAAACGTGTTTCATTCATCTTATCACTAATGGTTCTTAGAGATTTGGTGATAAAATTAGATATAAAATAAGCGAAAATAATGGCGACAATAATTAACACTAAATAAGCTAAAGCTAAACGCATTAAAAATTCTTTTAGTTCCTTATTTAAAAAATCATCATTTTCTAAATAAGGTAAGTTTAAGATCGCTAAATTTTTAAACTTCTCATCTGTTATATAGGTATAAGAGGATTGAAAGGTTTGTCCTGCTTCAACATTTTTAAACACATACCTATGATCTATTGTATTAGCTAAATTATTTAAAATTTCGGGTTTTATACAAGTATCTGTTGTGTCTCGATGAATTGTTCGTTTAGAACTTTTTAATAATTGACCATCTAAGTCGTAAAGGTTAATTTGTAGGTTGTGTATGGCATCAATATCAAAAATTTGATCTTTAAATATCAGTGGAATATTCTCAGTAGTAACAGGGTAAGTTGTTTCTCTTATAACAAAATCTATACTCTGTTTAATGGCTTTTTCCTTTCGCTCTAATCGTTCTACGTGGTAATCCTTAGCTTCTTCTCTATATTGATAAATGGTTACAGCAGCTATTAAAACCGACGCAACCAATACCAAAAGTATCATGTTTAAAATGATTCGAGCTCTTAAGGACAGACGTTTTTTTATCATTGGAATATGCTTGAAAGCTGATTTTTTTTCTGAATTATAAGTTTAAATATAGCAATAATCAATCCAAAGGCGTTAGTGTATTTTTAAATTTGAAAATTCTATTAAAAAAATTAAGCATCCGGATTTTTAGACCTAATATTTTTGTACAATTTAAAACCTAACATAATTAAGACTCCCAGAACAACCATACCAACAATTCCAAAAACCCAATTAATAGAACTTTTAAGTATCACTAAAAAAACAACGGCAAATAGAATAAATGTTGCACCTTCATTCCAGATACGCATAAAACTAGAAGTGACCTTAACTTCATCATTTTGAAGTTGCTTATAATAAACATGTGTTTTATAGTGATAAATAAAAAGTAGAAGAACAAAGAGTAGCTTTATGTGCATCCAACCCATTTGAAACCAACTTGGCATTAAAATCATTAACCAAATAGCAAATAATGTTGCTAGTACTGCAGAAGGCCATGTAATAATGTACCACAAACGTTTAGACATTAGCTTTAGTTGCTTGCCTAAAATTTCTTTTTCTGGTGATGGTTTATGAAATGCTTCTATCTGATAAACAAATAATCTAGGAATATAAAATAGACCTGCAAACCAAGTGATTACAAATATTAGATGTAAGGATTTTATGTAGTTGTAGTATTCCATTTTGTAAAAATCATAGATTGAAAGTTGATTTACTTTTGAAAACTAAAATTACGGATTAATAATTATTCTATAACTTTAGTATTAAGGTTTAATTTTACTTCGCGATGTAAAAAATATGCCGTTACTAATGTTGAAAGCACATCGGAAATCGGAAACGCCATCCAAACACCCAATGCACCATAATATTTGGGCAAAATAAAAATTAACGGAATAAAGAAAAACCCTTGACGCGTTAAGGTTAACAATAACGCAGGTATCGCTTTACCAACAGCCTGAAAATACGCAGAACCAATTAATTGAACTGCAATAATTGGCGTTGCCGCAAAGACCCAACGCATCGCTGGAGGTGTTTCCAAAAGTACCTCTGCATCTTGTGTAAATAACTTGGTTATAGCTTCTGGAAAAATCATTAAAAACACAAATATTAAAGTTGCTAGTAAAGCTGCATATTTAATAGCAGTAATAATAGTTTTCTTAACCCGATCAAACTTTTCTGCTCCATAATTAAAACCGGCTATTGGTAAAAAACCTTGAGTAATACCATACACCGGAAACAAAGCAAACATTAACATTCTTCCTACAATGGCATAAGCCGTAATAGAAGTTTCGCCACCGAGATCAAATAAAATATTATTCATCAATAAATAAGTGACACTCACAATAGCTTGCCTAGTTAAGGTTACAAAACCCAACGCACCAATCTCTTTAACAATAGGTTTATCTAAACCAAGATGTTTAAAATTAATTTTTAATTCCGAATTTTTAGATAGAAAAAACCAAAGAATAAACACAAAGCACAAAATGTAAGATCCAGTTGTTGCCCATGCTGCTCCTGCCATTCCCCATTCAAACACATTAATAAACAATACATCTAAAAGCAGATTTCCAACAGAAGGAAACATCATGGCATACATGGCGAATTTTGGTTTACCTTCTGCTCTAATGACGGTATTTCCCATCATGCAAAGTGCTAAAATTGGCACGCCATACAAAACAATTCTATAATAAGTTTTTGCAGGTTGAAAAATGGTTCCTTTTCCTCCAAAGGCTGGTACAATATCATTAATATACAATAAGCCAAAAATCACAAAAGTTACGGTTACCAAAATAGTAAGGGTAATCTGATTTCCAAATGTTTTTAATGCTTTAACCGAATTGTCAGAACCTAAAGCTCTAGAAATTATTGAAGAACCTCCAATACCTATCGCCATACCAAGTGCAGCAATAAAAAATGAAACTGGAAGCACTACATTAATTGCGGCTATGGCTGTTGGCCCAATCCAATTACCAACAAAAATAGTATCTACCAAGATATTAAGAGACATCACCAAAATACCTATTGATGCAGGTACGGCTTGCTTTATTAGTAATTTACCAATGGGCTGATTCCCTAATTCTTGAGATGATACTTTTGCCATTAAACGGCTTCTATTTTAGTCGTTGCCCATTCCTCTACAATATTGGCTAATACTTGAGCAAAATCTTCACGATCATTTAAACAAGGGATAACTGTAAATTCCTTTCCTCCCATTTCATGGAAAATTTCTTCTCCTTCCATAGCTATTTCTTCTAAAGTCTCTAAACAATCGCTAACAAAAGCAGGCGTTACAATAGCCATTTTTTTAGTGCCATTCTTACCCATTCTCTCTATTGTACGATCTGTATATGGTTTTAACCATGGGTCAAAACCAAGCCTTGATTGAAATGTGGTTGAATACGTGCCATTTTTTAAACCTAATGCTTTAGCAACATTCACAGTTGTAATTTCACATTGATGACGATAACAAAATTCGTGTTGTTTACTTCCCTTTTTAAAACAGCATTTGCCATCCATCTTACAATTACCGTTAGTAATATCACTTTTTCTAATATGTCTTTCTGGAACACCATGGTAGCTAAAGAGAATATGTTCATAATCTAAACCGTCTAATGTTTCAGCAATACTCTTAGAGAGTACATTTATATAATCTTTACGATGGTAAAATGCAGGTGTTCTTGAAATTTTTATACCCGGAAAATGTTCTGCTACTAGTTCATCTACTTTTACATCAATGGTTTCTGTTGTTGCCATGGCAAATTGAGGATAAAGCGGAACTGTTTTTATTTCCGTACAACCTTTATCTACCAATTCTTGTAAGCCCTTTTTAATTGTCATGCTACCATAACGCATAGCCAATGCAACAGGATACTCTAATTTACCTTGTAATTTATCTTGTAAGCGCTCAGACAAAACAATCAATGGAGAACCTTCTTTCCACCATATTTTTTTATAAGCTGCCGCAGATGCTTTTGGCCTAGTATTTAAAATAATTCCTTTTACCAAGAGAGTTCTCGCCCAAAGCGGTACATCTATAACGCGTTCATCCATTAAAAACTCACCCAAATAACGTTTAACATCCTTAGGGTTTGGGCTATCTGGAGACCCTAAATTGACTAATAAAATTCCTTTTGACATAATTTTCTTTTTCAAATACAAAAATACAACTCTCGTTGTAATACTTCGCCATCGTTATTATAGGTTTTATTTATTATAGTATCATCAAATATTTTATAACTTTTAAGGTTATCTTAATATAAATAAACAACTATATTTCTTACTTTTTAACGAGTTTCACTAATTCTATATGGCTATTTAAAGGATTTAAATATCTTTACAAGCCTTGACACGAATATATTATGAAAAAAACCCTATCCATATTTCTTACCTTATTTACAATAATAGCTTTCTCCCAACAACAATATCAGAGTTTACTTTGGAAAATTACAGGAAATGGCCTTGAAAAACCATCTTACCTTTATGGAACCATGCACGTTAGTAAAAAAGTGGCTTTCCGATTAGACGATGTGTTTTATAAAGCGCTCGAAGAAAGTGAATGCATTGCTTTAGAATCTGACCCAACAACGTGGCCTGGTTTTAATTATGAAATGATGTTAGACCAAATGGCTGCTTACAGCGATTATAGTAATGAGTTTTATACTAACTTGTTTAAGTTAACACATCCAGAAGAGATGGCAATTAGAGGTTCGGTTAGAATGGACAATAATGCTGTAAACGCTTATTTATACAGAAAAAATTACGCTTCAGATAATTTTGAAGAGGAAACATATTTAGATATGTTTATTTTTCAAGCCGGAAAGAAAAACAGTAAAGATATCTATGCTTTAGAAGACTTAGCTGAATCTCGTTATTTAACCACAAAAGCAGCTTACAATGCTAACAAAAAAGAACTAGATCCTTGGGTACAGAAATTATATGCTAAGGAGAACCCATATTTAATTCAAGAAAACCTGTATCGTGATAGAAATTTAGATTTATTAGATTCAATTGGTGCAGGTGTAAATACAGAATTCTACAGAGAAAATATGCTGTACATAAGAAATAAAAATATGGTTGTTGCTTTGGCAGAATTAATGCCTACAAAATCTGTTTTTGCTGGTGTTGGCGCAGCGCATTTACCTGGTGACCAAGGGATGATTAATATGTTGCGAAAAAGAGGTTATAATGTAGAAGCGTTAACTTCTGAGCAAACAGATTACAGTAAAACCGAAAAAACAAAACTAGACAGCTTATTTATTGCACCAGAACTTAAAAACCATAGTACTCCAGATAATTTTTTGAGCATTAACTCGTATGATAAACTACGTGAATTCTCATATGGTGGACAAAAATATTACTTAGATCCAGACATGACTAATGGTGCTTATTTAAGCATGAACAGAATTAGTCGTTTTACTTATTTACCAAATGAAAAGGAGAATATCACACTATCAGATATAGACCATTTATTATATGAAGATATCCCTGGAGATATTATTAAAAAGGAAGAATTAACCAAACCTTATCCTGGCATTAGTATTGTTAATAAAACCAAGAAAGGTGAATTTCAGAAATACCACATATACCAAACACCATTAGAGATTATTATTATAAAGTTTGCTGGTCGTAGTGATTTTGTTCTTAAACATCAAAACAAAATATTCGAATCTATAAAACTCAAAAGACCAACAAACAATACACAATTATTTGTTTCTCCTAATAACAAATTTCAAATAGATTTCCCTGAGTATTACGTAACTAGTAATATGCATAATTACGGTAAAAAACTAATTGAGGGCTATAAAAATGATGCTTATTATTTTCTAGAAGAGGCGGTTTTAAATGACATTTCTTATATCGAAGAAGATAGTTTTGAAGCTAAATATTTTCATCATGCGTTATACAAAAATTACAAACTCCAAGAAGTAGATGGTGGCTTTAAAGCAGGCGATTATAAAACTTATGAATCTAAAGCGCTTTTAGATTCTACTTCTAATAAAAACTTGCATTTAAAAACCATTGTAAAAAATGGTAGTTACTATTTATTGGGTTATGTTGGTACTAACGAAGCTGATAAAACTGAATTTTTCAACTCATTTAAATTCAACAAAACAAATTATTCTGGGTTTAATAAAATAATAGACACAACATTACATTTCTCAGTACATACCAATTCTAAAGCACCTGCTCCTAATCCATATAATTATGGTTACAATAGCGGAAAAAAAGATAAAGATTACGAAAGAAAAGTGAATGAAACCACATATTCTACTAATGCCAATGAGCAAATAGCAGTGTCCAGAACCAAGTTTCATGATTTACAAATGTATCATAATGTAGATAGTCTTTGGGCTGAGATAGAAAAGAAAGTAAATTATGGACCATATTATTACAATGCCCATAAAAGTTTTAAAATTTCTAACCGTTCTTCCTCAAAAAAAGATTCAATTTACACCAACTATTTTACTTACACAGATTCTGCAAGTGCAAAGCAAGTTTTGGTAAAAAATATTTTAAAAGAAGGCGTACTTTTTGAATTAAAAACGTTGGTAGATTCTATAAGTGGACCTTCACAATTTGTTACAGAATTCTACGATTCTTTTACACCAATAGACACCCTTATGGGTAAAAGCGTACTTAAAGATAAAACAGGTCAGTTTTTTGAAGCCTTAAGAGCTAAAGACAGTATTATTTTAGACTCTTATGGATTAATTAAATTTAAAAAACACAATAGTAAAAACATTGTTTCAGTACTTAAAGATTTTGAATTTGATAAAGAGCGCTTAGATATTAAATCTCATTTGGTAGGAGAGTTGATTAAAATCGATTTAAAAAATAACTTACCATTTATTAAACAGTTATATCACGACAGTTATTCTGATACACAGACACAAACCGCAATCTTAGATGGACTTTTTGAGTCTAATAACCAAGAGAATTATAAAATAGCCTTAGAATTAATGGAACGCGACTTACCATTAGGTAGTGTGAGCAGTATGTTCTATAATAATTATGGCAAAGACTCTCTACAATTAAAGGCCTCACTTTTTCCTAAAATACTAGAATACTCTACAATTTCAGAATACAAACAACCCTTGTATAATTTGTTAGCAAGAGTTACAGATAGTGGTTATGTTAAAACAAAGTCTTATAAAAAGTATAAAAACCAATTAATTAATGATGGTAAAATTGAAGTAAAACGTAGCTTAGGAAACAATAGTTACGGCTATAATTCTTACTCTTACACTTTATCGACTTACGTTAGACTTATTTTCCCGTATAGAACTGAGCGTTCTGCGCAAGATTTCTTTGAGAAATTATTGAATGTGGACGACACAAACGCACTAGTTAAATACTATGTATTGTTAACTAAAGCAAAAGAAGTCATTCCACATAAATTAACCGAAAAGCTGGTTGACGATGAAGAAAATCAATATTTACTTCTAGAAGAATTAGATGACGCTAAACTCTTAAAGAAATTAAAATCCTTTAAAATTAACCAGCAGCAATTTGCTAAATCTAAGCTGTTATCTGATGCTAATTTTGAAAAGGAAAAAGACTCAATTCAATTTCTATTTAAACGCGATTTTGTTACCGACAAAGGCAGTAAAAATGCCGTAATGTATTTCTTTAAAATAGATAAAGACGATGATTACTCTGGTAAGGTTGAAGCCTTACATTACATCTCTTTTATTAAACCAAAAGACCCAAAAGAATTGGTGGTAGATTATTATTCTAAATCTGAAAGCTACGGAACCATTGTAGATAAAACCAAGGAACTAGAAGAGCAATACACAGAAATTATCAATTTAGCTATCTACAAGGATCGCGAACGTGTAACACCAAGTGGACGTGATAATTATTATGATTATTAATTAGATATATTATTAAAACCACTCATTTAGGTGGGTGGTTTTAATTAACAATTATAGAATAATATTACAAATATATCTGAAGAATATTATTTGCAAAATTCAATCATTGTATTAATATTGAAAACACCTTCATTCAAAATAAACCTTTCATTACTGAGCCCAAATTTGTTAGAAAATTAATTCGCTTAGGTTTAATTAATGGATTTGCTTTACAAGCAAAAGAAGACGATTTAAATTTCAGAGATTACTGTTATTCACTTTTTTCGAAATAAAGAATAAAACCAATAATAAATTTATCCGTTTAAATTCTTACAAGCATTTAACTAGAACCCATAATATACTTCTTAGGCGTAGTTCCAAATTTCTTTTTAAAAGCTGCAATAAAATGGCTTCCTGTACTGTAACCCACTTTTAAGCCAACTTCGTTAACGTTATAATCGCCAGATTCTAAAAGTTTACGCGCCACTTCCATTTTATAATCAAATAAAAAACTAAAAACCGAATCGCCATAAATCTGCTTAAAGCCTTCTTTTAATTTTTTAAGGCTTAAATCTATTTCATCAGCCAATTCTTGTAACGTTGGTGGCTCAGCCAAATTGGCAATAATAATGTCTTTTGCCTTTTTTAGTTTCGCTACATTAACCTCATCGACTAAATAAGGACATTGTTCAATATCAGCATCTTCACTTCGGTTAAAAAACAAGCTTAATAACTCATATGCCTTACCTTTAAAATATAATGCCTTAATAGAACTATTCAGATTAAAACTAATCAACTGGTTTAAAACTACAGCCATTGATGGCGAAATTATACCATCTTTATAATATTTTTTGTCCTTATTATCATCCGTTAAAAACGTAACATAATTGGCATCATCTGAAAAAAGAGCATGAAATTTTTCTATAGAAATAACCAAGGAAACTAGCCAAGAATGAGGTTGTAATTCTAAATGAATTGGTAAATCGTGTTGCGGATTATAAAGCAAAAGAGAGGTCTCTTCATTTATATTTAAGGTATAACTTCCTTGATTAAACATAAAAGCTGCAGAACCCTTATTACAAAAATGAAACTGAATATAACTGCTATCAATCTCACGTTCAATAACTTTGGTATTGATACCATCATTTTTGCTAGTTAAAACAAAAAAGCCTTCTTCTAATTTAACCTCATCAAAAGTACCTGTAGCGATACTTTTTAACGTTGATTTTTCTAATTTCATTTTAAAGTTATTTAGATTCGTTCTAAACAAGAGCTGTCAAAAGCCTTGATTTTACTACAAAAATATGATAATAATCATGTTTACTTAAAAAAAGGTAGTTAAAAACCACAATCGATACTTAAAGTTCCTCTAGCGTTATTTTTTTATAAATATCAAATTTACATTTGCGCTGTTACTTTTATAAGTCAGGTAAACGAGTAAAGCAACACATGCCAAATAGAAGCAAATATTTTTACGCTATAGGTCTCAGCTATAAAAAAGCTGATGCGCGCGTACGTGGTCATTTTAGTTTAAGCGACGATGCAAAACAAAACGTTTTGTCTCAAGCTAAGCAAAATGGCATAAAAAGTCTTGTGGTTATTTCTACATGCAACAGAACTGAACTTTACGGTTTTGCAGAACATCCTTTTCAATTGATTCAATTATTGTGTGACAATACAAAAGGAACAGTTGAAGAATTTAGAGAAGTTGCCTACGTTCACAAAAATAAAGATGCTATTAACCACATGTTCCGAGTTGGTTCTGGTTTAGATAGTCAAATTCTTGGCGATTTTGAAATTATAAGTCAGCTTAAGTTTGGCGCCAAAGCATCACGTAAAGCCGGATTATTAAATTCATTTACGGAGCGTTTAGTGAATTCTGTAATTCAGGCAAGTAAGCGCATTAAAAACGAAACTGAGCTTTCTTCTGGTGCAACATCTGTTTCTTTCGCTTCTGTTCACTATATAATGAACAACGTAGAATCAATTTCAGAAAAGAACATTCTACTCTTTGGAACAGGAAAAATAGGTAGAAATACTTGTGAAAATTTAGTAAAACACACTAAAAATTCGCACATTACATTAATCAACAGAACTAAAACTAAAGCAGAAGAAGTTGCAGGCAAATTCAATTTAATTGTAAAAGATTATGAGAATTTAACCGAAGAACTTAACGTTTCAGACATTGTTATTGTTGCCACTGGTGCACAAAATCCAACAGTTTATAAATCTTTAATTTCAACCGAAAAACCTTTATTGGTTTTAGATTTATCAATTCCAAAAAATGTAAACGAAGATATTAAAGACCTTTCTAATATTACATTGGTACATTTAGATGATTTAGCCAAAATTACAGATGACACTTTAGAAAAAAGAAAAGCATTTATTCCTGCGGCCGAGTCAATTATAGAAGAGATAATGGCAGATTTTAACATATGGTTAGACACGCTTAAATTTGTACCTACCATACAGGCTATAAAACATAAATTGACAGATTTTAAAAATTCTGAATTCAATACACAACGCAAAAAATTAGCTGATTTTAATGAAGACCAAGCCGAATTGATTACTAATAATCTCATTCAAAAAATTACTAATCAGTTTGCACACCACTTAAGAGAAGACAGCAATTCTTCAGATGAAAGCATTGAGCTTATCAAAAAAATATTTCAGTTAGAAACTACCGATAATGTCTAAAATAATTCGCATTGGCACACGCGACAGCCAGCTCGCTATGTGGCAAGCAAAAACTGTTCAATCTCAACTTGAACATTTAGGTCATAAAACCGTTCTTGTGCCTGTAAAATCAACAGGAGATTTAGTTCTAGATAAACCATTATACGAACTCGGAATCACAGGAGTTTTTACAAGAACTTTAGATATTGCCATGCTCAACGGTAGTATTGATATTGCGGTTCATTCACTAAAAGATGTACCAACCGTTTTACCAAAAGGAATTGTGCAAGCTGCCGTTTTAAAACGTGGAAATATCAATGACACCTTAGTTTTTAAAGACAATGAAGAGTTTTTATCTGCTAGAGATGCCGTTATCGCAACCGGAAGTTTAAGACGACGTGCACAATGGCTCAACCGTTATCCAACACACACAATTGTTGGTTTACGTGGTAATGTAAATTCTAGATTAGAAAAACTTGAAACTAATGAAGATTGGAATGCCGCTATTTTTGCAGGCGCAGGCTTAGGTCGCTTAGGTATTACACCCGAGAATTCAATTAATTTAGGTTGGATGATTCCTGCTCCAGCTCAAGGCGCTATAATGATTACAGCTTTAGAGGCTGATGAAGAAACAAGAGAAATCTTGAATGAAATTAATGATGAAGTCACTCAAATCTGTACCTCTATTGAACGCGAATTCCTAAACCGTTTAGAAGGTGGTTGTACAGCACCAATTGGTGCTATTTGTTACATCAATAAAGAAGAAGAGGTTAATTTTAAAGGAATTCTTTTAAGTAAAGATGGTACCAAAAAGATTGAAGTCACTAAGGTTGCTGCTTTAGGAAGCCATCACAATATTGCAGAATTCTGTGCCGATTATATTATTGGAAAAGGAGGTAAAGTACTAATTGACGAATTAACACAAGGCGACAAAATAACCAACATCTATTCCACTAAAAAATTAACTAACGACCAGGTAGCTAAGTTTCATGACGATGTGGTTGCACAAAGCAACGATTCTGTAAAAATTAATCCTAATCGATTAACAAAAAGCATCGTTCGTAACGAAATTGAAAACGTGATTATTACAAGTCAGAATGCCGTTGAAGCCTTATTGACTAATTTTTCTGCTGTAGAATTACAATTCAAAAATATTTATTGCGTCGGTAGAAAAACGAAGCGTTTAGTAGAGAAAAAAATAGGAAAAGTTAAGCATTACGAACAGTATGCTAAAGGTTTAGCCAATCATATGGTTGAATTTATGGATGGTTCTGAAGCCACATTTTTCTGTAGTAATTTGAGATTAGATACCATTCCAGATATTTTAGAAGAAAACAATATAAAAGTCAACGAAGTTGAAGCTTACGAAACAAAGTTTGATGCTGAAAAAGTAGAAGGCGATTTAGATGGTGTAATGTTTTACAGTCCATCTACAGTTCAAAGTTTCTTAAAACAGAATAAAGCAAAAGGTATTGCATTTTGTATTGGCGAAACCACTGCAACAGAAGCTAGAAAGTATTTTGAAGAGGTAAGAGTTGCCAAGGTACCTTTGGTGGAAAGTGTTGTGGAATTGGTGAACGCGTTTTATGAGTAACTGTTGGCTTTTAGCCTTTAGCTGTTAGCACCACTGTTGTCATTCCTGCGCAGGCAGGAATCCAAAAAATAAAGTACAATTAAATAGATTCCTGCCTTCGCAGGAATGACAGAACGATGATAAAAAACGATTTATTCTTAAGAGCATTAAAAGGCGAAACTGTAGAACGTCCGCCAGTATGGATGATGCGTCAAGCTGGTAGATACTTACCAGAGTTTATGGAAATCAAAGCAAAATATGATTTCTTTACACGCTGCCAAACACCAGAATTAGCAAGTGAAATTACAGTACAACCGATTCGTCGTTATGGTATGGATGCTGCTATTCTGTTTTCAGATATTTTAGTGATTCCTCAAGCCATGAATATTGAGGTACAAATGAAACCTAATTTTGGACCTTACTTACCAAATCCTATTCGTTCTCAAAAAGATGTGGATAATGTAATCGTTCCTGATGTAAAAGAAGCTTTAAACTACGTTTACGAAGCCATTAAAGCGACTAAAGAAAAACTAAACGATGAAATTCCGTTAATTGGTTTTGCTGGTTCACCATGGACGATACTTTGTTATTGTGTCCAAGGACAAGGCTCTAAAAACTTTGATAAAGCTAAAGAGTTTTGTTTTACAAATCCGATTGCTGCACATCAATTATTACAGAAAATTACAGATACTACAATTACTTATTTAAAGGAAAAAGTAAAAGCTGGTTGTAATGCTGTACAAGTTTTTGATTCTTGGGGAGGCATGTTATCACCTGTAGATTATCAAGAATTTTCTTGGCAATATATTCAACAAATCATTGATGCGTTAAAAGACGATGCACCAGTTATCGCCTTTGGTAAAGGGTGTTGGTTTGCTTTAGATACTATGGCCAAATCTGGAGCGTCTGCTTTAGGTATAGACTGGACGTGTTCTGCAAGTAACGCACGTTACCTCACAGGAGGAAATATTACACTTCAGGGTAACTTTGACCCAACACGTTTATTTTCGCCACCTGCTGAAATTAAGAAGATGGTTACTCAGATGATTAACGACTTTGGAAAAGATAAATACATCGTTAATTTAGGGCATGGTATCTTACCAAATATTCCATTAGAGAACGCAAAAGCATTTATTGATGCTGTTAAAGAATATAAAAGCCCATCCTAGCCTTCCCAATTGGGAAGGAACTCAAACTCAGGCGGCTTATTCATTTTAAGAAAGTGGTTAAATTCTTAATTTTGAAATGAACTTTTAAAGCATTACAAGTTTAGTCATCAATTATTGTAACTTAAAGCCTGTTTTTGCGTCTTTTAAGTAATCATCATCAAAAACAATAATATGATAAGGAACATATTAAAAGGTATCCAAGCTTATACCGGAACTTTTGCTTTAATTTCTCAGTTAAAACTTTGGAAATACTTCGCCATTCCTATTATAATTAGTGTTGTAACAGCCTTAATGATTGGGTTATCTGCTTACGGATTATCTGACAACATTGGACGTTTTATTGCTAACATTTGGCCATGGGAATGGGGAAGTGAAACCTTCACCTCAATTTCTACATTTATTGGTGGCATTGTTGTTATTGCTATTGGACTAATTCTATACAAACACATCATCATGGCTTTTTCTGCGCCATTTATGAGTCCGGTTTCAGAAAAAATTGAAGCACATTTGACAGGTGTAGAAAGACACAACCATAGAAAAACGTCTTTTCAAGAACAATTATGGAGAGGTATTAGAATAAATATTAGAAATTTAGGAAAAGAATTACTCTTTACAACACCTCTATTACTATTGAAATTTATTCCAATAGTCAATATATTTTCAACCGTATTATTGTTTTTATTGCAAGCCTATTATGCAGGTTTTAGTAATATGGATTATACTTTAGAACGACATTTTAAATATAAAGAAAGCATCAATTTTGTTGGAAGACATAAAGGCATTGCAATTGGTAATGGTATTGTTTTCATGCTCTTTTTATTAATTCCGGTTGTAGGTGTAATTTTGGTTTTACCAATGAGTGTAACAGCTTCTTCAATAAATACCGTAAATCTATTAGAACAAGAAAATTCTCTAAACCACAATAGCGTCACAGTATGATGGTTGCAAAATTTAATGATTTCGAAATAAACCCAATACATAAAGGCGACGCTTGGAAGGTTTGTGATTTGTGTGTGGCAAATGCAGATAGATTAAAACGTTATTTTCCAAAAACCTTAGAACAGAATTTAAACCCAACCTTATCTCAACTATTTGTTGAAAAAATGGTAAAACAGTTTGAAGACAAAGAAACATTTCTATTCACTTTAAAACATTCTGAAACTAGAGAACTCGCAGGACTTATTTATATCAAGGAACTCGATTGGAACATAAAACAAGGAGAATTCGCCTACTGCATTGGTTATCCTTTTGAAGGGCAAGGCTTAATGTCTAAAGCTATTAATCAACTATCTCAACATGCATTCACTAATTTGGGTCTAGATACACTTCAAATTATTGCACACAAAGACAATTTACCAAGTGTAAAGGTGGCTTTAAACAATGATTTTAAATGGATTAAAACTTTAGTCAATGAGTTTACACCAAATGGAGAAGCACCTTTGGATATGGAGTTATATGAATTACACAGACCTAGCAGGTTTTAAAAATCTAATAGCAAATGTCATAATCCTGCAAGGTTTCCAAAACCTTGTAGGTATTTAAGAGAAAACACCATGAAACTAGAAACTTTAGAAAAAGACCATTATTATCATATATATAATCGCGGAATTGATGGCTGTAATATCTTTAATTCCGATGAAAACAAACGTTATTTTCTAGAGTTAACAGGAAAATATTTAGACAACAAAATAAAAATTTCAGCTTATTGTCTTTTAGATATTCATTTTCATTTTCTAATTCAAATTAATGCTGAAACAAAGGAAGCTACTCAAGCTTTTTCTAATCTTTTCAATGCTTACTCTAAAGCATTCAATAAGCAAAACAACAGAACTGGAAGTCTTTTCGAAAAACATTTTAAGCGAAAAAAGATAGCTTCAGAAGCTTATTTTAAAACTGTATTTTGTTACATTCATCGTAATCCTAAAAATGATTGGCAACATTACAAATTCTCTTCTTATTCTTTTTATCATCTTGAAAAAACACCGAAATACTTTAATTTAGACAAAAATTACAGTTTGGATTTATTTAGTGATTTAAACAATCTACAGTATGTCCACAACCAATATAAAATAGAAGACCTACAAGGTTCTGAAAACCTTGCAGGTCAAAATAACAACAATCATAAATCTCACAATCTACAAGGTCTCAAAGACCTTGTAAGTTTTAAACCCAACAATATTATCAAAAACAAATTCTTCAAATACATACACCAATTACAAGACACTATCACTTCTAAACTAGAAGAAGTAGATGGCAAAGCAAAATTCCAAGAAGACCTTTGGGACCGACCTGAAGGTGGTGGTGGAAGAACACGCGTAATTGAAAACGGAAACGTTTTTGAAAAAGGTGGTGTCAATATCTCTGGCGTTCATGGAAAATTACCAGACAGCATGCAAAAATACTTCGGTGTAGAAGATGCTGATTTTTTTGCTTGTGGTTTAAGTTTAGTCTTGCATCCTACAAATCCAATGGTTCCAACGGTTCACGCGAATTGGCGCTATTTTGAAATGTATGATAAAGAAGGTAACATTGTTGACCAATGGTTTGGTGGTGGACAAGATTTAACGCCTTACTACTTATTTGAAGAAGACGCCAAACACTTTCATCAAACTTGCAAAACGGCTTGCGACAAACATAACCCGGAATTTTATTCAAAATACAAGTCGCGTTGCGATGAATACTTTTACAACGCTCATAGAAATGAAGGTCGCGGTTTAGGCGGTTTATTCTTTGATTATTGCAAAGCCACAGACGAGATGAGTATGCAAAACTGGTACGATTTTGTAACCGAAGTTGGAGATAGTTTCTTAGAAGCTTATGTACCAATTGTTGAAAAACGAAAAGCATTAGAATACACCAAACCTCAACGCGACTGGCAAGAAATTAGAAGAGGACGTTATGTAGAATTCAATTTAGTGCATGATAAAGGCACATTATTCGGGTTGAAAACTAATGGACGCATAGAAAGTATCCTAATGAGTTTACCACCACATGTACAATGGGTTTACGACCATCAACCAGAAGCCGGAAGTGCGGAAGAAAAACTAATTAAGGTATTGCAAAATCCAGTAGATTGGGTGTAAGAAGCTCCTTAATCCCCAAAGGGGAAACTGTTATGCCGAATAAAACTAATCAAGACCTTGCAGGTTTTTAAAACCCAGCAGGTCTAACAACAACAAACACCTGCAAGGTTTCCAAAACCTTGTAGGTATTAATCAGAGAAATATTATAAATTCAACCATGAACTGCTACTGCGGAACCAATAAAACTTATCAAGACTGCTGCGAAGTTTTCCATCTTAACAACGGAAAAACAGAAACAGCCGAACAACTCATGCGTTCTAGATATTCCGCTTTTGTTCTTGCCAATGGCGATTATTTAATGGCAACACACCACCAATCGACAAGACCAATAAAAGAGAAAAAAGCCATTGTGAAATGGGCAAAATCCGTACAATGGATTAAACTGGAAGTTTTAGACACTTCAAAAGGTTCTAAAGACGACATTGAGGGAACAGTAACCTTTAACGCTTATTTCTTTGAGAATGGAAAAGTAGATGTTATCCATGAAAAATCGGCTTTTGTAAAGGAAGGTAATCTATGGTATTACTTAGGATTGAGTAGATAAGCAGCAGGACCTTGCAGGTTTTTCAAACCTAGCAGGTCTAAAATTATCCAACCATACTATAATTTGATTGTTGAATAATTACAATTTGGATTTATTAATAGGTAATAAAGGTAGATGTATTACAAAAACTTTTACTAGACCTGCTAGGTTTTTAAAACCTGCTAGGTCTGTAAACTATCACTTCCAAACCATCACTTCCTTAGTCACTTCTTTAAACGCATTGTAAACATGAAACAATCGTGCTTTTAAAAGCAATTTTCTACCTTCAACACTTCGTGTGAAAACCAGTTTGTTTTTACCTAAATACTGTTTCCAATGTTTTTGAAACACTAAGGCATTTTCTTTTTTATCACCAAACAATTCCGGAACTGGATAAAAATTTTCAACATCTAATCGCTTTCTGAAAAAATTGGTCTTTACAATTAAATATCTTGGCGATTCAATAGGTTCTAAAAGCTCAGTCAATGCTTTAGCGAATAGCGAATTTTCAAGCGCATTGGCACCAACCAAATTACAAACCACATCACCTTTTCCTAACACGTAAGAATTCACGTTTATATTTTCTTTACCAGAAGTGATATAACCCAATTCATCTAAAGTATCCAAAATGGCTAATCCCATTTTCCCGATTTTTTTATACAAATAGCCATGACGAATGTAGAGTTTTAACGCTTTCCAAAGCTTAAAACCGAACATAGCCACAAACGCAGCAAAAAATGCATAGACAAAATAAAGCACACCTCGTTGTAAAATGAGATTGAAACTATTAGCTATAAATTCTACATAAAAAAGCGTAATAGTAATTAATAATTCCACCACAAAAAACCGAAGTACATCAAAATAATAGATTTGTTTTTGTTTTTTAAATGGTCGCTTTCCTTGATGTAAAACCTTTACTTCTTTGGTTAGCTTCGTGCCATTTCCTATCGCATTATTCCATTTTTCGGTAATTAAAATCCGCTTTGTTGCAACATTTAATGTCGATTCGTTTAATGCTTCAATAGATTCTACAGGAATCTCATCAGGAATATTCAACCGTTCAAAGCCATTAGAAATAAACGGAATCGTACTGTTTGTAACACCTACAAAAGCTTCAAATCGTCGTTTTAAAGTATCTACTTCTTTTCCGCCATCTAAATCGGTTGGGTCCACACAAGCTAAGTGCCAAATGTTTCCGGTTTTTTTAGGCGAATATGCATCTTTCCGAATCGCTCTACCTCGCATTTGGTTAGACGATACAAACGAACCAATAAACGAAGCCAGAATTAAACTGTTTATAGATGGCGCATCCCAACCTTCGCCTAATAAGGATTTTGTACCAATTAAAACTCTAATATAACCTGCTTCAAAAAGTTGTGTAATAATACTAACAATAGAATTTTTTGGCTTTCCTTTTGAAGTTACTAATAAGAAAGATTCATCTATTTGTAATGGCGAAAATGAAAAATAATCTAAAGATTCAATCGCTTCAAAATGTCTTAAAATAGATTGATGAATGATGACGATACTGCCAGACAGCACTCCTAATTCTTCAGGTTTATCGCAATAATGACGTACATATTGAAAAATAGGAAGCATACCAATTTTGTCTATGCCTTCTATTTCTTCAGTTTTAATATTTAAAAATTCCTTTCGGATATAATCCGTTAGAATCACACATCTTAAATCGCGTTTTAAGCTTTCGCGTTCTGCTTTAACAATACTAACGATGCTTTTCAACTTACTTGGACTGTTAGACAAGGATTTGTAAAGCAGTTGTTCCCCAATAAAATCAACTGAATTCCGCTCAAAAACATGAAGTCGTCTAAGTCGTTTTTCTAAAGTTGACACATACTTCTCTTGCTCTATTAATTGTTCTCTATCGGAAACTAAGATATTCTGAAACAAAATACCAAGCCAATGTAAATTGAGCTCAGGAAACTGAATCTTTTCCTTTTCATCAAAACCAAGAACTTCCAATTTTTGATGGTCAATTTCAAAACCACAGGCATACAAAAAGATGAGAATCGCAGAAAAATATTCGGTATTAGAATAGAGTTCATCCAAATGCCAATTTGGATTTTTATAAAAACGATGTTCAATTAAGAATTTGATAAAGGTTTCATCCTTTAATAATTCATCTTTAAAATCTGAAATATTTCGTCTGTAATCAACGATAAAATTTATCTCTAAATCTTCGGGTTTTGAGAAGTACACAAAATCTTGATGTGGACTCAAATCCCCTTCGCGCACTAAATCTGGCACTGCAATTTCATCATCAACTTCGCCACAAAGCGTAAAATATTTAGACACTTCTGCTCTACTGCTATCATAAGGTGGTGTTGCGGTTAATGCTACGATGTAAAACTCAGAATTCCGTTTTAAATCCATTAAGCAATTCCACCATGCATTTTTTAAATGATGCGCTTCGTCTAAAACTAAAGTTTCAATATTGTGTTTTTTAAAGAATTGATAATAATCGGTTTTATCTTCAAAAGTTTTATAAAAAGCATGAAGCGATTGATAAGTAGAAAACGTAACATCACTTGGATTTTTAATATCGAATGAATAGGCTTTAAAATCACAATTCTCAGTAAAAAAAGATTGTAAACGGTCTTCCCATTGATTTCTTATGGTCAAGGTTGGCGCTAAAACCAGTGTTTTCTTCCCTAATTTCCTAACTATTTCTAATCCTAAGATCGTTTTTCCAGAACCTGGAGGCGCAATTACATGAAAATGGTTGTCTGCAATATGACCATTAAAGTGTTTTAAAAGTTCTGCCTGATAGCTTCGCCATGGAAAAATAAATTCTAAATCATCTAAGGATTTGAGCACTCAATAATAGGTTTTAATCGTTAACTTTGTATTTGATAAAAGTAATCATAATCCTCATACATTAAAACCCGTTAGGTTTCTAAAACTTAACAGGTCTACAAAATATAAAATCATGTTTCCAATTAGAAGAAATCGAAGACTAAGAACTAACGAAGCCATTAGAAGTATAGTTAGAGAAACTTACATTACACCGAATGACTTTTTAGTACCACTTTTTGTTGTTGAAGGCAAAGGTGTAAAAGAAGAAATTGCATCGATGCCAAATTACTATCGTTTCAGTTTAGATTTACTAAAAGAAGAGGTGAAATTATTATGGAGTTTAGGTTTAAAATCAGTTTTACTATTTGTAAAAGTTGATGATAGCTTAAAAGACAACAAAGGTACTGAAGCATGGAATCCTAATGGTTTAATGCAACGTGCTATTAAAACGGTAAAAGAAGTTTGCCCAGGAATGTTAGTAATGACAGACGTGGCTTTAGACCCATATTCGTCTTACGGACACGATGGTATTGTTGAAGGTGGAAAAATTATAAACGATGCAACCGTTGAGGCGTTAGCTGAAATGAGTTTGTCTCACGCAGAAGCTGGTGCTGATTTTGTGGCACCAAGTGATATGATGGATGGTCGTATTATAGCTATTAGAGAAGCCTTAGACCAATCTAACCTTATTGATGTTGGTATTATGAGTTACTCGGCTAAATATGCCTCTGCATTTTATGGCCCTTTTAGAGATGCTTTAGATTCTGCACCTGTGGATTTGATAGATGTTCCTAAGGACAAAAAAACTTATCAAATGGATTTTGCTAATAGAGACGAAGCTATTAAAGAAACCGAAATGGATATTAACGAAGGAGCTGATATTGTAATGGTAAAACCAGGTCTTTGTTATTTGGATATCGTACGCGATATTAAAAACAATTTTAATGTTCCTTTGGCTGTTTATCAAGTATCTGGTGAATATGCGATGCTAAAAGCTGCAGCCGAAAAAGGGTGGTTAGACCATGACGCTGTAATGATGGAACAAGTAACGTCTATTAAGCGTGCTGGTGCAGATATTATTGCTAGTTATTTTGCTAAGGATGTGGTTAAGTTACTTAATAAGTAACGAATATAGAATACTAAACAAATTATTTTTACTACCTTTAGTTTCGAATCAATTGAATAACCAATTAATTGATTTCGAAACTAAAAATGGACACTATTGACGAAAAAATCATAAAAATGCTCAATGCAAACGCACGAGAGTCATTTGCAACCATCGGAAAATCTGTAGATTTATCGGCTCCAGCTGTTGGAAAACGCGTAAAACAATTGGAAGAAAAAGGTTTTATTTTAGGGTATTCGCTTCGTGTTAATCATGAAAAATTTGGAGTTAATGTTAAGGCTTATATCAATCTAAAAATCCATCAATCTAGTACTTTAAGAACAGCCTCTAATCAAATTAAAAATATCGACGAAGTTCAGCGTTGCGATCGCATTTCAGGTGAAGATAGTTTATGTATTCTTGCTTATTTTAAAAGCAATAAGGACTTAGTCTTTTTATTAGAACGTATTTCTCAATATGGTGTTCCAAATACCAGAATAATTCTAGAAAGTTAAAATTAATCTTCAGTAAAAGGATTACCACAGAACTCTTTAAATTCTTCTTTGGTCATTAAATCGCCTTCAACTGGCTCTAAAATGTCATCAGCTTCCGGACTATCAAAATCTATTTTAATGGCTTTCCATAAGTAAATAACATCCTCAATTTCCATAATTAAACCTGGTAAACCATGAAATCCTTTTGGTCCATGTTTCACCGGTATTTCGGGTGTATACCATGCCTTTAACTTTTTATCATTAAGCTTATCAATTGTGGCTAAATAACAGGTGTAACCATCAATAACTTTAGATTCTTCTGTAATTGTCCACTCTTTAGGTTTTTGAATCACTCTTACCGTTGGACCCATTATTTTATTTTGATTAATAATAAAATCGCGACTCATGTCATTGTAATGTGTAGAATTTCCACCAGCCAATGACCATGATATATTCATTTTACTTCTTGTTATTATAAGACCATCACTTCCATTATTCCATCCAGGAATATCAATTTTTGGCTCTACATTATAAATAGAAACACTATCATTAAAGACCAAATAACCTTCAACAGGCTGAGAATCTTGAAACATTTGCAAGGCCCTATTTTTGGCCTCTGAGTTTTTTAAATTCTCAAAAGACTTCTCAATACTATCTTTAATTGCTTCAATTCGGTAGGTTACTTTTCCCTTATTTTGAGCCGATAAGGCGTAGGTTCCTATTAAACAGATTATTAAAATATAATTTTTCATGCTTCAATTTACAAAATATATTAATTCGATGTTTACTACTAAAAAATATAACTTGGTAATAACTATAAAATTAGCTAGCTTTAAATTAGTATTCATTTTGTAACTTTGTACATCTAAAACTTCAAAACATTAATGGGCTTACTCATTTTTTACGCCGTCATATCCATTTTCTTTTCATTCTTATGTTCTATTTTAGAAGCTGTGCTTTTAAGTATAACGCCAACTTTTCTTAATCTTAAAAAGAAAGAAGGCAAAGCTTATGCAGAAGAATTAGAGGAACTAAAAAAGGATGTCGATCGTCCTTTAATCGCCATATTAACTTTAAACACCATTGCACATACGGTTGGTGCCATTTTAGTTGGTGTACAGGCAAAAGTAGCTTATGTAGAGCTTTACGGCTCTAGTAAACGAAACATTTTAGGGTTTGAATTTACAGAAGAAATTATGGTTGGTGTAGTTTCTACTATAATGACTATTCTTATTTTGGTTGCCTCAGAAATTATACCAAAAACCATTGGAGCAACCTATTGGAAACAGTTAGCAAATTTTACAACCAAAGCTCTTAATATTCTTATCTTTCCTCTAAAATGGACAGGTATTTTATGGTTACTTCAATTGACTACAAAATTAATTGGAGGTAAAGGTCATGGTAGTGTTTTAAGTAGAGAAGGTTTTGTTGCTATGGCTGATATTGCTCATGAAGAGGGTGTTTTTGAAGAAAACGAAAGTAAAGTTATTAAAAACTTACTCACCTTTAAAGAAGTACAAGCCAAGCATGTAATGACACCTCGTACTGTAATGAAAACTGAAGATGAAAGCATGACTGTAGAAGATTTTTTTAATGCTAATTCTAATATTCGTTTTTCTAGAGTTCCTGTTTTTACAAATGACCCAGATAATATTACAGGTTTAGTTTTAAAAGCTGAGGTTTTTAAAGAAATGGCTCTTGGTAATGGCTCTAAACCATTATCTGAAATAAAAAGAAGTATTATTATTGTAAATAGAGATTTACCAATACCAATATTATTTGAACAATTAGTAGAAAGCAGAAATCATCTTGCCTTAGTAGTAGACGAGTATGGCTCTGTTAGTGGTTTAGTAACTATGGAAGATGTTATAGAAACTCTTCTAGGACTTGAGATAATGGATGAGAGTGATAATGTTTCGGACTTACAGCAATTAGCCAGAAAAAGTTGGGAAACAAGAGCAAAGCGCTTAGGTATTATTGATAACGACAAGCCAGAAAATTAATGCAAACCTGCTATATTGAAACGCCTTTAGGACATGCCAAAATAGTAGGAAACGAAAATGGTATTACTTCAGTTTCAATAGTAGATAATCATGTAGAATTATCAGACACTATACCAGAATCTTTATTAGAATGTGTTATTCAGCTTAAAGAATACTTCAATGAATCCCGAAGAACCTTCGATTTAAAACTTAATCCCGAAGGCACCACATTTCAAAAAAAAGTATGGAACCAACTGGAAACGATTCCTTTTGGTAAAACCATATCGTATTTACAATTATCTAAACAATTAGGAGACATTAAAGCCATAAGAGCAGTAGCTAATGCTAATGGAAAAAACCCGCTTTGGATACTAATTCCTTGCCATAGAGTCATAGGAAGTGATGGTAGTCTAACTGGTTATGCTGGTGGTCTATATAGAAAACAATGGTTGCTAAATCATGAAAGTGACTACAAACAACAATCTTTATTTTAGGTTTTATGTACAAAATTGCAACCGAATTTTTAAAACGGTTTTTTAAAACCTCTACTATTTATAAATATGGTTTTAATTGGTCGCCAATGTACAGACGTACTACGGCAAAACTTATAGAAGTTAGTGATGATTTACATTATGTAAAAATTAGATTGAAACTTAGTTGGAAAAATCGCAATTACGCTGGCTCACTTTTTGGTGGTAGTATGTTAGCTGCCACTGATCCAATTTATATGATTCAACTCATTCAAATACTAGGTAACGACTATGTAGTATGGGATAAAGCTGTTGAGGCGCGTTATAAAAAACCAGCAAAATCTACTATTTATGGAGAATTCATCTTTTCGGCTGAAGAAATTACAACTATAAAAGAGCTTATTTCAAAAGACCAAAAAACCGATATTATAAAAACCATGAGTTTAGTTGATGACAAAGAAAATATTATCGCTACTTTTAAAAAGACCATTTATAT
This sequence comes from Winogradskyella litoriviva, assembly GCF_013249065.1. Classification (GTDB taxonomy): domain Bacteria; phylum Bacteroidota; class Bacteroidia; order Flavobacteriales; family Flavobacteriaceae; genus Winogradskyella; species Winogradskyella litoriviva. The sequence goes on from NZ_JABRWQ010000001.1 coordinate 591,421, forward strand.
TGCTCACAAAGCATTTTATAAAGAAAAGCTAAAGACGATAAAATTAAAATCATAAACACTTAACTTATCCCATCTTAAATATGAAATTCATTAAAAAACTATTAAAATGGCTCATCGGAATTATTGGTGCGCTTGTTATAGCCTCTTATATTTTTGATTACGATTACATTTTAAAAGGAATACGTGTTGTTTACTTTACAGGCCATACCACAGCTTATATAGATGACTATCCGCATTTTGAAAATGATACTATTAAAAAAGGAAGCACTACAGATAAATGGCCATTACATAAAAATTACAATTCTGTAAATGCTACACAAAGATTAGCTGATACAAACAAAGAACTTGGCACTATTGCCTATCTTATCATTAAAAATGATAGTATTTATTATGAAAACTATGCAGAAAATTATAGTGTAGATTCTAAAACCAATTCGTTTTCAATGGCTAAAAGTATAACAACGTCATTACTTGGTAAAGCTATAATGGATGGTTATATAAAGAGTTTAGACCAACCTATCAGTGATTTTTATCCGCAATATAAAGGCACTAAAACTACAGTTGGCGACTTGTCATCCATGGCATCTGGTTTAGATTGGGTAGAATCTTATACAAGTCCTTTCTCCATAACTGCTAGAGCAAATTATGATGATGATTTAGCCGAAACTATTTTAAATCAGAAAGTCATAAAAACACCAGGTAAAGATTTTGAATATTTAAGTGGCAGCACACAACTGCTTGGTATGGTTATTAAAAAAGCTACCGGAAAACAATTAGCAGATTATCTTTCTGAAAGTTTCTGGCAACCACTAGGAGCAAAAAGTGATGCCTTGTGGCAATTAGATGATGACAAAAACAAACTAGCAAAAGCCTTTTGTTGTATTTCTAGTAATGCACGCGATTTTGCACGTTTTGGAAAACTCTATAAAGACCATGGAAAATGGAATGGTAAACAAATACTAGATTCAACGTTTGTAAACACGGCAACCCAATCTAGATTTAGCGGTCAACCTTATGGCTACGGATTTTGGATAAGTGATTACAATGGAAAGCACACATTTGCAATGCGTGGCATTTTAGGGCAATATGTAATTGTGATTCCTGAAGATAATTTAATCATTGTTAGATTAGGACATCACAGAAGTACTGAAACGTTAAATTCCTTTCCTTTAGATTTTTATGTTTATATTGATGAAGCTTATGAGATGATGGGAGAATAATTTTAAAATTTGGATAAATTAATAACAAAACAGCATCTACTTTTTTTAGTAATAGGAGGCTTTAGCATTCTATTAACTGCTGAATTCGCATTCTTTTTAGGTCACATTACACATCAATTATTTATTATAACCAATCAAAATCCACTGTATACAATAATAGCTAAGGAAATTGTTCAATTAATAGTATTTATTATTTCCGTTTTTATCATTTTAAAACTAATTACAAAACAAAAAGTACTCAATCAAAAACATCTCAAAAGGCAAATAATTTGGCTCATTGCTATTTATTTTATAATTCAAATTTTACAAGTTCTTTATAATTTATATGGTATTTCCGCTTTTGAAGGTTATAATGATAAAATAAAAAGTTATAGTGAATTTATAAAAGAAAACTATCTCATATTAATTAGTTCATCTATTGTATATTATCTGCAATTAATATTTTTTGCCTTTATTATAATAAATTATTCTATTAAAGATGATAAATAAACTCAACCTAGAGAACATTCTATTCTTAGATATAGAAACCGTTCCGGAAACAGAAAACTTCTCTGACTTAGATAAAACCAAACAAGACCTTTGGGATGCAAAATCGCGTTACCAGCGCAAAGAAGAGTTTACAGCTGAAGAGTTTTACGACAGAGCAGGTATTTGGGCCGAGTTTGGAAAAATAGTTTGTATTTCTGTTGGATATTTTAAAATGGCAGGCGAATCTCGAAATTTTAGAGTAACGTCTTTTTATGGTGATGAAATTAAAATTTTAAAAGATTTTAAAAACCTATTGATTTCGCATTTCAGTTCTAATAAACATTTGCTTTGTGCACATAACGGTAAAGAATTCGATTTTCCGTACATAGCCAGAAGAATGATTATACATAATATAGAATTACCATACAAACTAAATCTCTTCGGGAAAAAACCATGGGAAGTACCTCATCTTGATACTTTAGAATTGTGGAAATTTGGGGATTACAAAACTTATACATCATTAAAATTATTAACTAATGTTTTAGGGATTCCGTCTCCAAAAGATGATATAGATGGTAGCGAAGTTTACCGTGTTTACTACAAAGAAAAGGAGATTGACAGAATTATTATCTACTGCGAAAAAGACACAATTGCCGTCGCACAGATTTTCTTAAGATTACGAGGAGACGAATTACTTCATGAAGATGAAATAAAACATATATAAAAAAAGTCCTGATTTAAAATCAGGACTTTTTCATTACTAACTACAATACTAAGGACCATTTATTCCTTAATAAAACGTTTTAATTGTTTCTTTTCTCCAATATTCAATTGTAAGATATAAACTCCATTTTCAAATTTTGATACGTCAATTGTAGAAGTGTAACGTCCTTTTGCTACAATTTGTCCTAACATATTTAATATTTCAAAGGTTTGCGCTTCATACCCAACTAAATCAACAATAAGTGTTTCTTTAACAGGGTTTGGGTGTACTTTGAAATATTGACCAGGATTTTCTGCAATTACACTAGCATTTAATCCGAAATTTGAACTAGAACTTCCTAAACAGAAATTAGTAGTCTCAGAACTTGTAAACGAACCGCCTGAAGCTAATAAAACTCCTGTATCAGAATTTGTTAACGAATACGAGCCATTTCCGTAAGAACAGCATATACCATCACCATAAGTGTCTGTAATTACAAAATCATAACAACCATCATCTAAACAACCAACATCAATAGTTAATGTGGACCCATCAGCTTGAGAACCGTAAGTTCCACCTGAAGCCACTGTACTACCAGAAGCATTAACAACACTCCATGCAGTTTCTTCTGGATAATTATCAAAAGTAATAGATAATGAAACATCAGAACAAGTTGGACCAGATCCACCACCTGTAGATAAACTTACAGCATCTACAGCCATATCACCTTGCCAAGTTGTGCCTGTAATACCATTAAAACGTAATTGAACCGAACTACCAACATAAGCTGCTAAATTAACACTAGCTGTTAACCAAGAATTCCCTTGATTTCCAGATGCGCTCCAAATGCTTGTCCAAGATGTACCATTATCATCACTCAATTCTAACGCTAAACTTCCCATTGAAGAAGCTCCATACATATGATATTTAAACTCAAATGTAGCCTGAGAAGCACTACTCAAATCGTAACAAGGCGAATTTAATATCGCTCTTTTTGTTGAATAATTTGGTGAAGAAGATTCCATATAAATATAATAAGAACCTAAATCTGCACTAGAAGGACCAGTATTGCTAGATGGTGTTGTTCCGCTTCTTGTTGCCCAATTAAAATCATCACCTGTTGCTTGTGTCCATGCGCCAAATGTGTTTTCAAAACTTTCAGAATAAGGGAATGAAGAAATACCACTTGTACAACCACTTCCTGTAGCAGGTTCTGTAACTATAATAGATCTTGTTCTTTGTGTTGCTTCATTTCCTGCTGCATCACTAACGTTATAATACCTTGTATATGTTCCTGCTAAATTTGTATTTACTGTACCTGTGATTACAATACTAGATGTTAAGTTACCATCTACATTATCCGTTGCAGTTGCACCTAATTCATTATAAGTATCTCCAACTTCTAAATTAATTGTAGAAGCTCCTGTTAATGTAATAACTGGAGCGGTTGTGTCTGCTGGCTGAGTTACAATGATAGTTCTTGTTACTTGCGCAGCTGCATTTCCTGCTGCATCGCTTACATTATAAAACTTGGTGTAAGTACCAGCAGAAGTTGTATTTACTGTTCCTGTAATTACAATACTAGACGTTAAATTGCCATCTATATTATCTGTCGCTGTTGCACCTAACTCATTGTAAGTATCACCAACTTCTAAATTAATTGTAGAAGCTCCTGTTAATGTAATAACTGGTGCAGTTGTGTCTGGTGTACCAGCAGAAAGGTTTACAGTGTAATCTTCAACTTCACCATAAGTAAACGATTGACATTCAGTTGGTACAGCATTATAACTCATTGAAACTCGCATTCTAGTATTTCCGATATAAGTTCCCGATGGAATTAAAAAACTACCACTAACTGGTGTTGTCTGCGTTGCCGCTTGCGACCAAACCTGTTCTCCTGAATCTGAAAAATCGCCATCGTGATTATAATCTATCCAAACAGAATAGCCTTCTGCATACACGGTTCCTGTCCAAGTAGGCGTTATTGTAATAGAATAACTCTGACCTTGACTTAATGCTGTTGACAGATTAGTGAAATCTGAATAAAACTGAGCACCAGATGTATTATCTATAGTACCTAATTGTACACGACTAATATATTCATCGTTAACATTACTACTTGTAGATGTACAATAATTTAATTGTACTTCGGTTGTTGTAAAACTTGCAGAACTTGTGTAAGACGACGTTGAATTATCGGCACAGATACTTCTCACTTGTACTTCATAAGCTGTTTCAGGCGACAAACCTGACAACGACGTTGATGCCGAAGAAACCGAAGATGTTGTCCATGTTGAAGTTCCTGTTTCGCGATATCTAAAATCATATGATGCTCCTGGTACGGCATCCCAAGAAACTGTCGCTGTGGATGACCCAAAACCATCAATAGATAATCCCGTTGGTGTGGTTGCACTACAAACTATTGGTGTACCAGATAAACCTGTTACAATTAATGAGTAGTTTTGGCTTCCTCCAGTTAATGAACCTTTGTGAGTAATAGTAATTGTATAAGTTCCGGTAGCATTAGCCACATCTACTCTTTCATAAGGATCTTTTGAGTTATCACCTTGTCCATTAGTAGAAACTCCTGTTAAACGCCAAGGACTATACGTTGTTCCTCCTTGAGTTACTCTAATATCTAAATCATTAACTAAGACAGCTGAATTAGAATTAGCTGTAGTTGTAGCAGTACCAGCTCTATCTGTCCAAGAAATGGATGCGTATAAATCATTAATACCATCAGAATCAACCGTAATTTGGTACGATTGTCCATTGGTTAATGTTAATTCCTCTATTTTAGATTCATTTCCATTATTAGTAATAGCTTCAGCAGCACTTTTTGTATTCATTAATCCCCAACCATAAATAGCATCTGGTCCCGTAGATCCAACATCATCAGCTGTGTGAAGTGCTAAACCTTTTAAAGTGGAAGCTCTTAAATAACTTCCATTAACATTATTAGCATGTTGTTGTAATAATAATAAAGAACCAGCCACATTAGGCGATGCCATAGAGGTACCTGTAATACTATTGTAAGCTGTATCACTAGACTCATATGTAGAATATACCGCAGTACCATTACCTGTAATATCTGGCTTAATTCTATAATCATCAGTTGGTCCTTCACTACTACTGCTATTAATAGTAACACTAACTAAGTTTCCATTAGAATCAATATTAGCGTCATTTGCATTAGCAACAACCATATTATTTTTTGCTGTAGCATGGCCCGAAAGTTTATCATAAGAAGCATTTCCGTCTAAAGGAGCACCATTTGCAGAATTATCAGATCCATCATTACCAGCAGCCACTACCATTAAATAGTAAGGTGCATTAAACATAATTTCATCCCAATCTCTAGAATCGGTAATATAACCTCCAAAATAATAGTCTGGTAATTGCGGTTGACCTAGTGAATTTCTAGCTGCATACCCATAAGAGTGATTAGAAATTAGCATTCCATTTCCTGCTGCACTTGTTGCTTCAGAAATATCATTATTCCATTCGTAACCAACGGCACTTGCTTGAGGAGCCATTCCTTTAGCATTAGCAACAACACCAGATGCAATAATAGTACCTGTAACGTGTGCTGAATGATAATTTAATGTTGTGGTACCATCACCAATAGAAAATCTATTGTTACCTCCTGCGCCATCGTACTCTTGGTGAGACGCACGAGCTAAACCACCATCCCAAACATGAGCTATCATATTCTGGCCATCTAAATTTAAGCCTAATGAACCTCCAGAATTTAAATGATTGGTTCTTGTTGATTCTGCCGCAGCCACATTAAACGTGGTATAATAGATTGGTTTCCCTTCTGTAGAAATCTTTTGAAGCTCTAAATATGAATTATCAGTCTTAATAATTAATGGCCAACCTTTTAATAATGCCATTTGTGTGGCTTTTGCCTTTTCGGCTTTTGCTTGTTCATTAAATTTTACACTTAAATCTTGAATTACTTTTAAATCATAACGACTAATAATCTCCTCTTTTTGAAGGTTTGTTTGCGAAAATGCTGGTAGAATACACAACAGAAACAACATTAAGCAAACACCATGAAAATAGTTTTTTCTCATACTAATTATTGTTTTTTTAAGTTAATTTTTATTAATTATTCACTGAAATTATTAAAATAATGTTAATAAACGAAAACGTTTTCGACTAAATACAGTAAAGTTTTTAGAGTTACGGTTTTACCACAGCACTATTGAAGAAATTGATTACATTTACCTATGGCAAATGAAAAATTACTCTCTGTTGATACGTTAAATATTTCTTTTTTTAAGGATAAAAAAGAGAAGCAGATTATTAAGAATATTTCATTTAATATTCAACCCAATGAGATTGTTGCCGTTGTAGGAGAATCTGGTTCTGGTAAATCTATTTCATCATTAGCTTTAATGGGTTTATTGCCAAAACAGATTTCTAAAATTACTTCTGGTTCTATTTTATTTGAAGACAAGGACTTAGTTAATTATTCTGAAAAAGAATTTCAAACCTTGAGAGGAAAAGACATTGCAATGATTTTTCAAGAACCAATGAGTTCTTTAAATCCATCGATGCGCTGTGGTAGACAAGTTGAAGAAATCTTAAAACAACATTTTAAACTATCAACTTCAGAAATTAAACTAGAAGTTCTAAACTTATTTGAAAGAGTAAAACTCCCTAACCCAGAACGTATTTATAAAGCCTATCCTCATGAAATTTCAGGTGGACAAAAACAACGTGTAATGATTGCCATGGCAATTGCGTGTAAACCAAAATTACTAATCGCAGACGAGCCAACAACAGCTTTAGATGTTACTGTACAAAAAGAAATTTTAGAATTATTACAAACCATACAAGCAGAAACCAAAATGAGTGTGCTTTTTATTTCGCACGATTTATCTTTAGTTTCTGAATTAGCCAACAGAGTTTTGGTTATGTACAAAGGAGAAATTGTAGAACAAGGTACAACTGATGTTATTTTTAATGCAGCAAAACATAATTATACCAAAGCCTTAATTGGTGCTAGACCTTCAACTGAATACCGTTTAAAAAAATTACCAACTATTTCAGATTTTATGAATAATAGTACAAATACATCTATTATCACTAAAGCTGAGCGCAAAATAAATCATGAAAAGCTCTATAACCAAACACCCCTTTTAGAGCTTATTGATGTAGAAAAAACATACTTATCTAAAACTGGTTGGTTTTCTAAAGATTTAAACTTTAATGCCGTTGATGGTGTTAGCTTTAAAGTTTATCCTGGTGAAACCTTAGGATTAGTAGGTGAATCTGGTTGCGGAAAATCTACTTTAGGAAACGCAATTTTACAACTAGACAAAGCTACTTCTGGTAAAATTATATACAAAGGAAATGATATCACTAAGTTGAAATCTTCTCAAATGCGAAGCTTAAGAAAAGAGATTCAAATCATATTTCAAGACCCTTTTGCTTCTTTAAACCCTCGATTAACGGTTGGTAATGCCATTTTAGAACCCATGAAAGTCCACAATATTGGCTCTTCAAATAATACAAGAAAAGAAAAAGTATTAGACATATTAGAGAAAGTAGGATTAGATGCTTCAGCTTTTAATCGTTATCCACATGAATTTTCTGGAGGACAACGTCAGCGTATTGGTATTGCAAGAACAATAGCCTTAGAACCACAGCTTATAGTTTGTGACGAATCTGTTTCTGCACTGGACATTTCTGTACAAGCACAAGTTTTAAACTTATTAAATGATTTAAAAGCACAATTTGGATTTACCTATATATTTATTTCGCACGACTTAGCCGTTGTAAAATATATGGCAGATCAACTGCTAGTAATGAATGAAGGAAAGATTGAAGAAATTGGCGATGCAGACCATATTTATGCATCACCCAAAGAAGCTTACACAAAAAAGTTAATTCATGCTATTCCAAAAGGATTATAGCATGAATACTTTTTTGGCTAACTTTAAAACATTTGAGACTAATTCAAAAGTGTTTTCTAAAATTGAAAATTCTTCATCTTCATTAAAAGTAGGTTCTGGTAGATTTGGTTTTGATTTCATAAGCAGTAATTCATGGTAGATTTGGGGCAAAAAGGTAAATTAAGTTTATGGTAAATCAGGTTAATATTATTCGTTTTATTTGGGACTGCAATATGTAACAATTTCTACATTTATCTGCTTAAATACATTATTAATCGATGAAATACATATATTTTTAACATTTTATTCCTTGCGCAGAGAAATTACGTACAAAAAAGTCGCTAAAATTAGCGACTTGTATTTTTTTTAAAAAAAGCAATTAATCTAAATCTTCATTTCAGGAATATCTCCATCAATAATTAATTCACCTTCGGTAGCATTTTTAATAGCTTCTACAGATACACCAGGTGCACGTTCTAAAAGCTTAAATCCCTTAGGTGTAACTTCTAAAACTGCCATATTAGTTACAATTTTCTTTACACAAGCAACTCCTGTTAAAGGTAAAGAGCATTTTTTCAACAACTTAGAAGCTCCCGCTCTATTGGTATGCATCATAGCTACAATAATATTCTCTGCACTTGCTACTAAATCCATTGCGCCACCCATTCCTTTAACCATTTTTCCAGGGATTTTCCAATTAGCTATATCTCCATTTTCTGAGACTTCCATTGCTCCTAGTATTGTTAAATCAACATGTTTTCCTCTAATCATAGAAAAACTCATAGCTGAATCAAAAAATGATGCGCCTGGCAATGTTGTTATCGTTTGTTTTCCTGCATTAATAATATCAGCATCTTCATCTCCTTCAAAAGGAAATGGTCCCATACCTAAAACGCCATTTTCACTTTGAAATTCAACTTCAATGTCATCTCTTACAAAATTGGCTACCAAAGTTGGTATTCCTATCCCTAAATTAACATAGTAACCGTCTTTTACTTCTTGCGCGATACGTTTCGCTATTCCGTTTTTATCTAACATAACTATGCTCTTTTTCTAACTGTTCGTTGTTCTATTCGTTTTTCAAAATGTGCACCTTTAAAAATACGTTGCACAAATATGCCTGGAATATGAATTTGATTAGGGTCTAATTCTCCAACAGGTACTAATTCTTCAACCTCAACAACGGTTACTTTAGCTGCACCACACATATTAGGATTAAAGTTTCTTGCTGTACCTTTAAATATTAAATTTCCGGCAGCATCTCCTTTCCATGCTTTAATAAAAGCAAAGTCTGCTTTAAATGCATATTCTAATACATGCATTTTACCATCAAATTCTCTTGTTTCTTTTCCCTCTGCGACTTCTGTACCGTAACCAGCTGGTGTATAAATTGCAGGAAAACCAGCTTGTGCTGCTCTACAACGTTCTGCTAATGTACCTTGAGGAATTAATTCTACATCTAGCTCGCCAGAAAGCATCTGACGTTCAAATTCATCGTTTTCACCAACATAAGATGAAACCATTTTCTTAATTTGCTTCTGTTGAAGCAACAACCCTAAACCAAAATCGTCAACGCCTGCATTATTAGAGATACAGGTTAATCCTTTTAAATTAAGTTTTACGAGTTGGGCTATCGCGTTTTCTGGAATACCAGACAAACCAAAACCACCAAACATAAAGGTCATATTATCAGAAACACCTTTAAGTGCTTCAGTAACATTCTCTACTTTTTTGTTAATCATATTGTTTAAAAATTTAGCTTTTTAAAAATACGAAACTAAGTACTTACTTTATAATTTAATGGTATTAAATACAGGTGTGACTATTGATAGATTTTAGAAATCTACATCAATATTATCTTCTGGAAGCTCTGAGCCTCCAATATCGCCTTCATCTCTAGCTTCACAATCAATATCAATTTTTAAGTCTGAAGGTTTATCAAATTTACCATCAGAAACATCTAGAGTTTTATCTGCATAACAAGCTTTCATGTATAATCCCCAAATTGGTAACGCCATTGATGCACCTTGACCATAATGAATGGATTTAAAATGCGCTGCTCTATCTTCTGCGCCAACCCAAACACCTGTGACCAAATTAGGTACCATACCCATAAACCAACCATCACTTTGGTTTTGAGTTGTCCCTGTTTTACCTGCTATAGGATTAGTTAACTCATATGGATAACCTGTCATAACTTCTTTATAAACGGATGAATTTGCAAGCCATTTAGAATTATGTCTAAGACGCTTACCTGAACCTGCTTGCGTTACACCTTCCATAAGATTAACTGTAACATAAGCAACCTCTTCACTTAATACATCTTTACTTTCTGGCTTAAACTGATAAAGAACCGTACCGTTTTTGTCTTCAATACGCGTTACCATAACAGGTTTATTGTAAACGCCTTTGTTAGCAAATGTTGAATAAGCCGCAACCATTTCGTAAATACTAATATCTGGTGTACCTAATGCAATTGCGGGAACGGGTAAAATCTCAGAAGTAATTCCTAATTTTTTTGCCATTTCTACAACAGGTTGTGGTCCAATTTCATTCATTAAACGTGCTGTAACCGTGTTAGTAGAACTTGCTAAAGCATCTTTAAGGGTTTGCTTACCAGAATATCTTCCATCCGAATTTTTAACCGTCCAAGGTTCTGGATTCCCATACTTATCAGCTTCAATTGTAATTTGTGTTCTTGGAAAAGAATCGCAAGGTGAAAATTGCAATTGATCAATTGCTGTTGCATAAACAAAAGGCTTAAAGGTAGATCCGACTTGACGTTTTCCTTGTTTCACCATATCGTACTGAAAATGCTTGTAATTCATTCCTCCAACCCAAGCTTTCACATGCCCTGTAAGCGGATCCATTGACATCATTCCTGGACGCAAAAAAGATTTATAATAGCGCATTGAATCTATTGGCTTCATAACCGTATCTACTTCACTTGCTTTGCCATCTACCCACTTAAAAACTCGCATTTGAGTAGGCTTTTCAAAGGATGCCTTAATTTCCTTATCTGACTTTCCTTGATTTTTAAGAATTCTCCAACGTTCACCTCGCTTCATTCCGTCATTCATTAACTTGGTTTCTTCGGCTTTGGTTAAATCTAAAAATGGTGCTGTTTTATTTCGATCTGGTGTGTTTTGATTATCAAATTCTGCTTGCAATCTTGGCATGTGCATAGCAATAGCATCCTCTGCATATTGTTGCATACGAGAATCGATGGTTGTGTAAACTTTTAAACCATCACTATATAAATCGTATTTGCTACCATCTGGTTTTCTATTCTTTTCATCATTTGCCCAATCTTTCATAAAGCCTCTAAGGTATTCTCTAAAATAAGTAGCTATACCTTGACTATGTGTTTCTGGAGTAAAATCTAAATCTAATTCTGTTTTTTGAAGCGAATCTTTTACTTCTTCCGTGATATAATCATATTTAAACATTTGAGACAAAACAACGTTACGTCTATTTTTAACGCCTACTGGATTTCTGGAAGGAATAGGGTTGTATAAAGAAGAATTTTTAAACATACCTACTAACATTGCAGATTCTTTTACATCTAAATCTATTGGTTCTTTATTGAAATAAATTCTAGAAGCGGAACGAATACCATCTGCATTATTACCAAAATCATAGATATTAAAATACATTGCTATAATTTCTTCTTTAGTGTATTGACGTTCTAATTTAATGGCAAGAACCCATTCTTTTATCTTTTGAGTTAACCTACTAAAAATGTTTCTAGATGCTACTCCAACAAACAATTGACGTGATAATTGTTGTGAAATTGTACTAGCACCTCCTCTTCCTCCTAAAAAGAAAAATGCTCTTAGTGTCCCTCGACCATCTATACCAGAATGTTCAAAAAAACGCGTGTCTTCAGTTGCAATTAATGCATCTACTAAATTTTTTGGTAATTCTTCAAAACCAATAGGTGTTCTATTATCGTCAAAATAAAATTTACCTAAGGTCTTATCATCAGAAGAAATAATTTCTGTCGCTAAATTTGTTTCAGGATTTTCTAATCTAGTATAATCTGGCATTTCACCTAAAAAACCCCATGATGCCAACAAAAATGGTAGTATTACAGCTGCAACACCACATAAAAAAAGGATCCAAAACCAACGTACATATTTTGTAAAATCTAAAGTCTCTTTTTTAGACTGAGTTGTTTTCTTTTTTGCCATATCTATTACTTTTGAGTCTGTTCTACTCTAAACCCTATATCTGTTATTCCCTCTAAATTAACGACACCATTAACTTCACCATTGTTTCTCATGGCATGCTGAATGTTCACTGTATAATCACCTTCTTCTGTAAATTTAAAAGGTTTCTTAAATCCTCTATACCACAATTTATTTTCTTTTATATCTGAAAAACCTGTGCCCAATAATTCTCCATTTGGTGCTGCCATTTTGTATTCTAAAGTATCTGTTACTGCTTTACCATTAGGATAATTTAATTCAACCAGAAGAAATAAATTACTAAATTTATAAGCATCTGTATTTCTTAAATTAACGTACAAATTGTAATTATTTAATGTATCTGGAGCAGTAAATTTGAAACTTGCAATAGAATCTTTATTCCATTGATTGGGTACAGATTGATACTCATCAAACACAGCTTTTGAGTCGCAACTTGTTATTATAAAACAACCTAGTAGAACTAAAACTAACCTGTTAGTCCTTTTTAGCATTAGATTTAGCATTTGTTCTGGCTTTTGGTTTTTGATTGCGGTTTCGATTTTGAGATTTATTTTTATTATTGGTGTTATTACCTTTGTTAGTATTATTCTTATTGTTGTTACTTCTGTTCTTGTTGTTTCGGTTATTCCTATTGTTTTTACGTTTCTTATTCGGTTTTGGACTATCGAAACGTGTTAAACTATCTTGACCTACAACGTTTTCAAACTCATTTTTTGTATCTTCTATATGCTCTGCTGCATACTCTTCTAGACTAGCTACTTTTTCCCTTTTCTTATTTTTCTCTATAATTTCATTAGCTTGCTCTGTAGTAATAATATGCCAATTCATCCATTCACCTTCATAAGCATACCACATTAAACCTTTAAAAATATCGGTCTTTTGGCACACTGCATTTCCTTTTTCAGTATATAATTTAACATCAGATTTTGGAAACGCTTTTAAGGCATCTAAATAAGCATCTAACTCATAATTAAGACAGCATTTTAGCTTACCACATTGTCCGGCAAGTTTTAATGGATTTAATGATAGTTGTTGGTAACGTGCAGCAGATGTACTTACGGATCTAAAATCGGTTAACCATGTAGAACAACATAATTCTCTACCACAAGAACCAATACCTCCAAGCCTTGCCGCTTCTTGCCTAAAGCCAACTTGTTTCATCTCAATACGTGTTCTAAACTCGCGCGCAAATACTTTAATAAGTTCTCTAAAATCTACACGCTCTTCTGCTGTGTAATAAAAAGTAGCTTTACTGCCATCACCTTGAAATTCAATATCTGAAATTTTCATTTTCAGATTTAAATCTATAGCAAACTGACGTGCTTTTACCTTCATTGGCTCCTCCTTATCTCTAGCAGCCGACCAAATATCAATATCTTTTTGTGATGCTTTTCGGTATATTTTTAAAACATTTTCAGCGTCGTCTAGTTTTACTTTTTTACGCTTCATTTGCACACGCACTAATTCGCCAGTAAGTGTAACCATACCAATATCGTGACCAGACTTTGCCTGAGTAGCCACAATATCTCCAATGCTTAATGTTAAGTTTTCTGTGTTTTTATAATAGTGTTTTCTGCCGTTTTTAAAACGTACTTCTACACCTATAAACGGTTTTTGTCCGTTTGGAAGTGACATGTTTGCTAACCAATCAAAAACAGTAAGTTTATTGCAGCTATCTGTGCCGCAAGTCCCATTGTTTTTGCATCCTTTTGGTTGGCCATCTTCTCCAGTTGCGCAACTGTTACAAGCCATAAAAAATTTATATATTAAATCTAGAGTCTTTAAAAAACTAGATATAGGATTCGTAAATAATTAATGAGTAAAGATAAGATTATTTCTTTAGCTTACTAAAACTCAATGTTTATTGTTTTTAATCTGAACTAGAAAACTGATTTAATTTATGCTTCTTTTATTAAATATTTTTTACCGAAATTATTTTTACAGGACATGCTTTTGAGGCGTTTTCACAAGATTCTAAAATTTCATAATCTTTAGATTTTAGGGTATAAAATCCTTTTTTTTCTTCGGAATGCAGCAATACAGATTTGCCGTCTTTTTTAGACATTTGAAACTGATTTGGTGCTAATTCTACACAATAATTACAGCCAATACATTTGTTGCGTTGTAGTGTAATAACAACCATTATGCTTCTACTTTATTTTCTACAATTTTGTATAATTTGTCTGATGGCCTAATTCTAAAATCTAATGGAATTGTAACAGAATCGCCTTTAGTGCCTTTTAATAATTTTTCATCATTAACCAACATTTCCTTCAATTGAAATTCTTTAGCTCCAGTTGTTGGACCTGTAATTAAAATAGTATCATCTATAGAAATATCGTACGCTTCAATTTTAAATTCACCAATTTTTGCTTTTGGATAAAAGTGAACACCTTTACCAATATAAACTTTCTTTTGTGTAGCATGGCTACCAGAACCTTTACTCCATTCGCCTAACTTCTGACCTAAATAATAACCACTCCAAAAACCACGATTATAGACCTTTTCTAATTCTTGCATCCAAGAAATTACTTGTTCTTTAGAATAATTATCATTAGCTATGCTATCGATGGCTTCCCTGTAACATTTTATAACCTTAGCAACATATTCTGGTGCGCGACCTCGACCTTCAATTTTTAAAACTTTTATACCAGCATCTGCAACTTGGTCTAAAAAATCTATAGTACATAAATCTTTAGGCGACATAATGTACTCGTTATCTAGTTCCATTTCTACACCAGTTTCTTGATCAATAACGGTATATTTTTTTCTGCAATTTTGTTTACAAGCGCCTCTATTTGCAGAAGAGTTATGTGCATGTAAACTCATATAACATTTACCAGAAACAGCCATACAAAGTGCACCATGACCAAATATTTCAATTTCTACTAATCGTCCTGAAGGCCCTTTTATTTGTTCTTTTTCAATCTGCTCAGTAATATGTTTTACTTGCCTTAAGCTGACTTCTCTACTTAATACCATAGTATCAGCAAATAATGCGTAGAATTTTACTGTTTCAATATTAGTAATGTTTATTTGTGTAGAGATATGCACTTCCATATTATGCTCTCTTGCAACGGCAATAACAGCTTGATCCATTGCTATAACAGCAGTAACATTAGCTTGCTTGGCTTGTTTAATTAATGTTTTTACAATTGATAAATCATGATCGTATATAATGGTATTTAAGGTAAGGTAGGTTCTTACATTTTTAGCTTCGCATCGTTTAACTATTTCTGGTAGATCTTCTAAAGTGAAGTTAATTGTAGCTCTTGCTCTCATATTGAGTTGCTCTACGCCAAAATAAATTGAATCTGCACCATTATCTAAGGCTGCCTGTAAGGATTCAAAATTTCCTGCAGGTGCCATTAACTCTATCTTTTGCATAACTAAATTAGATATTGTTAGGTTTCATGGTTTCAAAAATGTTGCGCAAATCCTTTTTATAAGGTAAATGATCTGCTCGTCCTTTTTTGAATATATCATTGCTATTACCTTGTCCTTTTCTTAGAGCTTTTTGCTCTTCGTATGGCAATTTACTTATTTCCATACAATTTGTAGAGCAACAATTCTCCATCTTTTCTTTACACGAGTCGCATTGTATAAACAGTAAGTGACAGGCTTCATTAGCACAATTGGTATGCAAATCTGCTGGCTCACCACATTGATGGCAATTGGCGATAACATCATCTGAAATGCGTTCTGAACGACGTTGATCAAACACAAAATTCTTACCTAAAAATTTATTTTCTAAACCTTCGGCTTCAATTTGACGCACATAATTAATAATGCCACCTTCTAACTGAAACACATTTTTAAATCCTTTGTGTTTGTAATACGCACTTGCTTTTTCGCAACGGATTCCACCTGTGCAATACATTACCAATTTCTTATCGTCTTTATGTTCTCTTAAATCTTCTTCAATTAAATCTAAAGATTCTCTAAAGGTATCAACATCTGGCGTTACGGCATTTTTAAAATGACCGATTTCGCTTTCGTAGTGATTTCTCATATCTACCAAAACCGTATTTGGATCTTCAATGAGCTCGTTAAATTTTTCGGCATTTACATGAATACCTTTATTAGTAACATCAAAAGAAGCATCGTTTAATCCATCTGCGACTATTTTATTACGCACTTTTACTTTTAGCTTTAAAAAGGCAAAATTATCATGCTCAACAGCAATATTTAATCTTACATTTTCTAAAAACGAAATGGTGTCTAAATGATTTTTGAAAGGTTCAAAATTTTCAGCTGGCACAGAGAGTTGTGCGTTAATACCTTCGTTTGCCACGTAAATTCTTCCTAAGACATCTAACGCGTCCCAAGCTAAAAATAGATGGTTTCTAAAAATTTCGGTATTACCAATTTTGGCGTACTTGTAGAAAGAGATTGTTAAGCGTTCTTTTCCGGCTTGTTCAATAAGTTCTGCTCTTTCTTTAGCACTTAAGTTATTGTACAGTTGCATGCTATACTAATTTTAAGGTTAAAGAATAATTAATAGTTACTTCAGTAATAGCTTTAGTAACATTGGGCAAAGGTAGACTTTTTAGTGAAAAGGCATAAAAAAAAGCACTTTGATAATATCAAAGTGCTTTTTAGATTAACTACTAACTTAAAAACTAAAAATTTACAAAAGTCAATCTACACCGGCTTTACAACTATAGAGGAATACACGATAATTGAAACACCTAATGTTTTTGTAATACGTTTAAAAAGAGGATGTTTGTTTATAAAAACTGCTCCATCTTTTTAATAGTATTCATAGCAATTTTTTCCTTTTTCATTTAGTAGATGCAAAAAGTGTAAAAGGGTTGCGTTAAAAATTGAAAAAAATTAATTTTGATTATTTATAAATTCGTTGTTCGCAATTACTATTTGAGGTATTTCAAAGGTTAATCTCTCATCATTGTGTGTAAAAGATTGCCCAGCTAAATAAAAGTGATTATCACCTCTTATACCTGTTGATCTATGATTTCGCTTTAAAGCTAAATACGTTTTTCCTTCTCCCCATAATTCAATACGTGTTTGTAGGTATATTTCATCTTGTAGTGCAGTACCTGACAAACCATTTAAATAAGATATATCCGGAATACGCTGTGATAAAACCTCAGACAAAGCGGTTCTGGCAGCTACATCTTGTCCTATTTTTGCCAATGATTCTGCCTTTAATAAATGTAATTCTGCAATTCTCATATAAATATAATCTGCTTTAATAAAGGGAATTATACCCTCCACTCCACCACCTACTAAAAGATCTGAATCGTAAAACTTACCTGTTGGCATCAAAAAAATCTCTGGAGAAAACTGAGTTTTTCTAATATCATTTGCAGGAATGGCATCATACAAATTCTGATCAATCCCTTTATGTTCACCTTCTGCAGCATAACCATAAGTATAATAATCCATTTGTCCCCACCATGAAGCATAAAGTAAACCTACCTCATCAGTTATATCTGCTCCCCAAAGCCATCCTGGTATCGAAACATCATTAAAACCTCCTGTAACCTCAGTACTATTCATAATAGTTGCTCCACTATTTGAAATAACAGCATCACACAAGGTTACTATTTCATCCATACGAGACACATCTTGTTGTGCAGCAATAGCATAAGCTAAAATTGACTGCGCCACGATTTTATTGACATGTTTTTTGTTGGGTCTATTGTAACCATCTAATAACAAAATAGCATTTTGAAGATCACCTTCAATTAACTCAAAGACCTCTGTTGTTGTTGATTTTCCGACATTAACATTAGAAACGTCTGTATATAGAGGTAGTATTTCAGCCGTTGGATTATAATCATTAGTCATAAATTGAGTTAGGTAAAAATATGAATGTGCTCTCATAGCTAATGCTTGCCCAAAAAAATGACGATTCTCATCGCTTACGAGATCTTCGTCTACTCCACCCAAAGCATCTATGATACTATTGGCGGTTTCAATTATACTATAATAATGCGTCCACACTAATTGGTTGTCTATTTTAGTAAAATCTACTGTACTTTCATATTTACAAACATCTTGATACCATCCATAAGGTAAATAGTTATAAACACCGACGGATAACGCCATATCTCCTGTTAATAAATCTGAATATATATCATAACCTTTATGGCCTAAATCATCATGACGAAATGAAATTCCTGACGTACCTCCAGTTCCAGGAGTATACATTTTAGCATATAGATCCTCTATTAATTGATTTACAACAACTGGATCAACGTTATTTTCCGTTGATTCATTTTCTAAATCATCGGAACATGAGAAAACTGTTAAAAAAAGAACTATTGTAATTAATGGTTTAGTAATTCTTATTTTCATAATAATTAGTTTTTGATTGGTTAATAAAAATGAAAAAGAATTGAGTTAATACTGCTTTTTAAAATTTTAATGAGGCTTCGAAGACTTGTACTATTTTTTACAACAACAGTAACAACAAGTTCTATTTCAATTATTAGATGTAAAATACGGAAAACGGTTGCGTCATAAAACTGAAAAAAATAAATAATAAATAAAATTAGCCGTATTTTTGAAATCAGATTAATTCAGAAAAAAAAGAACAAATGAGTAGCGAAAAAGATGCAAAATTAAAAGCTTTAAAATTAACTTTAGACAAGTTAGATAAGGCTTACGGAAAAGGAACAGTAATGAAAATGAGCGATCAAGCTGTGGTCGATGTAGAGGCTATCTCTTCTGGCTCATTAGGTTTAGATATTGCATTAGGCGTTGGTGGTTATCCAAGAGGTCGTGTTATTGAAATATACGGACCAGAATCTTCGGGTAAAACAACCTTAACATTACATGCCATTGCAGAAGCTCAAAAAGCAGGTGGAATTGCTGCATTTATTGATGCAGAGCATGCTTTTGACCGTTTTTACGCTGAAAAATTAGGTGTTGATATAGATAATTTAATTATTTCTCAACCAGATAATGGTGAGCAGGCTTTAGAAATTGCAGATAATTTAATTAGATCTGGTGCAATTGATATTGTTGTTGTAGATTCTGTTGCAGCATTAACACCAAAAAGTGAAATAGAAGGTGAAATGGGAGATTCTAAAATGGGATTACACGCACGTTTAATGTCTCAAGCCCTGAGAAAATTAACTGCTTCTATAAGTAAAACCAATTGTACAGTAATCTTTATTAACCAATTACGTGAAAAAATTGGTGTAATGTTTGGTAACCCAGAAACAACAACTGGTGGTAATGCACTAAAATTCTACGCTTCTGTTCGTTTAGACATAAGACGTTCTACACAAATAAAAGATAGTGACGGAAACGTAATGGGTAACAAAACCAGAGTTAAGGTGGTTAAGAACAAAGTTGCTCCACCGTTTAGATTGGCAGAATTTGACATTATGTATGGTGCAGGTGTTTCTAAAGTAGGCGAAATATTAGATTTAGCAGTAGAACATGATATTGTAAAAAAGAGTGGGTCTTGGTTTAGTTATGGCGACACGAAACTTGGACAAGGAAGAGATGCTGTTAAGCTTTTAATACAAGACAATCCTGATTTAATGGATGAATTAGAAGAAAAAGTGAGGACATTGATTAACGAGTCTAAATAATATAAAATTAAAAAAATCCTGAATTTCAGGATTTTTTTAATTTTAGACGCAACCCTTTTGCTTTTTTTGCATCTATAAAGTGAAATTGATTATAATTAAGTATGAAAAAAGTTGCCCTATTAGCATTTGCATTCATTTTAACCTTTACATCATGTAGCCTAGATGATGATCCTTCTGATAGTTTTTATTTAGAAGTGTTGCCTGTTGAAAGTGTTGAGATGCCTGAGTATTTTGTACATGGAGAAACGTATGAAATTTTAGTGACTTACACCAAACCCAATTCGTGTTATTACTTTAATGACTTTATTTACGAAATTGATGGACACGAAAGAACAATAGCTGTTGTAAATACTGTTTATTCCAATAATATAACGAACTGTGATGGTGAACCTGAACAAGTTTCTGTTAATTTCGATTTTACAGTAACAGGATACGAAACTTATGTGTTTAAGTTTTATCAAGGTGAAGACGAAAATGGTGAAGATCAGTATTATTTGGTAGAAATGCCTGTTATGGATGGTAGGTACATTTCTGACCAACCAGTAAGAGACTAATTATTAATTAATTCCTAGAATCATGTGAGTTTAAATCTACTCATAAAAAACTGTATTAATCAAGATGCTCAAGCTCAAAGCCAATTATACAAGCAATTTGCAAGTAAATTATTTTCGCTTTGTCTTAAGTACTCAAAAAACTATGCAGAAGCAGAAGATAATTTGCATGATGCATTTATAACTATTTTTAGTAAAATAGGTCAGTATAATAATAAAGGTTCTTTTGAAGGTTGGCTTAAACGTATTGCAATAAACACATCATTGCAACGGTATAGAGAAGATGTTGGTGTTTATGATATTATTAACGAAGGAAATATTGAAGACGTATCAGTAGATATTAATGAAGATGATGTAAGTATTGATTATTTACTAAGCATTATTCAAGAATTACCAGACAGATACAGATTGGTATTTAACCTATATGTATTAGATGGTTATTCTCATGTTGAAATTAGTGAATTAATAAATATTTCAACCGGAACATCAAAATCTAACTTAGCAAGAGCAAGGATGATTTTAAAACAAAAAATAGAAGATTATAACGCGAACTCAAATTCGCACTCAGTATAATGAACGATAAAAAGAACATAGATAGACTTTTTCAAGAAAAGTTTAAAGACTTTGAAGTTACACCTAACGATGCTGTTTGGGAACGAATTAGCGAAAGTCTTCCTAAGAAAAAGAAGAAACGTAGAGTTATTGCGCTTTGGTGGCAACTTGGTGGTGTTGCAGCTGCTATTGCCATAATGTTTACTGTTGGTGTTTCTGTTTTTAATAATGACAGAAGTAATTCGGAAGAATTCCCTATTGTAAATACACCAGATAAAAATGACACTAATTCTGAAATTGACAACACCAACAATTCAATAAATAAAGAGCAGAAGGATTTAATAAAAACTGATGAAGATAATTCTAAAGTAGCAGATTCAAATATGGATTCTAAACTAGAGTCAATATCTAAAGACTCTGAAAATGAAAATCTTCTTAATTCAAACGCTTCAAATCAAATAACAACACCTAATCATTCTGTTAAAACATCTAATGCAGTTGCCAATACAAATAAAGTAAAAGAAGCCTCTAAATCTATTGATAAGCATAGTAATCTTTCAACGGTTACAAACAAAGAAGAAAATAATAGTAAAGTAGCTAATCAAAAGACTTCAAATTCAACTTTAGAGTCTGAAAATAAAACGCAACTTAAATCTGAAACGGAAAGAAAATCTGCAATTAAAAAAGCTATTAATGAAAATAAAACAGTTATAGCAGAAAATCAATCTTCGCAAAAAATAAAAGAAGAAACAAATTTAAATTCTGCAGAATCCGCAAAATCTGAAGCTACTGAAGCTGAGAATTCACTGATTGAAGACCCAATAAAAGAATCTATAGAAAACGCTATAGCAGAAAATAATAAAACAATAAATGAAGAAGAAAAAGAAGATGACCAAAGCAGGTGGAGCATTGCACCAAATGTTGCACCTGTTTATTTTAATTCATTCGGTCAAGGTTCTTCATTAGACAAACAATTTAACGACAACGACAAAAGCAGTGATATTAATATGAGTTACGGTATTGCTGGAAGTTATTCTATTTCTAAAAAATTAAAAATTAGGGCTGGTATTAACCGTGTTAACTTAAACCAAACTACTTCTGATGTCTATGCGTTTACAGGAGCAGAAACGGCTGCTAGAGGTGTAGATGCAGAATTTAAAAACATTTCGTTTAATAATAATGAAGAACACGTGTCTCTTATGAGCACTGTTATGATGAATAGATCCTCTACTCCAGAGTTATTTAATACCAAAGAAACAGGTAGCATTGATCAAAAATTTGGCTTTATTGAAGTACCTGTTGAATTAGAATACCGCTTATTAGACAAAAAATTTGGTATTAATGTTATAGGTGGATTTAGTACATTCATTTTAAGTAACAATGAAATTTACGCAGATGTTAACGGCTCAACAACTTTAATAGGTGAAGCAAACAATATAAATGACACTAGTTTTAGTGCCAATTTTGGATTAGGTATGGATTACAGTTTATCAAAACAATGGAATCTAAATCTACAACCAACATTTAAATATCAAATTAACACATTCAATAATACAACAGGTGATTTTAAACCTTTCTTTATTGGTGTTTATACAGGCTTAAGTTATAAGTTTTAGGTTAGGTTATTGCAACAAAAAAGCTATGATGAATACAAATGCAATGATTATAAAAGCTACTCCTGGTTAGAGTAGCTTTTTTTATGCTTTTAATGAACTTAGTTCGTTATAAATTAAAGTTCTCGTTTTTTCATTTAAATGCTTTGTGTCTTGTGCTGTTAAACCTTCTGTTGGAATAAATTTGTGAATCTTAGCACGCATTTTACCTGGACTACCACTAAAAAACGTATAAGAAAATCGCTTCTTATTATCATAGAATGTTAAAGGCACAACTGGTATTTGATGGTTAATTGCTAAACGAAACGCACCATCTTTAAAGCTATCTAACAAAATATGTTCTTCTGGCACGCCACCTTCGGGAAATATACAAATACTAACACCCTGTTTTAATCGCCTTTGTGCTCTTAAAAACACAGCTTGTCTACTTTTAGCACTGCTTCTATCTACTAAAATACATGTTCTTTTATAAAAGAATCCAAACAACGGAATTTTAGCCAATTCTTGCTTACCAACAAACACAAACGGATTTTTAACAGCAACCAACATTAGCATAATATCTGCCATTGATGTATGGTTAGCTATAAACATATAACTCTTATCAGGATTTGGTATTTCTTCTCTTTTAATTTTATAGCCAAAGCCCATCCCTATTAAAATAAACTTAGACCAAATACGAGCAAGCCTAAAAAACAAAGGATACCATCGCTCTCTAGAAATTGAAATTATAAGAAGAGGAAACAATACAATAATCGGAATGGCTACTAAAACATAGAACCAAATACGATATAAAACCCAAAAAGGATATTTAAAAATTGTCATAACACCAAAACTAACTATTTAAATTAAATCGTTTCTAATTGTTCTGCTAAAAAATTTACCTTTGTTTTTTCAACTAAGTTTAATTTAAAAGATTCCTGTTTACGCAGGAAGTAAACATGGCAAGAATATTAACAGGCGTACAAAGTACAGGAACACCACATTTAGGCAATATATTAGGGGCAATATTACCAGCAATAGAAATGGCAAACGATGCTAATAACGATTCGTTTTTATTTATTGCCAACCTACATACGTTAACTCAAATTAAAGATGCTGAAGAACTAAGAAATCACACCTACTCTGTAGCTGCAACATGGTTAGCGTTTGGGTTAGATATTGAAAAAACAGTATTTTACAGACAAAGTGATATTCCGCAAGTAACAGAATTATCATGGTATTTAAGCTGTTTCTTTCCATACCAACGTTTAACTTTAGCTCATGGTTTTAAAGATAAAGCAGATCGTTTAGAAGATGTTAACTCTGGTTTGTTTACCTATCCAATGTTAATGGCTGCAGATATTTTATTGTATGATGCAGAAATAATTCCGGTTGGAAAAGATCAATTACAACATATTGAAATGACACGCGATGTCGCCTCTCGTTTCCATGCAAAAATGGGAGAAGCTTTTGTGTTACCTGAAGGAAAAATACAAGAAAACGGTATGTTGATTCCTGGTACAGATGGAGAAAAGATGAGCAAAAGTAGAGATAACTTCATCAATATATTTTTACCCGAAAAAAAATTACGTAAAAAAATAATGTCTATTGAAACTGACAGTACACCTCTAGAAGACCCAAAAGATTGGTCAACCTGTAACTGTTTTGCCATATATAGTTTATTAGCTTCTGATGACCAAATTGCAGAAATGAAAGTCAATTATGAAGGTGGAAACTACGGCTACGGACACGCTAAACAAGCATTATATGAATTGGTTTTAGAGCGTTTTTCTCAACAAAGAGAACGTTATGCGTATTATATGGATAATCTTGAAGAAGTTGATGCTGCCTTAGCTAAAGGCGCTGCTAAGGCTAAATTGGTTGCAGATGATGTTTTAAAGCGAGTTAGAGCTAAGGTTGGGTATTAATAACAGGTTCCAATGACAAATGAATAAATCACCTGTAACCTCTGTTCTTGTTATCATTGCCATGATTCTTGTAACCTTTTCAAGAATAAAGAATGGTTCTATAGATGCGTTGGGTTACGCAGCAATTGCAGTACTTCTGGCGAATGTGTTAAAATTAATTTTTATAGATAAAAAACCTAAATAACCTCAAACAATTTACCTGGTAAAGGCCTTACAACACCTTTCAATTCCATATTAAGCAATATGCCTGCTATCTTATAGGTTGGCATTTCGCATCGTAATGCTATGACATCTAGTAATTCTTTATTATTCTCTTTTAAAAAATTATAAATGATTTTTTCATCGGGTTCTAACTCTACAAATAATTGTTGTTGTACTGCTGGTTTTTTGTCTGATTCTAATTCCCAATTCAACATATAAGGCACATCCAAAGGATTAGATAATAAATGGGCTTTTTGGAATTTTATTAAATTATTACAACCTACGCTCTGGCTATCCGTAGTTCTTCCTGGTACTGCAAATACTTCTCTATTATAAGAATTAGCAATATCTGCGGTAACTAAACTTCCACCTTTTTCTGCTGATTCTATAACAATCGTTGCTTCACTAAGGCCTGCAATAATACGGTTTCGTTTTAGAAAATTATTTCTATCAAATGGGTCTGAACTCCAAAAATCAGTATAAAAACCACCATGATTTTCAATATCTGCCACATACTTTTTATGTACCTTAGGATATATTTGGTTGAGTCCATGTGCCAAACAACCAACGGTTTGCAAATTGTGTTTTACAGCAGCTCTTTGTGCTGTAATATCAGTTCCGTAAGCAAAACCAGAAACTATTATAGGATTAAACTGAGATAAAGATTCTACTAATTTTTCGCAAAATGCAATACCACTAGTAGTTATTTTGCGTGCACCAACAATACTAATAATACGTTGTTGTTTTATATTAATATTACCAGATTGAAATAATACAATAGGACCATCAATGCAGTGTTTTAAACGTTCAGGATAGGTATCATCTGTAAAATAATGCGAAACAATAGCGTTGTCTTTTATAAATTTTAATTCGCGCTCAGCTTCTTCTAAATGTATTTTATCAAAAAGCCCTTGAATTGTAATAGTACCAATACCATCTATTTTTAAAAGTGTAGATTGTTTTTCATTTAAAACCGCTTCTGCAGAACCACAATGATTAATTAACTTTTTAGCCGTTGTTGCTCCTATTTTTGGAACGTGTTGCAATGCTAAAGCGTAAATAAGTTGCTGGTCTGTCATTAATTAGAATTCTTTAGCGTGTAATTTAACGAAATACTTCTCAAGATAAAAGAAGGTTTTTCTTATTTTTATAACATCAATAATAACTTATGAAATCGCGCTCAATATTTATCTTCCTCTTAATGCTTTCTTTTATCGCCACAGCACAAAATTCAAAATTTAATAGTATTGAAGACTCTGTTACCATAAAACCAACTCTAACTTTAATGGATTTAAATGAATTTTCATTTTTCAAAAATGATACCTCTTCAATATTCAGCACTTTTGATTATTCTAAAAAATTGAACACACAACTTGTTGGATTGAAATTTGATATGGCGAAAATTGAAATCATGAGAGATGGGTTTATTGTATTTTATTCTAAAGGCCTAAAAAGTAGTTTCTTTAGAGACTTCAATATAACGTATAGACGTGCCGAACTAAAACGACTATTGCCAAAAATTCCTGATTATAGAAATTATGACCCACGCACAAATCTCTAAAAATAAGCGTCAATTTTAGTAAATATTTTGTCTAGAATTCATAGCAAATCAATCACATAGATAATTAATAATTTCGATGTTAATAACTAAGTCAAACTAAATTTCGTTCAGAAACAAAAATTTTTAACTTTGCGTTATATGCAGTTAGAGACTTACATTAGCGACCTTTTATACCGATACGATTGTGTTACTGTTCCTGGGTTTGGAGCTTTTTTAACACAGCGTGTTTCGGCTAAAGTACACGAAACAACACATACATTTTACCCTCCAAAAAAGGCATTGTCTTTTAACGAGCAGTTACAACAAAATGATGGATTGTTGGGTAATTATATTGCTGAGGTTGAGAAAATACCTTACGCAACAGCTCTTAATAATATCTCTAAAAAAATAAAGTCTATTAAATCTCTTTTAACTGACGGTGAAACTGTAAAGTTTAAAAATATTGGTGATTTGGTATTAAATACTGATGGTAAAATTCAATTTGACCCATCTAGTCATATCAACTACTTAACGGATTCTTTTGGCTTATCTCATTTTACGTCTTCTGATGTAAATCGTGAGATATATTTAGAGAATGTTGAAAATATAGAAGTCCATACACCAATTATTTTAACTCCAGAAAAACGTGCAAACCATAATTGGATAAAATATGCTGCTGCAGCCGTGTTTGTTATAGGGTTCAGTAGTTTGGCACTTATTACTTACTCAAAAAACAATAAGATTGCAAATCAAAACCAATTAGCGCAAGAACAAGCTTATGAGCAACTCGATGCTAAGGTGCAAGAAGCTACTTTTGTTATTAGTAATCCATTACCTGCTGCTACGTTAAATTTAGAAAAGCAAAGTGGTAATTACCATGTTGTTGCAGGTGCTTTTAGAGTTGAAGCTAATTCTGATAAAAAAGTAAATCAGCTTAGAAACAAAGGCTATCGTGCCAGAAAAATTGGTGTAAATCGTTATGGTTTGCATGAGGTAGTTTACGGCAGTTATACATCTAGAGAAGAAGCTCAAAAACAACTTTATAAGATTCGAAGAGAGCATAATCGTGATGCCTGGTTGCTAATTAAGAAGCTTAAGTAAGCTTTTTACATATTGTCTAACGAGTTTTTCTACTTTTTATACTTATTCATACAACGCGTTATAAAATCGCTCTATATTTGCACAAATTTTAATCTTTTATGCAATCTAGAACAGCTTCTCAATCTAAAACAATTGTTACCGATTTAGTTTTACCAAGTGAAACCAATCCTATCAATAATTTATTTGGTGGCGAACTATTAGCACGTATGGATAGAGCTGCTAGTATTGCTGCAAGACGACACTCTAGACGCATTGTTGTTACAGCGTCTGTTAATCATGTAGCTTTTAATAGAGCAATTCCTTTAGGCAGTGTAGTTATGATTGAAGCAAAAGTTTCTAGAGCGTTTTCATCATCTATGGAAATCTATATGGATGTTTGGATTGAAGACAGAGAATCTGGCGAACGCATTAAAGCAAACGAAGCTATATATACCTTTGTTGCCGTAGATGACACAGGACGACCAGTAAAAATACCAGAATTAGTACCAGAAACTGAATTAGAAAAAGAACGTTTTGATGCAGCTTTAAGACGTAAACAATTGAGCTTACTCTTAGCTGGTAAAATGAAACCAGCTGATGCAACAGAGCTTAAAGCACTTTTTGATTAGTATTTAGCCAGCCAAGGTTCTGGGTTAAGAACTTGATCGTTTTTATAAATTCTGAATCCTAAAAGTGATTCTCCAGATGATTTGTTAGAGAAAACCTTACCTATTACTTGCCCAGTTTTTATTTTATCGCCTTTCTTAACCTTTACTTCCGCAAGGTTCATGTAAACACTCAAATAACTACCATGTCTAACCAAAATGGTAGGATTACCACGTTTCATTACGTGAATTTCAGCAACCACACCATTAAAAACAGCTTTTACATCTGAGTTAGTATCTGTTGCTATGTATATACTTTTATAATTTTGGGTAATGGAATTATCGGTTAATGAGCGTCTTTTTCCAAACTTACCTTTAATAACTCCTCTTGCAACAGGCCAACCTAATCTTCCTCTATTAGATTCAAAATTCGCTGATAGTTTTTTTGCTTCAGGTGTTTCTACAAACTTACCTTTAGTTGACGTTTTACCCGTTTTCTTATTAGCCGCAGCAATGGTTTCTTTAATTAAACGATCAATCTCTTTATCTAAACGTGCTGCTTCTTGTTTTTTCTTTTTAATCTGAGCGGAGAATTTTCCCATTTCAGATTTAATAGATGCCATTAAAACTTCTCGTTCTTTTAATTCGCCTTCTAATTCTCTTTTAGCAATACGGTTTTCTTCTATTAGTTTCTGCTTGTCCTCTTTTTGTTTAGACAATTCAACATTTAATTGCTCTAACTCTTTAGTCTTAGATTTTATGGCTTCGCCTTGTTCCTTTTGGTAATTAGAATATTGTTTTATGTATTGCAACCTTTTGTATGCTTGCTGAAAGTTACTAGAAGATAGCAAAAACATTACTTTGCTTTGCTCAGATTTACTTTTATAGGATTTTACTACCATAGCAGCATAATCATCTTTAAGCTCTTTTAACTGCGTTTTTAAGCTCGTAATTTCGTTTTGATTGTTATTGATTTCTCTAGTCAATAAATTGGCTTGCTCGTTAGTTATTCTAATTAAATTTTTACGAACACTTACTTTGTAATTGATATCTTCTATTAAAGTAATTGCCGATTTTTGCTCTTTCTTTTTTGTATATAATAATGCATTTATGAGTTTTATTTCTTTTAATTTTTGCTGACGTTGTGCTTCTAATTTTTTTTGCTTGTCACTTTGTGCAAAACCCGTAGTAGTAGACATTAAAAAACCTAACAAAAACAAAACGCATGTTAGTTTTTTTACAGCAATTATAAGGTGAGATTTCTCGTCGTTCATATTTCAATTTGTCGAAAGGACAACCAATTATTTTAAAACAATTTCTTTATAACCTGAAGGGATTTTAAACGGAAACCGCACTTCATCATTCAAAGATACAGATTTAAACTCCATAGCAACAGCAACCTCATCACTATCATCAACAGCAATAATTCTAATATTTTTAGGAATGATTTGTTTATCTACTTCTTGATACGTTGCGTAATCTACTTGAAGCATTCGTTTTTTTAATTGTTGTTGCAATTGCAAACTATCCATTTTAAAATGCGACGGATTAATTAGATAAAACAATTCCATAAGCGCACTTTGGTCTTTTGGACTTACTGCATAAGAATTACCGTTTACCGCAACTTGATGTGGCTCTGATTTTAAATTATAAATTGCCTGACCCAATAAAATGTTTTGCACTTTCATAAAATCTAAATCTATACCAACAACATCGCTTAATAGTTTGTAATCACCATCAAAATATTGATTATCTAATTTGTTGTAAAACTTCACTTTGTCTGGTGTAATCATCATACGAGCCATTCCTAAAACAGATTCGCTAAGCCAAATCACTTTATCTTTTTCTATACGAAGTGAAAAACCAGCACCTTGTGTTTTATCGTTTTGAGTCAAATCTATTTTAACTCTAGCTTTTAAGGTTTTAAAATCTGTACTATTTTTATCATACTGTTTTATAACTTGTTTTACAGAAAGTTTATCACTCGCTTTACCAGATGCAATAACATTTTTAGCAGAATTACAACTGAAAGTTAACAGTATAAGCAAAGCACTAATAGTAACTTTGAATTTGTTATATATTTTAGGAGATTTCATTTATTGTTGAAGTTTTAGGGCTTTTGCTTTTTTAGCAAACGTTTCAGATTTACTAATATTATTTAGGGCTTTGTAGGCCATACTTAATTCTGAATAAAAATCGGATTCCATGTTTGGGTTATCGATTAAATAATCTAATCCCATTTCTAAATACTCAATGGCTTTTTTAGAATTCCCTAATTTGTTATTAGCAACACCTGTTACTAAATACAAAATAGGTTGTGCAGGATATAATTCTAAAGCGCTTTCCCCATCAATTACAACCGCTTTATAATCCTCAATATCTATTTGAAGCAACAATACGTCTTTTATTAATTTAAAGTCGTTAGGACTTTGTTTTAAAGCTTCTTTAAAATTTGACAGTGCTTTTAATTTATCACCTGCTTTTAAATAATAATGACCTAAATCGTTATGGGTTTGTGCATCTTTGTTTTCGTCTATTAATGATGTAATTTCTATTAAATCAGATTCGTACTCTGGATTTCTACCTACAAATGCCACGAAATCTTTTAAAACTTTTGCCTTGGCATCTGCGTTAATCTCTGGACTTGTTAAAACCGTTTTTACAGAACTTATTGCATCATCTACCTTACCTTCTTGAAGATAAAACTTATACAGCGCTAAATGCACAAATTTAGAATCTGGCTTTACTTTTAATAAGTTTCTAGCAGCTTTGTAGGCATTTTTACGATCACCAGATTGACTGTATCTATAAATCAGTTTTAAATGATTGTCTTCATTATTTGGGTTATTAGCAATACGTTGCTCTAAATTTTCAATTCTATCATCTGCATTACCAGTAATACTATAAATATCATTACGCATTGCGTCTCTAGATTCACTCAATCCATATTCTTCATC
Organism: Winogradskyella litoriviva; assembly: GCF_013249065.1. Lineage (GTDB taxonomy): Bacteria > Bacteroidota > Bacteroidia > Flavobacteriales > Flavobacteriaceae > Winogradskyella > Winogradskyella litoriviva. The sequence continues at coordinate 622,506 of NZ_JABRWQ010000001.1, forward strand.
TAATTCATCTAAAATATCTAAAGCTTGTTTGTATTTTTCTTCTCTAACATAAAGAGCTGCTAAATCTTCTTTATAATCTGGATGATACTTTACCAATTGCTTTATTGTTTTTAAAGCATTTTTAATATCATCTTGCTGAAAATACACATCGTAAAGCTCATCTAAAAACCAAACATTATCTGGTTGCATTTCTATTGCTTTTTTTAGATTGTCTTCTGCTGCACCAAAATTTTTAAGCTTATTGTAGTTTTTACCAAGTTCAAAATAAATAACAGGAAGCTTACTATTAAGATTTAAACACTTATGAAGCTCATCTACTGCACGATCATAGTTTTCAATTCCTTTTTGTTTTAAAGCTTCAAAAAAATGTTCTTGAAATTCGTCTTCATAATTCCCTAAGTCATCATCTGGTCTTTTATTAAAATCTACTTGAGCATAACTTGCCTGCGGAACGCTTAACATTCCGATAAAAAAAACCAATATGAATATAAATTTCTTATTCACTTTCTTATTTTAGAAGGTCTTCAACGACTTCTAATTTTTCTAATACTTCAACTTTCTCACAAGCAGATTTCATTATTTCTCTATAACGGTTTGCTTCTTCTGGTAAATTTGCACCAGCCTTATCAAAAGTACTTTGATTTGGCCATTGTGCATATGCTAAATATTTTAAGTCATCTTTTTTATGTAATCTAGAGCCTAAACTTCCTTCGTGTTTGTAAATTAAAGAAGTTAACCCTTTCCAAGCTTCAATAAAACTATCTTCTTGATTAGGTTTTACTCTAAAAGCATACATTACAACATACATAATTACTCCATTTTAATAGCACAATTATTCTAATTCAATAACTATTCCATAGTGGTATAATCACCTATACTAATTTTTGTAAACTCACCATTATACTTTACATAATTACCAATCATAGCTTCATCTAAGTTAGCATTTTTTATTGCACTATGATTTTGTATTAAGCTATTTTTTATGGTTGAATTTTCAATAACACAATCTTTACCAATTGAGACATATGGTCCTACTGTTGTATTTTTTAAAACTGTACCTTTACCAATATAACAAGGCTCAATTACTTTTGAGTTCTCTAAAACGACAGAATCATCAATTAATTGCTCTTGGTTATCTGCTTTTAAGAAACCTAGCATTTTTGCATTTGTTTCTAGAGTTACGGCTTTGTTTCCACAATCCATCCACTCATCAACGGTTCCGGTTTTGAAGATTCTTCCATCAGCCATCATACGTTTAATACCATCATTAATTTGGTATTCGCCACCATTCATTATGTTTTCATCTAAGATTTCTTGTAATTTTTCTTTTAAAACGGCAACGTCTTTAAAGTAATAGATTCCGATTACAGCTTGATCGCTAACAAAGCTTTCTGGTTTTTCTACTAACTCAACAATATTTTTATCGTCGTTTAGTTTTACAACACCATAAGCTTCAGGGTTTTCCACACATTTTGTCCAGATTACACTATCTGCAGTTGGATCTAAATCGAATTCAGCTCTAATCAACGTATCTGCATAAGCAATAACCGCTGGACCAGAAAGTGATGGTTTAGCACTCATAATAGCGTGACCTGTACCTAAGGGCTGATCTTGTCTATATATTGATGCTTTTGCACCTAAATCTTCTGCAAGTTCAGTTAAACTCTTTACAACGTCATCTCCAAAAAATGCTGGATCACCTAAAACAAAAGCGATTTCTCCAATTGGTTGCTTTAAAACTTTAGCAATATCCTTTACTAAACGATGCACTATTGGTTGACCTGCAACAGGAATTAAAGGTTTTGGTACTGTTAAACTATGTGGTCTTAGGCGAGATCCTCTGCCTGCCATTGGTACTATTATTTTCATTCTTTAAAAGTTTATTTGTTAAAATAGGTTTGACTATGCTGAACCTTTGCTATTTGTATTACGTAATTTTAAAAATACTTATTCTTCAAAATTTACATCTAGATTATTTTCTTTTGTTATTCTATTAAAATCTTCAAGTTTATCTAATTGTTTCATTTCTTGATATATAAAACCTATATGCTTCTGTGCATCTATATTGTACGGCGAATTCATTTCCGTATACAACCTATAAGCCTTAATCATATTCACCAAAGCGGGTTCAAAATCTTTTTGAAGATAATATATGTGACCTAAGCCATAGAATCCCTCAGGATCATTCTCATAAATATCACGATAATTTTTATATGCTTGTATGGCGTTTTTTAAATCATTGTTTAACTGATAAGCAACTGCAATATTCATTAATGGCATTTTGCCTTTTGGGTCTATTTCTAAAGATTCTTGGTAACACTTTATAGCTTGTTTATAGTTGTCTAATTTTCTATAACTATAGCCTAAATTATCCCATGCAAAAGCAAACTTCTTATCCTTTTTAACCGCTTTTGAAAACTGAACCACTGCTTCTACATAATTTTGGTTTGCAAATGCTGATTGCCCTTTTTCATAATATTTTAAAGCCTTTTTTTTATCTGATTTTGAATTCTCTGACTCAGTATTGTCTGTAAAGTAAATAGCTTTTAAAGCAGGACAATTGTCGTAAAGATATTCTTCAATCTCTTCGTAATTCTCGGATACATTGATAACAATATTTCTATCAGATGTTACTGCTATGGTATCCGATTTAGAAATACCATCTTTTTTAATAGAGTCCATTGCCTTTTCTAAAGAACCTAAAAGACTATTTTCTATTTGATAGCCCATACTAGCAGATTGAATACAGGTTTTGATGTCTTTGCTTTTTTCTTTCTTTGATTTGTCTAAATCAATTTTAGCAATGCACTCGCAGGCTTGTTCAGATACCTTTTTTATTTTATCTAGCCTTTGTTCAACTTGAGCATAATTTAGTACTGTAAAAAGACATAAGATTAATGTAATTGCCTGTTTCATAATTGTTTTTTATAATTTTATTTCACGCCTGTACTACCAAAACCACCTTCTCCTCTATCTGTTGAAGACAATTCACTTGCAACTTCCCATTCTGCACGTTCATGCTTTGCTATTACTAATTGAGCTATACGTTCTCCATTATTAATTGTAAAATCTTCATTAGACAGATTGACTAAAATTACACCAATTTCTCCTCTATAATCTGCATCAATTGTTCCTGGCGCATTTAAAACTGTAATGCCTTTTTTTGCGGCTAAACCACTCCTTGGTCTTACTTGTGCTTCTATACCAATTGGTAATTCTATAAATAAGCCTGTGCCTACTATAGTGCGCTCTAAAGGCTTTAAAATTCTAGATTCTGATAAGTTGGCACGCAAATCCATACCTGCAGACGCAATAGTTTCATAATGCGGTAAAGCATGACTGGATTTGTTAATGATTTTTATTTTCATGTTGAATTTTCTCTTTTGAGATTACTTCTTATTGCTTTGAATGGTATTTTAACTTCTCTTCAAGAATTGTTTTAATTCTCTCTTTTCAAGTATAATAACTAAGCCCAAAAATACAATTAACATTGCAATTCCGATAATATAATTCTCTCGATAGTTATAGAAAAATATAAATGAAAATAGAATAGATACCACAAGATATAGACTAATTTTCTTTAAATCGTAAGGGACAGGATAATATTTTCGCCCGAAATAAAAGGATAGTAACATCATTATTGCATAGGCAGAGAGTGTTGCAATTGCAGAGCCTTTAAAACCAATAATAGGAATTAAAATATAATTTATTAGTAATGTTACAATAGCTCCAAAAATTGAAATATAGGCACCAAATTTAGTACGGTCTGTAATTTTATACCAAACAGAAAGGTTATGATAAATACCCAAACAAAAATTTGCCAAAAGAATAAAAGGTACAATCCACATAGCTTCATAATAAGCTTCACTTAAAATGACATAAGGTTTTAATAGGTCTGCAAATACTACAACTACTAAAAATATAACAGAACCTAAGGCAACAAAATACTCTAATATTTTGGCATAATTTTTTTGAGGATTTTCGGTTTTAGAATGACTAAAAAAATAAGGTTCAATACCTAAACGAAATGCTGTTGCAAACAGGGTCATAAATAAAGCCAATTTATAACAAGCAGAATACATTCCTATTTGTTTTTCTGCGACATCACTTGGCAATAAGTACTCTAATAAAATACGATCAAAGGTTTCGTTTACAGAATATGCAATACCTGCAATTAATACAGGCAAAGCATAACGCATCATTTTTTTCCATAAAACGGTATCAAATGTCAGCTTAATTTTTAAGTAAAATGGAAGTAAAACTAATAATGTTAAACCGCTAGCCACTACATTGGATATGAAAATATAGCTAATTTGAAAATCTGGAATATACAGGTTGTTAAAAAACGAATTCCCTTCAGCCAAATGTTTTAAATATAGAAGTAGGAATATATTAAGCCCTAAATTTACGGCTACATTAAAAATTTTAATAATAGCATATCGCATTGGTCTGGCTGTAGCTCTTAACCAAGCAAAAGGAATGATTACTAGAGCATCAAAAAGCAAAATTATAAAGACTAAATTGAGATACTTAAGGTCTATATTAATAAGTGATGAAATCTGATTTCTAAATAGAAAAGCAATTCCCATTAAAGTAAAAGAACTTATAATTAAAGATATTGCAGACGTGCTTGTTACCTTTTCTTGATTTTCTTCTTTGTTGAAAAATCTAAAAAATGCAGTTTCCATTCCGTAAGCCAAAACGACATTAAACAAGACAAAATAAGCAAAAATGAATGATACTCTACCGTATTCTTCAACAGATAATACTTCTGGATTTGTATAAAGAGGAACTAAAATAAAACTCAACATTCTAGGTAAAACAGTCGCTAAACCATATATAAATGTTTGTTTAAAAAGTGATTGAAATCCGCTCAAGAGTATAGTTAACAGTAAAACTCAAAAGTATTAAAATAATACATGCTACACTTATCTAACTAAAGAATTATTTATAAAGCAAACCTAATTAATAAAGAAAAGATAGTACTCTCAATACCCAAGTAAAAAAGTATGTCACTAAAATGTATTAAATAATTTTAAATTTAAAAATTGGCTAATAATTTACGTTTCTTTTTAAAATTGCTTAAAAATGCTTTAATAACGGTTTTCTTAATAGATGCAATCATATTAGATTTTCGTTTTCTTTCATAGATTTTTGGAGGACCGTTTTCGTAATAAACACCTCGTTTTTCACTAAGGTCAGTTACTTTAACATACTTAACTTCTCCATTTTCTACAAAGCTAATTGCACATTCATTGTCTTCTAAGGTAAACGGAAAATTGGGATCACGTTCCGCTTTTTTAAAAGTATAATAAGGCGATTTATTTTTTAAAACAGCCGTATATCTACCAGAATCTTCTACTAACTTAGCCTTTAGGTTTCTAAAATAAACACTATCTATTTTTATATTTTCTTCTTTATTAACAATTGGAACAAAAACATTTAACCCAGTACCACCAACTTTTATACCTGCATACCATTCTTGAAAAGATATAGTTTTTACCTTAAACGTTGTTGAGGGTTGAAATGTTGGTTTGGCTTTAATGGGCAATTCCTCTGATACAATCATTGCTTCTCTGCGCCTTTGGTAAGCTAATGGTGGACCATCTTTATAATATATTCTTTCTTTTTCAGTCACATTAGAGACTTTTAGATATTTTATTTCGCCATTTTCTTCATATCTAATAACACATTCATCCTCATCTAAAGTAAATGGATACGTTCTTAATTTAGTTGTATTTTCTAAAGAGTTATGTTGCGAATTATTTTTTAATACAGCTGTATATCTGCTGTAATTTCTAACTAACTGTCCTTTAAAGTTCCTAAAATAGATACTGTCTATTAATACGCCATCCATTTTATTAATAATTGGAACATAAACGTTAATCCCTGAACTTTCTTCATTTTCTCCAGCATACCATTGTTGGAAAGAAACAGGTTTGACTTTGAAAGCGGTTGTTTCTTCTTTCGTTTTATATACTCCTCTAGAACTTGAACACTGAAAGTTTAATGATAAAACCAAAAATACAGCTATAACGAAAAAAGCCTTTTTAAGATGTTTCATTTGTATGTAGGTTAAAGATTTGGACGTGCAATATACAAATAAATCTATTAAAAACACAATAAATCCGACAAAAAGCAATTATTTGTAGGAATAAAACTAAATTTTAGTAGGATAAATTGGATAATTTATAGTTTCTTGTATCTTAATATTACTTATTTTATAATATAATTGCGTTTTATTCTTTTGTCTTGAATAACGAATTACACATTCATTATCATTAATTTGAAAAGAACTAAGCGATGAATCCTTTAAACTAATAGGCTTTTTTATTTGTGAATTAAATTGCGCTATAAACAACGTACTATCGTGTTGACTATTCTTAAATCTAGAGACTTGTCCTCTAAAGTATACCAAATCTAGAACTATATTATTATCTCGTAATTTTACATATAAATCAATACCAGAATCTCCATTTTTTAAACCTGAATTCCATTTTTGATAATAAACCTCTTTTAGAGCCTTAGGAGCGTCTTTTTGAAGTTTTGGTACTGATGAACAATGATTAAACAGTAGTACAACTAAAAGAGTAGCAATAGTGTTTCTAAGTGGTTTCATAACTTTAAAAGTAATACCCAGTGAATTAAACTCACAAAAAAACCTAACTCGTAAAAGTTAGGTTTTTAGTTGTTATTAGGATTAATCACTCAAATTAAGAGTGACAAAAGTTAATTATTTAAAGCTTCCGCACCACCAACAATCTCTAGGATTTCGTTAGTAATAGCAGCTTGTCTTGCTTTGTTATAAGTTAATTTTAACTGATCTCTTAACTCTGTAGCGTTATCAGTTGCCTTGTGCATTGCCGTCATACGTGCACCATGTTCAGAAGCAAAAGAATCTCTAATTCCCTTGTATAATTGGGTCTTTAAAGACTTAGGAATTAATTCTTCAACAATTTCTATTTTAGATGGTTCAAAAACGTAATCTAAATTTACGTTAGAATCATTTTCAACAGGTACTATCGGTAAAAATTGTTCAGTTAATATAATTTGAGTTGCTGCATTCTTAAAGTGGTTGTAAACCATCTCAATTCTATCAAACTCACCAGAAACAAATTTCTCCATTAACATTTCAGCGATTTCAGAAACATTTTCAAACGTTAAGTCATCAAATAAATCACTTTTGTTAGCAATAACCTTATTGGTTTTTTTAAATGCATCATTAGCTTTCTTACCTATTGCTAAATAAGATACATCTTTATTAGCATAAGTTTCATTAGTAAGTTTGTTAACTTGTTTAATGATGTTAGAGTTAAATGCACCAGCTAAACCTCTGTTAGAGGTTACTGCAACAATAAGTACCTTTTTTACCTCACGTTGAACTGAATATTTACTTCCAGAATCTTCATCTAAAGTAGCACTTAAACTCTGAAGCAATTCTGTTAACTTGTTAGAGTAAGGACGCATTGCTGTAATAGCATCTTGGGCTTTCTTTAACTTTGCAGCAGATACCATTTTCATGGCACTAGTAATCTGCATCGTTGAGGATACCGATGATATTCTGTTACGTATTTCTTTTAAATTAGCCATTCTTTATATTATAAAGACTCTTCTACATTTAACTTACGCATTACGCAAGTGTACTTAGAGTGACATTAGTTTAATGATTAAGCTCTATACTTGCCTGAAAGATCTTTTGCTACACTTGTTAATGTATCAATAACCTCGTCAGTTAATTTACCTGCTTTAAGTAAATCTAGAGTTCCTCTATGATTTGCATTTAAAAGCTCTAAATAATCGCGTTCAAATTCTTTTACTTTCTCTACAGGAACATCTTTTAATAAGTTCTTAGAACCAGCATATATAATTGCAACTTGATCTTCTACTTTAAAAGGATCATTTTGTGCTTGCTTTAAGATTTCAACGTTACGTTTACCTTTATTAATTACATTCAAAGTAACAGCATCTAAATCAGAACCAAACTTAGCGAACGCTTCAAGTTCACGGTATTGAGCTTGATCTAATTTTAAAGTACCAGATACCTTTTTCATAGATTTAATCTGAGCGTTACCACCAACACGAGATACAGAAATACCAACGTTAATTGCTGGACGAACACCAGAGTTAAATAAATCACCATCTAAGAAAATCTGACCATCTGTAATAGAAATTACATTGGTTGGAATATAAGCAGAAACGTCACCTGCTTGAGTTTCAATAATTGGTAAAGCTGTTAATGAACCACCACCTTTAACCATCGGTTTTAAAACATCTGGAAGATCATTCATTTCTTGAGCAATAGCATCATTATTAATAATCTTAGCTGAACGCTCTAATAATCTTGAGTGTAAATAAAATACATCACCAGGATATGCTTCACGTCCTGGAGGACGACGTAATAATAAAGATACCTCACGGTATGCAACAGCTTGTTTTGATAAATCATCAAAAACAATTAAAGCTGGTCTACCAGTATCTCTAAAATACTCTCCAATAGAAGCCCCTGTAAAAGGCGCATATACTTGCATTGCAGCAGGATCTGATGCATTTGCAGCTACTATTGTAGTATACGCTAAAGCGCCTTTTTCTTCTAAAGTTTTAGCAATTAAAGCTACTGTTGAAGCTTTTTGGCCAATAGCAACATATATACAATAAACAGGCTCACCTGCATCGTAAAATTCTTTTTGATTTAAGATAGCATCAATACAAACTGCTGTTTTACCAGTTTGACGGTCACCAATTACCAACTCACGTTGACCTCTACCTACAGGAATCATAGCATCAATTGCTTTAATACCTGTTTGTAACGGTTCTGTTACTGGTTCTCTATAGATAACACCAGGTGCTTTACGCTCTAATGGCATTTCAAAAGTATCACCAGAAATAGGTCCTTTTCCATCAATAGGGTTACCCAAAGTATCTACCACACGCCCAACAATACCTTCACCTACTTTAACAGATGCGATACGTTCCGTACGTTTAACTGTAGAACCTTCTTTAACGCCTACTGAAGTACCTAAAAGTACAATACCTACGTTATCTTCTTCAAGGTTAAGTACAATACCTTCTGCACCACCTTCAAATTCAACTAATTCACCATATTGCGCATTAGCTAATCCGTAAGCACGTACAATACCATCACCTACAGTTAATACTGTTCCTACTTCGTCTAATGAAGCGCTCGCTTCAAAACCTGAAAGTTGTTGTTTTAAGATTGCTGATATTTCAGCTGGTTTTACTTCTGCCATCTTATTTTAGATATTAGATTTTGATTCTCTTAGCAATGCTCTAAGAACAAAATCAATTTAGTTTAATGTAAATTCTCTTTTTAATTTATTTAGTTTATTTGAAATACTCGCATTATACTGAATATCTCCAACTCGTAATATGAAACCACCCAAAATGCTTTCATCTATAATGTTTTCTACTTCTGCTTCTTTTCCTGTAAGTTCTTTAACTTTAGCTAACACTTTAGTTTTTAAATCTTCAGTTAACGGAATCGCTGTAGTTACTGATGCAACTTGACTCCCTCTCATCTCATCGTACAACTGTATGTAACTTGAAGCTACATCATTTAATAATGGTAACCTTTTATTAGCAATTAAAGTATCTATTAAATTAATTGTAGCTGTATTTGCATTTTTAAATACAGAGATTAATACCGATTTTTTATCAGATGATTTAACAATAGGACTTTGAAGCATCTGGTTTAAATCTTCACTACCCGAAATAGCTTTAGTAATAGATTTCATATCACTATTTACTACTTCAGCAGATTTTTGATCCGTTGCTATACTTAATACGGCTTTAGCATATCTAATGGCTGCTCTTGATCCTGACATTTATCTTAGTTTAAAGTTGCTTCACCTAACATATCTTCTACCAACTTAAGTTGCTTGTCTTTGTTAGATAATTCATTACGCACTACTTTTTCTGCAATATCTAAAGATAAACCTGCTACATGACTTTTTAATTCTGCCATGGCTGCTTTCTTTTCGCTAGTTATAGCTTCTTGTGCTTGAGAGATCATTTTATTGGCTTGTGCTTTTGCTTCAGTTTCTGCATCTGCAATCATTTTGCTTTTAAGCTCACGTGCTTCTTTAAGCATTGTTTCGCGCTCTAAACGTGCTTCTTGCAACAACTTTTGGTTATCTGCTTGAAGATTTGCCATTTCACGCTTTGCCTTTTCAGCAGCATCTAATGCACCTTGAATCCCTTCTTCTCTTTCATTTAATGAATTAAGAATTGGTTTCCATGCAAATTTTACCATAAGTGCAATTAATGCCAATAAAAGTATTGTTGACACTACAAATAAACCTGGTGAAAAATCGTTTAATAACTTATCCATATTATTAAGTAATTAAGTGTTTTGTCTTTTTTTAATTTAAAAACACGTCCTGCAACCAACCGTTACAGGATAGTGTTTTTGTAAATTTTGATTTGGTTCTTATTTTCCTAAGAATAAAGCACCAAATGCTAAACCTTCTAAAAGTGCTGCAATGATAATCATCGCTGTTTGAATTTTACCTGTCGCCTCTGGCTGACGAGCAATACCTTCCATTGCTTTTCCACCAATTTGACCAAGTCCAATACCTGCTCCGATTACGATTAATCCTGCTCCAATTAAATTGTACATAGTAAATAAATTTATATAGTTAAATTAAAAAAACTCTTATTAAATGAAATCTCCTCTTACGTCTTCCGCAGTTGCGACTTCGTGCCCATGCTCATCGTGCTCGTGTTCATGATCATGTTCTGCCACAGCCATACCAATAAATAAAGCTGAAAGCATTGTAAAAATATATGCTTGTAAAAACGCTACTAAAACTTCGATTAGTAATATAAAAAATGACAACACAAATGATAATCCCATTGCACCAGGAACAGTTAAAGACTCCTTTAACGTAAACATAATGGCAATTAAACTCATTACTACAATGTGACCAGCAGAAATGTTAGCAAATAAACGAACTAATAATGAGAATGGTTTAATAATTAAGGCACCTGCTAATTCAATTATAGCTAAAACCGGGCGAATTAAGACAGGAACACCTGGCATCCACAAAATGTGCATCCAATAATCTTTATTCCCACTAACCGTATATATTATAAGTGTGAAGATAGCTAAACAAGCTGTTACCGCTAACTGACCAGTAACGTTAAAACCTAATGGTGTTAAACCTGCAAGGTTTAAAAACCAAATAAAGAAAAATACAGTTAACAAATAACCTGTAAATCTTCGGTAATGCTTCTCTCCAATATTTGGTCTAGCGATTTCGTCTCTAACGTAAAGTACTAAAGGCTCTAATACACGACCAAAACCTGTTGGGATTTGTTTTTTCTTGTATTGTCTTGCTAAACTAGAAAACCAGAATAACATTAACAGACCAATAACCAAAACACCAAACACACTTTTTGTAATTGAAAAATCTAATACTTTATGTGCATTAGTTGCATGGTGATCTGCATCAAAATTTACAGCAGTAGCTCCTTCTTCTAATTCGTATATTTTTGAATGAATTTTCGCGAATTTTAAACCGTCTTTTTCAACAATTACGTGCCCATCATCATTATGATGAAATTCAGAAGACATAAAAGTTTTTAGTCCATCAGAAGACCAAAGTATAACTGGTAACGGAAAACCAAAATGCTTACGCTCACCTTCGTCGCTTGTGTAAGAAAATAAAGAGAAGTCATGGGAGTCTTGGATATGATGTAATATATAATCCTCTACTTCTTTTTTAGTATCTACTTGTCCACCATCCTCGTTAGAAGATTTTGCGTAAATAGATGTAGATAAGAACACTAAAATTGCAAGTGCTAAAAATTTAAAACTTTGTTGAAATACCTTCATTGTTATAAAATCAAAAAAACCACTCTTTTCAAATTCGGTGCAAAAGTACGTAATTTATTAAAATAACAATGGGTTTTTGTGCTTATTATTTAGGTCTCGTTTTTAGAAATGGTTTTTACGACAAAATACACTTCTAGACCTAAGAACAAGAATAGGGGAATTAGAAGATTTAATCGTTCTACAGTTGATAAAGTTTCTAAATCAAATACTTTAGATTGAAATAATATATAAAAGAAAATACCTTTAACAAAAAGAGTCGGTAAATAGATGAAGCCTAATTGTGGCTGTAGGCTCTTTTTTAATGAAAAGACTTTAAGATGAAAACAAATTACTAAAGATGATACTGCAAAAAACAAATTGATATCCCAAAGGCTATATCTTACTGTTATATCAAAATAATTTAGAATAAAATCTTGAAAAAAATGAACGCCTAAAAACAATACCATAAAAGATATTATGTAGACCATAAGTGTTTTAATCATCTTCTTTAGAAACTTTTATAACTTGAGATATCACCAAATACATGGAGGCAAATACAGAAAAAAGAGTGATTGTAGTTTCCCAGAAATCTTTGTCGTATTTAACATCTAGCCATTTTCCTAAATAATTACCAAGAAAAATTGTGCCTCCCATTTGAAACGCAACTGAAGTAAATCTTAAAAACTTACTTGGACCGTTTTTATTTAGCTTGGGCACTTTGCGTTGGTTGTGGTCTACTTGCTTCGTTAGATAATGACTTAACTGTACCTTTCATACTGCACGTTGCGTTAAACGTTGCGCCTGGCTCTACAGCTAATTTAGTTATATGTACTTCGCCTTCAATATGTGCAGTTGACTTCAAGGACAAAGTACCAGACAATATTAATTTACCAGAAAATTTACCTTCAAAATCTGCGTTTTCACCTTGCAAGGTACCTTTAATATAGCCTGATTTACCCACAACCACTTTACCTGAGGTTTTAACATTTCCTTCTACAGTTCCGTCAATTCTAAATGGTCCTTGACTTGCTATATCACCTACAATTTTAGTGCCTTGAGCTATTATATTTTGTTGTGTGGTTGCTTCCATGCTTGAGTGTTTTTGTTTTTTTTTGTCTGGAGAAAACATGTTGATTTGGTTTTAAATTACTCTAATTTTAAATACGCATTTAAGTTTTTATGCCTTTGAATTATAGCATAATTTGGTGATGAAATTGCAAAATAAGGTCGTGTAATTTTAGGTTTAATTGGTCGTCCTCTTTTATCTTTTTCTTCTGTTTTTAGCAGTTCTGCAAATCCTTTTGCACCACCTATACTTTTTAATCCATGAACAACTACAAATGTAGTGTTTTCGTCGTAAACGTCTTTTGATGTCCTAAGGTCAAAGTATTTTACTTTAGCGACTTCTTCATCTAAAATTTTAATAAAGCCATCGATATCTTCTTTTAGACTATTTTGAAATTGAAAAATCACATTAAATTTCTCAGTAGTATCATCTGCTATAAATTCCTTTTTCGCTAACACAGGAAAAGCATTATCTATTATTTCTTGTGCCTTTTTTCCTTCTTCTGTATTAACATAAGTTAAAGCAATGTAATTTATACCTTCTTTATAAGCTTCAAATCCATAAAGTCTCCCTTTTGCTGAAGCTTTTAAAATTTCGAATTTAGGAACAAAATTATCACCTTCTAATCGTTTTATTTGTGTTTCTGCTTCTGTAATTACTGACGCATATTCTTCATCATTAAACTGCTGATATAGCTTTGTATAAATAGCCTCAGGACTATTTTCGTCTTTAGATAATTCTGACTGTGGGTTTAAAAGAATTTCAGCATAACGAGAGTCTGGATACTCATTAATTATCGCTGTTTTAATGGCATCTGCTTTTCTAATTAATCCTAATTCTTCATAAATTCGATACAAATTATATTTTGATGGTAGAATTAATCGGTCTTCTGGGTTGTTACTTAAAAGCTTTTCTAGTTTTGATTTTGCTAATTCTAACTCTTTAAATTTTTCTTTATAAATGATACCCAATTGGTAATAAGCAAAGTTTCGCTCTTTAGCTATGCTATCTATTTCGGTTTGTTTAGTAGGTAAAGATGCTAAATAAGTTTCAGGATTAAAACGTAAATCTTCTACGCTAGAATCTGTTAAACTATCACTTTTAACAGTATTTGTTACGTCTGCCCTTTGATTTGAATGCCTCCAATTATCTTGAAGTTTACGGTCTCCCCAAATTTTCAAAAATTCACTTTTACCATAAGCTACTGTTGTTGTGTTGTAAAAGTAAAATGTGCTATTGTTTTTACTTCCACTTAATGTTTGCAAATCTCTAGTTGTACCTGCAGGATTTCCTATGCCTTGACTCCTTTGGTTATTATTAACAGAGGTAATTGGGCTCGATTGACTCTTCTGTCTTTTTAAGGCGTCTTCTTGTTCTTTTTTTGCCTCTATCTCCTTTAACTTTTGGTCTTCTGCAAATTTTGTATAAATCGCTAATTGCTCTGCCTTTGGTAAACTAACCATTTTTAGAATACTGTCGTTGGTTTGAGCAATACCTTCGTAATAAATAACATCATCTAGGTTATCGCGTTTCTTTTTTATAACTCTATATGGTTTGGTGTTTTTAACCATCGCAGTTAACGTAGAATCATAATATGCACCTGCAGTTTTGTAAACATTCTTATCAAAATACATATTACCTAAAGTTTCATAACTAAGTGACTTTAAGTACTTATCTGAAGTTGTTTTTCTTAGTGATTTATTATAATAAACCTCAGCAAGACTATCTGACATTTTATTACGATGATATTCTGCAATACGATAATAAATTTTATCTAAAAATGGTCTGTTTTCTCTGTTCTCCTCTAATTCTGTAAGATATTCCTCAAACTCAATATCATCTATATTTGAAGCATCTGTGTTATAAGACTTTTCTAAATGAGCATTAATGTAAAAAGACCTTGGTACTTGGCGATGCATCTCTATTATAGCATCAAACTCTACGTTTGCACTATCTTTTTCACCAAATTGATTATATAATTGACCTTTTATAAAATGATAACGCGCTTTTTCTCTTTTGATTTTTGTGTTTTCAGCGGCTATCGTTAATTGAGCAATAGCACTATCATTAGATTTTGTATTTAAGTAAGCCTGAGCTAATGCTGCTGCTGCATCTGCTAAATCCTGACCTTCAATATCTTCTTTTTCTTCTTCTAATAGTCGTTTTAATTTTTCAATGGCACCAGCATTATTATCTAAACGCATATTGGTTTTTTCGCGCCAAATTTTAACCTGATTTATTTTATCGCTTGTTGGATATTTATTTAGAATATTATTAAAAGCTGCCATAGCTGGCACAAAACGCTGATCAAAATAACGTGCTTGACCCAAAAGTAAATAAGCCTCATCTATTTGAGGATTTTTTTCCTTTCCTCCAATATTCATTCCGTGGACTTGAATGGCTTTGATGGCTTTTTCTTCTGCACGTTCAAAATCTGCATTTTTTGTCTGACCAGGAAGAAAAATATCTTCGGACACATCCATCCTTTCTATTGGTAAAAGCTCCCAGAAGTTCTCTGTATACTCATTGTTCACACCTTCTATACCACGTTGCAATGCAATATTGCCGTTATATAGCACATTATATTTTGTAGCTGTGGCATGAAACTTTCTATTTAAGAATTTATCATTTTTACGCGAACAGCTTTGAATAAGCATTACGACGCAAAATAGGGATAATATGATTTTGTAATAGGTTTTCAAACGTTGGTTCTATTTGGTTAATAGATAACTGAAAAACACTTTGTTTAGTGTGTTGGTTGGTAAAAATAAGCATCTTTTTGAATTTTTGATGTTATTTAAAGGATTTTCGAGCTTTACAATAACTATGAAGCACAAAAAAACTCGTAACTATTGAAATAGATGCGAGTTTAATATTTTATAAAGGCTTATTATTCTTCCTCTTGAGAAACAATTGCACTGCTTCCAAAATGAGCCTCGAGTTCTTTTAAAGTTGTAGGATTGGTTTCTAAATCTTTAATCACATTTCCTTTTTCTAACACAACTATTCGTTCACAAACGTCTGTAACATGCATTAAATCGTGGCTAGACACTAAAACGGTTACACCTTGTTTTTTGGCCAAATCTTTTATAATTTGTTTTAGTCTTATTTGTGTGGTTGGGTCTAGGTTAGCGAATGGCTCATCTAAGATGATGACTTCAGGATTACCAATTAATGCGGCTACAATTCCGGCTTTCTTTTGGTTTCCTTTACTTAAATCTCTAAGGTATTTTTTCTTTCCTATAATTTCTCCGTTAAAGAAATCTTCAAACTGAGCCGTTAAACTATCAACATCAGCCTTGTTTTGTCCTCTTAATTCTCCTATAAAATAGAAGTATTCTTCTGGTGTTAAGTAACCTATTAAAAAACTCTCATCTATAAATGATGACGTAAATGGTTTCCAATCTTCACTTTGATCAACAACTACTTCATTACTTGTAATATTTCCTGTAGTAGGTTTAATTAAATCTAGTAATAGGCTGAAATAGGTTGTTTTTCCTGCGCCATTATTTCCAACTAAACCAAAACTTTGGCCTTTAGGAATGGATAATTCTTCAATATTTAGAACCGTTGTTCCTTTATATGCTTTTGAAAGGTCTTTTGTATAAATCATGGTTGTATTGTATTAGTTATCTTGACTAAAAGCGTCAATCATTTTGTATTTAGAATCGAGGTATTTTTTAGTAATGCCTTTCATTAATTTTTTATGAAAAACAATGCCAACAACACCAAGAAGAATTAATAAAGCTATTGCAGCAGCAAAACCAGCTAGCCAGTTTACAAGTCCAAATAGTGCCATTGGAACCAACATTAGCGGAATACCAATTAACCATTGTACTGCTCCCGTACCTTGATAATTAAAGGCTGCTTTTTTATCTAATTCTATCTTTTTTCTATTAAAAGATCCACCCCAAAGTATTACATGTGTGTTTACTCCTATATTATAAATAGCTGCGGCAAAATGTGCAATTAAAATTTTGTATCCAAAATATACATAAGGAATGCCTAGTACAAAAAGTAGCACCACACTAATAATCATTAAGATAAATTTTGATCGTAAATATTGCTCATATTTAATATTTTGACTCATTAGTAGTTTGTAATAACCACTATCCCAAGCTGGAATAAATTGTCCGAAATTGATTAGGAAAAAGCCTGTTGAAAAAATCCCAATAAAAGCAGACATAAAAGGCAAGTCTCTATACATAGGTTGTGGATAAAAGAACAAACCGTACAGAACACCAATCAATAATAAAAACGCCATGGATTTTGTACGTTTATTTCTCCAGATAAGTTTTAAATCTAACTGCATAAATGGAGCAACATCTCCAAAACGCTCTGTCCAAGATAAATCTGCAGCATTAACTTCTGCTACTTTAGATTTTAGTGAGCTATCTAAAAACAGTTTGCTTTTTAAAAGTTTAAAATTGAATGCATAACATATTACCAAAATGGTTATAGGAATAATAATAAGAATTGGATTATTAGCAATTGACATCAGCGCATCACCAATTAACGTATTCATTGGTAAGAATCCAAAATGATTTAACCCAAATAAAACACCTACAACCGAAATGATAGGTAGAAATGATAGTTCTTTTTCAGCAGAAAAGGCTTCTATTATAAAGTTTAAGAAATTAATAATAAGCACCAAAATAATCATGGTAAACATCCATGTTAAAACCATAGAAGTAGAAAATCCATCTTCAATTAGCATAATACTAAATGGAATAATAGCAAATAGTGGTAAAAAATTAAAAAAGGACACTACTGATTTTCCTAAAACAAAATTTACAACTGTTGAGCGTTTAATAGGAAGTGTTAAAAGTGGTTTAACACTCATTACAGGCAGTTTCTGTAAAAAGAAGCGCATCATTAAATCTACTATAATCCAGTAAAAAATAAAACCATTAACAATTACAAATGGATCTTGGTCTGGAAACGTTTTTTTAAGAATAAAAAGTAATCCAAAGCCTAAGCCTAGGAACATGGCAATAAAATAAAGCGCAAAAAATACCAATAAGATATTAATGGCTAAATTTTTTTGCCAATACGAGGAACGGAAATACTGCTTCCATTCTAGATTAAGAAAATGTTTTATCATAATGTTATGATGGGTTGGTTTGCGTAATAAGTATTAAAAAGTGATGTTTTGTTACAAACTAAATTCTGGATAGGTTTCATTTAGTAGTTTTTCGGCTTTGTTTGGGATGAGTTCAAAACTTATGTAATAAACTAAAGCAATTATAGTAAACGCCATTGATAACAATATAATTACATAAGAGTTAGATAAAAAATCTCCTGTCAATAAATGAATATTATAAATCTGAGACAAAAAAAATAATGAAGCACCTCCTGCCTGTTTAAAAATCATTTCTTCTAATAGCCATTTTTTATTGGATGCTTTTTTTCTTCGTTTAAATTGTTTGTTCAACATAAAGCTCTTTGTCATAGACCAAACAACTACGATAACATAATATGCTATTGCCAACTCAATTGCGAATGAAGATGTGAAAGATAAATAAAACACAAGAAACAAACATATAATCGCAAATACCTGCGGAATCTCGAACCATTTTTTTAACTCGTTCCACAAATAACCTCTGTAACGTTTATTCATCGCCTTTCCTTTTTGCTCAATGGCATCCATAAAACCAAAAATGCCAAATTTTTTAAAGGCCTTGTTTTTGGCATTTTCAAAACTGAGTTTTGGTTGCTCTTGCCACTGCGTTTCAATATCATTGGCTAAATGATCTACGAGTTCGGTTTGTAAATCGTAGTGCTCTACAAAATGTTGCCTTGTAAAGGTGTAGAGTTCTTGTATTTGGGATTCGGTTAGTTTCATTTACGATAATTTGAGATTATAGGTTCGTTTATTTTCCTCATAAACTTTTTTATAAACTTCAAGATTGATTCTTATCATTGGATAAAACAAGCAAGCAACAACTACAAAATAAATCTGAGGCATATCAGCAACATTGTCATAATTCTCCTTTAATATGTAGAATGAAAGGTTATAAATTGACCAAACTGCCATTGCTGAACTTGTAGCCATCGCAAAGTTTAAGGATTTTCGCGTAGATTTATTTTTAAAGTAATAATAAGCAGAATAGAAAGTAGGAAGTACCAACACTAACAATCCAGTAAAAAAACAAGCTTTTGGAAAATACTTATAAATAAAAACAAAGAACAGAATAAGGACTATATATTCCATTAAAAACTTTACACTAGTGAGCTTTATTTTAAGTTGTTTCCAAGTGATTTTTCTATACTTTCTACCTAGTTCTTTTTGTTTTTGTCTTGTAAACTTCTTAAATCCAGCATTACTCTGATACAGTCCTTTTTCAAAAATCTTATTTTTTGAAACACCAAATTCAATAAATTGATTACCAAAACCTCTATGAACATCTAGCAAAGCTTCATTGAAAGAAATTCCTTCGTTAGTCATTTTATCTTCAACCGCAGAAACAATGTGGTCTAGTAATTCTAAACGCACATCCCAAAACTTAACCTCGTTTTTAATGAGGTAGTTGTCTATGAATTGTATTTCTTGTTTTGTTAGTTTCATTATTTAATAATCAAATTTAGACCTGCTAGGTTTTGAAAACCTGCGAGATCAACCATGATTAAGCCAATTTAGGATTTACTAAGGCTTGCATCGTTTTAATATAGTCTGCTAATTCTTCAAGCTTATTAACCGTTTCTTTGGTTCCGGTTTCAGTGAGCTTGTAATATTTACGCAATCGGTTGTCTACTTTTGCGACTTCAACATCTAATAAACCTTCAGCTTCTAACTTGTGTAACGCAGGATATAAGGCGCCTTCTGTTATCTTAAGTTCGCCTTTGGTTAATGCCTTTACTTTTTGGGTAATCTCGTAACCATACATTTTATCGTGCTCATTTAAAAGCTTTAAAATAATAGTGTTTAAACTCCCTTTATATAATTTTGAATTGCTCATTGTACTACAAATATATACATAATTTTCTTATGTATAAGAAACTTAGGTATGTCTTTTGTCATTTTTAAAACCTACATGCATGGTGAAACCTTGCAGGTCTTTACAAAAACCTATCAGGTCTCTAGAAGATTAGTTATCTTTGCACAAAATTATTTATAATGTCACAATTTCATTCACTCACTATAAAATCAGTTGATAAAGTAACGGACAGTTCTGTTGCTATTACGTTTAATATTCCTGAAAATCTTAAAGAAAAATTCAGCTTTAAAGCCGGACAATATATCACCTTAAAAACCACTATTAATGGTGAAGACATCCGCAGAGATTACTCTATTTGTGCTTCTCAAGGTAGCGGAAATGTAACCGTTGCTGTTAAAGCCGTTGAAAATGGTACTTTTTCTGTTTGCGCTAACAATACATTAAAAGCGGGTGATACATTAGAGGTTGCAGAACCAAATGGTAGATTTATATTTGAAGCAAATGCTGCTAAAACCAGAACTGTTGCTGCTTTTGCCGCAGGAAGCGGAATTACACCAATTCTAAGTATTGCTAAAACGCTGTTAGAGGAAGAACCTTTCAGTAATTTCATATTGGTTTACGGAAATAAAACCTTAAATGATACCATGTTTACTGATCAATTACTTCAGTTAGAAAAGACATATGGTAATCGTTTTCATGTTCATTTTATTTTCAGTCAGGCGCAAGAAGAAGACGCTTTATTTGGACGTATTGAAAAGAGTACAGTTAACCTTATTGTTAAAAACAAGTACAAAGGTGTTACCATAGAAAATTTCTATCTGTGTGGACCAGAACAAATGATTCATACCGTAAAAGATGTTTTAATTGAAAATGGTGTGAAAGAAAAAGCTATTAAGTTTGAATTATTTACAGCACCTGTTAAAGCTGAAGCTGAAGTTTCTTCAACAGATTTACCTTCTGGTGAAACAAGGATTAAAGTAATAGTAGATGAAGAAGAATTTGAATTCAACATGTCTCAAAAACAAACAATACTTGATGCAGCTCTAAAACAAGATATTGATGCACCTTACTCTTGCCAAGGTGGAATTTGTAGTAGTTGTATAGCGAAGCTTACAGAGGGTACAGCTGAAATGCGTCAGAACAATATTTTAACGGATAGCGAAGTTGCAGAAGGATTGATATTAACTTGTCAAGCACATCCTACTTCAGCTACGGTTGCTGTTGATTATGATGATGTTTAAATAGCCTTCCCTAACCCTTCAAAAGGAAGGGAACTAGCTACTTATGTAAAAAGAAACTGCGACCTTTCATGTTTTAAAACATGAAAGGTCGCAGTTTCTTTACAGCAGTTATTAATGAAAACCCTGAAAAAGTAGTCAAATAAATTCAGTGCAAGTTGTTTTTTAACAAAGTCTTTACCACTTCCAAGAAAGATAATCAGCCATTGGGACTTTTAAGTCTTTCCATTTTTGTTTGACTAATTCTATATTTTCAATTCCTCTTTTAGGTATTATTAATGTCGGATTATTTAAAATATTTATAAAAAAATTGTCTTGTGTTTCATTAATAATTTGAATCTCTGAGACCTTAATTTTACCTGCTCCAATTTTAGTATTTGTAATTAAATAGTCATTTTCAAATTCTATAGTTTCAAGTTCTCCTATTCTGTTAGAATTATCTCTTTTTACATTCTCTGAATAGAATTTTTTTAATTTTGATTTATACAATTTACCAAAAAAAAGAAAAAAAGAAACAGCAACACAACCTGCAATAATTGCTAAAAACATTCTACCTTGATTATATATTTTATAACTCATAAAAATAAAAGCAACAGTAATTCCAACTCTCAAAAAGTTTAGAAATATTTTTGATTGTTTACTTTCTGAAATTAAAAACAAGTGGTAATTAACAAAATCATCTTGCTCTAACACATACTCTAACTTCATAAACTAGTCTTAATTTTTTTTATAATATCTTCAATGAGCACAGTACCTGCTACATTTTCATAACCTTCGGGATATTTGTTTCCATAAATAGATGTTGGAATCAAAGGAAATAGTTCTCTATTAGCTGTGAGCGCAAAATCTTTTGGTTGATTAAATGGCGCAAAACCAGCAAAAGGATGTGTAACGCCCCAAATAGTAATCACTTTTTTACCCAACATTGCAGCCATATGTGCATTGCCAGAATCCATTGCTAGCATTAGGTCTAAATTTGAAATAAGATTTAATTCTTCATCTAACTTTAATTTTCCTGCTACAGATTTTACGTTGTTGAATTTGGTTTCAAACTGACTTAAAACATCCTCTTCCTTTTTTCCACCTCCAAATAAAATAATATTATAATTTTTAGAAAGTTCTTTTATTATACTTTCCATTTTTTCTAAAGGATACATTTTACTTTGGTGAGCTGCAAAAGGTGCAATTCCTATAGTTTTTAAGTCTGCTGTTGAAATAAAAGATTTTAATTTTTCAGATAAAGATTTAGGTTTTGCAAAGCTTGGTTCCGTTAAATCTACTGAGCAACCCAAAGCCTCAAAAACATCAGCGTAACGTCGATGTGTGGTTTTTAATTGTACAAACTTTTGGCCAGTAACTAATGCTTTTTTTTCAGCTCGCCCTTTGTTTAATTGCACTACTTTTTTTCCGAAGAAAAAGAATTTTAAAATCTTACTTCGTAAAACATTATGTAAGTCGGCAACAGCATCAAAATTTAGTGCTTTTAGTTCCTTAGATAATTTATAAAGTCCTAAAACGCCTTTGTGCCTGCCTTTTAAATCGGCTTCAAAAACACTTACATTTTCTAAATCTCGAAAAAAAGGTTTGAAGAATGCTCTGGTAACAACGGTGATAGTAAGTTTGGGATACTGCTTGGTCAATGCTCGCAACACAGGCACTGTCATTGCTACGTCTCCCATTGCAGAAAACCTAAAGACTAGTATGTGTTTTGGTTTGGGCATGTTGTACCAAACCTATCTAGTTTTAAAAACCTGATAGGTTTATTTAGATAATTATTTCTGTCCTCTTAAAACAGGATTAAGTTCATCGTCATTGTACATCTTCATTTGTTTATAAACTTTCATGTACTTATCCCCTTTAGATATATCTTCTAATAAATCATCAATAGCAGTGCTTAAATCTACACGTTGCTCTAACAATACATCCAATTTCTTCTGGCAAGCTGCTTTGTGTGCCTCACTTGCATCTTCTCTTACGGTTTCGAGATGCATATGGTAAATTTTAAGCGCTAAAATTGATAGTCTATCAATTGCCCAAGCCGGACTTTCAGAATTAATTTTAGCGTCACTTTTTACAGTAACGTCTTTATATTTATCTAAAAAATAACTGTCAATAAATTCTACCGTATCTGTTCTATCTTGGTTAGAAGCATCAATCATTCGTTTTAACTTTAAAGCCGCAACAGGATCAATGTTTGGGTCTCTAATAATATCTTCGTAAGCCCATTGAACAGTATCTATCCAAGATTTTCTGTAAAGTAAATGCGCTATTAAATCCTGGTCCTTATCGTACTTATTTGTAAAAGGCTGATCTACAGTATTTAAAACTTTGTAGTTTTTTATAACCTCTTGAAAAATGGAGTTTGCTTTTTCTGAAAACATAATGAAATCAATTTATTATATGCAAATATAGTTTGAATTATTAACTTTAGCGACAGAACTAATTTACATATTATGCAAATTCATAACCTATCTAAAACACCTTCAATTTTAAATACTTTTATGTCTGAATTAAGAGATGAAACAACTCAAAAAGACAGTATGCGTTTTAGGCGAAATATTGAGCGTATTGGTGAAATTATGGGTTATGAATTGAGTAAATCGCTACAATTTGAGCCACATAATATTGAAACACCTTTAGGCACTTCTACAACTGTGTTACATAAAAAAGACATTGTACTATGCTCAATTTTAAGAGCAGGTGTTCCGCTTCATAATGGTTTATTAAATTATTTTGATGCTGCTGAAAATGCTTTTATTTCAGCTTATAGACAGCATAAACATAATCCAGATAGTTTTGAAATTATTGTTGAATATTTAGCGTGTCCTAGTTTAGAGGGTAAAACTTTAATTTTAGCGGATCCTATGTTAGCTACAGGACAATCTATGGTTGCTACTTTTGAGGCCTTAAAACCATTTGGAACACCTAAAGAGATTCATTTAGTAAGTGTTATTGGTGCTGAGGAAGGTGTTAATTATGTTTCTAATGCGTTTAATAAAGATGTTCATTTATGGATAGCAGCAATAGATGATAAACTCAATGAAAAAGGGTATATCATTCCTGGATTAGGTGATGCAGGTGATTTAGCTTTTGGTAATAAATTACAGCAATAAACTAACAATTGGAATAATAATAAATAGAGCGATAAAAACTTCTTTAAACCATCGTTCTGAGATTACTTCTATATAATTTGCCATTATTATAGAAAATGGAACAAACAAAAACAGGTATTCACTTCCGTTCTTTATTGGAGCAATAATTGCAACTAATACAGCTATAATAGAAGTCCAAGCAATTAAAAAATAAGAGGGTTTTAGTTTTTTGTTTTTATCCGTAAAGTTTTTAAAAAAATACAATAGCGTCCAAACAAAGGAGCTAAATAACATAGTAAATCTTAAAATATTTTCTTTACTATTATAAGCTGTAAAATCTAAACTAGCATAGCGCTCAAAATCTGTACTTCTAAAATATTCATCATATATAATAACATTGTAAATAGAGAACAATATTAATGCCGCAATAAACCCTGTAAATGGAACAATTACATTTTTAAAATCGTTCTGAGAATAATAAATGAGTGCTACAATCACCAAAGCAAAAAACAAAATTGACCAAAAAAAGAAAAATGATGCAATGGTAATCCAAAATGCAGCATCAAACAGCTTCTTTTTAATGTTTAATTTAGTATGTAAACTAATAAGCCTTCTTAAAGCAAAAAGTATAAATAAATTAGATATTAATATCTCTAAATGTGCCATAACTTCTGGGAAAACGCCTAGTAGCAGCCCAAAAGTCATTATAGCGTAACTATTTCTTTGAGTTAAATTGTTTTTAGCAACAATAAAATCGAGTAAAAAAATTAAAAACAACGTAATTACCCAGTTAACAAGTGTAAATAAAGTCGTATTTAAGTCTAAAAAAAGATTTTTATATGAAGAAAACACAAAAAGAAGCGACACATAAACTGCAACAATTATGAAGTTTATGGGCTTAGATTTACTAAAAATACTTGTAATCATGAACTCTTTTTGTATTTTTGCTGCTCGATTCCAATTCTATATTAATAATTAGAATTGCTGTAAATTTATAAAGTTATGAATGATTTCTTTAATGGAATAGCGGATTTATTTGTGAATGTATTATTCGCACCTTTTGATGGCCTTAGAGCATTAGAATTAGAAAGCTGGTTTGGCGCTAATTTTATGTCTTGGATTTTTATGGCTGTAGGCTTTGTGGCAATGGTATATTGGATGCTACAACTTAAAAAGTACAGTGATAATAATGAGGAGGACAAAAGTATTTCTTCTCACTCTTATTTATAAATCTCTTATTGGTTTATAAATCGAAACCAATATCTTTACGATAATTCATCTTATCAAAGTTTAGTTTATCTATACTTTGGTAAGATTTTTTTATGGCCTCTGGATACGTATTTCCGTAAGACGTAATTGCCATTACACGACCTCCTGATGTTACCACTTTACCATCTTGAGACTTTGCACCTGCATGAAAAACAATTGAATCTGTAATAGTCTCTATTCCTGTAATTTCTTTACCTTTCTCGTAAGCTTCAGGATATCCACCAGATACTAATACCACAGTTGTAGCAGCACGCTCATCAATTTCAATATTAACTTTAGATAAGGTTTGATTTGCCATCGCTTCAAAAACATCTACCAAATCTGATTTTAATCTTGGTAAAACAACTTCTGTTTCTGGATCTCCCATTCTTACATTGTATTCAATCACTTTAGGCTCATCACCTACTTTGATTAATCCAATAAAAATAAAGCCAACGTATGGTAAATTATCTTTCTTTAAACCTTCAACCGTAGGAATTACAATCTGGTTTTCAATTTTATCTAAAAATTCTTTTGTTGCAAAAGGTACTGGTGACACAGCTCCCATTCCGCCTGTATTTAAACCTGTATCTCCTTCTCCAATGCGCTTGTAATCTTTTGCAGTTGGTAAAATTTTATAATCCTTTCCATCTGAAAGTACAAAACAACTCAGTTCAATACCATCTAAAAATTCTTCAATTACTACCTTAGTACTAGCTTCTCCAAATTTAGAATCTACAAGCATGCTTTTAAGTTCGTCTTTAGCTTCTTGTAAATCATTAAGAATTAATACGCCTTTACCAGCAGCTAAACCATCTGCTTTTAAAACGTATGGTGCACTTAAGGTTTCTAAAAATTTATAGCCATCTTCCACATTAGCTTTTGTAAAACTCTCGTAAGCTGCTGTAGGAATGTTATGGCGAACCATAAATTCTTTAGCAAATTCCTTACTTCCCTCTAACTCAGCCGCTGCTTTCTGTGGTCCAATAACTGAAACATGTTTTAAAGCTTCATCTTGCAAAAAGAAATCGTGAACACCTTGCACTAATGGATCTTCTGGTCCAACAACTACCAAATCAATTTTATGATCTAAAACGGCAGATTTAATCGCTTCAAAATCGGTAACACCAATATTTAAATTGGTAGCAATAGCTTCTGTTCCCGAATTTCCTGGAGCAACAAAAATAGCCTTGCAACGACTACTTTGAGCTAATTTCCATGCAAATGTGTGTTCTCTTCCGCCAGAGCCTAGTACTAAAATATTCATGATAAAAAAATCTTTGGACAAAAATAATTGGTTTTACGCTTAAAAAACAATTATTTTACACAAACCTTAACAGCAAAAACACACCTTGCGACTATTCGATTTTTCTTTAAAAGTTAATGGCTTTAAAATAGACGAGGCTAAAGCTGCTCTGTCTAAAATTCAGGCTAAAAACGATTCTGATTTTCAAGCTTATGTAGAGGAGCAGAAAAAGTCTATTATTTCTTATCATTTAGAACATAATTCGTTTTACAAAACCTTAGGAACGTCTATTAAAATAAATGATTGGAATTCTGTACCAATAATCACTAAACGTAATTTACAACAACCTATTGAGCAACGATTAAGCGATGGTTTCACAACTAAAAATGTTTATTTAAATAAAACATCTGGCAGCTCTGGAGACCCTTTTATTTTTGCTAAGGATAAATGGTGCCACGCGATGACTTGGGCTGAAATTATGAGTAGATTTGCTTGGTATGGCATTGATTTTAATAGTTCTAGACAAGCGCGTTTTTATGGGATACCGTTAGACAAAAAAGGCTATTATAAAGAACGATTAAAAGATTGGTTTAGCAATAGATTTAGGTTTTCGGTTTTTGATTTAAGTGATGCTACTTTTGAAACGGCTTTGACAAAGTTTAAAACTGATAAATTTGATTTTATTAATGGCTACACAAGTCCTATTGTGCAATTTGCTAAATATTTAAAGCAAAAAGATGTTATTTTAACCTCTGTTTGCCCTACTCTAAAAGTTTGTATTGTTACATCAGAAATGTTATTTGATGATGACAAAACATTAATGGAAACTCAATTTGGCGTGCCTGTGGTTAATGAATATGGAGCTTCAGAATTGGATTTAATTGCTTTTCAGAATACTAATGATGAGTGGCAAGTAAATAATGAGACATTATATGTTGAAATTCTCGATGTTAACGGCAACGTTTTACCGTTAGGAAAAGAAGGCAGAATTGTAATTACATCATTATATAACAAAGCACATCCATTAATAAGGTATGATGTTGGTGATATAGGAATCCTTTCTGAAAAATCCACTTTAAGAAAGCCAATTCTAAAAAAGCTAGTAGGAAGAACAAATGATATTGCTATTTTACCAAGCGGAAAAAAAGCAGCTGGTCTAACCTTTTATTACATAACTAAAAGTGTTATTGAGAATGATGGTAATGTTTCAGAATTTGTAATAGAACAATTAGCACTAGATAGCTTTATGATTCAGTTTGTAAGTAGAACAGAACTTTCTAATGTACAAAAAGAAATCATTACGGCAGAAATGGAACGTTATTTAGAACCTGGAATTAAGGTTAATTTTGAACGTGTACCTCAACTAAAACGAACTAAAGCCGGAAAACTAAAGCAGTTTATTTCTAAACTATAGATTTAATTAAACGGGTTTTAATGAATAAATGTTCAAACAAAAATTGAATTAAATAAAGTGAAGATTTAAAGTAAGAATAGCCTAAACCTTTATAATACACATTAAAATTATGCTTTATTAAATTGGTTTTATTTGAAGATAACGAGCCTTCCGCAATACGATAATACGCAATGGTCTCTTGAATACTAATTGCTGGTTTATCACTTCGTTTTAAAGCCTCTAACCACAATAACCAATCTTGACGTTTTTTTAAATCTTTAGTGTATATTTTTCCGAGTTTTTCGCAATTATAGATTCCTGTTAAATTTCCAATATAATTAGCTTTAAGCAATTTATTATAACTTAATTCTTTTAAGGCGACTACTCTTTTGTTTAATGGTTTACTTTTAGCATCAATCCATTCATAAGTTCCGAAACTAACATCTGTAATATTATTTGTTAGTTGTCTAACCTGAAGCTCTAGCTTATTCTCTTTCCAAAGGTCATCTGCATCTAAAAAAGCGATGTAATTTCCTGTTGCCACTTTAGTCCCTAAATTGCGTGCTTCTGCTGCGCCTTTATTTTGATTGTGTTGAAATAGTTTAACTCGTGAGTCGGATTCCGTAAATGGCTTTATAACAACCATAATGTCATCTGAAGATGCATCATCAATTAGCAATAATTCCCAGTTAGTATAAGTTTGATTAATAACACTTGTTATAGTCTCTATTATAACATTCGCGTTATTATAAATTGGAGTTATAATAGAAACTAAAGGTTGCATATTATCAATTAATAGGCTTTTTCATCACCTTTTATAGCATTAACAAATGTTTGAAAAATAATTTTGATATCTAATAAGATTGACCAATTTTCGATATAGAAAATATCAAATCTTACTCTGCCAATAATATCCTTATCGGTTTCTACTTCGCCTCTAAATCCACTTGTTTGTGCTAAACCTGTTATACCTGGTTTAACAAAGTGTCTTACCATAAATTTATCTATTTTTTTGGCATACATATTTGTGTGGCTCACCATGTGTGGTCTTGGTCCAACCACAGACATATCTCCAAACAAAACATTAAAAAATTGAGGGAGTTCATCTATGCTTGTTTTTCTAATAAATTTTCCAACCTTAGTAACACGCTCATCACCTCTGGTCGCTTGGTATAAATGGGCATCTTCATTTGGCATCATTGATCTAAATTTATAGCAATCAAATTCTTTGTAATTAAAACCATTTCTAGATTGCTTAAAGAAGACAGGTCCTTTAGATTCTAATTTAATTAAAATAGCTATAAGTGGTGTTAACCATGATAACACAAAAACTATCATAAAGCTGGCAAACAAAATATCAAAACCTCTTTTCAAAAACTTATTTACAGAATCTTCAAGAGGAATAGTTCTAAGTGTTAGTATAGGAATATAATCGTAATACTCGTATTGAAGTTTCTTGGCGTAAATTTCCTTACTGTCTGGAATAAATTTTAAAATCTTTAAATTGTTATCTGCAAAATCTACTGTATCTGCTATTTGCGCATTCGTTAATTCGGAAATTGAACAATAAATTTCATCAATATTTTCGTCTAGAACATATTGAAAGCAATCTTTTAAAGAATAGTCTTTTTTCTTAAAGTCAAAAGTTTTTTTATGAGAATAACCATATTCTGGATTTTTATTAAAAAAATTATCTAAAGCGATTGTTTTTTTATTTAATCCAAAAATAACGGTAGTTCTAAAATTTCCCCCTAAAGAGGTTCTATATTTTTGCAGCAAATAATAAACGGCAAACTTTAAAATTGTAATAAATAGAAAACAAAGTAAGGTGTATTTTACTATTGGTCTAGGATATATTTTTAATTCATGGTACAAACCTGAAAACGCGAAGACAAACAATAAAAATAAAATCGTTTGTTTTACAATCAATGAAAGTATAGTAATAGGTCTTGTATATCTATAAACTTCATAGAACTGTGAATAGACTGATAACAAAACCCAACCTACTGAAATAAAAATTGAAAAAATTAATGGGTCTTTTCCACTTAACAAATAAATTATGGCAATACTATTTATAATGCATAAATCTATTATATATGAAATAGGTCTTAAGTATCCTGAATATCTTCCCTGCTTAAATAGACTCAAATTTTTCTTTTATTTTGATATTGAAATAATTATAACCAATTTATTATCAGCTGACTAAAATCAAGATGACAATAAGTAGTGTTATACTAAAATTACTTATCAAGTAAAACTCAATTCACTTAATTTGATGAAACTTATTTCACAGTAATTATAATGATTTTTAATCAAAGATTACAAGATTTATACAATACACTTTATATTTTATTATGCTATCGGGTTAATTTTAATAAAATCTTCATCTTTACTTAAACACAACAAAGTTAATACTATAAGCAATGAAGACATAGGTATATAAAATAAATTCCCAATAAATATAGATGTAATTATTACTGTAAGCAGTAAAATGACTGCTAAATATTTTTTCTTTATTATTTTATATATACCATAGATAAAATAAGAGTACACTGCAAAGCCTATAATTCCAAAAAAAAGAAAAATATCAATAATTTGCATTTCTAACCTGACTTTCTCAATACCTGTAGCTCCAATGAGGTAATTAAAATTATCTTTAGTTATTAAAGAAATAAGCTCTTTTGAGTATTCAATTCTATAAGAAAAAATTGCAGTAAGTAATCTATCGGACTTTATTAACTCTTTAAAAGGTGATATATTCAATATTACCATAGTAACAGTTGTAAAACAGAAAAAGAGCACCAATATGCCTTTAATTTTAAAAGCTTTACTAAGATTTTTATCATAAAAAACAATTAGTGTCAATGCTATAAACTCAGCTAAATAGACACCTTTTACACCTGAAAGAAAGCTAATTAATATAGTAACAATTAGCATTTTTTTATCCTTCATATACCAAAATAACACGGTAGCAGATAAATAGAAAAAAGGAGTAAATCCTTGACTTAAAAGCATTCCATTAAAACCAAACCTATT
Organism: Winogradskyella litoriviva; assembly: GCF_013249065.1. GTDB lineage: Bacteria > Bacteroidota > Bacteroidia > Flavobacteriales > Flavobacteriaceae > Winogradskyella > Winogradskyella litoriviva. The sequence goes on from NZ_JABRWQ010000001.1 coordinate 653,596, forward strand.
TGCCTTATATGTTTTAAATACCTGTATATCATAAACTAAACCTAATAAAACAAGTACTGTATTTATAATTATAATATATTTAAATAATTGATAGAGCTTTGTAGTGAATTTAAAATTACCATTTGATATTACATAGAAAATTAGAGGAAATGAAGCAAGTAAAAAAGCGTATCGTAGAAATTCCATTTTGTAAACATTGTAATTTCCTACCTTTAATAGATATATAATAGTAAGTAATAGTAATGTTATTAAAACAAACCTTATAGTTTTTACAAAGAATTTAAAATGTATAACAAAGACACTTAGAGCATATAAAAGAAAAGTGAACTTAAGAACTCTATTGAACTTTATAAAATTAATGTCATTATAAATATAAACCTTATCAATAAAATCAAACAAGAAGCTAAGAGTTAAGAATAAAAATAAAACAGAGCTAGGATTAAATACTGTAGTCAACTTATTTAATTTCATTTTAATTTTTCTAAAATAAATTGTTCATATTGAGAATTTATAGTTTTCCAATTATAAAAACTATTAATTTTTTCAATATTCGATTCTGAAAAAGCTTGCTTTAAATGAAATGATTCATCTTCATTCAGAAGTTTTTCAATATCAGTTGAATTATCAAAATATAAGGCATCTTCCTCTAATATGCTTTTATTAAAAATATTATTATTAGCAATAATCAGTGCATTAGAAGCCATTGCTTCTAATAAAGATGGATTGGTACCACCTACAGAATGTCCATGAAAATAATACCTAGAATAATATCTTAGATTGTTCAACTCTTCTTGATTATAATTGGCACCTGCAAAGATAATTCTTGGATCTGATCCGTATTTAGCCTGCAAGTTTTTTCCGTAAGTATTTAAACCTCCAAAAATGATTAAAGGATATACCGATTTAGATTTTACATAGCCTTTTATAATCGTTTCTATATTGTTTTCTGGCTCAAGCCTAGCCAAAATCATACAATATTGATACTCTTTAAAATTATACCTTTCTAAAACCGTGTTCTTAGGATTAGCAAAAACGGTTGCTCCATATGCAATTAACTCAGAAGATTTATTATACGTTTTTAATATATAATCTCTAATACCTACAGAATCTGCAATAAGATAATCACTGCTTTTAACCGCCAATCCTTCGGCATATTTTAGAAATTTTCTAACTTTTTTTGAATACTTAGAGCGCTTCCACTCCATCCCATCCATATTGGTAATAATAACGGGTTCTTTTGGTAATAGCTTATGCCAAATAGAATTTGAGGTATACCCTAATTGTAATATAATATCAAAGTTTCGTTTTCTAGAATCTCTAATACAATTGAAATCATAAATGAATTGTCCTACAGTTCCTATTTTAAACTCTGGATCGAATGCATGAATAATATTTACTCCTTTGTATTTAGTATCTTGGTAAGGATGGTCATGGGAATTATAAACGTACACCTCATGATTATTTTCTTTAAGATATACTGCAAAATATTCTGCAAATTGCTCAAATCCACCGTGATTATTTGGTATTCCTCTAGTTCCTAATATTCCTATTTTCATGCAACTGACTACTATTTATTAAAATAAGCATTACGGTTGTGAAAAAATAAATGCCGTTTACTCTACCAAATATTGATTCTGAAAACATAACTGCTATCATAAAAAGAGAAAACTGAATCAATAATTTGTCTTTATTTCTTAAACCGAGTACAAAGCTATATAAAGGAATCGCAATTAAAACAAAAAATCCTAAAAATCCAGTTCTCCAAAATGTATCTACATATTGATTGTGTGGATTAAAGCCAATATGTTCTTTAAGTCCTAATTTCTCTAATCTAGCATTTAATAGATGATTGGTTTCTTTTGAAACTCCTTTTCCAAAAAAGAAGTCCTTAAACCTCATGGTTTCAAGAGTTTCTCTCCATAATATTAAACGCAAAGTTAGACCATTAATGCGAGTATCATATGGGTTTTCGATATGTTTCTCATTAAGAATAGTAAAATCATCGATTTTTAAAACCTCATTAAATCGATTTTTTATTGGTGAAAACATAAAGACAACAATTAGTATTGGAAAAATTAAAAATAGAACCTTTATATTCTTTATAAAATTAATAGTAATAACCATTAATGAGAATAAAAATACCATTTTGGATCCACAAAAAATTAAAAACATAAATAAAATAAACTCTAAAATATACTTGTGTTTTCCCTTATAATTTAAATCTATAAAACAAATGGAAAAAAACAGGAGATATGAAAAATATACAGGATGCAGGTATTTTGTAAAAAAATCAAAAGATAAAAACTTAAAATTCTGATGTATATAAACATCAAAAACTGAAGTAGATAACAACCAAAATCCTATACAAAGCGCTGAATAAGGAAACAAGGATAAGAATTTTCGATTTGATATTCCTGGTAATACTATTCCTAATATTATCAATGGCAAAAACCTTTCTATGGTGGATAGTTCATTAAAACTCTCTCCCGAAACAAAAAGGTTGTTTAAGAGGTATATTGTAAATAAACCTAATATTAATATATTTGTCTTTTGAGATTTAATAGCTATCCATGAGATGTTTTTTATGTTTAAAACAGCTATTATTATTAACGTAATATTATATATAGGGGCAGGCAAAAATATACTCAAAAGAAACAAAATCATTGATAAATTGCCGATACAAAACACCTCAAACTCAATGGGATTTAAAATCTTTAATACTATTATAATTAAAACCCAGAGAACAAAAAATGATAAAACAAGTTGGTAAATATTTATAAAGTCTGATTTATAAATATAAGTTTCAGGAAGCTCAAAATATCCATTGACAATATGCGTCTCAAGTTTTAATTCATTAGGCCGTTCTATAAATTTAATGCCAGCGCTTTTCTTAAATTTTTTTAGTAGAATTGAAATCTCATCATTTCCTGATTTAAGTCTAATTGATTTTATTCCAACGGTCTTATTTGGATGAGGAAAATAAAGTCTAAGTTTACGTAGTTTTTTTTTATCATCAAGAAGACTTTGGTAAACTAAATTTTCGGTGTTATGAAATCTATAAACTTTTGTGAAACTTATTTCAGATTCTTTGTTGCTAGAAATATAAACTATTGGTATTTCTTCTTTAGTAACTTTGTCACTAAAAACCAATTCAATAGATTTTATTGGGTTTGATAATAAATAATACTGATTGAAGACATAATAACAAACTACAATTGCCATTAATAAAAACAAAAAATGATGCTTTATTTTTATTTGACTAATCGGACTAAAGTTTTTCAAAATGATTACTTATTATTTCTTTATAATTTTCTGCAATTACTTTCCAATTAAATTTTGAAAGAATAGTATTGTAAATATTATCTAATTCAAAATCTTTATGTAATTGTTCTTCTATCTTAGTTTTAATTTCATTGATGTCATGAGGATTAAAAGTAACTTCATCAGGAAGCCCAAAATCTGCCATAGCGGTATTCTTGGAGCATAATACTTTCTTTTTAAATACCATCGCTTCTAAAGGAGGTATGCCGAATCCTTCAGCAAAAGAAGGAAACACAAACAGCTCACAGTTTTGATAGTATAGTTTCAAATCCTCATCAGCAATATTCTCTAACCATATTATGGCTTTTTTATCAGTTTCCGATAAGTTGTCTAAAAAGAATTTGAGATCATTAAATATAACCTCCATTTTACCAATAAAAATTAGTTTAAACCCTTTTGACACCAAATTTAGCTCTGTAAAAGCCTTGAGTAAATTTAAATGATTCTTTCTGGGTTCAACCCTAGATACATACAAAATATACTTACCTAATTTTTGAATGGCCTTATTATCTATTAAATTTGAATTAGTTAAACTTACAGCATTCGGAGTAAGTTTTATATGATCTTTATCTATCTTATATAATTCAGAGATTTTTCGTTTAGAATACTCGGAAACAGTTAGCAAAATATCTGCTCTTTTAGCCGATGTCTTAAATAAATAGCTATTTATCAACCTATATTTTAATGGGAAAAATGCTTTAAATTCCTTTTGCTCAAACAATATATCGTGATTGGTTATAATTTGTTTGCAATTTTTTATTGGAGGAGAGATATATTGATAATGAGCATAATTAATATCGTGTTTTTTAATTATTAAAGGTAATTCTATTAGTAAACGATAAAATTTATTCTGACTCTGTAACTCAACATAAATTACATTTTTATGAATACCAAATTCCTTTTTTAAGTTCTCAATATTATTAGCTATTAAATAAAAATTCCATTCTGGTGCTAAGAGAATAAGCTCAGAATATAGTCCTTTTAAATATGTTCTAGTGCCTTGAGGTTTATCATCAAAAACATGTGTATCAACTAATATATTCATACTTTAACAGAATCAATTTGTTTAATATTTGAGTTACTTAAAGCATAATACACTAAAATAATAACAAAATAATAAAACCCTTGTTTGGGTATATCAGTTCCAATAACATTTATATAAAACCCAATTAAGAAAAATAATGACAGTCGGTTTCTATTCCTAAAAAATATTTCAGAAAAGGAGAATAGCATTAATAAAAATCCGATAATTCCTTTTTCTGCTAACGACATGGCTAAGTAGGCATCTGTGACTTTATAATAATAAATTTTATCTGGTACTTTTTTATGAAAATTTGTTAATCCTGTAAAAATTTTATTTTCTGCATTTGGTGAAGATAATGATCCTATTCCACTACCTAGTGGTTTTTCATAAAACTTATTTAATGAATAATTTGTAAATCCACCACGTTGTGAAAACACATTTTTCTCACCAAACGGGTTTAAAGTACCCACAAATTCTTGAAGATTCTCATTATTCAATACATACACAATACCACTAATCATTAAAATAAAAGTTGAGCAAATGACTAACAAAACTCTTCTGGTAATTCTAATTTTTTCAGGTAAATAAATAGCCAATAACAAAAGAACTAAAATCATTAACGGCCCTCTAGAGAAGGTTAAAATAGCTACTGTAATCAAAAGTGCAATGTCCCAATAGCTTTTAGTTTTATTTAAATAATACAATAAAATTAAGTACAAACAAGCCAATTGTCCCATAATTCTAAAATCAAAAACAAATCCTGTATTTCTAGGAATGGATTGACTAATTCTTAATGCTATGGTATATGTTGGCTCTTTAAAAATAATTGCACCAGAGAATAAATGACGCATTTGATCATAAAAATGTGGTGACAAATAAATGACAACACATGCCACAAACGTGTATCTAAAAAACTTTAAAAGATAAATATAGTTTATTTGCTCTACTCCGTTGGATAATACAACAAGTAAAAATAAAATTAATGGAAGTATCTCCTTTGGGAATTCTGATATCGCATAAGAAGGGTGTATAACACTTAATAGCAACATCATTAATAAAAAGAGAATCGTCCATTGTAATGATTTAATTCTCTTGATATTAATACGCTTTAAAGTAATAAAATTATAGGTTAATATAATAAAGATAGGTATATAATTACATGCTGCATTTAGTATATTAAAAGATATATCATTATTTATAATTAAAGGTCCCATTATGAGCCTTGAAGATAGCATTAGAATTAAGACTGTGGTAATACTTCTTTTAATAATAATCTTATAATATGAAATAACTAATACAGGGATTATAAGTATAAAAGCATATTCTGGTATCTTGAATACCATTATTATTAGTAAACAAATTATAAGGAGATAATAATCAACTTTTAAATGTTTCAAAATATTTATTTAATAACTGTTAAAAATGCTTTGCTTAGTGCTTTTATATTGTCTTTGCTTACACTCCTTGGGTCACCAAAAGCATCAGACATAATCCCTTCATAAGAATTTTCGAGAAGCCAATTAGAAAATTCTGAATAATCTAGGCCTTCTCTGTTCCCTTTAATAAGATGCTCCAAGGTATGCTCTTTAAAATCCGTCCATCTTATTTGTTTACAGCCTTTTAATTTATTAAAAAATGTCGGTGCAAAAGTGAAACTTTGTTTGTTTTTTAGTGCTGCTTCATATGCTATTGTACCAGATACTGTAAAAACGGCACTTATAGAATCTAATAACTGATGTGTGTCCGCTTTATTATCTATTAGATACGTATTTGGTAATTTTTTTACACGCTTATAAAAATCAAAATTTCGATCTCCAATGGCATTAGAATGTTCCTTTACCAATAAGATATAGTCTTTGGGTAATATTCTCCAAATATTATGAATTAAATCTAACTGGTTTTCATAATAACGACCAATAACATCTATTGATGCTTCTGGCTGTTTATGCAAGGTAAATAATACGCGCTTTTTATCTTTTGGTAAAGAGGCTATAGCTGTTTCTGAAATGAAATTTTTAAATATAACCCGATTATAAATTTCAGCTGTTTTAACTTTAAATTGACAAAATGGGTTGCTATAAAGCGTTGGATCATTACTGTCTTGATTAGTTCTAAAGATAAAGTTTTTTAATAAAACCAAATTATGAGATAACTTACCTTTTTTTGCTAGTAACTTATCATTTAAAGCAAGATAAGCGGGCTTTTCGAGTTTAATAAAATCACCTTTTACATTTAAATTTTTATCTGCTTCTAAAATATTAGATTGAAACTCATTTGTAAAAAAAGTAAAACGTCCATTTGGTATTCTAATGGTGTGTGGATTTAAAAATTCACAGTTTAGTGCTTTATTTTGTGAAAGCAATCTATATGCAATAAGCTCATGTGCCCAAGTTAATTCTCCAAATACATAACTAATGTTATTAGCGGTTATAAAGTCGCTATAAAGAGGGCTAAGCTTGTTTAAGTAATCATAAGACCATTTAGATGATTCGTGCTTTAAAACGCGATCTCCATAAACCAATTCATTAACCTTAAAATCTATTTGGTCTTCAATATTATTATTTGATGATAAAACCTCTTTTTTTCCTATGTATAGTAGTTGATTCATAGGAAATATGTCTTGAAGCTCAACGTATTGTTTTTTGTTGGGAATTATCCAAAAGCTTTCAATATTATGATTTTTTAAAGTCTTTGCTATTTCTACAAATACTTGAGTTTTGTAATAATTAGAAATAAAACATATATTCTTTTTCTTCATTCTACTCTGTTGAATATCATCTTAATTAAACTAGCTTATAATTTCTTTTATAGAGTGTTGCAACACTTAATAAAAGTGAGGCAAATGTACTAATAAACATTGCTAATGTTATTTTTTCTAAGAAATCAATTTTTAAGAACATTAATAATGAGAAAAACAAGACAGCTCCAAAAATAGCCAGATACAATTTAATTATATTTTTGTTTTCTCTCCCGTAATTCAATTCTAAGTAAGCGTAAACACAACTCATGAAAGTTTGTAATATAATTAGTGTTGCTATAAATATTGGTCTTTGTACATTATTTTGATCATAATTATAAACTAAATAAATACCACTTATTAACATTACAATAATCATCGTAATTATTAATAATCCTAGGTATTTAAAAAGTATACTTTTATTGATGCCTAATATGTTTTTTTCTACATATATTGATTTTACCATATAGGCCAATAAAGAAGAGTGGGTAAGAAATATAACCATTGAAAAACGTTGAATAAGAGATAAAAGTACTCCGTCTTCGATAGGCATATTTGTTAAAGCATGAATCTTACCATAATTAGTAATATACATTATTAAAAATATCTGAATAATAGTTGGCCAAGAAAACAACACCGACCCTTTTAGTATTGTTTTTGTTTTATTTAAACTTACAGTAGATTGTTTTCTTAAAAAAACCATGTTGGCACTTTTAAAAAAATAAAATACTGAAAATAGAATTTGTCCGGCAAAGATTAACCAAAGCGAAAAATCGTAATCAAAAAAGAAATAAAAGAGAAGAAATGAGAGTGATATAAAATTAGATACTAAGGTGATTAAAACTACTTTTTCTGGCTTGTTTGTTAATCTATAATACGATGCCAAAAATGTAGTAACTAAAACAAAAAGTACCCTAAAAATTATAAAAACAATAAATTTCTCGTATTCAAAGACAAAGAGATTTAGCAGTATTGCGAATAACCCTAAAAAAGAGATCACTAAATAAAGCTTCTGAAACACTTTTTTAAATGTTTCTACTGTATTATTATGATTGTCAGAGTTCCTATATTCATAGAAAAAGTAGGTAGATAATCCTAGGTCTATTAAAGGAACTAATACTATGGTAATCGAATATATGTACTCAATTGAGACATAGACAGTTTTATCTCTAAAAAAAAACAAAACAATTATTGGAAGTAAAAAAATAACAGCTTTATCTATATAGCTCAAGGCCATAAAACTGAATAGTCTTTTATTCTGTTTAAAAAAATTTATGATCTTTATCAAGGACAATATCTAAGGCTATTTTAATTTTTAGTAAAACCCTTAAGTTAAACTATTATAAAATGTAACTATACAACATCAGTACTTTCAAAAAGTTACATACTACATATTGTAGATTTTCATCATACTACATCTTAAAGTCCTTACTTAATAAAGATATTAAATAAGAATCCCAATATTTACCGTCTTCAAAACAGTTTTCTCTCAATAACCCATCTTGCTTAAAGTTAAACTTATTGGTAAAAATATCTATCTTTTTGGTATCGAACTCATACAGCTCCATCCAAATTTTATTAAGGTTTAAGTTATAAAAACCGTACTTTATTAATAGATTCACAGCTTCTAAAGAAGCGTCTTTATCGTCAATATAGATATCGTCTTTTCCAATATAAAATGAAAAATCTGCAGATCTATTAATCCAGTTTATATAGAGTAAACCAGCAGCACCAATTGGCTCATTGGTTTCTAGATCTACAATAGTAAACATGAAATTGATGTGTTTGGTATTTTGAATACTTTCAAACCACTTTTCTTGATCGGTTAGAGACAATTCTCTTACTTCTCTAAAGTTTCTTCTAAAGTCTTCTCTATTTCTCCAATCTCTTAAAAACTTTAAATCCTCTCTTTCTAAAGCTCTTAGGCCAACTTTCTTTCCTTTTATCATACGATACTTTCTTTTGTAAAATGCTCACCAAACACAATATCTTTCTTCAATTTCTTTCCAATTAATACCTCTAATTCGTACGGTTGATAACCGCCTTCTCCTATAGGTCTAAGTGGTTCTAAATCTTCTTTAGACAATACATGTCCTGCTTTTAAATTAGATGCTGCACAAATACATCGTCTTTGCACAACATAAGCTTGCTTCTCATTATCTTCTACTCGCTTTACTCCATCACCCAAAGCAGCCAATAACTCATAAGATCTATCTACCATACCTCTCCAAGTTGATGGATTCATTGCAAACCCATGGTCTGGACCAACTTGATTGTTATTGTCGGTAAAGTGCTTTTCAATAACTCTAGCTCCTAATGCAATACTACCAAGAACTGTTGCGTGACCGCTAGTGTGATCCGATAATCCTAATATGGTGCTAGGATACATTTCTTTATAAGCTTTTAAAACATTTAAATTACAAAATTTAAAGTTCTCTGCACTACCAGTATAATTTGTATTGCATTGCATTAATACAATATCGTTGGTTTTGCTTAGCGCTAATGCCATCATTCGTTTTACATCCTCAAGATTACAAGCTCCTGTAGCTAACAATGTTGGTTTGCCCTTACCTAATACGTAATCTATAATTTCTAACCAAGAGGCATCTCCCGATCCTATTTTATATAATTCCACAAAAGGATCTACCAAATCAACAGATTCAAAATCATAAGGACTAGTAAAATAATCTAATCCTACTTTATCGCATTCTGCTTTTAAAATAGGTGTCCAATCTTTATTAATACTTGCATCTTCATAAACTTCAAAAACTGACTTCTCCCAATTAGATTGATGCGAAAGTTTACCTTTCATATTCTCAAATCCCAACTTGCTAACAATCTTCTTAGCTGAAAAGTTTTGAAATTTTGCTGCATCAGCTCCAGCTTCTTTAACTAAATGAATTAACTCAATAGCTTTTTCTAGAGAACCGTTATGATTTGCACCTATATCTGCAATAAAATATAACGTATGGTCGTCAACTATTTTATTTCCTAATTTAATCTGCTTCATAATATTGATTTATGCTTTGTAACGTATCTGAAAGTTTTGGTAGTTTTCTATTATATTTCTCTTGGTAATAGTCACAACTTAGAGTTTGATCATTACATCGTTTCGCTCTATCTTTAAAAGAAGATATTAGACCACTTTTTATTGTGGTGGTGTCTAAATTTAAATGCTTTAATAATTCGATGCCAAATTTATATTTGGTTACAATCTCGGTTCCTGAAATGTGTAATATTTCATTCGGAAAATCTTTTAATGAAACAATGTGTTTAATTTCATTACCTAATTCCCAAATAGAAATCGGGTTAAATAGAACATCGTCAAACAAAGAAATGTCCTCAGCTGTTTTAGAGGCATTAATGATCCACTCTACAAAACCTGATTTTTTAGAATTTATGTTTAACCCAACAATTGTGGTTCGGATGATGCAAAACTCTCTATCACTCAATTTAGCGAAAAACTCACCCAACTCTTTTGATTTTCCATAGACGTTTTCTGGGGAAACGCAATCGGACTCTTTTGCTAAATGAAGCGCAGATGGAAAAACAGCATCAGTTGAAATATAAATAAATTTTACATTAGCATCAGTAGCTTCGGCAAACTTTTTAACGGATATTCCGTTAACACTAAATGCTTTGTCTGGATTATTATTACAGTAATTACCATTGGTTAAGGCACCTGATAGTACTATAATTTCTGGCTTAGACCATTTAATAATATCTTGGTAATTATTAGAATTTAAATCTAAAACTTTATAATTTTTAGGCCGCTCATCAAAGTTAGAATTTCCAGTGCCATAAACCTCATGTTCCTCCTCTAGCATATTAGCTAAAGTCGCTCCTAACATTCCTGAAACTCCTGTGATTAAAATCCTCATTTTATATTTTTTAAATACTTATACTTAAATTCGGCAAGATTCCAATCTTCAATAGTATCTATATCATGTGATTCTATTTCTTTTAATTCTATAAAGCCTGTATTATCATTCCAAAGTCTGTTATCTGAAATGATTTTTTCGGTTTTAAACATATAAAACTGACCTAAATCGTGATATGATGCTTCCAAATCTTGCGTTCTTATCTGCATATTTTCTGGCGCAATCATTTCTATTCTATTATTTGCTTTAACTTTTAATGCCCTTTGAATAGGGTGACCGTATTTTAAAACTGGAAAAACACAATCTAAATGGTCATCTTCAAGTTTAGAAAAACTAGAAATTAAAATCTGGTCGGTTACAAATGGAGCACATGGATATATACAACAGGTATAATCAAATATTCGCCCTTCTTTTTTATATGCTTCTATAACTTCTGCAATAACATCTATGGTAGTTGCAATATCGTTAGAGTTTATTTCACTTCTTAAGAAAGGGACTTTTGCACCGTATTTAATTGCAATTTTAGCAATCTCATCATCATCTGTAGACACCATAACCTCATCAAAAAGATTACTTTTTAATGCAGCTTCAATAGAATATGCTATTATGGGTTTATCGATAAAGAATTTTATATTCTTTCTTAAAATACGTTTGCTTCCTCCTCTTGCTGGTATAATAGCTATTTTTTTCATGTTAAAACTACACTTCAAATGTTGGATCTACATGTTCTTTTATCAATTCTCTTAAGCTCTCTATAGTTTCCCAATCTTCATTATCTCCAGAATTGTAACTAAAGCCCTGTTTTACTTTTTTTGCGTTAAAAGCTTTTACAAAATCTTCTGTTTTCCATTGGTGCATTGCAGGTAAAATAGTGTAATATTTACCAAGATCGTATGTGTAGAAAGAATCGGATGACGTTATCATTTCTTCATGTACTTTTTCGCCAGGCCTTATCCCAACAATTGGTTTTTCGCAATTTGGACCAATAGCTTCTGCCACATCCATAATTTTATATGAAGGTATTTTAGGTACAAATAATTCTCCTCCCCAAGCATGTTCTAAAGCATGCATAACCATATCTACACCTCCTTGAAGTGATATATTGAAACGTGTCATGTTAGGGTCTGTAATTGGCAATTTGTTTTCTTCGTTTTTCTTTTTAATAAAAAATGGAATTACCGATCCATTAGAACCCATAACGTTACCATACCTTACCACCGAAAATTTAATAGGCTTATCTCCCTTTATATTATTAGCAGCAATAAATAATTTATCTGAAGTCAATTTTGTGGCTCCATACAAATTAATAGGCGCACAAGCTTTGTCTGTAGATAAGGCTACAACACGTTCTACATTAGTTCTTAAGCAGGCATCTACAACATTTTCTGCTCCGTTTATGTTGGTTTTTATACATTCGTCAGGATTATATTCTGCTATATGAACGTGTTTCATCGCAGCTGCATGAATCACATAATCAATGCGTTGAAAGGCTCTAACTAAACGTTCCTTATCTCTAACATTACCAATAAAGAAGCGAATTTGTGGAAAGCGCTCTGGCGGATATTCTTGAGCCATTTGAAACTGCTTTTGCTCGTCCCTAGAAAATATGACTAGCTTTTTTATATCTGGATAGGTCTCAAAAATATGTTTTGTGAGTGCCTTTCCTAATGAGCCTGTACCTCCTGTAATTAATATAGATTTATCCTTTAAGCTGAACATAAATACGTCTTATTTATTGTAATATTTTTTTATTATAATTTCAAAATTATAATGGTAAACAAAAATACTATTATTAATGGACTCAACAATATATTGCTCTACTAAACACTCATTAAAAATTCATTTAATTGTTCTAATTAAAATCAATAATTATTGTAGTAAAGTAAAAATTAAAACTCTAATTACAAATATTAAGATAATATTAGCACCTATTTTGCCAAGTAGATTATTCATTTAGCAGTTTGATAATTATAATCAATTATTTATATTTAAAATAGCCTTAAACAAACTATCCTTCCAGTTAGAAATATAGGTAAAGTGTTTAATTTTTGAAGTATCCAAAACACTGTACTTTGGCCGTTTTGCTTTAGTTGGATAATCTTTTGTTTCTATTTTATTTATTTTTATAGTGCTTTTACTAAGTCTAAAAATCTCTTTTGCAAAATCATACCAACTAATAACACCCTCATTACTGTAATGGTAAATGCCATAAGATGTGTTTCTGTCTTGAATTAGACCAAGAACAATATTTGCTAAATCAATAGCGTATGTTGGGCTACCAATTTGATCACCAACTACACCTATTTCGTCTCGTTCACTAGCTAATCTTTGCATCGTTTTTAAAAAGTTGTTTCCAAACTCGGAGTACAACCATGATGTTCTAATAATAAAATAATTATTAAGCTTCTCAATAATTTCCTGTTCACCTTCTAACTTTGTTTTTCCATACACACCAATAGGATTAGTACTATCGGTTTCCTTATAAGGGTTTGAAGCATTACCATCAAACACAAAATCTGTTGAAATATGAATTAAAGTCACTTGATGTTTACTACAAGATTCCGATAAATATTTTGGCCCTAATACATTAATAATATGAGCTAATTCCGTTTCGGCTTCTGCTTGATCTACATTGGTATATGCTGCACAATTAATGCAATAATCATATTGTTGATTATTAAAAAAAGACTCAACTTTAGCTTTATTAGTTATATCTAATTCTGAGGATGCTTTAAAGTCAAATTCTAGGTTAGGATATTGATGTGCAACACTCTTAATACATTGTCCTAATTGACCGTCCCTTCCGGTAACCAGTACTTTTAACATTTCTCTGCATTTTTAAATTGTGGTAATACTAAATCTTTATTGGATAGTATAAAATCAGAAACTGGTAATTGCCAATTAATATTCAAATCGGTGTCGTTATAGATTACTCCTGCTTCAGATGCCTTATTATAAAAATTATCGCATTTATAACTAAAAATAGTTTCGTCTTCTAGAACAATAAATCCATGAGCAAAACCTCTAGGAACAAATAATTGGGTTTTATTAGCTTCCGTTAGTTCTATAGAAATATGTTCACCAAAGGTTTCTGAGTCTAACCTCATATCTACAGCTACATCTAAAACACTTCCTTTAACGACACGTACAAGCTTAGCTTGAGCATAATCACCCATTTGGTAGTGTAAGCCTCTTAAAACACCTTTAGAAGACTGAGATTCGTTGTCTTGCACAAAATTAATATCTAAGTTTAATTTTGAATTAAATGCCTTTTGGTTAAAAGATTCTATAAAATACCCACGTTTATCACTAAAAATGGTAGGCTGAATTATATAGCAACCTTTTAATTTCGTTTCCTTTATAGTCATTCTATTCAGATACTAAGCTTATTAAATGTTTTCCGTAGCCACTTTTTGTTAATGGCTCAACTATTTTTTTAAATTGATTTTTATCTATATAACCCATTTTGTATGCGGCCTCTTCTAAAGCACCAATCTTTAAACCTTGTCGTTCTTCTATAACTTGAACAAATTGCGACGCTTGCATAAGCGATTTAAAAGTTCCTGTATCTAACCAGGCTGTTCCTTTGTCTAAAACACTAACCTTTAAATTTCCCTGCTTTAAATACGTCTTATTTATATCTGTAATTTCTAATTCTCCTCTTTTACTAGGCTTTATGTTTTTTGCAATTTCAACAACAGAATTATCATAAAAATAAATCCCAGGAACGGCATAGTTAGATTTAGGTACTTCTGGTTTTTCTTCGATTGAAATTGCCACTTCATTCTCATCAAACTCTACAACGCCATAACGTTCTGGGTCATGTACATGATATGCATAAATAATTCCGCCATTTGGATCGTTATTTTGTTGAAGTAAATCAGCTAAACCAGATCCATAGAAAATATTGTCACCTAAAATTAAAGCTACCTTATCGTTACCGATAAATTCTTCTCCAATTATAAAGGCTTCAGCCAAACCATTTGGGGATTCTTGCACTGCGTATTGAAAGTTACAGCCATAACACTTTCCGTCTCCTAATAATTTCTGAAATAAAGGTAAGTCTTGAGGTGTTGAAATAATTAAAATCTCCTTAATTCCAGACCACATCAATGTAGAAATTGGATAATAAATCATCGGTTTATCATAAATAGGCATTAATTGCTTACTTACGGCTAAGGTTAATGGGTGCAATCGGGTGCCAGATCCACCAGCCAAAACTATTCCTTTCATCTGTTTAATTTTATTCCTTTTTGTATTTATTTAAATACCACTTAATAGTTTTTATAATACCTGTTTCAAAATTTTCATCAGCTTTCCAATTAAGTTCCTTTTCAATTTTAGAGGCATCTATAGCATATCTAAAATCATGTCCTGGCCTATCTTTTACAAATGAGATTTGCTCTGAATAAAGTTTTGATTTTGGTAATAATTCATCTAAAATATCACAGATTTTATTTGCTATGTATAAATTATTACGCTCATTTTTTCCACCAATGTTATAGGTTTCTCCTGTTTTTCCATGTTTAAAGGCTAAATAAATGCCTTTACAATGATCTTCTACATACAACCAATCTCTAATATTTTTACCATCGCCATAAATAGGAATTGCTTCATTATTTATAGCCTTTCTAATGATTGTAGGAATCAGCTTTTCATCATGTTGTTTTGGACCGTAATTGTTACTACAATTTGTGGTAACCACATTCATGCCATATGTATGGAAATAACTTCTCACAATAAAGTCTGATGACGCTTTTGAAGCACTGTAAGGGCTATTAGGTGCATAAGGTGTCTCTTCTGTAAATAAACCTGATTTCCCTAAAGTTCCATAAACCTCATCTGTAGAAACGTGAAGGAATCTGTTTTCTCCACAACCCTCTTTAACTGAAAAAGGAGCATTCATCCAATAATTTTTAGCAATATTTAATAAATTAAATGTGCCATAAACATTGGTATTAATAAAAGTATCGGGATTCTTTATTGAATTATCTACATGAGATTCTGCTGCAAAGTGAATCACGCCATTAAACTTATAAGTATCAAAAAGCTCATTTACTAATTGAGTATCACAAATATCACCTTTTACAAAAGTGTAATTCTCGTTTTCTTCTTGCTCTTTTAAACTCGAAAGATCGCCCGCATACGTAAGTTTATCTAAATTTACTATTTCTATTTGCTTATTAGTGTTTAATAAATAAGCAATAAAATTAGACCCTATAAAACCAGCACCTCCTGTAATTAGAATTTTTTTATTCATAATTCTTAATAAAACTAAAAGCTTTTAATGCTAGAAAAGCAAGAATAAAAAACACGATGGTCATAAAAGGAAACAACACACTGTATCGTCGCTTTATACTACTATCTTTTTTACCCACTTTATCAAACGGAGATAGTACATCGTAAAACGTATTTTCTTCTGCTATGGTTTGATCTATTCTATTCAATTCTCTCCTTAAACTTATTTCTTTTAAATATAAATCGAATTCTTTCGTTGCTGTTTTCTCCTCTTGAAGCGGCAATACACTACCTAAACCAAGAGATAAGTTTGGACTTTTAGAGTCATTTTTAATAGCCTCTAAATATGTTTTTTGAATACTATCTAATCGATCTAACTGAATATTTATTGATTGACGATCTATATAAGCTAATGTATCTCTAACTCTCTTTTTGTGTTCCGAAAAATCATTCTCAAACGTCTTTCTAAACCCTTCGTGTAAATGTGGAAAAATATCAACCTTGGAAGATTTGGCTTTTATGGCAAACAACCTACCAGACATTAAGTCTCTATTTTTTATATATTCAATATAACTTAATTCATCTACTAAAGATGTATCTATCGATTGCACATACTCATCATATTCTACAAATAAATCATTTTGTGTTTCTGGTCCAGCTTTCAACTCAAAACCAACTAATGTCTTTGCTTCTACCGTATCAATTTCAAAAATATTGGATAATTCGGTAAGGTTATTTGAATTTATTAAGGTATTAAAATAACCTATATTACTAGAGAGTTGGTATTTAGAATCAAAGTAAGGCTCAACAACCATCTCAGAAGAATAAATAGGCTCTTTAGTTTTTTCATAAGCATAACCCAATATGGCAGTTAATACTAAAGCAACTGCCACCAATTTAAAGTTGTCTACTAGTGGCTTTATAGTATAAATTATAGCTGAAAAAATGCCCTTAAAAATACTACCTATAAAATTGAATAATCTTTGAAATAAATTTCCAATTGCATTAAATAATTGCCCTAAATCAACCTCTTCGCTTTGAGGTTGTTGTGGTAATTTTTCACTCATATTTTATGAATTAAATATTTGTTCTAATATCTTTTTTGTAATTACGTAAGTTGGTTTTACGCCTGAGGTTCCTAAACCACCAGAGGCTAATGTACTGCCTGTTTCTAACGGATTGTCACTAGCGTAATAAGCATATCTTACTTTTACGTCTTCATTTATACTACCTCTTACTCGAGATGCTGCTTGTATTGCTTTTTGGTAATGTGCACCTTCCATTTCTAAGCCAATAACATTCCAAGTTGAATTCTTAAAGAACTTCAATATCTCTTTGTTTTGAAGCGAAGTTCCCAAAACCGTAACCATTGTACCTTCATAAACATCAACTCCACAATCTGATAAATCATTTTTGCTCAATTCATTTTTAAAAGGGTAATTATCTGCAGTACCTTCAAAAATGTGAGCATTAGGTATCATTACATCACCTTTTCCTCCTTCTAAAATTCCGGCTTTACCCATTATTGAAATAGACTTTACATCTAAATGTATTTTTTTACCATCAACCTTTATTGGTTTTAAAAATTCATCTAAGGTTTCATAGGCTTGCTCTCCAAACGCATAATCCATAACAAAAATGACAGCTTTTTTCTCTACTGCTTCCTCTAAATATTTAAAATCTGATTTAGAAAAATCGATTTTATCGGTGTCAAAAATCTGAACATCAATATTAGTCCCAGAACTATCTTTTATTTGAATCATTCCACTTTGCAACGCTGATTTCTCTACTTTATTGCGTAAAGCCGAATTTTTAGAATCACTTAAAGATTCATAAGTTTCAAATATATCTTTTTTAACCTCAGCGCCTTTAAGTGTTCCTTTTGCAAATAAAGAATTCATTACACTGTGCATATTTGCACTAATAATGTGTATTGGACGCTCTAATAAACCATGTTTATGTAAGGTAGATTTAATAGTGTCTGCCCAAATTTCTCCATGAATATGATGCCCTAAACGTTCTCTTAAAACCGGGCTAAAAGTAATTGTACGCTTATTGTTATTAATTGTTTCTTCAATAGCCAATTTACCTAACCAGTATACAATATGTAATAATCGTTCTGGCTGAGTTTCTGTAGCAAATTTTGGGTAAGCTTCTGTTAATTCATTAAATGTTCTACCTAAAATATTGGCTGTATGCGTAATGGCAATTTCTCGTTCTTTTTGAGTTAATTTCTTTGTAGATTTAACTGCATTTTCTAATTTAACCCAATCTCTAACTGTTCCTCCATCTTCATCTATAATAACGCGTTTGCTTATTTTATGAGACTCAACAAACAAGAAAGTAAGGTGTGTTAAAATGTCATATATTTCAGAACGACCTCTTGTAATTTCTATGTTCATTTGCTCATCGTCTATACGATAGCAGTTACGTCTTCTTTTAGGTGGAATTATAGCTTTGAAGTGAGAATTAGCGTAACCTTCATCACTGGTTAAATTTATAAAAGTACATTCTTCAATACCTTGTGGTAAACGGTCTACAACATATAGTAAACCCTCTAATTCTGCTTTTTCTTCACCAATAGAACCATATATTTCTGGTCGTAAAAGCAATAAAGCCTCACGTAATGTTTCTCCGGAAACTCCCATCGGTTTATAAAACCCACGATTAAAGAGGTGACGCATTGTAATATACATGCGTTCTATGGCACTTGAGCTTTCTTGAGCTCTAGTTCTTTTATCTATTTTTTTCATTGTACTCATACGTTACTTTAACAAACAAATATAGTTTTATTTAGTTAGATTAAGTTGGTATAGACTGTCTGCTATTTTTCGGTCGTTAGATAATCTCGGAATTTTGTTTTGTCCGCCAAGTTTTCCAATAGATTTCATGTAAGATTGAAAACCATCTTTTTTTATTTTCGTTATTTTTAAAGGCCTTAAAACTTTACCATCTATTAAATCTAAATAGTAAGAGTTTTGTTGTTTTAAAGACGTTTCTATAGCGTTAATTAATTCCTGTTCATTTTCTGGTTCAATTTCAAATTCAATTAACCATTCGTGGAATGGCAAGCCTTCTTCTGGATTTATTTGAGGTGCAACCGTAAATTCGTTAACAGAAATAGAAGTGTTTTCTGTAGCTTCTTTTAAAGCCTGTTCGACTTCTTTCCCAATAACATGTTCGCCAAAGGCGGAAATAAAATGCTTAATTCTTCCACTTACAATCACTCTATATGGTTTTAATGATGTAAACTGAACAGTGTCTCCAATATTGTATGCCCAAAGTCCGGCTGTAGTAGAAATAATCATTACATAATTTACGTCTAACTTTACATCTGCAATGGTGATACGTTTTGGATTCTCTTCAAAAAAATGATCCGCTTCTACAAATTCATAAAAAATGCCAGAATTAAGCTGAAGTAACATGCCTTTTTCATCTTGTTTATCTTGAAATGCAAAAAATCCTTCGCTTGCAGGATACAGTTCTATACTGTCAACTTTTCTTCCTATTAAATTTTCGAATTTAGCTCTATAGGGTTCATAATTTACACCTCCAAAAATGAAAAGGTTGAAATTCTTAAAAAGGTCACCAACGCTTTTTCCTGATTTTTCAATAAGTTTTTCAAAATACATTTGCACCCAAGACGGAATCCCAGAAATGATACTCATGTCTTCATTTATAGTTTCTTCTACAATGGCATCAACTTTAGTTTCCCAATCGTCAATACAATTTGTTTTAAGACTTGGCATTCTATTTTTCTGAAGATATTTAGGAACATAATGTGCCACAATACCTGAAAGTCTACCTAATTTAATACCATTCTTTTCTTCTAAAATAGGACTCCCTTGAAGAAAAATCATTTTACCGTCTACAAACTTTGAATTTCCTGTTTCGTGAATATAAAGTAGAATAGCATTTCTGGCTGCTTCTACATGAGTTGGCATACTTTCCTTGGTAATAGGAATGTATTTTGCGCCAGAGGTGGTACCAGAGGTTTTAGCAAAATAAATAGGTTTGCCTTTCCATAATATATTTTCTTCACCAGCAACAACACGTTCTACATAAGGTTTTAATTCTTCGTAATCTCTAATTGGAACTTGCTTATGGAAGTCTGTAATTGATGTAATTGAACTAAAATTATGGTCTTTTCCAAATGCCGTATACCTAGCCTCTTCTATTAAATTTTTAAAAACTTTTTGTTGAGTTTCAACAGGTTTATTAGCCCATTTTTGAATAGACTTATAAACACGTTTTGCAAATGGTTTTGCTAAGGCTGCTTTTATTGATAACATTATTCAAAATCTATAAAATTGGTTGGGTTTACAGGATACCCTTTACTCCACAATTCAAAATGAAGATGTGGTCCTGTGGTTAATTCTCCACTGTCGCCAGACATGGCTATAACTTCTCCAGATTTCACTAAATCACCTTGCGATTTTGTAATTGCTGAATTGTGCTTATAAACAGAAATTAATTCTCTATTGTGCTCTATAATAACCACATAACCTGTTTCAACTGTCCACTCTGCAAAAATTACGGTTCCGTCTGCTGTTGCCTTTACAGGTGTATTAACAGGTACAACAACATCTACCGCAAAATGTTTTTCTTCCAAATTATAACCCTCAGAAATAGTACCATTTACAGGAGGAAATAAAACATAATTAGATTGATCACCTGCAACCTCAAATAGATTATACTTATCTTCTTTATCAACCTTTTCTCTTAATAAAGAATCTTCTCTACTTGTTGGTACTTGTAATATATCCAAGTCATTTTTTGAAGCCTCAATTAAAGAATCTCTATTAAACTCTAACGTGGAGACATCTCCTGTTAATACTTTTCTAATGGAAGCAAAGTATAATTTATCGACTTCCAATTTTTGTACTAATGAGTCCGTTTTGTAATTTAATAGTGTAGCTTCCTTTTTTAACTTAGCGGAAGAATAACCAGGAATATATTCTCTTAAAGGTGTAAATGCAATGAGAAGCACAGTAAAGAATATAAGAGATATTGCAGAAATAGATGTTAAAACAAACACGTTTAAACGAGTTAGTTTTATTGCAAAACGTTCTTCAAAAGTATCTTCATTTAAAATGACTAAACGATACTTATGAAGTAGTTTTTTTGCTAATTTTTTTTCCTTTTTTTTCTTTTTTGCCATTAAAACAAAATTAGTTAAAATACTCAAATAGTACCATGATAAAGTCTTAAAGTTGCTATTACAACGCAATAATTAAACTATAATTACTAACTTTGTATTCTAAAATTTATAATTATGATTTTCAACAATATATTTTTGTTTATTGGACCATGGCAGTATGTAATTATTGGTCTTGCAATACTTTTGTTGTTTGGTGGTAAAAAAATTCCAGAATTAATGAAAGGATTAGGTAGCGGAATTAAAGAATTTAAAGATGCTAGCAAAGAAGATTCTAAAGATTTAAAGGAAAAAGAATAGTATAGAAACGATTCAGAAAAACCAATAAAAAAATCTTCTAAATTTTAATATTTAGAAGATTTTTTTTGTCTTATAATTGAAGGTAATGGTAAGTAATTAATACTCGCTTTATTTAATTTTAATCGATTTAATCATTGCTTCTAATTCAAAAATATAATCTCTTTTTGGTAATGATGGTGCATAAACATAACCATCTGCAACTAAATAACGGTTGTTAATTTTATCTTCTATTGCATAGGTTATAAACGGTCCTCCCATACTATAACCTTGCATATCCCACATACCTCTTACCTCGTAAGCTGGTTTGTTATCTATAATTGTTGTGAACAATGAAGGAGCATATGCTTCTTCTACAGCCATATAAATACCATCTTCACCAATAATTTTTGTTTTAGTAATATGATTACGCATTTTTACGATATCTACTATTGTGCTATCGCCTTCAGAAATGCTTTCCATAGGTACTTCATAAAGCATAAGGTCAATTGTTTTTGAACTTGATAGACTCTTTCTTATCCAGAAAAATTTGTCTTCTTCTGTAGCAGTTCTATACACAGAAGGAATATCTATAGTAATGCCCAATTTTTCTTCTATTGCTTTATCATCTAATGGTGAAAGATTAATCCTTCTTAAATTTTCTTTTACTTCTTCCTTATTAAAAGCATCTAATATTTTTGCTTTATTTTTTGTTAACTGTGTAATAATTTCTTTATCTGTCTTACCAGCTACAATGACAACGGTTTGTGGTTTAGCGAATGCATCATTCGCTATTTTTGTAGAGGCTTCAACGTCTTCTTTTTCTATTTTTAGAACTAATCTACTTCGAGCCGCAAAACCATCAAAAACTTGTGGTGGAATTTGTCTAATGCCATACATTGGCTCATCCGTAGGTAAACCATTTAATGGTGCTGCAAGAAAATCTCGGATATTTTCTCCTACATTATCTTCCCATAATATGTTATCTACTACAACTGAAATGGTATTTAAATTTCCATTAGAATCTGGTAAATACTTTTTACTATCATCCTTTTTTGTTTCGCCACATGAGACTAACAATGCACAAAATAATACGGTAAAAAACGCTCTCATAAGTTTAAAATTTTGTTGGTTTAACTATTCAGAAACAATTAACGTCGTTCCTATTTTGAGTTTATTACTACTAATATCGTTCCAATCTTTAATATTTTGAACAGAAACTCCAGAAAATTTTTGTGCAATAGTCCAAAGTGAGTCTCCAGATGCTACAATGTAGGTTTGTTTTCCTTCGGTATTAATTACTTTTTTGGGAGGTTCTGATTTACTAACAGCTCCATGCTGTCTTGGATAAATTGTTAACCGCTGTCCTATTTTAAGGTTGTTGCTTCGTAAACCATTCCATTGTTTTAATTGACTAACTCTAACACCGTGTTTTCTCGCTATTTTACCTAAATAATCACCATCTCTTACTCTATATCTAATTTTAGTATCTGAACTAAAAACTTGTGGCAATGGTTTTTCTCGCTGATTAAATTCTGCTTCAGCAAATTCATAAATACGATCTTCATTGGTAACAAACGCACCAATAGCTTTACGTGGTAATCTTAGGGAATATGTTTTTCCTTCAATCTTAGGGATTATATCTAATTTATAAGATGGATTTAAAAACTGTAATTCTTCAATTTTAATTCCTGTTGCTTCGGATACATGATCTAAAGAAATCATTTTTTTTACATGAATTGTATCGGTTTGAATCAATTGAAAAGGTGGACGTTCAGGTTTAAATCCGTGTTCTTCTGCATATTCAAAAATATACATAGTAGCTAAAAAAGCAGGAACATAACCAGCTGTTTCTCTTGGTAAATTACTTCTAATATTCCAATAATTCTTATAACCACCAGAACGCCTTATGGCTTTATTTACGTTTCCTGGACCAGAATTATAAGCGGCTAATGCCAAATCCCAATCGCCAAAAATGCGATACATTCTTCCTAAATATTCTGCTGCTGCCTTAGTAGATTTTATTGGGTCACTTCGATCATCAACGTAGCTACTTACATCTAAATCGTGTTCTTTACCTGTTCCATACATAAATTGCCAAATACCTGTAGCACCAACTCTAGAGCGTGCTCTTGGTTTTAAAGCCGACTCAACAATTGCTAGATATTTCATTTCTAACGGAATATCATGATTGTCAAATTCTTGCTCAAACATTGGGAAGTAAAAATGGCTTAATCCCATTAGTCTTTCCAATGAAGTACGCCTATGTTTTAAATACCCTTTTATAACACTTTCTAAAGAGGTGTTATACTCTACATTAAAAGGTGTTCTGGCATTTAGCCTTGCTAACCTTGCTTTTAATGTGTCTGTAGAAAGCTCAGGATAATAAACTGGCTCATAGTCTAGCTCTGTAACCGATTTATAAATGGTATCATAAAGTGAATTACTATATAACTCCTCTAACCATTTCGCATCGAGTTCGGCGGCTTCTGGTAAATCCTTAAGATTTTTAACTTCTAAAGAGTCTGTTTTGGCTTTAATCCTCTTATCTAAGGAAAAAAGCTTACCATCAACAACTTCTCCTTTTACTGAAACATCTTTAGAGATTGTATCTGAAATACTATTGATTTTAGTTTGTGCATTGCCACTATAAATAGACAGACAAAGACCTACCAATACGAACATTTTTAATGTCATGGTTACAAATTGATTCTTAATAAACAACGCAATATAAACGTTAGAATCTCTAAAAATAGTATTTTTTTGAAATTAACCTAATATAGCGGCAATTCCTGGTAAGGTTTTCCCTTCAAGGCTTTCTAACATTGCGCCTCCACCTGTACTTACATAACTTACTTTGTCTTCAAAACCAAATTGTTTTACAGCAGCGACAGAATCACCACCTCCAACTAAAGAAAATGCGCCGTTTTTAGTTGCATTTGCTATTGAGTTACCAAGTTCTATTGTTCCGTTTGCAAAGCTTTCCATTTCAAAAACACCTAAGGGACCATTCCAAAGTATTGTTTTACATTGGTTAACAACAGCATCAAAGTTTGCTATAGTTTTTGGTCCTGCATCTAAACCTTGCCATCCATCAGGAATATTCATTACATCACAAACTTGAGTATTTGCATCATTACTAAAAGCATCAGCGGCAATTACGTCTACTGGTATGTGTATTTGTACACCTTTTGCTTTAGCTTGTTTTAAAATATCTAAAGCCAGTTCCATTTTATCATCTTCGCAAATAGAATCTCCTATTTTTCCACCTTGGGCTTTTATAAAAGTAAACGTCATACCACCACCAATAATTAAGTGGTCTACTTTATCTAGTATATTTTCTATTACTGTAATTTTAGAAGATACTTTAGCACCTCCAAGAACTGCTAAAACTGGTTTTTCACCATCTTCTAACACTTTTTTAATGCTTTCAATTTCTTGAGCTAAAAGCTTACCAAAGCATTTTGCTTCAGGAAAAAACTCTGCTACTATTGTTGTTGATGCATGCGCTCTATGTGCAGTTCCAAAAGCATCGTTTACATAAATATCACCCAGTTTAGATAATTGTTCTGCAAATGCCTTATCGCCTTGCTTTTCTTCATCATGAAAACGTAAATTTTCAAGTAATAAAATTTCTCCTGGCTGTAAAGCACTAGCCATTTCTTCTGCTTCTGCACCAACACAGTTACTCGCAAACTTTACTTCTACTCCCAAGATGTCTTCTATCTTATTTACAATATGCTTTAAAGAGAATTGGTCTTGCACACCTTTTGGACGACCTAAATGCGACATTAAAACACAGCTACCACCATCTTCTAAAATCTTAATAATTGTTGGTTTTGCTGATACAATTCTGGTTGCGTCTGTAACTTCAAAACTATCATTTAATGGTACATTAAAATCTACTCTGATTAATGCTTTTTTATTTTTAAAATTGAAATCGTTAAGTGTCTTCATGAGAATATAAATAAGATGTGAAAAATGTTTTATTTTGAATAACAAATATAAAGATTTGAAAGTTAAAAAATAGACTTTACTGGATCCCATTTAACTAATAATACACTATTATTTACGATAACCTTTTCGTGATTACAAAAATTTTAAATGAAATATTCAATTAAAGATTTTAAGTATATATTCCATTTAAAATTTAAATAATAGATTAATAAAAAAAACATAGTTTTGCTTTATGCAATTTTCTGAGGTTTTAGGTCAAAAACATATTAAGAATCATCTTACCACGAGTGTTGATGCTGGTAGAATAGCGCATGCACAATTATTTGTTGGTCCGGAAGGTTCTGGCACTCTGCCAATGGCTTTAGCTTATGCTCAATACATTTTATGTAGTAATGTAAATGGCGAAAATACAGGAGGTAATGACTCTTGTAATATAAAATTTAAAAATTTTTCGCATCCAGATTTACATTTTGCTTTTCCGGTAACCACAAGTGATAAAGTAAAAAGTAAGCCCGTTTCTAGTTTTTATCTCGAAGAATGGCGACAACTTTTAGACCAACAACCTTACGGAAACCTATTTGATTGGTACAAAATGCTTGGTGTTGATAATAAACAGGGGCAAATAGGTGTTGAAGAAGCCTTACAAATTGTAAAATCTCTGACACTAAAATCTTATGAAGGTGGTTACAAGGTAATGCTCATTTGGATGGCCGAAAAAATGAATACAGCAAGTGCTAATAAACTGTTGAAATTAATTGAAGAGCCTCCAGAAAAAACAATTTTTATACTTATTGCAGAAGATGAAGAGCAAATTATAAATACTATTCGTTCGCGATGTCAAATTTTACATTTTCCACCATTAGCTGAGGAAGCTATTTCTGAAGCTTTGGTTAAAAATTATCAAATAGAGCAATCTGTTGCTATTAAAATTGCGCATCAAGCCAATGGAAATTACAACAAAGCTTGCGATTTAATATATCAAGATAGTGAAGATATTCAATTTGAAAAATGGTTTGTTATTTGGATTCGTTCAGCCTTTAAAGCTAAAGGTAATAAAGCTGCTATTCACGATTTGATTTCCTGGTCTGAAGAAATTGCTAAAACAGGACGAGAAACTCAGAAGAAATTTCTCAACTTTTGCTTAGATTATTTTAGACAGGCCTTACTTCTTAATTATAAGGCTAATGAATTGGTTTATTTAGAACCAAAATCTGACAATTTTAAGCTTGAAAACTTTGCACCTTTTGTTCATAATTCTAATATTATGGAAATTTCAGAAGAGCTACAAAATGCGATATATCATATTGAGCGCAATGGGAATTCTAAAATTATTCTCACCGATTTATCAATTAAACTTACTCGATTATTGCACAAAAAATCTGAATAATCTACAGGTTAGCTTTTTGAGTTTTAAAAAACAATTGAGAAATTGGTATAAACATTACTCCACAAAACACTAAGATAAAAAACGCGTTTTTCAAGCCAAAAGTATGTGATAAATATCCTATTAAAGGTGGACCAATAAACATCCCTACAATTGCATAAGTTCCAATTATAGAAATAGCCATTCCTGCAGAATATTTTTTTGATTTACCTGCCAAAATATAAGTCATTGGGAAAATGGCAGAAACACCAATTCCTACCAAACAAAAGCCTATTAAAGCAGTCCAAAATTGCGGAAACAAAATAGTCGTTAAAGTACCTGTAGAAATTAATAATCCACTAATTATATACAATTTTGGCATCCCTATTTTGTCTAAAACTCTGTCTAAAAAAAATCGTGATGTTGCCATAAAGATCATAAATAGAAGATAACCATATGTAAAAACGTCTTCCTTTACTACTTCTTTAAAATAGATACCACTCCAATCAAACATACCTCCTTCGCAAATGGCAGCGAAAAAAATAAGTAAACCCAAATAAAAAATAAACGGGTCTGGTTTCCCTATAATAAGCTTATTTCCGGTAGTAGATTTATCCTTTGTTAGCGAATATTTATAGGCTATTATAGTCGCTAAAATTGTAACTAATGCAATAATTAAAAAGTGATTTTGAATAATTACATTATACTCTACCATAATAGTAGAAAACAGCACTCCTATTACGCCTCCAAGACTCCAAATTCCATGAAAGGAGCCTATAATATTTTTGTGATAAAAGGCTTGTAAGGTTATAGATTGCGCGTTCATTGCTATATTTAAAATACGCATACAAATAGAAAATAGAGCTAAAATAAAAATTAACAGTAAAGCACTATTAACCAGACTAATACCTAACAATGCAAAGGCAAAAAACAGAAAAGAAAACAAGAGTAAATCTCTATTGTTGAATCTAGAAATTAGCCATCCTGAAGATATTGTACCTATTAAAGCAGCAATAGGCATCACTAATAAAATACTTCCTAATTGAGCATCATTTAAATTAAAAGATGCCTTCAATGTAGGTATGCGTGATGCCCAAGTGGCAAAACACAAACCAGACAGAAAAAAATAGACACTTAGGGCAATTCTATTTATTTGTTTTGTTTTCAAATTTAATTGTGATTTCTACTTAAACTGAAAAGAGTCAGGCTTAACACCTGACTCAAATTTATTCTACATATCAAAAATCTGAAATTTATTCTTCAGACTTAACTTCTTCTTTTTTGGAATCTTTATTAAGGGCATTAAGAATTTCTTCTGTTATATCGTTTGCATCATCACCATACAATACACTTCCTGCTTCATTAGCTCCTAAAATATAAGTATACCCTTTAGTTTTACCGTAGTCTTTTATAAAAGCCTTAACTTCTTTTACTAAAGTATCTAGTTGTTTTTGACCTTCTGCAGATAAAGCTTTTTCTTCATTACTTATTTGATAATCTTGCATTTGCTTTTTCTGCAACAACGCATTGTATTTTTCTTCTGCTACACTCTGTTTCATTTTAGATGCTGACGCTTGAAAAACTTGAGCCTCTCTTTGAATCATTTGGTTAAGACTATCAGCCTTTTTATTAAAAGCATCAATTTTTATTTTAAAACTTTCCTCAAAATCAACCTTCTTGTTAAATTCATTAACCACTTTTGTATTGTCTACAAATCCGATTTTTTGTTGTTCTTGACATGATGCGGCTCCAACTAAAACCATTAAACCTAAAATTATTTTTTTCATTTTATTATGTTATTAAATATTTATGTTAGCTAGAAACTTTACTATTTAAGTTTCAATTTAATTTTTGCAAATGTATAAAAGTTAGTCTGTGAAATGCCCAATTTTTTAACTATTGATAATTTCAATAACAAATAGATTTAAATATTTTCAAAAACTATTAAAAATGACACTGTTTAAAGCGTTCTAAGCGCACTTTAAAATTTCCCCATGTTATTCCATATTTATGCATATGATATAAAAAATAGCCTTACTAAAATTAAGAATTAGCATTCTGTAAGACATAAATATGCGAAGAATACTCCTTAGAGTGTTTTGCCTTACGATTAGATTGCCATCCTATCCAAAATGCTTTGATCGGATTCATAAATCCAGATTTATATTTTTCCGAAAGTAAACAGACATAATAAGCGTCAAATTTCATTGGTAAGGTTTTTACCAATTTCATATTCTTAGTTTTAAATATTTCTGAAATTGAAGTTTTAGAAAAATGCCAAAGATGTCTTGGCACATCAAAAGCTGCCCAAAAATTTTTATAATAGTGTGCATCGTAACTTTTATAATTAGGAACAGCAATTACCAAAGTGCCATTTGTTTTTAAAAGTGATTTAAATAATGTAGTATGCATTTCTAAATCTGGTAAATGTTCTAAGACATGCCAAAGTGTAATAACGTCAAAACTATTAGGTTTAAGCTTCTTTAATTTGTCTGTTTCAAAAACCGAATTACTTGTTTTTGAATTTGCTATTTTACGCGCGCTTTCGTTTGGTTCAATTCCTGTAACCTTCCATTTATCATTTAAAGCCGTTTGTAAAAAATCACCTGTTCCGCATCCAATATCTAAAAGTGATTTAGTTTCTGACTCAAAAGAATTAATCAATTTCAATTTTCGCTTTAGAGAAATTTCCCTCACCTTGTGGTATGCAAATTCTAATAGATTTCGCTTTGTATCTGTGTGTGAAATATAGTCTTCACTTTTATAATATTCAGATAACTTTTCTCCCTTTGGTTGGGGAAAAGTTTCTAGCATATCAAGTTCCTTATTGTATAATAATTGGAACTGGTCGCCAGAAACTGAATGGTCTTTTAGGGTTAGGAATGTTTGCTTATTGTTTGGCACGAATTCTATTTACATTTTAAATAATTCACAATATCAATGATATAATATTTCTTCAATTTGTCTAACAAATGAAACATTATCCTTTTTTGAAATGAAAAATGCGGAAGGATTAAGCGCACCTGTAAGGGCCAAAATTCCATAATTTTCATTAAATAGGATGGGTTCTATTCCATCAACTATTGGATTCTTCATCTTATAACAATCAAATGAATTTCCTTCTGAATCGGACAATACTTTTAATTTATCTACTTCATATTGAGAGCCAATATCAAAACTCAAAATTTTAGAATTCAAATTATAGCCAATCTTTAAACTTCTTGACAAGTCTGTTTCGCTAATATATTTATACATAATTACTGAATCTGTAATTGTTTTACTTAGTCGATATTCAGTTCTTAGTTTTAAAGAATCATTAAACAATCCATACAAATACCGTGTTTCAGAAATGGTAGGATTTTGTACAAAAGTCTGTTCATTATATTTTTCTTGGATATCATTAAGCATATAAAAAGCAAATCCAATCGTTGACAAAACAACAATAGCAAAAACAAAAATCAGTATGTCTTTAGTTTTATTCAAATGATTGTTTCACGTGGAACATTATTTTATCTTCCTAAATAAACCAGTAAAACAGAAATATCATTAGGTGAAACTCCACTAATTCGAGATGCCTGAGAAATGGTCACTGGTTGTATTTTATTTAATTTTTGTCTAGCCTCTATACTCATAGATTTCAATTTTGAATAATCAAAATCAGCAGGAATCTTTAAATTTTCTAATCGATTTAATTTATCAGCATTGTTCTTTTCCTTCTCAATATACCCAGCATACTTTACTTGAATTTCGGTTTGCTCTATTACTTCATTATCTAAATCATTAGCCTGAATATAATTTTCAACAGCTTCAAATTTACGTACATCATCTATTGTAATATTTGGTCGAGCATATAACTTAAACATTTTATCTTGCTGCTTAACAGTTGCAGAATTCTTAGATTCTAAAACAGGATTAGCCTCTTCTGGTGTTACACTAGTGTCTCTAAAAAATTGGACAAAGGCTTCTGACTTAGATTGCTTTTCTTCCATACGTCTTAATCGTTTTTCCGAAGCTAAACCTAAATCATAACCTTTTGGTGTTAATCTAAAGTCCGCATTATCTTGTCTTAAAAGCGTTCTATATTCAGCGCGAGATGTAAACATTCTATAAGGTTCTTCTGTACCTTTTGTAATTAAGTCATCTATTAAAACACCAATATAAGCTTCATCACGTTTTAATGTAAACGCCTCCTTTTCTTGCACTTTTAAACTCGCATTTATACCAGCCATTAAACCTTGAGAAGCTGCTTCCTCATATCCTGTAGTTCCATTTATCTGACCAGCGAAATATAAACCTTCGACTAACTTTGTTTCTAAAGTATGTTTCAATTGTGTAGGTGGAAAATAATCATACTCAATAGCATAACCAGGTCTAAAGAATTTCACATTTTCAAAACCAACTACAGAACGCAAGGCTTTAAATTGAACATCTTCTGGAAGCGAAGTTGAGAAACCGTTTATATAATATTCGCATGTATTCCACCCTTCTGGTTCTACAAATAATTGATGTCTATCCTTATCAGCAAACCGATTAATCTTATCTTCAATTGAAGGACAATAACGAGGGCCAACACTTTTAATTCGGCCATTAAACATTGGCGAACGGTCAAATCCTTCTCGCAACAAATCGTGAACCAATTCACTTGTATAAGACATGTGACAAGAACGTTGTTTGGTTAATGGTTTTGTAATATCTAAATATGAAAATTTTTCAGGATTCTCATCACCTGGCTGTTCAACCATTTTAGAAAAATCTAAAGAACGACCATCAACTCTTGGTGGTGTTCCTGTTTTCATTCTTCCAGATTCGAAACCTAAATTAACAAGTTGTTCTGTAATTCCGGTTGCAGCTCTTTCACCTGCTCTTCCTCCTCCAAAATTCTTATCGCCAATATGAATTAATCCATTTAAAAAAGTTCCGTTAGTAAGTACAACTGACTTTGCTCTCACCTCAACTCCGAGTGATGTTTTTACACCAACCACTTTGTGATTTTTAACAATAAGACCAGATACCATCTCTTGATAGAAATCAAGATTTTCAGTTCCTTCTAAAAGCATTCTCCAATCTTCTGCAAAACGCATTCTATCGGATTGAACTCTCGGACTCCACATTGCAGGTCCTTTAGATTTATTAAGCATCTTAAATTGTATAGCAGATGTATCTGAAACGATTCCGCTATAACCTCCAAGCGCATCAATCTCTCTAACAATTTGTCCTTTTGCTATTCCTCCCATTGCAGGATTACAAGACATCTGAGCGATGTTTTGAAGATTCATGGTAATCAATAATGTTTTGCTTCCCATATTTGCAGCAGCAGCAGCAGCTTCACTTCCTGCGTGACCTGCACCAACAACTATAACATCATATTCCTCGTTAAACATATTGAACTTTTATTTTGTTCCACGTGGAACAATTAAATTATTAAAATTTTGGATTTGCAAATATACGCTGAAATCGTGACTATAGATTGCGCTTTGCTAAGTAGTAATCCTCTTTAGACCTCATCATCTTTTCATCGTCTTCCGATTTATCTTTGTAACCACAATAATGCAGCACTCCATGAATGATTACTCGCGCCATTTCATCATCAAAAGATACTTTAAAATCTGAAGCATTTTCCTTCACTCTATCCACTGAAATATAAATATCACCATGTAGTTCTTTTCCTACTGAATAATCGAAGCTAATAATGTCCGTTAGTGTATCGTGATTTAAGAAATCAACATTCAATTTGTGTAAATAATCGTCTGAACAAAAAATGTAATTTATCTCTCCTTCTTTACAATGTTCTTCTAAAATAGTATTGCTAATCCAGTCTGAAAAACCTTGTTCTTCGTCTAAATTAAAATCGGTTTCGTAGTTAAAACTAATCATTGGTTTTCTTAAAATACTCTTGAATTTTTATCTTTAAATGATTTTGCAAAGGTAATGCTTGACGATTTAAAATTTCAGTGGTATTAAAATATTGTTTTGCCGTAGGAATCTGACTTGGATTATTTTGATTAAATTCTTCTTTATTAGTTTCAGATTTACGCTTGGTATCTTGACCTTGCATAAAAGTCGCGTTCTCCATTTTTAATAATTTATGTTGTACATCCATCATTTTTTGAAGCGTTTGGTTTGTAAATCCTGTATTCAACAAATCGAGTTCAATCTCTTCCATTTGCTTTATTAGTTGTCCGGCAGATTCAATTTTTCCTTCCTTACCAAGTCTGTCTTCTAGTGCTTGACGCAATAATTGTTGTTTCTGATAAATCTTAAATAATTCTCCATTCTGCTCCTCGCTTCCACCTTCGCCATAACCGTCATTTTTTTCACCTTCACCATTTCCATCACCTCCATTTTTACCATCTTTTCCAATCTTTCCCTTACCTTCTCCATTTTTACCTTGACCATCACCTTCTTTCTGTCCACCTTCATTGCCCTCACCTTTCTGTTCTCCATTCTTACCAGACTTTCCTCCTTTTCCACCTTTTCCTTGTCCTTCTCCACTCTTACCGTTATCACCGCTTTTACCGTCCTTTCCTTCTTTTCCAGCTTTACCCTTATCACCTGATTTTTCACCTTCACCTTCTTTTCCCTCCTTGCCATCTTTACCAGGTTTCTGTCCATCACCTTCTTTACCCTCTTCGCCTTTCTTCACTCCCTCTTCCATCTTTTTATTGAGTTCTTCTTGACTCATAATAATATCTTCCAATTGAGATTCTCCTTCGCCTTCACCTTGAGACGGATTCATATCCATTTCCATATTATCTAAAACATCACTTAAAAAACTCGCTAATTCATTAGTAGAAGTTACCGCGTATTGTTGTGCACCAACGCCTTGGTACAATCGATTTTCTGAGAGCTGCTCTAACGCTTTATCAATGTTAAAATAAACCTCTGTAATTTGCGAATTCACTTTTTCAGAAATCTTAGGTTGTCTCAAGGATAAGGCAAACAAACTATCATCTATATGTTCAAAATGTTCTCTTAAATTACTTTGTTGAATAATGTACTTTCCGTAGTTATTATTATTGATTCCTATACTTTCAAAAGTTTCCATAAGAGCCTCTTGGTCGAAAGAATACAGTAACAAATTTTCTAGTATTTGACGTAACGCATGAATATCTTCTGCCGCTTGGTCTCCACCACCTCCTCCACCAGCTGCAGCTTTCTTTAGCATATCACTGATTTCCTTCATTTTCTTAGCAGCTTGCTTTTGCTTCTTTTTAGCCTTCTCTTGCTGTTCTTTAGCCTTTTCAGCATCTTCTTTAGATTCACTACCTTCTTTCTGTTCTAAGGCTTCTTTGGCTTCCTTTTGGTCGAATTTTATTTCATCTTCTAAAAATTCATCTCTAGCAATCTTCATAGGTTTTTGAAGTTGCCTGTCTTCGCGTTTTAAATCTTCTAAATCTTTTTGAAGTTTATCAAACTCCTCGTTCAATTTTTCTTGAGCTTCTTTGGTGTTTTCTTTTTCCTTTTTGGATAATTCTTCTTGTCCTTCTGCTAGTTTTTCTAATTCACTTGAAACTTTCTCAGCCTTCTTCATCACATAGAAACGTTTGGTCAACTCTAAAAGTTGCTTCATGCTACGTTTCTTATTCTTGTTTTGTTTGGCTAATTCTTCAAGTTTTTGTGTGAACTCTTCCTTGTTGATTTTATCCTTTAATTCTTCAAGCTCTTTGAGTAATTCTTCGTCTTTCTTTAATTGTTCTTCATTCTCTTTTAAACGTTCCTTTAAATCTTCTTTAAATTGGTCATCTTTCTTTTCGTCCTTTTGAAATTCTTCTAAATTATCTTGAAGTTTTTTGTTGAAATTTTTCATCAACTGTTCCTGATTTTTCTGACGTTTTAAGAACTCTTCAAATTTCTTCTTGTCATTAAAATTTAGACTCTCTTTTTCCTTTTGCGTTTTAGATAATTCTTCGAGTTTTTTATCTTGCTCTTGAAGCTTATCAAAAGTTTTACTAATATCTTTTATAGTTTCATTTTGCTCGTTAAGCTGCTTCTGCTCTTCTTCATCTTTAGTCAATTTTCGGTAACTAAATGTTGAACTTTTTGTACGCTTATAATTATGTAGTGCATCGTTATCAAAAACTTCAAAATACAATTGGTAGCTTACACCATCTTCTAGATTGAATTGATTTGGAAACGCGCTTACAAATTCAGAAAAATTAGATTTTGAAATATTAATAGGTTCTACCACTTTTTTAGACTCATCGTCCGTTGGATAATAAACCAACTGTAACTTGGTTAATCCGTAATCATCGCTCGCTTGTCCATAGAAATATAAACTCTGTTGGTCTACTGAATCTTTTTGAACCTTGATTTTCATTTCAGGATAAATATCCTTGACCACGTTGATGTTGTAGGCTAAATTTTCGTAATCTTTTAAATCATCATTACTGGTTGTGATGCTGTAATTGTAGTTTTTATAAAGTCGTTTTGAGGCTTCAAAATTTCCATTATCATTCGACTTAAAAGTTAAAGTATCTTCAGCATAGATTTGAACACCTGTTGTAGATTTTGTCTTTGCTTTCCATGTGATATTAGTACCGTCTGGAATTACAGCAGAACCTGTACTTTTTAAAACTTCATCTTGTTTTTTGGTGTGCGATGGGTAATCTAATACCATTTCAAAATTCACCAAATTTGGTGTGTTCACTACAGTTAATTTATACGGTTTTGATGTGACATCATTTGCTGATAAGGTGAACTCAACAGCTTCTTTTGGAAGATTGAATGTGTACTCAAATTCGCCAGCTGCAATTTGTTGCAAAAAGTACGATTGACCGTTAAATTTAATTTGTGCGTTCTCAGGAATCACATTTCCTGCTGTTGAAACTTGTAACT
Source organism: Winogradskyella litoriviva (assembly GCF_013249065.1). Taxonomy (GTDB): domain Bacteria; phylum Bacteroidota; class Bacteroidia; order Flavobacteriales; family Flavobacteriaceae; genus Winogradskyella; species Winogradskyella litoriviva. The sequence goes on from NZ_JABRWQ010000001.1 coordinate 689,386, forward strand.
TAAAATCTTTATTTTCAATAGCTTGAAGCGATTCGTTCAATACAAAAAACTGAAAAGGTGCTGGTGGCTCGTATGCCGTTTTGTAATTAACAACACGTTCATAACTATCACTAAACCAATTTATTTTTCCGGTAACAAACGACAACAATAAAATAGCAATAGGAATAGCTGCATATTTTAAATATTTGGTATTTGATTTAAAGTTAATCGCAGATTTAAAAGGAATGGGTTGTAACTCTTGAGACTTCTGCTCTATACTTGCTAATAGTAAATCGGATTGTTGAGGGCTTTGATTAAGTTGAAGTACGTTTAATAATTTATCGTTCACTTCTGGGAAATGATTTCCTATAAGTTTTGAAGCCGTTTCAAAATTGATGCCTTGTTTTAATTTGAATAAATGTGACAACGGAATGGCTATGAATTTAACGAAGAGTGCTAATTCTACTGCGATAAACGTCCAAAATAATATCGTTCTAGCTGTTGGATTAAGCCATAACACATATTCTACGAATAATGTAATTATAAGATATAGTAAACCAATGGCAAAAAATAAGATAGCACCTTTTAGTAGTTCATTGGTGTAATACCTTTTAATGAATTGCTCTAGCTTTTGTTTTATGGTTTCGAAATTGCTCATTTAGCCAATTATAATTCTTCTTTTAACATCCAGTTTATCAAATTATCTTTATCAACAATAGACCAACTGTGTGGATGACGCTCTCCATTAGAACGGTAACCTTTATTTTCTGTTGCAATATACTGCACGTCTTTAAACCCAAAATCCTTCAAAGATTCAGATAGGCTTTTTATATAATATGCATTCATTTCATCATATTTAGCCATTGTTCTTTCTTTCCACCAAAGCGTATCTGGTTCTGTATAAAGTCTAATTCTTGTGTTTTTTAAGTTTTCTATATTATCAAAATTATTTGTCTCTGACGTAAACACAGCAAACGCTTCATAGTTAGAAATGTTTTTATGAGGATTACCAAATTCTTTACTTAATGTTTGCAGTATCCATGTGCTTTCTTCCATTGTAGAATTAGACAAATTACGCTTTATGTTTTTTTCTGCAGTCTTATACAAAGCTACTAAATCAATAGGCGAATCAACAATAAAAACACCTTCTGGAACTAAATTAGAATTTCCATTAGTCATGTAATCACTTATTAAAAGTGCCATATTTCCACCACTAGAAAATCCACCTATAAAAATATTATCTTCAGGCAATTTATGCTCATTAAAAATAAATTGAAGTTCCTTAGTTAGTTCTTCTAATTCACTTTTTCCGAGCCATAATTTTCTATTATAGTTCATATACAAAACGGCAACGTCATTATTTTTAGCGTTTTCAAGTATTTTAAATTCTCGCTTTACATCTTTAGCCGTTTCAGGAAAACCTCCAAAAAGCACTAAGCTTGCTTTTATATTTTTTGTTGGTTGATGTAATTCATAATTATCGCGCTTTATCTCTATAAACTTTTCTTCTACTAAGTTCTCTGTTTCCTCTTTTACCTCTTTCACTTCATTTTTACATGAGATAAAAACAGTAATTATTAATAGTATTACTAAAAGCTTCTTCATGGATTCAATTGTAAAATAAAAAATGCTAAACTACACTCTATATTACCTTTAACTGACTAAACTACAAATTTATTTTAATCGAAAATAGTTGAAAACTAATAAGATTGTGTTAATATAGAAGAATTAACGCTTAAATACGGTAAAACTTAACAACTGCTTATTTTCTTTGTTCTAAAAATCTATCAAACTATCTTTGCGCTTTAATATACAATTATGTCTAAAAAAGTACGTGTGCGTTTTGCACCAAGTCCAACAGGACCATTACATATTGGTGGTGTAAGAACCGCTTTATTCAACTATTTATTTGCCAAAAAACATGGTGGTGATTTTGTCCTCAGAATTGAGGATACAGACCAAAATCGTTATGTTGAAGGTGCTGAAGATTACATCGTTGAATCATTAAATTGGTGTGGCATTTCTTTTGATGAAGGCCCAAATAAAAACGAAAAATTCGGTCCTTACAGACAAAGTGAACGAAAGGATCTGTATAAACAATATGCAGATGAATTAATAGCAAGCGGAAATGCTTATTATGCTTTTGATACTGCAGAACAATTAGATGCTGAGCGTAAAGGACATGAAGAAAAAGGTAAAACTTTTATCTACAACTGGCATAACCGTGAAAGAGGACGTTTGGTTAACTCTTTAGTTTTAACTGAAGCCGAAACGAAAGCTAAAATTGAAGCTGGTGAGGATTTTGTAATTCGTTTTAAATCGCCTCAAGATGAAACGTTACATCTCACAGATATTATTCGTGGTAACATAAAAATTGATACTAATGTTTTAGATGATAAAGTGTTATTTAAAAGTGATGGCATGCCAACCTATCACCTAGCAAATATTGTGGATGACCATTTAATGGAAATTACACATGTTATACGTGGTGAAGAATGGTTACCTTCATTAGCATTACATAAATTATTATATGATGCATTTGGTTGGGAAGCACCAGAATTTGCACATTTACCATTAATTTTAAAACCAACAGGAAAAGGAAAACTAAGCAAGCGTGATGGCGATAAAATGGGCTTTCCTGTATTTCCTTTAGAATATACAGCACCAGACGGAACGGTTTCTAGAGGTTATAAAGAAGATGGCTATTTCCCAGAAGCGGTTGTAAATTTCTTAGCCTTTTTAGGATGGAATCCTGGAACGGAACAAGAGATTTTCAGTTTAGAGCAATTAGTTGCTGATTTTGATTTAGCAAGAGTAAATAAAGCTGGCGCACGTTTTGACCCAGATAAAACCAAATGGTTTAATCATCATTACATGCAACAGCAATTAGATTTAGAATTGGCTGAGCAGTTTAAAGCTATAAGACCAGAATTATCAGACATCGATGTTAATTACATCGCTTTAGTTGTTGGGTTAATTAAAGAACGTGCAACGTTTGTTAATGATTTTTGGGATTTGAGTCATTTCTTTTTTACAGCGCCAACAGCTTATGATGAAAAAGCCTCTAAAAAGGCTTTAAAAGAAGGAACAGCTGATGTAATGACAAAGGTTATTGAACTTGTTAATGCCACTGATGACTTTACGGTTGAAAATCTTCAAACCAACATTAAAGGTTGGATTACTGATAACGAAATTGGTTTTGGTAAAGTAATGATGCCTTTAAGACTCGCTTTAGTTGGTGCATTACAAGGGCCAGATGTTTTTGATATTATGTATATGATTGGTAAAACAGAAACGGTTAGTCGAATTGAAAATTTAATCGCTTAAAAACCATTATTTAAAACTTCTCAATAGGTTTATTAACGACAACGGATAAACTTCTTTTTTATTAATTGTTACTAAACTTATTGAGTTGCTTAAATGCATAATTTTAAAAGAACCTTCATGAGGTTTTAGTACAAAAACTGTTCTCATTTTATCTATTTCTGGAATATCTTTAAAATAAGGAATATCCCAAAATGAGATTACAGTACCAATGATAATTCCATTATTATCCTCTCTGGTATCAAGATCTATTAGACTTATTTTAAAAGGGTTTTTAACTTGTTGAAAATCGTTATGTATGGCCTCAATCCACTTCTCTTTATTGTATATTATCTGAGTAATACCATCTAAACCAATAAAGTCTTCTGTTATAAATTCTGATATACTTAAATCTCTAGCTGAATAAAGTTTAAAATAGTTTTTAATAAAACTTTCGGCTGTTTCCTTGTTGATTTGTTCCATAAAAAATAACTTAAATAAATCTACTTATAAAATAAGTATAAATAATGAAAACAAAAAATAAGCCGGTAATTAAAGTGTAATGATAGCGGTAAAAGCAAGTAAAGATTGATTTCCTTCAAACTTTTTATTAGTAACAAGATTAAAATCCTTATCATTTAATTTACCTAAAATATTAGTAAATCCATAGATATATTGCGCACGAAACTGAAATCTTCTTATTCCAAATGATAAACCAATTGCTCCATTAGCGTTAAAATTTGATATTTCTCTAATATCTTCCGTTAACAAATTATTATAGCCGGTTAAAATATAACCTTGTTTAGTTTCATCATTAAGTTCTAATTCACTATTATATTGTAGCATTGGACCAACATCTAAAGTGAAGTTATTACTTATTAATTTTATATGGAGTAAAAAGGAAATATTAGCTGTAAACATTTTGTATTCTACAAACTCATTAGTTAAAAGCCCAACTTCTGAAGCGCTTATATCTATATGATTTTGAGATAATTGTATATTATAACTTACGTTATACCACTTGTGAGGAAGATCTACTGAAGCAGACATTCCGCCAATAAATCCTGTATTAGATTTGGTTTCAAAATTATCTGTAAGAATATCAAATTGGGTAATACCTCCTTGTAAACCAATACCATTTTTAATCTTATAATTTTTGCGTTGTGCAAAACTCATTGTAACAAAAAGGATACTAATGATGACTAATATAATAGATTTTGTGTTTTTCATGCAAAAAAATTAAAAGCTAACAGAGACAAACCTAATTAAAATAATTTATATTACTTACTTTTAAAGTCTCGTATTATTTAACCTTAAAAACAATGTTATGGGTCAATTTATTCTAATTCCAATTCTATTTTTTGCAGTCGTTATTATAATTTCATCATTTTTTGTGGTGAAACAACAAACCTCAGCCATTATTGAGCGCTTTGGTAAATTTCAAAGTATTAGACATTCTGGCTTACAATTAAAAATCCCTATTGTAGATAAAGTAGCAGGAAAATTAAGTCTTAAAATTCAGCAATTAGATGTTATTATAGAAACTAAAACTTTAGATGATGTATTTGTACGACTCAAGGTTTCAGTACAATACAAAGTTATTAGAGATAAAGTATATGATGCCTTTTATAAATTAGATTATCCACATGATCAAATTACATCTTATGTATTTGATGTGGTACGTGCTGAAGTTCCAAAAATGCGATTAGATGATGTTTTTGTTAAAAAAGATGATATTGCATTAGCCGTAAAAGCCGAATTGAATGATGCTATGTCAGATTATGGTTTTGATATTATTAAAACCTTAGTTACTGATATTGATCCAGATGCACAAGTAAAAGCAGCTATGAACCGAATTAATGCTTCTGAACGCGAAAAAACTGCTGCACAATATGAAGGTGATGCTGCAAGAATCTTAATCGTTGAAAAAGCAAAAGCAGAAGCAGAAAGTAAACGTTTACAAGGACAAGGTATTGCAGACCAAAGACGTGAAATTGCGCGCGGATTAGAGGAGTCTGTAGATGTTTTAAACAGAGTTGGTATTAACTCACAAGAAGCATCAGCGCTTATAGTAGTAACACAACATTATGATACACTTCAATCCATTGGGCAAGAAACCAATAGTAACCTTATATTATTACCTAATTCTCCACAAGCTGGTAGCCAAATGTTAAATGATATGGTGGCTAGTTTTACAGCAAGTAACCAAATTGGAGAAGCTATGAAAGCCTCTAAAAACAAAAAGAAAAACGATGAATAAATTAAAGAACATTTTATTTTTAGCAATATTAGCATTAGGTTCTATTGCTTACTCTCAAACTAAAGAAAGTGCATTAAAAGATGCTAGCGCAACTTTAAAAGCCAACATGGACATGGATTATGATACCATGATAAAACACTCTTTGCCTGCAGTGTTAGATATGATGGGCGGAAAAGATGCAGCATTAAAAGTTCTAAAGGCTACTATGGAAGGCGCAAAAGCACAAGGTCTTGTAATTGAAAAATCTGAAATTGTTAATGTCTCTGAACTTACCAAAGAACAAGGACAATCTCGTTGTATTGTTTTAGGAGATACACAAATGACCATGTCTGGACAGCGCGTAAAAACTAAAATTCATTACATAGGTATTTACAATGATGTTGATAAATACTGGTGGTTTGTAGAAGCTAAACAACTTAAAAATAAAGTTTTAGCTAATAAAATACTACCAAATTTTGAAACTAGTCTAGAGATACCTGAAGATGATGTGCAGGTTGAAAAAATTTAATAAATACCATTACTAATAAAAAAAGCCCTCCATCTTTTTAGAGGGCTTTTTTAATTTAAATATATTATAAACCACAAAGAATACTTCCCATTACGGTTAATGTAACAATCCAATAACCAGCATTCACTAAAATGTACTTTGTGCTTTTACGCTCAAATAAAGCAATCGTTCCTATAATTGGAAGTGCGCCAAGTATGCCAAACATAGCACCATGTAATGCACCATGTTTATAAGATCTAAAAGCATTTCCGTAATCTGCCATAAACGCTTTAAACGATGGTTCTGCTAACTCTGGTTCTGCTCCTACCATGCTAAAAGCTCCCCATTGATGGTTTGTAAATTGCATTAATAAGAAACTTAACATGGCCGCAAAAATTAAGGCTAAACCAAAAATAACTGTAATATTCCCACTCTTCATTCGCTCTTCTGTCATGCCTGATTCTCTCATCCAAATAATTCCGAATCCAAATTTAGGATTATACCATAAAGCACCAATAAATAATGCTGCAACAGCTGCTATTGGTATGGCAATTAAGTTTATAGGTAATTCCATAATATTATATATTTTATTAGTTAGTTAGTTTTAAATGTACAAAAAAACCTCTAAAGTAAACATTTAGAGGTTTATAACGTATTGCCAAACAGTATTTAGCAAATAATCTTTGTAATCAAATTTCAGAAGCTTCCGCAACTAAGATGTCGTTTTTATCTTCTTTTGCTTTTTTAATAAATTCAGTAATAGCTTCGTTTTTTTCTAAGCCATTTTTAAGCAATTCTTTTAACGCAATTAAAACAACGATACGTGTACCAGCTTTTTTTACTGCAGTGCCAAATAACGGCTCTAAATCATCATAAGATACATCTTTAGCTAACTCTTGTATTTCAGCTTTAGCCTTTAGTTGTTTTTCTTCAGTAAATTTAGTGTATTTCTTACCAAATTGTTGAATAACACTAATCGCAGAACGTTTTTGTTGTTGTGGATTGGGTTTATTTTGGTTTTGGTTATTTTGAGGTTTAGGCTTTTGTTTTGCCCAACTATCTCTTAAACCAACCGTTTTATTGAAAACTAATTTCTCTGCTGTGGAATCATCATCCACATTAAAATAGCCTAAACGTTGAAACTGAAACTGCTCTCCTACCTTAGCTTCTCCTAAACTTGGTTCTAAATAACCTGTTTTTATGGTTAAAGAATTCGGGTTTAAGAATTCCATAAAGTCTTTGTCACCATGACTATCTGGAGCTTCATCATTAAATAAACGATCGTATTCTCTAATTTCTGCTGTAATAGCATGTTTTACAGAAACCCAATGCAATGTCCCTTTTACTTTTTTAGAAGTATCCTCATCATAAGTACACTGAATTTCTAAAATATCACCATTCTGGTCTTTTCTAACCTCATTAGCTTTAATGATGTAAGCATTTTTTAATCTTACCTCACCACCTAATTTTAATCTAAAAAAATTGTTTCCGGCTTCTTCTTTAAAATCTTCTCTTTCAATATAGATTTCTCTAGAAAATGGTACTTTTCTATATCCGGCTGAAGCATCTTCCTGATTATTTTCGGCTTCTAACCATTCTTCTTTATCTTTAGGATAATTAGTAATTACCACTTTTACTGGATCTAAAACAGCCATTACTCTATTTGCTGTTTTATTTAAATCTTCACGAATACAAAATTCTAACAACGAAACATCAATGACGTTTTCGCGCTTAGCAACACCTACTTTTTCAATAAATTTTCTAATAGAATTTGGTGTATAACCACGACGACGCAAACCAGAAATTGTTGGCATACGTGGATCATCCCAACCAGAAACAATTCCATCTTCAACTAAACGCAATAATTTACGTTTACTCATAATGGTATAGCTTAAATTTAGTCGAGCAAATTCGCGTTGTTTTGGTGGTAATGGAAAGTTTTCCTTACTGTATTCATACACATTATCCTTAAACCAATCGTAAAGTTTTCTGTGAGGTTTAAACTCTAAAGAACATAATGAATGCGAAATTTGTTCTAGGTAATCACTTTCACCATGCGTCCAATCGTACATTGGGTAAATACACCAATCGTCACCAGTTCTATGATGATGAGCATACATAATACGATACATAATAGGGTCTCGCATTAACATATTTGGATCTTCCATGTCTATTTTAGCACGTAAAACATGTGTACCAGCAGCAAATTTTCCGGCTTTCATACCTTCAAATAATTCTAAATTTTCTTCTACACTACGATCTCTAAAAGGGCTATTTGTACCTACTTGTGTTGGTGTTCCTTTTTGCTCTGCCATAACTTCTGAAGATTGAGAATCTACATAAGCTTTGCCATCTTTTATCATTAAAATGGCCCAATCATATAACTTCTGAAAGTAATCTGATGAGTACAATTCATTTTCCCAAGTATAACCTAACCAAGCAATATCGCGTTTTATAGCATCTACATATTCTTGTTCTTCTTTTGCAGGATTAGTATCATCGAATCTTAAATTAACAGGTGCATTATACTTCTCACCTAACCCAAAACTAATACCAATAGCTTTGGTGTGACCAATGTGTAAATACCCATTTGGTTCTGGCGGAAAACGAAAACGTAGCTTTTCTTTTGGTAAACCATTAGCTAAATCTTCTTCTATAATATGCTCAATAAAATTGAGTGATTTTGTTTCTTCTGACATGTTTAAGGTATTAGCTGTTGGCTATTAGTGTTAAGCAAAAATATATACATAACTCCAAACAAACAACATCATTATTCCAGTTGGCAAAATTAAGCAAAATGTAACATTTATTTACTTTTTTAGACTGATAGTATAAATCAATAATTATAGGAAAATTATGAATTATAGATGTCCAAAATGTGATAATCCAACTTATGAAGTTAGCGAAATGAGAGCCACTGGTGGAAGATGGTCTAAAATATTCGATATTCAGAATAAAAAATTTAGCTCGGTAACCTGTAAAAAATGCAGTTATACAGAATTTTATAAAGCTAAAACTAGCGCACTTAGTAATGTATTTGATTTGTTTACTAATTAATACTACTATCCTATTAGAGGCAATAACAAATACATATTATCGTAACGGATAAAAATTGCATTAGAAATTCACTTTAAATGAACTTAGTATTATTTTTGTACAATGGGAATAATAAAAGTTGAAAACATACGTGTATTTGCAAATCACGGTTGTTTAAAAGAAGAAACAGCTATTGGTAGTGATTATAGAGTAGATTTAGAAGTAAAAGCTAATCTAAAAACATCATCAAAAACGGATGAGTTAAGAGATACTGTAGACTACGTATTTTTAAACAAAGTAGTTAGAGAAGAAATGGTAAAACCTTCTAAACTTCTAGAAACGGTTGCTAAACGAATTTTAGATCGAATAATAAAGGAAGACGTCTTAATTAATAAAGCAACAATTGCTGTAAGTAAAATAAATCCTCCAATTGGTGGTGATGTTGAGATGGTTACTATAAAAATGACTAAAAAGCGAAAAAAGTAATACTGTTTTACTAAAAATAGATTGAAACCATAAAACATAGCACAAAATATAATTGTTATAACGTATATAATTTTTATATTTGCGCTCTCGTTAATTTAATGAGAATCCTAGTTAAATAGGAAATAAGGGTGTCGTGGCCGAGTGGCTAGGCAGTGGTCTGCAACACCATCTACAGCGGTTCGAATCCGCTCGACACCTCAAAAAGCTTCTAAGTTCTCTTAGAAGCTTTTTTGTTTTTTAAATTCTAAGAAAATTTGCATTAATAAGTACGCGATTCTTCCTTAACCTATAGATTAAAACACCTCAATAAAGAGATACCTAAAAGTGTCTCTTATTTTTATCTTATATCTATTCTATTTTTTTGACTTCTATCAATTATAAAATAATCAAAAATTAACAACATACTTAATTGTAAAACACCAAGTGTAAAGAGTATTGCACCATATGGCCAATGTTGAATTTTAAATATAATTCCGCAACCTAAAGTTAGAAATGTTACTACAATAAAGACGTAATAAATACCTTTTATAAATTTATTACTCCTGTATTTTCTGTTTCTAAAATAATCTATGCCTTCAACAAAAAACCAGTAGATAAAGAGTATAACTAATAGTATTTCAAATAGAAATGGTATGTAAAATAAATGAAAAGCTTTAATTAAATAACTAAAAACCCAGATTAAAATTAGACTTAACTTTACATAATCTAGCTTAGATTTATCTACTTTTTTTATAAAACGAATACTATATAAAATACCTATTAAAACTTCACCAATTAACATTAATTGTGTTGCATAAGGCCAATGCATAATTTTAAATAGAGCTCCAAAAATTAAAATGATTAAAGATAGACGTAAAGGAAAGGTTAATATTTTATTAGGCATATATAACTAATCATTTAAAACAACAGAGTTTACAACTTTATCGTGTATAGCCTGCTTTTTAACAGTTCCTGTAACACTTAATAAAGAAACCCAACCTAAAAAAAACTTTAATATAAAACGTAATACTGCCAATGGAAAAGCTATATTTTTAATATGATTGTTTTCTTTTTTTACTTTTATATCAAAGTAATAATGACCTGCAGTAAAGCCTAAAATTGAAACCATTAAAGGTTCGTATAAAAAAAAGAATAGTATAAATAAATACATTCTTAAGGACGACGGTACATTATTAAAAAATTTAAGAATTTCTGTAATGCTATACATCATTACTATTAATAGAATACTATCAATTACAGCTGCTTTTATTCTATTCTGTAAATTAGCATATATAGAATTCATCTTTGTTTAATTAATAGGATTTACCTTTTCAATTTGTTCTTTACTTTTTTCATACAACTCAGGGAATAAACCTTGAGTTAAAAGAATAATACCAAATACCAAAATTACCAATGAAACTATTTTTTTAGTTTTAAAAATACGTCTTGGAGTAAGTTTATTTCTTAAGCGTTTAGCAGCAGCTATTTTAACTAAATCGGTTAAAAAATACGCAATTAGCATGGTTGTTATAAAAATCGTTACGCCATTTTTAGAGGTTGTAATAGACGTACCTATAACTATAAAACCTAACCAACCCAATAGCACACCAATATTGATAAAATTGAGTAAAAATCCTTTTATAAAAAGTTTACCATAATCTTTTTTAGGAAGTTCTATTCTATGATGTTCTCTTACTATAGACCGGAAAGATTTTGATGTTTTTATAAAACTTATAAAACCATATGCCACTAATAAAACACCTCCAAAAACTAATAATTTTGGATCGTCTTTTATTTTATCTAGTAGGGAATCTGTACTTTTAAAAATGACGAAAATAAATACAATATCAGCAAAAATAACGCCTAAATCAAATATAACAGCGCTTGTAAAGCCTTTAGTTGCACCTGTTTCTAGTAAAACAAAAAAAACAGGACCAATAGTAAAGGCTAAGATAATTCCAAAAGGAATGGCTGCTAAAATATCGTCTAACATGTATAAAATTTAGCTTTACACAAATGTAAGAAACTAAGACGAATTTACATACGTTTTATTCTACCACCAAGTAGTGTGTTTTCTTTAATTTGCTTTGGCTCTCCATAAATAAATACATCTCCTCCAGCTTTAATTCTTACATTTACTGTGTCTGTTGCATTTACATAAGCTTCCCCAGCAACATTAATACTAACTTCAGTATGTTCTGTTATAAAATCCTCTCCATTAAAAACACCACCTGTATAAATGGAAATATCTTGATTTTTTGAGTTTCCTGATACATTTATAATACCTCCTGTAACGGCTCTAATATTAGCATAAGTAGTTTCTAAATTTATTGTGATTTCAGCTCCTTCTTGGGTTCTTAAATCAACTTCATATTGCTTTAGAGTTTCTTTCATAGTTATTTTAGCGCCTTCATTAGCATCTATAACATCTACAGAAGTAAAATATAATTCTACAACAGTATCGTTACCATCATAACTTTCTTCAAGATTCATGCGTATTTTAAGTTTTCCGTTGTTATTTACAACTTCAACATCCTTTCTGTTTTTACCAGAAATAATAACTTTATTTTGATCTGATTCAATCATTTTAACATGAATTAAATCAAACACTTTTACCGTTGTAAATTCACCAATTGTTTTTTCAATAGCATCTTGAGCATTTGCAGAAAAACCAAAAGCTATAAGAATTAAAAATATTATATGTTTCATTTTTAAAAAATTTATTTTAAGATAATCACTTTATTACTAAATAACCATTTAAGCTGAATTTCATCTCCAGATCGTTTCTTAACAATACGTCTTTGTGGAGATAATAACAAAGTTAATAACGCAGAAATAGCTGTTAATATATATCTGTTTATATCTTCAAATATCATTTGAATTCCGAATCTTATAACCAAATATGTTACTAAGAAGATTAAGAAAACGTATATACTTGCTTTTGTAGATGTTTTCATAATTAAATCGCCACTTTTACAGCTGTTCCTGTTACTGAAACCATTGCATAATTACTAGTAGTTAATTCTATTTCTACTTTTATACCAACTACCGCATTTGCCTTTAATTTGGCTGCATTATTTTGTAACGTTTGAAACGCTTCTTCTTTTACATCTTCTATACTATTCTGTATTTTAGTGTAATATTTAGACATACTAAATCCCATAGATAAAACTTCTTTATTCATGGCAACACCTGTTACAATACCTAAATAATCTACTATTTTATGGTTTTCTATTGAGTTAGTTGTAGTCAGTATCATATGTTGAATATTTTCTTATTAGTATTTTATAATACTGTAAAGTTACAATTCTATTTGTATTGATTCCGGTTTAAAACGCATCATAACAACTAAAATTAAAGTTATTCATTTTCTACTTCTGGTTTACCAACCATATAAAAATCTAGATGTTTCTTTGTTAAGTCTGTATTTTTAACTTTTACAATTACCTCATCTCCAAGTTGATACACAACTCCAGAATTTTTACCAACCATAGCATATTGATCTTGGTCAAATTGGTAGTGATCATCTTTCATATCTCTAACACTTACCATACCTTCACATTTATTAGAAATAATTTCTACATAAATTCCCCAATCTGTTACACCAGAAATTACACCCAAAAAATCTTCGTCTTGATGATCTTGCATAAAACGAATTTGCATGTATTTAATAGAATCGCGCTCTGCTTTGGTGGCTAAATATTCCATGTTACTAGAATGTTTACATCGATCCTCGTAAATTTCTTGATTAGCTGATTTTTCACCATCTAAATACTGTTGTAATAAACGATGTGCCATAACATCTGGATAACGACGAATTGGCGATGTAAAATGACTGTAATACTCAAATGCTAAACCATAATGACCAATATTGTGTGTGGTGTACTCTGCTTTAGACATGGTTCTAATCGTTAACGTATCTACTAAATTTTGTTCTTTTTTACCAACAACATCCTTTAATAAATTATTTAAAGAAGAAGCTATACTTCCTTTATCCTTAAAATTTAGTTTGTGTCCAAATCTACCAACAACAGTTTGTAATTGTGCTAATTTAGATTCGTCTGGTTCATCATGCACACGATATACAAAGGTTTTCTTTTGTTTACCAACAAATTCTGAAACTTTTCTGTTAGCTAATAGCATAAATTCTTCAATTAATTTATTAGCATCTTTACTTGTTTTAAAGAACACACCAACAGGATTTGCTTCTTCATCTAAATTAAATTTTACTTCAACTTTATCAAAAGAAATAGCACCTTCTCGCATACGTTGTGAACGCATTTTTTTAGCGAGTTCATTCATTTTTAATACTGCAAAAGCAATATCATTTGATGTTTTATATTCTTTTCCCGTCAGTGAAACTTCTAATGGGATTATCGTATTGATTGATGAGATTCCTGCCTTCACAGGAATGACAGGATTATTTTCTATAATAGCCTGTGCTTCTTCGTATGCAAAACGCGCATCAGAATAAGTAACTGTTCTACCAAACCATTCGTTTTTAATTTCGCATTTTTCATTCATTTGAAACACTGCAGAAAACGTATATTTTTCTTCGTGTGGACGCAATGAACAGGCTCCATTAGATAAAATTTCTGGTAACATTGGCACTACGCGATCTACTAAATAAATTGAGGTTGCACGCTCGTACGCTTCATCGTCTAAAACGGTTCCTGGTTGTAAATAATGAGACACATCTGCAATATGTATTCCTATTTCATATAAACCATTTTCTAAAACTGTAAAGGATAACGCATCATCAAAATCTTTTGCATCTTTTGGATCTATGGTAAAGGTTAAATCTTTACGCATATCGCGTCGCTTCGCTATTTCTTCTGGTTTAATTTCTAAATCTATATTATTAGCATAGGCTTCAACCTCATGAGGAAACTCCATTGGTAATCCATATTCTGCCATAATAGAGTTAATCTCAGTACCATGTTCACCTGGTTTACCAAGTACTTCAATAACTTTACCATTTGGAGAATCTGATTTATCTGGCCAATCTTCTAAAGAAACTAATACCTTATCACCATCTTCGGCTTTGTTTATTTTATTGATAGGTACAAAAATATCAGTGTACATTTTGTTACTATCTGGTACTACAAAGGCAAAATTCTTTTTTTCATGGATTTGAATAGTACCAACATATTCGGTTTTTGCTCGTTTAATAATATTGGTAATTTCTCCTTCTTGTTTACCTCTATGCTTTCTTTTGTACGCGTAAAATTCTACTTCATCACCATTTAAAGCTTTATTAATATTGTTTGAAGCGATAAATACGTCTTCTTCAAAATCATCGCAAATAATATAACCGTTTCCTTTAGATGCTAAATCTAAAATACCTGTATGATATTCTGTATTTACAATAGCTTTAAATTTACCGCGTTCTACTTCTTCAATTTCTTGTTTTGCTTTAAGCTGATGAAGTTTTTTTATAATCTGATTACGACTACTGGCATCATTAACACCAAGAATAGCTGCAATTTGTTTATAATTAAAAGTTTTGTTTCTGTCTTTTTTTAAAATACCCAGAATAGTATTTGTAAGATTTGAAATCCCTTTTTTAGACTTCTTTTTTTTCTTTTTTGTCATTTAATTTGTAATCATATTCATTTCCTATAAGTGATAGGAATTCTAATTTAAAACTTAATATAAAGCGAAGAGAGGTAATTAAGTTTACTACAAAGTTACGTTTTAATTTTTTAATGTTGTTTAGAGAACGTTAAATTAATGAAAATTGATGTTATCAACATATATCAACATATTATCATTTTTCTTTTAAAATTTAAAAAATAAAATAATGGTTATTATAGCTTGTTAATAGCTAGTATAACTTTTTTAGGTTTTATTTTGAGAAGTGACTTATTAGAATTACTTAATACTTAGTTAACATTAAGTTTACATATAACTACTTCATTCTAAAGGTTATTTTAAAAGCTATTAACAACTGTTAATAACCGTTGTTAATAGAAATGACTGATATGTTTTTTATAAAATACTGTTCATTTCACTATAAATGATCTTTAATAACTCAATTTAAAAAAAGGACTAACTTATTTGGTAATCTCATCTGTATTTTGGTTTGAAAAAATAAGTGGATAATCCTAATTTTAATTTTAAAGAGTTGTGAACAGTTATTAACAAGTAGTGATCATTTTAAATTACACTTATCAACATAGATAATGTTTATTAACATGTCATTTGTTTTTCAAACTTAAAATTTATAGATAAGTAACACGTTATAAGTTATGCTTACTTATAAGCAATTGTTAACTTTGAAGTTTAATAAGATAATTTACATATTATGACTATTTCAATAGGAAACGACCACGCAGGACCAGATTATAAATTTGCCATTGTAAAACATTTAGAAGCTAAAGGGTATACTATTAACAATTACGGAACCGATACTTTAGATAGTGTTGATTACCCAGATTTTGTACATCCTGTTGCTAAAGATGTTGAAGCTAAAAAAGTAGATTTTGGTATCTTAATTTGTGGTAGTGCAAATGGTGTAGCCATGACTGCTAATAAGTATCAACATGTAAGAGCTGGTGTTTGTTGGACTAATGAAATTACAGAATTAACACGTTTACATAACGATGCTAATATTATTTGTATTCCTGCGCGTTTTACATCGATTCCTCAAGCTATTAAAATGGTAGATACGTTTTTAGAAACAAAGTTTGAAGGTGGTCGTCATCAAAACCGTGTAGATAAAATTCCTTTATCATGTTAAATATCAATTTTTAGATTGATACAAAATGAGTCAATCACATAACCATAAGGACTTACAAGGACAGAAACTTTTAATTTCAATATTATTAAATGTTGTTATTACTGTTGCCCAAGTAATTGGAGGTTTAGTTTCTGGTAGTTTGTCTTTGTTAAGTGATGCATTACATAATTTTAGTGATGTTATTTCTTTATTAGTAAGTTATATAGCTTCTAAATTATCTAAACAAAAGGCCTCAATAAATAGAACTTTTGGTTATAAACGTGCTGAAATCTTAGCCGCTTTTATTAATGCAAGTACTTTAATTATAGTTGCTATATTATTGATTATTGAAGCTGTAAAACGTTTTAATAATCCGCAAGAAGTAGAATCTAATCTTGTAATTTGGTTATCTATTATTGCAATTATAGGTAATGGTTTAAGTGTTTTATTATTAAAAAAAGATGCTGAAAATAGCATAAATATGCGTTCTGCATATTTGCATTTACTCACAGATATGTTAGCGAGTGTTGCTGTTTTAATTGGTGGCTTATTAATGAAGTATTACCAATTATTTTGGGTAGATAGTTTGTTAACCTTATTAATTGCTTTGTACTTAATATGGGTAGGTTACGATTTATTAAAGGTATCTACGAAGATGCTTATGTTGTTTACGCCAGATGATATTGATATAAAAAACGTTGTAAGAGCTGTTAATAAATTACCTAAGGTAAGTAAACTACACCATGTACACATTTGGAATTTAAGTGACAATGAACTGCATTTAGAAGCGCATTTAGATTTAAAAGAAAATATTTCTATCACAGAATTTGATAATTTACTTTTAGATATTGAGAATGTGTTACACGATGAGTTTAATATTAACCATGTCACTATTCAGCCAGAGTATAATAAAGAAGATCCAAAAGAAGTAATTGTACAAGACTAATGATAGATATAATTATAATAACTTTTACTGAATTAACAACACAACAACTCTACGAGTTACTTCAATTAAGAAGTGAGGTTTTTGTTGTAGAACAAGATTGTGTTTATCAAGATATTGATGGTAAGGATCAAAACGCACTCCATGTTTTAGGTTACAAAAACAATACATTAGTCGCTTACACAAGGATTTTTAAACCAGGTGATTATTTTGATGAAGCTAGTATTGGTAGAGTAGTAGTGAAACAAAGTGAAAGACAACATAAGTATGGTTATGATATTATGAATGCTTCTATAACAGCAATTAAAGCCTATTATAATAAAACTCAGATAAAAATTTCTGCACAAGTATATTTAAAACGCTTTTATAATAACCTAGATTTTAAAGAAATAGGAGAGGAATACTTAGAAGATGGTATTCCGCATATTGCGATGTTACGAGAATAATAATTTATTTCTTCTCGTAAATTTTTGTCACCAAAATTTCTACACGTCTATCTAATTCTGGTTCGCCACCAAGTGGAAATTTACGTCGCATACCAGCAAATTTCATTCGGTAAGGTTTTACACCTGCTTTTACTAAATAATCATATATATATTTAGCTCTTGCCATAGAGAGGTTACGTTTTTTGGTTTTACGATCAATAGCATCTCTTGTACCTTCTGTACAACATACATGACCTTCAATAGTAAAATAAACATTGGTACGGTCTACTAGTATTTTTGCAATTCCGTCTAAAACTACTTTAGACTCCTTGGTTAAATAACTATAACCAGTTCTAAACAAAAGATTTTGTAGTAAAATTTTATCACCTTCTTTTAAATCGCCTTTTAAAATATCTTCTGTATTTGGTTTATCGGACTTTTCTTCTACCGGTTTAGGAGGAAAAACAGGTGTTACGATTATTTCAACTTTACGATTTAGGCCACGTATTTTACTTAAGTTTTCTTCTTGTACAACGTTTACTAAAATTTCTCCTTTACCATCAACGTTTGTAATTACAGATTCATCAAATTCGTTATTAGAAAATACTTCTTTAATAGAATCTGCTCTATTTTGAGATAATACAAGGTTATAATTATCACTACCTCTATCATCTGTAAAACCGTAAATAGAAATTTTCTCTATATCTAAATCTTCTATTTCTGTTAAAAATAGTAATAATCTGCTGTGTTCTGTTTCGGGAATATCGTGCTTATCAGTTTCAAAATAAACTTCGTGTTTCAATTCTTTTTGGGCAAAAGAGATTTGAAAACATAAGCATAAAAGGATAACTAGGGACTTCATTTTATAATAATTTTCTTACTAACAGAAAATGTTTATGACTATAAATATAGAAAAAAAAATACGTTTATCTCAATATACTAGCATATTGCTTTGGATTATTGAGGATACTTAAGGCTTTTTTAATTTCATTATTATTAGCCGTATAGTAGGTATATAATCCTTCACTATAAAAATAACGTTTAATAATTTCGTCTGTTAGTAATGTTTTTAATTGTTTTTTATTACTGTCAATAGCATTAGCTTTATAAGTTTGTAGAGCATTGGTTAAATCTGTATATTCAGATTTAATAACGGCATCTAATTCTTCTTCTTTTGCTACATTAATAGCGTTTGTTAGAGCTTTTTCTGTTTTAGTTTTAAAATTAAAACCACTTGTTTTTATATAGTTTTTAAATTTTTTAAAGTCTGAATCTGCTAATTCAAATCCTTTTAAGTCTTCAACTTTATGATTGTAATAATAATTTGTTGCAAAATTAAAGACGAGATTTTCATTAGATATTGCTTTAGTAATTGGTGTTTGTTTTGCAAATTCTACTTCAACATCTGGTTGTACGCCTCCACCATCAAAAACGGCTCTTCCATTTTTAGTTTTAAAAGCATTATAGTTTTCTTCTTGTGTTCTAGTTGCTTTTCCGTTTTCATCTCTATTCCAATAATCTAATGCTTGTATACAACGACCAGAAGGTGTATAATATCTGGATATTGTAATTTTCATTTGCGTACCATAGGTTAATGGTTTTGGTCGTTGTACTAAACCTTTTCCAAAACTTCTGGTTCCAACTACTACAGCACGATCCATATCTTGTAAAGCACCAGATACAATTTCACTTGCGGAAGCACTGCTTCCATCTATTAAGACTACTAGCGGAATTTGCGTATCTATAGGTTCTCTTTGGGTGTGATATGTTTTATTATATTTTTTTACTTTAGATTTTGTAGTAACTACTAACTGATTTTTAGGAACAAAAATATTAGTAACATTTACTGCTTCGTGTAATAAACCACCAGGATTTCCTCTTAAATCTAAAATAAGTTGCGTTGCACCTTGATTTTTAAGGGCTTTAATAGCTCTAATAGTTTCTGAAGAAGCTTTATCATTAAATTTTCTTAGTACTACATAGCCTGTTTTATCATCTACCATAGAGTAGTGTGGTACAGCTTTAATTTCTAAAGATTCTCTAATAATTTTTACCGTATTGGTTTTACCTTGACGTCTATATGTTATTGAAACTTCTGTGCCTGCTGCTCCTTGTAATAAATTAGCAGCGTCATCTTTAAAATCTGCAACCGTTACCTTATCTACTTGTATAATCTCATCACCAGCTTTAAGACCAGCTTTATCTGCTGCATAATTTTGGTAAGGTTCAACAATTACTAATTTGTCTTTTAAAGTTAAAACCTTTGCACCAATACCTGTATAATCTCCTGCATTGTTAATTCTTGAGGCTTCTACATCTTGCTCGTTATAAAATTGAGTATAAGGATCTAAATCATCTAACATACTTTTTATAGCTGTATCCATTAAATCACCTGGATTAGTATCATCAACATAATTCATGTTAATTTCTTTAAAAAGCGTTGTAAATATTTCTATTTGTTTTGCGATTTCAAAGAAATCATTTTTAAATGCTGTTGTACCAAAAAAGATAACTACTGCTATAAAAGGAAATAGTATTTTTTTATGTAAAAGTCTTTTCATGAGAATATTTATATTGTTGTTAAAGTTTTAAACACAACTTTAGTATTTAAAATTACAATTTTCATACTATTGATCCATAGAATCAGAAGTATTAGATTTAGAATTTTCTACCAAAAGGTCATTTTTAGCGATGAATTTTTTAAACAACAATTTCATACTATGGTTAAGTTTATCAAAAGTTGTTCCATCTTTACTAAGATATAAAATCATAAACGCAAAAGAAGACGAACTATTGTTAAAATAAAGTGGTTTATTAAGTCTGTAAGTTTCTCTTAATAAGCGTTTAATTTGGTTTCTAGACACTGCAGTTTTATGTAATCGCTTACTAACGGAAACACCAGTTTTTAATTGAGAACCATCATTAAAACTAGTTTTAATATATATAAGTTTTAGTGGATAAGCGTTTATTGCCTTGCCTTCAGTAAAAAGTTGCTCAATGAGCTTCTTACTTTTTAGTTTATCTTTTTTATGGTATTTAAAGGACATTTAAAATTCTTAAAGGGTATAAATTTAAACATTGTTTTTACCTAATATCTACTATGATATGCTCTATGATAAAAGTCATAATTTAAAGCTTTAATAAAGAGTATCTTAAAAAATAATATTTACCATGCTTGGTTATGGGACATTTAGATGTAAAACAACTTAAAAACTCTAAAGATAAAGCATTATATATTCATCATCTTATAAAAGATCTTGAAGCTTTAGATATTATGCTAAATAAAGGATTAATTGAAAAGTCTCCAATAAGAATTGGTGCTGAACAAGAGTTTTGTATAACACACAAAGATTTTTTTCCAAATAACAATAGTATAGAGGTTTTAGAAGCTATAAATAATGACCACTTTACTACTGAAATAGGTAGTTATAATCTTGAAATTAATTCGGACCCTTTAGAATTAAAAGGTGATTGTTTTAATAAATTAAATATTCAATTTAAGGATTTACTAAATAAGGCTCAAAAAGTTGCCAAAGCAAAAGATTCTAAAATTATATTAACAGGTATATTACCCACTTTAAGGTTAAAGCATATAAAAGAAAATTATATGACTAAAAAACCTAGATATTCAGTTTTAAACAATGCCTTAAAATCTTCACGTAGAGCGCATTTTAATATTCATATAAAAGGCGTTGATGAATTAAAGCTTAATCACGATAGTATAATGCTAGAAGCTTGCAACACAAGTTTTCAAACCCATTTACAGATAAATCCAGAGGAGTTTGTAGAAAAGTACAATTGGGCACAAGCTATTTCTGGACCAGTTTTAGCTAGTTGTGCTAATTCTCCTATTTTATTTGGAAGAGAATTATGGGCTGAGACCAGAATTGCTTTATTTACGCAAAGCATAGACACAAGACGAAATTCATTTATACATCACGAAAAACAGTCGCGTGTAAGTTTCGGTGCAGATTGGGAACATGGAACAGTAACTGATATTTTTAGAGATCATATATCAAGATTTAGAAGCCTTTTAACCTCCAATGAGCATGATGATAGTATTAAAATATTAGAGAAAGGGCAGATTCCAAAACTAAAGGCTTTACAATTACATAATGGTACCGTCTATAAATGGAATAGGGTATGTTATGGAGTTGGTAAAGGTAAACCTCATTTAAGAATTGAATGTCGTTATATTCCATCCGGACCAACATTAACCGATGAAATTGCAAATATGGTTTTTTGGGTTGGTCTTATGCTTGGGCAGCCAGAAGAATACCAAGAAATTCATAAAAAAATGGATTTTAAGGATGTTAAAAACAACTTTTTTAAAGCAGCAAGAAACGGAATGGATGCCCAATTTAAATGGAATAATAAACTAATAACCTCTAAAGATTTAATTATTGAAGAGTTTCTTCCTATTGCTAAAAAAGGGCTACAAAAAGCTAATATAACTGAAGCCGATATAACTAAATACCTATCAGTTATTGAGCGTCGTACAAACACTAAAAATGGTGCTCAGTGGATAGTAGATAACTACAGAAATCTTCAAAAAAGTAAAACCAATTTTGAAGCGCTTCAAAATATTACAGCTTATATGCATAAGCATCAATTTGAAGACAAAACAGTAGATGAATGGAAATTGTTTAATCCTGATGAGAATTTAAAAATAGATGTTAGCCGCATTGTTAAACATAATATGAATACTAAAACGCTTTTGGTAGAACAAAATGACAGTTTAGAATTGGTAAGTAATATTATGAAATGGAAAAATATACACCATATACCTGTAATAAATAATAAAAAAGAATTAACCGGTTTATTAACTTGGACAGATTTAATTAAACTTGGTAATAAAGATTTGCTATTACAAGTTAAAGATGTGATGACAAAAAATTTAATTACCATATCTCAAGAAGCACCATTAGAAGAAGCAAAAGCCCTTATGAAGAAACATAAAATAAATTGCTTACCTGTAGTTAGAAATAATGAATTACTAGGTATTTTAACAACAAATGATTTATAAGTAAAATGCAAATTAGCCCTGAAACTAATATTAAAAAAGAGATAATAATTAAACGGGTTTTTCATCATATAAAAAGTGAAATAAAAGGCTCAACTATCGTTTTTTTTGCAGGAATACATGGCAACGAAGTTGCAGGTGTTAGTGCACTAAAAAATATATTTAAAACCATACACCAAAATGATATTAGTGGCGAAATATATGCTGTCTACGGTAATATAAAAGCATTACAGAAGAACAAACGTTATTTAGAATATGATTTAAATAGATTATGGACACCCAATAAACTAAATACATTAAAAAACAAGGAAATTTTAAATAAGGAAGAGGAAGAACAAGTAGAATTATTCCAATTTATTAATCAGCTTTTTATTACAACTAAAAACCCAATATATTTTATAGATTTACACACTACCTCAAGTAAATCACTCCCGTTTATTACCATAAATGATGCTTTAATTAACCGTAAATTTTCTAGCTGTTTCCCTGTACCAACAGTATTAGGTATCGAAGAGTATTTAGAAGGTCCTTTATTAAGTTATTTAAACACTTTAGGATATGTTTCTATTGGTTTTGAATCTGGTCAACACACAGATCCAGAGGCAATAAAAAATTGTGAGGCGTTTATTTTTTTAGCACTTAAACATGCTGGAATATTAAAAAATAATGAAGTTGAAAAGGTTAAAAAGAACGAAAACATCCTTGAAAATTCATCAAAAAACATAGCTTCTATTTTTGAAATTATTTACAAATACCATATAAAGCCTAAAGAATTGTTTACTATGAAAGAAGGATTTGAGAGTTTTCAAAATATAAAAAAGGGAACAGTTTTGGCAACAACAAACGGAAAGTTTATTTATTCGGAATATAGCGCAAAACTATTTATGCCATTATACCAAAAATCTGGAGATGATGGATTCTTTATTATTCAAGAAATACCAACATTTTTTCTTAAACTATCTGCGATTCTTAGAAAAATACGTGCAGATAATTTATTAACTGTTCTTCCGGGAATTTCTTGGCACAACAAGCGCTCTGGTATATTAAGAGCTAACTTAAAGGTTACACGTTTTATGGCTAAATCTATTTTTCATTTATTTGGTTATAGAAACAAACATATTGATAAGACATATTTACTTTTATACAATAGAGAGCGTGTTGCCAAAAATAAAATGTACAAGAATGAAAAATGGTACTAAAACAAAAACGACTTCTAGTTAATAAGATAAATCAAAAAATATTTAATAAAAATCAGACTATTTAACTTCATAAAAATCATAAATTTGACTATATTTTACTTAAATGAAGACTAAGAATAGGTTAGAGGGTATAGCCGATTTACTACTAGAAATAGCATCAATATTAATGGTTTCTGGTGCAAATACTAATAGAGTAAATGTAAATATTGATCGTTTTGCCTCCGTCTTAGATTGTGAGTCTTATAGTCTTATAAGTCAAAAAACGATAATACTTACAGTAATAGATAACGAAACCAAGGAGAATTATACCAAGGTAAAGAATTTACCAGGTCATAAAATAGACTTTACAATAATCTCTTCTATAAGTAAAGCAAGTTGGAAAGCCATTGAGGAAGATTGGACACTTTCTCAAATTAAACAAGAAATCAATACTGTTATAGAGCAAAAAAGGTATTCAAACTATATTGTTTTAATAGCTGTAAGTTTTTCTGGAGCTGGT
The DNA here is from genome assembly GCF_013249065.1 of Winogradskyella litoriviva. GTDB lineage: Bacteria > Bacteroidota > Bacteroidia > Flavobacteriales > Flavobacteriaceae > Winogradskyella > Winogradskyella litoriviva. The sequence goes on from NZ_JABRWQ010000001.1 coordinate 713,726, forward strand.
TTTTGTAAAATATTTGGAGGTGATTATCTTAATTTAGCTTTAGCATTTATAAGTACATTTGCTGGGTTGTTTATGCTTCAATCAGCACATAAAAGACATTTTAACTCCTATATCAGTGTTTTTTTGGCTTCATTAACAGCATCGCTATTGGCCTCAATAGGTGTTTATTTTAATTTAGGAACACAACCAGATGCAACATTAGCAACTTCTGTTTTATTTTTAGTGCCTGGTGTAGCTTTAATCAATTCTTTTACAGATTTTATAGACAAAAACGTATTAAATGGAATGGTAAGATTTGCTAATGGACTAATGACAGTTTTAGCGATTGCACTTGGCTTATTTGTAGCGATGTTAATTTTTCAATTAAAATGATAACAACTTTACTAGAATTATTAGAAGTATCAGCTTGGGCAGGCATTGCAGCTGTTGGTTTTGGAATATTGTTTAATATTCCACGAAAAGCAATATTTACTGTTTTTTTGTTAGGGTTTGGAGCAGGTTTTATAAAGTTTATTCTCTTACATTTTGATATTAATATAATATTAGCAAGTTTTATAGCCGCATCTTTTGTTGGTATTTTAAGTTTACCTTTAGCTCATGGTATTCACCAACCTCCTGTAGTATTTTCTATACCAGCAGTAATACCTATGATACCAGGTTATTTTGCATATGAAACCGTATTATCCATTATGTCTTTTACTTTTTTAGATAAAAACGATTCTAAACGAATTGTTTTTATGGAAGACATATTTTCTAATGGGTTTACTATGTTATTTATATTAATCTCTCTAACTATTGGAGTTTCACTTCCACTATTACTTTTAAGAAAACATACGGTTAAAAGAACTGATAATTAAAAGGTCTTTATTACCCATTTTGTCACTACGTGGATCGCGTAAATATTGACAAAAAAAGTTGCAAAGATTATTTGCAACTTTTTTCACTTGTTTATTTCAGGTTAATTTAAACCGTAAACGTTATTTTTTCTATTAACATCTGCCATCATTTGAGAGGCATCTATTTCAACTGATTTTACAGGCTTTTTAGCTTCAAATGAGTAGTTTGGCATTGCCCAAGCCCAATCCTTAATTATAGTAGCTGAGGTCGGTTTTTCACCACGCATCATTTGCAAAGGAATGTAAAAATCTTCTGTAGTTCCGTCAGTATAAGTTACAGTAAGATCAATAGGCATTGGCATTAAACCAATACGTTCTAATGTTATTGTTTTTCCTTCAACGGCACTAACACTATAGTCAATGGTATTTGTAGTTTGTGCAAAATCTATAAAATACCAATCGAGTTCAAAGTCAGTAATACGTTCTGCAGTTCTAATAATATCAAATGGTTTTGGGTGTTTAAATGAAAAATCATTAAAATACTTTTTAATGGTTTTTTCTAAATTATCTGCTCCAATTACATAACCTAATTGAGCTAAAAATACAGCACCTTTGTTGTATGCAGCAGCTCCATAAACTTGATTAAATTGGTATCTGTCAGAATGTGTTGTTAATGGTTGTTCATACCCAGAATTAGCTAAAGCAATATAACCTTTATAACTACTGGTAAGTGGGTTTGTTTTTTTATTCTCCTTTAGATAATTAACGGCTAATTCAGAAATATAACTTGTAAAGCCTTCATCCATCCACTCGTGTTTTGTTTCGTTAGATGCTAATAAAAACTGAAACCAAGTATGTGCTAACTCATGTGCTGTAACACCTACTAAACTTCCAAAGTTACGTTTTCCGGTTATTAAAGTACACATAGCGTATTCCATTCCGCCATCACCACCTTGAATCACGGAATATTGTTTGTACGGATACTGACCTACTTGAGTACTAAAGAAATCCATGAGTTTTGCTGTTTCAGCTGGTAATTTTTTCCAATTGTCTAAATACTTTTGTTCTAAATCTTTTTTATAGTAGAAGTGGAGTAGTGGACCATTTGGCATTTGAAATGTATCATGAATAAAATCTGGATCTGCAGCCCAAGTAAAATCATGTACATTTGGTGCTTTAAAGTGATGGGTTTTCTTTCCTGATTTTTTTATTGGTTCTCCTTGAAGATAGCCTGTACCTCCAACAATATAGTCCTTATCAATAGTTAATTTTACATCGAAATCTCCCCAAACACCATGAAATTCTCTAGCGATATATGGATCTGCATGCCAACCTTCATCATCATATTCAGCAAGTTTAGGGTACCATTGCGTCATTGATAAGGCCACACCTTCTTTGTTGTTTCTCCCAGAACGACGAATTTGAACAGGTACTTGTGCATCAAAATCCATATCAAAAGTTACTTTTTCACCTGGTTGAATAGGTTTATTTAGTTTTACCTCTAAAACCGTCCCAACAGTTTCATAAGCTATGGATGTGCCATTTTGCTTTAATGTATTAACTTTAATATAACCGATTTCATTAGGTTGTAGTTTACTAATACGATCTGCAATTTTTGGACTAGGATCTTTAATTGTACGAGAGCGCACATCCATTTCACTTCCTGGCTGAAAGGCATTAAAGTATAAATGGTAGTATACTCTATTTAATATGTCTGGAGAATTGTTAGTATAGACTAATTTCTGCTTTCCTTTATATTGAAAATTCTTAACATCCATGTCAATTTCCATAGAATAATCAACATGTTGTTGCCAATAAGTATTTTCTTCTGTTTTTACAGCGCTAGCATCTTGTATTGTTTTTTCGGTTGCATTACAAGAAAACATTATAGAAATAGCATATAGATATACTAAAAACTTCTTCATATTTATTAGAGTTTAGAGGCTAAAATTAATGCATTAAACGCATTGGCTATTTTCCCTGATTTTGATAATTCTGAAAATGGCTTAACGTTAGAAGCATCACCACCAACAACCACTTTAGTTGTTAATGAAAGGCCAGAATCTAATATAACTTGTTTTACTTGTGCAGCTGTTAATTTAGGATATTGAGAACGAATTAATGCAGCAATACCAGCAACAGCAGGAGCTGCCATTGATGTTCCTCCTATAGTTTCGTATTCATTTTCTGGGAAAGTTGAATATATAGCAGAACCTGGCGCAAAAATATCTACATTTTTCTGACCATAATTAGAAAAGTCTGAAACCATTTTTGATCCATATTTAGAAGTTAAAGAACCTACTCTAATATAACTGTTTGATACTTCAACAAAATTTACATTATCATCTGGAAAATTTGGTTTGATATCTACATTTTTACTATCGTTACCTGCTGCATGTACAAATACCACATCATTGTCTGATGCATATTTAATAGCATCTCTTACCCATTCTGAATGCGGTGAATAAGATTTACCAAAACTTCCATTAATTACTTTTGCTCCATTATCTACTGCATATCTAATAGCCAATGCAACATCCTTATCGTATTCATCTCCATTAGGAACGGTTCTAATAGCCATAATCTCTACATTATTTGCCACACCATTTGCGCCTAATCCATTATTACGTTCTGCAGCAATAATTCCGGCAACATGAGTTCCGTGTGATTCTGTTTTAACAACTGGTTTTACGTTTCCGTTGCCATATCCAGTATCAGAGAGGTTGTTAATATCATCTCCAGTTTTACGTCCTTTAAAATTTTTATTTAAGTTAAAATTTAAACGCTCATTAATACTTTCTAAACTTTTATCAATTTCTACAATAGCTTCTGCTAAGGTTAATCCATTTGCATTCATGCCTTGAGCAATCTGAACAGCTTGAGCTAAGGTTTGATCTTCTGTTTTTATAGCATTAACTTCTTTTAGAGTGTAATCACTTTTTCCAAAATGTTTAGTTAATGTATTATCTGCATTTTTTACAGCTTGTGCAATTTGATCGTATTGAGTTTTACGTCCTGTCCATAACTGGTAATCTTTATCGTACTGAGCTTTTGCATCTTCATATCTTGGGTTAGAAGTATCACCAGAAGCTAAAATACGTACATACTCTAGTTGTTCATTGTATGCGTCTCCTAAAAAATTCCAACCATGTATATCATCTATATAGCCATTATTGTCATCATCAATTCCGTTGTTTGGTTTTTCTTTTTTGTTTGTCCAGATAACACCATCTAAATCTTCATGATCAATATCTATACCAGAATCTATAACTGCAACAATAACCGTTTTACCTTTTTTATTTTTAATGATTTCGGTATAAGCTTTATCTACTGCCATACCAGGAATTGTATCTTTTACAAGATCTAAATGTCCCCAATTTTCTTTTTCTGCATCTGTTAGATTTGTTACTTTTAAGGGAGAGGTGTCTATGTTTTCAACTGGAGTAGAAATTATAGCACCAGTACCACAGCCAAAAAATAGTGTTCCGGCAAATCCTAAATATGCGATTAATCTGTAATTAAATTTCATTAGTTTTATTTTAAGCTTTAGTTAAATATTGAGTTTGTAGTAAATGTTTCATTTAGTCTTACACCTTTTTCAGTGTGTTTAACTGTAATAATTTCATTATGAGCATCGTGTTCTAAAAATAGATAAAAGTTGTTATCTGCAGCCATATTTAAAAACAGTTCTTTTTCATCTAATGTTAGTAATGGTCTGGTATCATAACCCATTACAAATGGCATTGGTAAATGACCAACGGTTGGTAATAAATCTGCCATAAAACAAATAGTTTTTCCTTTATAATTAATCATAGGAATCATTTGTTTATCTGTATGTCCATTGGCATAAAAAATATCAAACCCTAAGGCAGAATTTTTTAGAATATGTTGGTTGGGTACATCCGTAAATTTTAATTGTCCACTGTCTTCCATAGGCAAGATATTTTCTTTTAAAAACGATGCTACCTCACGTCTGTTAGGTTTTGTTGCCCAATTCCAATGATCTTGGTTACTCCAAAAATGTGCATTTTTAAAAGCCGGTTCGTAGCCAGTTCTATCTTTATTCCACTGTATACTTCCACCACAATGATCAAAATGAAGATGTGTCATAAATACATCTGTAATATCATCGCGATGAAATCCATAAGTAGCCAAAGATTTATCGATACTATCATCACCATAGAGAAAGTAATAACCAAAAAATTTATCACTTTGTTTATCACCCATACCAGTATCTATTAAAATAAGACGATTACCGTCTTCAATTAATAAACAACGAGATGCGATATCAATCATGTTGTTATTATCTGCAGGATTAGTGCGTTGCCAAATAGATTTTGGTACCACACCAAACATGGCTCCACCATCTAGTTTAAAATTTCCGGAATTTATAGGGTATAGTTGCATGTGTAAATTTTTTTAAAGTCATGCAAATTACTAAAAGCTTTAAAACTAATTGTTGTTAGTTACAATTAATTACAGGATTTTTAACAAATAAGAAGGAGATAATCTTATATCTATTCTCAAAAAATAATTACATTTATCTATTCAGATTATAGAACAATCAATTAAAATAAATGAAGGATCTTAAAAAGAAATCGAAGAAAAAGTATTTATTAAGTTTTGGTCGTGATTTTAATCCTGATCAAAAAGTAATTTTAAGAGATTATTTGGCTATTGAGCGAACACGTTTGGCAAATGAGCGTACACTGTTATCTTATGTGCGTTCTTCTTTATATTTATTACTTGGATCTATTGCGCTTTATCAACTTAAAGAATTTGCCAATTTTGAGTATTTAGCATTAGTTGCTTTAATATTTTGTGTAATCTTTTTTGTAATTGGAGTATATAGGTTTTCACTATTAAAGCGTAGTTTAAAGCGGTTATATTATAAAACAGAATCGCAAGAGGCGTAATTTAAGACCTTATGAAATCACTTGTTTTAAACGTTTGCCAAAATCAAATAAGGCTTTAATTTCTTTTATACTTGCTAAGCGTTCTTTATTAAAAACCAATAAACATTGACCATTAGATTCTATATGGTAATAGGGATTACTTTCAAAAAAATGAGTTATTTCATCATTAAAAAACGATTTAATGGCTGTTTCATTTTCACCGATTAGGTAAAAACGCTTGTTAAAATCTGAATGTTCTTGTATAGGAATATCTTTATAACCAGCTAACCCATAAACTTTTTCAAGAAAACCTTCTCGATCTAAGGTAAATTCGGGAATAGTTTTATTTAAAGTCATGTACAACATCGTAGTTTTTATGGTTTCTTTGGCAATCAATTCACCTTCAGAAAACTCGATATCAAAAATCTTAATATTTTTATTACTCGTTGAGAGTTTATTATAAATGTGGTTAACAACCTTAGTTCTAAAGAAATGAAATTTGTCTAAAAAATAGGTGTCTTTCTCATTTTTAGAATCGTAAATTAAGTTAAAGTTTTTGGCAATTTCCTCTAGTGTTTTTTGACGTTTTGTAAGTCCACTTTTTAGAATACCAGTAACAGGAAGTAAACGTCTTAATGCAAATGGATGTTCGGAATCTGAATCGTGTAAATCCAATCCAATGACATCAAAATTACCATCTCTTTTTATAAATAAATCACGATAATTATTTAGATTTTCCATAACTGTGTGATCCACAAATTCGCAAAGTGAAAAATCTATAATTACGTCTCTATTTTCTGGTACTGCATCTAACTTTTCTTTTAATCTGTAGAAATTTAAAAAACTACAAAAATGCTTAACACTTACGTAGTAATTACCATTATCTTGTTCTTGGTACATTAATACATTAGGTTTTAATAGGTTTCTAAAAAATAGTGAAGCACTTTTATTGATTATAATATGAATTAAAAATGTAACTAGCACACCAGATAAAATTCCTGTAATAAGTCCGACTTTTAAGGTTACAAAAAGTGTGACTAAAAATATAATAACCTGTTCTTTACCTATTAAAAATATTTTTTTTATAGTAGAAGGTGATGCTAATTTATAGCCTGTAAACACTAAAATTGCCATTAAAGCAGGTAAAGGAATACGAGTTAATTGTGTACTAAATAGCACAATAAAAATGACTAAAAAGGTAGCGTGAAAGAAGTTTGAAGAACGATTACTTGCATTATTATTAACGTTTACAGAACTTCTAGCAATAACGGTTACCACGTTTAAACCACCCAAAAAACCACTGCCAATGGTTGCTAACCCTAATGCTTTTAAATCTAAATTTACATTAGATCGTCTTTTTTCTGGATCTAATTTATCTACGGCTTTTATACTTAAAAGAGATTCTATACTAGCAATTAATGTTAAAGCCAAAACACTAGACCAAAATGGAAATGTACCAGCTTTTTCAAAATTTATAGTTGGCAATTGAGCTATAATATCTTTAAACTCCGGAATGCCAGAAATCATATATATAGAAGAAATTGGGTTGGCCTGATGAGCAATTAATTCAAAATAATAACTAAATCCAATAGATAGAATAACAATCCACATAGGAGCAGGTATCAATTGTAAATACTTGTTTCTAATTTTAGGGTAAAGCACCATAATTGTTAAACTAAGGATACCTGCAACTGCGGCATAAATTATACCCGTTTTATCATAATGCATTGCATCGTTAATTGTAAAAGGTATTTCAATTAGGTAATCTATAGTATCTGCTCGGTTTATTTTGTGCGCTAACATAATATGAAATTGCTTACCAAGGATAATGAGTCCTATAGCAGCAAGCATACCTTGTATGGCAGAAGACGGAAAAAAGTCAGCTAGTTTTCCCATTCGCAAAAAACCTAATGCAGCCAACAAAACACCAGAACATATTATTGCTGCGTATGCACTTTCTAATCCTAAGGTGGTTATTGCTACCAAAAGTACACCTACCAAACCGTTTCCAGGACCAACAATGGTTACATTACTTCCTCCAAATATAGAAACAACAACACCTCCTACTGCGGCTGCAATAACACCTGCAATTGGAGGAGCTTCACTTGCCATGGCTAATCCTAAACCTAATGGTAATGCAATAAGGCTCACTACAAAACCTGAGAAAATATTTTTAGGTAATGCCTTAAAAAAAGTTTTTAATTTATTTGATTTTGGACTCATTGAATAATTAAAACGTCTGTTGGTAATTCTGTTAATATGTGTTCAATATCATGAGGGAAAAGACGATCCCAAAACATCATTTTACTAGGTGAGTTCATTATTAACAAATCTGCCCTTGCAATTTGAGCATAATGACCAATTGAATAGCCCTTTTTACCAAAAATAGGCTGTGATTTTATAGTAATATTCTTTGTTTGCTCTTCTGGGATACCTTCAATAATTGCTTTTACACGTGCATTTTCTCTTAGTTTAATACGTTCTTTTACAATGTTTGCCATTCGTAACGATTTATCATCGTTTACTTTAACAGCTAATTCATCTTGTGTTATTTCTTCAACTATAGTCACTTTATCAACACCTAATGCATTTGCAACATAGAAAGCCGATGCGATAGTTTGTTTAGTTTTTGGATCTTTTAATCCATTTACAACGATATGTTTACAATGAATTCTTTTTACTGAAGGTTTTATGAGTAGTAAAATAGAACATTTAGCTTTTCTTGTAATTTTTCTGGCAATAGAACCAACATAATATTTTAAGAAATTTTCGCGTTGAAGCGCACCCAATATAAGCAGATCTATTTCTTTTTCTTCTGCAGTTGATAAAATAACATCAACCGGATTTCCGGGTTTAAATACAATTTCAACATTTAAATTAGTTTTTATAAATGGTTCTAAAATAGCCTTAAATTGAGCCTCTTTGTCCGCAGATTTATCACCAACATGAATTAAAACTAATTGTGTTTTAAACATTTGAGATAGCCTTGCAGCTTCATAAATATTAGCTTTTAGATTAGGTGAAAATGTAACACCAATTCCTATAGTATTAAAAGGTTTTAAAGACAAGGTTACTATTATTTGCTCGTTAGTTAATTTTGAAAGATAACCTATTTTTAAAAAACCCAAAGCCATTAAAGTAAATACAGAGATTTATATACTATATTTATTTAGTATTTTCACAAACAAAAAATATTTAAATGTTAGAATTAGCAGGAATCATTATATTAGGAATACTAGCACAGTGGGTAGCTTGGAAATTTAAAATACCAGCTATTTTACCTTTAATATTAATAGGGCTTTTAGTAGGACCAATTGCGGCTGAATTTCTAAGTGAAGATGGAACAAAATGGATAGAACCACTTTGGAATGGTAAAAAAGGCTTGTTTCCAGGTGAGAGTTTATATTACTTTGTATCATTAGCAATAAGCATTATTTTATTTGAAGGTGGACTAACATTAAAACGATCTGAAATAAAAAATGTAGGTCCTGTAATTACAAAGCTTATAACCGTTGGTTCTGCAATTACTTTTTTTGGAGCAGGTATTGTAGCCCATTTTATTTTTGAGCTAAGTTGGGATATATCATTTTTATTTGCTGGTTTAATTATTGTAACAGGCCCAACAGTTATAACGCCTATTTTACGAAATATTCCATTAAAAAAAGATGTGTCAACCGTTTTAAAATGGGAAGGAATTCTTATTGATCCTATTGGTGCATTAGTTGCCGTTTTAGTATTTGAATTTATAAGCGTAGGTGGTGATAGTGGCTTTACTAAAACAGCATTGATGGAGTTTGGTAAAATTGTATTATTTGGTACCACCTTCGGATTTACATTTGCACATGCTTTAGCTTTTGCTATTAATAGAAAACTAATTCCTCATTATTTATTAAATGTTGTTTCGCTTTCTACTGTTTTATTGGTTTTTGTAGAATCGGAAATATTTGCACATGAGTCTGGCCTATTGGCTGTAGTTGTTATGGGAATGGTTTTAGGAAATAGTAAGTTAGACAACCTTAAAGAGTTACTCTATTTTAAAGAATCACTTAGCGTATTATTAATTTCAATATTATTTATTCTTTTAGCAGCAAACATTGATATCGATGATTTACTGTTACTATACACATGGAAAACGGCAGCGCTTTTTGCAATAGTTGTTTTTGTAATAAGACCTTTGGCGGTTTTTGTAAGCACACAAGGCTCTAAATTGAATCTTAATGAAAAACTATTTATCAGTTGGGTTGGACCTCGAGGTATTGTTGCTGCAGGTATCGCGTCTCTATTTGGAAGCAAATTAATGAGACAAGGTGTTGAAGGCGCAGAATATATTACACCTTTAGTGTTTATGATAGTGCTAGGCACTGTTCTTTTAAATGCAACTACAGCAAGATTATTTGCAAGATTGGTTGGTGTGTTTTTAACCAAGTCTAATGGAATATTAATTGTTGGTGCATCTAAAGTATCTAGATTGTTAGGGCATTATTTAGAATCTAATGGAAGACACGTTGTACTTATAGATAGTAATCAAGGTAATATAGATAAAGCCCAAGAGCTAGGACTAGAAGCAATTAACACCAATATATATTCAGATATTCTTTCGGATAATATAGAATTAAATGATGTTGGTTATTTAATGGCAATGACCGGAAGTTCTGATATTAATAAATATGCAATTGATAAATTCCGAAATGAATTTGGTGAAAACGGTTCTTTTAGATTAGTAACAACTGATGAAATGAACAATCCAGAGAATAACCCAAAAGAAGGTTTGTTTTCTCCTACGGACGATTATATAACACTTAACGAAGTGACGCGTAAATTTCCGTCTATTCAAGAAATTGACATTGAGGATAAAGTTCAGTATGATAGCCTTATTGAAATCACTAAAAACAATAAAAATATGATTCCTTTATTTTTTAAAGATGAAGAAGGTGAACTTCATATAATTTCTTCATATAAATCAGATATAAAAGAAATTGGTAAAGGTTGTAAATTGGTTTATTTGGGTAAACCTTTTGATGTAGAAAAAGTAGCCAAGGAAGATGAGTAATATTAATAAATAGCTATAGATAGAATGAGTAAACCCTCTAACTTACGTGTTGATTATTCTAAATATCAAGTAGATGAGGTATCAGAAACAATTGCTGATGCTGTTTTCTTTCCACTTTATATAGGTAAAGTCTTAGGTACTAATTTGGTTATATTTTGGGCTTTGCTTACATTATTTTGTCTTTTTTTTATTGAAAATACGTTTTTAAGTATATTGTTTTGGGTTCTCACCTTTATAATATCCGTTCCTTCTATTTTGTTATTCTCAATAATTAGATTGTTCAGTACCATTAAAAATGATATTGATAATGTGTTTAAAATTACGTTAGAAACCACAAAACATGTTTATGAAGATGCAGGCTTATTAAAACAACAGCGTAAAGAAGATTTACCACTAAAAGCAACATTCTCTGATGTTTTTAAAGGTGTTGCCATGTATGTTATTAGACCTTCATTAAAAAAAGTACTCGAAAAGCGAATTAAATATTTTGCTTGGCCTTTAACGTTTTTAATAGATTTAATCTTTAAAAAAACGGTAATTAATGGCACTCCAGAAATAGGAGTTGAGCTAGATAATGAAGACCATATTGTTTTAAAAGAAAATACTACACTTTCTAAAATTAATAAAGGAAGTGAAAAAACAACATCAGTAGCTTTTACCGTTGTAAAATTTCCGTTTCGGTTAGCACTTATAATTTATGGTTTGGTAAATTATGTCCTAGTTTATCTATTGTATTTACTGTTTAGGTAGCAAGCAAATTCCTGCGAAGGCAAGAATCTATTTATTAGATTTCTATATTTAAGATTAAGCAATAAAATTAATAGAACCGTTTATGAGATTCCTTTTTTCAAAAGAATTACTTTAATCGTTCAACTTCAAAACAGCCATAAATGCTTGTTGAGGTATTTCTACATTACCTACTTGGCGCATACGTTTTTTACCTTTTTTCTGCTTCTCTAGTAATTTACGTTTACGTGAAATATCACCACCATAACATTTTGCTGTAACATCTTTACGTAAAGCTTTTACAGTTTCTCTGGCAATGATTTTTGCTCCAATGGCAGCTTGGATAGGAATATCAAACTGTTGTCTAGGTATTAATTCTTTTAACTTTTCACACATTTTTTTACCAATATAATGTGCGTTATCTGCATGAATTAGAGCTGAGAGCGCATCTACAGGTTGAGCATTTAATAAGACATCTAGTCTTACTAATTTAGAAACCTTCATGCCAATTGGGTGATAATCAAAAGAAGCATAACCTTTAGAGACTGTTTTTAAACGATCATAAAAATCAAAAACAATTTCTGCTAATGGCATTTCAAAAATTAACTCAACACGTTCTGTAGTTAAGTAGGTTTGGTTAACAATCATCCCTCGTTTTTCAATACAAAGACTCATAACGTTACCAACAAAGTCAGATTTTGTAATAATCGTTGCTTTTATAAAAGGTTCTTCAACACGATTAACCGTAGTTGGTTCTGGTAAATCACTAGGATTGTTAACTATAAAAGCTTCGTCAGGGTTTTTGTTGGTGTAAGCATGATACGATACGTTAGGAACTGTAGTAATAACCGTCATATCAAACTCGCGCTCCAAACGTTCTTGTATAATTTCCATGTGTAACATGCCCAAGAAACCACAACGGAAACCAAAACCTAAAGCCGCAGAACTTTCTGGCTGAAACACCAAAGAAGCATCATTAAGTTGCAGTTTTTCCATAGAGTTTCTTAACTCTTCGTAATCCTCAGTATCAACAGGGTAAATACCGGCAAAAACCATTGGTTTTACATCCTCAAAACCTTCTACAATATTAGTTGTAGGATTAGCAAAATCCGTAATAGTATCACCAACTTTAACTTCTTTTGCAGTTTTTATACCTGTAATTAGGTAGCCAACATCACCAGCTTTTACGCTTTGTTTTGGTACCTGATTTAATTTTAACGTCCCAACTTCATCTGCATAATATTCTTTTCCTGTGGCGACAAATTTAATTTTTTGCCCTTTTTTAATTTCGCCATTAAAAACTCTAAAATAAGTTTCAATTCCTCTAAATGTGTTGTAAACAGAATCGAAAATTAAAGCTTGTAATGGTTCATCTACATTACCTACTGGTGCAGGAATTCGTTCTATAATGGCTTTTAAAATATTTTCGACACCAAAACCTGTTTTTCCACTGGCATGTATCACTTCTTCTGGGTCACAACCTAAAAGGTCAACAATATCATCGGTTACTTCTTCTGGGTTTGCGCTTGGTAAATCTACTTTGTTTAACACAGGAATAATTTCTAAATCATTCTCTAAAGCTAAATATAAGTTAGATATGGTTTGTGCTTGTATACTTTGGGCAGCATCAACAATAAGCAATGCACCTTCGCAAGCAGCAATAGAACGAGATACTTCGTATGAGAAATCTACGTGACCAGGTGTATCAATTAGATTAAGGATATATTTTTCACCATTAAGTTCGTAATCCATTTGTATGGCATGCGATTTTATGGTAATACCACGTTCGCGTTCTAAATCCATACTATCTAAGAGTTGTGCTTGTTGTTCGCGTGCGGTCACAGAACCCGTAACATCTAATAAGCGATCAGCTAATGTACTTTTTCCGTGGTCAATATGTGCAATAATGCAAAAGTTGCGTATGTTTTTCATGTCTATTTCTAAGGCAATGAACTTTGTAAAAAAATAAGTTCTGTATGTAATTTGCAAATATAATCGATTTCTTGTGCTTTAAACTATCTATTATTACAATTAAAACACAAGCATTTACGGTAAAACCACATTAAAAAGTTAAAAACAATTAATATATTGCCGTACAATTTTTGTTAATGATTTCAAATTTTCGTAATTATTTTTGTTTCTTCTGCTTTATAATATCTTCTTTGGTAGTGGCTCAAGAATCTTCCATTTCTGGCAGAGTAGAAGATTCTGATCGTAATGCAATTTCTTTGGCCAATGTGATAGTATTAGCCGAAGATGGAAAAACATTTATAAAAGGTACATCTACAGATGACCAAGGTTTATTTAGAATTGATAACCTTTCTGCTCAAATATATTTTATAAAGATTAGTTTTATCGGTTTTGAAGAATTTCAGCAAAAAATTATCTTAACAGGAAACTTAGATTTAGCAAAAATTCAGCTTAAAGAAATTTCTGAAAGTTTAGATGAAGTTACTGTAATTGCAAAAAAGCCAACTGTAACTCGTAAGCCAGACCGATTAATATTTAATGTAGAAAATACAGCTCTAACAGAAGGTTCTACACTAGGCGTTTTAAAAAACACACCCGGAATTATAGTTTCTGAAGGCAGTATTAACATTAAAAGTGCACCAGCAGCGGTTTTTATTAATAATAGACGTGTGCAACTCACTTCAGATGAGCTTTTAACTTTATTAGAAAGCGCTCCTGCAAATAGTATAAAATCAGTTGAGGTGATTACAAATCCGCCGGCAAGTTATGATGCCGACTCTGGTTCTGTAATCAATATTATAATGAGTAAAAACCTGGTTACTGGTTATAGAGGAACTGTTTTTACCAATTATACACAAGGTGTTTTTCCGAGATATAATGGAGGAACAAGTCATTATTTTAAAAATAACAAAATCAACCTTAATTTAAACTATAGTTATTCTCAAAATAAAATAAATAGAGATCAAGATGATACTATTAACTATTTGGATGACTTAAATGAAATAGATCAAATTTGGAAATCTAATATTAACAGAAATACTTGGTCGCAGACGCATAATCTTAATCTTAATTTTGATTATTATATTAATGATAGTAATACGTTGAGTTTAACTACTACAGGACTTTACACACCTTATTACAAGTATTTAGTAAAAAACAGAACTAATATTTTCGATGAAAACTTAACGATTCAAGATCATTTTACTGCAGACAATTTATCTAGAGATAACAAATACAATATTGGTACAGATTTAATTTTTAGACACAGTTTTGATAGTGGTGCAAGCCTTACTCTAAATGGTCATTATACTATTTACGATTATAATAGAGACCAAAACGTCTTCACTAATAATTACGATGCGGATAATAATTTTGAAGACAGCTCAGAATTTAACACAGATGCCAACCAAAAAACCGATATTATTAATGGTAAAATAGATTATAGGTTGCCAATCAATGAAACCTCTGGTTTAGATGTTGGTGTAAAATATTCTAACGTAAATACAGAAAGCGATATTACAAGATTAGATATTATAGCTGGATCAGAAGTAATTAATACAGATAATACAGATGCTTTTATATATGACGAAAATGTTTTTGCAGCATATTCTAATTATTCAAAATCTTGGGATAAATGGAATTTAAGTATTGGTTTAAGATTAGAACAAAGTAGTATTGAAGGAACCTCTGAAACTTTAGGAGAAACAAATACGCAAGACTATTTAGATTGGTTTCCAAATGCGAGTTTATCATATCAAATTTCAGAAGATGTAGGCGTAACAACTAATTATAAAAGAAGCATTACAAGACCAAGTTATACAGATTTAAATCCTTTTACGTTCTTTTTAAACGAAAGCAATGTGGTTGTTGGTAATCCTAATTTAAACCCAACCTATAGAGATTATTTCTATTTAGGATTTAACTTTCTTGAGAATTTTACCATTTCTGGATATTATAGTAATTATGATGGTGATATTGTGGAGTTGCCAAGACAAAATAATAACACTAATATTATTGCATATACACCAACTAATCTCGAAAAAAAAGTAGAGTATGGCTTTGATTTTGAATATATAGCTGCACCATCAAATTATTGGGATTTATACTTTGTAACATCTTTTTACAATATAGCTGAAGAAGCTAGTTTTGAAGAAGGCTTTGTAGAGCAAAACCAATGGTCTAATTATAGTATTTTGTCTAACAGTTTTTCTTTTTTAGAAGATCGAAGTCTAAATGCCAGTCTCACTTTTACTTGGGTTGGTAAAAACTTACAGCAATTTCAAACTGTTGATGATAGACTCATCTCAGAACTCAGTGTTTCTAAAACTATTTTAAAGAAAAAAGGCGTAATTACATTCGCTGTTGAAGATTTCTTTAATCTTCAAGATTATAAATCTAGAACAAGCTATTTAGATCAATCAAGTTTTGGTATAGTTGATTCAGATAACAGATACATAAAACTTGGATTTAGCTACAAATTTGGTAACACTAAATTATCTACAAACGAACGTACTACAGATGCAGAAGAACGTGAAAGACTCTAAATTTTAATCTTGCCACTGTGCAATAAACAGATTAGTATCTCTTCCGCCTCCATTATTCCTATTAGAAGAAAAGGCTAAATATTTACCATCGTTAGAAAACACAGGGAATGCATCAAACGTTTCGCTATGCGTTACACGTTTTAAATTCTTTCCATCAATATCAATTAAATATAGATTGAATGGAAATCCGCGCTCAGACTCAAAGTTAGAAGAGAACAATACCTTATCTCCAGAAGGGTGAAAAAATGGGCTCCAATTAGCATTTCCTAAGTCGGTTAATTGTCTTAATTCAGAACCATCCGCGTTACAAATATAAAGTTCCATTTCTGTTGGCTCTACTAAGCCTTCAGCTAATAACTCTTTATATTCTTTTATTTCTTTTTCAGTTTTTGGCCTAGAAGAACGGAAAATTAATTTACTACCATCTGGTGAGAAAAATGCGCCACCATCGTAACCTAATTCGTTTGTAATTTGTTTTACGTCTGTACCATCAATATTCATGGTATACAATTCTAAATCACCACTTCTTGTTGAGGTAAAAACAATTTTATCACCTTTTGGAGAAACCGTAGGTTCTGCATCGTAACCAATTTCATCTGTTAATTGCTTTACAATATTACCCTCTAGGTCTGCAACAAAAATATCATAGCTATCATAAATTGGCCAGATGTATTTACCATTCTTTTTTAAAGGTGCATCCGGACATTCGTCTTGCTTTAAGTGAGTAGAAGCATAGATAATATGTTTGTTATCTGGCAAAAAATAAGCACAAGTAGTTCTACCTTTTCCGGTACTTAACATTGGTGGTGCTATACTGTCTGTAAAGGTTTCATTAGCATTCATTAAAAACATCTGATCGCAACCAACACCCCATTTTGCATTATTAGATTGAAAAACTAGTTGTTTATCATCAAAACTCCAGTAAGCCTCAGCATTATCGCCACCATAAGTCACTTGTCTTATAGATTTAAAGTGCGTTTCTTCAGGATAAATTAAGGATTCGTATTTTTCTGTTGCGCCAGATGTTGTATCAGCTGAGTCGCTAGAAGCATCAGATTGTCCTTTTTTACAAGATGAAAATGAGACGAGTAAGATTAAAATAAAAATGATTTTGTTCATAATAATGAATTATAATAAATGGCATATTATGCCTAATTTTGCGTAAAAATAAGATTTCAAAATGAAAAAAATAGTGTTTTTATTTCTTTTAGCGGGATTTCTATCTTGTAAAACAGAGCCAAAAGTTGCAGAGAATAAAATAAAAGAAGACGTAGCTTTTTTAGCAGATGATAAACTAGAGGGTCGTCAAACAGGAACTAAAGGAGAAGTCTTAGCCTCAGAATATATTACAAAAAGATTTAAAGCTATTGGATTACAGCCAAAAGGAACAGACGGGTTTTTACAATCGTTTTCATTTAAACCAAAAACAGATCCTCATAGCGAAGTAGAGTTTACAACTAATGCAGACAGCACAATTACAGGTCATAACGTTATTGGTTATATAGATAATAAAGCTAAAACAACTATTGTTGTAGGTGCTCATTACGATCATTTAGGTTATGGAGGTGAAGGGTCTTTATATCGCGGCAATGAAAAAGCAGTACATAATGGTGCAGATGATAATGCAAGTGGAGTAGCAGTGCTTTTAAACCTAGCAAGCCGATTAAAAGTAAAAAATGATAATGCCGAAATAAAAGATAAGAACAACTATCTATTTATGGCATTTTCTGGTGAAGAAATGGGATTGTTAGGATCTAATTATTTTACAAAAAATCCAACTATTGATGAGGAAACTATTAACTACATGATTAACATGGATATGGTTGGTAGAATTAAAGCTGATAGTACTTTAGCTGTTTATGGCACAGGTACATCTCCAATGTTTAAACAGACCTTAAAAGCTAATAATGATAATTTCAAAATTATAGAAAATGAAAGTGGCGTTGGTCCAACAGACCACACATCTTTTTATTTAATTGATATTCCGGTATTGCAATTTTTTACTGGTCAGCATGAAGATTATCACAAACCTAGCGATGATTCTGACAAGTTGAATTATGAAGGGATGAACCTTATTTCAGATTATATCTATAGTATTATAAATGACTTGGATGACAATGGTGAATTAGCCTTTAGAAAAACTAAGAATGAAAGTGAAGAAACACCTCGATTTAAAGTTGGTTTAGGTGTGGTGCCAGATTATTTATACGACGGAAAAGGTATGCGTATTGATGGTACTCGCGAAGAAACGCCAGCTTTTAATGCTAATCTAAAAAAAGGCGATGTTGTGGTTAAATTGGGAGATAGTACAATAACAGATATGATGAGTTATATGCGTGCGTTATCTGTTTTTGAAAAAGGCGATGAAGCTGCTATTACTGTAAAACGTGGAGACGAAGTTATTGATACAACGGTTAAGTTTTAATAGCGAATAAAAGGACTCAAAAAAATAATGTAGATTTGTGGTTAAACAGAAAATTAATTCCCAACTATTATGAAAAAACTTTTATCTCTTTTTTGTCTCTTTACTTTATTAACTGCTTTTACATGTGAAAACGAACCATTAGATGACGGAATTGAATCGGGATCAAATGATACAAATGTCGCGTTAATAGGTTCTTGGGAATTAGTAGATTTTGATGTAACGTTACAAACCTCTACAGAATTCATGGGAGAAACTTTTTCATCTGACATTGATATACAAAGTACAGAAGAAAACTATGTATTAACTTTTACAGAGAGTAATTTTACTACAGCTGGTGATTATACATATGATACCAATGTAGCAGTTAATGGTGCAACGGTAACTTCAGAACCTTATACTTTAGATAATGTAAGTGGAAGTGGTACGTATTCTACAAGTGGAAATGAAATGACTATTTATGGTTCATTTTTTGAATTTGAATTTGAAGGTATGGATGAAAATTTATTTCAAGATGAACAAACAACTTCATTTTCAATTTCTGCAGACGGACAAACACTTACTTTTACACAAGAGGAAACCGTTTCGCAAACAGACCCAATAACAGGTATAATTTCATCTAGTACAACAAGTGGAGGTTCTACTTGGACAAAGCAATAGTACCTCTATGAGGTATAAGAATTCAGTAGTATTATAATTACCTTAGTAAGGTATTATTTCTAGATTCTCTGTAATAAAAAAGCAGCTAAAACATTCTTTTGTTTTAGCTGCTTTTTAAGTATTGCAATAACGATGTGTATATAAATTAAACACCTAAAATCTCAGCATCAACTCTAAATTTAGTGTCTATAATAATATCGTGAGATTCATTTAGAGTTTCATCTGTAACAGTTTTTACACGTAGATTAAAACTATCCTTTTTAATGTATGCTTTCAGTTCCTCGCTAATAACATTTAATTCAACAATACTAGAATTGGTGTTTTCTAAATCAAAGACATTAGCAATTTCTAACTCATCTAAATCTTCAGCCTCGATATAAATGTGTACTTCTTTTAAAAAATTGAAATCACCATCTTCTGGAGCATCAATTGTAAGTTTTAAGCTCTTCAATTTAATACTTTCAATTAAATCTTTGTGCGTGTTATTGCTTTCAAAATTAGAATCAGATTCTGTTGTAATATCTGGAGTATCTAAACTAAAAGGTGTATTAATTATAGTTGTTGCTGCAACAGAATAATTAGTCTGGTAGTCTAAATCGAATTTGGTTAAATCATCCACAACATCGCAACTATTGAGTACAACAAATGCTAGGAATAAAGTAAGTAAGTTGTTTTTCATAAAAATAGATTTGGACGTAAATATACATTTTATAGTGAAACTACCTTAAAACACTCAAAAAAGAATACAAATTCTAAATTATTGAGGTTTACAAGGTTCATTGTATATTTGCAGCCAAATTAATCTAATTTAAAACTCATGTTTAAAAAATCAGTAGCAATACTTTCGTTGTTTTTAATAGTAACTTCTTGTTGGAAAGATAAAAGTCCAGAAGATTTAATCCGTTTAAAGGATAAGTTTAAATCTCAAGTATCTACATTCGAGAATAAAAAAGAAGTTGCAAATAAAAAGGTATCGCAAGGGTTAGAATCTTTAGGTGAGTTAAAACTAGCGTTAGAAGATGCAAAAAATGAAGATAAAGAATTCGCAAAAGTATATGGCGATTGGGAAAAAGTTAACAAGCGTGTAGAAAACTTAAATAAAGAGTATGAAGATTTAAAAACTAAAGCTTCAAACTTATTTACAGCCATGGAAACACAGACCAATAGTTTAAGCGATGAGAAAAGCCGAAACACCTTATTAAAAGCCATTAATAAAGCAAAAACTAAGTACAATGTAACATTATCTAATACATCTGAAGCAATTGGTAAATTAAGATTATTACACAAAGATGCTGTTGAAGTGGTTAAAGCTTTAGAGGTTGCGGCAGCTTTAAATTCGTTCGATTCTATAAACGGACAAATGAAAAGTATTGAAGATAGAGTAGATGGCATTATGCAAGAGTTAAACGTTGCTGTTGTTGAGAGTAAAAAACTCTATGAGAAAAAAATAACAGAATTAGGAGACGATTAAAAAAAGATAGATTGGTTAAAATAGGCGACATAGAATTACCCGATTTTCCATTGCTTTTAGCACCAATGGAAGATGTTAGTGATCCACCTTTTCGTGCTTTGTGTAAAGAGCAAGGCGCAGATGTGGTGTACACAGAGTTTATTTCTAGTGAAGGATTAATTAGAGACGCTGCAAAAAGCGTAATGAAATTAGATATCTACGAAAAGGAACGGCCTGTTGGTATACAAATATTTGGAGCCAACATGGAAAGCATGTTGCAAACCATTGATATTGTAGAAAAATCTAATCCAGATATTATTGATATTAACTTTGGTTGTCCGGTTAAAAAAGTGGTATCAAAAGGCGCAGGCGCAGGTATTTTAAAAGATATCTGTTTAATGGAACAGCTCACTGCAGAAATGGTTAAACGCACTAATTTACCAGTTACCGTGAAAACGCGTTTAGGTTGGGATCACAATTCTATTAAAATTGTTGAGGTAGCAGAACGCTTGCAAGATGTTGGTTGTGCAGCCATTTCTATACATGGAAGAACTAGAGCACAAATGTATAAAGGTGATGCGGATTGGAAACCTATTGCCGAAGTAAAGAATAATCCACGTATGCACATCCCAGTTTTTGGAAATGGCGATGTAACCTCACCAGAAAGAGCTGCAGAAATGCGAGATTCTTATGGTTTAGATGGTGCAATGATTGGAAGAGCTTCAATAGGAAACCCTTGGTTTTTTAAACAAGTAAAGCACTTTTTTGAAACAGGAGAACATTTAGCACCTATTTCTATGCCAGAGCGTGTAGAAGCGGCTAGACGTCATCTTAAAATGGCGATTGATTGGAAAGGGGAGACTTTAGGTGTTTTTGAAACCAGGAGACATTACACTAACTATTTTAGAGGTATTCCGCATTTTAAAGAATACAGAATGAAAATGGTAACCAGTGATGACTCTAAAGATGTTTTTGCTGCCTTTGATGAGGTTTTAGATAAGTTTGCAGATTACCAGTTTACGTCTTAAAAACTGATTAAGTTTTAATTAAACTTTGCGTAATTCGCTGAGAAGCAATTTTAGAAGCCACAATTCCTAAAGTGAAAATGGTAACTAAAACAACAATGACATTAAATAGGTTGAGACGAACAGGATAGGCTAAATCTGGAGTTAGCATAACCAATTCAAAATTCTGTTGTAAAACCACCACAATTAATCCAATAGTAACACCAATTAGTCCACTAACAATAGTCATTAAGCTTCCTTGTAAAAAGAAAATGGACTTAATGGTTTTGGTTTCTGTACCTAAATTAAAAAGGGTGTTAAGTGATTTCTTTTTGTCTAAAATCATCATAATTATAGCGCCAATGACATTAAATAAAGCTATAATTATAACTAAAGTAAATATGAGATAAATAGCTAGATTTTCGGTATTCAACATTTTGTATAACGCATCGTTTAATTCAGCTCTATTTTTAATGATAAATTTACTTCCAAAGGACGTTTTGAGTTGAGTTCTAATATCACTTTCATTAAAATTAGGATTCAATTTAAGCTCTATAGCACTTAATTGATTATCTGAATAACTTAATAATTGTTTTGCGAGTTCAATATCAGAGAAAACGTATTTGTAATTCATCTCTTCATTAATTTCAAATAAGCCAACATTATTTACATAAACAGAGTTATAATAGCCTTTAGGTGTGCTTGCTTGGCCAACACCAACTTTTGGTACGTAGAGTGATAATGGTTTTAGATAATCTAATATACCAAAAGAGAGATTGTTAGAAATTCCCCAACCAGAAACGACATCGTTACTGCCAGGAGTAATCCAACTTCCTTTAGTTACCATAGTATCAATACCAGTTACTTTTAAGTAATTTTTATCCACACCTTTTATAGTGGCAACTAAATTTTTGTTGTCGGATTTTATAAAGATGCGTTCTTCTATTATTTTAGAATAAGAGGCAATGCCCTCTATGTTAAGTAGCGAGGAATTGTCATTTTCTGTCCATTGAAACGATTTACCTTCGGAAGGTAAAAGCTTTAAATCTGGATCTACAAATGAAGAATATTTGAGGCTAAAATCTTTTAAGCCAGCAAATACAGACAATACAATTAAAAGCGCTGCAGAAGCAATAATAACGCCTCCAGAAGCAATTAATGTCATAATATTAATGGCATTATTACTGCTTTTAGAAAACAAATATCGTTTTGCTATATATAAAGGAAAATTCACTTAAGACTTTTTGCGCTTACCTAATAAATCTGGGTTTTCTAATGGATTATCCTCACCTTTTAGAGAACGCTCTATACCATCAATATATTCTAAAGAGTCATCTATAAAAAATTCTAGTTGTGGCATGCGTCTAAGTTGGTGACGTGTACGTTGAGATAACTCATGTCTAATAAGTGGCTTGTTAGATTTAATACCTTCTAATAAAGTTTCGGCTTCTTTATTCGGAAAAATACTAAGATATACTTTAGCTACAGATAAATCTGTTGTAACATTAACTTTGCTCACAGAAATAATTACACCACGCAAACCTCCATCTGTAGCTGCTTTTTGTAATACTTGTGCTAAATCTTTTTGAAGGATGCCTCCTATTTTTTTCTGTCTCTGTGTAAATTCTTCCATAATGCCTATTCTAACTAAACTTCTGCAAAAGTAGATGATATTTAAGGATTATCTTATTTTTGATGGTAGAATTTGATTTTATGAGTCAATTACACTCTAAAAATAAAAATAGAACTGCTTTTACAGAAATAAAGATGAAAAAAATTGAACATATTGGTATTGCTGTTAAAGATTTAGAAAATTCTAATCAGTTATTTAAATCTTTATTTGGAAATGAACATTATAAAATTGAAGATGTAGAAAGCGAAGGTGTAAAAACATCTTTTTTTAAATGTGGGCCTAATAAAATTGAATTGCTTCAGGCTACTACAGAAGAAAGTCCTATTGCCAAGTTTGTTGAAAAAAAGGGAGAAGGTATTCATCATATTGCATTTGCGGTTGATGATATAGAAGCGGAAATAAAACGATTAACCAACGAAGGTTTTACAATGATACATAAAGCACCTAAAAAAGGTGCTGACAACAAATTAATCGCATTTTTACACCCAAAATCCACAAATGGAGTTCTTATTGAGTTGTGTCAAGAGATAAAGGAATAAAAATTCTTGTAGAGTTTTAAAATATGTAGTAATATTGCACACTCTTTTAAAATAAGAGATAAGATTAACAGCAATGTTAATTGGTCCCATAGCTCAGTTGGTTAGAGCACCTGACTCATAATCAGGTGGTCCTTGGTTCGAGCCCAAGTGGGACCACAACTTAAAGCCTTGAATATCATTTTGATATTCAAGGCTTTTTTATTTAGTTTCAGTAAGTATTTACGCCTTTTTGAAATAGCTGCAATTATATAATGCTCTATAAAATACTATTTCCAGAAGCCCTCTATTTCCTCTAAAGTTTTACCTTTTGTTTCTGGTATAAATTTATAGGTTACAAATACTATAATTAAAATAAAGACTATAAATATGTAGTATGGTAGTGAGCCATTCCATGTAGTACCATTATTTACTTCACTTCCCATTACCACAGGAAACGATTGTGAAACTACATAATTTGCTGCCCATTGAGCTGCTACTGCAATAGACATGGCAACACTCCTTATTTTATTTGGAAACATTTCTGACAATAAAACCCAAACTACTGGTCCCATAGACAGCGCAAATGAAGCAATAAAAAGTAATACACCTATCAATGATAAAACACCAACACTATCCGTTTGAAGCGTTATTGCTAAGAGTAAAAAGCCAATAATCATTCCGGCAGAACCAATATAAAGCAATGGTTTTCTACCAAATTTGTCTACCGTAAACATGGCCACAAATGTAAATACCAAGTTAACAAATGCTAATAATATTTGCTGGGCAAGCACATCTTCTTTACCAAAACCGAGGGCTTTTTCAAAAATATCCGCACCATAATAGAGAACAGCATTAATACCCGTAAATTGTTGTAGGACAGAAAGAACGGTTCCTATTATAATTATAGCTAGAATTCCTTTTGCAAAATAATTGACTTTTACACCATCATTAGATTCATTTAAAGATGCTTTGATTCTTGCCATTTCTTCAGAGGCTAAATCATTTCCGTTTATTTTTTTTAGAATAGCTAAAGCATCAGAATCTTTACCTTTTAAGGCCAGCCACCTAGGACTTTTAGGAACTATAAATAATAATACTAAAAATAATATACTCGGTATTAATTCTGACCAAAACATACGACGCCAACCAAATTCAATATTTTCTGCTTCGCTTAAATCGTTTCCAATAAAATATGTGGCTAAGAACACTACAAAAAACCCAATAACAATAGCCAATTGATAATAGGTTACCATGCGTCCTCTAATATTTGAAGGTGCAATTTCTGCAATATACATTGGTGCATTCATAGATGCTACACCAATACCCAAACCACCGATAATTCTAAAAACAACTAGCATAGTTACCGATTGAGGAAAAAGATCTGGTAAACCCGATCCGTAAGCAGAAACCGTAAAGAATATAGCAGATATGATTAATGACCATTTTCTCCCTATTTTAATACTCAATGGTCCTGCGATAACAGCGCCTACAAAACAACCTAAAAGTGCGCTTCCTACAACCCAACCTTTTAACCCATCACTTAAATCAAAATATTCTGTAAGATAAAATTGTGCGCCATTTATAACACCTGTATCGTAACCAAAAAGCAAGCCACCTAAAGCGGAGACCGCAGCAATTAACAATAAGAAAACTCCTTTTTTCATTTTTTTAAATTTAATTAATAGTTAGTTTAATATATTTTAAGAGGATAACTAATATGATTTATAAATTGATTTTTATTAAAACTGGCAGATGATCCGAAGGGTATTGTAAGTTCCAATTATCACTTAAAACAGCGTATTTAGAAACAGTAACATCATTACTTACAAAAGCAAAATCAATGCGTCTTGCTACGGGTTTATCAAAATGAAAGCCATTAAATGTGCCTTCTGGACCGAAATCTAGCTCTGCAATTTCTTTTGAATCTTTCAATTCCGTTTTTATATATTTTATACTTTTATGATTTGGTTCCATATTAAAATCACCAGTCAATATTACAGAATGATTTTTAGAATTTAGTGCTTTAATTTTTTTAATTATTAACGTAGCACTGTTTTTTCGAGCTTCTTCACCTACGTGATCAAAATGTGTATTAAATACATAGAATTTCTTACCTGTGGCCACATCTTCAAACAAACCATAAGTACATACTCTATTGCAAACGGCATCCCAACCCATAGACACTTCTTCTGGTGTTTCGGATAACCAAAACGTATTAGTATCAATAACTTTAAACTTATCCTTTTTATAAAAAATAGCAGAATATTCGCCTTTATCTTTTCCATCATCTCGTCCGACACCAACAAAACTGTAATCAATTAAAAGACTGTCCATTTCTTTCATTTGATTTGGCATAGCTTCTTGCACACTTAAAACATCTGGCTCATAAAATTTAATTTGATTGATAAAAAATGGTTTCCTATTCGCCCAACTATTTTTACCTTCTTTAGGGTAATCTAATTTTATATTATAGCTCATTACCGAAAAGTCTTGAGCAAAACCTAGGCTAGAAATAGTAAAACACAATAGAAAAAGATATCTCATAACTAATAATTTATTTAATATATTGAATGTCACTTAAGGCCGAAATTCCATTTTCATTAAACGCTTCAATGGTAAAATAGTAAGGTGTGTCGCGATCTAAACAACGCATAAAATGCGAATCTGTATCATACACTTGCCAAGACTGGTAAAGTTTGTCTTTTGCAATTCCCCAACGTATGTTATAACCTTGCGCACCTTCAACTGGTTGCCAAGAAAAAGAAGCATCTCTACGGTCGGTTTCTCTTTTAATTTTAAATCCTGAAACTTGTTCTGGCTTATTCCCTAATCCTAAACCAAAAACTCTAATTTCGGACATGGCAAAATTGTTTCCTGGCACTTCAATATTATTATATCTTACATATTTTGCAGTGACTGGTTGGTCTAAAACAATGTATGCATTGGGTGCATCTTTTTCACTTTTACTTCGATCTACAACGGTTTGCCAAGTTGTACCATCTTTGGATGTTTCAATTGTAAAACGATGTTTTAAACCTTCAACACGTGTATATATTCCAGATTCATAATCATGAAAATTTAGCTGTAAGGCTTTTATGCTTCCTGCGTTTTTCATTTCTATTGTCATCCATTGTTTATCATTATTGGCTTCAGCTACCCAAAACGTTTTTGGATTTTCATCGGTTAAAACTTTAGAAGTAATTTGTCCGTCTTCGTTTTTCCGTAGCGGTAATTCATTCACTTCAACCTCATCGTCGTTAGACATAAATTTCATCACTTGTTTTAAAGATGAAGACACGGTTACATCGCCTTTGTAAGACAAGAGCATCCAACCATTATGCTGACCAGCTTTGGTAGGATGATTAGCACCAAAGCGAGGATAATCGCCATAATCTGTTGTAGAATACATTAAACCATCATCATCAAAATAAGTAGGAAACATGCACAATCTGCGTTCCCATTGCGCATTAGAGGCTAAAGCCATTGTGGCAAAATGCCAATATTGTCCATTGGTCTGTTTTACAGTAATGCCGTGACCTGCACCATTAGTAAATCCGCCAGGTTTAAAACTCATAGGATTATTTTTCATGTACGTAAATAGACCTGTTGGTGTGTCTCCTATATAAACACCATCTGCATAAACATTAAATTGAGTTCCTGGTGCTGCGTATTGCAAATAATACTTTCCGTTGTGTTTGGTCATAGAAGCACCTTCCATGTAGCCTTCTTTTAACGTAGGATGAAAATTATTTTCGCCAAAACGCTCCCAACCATGTTCTTCTTCATTTAGATTTATAAGTTCTTTTCGCTCACCAACTTCTAAGAAACGGTCATCTTTATTCAACATTTTAACACGAATAGGATGAACGTTGGACGATCCCCAAAACAGGTAACTTTTACCATCGTCATCTATAAATAATTCTGAATCTTGAATGTTATTAGAAATCGATGCGGTTGGTGTCCAGTTGCCTTCTTTTGGATTATCAGTATATAAAATACTGCCGTAACCTGCAGGATCACCTGCAAAATAAACTAGTGAATCTTTATAATTAAAAGCTGTTGGCGCGTTGCTTCCTTCAAAAAACCATTGTTTTGGTTTGATGAAATTCCAGTTCACCAAATCGGTAGAATGCCAATAGCCAAAAGAACGCGTTACAAACATGTAATATTCGCCTTTAAACTCAATAACTGCAGGATCTGCACCAGAACGATAGGATTGATTTCTACTAGAATTATAAACCATATAGGTATAATCTATATCCAATGGGTTGCAATAGGTCTGCTGATTCACAACGGTTTCTGAAACTTCTTTTTCATTAGATTTTTCATCAATCTCTTTTTTATTTTCATTATTACATGAAAACATAAAAGCTATTACAATGAAGAAAAATATATTTTTCATGGTTTATAATTTTGTGTCTTTATTAGTTTCAGGATTATAAGAAGTGCCTGTATGTCCTCTTAATCTTTCAAATTGTTTAAAGGCTTTTTCAACATCAATTTTAGGCGCTTGCTTAAACTCTTCTTCAGTTACTTTGTATTGTTTTTGAAGTTCGATTAACCTGTGTCTTAATTCATCTTCAATTTTATTGTATTCCGGATTATCAATTTGATTATGAATTTCTGAAGGATCCTCCTCTAAATCATATAACTCCCAAGTATTTATATCATCATAAAAATGCATTAATTTGTAACGCTTAGTTCTAATGCCATAATGTTTCTTCACCATATGAAATGCTGGATAATCGTAATAATGATAATACACAGCATCTCTAAAATCGTCAGTTTCATTAAACGTGTTTTCTAATAGAGGACGTAGCGATTTACCTTGCATATCTGCAGGAATTTCAGCCTGTGCATAATCTAAAAACGTTTCTGCAAAATCTAGATTCTGCGTTAAATCTTCAATTACAGTGGCTGGTTTTATAGCTCTAGGATATTTTACTAATAATGGCATTGCTAGTGATTCTTCATACATGTAACGTTTATCAAACCAGCCTTTTTCTCCTAAATAAAACCCTTGGTCTGTGGTGTAAATAACAATTGTATTTTCCGCCAAACCGTTTTCTTCTAAATAATCTAAAACACGACCAACACCTTCATCAACCGACGCAATTGTTGCTAAATACTCTTGTAAATAGCGTTGCCCTTTCCATTCTGCTAAAGCCTTTCCGGATAAATTAGCATCATGAAAAGCATCATTTTTTGCCTGATACGCTTTATCCCAAGCAGACCGTTGTTCTAGTGACATACGCTCAAAATCTGATTTCCATGGATTCCAAGCCAATTCTGAACTTCCTTTTTTGGTAGTCATTTTTAAATCGTGCCCTTCATACATATCTTTATAAATCGTCTGTAACTGCGCTTCTGAAGCTTCAGAACCATCATGGTTTGTAAAATAGGTGTCTGGTAATGGGAATTGTATTGAATCGAATTTATTTGCATGTCTTAATGCAGGCATCCAATTTCTGTGTGGTGCTTTGTGTTGCAACATTAGCATAAAGGGTTGGTCTGAATCTTTAACACGTTTTAGATAAGATAAGCCTTCTTCTGTAATAATATCGGTTGCATAACCTTTAATCCTAGTTGTATCAGCAAGTTTTGTTGTTTCATTTAAGGAAATAAAATCAGGATTATAGTAATTACCTTGGTCAGTGAGAATATTCCAATAATCAAAACCTTCTGGGTTGCCATGCAAATGCCATTTACCAATAACCGCTGTATGGTAACCTGCTTTTTGTAATAATTTTGGGAAGGTTTGTTGTTTGCCATCAAAACGATTTCCATTCATTTTAAATCCATTTTGGTGGCTAAATTTCCCTGTTAACACCACTGCTCTGCTAGGTCCACAGATTGAATTGGTACAAAAGTTATTTTTAAACAATGCACCATCATTAGCAATTCTGTCAATATTAGGTGTTGGTGCTATTTGACTTATAGGATGACCATACGCGCTAATGGCTTGTTCTGCGTGGTCATCTGCCATAATGTAAACGATGTTTGGTCGTTTATAATTTTCAAAATTGTTAGATATGTCAGCATCTTTATTCGTTTCGTTTTTACACGATTGAAACACAAATAGACACATTAATAGGATTGATATTTTTTTCATTTAGTCTAAGTTTTCAATTAAAATACCACTTAGAACGGTTTCCCCCTTTATAGGATTAAGCTGAATTGTTAAACCTTCGTTCTTGGCAATATTTACTTCTGACGTTTGCGTTATTCCGTATTTATCATCATACATTTTTGCCATATTAAACTGGCTGCTTATTGTTTTAGCATTTAATTTAATATCAAAAATTCTATGCATCACATCTGCTTCAGAATCGTCATTGGCTTCTTTTAAATTGAATAATACTTTGGTTTTATTGTTTAATTGAGGTTCAACAAAATATAAAGTCACTTTGTATTTACCATCTGGTACATCAACCTTATAATCATTACAATCTACAAGTACAGTCTGGTAAACAGCTTCATTTATAGTATTACTGATATTAAAGGGAATTAACTTTTTATTGCACTTACCTGAATTTGGTAGATAACCATATAAATTATCAGAATAAGGTCTATCCTTTAAAAACGTTACACCCAAAATAGCATCTCTAAAACTAATATGTGTACCAACATTAATAGCCAAAACAGATTTTGGATTGGTTTTTAAATTTTGAAATAATTCAACATTAAAATCAGTTTCATCTGTAGTGTTAGCTGTTTCAACCTTTACTGTATTTAAACCTTGCTTAAACGGAACTTCGATTTTTGCTATACCTAATTCAAAATTAATGTCTTTGTATAAGACGTCGTTTACATAAAGTTTTCCTTTATTTTGATTTGAAAAAACAACGATTTCATGTGTATTGTTTTCTATAAGATTTAGTTGATTTTGGTAATTAGCAATATGGACAAAAGGTTCTTTTGTTTTTAAAACCGATTGGTACCAATAATACACTTCTTTTGGTTCTCTGTTATATTGCATTATGCCTTTTTGGTTAACATGCGGTATCGTTTCTCCTCTAAATTCCGAACCAAAATCTGCAAAATTCCAGGCTGTCATTCCGGTTACAAAATCACGTTCCATTACTTGACTGTAGTAACCCGAATGCAACAATAATTGATAGTCTTGTGAATAATCGTAACGCAAAGGTTCTGTTGTAGAAATGCGCACATCTGCTCCTGGACCATATTCTGAAATTAATAAGGAACGGTTAGGATAACGTTGGTGTTGGTCGTCTAAGAATACGCCCAAATCTTCAATAGTATCGTGGTACCAACCAAAATAAAGATTCCAACCTACTAGCATTGGCAAGTCTGCAATTTTTGTTTCGTTATACAGCTCATTAAAATGCAATGCCATTACTGTGATGTGGTTTGGCGCTTCTGTTCTCGTTAAGTCTTCCAACTGTTTTGCTAAATTGTACGTGAATTGCTTTCGGTCTTCCTTTTCTTCATCAGACTCTTTTTTATCGAAGGCTAGTCTTAGAAAAATCTCATTCATGTAACCTATCATCACTACAGAAGGAAAATTATAATACTGCTTAATATGTTCTTTTTGCATTTGTTTAGACACATTAAAAAATGCGTCTGTATTGGTCACTTTATTAACGATAGGAATTTCTGTCCAGACTAAAATACCGAGTTCATCGCATTTTTTATAAAGCTCGCGAGCATGCGGATAATGTGCAAAACGAATGACATTAGAACCCATTTCTTTTATAAGTTCAATATCTTTTTTCTGTAATGAAAGTGGAACAGCATTTCCGTAACTCTCGTAATCTTGATGCCGATTAACACCAACCAGTTTAATGGGTTTTCCGTTTAAAAAGAAACCTTTGTCTGCATCTACAGTTACCCAACGAAAACCTATATTTGAAGATTTTGAATCTAATACGTCACCCTTTTTATCAGTTAACGTAATTTCTAATTTATATAAATTGGGATTATTAGGCGACCATAATTTTGGGTTCTCAATTTCTGGAAATGTAATTGTAATGTCTTTTGATGTGGCTGCATTTAATTTGAAATCTTTATGTTCTTCTAAAATAAGTTGACCTTCCGCATCTAAAATTTTTAAATACAAATGATTTTGAGATTTAAACGAATCAAAATTATCAACCAATAACTTTACCTCAACACCAGCTTGCTCTTCAGAAACATTATAATAATTGATGTAATAACCATCTGAAGCAAAATCGGTTAAACTTAGATGTTGTTTTGGTACCGAAATCAATTCTACATCTCTATAAATGCCACCATAAAATGTAAAATCCGCATCTAATGGTGGAATATTTTCATTGTGAGAATTATCTACTGTAACTTCAATAAGGTTAAAATCATTAAAGTTTAGATACTTTGTAATTTCAAAATTAAAAGCAGTGTAACCACCTTTATGATTTCCTACGTTATGACCATTTACAAAAACAGTAGCTTCTTGGTTTACCGCATTAAATTTTAAGTAATGAATGTTTTCTTTTTCTTCTGAAGCTACAAAAATCTGCTTTTGGTAATATCCTAAACCTCGTCTGTAACCAGATTCATCATCAAAAGCATCCTTATTATTCCATGTGTGCGGAATATTAATAGTCTCCCAGTTTGCTTTATTTTCTGAATATTGCCAACCAGAATTTATAATTTTAGTTTGCGCAAATACATTAAAAGAAAATGCCACACAAATTAAAATTGATAGGGAATTATTAAGGTAAATTTTATGTGACATTTCTTAGCTACTAATCTATAAGTTTAAATGTTTTATTTAGTTCTACATTAGAATTTGTTCCGATAGCAACTTGAAAATCGCCAGGTTCCGCAACAAAATCTATATTAGCATTGTAGAATTTTAAATCTTCAACCGAAAGTGTAAAGCTTACGGTTTTTGTTTCGCCTTTTTTTAAGAATATTTTCTGAAACCCTTTTAATTCTTTTACAGGTCTAGTGATAGAACCTATAACATCTCTAATGTATAATTGAGCAACTTCTTTTCCATCATAATCACCAGTATTTGTAATATCTACAGACACTGTAACCATATCTTTTTGAGACATAGATGTCTTATCTAATTTTACATCACCATATTTAAAGGTTGTATAACTTAATCCGTAACCAAAAGGATACAATGGTTCATTACGAGCGTCAATATAATTGGACTTAAACTTTTCGAAATGTCCTTCAGAATTTCCTAATGGTCGTCCTGTGTTTTTATGATTATAGAATAATGGCACCTGACCAACATTTCTTGGGAAAGTCGCCGTTAATTTACCTGAAGGATTTACTGCTCCAAACAACACATCTGAAATAGATAAACCAGCTTCACTACCAGGAAACCATACGTTAAGAATAGATGGTACATTTTCGCTCTCTTCTACCAAAGTTAATGGTCGCCCAGTAAACAAGACTAACACAACTGGTTTTCCTGTTTTTAATAAAGCGTTTAATAAATCTTTTTGAACTTGTGGAATACCAATATCTGTACGGCTACTGCTTTCTCCACTTAATTCTGAAGATTCACCTATAGTGGCTAAAATCACATCTGATTTTTTTGCAACAGCAACAGCTTCATCTATCATTTGCTGGTCTGTTCTATTATCTCTCGGAATCGTTTTACCAAACATTGTAGCACGTTTCTCTAACTCAAAATCGTAATCAACGTTACTACCTTTAGCATATAATAAATTTACATCGTCTCCAACCGTTTGCTGTAATCCGTCCCAAACTGAAATACAATTTTCATGGTCTGTAGACACACTCCATGTACCAGCCATATTGTTACTGGCTTTAGCTAATGGTCCTATAACCGCAATTGTACCCGATTTTTTTAATGGTAATGTTTGGTTTTCATTTTTTAATAAAACGGTTGATTCTGCTCCAACTAAACGTGCGTAATCTCTATTCTCTTGTGTATAAATATCGTTCTTTGCACGTTCTTCGTTACAATATTTATAAGGGTCTTCAAACAAACCAACTTGATATTTTGCAGTTAGTACGCGCGCTACAGCTTTATCAACATCGTTAATAGAAATGTCGCCATTATCTAAAGCGGTTTTTAAATTTTTAATAAAAGCGGCCGAAATATTTGGTGAATCGCCTGCCATATCCATATCTAAACCAGCTTTTAAAGCTAAAGAAGTTACAGCAACTTCGTCTCCCATTCCGTGTGCCATCATTTCGTAAATTCCGGTATAATCTGAAACTACAAATCCATTAAATGCCCAATCATCTCTTAATAAATCGGTAAGCAACCACTTATTACCAGTTGCAGGCACACCATCTATTTCATTAAAAGAAGCCATAACCGAACCAACACCAGCATCAACTGCAGCTTTATAAGGTGGTAAATATTCGTTGAACATTCTAACACGGCTCATATCTACAGTATTGTAATCTCTTCCAGCTTCTACTGCTCCATATAGCGCAAAATGTTTAACACATGCCATCATTGTATTATTAGCAGACATATCGTTTTGTTGGTAACCATTAACCATCGCTTTTGCAATTTCGCTACCTAAAAAAGGGTCTTCTCCATTGCCTTCAGAAACGCGTCCCCAACGTGGATCGCGAGAAATATCTACCATTGGCGAAAACGTCCAGTTAATTCCATTGGCACTAGCTTCCGAAGCTGCAATTTGAGCTGTTTTCTCAATCATTTCCATATCCCAGGAAGCAGATAAACCTAGTGGAATAGGAAAGGTGGTTTTAAATCCATGAATCACATCCATCCCGAAAATAAGTGGAATCCCTAAGCGGCTTTTTTCTACGGCTATTTTTTGAACTTCGTATATGTTTTTAATATCCTTAATATTGAAAAGACCACCTATTTTACCTTCTTCAATTTTTGAAACAACATCTGTACTTTTTGAAGAACCTGTTGTAATTGGACCTGTTGCAGGCAAATTTAATTGACCTAGTTTTTCATCTAACGTCATTAAACTAATAATGGAATCTACTTTTTCCTCAAAAGGATTATCGCTTTTAGATGCTGTTGTTTTTTTATCATTGGTATTGCACGACAACACGGTTAAAACACCAATTATTAGTGTGAAATATTTTATTTTGGCGAATTGAAGTTTTTTCATTTTTTATTTTTTTGATTTAGAGAAAAGCCATGTTAATAATTCTGGTTCTGCAAAGGCAGAATCCCAACTGTTATGATTGTCGTCAGCGTATAGCGTAAAATTAGGTTTACCTCCATTTTCTAAAATAGCGTTTACCATTTTTATTGAGCCTTTTGGGTCTACAACATCATCTTTTGCGCCATGAAAAATCCACATTTCTACTTTATTTGCATACAACTTAGCTAACTCGGCATTTCCATTGCCACAAATAGCAAAAGCAGCTGCAAACATATCTGGTTGTCTCGATAAAATTTCAAACGTACCCATGCCACCCATTGATAATCCGCCTACATAAACTTTAGCTTTGTTTACGTAATCTTTACGAGTTACCTCTTGCATTAAATCTATGACCAATTGCATTGGTTTAGTTGCTTCTTTATCCTTCGGAAACTCTAAACTTATAGGATAACTACTTCTATCTACATTGGCATTAGACCAATAACTATCTTGAGGACACTGAGGAAAAATAACAATTGCCGAAAATGCACCACGATTCATTTTATTGGTAAATAATTTACTGCCATGTGCTAATTGTTTGGTATTATCATCGCCACGCTCACCTGCTCCATGTAAAAATAAGACCACAGGATATTCATTATCTTCTGAGAAATTTTCAGGATACATAATGCGATATTTTAAAGTGTCTTCGCCTTTAATATGAACCATCTCTTTAAACAAATCCTTTTGTGCATATGCAATTGTCGAAGACAGCACCAAACAAAAGATTAAAAACGTTTTTAATTTTTTCATATTTTAAATTGATTTAATAGGTAAATCCTAATGCATCTAAACCATTTTGAACATCTTCATTCTGCATGAATAAATTCCATAATAGTTGCGACCTATAATTTTCTATCATTATAATTTCTGGTCCTTGGTCTATAGCTAAATAGCGTTCTGTAACCCAATCGTTATACTGTGGACTAAATGCATCGTAAAAACCAGCATTACCCAATAAAATTTCGTTTTTACTATAAAAATAATGCATAGCTGCTAATGACTTTTCTGGCGTATATGGAATAGAACTAATTGCTGCAGTAGGCGAAATAACACCTGTATCATTTTCTGGATCGTGAGCCGTATAACCTACAGAACCATCAGAATTTCTCGTATAACTTGCTGTTAAACCCCAACAATCTTCACCATAATCTACATAACTGTTTGGATTATCTACACAGTGTAGATAATTTATGTTTGTATGGTTAACATTCAAATCCCAATAATTAGCATACTGATCCGATAAATTTCTTGGATCTAAGCCCAAATACGAATAATGTGCCCAAAAGAGAGGTCCTGTTCCTGTACCAGCATGATCTAAAATTAAAGGTGTGTTATATTGACTCGCAGAAGTAACAATATTCCCATTGTCAGCCCAACCTTCATGGTACACCTCAGCCGGAATTGAATAATCCGGCGAAGCTGCACCTAAAACAAACGCTATTAATGTTTCGTTATATCCTTTTAATTCTAAATTTATTGCAAAATTGTTAGACGGACTCCAATGCCAAAATAATGCATTTTGTCCTTGCGTGTACCAATCCCATTCTACACCTTTCCACAGTAAATCTGCTTGTGCTGCAAGTTCTGCTTCTTCTGTAGAACCGTCTTTAAAATATTCTTTTACACAAATTAAGCCTTGGGCTAAAAAAGCGGTTTCAACTAAATCGCCACCATTATCTTGATCGCTAAATGGAATAGTGTTTCCTGTTCCTCCATCTATCCAATGCGACCATGCTCCATGAAAACGGTCTGCACCTTCAAAGAAGTTTAAAATTTGAGATAATCTTGAAACACCTTCTGTTCTTGTAATATAACCACGTTCAATACCAACCAAGATAGCCATTAAACCAAATCCACTTCCTCCTGTAGTCACTACATTCTGACTATTAGTTGGGTCATTAGGGTGATATCTTTCTTTTGCTGTACCAGAGTTAGATTCGGCATAGTCCCAGAAATACTTAAATGTAGTTTCTTGAGTCAAATCCATTATTTCTTCATCCGTTAATGGTTCAACTACAGGATCATCATCACTTGGGTCATACGGTTCTTGATAACCTGGTCCATCATCTGAACCACAGCTAACCATTATTAATGCTATAATAACTAGTTTAAAAACCTTCATATTAATCAACCTTTTTATATTTAAATCCTAATTTGTCTAAGCCCCTTTTTACATCTTCATTTTTCATAAATAACTTCCAAAACAAACCAGTTCTATAATTTTCTATCATTACCGGAATTGGTCCTTGGTCTATAGCTAAATATCTAGGTGAAGACCAATTATGTTCAAAACTAAACGCATCATAAGGCCCATATTTGCCTACTAAACTATCGTGATTTTTATATATATTTTCTAATACGTTCATACTCTCTCTTGGCGTATAAGGAAATGAGGATAAAGCTGCTGTTGGTGAAATAACACCTATATCATTTTCTGGTCTATGCCCATAATAACCTTTAATAGAATAACTTGATGTTAAACCCCAAAGACTATCTCCATAACCTTTAAAATCTTTTGGATTATCCACAGCGTATTTGTAATGTATTTTAGCATGATTTTGAGTTAATCTCCAATAGTCTGCATATTGATCCGTTAAGCCCTTTGGATTTAATCCTAAATAAGAATAATGCGCCCAAAATAATGGACCAATTAAATCCTCATCATGCTCATAATAATTCAATACTAAGTCTTCATCATAGAATTTTTGGTTTGAAACGATATCTCCATTTCTTGCCCAACCATTATCATAAACCGACTTACTAATTGGATATGTTGGTGATGCAGCAGCAAGCACGTACATAATTAAACATTCGTTATAACCACCAACCGGAAAATTCATTTCCCAGTTATATTCTGGTGACCAATGCCAATAGAGTACATCTTCTCCGTTTTTTGTGTACCAACTCCATTCTACTTCCTTCCAAAGTTTATCTATTTTATGTACTAATTCTTGTTCTTTTTTATTTCCGTCTTTAAAGTATTCTGAAACGGATAGTAAACCTTGTATTAAAAATGCAGTTTCTACTAAATCGCCTCCATTATCCTTTTTACTAAACGGATAAACTTTTCCTGTTTCACCATTAATCCAATGTGGCCAAGCTCCATGAAAACGTTCTGCCTTCTCTAAAAAATCTACAATTTTGAGATATCTATTTAAGGCTTGTTCTCGTGTAATCCAATTGCGTTCTACACCAACTATTATAGCCATTAAACCAAATCCACTTCCACCTGTTGTAACCGTATTTTTTGGCGAATTTGGGTATACATCATCCATATGAATACGCTCTCTAGCTAACCCAGAATTTGGTTCTGCACCTTCCCAGAAATAGTTAAATGTTTGCTTTTGAACAGTATCTAGTAACCTATTATTAATGTTAGAAACTATAACATCTGTTGTTTCATTTAAGACTTGTTCATTTTCGTTTTTTTTCTCCTTACCATCTGTTTTACAGCTAATTGTGAAACAAAATAAAATGACAACTATAGGTAATGTATATATATTTCTCATTGAGATTTGAGTAAGATTTTAGCGACACTTTAAATATAAAATGTCGCTAAAATTCAATTAAGGATAATTCAAAAAAAACTTAGACTAAATCAATTAACTTATCATATTTTAAAGCATATCTTGTATTTCAGATACTGATAATGCTTTATTGAAGAGTCTTAATTCATCTATGGCACTTAAATCTGATAAGTGATTCCAATAACTAAATGTATCTCCTCCGGCTCCAATTATAATATCATTACAACCTGTCCAATCTATGCTTGTTCCAAATGTTGAGGCTAATTGCTCAATACCATTAAAATATATTTTACTTTCTGTTGCTGAAACCGTAACTGCTATATGTACCCATTCTCCTGCTGTGACATCAATTATACCTCCATCATTCCAACTTTCACCATCACCAATACCTACATTAATTTTAATACGTTGTTCTGTTTCGCTTCCTTCTCTAAATATTCTAAATCCTTGATTTCTATCATCTGCATCATCACCAACGATTAAAATTCCTGATCGGTCTGGTGTTGAATTTACTTTATACCAAAAGGTAGCGCTAAAAGCATCTGCGCCAAACAAACCATCTATAGGATATGATAAGTAAGAATCTGTTGCTCCCATAAAAGCATTAGAACCATCATGGCTGTCGCCTGCATAAGTAGGTCCACCAACAACAGTTGGTTCATCTAAACTCACCAATTCTGTATAAGTACCATCAAAAGGCATATAGAATGTTTCACCATCATAGATTGGTTCGTATGGATTAGTAACATTAATGATATTTAAAATCTCGCTTTGAGACAGTGTTGTATTGAATAATCTTAACTCGTCCATAAAACTGTCGTCTGATAAATGATTCCAGTAGCTAAAGGTTTCTCCACCTGCACCAATGGTTAATTCTGTGCAACCTGTCCAGTCAATAGCGCCAGAAGGGGTTGCGGTATTAACTGCAATTCCGTTTAGGTAAATTATGGTTTCTGTAGGTGCAATAGTAAAGGCGATGTGTACCCATTCTCCAGCGGTGACGTCTATAACGCCTCCATCATTCCAACTTTCACCATCACCAGTACCAACATTGAGCTTAATTCTCTGCTCAGTTGCACTACCTTCTCTAAATAATCTAAAGCCTTGTAAACGGTCATCGGCATTATCTCCAACAGTTAAAATTCCTGATCGATCAGGTGAACCATTAACTTTGTACCAAAAGGCACCACTCATTCCACTACCCAACATTAGATTGTCTATAGGAAAGTTTAAATAAGAATCTTCTGAAGCCATGAAGGCATTTGAACCCGCAAATGCTTCACCTGCAAATTCTGGTGTACCAACTTCAGTGGCATCAGTGATTGATAATAATTCGGTGTATGTACCATCGAAAGGCATATAGAATACTTCACCAGCAAAAACGGCTTCATAAGGTGGAGCTTTAGAAAAATTAACGGATGATGATGTTGTATTACCTGCTAAATCAGTCGCCGTTACAGTTACTAAGTGATCACCACTTGTAAGACTATTATAAGTATACTCTTCATTTACTATTCTATAATCTAAAAACGTATCATAAGATGCGATATCAACACCATCTAAATTTAGTACAATAGATGCAACTTCAATAT
The DNA here is from genome assembly GCF_013249065.1 of Winogradskyella litoriviva. Classification (GTDB taxonomy): domain Bacteria; phylum Bacteroidota; class Bacteroidia; order Flavobacteriales; family Flavobacteriaceae; genus Winogradskyella; species Winogradskyella litoriviva. The sequence goes on from NZ_JABRWQ010000001.1 coordinate 753,661, forward strand.
CATCTACAACTTTAAATTCTATATTAATTGGCACAACTAATTCTAAACCTGTTACCTCAGTTCCTTCTGTTGGATAAATAATCTCTACACTAGGCGAACCAGTATCTTCTCCTGGATCTACTGCAGTGATTGGATCAATACCATCCTCACATGATGCTATAAAAAGCATCATAAAAATTCCAAATAATTTTATTAATGTATTTTTCATAGTTTCTTAATTGTTTAGTTGACTTTGATAATAATCGTTAAGAATATAACTTTGATCTAATTGCGATTGAGGATAAGGTAAATAAGCCTTCTCCATATTAAATGTTCTACCATCATAGCTTAACTCATCAGTTCTTTCTAGTCTTACCATATCGTTAAATCTAATTCCCCATTCCATTCCAAATTCAGCAAATTTTTCATCCATAACTTGTTGGCTAGTTACACCTGTTAAGTTTGTTAAACCTGCTCTAGTTCTCACAGCATTTACAGCACTATCTGCAGTACCAGCAGAGCCAGTTGCTCCTCTGGTAAGGGCTTCTGCATACATTAATAAAACTTCTGAATAACGAATTACTGTGAAGTTCTTATTGGTTCCATAAGAAGTTCTTCCTGGTGTTAATTCTATTGATGGTAAATAGTGTTTACCACTGGCAAAAAATGCTCTACTGTAATCATTTATAATATCACCATCTCTAGTTGTGTTAGAAATCCAATTTGGTAATGTTGCATAATCTGGATCGCTTTGCAACTCTGCAATTCCTCTATCAGTAAATAAAACACTTGTTTCTAAACGAATGGTTTCATCTCTATCTAACATAAACTTAATATACTTAAAACTAGGCTCATAAAATCCCCAACCACTTGTAGCTTCTGGTACAGCAGCTGTCCAGTTTTGTGGTCCGTAGAATGCAAATAAATGACTTACATTTTCACCAGATGCTTGGCCAAAATCTGAATATTGAATTTCTAAAATATTCTCATTTGCTAATTTTCCGTCTATTTTAAATAAGTGATAGAAGTCATCAAAAAGCTCAAAATTACCTGAATTAATTATTTCTCCTGTAGCATCCGCAACCGTTTGATAGTTCTCAACCTCTAAGTTAGCCATAGCTTTAACAGTAAGTGCCGTATATTTAGTAATACCTCCAGGTAAATCTGTTCTTTGAGAAGGAGCGACATCTAATAAATTTGGAATTGCTTCATCCATTTGATTAGAAATCCAAATCATTAGTTCATCCTTAGGTAAAACCTCAATCTGAGTTTGATCTGTTGTTTCAATTTTATAAACATCACCAAATAATCTAGAAAGTTCTAGAGTTATAAATCCACGTAATACTTTACATTCTGCTACGTATTGATCAATTAAGGCAGAATTTACTCCACCTGTTCTAAAGTCTTCTAAAGATTCAATTTGTGATGTTATTTGTAGAATATCTTGAGACCAATTTTCAAAAATAGAATTGTACATCCAATAGCTATTGTCGTAAATAAAATTGTCTGTATCAGCAAACCCTTGTTGATCACCAAGACCACCAGCATTAACATCATCACCTCTAACAGATAATAATGGAATTTGTTCCCATCCAACACTTTGAAACTTTTCATAAGCACCTATTAAAGCTCCAAATGCACCTTCTTCACTTGTATAGTCTATCTCATCTGATAGCACTACTAGTTCTTGCTCATCATCTAACTTGTCTTCGCACGTAAATAGGAAAACAGGTAAAATGAATAAAATAATTCTGAAATTAAATATATTTTTCATTGCTTAATTTTTTAAAATTTAACTGTAACTCCAAATGTATAAACCGATGGTGTTGGATATGTTTGTGTATCTCTTCCATCGAAACCAACCTCTGGATTAAAACCATTGTACCCTTTTGTCCATAAAATAGGTCGATCTGCGGTAAGTGTAAAGCGCATTTCTGGTAGCTTTTCCTCTTTTAAAGTATAGGCTAACTGAATGTTTTGAATTCTAAAAAAGTCTCCATCTTGTAAAAAGAATTCAGATAATTTTTGATTCCATAAACTTCTATAACCTTCGGATGATGGAAACTTGTTTGTGGTTCCTTCTCCATGCCAGCGATTAATTGCTAGTTCTGCATCTATATTTCTACCTTGAGTTCTAATCACTTCCATGCGGTTGGTGTTTAATATTACATTACCACCTTGTCCATAAAACGCTACATTTAACTCAAATCCTTTGTAGTTAAGACCTATGTTACCACCAAAGTAATATGTTGGTACTGGTGATCCTATAACTTTTCTATCATTAGCATCTATAGTGCCATCATTATTAAGATCTCTGTATCTAAAATAACCTGGTTCAATAGCGGTTCCGTCTGCTATAATTGCTTGAACATTTGGATCTGCATCAACTTCTGCTGTATTTTGATAAACCCCTTCTATTTCATAACCATAAAAAGAGTTAATTGCTTCACCAACAATTAATCGTTGTCTTGCTTCTGCTGTACCAGTGTTTAGATATGGTTGACCAGCTAAACCAGTAATTTCATTATCTATAGTACTAAAGTTACCAGAAACTGTATACCCAAAATCTTCAGATATTTGTCCATTCCATGTTGCTGCTAATTCTATACCTTGATTTCTTACAGAACCAGCATTTTGGCTACTTACTTCCGTACCTACCAAAGGTTCTATATTTATCACTAAATTTTCAGTGTCTTTTACAAAATAGTCTGCCTCTAAAGACAATCTATTATTAAATAGATTTGCAGATAAACCGACATTTAATTCTTCAGTATATTCCCAATCTACATCATCTGCAACCGTAGAGAATTGAAAACCATTATAATAAGTATCATTAAAAACGGTAGAAATTGTACTTGCTGAAATTGGTATACTTGCACCTACAGCATTATTAGCTAATTTTCCCCAACCAGCTCTTAGCTTTAAATAATTTATGAAATTTATATCTTCCATAAATGATTCTTTAGAGATTTCCCAACCTAAACCAAAGGCAGGTAGATTAACATAAGTGTTTTCGTATTTGTTACTTCCTTCTGATCTAAATGTAGCATAAGCCAAGTACTTATCCTTGAATTTATATTGGGCTCTACCAAAATAAGACATTCCGTAATAACGACTACCTCCATCACTTGCAGTTCTGCTGTCTTCGGCAGTATTTTGAATATACCATGTTTGTTCGTTATCTCTTAAAAAGGCTCCACCTGGATCAAAATTTCCACTTGCCCAAAATGTTCTGTAATAATCATCTCTAAAAGATGTACCAGCCATTACTGTTAAATCGTGCTCACCGAAGCTGTTAGTGTAAGTTAATACATTATCAAAAATATAATTTTCTACAACACTGTTTGTTCTAGTAATGGATGAGTTATCTATACTTCTTTGATAGTCGTCAGTAATATAATAAGGCAATAGCATAATGCGCTCATTAGTGCCGAGGTAGTTATAAGAGAAGGTTGTTTTAAAACTTAAATGATCAGGTATAATTTTAAAATCTGCATAAAAATTAGCTGTTGTTCTTCTTCTTTCTCCTCTTCTGTCTGAATTATCAAGTAATGGAAATGGATTTTGAGAACCTCTATATCCAACCTCTCTAGCATCTGAGTAAGGTGTTGGGTCTGCGTCTACAAAATTATAATCATAAACTGGTAAAATAGGAACGGCATAATACGTTAATTGCCACGCTGAAGCTTCGTCATCGTATTTTACAGCATTACTGTATAAGATATTACCACCAACATTTAACCAATCTGCTGCTTTAGCATCTACTTTGGCTCTAATATTGAAACGTTCATAACTATTTTTCATATCTAAAATACCATCTTGAAGAAAGAAGTTTCCACCAAGAGAATATGAAACACTTTCAGATCCACCGTTAACTTGTAAATCGTAATTTTCAATTGATGCAACTCTAAGAACCTCATCATACCAATCTGTATTTACATCTGGAATGTTAGGATTAATTCTGCTTCTACCAAATCTTTGTATAGCTTGTTCTACACTAGAAATCTCTGACGCAGAACCAGACTCTTGAGCAAAAGTTACAAATTGCTCTGCATTTGCCATTTTTAATACATTTTGAGCATTTTGAAACCCATAATAGGTAGAGAATGATATTTCTGGTTTTTTATTAAACCTTCCTCCTTTGGTGGTTATTAATATTACTCCATTGGCAGCTTTAACACCATAAATTGCAGATGAAGAAGCATCTTTTAATATAGAAACATTTTCAATTTCACTTGGATTTAAAAAGTCTATACTATCATAAAACATGCCGTCTACAACATATAAAGGTGAAGAGTCACCAGCTAAAGAATTAGCACCACGTATTCTTACTTCTGGTGTTTCTCCAGGAGATCCAATACTACTGATTTGAACTCCTGCTACCTTTCCTTGAAACCCTTGTACCAACTGAGCAGAAGGTGTGGCTTTTAATTCTTCTGGATTAATGGTTGCAATAGCACTAGTTAAATCGGCTTTTTTCTGTGATCCGTAACCAATAACAACAACTTCGCTTAAAGAAGACACGTCGTCTTTAAGGGCAATATTAAGCTCCGTTTGATTCTCAATAAGGATTATCTGAGTTTCTAACCCAATATAACTGAACTCAATTTGCTCACCACGAGATGCTTTAATAGTAAATTTACCATCAAAATCTGTTGTAGTTCCTCTATTCGTTCCTTTGATAAGGACGTTTGCACCTGGCAAAGGCATCCCATCACTTTCGGTTGTTACAATTCCGTTAATATCAATCTGCTGAGCAAAAGCGCAAATTGAAAAAAACAGCATTAACAATAGACTGAATTTTGTTTTCATAAAAATTAATAAATATTAGAGTTTATTATTTAGTTTTTGTGTTCATCTAAATTATAACCTAATGTTAAATAGTGTTAACTTCTATTTACATTTTAAATACGTCATGTATAAAGTTTATTAAGAGAATATGGAAAAAGCCTAGTATGACGTAATATAAAGCTAAGAAAAAAACGATTTCGTTATGTAGATTTTAACAGAGTGACGTATAAATGACGTAGTGAAAAAATTAAATATATGATAATTTAGGCCTTATGTTATTTAATATTTAATAAATAATCTACTACAGAAGTGTCATTATCTAAATTTAGCTTCTTTTTTAACCTATATCTATGCGTTTCTACACCTCTAACAGAGATATTTAGTAGAGGAGCAATCTCTTTAGATGATAAATTCATTTTGATGTAGGCGCAAATCTTTAAATCCTTAGGTGTAATTTTTGGATGTTGTTGTTTTAGTTTTATAAAAAACTCATCGTGAACTTGATTAAAATTATATTCAAAAACTTCCCATTCATCTTTTAGCACAATAGAATTATCAACTTTTTTCAACAACTTTTTATAAGCGTAGTAGTTTTGAAAACCTTCCTTATTAATCATTAATTCTTTTTTAATTTCTTGTAAGGATTCATTTTTCTTAACCAAAGCCATAGCATTATTTGCTAATTGTTTACTCTTAGATTTTATATCACTTTGCAGCGCTTCATTTTTTAATTGTACAATACGTTTTTCATTTTCTAGTGTTTTTTCTCTAAGGAGTTTTTGCTGTTCTTTTTGGTATTTTATTTTTATTAGTCTTTGTTGTCTTAATATTTTTCTTTTTTGCACATAGAAAAATGTAAAAATTGCTAGGACAAAAATTAAAATGTATAATAAGAAACCTAAAGTTCCTCTGTACCAAGGTGGATTTATTTCAAATTCTAATGATTCAACGGGAGAGATATTTCCAAAATCATTTTGTGCTCTAAATAGAATTTTATAATTTCCTTCAATTAAATTATTTAATTCTAGGGTATTATTTTCTAAGGTATTCCAGTGTTCTTCGTTCTCAGATAATTTATACTCAAAAAAGTGATTATCAGATTTTGGAGAGGCTATTTCAATTTCTATATTTTCACCATATTCTAAAGCTAACGTCTTTGTATTAATCGCAGTGACTTCTTTGTTGATTAATATAGATTCTATTTTTGGACTATATAACTGAATGTTCTTTTTAAAGCCATTCTCTATAACCATAAAGCCATTTACTAAATTAAGAGCATAAATTGAATCTTCAATCTTAGAAATATTCTCATAACCAACGACATATCTATTTTTTATTCTTCGATTACCAAAGGTGATGCTATCTTCTAAATTGTTAAATGATTTTAAACTGATGACGCCATCCTTATTAATTAATCCTAATCGATTTGTATCTTCTTCTGAAATGATATAACTATCCTTTCCAAATTTTTCATTAAGTAGGTTGTACGGAATTATAGAATCAATAATGGGTTCATATTTCTTCCAACCATCATTAGTTTTAAAACTAATATTGTTTTTAATATTGTAAACCCGAAGGTTAAAATCGGAACCTATTCCTTTATCACTATAAGACGTAACACTAGAAATTGTATCAAAGTTGCTATCAAATTTTATACGATATAGTCCTTTATAAGCATGTGCCACCCAAGCCGTATTTGGATTTTCAAATACTAAAAAACGTGACGGAATTGTTGTTTTGCCTAAATGTTTAACTTCCCATTTATTATTACGCTTTTCAAATTTCACTAAACCAGTATACGTTCCTTGTATGTACGTGTGGTTTCTTTCGGGTACTTTTTTTATGGTCCAACCACCTGTAAAATTAGAAATCCAGGTGAGCTTATCATTGTTAACAATAAAGGTGCCTTCATTATGACCGCAGAAGAGTTGGTCTTCAATTATTTTTAAATCCCAAACCTGACCTTGAGAACCTTCTATAAAATGAAGTTTATCATTTTCATTTAACCTAAAAAGTCCGGTATTACTCCCTATATAAATTTGTCCATTATAGTTAACAACATCATATACAGCGCCCAGTTTACCAGATTGATCATTAAAGAAATAATAATGATTATCTAAATCTATTTTAGAAATACCGTTGTCTAACCCTAGCCACAAAGTGTTAGATGTATCAATATATTGCCCTAATACGGTATTATTAATTAAACCATTTTCTTTACTAATATGAAATTTTAAATTGCCTTTAGCATCTGTTAAAAATAAGCCGTCTTTTATTGTCCCAAAAACCATTTCACCATTTTGTAATTGTGAAAATTTATTAAGTTGATGTTGCTTAATTTCTTTATCAATGCTAAAACCTGTTGGCTTTAATTGATTTTTATTTAAAAAATAACTTCCCTTTAATGAGGTTAACAGAAGTAAGCCATTATTGTAACTTGTTAAAGAAATTATTTTTGTATCAATTAGCTTAGAGTTAAAAAAGAATGGCTTAAGTTTATTATTTTCTAGAGAAAAAATCCCTTTATTTAGAGTGCAGATATAGAGTTTGTTATCTATAACGTTGCTAGAAATTATAGCTGATTTAGGACTTAATTGAATAACATTTTTAAAATCATATATGTAAATATTTAAAAATGACCGAAAAACAATTTTGTCTTGAAACTTAACAATTTGCCAAATCTCTTCGTTGGGAGAAATTTGGTCAATAACACTTTCACTAAGAGAATTGTATTTTAAAATCCCTAGCGCATCTTTTTTCCAATATCCAAATTCTTCGTAAGAGCCAGTAAATACAATATTATTATCAGTAAATACTGAACGAACTGTCGTTTTATTTGGTAATTGGTAGAATTTCCAACTGAAGGCATCATAAACTAGTAAGCCATTATTATTGGCAACATAAATTTTTCCATCTTCTGCTCTGGTAATATCCCAATTTTGATTTCCTGCTTTATATTCTGCTAAATTATAATTATGAGTACTTGGAGAATATTGACCATATACGTTTGTTAAAAACAATACGAAAAACGATATTATGTACAGTGATTTTTTCAAATTTTATAGGAAATCAAATTCATTAATTACAATATTAAAAATAACAATTTAAAGGTTTTTATTAAATCTATCATGTTTAAATAAGTATAATTCTAAAAACTAAGACTTATAAAAAATTAATTAAATTTAGCTTTATATGATTTTAATTATATTAAACTATTTTAAATATTGAACCTCTGCACATTAATTATTAATGTTACAATTAACTTTTAAGGTTGTAACAAATAATTCCCAAAAACGACAAATTTTAATAAACCCCAAACCATGAGTATAATTCCAATTTCAATTTCTACTGAAGATAAAGATGCTTTAATTCATGCAAAATCTAGCATGCATAATTTAAGTTGGGCAATCCGTAATGTCAATAAGGTAGGCAATACTGTAGAAACAGGAATTAAGTTTGTGCCTGAAAAGGTATTGTTGAAGGTCCAAAAAATAATTGAATCGGTTTTGTTAAAAATTATAAAAGCAAATTTATTAACCATACAAAAGAATAAAAGATTTAAAAAACCGTCTAAAAACACTTACAAAGGTGTTATTACTGGTACTGGTGCTATAAGTGGCTTTTTTGGTTCATCTACAGGTTTTGGTACTGCAATTTTTGCTTCGGAAGTGACATTGACTACTAAATTTTTAATGCGAACCATTATGGATATTGCACGCAGTGAAGGGGAAGATATTTATACTTTAGAAGGGCAAATGGCCTGTATGCAAGTTTTTGCTCTAGGAGGTGGTTCTAAAAACGATGATGATTTAGAAACGAGTTATTATACAACAAGATTAGCTTTAAATTCAGCTATTAATAAAGTGTCCGCTTCTGGGATTAAAATTACCTTAGATAGTTTAGCTAAAGGCGTAGGTGTTCTAGGTTCTAATGCAATAGGTAATTTTTTATCTAACATAGCTACAAGGTTAAGCCTTCTTATTAGTGAAAAATTTTTAGCTCAAGCCGTACCTGTAATTGGAGCAATTGGAGGAGGAGGATTAAATTATGTATTTGTAGATCACTTTCAGAAGATGGCAACTGCTCATTTTACAATAAGACGATTAGAACGTAAATATGGTGAGAGCGCGATTAAGTTGGTTTTTCAAAGCATAAAAGTATAAATCGCTACCGTTAATAAAATAAATTATCCAAAATGTTGTTTTAATGTTTAATCCATCTATTAAATCAATTTAACAATCTCTAAATATTTTTAATTTAAATGCCTTTATTAGTGATAATTGTAAAGTAAAATAGTATTATATTTGCGCATAATTTTTAAAAAAGAGCGCGTATATTCTCTAAAATAACTACATTTTTTAGCTTTTTATCGATAAATTTTACCGTTCAAAGATGTTTTTTATGTGAAATTATTTTGTGGGCAAGAATTTTTTAATACATTTACACCATATTTAATAGAATGCAGAACAAGAATATGTTAGCCTCAGTCTTAGTTTTTTTCGTTGCTTTCGCATCTATGGCGCAAGGAGCCACACCACCACCACCTATACCACCACCACCTCCAGGACTACCAATTGATAATGGAGTGCTTATTTTATTTGTGCTTGCTATTGGTTTAGGAATTTATAAATCATTTACGTTTTCTAAGAAAAGAGCTTAGATTCTAAGGTCATTTAGGCGTTTTACATATTTGCCTATAACATCAAATTCTAGATTAACCTTATCTCCAATTTTTAATGTTTTAAATATTGTATTATTATAGGTGTAAGGAATTATGGCTACAGAAAACTGATTTAACTGAGAGTTTACCACTGTAAGACTCACACCATTAACCGTTATAGAACCTTTTTCAATAGTAATATTATTAAGGTTTTTATCATATTCAAAAGTAAACACCCAACTACCATTTTCTTCTACAACATTAATACAATTCGCTACTTGGTCTACATGCCCTTGCACAATATGTCCATCTAAACGGTCACCAAGTTTCATGGCTCGTTCAAGATTAATAAGTTGATTTTTTGTAAGAGAACCAATATTAGTTTTGTCTAAGGTTTCTTGGATAGCCGTAACAGTATAAGTATCTCCCTCAATATTAACAACCGTCATGCAGACTCCATTATGAGCAATACTTTGGTCAATTTTCAATTCTTTTGTAAGAGATGATTGTACGGTAATGTGTAGATTGCTTCCGTCTTTTTCTAGCTTGTTAACACTCGCTAGATTTTCAATAATTCCTGTAAACATAAAATGTACTTTATTTAGTTTAAATTTGCAACCACAAAGTTAAACCCATTTTATGAAATAAACTTTGTAAGTGGTAAGAAACGGAACTAAAATATTAAGTATTCGTTATTTTATTCAAGATAGTTACAAAATATATGAAGCGAAAAGAATCTGTTATTGTTGGTATTTCAGTTGGAGACCTCAATGGTATTGGCCCAGAGATTATTATAAAAACTTATGAGGATCCTAGATCTTTAGAATTAAGTACGCCTGTAATTTTTGCATCAGGTAAAACCATGCAGTTTTTTAAAAATCATTTTAAAAGTAAAATTAATTTCTACAATATTGACACACCAGAAAAAGTGGTTGTAGGTAAGGTTAATGTTGTAAATGTATGGAATGAATCTGTAAAAATAGATTTTGGAAAAGAAGACAATAAAATAGGTGAGTATGCTATAAAATCACTTGAAGCCGCAACCAATGCTTTAAAAAATGGAACAATAGATGTTTTAGTAACTGCTCCAATTAATAAGCACAATATACAATCTGATAAATTTAACTTTCCAGGCCATACAGATTACTTAGCAAAAGCGTTAAATGGTAAAAGTCTAATGTTTATGGTTTCTAATGCACTTCGCGTTGGGCTATTAACAGATCATGTACCTTTAAAAGATGCAAGTGAGAAAATCACAGAAGAATTAATTAATGAGAAAATCACAACTGTTATAAAATCATTAAAACAAGATTTCGGAATTGCTAAACCTAAAGTTGCTGTATTAGCCATAAATCCGCATGCAGGCGATAATGGAGTTATAGGTAATGAAGATGATACAGTTTTAAAACCCGCTTTAGAAAAAATAAAACTACAGGGTAATTTAGTTTATGGTCCTTATTCTGCAGATAGTTTTTTTGGGTCTAATAACTATAAAAAGTTCGATGCTATAATAGCATCTTACCATGATCAAGGCTTAATTCCGTTTAAAACTATTGCATTTGGTGAAGGCGTAAACTATACTGCTGGCTTAAGTAAAGTGAGAACATCACCCGATCATGGAACCGCATATGAAATTGCAGGTAAAGGTATTGCAGATGAGGGATCTATGAAACAAGCAATATTTACTGCAATTCAAATTTTTAGGAGTCGCGAAACGTATAATTTTTACAGTAAAAACCCGTTAAAAAAGCAAACGAGATAGTTATAAACAAAATTTGTTGATATCTAGGCTTTAAATAATTAAAAATTTATATATTTGCAGGCTCAAAATGAGTGTAGTAATGAAGGCATTAAAATCTTATATAATTCCTTTTGTAGGATTAAAAATAGGAGAGCATCATTTTGATTATCAAATTGATAATACGTTCTTTCAACATTTTGAATACGATGAATTCAATACAGTTGATGTTAAAATAGATCTGAAATTTGAAAAAAAATCAACACTTTTAGAGTTGAATTTTTCAGCAAAAGGAACAGTAAACATTAATTGTGATATTACAAATGAACCTTATGATCAAACAATTGATGACGCTTTTAAACTAGTTGTTAAGTTTGGCAATGAGTATAATAATGATAACGAAGAAATATTAATTGTACCACATGGAGAATATGAAATTAATGTGGCACAGTATATTTACGAACTAATTGTTTTAGCAGTTCCTGTAAAGCGTGTTCATCCAGGTGTAGAAGATGGTACGTTAGAATCAGATATACTTTCAAAATTAGAAGAATTAAGTCCACAAAAGGACATTAAAAATAAATCGTCAGAGGATATTGATCCTCGTTGGAATAATTTAAAAAAACTATTAACGGATAAATAACATTTAAAATGGCACATCCAAAGCGTAAAATATCGAAAACAAGAAGAGATAAAAGAAGAACACATTATAAAGCTTCTGTACCTCAAATAGCAACTTGCCCAACAACTGGTGAGCCACACTTATACCATAGAGCTCACTGGCACGAAGGTAAATTATACTACAGAGGTCAAATTTTAATTGACAAATCTGTTGAAGAAGAAAACGTAGCATAAATATTATGCATGCATAAAAGAAAACGCTCACTTGTGGGCGTTTTTTTTGTTATTATTTTTTGAATAGCGCAAAAACCACTTACTTTGCGTAATTAATTGCGATAAATTGATAAAAATTGAATAAAACATATCAAATTTTGTCAATTTTCAATACATTTAATCTTCTAAATCCTAACAATGAGTAAAATCACAGCGGCAATTACAGCAGTCGGAGGCTATGTTCCGGACTTTGTTTTATCAAATAAAGTACTTGAAACCATGGTAGAAACTAACGATGAATGGATTACTTCTAGAACAGGTATTAAAGAGCGTAGAATTTTAAAAGAGGAAGGAAAAGGAACTTCTTTTTTAGCAATAAAAGCAGCCGAAGACTTAATTAATAAAAAAGGCTTAGACCCAAAAGATATTGATTTGGTAATTGTATGTACGGCTACACCAGATATGAAAGCTGCTTCTACAGCAGCCTATACTGCAACGCAAATTGGTGCTGTTAATGCTTTTTCTTACGATTTAGAAGCGGCCTGTTCAAGTTTCTTATACGGAATGTCAACGGCATCTGCTTATATAGAATCTGGTCGATATAAAAAGGTACTTCTTATTGGCGCAGATAAAAATTCGTCTTTTATAAATTATAAAGATAGAACAACATGTATTATTTTTGGTGATGGAGCTGGAGCTGTTCTTTTTGAGCCAAATGAAGAAGGATTAGGTCTACAAGATGAATTATTGAGAAGTAATGGTGAAGGAAGAGAGTTTCTTCAGGCAACTTATGGAGGATCATCTTATCCTATTAATGAAAATACCTTTAAAGAAGGAAAACATTATGTTTTTCAAGATGGGAAAACAGTCTTTAAAAATGCCGTTTTTAATATGGCTGACGTTACAGAGCGTATTTTAAAGAGGAATCAACTCAAAAACAACGATATACAATGGTTGGCGGCACACCAAGCCAATAAGCGTATTATTGATGCTACTGCAAACAGAATAAATTTAGAAGAAGATAAAGTAATGATGAACATACAGAGGTACGGAAATACAACTTCAGCTACCTTACCGTTATTATTACACGATTACGAATCACAACTTAAAAAAGGTGATAAAATAATATTCGCTGCCTTTGGTGGTGGATTTACTTGGGGCTCAATTTATTTTAAATGGGCTTATAATTCCTAAAAAAATAACTAACTAATTAATATCTAAAATTATGGATATAAAAGAAATACAAAACTTAATTAGGTTTGTAGCCAAATCAGGTGCAAGTGAAGTTAAGTTAGAAATGGATGATGTAAAAATCACTATTAAAACTGGCTCAGATGATACAACAATTGTGCAACAAGTACCAGTACAAGCGGCTCCTGTAATGCATCAACAAGTACCAATGCATCAACCTGCACCAGTACAAGAAGCTCCAGCTACACCAGCAGCTAATGCAACTACCGAAGATTCTAAATATATAACTATAAAATCACCAATAATAGGTACATTTTATCGTAAACCATCTCCTGATAAACCAGTTTTTGTTGAGGTTGGTACTGATATAAAAGAAGGTGATGTGCTTTGTGTAATAGAAGCAATGAAATTATTCAACGAGATTGAGTCCGAAATTTCTGGAAAAATTGTAAAAGTATTGGTGGATGACGCTTCACCAGTAGAATTTGATCAACCATTATTTTTAGTTGATCCTTCATAAACTTTAGGTTTAGAAGTTTAAGTTTAAGTTTAAATAAGACGTAGTATTTAAACATAAACAACTAAACAATAAACTCTTAAACTCAAAAGACATGTTTAAAAAAATACTAATTGCAAATAGAGGGGAAATAGCACTTAGGGTTATTAGAACCTGTAAAGAAATGGGTATCAGAACTGTTGCAGTTTATTCTACAGCAGATGCAGAAAGTCTTCATGTAAAATTTGCGGATGAAGCTGTTTGTATAGGTCCACCATCGAGTAGTGATTCTTACCTCAAAATATCAAATATTATTGCAGCTGCAGAAATTACCAACGCAGATGCTATTCATCCAGGTTATGGATTTTTATCAGAAAATGCTAAATTCTCTAAAATATGTGAGGAGCATGGAATAAAATTCATTGGCGCATCTGAAGAGATGATTGATAGAATGGGTGATAAATCTAATGCAAAAGCTACAATGAAAGCCGCAGGAGTACCTTGTGTTCCTGGAAGTGATGGCATAATTGAAACATTTGAAGATTGTGTTAAAATTGCAAAAGAAACAGGTTATCCTGTAATGTTAAAAGCTTCTGCAGGTGGTGGTGGAAAAGGTATGCGAGCTGTTTGGAAACCAGAAGATTTACAGAATGCATGGGAATCCGCACGTTCAGAATCTAAAGCAGCATTTGGCAATGACGATATGTATATGGAGAAGCTAATTGAAGAGCCTCGTCATATAGAAATACAAATTGTTGGTGATTCTCGAGGAAAAGCCTGTCATTTATCCGAAAGAGATTGCTCAATTCAGAGACGTCATCAAAAGTTAACGGAAGAAGTACCTTCTCCTTTTATGACTGATAAATTGAGAAATAAAATGGGTAAAGCAGCTGTAAAAGCTGCCGAATTTATAAAATACGAAGGTGCTGGTACAGTTGAATTTCTCGTAGATAAACATAGAAATTTCTACTTCATGGAAATGAATACTCGTATCCAAGTAGAACACCCAATTACAGAACAAGTTATAGATTTCGATTTAATTCGTGAGCAAATACTTGTTGCGGCAGGTGTACCAATTTCTGGTAAAAACTATTTACCTCAATTGCATTCAATAGAATGTAGAATAAACGCTGAAGATCCATTTAATGATTTTAGACCTTCACCAGGAAAAATTACTACTCTTCATGCACCAGGAGGACATGGTGTAAGATTAGATACCCATGTTTACGCTGGTTATAGTATTCCTCCTAACTACGATTCAATGATTGCAAAGCTGATTACTACAGCTCAAACAAGAGAAGAAGCTATTCATAAAATGAAACGAGCTTTAGATGAGTTTGTAATTGAAGGAATTAAAACTACAATTCCGTTCCATAGACAGTTAATGGATCATCCAGATTATTTAGCTGGTAACTATACTACAAAATTCATGGAAGACTTTAAGCTTCAAGATGAGATAGAAGAATAAAAAAAAGAACCCAAACCGAAAGGTTTGGGTTCTTTTTTTGACCAAGAAAATAACTCAATTGATTAGTTCAGTTTTAAAAGAGATAATCGGTTTTTTTGATAATCAAATAAATACAAGTAAATTTAGAGATTGAAAAAATAATAACTATGAATAAAACTTACTTTATTAAAACAACAATTATTTTATTTTTATTAGTCACGTTCACTGCTAGTTCTCAGAACTTAAAAGGGTTATGGACTAGTGTTGGTGAAACAAAGGCAATTCAGACAGACCAAGTGTTTAGAAAAATCTCACTAAAGACTGAGAAATATTTTAAATTAAATCTCGAGGAATTAAAAAATAAATTACAAAATGTTGGAACCAGAGAGCACCAAGGAAATACAATTATTGCTTTTCCAAACTCTAATGGAGAACTACATAATTATAGAGTATTTGAAACTCCTATGATGGAGTTAGAGCTTCAAGCGGAATATCCTAACATTAAAACTTATGCTGGTCAAGGTATAGAAAATCCTTCAGAAATAATAAGGTTTAGTATTACATCAAAAGGATTTCATGGGATGTTTTTAGGGATGCCAAATGGTACTCAATTTATAGATCCATTTTCTGATGACGGTAATATTTACACAGTATATTCTAAACAAAATATAGAAGATTTAAGTTTTGGTTTTGAGTGTGGTCTTATAGATGACCCAAAATTAAATAACATTTATGAAAACGCTACATCTTTAGCAAAAAATGCAGACGATGGAATGTTAAGAAATTATAGATTAGCTGTTGCCTGTACAGGTGAGTATACAGCATTTCATGGTGGTACCGTTGCTGATGCATTAGCAGCTGTTGTAGTAACTATGAATAGGGTTAATGGCATCTTTGAAAGAGATTTGTCAATTACAATGACGTTGGTTGCTAATAATTCTAGTCTTATTTATACAGATGGCGCAACAGATCCATTTGATAACGATAGTACAAACACATTAATCAACCAAAGTCAAAGTATTATTAATGGTACAATTGGATCTGGTAATTATGATATAGGACACACCTTTAGTACAGGAGCAGGAGGTTTAGCAGGCTTAGGTGTTACATGTAATAATAACAATAAAGCAAGAGGAGTAACTGGAGTAGCTCAACCTGTTGGAGATTCTTTTGATATTGATTTTGTTGCGCATGAATTAGGTCATCAATTTGGAGCTCCACATACTTTTAATGGAACCGTAGGAAACTGTTCTGGCGGAAATAGATCCGCAGCAAACGCATACGAGCCAGGTAGTGGATCTACTATTATGGCATATGCTGGTATTTGTGGATCAGATAATATTCGAATAGGTAGTGATGCTTATTTTCATCGTAATAGTATTTTCCGAATTTGGAATCATGTTTCAGGCACAGGCTCTTGTCCTGTTAATAGAACAGCAACCGGAAATACAGAACCTGTTGCAAATGCTGGTGCTGATTATATTATTCCGCAAGGAACACCATACAAATTAGACGGAAGTAATTCTAGTGATGTTGATGGATTAGCTTCACTTACTTACACTTGGGAACAATACGATTTAGGAACAGCTGGAGTACCAGCCGAAACAACCTTAACAGGACCCTTAGTAAGGTCTTACGAAGGAACAATTAATCCTATAAGATACATACCAAGACTTGTAGATGTGGTTTCTAATGGAGGCGTTTCAACAACATGGGAAAAACTAGCAACTGTTAATAGAGCTATTAATTTCACTCTAACAGTTAGAGATAATGATGCTAGTGGAGGACAAACTGATTCTGATGGTATGACTGCTACAGTGACAACATCTGCTGGTCCTTTTACAGTAACGTCTCAAAATACAGGTGGAATTTCTTGGGATGTAGGTTCGTCTCAAACTATTACTTGGGATGTTGCAGGCACTACAGGTAATGGCGTAAATGAAGCCAACGTAAATATTTTATTATCAACCGATGGTGGTTTAAATTTTGACACAGTTTTAGCTAGTAATACACCTAATGATGGTTCTCAAAGTATTACTGTACCAAATGTTGCATCTTCAAATTGTAGGATTATGGTTGAAGCGGCAAATGGTATATTTTTCAATGTAAATAGTAGTAATTTCGGAATTGGAGTTGATATATTATGTACCACTTATACCTCTGGTAATATAGCTTTGGCTATTCCAGATGGAGGAGGTGAAAATGTTCAAGGAGCTGTGGTAGCTAATACTATTAATGTCCCAGATTCTGGAACAATCACAGATTTTAGAGTATCTATAGATGTTACACATTCTTACATAGGTGATTTAATAATACAATTGCAACATCCTAATGGAACAGCTTTTACCAATATTTGGAATAGAACATGTAATACAGGTGCATTTGGTAATATTGATGTAACTTTTAAAGATGGTGAGCCAACTATATCTTGCGCTAGTCCTACAATTGGACTTTACGAGGCAGCAAACACTTTAAGTGTTTTTAATGGTTTGGATATGAGTGGTGATTGGACCATTCTATTAGTGGATAATTATACAGGTGATACAGGTACTTTAAACAATTGGTCAATGGAATTTTGTTCAGAAGCATTAAGTATTGCAGAAAATGAATTAGACAATTTAAATATTTATCCTAACCCTAATAATGGCGAATTTAATATTGGTTTTAACCCAAAGACAGGAGAAGCAATATCAATTGATGTTTACGATATAAGAGGGCGTTCTATTTACAGCAACGTTTATAGTAGTGTTGGTCGTTTTGAAGAAACAATTGCGCTTAGCAATGCACAATCTGGAGTTTATATGTTAACCATATCAGATGGTTTGCAAAAAGTGACTAAGAAAATTATAGTAGAATAAAAATAAAATTTATACTTTAAAAGCTCCTACAATTAGGAGCTTTTTTTATATTATGAATTTATCGTATTGGGAAATAAAAACGTGGCTTACTAACATTGATTTTACCATTGTAGGTAGCGGAATTGTAGGTCTTAATTGCGCATTACAATTAAAGCGGCGATTTCCAAAGTCAAAGATTTTAATTCTAGAAAAGGGAATCCTTCCTCAAGGTGCAAGTACAAAAAATGCTGGTTTTGCATGTTTTGGGAGTTTAAGTGAGATTATAGATGATCTAAAAACGCATACTGAAGGCGAAGTGATAGACTTGATTAAAAAGCGAATAAATGGTCTTAAGATACTTCGTGAAACCTTAGGTGATAAGTCAATTGATTTTCAGAATTTAGGTGGTTATGAATTGTTTTTAGAATCTGATGAAGCTTTATATGACTTATGCAAGTGCAAGAAGGAAGAAATAAATAAGCTATTGTTTCCCATCTTTAAATCTGAAGTATTCAATTTTAAATTAAACAACTTTGGTTTTAAAGGCATAAAACCCAATTATAGTTTTAATTCATTTGAGGGACAAATTGATACAGGTAAGATGATAGAAGCTTTATTAAATAAAGTACAATCACTTGGCATAAAAATATTAAATAACACAACGGTTGAAGCATTTTCTGAAGATGCTAAATCGGTAAAAGTTAAGACAAACCATTTTGATTTTAATTCTAAGAAACTTTTTATTGCTACTAACGGATTTGCAAAACAACTTAATATTTCTTCAGTTAAACCTGCTAGAGCACAAATTTTAATTACAAAACCTATTAACAATTTAAAGATTAAGGGTACGTTTCATTTAGATGAAGGCTATTATTACTTTAGAAATATAGATAATAGAATATTGCTTGGTGGTGCGAGAAATCTCGATTTTAAAACCGAGGAAACTACAGAATTTGCACAAACTGAAATTATTCAAAATAAGCTTAAAGAACTTTTAAAAACGACTATTTTACCAAATGAAAATTTTGAAATTGAGAAACGTTGGTCTGGTATTATGGGAGTGGGCAAACAGAAAAAAGCAATTGTAAAACAGTTAACTAATAATGTGTTTTGTGGCGTACGTTTAGGTGGAATGGGAATAGCAATTGGTAGTTTAGTGGGTAGAGAGTTAGCGGATTTAACCTAATAAGTAATGCTAAAATTGATCAAACGTTTATTTCGATTTGTACTTAAAATACTGTTTTGGTGTGTGGTGTTTTCTGTTGCAGTAGTTTTATTATTTAAGTGGATTCCTGTACCAGTAACACCTTTAATGCTAATCCGTAATGCAGAACAAACAGATGCTAATAAAAAAGGTTGGGAGCATAATTGGGTTTCTATTAAAGCTATTTCACCTCACTTACAAAAGGCAGTAATTTGTAGTGAGGATCAATTCTTTTTAAGTCATAATGGCTTTGACATTAAGGCTATTGAAAAAGCATTTGAGAATAATAAAAAAGGTAAGAGACTTAAAGGTGCGAGCACTATTTCTCAACAAACAGCAAAAAATGTATTTCTATGGCCAGACAGAAGTTGGCTACGAAAAGGATTAGAAACCTATTTTACGTTTTTAGTAGAACTTATTTGGACAAAAGAGCGTATTATGGAAGTCTACTTAAATAGCATAGAGATGGGTCCAGGTATTTATGGAGCAGAAGCAGCAGCGCAATATTGGTTTAAAAAATCAGCTTCTAAATTATCAAAATACGAGTCAGCAGCAATTGCGTCAATTTTACCTAGTCCTTTGAGATATAGGGCAAATCCGGCAACAACTTACATTGAAGGCAGAAAATCTTGGATAGTAAAACAAATGGGTTATTTAGGAACTATAAATTATTCAGAATAAAAAAGATAGATTCAAATAAAGTAAAAAAGCAAGCCATTTCTGTAACTGTTTAATAGTTTATTAGACTTATAAGTGATTATAATAGAGTTTAATATTAAATCGCTTATAATTATTACTATTTTTGAAATCAATTATATTGTTTAATTCAATATTAGCCCAAATATATCAATACCTTACCATGAAAAGATTTTTCAACTTTTTTATACTTATACTTAGTTTAACTTTATTTTCAAGTTGTTTTGAAATTCTCGAAGAAATTAACTTAAATGCAGATGGAAGTGGAGAAATGTTGGTGACATTTAATTTAAGTAAAAGCAAATCTAAAATTGCATCAATTATGCTTTTAGATAGTGTTAATGGCTATAAAGTGCCTTCAAAAGAAGATCTAGGTTTAGCATTAAAAGAAGCAAAAAACCATTTAAAAACAATAGAAGGTATCACTAATATTAATACAACTTCAGATTTCGATAATTACATCTTTACTATATCTTGTGATTTTAGTTCAACTGCAAACTTAGATGCCGTTTTTAAAGATTTAATTAGTAAGCACAATAAAAAGAGTAAAACAAAATTTAATACTACTAATTTCTCTTACAGTACAAATAGTTTTAAACGCTCGTTTTCTTATGATGAGAGTATCAGAAGAAATTTTTACAAATTAAATAGTGAAGATCGTAAGGTTTTTGAAGACGCTAATTACACAAGTATATATAGATTTGAAAATGATGTAGAAAATGTAACTAATACTAATGCTAAAGTATCTCCTAATAAAAAAGCGGTCTTTCTAAAAGTAGATGTAATGTCGTTAATTTTAGGAGAAAAAAATATCACAAATACTATTCAATTATCAAAATAATATAACTACCAATCCAACTTCAACATGAAAAAAATATTACTACTTACTTACCTATTTTGCATTGCATTAACAATAAACGCACAAGATTTGGTGTCTAAAATACCAAAAGATGCTAAGGCTGTAGTTTCAATTAAAGGTAAAAATGTTACCGACTTAGTTTCTGTTTCAGAGTTTGAAAACTCAAAAATTGGTAAACTATTTCTAAAAGAAATGCGAAATGAAACTGACGGTAGAGTTTCTAATTTAAATGAATTAGGAATTGATCTAAACCGTGATTTTTATTATTTTATGACGTCAGATTCATTAAGTCTAAAGCATCATGTTTTAGTGCCTTTTAAGGATAAAACTGGTTTTGAGAAATTAATGCCAGAAAGGCAAAAGAAGAAAATAATAACAGATGGAGACCTTTCGTATTTTGTAGACACATATGATAGCATGATAACGATGTGGAATAATAATATGTTGCTAATGGTAGTATCTCAAGAAACATACAACAACGATTATTATAGTTATAATGATTATAGTGTAGAAGAAGTTGCCGAAGAAGTTGTTTTAGAGGAAGAAGAAGTAGAAGTTGAGTCAACTGAATCTGAAATAGAAGTAGAAGAAACAGTTATAGAACCTTCTGAGCCTACTTATAATAATGATTATTATGAGAACTTAAGAAAAGATAGAGAAGCCAAAAAATTATTAGCAGATAAAGCTTTAGTTACCTATGCAAAATCAACAATAAAAGGTAATCATACAAATGGTTCTATACTAAAGAACACAAAATATGTAAAAGCAATTGGCAATGGTAAAGATGAAGCTGTAGCTTGGATTGGAGATTTTAGTTCAATTTATTCAGATATGTTACAAAATTTATCATACGGTATGGGTCCAAATTATTTAGGTTTATATGATAGCTTTCAAAGCTTTTACAGTGATATGTCCTTAACGTCTAAACTTAATTTTGAAAAATCTCAGGCATCTTTAAAAACACGTTATACCATGAATAATGACATGGCTAAATACACTGAGGCTATGTATAATGGCAAAATGAATTCTAACTTTTTTAAATATTTTAATGAAGATAAAATGCTAGGGTATTTTGCGGTAAACATAAGCACAAAGGGTGTTTTAGAAGCCTATCCAGAAATGATGAGTAAAATGTTTGAAGGTTATAATGACGATGAAGTTGCTGCATTTGTGCCTATTGGCATGAAAATTTTATCATTACTAATAGATGAAGAAGGCGCTGCACAACTATTAAGAGGTGATATGCTTTTTGTTCTTACAGAAATGAAAGAAAGAGAATTAACTTATACAACCTATGAGTACGATGAAAATTATGAAAGAGAAGAAGTAACAAAAACAAAAAAAGAAACCTTACCAGGTTTTTTAATGATGCTTACATCTTCTGAAGGCGATTTATTTCATAAGTTAATGAATATCGCTGTAAAAGAAAGCAGAGGAGAAGTCACTTTAAGTACTAATGGCATATACCAATTAACTACAAGCGATTTACCATTAACAATAAACGTTGCTTATAAAGATAATGCTATTCTTATCGGAAGTTCTTTTGAAGACCTGGTTGCCATCAAAACCGGAAAATTTAATAGTAAAGTTAGCGGTAAACATAAAAGTTTAATTAAAAAGAACTCGAGTGCCATTTATGTAAACGGACATGAAATTGCATCAACATTCCCTAGAGAAATGATGCCTAATGCTGTAAAAGAAAAAATAGATTTTATTTCTCAAAATACAGAGGATGTTATTTTTAAAACCGGAAAAATAAAAAATAATGCGATGGAAGGTGAAATGATATTAAATGTACCAGAGAAAGGGCATAATAACAGTTTAGCTTACTTTTTAAATATGATAAATGCTCTAATGGATTAATTTTTAAAACTAAAATCTTTTGAAAAAATCTATAAAAATAGCCCTATCAATACTTGTATTAGTATTGATAGGGTATTTTGGTTATACCCATTTTAAGAAAACATCTGTTTTGCTTAATGTTATCCATAAAGATGCAGAAAGTGTCATAAAAGTTGGTGTTCATGATATTAAAAAAACGTTACTTTTAGATGTCTTATCGTCTCCAAGTTATTACTGGAAAAACTCAAAATTATACAAAGACAGTAAAAAGGACGACTCAAAAGAAGACGATGATATTGGTGTTGATTTTAAGCCGTATACAATGGCTTTTTATTCCATAAAAAATATTGATAACACACTTTTTACTACCTTTAAAATTAATGATTCAGAAGCTTTTGAAAAGTATATAAAGAAATATGCTCAAAAGAAATCGAGCTTAATTACAAATAATGAGATTGGCTATAAAAACCTTGTTTTAGAAAAATCTCAACTAATATTAGCGTGGAATTCAGAAAAAATAGCATTAGCCTTAACCTTAGATGCATCTTTAGAGAAACTAAAAGTTGTTTTTGAAGATGTGTTATTAAAAAATCAGCTTATTTCAGACAAGAACCATAAGATTATAAAGCAACTAAGTACTTCTAATGATCATATTGTCTATCTTAAAAATGAGAGTATAATAAGACTAAATTTTAAAGATAAAGAAGCTATAATAGACGGTAATATATTTACACAAAAGGCAGATGCTTATAAAATGAGTACAACTTATAATGGTTTGCCAGAAGCGTCATTTCAATTTTATTTTGATGGCAATTTCAATAGTATAGAACATAAAACAGCATTTACTCAACGTTTAGAGAATCTATCATTCTTTAGTAAAAACAATATTGAAGCAACTCAGTTAATAAATAAAACTAATGGATTTTTAAGTATTGGTATAAAAGGAACAACAATGCAATCAGACACCATAGTAGGTTATGAATACAATGATAATTTTGAAAAAGTAGCTGTTAAAAAACTGCAAGAAAAAGAGGTGCCTAAAATTTCTATCAATTTGGGAGTTAATAAGAATGAAAGTTTAAATATGTACTTACAAAACCAAGGTGCTATAAAAAACGATGTCTTATTAAGTATTCCTTATTATACATTTTATACAAATGAAAATGGTAATAACTTATCATTAAGTACTGCAAAAGAAGACATGAATACTGAAGAAATAAACAGTTCTAGTTTTTTTAATTTAGATGTTAATTTTAATCGCTTACAGAAAGATATTTCAATTCCAAGAGCTAATGAAGTGTTTGGATTGTTAGAGACCCTTAATTTAAGAGCTAATCAATTAAAAGGGACAAATCAAATTAAAATAGAAGGCTGTCTTATAGGAAAAAGTGAAGATGTAAACATTATCTCTCAAATTTTCTTTGGATTAGAAAAGCAGAAGGCGGAAGAGGATTTAGTTAACGAGAATATTTAATAGAAATATTAGACAGAACTATATCGGTTATATATTCATCACAATGACAAGTAACATAAAACAAGAATTATACGATCAATGTCAATTTTTTATAGATGCTCGTTTACAAGCCATCACAAAAACTATTGCAGAAATTCAAGAGTCTTTAACTTCTGAAACTAAGAGTAGTGCTGGCGATAAACACGAAACGGGGCGTGCAATGTTGCAATTAGAACGTGAAAAAGCAGGACATCAATTAGCCGAAATTGAAAAGCAAAAACAAATTCTTCAAAAAATAAATGTTGAAGCTAAACACCAAAAAGCAGCATTAGGTTCAGTGATAAAAACAACACAATCAAATTATTTTATTGCTGTAAGTGCTGGTGAATTGGTAATTGATAACACCACTTATTATGCAATTTCAGCAGCAACACCAATTGCACAATTATTGTTATCTAAGGGTGTTGATGATGAGGTTGTTTTTAGAGGGAATCTGTTTCGAGTTTTAAATGTTGAATAAGAAGAAAACAATCATGTAAAGAACTATAAAGAAATTTTGAGGTAGATTTCTAATCCTTTTAATAATGCTGAATTATGCTCAATAAAAATAGAATCGGAGTTGTAATCTGCTTCAATGAGCCAATTATTACCATTAAAATAAGAATGTTTTACAATAGCTTTTAAATCGGATTGTTTTACAATTTTAACTCGATTAGCATATACAATGCCATAAGGTTCAATAACATTAAATTCTCCAAAAAATGAAGCTATTAGAGGTGTTTTTGGGTTGTTGTAAATTTGTTGTGGTGTGTCTTTTTCTATTATTTTAGAATCGTGAATAACGAGTAATTGGTCTGCAAAACCGAGGACATCATTTTTATCGTGTGTGGCAACAACACAGGTAATATTATTGTCTTTTAAATATTTAAAAACACTACGACGTAACGATTGTTTTTTAAAATTATCAATATGGCTAAAGGGCTCATCTAGTAATAAAATTTCGGGTTGTTTTGCTAAGGCTCTCGCGATGGCTACGCGCTGTTTTTGTCCGCCACTTAATAGTTTTACTTTGGTTTTAGCAAAGGCTTCTAATTCTACAACTTTAATTAATTCTTCAGTACGTTTTTGTTTTTCTTCAGGATAAAAACGAGATAAATATTTACCAATATTTTCTTCAACTGAAATGAAAGGCATAAGGTCAAACTCTTGGGTTACATATTTCATAAAATCGTAACCAATCACTAAATTGTATTTTGGTCCAAGAATTTCTTGGTTTTTCCAAAAAATATGGCCTTGTTTTAAATCGTATTCACCATAGATTAATTTTAAAAGTGTGCTTTTGCCTGAGCCACTTTCTCCAATAATGGCAAGATTTTCTCCAGTTTCAACATTAAAGTTTATAGCCTTTAAAACCTTAGTTTTAGAATACCCAAAAGTGACATTTTTTACTTGAAGCATGTTGCAAAGATAGATGTTTCAAAAAATAATTGGGACAAAAAAAGCCGCTCGATTTCTCAAACAGCTTTTAATTGTATAAGGTTTATTATTATTTTTTTATAAACTTTCGTTTCATAGTTTTTCCTTGAGATTCTAGCCTTAAAAAATAGACTCCACTGGTTAAATTAGAAACATCAATACGATTAGATTTTAGTTTTAAATTAAGAACACGTTTTCCATTAATATCAAAAACTGTTGCTATTTTATTAATCACTTGAGACGAAGTATTAATAAAAAGTTCATTTTCCACAGGATTAGGATAAATTGTAAGATCAATTAATGTATAATCTATAGCACTAAGTGCAGAACCTTCAGTAATATTATGTGTTGTATCTATTGCTGGGTTTTCTATATAATCTACAACACCAGATGGCCAATAAATAGTTAAGCTGGTAATTGAAGTTTCTGCTCCAAGACCAAAATGAGTGGTTAGCGAACTCATAAATTCAA
Organism: Winogradskyella litoriviva; assembly: GCF_013249065.1. Taxonomy (GTDB): domain Bacteria; phylum Bacteroidota; class Bacteroidia; order Flavobacteriales; family Flavobacteriaceae; genus Winogradskyella; species Winogradskyella litoriviva. Next base: position 779,635 of record NZ_JABRWQ010000001.1, read on the forward strand.
AACCTTCACCGCTTCTTACATCTCTTATTTGTGTCCCTGTAGATGTTTCAATTTCTATTCTAGCGCCAATGCCATTTATATTGCTGCTTGTGCCAATGGTATTTATTTTAATCCAATGATTAGTATTTGCATTGTTGAGGTAAATGTTTCTATTTCTAAAAATATCTAAAAACCCATCGTTGTTAGTATCACCTATTGCTCCACTTGGTGGCATATTTGTAGAAAAATTAGTGAAGGTAAAATCACCATTATTGAACAAAATATCACCATTAGATAAGATATCTATATAACCATCATTATCAAAATCAGCAGGCGCATTTTCTATTCCTAATGCAGCCAAATCAACTCCTGATCCAAAAGTTACATCAGTAAAAGTACCATCGCCATTATTTTGCATTAATTTAGAAGGACCATTTGATGTAGTACTTGCGCCAACATAAACATCCATATCTCCATCATTATCAAAATCCGCCCAGGCAGAAGACCAGGTTTGTATATTGTCTCCTAAATTAGAAGAATTGTTGTGTCCCACGCCAGGATAATTTGTATTGTACCAACCATTGCTATCTGCAACATTTGTGAATACTCCATTGCCATCATTTCTCCATAATTCGTTGGTGCTAATGGTTGATGAGCCACCTCTACATTTAGCAATAAACATATCCATGTCTCTATCGTTATCAAAATCTATCCATACAGTTCCATAATTTCCTCCACCAGGCGTTAAACCTAATCCATTTGGAACAACTCCTGGACTTTCTCCTTGATAAAAAGTTAAATTACCAGAACCATCATTGATATAGTATACATTGGCATCAACATCATGACATACAAAGGCATCTAAATGCCCATCGTTATTTATGTCTACAAAATTAGACCGTTGCGAAAAAACATAATTAGAACCCGATATTTCGGTGTAACCAGTACCAGAATTATTAGCCTTCATAAATGTAACACCAGAGCCTCCTCCGTAAACAAGATCATTATAACCGTTGCGGTCAAAATCACCTGCTGCTAAACTCCAATTAGGTGAATAATCGGCTGATGGAGTAGAAACATTTGTTTCATTAAAACCACCTGTAGCTAACTGATAATGTACATTGATATTATCTGAACTTACAGAAACCACATCGTCTAAAAAATCACCATTTAAATCAACCAATGCGATATCATATGTTCCTGTAGTTGCTATTGGGTTTGTTGTAAAAGATACTGGATAACTAGATAAATCTATACCTGTTGTAAATGTTTGGCATTGCCATGAACTAAAGCCACCAGCAGCACAATTTGCTCTTACGCAAACTCTATAGTCTGTTTCTTGTGTTAAACCTGTTAATACATAAACACTATTTGCGGTAAAAATTCCAGTTGTTGGCATTATATCTGTAGTTAGACCTATTGCAACTTCCCAAGATGTTTCAGTCCCTCCAGCAATCCAATTAACACTTGCGGTTGTAGCTGTGATGTTGTTAATTGAAACAGATTCCACATCTGGACAAGCAGGAGGCATTGAAGATATAATAGCTACAGAATTAACACAAAAGCCCCAACCAAAGGAGTTATTATCGTTATATAGAATACGATATTTAAAACCTGTTTGTTGTGCGTTAGAAAAAGTAGAAATATCTAAACCATCACTAATAAAACTTGTTGGTGTGTTGTTACAAAAACTTACAGTTGAGTTTGAATTATCAGTAAGTGTGTTTCCCCAATTTTCCCATTCAGTTGTAGCGTTATTCCAAAATTGAAGCTGTAGTGATTCATTTTGATATATATTAAAACCATATTGAAAACTTACGGTTAATTCAGTTTCACCAGTACTAAAAGCAGCACTTAAATCAATAACAGGCGATTCAGCAGCGACATTATTAGCAGAAGTACCACCAGCAAGATTATCATCAAAAGAAAATGAACTACTAGTTGTTGTTGGGTCTTCATAGAGATATGTTACATCATAAGATCCAGAAAGCGTCCATTGGTTATTTGGCCAATTAGCTGGTTGATTTAATTGTTGCGCAAAACTATACGCAAAAATAAAGTTTAATAGAATTGTAAATAGTAGTGGTTTTTTCATATTGGTTGGTTTAGTTACAATCCGTATTTAGAGAATTAATCCATTCTTCAATTAATTGAACACCTTCTACATGTACAATTGTTCTTGCCATTAAAGGCATTCTGTCCGAAGGTTCTGTAGAACTCAACCTGTAATGTAATACGGAATTTCTTGCATCACCAGGTTCTATAATATGACCAAGACCAAAGCCAAGATCTGTATCTGCATCTACACAAACACCTAAGTTAGTGAGATTTTCTGTGTCTGTAAAATCTAAGCGCAATGGCCTATATGCACAATGTGTTTCTTCAGAGTGGCAATGTGCACAGTTAATATCTACATAAGCTCTTACTCTACGCTCTAAAGTTTCATTTGTATCATTATAATCTGGGAGTTGAGCTATGGTATTAGGAAGCATATTTTCTAAATAGCCAACATTTATTAATTTGTCTAACTGATTGGATGTTCCATCATTATAATTGTAACTTAAATTTAAGTTTCTAGGTTTGGGACCAATAGGTTTGGGTATTTCCATTACTTTATGACACGTATGGCATTCTGCTGCTGAAGGTATTCTATATTGAACAGATTTTATTTCGTTAGATTGTAGCCATTCTACATCCACGTAACTTCCATCCATGTTTAAAGTAGCTTCGGTTTGTTCATTATTCCATATATAATTAGCAAAAACCCAACCCTCTTGTTTTCTAATCAATAGTCTTGTTTCTAAGTTTTTAGAATCGTTGTTAGGTAAAACATTATCATAGTAAAAGCTTTTTATTAAAATTGCTCCCACTGGAAAATCTAAATTTTCGTTAGCACTTACATATGATGCCTTAGTATTATTAGGCATCCAAACAAATCGTTTTTTCTTAGCGTAATCACTAAATAATGTTGAATTTAAAGTATAAGGTATTACACCAAACGTGGGTTCGAGATTTTTTAATTCGTTTTCAAATAATTGATATTCTGAAAGCGTTTGATATGGCATTTCCTCTAAATTTAGATTGGTATCTGGAAAAAGAGGTGTAAGTCCATCATCTTTGCCACAAGAAAACAGAAGCAGAATTGAAACTAAGTAATAAAGGTAGTTTTTTTTCATGCAGAATAGTTATACAACATTAATAAGACAGTTGAATACTAAAAAAACCTACCTCAAAAATGATTCTTTCATAAATAGTTTAACTATCCTTTTACTTTTTCTGTTGTTTTAGAAGGTAAAACCTTAAATCCCATATTATAAAGTGTAAACCCATAGATGTCTGCATATTGTTCTATAGTTTTACTCACAGGTGTACCAGCGCCATGACCAGCGTCTGTTTCTATTCTAATAAGTGTTGGGTTGTTACCCGTTTGTTTACTTTGTAATTCGGCAGCAAATTTAAAACTGTGAGCTGGTACAACTCTATCATCATGATCACCTGTAGTCACCAAAGTTGCAGGATATTCTACACCTTCTTTTACATTATGAACAGGCGAGTAGCCTTTAAGATAGTTAAACATTTCTTTACTATCTTCTGCTGTTCCGTAGTCGTAAGCCCAACCAGCACCTGCAGTAAATGTATGGTAACGTAACATATCTAAAACACCAACAGCTGGTAATGCTACTTTCATTAAATCTGGACGTTGTGTCATTGTTGCACCAACTAATAATCCACCATTAGAACCACCTCTAACTGCTAAATAATCTGAAGACGTATAGTTCTCTGAAATAAGGTATTCTGCTGCTGCAATGAAATCGTCAAATACATTTTGCTTTTGCAGTTTTGTACCTGCATTATGCCATGCTTTTCCGTATTCTCCACCACCTCTTAGGTTGGGTACAGCGTAAATTCCGCCTTGTTCCATCCAAACCGCATTTGCAATACTAAAACTTGGTGTTAAACTAATATTGAATCCACCATAACCATATAGAATGGTTGGGTTTTTACCGTTTAGCTCTAATCCTTTTTTGTGTGTTATAATCATTGGCACTTTAGTACCATCCTTAGATTTGTAAAACACTTGTTTGCTTTCGTAATCTTCAGGATTAAAATCAATGTTTGGTTTTCTGTATAATTCTGAAGTTCCGTTTTCTATATCATATTTATAAATACTTCCTGGAGTTACATAATTTGTGAATGAGTAGTATAACTCTTTTTCTTCTTTCTTTGCTCCAAAACCGCCTGCACTTCCTACACCAGGTAGTTCAACTTCTCTAACTAATTTACCATCGTAATCATATTGTAATATTTTTGAAACTGCATCAACCATGTAATTAGCAAAAAAGTAGCCTCCTGCAGTTGATGGACTTAATACATTTTTAGTTTCAGGTATAAAATCTACCCAATTTTCTGGAGTTGGATTTGAAGCATCAACTGTTACAACTCTTTTGTTTGGAGCGTTTAAGTTTGTAGATAAATAAAGTTTAGTACCTACATTTTCTAAAATGCCTGTGTCACTATCTGTATGATTTAAAATAGTAATCAACTTACTATTGGGTTTAGTTAAGTCTTTAATAAAAAGTTTGTTACCAGAGGTAGAAACACTAGCCGAAATAATTAAGTATTTATCATCTTCGGTTACGCCTCCACCAATATATCTGTGTTTTTGTTCTGGAGTACCTCCAAATATTAACTCATCTTCAGATTGTTTTGTTCCTAACTTATGATAGTAAACTTTATGTTGGTCTGTTTTGGCAGATAGCTCACTACCTTTTGGTTTGTCGTAGCTAGAATAATAAAAGCCTTCGTTTTTATACCAAGACATGCCACTAAATTTAATATCAACTAAAGTATCTTCTACAATTTCTTTAGTTTCGGTATTCATTATTAAAATCTTTCTCCAATCGCTTCCGCCTTCAGAAATAGAATAGGCTAGCGTTTTACCATCTTTAGAAAAACTTGTACCTCCTAAAGAAATTGTACCATCTTCTTTAAATGTATTTGGGTCTAAGAATACTTCAGCCGTACTTGGGTCATCTCCAGTTTTATATCTGTAAATGACATATTGATTTTGTAAGCCATCATTTTTATAAAAGTAAGTGTAATCGCCTTCTTTAAATGGTGAACCTATTTTTTCGTAATTCCAAAGTTTTGTAAGTCGTTCTTTTAATTCTTTTCGATAAGGAATGTTATCTAAATAACCGTAAGTTGCTTCGTTTTCAGCTTTAACCCAAGCTTCAGTTTCTGGACTTCTGTCATCTTCTAACCAACGGTAAGGATCAGATACAGCTTCACCAAATATAGTGTCAATAACTTCAATTTTATTTGTTTTTGGATAGTCTACAGAAATTGTTTTCAAAGTTTCAGTTTCGTTTTTACATGATACAAAAATACTCAGTACTAGAGTTAGGAGAAGTAATTTTTTCATAATTAGAATAATTGAGATTAAAGAAGATTTCTCCCAAAGATAAGACTTTCATATTTTGACATAAGTTAAAAGGCAAAAAAAATACGCTAATTCAATTAATAAGATAATTGAAAAAGCGTATTTATTAAGATTTTATAGATGTAAATTACTTTACACTAATTCATTTTTCACAAGATATTCTGCAATTTGAACAGTGTTTGTTGCTGCACCTTTTCTAAGATTATCACTTACAACCCACATATTTAAAGTATTTGGTTGAGAACCATCTCGTCTTATACGACCAACAAAAACATCGTCTTTACCATGCGCAAACATTGGCATAGGATAAGTGTTGGTTTGTAAATTATCTTGAACAATAATACCATCAGTAGTGTTAAGTAATTCTCTTACTTCAGCAACATCATATTCGTTTTCAAATTCTACATTAATAGCTTCACTGTGTCCACCTGCTGTAGGAATTCTTACTGCAGTTGCAGTTACAGCTATGGTGCGATCACCTAATATTTTTTGAGTCTCATTTACCAATTTCATTTCTTCTTTGGTATAACCGTTGTCTTCAAAAACATCACAATGTGGAATTGCATTTTTATGAATTGGGTAAGGGTAAGCCATATCACCTTCTTTACCTGCAATTTCATTTTCCATCTGTTCAACAGCTTTTACGCCAGTACCAGAAACGGATTGATATGTAGAAACTATGATTCGTTTAATTTTATATTTTTTATGAAGTGGTGCTAATGCCATTACCATTTGAATGGTAGAACAGTTTGGGTTAGCAATAATCTTATCTGTTTTAGTTAACTCATTAGCATTAATCTCTGGAACCACTAATTTTTTAGTATTATCCATTCTCCAAGCCGAAGAATTATCAATTACGGTTGTGCCAACTTCAGCAAATTTTGGAGCCCATTCTAAAGAAGTGCCACCACCTGCAGAAAAAAGAGCAATATCTGGTTTGGCTTCAATAGCAGAAGGAATACTAATAACTGAAATGTCTTTGCCTTTGAATTTTATTTTTTTACCTACAGAACGCTCAGAAGCGACTAATAATAATTCATCTACTGGGAAATTACGCTCTTCTAATACGTTGAGCATTACATTTCCTACTAAACCTGTTGCACCTACTATAGCTACTTTCATTTTTTCATTTTTTTAAATAAATTGTAAGCAAAGCTACATAAAAAACCTCTTTTTTTTAATTTAACCATGGCTTATAACAATAAAAAACAAAATGTTAATTATTTAACATTTTGCATAAAAAAACCCAGACAATAATTATCTGGGTTTAATTAAAAATAAGAGTGTAGCGATGACGCTATACGTGTTTTATTTTTTTAATGCATCTCTGATTTCGGTTAAGATATCAAGTTCAGATGGTCCTGCTGGAGCTGGTTCTTCAGCTGGAGCTTTAGTTTTATTGTAAGCTTTTACAATAATGAACATAACAAGACCAACAATTAATAAATTGATGATTGCGTTAACCCAGCTTCCCCACATAATTGCGTTTTCTGGAGTTGTTACTGCACCTGCTGCATCAACAACGGCTTCTGATAAGATAACTTTTTTATCAGAGAAATCAGATCCACCAGTAAAGTAACCTACAACTGGCATTACAATATTGTCTACAAATCCTTTTACAACGCCTCCTATGGCACCTGCCATAATTACAGCTACTGCAAACTCAATAACGTTTCCGCCAGTGATAAATTCTTTAAATTCTTTTAACATAATTTAATGTTTTTAATAGTTAGTTAATGTGTTAGTTAGACGCAAAGTTAGTTCAAAAAGTCACATTATGTTAAAAAAAAATTAAATTATGGCAAAAAAATACGTTTAACACGTTGAGAAACAGCGGTAATAATCTCGTATGAGATAGTTTTAGCCTTTTCAGACAAGTTGCTTGCCTTGTATTTAGAATTGAAAATAATTACTTCATCTCCTTCTTTACAATTAACATTAGAAATGTTTACCATAATCATATCCATACAGACATTTCCAATTATTGGTGCTTTTGTACCGTTGATTACCACATAACCGTTGCCGTTACCGTAAATTCGGTTAATACCATCTGCATGACCAATGGGTATGGTTGCTGTACGTTCTTTTCCTTTTGAAGCATATGCTCTATTATATCCTACAGTTTCATCTTTTTCTATACTATGTATTTGAGAAATAACAGATTTTAAACTCGCAATGGGCTTTAGGTTTTTATCTTCTTCTACAGAATTTCCAAAACCATAAAGACCAATTCCGGCTCTAACCATATCAAAATGTGCTTTAGGATAATTGATAATACCAGAGGTATTACATAGGTGTAACCATGGGTTATAGCCAGATATTTTTGCGAATATTTTTGCTATAGTTTTAAATTTTTCAATTTGAATATTAGTAAAATCAATTTCATTTAAATCTTCGCTAGCCGCTAAATGAGAGAACAAAGATTTTACTTTTATTGATGTTGAATTTTTAAGTTTAGAAACTATAGTATCAATTTCATTTTCTTCAAATCCAAGTCTATTTAAGCCTGTATTAAATTTTATATGAACCGGATAATTTTTTTGAGACAGCTCCTGTGTAATTTTTATAAATTCGTCTAACACATGCTTACTATAAAGACTTGGTTCTAAGCAATAATCAATAAGTGTTTTAAAATTTATTGATTGAGGATGAAGTACTAAAATTGGTGTTGTAATACCAGCATCTCTTAAAGCAACACCTTCTTTTACATAGGCCACGGCAAAATAATCGACTTTTAGTTTTTGAAGATGTTTGGCAATTTCTACAGCATCACTTCCGTAAGCAAAAGCTTTAACCACAGCTAAAAATTTGGTTTGTGGTTGTAATTTAGATTTTAAGTAATTGAAATTATGGGTAAGCGCACTTAAATCAATTTCGAGAACAGTTTCTTGAGCTTTAGACATCTCGTTTTTGGTCTTTAGAATCTATTTCTTCAGCATCTTTCACTTTCATTTGTCTTACTTTATCGCGTTGCATACTTTTATAGTAAGCGGCTCGACTTAAGGGCTCGTATTCATCAACCTCACCAAGTAAAACTAAATCGTCACTTAAGGCTTTTCTATAACTGTATTGCGCTAAATTCCCTGTTTTTGTACAAACTGCATGCACTTTGGTTACATACTCTGCAGTTGCCATTAAATTTGGCATTGGTCCAAACGGATTGCCTTTAAAATCCATGTCTAAACCAGCGACAATAACTCGTATGCCTTTATTGGCTAAATCATTACAAATTCTAACAATTTCATCATCAAAAAATTGAGCTTCATCAATACCAACTACATCACAACCATCTGCTAAAATAGGAATATTAGCAGCTGCTGGTACAGGTGTAGAGCGAATTTCATTAGCATCATGAGAAACTACCATTTCTTCATCATAACGTGTGTCTACTGCAGGTTTAAAAATTTCAACCTTTTGTTTTGCAAATTGCGCACGTTTTAGTCGTCGAATTAGTTCTTCGGTCTTACCTGAGAACATCGATCCACATATGACTTCAATCCAGCCAAATTGTTCTTTCTGATTTACTGTATTTTCGAGAAACATTTTGTAATTTTAGCACTAAACCGAAGTGTATCTTCGTTTTTATAAAGGTCTCGCAAATTTATTAAAAATCAAAAGTAAAACTTACGAAAAGATGAAAAAGAAATTAGAATCAGAATTAGTTAGCATAGCACATAGGATTCTAAAGCTGAAAGGTAAAGAAGATGTAGATCAATTACACGCTGAAGTTTCTAAACTTTATGAAAAGTTGACGGTTTTGAAATTCGCTCAAGAAAATTTTGAAGAAACAATGCCAACTATAGGTCACGACTCTTCGTTTTTTGGCATGTTAGATGCTGCGTTTAACAATAAAGTTAGTGATAATGTAGAAGTTGAAGACCGAACTTATATTAATGTAGATGAGGTTGAAGATGATGGTATTGTAGAACCTGTAATGACTAAAATTAAGGATATGTTTGAGCATATGCCTAAAGAAACAGAACCAAAAGATCCAATATTAGAAAAAGCTTTAGCGCAAGAAGAAGTACCAGCAAAAACTATTGAGTTTGAAACTATAACCTCTGGTTTTGAAGCGATGCCAGAATTTGAACCTATTGAAGAGGCTAAAAAACGAGAAGCCGAATCCGCAAAAAAATCGTTAAACGATAAGCTAAAAGGAAAACGCTTAAATATTGGACTCAATGATAAATTGGCTTTTATTAAGCATTTATTTGAAGGGAAAAATGAAGATTATGATCGTGTAATCTCTCAAATAAACACCATGAATTCTTTAGAGGAAACTAAACAACTTATTATAGAAATGGTAAAACCAGATTATAATAATTGGGTTGGTAAAGAAGACTACGAATTGCGTTTTATGGAATTGGTTGAAGGACGTTTTAGTTAATAATTTAAATAAACATAACCCACAAAAGCATCATTAAAACCATTGATTTCTAGTATATAGAAATACGTACCAACAGGTAATAAATCTGAGCTTTTTAAAAGTCCCATGTTTGCTTTACCATTCCATGTATTTGTATAATTATTGGCTTCATAAATTTGTGTACCATAACGGTTATAAATCTTAAGCGTATTATTAGAATAATCTTCAATACAAGGAATTACAAAGTAATCGTTTGAGTTATCATTATTTGGTGAAATCCCTTGTGGAATGGTTAAACAATTATTGATGTCTACAGTAGCGTCATCCTCGTTATTATTTAAATCTCTATCTGGCTCATTAGTACTATTTAGAAATGCAACATTGGTTAAATCGGTTGAAGAAATTACTCTTGCCGTTAAGATTAAAGTTGCAGATGTATTAGCATCTAGATCTGGGATTGTCCAAATAAGCGCAGCATCATTAAAATTACCATAGCTTGTAGTAGCAGATATAAACTCAAAACCTTGTGGTAAGGCATCAATAACTTCTATTAAAGTGGCAGTTGTGGTACCTAAGTTGGTTGCCGTAATTGTAAAATCTACATTTTGACCATAAAAAGCTTCTGTTGGTTCAACGGTTTTTAAGATTTCAATATCAATATCAGAAGTATCCACTGTAACATTAAGTGTAGCGCTAGCTTGAGATGTATTTATATTGTTATTGTTTGTAAAGTTTTCAAAATTATTAAGATAACCTCCAATAGTGTTAGAAGTTACCATTACAGAAAACGTGCAACTTTCAACACCATCAGGAAAAACTAAATCTTCAACACCAACAAAATCGTCTCCTACGTTTCCTGCAAAAGTAGCTGCACAACCATTAGATTCCACCCAACTTGGTATGCTAGAAAGTATAATGCCAGTTGGTAAATTATCTGTAAATGAAATGTTGCTTTGGGTAGGGTTTGAAGCCACATTATAAACTGTAAAAGTTAATTCACTTTGTCCACCTTCGATAATAGTATCTGGTGTAAATGTTTTTTGTAAAACTGGTGCAATAACTTGTACACTGTTAATAGAAATATTAGACTCTGGCGTTAGCTCTTGGTTGTTTGTAGCATCTGGTATGGCTTCAGCAATATTATTATAAGCACCTCCAAAACTTGGAGCAGAAACCGGGATACTAATTCTAACTGTAGAGCCAGCTTCCATGGTTGGTATTGTTCCTGTTATAAAATTGCCAACCGTACTAAAACTAGTCATACAAGTTGCGTTGCCAGATGTGACTGTACATGTTGGGTCTCCAAGGATTGTAAAAACAGGATTTACAGTGTCTTCAAAAAGAACATCTACAGCATCAGAACTTGTGGTACTGTTACTAATATCAACAATCCAATTAAATGTTTGGTTGATATCTACTTGGGTAAATTCAGGATAGGTTTGTACTATTAAATCTAAACAAGGTGCAAAATAAGTGTTAACGGAAGCAGAATTGTTTCCAGGATTACTATCCACTAAATCACTAACATAATCAACTTTAACAATGTTGGTACCAATTATTGCGTTAAAAGAACATTCTGGCAACCAATCTATAGTGACACTAAAAGTTACGGAACTGTTAGCAGGCAATACCCAATTATCTTCTGCTGTAATTTCCCAAAAAGTGTCAAAATAACCATCTTCTGTAATGCCATCTAGAGTCACACCAATGTTTGAATTATTTATAGTAAAACAAGATGCTGTTCCGGTTGTTTCAACACATTCTAAGTTGGTTAAAGTTGCTAAAAGTTGTGGGTCGTCATTAGTGAGAATTGGCATATAATCTTGTAACTCAATAATACTATCTTCTTCACTAATATTACTAACGGTAATTTCATAGGTAATTAATCCCCAAGCAGCCGTATTTGCGCTTGAGCTTCCGGCAGGTAATTCAGGGTATACTTGCGTCTTAGTGACTATTAAATCATGAGATTCTTCTCCTCCACAAGGAACAGTTGGTATTGGGAGTTCAACAAAATTAGAAAAGTAATTATTATCAATGTTGCTATCTAATAATTGGGTATTTAAAATATTGGTAGCGCTTCTTACATTTACCATAATTGGTGAATCTCCACAAGGTTCAGAAAATTGAACTATGGTTTCTATGGTAATTGTTGTGTTTGGTTGTAAGACAAAATCGTTACTTGTCCAAAGTTGACCATTATCAGATAAAGTGAAGTCATTACAATTTACTGGGCCAGTAGTGTTTAAGCAATTTATAGATATAATCTCCCAATTTACAGTTGTTGAGAGGTTTTGAAAAAAGAAGCGCATAGGAGTTTCTACAGAACCACTATTGCAAACCGTAGTTTCAAAAGTAATGTCTTGGTTATATTCTAAATCTACCGTAGTATCTGGGTTAGTTTGTACAGTTTCAATACATATATCAGTTTGTTCGCAAACTTCTGCCAATAACAAATTTGTGGTTACACTATTAGAGTTTATTGAAGTAATATTTGCTGTATTCAATTCTATATTAATAATGCTATTTACATCAATTGGTAATGGATTTGTTGAGCAAGAAAAGTTAGTGTATCTATAAACCAATTGAAAAGTAATACTTCCTCCAGAAGTAATTACATTATCGTCATCACTAATAAACATAGAACTGGTAGAGGTGATAGTGTCCGAGATACCATTAAAATCAGTTAAATCTGGGCATACAGTTCCATTGGTTGTTTCAATACATTCAATCGAAATAAATTCAGCAAAAGGTTGACCGTTTGCATTAGGAGAACTTAAACTTAATTTGCCTTTTATAGATGAAACCGGAAAATCAATAACACTATTATTTGTGATGGTAAATTGATACGTTACCAAATCTCCCCAAGCACTAATTGCAGTGCCTTCTACAGGATTAATTTGAGTGTGCGTTATTGAGAAATCGACAACAACATCTAACACATCAATAGATATAATGGCTTGATTATTACTAGTATTTGTATCTTGTGTATTTGTTGGTGGATTTACTGTTCCGTTTGCGGTAATACCTCCTAAATTTGTTGGTGCTGTAACTAAAACTAACAACTCTACGCTAGAGTTATTAGGCATGGAAGCAATAGAAGCGGTTAAAACATTACTTATAACGTCTATATTTGAGAAGTCAGATGCACCTGCATTACTATTTTGCGAATTATAGGAAAGGATGGTAATATCTGCATCAAAATTTACTGAAATGCTAGCATTATCAACAGCGTTTCCAGAATTTAAAACGGTAACTACATATTGAAAATCTTCATAAATATCAACTTGAGAAATTGCAGTACCAGTTAAATCTTGGGCTTCAATAGCAATAGACAAATCTGTAGTTTGACTATGTAATTGTAATCCTAAAAGAAATAAAACCAATAAGCAGAATGGTTTTCCAATCATAAAATAATAGTTTTGATTAATGCAATAATCTCAAGTATAGAACAAGTAAGTTAATAATTTTCCTACTTAATTCTCTAACTTATTATAAAGATGCTAAATATCCCAAATGGTTGCGTTGATATATTTAGAAACATTGTAAATTTGAAAAGAAACTGCATACAATGAGTAAACTTTACCTGGTTCCAACACCAATAGGAAACTTAAAAGACATGACTTTTAGAGGAGTCGAAGTGCTAAAGGAAGCTGATTTAATTTTGGCTGAAGACACTAGAACTTCTGGAAAACTTTTAAAGCATTTTGAAATCACTACGCAAATGCAAAGCCATCATATGCATAACGAGCATAAAACGGTGAATCATTTAATTGAAAAACTAAAAGCCGGATTAACAATTGCCGTAATCAGTGATGCTGGTACACCAGCCATTTCAGACCCAGGATTTTTATTGGTAAGAGCATGTGTAGAAAACAATATTGAAGTCGATTGTTTACCAGGAGCAACAGCCTTTGTACCAGCTTTGGTAAATAGTGGTTTGCCAAATGATAAGTTTGTTTTTGAAGGATTTCTTCCTGTTAAAAAAGGGCGTCAAACTCGATTTTTATTGCTGTCAGAAGAAACTAGAACCATGATTTTTTATGAAAGTCCACACAAATTAGTAAAAACACTTGGTCATTTCTGCGAATATTTTGGAGAAGACAGACCAGTTTCAGTTTCGCGTGAAATCACTAAACTCTACGAAGAAACCATAAGAGGAACAGCAAAAGAAGTTTTAGAACATTATACCAACAAACCACCAAAAGGCGAAATTGTTATTATTGTTGGCGGAAAAAGTAAATAAGATGACTAAAATCGAATTTAAAAATAAATTGAAGTCGAATCCAGAAGCGATTAAATTTTCTGAAACGATGGCCATAATCGAGAGCTATTACAAGTTTACGCCAACGGCTTTTACAAATGGAACTCTAGAAAATGCAGAAGGACAAAATTCAGGATCTTGTAAATTGTTTGCCTTTGCTATAGAACAAAAACTAACAAAAGAGGAAACTTTAGCATGTTTTGGTGAACATTATTTCGAGGATGTTTTAATTAACCCAAAAGGCATTGGTCACCAAAACATAAGAAACTTTATGTATACTGGTTTTGAAGGATTAGACTTTAAAGCCTTTCCGTTAAAAAAGAAGTAACTTGTAGTGTTCTGAATTTATTTACTGTAACGTCAGTTCGAGTGTCAAGCTTTTTTGCTTGACGTATCGAGAACCAAATTAATATGGAAGAATTACTTCGCAATATAAGCCAATGTACTACTTGCAAAGCTCACCTTCCGTTAGGTCCAAGACCAGTTGCTAAAGCGCATATTAATTCTAAAATTGTAATTATTGGTCAGGCACCAGGAACAAAAGTCCACGATTCTGGTATTCCTTGGGACGACCAAAGCGGAAAGAAATTAAGACAATGGCTTAATGTCACAGATGAGCAGTTTTACAATACCGAAAATTTTGCCATTATACCTATGGGATTTTGTTATCCAGGAAAAGGACAAACAGGCGATTTACCTCCCAGACCAGAATGTGCACCACAATGGCATGATGCATTATTTGATAAAATGCCAAATGTGGAGTTGGTAATTTTAATTGGCGCTTACGCTCAGAAATACTATTTAAAAGATAAAGCGAAACGCACATTAACAGAAACGGTTGGAGATTACAAGGAATATTTACCAAAGTATTTTCCGATTCCGCATCCATCACCAACCAATCGATTTTGGAGGAGTAAGAATCCTTGGTTTGAGGAATTAGTAGTGCCTATTCTTCAGAAGAAGATAAAAAGCATATTGAAATAATTAAAATTTTAATCTAAAAAAAACCTCACCATTTCTGGCAAGGTTTCAATCTAATTTATCTAAAAGCGGAGCGCTCTAAAAGTCTAACAATATAGATTCCTGAATTCGCAGGAATGACAAAACCATTTATTCAGCAATCTCAAGCACAGTCCCAGAAATCCAAGTTTTGTCTTCATCACCATAATAAAGATAAACAGTACTTGCAGGTGCTTGGTAATTTCCAGCGATATCTGCTTTTAAGTCGAGTCTAATCTCTTTGGTTTCTGAAGCTCTAAATTCTCGCCAATAAAAGACTAAATAGTTATCGAAAATTTCATAATAGGCTACTTTATTTTCTTCTAGAGTCTTTTTAAGTTGCCATGGTTGTGCTGTGGTGCCTGATGGTAGACCTATAATCGCTGTCGACATGGCAAGTGGTTCTTTTTTTGTATTGGTAACAGCGATATTAAAACTTACATTATCACCAACAGCATAAGCTTTATCTAAAATAGTTGTTTCTAATTCTAAAGGACAAATCTCAGAACTATTAGGTAAAGTACTATCCCATTTTACATTTAAAGAATATGGGAATTCTGCTTTTGGGTTATTGAATTTAACCGTTACGTTTTGTTTTCCACTTGTTAAGTAAGATTCAAAATCACGAATCGCAATTTTACCATCATTAGTGATTTCTAATTTTCTAGTTAATGATTTCCCATTCACAATTAACGTGATGTTATCATTCTCACTTATCATTTTTTGTTTCTGCTTTTTTGTGTAATTAATAAGTGCTTTTAAAGCCATTGCAGTGGCTTGGGTAGAACCAAATCTGTTGTGTTTTCTTTGTTTTACCAAATAATCGATGCCTTCCGCAATTAAAGTTTCATTTGGAGTGGTTTCATCCATTAAAGCTAATAAAGTCAATGCTGTGGTTTCTATGTTTTTTGATTCTCCATAAGAACGTGTAATCGTATTTTCTACAGGAAGTTTTTTTAATCCATATTCAGCGATATTACTCTTAATTTTTTCAATAAGAACTTTGGCCTTTTCTATCTGATTTAGGTTAAAACTGGTCATAGTTAGCAATGCCATTTTATAGGTGTCGTTACTTTGAATGGCATCGTTGTAAGCTGTGTTATATTCCAGTGAAATATCGGCATCAATTTTAGCTTCACTTAATGCATAAACAATATAAGCATTTGCAACATCTGATGGCGAACTCGCAAAACTATCGTAACCTTTTTTACTCTTTTTAAAGCCACCTTTTCCGTCTTTTCTGCTTAGTAACCAATCGACCGTTCTCTCAATCATTTTATCATCTACGCCTTCATACAATTCTTTCATTTCAGTAAATTCTAAAATACCATAAGCGGTTAAAGTTTCGTGAGGAGGTGTGTGTCCAAACCATTCAAATCCACCTTGAGAGGTTTCAAAACTGATTAGTCTTTTGTATCCTTTTTTAATAAAATCTAAGGCTTTAGCTTCAATCTCAGGATTACTTTTTCCGGCTTCTTTCAAATATTTTAAAACCATAATATTTGGATAAGTTGATGATGAAGTTTGCTCAAAACAGCCATAAGGTTGGCGAATTAAAGATTCTATACCATTCATAACATCACCAACAACATCCGTATAAATATTAAACTCTGTTGAAATAGAATTCTTTACAGCATGGTTAATGTCAAACTCAAAACTTTCAGATTTTGAACCAGAAATAGATAATTCCGTTGGGAAGTAAGGACTTAAAATTGTGGCTTGTTTTTTCACAATATCCTTATAGTTTTCAGATGTTGCACGTATTGTAATTTCTACCTCTTCGCCTTTTTCTATTGGTGTTACTTTTATGTTTTTGGTGATGGCACTTTTACTTTCAACTTTAATATTCTCATCAAAAGATTCTGCTAATTTTAAGTGTTTTGGAAGCTGAATTTTTAGATTTGTTTGAATTGATTTATCAGTATCATTTGAAATTGTTACTGGTAGCGAAATGGTATCGTTTAGCACCATATAATTGGGTGCTTTAAAATCTACATTCAACAATTTTTTAGTGGCATATAACTGATCTTTTTTGCCAATAAGTCCATTAAATCCAATCCCTTCAGCCATAATTTTAAAAGAAGTTATAGCATCCGAATTATAAAACTCAAGTTCTGCAATACCTTCACTATTGGTTTGTACAACAGGATTCCAATATATGGTTTGTCTAAAATCGGTACGTTCTTCAGGTAGACTCTCACCTTCATATTTTGGCATATAAAACGTATTTGGCGTATTGGTATAAACAGGACTATTGTTATAAAATTGATGGATAGCGTAGTTGTTGAATTTAGCATTATTCAGTTTCTTTTTGTTACCATAACTTCTAAAATCTCGTCCACTTTTTGTGTTAATAAGTATCACACCATTTGCACCACGACTGCCATAAATGGATTGTGCAGCCGCATCTTTTAAAACAGTAACACTAGAGACTTGTTGTGGATCCACATCACTTAAAGCAGATTGTTCGTAAGGCACACCATCTACCACAATTAAAGGCTCAACGTTTCCAGATACCGAACCAAATCCTCTTATTCTAATGGTTGTTGGGCTTCCTGGTTGTCCATTTGCATTAACAATATTTACACCTGCAACGCGTCCTTCTAAAACATTTAAAATTGAGTTCTCATTAGTAGAAATATCTTCTGCTCTAACCTGAACAACAGAACCTGTAAGTGATTGTTTTTTCATAGTGCGATAACCAACAACAACGACTTCATCTAGGTTACTACTATCTTCTTCCAAATTGATTGCCACGACTGCTTTTTCTTTAATAGGTTGTTTTAAAAGTCTTTCGTTTTTTGAAAATTCCTTAAAGCCATCCTTATTTTCTACAGCGTTGTTTTGAGTCTGATTGTTATAATTTCCCTTTTTAAATTCAGTTTTTTCAATGGTTAAGTTTTCACCATTATCTTTATAAGCCATTAATGTAAGATGAATGTTTTTATCATATTTGAATAAAAACGAACCATCTTCAGCCGTATCAAAAACTAAAACCTTGGTACCAAAACTATCAAATAGTAAAAGGTGTGCTTGTGTTGGCTTTCCTTTTTTATCTAAAACCACACCAGATTGGATGGCACTTTGTTCTGGAATAAATTGCGCATTCTCCTTGGTAACCGTTGGCTTATCAATATAGGTTCTCCAACCTTGTGCTAGCATTAAATAATCTAAAGCTTCCTTAGATTTTGGTTCTTTAGGGTTTAGGTAAAAATCGGGTTTATGAATCTTTCCTTTGAGTTCTGATGAGAGTAATAAATACGATAAAATATGGTCTTGTTTATCGTCTGCAAAAGACAGTAATTTGTTATCTGCAATAGCAATAGATAAGTTGGCAGGAATTGGATTATTGTTATTATCACAAGTCTTAACCACCAGTTTTACTTTTTCTCTGGTATTGAAGTCTTCCTTTTCTAAACTCAAATCTATATTGAGTTGTTTGTGAGGATTTAGAAATACCAAACGTTCTGCAAAAGTACTGTCGTAAGCATTTTTTATGCTGAATTTTGAAATTCCGATTGGAAAATCTTTAGTATCTAAAACCATATTTTTTTGGTTAGAAATCGGTTTTTTAAGAAGTAAGCCACTTGCGTTTGAAACTTCTAGAAACAAATCTGTTGAATAGGTTGAAAACAGATTGATATATGTT
Source organism: Winogradskyella litoriviva (assembly GCF_013249065.1). GTDB lineage: Bacteria > Bacteroidota > Bacteroidia > Flavobacteriales > Flavobacteriaceae > Winogradskyella > Winogradskyella litoriviva. Next base: position 798,335 of record NZ_JABRWQ010000001.1, read on the forward strand.
TTTAAACTATCACTCACCACTGAAAAACGAACACCATTTTCATAAACTTTTGGAAGTGGAATTAATTCATCTGACACAAATGGTTCTGTTAGTTTTGCGTAATATGTTTTGTTATTTAGTGCATTAAGATTGAAGCTTCCCATGCCATCGTGAAAACTTTCAAACGTTGAAACCACAGCATTATTCTCATCTAAAATATCACCTTTTACGTCTACAGGTTTTCCGAATTCGTTAATAGCTTTTAGTGCTACTTTGTTTAAAGTGCCAGCGACTATTTTTCCGCTCTCTGGTAAAAATTGTAAATCAATAGTATTTAAAACCACAGGAACCGCTCTAGAAATAGATTCTGTTGTGCCTTTATAATCAACCAAAACGTTTAAAACAACATCAGAAGATTCTAAAGTATCTGGAAGATTAAAAGTGGGTTTAAATTTTCCTTCCTCATTTGTGATTGCAGATTCGGTTAAAATAATGTTGCCTTTTACACTTACTGTAAATTCGATTTTGGTATTAGAAAGTGGATTGTTTTTTAAATCTTTCGCTTCAAAATTAGAAATGACTTTAGATGATTTTCCGTAACCTTCTTTTTCAAATTTTAAGTTTAAAAGTAGATTTGGTTTTACCACTTTTTGAACTGTAATTTTTTTAGTGAAGAATGCTTCATCACCAAAATTATTCTGCCAATTGGTATAGCATTTTAGCGTGTAAATACCACCAACCCAATTTTTGTCAATTATAAAATCGCCATAAGCATACCCTTGTTTTATACTGAGTGTTAGGGATTTTACAACGGCACCTTTTGGCGAGATTAATTCGGCATGCATTATGTCACTTAATGTAGAAATGGTATTGTCTGCCCCAACCACATAAGATTTAAACCAGATGGTTTCACTAGGAAAATAAAATGGTCTATCCGTTTGGGTATAGATTTTTTCTAAGGGATTCTGTAACGATTTGTGGGCTTTAAATGATAATAAAGACAAAACACTAATAGCTACAAGTATCAAAATTTTGGTATGTTTTAGTATACGTTTCATAAGATTTATATTTTAAGTTGAGCTTTAAAACCAACTTCTGTGATTAGAGGTGTGTTAAAAAAGTTGAGGTTATTGCCAGAGTTTGTATCAAAAAGAGAAGACTGAGGCGATGCACCTCTATATTTTGTAAATGTGAAAAGATTATTGGCATAGAAACCGATTTCAAATTGTCTAAAAAAAGAATCGTTGTCCTTACCAAAATCATAAGAAACTTGAATGGTTTTTAAGTTAAAAAAGCTAGCATCTTCAATGGCATCTTCGGCAACACCTTCAAATCCGTATCGCACAAATCGGTTGTTTTCAATACCGTTTTCAGGATTGTAAAAATCTACAATAGTTGTATTGGGATTGCCTTGTTGGGTAACTCCATTAAACACATAATTGGTAATAGGTCTTTGGTCAGCTGATTGTTGTGAGGTTCCAAAATAGTTAAGAACGTTTTGTGTGCCATTCCAGACGTCACCTCCTTTTTGATAGTTAAGTGTAAAATTAAATTTGAAATTGTTCCATTCTAAAGAATTATAGAAACCAAACGTAAAATCTGGTGTAGGGTCGCCAATAATTTGTTGCTGAGCATCAACCATTGGGTAACCGTTAGAATCAATAACCATATTATTTTGCTCATCTCTTGCATAAGCAGAACCAACTATAATTCCTGCAGGTTGGCCAACAATAAGATTTTTAGAAATTGAATTAAAACCAGCTATAGCAACGCGTTCTTCGGAATCATATAGTTTTAAAACTTCGGTATTATTAGTAAAAAAGTTAATATTAGCATTCCACTTTAGTTTATTATAGTAGTTAGAGGCTTCTAACTCCAATTCAAAACCTGTGTTGTTAATATCTGCTATATTTTTAAGTTGAAACGTATTATTTTCTAAAACAGGAAACACGCTTCCTTCAGTTTTAGAATCAAAATACGTGGCTTCAAAATTCCAATTGATATTAAATACGTTGAAACCAATTTGAGTACTAAAATTATAGTCTTGTTTTTCTTCGAATTTAATACTTTCATTGGCGAACAAATCAATATTGCTAGTGTAGTTTAAACTTTCGGAAGGTGATAATGTTAAACTATTATGACTCTGATTAGTGTAGAATAAAGGCATTTCATTGATACCAGAAGCATTACTTACAAAAAATGTAATGTATCTAAAATCATAGATATCTAAGACATCTAAAAGTTCAAAACTTAATCTAGACGTTGGTAAAAACCATTTGTTTCCTTGGATAGATGACAAGTAAGAATCCGTATTAAAACTGACTTCCAATCCTTTTGAATAAGAAAGAGATAAGTATTGTTTTAAGCTTACTGAATTTTTGTGAAGCTGATTTTCTATAGTAGTTGAAATAGCTGGATTTGAAAATGAAAAATCACCAAACCCTTCAGATTCCTTAAACGTATATTTTAAGTTGTCGTGGCTATAATTGGTAACGGAATTTAATTTCAATTCAATGTCACCAAATTGCTTTTCGTAATCAAGAACTAACGTACCATTAAAAGTGTTTTTTTCAATGTTTTTATTACTTAGATAACCATCTTCAAACCCAACAGTATTGGTAATCAATCCGAAATTTTGTTCATTTTCGGTCGTTTTAAAGTTTATATGAGATTTAATTTTGAAATCATCAAAAGGCTCTATATCATTTTGAAGGCTAACCACAAATAAATCATTAGCATCATAATTTCTGTTATTATTTAAAAGCCATTCTGGATTGTTATAGTTTGAAGGACTAAAACTGCGTTGCGTATTATCCGCAAGAATACTACCTTGAGAATTAGAGAAGGAGGTTGGCGTCACCCAAGAATTTAAGAGTAAATTATTAATAAAACCATTAATGTTGGGTTGGTTGTTATTTCGTTTTCCGTATTTAACAAAGGTGTTCCAGTTCAATTTTTTGTTTTCATATTTTGTTGTTTTATAACTCAACATAATATCATCCGTTTTACTGCGATTACGACCAAAAATATCATCAGAATTTTTAGTGATATAATCTATGTTGGCCATCCATTTGTTGGTTTCAACATTGAAAAATATATTATTAGATGTGTTAATTGTTGTATTAAAAAGTGTGTTATTATAAGCGTTCGCTGAGTTGCCATTTCCGCTTCCTAAAGAAACTAATTGTCCGTTAGAATCGAAGCTGTAATTAGTGCCATCGAATTCTAAAATAGTTAAGCTAGGACCATAAGAAAACACGTTACTTGTTTCTGGACCAAGAAAAGTTAATGCACCATTTTGTGTTGCACCTTGGCTAAATTTATTTTGTAATTCTGGTAGATTGTTATCCTTTACAAATTGAAAACTTAAAGTGGAGTTTACGCCAACTTCAAAATATATATCTGGGTCGAAATAAGTGAGATTTACATTTTCTGGTTTAATCTCAATGCCTTTAATACGTTGGAATTGATTATAAGTGCCGTTGTCATTAAATGTGTGTTTAGAATTTTCTATATCAGGAATATTAAAGCTTGTCTTTTTCACCGATTTTAATGCCTTGCTGTACGCGTCACTTTCAATGGTTTTTACAGGAATACGCTCAACAAAAAGACGTTGTTCTACACCAAACATTGCTGGAGTTACTTTGATTTCTCTTGGTGTCATGGCTACATAGTTAACAACCAAAACGTCACCAACATTGCAAGTAATGCTGTAGTTGCCATCAAAATCTGTTTGCACACCTTTTGCGGTGCCTTTAACAATAATAGATGCTCCAGGTAATGGTAATCCGTCAGTTTCCGTGGTTAAAACACCTTTAACAATACCTTGTTGTGCAAGACTTAATAAAGGTAAGAGGAGAAGAAATAAAATGGTTTTTAATGGTACTTTGTCCATGAGTAAAAGTTGTTGGTTTACTCAAATGTATGTGTGAAGAAGTGGATTAAAAACGTATAATGAGTGAATGCGCCAAATGAGTGAGTAAAGTATATAAAATGGAAAACCAATGATATCTACGATTTAAGATAAGATTGGTTTTTAGCTATAATTGAATAAAATCTATTGCAGAATACTAACGGAATAATTTACTAATTACTAAATATTTATTGAAAATACTGAGCATATTTTCTTGCTTTTTGTGGGTTTGCTTTTACATCAACACGATCAATCTCTTTACCATTTTCATTTAGTTCTAAAATGTAAAACTTTTCGTTTTCAAAAACACGTTGTAAATAAACTTTTGTACTACCATCTTCGTTAAAAAACTTCATAGTTTCATAACTATCGTAATTAGAAGATACCATTTCAGAATAAATTTTACCTTCAGCGATTTGTTGAGTTATTGTTCTTCCATCTCTAATAAAACTCTGAGAAATAATATTGCCTAACAAATCAAAATTTTGAGTTTCTATGGCCTTACCATCTTCAATTTTAGATTCAGATTGAATTTTTCCGGTTTCATAATAAGTGAATTTACTTCCAACTAAAATATCATTGCTAAATGTGCTTTTACTATTTAAAACACCATCTGGGAAATACATTAATTCTTCACCATGTTTTTTGCCATTTCTATATTGAGTGTGAGAAAACATTTCACCATTTGGATGAAAAATAATATAATCGCCATTTAACAAACCTTCTTTAAATTCAAATTCTTCCCATTTAGAAAGTTCATTACCAACAACATAATAACCATCCATAAATTCTTGCTCGCTTTTAAGCCTGTAATAAGCTAACCCATTATAAGTGTTTACAGTGTAAGCATTTCTCTCAATAAAGGTAAAACCCTCATTTTTTTTGTCTTTATTAGAATTTTTACATCCAAAGAATAATAGCGAGCAAGCTATTAAAAGAGTAAATAGGTTTATTTTTTTCATAGTAATCAGTTACAATTAATATTGTGATCCATCATGTTTGCCAACCTCAAAGCCGTGTTTTCCTAAAAACTGATTGCCACTTTCAATAGCTCCAGTTTCCATTGTAGTTCCCATAGAATCATTCCAACGATTTAGATATCCAAAGAGAGAAATTACACCGAGCATTTCTACTATTTCGCCTTCGTTCCAATGGTTGTATAAACGTTCTTTAATTTCTGCATTTACAGCATTTGGCACTTGGCTTGCGGCTAAGCTAAAATCTAAGGCTGCGCGTTCTGCTTCTGAAAATGCAGGATGTGTTCTATAGTCCCAAATATTATCTAATTGTTCTTGCTCAGCTCCATAACGTTCCGCAGCTCTTATTGCATGTGCTTGGCAATATCTACAACCAGTAGAATTACTACTAACCCAAGCAATCATTCGTTTTAAGGCTGAGGTTACTCTGCCTTCATTGGCCATAACGGCTTTATTTAAATTAATAAATGCTTTACTTATTGCTGGTCTGCGTTGCATGGTTAAGACAGAATTTGGGCAAAACCCTAAGGTTTCGTTAAAAAATTCTGCTAATTCTTTGGTTTCTAAATCGTGTTCTGCAGACAAAGGAGTTACAAGTGCCATAGTTGTTTTTTTAGTAGTATTTTTGAATGAACAAGATAGGATTTCTAAATTTTAAACTAAAACAAAATGGCTGATAAAATAACAACACACTGGAAAGGGAATATGGTTTTTGAATCCGATAATCCAAGATGGCCTTCTATTATGATGGATGCTTCTGAAGAATTTGGAGGCACTGGATCTGGTATGGCACCTAAAGCAATGATGCTCTCATCTTTGGCTGGTTGCTCTGGTCTAGATGTCATTTCTACATTAGATAAAATGAAAGTAGAAATAGATGATTTTAAAATTGAAGTTTCGGGCGAATTAACAGATGAACATCCAAAATATTATCACACTGTAACCGTAGATTATCATTTTTACGGTTCAGATATAAACAAGAAAAAATGTGATCGTGCTGTAAATCTTTCGGTTGAAAAGTATTGTGGCGTAATGGAAATGTTTAGACGTTTTGCAGATGTGAAAACAAATATTATTTATCATATAGCAACAAAACGATAAATTATATTAAGTTTAAGCGCAATTGAGACATAAAAAACCCTATTTTTTAATTAGGTCATAGATGCGAAAGAGCTTATAGAAGTTGATAACTATGCGTTGGACACTAAAACCAAAACCAGAATCTTTAAAAGTTGAGGCTTTAAAAAAAGCACTTCAGGTTGATAATATTGTTGCAACTTTGTTGTTGCAAAGAGGTATTGAAACCTATGAAGCTGCTAAAACATTTTTTAGGCCAAGTTTTAGTGATTTACATGATCCATATTTAATGAAAGATATGGATAATGCTGTTGCACGCATAGAAAAAGCCATTAAAGCAGGAGAAAACATAATGGTTTATGGTGATTATGATGTTGACGGAACAACTTCTGTGGCCTTAATGTCTTCCTATTTAAAAACAAGAATTGATTCGGTTGCTACCTACATTCCAGATCGCTATGACGAAGGTTATGGTGTGTCTTATAAAGGTATTGATTTTGCAGACGACAATGATTTTACGTTAATTATAGCATTAGATTGTGGCGTAAAAGCTATTGATAAAGTGGCTTATGCTAAAGAAAAAGGGATAGATTTTATTATCTGTGACCACCACAGACCAGGCGATAAAATTCCAGATGCAGTAGCAGTTTTAGACCCAAAACGAGACGACTGTGATTACCCTTTTAAAGAACTTTGTGGCTGTGGCGTAGGTTTTAAATTAATAACGGCTTTAGCAGCAAACCAAGGACAAACAGCAGAAGATTTAGTTGAGTATTTAGATTTGGTGGCTACAGCAATTGGTGCAGATATTGTACCCATTGTAGATGAAAATAGAGCATTGGCTTATCTTGGATTACAGGTTATAAACACCAATCCAAGACCAGGAATGAAAGCCATTATTGCTGAGGTAAAAAAGGATATTTTAACCATTACAGATGTCGTTTTTATCATTGCACCAAGGATTAATGCAGCAGGACGAATGAAACATGGCAACCATGCTGTAACATTATTAACCGAAACTGATTTTAATTTGGCAGCGGAATATGCTGTAGATATAGACCAATTTAACACAGACAGAAGAGAAACCGATAAGCGTATTACGCAAGAAGCCTTAGTTCAAATTGAAGAAAATAACGAGCAAGAAGGCTTTACAACTGTTGTGTGTAACGAAACTTGGCACAAAGGTGTCATTGGAATTGTTGCTTCTCGTTTAATAGAAACGTATTACAGACCAACTTTAGTTTTTACAAAAAGTGGAGATAAATTAGCAGCTTCTGCACGTTCTGTAAAAGGTTTTGATGTGTACAATACTTTAGAAGCATGCTCAGAGCATATAGAACAATTTGGAGGTCATAAATATGCAGCAGGATTAACACTATTACCAGAAAATTACGAAGCCTTTAAAGCAAAGTTTGAAAGTGTTGTAAAAGAAACTATAGACCCAAAATTACTAACACCAGAACTTAAAATTGATTTAGAAATAGAATTAGGAGAAATCAATGATAAATTAATGCGCATCTTAAAACAATTTGCACCTTTTGGACCAGGGAATATGTCGCCAACTTTTATGTCCCAGAATTTAAAAGATACAGGTTGGGGAAAATGTGTTGGCGAAGATGATAAGCATATTCGGTTAACCGTTACACAATCTTTTAACGATAAGATTGTTTGTATAGGTTTTGGTTTAGGCGACAAAATAGATATTATAAAAACGAAAAGACCATTCAGTGCAGCCTATTCTATTGATGAAAATCACTGGAATGGAAATGTAAGTTTACAGTTAAAGTTGAAGGATATTAAAGCATAAATAAGTGGTAAAAAACGATCCATACGCAGCATTAAGAATCAAAGAATTCAACATTTTTTTATTAGTAAGATTTGCCTTAGTTTTTGGTTGGTCAATGCAGTTTGTTGTGATTGAATGGCAAGTGTATGCCATGACTAACGATAAATTGAGTCTTGCTATAATAGGTTTATGTGAGTTTTTACCAGCTTTTTTTCTCGCACCATTTGCAGGACATATTGCTGACAAAAAGGAAAAACGAAATCTTTTTGCGCTATGTATTGCGTTGTTTTCATTAATAAGTTTTGGATTATTTTGGTTGACGTCAAATCAAATTGAAGCCTCATGGACAACTAAAACTATTTTATTCAGCATCTATAGTTTGGTGTTTTTTGGTGGTGTTTTAAGAGCGTTTTTTGGTCCAACCATCTTTTCATTAATCGGATTACTAGTTCCTAAGAAAATTTATCCCAATGCAGCAACATGGAGCAGTAGTACTTGGAAAGGTGCAAGTGTGTTTGGAGCATTATTAGGTGGATTTTTAATTGCGTGGATTGGTGTACATTATACGCTTGGTATTATATTCTCTTTGGTAATGTTATCTTTAGTATTAGTGTTTGGTATTACTAAAAAACCTATTCTAAACCAAGGAAATACTGAAACCGTAAAAGAGAGCCTTAAAGCAGGACTCAACTTTGTTTTTAATGATAAAGTGGTTTTAGGAGCGCTAACCTTAGATATGATTGCTGTATTGTTTGGTGGTGCTGTTGCCATTTTTACCGTTTTTGCAAAGGATATTTTAGATGCAGGACCAAAAGGTTTGGGTATTTTACATGCTGCATTATCATCAGGAAGTATTTTAACCATGTTGGCTACAACATACATTCCAATAGCAAAAAGCACAGGAAAAAAACTACTGATTTCAATTTTTGGTTTTGGTCTTTGTATGATAGTTTTTGGGGCTTCAAAATTTATGTGGCTTAGTGTTTCGGCCTTGTTCCTTGCTGGTGTTTTTGATGGGATTTCTATGGTTGTACGTCAAACCATACTGCAACTCAAAACGCCAGACCATATGAGAGGACGTGTTGGTGCTGTTAATTCTATGTTTGTTGGGTCTTCTAACGAACTTGGTGCTGTAGAAAGTGGAGTAGCAGCTAGAATTTTTGGAGCACCATTAGCAGTAGTACTTGGTGGTACTGTAACGCTTATCGTTGTTTCCGTAATAGGAATAAAGAATAAACCGTTAAGAACACTAGATTTACAACAAGATATTGAAGAGCACGAAAAAGAAAGTTAATTTATAAAAAATCACTATCTTTAATTAATTAACATCTCAGATAATGACACTAGTTGCAAAGAAAAAGGCTCTAATTCAATGGATTTCATCAGTTAAAGATCCAGATATTATTAATCAGATTTTTGAGTATAAAGCGATTAAAAACCAAAGTTTTAAAGAAGAGCTAAAAGATGCGATATCTTCTCAACAATTAAAAGAAGAAACAACAGCATATATAAAGTCTTTAGATTGGAAAAAGTAACCGTTTACTATAGACCTCAGGTAACAACATATATTAATGAATTGGTCTATTCTCTTTATAAACGTGATTACTTCGGTTTTATGGAAGATGCTATCATCTACAAAGATAAATTGATAGATTTTATTGAAAACAATATTTCTAATTTTCCATATAAGAATACACCTTTAGCATTAGCGCATTTTGGAAGTAATTATATATTCTACAATAGTACGAAGAGAACAACCTGGTACATTTTCTTTGAAAGAAGTGATAGTGACTTTCTTGTAACTTATATTTCCAATAATCATCACCCTATCTCAGAGTTTCTAAAATAGATAGTTTTATTTATATTTCTTCAACTCAAAAGAATTTCCATCAAAAACACCATAGGTGTAATACTGAATCCAATCGCCAAGATTGATGTATTTAGACGTTTCGTTAAGTTGAATTTCAAGCGGTAAATGTCTATGACCAAAAATGAAGAAATCTCTATGTTTGTCTTCAAGTTTACGTTTGGCATAAATGGCTAACCATTCGTTTTCTTCACCTAAAAATTTAGCGTCGTCGTCACCAGAAATTAGTTTGTTCTTAACAGACATATATTGCCCAATTCTTATACCAATATCCGGATGCATCCATTTAAATAACCACTTAAAAAAAGGATTGGTAAACACTTTTTTCATACGCTTATAACCTTTATCCTTTGGTCCTAAGCCATCACCATGTCCAATAAAAAAGGATGTATCGTTAACAGTAAATTCTTGTGATTTATGATAAACAGGGATTCCCAATTCTGTTTTAAAGTAATCTTTCATCCATAAATCATGATTTCCAACAAAGAAGTAAATCGGGATTCCCGAATCTGCAATCTCTGCTAATTTCCCTAAAGTTCTGGTAAATCCTTTAGGAACTACGGTTTTGTACTCAAACCAAAAATCGAATAAATCACCTAATAAAAAAATAGCGGCAGCATCTTCTTTTATTTCATCTAACCAAGCTACAAATTTTTTTTCGCGAGGCTTTGAAGCTTCAGGTGTTGGTGCTCCTAAATGATTATCTGAGGAGAAGTAAATTTTCTTTCCTTCAGCAAGTGTTATGTGATTAAGTTTATTCATTATCCGAAGCGTACCATTCAGCAAAAGAAGATGTTGTTTCTGAAAGCTTCAATGAATGTAATTTTATAGTTTCTGGTAGGCGTTTTTTAATTTTTTCAGCAAAATCAATAACCATCATTTCACTTGTAGGTTGGTAATCTACAAGTAAAACATTGTGCCCTCTATCTTGTAATTCTTTAGCGAGTTCTACATGAGGTGTGTTTTTATTAAACACAGTAGCATGATCAAAAACATCTACAATTTCTTCCTTTACAATCTTTTTTAAATCTCCAAAATCTATGACCATGCCATATTTTACGTTAGTTGTGTCTGAAATTGGAACACCTATTACTGTTACAAAGAGTCTATAACTATGTCCATGTACGTTTTTGCATTTTCCGTCATAGCCATAAAGCGCGTGGCCTGTTTCAAAAGAGAATTGTTTTGTTATACGTATGTTGCTCATGCGAATCTATTTGAGATGCAAAGATATTATAAATGTGAAACGAATCTGGTTTTAGGCTACATTTGAGTACTTTATTTATTATATAAATTTGATGCTTGGCTAAGATTTACGTAAATAGCTTATTTGAAGCAGTTCCGTAGGTTTAAGAAATGTTTTACAAATCTAATGTTTTCGATATTTTTATTAAAAAGCTAAAAATACTCTTATTAAATATCTTCTTTATATCTGTTTTTATTATATCTGTAAATTAAATAGGCAAGTGCAACCAAAATTACAAAAGGTAAAAGTGAACCAATAAATACACCAATTCCATAATAATCGTCAGGTGCATTTTTTAATTTTTCTTCTATTTTTACGTCTTGTAGTATAGTTATAAATAAGTTCATTTAAGAAAATAAATTAGGAAACCAAATTTAAGGTTTTTGAGCAAGAGGAATAAAGATTTTTCTAAATTTTATAATTAATGGTAATCCTCTCGCTATCATCCAAAAGGTAAATGCAGTAAAAATGCCATATAATTTATAGTCTTTAATATCGGTCCAAAAAATAACAGGAATAAAAATAACAAGTGTAGAAAATAACAATACATTTCTAAGATATTTCATTTTACCGAGTCCTTTAAAAACACCATCGAAAATAAAGGCTAGAGCACATAAAGGTTGCATGGCTAAGACTATCCAAAATACGTTGTAAAACTCTGTTAAAACGTTTTCATCGTTACTAAATAAATTTCCAATTGAATAGTAAAAAATGCTTCCAACTAACCCAATTATAATACCTATAAAAACACCGTACTTAATCAGTTTATTACTTAATTTTACGAGGCTTTTATAATCTTTAGCTCCAAATAATTTTCCGGATAAAATATTTCCAGCACTTGCGTAACCATCAATAAGAAAAGCACCTAAAAACCACAAATTAATAGCAATAGTATAAGCCGCAATATAATTTTCACCATATTTAGTAGCAAAGCTAGTTCCAAAATATAATGCAATATTTAATGCAATGGTTCTAATAAATAGATTAAGAATCATTAACGCAAAACGTTTCATTTCTGGATTAAAAGGCAACTTCACCAAAAGTGGAATATCTGTTTTTTTTAGTAAATAATAAGCCGAAAGCGCAGCCATTATAATTTGAGCTATAACGCTTGCATAGGCAGCACCTTTTATATGCATAGCAGGAATATAATTTTCAATTCCATACACAAAAATGACATCTAAAATAATATTAGCCATAGCACCAGAAATAGCTATTACCATTGGGAAATATGTATTTTGAAGACCTCTAAATGTACCAAAAACAGCAATAGTAAATAGGGTAAACGGAAAACCAAAAACTCGGATATGATAATAATCTACGCTATAATTTAGAATACTATCAGAAGCATTATAAAGTTTAAAAATCTGAGGTGCTAATGGATAAGTAACAGCAATTATAATAATACTTAATGTAGTAATTACAAAAATTGCTTGAGCGGGTAGATTTTTAACAGCTTCAATATTTCCGGCTCCTAAGTATTGAGAAACAATAGACGAAATAGCACTTCTGGTTTGGCCTAAAACCCATATTAGCATTGATAAAAATGTAGTAACAATCCCAACCGCAGCTAATGACGTTGTTGCATTTTGTTCCATATTGCCAATAATTGCAGCATCAGTTAATGATAATATAGGCTCAGATATACCAGAAATTAATGCTGGTATAGCTAATTTGTTTATTTGATTTAATGTTATTGCGTTTTTCACAGAATCAATTCGTAACAATGAAAAGGAAAATTACTTTGTTTTGGGAAGTAAATATCTTCTAATTTTTTATAACCGCGAAGTTCGTAAAACTTTTGGTTACTTTTGTTCTGCGAAAATGTGTCTAAGCGAATTGAACTATAGTTATTTTCTATGGCAAGTTGTTCTGCGAAGGTCATTAATTGTTGAGCATAACCTTTGCCTTGTAAATTAGGATGAATGGCTAATCTATGTATATAAATGTTATTTTTATTTGGTGTTAACCATTTAACTGGCACATATTCTTCATCTATAAAAGTAGAAATAACAATACAACCAATAATCTTGTAATTTACTTCAAGTACATAAAGTTCTTGTCGGTCTAAGTCGTTTATAAAAACAGACTGACTTGGGTAATGTTCATTCCATTGAAAAATACCTTCGCCTATCATAGATTTAGCACAAGCCTTAGTGATATTTATTAAGGATTTAATATCTGTTTTTTCTGCTTTTCTAATCATTAATAATGTTTACATTTGTTTCAATTGTACAAAAAGTTTCTTTCAATAGGTCTAAAATACTCGGTTATATTGAATTAATATTTGGGGATGTAGCTCAGTTGGCTAGAGCGCTTGACTGGCAGTCAAGAGGTCGTCGGTTCGAGCCCGATCTTCTCCACAAAAAGAATTTATTTAAAGTACAGTTTTGATTTGCTATTCTAGAAAACGAACGGAACTTTTAACAACTAAATTTAATTCTTGGGAAAGCTCATGTTTATCCCAAGGATGTTTGGTATTAAAAACATGGTCTGTGTTCTCAATAATTTTAACTTCACTTTTAGAATTCCATTGATGTAAGGCTTCTGCTTCAGTTATTTTTACAGAAGTATCCTTAGAACCGTGAATTATTAAATGCGGAATTTTTAAACCTTTTTCGGCTGATTCTATATGAAGGTGGTCTTCGTTGGCTTTAAAATCTTCAAAAAATTGAAAATAGTGAGGCATTTGTTGTTTTGTTCTTCCGTTTAAAACGAATTTAACACCATCATCTTTCCATTTTTTGATTTCTGCATCTGAACCAAATCTAGAACCAAAATCGCTTACACTAGCTAAAGTAATGAGCTTAGTAATACGGTTATCTTCTGAAGCTTTTATAATAGCGATTCCGCCTCCACGACTATGACCAATTAGGTTTATAATATTGGTATTAATTTTAGAATTGGTTAAAAAATGATTTTGACACCAAGAGATTACAGCATCTAAATCGTCTAGTTCTTTAGTGTAATTATTATTTCCAAAAGCTTCCAAATCTGGGAAATCAATTGGATTTTTCAATGTGCCTCCATTATGCGAAAAATTGAATTTTATAAAACAAAATCCTGCTTTTGCAAAAGTCTCTGCCATAAGATTCCAACTTCCCCAATCTTTAAACCCTTTATAGCCATGACAAAAAATAATAATAGGTTGGTTGTTTTTTTCTTCAGAGTAAAACGCGTCAATTAAAATGGGTTTTTTATCTTTTCTTTTGAGAGTAATATTTTTATTAATTGTCATTTGTCGATTTCTTTTTCAATAAAATTAACCTTTGGATTGCATATTTCTATAATGAGTTTTTTTAGTTCAATCTCAAAATTATCTAGAGTTTCTTGGGTAATGAGCTGGTCTTTTTTTGCGTAAGAGCCAGGTTTATCTTTTTTACCAAATTTTAGAAAACCGTTGTTAAGGTTCTTAAATGAAATAATACCAGCTTCAATGGGTAATTCAATCCGGTTTTGTTGTTTCATCATATAAGCATAGCATAATACTTGGAATGATTTACTGTATTTATCATAATCAGAGTTTAAATCTTCCCAATTAACTATTTCTACCTTGTTTTGTGTCACTTTTCCAGATTTATAATCTATAACCCTAGTGATACCATTAAAGCTATCAACTCGATCTACTTTTCCTTTTAGTTTAATTGGGAAATCTAAACCTTCAATTTTAATTTCTATAGCTTCATCGGCTTCAATAGAAAGTATTTTAATTTTGTTTCCTTTTGTTATACTTTCAATCTCTTGGTTTAAGAAATTAATGATGTATCGTTGAGCAATTTCAAAAATGATAAGATTTTTACCACTAGAAAAACCACCTTTGTTATAAAGTTTTTCAAAATGATTGGTAACCATATCTTTAGTCTGACTCTTAAATGTTTTAAGGTGTTCTATAGTTAAAATTGAACCTTCTAGTGGTTTATAAAAATCTTCTAATGAATTATGAATAACAGAACCTAAAGTGTTAGCGGCTATATTTTCTTCGACTTCTTCAAATTCTTTAATTCCTAATATTTTTTCGAAATAAAAATCAATTGGATTTCTAATATAATTAGTTAAAGAAGAAGGAGAAAACCCTTTATTTGAAAGTGTTTTTATTTGCTCAATAACAGAAGGCGTTTTATTAATTTCTTGTAATTTTTTATTTAAAGTAGGTACTTCTGGAGAAATTATTTGGTGCTTTATATTATGAATACCTTCAATATCCAATTGTGTTATAAATCTACTTTTTTCGCCTCCTTTTAGCGCATCAACTTCAGTATTGTAAATAATATATACGTTTTTTGCACGTTGTAGAAGTCTGTAAAAATGATAAGTATAAACAGCATCCTTTTCCTTATAAGTTGGTAGATTCTTTTCAATTTTAACATCGAATGGAATAAAGGAATTGTTAGTTTTTCCAGATGGAAGAATCCCTTCGTTTACTGAGCTTATAATAACGGTTTCAAAATCTAAAACACGAGATTCTAACATTCCCATTATTTGAAGACCTTCTAATGGTTCGCCTTTAAAATCTAATGTTTCGGAGCTTAGTAGTTCTTTATATATTGTTTGTAATGCCGCAATTGAATTTAGATATTTATAATTTGAGTTTAATTCAGTTAATTGATTAAACAATATATTAAATCGATACAAGTATTCTAATTCTAAGCTGTGGCTTTGTTTATCCTTATCAAAATTAGATTTCATTTTAAAAATGAGGTCTAAGCACTGTTTTAACGCAGTTTCTGGCTGGTCGTTCCAAGAACTAAAAAGTAAATCAATGATATCTATATGCATTGGTGCAAGTTCTTTTAGACTTGATACAGATAGGTATACTAGATTATTTTTTTGAAAAACAGTTGTAATTTCACTTGCTATGTTGGTGGATTCTGTTTTAAATAAAGGATAAATTGATGGATGAGAAAGCAAACTAATTATGTCTTTAAAATAAAACTGCTTAGGGTTAGTTTTGTGAGCTAAAAACAATTGTTCAAAAAACGAAGCTAGTGGAACGTACTGTAAGGAAAGGCCCATTGTAACGTTTAATTTTGTAATGTCTTTAGGTATAGAATTTAAAACTGGTAATAAGAGTTGTTCTTCGCCTAAAACAACTGCTATTTTAGATAAATTGGTTTCGTTTTGAATTAATTCTTCTAGAATTTGACCAACATATTTTGCTTGACCAACCAATTTTGGAACTCCTATGGATTGTATGTTTTTTTCTTCTGTGTAATGTGTAGTAACCCAATTAAATGCATGGGTTTTAAAGTAGTTCCATCCGTTACGATGTTGCCTAGTAAACAGTCCTGCATCATGTATACTATCGTCGATAAAGGTTTTATCAATGTCCCAATATATATGTGCTAGTTCATTTTTTAGTAAATCTTGTATTATTTTAGATTCGGCCGTATTTAGAGCATTAAAACCTAAAAAAATGTGTTTTTTATTAGTCTTGTGTGCAGCAATATAAAATTCTAAATTTTCTACGGCTTTTCTATATGTAAGACCTTGATAACCTTGTTTGGACTGTATTAGGTTATTAGAAAAGGCAGCATAATAAGTTTTAAGGCGTTTCCAGAACTTTAAGTGATTGGTGATAAGTTGGGTTTGGTTAGTTTCTAAAGACCAATGATTAATCTCCTTTATGGCATTTAAATAATCAAATATTTGCTCTTGTGGAATAAGGTAACGATCTATCTCATTGAAGTCTTGTAATAAGATTTGTGCCCATTTAGAAAAAGAGTCAAATGTTTCTATTTCTTTTTCTGGTGTAAGACTTTTGTAAATAGCATAAAGTCTAAATAATAAATCTGTATTTGGTAGGGTTTGTAAACCAGATAGGTCTTCAACAAATTCTTCTATACTTAGAATTTGTGGTGTAAATACGGGTTGACTTATTAAGGTTGAAATGTGGTGTTTAAGAAAAACACCAGCACGTTTACTGGGTAAAATGAAATGTAAATCTTCTAAATTTAAATTTTTTTCTTGAAGATCAACGAGTACTGTTTTTATAAAACTTATCATTCTATAAAAATAAAAAACGCTCCGAATTTCGGAGCGTTTTTAAAATATATTTTAGATGTGATTAGTTTTTCAACTTCACTTCTACACGTCTGTTTTCTTTTCTTCCAGCTGCAGTTTTGTTGTTTGCAATAGGAGTAGATTCACCGAAACCAGCAGCAGTTAATCTGTCAGCAGCAATACCATTAGCGATTAAATAATCTCTTACAGCGTTTGCTCTTCTTTCAGATAATGCTTGGTTACTTGAAGAAGAACCTTGACTATCAGTATGACCTTCAATAGAGAAATCCGCTTTTGGGTATTCTTTTAAGATAGCAGTCATTGCTTGTAATACTTGATCAGTAGATTTTTGGAAACTTGCTTTACCAGACTGGAACAAGATAGTTCTAGCATAGTTATTCAATGTTTTCATTACTTCTTCTGTTGGCTTAACTTCAGGACAACCGTTATTTGCAGCTGTTCCAGCTTCGCTAGGACATTTGTCATCTTTGTCTAATATACCATCACCATCAGTATCTGGCCAAGGACATCCGTTGTTAGCAGCAGGACCTGCTTCGTTAGCACAGTTATCATCTTTATCAGCAACACCGTCACCATCAGCATCAGGACAACCAGCTAAAGTTTTTAAACCAGCTACTGTAGGACATTTATCATCTTTATCAACAACACCATCACCATCAGAATCAGGACAACCGTTAAATTCAGCTAAACCTGCAGTATTGGGACAATCATCTTTAGAATCTTGAATACCATCATTATCAGAATCAGGACAACCATTAAAGATTTCTAATCCAGCTTCTTCAGGACAAGCGTCGTTTTGGTCATATACACCATCACCATCCGTATCAGTACCACCAAACTTAAATGTAAGACCTACAGAATGTTGGAAATGCTTTTTTGTGCTATTTTCAAATGCATGCTTATAAGTAGAATTAACATCAACTCCTAATTGCTCAGAAATCCAAAATTTAAATCCTAAAGTACCGTTTAAAGTACCTGCACCTGAATCATCTAACCAAGTGTAACCACCACCAATACCTACGTAAGGGTCAATTACTTTAGAGTTAATAACTTCCATTAAACTGTAAGAAACTCTACCGTCTAAGCCAAAATAAGTGTAATCATCAACTTTATTTGTAGTTTCTACTCCAAATGCATCTGTATTTGAACCAAATCTATCAATTTTGTTTAAAGATCCAGTAGCTGTAAATGTAAAACCATCGCTAAGGTATCTAGAAACTGAAATAGTAGATAGAGAAGGGAAAACATTCCAGTGATCTTCTACATTAAAATACTCGTCAAAATAATCACCTTGAGGTGCATCTTCTCCAACAGGATAAAAGTCAACAGCGTTGGCTCCAACAGTAATAGCCCATGGATTGTTTTTGTCTTGAGCATTAGAAGTGCTAAAACTTGCAATAAGTACTGCAACAAAAAATAATCTGCTAAGATTTTTCATATTCTTATTAATTTAATTTTTAAGTGTTAATTAAACGCAAAAGTAAGTTGTTAAATTTTATTAACAAAGCAAAATTTATAAAATTATTGAGATATAGCCCTAAAAATGAGAGTTTGTAACCATTTTAAATAACATCTAATGCTTTACCTACTTTAGTAAAAGCAGATATTGCTTTGTCTAATTGTTCTTTGTTGTGAGCAGCAGATAGTTGTACTCTAATTCTTGCTTTGTCTTTTGGTACTACAGGGTAAAAGAAACCAATAACATAAATACCTTCTTTTAATAACATGTTAGCCATATTTTGAGATAATTTGGCATCGTATAGCATTACAGGTACAATTGCAGAATCACCATCCACAATATCAAATCCTGCTGCTTTCATGCCTTTTTTGAAGTATTTAGTATTCCAATCAACTTTGTCTCTTAGTGTGGTGTCATTTTTTAACATATCGAACACTTTAATAGATGCACCAACAATTGCAGGAGCTAAAGAGTTTGAGAATAAATAAGGACGAGAGCGTTGACGTAGAAGCTCAATTATTTCTTTTTTAGCCGTAGTATAACCACCCATTGCACCACCTAATGCTTTTCCTAGGGTACCTGTAATAATATCTATTCTTCCTAAAACACCTTTTTCTTCTAGTGTACCAATTCCTGTCTCTCCTATAAATCCTGTGGCATGACATTCGTCTATCATAACCATAGCATCATATTTGTCCGCTAAATCACATATTTTATCTAAAGGTGCAACTAAGCCATCCATAGAAAACACACCATCGGTTACAATTATTTTGAAACGCGCACCATTTGCATTAGCTGCAATTAATTGTGTCTCTAAGTCTGCCATATCATTATTTTGGTAACGATATCTTGCCGCTTTACATAATCTTACGCCATCAATAATTGAAGCATGATTTAAAGAATCTGAAATTATAGCATCTTCTTTACCTAATAACGGTTCAAAAACGCCTCCATTAGCATCAAATGCGGCTGCGTATAGTATAGTGTCTTCAGTTCCATAAAAGTCAGCAATTTTTTGCTCTAATTCTTTGTGGATATCTTGAGTACCACAAATAAAACGCACAGACGACATGCCAAATCCATGCGTATCCATGGTGTCCTTTGCTGCTTGTATTACATCTGGATGTGATGATAACCCTAAATAATTGTTGGCACAAAAGTTTAATACTTTCTGACCAGTATTTAGTGTTATTTCTGCACCTTGAGGAGATGTAATAATTCGTTCTTCTTTAAAAAGACCAGCTTCTTTTATAGATTCTATTTCTTGTTGTAAGTGATTTTTTATATTTCCGTACATCGTATTAATTTTGATTGTTAAGCAAAGATACTATGAAAAATTAGACTTGCAGAACCTCTATAGTGTCATTTATATAAACCAATAATTTATGCGTAACGTTTAATTTCATTTTATTTAAAACCGACTCATAATCATTAAGTTGTGCGGCATGAAACGATTTGGCTTCTCCTGTTTTATAATCTATAATTATGGCTTCGTTTTTAGAATTTATATTCAATCTGTCTGGTCTTAAGAGTTGCCCAGAATTTGTAATAATATCTCGTTCATTATATATTTTGAAATCTTCTTGAAAATAACGCTCAAGGTCAGGATGTCTAATGACATCTAAAACTATCGTTTTTAATTCTTCAATATATTCTGTTGTAATATCTCCAGAAATTAATAATTCTTTAAATGCAAAATTAACATCTTTAACGGTTTTAATCTTTGATAAAATAAGGTGTACTAAGTTACCTCGTTCTATAGCAGCTTCTTGTTGTGTATCCCAAAGTAATCCAGATTTAGTAACAATATTTAAGTTGTGATCTTCTTTAGGAACTGAGATTAACTTCAATGAGCTTGAAGCTTTTTTGGGTTCAATTTGGTTTTGATTTGGTTTTAAAGTACCATAACTATAGTTGAGTTGGTTATCGTTCCATTTATTTTCTTTTATCAAGAAATTAATAAACTTTCCAGCATAAGAATTAGGGTTAATGGCACCTTTTGTATTAATATCTTTTTTTGAAATTATATATAGTTGCTCAATAGCTCTGGTTAAAACCACGTAGAGTAAATTCATGTTATCTAACTCTAATTGCGATTGATGGGTATTGTAAATTTGAGCGCCTGTGTTACCGAAATGCTCAACATCTTTATTGTAATTAAGAAGTAACTTACTAAAACCATTGTAATCTTCTGCATTAACAGGAAACCAAACCTTTGGTTCTAATTCATTATAAATATTTAGATCAGCATATGGGAATATCACCACAGGAAATTCTAACCCTTTTGATTTATGAATAGTCATTATCTCAACCGCATTCATGTTTTCTGGTGTAACAACACTTAATTTGTCTGCTTTCTTTTCAAAATAATTGATAAAACCTGCTAAATCTGAATTTTGTTTTTGCGTAAATTCTAAAACTACATCTAAATAAAACTGAAGGTAAGCATCAGAAGATTCGTTTAGATTAAATAATCTAACCACGTGCTCTACCAATTCGTAAAGAGGTAATTGTAAACATCGGTTTTTGTCTATGTAAATATTCAGTTCTCTTAATTCTGAAAACATCTCATCTAAATCTTGCTTTAGATAGGTTTTGAAAAATAAGTGCTTGTCTTTGGTTTTAAGTCGCTCTGCTAAAAAGGATAATACTTCAACTTTTAAGCTATCGTTATTGGGTTGAACCAATAATTTTAAAAATGAATTAATAAAATTAACCTTGTCAGAATTTTTTAAAAGCAAGGTTTCTGAAGATGTTATTTTAATGCCATTATCATTTAAATAATTTGCAATAGCAACTCCTTCTTTTCTTTTTCTAACCAATACACAAATGTCATCTAACGGAAATCCGTTAGCTTGGCATTGTTTTATGGTCTCTAATACTTCAATAGCATAGTTTTCATGGATATCATCATCTTTTTCAGTTTCTAAAAAGTTGAGATTTACATAGCCTTCAGAGTTATTATGTGTTTGCTGTTTTGCTTTTCTAAAAAGTTCAGCATAAGCATCATCGCTAAATGAAGTTTCGCTTAAAAACTCAAAAAACGAATTATTAAATTCAATAATTGCTTTTGCGCTACGGTAATTAGTTTCTAGTGGAAGAACTTCAGCTTCAATTTGAAATGGGTTTTCTGTTTTGTTATAAAGTTTTATAAATTGTTCTGCTTCACCACCTCGCCATCTGTAAATAGCTTGTTTTGCGTCACCAACCAACATTGTATCACCATTTGCTGCGGAAAGGGCATTTTCTAATAATGGTACCAAATTTTCCCATTGCATTTTTGAGGTGTCTTGAAACTCATCAATAAAGTAATGTTTAAATTTTTCACCTAAACGTTCATAGATAAATGGTGTGGGTTGGTGTTTTATTTCTTCACTAATAATAGTGTTGAATTCTGAAATCAACATTTTATTTTGGTCGGCTTTTAAAACTTGTAATTCGTTTTTTAAAGCGTTTAAAACCGAAAGAGGTGTGATGTTTTTATAGAGTCCCTTTTTTAACTTTAAATTGAAAAATGCTGCTTTAGAAGCAGTAAAATATTCTGCTATTTGCGGTTGAATACTTTCTATTGTTGAAGCCACATCAGCAGAAACACGTTTTGGGTAAAGGGTGTTACCATCAATTAAATCATTTTGCCAGTTAGAATCAAAGCTTACATCAAACTGTTTATTTGCTAATTTTTCAAAATGTTTAGGAAGCGAACTTCTGTTAAAATCATTAAATTGTAAGCCAGATTCTTCAATTAATGTTAAAGCAGAATTGGCTATATTTTCAATTTCAATTTCTATTTTAATACTTTCTTTATTTAACTGATTTTTTAAAACTCTAAAATCGTCAAGTGTTTTTTCTTTTAAAGTATTAACTGCATAAAGGTCATTCTCGTTAACTAATAATTTTGCGATTTTATTAAAGTCAAAACTAATATCCCAACTTTTATCGTCGTCTGCTTTTTCTATAGCAAAATCTACTAACACTTTGGTTAAGGCTTTTTCACTTCCTGCTTTAGCAATAAGACTATCAACGGCTTCATTCAGTAATCGCTCTTGGTCTAATTCAACTTCAAAATTTATAGGTAATTTTAGATCGTGTGCAAAAGTTCTAATGACTCTATGTGTAAATCCATCTATAGTAGATATATCAAAAGCACCATAATTATGAATAATATGTTTTAGAATATGTTTTGATTTGTGATGAAGAACTTCTGGTTTTATTTGTAATTCTTCACAAATAGCCTCAAACATAGGATGTGGTTGTATTAAACTTTCTTCAGAAGAAAAAGATTTTAGCATATCTATAATGCGTTCTTTCATTTCTCCAACCGCTTTGTTGGTAAAAGTTATAGCTAAAATGGATTTAAATTGGTCGTAGCTTTTAGACTGAATTAAAATTTTTAAATAGGCTTTTGCCAATGTAAACGTTTTTCCACTACCTGCTGAAGCATTATATATTTTAAAGGCTGAATTTTGCAAAAGATAAATTTTATACCAAAATAGCGAATCTTAATAGTTTATTAAGAGAAAATAGCGATCAAAATTGTAAATTTGAAGTGAAACAATTTATTAACCAATAAAATTACAAAGATTATGGCTTTCGATTTACCGAAATTAAAATATGCTTACGATGCTTTAGAACCAAATATTGATGCTCGCACAATGGAGATTCATTATACTAAACATCACCAAGGCTATACAAATAAATTAAATGCAGCTATTGAAGGAACAGATTTAGAAGGGAAATCTATTGAAGATATTCTTGGAAATCTAGATATGAGTAATGGAGCGGTTAGAAATAATGGTGGTGGTTTTTATAATCATTCATTATTTTGGGAAGTAATGAATCCTGAAGGAAAGGGACGTTTATCTGGAGAATTAAAAGACGCTATTGAAGCAGAATTTGGTTCTTTTGATGCTTTTAAAGATGCATTTTCTAAAGCTGCTGCAACACAGTTTGGTTCTGGTTGGGCTTGGTTGTGTGTACATAAAGGTGGTAAAGTAGAGGTTTGTTCTACACCAAACCAAGATAATCCATTAATGCCTGGTGTTACTTGTGAAGGAACTCCAATTTTAGGTTTAGATGTTTGGGAACATGCTTATTATTTAAATTACCAAAATAGAAGACCAGATTATATTGAAGCGTTTTTTAATGTAATTAACTGGAATGAGGTAGAAAGAAGATATGCGGAAGCTAAGTAAGTTTACAACATAGTTATTAATAAAAAATCCGAGTCTTTTTAGGCTCGGATTTTTTTATGCTTTTTTATTTGAGAATTGAACATGAAAAAGGGCGAACAGACGTTCACCCTTTTTGCCCCAAATCTACCATAAACTTAACCTACTTATGTTATGGTGAATCAAATATAAGTGGACATTATTTTAAGTAATCAATTTTATGGACAAACGACCTATATATTAGTCTAAGCGTGGAAAGTACTATTATTCCATGGTAATAAGTGTAAAATTGAGGGATTCAAAAGAATTTATAACTTAAAGTGTTCCTTTAATATAGCGCATAAAAAAAGGTGAACGATGTTCACCTTTTTTTGCCCCAAATCTACCATGAACTTAACCTACTTATGTTATGGTGGTACCAATGTATATTTAATTTGTTAAAACGAATGTAAATATTGGATGAAATGCATAATTTTTGGATAAAGTGCTTGTTTTTTCGGATAAAAAGCTATATCGTAATCAAATTTAGTACGCACGTTCCTTATTTCCTTCGTAAAAATTAATAAATGCTCTGTTAACAACTCTATTTCCTCCAGGCGTTGGATAATTGCCTGTAAAGTACCAATCGCCTAAGTTTTTAGGACAAGCCTTGTGTAAGTTATTAACAGGTTGGAAAATAATTTTAACTTCGGCTTTTATGGACTCTTCACTTAGTAATTCTGAAATCTTATCAGAAATCTGTTCATCTGTAAAATTATCATAAACTGCTTTAACATGATTTACAACTTCAACGTCTTTTAAGTCAACTTGTTTAATACACTTTTTATAAACTTGGTCTATAATATCATACTGATTATTGTCCTTTAATAATTCTAACGCTGCTCTAAAAGCAATTAATGACTCTAGATTTGCCATATCAATTCCATAGCAGTCTGGATAACGAATTTGAGGAGCAGAAGAAACCACAACAATTTTCTTTGGGTTTAGTCTATCCATCATTTTAATGATACTTTTCTTAAGCGTTGTTCCTCTTACAATACTGTCATCAATAATTACAAGGTTGTCCGTTGGTTTAATAACGCCATAAGTAACATCGTAGACATGCGCTACTAAATCATCTCTACTACTGTCTTCAGTAATAAAGGTTCTTAGTTTAACATCTTTAATTGCTATTTTTTCAATTCTTGGAAATTCAGATAAAATTTCTGTCACTTTTTCTGCAGAAAGTTTACCACCTCCATTTAATATTGATTTTGTTTTCTTTTCGTTAAGATACTCTTCAACACTTTCTATCATTCCAAAGAATGAAGTTTCTGCCGTATTTGGAATATAAGAGAATACACTATTCTTTGTGTCATTATCAATAGCTTCAAGAACTTTAGGCATTAATAGTCTACCTAACATTTTTCGTTCTTGGTAAATTTCTGCATCACTACCACGAGAAAAATAGATACGTTCAAAAGAGCAAGCTTTGCGTTCTAATGGTTCTAGTATTTTCTTAATTTTGGTGACACCAGATTTTTTGGTGATAATGGCGTGTCCTGGATCTAATTCTTTAACGGATTCAAAAGGAACATTAAATACGGTTTGTATAACTGGTCGTTCTGATGCTACAACAACAACTTCGTCATCTTTATAATAGTAAGCAGGTCTTATACCTGAAGGGTCACGTAAGACAAAAGAATCTCCATGACCTAGCAAACCTGCCATGGCATATCCACCATCCCAATTTTTAGCGGCTCTTTTTAAAATTTTACCTACTTTTAAACGTTGGGCAATTAAAGGAGAACATTCGTTTTTATTATAACCTTCTTTTTTAAGGTCTCTATATATTTTGGATACTGCGTCATCTAAAAAATGACCAATTTTTTCCATTACGGTTATAGTATCTGCTTTTTCTTTTGGGTGTTGACCTATTTCAATAAGATTATCAAACAGCTCATTAACATTTGTCATGTTAAAATTACCAGCTACAATTAGGTTTCTATGCATCCAGTTGTTTTGTCTTAAAAACGGATGAACACTTTCTACGCTGTTTTTTCCGAAAGTACCATAACGTACATGTCCTAATAAGACTTCACCTATATATGGAATGTATTTTTTTTGTAATTCAACGTCGTCTTGATATTCAGGATTATTGGTTAATTTATCGTTGATACGCTCGTTAATTTGAGCAAAAATATCTTGAATAGGTTGTTGTGCAATTGACCTTACACGACTAATGTATCGTTCTCCAGGTTTAACGTCTAATTTTATACTAGCAAAACCAGCACCATCTTGTCCACGGTTGTGCTGTTTTTCCATCATTAAATACATTTTGTTCACACCATAAAAAGCGCTTCCATACTTTTCTCTATAATATTCTAAAGGTTTTAATAGTCTTATGAGTGCAATTCCGCATTCATGTTTTAAAGCATCGCTCATGTTGTGTTATCTGCTAGTGTTTATTACAATGTTTAAGTCTCAAATATTATTGAGATGGAATAAAAAAACGCGCTCAATTTTGAGCGCGTTTTTTTAATTTAATTCTATATCAAATTGCGTTAGACTCTTAAATTGGTCTAATCGTTTATAAATTTCTTTATCCGTTAAGTTTTGCATACGCTCTGTTCCAAATTTTTCTACGCAGAATGAAGCTAAAGTTGAACCATAAATTACAGCGTTTTTCATGTTTTCAAAAGAAAAATCACCTGTTTTTGCTAAATAACCGGCAAAGCCACCAGCAAAAGTGTCACCTGCACCAGTTGGATCAAAAACTTCTTCTAAAGGTAATGCTGGTGCATAGAAAACATTATCATTATGAAATAATAAAGCGCCATGTTCTCCTTTTTTAATAACAACATATTTTGGTCCCATTTTATGGATTTTTCTTGCTGCGACTACTAAAGAATATTCACCAGTTAATTGCCTTGCTTCTTCATCATTAATGGTAATTACATCAACGTTTTTTATTACAGAAAGTAAATCGTCTAACGCGATGTCCATCCAAAAATTCATAGTATCTAAAATGGCTAATTTTGGTTTTTTAGTCATTTGGTCTAAAACACCTTGTTGTACTAATGGATGCAAATTTCCTAACATTACAACTTCAGCATCTTTAGAGTTTTCAGGTACAATTGGGTTAAAATGTTCTAAAACATTCAACTCTGTAGCAAGTGTATCTCTAGAATTCATGTCATTGTGATATTTTCCACTCCAAAAGAAAGTTTTACCGTCTTTTATAATTTCTATACCGTCAATATTAATATTTCTATCTTTTAAAAGATCTAAATATTTTTGTGGAAAATCACCTCCTACTACGGAAACTGCAGCAGAATCGATATTAAAATATGAAGCTGATAAACCTATATAAGTTGCTGCACCACCTAATATTTTATCTGTTTTACCGAAAGGAGTTTCGATAGCATCAAAGGCTACGGTACCAACAATCACTAATTTACTCATTACCCAAGTTTAAATTAAGTTGCAAATTTACATAAAATATATTCCTTGTGAAAAATGAATTATAACAATACGTTCATTTTTTATTTCCTTCCAAAATCCGCAGGAATTTCGCCCCAAGCCTTAGTTTCCCATTTTACTATTGTGGTGCTATAAGAGTTAGTTTTTAACCATTCTATGGCGCGATCCACTAAATCAAAAACGGGTTTATTCTTGGTATTTCTTTCAAGTTTAGAATTACAGGTTTTTTTACGTACCCAACTCATAGCTATTTTAGAATCTGTATATAGTATACGGTTGCTATTATGTTGCTTTAAAAAGGCTAAACCATGTACCAAGGCTAAAAATTCGCCAATATTATTAGTGCCTTGTTCAAAAGGGCCTTGAATAAATAATTGTTTTTTTGTTTTAGTATCTACACCTCTATATTCCATAATACCTGGATTACCACTTGAGGCTGCATCTACAGAAATTGAATTATAGTTAGGTTGACCAATTTTTTTGAGCTGTGCTTCGGTAAGTTCACTTTTAAAAGATTTAGATTTGCCTATGTAATCAAAGTAATTACCTTTTAAAGCTTTTTTTGCAGCTTCAAACGTAGAGAAAGATTTATACTGAGCGCCTTTAAAATCTTTTATTTGTGCTTTACAGTCGTTCCAAGATTCAAAGACACCTGTGTGATGACCTTTCCAAACGGT
Source organism: Winogradskyella litoriviva (assembly GCF_013249065.1). Lineage (GTDB taxonomy): Bacteria > Bacteroidota > Bacteroidia > Flavobacteriales > Flavobacteriaceae > Winogradskyella > Winogradskyella litoriviva. The sequence goes on from NZ_JABRWQ010000001.1 coordinate 825,967, forward strand.
GTAATATTTTTTTTTCTTTTTAGTCATGTTAACTTATCATTCAAATAAGTGTCTCTTTTTACTATTTGCAAGAGTAGTTTTCTACTTTAGTAACTTATTTACTATTTGAGGAAAATGCTCCATCTCCAATAAATGAATTTTATGAGCAACATCTTCTGCCGAATCCGTAGGTAAAACATTACATTTTGCTTGAAAAATGATAGCACCTTCATCGTAATTTTCATTAACATAGTGAATAGTTATACCAGTTTCAGATTCTTTATTAGCAACAACGGCTTTATGGACATTAATACCATACATACCCTTACCACCATATTTAGGTAATAATGCAGGATGAATATTTATAACTTTATTAGGGAATTGGTTGAGTATAAATTCAGGAAATTTCCAAAGAAAACCAGCTAATACAATTAAATCTGGTTGAGCTGTTTTTAAAATATTTAGAACATCATCAGATTTTGAAAACGCCATTCTATTAAAAGATAATGCGCTAACATTAAGTTGTTTACATCTATCTAAAACTTTGGCATGAGGATTGTTAGTTAGTACCTGAATAACAGACACATTATCGCTGTTGTGAAAAAACTTAATTAAATTTTCAGCATTAGAGCCACTTCCGGACGCAAAAATTACAACACGTTTCATTTACAGGTATTTTTCATCTATTATTCGAACAAAAAAAAGAATAATAATTAACAATTAGTAGCAAAAAGCAAATACTTTATCTTTATTTTTACTAAATTAAAAACACATTTTAACGGTAAAGATGAATATTCAAATAAAGTTTTTTATTTTTGCCATCTAATTAAAACTTAAAATTAAAAAATTATGTCAGACATTGCATCACGAGTAAAAGCGATTATCGTAGATAAATTAGGTGTTGATGAAAACGAAGTTGTAACTGAAGCGAGCTTCACAAACGATTTAGGAGCGGATTCATTAGATACTGTAGAATTAATAATGGAATTTGAAAAAGAATTTGATATTCAAATACCAGATGATCAAGCTGAGAACATTGCAACAGTTGGTCAAGCCATTTCTTATATAGAAGAAGCAAAATAATAACTCTTTTTTATGGAATTAAAGCGAGTCGTAGTAACGGGTTTAGGTGCACTTACACCAATAGGAAATACCATAGATGAATATTGGGATGCCCTTATTAGTGGTAAAAGTGGTGCTGCACCTGTAACACATTTTGATGCTGAAAAGTTCAAGACACAGTTCGCTTGTGAAATAAAAAACTTTGAGGTTACTGACTTTATTGATAGGAAGTTATCACGTCAAATGGATAAGTTTTCTCAGTATGCAATGGTGGCTTCAGATGAAGCGATTGTAGACTCAAAACTAGATCTAGAGGCGATAAATAAACTAAGAGTTGGTGTAATTTGGGGAGCAGGAATTGGTGGTTTAGAAACATTTCAAGAAGAAGTGTTAAATTATGCTGCTGGTGACGGAACACCTAGATTTAGCCCAAGATTCATTCCAAAAATGATTGCTGATATAGCACCTGGAAACATATCTATAAAATATGGTTTTATGGGTCCTAATTATACCACAGTATCTGCATGTGCATCTTCTGCAAATTCAATGATCGATGCTTTAAACACTATTCGTTTAGGGACTTGTGATGTGATTATTACAGGAGGAAGTGAAGCTGCAGTTACCATAGCTGGTATGGGAGGATTTAATGCTATGCACGCTATGAGTACTCGTAACGAAAGTCCTGAAACAGCTTCTAGACCTTTTGATGCTACCAGAGATGGTTTTGTGTTGGGAGAAGGAGCAGGAGCAATAGTTTTAGAAGAGTATGAGCACGCAAAAGCAAGAGGAGCTAAAATCTACGCAGAAGTTGTAGGTGGAGGTTTATCTTCTGATGCTTATCATATGACGGCACCACATCCAGATGGAATTGGCGTTGTTGCGGTAATGAAAAATTGTTTAGAAAATGCTGGTTTAAATCCGGAAGATGTAGATCATATTAATACACACGGTACCTCTACACCTTTAGGTGATGTTGCCGAGTTAAAAGCTATATCGGAAGTATTTGGCAGTCATGCTAAAAACATAAATATTAATTCTACAAAATCTATGACAGGTCACTTGTTGGGAGCTGCAGGAGCTATTGAAGCAATTGCTTCTATACTAGCTATGGAGCATGGTATTGTACCACCAACAATTAACCATGAAACGGTTGACGAAAATATAGATCCAGAATTAAATTTAACACTTAATAAAGCTCAGAAACGAGATATTAAAGTCGCAATGAGTAATACATTTGGATTTGGCGGTCACAACGCTTGTGTAGTATTCAAAAAATTAGATTAAATCCCGAATGAGCTTCATTCGTAACATATTAAATTCCCGTTCTCAAGAAGACGGGAATTTTTTTTTACAACTCAAGGAAATCTTAGGGTTTAAACCAAGAACTAAGTCATTCTATATAAAGGCATTTACCCATCGTTCTATGAATTTAAAAGACGATTTGGGTAATGCTGTTAATTATGAGCGATTAGAGTTTGTTGGTGACGCTATGTTAAGTTCTGTAATTGCAGCATATTTGTTTGAAGAGGTACCACATGGAGATGAAGGTTATCTTACAAAGATGCGATCTAAAATTGTAAGTAGAGAGCATTTAAACAAATTAGGAGAAGAGTTAGGTTTAATTGATTTAGTACAAAGTAGAATACCAACATCTAACTTTGGTGATAACATACATGGTAACCTTTTTGAAGCATTAGTTGGCGCTATATACTTAGATAAAGGCTACAATACATGCGAAAAATTTATTTTTAAGCGAGTAATAAATCCACATGTAGATATAGAAACACTTGAAGGTAGAGTAATAAGCTATAAAAGCTTACTTATTGAGTGGTGTCAGAAAGAAAAAAACACTTTTGATTATCAGGTCTATGAAGATACAGGAAATGATGAACTAAAGCATTTTTCTGTAAAACTTACCATAAACGACAAAGTTGTATCTAAAGCCAGAGCAACATCAAAGAAAAAAGCAGAAGAAAAAGCTTCTAAACGAGCATTCTTTGCATTTCAAAACGAAATAACAAAGCTTCATTAGGTTGAAACTTAAATTTTAGAATTAATTCTACGATAACGTTTTCGTAAATTTTATGGGTTAAGATTAAAGGTTTCTTAATAAAACTAAGCGTAGATTATAGTATATTTACCAAATTATACTAGTTAAACAATCAAATTTAATATTTAGGAATTTATTAAGTATCAAATATCAAAGTTATAACAGTATGGCTTTACATAAACTTCAAGTTGATGATTTTTACGATGATTCTTATAAATTAATAGCTATTCATTGTAGATTAGAAGATTATCGATTAGCATATTTGCTCAATAAGCATTTAGGAATTAAGCTTGAACGTAAGGAGAAAGATATCGACTTTAAATATTTAGAGTCATCATATAGTATTTTTGAATGGGATAATGAAACGGAATATGTACTATGGAATTTAATTTCTAATGTATGTAAAAAGGAGGAAGATAGTCTATCTAGTTCAGGTACTTTATTTGATAGCCCTGAAAAAATCTTAAAAACCTTTAATTTAATTTCAGAGTTTAAAAAGGTTGATTTTTTTCTAAAAATTTCGGATGAAATACAAATTGTAAACGAAAAGTTTATATTAAATAAATTGCAAGCTATTCCACAAATTATAACAAGTTATACGGTAAATCCGTTACAAATAAAGTCGAAAGACCATTTAATTTTTTGAATCAATGTTAAATAAAAAAACAAAAATAGTAGCCACATTAGGTCCAGCAACAAGTACAAAGGCAGTATTAAAATCTATGCTAGATGAAGGTTGTAATGTATTTAGAATTAACTTCTCTCATGCAGATTATAAAGACGTTACTGAGCGTATTAATATGATAAGAGAACTTAATGAAGAGTATGGCTATAATGCTTCTATATTAGGTGATTTACAAGGTCCTAAATTGCGAGTTGGCGTAATGAAAGGTGAGGTTGTAGTTAATGAAGGCGATGAAATTATTTTTGCAACTGGAGAACGTTTTGAAGGCACTAAAGAACGTGTTTACATGACTTACGATAATTTTCCACAAGATGCAAAAGCAGGAGAACGTATTTTATTAGATGATGGAAAGTTAATTTTTGAAGTGGTCTCCACAGATAAAAAGAGTGAGGTTAAAGCCAGAGTTATTCAAGGAGGTCCTTTAAAATCTAAAAAAGGTGTAAATCTTCCTAATACAAATATTTCTCAACCTGCATTAACTGAAAAAGATATTGAAGATGCTATTTTTGCTATAGGACAAAAAGTGGATTGGATAGCACTTTCGTTTGTTAGGCATGCAGAAGATTTAATGCAGCTTGAAAACTTAATAAGCGAGCATAGTGAGCATAAAATTCCTATCATTGCTAAGATTGAAAAACCAGAAGCAGTTGAAAATATTGATAAAATTGTAGCCTATTGTGATGGTTTAATGGTAGCTCGTGGTGATTTGGGTGTGGAAATTCCGGCTGAAGAAGTACCTTTAATTCAAAAGCAATTAGTACTTAGAGCAAAGCGTGCTAGAATTCCTGTGATTATTGCAACTCAAATGATGGAGACAATGATTACTAGTTTAACTCCAACTAGAGCAGAGGTAAATGATGTTGCCAATTCAGTAATGGATGGAGCAGATGCGGTAATGTTATCTGGTGAAACGTCTGTAGGTCAATATCCTGTTCAGGTAATTCGCCAAATGTCAAATATTATACGTAGTGTAGAAGATTCACCACTTATTGAAGTGCCACAATCACCACCGCATATTCGTACTAAACGCTATGTAACAAAAGCAATTTGTTATCACGCAGCTAATATGGCAAACGAAATTAATGCTAAGGCTATATCTACATTAACAAATAGTGGTTATACAGCATTCCAGATTTCGGCATGGAGACCATCGGCACACATTTTAGTATTTACATCTAACAAGCGTATTTTAACTCAGTTAAGTTTACTTTGGGGAGTTACTGCATTTTATTATGATAAGTTTGTTAGTACTGATGAAACCATTGAAGATGTAAACGCTATGGCTTGTAAAAAAGGTTATTTAGAAGTTGGTGATATGTTAATTAGTTTAGCAGCAATGCCAATACAAGAAAAAGGTATGGTGAATACTTTACGTGTTTCTGAAATAGAGAGTTGTAGTTTTTAAATAAGCAGTTTCCGTTTATTTAAGAGCATACATATATAGTAAAACAGCAATAAGAAAAAAATATTCTTATTGCTGTTTTCTTTTATAATATACTTGTTATCGCTTAAAGGTATTGAGCTCTTTTTTGAGTAATTTATAGATTCATTAGAAATTGTTTAATCATTATAGTAATTGGTATTAACTACTAAAAATCTATTTTTAGCTGTACGCTTACTGCATTTCTGTCTTCTTTTTTAATTTTTTTTAAATCCGTATTTAAGTTAGATAATGATATACCAAGAAGCCTAACAGAATTGTTTAACTTTTCTTGAAACAATAAATCTTTAGCGGTATCTAGTATAATTGCTTGTTCACTAACAAAATATGGCAATGTTTTACTTCTTGTTTGTAAAGAGAAATCACTGTATTTAATTTTTAATGTAATAGTTTTACCAGAAACCTTATTTTTAAGTAGTCGCTTAGAGACTTCCTTTGCAATAAGTTCTAGTTTGTCAATCATAAAAATTTCTGAAGTAAGGTTTTTACTGAAAGTGCGCTCAGCTGCCAAGGATTTCCGAATACGATTTGGCTTAACCTCACTATGGTGAATGCCTCTTACAACATTAAAGAAATAATCTCCAGATTTCCCAAAATTTTCATTTAAGTATTCTAATGATTTCGATTTTAAATCCTTTCCTGTAAAAATACCCATACGATACATTTTTTCTGCAGTGACTTTACCAACACCATAAAATTTTCTGATATCTAAATCTTCTAAAAATTGAATAACATCTTCTGGGTTTACAGTTTTTTGTCCGTTAGGTTTGTTATAATCACTTGCTACTTTGGCAATGAACTTATTAATAGAAATACCTGCAGAAGCTGTAAGGCCAACTTCATCATAAATGCGTTGTCTTATCTCTTTTGCAAGTAAAGTTGCACTAGGCAAGCCTATTTTGTTTTCGGTAACGTCTAGATAAGCTTCATCTAGAGATAACGGTTCTACTAAGTCTGTATAGTCGTGAAATATATTTCGTATTTGTTTTGATATTTGGGTATAGCGTTCAAAATCGGTTTTAACAAAAATCAATTCTGGACAAAGTTTAATGGCTAACCGACCAGACATCGCACTTTTTACTCCAAATTTTCGAGCTTCATAGCTTGCTGCACTAATGACACCTCTTATTCCGCCTCCTCCTACGGCAATGGCCTTACCTTTTAATTCAGGGTTATCCAATTGGGCCACAGAAGCATAAAACGCGTCCATATCTACATGAATAATCTTTCTTATTGGTAAGGTCTGTAACACACAACAAATTTATAATATCTTTGATTAGATTTATTGGTAAGACTATGAAACTTATATATACATTGCTTTTTTTAGTTCTTTTGTTATTCATTTGGTCTTCAATTTCACCTTTTGAGTACTTTACTTGGTTTTTAGAGGTGCTACCTGCAGTATTAGGAATTTTGGTTTTGGTGTTAACCTTTACTCGCTTTAGATTCACTAACATTGTTTATATTTTAATTTCTATACATTGTGCCATCTTAATAATTGGAGGACATTATACGTATGCTGAAGTTCCATTATTTGATTGGATTCAAGAAACTTTTAATCACACAAGAAACAACTATGATAAAGTAGGACATTTTGCTCAAGGTTTTGTACCTGCTATGATTACAAGAGAATTGTTAATAAGATATGATGTGTTGAACAATACTAATTGGCTTAATTTTATTGTTGTTTGTATTGCAATGGCAATAAGTGTCACTTATGAGTTTATAGAATGGGCAGTTTCATTGGGAACAGGAGAAGGAGGCGATTCATTTTTAGGAACACAAGGTTATATTTGGGATACGCAATCTGATATGTTATTTGCAACAATTGGCGCTATTTGTGCGCTTATCGCTTTGAGTAATGTTCATGATCGGCAAATAAAAGATATAACCTTTTAATGTATTAGATATTAAAATTATGATTGAAATAGAGCGTAAATTTTTGGTAAAATCACACGCGTTTAAAACAGTAGCGTTTCATAAATATAAAATAAAACAAGGTTTTCTAAACAGCCATGAAGAACGTACTGTAAGGGTAAGGTTGAAAAATGATAAAGGTTTTTTAACTGTAAAGGGCAAATCTTCTTCAAATGGATTAACACGTTTTGAATGGGAAAAGGAGATTTCTATTGTCGAAGCAGAGAGTCTTTTGTTATTATGTGAAGAAGGGATTATTGATAAAATTAGATATGAAGTTAAATGTGGAAATCATATTTATGAGGTAGATGAGTTTTTCGGAGAAAATAAAGGATTAGTTATAGCTGAAATTGAATTAAACTCTGAAAATGATACGTTTGATTTACCCATTTGGTTAGATGAAGAGGTTACAGGTGATATTAAATATTACAACTCACAATTAAGTAAACATCCATTTAGTTCTTGGGAAAAATAAAGCCTATTCCACAAAGAATAGGCTTTATTAAAATTTATTTGATTTATCGTTTTATTCTGAAACAGTAGTTGTTTCATTTGAAATTATTAAGAACTCTGATCGTCTATTTTCTGCATGTTGTTCTTTAGTACAACCGTTAGAGCAATCAATTTTTGGTTCAGATTCTCCCATACCTTCTCCTGAGATACGTGCTTCATCAATGCCTTTAGAAATTATATATTGTACCGTAGTTTTTGCTCTACGATTAGATAAATTAGCATTGTAAGATTCTGGACCTCTATTATCTGTATGCGATGTTGCCTTAATTACCATTTCAGGATATTTCTGCATTATTTGAACTAACTTATCTAATTCAAATGCACCTTGTGCAGTAATATTAGATTTATCAAATTCAAAGAATATAGGTGCTAAGACAATTTGCTCAGCTACAATAATCTTTTCGATTGGATCTAGTGAAATTTGAACGTTGTTCTCTTCATCAGTAGTTCCTTTAACAGTAACTTTTTTACTTTCAAAATCTTCCATTATGACCTCTAATTCAGTGTCTTTTTCGCACTCAACTATAAATTCTGCAATACCTTCTTCATTAGTTGTTTTAGAACTAACTTTATTGCCTTCATCATCATATAATGATACAGCTGCTCCACTTATTGGTTCTCTAGTTTTATCATCTAATACAGTAGCTGTTATAAGAACGTCACATAACGGTTGTAGTTTTTTAAAGGTATAGATATCATCACTTCCTTTTCCACCTTCTCTGTTAGAAGACACAAATCCTTCACCCGTTTCTTCATCAATGATAAATGCAAAGTCATCTGCATTACTATTTATAGGGATTCCAACATTTCTTATTGGTGCAACCTTTCCATCAATTTCTTTGGTGTAAAACACATCTAATCCACCTAATCCTAAATGACCGTTAGAAGAAAAATAAAGCGTGTTATTACTACTTATATAAGGAAACATTTCTTGTCCTTCGGTGTTTACTTTTTGGCCCATATTAATCGCTTCACCTAAAGTACCGTCCGCGTTAATTACTGCTTTATAGATGTCGAAATCACCATAACCACCTGGTTTGTTAGATGAAAAATACAATGTTTTACCATCTGGACTAACCGCAGGATTTTTAACAGAATAGTTTTGGCTGTTAACAGATAAACTTTCTACAGTATCCCAGTCATTTCCAAGCTTAGTTGCTTTAAATAAGTACAATTGACTATAACGTGTACTACTTAAAGAGTCTTTTTCATAGGCTTTTTCAAAATAGCTTTCTCTAGAGAAATACATGGTGTTGCCATCTGGAGAAAATGATACTAAACCTTCGTGAAACCTAGTGTTAATTTTATTATTAGCCAATATTGCTTCTTGATAAGAACCATCAGAATTTTTATTAATGGTATAGATATCTAAAAATGGTTGATCATTCCATCCATACGTTTTACGACTATCATTACGACCTGATGTAATATATAATTTATCTCCATTAAGTGTTCCACCAAAATCAGATTGTGTTGAATTGAAATCTGCATTTTGAACGTTAAACTTTTTACCTTGTTCTAAAATCTTAGGAAGGTAATTAGGGTTTTTTAAGTAGGCAGTGGCTCTATCATCAGATGGACGCATAGACGCAAATTTATCCATTTGCACATTAGATTCTTGATATTTACCATTTGCTTTAAGCATTTGAGAATATCTATAAACCATTTCTGGCTGTTCTGAAGTTTCTAATGCCTTAGCATAATAACGTTCGGCATCTACGGTATTAAATATGTTATAATAGCTATCGGCTAATTTTCCATAGACGTAAGCATCTGCTTTACCATCATCAACAAGTTTGCTATAACTTTCTGCTGCTTTAACAAATTCTAGTCGAGAAAAATGTTTATCTGCTTTTTTCGTGTTGTTATTTTGAGCAGTTAAGCAAAAGCTACTCATCAACGTAATCAATAATAATGTTTTAAAGTTTTTCATAATTGTTTAGCTTAACTGATTAAAAGTATCTTGGTGAACGAGAAACTCGTTTAGGGAAATTAAGGTCAAATAATAAGAAGACCTCATGAGATGCAGGTGCATAGGCTTTAATATCAGAAGAGATAAAGTCGTAAGCATACCCAACTCTTAGCGATGGTGTTAATGCAAAATTCATTAATGCAGCAAATGAATCATCTAATCTATAAGAAGCTCCGATTTCAAACTTTTTATAGAATCTAGCATTAACATTTACATCAAAAGATGTTGGTGCATCAAATGCAGATTTAACCATGAATGATGGTTTAAGCTCTGTGTTCTCTGATAAATCAAAGACATAACCACCTGTAAAGAAATAGTGTTGTGTTTCAGACCCTATTTTAAGACCACTATCATCTAAATGTACCGACGATAATAAGTTCGGTACTGATAAAGACACATAATATTTGTCTGTATAATAAAAGAATCCTGCTCCAATATTAGGTGTTGTCTCGTTAATATCTTGATTTAAGAAAGGGTCAGTTGGATCAATAACATCAATACCTGCTAAACCAATATCGTGAAATGTAGCACCAGCTTTTATTCCAAATGCCAAATTATGTTCACCACCTAATTTTAAAGTATAGGAAAGGTCTACATAAGCGTTGGTTTCTTTAACCGGACCAATTTGATCTGCAATAACAGATAGACCGAGACCTAGATTATTACCAACAGGTGCATGACCAAAGAAAGTTCCTGTTTCTGGTCCACCATCAATCTTTGACCATTGATTTCTGTATAATAAGCCAAAAGAAAGATTTTCTTTTGAGCCTGCATAAGCAGGATTTATAATATTCATATTATACATGTACTGCGTGTACTGAGGGTCTTGTTGCCCATGCATTTGAAATGCCAAAAGCAAAACCGCTATAATAGAGAGTTTTTTCATTATAATAAGTTGATTCTGTTAGTTGATTATCTGTTAATATATACCCAAGAACTTTTAGACTTCGCTCCACCTTCATATACAACAGTATAGAAATATGTACCTACTGGCAACTCATCACCATCATTGGTTTGCCCATACCATTCATTGGTATAATTATTTTTGGAGTATACTAATGTTCCGTTTCTATTGAATATCTCAAGTTTAGTAACGTTGAAGCTTGTTAAATCAAAAGTGTCATTTTGACCAGGAGAAACACCTGGTGAAATTCCTTCTGGGAAAACACAAGATTCAAGTTCTACAACAAATGTGGTTATAGTATTAGCACAACCTGTATCATTAAATTCTATTGTTGCCGAGTAATCTCCTTCAACTAAAACAGAATTTAATGTTAAACCATTTCCACTTATTGGGTTACCATTTAATGACCAGCTTACTGTTACGTCGTCTGCTGTAAAGTTAGTTCCGGTAATGCCTATTGTTACAGGTACCGTTGCATTAGGACAAACTGCGTAAACGTAACTTTCATCAAAAGATGCTAACGGAACAATATTTACTTCTAGGTTAAAAGAAGTTGTACTGTAGCAACCTGTAACTGTATCTTCTGCTCTTACATATATAGTTTCTCCTTGACTAGTATAAGGACTTGCAATAGCAGCAGTATCTGCATCTGCATCTGCTTGAGAGTTATGGTATGTAATTTCAATATTAGTATCGGTAGTTACATCAGCATTGATTGATGTTAAGTCAAAATTTGTTTCACCATCTACAGCACCATCCTCATCATCACAAACAATGAAATTAGCTGGTTGATTAATAGATGGTCTTGGATTAACAGTTAATTCTACCTGTGATAATTGGCGACATCCTAAGAAATCGTTAGTAGCAGCATCTGTATCTTCAATTCTAATAATTAATGTTTCGCCAGTAGATGTATATGGTGAACTTACTGCATTAATAGCTTGGTTAGCATCACCTGTATTAGTATAATATGATACTGTAAATCCGTCACCTAAACCTAAATCTGTAGTTAAAGCGTCTAAATCAAATTCTTCTGAACCATTTGCCTCTGGACCATCACATACTGTGATATTTTGAGGAGCTATTGTACCTGGGTCATCGTAGAAATTTATAATTACTTCTTGAGAAAATGCATCTGATCCACATTGGTTATCGAAAGCTTGAACTAGATATTTAGTTGCTCCGCCTATACCAAATCCTGCAGAAGGAACTGTTAATGTACTAGAAGTTTCATTTGGTATAACAAAGCCATCTTCATACCATATAAATTCATCAGCAAAAGGTGAATTTGTTGATAATGTAACAGTTTCATATCCACAAACGGAAACTTCATCTGCTTCAGTAGGATCATTATCTTCAGGAATACCTACCTCGTTACTTGTAATTTGAGCGTCTATTTCTGCTTCAATAGTACCATTGTCACTAGCATCAGCATTAGTTTGCTCAATTGTAATATCACCAGCACCACCATTAAAGTTAGTTACTAATAACATGTAGATTTCACCACTAACAGCATTGTCTATAGAAAGGTTCTCTATTGAAGAGGCTGAATAACTACAGTCAACAATATTACCTAATGGATAGAAACCAGTATCTGGATTGTTAGAGAACGGACAAGAAGGACAATCTTCTAATAGAATATCTGTACATGCTTGTGTAACTGAAGTAAAAGGACCCCATATTACAAAATCGACATCTAGTCCATTACCGTTAGCATCAGTTTGTTCAATCTGAATTTCAATTGGACCCGATTCACCTACTTGGATGATATTCCAAGTTGGGTTAGGAATAGATCCTAAACAAGCCACAGGGCCTGTACTTGGAATTCCAATAACATTTGGAGTTGTTAATGCACCACCAACAGAACAGAAGTTTTCTGCATTATCACAAATAATATTTGTTGGTGCAGGTTTAATACATAAATCAAAAGTTGATGTTTCTGGTTGAGTTCCTCCACTGAATACTCGTACATAATACGTGTTACCAATAACTAATGATGGTGTAATTGCCGCAGCATCATTAGAACAGTATAATTCAGTTAATGAACCACAAGTGCCTTCGTAAAGCGCATGGTCAATATTAGTAGTACCACCAACAATGTTAATAATTGAGATAATTTGAATCTCATCTAGAGCTTCAAAAGAAAACCAAACATCATCATCTGGCGATCCTGTACAACTTCCTTCTGTAACACCAGATGGAGTAGCAGCCAAAATAGTACCAGGAGTTGTAGCGTCACAAGTACTTGTTGCATTAACTACTGCTGCAATAGCATCCACACAATCATCGTTTGCAGGAGGACATGCTAAAACTTCATATGTTTCACTACTAATTACACAATTATTGTCTTGCTCATTGGTTACGAATACTTTTACAGAACTTCCAAAAGGGAATGGACCAGCTTGATAAACACCAGTTGCTGTAGCTTGTACAGTTGAAGTATCTAAAGTGTTAGAAATCTCTAACGAAGTGGCATCACCTAAACTAGTAACATTGACGTCTATATAAAATTGACTGTTATCACAATCTGGAGTAACGGTATAATCTGCTTCAGCTAGTGTACATAGTAATTCTTGTATGTTTACTGTAAAGTCTAAAGTTACACCCCAAGAACCATTGTAACAAGGGTCAGGCGTTGATTGGCCAAAATCAGCAGAACCTATACGCATTCTGTGTTCTCCTAAAGGTGCTGTAATTGGCATTACAAATGAAGCGTCTAATAAATGAGGTGAACTTGCTCCTGAAGATGTTCCTTGATATACAAGTTCAGTATCATCAAAAACTAAATTATCATCAAAATCAATCCAAATGTTCGTTCCATATGTAAAACCATGACCAAATTCTATTTCAACATTGGTATTAATACCTTGGAAAACGTTTACAGAAGGTGTTGTATGATTTTCATAAGTTAAATCACCTAAACTAGTAAAGGTTGTAACTCCTAAGTTTACATAGTTAACACCATCGCCATCGTTACTCGTCGGAATAGATTCACAATAACCTGTGAAGAATTGGAAAGGACCAAAGTAAGAACTTTCATCACCAGGACCACAAATTGCAGACACGTAAAACTCGTAACTAGTATCTGAAGTTAATCCTGTTAATACATAAGGATTAGTTGTTACACCAGCCTCTATAGTTCCTGTACCTAAAGCAAAACCAGCTTCACCATATTGAATATTCCATGATGTTGCCGTACCAGATTCTGTCCAACCTACTTCAGTTGATGTTAAACTTAAATTATTTGCCGTTAAATCTGATGGTTCAGGACAAGTAGGGATTCCTCTTACTCTAAAGTTATCTACAAATACATCATTATCTGCAGTATCATCAACAGTTCCTTCAGAAGCGAAAATTCCAAACTGAACTATCTGCCCAGCATATGCGGTTAAATCTACAACAGGATGCTCACCAGTAGCAGCAATAACCGAATTAGTGTCATAGGTTAATAAGTTTATCCAAGTAGCTCCGTTGTCATTTGTCATTAAAAGTTGAACAGTATCATCTGACCCTAAAGTACCAGCAGTAGTACTACTACCAAAAGTCATAACTCCAAAATCGAATTCTACCTGAAAAGGTCCTCCTGTTAAATCAAATTGAGGAGAGATTAGCCAGTCACTTTTTGATGCTACCCATAAATTAATTTTATATGCGCCGTCAAAACCATCGTTCAAGAAGCCATCTTGAGTCCAACTACTATTTCCTAAATCGGTAGGTCCTGTAGTAGCGTCTCCATTATCTGCAACTTCCCAACAGTCTGCTGGAATATTTGTAAAGTTTTGAATATAATCTGGAATAAATACATCACATAGTGTTTCAAAAGCAAAAGGACCAGCCCAACCACTAAGTTCACTACCACAGTTAGCCTGAACATAATATTCATAACCTGTTATTGCACTTAAACCTGAAGCAGTATAAGGGTTTGAGATATCAGTATCTGTTGGTGTGCCAGTTGCTGCAGTACCTGCAGTTACAATTTCAATATTCCACATTGTTACAGAACCATCTTGAGACCAACTTAACTCAGCACTATTTGAAGTAATAGCACTAGCTGTTAATGTTGTTGGGTTAAAACAAGAAGGAGCTTCATCAAAAGTAACATCGTCTATTGCAATATCGTCATAAAAGTCACCACTTTCAGTTTCTGAAAAAATGAATCTTGCTTGTACATCTCCAGTAATTGTTAAAGTACTTAAGTCTATTACTTTTAATTCCCAGCCTGATGTATTTGTATTATACGTTGCCATGCTATTCCAAGCCGCTCCATCCCAAACTTCAACATCTAGTGTACTATTAGCATTACCTTCATTATCACTAATTTCGTAAAAAGAAAGTGCTGGTGCTATTAAGCCACTAACATCAACTAACGGAGTTGTTAATGTACTAGGACCTTCAGTCCCAGAAGAATCTACCCAAGCAAAATAACCATTTGTTGCAGTAGAACCAGTAATTGTTCCATTATCTCCAATATGGTCAAACCCAGTATCATCAGCAAATTCCCATTCTTCTGCACCAGTATTAGACCAACATAATGGAATATCGCCTGCATTTTCAAAACCTTGAGTGTATGGAGCAATAAATGTTACACATTCTGTATCAATTATTAATGGTCCAGCCCAAGAACTTAGTTCACCAGAACCACAATTAGATTGGTAATAAATATAATAAGTTGAAGCAGGAGTTAAACCTGTTAATGTTGTATTTGGAGTTCCGGTTACAGCAATGGCATTCTCCTCTTCACTATTTCCTGGTGTAAAATCTGCACCACTATTGTATTCGATATTCCAATCGGTAGATGAGCCAATTTCTGTCCAAGATAACATTGCTTCATCAGAAGTAATACCTGAAGCACTTATATCACTAGGCGTAGGACATGCTTGTGTAATACCACCTAAAATTATATTAGGTATAGTATCATCAATATTGTTTGCCGTTGGCGGTGTAGCCGGATCAGGATTAGTACTATCGTTATAGTAAGATATTGTTCTATTAGTAGCTACTTGCGAATTATAGAAGTCATCGGCAAAGTTGTCATAGTCCACAAGGTTTTCTTCTACTGCAATAACTAAATTGTCAGTTCCAGTATAGGCAAAAGGCGTATCTAATGTTATTGTAACCCAACCTTCAGTACCTGCGGTAACAGTGATACCTCCAGTATAGACTTGAGTAAAGGACGCTATAGGCTCCCAATCATCCGTGTCTGCATATTCTGTTCTCGGTAACTCAGCCATGTAAATAACTAATTCCTGACTATTTGGTAATGCAGTAGTACCACTGTAATACCATTGAATATCAGTAATGTTACCCGAAGCATTAATTTCTGAAGCTAAATAGACCGTTTGCGAGTAAGAATATCCATAATATGCCTCGAAGGGAGCATTCTCAGATTCCAGATTACCCGCTCCTATTGTCACTTGTGAATTGACCTGTGATAGCATGGCAAAAAGTGCAAATAATAGTAAAGTACTTTTTTTCATTATTAATCGGTTTGTTAAAATTTGTTTATCTCCCTTTCAATCAGTTGATTATAAGGAATTTTGCTAGTGTTTGATAAAAGTTATGATGTAATTTGCATGTTAATCGTTGGTTAGGCGTTTAAATCTATGCGAAGTCGAATATATAAAAAATGCCTATTAACAAGATGTTAACACTACTATAATAGATTAACTACCGTTATAATCGACAAAAGGTTTGGTCGATTTTTAAGATGTCTTCAAATCAATAAAAACGGGGAAATGATCACTAAATCCTCCCTTGTATTTTTTGCCTGAATAGGTTCTAAATGGTTGACCTTTATATTTCCCTTTGTATTGTGTAAGAAACTTACTGTTAAATACTTGTGCGTCACTAAAAATTAATTTAGAATTGGAAGTATCAAAAAAATTAGTTGAGAATAAAATTTGATCAAACAAGTGCCACTGAAAATTATGGTTTAAACTTCCATTATCACGAGACCAAACTGTTTTAAATGGATTGTAAAGGGCACTTTCATTTTCTAATAAGAGTAAACTAGTACAGTTAGGGTTGTCATTAAAATCGCCCATAACAATAAATTTTGAATGGATATCATTGTTTTTTACTTCCTCTATAATAGAATTTACAACTTTTGCGGCTGCGATCCGTTTAAATTCGGTCTCTTTTACACCCTCTCGTCTAGAAGACCAATGGTTAACAATAATATTAATAGGTTCATTGTTAAGTTCTCCTTTTACCAATAAAATATCTCTAGTGTAATCTTGCTGACCTGGTTCCTTTTCAAAATAAACTGAAAACGTCTCAGAATGTGATACTTTAAAAAGGTCACTTTTATAGAGAAGAGCGACGTCTATTCCTCTTTCGTCTTTAGAATCGTAATGTATAAAACTATAATTTTGTTCTATTAGATTTTTACTATTTACTAAATCTGATAATACTTTTTTATTTTCAACTTCAGCTAAGCCAATTATTGCAGGTGAAGCTTTAGAATTTTCATTGCCTATTTGAGAAATTACAGTGCCTAATTTTAGTAATTTGTTTTGATAACGTTTTGGTGTCCAACGTTTTATTGAAGTTGGTGTGAAGTCGTCATCATAGGTAAAAGGGTTGTTGTTTACATCGAATAAATTTTCGATATTATAAAATGCAATAGTAAAATTTTCAGTATTATTAATCATGGCAATAAATATAGGATTTTAAAATATTATATTGGAATAATCCATTTGCTTAACTTTGTACTTTAATTAATTTATGATAGAGAAAAAAGATATTGCTTTAGAGAAAGCTGTACTTATTGGTGTAATTACTCAAGATCAAGATGAAGAGAAGTCTAAGGAATACTTAGATGAGTTAGAATTTTTGACCTATACAGCAGGAGGTGAGGTGATTAGGCGATTTACGCAAAAAATGACAATGCCTAATCCAAAAACTTTTATAGGTACAGGGAAAATGGAAGATGTCACTAAGTTTGTAAAAGAGAATGATATAGGGACAGTAATTTTTGATGATGAATTATCACCTGCCCAAGAACGAAATATTAGTAAAATACTGAATTGTAAGATTTTAGATAGAACTAATCTTATCTTAGATATTTTTGCACAACGTGCACAAACAAGTTATGCCAGAACGCAGGTAGAATTAGCACAATGTGAATATTTATTGCCCAGATTAAAGGGAATGTGGACGCACCTAGAAAGACAAAAAGGTGGAATTGGAATGCGTGGACCAGGAGAAACAGAAATTGAAACCGATAGACGTATTGTACGTGATAAAATAGCGTTGCTAAAAGCAAAGATTAAAACCATTGACAAACAAATGGCAGTACAACGTGGCAATCGTGGTAAAATGGTGCGTGTTGCTTTAGTAGGTTATACAAATGTTGGTAAATCTACTTTGATGAATGTGATTAGTAAAAGTGATGTTTTCGCTGAGAACAAACTTTTTGCAACGTTAGATACAACTGTAAGAAAAGTAGTTATTGGGAATTTACCTTTTTTAGTTAGCGATACCGTTGGGTTTATAAGAAAATTACCAACACAATTAGTAGAATCTTTTAAAAGTACGCTAGATGAAGTTAGAGAGGCAGATTTGTTACTTCATGTAGTAGATATTTCACACACTAATTTTGAAGAACATATAGAGTCGGTAAACCAAATTTTAGATGATATTGATAGTAAGGATAAGCCAACCATTATGGTGTTTAATAAAATTGATGCCTACCAGGCAGAACCTTTTGATGAAGATGATTTAATTTCAGAACGAACCGAAGCCAATTATTCTATAGAAGAATGGAAACGAACTTGGATGAATAGAGTGGGAGACAATGCCTTATTTATTTCTGCTATCAATAAAGAAAATATGGACGAGTTTAGAAAACGCGTTTATAAAGAAGTTAGAGAAATACATATAACACGCTTTCCTTATAATCATTTCTTGTATCCAGATGTTGAGGATATAGAATAATTAAGATAATTATTGAAACAAAAAAAGAGGTCTTAAACAAGACCTCTTTTTTTTATAAATATTTTGTTGGCTTAAAACTTGTAGCTTAAACCAAATGTATAGTAAGATTGTAAATTGTTATCAGCATCTGATAAATCAACACCTTGAGCATTAGCTGCTTCTTGTTGGTTGCTTCTTAAACCAAAATCAAAACCAACACCAATCATTTTCCATAGTGTATAACCAAAAGAGTTTGTCCATGTCCAGTTAGATAATTCGCTAGACTTGTAACTTTGGAATGTAGAAAAGTTAGTTTTAAAGTTAATTGCACCAATTTGTCTTGTATAATCTGCAACTATTTTTGCACCCATAGAAGAATCAAAAACAGAATCGTTATCAGCAAATACAAAGTTGTAGTTTAATGGGTGAATTACTACTATTAAATTTTCAATAGGAGTCCAAGTTGCACCAACACCAACATCTAAATAACCAGGATCATTAAAGTTGTCTAAAAGTGTAGTTCTGTATTCCATTAAACCAGAGACAGCCCAAGTTTTACTTAAATTTCTACCATAAAGTGAAGAGATGTTAAATACGTCAGTACCGTTTTTAAAGCTATCATCATCATCTGGATCATTTTTGTCATCAAACTTAATCCAGTTTAAGTTTGTTAATAAAGAGTTTCTCCAAAAATATTTGTCTTCAATTTTGTTAGCAAATGCATTTAAAGTAATACCAAAGCTTCCAGAAGAAAGATCAGGAGTTCCTTGGCCATACCAATCATTAAATTTAGATAAGTTACCACCTATTGTTCCAAAAGCACCTGTTCTCCAACCTGGTAGAGCATTTATTTGTGCTTGTAACGCATTAGCTTCTCCTTGAAATTTGTCAGCTTCTGCTTGTTTTTCGGCTTTTTGAGCTTCTAATTCTTCTTTAGTTTGCGCAAAACTTAAAGTTACTATCAATAGGAGGAATACTGATAGAAGTAATTTTTTGTTCATAATGGATTAATTTTTAATAAATTAAATTGTTATTAATTTGCAAATATAATGCTTTATTGAATTTCGTTATTTTTTTTTCAATAAAATCACCACTGATAAGACACCTAAACTAATAATAGGTCACAAATTGAAAGAACTATTTCTTTTTGAACAGTGGAACAGAAGAACAAGCCTCGCCAAACATAATTGATTTTACAACAGGTTTTAATTTTTGGGAAAGTAAAATGAGAGCATTAGAAGGTACTGGTTTGTTTGAGCATCCTTTTATTATTACAGGTGCATTTTGATATTCTGAAAGATCTAAATTTGAAATGATTTCAGCATACAATAAAGATTCTAACATTTCTAAAGATCCAATTATAGATAATTTTGAATAGGCCTGAAGCTCTAGAGTAATTAGCATATAAGCCCAATCTGGCACAATAGCATCAGTAGAGCAATGTAAAGCAACATAACAATCTTGGTACTGCTCCCAATTATGTGATGCAACAGAAACTCTAAATTCTTTTTCCCTTAACACTAACCCTTCTAGCAACCAATCTTTAATATCAAAGAGCACTCGCTTTCCTTCGGGATAGTAATCTTCTAAATCAATGACTTTTAATTTGCTGTTAGCGACTCTATTTATTATCTCATCCATATTTTGAATTTCTTAAATTTAACTAAATACCGCGAACTGCTAATAAAACTACTAGAAGATTCTATAACATACCAAGTTCTAACTTGGCTTCTTCGCTCATTAAATCTTGTGACCAAGGTGGATCAAAAGTGATTTCTACTATAGCGTCTTTAACTTCATTAATAGATTTTACTTTTTCTTCTACCTCTAATGGTAATGTTTCTGCTACTGGGCAATTTGGTGTAGTTAGCGTCATTAAGATTTTTACTTCTAAATCTTCGTTTACAAAGACATCATAAATTAATCCTAATTCATAAATGTCTACTGGTATTTCTGGATCGTAAATTGTTTTTATAACTCTTAGGATTTTTTCACCTAACACTGCTGTATCTATAGTTGAGTTGCTCATTTTGTAAATGTATTAACTAATTTAGTTGTGTTTGGTATGCAATTGCATACATTTTTAATTGTTTTATCATACTAACTAAACCATTAGCTCTAGTAGGTGATAAATGTTCTTTTAGACCAATTTTGTCAATAAAATCAGTGTTGGCTTCTAGGATATCTTTTGGGTGTTGATTAGAAAAAACTCTAATTAAAATAGCAATTATACCTTTTGTAATAATAGCATCACTATCTGCTGTAAAGTTTACTTTATCGTCCTTCATATTGGCATGCACCCAAACTTTACTTTGGCAACCTTTAATGATGTTATCTTCAGTTTTATATTTTTCTTCAATTAAAGGTAAATCTTTTCCAAGGTCAATCATGTATTGGTAGCGTTCCTCCCAATCTTCAAACATTGAAAATTCATCAATAATTTCGTTTTGTACTTCTTCAATAGTCATAGTCTCATTCTTTTGTGCAAAATTACAAAATCGTTAGTTTTTAGCGGTGTTTTCTTTGATGGATAACACTTTATTAACTAATACTTCTATTGCTTCTGGAGGATTTCCATGGTCAAATGTTGGTGTCATATATTCAATATCTCCAATAATTACGGCTAGATTAGCATGTTGTGCGCCATCTAATTGATAGTTTTTAGAAGGCGGAATTAAATCTTTAATTGTTTCAACATCTAAGCCTTTAATTAGTTTTTGTATGGCTTCCCAATCTTTAGAATCTGTATTGTATTTAAGGATGTTTTGAAGACCTTTGTCTTTAGACAATAAAATATTAGATTTTGAAATTGATATAAAATCGTATGAACCTCTTGTAGTAGTAGTGTATTTTACTGAGGTTTTATATTCAATATCATTAGTAACAACGCTACTTTTATTAGAGGTGATAATTGTATTTGTTCCTGTAATTAAAATGTCATCGTTTTCAGAAAATGAAATAAGGTTATCCTTTATAGAAAATGCGTTAACCGAATTTAAAGCCTTTAAAAACTGACGTTCGGTTTGTGAAATAGTACCTGGACATAATTTTTTTGAAGAAGCGATATTGCCAAAAGTTAACGTGTTGTTTTCTAAAGTATAGGTGCCAAAAAAACTATTACAGCCAGCAAAACCAGTGACTTTTTTTTCAGTGTCATCGAAATTTATGGTTATTTTGTAAGAAGAAACATCAGTATCTCCAAGTTGTGTTACATAATAGGTTCCTAAAAGTACTTCTTGCATTTTTTTGTTGGTTTCAATTGCTTTTTTGGATGAATTACAAGAATTCGCTGTTGCCAAAAGCATAAATATACTGAGTAATATTTTCATCTATAAAGAGTTTTAAACTGTAAGATACATAATTGATGCCAAATTTTAGGACAGCATCATTATCGCCTTTTTTAAGGCAACAATAAAAGCATCTATTTCTTCTTTAGTATTATAGAACATAAAGGAAGCTCTAATTGTTCCGGGAATCTTATAGAAATCCATTATTGGTTGTGCACAATGATGACCTGTTCTAACTGCTATACCCATTTTATCTAATATTGTTCCAATATCATAAGGATGAATATTGCTTACGTTAAAGGAAATGACGGATGTTTTTTCTTTGGCTGTGCCGTAAATTTTTAAACCTTCAATTTGTTGTAATTGTTCGGTGCCGTATTCTAATAGTTCATGTTCGTATTGGGCAATGTTATCAAAACCAATGCTGTTCATATAATCTATTGCTGCACCAAAAGCAATACCACCACAAATATTTGGTGTTCCTGCTTCAAATTTATGAGGTAAGGCTGCGTAGGTTGTTTTTTCAAAAGACACTTCTGCAATCATTTCGCCTCCGCCTTGGTAAGGTGGTAACTTATTCAGCCATTCTTCTTTTCCATAAAGCATACCAACTCCTGTTGGTCCGCAAATTTTGTGGGCAGAACACACATAGAAATCAACATTTAAAGCTTGAACGTCTGGTTTTAAATGCGGACAAGATTGAGCACCATCTACTAAAACAGCAGCGCCAACCTGGTGTGCTTTTTCTATAATATATTCAATAGGATTTATGGTTCCTAAAGCATTAGAAATATGATTTACAAAGACCAATTTGGTGTTGTCGTTTAAAAGCGCATCGTATGCTGACATAATTAATTCGCCATTTTCATTCATCGGAATGACTTTTAAACTGGCTCCTGTGCGTTCACAAAGCATTTGCCATGGCACAATATTACTGTGGTGCTCTAAAGCAGAAACAATAATTTCATCTCCTTTTTTTAAGAGTGAAGAAAAGCCGTTAGCAACTAAATTGATACTATGCGTTGTACCAGCAGTATAAATGATTTCGTAACTGTGTTTAGCATTAAAATGTTTCTGAATTTTAATACGTGCTTGCTCATAAGCGTCCGTTGCTTCCTGGCTTAAACTATGCACACCTCTATGAATATTTGCATTGTAATTGCTGTAATAATCTACAATAACATCAATGACTTGCTGAGGTGTTTGCGAAGTTGCAGCATTATCGAAATATATGAGTGGTTTCCCATTAACCGTTCTATTGAGAATGGGGAAGTCTTTTCTTATGTTTTGTACGTCTAACATTATCTGAATTGCTAAATACAAAGATACAACGCAATGTTCTTAAAGAAAAACTAATAGGTATGCATTAAAATAAATAAAACACATTTTATTTGGATACATTTATATAAAATGTATATTTGTAATATGTATAGTAAAGAATTAACTAAAGGAACGTTACAACCTATTATTTTAACGCTTATTAATAACAAGGGTAAAATGTACGGTTATGAGATTACACAAGAAGTAAAGAAGATGACATCAGGAAAAATTGATATTTCGGAAGGTGCATTATATCCAATTTTACATAAGCTTGAAGCAAAGAAGGTTTTAGAAACTGAAAAAGTATTTATTGGTAAGCGTGTTAGAAAGTATTATAAAGTAACCAAGGAAGGTAAAAAAATGGTTGAAACCGTTACTGAGGAAATCAATGATTTTATAGAAACGTTGAGCCTGATTTTTAATCCAAAACCCATATAAACATGGAATTAACAGAAAAACATATCACGTTTATTGAAAATAGCTTGTCTTTGTATGGTGTGGAAAATATTGATTTAAGGGAAGATTTACTAGACCATATCTGCACTTATATTGAAAATCAAGATTCTGAAGATTTTAATAGGTTGTATCAACAAGCTTTACAGAAATTTGGTGGTTATGCAAGTTTTCAGAATCTACAATTAGAAACTAATCATCAAAAATTAGCTAAAGAAATCATTTTTGTAAATAAGTTAAAATTCTCTGCAGGCTTCTTAGTCATCCTTTTATTGGTTGTTAGCTTAGTTTTTCAAATGATGCAATGGCCTTATGCAAATGCTTATTTACTTGGTGTAATTGTAGTGTCAGTATTAGTAATACTTCCTGCTCATTTTTATGCAGCCTATAAAAAATCTATTCACAAATATTCTTAAAACATTTATTATGAAGAAATCATTCTACATCCTCGGATTTGTAACATTTTTTATTCTCGGAATTGGTGCAATGTTTGAGTTTTTGACATGGCCATACAGAGGTGTTATCGTTTTTATCGGCTTTCTGTTTCTTAATTTCGGATTGATTCCTACCTATTTCTATCAAAAATATCAGCAATGTCAGTCTTAAGATATTGCTGTTTTCTGATATGCTTGATTGTCTATTGTTCTGCAACAACACAAACTGATATCACTAAAAAGATTGATGAACTATTAGAAGTTTACGATTCTAATGAAGCGCCAGGAGTAACTGTAAGGGTTATTAACCAAGGAAAATCTATTTACTCTAAAGGGTTTGGACTTTCAAATTTAAACTACAACATCAAAAATTCGGATTCAACGATTTTTAGTTTGGCATCCGTTGCTAAACAGTTTACCGCATCTGCTGTTTGGGCATTGATTAATGACGGAAAATTAAATTTAGAGGATGATATTAGAACGTATTTGCCAGAATTTCCAAAGTATAATAATATTATAAAAATTAAGCATTTATTAAACCATACAAGTGGAATTAGGAACTACCATACCTTAATGTATTTGTCAGGTTTTGATTATGACACATCTTATTATGATAATAATACTGTGCTTCAATTGGCATGCAAACAAAAAGGATTAAATAATCAACCAGGAGAAAAAGTTAGTTATTCTAATACCAATTATAATCTTTTAGCGCTAATAATTGAAAGAATTTCAGAACAAAACCTCAATGATTATTTAAGGCTAAAAATTCTAAGTCCCTTGCAAATGAATTCCACTTTTGTTAGAGTAGAACACGGTAAACCAATTAAAAACAAAGCTGTTGGTTATCAGCAACAGAAAGAAGGCTTCAAGTTTTCTACAAGTAGTCAATTAAGTTATGGAGCAGGTAGTATGGGTTCTTCTGCCAATGACATGGCTATTTGGATGCAAATGCTCAATGAACAAATTTTAGAATTTACATCCTTAGCTCAATTTTTAAAAGAAACCGAAGTATTAAAGTCTGGCGAGAAGACAACCTATGCAAGAGGATTAATGATAGATAACTACAAAGGTTATAAAACAGCACATCATAGTGGTTTTGGGTTTGGTGGACGTACGCAATTAATTACTATTTCTAAAAAGCAACTAGGTATTATTGTTTTAACCAATTCTCAATCTATAGATGCCCCAAAAATTGGATACCAGATTTTAGATATTTTAATTGAAGACAAAGAAAAGTTTAAAGATATAAAGGAAGAAAAAATAAGATTTAAAGAACAGGATTTCAAGGCATTTATTGGCGAATATAAAGAGGTCAATAGCGATATGACTATGACATTATTTGTAGAAAACGATACCCTAAAATCTATTGGTTCTATGGGAAGAACTGCTGCTGCACTCGTGCAATTTGACGAAAACAAGTTTCATAGAACCCAAAGCCAGAACGTGAAATATGATTTTACACCTTCAGCATCTCACGATATGATTATTTCATTTGGAGGTACACCATTTTATTTTAAATATGCTAAATTTATTGATGCTGAAGGCATTGAAGTCTCAGATTTTGTGGGAGATTTTTATTCGGAAGAATTAGATGTTACTTATCGTTTTTTTGAAGAAGACCATAAGCTTAAATTGTCTTACGCAGGAAAGCAAAGTGTAAATTTATATCCCATTCAGTTAAACCAATATGGTAATAATGATAGAACACTTTATCATTTTGTAAAAGATGAAAACAACAGAGTACAAGGTATGCTTTTATCTTGTGATGGGACTGTTAGGGAAATTGTATTTAAAAAAGAAAAGGATCGCTAAATGGCCATCCTTTTTTTGTGAATAATTAAGATCTTTAAGGTTTTCAAAACCTTAAAGATCTGTTGTTGTATAAGTTATAAGTCAAACCCAAGATTTACACCTAATTTCTTAGCTATAATCTTAGTAATTCTATTTTTTAGTTCTGGTATTTTAACCGAATCCATCACGTTGTTACTAAAGGCAAACATTAATAATGCTCTAGCTTCTTTCTCAGGTATTCCTCTAGATCGTAAGTAAAACATTGCACTTTCATCTAACTGACCAATCGTACAACCGTGAGAACATTTTACATCATCTGCAAAAATTTCAAGCTGAGGCTTGGTGTTAATGGATGCTTTGTCACTCATTAAGATGTTATTATTAGCTTGAAACGCATTGGTTTTTTGCGCTTCCTTTTCTACAACAACTTTTCCATTAAAAACACCTGTTGCGCTATCATCAAAAATACCTTTGTAATCTTGGTGGCTTTCGCAATTTGGTTCTATGTGGTGTACTAACGTGTTGTGGTCTACGTGTTGCTTATCTCCAATTATGGTAATTCCTTTCATGGTAGAATCAATACGCTCTCCATTTTGGTAAAAATTAAGATTGTTTCTAGTTAATTTACCACCAAAAGAAAAGGTATGCACTTTAGCTAAACTTTCTTGTTTTTGATTGACGTAAGTGTTATCAATTAATGAAGCACTTTGCTTATCATTCTGAATTTTATAATAATCTACAATAGCACGTTTATTAGTAAAGATTTCAGTTACAGAATTGGTTAAAACAGGGTTGTCCGTTAAACTCTGGTGACGTTCTATAATCTGAACATGTGCATTTTCGTTAACTACAATGAGGTTACGAGGTTGTAATAGCACTGCAGATTCATTTCCTGTTGAAAAATGGATAATTTGAATTGGTTTGTCTACAACTTTATTCTTTGGAATATTGATGTAAGCACCTTCATGTGAAAATGCAGTATTTAATGATGACAAACCATCTTTTGATGCAATTTTATTGAAATAATTATCAATAATAACTTTGTATTTTGGTTTTGTTAAAGCTGAAGACATTAAGCATACATCTAAACCATCATGTGTGGTTTGAGATAGGTTAGAAGCATATTTTCCGTCAATAAAAATAATTTTATAAGCATCTATCTCATGTATAAAATATTTCTTTACATCTTTAAATTCAATATCATTTTCATGCTTGGGAAACACACTGTAATCTTGTTTTAAAACAGTATTTAAGGATGTGTATTTCCAATCTTCTAATTTCTTAGTAGGAAATCCTTCTGCTTCAAAAGTTTTTATGGCTTCAGTACGAATGTCATGTATGGACGAGTGCACATCTACTGTGTCTTCAAATGCCATAAATGACGATACTAATTTTTCTTTTAAACTCATTTGTATTAGTTGTTAGTTGTTGGTTGATAGTCTTAGGTTACTTACTGCAAGCTTAAGACTGACCGACTGCCTACTAAATTAAGCGTTTACTTCTTCT
Source organism: Winogradskyella litoriviva (assembly GCF_013249065.1). Taxonomy (GTDB): domain Bacteria; phylum Bacteroidota; class Bacteroidia; order Flavobacteriales; family Flavobacteriaceae; genus Winogradskyella; species Winogradskyella litoriviva. The sequence goes on from NZ_JABRWQ010000001.1 coordinate 853,201, forward strand.
TTTATCCAATCGTAACCTTTAGCTTCTAACTCGTGTGCTAATTCTTTTCCTCCAGATTTTACAATTTTTCCATTGTATAAAACATGAACAAAATCTGGTACAATATGGTCTAATAAACGTTGGTAGTGTGTAATAACAATAACAGCGTTGTCTTTAGATTTTAATTTATTGACACCATTAGCAACAATACGAAGTGCATCAATGTCTAAACCAGAATCCGTTTCGTCTAAGATAGCTAATTTTGGTTCTAGCATGGCCATTTGAAAAATCTCGTTACGTTTCTTTTCACCACCAGAGAATCCTTCGTTTAAAGAACGCGATAAGAACTTACGGTCTATTTCTAAAAGCTCAGATTTTTCACGAATCATTTTCAACATGTCTTTAGCAGGCATATCTTCTAATCCTTTAGCTTTTCTTGTTTCGTTAATTGCAGTTTTCATAAAGTTAGTAACACTTACTCCAGGAATTTCTACAGGATATTGAAAAGATAAAAACACACCTTTATGTGCACGCTCTTCAGCCGCTAATTCTTCAATATCTTCACCTTCTAATAAAATAGAGCCTTCGGTTACTTCATATTCTTCTTTGCCAGCAATTACTGAGGCTAGTGTACTTTTTCCTGAGCCATTTGGTCCCATTATAGCATGAACTTCTCCTGCTTTTACCTCGAGATTAATACCTTTTAATATGGCTTTGTCTTCTATACTTGCGTGCAAGTTGTTGATTTTTAACATAGTCTTATTTTGCTAATTTTATAACGTCTTTTGAATCTGTATTTGGTGTTTCCACCTTTAATATTTCTTTAATTTCAACTCTAAAAGGCCAGCCTTCTTCGCCTTCTGGTTTTTTGAATTTCCTAACTCTTACAGTTACAGGAACCATATCTGTTGCTTCTTTCTTATATGGCTTAACTTGTTTTTCTAAAAGCTGTAAGTTGTCGTCTATAACTACGCCATAAATTTCATTAGAAGTTTGCAAAACGGCAGCTTTACCAAAATAAACAAAATCTCCCTTTATGGTTATCAACCCATCATTTTGATCGAACGATTTTGCTCTGTTCTCTTCTAAATTAACTTCGTTAGTTTTTGTTTCATTTTTACATGAAAATATCGCTAACGCTAAAAAGATAATAAGGTTAAATTTTTTCATTTTCTCTATCCTGAAATACCGAATTATTATAATTAAACTTTTTTTTTAGTACCTAAAAGGTGTTTTATACCTTACGGACATATTATCCTACAGAACCCTCTAAACTAATTTCTAATAATTTCTGAGCCTCTACTGCAAATTCCATTGGTAATTTGTTTAATACTTCTTTACTAAATCCATTTACTATTAAAGCAATGGCTTTTTCTGTATCTATACCTCTTTGATTACAGTAAAAAATTTGGTCTTCACCAATTTTACTCGTGGTTGCTTCGTGCTCAATCATTGCACTTTTATTTTTCGCTTCAATGTATGGAAACGTGTGTGCACCACATTCATTACCCATTAGTAAACTATCACATTGCGAAAAGTTACGTGCATTTTCTGCTCGAGAACTTACTTGTACTAATCCACGATAAGAGTTTTGAGACTTACCAGCAGAAATGCCTTTAGATATAATTGTTGATTTTGTATTTTTACCTAAGTGAATCATCTTGGTGCCAGTATCTGCCTGCTGATAATTATTAGTTACAGCTATAGAATAAAACTCACCAACTGAATTATCACCTTTTAAAACACAACTAGGATATTTCCATGTTACCGCAGAACCTGTTTCTACTTGTGTCCAAGATATTTTTGCATTTTTCTCACAAAGCCCTCTTTTAGTTACAAAGTTAAAAACACCTCCTTTACCTTCAGCATTTCCTGGATACCAGTTTTGTACTGTAGAATATTTAATTTCTGCATCATCTAATGCAATTAATTCTACAACCGCTGCATGTAATTGATTTTCGTCTCTACTTGGTGCAGTACAACCTTCTAAGTAAGAGACATAACTACCTTCGTCTGCTATCACAAGGGTTCTTTCAAACTGTCCTGTACCTGCTTGATTAATTCTAAAATAGGTCGATAATTCCATTGGGCAGCGCACACCTTTTGGAATATAACAGAATGAGCCATCACTAAAAACGGCAGAATTTAAAGCAGCATAAAAATTGTCTTTTTGAGGTACAACAGTACCAAGATGTTTTCTTACTAATTCTGGATGTTCTTTTATAGCCTCAGAAATACTCATAAAAATGATGCCTTTTTCGCCTAAAGTCTTTTTAAATGTTGTAGCCACAGAAACTGAATCTACAACGACATCCATAGCAACACCTGCTAATTTCTTTTGCTCATCTAATGATATACCTAATTTTTCAAAAGTTGCCAGTAATTCTGGGTCAACTTCATCAATACTATCGTATTTTGGTTTACTATTTGGTGCAGAATAATATGATATAGCTTGAAAATCTGGTTTTTCGTAATGTACATTAGCCCAATCAGGCTCTTCCATTTCTTTCCAAATTTTAAAGGCTTCCAAACGCCATTCTGTCATCCATTCTGGTTCATTTTTTTTCTTAGAAATAGCAATAACAACTTCTTCATTAAGTCCAACAGGAAATGTTTCAGATTCAATATCTGTATAAAAACCATATTCGTATTCTTTGGTTTTTAATTCTTCCCTTAAATCGTCTTCAGTATATTTACTCATAATTTTTTTTGCGTGATTTTTAAACTCGTTCCTTTCAGAAAGGTTAGGATGGACTCTCTATTATAGCGAAAAACTTTCTCCACAACCACATGTGCGGTTGGCATTAGGGTTGTTGAAAACAAAACCTGTTCCGTTTAATCCACCTGAATATTCTAACGTTGTCCCAATTAGGTAAAGAAAACTCTTTTTATCCACAATGATTTTAATATCGTTGTCTTCAAAAACTTTGTCGTCTTCGGCTTGTGTTTTATCAAACTTTAAATCGTAAGACAGCCCAGAACAACCACCACTTTTTACACCTACTCTAACATAGTCTGTACTTGGGTTGTAGCCATCATCAGTCATTAGTTCTATGACTTTCTTTTTTGCGTGATCAGAGACTTTAATCATATATTTTAACTAGATTAGTTCTAAATAGAATGCAAATATACGATATAACAAGGGTTTAACCATAGACACTAACATTATATTAGTATATGATTTAATAAGATTTAACTATGACTTAACAGCCAAGGAAATACTTAATTATGAAGTCACTTTTGTTTTAGAAACTGTTCTTGTAAGTCTATACAATTCTTGTAGTGTATCTTTTAACTGACTATTTGTAACAGTATTATTTTCAAAATTACCATTAGAATCTGTAATAACTACGGCATCACAATGAGTGCAAGTGAGCTCAGCAGTATGATCGATGTAGGTCTTTGATCTTTTGTAGTTATGGCCAAATATGGCGCATGGTAGGATTGGGTTAGTTTTGGGTTTCATAGGTTGTAAACTTAGGGTAGAGCAATTTAAAAAATACAACTTAAAACAAGTCGAAATACGAGATTTTTCGATGAAATGCACAATGTTTTTGGTTTTAATGTTAAAATTCAATGGCTTTATGCTGATATATTAGTTGGATTGAATGATTCTACTCTTAAAATAAATTATAAATTATTCTATAATTGGTTACAATTAAAAAAAAGCATAATATTTTTGCACTATGATTGAAGATAAAAACCCACAACGTACTCCTTTGAGTGAATTAGGAGAGTTTAAACTTATAGAACATTTAACAGAGCACTTTAAAGTAACTCAAAAATCTACTGTAAAAGCAATAGGAGATGATGCTGCTGTTTTAAATTTTGGAAAGAAACAAGTTGTTGTGTCCACTGATTTATTGGTAGAAGGTGTTCATTTTGATTTAAGTTATGCGCCTTTAAAACATCTTGGTTATAAGGCTATAGTTGTTAATCTGTCTGATATTTATGCCATGAATGCAATGGCGACTCAAGTTACGGTATCTATTGCTGTTTCAAATCGTTTTCCGTTAGAGGCTTTAGAAGAATTATATGCAGGTATAACAACTGCTGCTAAAGTTTATAATGTTGATGTTGTTGGAGGTGATACAACGTCTTCTACATCTGGATTAATTATTTCTGTTACTGCTATCGGTGAGGTAGAAAAAGGAAGTGAAGTATTGCGCATTGGTGCAAAACCAAATGATTTAGTGGTTGTAACAGGTGATGTTGGTAGTGCTTTTATGGGATTACAAGTTTTAGAACGAGAAAAAGAGGTTTTTAAAGTAAACCCAAACAACCAACCAGATTTATCAATGTACACTTATATTATTGAGCGTCAATTAAAACCTGAAGCACGTAAAGATATTGTAGAATTACTGAGAGAATTAAAGGTGAAACCAACAAGTATGATTGATGTGAGTGATGGTATATCATCAGAGATTATACACTTATGTAAACAAAGTAAAGTGGGTGTTGATATTTATGAAAATAAAATTCCTTTAGATCCTCAACTTATTTCTACTTGTGAAGAGTTTAATGTAGATAGTACAACTATTGCACTAAATGGAGGCGAAGACTATGAATTGTTAATGACAGTATCTCAAGAAGATTACCCAAAAATAAAAGGCAATCCTAATTTAACGGTTATTGGTTATATAACAGAAGAAGACAGAGGTATGCATTTGGTGACTAGAGCTGATGAAAAGATTCCGATTATTGCAAAAGGTTGGAATGCTCTTAAATCTCAAGAAGAGTAAATCTTTGACTTTTTTCTAATCGTTTTGTGTGAACTCGATGTAAAACAGTATTGATTTCTTTAAATTTTGGCGTTAACGGAATAAATTTTCCTTCACCATCAATGGTCATTTCAGATTTACAATTTTTACACTTGTATTCTTTTACATGGTAAGTAACATTTTTGGAGACTTTGTAGTCATGTCCAAATAACGAGCAATAAACGTTTTTCATCAACTATATTTCTAGAGGGATTCGCATTAAAAGGGAAGGGAATATAGTAAAATTTATTATTAGAAAGTTATTAACATTTAATAGATCGATGAACTGACTAATTTTTGCTGTAAACGCAATGTTCTAGAATTGTAAATACGCTCTAAGGCAGAATTTATTTCTTGACGTTTTTCTGTTAGTTCTATAAGTCGGCCAGTACTACTTGTTGTTAGTTGTTTTTTGCAACATTTGCAGGTGTACTCCTTTACATGGTTTGTTACCTTTTTGGTCATTTTATAGTTGTGACCAAATATTTCGCAGTATAGTTTTGTAGGTTTCATGTTTAAGACGTTTTACAAATTTTCTGTTGATTTGGAATGTAAACTTAGAAAAAAACCACAAACAAAACGTTAAAAGGGGTTATTTTTCGATAAAACGTAATAATGTGTAAGATAATTCTGATTTATTTTCGATAGAACTCATGTGTCCTTCCGAAAATTCTACATATTCAATGTTTGATTCTTTAATTTCATTAATAACTTGTTTGCTATTTATTAATCCATCTTTTTTGCCAATTATAATCAATTTTTTAGCGTTCAAATTTTTAAATAGTTCAAATCGATTTGGTCTCAATGTCATCCCTTCTTGTGCAGCAATATAACCTTGAATAGGTGTTTGTAAGGCTAATTGTAATGCTTTATTGTATTCGTTTTCAAATTTTCGCTTACTTTCTTCTGTAAATAGATTAGAGAAAGACATATTAACAAGAACTTTATAATTCATTTTTGCCATTTTACATGCGCGCGACCGTATTAATTTACGCTCATTATCATCTGCATCATAAGAGGAGTTTAGCAAACACAATCCTTTAAAAAATTCTGGATGTTTTTCGGCAAACGCCAAAGACACATATCCACCCATTGAGTGTCCTATAAAATGTGCAGTTTTAACCTTGTTAAATTTTAGAACCTCATATACAGATGCTGCCATATCTTCCATAGTATGAACATAACCAATGCAATCTGTTTTTCCATGACCCAATAAATCAACGCAAATAACTTGATGTTTTTTTGCTAAATGTGGTACAAAATCATTCCACATTTCTAAGGATTCTAGAAAACCGTGAAGTAAAACAATCGTTTCACCTTTTCCTGTTTTGGTATAATGAATTTTGCTGTTTTTGTAATTTATAATCATAAAAGCAAAGATAATTGAAGCATTTGTTTTCAGTCTTAAATCCATATAACATTTTACTATCTTTGAGGATAATCTTTAATAATTAATAAACCATGTTTTTAAAAAAACTACTTGCTTCATTATTTTTTATTTCGACTTTACTATTAACAGCTCAAATTGAAGAGCAAGATTTAGATAAACTTGTATCCGAAACACTAACCACATTTGATGTACCTGGAATTTCAGTAGGTATTTACAAAGATGGTAAAGTGGTCTATTCTAAAGGTCATGGTGTGCGTTCATTAACCAATAAAAAGAATATGAACGATGAAACCTTAGTTGGTGTAGCATCTAATAGTAAGGGGTTTACATGTTTTGCATTGGCAATGATGGTAGATGCTGGTGAGTTAAACTGGGATGATAAAGTCCGTAAGCATATACCAGAATTTCAATTGCATGATGCTTGGGTTACGGAAAATTTTACGGTTAGAGATTTGGTAACCCACAGAAGCGGTATGGGCTTAGGTGCTGGTGATTTAATGTTTTTTCCGGAAGGCAGCGACTTTAAAGTTGAAGACATTATTAATAACGTAAAATATCTTGAACCTGAAAGCTCATTTAGAAGCAAATTTGCCTACAATAACAATATGTTTATCATCGCGGGCGAAGTTTTAAAACGTGTTAGTGGTTTATCTTGGGAAGAATTTATTGAGACTAAAATTATGAAACCGGTTGGAATGATGAGCAGTAAAGCATCATATAATCGTGTTACAGATAAATCTAATATTATTGATGCACACACCATGGCAGAAGGAAAAGTGGTGCAAATTCCGCATGATTGGAGTGAAACCGCTAATGCTGCTGGTGGTATAGTAAGCAACGTTCCAGATATGTTAACTTGGGCCGCTTTTTTAATGAATGATGCAGTCACCAAAAACGGAGAGCGTTTGTTAAGTGAGCAACAGTTTCATCAACTTTGGCAATTACAGACACCTTTAAATGTGTATCCTAATGATTCTTATAATTCTAATTTTAAAGGTTATGGACTTGGTTGGTTTTTAACTGATGTAAAAGGCGGACACAAACAAGTATATCATACAGGTGGTTTGTTAGGTACAGTAACTCAGTTTACAATGATTCCAGATTTAGATTTAGGGATTGTAGTATTAACCAATCAAATGAATGGTTCTGCCTTTAATACCATAACAAATACTATTAAGGATGCCTATTTAGGTTATGAAAACCGAAATTGGTTAGAGAAATACGGAAAACGAAATGCTGATTATATAAAATATAATGATAGTTTAAAAGCTGATGTTTACTCTAAAATAGATAAAGCCCAAAAACTTAAAACCTTACCAAAACCAGAACATATTGTTGGTACATATACAGATGATTGGTTTGGAGATGTAATAATTTCGCACGAATTAAAAAAAGGCTATACTATAAAGAGTAAACGTTCTACAAGATTGTTTGGAGAATTATTGCCATTAAATGCGACCACTTTTGTTGCAAAATGGAATGATAGAAGTTACGATGCAGATGTATATGTGAATTTTACATTCAATGAGAACGAAGAAGCTGTTTCAGCAACTATGAAATACATTGCGCCAATAACAGATTTTAGCTTCGATTTTGAAGATTTAAAATTGAAGAAGACCAAATAGTGGATATAAAACACAAAGAACTTTTAGTCACTAGCTTTGGACTGTTTTCCTTGTTTTTTGGCGCTGGTAATTTATTAATTCCGCCATTATTAGGTTATAAAGCTGGTAGTGATTGGTTTTGGATTACTATGGGTTTTATGATTACTGCAGTCGTTATTCCTATTTTCGGAATACTTGCACATGCCAGACTTCAAGGCACCTTATTTGATTTTGGGAAAAAAGTATCGCCAACATTTAGTTTAATCTATTGTATTCTAATTTATGTGATTGCTGTGGCCATTCCGTCACCGAGAACAGCGGCTGCCACTCATGAGATTGCGGTTTTTCCTGCTTTTGGGACAAGTTCGTTATTAACTAGTGCAATTTATTTTTCCTTAGTATTAGTATTTGTGCTTAATCGTTCTAAAATATTAAATCTTATCGGAAAATTTCTAACGCCATTTATCGTCATCATGTTAATGGCTGTTATTAGCATAGCCTTGTTTTCTTCAGAATTTAATACAGGAATTTCACAATTTGAAACACCAATAGTTACTGGAATATTAGAAGGGTATCAAACCTTTGATGCTATAGGAGCAGTCGTTGTTGGTGCTGTTATCATTGTATCTTTAAATTTTGATAATATGGCTGTGGAAGCCTATGAATCTAAACGTACGTTAATTAGAAAATCTGGTATTATTGCAGGTTTAGGGCTATTTATTATTTATGCAGGTTTAATTGCTATTGGTGCTTATTACAGTTCAGATATTACGGTTAACGGAGAATTGAGTAATGATATGCAACGCGCAAACTTATTACGAGCTATTAGTATTTCGTCTTTAGGTAAATTTGGGAATACTGTTTTAAGCATACTTATTTCTTTGGCTTGTTTTACAACAGCTATTGGTATTGTTGCAGGTACAGCAGATTATTTTAAAGGTTTGCTTAACGACTCTAAGATGGTGTATGTTATCACTGCGATATTAGCATGTGTTTTGGGTGTTGGTGTTGGCCAATTAGATTTTAATTCTATAATTGTTGTGGCTGTACCAGTTTTGTTATTAATCTATCCTATCACTATTGTCTTAATTTTATTGAATGTGTTACCTCAAAAATTAACAACGCCTTTAGTCTTTAGAATCGTAGTTGTCATTACATTTTTATTTAGTATTCCAGATGTAGTCGGTTTTATTAGTCCTTCAGAAGTATTAAAATCAATAACCAGCTATATTCCTTTTGCAAACTATAGTTTAGGTTGGGTTTTGCCTGCTGTAATTTCGTTTTTCGCAACCGCTATTATTAAGAATAATAAGTTTCTCAAAAAATAATTTGTTATATAATTAACATTTTGTGTAAAAAGCAACTATTTTTTTAATTTTTATGTTTATTACAAATGTCAACTCTACATTTGTCCTCTAAATATTAAAAAAGTTATGTTAGTATATAAGTTTGGAGGTACTTCTGTGGGTTCTGTAGAGAACATGAATCATGTAAAAGATATCATTGGTACTAATGGCAAAAAAATTGTAGTGCTATCTGCAATGTCTGGTACTACTAATGCTTTGGTCGGAATTTCCGATTTAATAAAAGAAGGGGATACTGAGTTAGCCCAAAAACAGATTATAGAATTAAACGACACCTATAAAGAAACCGTTTCTAGCTTAATACAAGATAATGGTTTGCAGAACGATGTTATTGATTATGTCAATTCTATTTTTAAGTCATTATTAGACAATACAGCTGAGTCGCATTCCGAATTACTTCATAATTCAATCGTTGCTAATGGAGAATTGCTTTCAACCTATATGTTCAGCAAGTTATTGCAACAACATGGTGTGAGTGCTGCGCTTTTACCTGCTTTAGAATTTATGAGAATTGATAGAGCAAATGAACCTGATAATTTCTACATAAAACAGAATTTAGAACGTTTAATGGAAGACCAAAATAAAGCTGATGTATATATCACACAAGGTTTTATTTGTTTAGATGTAGATGGAAATATTGCAAATTTACAACGTGGTGGCAGTGATTATACGGCAACTATTATTGGTGCAGCCATTGAAGCTGAAGAAGTTCAAATATGGACAGATATTGATGGTTTTCATAACAATGACCCTCGTTTTGTAAATGATACCAAAGCGTTATCGCATTTATCTTATGATGAAGCCGCTGAGTTGGCTTATTTTGGTGCTAAGATTCTTCACCCTCAAACCGTAATGCCTGTTTGTAATTTAGATATTCCTTTGCGATTAAAAAATACAATGGCACCAAATGCGCATGGAACATTAATAACAAATCAAATTCATGGTGAAGGCATAAAAGCCATTGCAGCAAAAGACGGAATTACAGCTATAAAAATCAAGTCGGTACGTATGTTATTGGCACACGGATTTTTAAAGAAAGTTTTCGAAATTTTTGAGAAATACGAAACGTCTATAGATATGATTACAACTTCTGAAATTGCTGTTTCGTTAACTATCGATAACACAACGCATTTAGAAGCTATAACAGAAGAACTAGAAAAATTTGCAACGGTTGAAGTTGACGATTTTATGAGTATTGTCTGTTTAGTTGGAAATCATATTATATATCATCCTGATACACCTGAACTTTTTCAAGTACTGCAAGATGTTAATGTGCGTATGATTGCGTATGGTGGAAGTAATAACAACATTTCATTGTTAGTAAATACTAGTGATAAGTTAGAAACCTTGCAGAAATTACAACGTTACGTTTTTGAGTCTACCACAGTAGAGATTTAAACCATAAAAAAGTCGCTTTTTAAAAAGCGACTTTTTTATTACTATTTATATAGGTCCATTAAGCATTCATCAAATCCTCAATTTCATCTGCTTCAATAGGAATATTTCCCATTAAATTAAATGGTTCGCCTTTGTCTTGTACAACCACATCATCTTCTAAACGAATACCAAATCCTTCATCAGGAATATAAATGCCAGGTTCTACAGTAAATACCATATTGGCTTTAATAGGCTCATGTAGTAAACCATAATCGTGTGTGTCTAATCCAATATGATGACTTGTGCCATGCATAAAATACTTTTTATAAGCTGGCCATTTTGGGTCTTCATTTTGTACATCAGCTTTGTCTAACAAACCAAGGTTTAATAGTTGGTCAGTCATAATCTTACCAACCTCTACGTGATATTCTTTCCACAAAGTACCAGGAACTAATAATTTTGTAGCCTCTTTTTTAACATGATTTACAGCATTATAAACCGCTTTTTGTCTATCTGTAAATTTTCCTGAAACCGGAATTGTTCGCGATAAATCACTCTTGTAATTGGCATATTCTGCGGCAATATCAAATAAGATTAAATCGCCAGCCTTACATTCTTGGTTGTTTTCAATATAATGTAAAACGTTAGCGTTATTTCCGCTAGCAATAATTGGTGTGTACGCAAATCCTTTAGAACGGTTTCTAACAAATTCATGTAATAACTCAGCTTCAATTTCATATTCCCAAACACCAGGTTTTACAAATGGTAAAATTCTTCTAAAACCTTTTTCAGTAATATTACACGCGTGCTGTATTAAATCTATTTCAATCTGGTCTTTTACAGAACGTAAACGTTGTAAAATAGGATTGCTTTTTGCTACACTATGCGCAGGATATTTAGCTAATAACCATTTTGTAAAACGGTCTTCTCTAGTTTCAGTTTCTACATTAGCTCTGTAATGCTCATTAGTGTTGATGTAGAATGTATCGCAATAGGTAGAAAGTTCAGCGATTGTTTTTTCTAAATCCTGTAGCCATAAAACGGTTTTAATTCCACTAGTTTTAAAAGCAGCTTCTTTAGTTAATTTTTCGCCTTCCCAAACTGCGATATGTGCATTAGTTTCTCTAACAAATAAAACTTCTTTAAAATCTTCGTTTGGACAATCTGGAAATAACACCAAAACACTTTCCTCTTGGTCAACACCACTTAGGTAAAAAATATCTCTGTGCTGCTCAAAAGGCATGGTGCTGTCTGCACTAATTGGATAAATATCGTTAGAATTAAAAACAGCTAAGCTATTAGGCTTCATTTGCGAAGCAAAGTTTTTACGGTTTTTTATAAAGAGTTGAGAATCTATTAAATCGTATTTCATGATTATATATTTATAGGTTATCACACGACATTCTTGAAAAATTATTTCCTTGTATGCGCGTAATTTTTATGATTTCAGTTGAATCTCAAAGGTAATGAAACTAAAAACGCAAGCAAAAGTCCGAGACTAGAATCTGTTAAAATTTATGAGACTTTTATCAAGGTTCGTTTTGAAATGCTTAATTTCATAGAATTAAATATCCAACCACAATGATTAAGTCAAAATTCCTCTCGTTTACTTTTATATTAAGTTCATTGTTTTGCTTTGCGCAACAGCCAGCTACTTCAGCAGAAATAATTAAAGACGCTTTAGTGAAAAAGCAAAAAATGCAAGAAACATCTTTAGTGAAAAATGTACCTTTTCAAAATATTGGGCCAACAGTTATGAGTGGTCGTGTGGTAGATGTAGATGTAAATCCGGATGAACCTTCAGAGTTTTACGTTGGTTATGCATCAGGAGGTGTTTGGCATACTACAAATAATGGCACAACGTTCACACCTATTTTAGACAGTTCAGATACTCAAAATGTAGGTGATATTGCCGTCGATTGGAAAAACAGGACCATTTGGGTTGGTACAGGCGAAAATAATAGCTCAAGGTCTAGTTATGCAGGTATTGGTATTTTAAAATCAAATGATAATGGTAAAACATGGGAACATGTTGGTTTAGAAGACTCACATCATATAGGACGAATTCTTATTAATCCTAAAAATCCAGATGAAGTAGTTGTTGGTGTTACAGGTCATTTGTACTCTCCAAATGAAGAACGTGGGATTTACAAAACTACAAATGGTGGACAAACCTGGACTAAAACCTTGTTTGTTGATGCTATGAGTGGCATTATTGATGTGCAACACGCACCTAATAATTTCAAAATAATGTTCGCTTCTTCTTGGACAAGAGATAGAAAAGCTTGGAATTTTACTGGAAACGGAAATAATTCAGCAATTTATAAAAGTACAGATGCAGGCGATACTTGGACAAAAGTATCGACTAAAAAGAGCGGATTCCCAATAGGAGAAGGTGTTGGTAGAATAGGAATAGCCATGTACGACGAAAACACAATTTATGCCATACACGATAGTCAGTTTCATAGAAAAGCAAAGTCTAAAAAAAATAAATCTTCAGGATTAACAAAAGAAGATTTTAAAACTATGAGTGTTGACGCTTTTATGAATCTTGAAGACAAAAAACTAAACGCCTATTTAAAAACAAATGGATTTCAAGAAAAATACAGAGCATCTAACGTAAAACAATTAGTAAGTAGCGGAACTGTAAAACCAATTGATTTAGCCAATTATTTAGAAGATGCAAATGCTTTATTGTTTGATACACCAGTTATTGGTGCTGAGGTTTATAAAAGTACAGATGGTGGAAAAAATTGGAAAAAAACACACGACGATTATATAGATGGTTTATACTATAGTTATGGTTATTATTTTGGTGAGATAAGAGTAGACCCTCAAGATAAAAATGGTATTTACATTATGGGAGTTCCTATTTTAAAATCTAAGGATGCTGGTACAACATTCACCTCTATTAGTGCTGAGAATGTACATGCAGACCATCAAGCACTTTGGGTAAATCCTAAAAAACAAGGACATCTAATAAATGGTAACGATGGTGGACTAAACATGAGTTATGACGATGGCGAAAATTGGATTAAACTAAATTCGCCAAGTGTTGGACAATTTTATGCCATTAACGTAGATAATGAACAGCCTTATAATGTATATGGTGGACTACAAGATAATGGTGTTTGGTTTGGTGCAAATAATGCCGTAGAAGATAAAAGCTGGCATCAAAGTGGACAATATCCATGGGAAAGTATAATGGGAGGCGATGGTATGCAAATTCAAATTGATAGTAGAGATGCTAATATTGTGTATACAGGTTATCAGTTTGGAAATTATTATAGAATTAACCGTAAGACGGAAGAATTTAAATACATTCAACCCAAACACACTTTAGGTGAAACACCTTATCGCTTCAATTGGCAAACGCCAATATTATTGTCGTCTCACAATCAAGATATTTTGTACTTAGGTGGAAATAAATTAATGCGTTCTATGAATAAAGGCGATGATTTTGAAACTATAAGTAACGATTTAACAAATGGAGGCAAAAAAGGAAATGTAGCTTACGGAACCATAACGTCTATTAGCGAAAGCCCATTTAAGTTTGGGTTAATATATACAGGAAGCGATGATGGTGTTGTAAGTGTAACCAAAAATGCTGGTGGAAGCTGGACAACAATTTCTAGCGCTTTACCAAAAGATTTATGGGTAAGTAGAGTAGTTGCATCTCAACATAAAAAAGAACGCGTTTACGTAACATTAAATGGATATCGTTGGGACGATTTTAAAGTTTACATATATGTCAGTGAAGACTATGGACAAACATGGAAAGATATTAGTAGTAATATCCCATCATCTCCAGTAAATGTTATGAGAGAAGACCCTTCAAAAGAAAACTTATTGTATTTAGGAACCGACAATGGTGCATATATGTCCTTTAATAAAGGAGAATCTTGGGAAGCATTTTCTAATGGATTACCCAATGTAGCTGTGCATGATATGGTTATTCAACCTGAAGCTAAAGATTTATTGATAGGCACACATGGTAGAAGTATTTATAAAACTAATATTGAAGCGCTTCAAACAATAAACACGGAGAACACTACTAATGACATTGCGTTCGTTAGCTTAAAACCTGTAAAACACTCACAACGTTGGGGAAGCTCATGGAACTCATGGATTGATGCCTATGAACCCGAAATTACAATAAAGTTTTATAGTAATGTTTCAGGACCGAAAACCTTGAAAATCTTATCTGAAAAAGGTGTAGAATTGCATCGTATTTCTGTAGACGTAGAAAAAGGATTTAATTATGTGGACTATAATTTAGAAATTAACGAGAAAGGAAAAAAAGCTTTATTGAAAGAAGATTCTACTTTAAATTTTAAAGAAACAGGTAATAAAAAGCATTATTTACCTAAAGGTGATTATAAAATTGAAATTGAAAATGTTGTTACTAGCCTTGAAATTAAGTGATTATTGCTCTAGATTAAAACCATTCTAAATAAATCAATTATCATGCAGCGTTGTTGGCAAAAAGTTTATTGCGCTGTATCTTTGTTAGACAAATAACTAACCACTATAATAATGAGCGGAATTCTAAATTCGTCGATAGGAAGAAAGATAGCCATGGCGCTTTCAGCATTATTCCTTATTTTTTTCTTAATAATTCATTTAGCAGTTAATATTACATCACTTTTTAGTGCAGACCTCTTTAATGAATTATCCCATTTTATGGGTACAAATCCTCTAGTACAATTTGCATTACAGCCCGTTTTAGTTCTCGGTGTGATTTTTCATTTTATAATGGGTTTTGTTTTAGAAATAAAAAACAAAAAAGCTGTTGGTAATATTAGCTACAAAAGAAACAACGGAGCAGCAAATTCATCATGGATGAGTAGAAACATGATTTACAGTGGAATTGCAATTTTAGCATTTTTAATATTGCACTTCATTGATTTTTGGGTTCCAGAAATGAATCACAAATATATTGAGGTCCTTCCTGAAGATCCAACACGATATTTTGGTGAATTGCAACACAAGTTTGTTCCAATTTGGAGGGTTGCTGCTTATGTAGTAGCTTTTATTTTCTTGTCATTACACTTAATGCACGGATTTACATCTTCTTTGCAATCTATGGGTGTTTCAGCAATTAGAAAAAAATTCTATAAAAATTTTGGTTTAGTATATTCAATTGTAATTCCTTTAGGTTTTATAATAATTGCATTATTTCATCATTTTAACCATTAATCTTAATACAACATGACTTTAGATTCAAAAGTACCAGAAGGTCCAATTAAAGATAAATGGACAAGTTATAAAGATAAAATCAATCTTGTAAATCCTGCCAACAAACGTCATATCGATGTTATAGTTGTTGGTACAGGTCTTGCAGGAGGTTCTGCAGCTGCAACGTTAGCAGAATTAGGATATAATGTAAAAGCATTTGCTTACCAAGATTCACCTCGTAGAGCACACTCTATTGCAGCTCAAGGTGGTATCAATGCAGCAAAAAATTACCAAGGAGATGGTGATTCTACTTATAGATTGTTTTACGATACTGTAAAAGGTGGTGATTACCGTTCTCGTGAGGCTAACGTTTACCGTTTAGCTGAGGTGTCTTCTAACATTATTGATCAATGTGTAGCTCAAGGTGTTCCTTTTGCTAGAGATTATGGAGGATTGTTAGATAACCGTTCGTTTGGTGGTGTTTTAGTATCTAGAACATTCTACGCAAAGGGTCAAACAGGACAACAATTATTATTAGGAGCTTATTCTGCAATGAATAGACAAATTGCTCGTGGTAAGATTGAAATGTTTAACCGTCACGAAATGCTAGATGTTGTTATTGTAGACGGCAAAGCAAGGGGTATAATTGCTCGTAATTTAATTACTGGTGAAATAGAAAGACATTCAGCACATGCTGTTGTTGTTGGTTCTGGTGGATACGGAAATGTATATTTCTTATCAACAAACGCCATGGGTTCTAACGCAACTGCGTCTTGGAAAATACACAAAAAAGGAGCGTTTTTTGCTAATCCTTGTTATACACAAATTCACCCAACATGTATTCCTCGTTCAGGTGATTACCAATCTAAACTGACGTTAATGTCAGAATCATTGCGTAATGATGGACGTATTTGGGTACCAAAAAACATGGAAGATGTTTTGGCAATTAGAGAAGGTCGTAAAAAACCAACCGATTTGTCAGAAGACGAACGCGATTATTACTTAGAAAGAAGATATCCTGCATTTGGTAACTTAGTGCCTCGTGATGTAGCATCTAGAGCAGCAAAAGAACGATGTGATGCTGGTTATGGTGTTAATCAGACTGGAGAGGCCGTTTATTTAGATTTTGCTTCAGCTTTTGAACGTTACGGAAAAGAGCAAGCTAAAATTCATAATATAAAAAACCCATCTAAAGAAAAAATCATTGAACTAGGACAAGCAATTGTTGAGGCAAAGTATGGTAACTTATTCCAGATGTATGAGAAAATTGTAGATCAAAATCCATACGAAACGCCTATGATGATTTATCCTGCAGTACATTACACTATGGGAGGCGTTTGGGTAGATTATAATTTAATGACTACAATTCCTGGTTGTTATTGTATTGGTGAAGCTAATTTCTCTGATCATGGTGCGAATAGACTTGGAGCTTCGGCTTTAATGCAAGGTTTGGCTGATGGTTATTTTGTGTTACCTTATACTATTGGTGATTATTTAGCTGATGATATTCGTACAGGAAAAATTCCAACAGACACTAAAGAATTTGATGAAGCAGAAAAAGAAGTCGTTGATAGAATTAACTTCTTTGTAAACAATAAAGGAACAAAATCTGTTGACTATTTCCATAAGAAGTTAGGAAAAGTAATGTGGGACAAGGCTGGAATGTCTAGAAATGCTCAAGGTCTTACAGAAGCTATGGCAGAAATTAAAGCCATAAGAGAAGAATTTTGGAAAGATGTATCTGTTCCTGGTGAAGCAAATGAAATGAACCCAGAGCTTGAAAAAGCTGGTCGTGTTGCTGATTTCTTAGAGTTAGGTGAATTATTCGCAAAAGATGCATTAGTAAGAGCTGAATCTTGTGGTGGACACTTTAGAGAAGAATCAGCAGAATTAGATGGTCCTCAGAAAGGTGAAGCTAAGCGTAATGATAAAGACTTTGCTTTTGTCTCAGCATGGGAATATAAAGGAGAACCAGCCGATGCAGTTTTGCATAAAGAAGAATTAGAATTTAAAGATATAGAATTAAAACAACGTTCATACAAATAAGAGAGTTATGTCAGGAAAAGGAATGAATCTTACATTACAGATTTGGCGTCAAAAAGATGCAAACGATAAAGGCAAGATGGTCGATTATAAAGTGACTGATATTTCAGAACACATGTCTTTCTTAGAAATGATGGATGTTTTGAATGAACAATTGGTAAACTCAGGTGAAGAACCTGTTGCATTTGATCATGATTGTCGTGAAGGTATCTGTGGTATGTGTTCTATGTATATCAATGGTGAAGCACATGGACCAGATAGAGGTATTACTACGTGTCAGTTACATATGCGTATGTTTAATGATGGTGATACTATTACTATAGAACCATTTAGGGCAGCAGCATTTCCGGTAATAAAAGATTTAGTTGTAGATAGAATGGCGTTTGAGCGTATTCAACAAGCAGGTGGATTTATTTCTGTAAACACCTCAGGAAATACACAAGATGCTAATTCTCTTCCAATCTCTAAACATGCAGCAGATGAAGCTATGGATGCGGCTACTTGTATTGGTTGCGGAGCTTGTGTAGCAACTTGTAAAAATTCTTCTGCAATGTTATTTGTTGGTGCTAAAGTATCGCAATATGCATTATTACCTCAAGGACAAGTTGAAGCTGCAGATCGAGTAAAAAATATGGTAGCACAAATGGACCTAGAAGGTTTTGGTAACTGTACTAATACTGGAGCTTGCGAAATTGAATGTCCAAAAGGTATTTCATTAGATAATATAGCACGTATGAATCGTGAATTTATGGCAGCGAATATTAAAGGTTAATATCATTCTAAGCAACAGCGAAGAATAACATATAAAAGTAAAAATCCCAAGGTAAAATCTTATCTTGGGATTTTTACTTTTCTTATATTTCCATTTTAAATATGCATTATGCAAAACCCAAATACATTTTATAAAGAGCAATTAGAAATCAATGAAATTGAATCTAAGCGTATCTTCAAACAACTTAGTTTATATAGTGTATTGCGCCTTTCAATTTTTGTACTTTCAGCGATAGGTGTCTATTTTACGTTTCAGAATTGGCAATTAGCATTAGGAATTGGTGTTGTTGGTATGGCAAGTTTTCTTTTTTTGCTTTCTAGATATACAGATTTAAAAGCCAAAAGAAATCTTCATAAACGACTTATTGAAATTAATAAAGATGAATTAAAGATTGCAAATGGCGATTTTTATGACAGGCTAGATGGCGAAGAATTTCAAGACCCAAAGCATTTTTTTAGTTTAGATATTGATTTGTTTGGAAAAGGGTCTTTCTTTCAATTTATAAACAGAACAGCAATACAAGAAGGTACTAAAAAGTTAACAGATAACTTACTTTCTAATAATATTACAAATATTGAAGCTAGGCAACAAGCTATAAAAGAATTAGCCTCATTACCTCTATGGCGACAAAATTATGCAGCTGTTGCTCAAGGTGTAGAAATAGAGCATTCCGCTAAATCTATTATCACTTGGTTAAAAGATTATAATCCCTTTTTAGGAAAAACACAGTATTGGCTGACTATTGGTTTTAGTATCGCTTCTTTGGTACTTATAGGCCTTGGAATTGCCGAAATAATTCCTGTTTCAATTGCTGGTTATTGGCTGCTATTAGGTTTAGGAATTACAGGTGTATATTTAAAGAAAATAAACATATTAGCACAATATACAGGGAGAGCAAAAGATACATTTAGGCAATATGCATTATTACTTCATGCTATTGAAACTACTGAATTTAAATCTGAATTATTACAGGCAAAACAAAAACGTATTCAGTCTGAGGGTTTAAAAGCATCAGAAATATTTTCAAAATTTTCCAAAAAACTAGATGCTTTAGATAATAGAAACAACTTAATCTCTGCAATTTTTGGTAATGGCTATTTTCTAGTTGATATCAGAAACAGCTATAATGTTGAGAACTGGATTGAACAATATGGTAGTAAAGTAGAGGATTGGTTTGAAGTCGTTACCTTTTTTGATGCCTTTAATAGTTTTGGAAATTATGCATTTAATCATCAAGATTTTACATATCCGATTTTAACAGAAGAACCTGTTACAATTTTAGCAGAAGGTTTGGGTCATCCGCTTTTAAATGCTGAAAAACGTGTAGTTAGTGATTTAAAACTTCAAGAAGAGCAATTCTTTATTGTAACAGGTGCAAACATGGCTGGGAAAAGTACATTTTTAAGAACAGTGGCTCTTCATATTGTAATGGCTAATGTTGGATTGCCTATTTGCGCTAAACAAAGTAAATACAAGCCTATAAAACTTATTACAAGTATGCGAACCACAGATTCGTTAACAGATGATAGTTCGTATTTCTTTAGTGAGCTTACACGCTTAAAATTTGTAGTAGATACTATTGAAAATGATAAGAACTATTTTGTAATACTAGATGAAATATTAAAGGGAACCAATAGTACAGATAAAGCCATAGGCTCAAGAAAATTTGTTGAAAAGCTGGTAAAACAAAATGCCACAGGCATCATTGCTACGCACGATTTAAGTCTAACAGAAATTGAAACCGAACTTGAAGCCGTAAAGAACTATTATTTTGATGCAGAAATTATAAACGACGAACTCTTTTTTGATTATAAACTAAAACAAGGGGTTTGCCAAAACATGAATGCTAGTTTTTTATTGAAGAAGATGGAGATTGTATGATGATATCTTGATTACCTGACAGGTCTGTTTTAAGGAATCAAATAAAAAACCCTCTCTATAAATAGAAAGGGTTTTTTAATGTTTTAAGAAAAGGATTCTTAAGCCTCAAAAGGCTCTATAGAAACGTAAGACTTGTTGTCTTTTTTCTTAGTAAATTTTACTAGACCATCAACTTTAGCGTGTAAAGTATGATCTTTTCCTTGGTAAACGTTTTCACCAGGATGGTGCGTGTTACCACGTTGTCTTATGATAATGTTTCCAGCAATAGCAGCTTGTCCACCAAAAATCTTAACGCCTAAACGTTTCGATTCTGATTCTCTACCATTCTTCGAACTACCAACTCCTTTTTTATGAGCCATGATCTTAAGGTTTTATATTGTTATACTTAAGTGATTTAGCAATTATGCTTTACCACCATCTAATTCGTCTTGCCATTTTTTAAGCTCGTCCCACTTACCATCAGCAGCTAATTGTGCTTGTGCTGGCCAAGTATCCGTAACATGGTTACCACGAACTCCTGCAATGATTTCAGAAATTGCTTCTGGTGTAGCTTTAGCTAAATCAGAAAAAGTAGCGATACCAGCTTCTACTAACGTAGATGCAATTTTTGGTCCAATACCTTCAACTTTCTTTAAATCATCAGCTTTGCCTGTAGCTTTTTTAGCTTTTGGTGCAGCAGCTTTCGCTTCTACTTTAGGTTCAGCTTTCTTAGTTTCTTTTTTAGGAGCTGCTTTTTTAGCTCCAGAAGCAGTAATACCTTCAATTACGATTTCAGTTAAAGATTGTCTGTGTCCGTTTTTTACACGGTAACCTTTACGTCTTTTCTTTTTAAAGACTATTACTTTATCACCTTTAAGGTGCTTTAAGACTTTAGCACTTACTTGTGCTCCGTCTATAGCTGGGGCGCCTACAGTTACATTGTTACCATCGCCAATTAAAAGAACGTTATCGAAATCTACTTTCTTACCTTCTTCAGTTGCTAAACGGTGAACAAAAACTTTTTGGTCTTTTGCAACTTTAAATTGCTGCCCTGCTATCTCTACAATTGCGTACATAGCGTAACGTTTTTATTAATTTGTTTATATCAAAATTTACTTTCTTCTCAGAAAGCGGATGCAAATATACTCCTATATTCTTAAAATACAAACGTTTTAAGGGTTTTAGAAGCTTTTTTACTCTTAAAAATGAAAAGTAAATAGTTATAAAAGACATTATAATTGTAATATAAGGTGTTTTACCATTAAAATTCCATTAAAGAGATAATCATTGTTTATTTTTGTAAGGCTAGGTGTAACAATAGACATTTAGTAAAGACTAACACTTAAAACATTTTAATTTTAAACAAGACTACAATGAAAAACTATTTAATGGCTTTGGCTTCTTTGTTGTTTATTAGCCAATTGGCTATAGCGCAAAAGGTTGAATTTGAAGAATTTGATTTAGACAATGGGCTGCATGTTATTATGCACAAAGATAACACAGCACCAGTTGTAATTACATCCGTAATGTATGATGTTGGTGGAAAAGATGGCGATAGACAAAGAACAGGTTTTGCTCACTTTTTTGAACACCTTTTATTTGAGGGCTCTGAAAACATTGGTCGTGGAGAATTTATGAAAATTATTCCTGCTAATGGAGGAACTTTTAATGCTAATACTTCTCAAGATAGAACTTATTATTACGAAATATTTCCATCTAACAAATTAGAATTGGGATTATGGTTAGAGTCTGAGCGTATGTTACATCCTGTAATAGACCAAATAGGTGTAGATACACAAAATGAAGTAGTAAAAGAAGAGAAACGTCAGTCTTATGATAATAGACCTTATGGAGGACTTTTAAAGACTATTGGTGAAAATCTTTTTGACGCACATCCTTACAAAGATCAAAATATTGGATTAATGGAGCACCTAGACGCTGCAACATTAGAAGAGTTTAATGCCTTTTTTCATAAATATTATGTACCTAATAATGCAGTTTTAGTTGTAGCAGGTGATATTGATTATGCTAAAACCAAATCTATGGTAACTGATTATTTTAGTGCTGTTAAGAAAGGTCCAGATGTGGTGAGAGATTTTCCTATGGAAACACCAATTACTGAAACTAAAAAAGCTGTTGAATACGATAAAAACATTCAAATTCCTGCAATTATTGCAGCATATAGATTACCAGGTCAGTCTACTAGAGAAGCGTATGTATTAGATATGATTTCGAGTTATTTAAGCGGAGGAAAAAGTTCGGTACTTTATAAAAAATTAATCGATGAGAAAAAGGAAGCATTAACAGTGCAGGCTGTAAACTTAGGACAAGTAGATTATAACATATTTGCATTATTTGCCTTGCCATTAGGAGATGTGAGTTTAGAAACGTTGTTAGCAGACATGGATGAAGAAATCCTTAAAATGCAAAATGAATTAATAAGCGAACGTGATTACGAAAAGCTGTTAAATCAATTTGAAAATGATTTCGTTAATTCTAATTCTAGTGTAGCTGGTATAGCAAGTTCTTTAGCAACATATTATTTATTGTATGGTGATGTTAATATTATAAATAATCAATTAGATGTTTATAGATCGATAACACGAGAAGAAATTCAATCAGTGGCTAAAAAATATTTGAGTCCTAATCAAAGAGTAGAAATTCAATATCTACCAAAAACAGAAGATCAATAATATAAAAACAGTATTAAACATGAAAAATAAAATAGTAGCGTTTTTTGCATTATTTGTTATAACTATTAGTGCAACTGCACAAATAGACAGGTCTCAACCACCTATGGCTGGTCCTGAACCTGAAATATCAATTGAAAAGCCACAAGAATTTGAATTAAAAAATGGTTTAAAAGTACTCGTAGTAGAGAACCATAAATTACCAAGAGTATCTTATTCTCTAAGAATTGATAATAAACCAATTGCTACTGGTGATAAAGCTGGTGTAGAAAGCTTAATAGGTAGTATGTTAGGAAATGGAACAACTTCAATTTCTAAAGATAAATTTAATGAAGAAGTAGATTTTTTAGGTGCTAGCTTAAACTTTGGATTTAGTGGTGGTTTTGCGAGTTCATTAACAAAGTATTCAGAAAGAATATTAGAGTTGTTATCTGATGCAGCTATTAACCCATTATTGGTTGAAGAAGAATTTGAAAAAGAAAAAACAAAATTACTAGAAGGTTTAAAAGCAGATGCAAAAAGCGCAGATGCAATTGCTGGTAGAGTTGGTTCTGCTTTATCTTACGGAACAAAGCATCCTTATGGCGAATTTGTAACTGAAGAAACTATAAACAATGTGTCTTTTGGTGATGCTGTTGCTTTTTACGAAAAGTATTTTAACCCTAATAATGCATATTTAGTAGTTATTGGTGATGTTGAATTTAAAGATGTAAAAAAGCAGGTTAAAAAATACTTTAACGATTGGACAAAATCTGTAGATGTAGATACAACCGTACCAAAACCTAGTCCTAATGTTCAGTACACGCAAATTAATTTTATAGATGTACCAGATGCTACCCAATCTAATCTTTCTATTACCAATAATGTTAATTTAAAGATGAGTGACGAGGATTATCACGCAGCTTTAATAACAAACAACATCTTAGGTGGAGGTGGAGAAGGTTATTTATTTAAAAACCTTAGAGAAGATAAAGGTTACACCTATGGTGCTTATTCTAGATTAGGTAATGATAGATATGGAGCCTCTCGTTTTAATGCAACTGCTAAAGTAAGAAATGAGGTTACAGATAGTGCTGTTGTAGAGGCGTTAAAAGAAATAAAGAGAATAAGAACAGAGCCTGTTGATGCTCAGCTTTTAAAAGATGCAAAAGAGAAATATATTGGTAATTTTGTAATGGCTTTAGAGCGTCCTCAAACCATAGCAAACTATGCTTTAAACATAGAATTAAACAATTTACCAGAAGATTTTTACTCTACATATTTACAAAAAATTAAAGATGTTACAGTAGAAGATGTTAAGCGCGTTGCTAACAAATATTTTCAAGCAGATAACTTAAGAATTATAGTTGTTGGTAATGGTGCTGAAGTATTAGAAAATTTAGAGAAAACAGGAATTCCTATCATGTATTTTGATAAATACGCTAATACAGCTGAAAAACCAAAATTCGAAGTAAAACTACCCGAAGGTGTAAATGTAAATTCAGTTATTGCTAAATATTTTGAAGCTATTGGTGGAAAAGATAAAGTAGATACTTTAAATTCTATTTTATTAAAATATGAGGCGAGTGTTCAAGGTTCTGTAGTTGTTAGTGAAGAAAAGAGAATGGAAGGAAAATTAGTGCAAACTATTTCTATGAATGGAAATCCAATGATGACTGTTTTAACTACGCAAGAAGCGGTATCTATGAATAAAAATCCACTACCTGAAAATATGGCAAATGATATGAAGCCTTTGGGTGGATTATTTACAGAATTAAATCTGTTAAATTCTGAAACGGCTAAAATAACAGGTATAGAAAAAGTAGAAGATAAAGAAGCATATAAAGTACAATTTCCTGGTGAAACAGTATCTCTAACTTATTTCTATGATGTAGAAACTGGGTTAAAAGTAAAAGAAGTTCAAACAATTTCTATGCAAGGACAAACTCAAGTACAAGAATCATTGTTAAAAGACTATCAAGAGTTTGATGGTGTTAAGTTTCCTGGTACAAGAGAAGGTTCTCAAAAGGGACAGCTTGTAGTTTATAAGTTATTAGATGCAAAAATAAATGAAGGTGTTTCTGAAGCTGATTTTAATTAAATCTAATTCACCTCTTTAAAACTAAGACCGAAGCGAAAGCTTCGGTTTTTTTATGCTCTTTTTTTATTGGCTAAGTAAACACCAACTAAAATTAATAATGAGGCTAAAAATTGAATAAAGCTAAATGATTCACCATCTAAAACACCCCAAATTAACGCAACTATAGGCATTATATAAGTTACTGAAGAGGCAAAGACAGGTGTTGACATTTGTACCAATCTAAAGAATAATATTTTAGCCAAGGCAGTGCCAAAAACGGCAAGAATAATTATATACATCAATGCTTCTGGTAATGCAGGATTCTCAAAGGTTTCGGTTGTGAAAAAGTTGCTAAATAAAAGGACTATAAATGCAGGAATTACAATAAAGACATAATTACCAGTAGCAATTGCCAATGGTTTTACATCTTGTAAATAACGTTTAATAATATTTACGTTTGCTGCGTACATAAGGGTTGATGCAATAATATATAATGCATAAAAATAGTTTTGATTAGGATTAAGTTCAGATCCCTTTAAAATTAATAGGGCAGTTCCTATAAAACCTATAATTACACCTAGTACTTGTTGTCTGTTAGAGGCAATTTTAAAAAAAGCAAAACCTATTAATATGGTGTTTAAAGGTACAAGTGAGTTTAATACAGAAGTTACAGCGCTATCTATTTCGGTTTCTGCTATAGCAAAGAAAAATGCTGGAATAAATGAGCCTAAAAGCGCAGAAAGTAATAACCACTTCCATTTAGATTTTGGAACTGTTTTTAGTTTTTTAAAACCAAATGTTAATAGAATTACACCAGTAATAATAGTTCTAAGTGAACCGATTTGATATGGTGTTAATCCAAGTAAAGATTTTTTTATTAAGATAAATGAGCTTCCCCAAATAATAGAAAGTACAATTAAATAAATCCATTTAATATTTGGAGTTTTCATATAATATAGCGCTCAATTAATCACAAAATTCGTTAATTATCTCACAAGATTCGTCAATATTTATTAGATTTAGCCAAAATAATAATAGTTTAAATCTATGAACACATTAAAAACAATAAGTTTAGTAGCTATAATGGCATTAGTTTTTACATCTTGTAAAAACGAATCGCAGCCAGAAGTTAAAACTGTAGAAGTAGAAGTGTCTAATAATGATGTAGCTTCAACTTTAGATCCTAATGCAACATATGCTAAAGTAGAATTTGGTATTGAAGGTATGACTTGTGCAATGGGTTGTGCTAAAACCATTGAAAAGAAAATGGCAAAGATGGACGGTGTAAAATCTGCAAAAGTTGATTTTGACAAACGTTTAGCTATGGTAGAATATGATGAAGCAAAAGTGTCTCCTAAATCTCTAGAAGAAGCAGTTAGTAAGGTAGCAGATATCTATAAGGTTAAAGACATGCATTTGGTTGATAGCTTTGATGGTGAAAAAAAGGCAAGTTGCGCAAATAAAACAGAGGCAGAGAAAAAAGCCTGTAAAGCAAGTTGTGCAAATAAGACAGAAGCAGAAAAGAAAGCTTGTAAGGAAGATTGCAAAGAAAAATGTTGCAATGGTGAGAAAAAGGCTTAAACTTATATATACATTATTTAAAAGCTATCCATTTGGATAGCTTTTTTTGTTTATAATGTGTCTCAATTAAAATTTTTAATTAAAACACAAACCTTAATACTTATACTTCTTTTTAAGCTGAATTAACATCTCTGAGGTCATGTTTCTAAGATTAAAATCATGAGACCAGTTCCAATCATTACGAGCTTCACTATCGTCTATAGAAGATGGCCAACTATCCGCAATAGCTTGTCTAAAATCTGGTTTGTAGCTTATTTTAAAGTTAGGCATTTCAGCCTTTATACTTTCTGCAATTTCTTGAGGCGTAAAACTAATAGCAGATAAATTATAAGAAGATCTTATATTTATCTTTTCAGATGGAGCAGCCATAATTGTTGTTGTAGCCTTAATAGCATCATCCATAAACATCATAGGTAAGTTGGTGTTTTTAGATAAAAAACTCTCATACTTTCCTTCTTTTATTGCTTCATGATAAATTTCTACAGCATAATCAGTTGTTCCTCCGCCTGGCATAGCTTTATGACTAATAATACCTGGATATCTAATACTTCTTACATCAACACCATATTTGTTATGGTAATATTCGCACCATCTTTCACCGACTTGTTTAGTAATTCCATAAACTGTAGTAGGTTCGCAGATGGTATGTTGAGGTGTGTTTTCTTTTGGTGTAGTTGGTCCAAAAACAGCAATACTACTGGGCCAAAATACTTTTTTAATTTGTCCGCCTTTAGCTAAGTTAAGAACATGAAAAAGAGAATTCATATTTAAATCCCATGCTTCCATTGGGTATTTTTCACCTGTAGCACTTAATAAAGCTGCCATAAGGTAAATTGTATCTATATTATTGTTTATACAGCAATCTTTAATTGCATTAAAGTTTTTAGCATCTAAAATTACAAATGGACCAGCATTAACTAAATCTAAGTTTCGGGTATTAATATCGCTTGCAACAACATTATCTACACCATGAATTTCTCTTAGTTTGGTAGTGAGTTCTGTACCAATTTGCCCACAGGCACCAATAATTAATATTTTTGAAGACATGAGCTACAATTGTTTTATTCGCAAAAATAAAAAGAATATACACGATGTGACATTAAAATTTTCAAAAAAATGTCAATAATATTATCAAATATTTAATCTTAAAATGGTAAGTTGAAATACTAAATATTAAAATACTTAGTTTAAGTATCTTTACCACTCAAAATAAAAATACACTTATGAAAATTACTGCTATCACTTTGTTTTTATGTAGTTTTTTAATTCTTGGATGTTCTAATGATAAAAAAGTTACATCAGATATTGAAGCCATAGAAAGCCATAATAACGATAATAAAATAACAGCTAAAACTATTGAGAATATAAAATACAAGGATTATGCGTTAAGCCCAGAAGCAGAAACGTTTGTCGTTTCTTGGACACAATATCAAGAATTATCAAAACAAATTGGTTTTTTAAAGAAAGGTGACTTTTCTTTTTTTAATGATGATGTTGCTGTTCTTCAGGAATTTATAAAGGGTTTTAAAGCCAGTATGCCCAATGAATTTAGAACCAACCCAATTACCTCAAGAAATGCAATTATTGAAACGGCTCTTTTAAAACTTAATGAATATCTTACTCTAGATAATATAGAAAAGAGTGATAAAATTTTAGGCATAAAAGAAGTGTTTGTTGCTTTTTCTAATCTTAATTATCAGATTAATAAAAAGCTAGAACGTGATATGTATAATGATATTCAACCAGAATAATAGAAAGTAAAATGCAGCTTATTGAGCTGCATTTTACTTTCTATTATTAATAGAAACGATTATTCTTTTTTTGCTGCTGCAGCCGCTTTTTGTGCTTTTTGAGCCTCTAAAGCTTCTCTGCTTATTTTTGCCATATTAAAATTAGGGTCAATAGCTAAAGCATCGTTAAATAATTGAAGAGCAGTATCAGTATTTGCTTCTTGATTTTCATTAAACTTCAATAATCCTTTTAAATATAGAAGTGCTGCTTTCATAGAAGTTTCGTAAGGCTGTTGTCTTTCATAAAAGGCGCGTTTCATGTCGTCTTTTACATTAGCTAAACCATAATCGATATTGAGTTTTGCACCTACTAAATCATTAATTTGAATTTTCATGTCAGCCATTTCATAGGCCAAATAAACATTTGGATCTCTACTAAATAATACTTCAAAATGCTCTAACGCCATTTTTGGCTGATTTAGATTTTTTAATGCTAAAGCTTTTACTTCTACATTAATATCAGAATCTGTAGCGCTTTTTTCAACGCCAATAGTATTTAAAGCTTGCATGTATTGCCCTTCAGATAGGTAAATGTAAGCTAAGGTGTCTCTTCTGGCAACAGAAGGTTCTAATACTTCAAGATGAGTCATTGCATTAATAATGCCTTGAACATCGCCTTGTTTTTTCATTTGTTTATAATATGCTTCGTAGTGTTTTTTCAATTCTGTATTTGTCTGTCCAAACATGCTCAGTGAAAATAGCATAAGAAATGCAATAGTAATCGTCTTCATTTGTTTTTTAATTAGTTTAATATTAATGGCTAAATCTATAAAAATTAATAGTAATAGGTCTTATAAAAATCATAATTTCTATGGTACTGCCGTAAAGGTATAATTCAATAGTTGTACCAAAGTGGTAGATTCTATTATTTTACCCTTACTTTCTTCTGTATAGTTATAGTTTGGAGGCGGTAGGTTTTTAAGTTTACAGTCTTCCTTATAATAGGTTTCTTTATCTATATGCTTAGGGAAGACAGCATTGAGTACTAAATTCCATAGGTTATTTTTTATGATTGTTTTAATAATCGCTACACAATCTTTTTTATGAATTAAGTTGATTGGCGCCTTTGGGTTAGATACATTTTCTCTTCCAGATAACATAGTAGATGGATGGCGAGTTTCATCTACTAAACCTCCAAATCTTAAGATTGTAGTATTAAAATTAGGATTATCTTGAAACATTTGCTCGATCTCTATAAGCTGTTTTGCGTTATTTGAAGTAGCGTTGGGTTTTGTATTAGCTGTAATTATTGGAAAATTTACTTCATTTTTAAAGACAGAAGTTGAACTTATATAAAGGACATTTTTTATACTATGTGCTTCAATAGCATGCATTAAGTGTTTTAATTCTAAAACGTGATTTTTAGTTGGATTTTTGCGTAAACCTGGCGGAATATTAATAACAATAGTTTCACTTGCAGTTAAGAATTGAGAATAATCTCCTGTAATTTCGGACTCTTTTAAATTTACTAAATACGCTTTAATACTATTAGAGTTTAAGAGGTCTAACTTATTCTTAGATGTTGTAGAACCTTTTACTATAAATTGGTCTTTAGCTAAGCTTTTAGCTAAAGTTAAGCCAAGCCATCCACAACCGATAACGCTAATTTGTGATTTCAATGCTAAAAGGATGATAATTAACGACAAAAGTACGACTTATTACGTCCATGAGCTACAGATTTGCTTAACCAATTAATTTTCAGTAACTTTAATATTCACTCTAAAAATAATCGTTATGCCAATAAAAAGTTTTCAAGGTTCTCGCAAGCAGCAAAATGTAACAGGTGCAGTGGCACTAAAGGTGAGAGATTATATGACTACTAACCTTATAACGTTTAGACCCGATCAGTCTGTGCAAGAGGTTGTAGAGTCTTTAATTAAGAATAAAATTTCTGGTGGACCTGTAGTAAATAGTAACCAAGAATTGGTTGGTATTATTTCTGAAGGTGATTGTTTAAAACAATTAAGTGAAAGTAGATATTACAATATGCCATTAGAACATGATAATGTTGAAAAACGAATGATGACTAATGTAGAAACTATAGATGCAAACTTAGATGTGTTTGATGCTGCCAATAAGTTTTTACAGTCCAAGAGAAGACGTTTTCCAATAGTGGAAAATGGAAAACTTATTGGGCAAATTAGCCAAAAAGATATTTTAAAAGCAGCACTTTCTCTAAAAGGCGAGAATTGGAATAGTACAACTAAGGGTTAAATTTTAAGAGTTTTATTGTGCTTTTCAAGAAGCTGTTATAATAACTTAGTAGAAGAATTATTAATATTAAAGGAATTAAAAAATCTAATTTTTAGATGTTAATTAGGCTAGTATTCATTTAATCATCGCGTTTAACTAAAGCATAATATTCACCTTCGAGTGGTAAATATCCTTGGTCATATACAAAATAATAAACGGTACCTGCTTTTGTGGTATAAATACTAGTAATATAATTAAAGTCGAAGCCTTTTTCTATGAGTTTAGCTCTTGAGCATTTCATTTTTTTATTTGGGTTGAGTGCTTCAAGAATTCGGTAATTTTTTCTTAATCTGTTGTTAGTATTTCTTACAAGGTTTTTAGAATCTTTGTTAAGACGGTTGTTTTGCGCATTTCTACAACCATCACTGCAGTATTTTTTATCTATTCTGCCAATAATAACATCACCACATTCTGGACACTTTTTGCGCATATTCTAATTATTTGTAATTACAATATACTAATTATAATTTTTATAAAGTATTGGTAACTAATTGTTTTAAAGAAAACCTCATGAATTAATTCTATTACAATTCATGAGGTTTTAAAATATGTTTTTATTAAAAAAAGTTAATTGCTAATTGAATACGTGCAATTTTTTTAGAAGGATTCCAAAGCGTTGTTGCGGTAACAGGAAAGCTAAGGTCTGAAAATTTCAGTGTTTTTTTAGCTGTGAAACCAACATTTACTAAATCGAAATTTTGTTCTCCATCACCATATAAGTGGGTGTCTCCATTTAATGAAAATCCTGCGCCTACAAAAGCATTTATATCTACTCTAGATTTGCTAATTAATGGATAGGATGCTTCAATGTAGGTAGAATATCTCTGCTCTCTGTCTCCATTTTCTAATTGTGAATCTCCACTACCATAGAGTAATACATCTGCCTCTAATCTTAATGGGAAATTTTCATTAAATTGATAAGAGGTTCTCAGGTCTAGAAGGTGCGTTGTTGTGTTTTTGTCGTAATTCCAAATATCCGGATTTTCAACACTACGTGTATTAAATAAATCCCATAAACCTATAGATAAACCATTTTTTGCGTACTGTACGTAGTAATTTATTTCCTTGTAAGACGTGTTATCATCATCGTTAGAAAAAGCCATTCCGCCCCAAAAACCTGTTGTAAAACTTCCAGATTTGTTTAATCGTAATTTAGAGAAAATTGCTGCCATTGGCTTGTCTGTTATTACCAAACCTCTCCATAAATGGTTAGTTTTAATGTCTAAACTAAAGTCGTAAATACTATCTTTTGTTGCTGAATCTTGGGCGTAGTTTACCTGTATCGCAAATATTGCGATAAATACTATGAGTAATTTTTTCATGTTGTTATGTGCTATTAATTAGTGTTACATTAGGTATAAGTATAATCCGGTTGCGATTAATGAGCCAATGATCGGACCAACAACAGGTATCCAAGCGTAGCTCCAGTCGCTTGATCCTTTAACAGGTAAGATGGCATGCATAATTCTTGGACCTAAATCTCTGGCAGGATTAATGGCATAACCTGTAGTTCCGCCTAATGCTAAACCGATTACCCAAACAAGGAATGCAACAGGTATAGCACCAATAGAACCTAAGCCTATAACCGCTTCAGTTGTGCCTTCTATACCTAAATTAATTGTAGGACCAGAAAGATAAAAGATGACGAATATTAAAACGAAAGTTCCTATAATCTCACTTATTAAGTTTGAAGATGTTTTTCTAATGGCTGGCCCTGTGCAGAAACAGGCTAATTTACCTGCTTCATCATCGGTAATTTTAAAGTGATCTTTGTAGAATATCCATACGATTAGAGCACCTAACATGGCTCCAATGAATTCTCCTGCAAAATATTCTGGGACTACTGCCCAAGAAAGTTTTCCGGCTGTGGCTAAAGCAATGGTTACGGCTGGGTTTAAATGAGCACCACTGTAAGGTCCTGCTATTATTACACCAAGAAATACGCCTAAAGCCCAACTTGTTGTGATTTCTATCCATCCGGCTCCATTGCCTTTGGTGCCGTTTAATACGACATTTGCAACGACACCATTACCACATATAATGAGGATCATGGTGCCTAATATTTCTGCTACTAAAATTGACATGGTTTCTGTTTTTAAAGTTGTTGTTTATTCTTCTATCCAATGTTGTGCACATTTAACTGCTTTGTGCCAATAGTGTAGCATATTATCTACCTTTTCTTTTGGAGCTTCAGGATAAAATTCTTTATCAACAGTCCACTGTGATTGTATGTCGTCAATGCTATCCCAATAACCTACTGCCAAGCCTGCTAAATAAGCAGCACCCATTGCTGTAGTTTCAAGTGTTTTAGGTCTTATTATTTTGAATCCGAATAAATCTGATTGAATTTGCATTAATAAATTACTAGCAGAAGCGCCACCATCAACTCTAAGTTCTATACTTTTTTCACCAGAATCTGCTTCCATGGCTTTTACAATATCGTATACCTGAAAAGCAATTCCTTCTAATGTTGCACGAGCAATATGTGCATCTGTAGTGCCACGAGTAATGCCAAGCATTGCACCACGTGCATACTGATCCCAATAAGGAGCACCTAAACCAGTTAATGCAGGCACAAAATAAACACCTCCATTATCTTCTGCCATTTCTGCTAAATAGTTAATTCCTGGAGCTGTTCTTACCATTCTGGCACCATCTCTTAACCATTGTATTGCTGCACCACCTACAAATACACTTCCTTCTAAAGCATAGGTTGTTTTGCCATTTATTTTCCACCCAACAGTTGTAAGAAGATTATTGTTGGAGTAAACTGCTTTGTCGCCTGTGTTCATCAATAGAAAACAACCCGTACCATAAGTGTTTTTAACCATACCAGGTTTAGTGCACATTTGTCCGAATAATGCCGCTTGTTGATCACCTGCAATACCTGCGATAGGAATTTTTGTAGAGAATAAAGTTGTTGCAGTTGTACCATAAATTTCACTGCTTTCTTTTACTTCAGGTAACATAGCTTTAGGAATATTAAATAATTCCATTAATTCTTCATCCCAAGCCATGGTATGAATGTTAAATAACATAGTTCTACTTGCGTTAGAAACATCAGTTATAAACATTTTTCCTCTAGTAAGTTTCCAAATAAGCCAACAATCTACAGTACCAAAACATAGTTTTCCGGCTTCCGCTTTTTCTCTAGCACCTTCAACATTATCTAAAATCCATTTTACTTTAGTGGCAGAGAAATAAGCATCAATAACTAAACCTGTTTTCTTCTTTATTGTATCAATATGGCCAGCATCTTTAAGCTCATCACAATATCTTGCTGTTCTTCTATCTTGCCATACAATAGCATTATAAATAGGCTCACTAGTTTCTCTGTCCCAAACAACTACGGTTTCTCTTTGGTTGGTAATGCCAATAGCAGCTATGCTTTCACCGTTTATGCCATGTTGAGCTACAACTTCTGCCGCAACCGAAATTTGAGAAGACCAAATGGCGTTAGGATCATGTTCTACCCATCCTGGTTTTGGGAATATTTGTTCAAATGGTTTTTGAGAAACTTTTACAATTTCTCCATCGTGATTAAATAATATAGCTCTCGATGACGTAGTGCCTTGGTCAAAGGCAAGTATGAGTTTGTCGTTCATAATTATTTAGTATTAATTGGTTCAATTTATTGTTGTTTATATGATGTAATTAGAGGTTACATTTGTGTAATTTGTTATTTGTTGTTGTTGCCAATTCTCATCTTTATTTAGTTCTTTGGCCATTATTTGAGCAACTTTTGGTGCCATTTTTAGACTTTCTTTAGCGTCTAGCAATTGGCTACGGACTCTACGTGCTAAAAAGTCTTCTATATGTATTGCCATTTCGTTTCTTACAGCCCAAACTACTTGTGCTTCTATAATTCCTAGTGAATCACTTAGAGAGGTGTTCCAGCCTTTTTCTTTTGAGAGTTCTATAATGTTTTCTTCATCACTTCCATAGAAATACAAAGGGTTGTTGTAATCAACATTTTCTTTGTAACCATGAATTTTTAAATGCTTTGTTTTTGTTGGTATGTGTTTCCAGTTATGATTTTTTTCGGCCTTATTTACCAAATCTTCTCCCATTCTTCTAAATGTGGTCCATTTCCCGCCAACCATGGTGAGTAAGCCAGAGTTTGATGTGTATATTTTATGACTTCTAGAGATTTCTTTCGTTTTGCTACCTTCTTTTTTTGGTGCTGCTAATGGACGTAAACCTGCAAAGACACTTAATACATCACTTCGTTGAGGTGCTTTGGTTAGGTATCTTCCTGCTGTACTTAGTATAAACCCTATTTCTTCTTCGAGAGCAACTGGTTCTAGTGATTCTTTTTCTAAAGGAGTGTCTGTGGTACCAACAATAACACGGTTATGCCAAGGCACTAAGAATAGTACACGACCATCGTCTGTTTTTGGTATAGTAATGGCGTCATCGCCAGGAAGAAAAGATTTATCTAACATTAAATGTACACCTTGACTTGGTGCAATTGTTTTGTCTGCGCCAGGTGAATCCATTTGTAAAATATCATCTGCAAAAACACCAGTAGCGTTTACAATTTGCTTTCCTTTTATTTCGAATTTTTCGCCACTCTCTTCATCATGTGCAGAAACACCAATAACTTTTCCTTCAGAATTTTTTGTTAATCCGTCTACAGCACAATAGTTAAGAGCAATAGCTCCCATTTCTACGGAACTTTGTAGTGTGTTTATGGCCATACGCGAATCGTCAAATTGGCCATCGTAGTAAACAACACCAGCAGATATTTTATCTGGATTGATAAGGGAAATTCGTTTTAAGGTTTTTGCTTTAGAAATTCGTTTTGATCGTCCTAGGCTTAGTTTACCTGCAAGTAAATCGTAAAATGTTAACCCTACAGTGTATAAAATTTCGTCATATAAGCCATGTGTTGGTATAATAAAGGATTGGCTTTTGGTAATATGTGGCGCATTTTGTAGCATTAATCCACGTTCTACAACGGCTTCTCTTACTAAGCCAATGTCTCCTTGTGCTAAATACCTAACACCACCATGTACTAACTTAGTTGCTTTACTAGATGTAGATTTTGTGAAGTCAGATTTCTCGAGTAAAACAACGGAGTAGCCTCTAGCAGATGCTTCAAGTGCAATACCAATTCCGGTAGCTCCTCCTCCTATAATTACAAAATCATAAGTTTTAGAATTTGTTCTTAACTTATCAATCATTTTTGCTCTATTCATAACATTTTGGTTTTAATTGCATGCTAAAGATATAATAAAACGAAAGTAAAAAAAAGCTTTTTTTTATTATTTTGTGTTATTCTGCTATTTTAATATGAATTTTCTGTAAAATTTGTATTGTTTTATTTCGATTTTAATTTTTTAAGGATAGTTATTGTTGTTCATTCGTAAGTTGTGTTTCGTTTTGTATTGTAAAGTTTCGAAAATTATAACGTTTAGGCTTCGTAATGATATTTCTAAGCTTTATTTTTGTATTAAACGAATTAGTTATGTCACTTAATATTATAGATCGCCATAAACTTATACTGAAGAAACTAGAAGCTAATGGGTTTGTTACCGTGAATGGTCTCAGTGATGATTTTAATGTATCTCTTGTAACTATAAGAAAAGACTTAAAACTTTTAGAGGAAAAAAAATTGTTATTTAGGTCTCACGGAAAAGCGGTACCTGTTAATCCTTATATAACAGAAAGCACTGTTAAGATTAAGGAAAAAATTCATATTGAAGAAAAAAATAAAATAGCAATTGCTGCAGCCCAAACATTAGAGCCAAATGACAGTATTATTATAGCATCTGGAACATCTGTAATAGAATTTGCTAGGCATATTAAGCCTTTAGAGGGATTGACTGTTTTAACAGCGTCTTTAAATACGGCTATTATTTTAACTAAAATTAAAGGTATTGATATTATGCAATTAGGCGGCACTGTAAGGTCTAGTTCTGCATCGGTAATTGGGCCAATTGGTGAAAAAATGTTAGCTGAGTTTACATTTACAAAATTATTTTTGGGTGTAGATGGTATTGATATAGATTATGGTCTTACTACTACTAATTTAATGGAGGCTTCACTAAATAAAGAAATGATTAAGGCTTCGCAAAAGTTGATTGTTTTAGCAGATTCTTCTAAATTTAATAAAAAAGGCTTTGGAAGAATTTGTGGACTAAATGAAGTGGATCAAATCATCACCGATTCTGGATTAGATGAAAAAACCAAGAATAGGTTGTTAGAGTTAGGTGTTGAGTTAACCATTGTTTAATTTAATAGTAACTAGAAGTTCAATAAAAATTATAGAACAACTTTTTTTGTAATTCTAAACTTGGTTTTAGTGATTTCCCCTTTTTGTTAAAGCCTTAATATAATTACTAGTTATTGCTTAAAAAAAGTATTACTCTTTTACAATTTCTAATTGATTTTTATAGTTCTTAATTCTTGAGTGAGCAGTTTCGTCTACTAATAGAATAACAGTAAGCATAGCAATAGTAGTTATTAGACTAGCACGCCATATAGGTTTGTCTAAAAAA
This sequence comes from Winogradskyella litoriviva, assembly GCF_013249065.1. Taxonomy (GTDB): domain Bacteria; phylum Bacteroidota; class Bacteroidia; order Flavobacteriales; family Flavobacteriaceae; genus Winogradskyella; species Winogradskyella litoriviva. Next base: position 890,404 of record NZ_JABRWQ010000001.1, read on the forward strand.
ATAATTGCGATGGCACACGTCGCTATAATTAAAGGAATTGCTTTAAATACAATGGTTTTATATTCTTTTAAAGTACTTTCAGCTCGCTGTAACTCTGACTCAATAAAAGTTGAAGCATCTTTATTATATGCTATTTCAAATTCTTTAATTCTTGTTTTATTTGTATAAAATAAACCAATACCTATAGTTAGAAGTAAAACACCTGCTATTAATGTTGGTATAATATAAGCCCTTGCTATTTCCGTTTTTCCTAGTTGCCAAAAACCTAAGCTTGCTAATAAAAAGACAAGTCCGAAGAGTATAAAAAAAGGGGTTGAAAAAAGCTCTGCTTTTGCCCAATCGATTGCTGTTTTTAAAATTTCCATGATTTAATTCATTTTATATAATTCTCTATATTCTGATGGACTAATACCTTCCTTCTTTTTAAATAATCTCGAAAAATATGGTGGATATTCAAATCCTAATTCATATGCCACTTCTGATATACTCTTATTGGGTTGTAATAGTCTATTTTTTGCTTCATTTATAAGATGTAAGTGCAAATGCTCGGTAGTTGTTTTACCTGTTTCCTTTTTCATAGTATCACTTAAGTAACGCTGTGAAACCGATATTTTTTCTGCAATCTGTTCTATGCTTGGGATACCTTTTTCTTGCAATTGTCCTGATTCAAAATAGGTAGTTAAATGCTGATTAAATTGCTCTAATAAATCGTTAGATATTTCTTTTCTATTTAAAAACTGCCTTTCATAGAAACGATTGGCATATTTTAACAACGTATTTAAGTGAGAAATAATAATGTCTTTGCTAAAAACATCTTGATTGTTTTGATACTCAATTTCAATATTTTCTACTATCGATTCTATTTGCTTTTCTTCTTTTGGTGAAAGGTGTAATGCCTCGTTTACTGAATAAGAAAAGAAACCGTATTTTTTTATTTGTTGTGCCAATTCTGTTCCTTTCAGAAAATCTTCATGGAAGTTAATTGAAAATCCTTTTTGCTCAAACACTACGCTGTTATCCCACTGTAAGACTTGTCTTGGTGCAATGAAAATTAAAGCTCCGTTAGTGAAATCATATTTTGTTCGACCGTAATTTAAATCTCCTTTTATATACTTTTTAAAACTAATAGAATAGCAATCATTGGTAATTGGCGGAGAACTTTCTCTTGGGCAAGGTAAATAACCATCGCCTTTTGAGTTAAAAACACTCAACATTGGATGCTCTGGTCTAGGCAAGCCTAAATAATCTAAATACGATGATAATGTTTTAAAATGTTGCATACTACAAATTTAGATATTCCATTTTACACCTGTTTCTTTTTCCGAAACTTCCCATAATTTTTTAGCTACTGCTTTATCTTTGGCGTGTGGTTCTAATTTATGCTCACCTACTGGACCAACCCAATTGCTTCTTCCCGTTGGTCCATAAAAACCACCTTGGTCTAAAATAGGTTCTGTTGCACACATTAATTGTGGATAAGCACCTTTTTCAGCAGATTGTGTTAAAGGCGATAATTTCATTAGATTAAAGATGAATTTCATCATAAAGCTGCCACTTGAATTTATTAAGTTGGTTCTTGATGAACCAGGATGACAAGCATATGCTTTAATAGTTGTTTTACTAGCTGCTGCCAATCTATCTTGTAACTCATAGATAGACATAATCTGTGCTAATTTGCTTTGGCTATATGCGTTATTAGGTGTGTAATCTTTATCCCAATTTAAATCATCAAATTTAATGGTTTTAATTCCCATATTATATCCCAAACTTCCTACCGTTACAATTCGTCCATTAGATTTTTCAATAAGTGGAAACAATAAAGCTTGTAACGTCCAATTTCCATAGTAATTTGTTCCCATTTGACTTTCCCAACCATCTACGGTTAGTGTTTGTTTAGGTACTTGAGCAATTGCTGCATTGCAGATTAATGCATCAATTTGAGGGACTGTTTTTAAAACGTCTTCAGCTGCTTTTTTTACCGATGCTTGTATTGATAAATCTAACACAATATTTAAAACGTCTATATGGTTACCAAGTTCTTGTTTTAGTGTTGCAATTGTGTCTTTCGATTTTTTTGCATTTCTGTTTAGCATTATCACTTTGGCGTCTTTAGATAAAAGTATTCTGGCTGCTTCAAACCCAGTGCCGCTTGTGGTACCTGTAATAACATACGTTTTACCATTTAAGTCTCCTATTCTGTCTGGTGTCCAACCTTCTTTACCAAATTGATTGATATTCATTTTGTCAATTTTTTTGTTGATTAAAAATAATATTACAAAGGTCGGATAGAAGTAGGCTTATTTCCTTATACGGAATTTCGAACTTTGTATACAATTTGGTAAGGTTACTAAAACAGTTTGAGTTATAGTATGTTTTTTTAATTAATAACTCTTAACTTAAATATTTTCATAAAAATGAAGTTGTTTTAGTTCTATAAGTAACAGTATTCTATTTTAACTATGCAAATGTTCGTTATTATATTAGTAAGTTGTTTGGTCTGCAAAATTTTGAAAATAATATTATTGATTAATAAATGTATTACATCTTCTTAATTGGTATTTTCTATTTATAAAAGACAGTGAGTCATCTAATCTAGATGCAGAATAGAATACCCATACGTTTTCATTTCCGATATAGACTTCGGGTTCAGACACATTTAAAGTACTATCAAAATCACTTAATAGCCACATTTGTTGATTTGGATTATCTAATGTTGTTAACCAAATTTCACCAGGTCGATTAAAGGCAGTTTGATAAAAATTGTTTCCGCTATTGTTTATTTGAAATGCAGAATACAAATTATTATTAAAAATAAAAGGCTCATGTGATTGATTCAATGATGGTGTGTCGAGGTTTAATGACGTTGGTGTAATTATTTCGTTTTGAGCGAACGTAGATTCAAAAGACGCTCTTTTATAGACATATGCAGTATTTGTAGCATCAATACCGCTCAAAAAATATTGATTACCGTTTAACGAGTTTAAAATGGAGTTGCCATCTACTTTATTAGATGAATCGTTTGTAATAGGGATTGCAGAAATATTTGGCGTAAGCGCATTAAATTCCTTTGCCTGTACTATGCCGTTAGAATCTTTATAACCGTAGGTAAGATAAGGACTATTTTTAATCCATCTAGGAACAATAACGTCCATGGGCACAATTAAAGGATAGATACTTAGCTGTTCTTCAATTAAATAGTCATTTGAAGGATTATCTAAATCAAGAAGTCGCAACTGAAACTTTGTATTTTGTGGATAATTTGCTGAAAAGCCATTAACCACGTCATTTAAAATGTAGATTACAAATCTTTTGTTTTCGTTAGGAAGTTGTGACGGATAGAAAACGCGTCGTTTATTGTTTACAGGTGCTGCAATATCAGTAACCATTGCGGAAGTAGGACTTAATGGTCTTACCATTTTTATTTGTCCTAATGGTGTAGCACCAACATAAAAAACGCCTAAATTATCAATTCCCCAATCCGCAGGCCGAGCATAAATATTTGAATTAAATGGACTAAAACCTTTCCCATCTGAAGGAATTAAATCTCCGGTTTCAGAATCTAAACCACATTGCCATACTTTGCCCAATACACCATTAATAGTGTCAAGTTCCATCCAAATCATATAATTGTCCGTAGGAGAAATTTCGGGATTTACATAGTTTACCATAAAATCCCCAACTCTAATATCGTTTTCAGTGTTAGGTATATTAATTAACCTATTATCATCTGTCTTTGAACATTGTATAAAAAGCAAGCAAATTATAAATAGTAATACCGTCTGTCTCATTAATTTAACTTTTATATTTGACTGTATTTTTTTGGAAAGGTTTAACAGCAGACGATGATTTGTAATTAGCGTAAAGGAAGCGTTTTAAAAATACGATTCTACATTCTACAGGGAATTTAACCACATTGTATTTATATATGTTTAGTTGTGCGTTTAAGTGAGTAATTTAGCAATGAAATTACAGATAGAAAATCTGATACGATTTTATTAAGTAGCCTAGAAACTAGCAATAAATTATATATGGTGTTGTGCTTTTGTTATTTTATTATTTCTGAATCAAGGTCAACTAAAATTTGTTCTATTTGTTCTTTTATACCACCAAAAAACCTTTGTCCATTTGTTGCATTAATAGTTAAATAGTAATCCAGAAGCGTGTTTTCAAATTTAATTAAACCAAAAACCTTTTTATTACTCGCATTATCAGAAATCGATCGATGTTCAAAATTAAAGCCTCTATTGATTAATACTTTTCGAACACTTCCATTTTCATTTAATTGATTTTGAAGTTCTTTCTGCATTTCGTGAGTAGAAACTTCTTGTATTTTTAATAAATCTAATGTACTATCAAAAGATGCAATTTCTTGTCTTAGTTTTTCATTCTGAATTAAGTTGAGGTTTCCAGAGCTAATTATATCTGTCAGCACTCCTTTTGAAGGGATAAAAGTCGGGACTCCTTTAAAGACTGAGAATATAATATTTGATATTTCTTTTTCACTTATAGTGTCACGAACGTTATCATCAAATAACGTAAGCATATTCTCAACTGCTTTCACTTGATTATAATTTTCGGTGAGACAATTGTTTATTTTCTCTAAGTTTGTTTTAAATTCAGATTGAAGAGACAACAAATAAGCTTGTTCTATTTTCCTTTGTTGTCTATTGTTATTATGATTATTTATTGAAAGTGCAATTAAGATACCAATTACGACAAGAATAATTTCTCCGATAGCGTAGGTCAGATATTTTCCGAACTTATTTTCAGACAGTGTCTTTTTTCTGATTTTTCTAAAGAATTTTATCATTGGTTTCTTGGTTGGTTAATAAGAAGTACAAGGTGTTTGTGCTTAGTTAGTTGCGTGGTTTAAGCACCTAATTTATTAAATATAAACCGAATAGAAAATTCTCGAGGATTTTTGTGAGTAGGCGAGTACTAGGCGTTAATTATAAACGTTGTTGTAAAACATTTTTTATTCTCTTTTTTTTAAAATTTCATTTCCAAAATATAGAACTGACAAACTAATTAAAAGACAAGGGAATAATCCAGTAACAAATCCTGTCGGAAATCCGTGTTTTGCGATAACTAAAACAAAATAACCAATGTAACCAAATCCGAATTTGAGCATTCGTTCCATAGCGTTCATTTTTTTTGTCAGAGTAACTATGAAAAATGGAAGAAAAATGCTCAATAAGAATCCTCCAAACACACTATTCATATTTGCGTTTGAGTCCAAAGTTAGAAAGCCAATAATTCCTATTAAGACTAAATTCAGTGCCAATAGAAAAAGCCCGTTAATTATTTTTGTTCCGATATTTTTTTCTCGAATAGAATTGTCCGCTAAAATCAATTCTTTTGAATCAATTTCTAGAACTGCACAAATCAAATTTAGCGTTTTGCCTCTTGGTTCACTTTCAGAGTTTTCTATCCGTTGAATTGTTCTCAAATTTATTTTTGCTTGTTCGGCCAATTCCTCTTGGGTAAGTCCTTTGATTTTTCGGGTTTCACTTATTTTGTTTGCAATCCGGTTCATTTGTTAGTTACTTTTATTTAATTCTAAAAGTAGTATTTTGTTCTAAATTTGATAACGGTTTTCATTTGACTTTTAGACGACATTTACTTTGTCGTTAAATGTCGTAAAGTTTCTCTAAAGTGTTTGAGTATGGTTAATTGCATGTTTAAGCAAATAAACTAGCATATAAATCACAGATACAATATTCTGCAGGAATCTTTTAAGTTGTTAGTGACTAGGTAATTAATTGTAAACGATGATGGCAAATCGTTATTTTTTAATTATCTTAAATGTTGTTGATTCTCCACTTGCAGATTGAACATGAATGAAATAAATTCCGGATGTTCCTTTATGTTCAATATTCAACTGATTTTTATTCTCAAAAGAATACTTTGCTACTACTACACCCAAAACATTCATAATCTTTACTTCTAGTTGGTCATACATTTTTTCAGTTTGAAGAGTTAACAAACCTTCTGTTGGGTTAGGATGGACTTTTAGTTTAAGTTGTTCTGATTCTTCTTGGGTTGACAGGGATGAGTCTACATTTCTTACTGCTCTTACAAAGTTATTAACGTACAAAATATCACCTTGTGGTCCAAAATAAGTTGGGTAAGTACCTGTTCCAATTTCTTTTGGGTCATTTCTTTGAGCTCCAGCTCCATGCGTATCGTATATTGTTTGAATATTAGTTGGTGGTAATGACATTTGCCCTTGCGCTTCACCGAAACACAAATAAACGGCATCAGTATACGGTGTTGGTCCATCCATTAATGGTGAGCTAGTCCAGTAATATCCATAATTAGGGTTACCATCAGGATTATTAAATGAAGTACAGGAAAACAAAGGGTTTATTGCAGGGGAATTAGTTATATCTGGGCAACGAGTATAGTCTAAAATACTGTGTAATTCTTTAGCATTAGGTAAACGCCAGTCATTATGTCCTGCTAGTGTAAGATTCTCGCAATAAGACAAAGAGTTTTCCCAATCACGAGTATTTCCGTCATCTGTTTGTTGCCACATCAAACCCGTAGCATTATCTGTTATTGTGCCATCTTCATTATCCACAAAATTATTTATTCCATAGGATGTATTTCCTCTTACAAGTCTAAAATACATTGTGTTTGCATCTCCTGTTGCGGGTTTATATTTTGGATATCCTTTTAATCTTCCATCAACAAAATTGTATCCAAAAACAGCTTCGTTTCCGGCCATTATTAAACTTGTATATTGTGTACTTGACCACGTTTGAGCATCAATTTCGCGCTCACCAATACTTACATCTCCAATTGGCTGATTAAAATAATTAGTATCTATAAATTTAATTACAGCATTGCTTCCAAAACATCTACCTGTAAAATTCGCCAATGAGTATAATTCTTTAATTGTAGGAACTCTCCAATCAGTATAACCACCTAAAGTTGAATTTGCAGCTTTTATAAATGCAGCATCATATGTAATTTTAACTCCCATATCTTGTTCCCACATTAATCCGGTTACATTATCAGTTATTGTACCGTCACCATTGTTGGTATAAGATGGTTGGTTACCATTATAATGAGCATCCTGACCATAAAAACTTTGACCAATTGTAGGTGTTGTAATAATAGAGTTATTATCATAAAAGTCGCTTACATCTGTATCTACAATAGGATAGTTTTGACTATAAGAAATAGTGCTTGATGTTATAATTATACAGCCAAGGGTTACTAGAAATTTAAAATTCATGTATTTGTTAGTATAGGTTGTCTATTATTTAGATGTCTTTTTTAAATTTCTTGTGATCGACATCAATATTTTCTTTAGACAATAAATTCCTAAAATGGTTTAATTATACATAGTGTTAGGTATAGTTATTTTTCTACTTTTATTTCTCTGACAAACAGATTAACATATGTCACAAATGTTTTTTCTTGGTCATTATGTTCTTCGCTTATTCCTGAAATTAAATAATTGTTTCCGACTTTATTGATAGAATTGAATACATAATAATGTCTTGTATATTCATTATTAAATTTATAGTACCTTTCATCTGGAATATCCCAATTCCAGTTTATTCCATTGTCTAAATCCAAATTCAAAACCCAAGGTTTTCCGCTCGAATTTCCAATTACTAAAATGTTTTGCTCACCTAAAAAAACAAAATCGTTTATATCATATGCTGTGATATATTCTTTTTCAAATTCCTCTTTCGTTGGTGGTTTGCTTGCCCAACTTGGTGTGTTTTCGTTGTATTCTAAATTCCGAGGTAATTCAAATTCTAAAATATTGGATAATTCTAAATATTTGTCGATTTTTCCAAAAATCAATTTGTCTTTTAGGTTGTCTAGTTGACCTAAAGCAAATAAAGAATTTTTATAAAATTTTAATTTTTTGATTTTGAAATGTACTTCTTTGTCAATCCTTTTCTTGCCATTTAAATTAGAAGTGTATAAAAAGGAATTTGATTTTGAATAGTGATGAGCAAGAACAAAAATAGCATCATCAAAAACTACTATTTGTTTTGGTGGCAGAAATGAAAACTCGAAATCTACATCTTGCTTGAACTTGGTTTTCCAAAGTACATTACCATTCTTATTAATAGAAAGTTGGCATATATACGTGGAATGGAAAAAATGACCAGCAATATATAATTTATTGTTGGCAGAAGTGATGGCATCGAAAGTCAAGTAATTTTTGCTGAATGTATTTGAGTAGTCTTTATTCCAAATGATTTCTCCGGTCGAGTCAAATTTGGTTATTTCAGTTCCGCAACTAAAAATAATATCATCATTTGAGTCTATTATTACTCTCTGTTGAGCACAAGTCTCTACTACTTTTTTCCAGATTATTGTTCCGCAATTTTTAAATCTTGCTAAACTGCCATATTGAGATAAAACAACTAAGTCTCCATTTGAGAATTTAGCGGTTTCTATAGGTGGAAATTTTGAAGCGTAGTTTGACGAATTATGAGTGTAACTGTCAATATCCAAATTCCAAGATTCTGAAATTTGACCTTGAACACTAAAAGTGAGTATTAGAATTAATATGTTCAGGGTGATTTTCATATTTGTGCATAATGTGTTTGTGCATGTTTAGTTGCTTGGTTTAGCTCGTAATTTAGGGAATAAAAACCGAATATAAAATCTGTTAGAATTTTCGTAAGTAGGCGAGAACCAGCCATTAATTATACACGGTGTTGTAGGTAGTTTTTTATTTACCATTCAGTTTTTCAAAATATTTTTTCCGATAAAATTTATTCACATCTCTTTTAATTGTATCTGTTTTTGAATTTATAATATAATATTCAAAATCGGAATCTATTTTCTTATATAAGGAATCTCCGACATTCAATTTTTTGTGTATAAAAAGGGGAATTTCTTTTTGCCATTTATTATCAATCAGAATTGGTCTTGTTCGTCCTTGTGTTTTATTTAGTAAACTTGTTATTTTTCCAGAGTACGAGTTATTTCGGATTTCTTTATATTCTTTTTCAAGATGACTTTCCGATTTGTTTTGAATTATTGAGATAGAGATGATTATAATAAAAATTGGAATAAATACTAATGCAAGACTTTTCTGGATTGTCTTTTCTTGTTTCTTCAATTCAGCTTTGCTTTCACTATTCATTAATCATATTACTAAAATAATTATAACTTATTCAGGATGAGTTCTTATCTAAATCCAACTTCTTTTTTATGATAAAAATTGGTTTCTATTCCGTAATCTTTAAATATTTTATTTACTAATTCTGATTCACTTCTGTTGCAATTAAAACGAAAGGTTTTGTCATTTAATTCAACCTTAAAATGCGCAGGCGTTCTAGATATATATTCATAATAAACAACCTTACTAATTTCAGAAAAATTTATAGTTTCATTTTTTTGTCCTAAAAGATTTAATGGGTATTCAATATTGATTTTTGAATTTTTGGAGTCAATTTTTATTCTATTAATCCATTTTTTATTTTTTAAGAATAATATCGCCGAAAATCCGACGATAAATATTAGAAAAATCAGAACCTTGTTCTCTATGAAATAAATAGGGAAAAGACACATCAATAAAGTTAGAATTAATACTTTTAATATTCCACTAAAATACTGAGGTTCAAACTGCATTTCGTGTTTTTAAATTACCTACAACCGTCTAGTTTATGATTTCGTTGCTTGTTAAAACATTAAAGTTAGTAAATAAATCACAGATAGAAAGTCCGCGTAGACTGTTGTAAGTAAGCTATAACAAGCAAGTAATTATACACGTTGTTGTGCTTTCGTTATTTTTTTAATTCTAGATTAATAATTTTAATAATGGAATCTGCGGTTTTATTGATTTTAATAAGCGCTTTAATATTGGTTCTATTTACAGCTTGTTTCCAGATAACGTAGGATTCAAATGCTATAATCATATCTGGAATTCTATCATCAAAATCTAATTTTTTAAATAATTCTGGCTGATTAGGATAGTTCTCAATATTAAGTAGAACTCCACCTTTGTGAGCAAGATTCTTCAACAAATCATTAACATCTTCATTGTTGTCTCTAGCAAGTATTTCGGTCTGGTTTTTACTACCATTATATTCAGTTATTATATCTATTATCTTTGGGTTTAATAATTGCAAATCACCCGTATTAATTAAAGTTTCTATGGTTTTTGTTTTAAACTCTAAATGTAATGTTATAATGTCATTTGTGCCTAAATTTTGAATAATTTCTACAAGGCTTAAATTCGGTTTTTTATAACTTTTTCTATAGTTATCGTATAATACCCGAGAAGAATCAACTCTTGAGATATATCTATTAGCATACGCTTTATCAGCTTTTAAATCTGATAAAAGGCGATTGTAGTAATTTTTCGCTAATATATTTTTTTTTCGTGACTCATTCCAATTGTTGATTTGTAATGCTATTATAATTCCGATAACTACTAGAATTATTTCACCGATTGCGTAAGTTAGATATTTTCTGAATTTATTTTCAGAAAGTAATTTTTGTCTAATTTTTCTAAAGAATTTTATCATTGATTAGCGGTTTCTTGTAACGTGTTTACATATGGCTAGTTGCAAAAAATTAGCGATGATTTTCCGTCGTAACCGAAAGATAACAAATTGCAATGAATTCCGATTAGAAATTGAGCCGCAATGAGCTATACGCGTTATTGTAACATGTTTTTTGCGTTTAAAATTATGATATCAGCTAATCTTTTAGGACTCACATTGAGACTTGTTAAATCAATTTCTTGAATACCTTTATTAATTGTTCCGACAATTATTTTATGTTCATTTACCCTTGAGCTTTTGGCTTTTAAAATTCCGAGGTCAATTATTTCATTCCAGTTCAACATCTTTCCGTCATATTCAATAGCAGTTTTAGTTATTCTCATTTTGATTTTATGTTCCATAAAAAAAGCTCGATATATGAAAATAGGAATGATTATTAGGAAAACACCAAAACCCATTAAAACACCATCATCTAAAGTTGAGTTTACAATATCATTATAGTTTACAAAGAAAATATATACAACTGCGAATAACATTAAAACCAAAACAGCCTTATCATATGCTACATTATTTTTAAAAGTTAGATTATGAGTTTGTTCGACTGATTTATATTTTGGATTTCTACTTCTTGATGGTCTTGTGAATATTCCATCATTTAAGCCTAAAATTTTTTCAACACCATTTGCAATATATTTATCATCAATTTGACTTTTAACTTTGACTCTAATTTGTTCCAATTCAGAGGAGTCTAAATCGAATGTTGGACAGTGTTCATTAAAATTAGCTATATCGTTTGTAAGAGAGCATATCAATCCCTTATTAAAATCCTTTTTTCGATTGTTACAAACTTTACAAAACGTTAGATGATATTCTCTATTCACTTGATTTGGTTAAAATGTTGTACAACGGTTCGTATAAGAATAGTTGCGTGATTTTCCGAGTAAGCACAGACTAAGCAATTTTTTTATACTTTATTACCAACTGGCTTTATTTCGGTTATTAGAATCGGCTCATATTTTTCTTTTTTCACAATATGAGTCAATTCCGTTAATATTTTTTCTAATTCTTGTATTGAGTTCAGCTTTTCTTTTCTGGTATCAATTCGTTTTGTGAATGAGTAACGTGAGAAGTCAATATTTGAATGATTATATTCTTTCGCTTTTTGAAGATATTCTTTAGAATTGAGATGTTCAGTCAATCCATAGATGCTAAATTCTGCTACTTTAGGTTTTTTAAGGTCAACATCAAAAGTAATTTGACATTCGTTTATTTCAGCGAATTTAATATAGTCAACTAAACTGTTATGGTTTGTTTTAATAACACTTTTTGTAAATCCGATTTTTTCCATTTCCGAATATGGTTTTTTAGAAAGAATTCGGTTTTTGTACCTTCTTTTTCTAAACCAGTCAGAAATCCAAGCAGATAAAACAAATAAAGGTGCAAAAATTAAAGTTATAGAGTAAATTATTAATATCCATTTAGTTGGGACTTCCGAAAAAAAGAAAATCAGATAGATTGAAAATCCGCTAGTTAGAATTCCACTAATCCATAAATAACCTTTAATCAAAAATCCTTTATTTAATTCTAGCAGTTTGTTCATTCAGTTTGTTGGTAACGTCCACTGTGTATGGCGAAGTGAGGCGCGCCTCACGAGGAGCCATAATTGCGCCTCATTCGCTATACACGCTGATGTGTGTAGTTTCGTGTGGAGCTCACCTAGACTCGACTAAATATATCACAAAATTTTGGGAGGTGCAATTAACAGTGGACGATGTGGTGAAATTAGTAGAAAGGAAGCGTTTGGAAAACGCGATTCTACGTGCCGCAGGCAATTTCACCACATCGTGTTTGTGTATGGTTAGTTGCGTGGTTAAGAAACTAATTTAGCAAACTTTTACGAACCCGTGAATATTCCGCAGGAATATTCGCAAGTAGGGAAGAACCTAGCAATTAATTATACACGGTGTTGGCGATAGTTTTTATTTTTTTTGCTTTTCTAAAATAGAGGTTATCATTTTCTTCATCATTATACATTCTATAAATACTTATAGGTAGCATATTGCCTGGTGGTCTAGGAATATCATTATCTATGAAAAAGTCGCTTTTGATAGTAACAGGTAAACTTGCTGTAATAATTGAATCTGAAATTGGCTTGTCGGCATATACGCTCAAATAAAATCTTTCTATACGCAAATCTTTAGGCCCAAAATAAGTTTTTAATGTGTCTTTAAATCGTTTGATATCATTTTCTAAACTATTTAGAGAATTAGAAAGTTCAGTTTTGCCTATCACTTTATTATTTACAGCAGTCATAAAAATTTTCATTCCATAAACTGGGTCTTTTTTTATTAATTCAGTCGAATCGCTTTTAGGTAAAGTAAATTCAATTCCAAATTTTCTCTTTAGATATTCACTGTAACTTTTCGTCTTAAGCATACTGAATTTATGTATGCCATAATTGTTCTTTATAGTTCCAAAAAGGCTGTCTTTATTATCAGAAAGTTTGTAATTAATTAAAATCTTGCTAGTTGTATCAATAGGCAGACTTGAATCCGATTTCCAATATGATGTCCTTAGTTCAAATTCAATTTGCGATTTATTAGCGTTCCATTTTGTTTTCTTATCAAATTCGCTAGGTAATTTAAAAACTAAACTATCTGGATAGAAGTGCCAAGTACTATATTCATTTTCAATTTCTCGCCAATTTCCATTTAGCTCTTTTTCAGATGAATTTTGTCCACAAGAAAAAGCTAATAGAAAAAGCATAAAGTTCAATATGTAAACGGATTTTTTCAAATTATTGCCAACGGTCTCGGCTATGATTTCGTTGTGGAATCATCCGCAGGATTATTCCACTTAGAAATCAGCCATTGATTAATACTTTTATTTTGGTGTGGCACAAAACCACAATGAATTATAGCCATTGTTGTGCGTTCGTACTTTTTATTCCGATTTATATACTTCAAGTTCGATTTCAACCATAAATTCAGGTAATGCTAATCCTTTTACTTCAAGCCAAGAACCAGCCGGAAATCCATTTTTATAAATTTCAGCACGATATGCTGATTTTTCAAGCATTTGAGCCATATCAGTTGTGAAAATATCTTCTTTTACAACATCGTCAAATGTGCAACCAAAGTGTTTTAATATTTTTTCTAAATCAGTATAACAGTTTTTCATCTGCTGTTCTATATCGCCAACAGCAGTTGGATTTCCTTCATTGTCCATACTTACTGCACCAGATATTTTGATGTCGTTTCCAATTTTCACAGCGTGTGAATATCCGTATGCTTTTTCTACTTCTGGACGCAAGAGAAAATATTCAGGTTTTTCGGATTCAACAATTATTTCTTTTTCCACCTCTTTAGTTTCTTCCTTTTGCTTTTGTTCACAACTCTGTAGTCCAAAAGAAAATATGCAGAGAGTTGCAAATAGAGTCAGTCGGTTGATTATAATTTTCATAATTTTCATTGTTTAGTGCCTACTTTGGTCGGTTGTCGGTTTTCCCTTTTTATTTTGAAATCTGTTATTCGCGTATGACGCACAACGTGTTTGTGTATGGTTAGTTGCGTGTTTAAGCAACTAATTTAGCAAACTTTTACGAACCTGAGAAAATTCCGCAGGAATTTTCCAAATAAACAACGACCAAAGCAAGTAATTATACACGTTGTGGGCAAACGTTTATTTTAATTCATATTTTTCTAGATGATAAGCATCTCCTCCATTAGCTGGATTTTTTAATATATATAAATCCTTTTCAATTACCTCAAAGTCCAAAACATAAAACCTCTTTGATTTTCCTAATGAATAAAAATTTTTTCTATTTTTCTCATCGATTTTTTCCAACCAATATTCACGTAATGAAAGTTGACAATCGTCTATTGAAAAAAATGATTAAATTAACGAATAAGTAATCTCGTTTTTCGTTAACTCCCATTTTTTGAAATTATTTTCTTTTCCAGTTACACCAATATTTTTGAAATCGTACTTTATCGTTTGTTTAGTTGTCGCCACTTTTTTTCCAGTTTTGATATCTATTTCAAATTCTCCACTTTCGTCTATTAGGTAAAGTTTATCTTTATTAATTTCTAATTTTCCTCTTTCAGTAACTTGTAGATTCCATTTCGGCTGTAATTCGTGTTCATTAGAACATGATACCAATATGAAAAATAGAATAAATGTTATCGTTAATTTCATCTAATGTTTGCCGACGTGTTTGTTTATGGTTTGTTGCGTGGTTAAGCAACTAATTTAGCAAACTTTCACGAACCTGCGAAAATTCCGCAGGAATTTTCGCAAGTAAGCTCAATGAAGCAATTAAATATACACGGTGTTGTAAACAGTTATTTATTCGAGTGACTTCTTCCATCAACTTCTTCTACTTTCAAAATATTTTCTGAATAAAAAATTGAACTATCAAGTTGTGTTAATTCAATTTCCAGTTTCATTTTTTTCTTTTTCTTATACAAATCTACATGTCTAATATCTTTTACTTTTGCATATTCTTTTTCGGTCAAATGGACAGTAATTACTGAATCCTTTTCCAATAGTAAAAAAATGTATGGAAGCTCAAATAGGTCGTTGTCTTTAAGTTTCTGAAAGTAATTAGAAAGTTCTAAATCAGATTTTCTTGGTTTTTCCAATTTTCTGATACTATCAAAGTATTCGTTAATTTCGGATATTTTTTCATCCGTTCCACCATAAGCACTATTGAAGCTAATTGACCTGAAAGTTAAATCAGCTTTTATTGTTTTCGTGTTATTTTTTTTACACGCAGTTAATAAAAGACCAATGATTAATATTAATAGAGCCTGTTTTTTCATAATTGTTTACAACGTGATTGTGTATGGTTAGTTGCGTGGCTGAGCAACTAAATTAGCAAACTTTTACGAACCCGAGAAAATTCCATCGGAATTTTCGTACGTAAGCTCAAAAAAGCAATTAACTATACACGATGTTGTAAATTGGCTTTTATTCAATCGTACCGTTAAAAGTTTTTGATTCATTATAAACTGTAATTCCGAAAAGATTCCACTTCAAAATTCCATTTGCAGTAAATTCAGCTTTTCCGTTCGGTTTATAATTATTAGTTTTAATCGAAGTGAATTTCCAATCGTAACCACTAACAAATCCAGTCAGAAAACTATTACTCTCAATAGGAATCAATTCGTTTTGTTCAAACGAATATTTCACGAGCATATTTATATCAAAAGTCAAATTATCTTCGAGCGTTACTTTTTCTACTTTTGAGTTATTCTTCTTGTTATTGTTGTTTGTTATGGTGATTCGGTTCGTTTTTTTATACGAATTAGCAGCAGAAATTACTTGAACAATTCCAATTACCATTACAAATATTGAAACAACTTTAAATTTAGGATTAAAAATTCGTTTACCTTTTCTAATAAATCCGACAATCAGATATAGAAAATAGAAAACAATAATTAAATTAATAATTGACCAAAGTAAATGTATCATAGGCTTACGTTTTTTAGCTTGTTTACAACGATTTCGTATAACCGTCAGTTACGGGATTAAGGTTAAAAATTTTCGGTTTAGCACAGACGTTAGCAATTCCGAGTGGATTCGGACGTAGTCGAATCCGCCGTAATTGTGGTTATACATTGTTGTAAGCTGGCTTTTACTTTTTATATGTCAAAACTGTTATTCCACATTCGTAGGCTTTTGCACTTTCCAGTTTTAATTCAGTTTTACAATCAACTTTCTCAAATATTGGCATTCCTTTCCCCAAAATCGAAGGATTAATGAAAAAATAATATTCGTCAATTAAATTTTCTCTAATTAGTGAAGAAACAAATTCGCCTCCTCCATAGGCAATTATGTCACTTCCAGTTGAGGACTTTAATTTTTCTATTTTTTCGACTAAATCTCCTTTTTCCAAAAGAGTATTTTCCCATTCAGTATTTTCGAGTGTTTTTGTAAAAACTATTTTATTTGAGTTATTAATTTTTTCAGCACCTTCCAATTCTTTGTTGGATTTCCAATGTGGAATAAATCCTTCAGCAAGTTTTCGTCCTAATACAATGGTGTCAGTCGATTCTGTTATTTCTTTGACGAAGTTCTTTAGTTCTTCATCCCAATTCCAAATCATCCAGTCCATTTCTCCGTTTGGACCAGAAATGAATCCATCAATCGAGAGTTGAATTTGAAGTTTTAATTTTCTCACTTTTTACTGTTTTTCGTTAAAGTTACAATCTTGTTTTCAGCTTGCTTACAACGTCCACTGTGTATGGCGAAGTGAGGCGCGCCTCACGAGGAGCCATAATTGCGCCTCATTCGCTATACACGCTGATGTGTGTAGTTTCGTGTGGAGCTCACCTAGACTCGACTAAATATGTCACAAAATTTTGGGAGGTGCAATTAACAGTGGACGATGTGGTGAAATTAGTAGAAAGGAAGCGTTTGGAAAACCCGATTCTACGTGCCGCAGGCAATTTCACCACATCGTGTTTGTGTATGGTTTGTTGCGTGGTTAAGCAACTAAGTTAGCAAACTTTAACGAACCCGAGAAAATTCCAACGGAATTTTCGTACGTAATCTCAAAAAAGTAATTAACTATACACGTTGTTGGCAATATTGTTTTTGTTTTTGGTCAAAATGGCCATCCATTTATAATTTTATAATTCGTTTTTGGGTCAAATTCATTTCCGATTTCTTTTTTCGGATTCCATTGTTGGTTTATAAATGCCGCTGGATTTTTGGTTATGTCAGTCCAATTAATGTTCGGGAAAACATAAAGTTTCCAATGGTCAGAATCCCAAGTTCCGTACAGTTTTTCATTCGGCAAGTAGAGTAGGATATATTCAGGGTCATAATGTTCACACTCGTCAGTCAGATTAATTGCAGGAATTTCATAATAAGATTTTCCACTAACATTTCCCTCAATCCATACTTTTCCGAGTTCCAACTTTTCAAAGTCAATAATTCTGACAAAGTCAGGTTCCACAGTTTTGTGGTCGTAAATCAATTCCGATTTTGCTTTTAGAAATTCAGTTAAGTCTTTGGGTAAATCCATATTCTGTCCAAATATTGGTAAGGCGATTAAATAAGCTAAAATTATGATTCCTTTGTGCATTTCCGACATTATTGCCAACGTGTTAGTATATGAGAAGTTGCGGTTTTGTGTGCGAGGATTTTCCGAAGGAAAATCAGACGTAACAAAACAAGCAACGACCTTTGATTAAGCACAACACCAGCAATTTTTTATATACTGTGTTGTGTGTATTTTTTTAATTGTTTTATTATTTTCCTTGCGTTACTTTCTATTATTTTCCAATCCCACAATTCAGGATTTCCAAATTCAGGATTAGTGCTTTTCCAATTTTCAGCTCTTTTTCTTGAGTTCACAGAAATTCGGCATTCAATTTCGTTTTCGGTATTTAGTAAATTCAGATGAACGTATATTATTCCCCAACCATCAATTCGGTTTCGGTAGGTTTTTCCGTTGCAGTATTTCGGGTCGAGTTTTAATTTTGTTATAGTGAACTTGCCTTTACTTTCAGGATTATAAATCCCAAATCCTAATTGCCTTTTCTTTTCAGTAGTCGAATGTTCGAAATAGTCTTTAAATTCTGAGAAATTACTTATCCGAACTAATTCGTTTTCCATTTCAGAATATGATTCATAAAGTTCAGTTTTTGAATCCGATAGAATAAATTCAATCAGCTCAAAAAGTTTCTCTTTATTTATGATTTCTGTTCTTTGCATTCGGTTTTCTCAAATTACACACAACGTGTTTGTATATGGTTTGTTGCGTGGTTTAGCACGTAATTTAGCAAATAAAAACCGAATAGAAAATCCGCGAGGATTTTCGTAAGTAGGCTAGAACTAGCAATAAATTATATACGGTGTTGGCAACTGGCTTTTATTTATTCAGTTCAATTATTCTCTAAATTAATTTAAAAATAGACTTGCTAAAATTGGCAAAATTCCAAAAATGACAAGTCCAACTATTGAAGTCCAATATTGATAATTTTTCTTCTCTTTTTTTATGGTACTAAAAATTATAAAAATCAGACTCAATAAAAGTAAAACTGTTCCTAAAATTCCGAAATAAAATAAAACTTCTGCTGTGTTGTCTCCTTCATTAAATATACTGGTGTAGCTGATTGTTAGATAAAAGGAAATAATATTTATTATTAAAATCCAAATCATAAAATGGAATGCCCATTTTTTAAAATTTATGCTATTCATTTTAAGTTAGTTTTTCAGTTCGTTTTTATACAATTCCGCTATTTTATTTCTTTCGTTTTCGTTTTTTAAAATATTTTGAAGCCACATTTGTGGTTGGTCTGTTGCATTTCCATATTCTCTATCCTTATATTCTTTAAATTCCGAAAATTCAAGCCAATTCTTGTTGTGAATATGCTGAAGTGAATAAACAGCCATTTCTCCGTTTGTTGCTCCAAAAAATGGGCAAGTATGCACTTTGGTTTTAGTTGTGTCAGAAAGCTTGGTTATAAGAAATTCAGTCAATTCCGTTTTGTCATTTTTCGCAAACTTTTCCCATTCTTTTTCACTAAAAACCATAGTGGGAATTTTTCTCTTTTTTTCTGTGACATATTGTGTTCCACCTAAACAGCCTCCTTTTTCAAAGACCATAAAATTCCACTGTTCAGCAATTGAATCGGTTTGTTGAATTTCGGGTTGGGAAAATTCTTTAGACAATTCAGCAGTTTCAATGCTCAATTCAGATTTTGACTCCGATTGATTTTTACAGGAAATCAAAGTTAAAATCAGAAGTAATATGTTTAATGCCTGTTTCATTTTTAGCTTGTTGCCAACGTGTTTGTATATGGTTTGTTGCGTGGTTTAGCACGTAATTTAGTAAATAAAAACCGAATAGAAAATCCGCGAGGATTTTCGTAAGTAGGCTAGAACTAGCAATAAATTATATACAGTGTTAGCCACTGGTTTTATTTCGTTTTTTAATTATTCCGCTTATTATATTTATCGGATAAATTAACTGTCCGAAAATTGCAATTAAAGCTATTAAATAAATTCCAAAAGTCAGATTATTATTGAAATTATATTCCATTATTGATTCTCGGAAAAGTTGCGCTAAAATCCAGATGAGTAAAATTCCGCCAAAAGTCAGCGTAATGTGAATCAAATTCAGCCATTTGGATAGCTTTCTGTTGGCTTTTAGCATAATCCAATATCCAATTCCGATTATTCCGAAAAGAATTGAAATCAGAATGGCTAAATCGATTTGGCTAAAAACGAAATAAGTATCGTGAACATTTATATCCAACATTTCGTTTCTGTTTAATATTCCGAATAGGATTATTATTGGAATCGAAAGAAAAAAAATCAGATGCGGTTTGTTAATCAGGAATTTCATTTTTTGGTTTCAGTTATATTTTCGGATTGAAATTCGTTTATTAAAAATCTAAAAATTTGAATTTATTACTAATTTTCGTTGGTCTGGTTAACTTGTGGCTAACGTGTTTGTGTATGGTTAGTTGCGTGGTTAAGCAACTAAATTAGTAAACTTTTACGAACCTGTGAATATTCCGCAGGAATATTCGCAAGTAGAGAATAATAAAGCAATTAGTTATACACGGTGTTAGCATTTCGTTATTTTATACTAATTCTTTATTTAGCAAGTCTGCCAATTCATAATATGCTCTAAAAGAATTGTTCCCATTTTTAGGTTTAGGTTTATTTTTAAGCTCAATAATGTTGTCAGATAAAATAAAAACCTGTTTCTCATCTTTAGGTAGTTCTAACCAAATTTTATTTTCCAAAAGATAATCAACATAGCCTTTTACTCCGTTGCGATAATTTTCACTGTAATTTTCATCTTTCATAAATGTGTCAAGATCGTCATGAAAATTCAAAATAATTATGTCTTCGACTTTAAACAACTTATCCATTTCACCACCGCCACTTTTTCTGAAAGTAATGTAGAGCGGCTTGTGCTTAATTAAATATTTCCCACTATTTGGGCATTCATAAACCTTTAATTTATTTATTGCTTGTTCTGACCATTTTGCTGTTGGAATAGAAAAAACTTCTTTTTCGTAAAATTTCATTGTCCCATTAATATTTGTTAGAAAACTAAAGTAATCATCAAGTAGTGTATTCTGATTAGGTAGTACTTTATAAAATGCACTAATAATATCTTCCCAGGTGATTGATACTAAACTGGCATGTCTCGTATAGCTCGGAAGTTTTGTTAATGTTATTCCAAGACTATTGTTGCCAAACACTTTAAGCTCTTTAAAAACTTCATTTTCAATATAATTCTCAATTTGTTTATTTGTCTCATAAACGGATGTTCCTTTATTGATGCTCTTAGCCTCAATCAGAATAGCTTTAAAAGGTTGTCCATCTTTGTAAAATCGCAATACAATATCCGCTCTGTATTTATTAAGTGAATTAGAGATTAGTTCACAATTAACAATTACTCGGCTAAGGCTTTTCAGATCAATTTCTCCAACTTTCGATTTAATTGAATTAATGTCAAGAAAGGCTTTTAAAGCCGTTTGTGATTTAGATAGTAGAAGTCCAAGTCCTTTCGTTTGCTGAGTTTCTTTGTCTCCTGATATTAAATCAAAATAGCTCGAATTCATCGAACTGTATAGTCTAAAACTATTTCTCATCTCGGTCTTTTATAATGAATGCTAACGTGTTTGTGTATGGTTAGTTGCGTGTTTCAGCAACTAATTTAGTAAACATTCACGAACCCGTGAATATTCCGCAGGAATATTCGCAAGTAGAGAATAAAAAAGCAATTAAATATACACGGTGTT
>NZ_JABRWQ010000020.1 GCF_013249065.1 Winogradskyella litoriviva
TCGTCGTATTCTACTGTAAACCAGTAGTCACTGGTTGGCATTAAATTACCATTAAACGTTCCGTCCCAACCGCTTCCGTCTGGACTCAATTGCTTTAACAGTTTTCCGTATCTGTCAAATATATAAATTTTTGCATTACTACCAATGCCTGCAATGTTCCAAGTTTCATTTAATCCATCGCCATTAGGTGTAAAATACAAAGGGTAATCTACGATAAACGTACTCGCTGTCTCGCTTCCACAACCGTTCTTATCTCTGGCTTCTATCTCATGTGTGCCTGGTGAAACATTACTAAAAATTGTTTCATCTTGCCATGGACCACCATCTAAACTAAATTCATAGTCGCCTATCTCATCTCCTAACACCACTTCTATAACGTGACTTTCTGAAAAAGCTTGTGTTAAGACTTCGATTATTAAACTCGGTGGCTCACTTTCTGTCACTAGTGTCTCAATATCTTCTTCACTTACACAACCTGTGTTTAGATTTGTTATTGTTACACCATAGATACCACCTACTGTTGGCATTAATGTGGAATCTGTTGCACCTGCAATAACTTCGCCTTCTAAAGTCCATGCAAAACTGTAATCTGCCGTTGATAAACCTGTGTCTATAACTAATGCGCCTAAAACTGCTGAGTCTCCTGTGCTAGTACATAAAATGTATTCTTCTTCTAAATAAAATTCTGGTAATGGATTTACCTCTAAGCTTACTTGGGCAATTGCATAACATACTGAAGTATCTGCGCCTGTGACTGCATCTGGTGTGTCATTGTCTACTCGTGCATAAATAATTTGTGGGTTAACCACGTTTTCATACAAGGTTGGTAATGGGTTCACCTTTAAGTTAGCATCTTCTGCTGTTGCATAATAAGTCACTATATAATTGGCTGCAGCCTGACCGTCTAAAACTAAGATGTCTTGTGTTGTTAAATCAAACTGAACACTATCATTGGTCGGATCTCCATCGCTTTCCATATTATCATCACATAATACATAAGAGATGACGTCATCTTCTGCTCTTGCGCCTTCTTGTACTTCGATATTAAATACTTGGGTGGCTATGGCACAATCCGTAACGTTATTGGTGATTCTTACATAAATCGGTTGTGGATTGCTTATGCTATTGGTATATGGACTCACTAATCCATTAATACCATCTTGCGCATCTACTAATGTTTCATGATAACTCACTATAAATTGTGATGGGTTTTGGCCGTTTAACACCTCTGCATCCTTGGTTGCTAAATCAAAGCTATCTAATCCATCTGTGTTTAATTCACATTGTATTAAATCTGTTACAGCTACTACCTCTGGTAATGGATGGACAATAAGGGTAAAATCTACTAAGGCATAACAGCCTGTGATATCATTGGTCACTCTAACATAAATTGTTTGCTCTGGTGTTGCGGTATTTTCATAAACCATTGGGTTGGCTATCGCATTTACACCTGCCTCTGCATCCTCTGCCGTTTCATGGTAGCTTGCCGACACATTGGCTTCACCATTTAATAGTAACTCTTCATTCTGGGTTAAATCAAAGGGTTCTACGCCATTGCCTGCATTATCTACATCACATAACTCCAAGTCTGGCAACACCAAGGTTGGGGTTGGATTGGGTTGTACGCGTATGGTTAAGGTTACCATATCTGTACAACCTGTATTTGTATCTGTAACTACAGCATATAACGTTTGTGGGTTAGCTTCTGCACCATCTACGCTGGTGTTGGTGTATTGCGTTGGGTCTGCTATTACGTTTGATTGCGCTTCTGCATCTAATTGTGTTTCATAATACGATACACTCCAACTGCCATTGCCGCCTGTGATTTCATCATTCTTAACCGTTAGGTCAAATACAGTAATTTCATCGCCTGGTACTTCGCCTAAATCATCACAGGTATTTAACTGTGTGGGTTGTATCGCTACTGGTGGCAATGATACACTTAACTCAAAGCTTCCCGTGTCTTGACAACTTGTAATTGGGTCGTATAAGCGTACATAAAGCGTTTGTGGATTTGTAGTGTTGGTGTAGTTACCAACATTGATAATTGGGTTATCGCCTGCTTCTGCATCTGCTAAACTAACATGGTAGGTTAACTCTACGTCTGCTGAATCTTGACCATTAAGGATTTCATCGTCTTTGGTTGTTAAATCAAACTGTGCAAAGCCATTACTATCTGTATCACAAATAACATACGTTTCTATGGCTGTTGGTACTTCTGGTGCTGCGTGCACTATAAGTTCTAACGTATTTGTCGTTAAACTATAACAACCCGTTATAGTATTCTCTGAACGTACATATAACATTTGATTGTTCGCTACAATATTGGTGTAAGGGCTTGTCAGTGCATTAGCGCCTGAGTCTGCATCAATCTCTGTCTCGTGATACGTAATCACAACGTTAGGTTCGCTATTTGTAATAGCGATTGTACGTTGTTCTAAATCGAATTCTGCAAAACCATCATTATCATCATCACAGACTTCTATTGCTTCTGGGTTAGGTTCTGGTGATGGAATTGGGTTAACTCGTAAGGTTACTGTTACTGTATTGTAACAGCCTGTGATATCGTTTTGAGCACGCACAAAAATAGTTTGTGGATTACTCGTATTTACGTATGGGCTTGAAATGGCGTTAATAGCATCATCTGCATCGTCTTGTGTTTCGTAATACGTTAAGGTGATTCCGGTTTGGCCATTTAAAATCTCAGCATTAGCGTCTTCATTTTCTAAGATAAAGCCTTCTTGCTCATC
Organism: Winogradskyella litoriviva; assembly: GCF_013249065.1. Taxonomy (GTDB): domain Bacteria; phylum Bacteroidota; class Bacteroidia; order Flavobacteriales; family Flavobacteriaceae; genus Winogradskyella; species Winogradskyella litoriviva. Next base: position 2,751 of record NZ_JABRWQ010000020.1, read on the forward strand.
GCCTGGATTGTTAACATCACACAACTCTATTGGACCTGGCGTTACTAATACAGGTAATGGATTAAC
>NZ_JABRWQ010000021.1 GCF_013249065.1 Winogradskyella litoriviva
GATTTCAGTCTGTCATAAGCACTTTTCAGTTTTTGTTTTATTTCCTCAACTGAATATTCTTTTTCTTTCGGAATTATACAGTCAATATGTGTCCCCATAGTTTGTTCTCAAATTAACCACAACGTGTTTGTGTATGGTTAGTTGCGTGGTTAAGCAACTAATTTAGTAAACAAACACGAACCGGAGAAAATTCCGAAGGAATTTTCCAAATAAGCACTTGCCAAAGCAATTAATTATACACGGTGTTAGCACCAGTATTTTTATCTTTCAATTCCAATTTTTTTACTTTCCATTCTCCATTTTCTTTTTCCAATTTTGAGGACACATTAAAAACTCCGTTATCAGAAACGAAAACTAACGATAATTCAGAAGTTCCAGTTTCAGAACTCCATTTAGAGTTAACATTTCGTAAAATTCCGTAATGGTTAATTTTTCCAGTTATTTTATTTATTTCAGAGTTGTTTTCACAATAGTTTTGAACTGTTTTCACAGGTTCAGATTTTCCAATAGTTATAAATCCAATAAATACTAAAACCATTGAAAAGACGAGCATTAAAGTGTAGAATTTAAGCAAATGTCTTACCATAAAGAAAATTCCATTAAATGGATTCTTTTTCATTTCCTTATGTAAATTCCCGTAAATTTTTAAAAACTTTGGATAGTATCCTCTTTTTTCTTTATAAGATTTTAGCCAAAAATAAATTCCGAATCCAGTTAAAATAGCAGAAAAAAACATTCCATAAGTTGACGAAGGAAGTATTCCTTTAGAATCTCCAATCCAAGATAAAATCCATAAAATGAATCCAGATGTTAAAAATATTCTGAATAATGTTTTTGTGTTCAAGGTTGAGTTTATATTGGTGCTAACGTGTTTGTGTATGGTTAGTTGCGTGGTTTAGCGACTAAGTTAGCAAACATTTACGAACCCGTGAATATTCCGCAGGAATATTCGCAAGTAGGCTCAATAAAGCAATTAATTATACACGGTGTTGGCAGTAGTATTTATATTTTAATTTCTTTAATATCGTTTTTATCAGGCTTTGTGTTTTTAATTTCTTCTTTAAAGAAACTATCGATTAGATTTTTATCATCAGTTACAAAAACAGGAAGATTAATATGACTAAACTTTGTTAATATTCTTAAGCCTGATGAAGTATCAGTTTCTTTGTAAATTACTTCATCCTCTAGAACACCTTCTAAATAATTAATTCCTAAACTATTAAATTTATGCTCAAACTTAATTTCTCCACCATCATTTAATGGATAAAATGTATCGCATTCCTTGCTCTTTAAAATATGTTCAAAGTCATTTGGAAAAAGAGTTTTATTGTCTTGAATATATAGAGTTACAAGCCTTATGGTGTCTCCTTTTTTAAATAATTCAGTTGTTATCGTATCTAAATGAGATTTATATAATATAATTCCTTCGTAAGTATTTTTGATATTTACAGTATCCGGATAATAGATTTCTAAATAATTCTTTGATTTTTCATGATTTAAGCTGTTACTATTAGTTACAGTTGGAATTTGTTTTTTACAGTAATAAAAGGACGAGAATATTACTAACATCATTATAACCTTTAGATTCTTAATAATTAATTTTTCTTTCATTTTTGAAAATGTTAAATTTGAAATACTAAAGTTTTTATATTACTGCCAACGTGATTGTGTATGGTTAGTTGCGTGGTTAAGCAACTAAGTTAACAAACAAATCACAGATAGAAAATTCCAGCGGAATTTTCGTAAGTCGGTAGTGAACCAAGCAATTAATTATACACGTTGTTGTGTGCTGTACTTTTTTCGTTCATTTACTATTATTTGTTCCGCCCAAGAAATTTTTTCGGCAAAACTCTCTGTTTCAAATTCAAAATATTTCTGCTGAACTTTATTCAGCATTTTGTCTGACAAAATCCAAGATATAAATTCTTCTGCATTTTCTTTTTGGTCGTGAAATCCACTTATTTTTTTTCTATCGAAAAGTGAAGTTTGCTCGTCAACAATAAATTCCGATAAATGCTTAATTGATGCTTTTGATTCCGATTTGTTCCAAACACTTAGTAAATCAGTAAAATTCGGATAAAAGTGAGCAATCGCAGAAAAATAATCTTTAAATTCCCATTCTGCTTTTTCACTATTATCGTTCAGAATACTTTCCCATAGCGCAATCATAAATTCCTGAATAACTGTTTGTTCATTTTCAGTCCATTTATTCCATTCCGCAAGAGTAAGTTTGTCAAACGCAATCCAAATTTCATAAGGCGTTTTTAATTCAGCTGTTAATTCAAAAATTCGTGGTAGGAAATGTTTATAATCGTTTGCATTTCCCCAAGTCGTAATTGCTTTTCCTGTGAAACGAGATAAATCATCTTCAGTTAATTCCGTTAGAGATTTTGAGAATAATTCATCATTCCATTTGTTTAAATCGTCATAATTCGGACTTCCATTCATATTCGAATTGCTATGATACTTTTCAAAAGTTTCATATAATTTCTTGATGTTATTTTTTAGTCTCGATGTCATTTTCGTATTGCACACAACGTGTGCGTGTATTACTTAGTTGCGTGGTTTAAGCAACTAAGTTAGCAAACTTTCACGAACCTGTGAATATTCCGAAGGAATATTCGCAAGTAGAGACTAATACAGCAATTAGTTATACACATTG
>NZ_JABRWQ010000022.1 GCF_013249065.1 Winogradskyella litoriviva
TAATTAATAATAAAATTTGAGTTTTCATTTTTTATAAAATTAAGCTTATAATCTATAGATGTTAAATTCGCGATTTGGTTGCGTCAAATTGTTGCCAACGTGTTTGTGTATGGTTAGTTGCGTGGTTTAAGCAACTAAGATAGCAAACAAATCACGAACCTGTGAATATTCCGAAGGAATATTCGCAAGTAGAGACTAATACAGCAATTAATTATACACGGTGTTGTGCGTTCGTTTTTATTTTTCGTTCAGTTTGTTTATTGTCTCCAAAAGCCAATCTTCATTAACTCTTTTTGATTTTTTATTCTCTATGATTTTCTTTTCCAACAATGGAATGAAATCTTTATCATTTAATACTTCAATAGATTCTAAAATCAGCGAACCATTTTCGTCAATGTTTTCAAGTTCGGTTTTTAAAACATCTTTTATTTTTTTGTCTTTCCTTTTTGTTAATCCTGAAATTGCTTCGAATCTTGTAATTTGGTCTTTGTCTGAAACTCTATTCCATAATGCAATTCTGATTTCTTCGCTATCATTGTCAAGTTGTGTTCCAATTCCAAAAGTTGCCCAATTTCTGGTGTCAGAATCTCTGTCATTAGATAATTCAATTAAAGTTTTTATTGCACTCTCATTTTCCAAACAAGAAAGCGCAAGAGCTAATTCAAATCTTACATTTACAAACTTATGATTCTTGTATTCTATTAATTTTAATATCTGTTTCTCACTTAAATTCTCATTATTATGACTTATTGAAGATAAAATTGCTGAAATTACTTTTGGTGATTTCTCTTTTTCTAATAATCTAAAATATAAATCTACTGTTTTTTCTTGCTGAAATCTTGGGTCAAAACCTAATTGAGCTAAAACATAAATTCCAATAATTTGCTCTTTTTCAATTTCAGAGTTAGCGAGTTTGAACGCTCTATTATAAACTTCTTTATTTGGTCTTTTTCTTAATTCTCGGACATTTTCCCAAAAAGTTTTTTGCGTTTTATTATTCAGCAGTCGAGTGAATATTTTTTCAGATGTCCATTTTTTTCGACTCATTTTCTTTTTTTCGAGAGTGTTGCTTAAATGACGCACAACGTTGATGTGTATGGTTAGTTGCGTGTTTAAGCACCTAATTTAGCAAATAAATCACAGATAGAATATTCCGCAGGAATGTTCGTAAGTCGGCAGTGAACTAGCAATTAATTATACACGGTGTTGTGGTGTCGTTTTTTATTCTATTAATAATTATGTTCAACTCGGTTTGCATAAAAATCATCGGTTGTTTTTAATAAGGCGAAAACTCCGCTTTCTTTCTTTTAAAGCTTGATATTCTGTTAAATAGAAGTTAATGAAGATGAAAATAAAAGTTAATTAAGATGAAAATAAAAGTTAAATATGGTTTAATAAAGATAGCTTTTTTATTTAACTACTAGTTTTGAGTTCTAACATAAAAACAATCTCACATGAAAAAATTATTACTTACAAGTCTTATTTTAGTTTTAGCAATAACAAGTTTGAGTGCTCAAACTGAATTTGGAGTTAAATCAGGATATTTTAAATCTTTTAGAGAAACAAATACAACATTTGAAGGAGATGGATTAAAAAACAACAAAAATTATAATGATGGTTTCTACATTGGTGCATTCGTAGAATTTTCAATTTCTGAAAGATTTTATATTCAACCTGAAGTTACTTATGTGAACATTAAAAATGATTTTGACCAACTTCAAATTCCTGTTTTAGCTAAGTATAGAATCGGAAAAAAGTTTAATGTTTTGGCTGGTCCAAATTTGGGATTTTTATTAAACACTAATGAAAATTTTCATTCTTATTATCTTGGTGTTTCTTTAGGTGTATCTTATGATATTACAGATAGGCTTTCCATCGAAGCAAGGTACAATTTTGCATTGTCAAATTCTCTAAAGGATGATTTTAGTTCATCGTCTGATTTATTCGCTGAATTTAATGGATTCCAGTTTGGTCTAGTTTATAGATTTGACTAAAAAATGTTACTTTATTTAGGGAAGAAGGAATTAATAAATTATTATTGTCCGATAATTTGATTTTTAAAATTTACTTTACAAGTCAAACTCCAAAATCCGTTGTCCATTTTTTCCTTTTCTCTAATCGTGAAAACTAAATCTTTCCATCCTTCTTCAGTGTCTTGATTTGAACTCAATTTAATCAGGTTATTGTTGGACTAAATTCGAAAATGTTAATTAAAAATCTATTATTAATATTATTCTTTTAATTTTCATTGGTTGCTCTCAAATGCACCACAACGTGTGCGTGTATTACTTAGTTGCGTGGTTTAAGCAACTAAGTTAGCAATAATTCACGACATAGAAAATCCGAGAGGATTTTCGTACGTAAGCTCAATAAAGCAATTAGTTATACACAGTGTT
>NZ_JABRWQ010000023.1 GCF_013249065.1 Winogradskyella litoriviva
TCAGATTTCGAGTGAGTTTTTTGCGTTCAGTTCGGCTTAAACGACTTGATTTTTTAGCGTTAGGTTCCGATTTTTAAATTGCGCTGCCTTATTAGAGTTAACGTGTTTGTGTATGGTTAGTTGCGTGTTTCAGCAACTATTTTAGTAAACAAAAACGAACGCGAGAAAATTCCGAAGGAATTTTCCAAATAAGCACTTGCCAAAGCAATTAATTATACACGGTGTTGCCAGTAGTTTTTATTCATTAATAAATTTTTCAAATTCCGTTTTACTTATTTTTGAGGATTTACCTTGTCTTTCAATAAAATATTCAAAAGTCCTTGAGTTAAAGTTGTATTTACTAGAAGCATATATAAACTTTTTGTTTTCGTTCTTATAAAAATCTGTCTCAGAAACAGCGTTAATAATTCCATAGTCGATTACTTTTTTAAAGTGCTCGTTAGTCGAATCTGTATTCCACAATTTTGTTGTGAATTGTTCAGAATCATATTCCCTATTTTCCCAATTATCTCCAATTTTTGGTATTCCAAGTTTTTCACGTTCTGAATTAAATTCAATTCCGTTATTCTTGTTTATCGGAATAACTAATTGGTAGATTGCGTTTAAACCAATCAGAATTCCCACGTAAACAAGACCTTTGAGTATTCCTTTTCCCATTGTTGTAATTGAGAAAGTAAATTCTTTTGGGTCTTTCTTATAGTCATAATAATATGCGATTCCAATCGGCACAATTATTAAAATTATTATCAAAATTCCGTATATCATTCGTGGTTTCTTAAATTACTGGCAACGGTTACGTATAAGAATAGTGCGGTTTTGTGTGCGAGGATTTTCCGAAGGAAAATCAGATGTAGCAAAAATGCACTGTTCTTTGTTTAAGCACTAAACTACGCATTATTTTTATACGATGTTATATGCAGTCTTTATCTGTATCCAAACCTCAATTTCATTCCGAACTTTTCTTCAATACTTTTCTTTTGTTTATCAACCTCGTATTCACAAATACCAAATTTAGCTCTGTCAGAATTAACTTTAGAATAGTCTTTAATTTTTTTGTCAAATGGAAAATTAAAATTATAATTTGATAATCTGTTTTTACTTTTAGTACTGGATTTATATAATGCTGAAATTTTATTTTTTTCGAATGTATATATAATAGCAAATTCTCTTGGATGTAATTCTCCCATTTTAATAGCATTAAATAATCTCTTTTCTGTTAATTCACTAAAAGGATAATCGTAATGTAACAAAGTCACAGTAATTTTTGCATTATCTAATTCACATTCAGATATTTTTTCAGCAAAATCTGTGTTATCAATACCTATTAGTTTTTCACTTGGGTAAGTTCCATTTAATAAGCGTTTTTTAATATTTATGAAATTAGAATAAACAATTTTTTTATAAGTTTTTTTACTTTTATTAATCTGTTCAATTTGATAATTGTTATTAAACTCTTCAGATAATCTTAAGTTTATTTTTGAATTATATTCAGCGTTTAATTCTGTAAATTGATTATCTAATAGTTCCCAGTCACTATTTTCTAAATTTATATCTAATATCGGAATAGTTTTTAAACACTCAATTTTAACTCCTTTTTTGAAAGATTTTTTTATCCAATTAAGAGATTTAGATTTATGATTATTCAAAATAGATAGTTGAGAAGCAATTACATAATCTTTGGCAAAATCAGGTTTGTATTCAGATAATAAGTTTTCTAATTTTGTTTCGGCATCTATGAAATTTTCTTCCACAATTAATTTCTCAATTTTAGAAAATTCTATATGATAATTTAAAAAATTTATTTTTTCGGTGTTGTTTATTAACATAGAAAAGACAAAAAATATAATTAAAAATCTACTCATTAGTTTTTTTGTTCAGATTGCATATAACGTGTTTGTGTATGGTTAGTTGCGTGGTAAAGCAACTAAATTAGCAAACTTTTACGAACCCGTGAAAATTCCGCAGGAATTTTCGCAAGTAAGCTCAATGCAGCAATTAAATATACACGGTGTTGTGTGGCGTTATTTTCAGTTCCAATTAATATTAGTTATCATATATTTTTCACTTTCCTTTTCTACAGTTATAATTCCAGTATAAGGCGAATAGTTTTTTTCATTTCCAAAAGTG
>NZ_JABRWQ010000024.1 GCF_013249065.1 Winogradskyella litoriviva
GAGTGAGAAATTAAGAGAATATTCCGCTTAAAATTTCGGGTTTTGATTGCGAAATATTCGTGCTTTTGTTGCGCTGCGTTATTACAGCCAACGTGTTTGTATATGGTTTGTTGCGTGGTTTAAGCACTAAAGTTAGCAAATAAAAACCGAATAGAAAATCCGCGAGGATTTTCGTAAGTAGGCTAGAACCAGCAATAAATTATATACGGTGTTGGCAAATCGTTTTTATTCTAAATAAGTTTCTATCTTTTTCATTTCAGTCACAATTCGATGGTTTTTCGGCAAGCATTCAATCAATTCAGATGGAACAACTCTGTCAATTTCAGGAAGTTTTTTATACCATTCTAAAACTTCTTCAAAATGCTGTTCTCCAATTTCTTTATTTCCGAGTTTGTATTCGCAATAGCCAATTTGTTCAATCAATTTCGTGTATCTCCAAATTTGAAATTCTTTTAGCCTTTCTTTATCAACTTTGTTATAATTTTCTAATGCTAATTCTAATTGATTTAAGTCGTGGTAGCAATGAGCTAAATACAATTGAGGTAGAACATTAGTTTCGTCCAGTTCAATTGCTTTTTTAAAATTCCGAATAGATTTTTCAATATTCACTTTCCAATCATCAGATTCAAAATCCACAAGTCCGAGAATGTGATAACAATTAGAATCTAAATCCGAATATTCAGCCAGCAGTTTTTTGATTTCCGAGCGTAATTTATCCTTTTCATCCTTAAACTCGGCTAAAGAGAATTTGTCGTATTTTTTAAATATTTTCTTTCGGATATCCACTTTCCTCAAATGTTTGCCAACGGTTTTGTATATGATACGTTGCGTGTGTAAGCAACTAATTTAGCAAATAAAAACCAGATAGAAAATCCGCGAGGATTTTCGTAAGTAGACTAGTAATAGCAATGGATTATATACGTTGTTACCCACAGGCTTTCTGCGTTTTAATTCGTTTCGTAAAGTGTCGGTTTCGTTATTCCTTTACCTGAATAGTATTCTTTATTCATTTCAAAATGCATTTCAGTCATTCCGTTTAAATATTCTTCAATTGGCTCAAGTCCGATTGATTTTCTTCGTTCATTTACTTTTGCACTATCCTTTAATTTTTTCGGATAAGCTTGTCCAATATTCATATTATAAGTCACTTGTGTTCCATAAATTTGAGCTTTTCCTGTATTTAGATTTACTCGGTCAACTAAAAGTCCATAATTTGTAGAAATTGCATTTTGTTTATCAACTTCTTTTTTCATTTCCACAAGAACTTCTTTTTGAAATTCTGGATTGTGGTCAGAATGTTGCACTATCATCCAAAAATTTCTTGAACCATTTTCGCCTGCCAAATCAAACCCAACAAATCCGTGTTGTTCAAATATTTCACTAATCCTTTTTTGGTTTGTTGTGAAAACGCTGTCTTTAAAAGCGTTCCATTCTTTTTCAGATAATTCTTTGTATTTGCCCTGTGGAATATAAGCAGCTATTTGGTCAATTTTCGCCATTTTTTCGAGTTCATCAGCTAATTCTTGATTAAACTCTATCTTTTCATCGATTACATTTGTTTTCGTATTCTTTTGTTTGCATCCTAATAATACAAGACTTACGATTAAAATTCCAAAAATTTTGTTCATTGCACGATGTTTTTTTAGCTTGTGGGTAACGTGTGCGTGTATTACTTAGTTGCGTGGTTTAAGCAACTAAGTTAGCAATAATTCACGACATAGAAAATCCGAGAGGATTTTCGTACGTAAGCTCAATAAAGCAATTAGTTATACACAGTGTTA
>NZ_JABRWQ010000025.1 GCF_013249065.1 Winogradskyella litoriviva
GTGTAAAGCACTGGTAATGGATTACTCTCCGAAATTGCTTCTGCTGCGGTTTCGTAATAGCTAACGGAATAGGCTGGATTATAATTGGTAATCTCACCATTCTTTAGACTTAAATCCATCTCTGTTATGCCATCTGGTGTACCATCATCACATACTTCTAAAGCTGTTGGTACTACTAAAATTGGTAATGGATTAACTATTAAATCAAAACCTACTGTTGAACTACAACCCGTGAGTGTATTGGTTAATACAGCTATAATGGGTTGTGGATTACTTAAATTAGTATAAGCTGATGTAATAGCGTTAACTTCTGCTTCTGCATCTGCTGGACTTGCATAATAGCTAACATCTACATTAACCTGACCATCTAAAATCTCTGCTGTCTTGGTGTTTAAATCAAAGACCTCTTCTTCATCGCCTGGATTGTTGTCATCACATAATTCATACGCTGTAACGGCTATAGTCGTTGGCTTTGGATTAACGATTAATTGTAATGTCGTGATTGCAGAACAACCGGTTAGGTTATTAGCTATACGTGCATAAATCTCTTGGGCGTAGGCCGTCTCGTTGGTATAACTTATTGGTAATGGGCTATTGCCTCCTAGCGCATTAGTTTCATTTAAGTAATAAGTAACGCTCATATCGGTTTGTGTCCCTATTACTTCTGCATCTTTTAAACTTAAATCAAATTCTGCAAATCCATCAGCATCATCATCACAGACTTCTAATGGTGTCGTTCCATTTGCTAGTGGATTGGCTAAAACTTCTAAATCTAAGGTGTTGATATTATAACAGTTCGTAATCGTGTTTTCTAAGCGTACATGAATCGTTTGATTTACGGGATTGGTATTTACATAACCATCTGATAATGCGCCTACTCCTGCCATCGCATCTGCTGGTGTTTCATGAAAAGACACCACTACGTCTGCTTGTCCGTTTACAAAATCTGGCTCTTTATCACTTAATGGAAAACCAACAAACTCATCCGTATCATCGTCACAGACTTGTAACGCGGTAACTGTAAATAGCTCTGGTAACGGGTTGACTATCACTTCAAAACTTGTGGTGCCATAACAATCTGGATGTAATGGGTCTTCTACTCTTGCATAAACCGTTTGTGTACTTAATGTACTTGTACTTGATAAGGCGCCTACATTACTATTGGCATCGTCTTGGCTATTATGAAATGATACATCAAAAATTGTGCCTGATTGGCCGTCTAATATTGCTGCTTCTTGTGTGCTTAAATCAAAACTGGCTTGACCATCATTACTCACATCATCACAGACTTCCATATCCTCTGGTGGGCTCGCAATCGCTCTGGTATTTACTACCAAATCAAATAAGGCTGCCGCACTCGCATTGTAACAACCACTGTCTAATAAACTTTCTACTCTTACATATATTGGCTGTGGGTTTTCTGTATTGGTATATGTTAATGGCAATACATTATCGCCTGAATCTGCATCAGCGAAACTTAAATGGTACGTAACAGTGAAATCTGTAGCGGATTGAGTACCCAAAATAATCGGTGTTTGTTCGCTTAAATCAAACTCCTCAAAACCATCATTACTATCATCATCACATAACTCTAAATTAGAGGATGGGTTGATGGTGGGTTG
>NZ_JABRWQ010000026.1 GCF_013249065.1 Winogradskyella litoriviva
CATTGGCATCTGTTATCTCGATATCTGTAACAGTAACGTTTCCGGTGTTCGTTACAATAATGTCATATGCTATCACATCATTTAAAGCACTTCCTGATGTCGTGATTGTTTTTGTAACCGTTAACTCTATTAAACATGATGATGAATCGCTTGAATCAGTTACAGCTGTATTAGTTCCTAAAAGATAATTTATACCTGTTTCTGTAACCAATCCATTAGATAGGTTTACAGTTGCTGGATCTATAGCTCCAAACTGCCCGCCATCATTACCATCTGCCTCTCCATCGTTATAAGCCTCATTAGCATCACTACATCCATCTCCATCACTATCTGTATTTTGGAAATCGAAACTTCCATCACCTAATGTGTCTATTGGTGTAATACCTGCTCCTGCTGTTGCTGGCACTCCGCTGGCACTCACCGTTCCATCTGCCAAACCATCATTATTAGCATCTGTTCCTCCTACTTCATCTACATCATAAATTCCGTCATTATCTGAATCTAAGTCAAGAGTATCTTGTACGCCATCTCCGTCAGTATCTTCACACAATTGAACACTAAATCTACCTGAATTGATGCTTGGACCAGATGCTAAATTTGTATGTTCTACAAGCACTTCATCTAAAGCAACATTCGAAACAATTTGAAATTCTACAAATGGGCCTGAACCAGCTGAACCTGCTGAAGCACCACCAGATATAGTAATGCTATTTCCGTTTACAGTGATATCCGCATCAGATGAAGAAACCACAGCCCAAACATTTGCTGTTGGACTTTCATTAACAGCTGTAAAAGTTAAGCTATCCCACTGATTTATATTAGATTGACCTAATACTGCACCTGCAGTAAAATAAGGAATAGACGGTAAATTAAATGAAATTAAAGACTGATAAGATGTCCCAGATGTATGTCCGCTATTATCTTCAAACCTTAATATATTGTTTGACTCTGATCCAACAAAGAAATTCGTTGGACTACCATTAGCTGCTATTGGCGCAGAAACTGTTATCGTTCTATTTAAAGGATCACCGGTAACGTAATTAGTAAATGTTGCATCAGGATCACCTGGATCTAACCTAGTTCCGACAGCAGTTCCAAGACTTCCGAAGTCAACTTCACTTAGATTACATTCAACAGAATCTAAAATACCATCATTATCATCATCGACGTCACATACATCACTAATATTATCATTATCTGTATCTGTATTTCCTGAAGCAATAGGATCACAAGGGTCAACATAACAAACGCTTAAAGTAAAGTCACCATCAGTAACTGCTGCATTCGTTCCTGTAGTGTAATCTATTCCTGTTTGTGTTATTACTATACCATTTGCAGGATTTATTGTAGTTGGTGTGCCTGCACCATACTGTCCGCCATCACCTCCATCTGCATTTGCATCACCATAAGCTTCATTAGCATCACTACATCCATCACCATCACTATCTGTATTTTGAAAATCGTAAATTCCATCACTCAAAGTGTCAATTGGTGTAATACCTCCCGAAGCACTACTCGGAACACCATTCAAGTCTGGAGTACCATCTGCTATTCCATCATTAT
>NZ_JABRWQ010000027.1 GCF_013249065.1 Winogradskyella litoriviva
GCACTACTCGGAACACCATTCAAGTCTGGAGTACCATCTGCTATTCCATCATTATTGGCATCTGTTCCTCCTACTTCATCTACATCATATATTCCATCATTATCTGAATCTAAATCTAAATAATCAGGAACCGTGTCTCCATCCGTATCTGTACAATTAAAATCAATATTTGGTGCAGCCATGACAAAAACCTTTCCATCTGCTGCATCGGGTCCATTATATCTGTCATAAACACGAATCCAGTGAATTTCACTTCCTACTGGTGCTAGATTATCTATTGGGTAAGTTGCAATTTCCAAATTCTCTACAGTATTTGCCAATATATCTGAACCCGTATCTACATAATCTGAAGTTTCTACATCTATACTACTGCCTAGAACATTCTTATTATAATCTAAAGCTTGAATTCTTATTTGATTATTTCCTGATTTTTCAAAAACTAAGACATATATTAAATCTTTGGAAATAATGGGAGTATCAAAACGTAAATCATAATAAGATACATTATTTACAAGATCCACTTGTAAATCTTGATATATATTCATATCTCTAGTTTGAAAAACAGGTAAAATTTCTGCATTCCAATCTGAAGCTGTTGTATAATCTAAGTTTTCAACTCCATTAACTCTTCTTGTAATATCACTCGCATTAATTGTTCCGGATGTCGGCACAAAATTTTCTACATATTCTACAGGTGTTTGAAAATCTGATATTACTTCTCCATTAAATGTAAAAGAATTAAATATAACTGAACCAGAACTTCCACTAGGCGAATCAATATCCCAAGCTGTTGGTGTAATACTTCCTGTGATTCCACTACTATTTATATTAGAACCTAGACATTCTACCGTGTCTAAAATACCATCATTATCATCATCATCATCACAAATATCTGAAATACCATCGCCATCAGAATCTAAATTACCTGAAGCCAGTGCATCACAAGGATCTATATAACAAACACTTAAAGT
>NZ_JABRWQ010000028.1 GCF_013249065.1 Winogradskyella litoriviva
ACAAAACAATTACTAGAGTTAACAATGTGTATAACTAATTGCTTTATTGAGCTTACGTACGAAAATCCTCTCGGATTTTCTATGTCGTAAATTATTGCTAACTTAGTTGCTTAAACCACGCAACTAAGTAATACACGCACACGTTACCTGCAAGCTGAAAAGCATCACGTATGACAAAAACTTCATCGAAAATAATAAGCATAATATTTGGAGTAATTGCCATTTACTTTACCCTTAATTTAATTCCCGACAAAACCAAAAAGGAATTTACCGCTTTAGACAAACAATATTCTTTTACAGAAGAAATTACTATTTCCGAAAAATTCAAAACTGACTTTGATTCGGCTTACAGAATTTGGTTTAGTTTTGAGAATAGTTCTGACTCTTTGCTTCCAATTAAAAAAAATCTCAAAGTATTACGGAATGGAAAACCTGTAGAACTATACGGAGATAAAAATAATTGTTTTGTAAGTAAATCAGGAGCTACATATGAACTGAATATAAAATTAGAAAATGCCGAAGGCAATTCAAATCTGAATAAAATAAATATTAAAATCAACGAAGACGGACTTCCTGGACCAACCTATGAATTATATTTTGAAAGAGAATATAAATGGTTGTTTTGGACAATTGACGGAATTTTAATTTTTATTGCGCTGATTACAGGATATTTTGGATTCCGAAAAAAGCCAGCAGATAACACCGTGTATAATTAATTGCTGTATTGAGCCTACTTGCGAAAATTCCTGCGGAATTTTCACGGGTTCGTTAAAGTTTGCTAACTTTAGTGCTTAACCACGCAACTAACCATACACAAACACGTTGGCTGTAATAACGCAGCGCAACAAAAGCACGAATATTTCGCAATCAAAACCCAAAATTTTAAGTGGAATATTCTCTTAATCTCTCACTCGAAATCTGAATTTTAAAACCCTGGACTGACAAAC
>NZ_JABRWQ010000029.1 GCF_013249065.1 Winogradskyella litoriviva
GAAACACTTTTTGCTAGAGTAGAATATAGTACTACCCAATGTTATGCTATCTACCCTTTTCAATTAATTATAAATCCGCAACCTGTTGCCAACCAACCTAATGATATTATTGTTTGTGATGATGACTTTGATGGTTTTACAGAAATCGATTTAACACAACAAAACAATACCATTTTAGGAAATCAAAATCTAAATGACTACACTATTTCGTTTTTCAATTCTGAAATTAATGCTATTGAAAACATTGAACCGCTTAATCAAAACCATGTCGCTTATAATAACGAAATAATTTTTGTAAGGCTAGAGAACACCATTACTGGCTGTTTCGATATTACTGAATTTTCAATAATTATCAACCAGATTCCTTTAATATCAATTCCTGATCAAGTAGTATGTTTAGATGATTTACCATTGGTTGTTTCTGCAGAAACCTTTAATCCATTAGACTCCTATTTATGGTCTACTAATGCTATAACACCTCAGATTGAAATCACTGAAATGGGTACTTATTCTGTAACTATCACCAATCAATTTGGTTGCCAATATACTAGTACTTTTAATGTTACAGAATCTCAATCTGCAATAATCAATGCTGTAGAAACTATTGATTTTTCTGACCCAAACAGCATCACTGTAACTATAGACCTTAACGGAAATTACCTGTTTCAACTTAACAATGGCAACCCTCAAACCTCTAACGTTTTTGAAAATGTACCTATTGGTTATAACTCCGTAACAATTATAGACCAAAACGGTTGTGCTGAGGTAACAAGAACTGTATTAGTCATTGATGCTCCAAAACACATGTCTCCTAACAATGATGGTGATTTTGATACTTGGCACATTGCTG
>NZ_JABRWQ010000002.1 GCF_013249065.1 Winogradskyella litoriviva
GACTCGTTGTCTTTGTTTCGGGGTGCAAATATAAAACCCTTTTTTAATCCCACAACTACTTTTTTAATTTTATTTCTGCCTTTTTTTTAATACCCTTGAAACCACATACATATGAATGCGTTTTTTTTAAAAAGAAACAACTACCCTTTGTGTAATTTACAGAAAATTACAGAAAACAACTTAATAACGCTCTAAATCCAACCGATTATCTTTCTAAATATAATTTTCTACTATAAAGGTAAAATCTATAATTTTAATTCTTCGTATTAATATTCCTTATATAAAGGCAATAAACTCATCGGATTTTTAAGACTTTTTTGTTCAAATTATAAATCAATAATTATTTTATAGAAACATCACTTTGTCTATTATATATATAGAACTATCTTTGTAAGCTAATATTTATACTATATAATGATTAAAATTACTCTACCTGATGGTTCGATTAGGTCTTTTGAGAAAGATGTGACACCGTTTGAAGTGGCTAAAGATATAAGCGAAGGATTTGCTCGTAACGTAATCTCTGCAAAATTCAATGATAAAATTATTGAAATTACTACTCCAATAACTACTAATGGTAGCCTAACTTTATATACATTTAAAGACGATGCTGGTAAAAAAGCATTTTGGCACTCATCTGCGCATGTATTAGCCCAAGCTTTAGAAGAATTATATCCGAATATAAAATTATGGGTTGGTCCAGCCATTGAGAATGGTTTTTATTATGATGTAGATTTAGCCGAAGGCTCAATCTCCGAAAAAGACTTTAAGACTATTGAAAATAAAATAATTGAAATAGCTAGAGGTAAACACGATTTCAAAATGCGTAATGTTTCTAAGTCAGAGGCATTATCTTATTATAAAGATAAAAACGATTATAAAGTTGAACTAATTGAAAACCTCGAAGACGGTACAATTAGTTTCTGTGATCATTCAACGTTCACAGATTTGTGTCGTGGTGGTCATATTCCAAATACCGGAATTATAAAGGCTGTAAAAATATTGAGTGTTGCTGGAGCTTATTATAAAGGAGATGAAAAAAACAAACAACTCACTAGAGTATATGGTATTTCATTCCCAAAACAAAAAGAGTTAACTGAATATCTTAATTTATTAGAAGAAGCAAAAAAAAGAGATCACAGAAAACTTGGCAAAGAATTAGAGCTATTCACATTTTCCCAAAAAGTAGGTCAAGGATTACCTTTATGGTTACCTAAAGGAGCTGCGCTTCGCGAACGTCTAGAAAACTTCTTAAAAGCAGCGCAAAAGAAAGCAGGCTATGAAATGGTCGTTACACCTCATATTGGCCAAAAGGAATTATATGTTACTTCTGGACATTATGCTAAATATGGAGAAGACAGTTTTCAACCTATTACAACACCAGCTGAAGGAGAAGAGTTTTTATTAAAACCAATGAACTGCCCTCATCACTGCGAAATTTATAATAGCAAGCCGTTTTCATATAAAGAATTGCCAAAACGTTTTGCAGAATTTGGTACAGTATACAGATACGAACAAAGTGGTGAATTACATGGATTAACTAGAGTAAGGGGCTTTACTCAAGACGATGCTCACATTTTCTGTACACCTGATCAATTAGACAAAGAATTCAAGGATGTAATAGACTTAGTTCTTTATGTTTTTGGTTCTTTAGGTTTTGAAAACTTTACTGCACAAGTATCCTTAAGAGACCCAGAAAATCCGGATAAGTATATAGGTAGTGATGAAAACTGGGAGAAAGCTGAAAAAGCAATTTTAAATGCAGCTATAGATAAAGGTTTAAATTATGTTGTAGAAACTGGCGAAGCTGCTTTTTATGGTCCTAAATTAGACTTTATGGTTAAAGATGCATTAGGAAGACAATGGCAATTAGGAACTATACAGGTAGATTATAACCTGCCTGAGCGTTTTGATCTTACTTACAAAGGAAGTGATAACGAAATGCACAGACCTGTTATGATTCATCGAGCACCATTCGGTAGTATGGAACGCTTTGTGGCTATTTTATTAGAACATACAGGTGGCAATTTCCCTTTATGGTTAATGCCAGAGCAAGTAATTATTCTCTCAATAAGTGAGAAATATGAAAAATACGCCGAAAAAGTTTTAAATGTGCTAGAAAATGACGAAATTCGCGCCCTCACAGACAACAGGAATGAAACTGTAGGTAAGAAAATTCGCGAAGCTGAAATGCAAAAGTTTCCGTATATGATTATTGTCGGTGAACAAGAAGAAAAAGACAATACAATAACTGTGCGTCAACATGGTGGTGAAGACCTTGGCACAATTACTGTAGAAGACTTTGTGAAAATAGTAAATGATAGAGTTAATAAAAGTTTAAAGACTTTTAAATAATATAAGTTTAATTTAAATTACAGAAGCCATAGCAATACGTAGAAACAGAAAGAATTATACAAGACGTGTATCTCAAGAAGATAAACACCGTATAAATTCTAAAATCAGATCTGAAGAAGTAAGACTAGTCGGAGATAATGTCGAAATAGGTGTATACCCTGTTAAAAAGGCTTTATTAATTGCCGATGAACAAGGGTTAGATCTTGTTGAGATATCGCCAAATGCGACGCCTCCTGTTTGTAAAGTTATGGATTATAAAAAATTCCTTTACGAACAGAAGAAAAGAGAAAAAGCGCTAAAATCTAAAGCAACCAAAGTTGTTGTGAAAGAAATTCGTTTTGGTCCTCAAACTGACGACCATGATTATGAATTTAAAAGAAAACATGCTGAAAAATTCTTAAAGGATGGCGCAAAGTTAAAAGCCTTTGTGTTTTTTAAAGGACGATCCATTGTATTTAAAGAGCAAGGGCAAATTTTATTATTAAAATTAGCTCAAGATCTTGAAGAATTTGGTAAGGTAGAACAAATGCCTAAATTAGAAGGAAAGCGAATGATTATGTTCATTTCGCCAAAGAAAAAGTAAAAAATGCTGAGTTACTCAGCAATATGATAATAAGCGAAACGTAAATTTAAAAGAGGACAAAATGCCTAAAATGAAAACAAAATCGAGTGCTAAGAAACGTTTTAAACTAACTGGCACTGGTAAAATCAAAAGAAAGCACGCTTTTAAGAGTCACATATTGACAAAAAAATCTAAAAAGCGTAAGCTAGCGTTAACTCATGATGCTTTAGTAGATAAAGCAGATGAGAACAATATTAAAACAATGTTACGTTTAAAGTAATATCGTTTTAATCGGTTAAAACAATTTATAAACCCTGGAGTTAGGCAAAAATATTTAGCAAGTGTCATTTAAATTGACCGCCTACTACAAAAAACAATTAAAGAAATGCCAAGATCAGTAAATTCAGTAGCGAAAAGAGCCAGAAGAAAAAAGGTTCTTAAGCAAGCAAAAGGTTACTTTGGAAGACGTAAAAACGTTTGGACAGTAGCAAAAAATGCGGTTGATAAAGCGATGCAATATTCGTACAGAGACCGTAGAAACAAAAAAAGAACATTCCGTTCGTTATGGATTATGCGTATAAACGCAGGTGCAAGACAACATGGAATGAGCTATTCAAAATTTATGGGAGGATTAAAAGCTAATAATATTGACTTGAACCGTAAGGTACTTGCTGATTTAGCAATGAATCACCCAGAAGCTTTTGAAGCAATTATAAACAAAGTTAAGTAAGGCTTTTAGCCAAATTAATAACAACATTTCGCTTATAAAAATCCGGTTCATTCGTTTGAATCGGATTTTTTATTTCTCAAATTCGAAAAACTAAACAAAGCATATGAATACAATTAAAATGGTTGTCACTGACATGGATGGTACATTACTTAATTCAAACCATAATGTTAGTAATAGATTCTTTAATGTATTTAAGGAATTGAAACAAAATAATATTTTATTTGTTGCTGCAAGTGGAAGACCTTATTATAGCATCGTTGAAAAACTTCATACTATAAAAGATGACATAATTATAGTTGCTGAAAATGGAGGGCTAATTATTCAGAATGAAGCTGTACTACTATCCAACTCATTAGATTCAGAAAAACTAGATGAATTATATAATTTAGTTACACCTATAGAAAACACCTACCCTATCTTCTGTACTAGACATAAAGCATATATAAAAAGAGCACCAAATAAAATAGTAACAATTCTAGCTGAATATTATTCTAATTATAGCCTCATAGATTCTATAAATGAAATAGAAGATGATGTTATTAAGATTGCATTATATCATAGTATCAATTCTGAAGAACATATTTATCCACATCTAAAACATTTAAAGCCTAAACTTAGTGTTGTAGTTTCTGGAAATCATTGGGTAGATATTTCTGAGGCCATTAATAATAAGGGAAATGCAATTACAATTCTTCAAAAACACCACAATATTTTACCTTCCGAAACTATGGCCTTTGGAGACTATAATAATGATATAGAATTATTAAAATGTGCCAAATATAGTTACGCTATGGCTAATGCACATTCAAATGTAAAAGCAATTGCTAAATTTGAAACAAAATCTAACGATAATTTTGGTGTAGAACTCATTTTAGAAAAATTAATTGCCGAAAAGCGTAAGTACTAAATTTCTTCCTTCTCCTCTATTTCTATGTTCGCAGAGATAAATACCTTGCCATATTCCAAGATTTAACTTACCATTAGTAACGGGAATTTGTACAGAAGCTCCCAATAAAGATGCTTTAATATGAGCAGGCATATCGTCTGCTCCTTCATAAATGTGCCTATAATAATTCTGATTTTCTGGCACCATTTCATTAATATGGCTTTCAAAATCTATTCTTACTGTTGGGTCTGCATTTTCATTTATAGTTAAGCTTGCGGAAGTATGTTTAATAAACACTTGTAATTGGCCGATTTTTATTTGACTTATTTCTGGAACAGCATTTATTATTTCCGATGTTATAAGGTGAAAGCCTCTAGAAAATTGTCTTAGTTTAATTTCTCGCTGAAAAAATTGCATTTATATTTTGAATTATAAGAATACCGAATTATTTAAAACTTGAGTATGCTCTTATTGTTAACATATTAATTACTAATATATAATACTAAAACTTCCCCTTTAATAATAAATAAAATTATTCTAATGTGCTAATTCTCATAATTTTAAAATCAATTTAACGGATATTTAAGTAAATCATCACAGATAATAAATAAATGAAAATTTATTTACTAAATTATAAAACTATTCTTTATTTAACTAAAATAAAGATTCGACGATTAATAGTATCAATGTTAAAATTAATCTAATTATTGTAAAATTATGAAACAAATAAAAATTAAAAAATTCACTCTTATACTTCTAGGGATGTTATTAATTGGAGCATATAGTTGTGACTATGAATCTATCGATTCCTCTGACATAACTGCCGATAAAAAAGGAAATAAAGGCAATAAAGGAAATTCAAATAGAACTAATCTTAATTTATTACAAGCATGTAGTATCATCTCCTCTACAAACTTATATGCAGGTCAAAATATTTTAGTAGGAGAAGTTACTGTAGACATTGAGGGAGATAACTATATTATTACTTATAATATAACAAATAATGAATATTGTCTATCTGAATCTCATTTATCTGTGGTTAACACTCCGGAAGATTTTCCAATGTCAGGAGGTGGAAATCCAAAAAATGGACATTTTGAATTTAGCGAATCTCACGGATGTGTTTCTTCTTTTTCATATGAAGTTCCTATATCGAAAGGCACATATATAGCAGCTCACGGTGTTGTTAATTGTGTAGATTCTTATGATGATATACAATTTGATACTTCTTTGCCAGAAACTCTTGATTTTTGTTTAAGAACTGGTCGTGAAGTAGAAAATGCAAAAGGATATTTTAAGTTAGTTGTTGAAGAGGGAGATTTGGCAGGAACATATTGGGCTTGGTGTGCAGACGTAAGCTTAGCAATCAATGCTTCTGGCCAAGATATTTGTTATGAAGATTTTGATGTGCTTTCGTTAAGTGACGATTTATCTTCAATCATTTCGGAATCCGATAATATAGATAATGCCCTTTGGTTGATTAATAATGTTGATACTCTTTTAGAAAGCAATGAATATTTATATGGACATGTTCAATGGGCTTTTTGGAAATTATTAAACAATCAAGATTGTGTTGGGTGTAATTCTAACCTAAATTTACCTATTGGTGATTATACGGTTAAAGGAATGGAAATTGTTGATTTAGCTTTAACAAATGGAGATAATTATATACCTGAGTGTTCTGAAAATAGAATAATTGTTCTTAATGATGGTGTTAATCAACCTCTTATTGTTCCTGTAACAATAAATTGCGAAAGTTCAGGTGATTGTGAGGAAACAGCTTGGGCTGATGGTTGTGACTTTCCAGGTAACAATTGGGCAACCTATTTTCACTATTCTAATTGAGACAAAACAAATTTTATAATTTCTTAACTCGGTTTCTGTTGGAACCGAGTTTTTTATTTAGATACAATCACTCAAAAAAATCGTTTTAAGTCTTCTGTTTCTTCTTTTTAGCTGCAGGAAACAAAACATTATTTAAAATTAATCGATAACCTGGTGAGGTTGGATGTAAATCTAATTCAGTTTTTGGATCGCCTACCCTATGTGTATAATCTTCTGGATCGTGACCTCCATAGAACGTAAAAAATCCTTTTCCTTTTATTCCATGAATGTATTTTGCTTCACCATTGGTTCTATTTTCTCCCATCACCAAAACATTAGATTTTATTTGTTCTCTTGTAAATGAAGTGGTTTGTCCCATAAATCCTTTTACTAATGCTGTATGATTTTGGGTTAACATTGTAGGTATTGGATCCCATTTAGCAGAATATTCCATTAATGAAAAATAATCTGTGGTTTTAGGGATTTTACGTTTTTGAGTCATGTCTATACTAGAAAACTCATATACATTTGGACTTCGTTCTAGGATGAAATCTTTAAACGCAAAAGTAGCTTTATAATCAATTTTACTTTGATAACTTGGATCACTAGCATCACCATCGAACATTGGTTCGCAAATGTCAACACCTTCTGCAGATAATGCAATATCAAAACTATCTGTTGCAGAACACATAGCAAACATAAATCCACCACCTACAACGTAATCTCTTATTTTTAGTGCAACAGCTAACTTCTCTTCAGAAACTTTAGAATAACCTAATTTTTCAGCTAATGCCTCTGCATTTTTCTTTTCTTCAATATACCAAGAAGCAGATCTATAAGTTCTATAAAACTTTCCATATTGACCTGTAAAATCTTCATGATGTAAGTGTAACCAATCATAAAGTAATAATTCATCATTTAAGACTTCCTCATCATATATAGTTTCATATGGGATTTCAGCATAAGTCAATACCATCGTTACTGCATCATCCCATGGTTGTTTACCATAAGGTGTATATACCGCAATTTTTGGTGCTTTTTCTAATATTACTGCTTCTTGATTTACAGCAGGACTCGCAATATCTTCTAAAATTTTAGCTGCTTTAGTATTAGAAATAACTTCAAATGAAACCCCTCTAATTTGACATTCGCGCTGAATAATTTCTGCATCAGGTAATAAGAACGATCCACCTCTATAATTTAACAACCACTTTACTTTTAGTTCTCTTTCTAGCGTCCAATAGGTAACACCATAGGCTTTAAGGTGGTTTTGCTGTGTTTCTGCATCCATAGGAATTAAAATATAAGATGCATAAGCCTTTACACTTAAAAATAGTACTAAACAGAATATAAAATATTTTTTCAAGTCCATTAATATTTTAACGAAATATAAGGATATTTTAGTCTATTAAGACTGGTTTTATCATTCTTTTAAGACCTTAAAAGGCAATAACTAATTATATCAATTAAGCTATAGAATTCTAACCTAAGTCAGATTCATTACCAGATAACATACTTGCAATTAGTTTTGTACTTTCAAATTGCTCTAAAATAATTTTAATAAATACAGTAATCGGGATTGCCATAATTAAACCAGGTATTCCCCAAAGAAAACCCCAAAACATTAGCATCACTAATACTGCAATTACATTTATAGAAAAAGATTTCCCCATAAAGATAGGTTCTAAAATAGCTCCAAAAGTTACCTGAACCATAGTTATTGAAAATATAAAGAAAAATAGTGTGCTCGTAGGATCTAATTCTACAAAAGCAAAAATTGACAATAATATAACCGAAACAAACGAGCCTACCATCTGAACAAAGTTGATGGCAAAAGCAAATAATCCCCAAAATATTGGAAAACTTACATCAAAAAACACACACATTAATCCGGTAAACAAACCAGTTAAAGCACTGACCAAAAACTTAACTTTAATAAATTTAATTAAATCATTTTCAATCTTCATAAAGGTTTTAATCGAGGTATGTTTTCGTTTTAAAATTGTATTATTTAATAATTTATGAACGTTGATAGATTCTGCTAACCACAGAACTACAAAAAAAACAGTCATTAATAAACCTGTTAAAAATGAATTTAAAAATCCTAATGTTGAACCTAAGTTTTCTTTCTGAAAAAATTGACCAATAAAACTATGTTCTTGTTCAAAGGCAATTCCGAAATTATCAAACAAATAAACTTTAAGATCCGCTAGCTTTAACTCAGCTTTAGATAAAAATTCTGTGTTATTTGCTAAAATTTGTCTGCTCGATAATTGAATTAACTCAATTCCTATTTTAAGTCCTATAGTTACTAATAATAATATAATAACAATACTAACAATTTTAGGTATTTTACGTCTACCCATCCACCTCATTATTGGTAAAAACAATAAGGCAATAAACATTGAAAAGATTAAAGGAATAAATATAAATGAGAGTATCTTTAATAAGTAAAATACTAATGGTACTACTATAATTAACAACAAAATGTTAGTTGTACGTCTTTGCTCTAACATGGGGCAGATTTGGATTTATTTAAATGACTACAAATGTAAATGAAAAATAATTTTTTGTTTGATTAAAGTATTGTTAAAAAACAACTTTTGAAACCGTTCTTAAACTTAAACAACACGATAAAACGTCAAAAATATCGCTAAAACGTTTGTTAAGCAAACTTATCATCATAAATAATTACCAATATTATTTTAAATTTAATATTAATAAATATTTGCTTTTCATAAGCGTACATCTTAACAAAAAAACCAGAAAAGTTTAATTTTCTGGCTTGCTTATTTATTAATACTAAAATACATCAATATTTTAGAGTTACTCTTTCATTTTTAAACTAATTAGAATGGCACTCCATCATCCTCTGGATCTCCAAAGGCATCAGAAGGTGAAGGGAAACTATCTGGTGTAAATGTATTATCATTAGCTGCTGCATTCATTTTAGAATGAAATTCACCTCCAAAAGGCGTATCAAAATCATCTAGGTTATCAAATTTACCTAAGTGACCAATAAACTTTAATCTAATATTTTCTAATCCACCATTTCTATGTTTAGCAACAATAAATTCACCTTGTCCTGCAGTTGGCGAGCGTTCTTCATCATCCCATTCGTCAATTTTATAGTATTCAGGTCTATAGATAAATGATACAATATCTGCATCTTGTTCAATTGCTCCAGATTCACGTAAATCTGATAATAACGGGCGCTTACTTCCTCCACGAGTTTCAACAGCACGAGATAATTGAGATAATGCAATAACAGGTATACTTAATTCCTTAGCTAATGCCTTAAGGTTTCTAGAAATCATAGAAATTTCTTGTTCTCTATTTCCACCTTTTTGGCTTCCTCCTGCTGTCATTAATTGCAAATAATCGATCATAATCATCTTAATACCATATTGAGATGCCAAACGACGTGCTTTTGCTCTTAAATCGAAAATTGAAAGTGATGGTGTATCATCAATAAATAAGGGTGCTTTTTCTAATGTTTTTACTTTAACGTTAAGCTGTTCCCACTCGTGTTTTTCAAGCTTTCCGGTTCTAAGTTTTTCTGAAGACAGACCTGTTTCACTAGAAATTAAACGTGTTATTAATTGTACAGAGGACATTTCTAAAGAAAAGAAAGCCACAGGAACATTACTATTTACTGCAACATTACGAGCCATAGTTAATGTAAATGCTGTTTTACCCATACCAGGACGAGCCGCTACAATAACTAAATCTGAAGGTTGCCAACCAGAGGTTAATTTATCTAATTTATCAAAACCAGAAGGAATTCCACTCATACCTTCTTTATTAGAAATCTCTTCAATCTTCTTTTTTGCCTGAATTACTAAACTCTGCGCAGATTCTGTAGATTTCTTAACATTACCTTGGGTAACTTCATACAATTTGGCTTCTGCTGTATCTAATAAATCAAAAACATCTTTAGTTTCGTCATAAGCCTCTTCAATTATTTCGTTTGAAATTTTAATTAAACTTCTCTGAATATACTTTTGAAGAATAATACGAGCATGAAACTCAATATGTGCCGAAGATGATACACGTTGAGTTAAAGAAATGAGGTAAAAATCACCTCCAACTAAATCTAATTTTTCATCTTTCTTTAATTGACTAGAAACGGTTAATAAGTCAACAGGCTCACTATTTTCAAACAACTTAAAAATAGATTCAAATATGTATTTGTGTGCTTCTTTATAAAAAGCATCAGGACTTAAAATATCAATAACTTCATCAACACCTTTTTTATCAATCATCATAGCACCAAGAACAACCTCTTCTAAATCAGGTGCTTGAGGCGGTATTTTACCTTTTTCTAAGCTAATGATAGTGCTTTTATCTACTTTATAACCAGTTACTGGATTGGGTTGTTTCATAAGTAACAAAAATAATGAAATAGTGAAGACAAAATGCTAAAGCTGAATTTACAATCTTAACATGTCATCAACAATCTAACTGTTAATAACTCAAATATATTGTTAATAGCGCCAAAAAAAACCGAAGCCTAAACTTCAGTTTTTTATAGTTGCCTATGTTTAGTACAATTAGTCTTTATAGACTCCCATTGCATCGTATTTTTCCATACGTTGTTTCACTAAATCTTTTGGTGATAAGTTTTTAAGTTCTTCATAAGACTTAACAATTGCATCACTTACAGACTTAAATGTTGCAGCTCTATCAGTATGAGCTCCACCAAGTGGCTCCTTTATAATTTGATCCACAAGTTTCATTCGCTTCATATCCTTTGCCGTAAGTTTTAGAGCTTCTGCAGCTTGTTCCTTAAACTCCCAACTTCTCCATAAAATTGAAGAACAAGATTCTGGAGATATTACAGAATACCAGGTATTCTCTAACATCATTACACGATCACCTACACCTATCCCTAAAGCTCCTCCTGAAGCACCTTCACCAATAATTATGGTAATAATTGGTACTTTAAGCCTTGACATTTCTAGTATGTTTCTTGCAATTGCTTCTCCTTGTCCACGCTCTTCTGCTTCTAAACCAGGATATGCGCCAGGAGTATCAATTAAAGTCACCACCGGAATTCCAAATTTCTCTGCAGATTTCATTAATCGTAATGCTTTACGATAACCTTCAGGATTAGACATTCCAAAATTACGATATTGTCTTGTTTTAGTGTTAAATCCTTTTTGTTGACCAATAAACATATAAGATTGATCACCTATTTTACCCAAACCACCAATCATAGCTTTATCATCCTTTACATTTCTGTCGCCATGTAATTCTAAAAACGTATCTCCACACAGTGCTTTAATATGATCTAATGTATAAGGTCTGTTTGGGTGTCTAGACAGCTGAACACGTTGCCAAGCAGTTAGATTTTTATAGATATTTTTTTTAGTCTCAGCCAGTTTTTTTTCTATTTGCTTACAGGTTTCAGTAACATCTACTTCACTTTCTTTTCCTATAATCTCACATTTATCTAGCTGTTCTTCTAGTTCTTTTATTGGTAATTCAAACTCTAAGTATTCCATACAATTTGAAGTTAGTTATTTTTTAGTTAGTTGGATACAAACCTACGTATTCTAATTCACTTTATAGAAATAATAATCTAAAAGTAGGTTCATTTTGTCTTAATATCAAAAGTAGTATAATCACAGAAACTATAAAAACTTTAATAGCCAATTTCTTTAGTTTAAGTTTTGCGTTGTTTATAATTTTTAAAAACGGCATCAAATAATACAGTTATTAAAATCAAAATTGCCCCAAGATAAAATTGAGGTGACATAGTTTCTGTTTCGGGATATAGCAATAAAGCGATTGCTATACCATAAATGGGTTCTAAATTATAACTTAAAATTACAGTAAACGGACTTATATAACGCATAACATCTACCGACCCGATAAAGGCATAAGCTGTACAAACCGATGCTAGAATAAATAAATATATCCAATCCTCATTAGAGAGTGAAAAGAATTCTGCATTAAAAGTTTTACCTGTGCATAGAATAAAAATAGTTAAAAAAACAACGCCACTACTAAACTCATAAAATGAAATTACTGTTGCCCTGTGTTGTTGAATAAACATTCCATTAATTACAGCAAATAGAGTAGAAAACAAAGCTGAAAACAAACCAAGAATTATACCGTTTATATAACCCATTTCACTACTAGTTATTAACAGAACGCCAAGAATTACAATAATACCAAAGATAATCTCGTAAGTAAGAATACGTCTTTTAAAAAAAAGAGGTTCAATAAAAGAGGCAAAAAATGCTCCTGAAGAAAACATCGCTAATGCAATTGAAACATTGGCTTGATTAATTGCTTCAAAAAAAGTAATCCAATGTAATGCAATTATAACACCTGCAATAGAAAATTGTAGAAGTGTTCTATTAGAAATTTTAATGTTTAGTTTTATAATTTTAATATAAATGAACATTAAGACGCCAGCAATTGCCATTCTATACCAAACGAGCTCTAATGCACCTATAGTAATTTCCTTGCCCAAAATAGCTGTAAAACCAGCAATTATAACCAGAAAGTGAAGGTGTAAATAATGCCTTAATTTAACGTTTCGCATTTTGTAGAAGGTATATTGCTAAAATACCAAATATTACATTAGGAAACCACACAGCAATAATTGCAGGAAAATTAGATTGTTCTGCCATAACACCAAATACCTTATCAAAAAAGACATAAATCATTGCAATAGCAATACCAAAGGCAAGATTTACTCCCATTCCTCCTCTTCGCTTTACGGAAGAGACAGCCACAGCTATAATGGTAAGAATATATATTGAAACAGGTAAACTCCATTTTTTTAACTTAACAACTTCATAACGACCAATATTAGGAGAGCCACGTCGTTTTTCTGCGGCAATAAAGTCTAATAGCTCACCGTATGATTTTGTTTCTGCTGCATATTCAACTGGTGTTAAATCCTCTAATTCAAAAGGGAAACTCATATCTTTTCTATGTTCTTTCTCTATAGTTTCAATTCCATTTTCAAATGTACGCTTAACATATTTACTCAGTCTATATGTACTATCTTTTACATTATAGCGAATATTATCAGCAAATATTTTGTATTTAAGTTCATTCCCTTCAAAATGCTCGTAAGTAAAATTCATTCCGGTTTTATTACTCACTACAAAATTACTTACATAGATATAATCATTATCATTTATCTGTTGATAGACGTCATGCGTCTGTTGCGCTTTTTTATGTTTTTTTAGGTATTTAAATTTAAATTCGTTAAAACCTTTACTGGCAATTGGTGCTAAATACATACCAAGAAATAAGCCTACTGTGGCAACTATTGTTGCACCTATCATATATGGTCTTAAAAATCTAGAAAACGAAACACCCGAACTTAAAAATGCAACAATCTCTGTGTTATTTGCTAACTTGGAGGTAAACCAAATAACTGATAAGAATAGAAATAAAGGAAACAAAAGATTAGCAAAATAAACCGTGAAATTTAGATAATAAAAAGCAACTTCACCAAAAGGTGCATTGTTTTCTAACATCTTCCCAACTTTTTCTGCTAAATCTACAGTAATTCCTATGGGTACAAACAATAGTAACATCATAAGAAATGTAAACAAATAGCGTTTTAGTATGTACCAGTCTAGGATTTTCAAGTTTGTTGTTTGTTGTTAGTTGTTAGTTGTTAGTTGTTAGTTGTTAGTTGTTAGTTGTTAGTTGTTAGTTGTTAGTTTAAAATATTATACTTCAAATTAAATATCTAAATCAATGTTAATGCCTATAATCGGTTATCCATTTGTTTAACCATTTTTTCTTTCCATGCTCTAAAATCTCCCGCTATAATATGTTTTCTAGCTTCTCTTGTTAACCATAAATAAAATCCAAGATTATGAATGGTAGCAATTTGCTTTCCTAATAATTCATTAACGGTAAACAAATGTCTTAAATAGGCTTTGCTATATTCGGTATCAACAAACGTAATTCCCATTTCATCAATAGGAGAAAAATCATTAGCCCATTTTAAATTCTTAATATTAATTGATCCATGAGCCGTAAACAACATTCCGTTTCTAGCATTTCTAGTTGGCATAACACAATCAAACATATCTACTCCTAACGCAATATTTTCTAATATATTGATAGGTGTACCAACTCCCATTAAATAACGTGGTTTATCTTCTGGCAAAATACTACATACTACATCTGTCATAGCATACATTTCTTCTGCTGGTTCACCTACTGAAAGACCACCAATAGCATTACCTTCAGCACCTGCATTAGCAATATATTCTGCAGATTGCTGTCTTAAATCTTTATATGTGCTTCCTTGAACGATAGGAAAAAAAGTTTGGTCGTAATTGTAAGTTAAAGGTGTTTTTTTTAAATGCGTTAAACAACGTTCTAACCAACGATGGGTCATATGCATAGAGCGTTTAGCATAATTATAATCGCAAGGATAAGGTGTACACTCATCAAAAGCCATTATAATATCTGCTCCTATTTTGCGCTGAACTTCCATTACGTTTTCTGGTGTAAACACATGGTAGCTACCATCTATATGAGATTTAAACTTTACACCTTCTTCTTTAATCTTTCTATTAGATGACAATGAGTATACTTGGTAACCTCCAGAATCGGTAAGTATATTTCTATCCCAATTCATAAATTTATGTAAACCACCTGCTTGTTCTAAAATAGGCGTTTGTGGCCTTAAATACAAATGGTATGTATTACCGAGAATAATATCTGGATTAATATCGTCCTTTAACTCTCTCTGATGCACCCCTTTAACAGAAGCTACAGTACCAACTGGCATAAAAATAGGAGTTTCTATGGTGCCGTGATCAGTAGTGATAGATCCTGCTCTGGCTTTTGTTTCTTTATCTTTTGCTACTCTTTGAAATATCATGTATTTATACCTATTGTTTTAAACTGACATATGTTGTTTGCACTAATAATTCCTTTAAGGGTAACTAATTTCAGCATGCTCTTTTCGTTACATATAAGTCAGACGGCAAATATAAATAACTCTTTAAGAATCCCTCTTAAATTAAATTTAAAATAATAGGCTTAAATTAAATTTGCAATAAGAAATCCTTAATTAATCATATTGTTAGCAAATTGCGTTTTTAGTTAATAAGTGCACCTTAACTACTTTTGAAAAACTTCTGTAAAAAGTTACATTTGTAGCATAAATCTTAAGCAACATAACATGCCAAACATTAAAGAATTAAACGATTTTACAACTCAGGTTCGTAGAGATATTATACGAATGGTACACAAAGTAAATTCTGGTCATCCTGGTGGATCACTAGGCTGTGCAGAATTTTTTGTTTCCCTTTATCAAGACATATTAGAAACCAAAGACGATTTTGATATGGACGGAATAGGAGAAGATTTATTCTTTTTATCAAACGGACATATTTCACCAGTATATTATAGTGTTTTAGCTAGATCTGGTTATTTCCCAGTAGAAGAATTAAACACTTTTAGATTATTAAACTCTAGATTACAAGGACACCCAACAACACATGAAGGTTTACCAGGAATTAGAATTGCATCTGGATCCTTAGGGCAAGGTATGTCTGTAGCCATTGGTGCTGCACAAGGAAAAAAGCTTAATAATGATAAGCACTTAGTGTATAGTCTTCATGGTGATGGCGAGTTACAAGAAGGACAGAATTGGGAAGCTATTATGTATGCTTCTGCTAAAAAAGTAGATAATCTTATTTCTACCATAGACTTAAACAAACAACAAATTGATGGTTCTACTGATGATGTTTTACCAATGGGAAGTTTAAGAGCTAAGTTTGAAGCTTTTGGTTGGACTGTAATCGATATTGAAAAAGGTAATGATATTGAAGCTATTTTAAAAGGAATGGCTGAAGCAAAATCTTTAACAGGTAAAGGAAAACCTGTTTGTGTTTTATTACATACTGTTATGGGAAATGGTATAGATTTTATGATGCACACACATGCTTGGCATGGAAAAGCACCAAACGACGAGCAACTGGCTAACGGTTTAGCTCAAAATCCTGAAACTTTAGGAGATTACTAATCATCAAATCAAAAATAATATGAAAACATATACATATACAGAAAAAAAAGATACAAGAAGTGGATTTGGTGCTGGTTTAGCCGAATTAGGTAGAACAAACCCTAATGTGGTAGCTTTATGTGCTGACCTTATTGGCTCTTTAAAAATGAACGAATTCATTAAAGAAAATCCAGAACGATTTTTTCAAATAGGAATTGCAGAAGCTAATATGATGGGAATTGCTGCTGGTTTAACCATTGGTGGAAAAATTCCGTTTACAGGTACATTTGCTAATTTCTCAACAGGAAGAGTTTATGATCAAATACGTCAATCTATTGCATATTCTGGTAAAAATGTAAAGATATGTGCATCTCATGCAGGATTAACTTTAGGTGAAGATGGTGCAACGCATCAAATTTTAGAAGATATTGGATTAATGAAAATGTTACCAGGTATGGTAGTTATTAATCCTTGTGATTATAATCAAACAAAAGCAGCAACTATCGCAATTGCAGATTACGAAGGCCCTGTTTATTTAAGATTTGGTAGACCTTCAATTCCGATTTTTACACCTGCTGATCAAAAATTTGAAATAGGAAAAGCGGTTCAATTAACCGAAGGTACAGATGTAACTATTGTAGCAACTGGTCATTTAGTATGGGAAGCATTAGAGGCTTCTAAAGTTTTAAACGATGCTGGTATTTCTGCTGAAGTTA
Source organism: Winogradskyella litoriviva (assembly GCF_013249065.1). Taxonomy (GTDB): domain Bacteria; phylum Bacteroidota; class Bacteroidia; order Flavobacteriales; family Flavobacteriaceae; genus Winogradskyella; species Winogradskyella litoriviva. The sequence continues at coordinate 17,074 of NZ_JABRWQ010000002.1, forward strand.
TTAATATCCATACCATTAAACCTTTAGATGAAGAAGCTATTTTAGCTTCAGTTGCTAAAACTGGTTGTATTGTTACCGCAGAAGAGCATAACCACCTTGGTGGTCTTGGAGAAAGTGTTGCTAGAGTATTAGCACTTCACCATCCAACACCTCAAGAATTTGTGGCAACCAATGATACATTTGGTGAATCTGGTACGCCTGCACAACTAATGGAAAAGTATGGACTAAACAGTAACGCTGTAGTTAAGGCTGTAAAAACAGTTATTAAAAGAAAATAATTTTGCTTTGGCATCGTTTTTGAAAGTACATGCTTAAATCTAAAAAAACGAACATTATGAGAAATTTAAAAAAATCAGTTATTTCAACTGCGCTTTTATTATTTATTGGGTTTAGTTTATCTGCTCAAAACAAAAGTTCATTTGGTTTTAAAGGTGGTTTAAACTATGGTGCCAATGGTGATTATTTTGATTCGGCTAGTACAAATGCCGAACACCCAGACCGAAACATTGGTTATCACCTAGGACTTTTCGGGAAAATAGGTAATAAACTTTATTTTAGACCCGAATTAGTTTACACAGCCACAAAGAGTGATTACAATAACGATGTATTTAGTATTAAGAAAATTGATGCACCTTTGTTAGTAGGTGTTAAAGTTCTTGGACCTATAAGTGTTTTTGGTGGTCCTTCTTTACAATATTTATTAGACACAGATTTTGATGGAACTAATATTGATATAGACAATGTAGAAGACGAATTCTCCGTAGGTCTTAATTTTGGTATTGGAATCAATTTTAATAAAATTGGTATTGATTTAAGATATGAGCGAGGTTTTAATGATAATGAAACTTCTTTTATAAGTGACAATATAACGTCTTCCATAAGTAATAGAATTGATACAAGACCAGATCAATTAATACTCAGTTTATCTATTGGATTGTAATTTTATAAAGCTCAAAAAAAAGCCACTCAATTTGAGTGGCTTTCTTATTATATATAATAAAAGCGTTAGAGTTAACTACTACTCTTCGTCTGCATTGTGATCAACTGAAATGTTTGCATCTAAATAGTCTGGTGTACCAGCATTAGTAAATACTACGGTAACCGTTGTAATTGTAATTACACCAGCTGTTTCTGATCTTGCATACTCATATTCGTTTGCTGCAAGAATTGGTTCATCTTCATCTAAATTAGTATCAACTGTATATTCTGTAGAAATCAATTCATTGAAAGTAGAAACACCATCACCATCATCATCAAAATCAATAAAATTAGCAAATTCATCTTCATCCGTGTCATCATCAAACGCATCAGTATTATCATCTAAATCTTCAAGATAAGAAGGAATACCATCGCTATCATGATCCATTTCTTCATATTGTAATAATTCAAATTTGAACATTAAATTATCATATGAAGAACCAGTACTAGTGCCTGAAAAATAAGCCAATCCAGAAGGCACAAACATAATTCCAAATCCATAATTATCATAATCTACTACACCATTTACTATGTTATAACCTCCAGAAGGTTTAATAGCAGTACTAAACATTGGCATCACTAATTGCCATGCTCTAATACTACCTAAAGTAGTAAATCCGTCTCCATAAAGTAATAATTCTTCTGGAGTACTAACCGCATCAAAAACCTCTCCATCATCATTAATTGAAGTTCCTTCATATCTAACTCTTACTTGATCCGTAAAATTAGGAGATTCTCCACCACCTTGATTTAAGTGTAATACATAATACTTATAGCTAGCTTCTAAATATTCTGTTTCATAGGTGACTACAGCATCTATTAATAACGTATTATTTACTGCATCTTGTAAAGGTAGGTAATTACCATCTTCATCTTGTTCTAACTCCGAGATAATGATGTCGGTATACTGAGGGTCTTCAAGAGACGCAATTTCATTTGAATTGTAATAATGTGTCGTTAGATACTTTAAAATAGAATCGTTATCTTTTGCTTGTTGCTCTGTTCTATCTTCGGCTACAAATGTTGTAGTAACATCATCATCATCCTTACAAGAGATAAAAATTGAAAATACAATAAGTAAAAGCATACTTATTCTTAGTGTTTTTGTTTTCATAGCATCTTAAAATTTTTCGTTTCAAACTACCACAGTTCTAAAACGTTGTTCATTATTGCCTATTTTTGGTTCGCAAGATACAATAATATAATATTTTTGCACTAATCTATTAACGTAGTTTTTTATTAAAAGCATATGCGAATTGACAAATATTTATGGTGTGTACGTTATTACAAAACACGCAGTATCGCCACTAAAGCTTGTAAAAAAGGACAGGTAAAAGTAAATGGTGTAGCTGTTAAACCGTCTAGAGAAGTTTATCCAACAGATAAGATTGAACTTAGAAAGGATCAAATATTATATCAACTCACAGTAAATGACTTACCGCCTAACCGTGTTGGTGCAAAACTTGTTGACATTTACAGAGTTGACACTACACCTAAATCTGCTTTTGAAGCTCAAGAACTTTTAAAATATAGCAAAGACTATTATAGAAAAAAAGGCACTGGGAGGCCAACAAAAAAAGATAGACGAGATATTGATGATTTTTATGATGATGAAGAATGATCACAACATAACATATTGGGAAAATCGATATCTAGATAATAAAGTTGGTTGGAATATTGGTTATATTTCTACACCTCTAAAGACCTATTTTGATCAATTAGAAGATAAATCAATAAAAATTTTAATTCCAGGCGCTGGTAATAGTTATGAAGCAGAATATTTATGGAACCAAGGTTTTAAAAATATTTATATTCTAGATTTTGTGCAGCAACCTTTAGATAATTTAAAAAATAGAGTTCCTGATTTTCCTGAAGAACAATTATTAAAAATAGATTTTTTTAAGTTAGAAAACACATTTGATTTAATAGTTGAACAGACTTTTTTCTGTGCCTTAAATCCAATTTTAAGAGCAGAATACAATACTAAAATGCATCAATTGCTTAAGCCTAAAGGTAAATTAGTTGGCTTACTTTTTAACTTTAAATTAACCGAAATGGGTCCACCTTATGGAGGTAGCCAAACTGAATACAAAAATCTATTTAAAAAAACATTTAAGATAAAAACTTTAGAACCATCAATTAATTCTATAAAAGAAAGACAAGGTAAAGAACTGTTTTTTATCTTTGAAAAAAAGACCTAATGGCACTAACTAAGAATACAATTTTAAGTCATAAAGAAATTGAGCATAAAATAAAGCGCATCGCTTACCAAATTTATGAAAGTAACGTTAACGAAACAGAACTTATAATTGCTGGTATTGAAAGCAATGGTTACATACTCGCTAAAAAAATTAAGGCTAACTTAGATAAAATTTCTAATATAGAATCTACCCTTTGCAAAGTAACCATTAACAAAACTGCACCCACAAACCCAATAAAAACATCTATTAAAGCAGAAGATTACGCTAATAAATCGATAGTACTAATTGATGATGTTTTAAATTCTGGAAGTACGTTAATATATGGAATTAAGCATTTTTTAGATGTACCATTAAAACAATTTAAAACAGCCGTTTTAGTAAATAGAAATCATAAAAAATTCCCTGTAAAAGCTGATTTTAAAGGAATTTCATTATCTACATCTTTATTTGAGCATGTCCACGTTAACCTTTCTAAACAACCCTACGAAGCTTATTTAGATTAAATGCGTAAGAATAGATTCTAGCACTTCTTTTAAAGATTTATTATCTGTATTTATTGTATATTTTGCTTTACTGTAATACGGAATACGCTCAAACAAGTGCTTTCCTATAAATTCTATCATATCTTCTTTAGAAGTAATATGGCTAATTAAAGGTCTTTGTTCTTTTGCCGTAAATAACCGTTCTGATAAAAGCGGAATTGCGAGTTTTAAATAGAAAGAAACAACATTAGCACTGTTATTAATAAGCGCCATATTTTCGCTATAACATGGTGTTCCTCCTCCTAATGAAAGCACGTAATTATTAGAATTATCTATAATTTGCTTTAAATATTCAGTTTCCTTTTTTCTAAAATAGATTTCTCCTTTGGTTTTAAACAAATTAGAAATTGAAGAATTCTCCTTTTCAGAAATATAATCATCTAAATCTAAAAAATTATAATTCAATACTGTAGCTAATTCCTTACCAAGAGTAGATTTTCCTGATCCCATGTAACCTAATAAAATAATTATCATATTGCTTATAAATTGATTTTTAAATGGATAGATAATGTGACTGCAAAAAAACAAAAAAATAAATAAAAAAAGTGTTGTTATATTAATTAAACATTTTATATTTGCACCCTCGTTAAGAGAAACACAAAAGGACTAGTTAGCTCAGTTGGCAGAGCATCTCCCTTTTAAGGAGAGGGTCCTGGGTTCGAGCCCCAGACTGGTCACTAAAAAAGTTAAGCATTTTGCTTAACTTTTTTTTTACCTTATCTTCATTTATTTGCGCACGTGGCGGAATTGGTAGACGCGCCAGCTTGAGGGGTTGGTGGACATTAGTCCGTGGAAGTTCGAGTCTTCTCGTGCGCACTTTATTTCTCTTATACCTGCAGTGATAATTATTCTAATTAAGCTAATTTTAAAGCTTTCTATTCTATTTTTTATAAGATACTATTAGTACGTTAAATAAGTTCTTATATCATTTATAGCGATAATTAATTCTTCATTAAATTGAAATAATTTTCAAAAAAAATTATTAAATTTTGTTAAAACTAACATTTGTCTAAAATTAAATCCTATTTTTGTTTAATCATTTTAAGGAAATAATGAACAATATTAAAAATAGGTTTAGTATTAAAGATCTCGAAAACCTTACAGGTATAAAAGCACATACCATAAGAATTTGGGAAAAAAGATATAATTTATTAGAACCGCAACGTACGGAAACCAATATTCGTTATTACGATTTGGCTAATTTTCAGAAATTATTAAATATCAGTTATCTAAATGAGAACGGTTATAAAATTTCTAAAATAGCTACGACTAAAGCAGATGAAATTCCGAAGTTAGTTAAAGAAATTGCTACAGGAAATAACGTAAATAGTCAAGCCATAAATGATTTTAAATTATCCATGCTTAATTTTGATCAGGCCTTATTTTACAAGACTTATGAAAATTTAAATAAAGAAAAAGTTTTCGAAGACATATTCTTCGATGTCTTTATGCCATTTCTGAATGATATTGGTTTTCTTTGGCAAACAGATACTATTTCGCCTGCTCACGAGCATTTTATCTCTGCATTAATTCGTCAAAAATTATTAATAAATATTGAGAAGATTCAATCTCAACAAACTAGCACGTCTAATAAAACTTATGTACTTTATTTACCAGAAAATGAAATCCACGAGCTAGGTTTAATGTTTATTAACTACAAATTAATAAGTCTAGGACATCACTCTATTTTTTTAGGTCCTAGTATTCCTATTGCCAATCTTGTTGATTTTCAAGATAATTACGAAAAAGTAAATTATATTTCATATTTTTCAATAAAACCAGAAAGAGAAAACTTAAATACATATTTAGAGGAATTCGATAAGATTATTTTAAAAAATTCAAATTCCAAATTATGGGTTACTGGTCATATCGTAAATAATATGGAAACAGAAACTATACCAGAAAATATAAGAACCTTTAAGGATTTAAAAACCATTATAGAAGCGCTATAAATAATATGAAGAAAACAGTTTCTATAATAGGCTCAGGTTTTTCGGCATTATCAGCATCTTGCTATTTAGCAAAGGCTGGTTATAAAGTATCTCTATTAGAAAAAAACAATACTGTTGGTGGTAGAGCACGGCAATTTCATAAAGATGGTTTTACTTTTGATATGGGTCCAAGTTGGTATTGGATGCCAGATATTTTTGAAAAATTTTTTAATGATTTTGGTAAAAGCACTAAAGATTATTACCAACTAGATAAGTTGAGTCCTGCTTACAAAATTTTCTTTTCAAATGACATTATCACAATAGGTGATCATTTGGATCAAATTTGCGAAGAATTTGAGCGCATTGAAACCGGAAGTTCAAAACCATTACGTAAGTTTATTTCTAGAGCACAAAAGCACTATGATATTGCTATAAATAAAGTTGTACTAAAACCTGGACTTTCTCCTTTTGAATTGGTAACTAAAGAAACAGTAACGCGATTAGATCAATTTTTTAAAACCATTAGCTCAGAGGTCCGTAAAAACTTTAAAAACCCTAAGTTAATTTCAACATTAGAATTTCCTGTTTTGTTCTTAGGAGCAAAACCTAATAAAACGCCTTCGTTTTATAGTTTTATGAACTTTGCAGATTTTGGTTTAGGAACATGGCACCCTAAAGGTGGTATGTATCAAGTTGTAAAAGCTATGGAAAGCTTGGCCAAAAGTTTAGGCGTTGAAATTTTAACCAACAGCAATGTTGAGAAAATTAATGTAGAAAATAAAAAAGCCAACAGCATTATTGTTAACGGAAAAACAATTAAGGCTGACATTATATTAAGTGGTGCAGATTATCATCATTCTGAAACATTGTTAGACCAAAAATATAGACAATATAGTGAAGCCTATTGGGAAAGTAGAACTTTTGCTCCTTCTTCCCTACTCTTTTATATTGGTTTTAATAAGAAATTAAAGAATGTAGGCCATCATAATTTATTCTTTGATACCGATTTTGAAGCACATGCCGAAGAAATATACGACAAGCCACAATGGCCTTCAGACCCATTGTTTTATGTCAATTTTCCTTCAGTAACGGATTTAACAATGGCACCAGAAGGATGTGAAACTGGTTTCTTTTTAATTCCTATTGCGCCAGGTTTAGAAGATACAACTGAATTACGAAATCAATATTTTGATTTAATTTTAAATCGTTTCGAAAAAAGAACACAACAACGTGTTAAGGACAACATTCTATTTAATGAATCTTATTGCGTTAATGATTTTACTGAAGACTATAACTCTTATAAAGGCAATGCATACGGAATGGCTAATACGCTAATGCAAACTGCATTTTTAAGACCCAAACTAAAAAGTAAAAAAGTCGAAGGACTATATTTTACTGGTCAGTTAACCGTTCCTGGACCAGGCGTTCCACCAGCTTTGATTTCGGGAAAATTAGTAGCAGAGCTCATTGAAAAAAATGAACAATAATTAGCACCAACTAAACAAATTAAAATATGAAATCAATTTTTGACAAAGTATCTAAAGAATGTAGTAAAGCAGTAACCAATGCTTATAGTACATCCTTTTCCTTGGCTACAAAAATGCTATCCAACAGCATTAGGCAAGACATCTATAACATTTATGGTTTTGTAAGATTTGCTGATGAAATTGTAGATTCGTTTCATGATTTTAATAAAGAACAGCTTTTTAATAACTTTGAAAGAGATTTAGAAGATGCTTTAGAAAACAAAATAAGCTTAAACCCTATTTTAAATGCATTTCAAGAAACGTATCATAAATACGCAATTGATAAGCATATGGTAGATTCTTTTATGGACAGTATGCGTTTAGATCTTTATAAGAATGATTATTTAACACAACAAGAATTTAAAGACTATATTTATGGATCGGCTGATGTTGTCGGTTTAATGTGTCTTAAAGTTTTTGTTAATGGTGATAACGAAAAATTTAATAGTCTTAAAGATTCTGCAATGAGTTTAGGTTCTGCATTTCAAAAAGTGAATTTTTTACGTGATTTAAAAGCTGATTTTGAAGACTTAAATCGTTCTTATTTCCCTAACACAGATTTAACACAATTAGACGAAGATTCTAAAACTAAAATAATCACAGAAATTGAGTCTGATTTTGAACAAGGCTTAGAGGGTATAAAACGTTTACCACTAGAAGCAAGATTTGGTGTTTTTATGGCGTATAGATACTACAGTAAGTTATTAGAAAAACTTAAAAAGACGCCAGCGTTAAAAATAAAATCGACAAGAATTAGAGTGCCTAATTATAGAAAAATTGAGCTACTTACTAGAAGTTATGTTAAATATCAATTAAATTTACTATAATAAAAAACAGTAGTATTATGCAAATCGTTTTTTGGATATTAATTTTTTTAGGAACCTTCTTTATTATGGAATTTAATGCATGGTTTACCCACAAATATATAATGCATGGTTTCTTATGGAGTTTACATAAAGATCATCATCATAAAGACCACGATAGCTGGTTTGAACGCAATGATGCTTTTTTTATTTTCTATGCCATTGTGAGTATAACGTGTTTTTACTTATGGAGTTATGAAGATGTATGGTTTACACTTCCTATTGGACTAGGCATCTTGGCTTATGGTATAGCATATTTTGTAGTGCACGATATATTTATTCATCAACGATTTAAAATGTTTCGAAATATCGACAACAAATATGCGAGAGGTTTAAGACGTGCTCATAAAATTCATCATAAACACTTAGGAAAACATAAAGGAGAAAACTTTGGGATGCTCATTGTACCTTTTAAATACTTTAAATAATTACTCTGACAGCAAATTATTAAGTTGCTGCCGTACTTTGTCGCTATTCCAATTCACTGCACCAGATTCATCAACTACAATCTTACCTTTTTTATTAATTATAAATGTTCTTGGTATTGAACTTGTCTTAAGTTCTGCAGGTGTAGCTGTCGTAGAATTAAAAACTTCAAAATTAAAACCTCTTTTCATTTTAAATTTTTCTACAATTTCAAAACTATCATTAGTCACAAAAAGAAATACAACTTTCTCATTATAATCATTATATAGTGCTTGTAAACTTGGCATTTCTGCAATACAAGGCGGACACCAAGTTGCCCAGAAATTTATAAATATTACTTGCCCTTCTAAATCTTCAAAATTTAAAGTTAGATTTTTATCAGATTTTAAATTCCATGTTGAATTATTTATAGTTAATCTATCTTCTTTATCAATAACCGATGATTGATTAATGTAACTAAGGCCTTTGTGTAACCAAATTTGAATAAACTGCCTAGATTGAGGTATAATCAATAAAACTATAGCTAATAGGAATATAAAATTTAATATTCTACTTTTTAAAGATTTTGACATTTCTAAATATTTTAAAACAAAGAAGCGTAATGCAAATAAATGCAATTACGCTTCAAATCTAACAAATTAAAACTTAATTTAATTTCTCGTAACAAAACCTGATATGGCTGAAACTGGTCCAGTTCCCATAGAAATGGCTGTATGCACTAATGCATCAGTTGGTACCATATGTGCCAAAGGTTTTAATGTAAATGGTAAAGTACTATTATCTGGACTTGGTTCTACCGAAATTACAATAGTTGCGCCTCTTAAATCTGTAGGAAATGTAAATCCTGTAGGTGCATTTTGTAAATAATCTTCGCCAGGATAAGCAGGTCCATTACCTGTATCTCCTTTATAAATTGAAGACGCGGCATTATCATCTGCTGCTGCAGGATCTGTAAATGTACCTGTACTTATTGGTGTACCATCTATTACTGCCCAGCCTTCGTATTGCCAACCATCAGTTAAAGTTGGTAAATTTAAACCTGTAACTGCTGTTCCACTAGAATTATCCAAAAACCAAACACCACTTTCTTCATTTGAATCATCTGCATCTGTTGGTGTTGCTAAAATATAAGTTCCTGTAGAGGTGCTAAAATCTCCTACTATTCCATTTGAATCCACGTTGGCAACAGTACCAGAAAAATCACCTGCCAAAATCTTTGTATCTGCTGGTGCTGGATTGGTATCAATTGCTGGTTCAATAGAAAGTACAAATGTAGATGCACTATCTAATTGATCTGTGTCTACTGAAAATGTTTGTGGAAAATCTACACTACTAAACGTACCTGTTGATACAGGTGAACCATCTACAATAATCCAACCTTCATAAACAAAATCATCACCTAATGCCTCTAAACCATCAAGACTAAGGGTTAAATCTGAATTTGAAGTACTTACGTTGTCATCGTCGTCACTACATGAGCTGGCAAAAAACCCTAATGCCAAAGCTGCTAAAATCATTTTTTTCTTCATTGCTTTTTATTTTTAAATTATAATTCAAAAATAAATCTTCAATTTCCAATAAAATGTTAGTCAGCTAACACTAAGCCGTTTTTTTTAAGATTCTGATTTCATTTCTGTTAAAATCTAAGTAATTCTCTTCTTTAAGTTCATTTAGAAGAATATTTATTGTTGGTCTAGAAGTACCAATTAATGAAGCAATATCTTTTTGAGTATAAGGATGTTTAATAATATGATCACCTGTTTTATCACAGTTGTAGCCAAAATCTAAACATAGTTCATCTAAAAACTCAACTAATCTTGTTTTTGTATCCTTAAATAATAACAATTGCAATCTGCGCTCAAGCTTTTTAAATTTAAACCCAATAAACTTATAGACTTTAAAACTAAATGTTTGGTTATTACGCATCATATCTTGCATAGTATCTACACCTATAGAACAAACTGAAGTGTTATTGTCAATAGATTGTGCAAATTCATCCCTTGTGTCCTCACCTAATATGGCTTTTTCCCCAAACAATTCTCCTTTAGTAAGAATTGCCTTTACTATTTCATTACCATCTTCTGTATAATACCCAATTTTTACTTTTCCGTTTTCTATTAAGTATAATTTATTGGCTGAATCGGATTCAAAATAGATATATTCTTTCTTGTTATAAGCACAAAAACTATGCTCATTTTTATATTCGCTAAATTTATGAGGACAGAGTACCTTAAATAGGTTAACATCGTCAAAGAACCACAGTGACTGCATTATTATAAGAGAATTTGTTAGATTTTGTTTAGGTCGTAAAAAATATGCAGAACTTACATAAATATAAAAAAGCCCAAGAATTCTCAAGGGCTTTTCTTTACAATCTATTTATTTTTATGCGTTCTCCTTTTTAATTAAGTTAAGAGCAGAACCCTCATTATACCATTCAATTTGTGCTTGATTATATGTGTGGTTTAATGCAATAACATCTTTGCTTCCGTCTGCATGTACTACTTCTACATTTAATTGTTTGTCTGGTGCAAACTCATTTAAATCTAAAAAATTAAAGGTATCATCTTCTTGTATTAAATCATAATCGGACTCATTTACAAATGTTAAACCGAGCATTCCTTGCTTTTTAAGGTTAGTCTCATGTATACGAGCAAAAGACTTTACAATTACCGCTACTACACCAAGATGTCTTGGTTCCATTGCAGCATGTTCTCTAGAAGATCCTTCTCCATAATTATGATCACCTACTACGATAGATTTTACACCAGCAGCTTTATAAGCCCTTGCAGTATCTGGCACACCTCCAAAATCACCAGTTAATTGATTTTTAACAAAGTTAGTTTTCTTACCAAAAGCATTTACAGCTCCTATTAGACAGTTATTAGAAATATTATCTAAATGCCCTCTAAAACGTAACCAAGGTCCTGCCATTGAGATATGATCAGTGGTACACTTTCCATATGCTTTAATTAGTAATTTGGCTCCTTTAATCTCATTACCAATAGGCTCAAAAGGTGTTAATAGTTGTAATCGTTCTGATGTTGGACTCACTGTAACTACTACATTGCTACCATCCGCAACTGGAGCTAAATAACCGTTTTCTTTTACCTCAAAACCTTTTGGTGGTAATTCCCAACCTGTTGGCTCATCAAACATTACTTCTTCTCCGTTTTCGTTGATTAACTTGTCCTTTATTGGGTTAAAATCTAATCGGCCAGCAATAGCAATAGCTGCTGTTAATTCTGGAGAAGCCACAAATGCATGTGTATTAGGATTTCCATCTGCACGTTTAGCAAAGTTTCTATTAAATGAATGTACAATACTATTTTTAGGTGCATTTTTTGGATCACTATATCTAGCCCATTGACCTATACATGGACCACAAGCATTTGTAAAAATCTTAGCATCTAATTTCTCAAATATTCCTATAATACCATCTCTATCTGCCGTGTATCGTACTTGCTCAGAACCAGGATTTATACCAAGTTCAGCCTTCATCTTTAACCCTTTATCTAATGCTTGCTGTGCAATTGAAGATGCTCTAGATAAATCTTCGTATGATGAATTGGTACAAGAACCTATTAAACCCCATTCTACTTGAATTGGCCAATTATTTGCTTTCGCTTTTTCTGTCATTGCGCTACCTACTTCTGTAGATAAATCTGGTGTAAAAGGGCCATTTAATAATGGTCCTAATTTTGATAAATCAATATCAATTACTTGATCAAAATATTGCTCTGGATTTGCATATACTTCATCATCGCCAGTTAAATATTCCCTAATTTCATTTGCTTCATCTGCAATATCTGCTCTATCAGTTGAACGTAAGTAACGCTCCATAGAATCATCATAACCAAAAGTAGAAGTGGTTGCTCCTATTTCGGCTCCCATATTACAAATAGTTCCTTTTCCTGTACAAGACATAGATGTAGCTCCAGGACCAAAATATTCTACAATAGCACCTGTTCCTCCTTTTACAGTAAGAATTTCTGCTACTTTTAATATCACATCTTTTGGTGCTGTCCAACCCGAAAGTTTCCCTGTTAACCTTACTCCTATTAATTTTGGGAATTTAAGTTCCCAAGCCATACCTGCCATGACATCAACAGCATCTGCACCACCAACTCCAATAGCTACCATCCCTAATCCACCAGCATTTACAGTATGCGAATCCGTACCAATCATCATTCCTCCAGGAAATGCATAATTTTCTAAAACAACCTGATGTATTATACCTGCTCCTGGTTTCCAGAAACCAATACCGTATTTGTTTGATACAGACTCTAAGAAATTAAATACTTCGCTACTTGTATTATTGGCATGTTTTAAATCTGCTGCTGCACCATCTTTTGCCTGTATGAGGTGATCACAATGTACTGTAGTTGGTACTGCTACCTTTGATTTACCAGCTTGCATAAATTGCAATAATGCCATTTGCGCTGTTGCATCTTGACAAGCTACTCGGTCTGGAGCAAAATCTACATAATCTTTACCTCTAATAAAAGCTTTACTTGGTTTTCCATCCCATAAATGCGAGTATAATATCTTTTCTGAAAGTGTTAATGGTTTACCAACAATTTTTCTGGCAGCATCTACTCGCTCTGTCATGTTAGTATAAACCTTTTTAATCATATCAATATCAAAAGCCATAGTATTTTTATTTTGTTTTTAATTTTACTAATATACAAAATGCTATATGACTTTAAAAGAGTATCTACCTTATATATAATGATAGCGGAATAACTTTTTTCTATTATAAACAAAAAAAAGTGGTTATCAATATTAAAAATTTAACTTTATTATACAAAAAAGCCTGAATCTAAGATTCAGGCTTTTTTGTATATAATTGAATTTCTAATTATCTAACTAATTGTTTTTGAGACGGTTTAAATTTAGTTAAAACAATACCATCAACGGCAGCTTCATATTCTGCTAATGTTGGCGTTCTTCCTAAAATTGTAGACAAAACAACTACTGGTGTTGAAGACAATAATGATTCTCCTTTTTTCTCTCCAGAATCTTTAACCACTCTTCCTTGGAATAATCGTGTTGATGTTGCCATTACTGTATCTCCTGGTTCTGCTTTTTCTTGATTACCCATACATAGATTACAACCTGGACGCTCTAAGTATAGCATGTTTTCGTATTTTGTACGTGCTAAACCTTTTGGTGCGTTATCATCAAACTCAAATCCTGAATATTTTTGTAACACTTCCCAATCACCTTCATCTTTAAGTTCGTCAACAATATTATATGTTGGTGGTGCCACTACTAAAGGTGCTTTAAATTCTACTTTACCTTCTTGAGCTTCTATGTTTTTTAACATCTGTGCTAAGATTTTCATATCACCTTTATGAACCATACAAGAACCCACAAAACCTAAATCTACTTTTTTAGTTCCTCCATAGAAAGATAATGGTCTAATATTATCATGCGTATATCGTTTTGAAACGTCTTCATTATTTACATCTGGATCTGCAATCATTGGTTCAGCAATTTCATCTAAATCAATAATAACTTCTGCATGATATTTAGCATTGGCATCTGGTCTTAAAGATGGCTTGATACCTGTTTTAAGTTCTGTTATTCTTGTTTCTGCTTTTTCAACAAGACCCTTAAGTACTTGTTTTGCGTTATCCATTCCTTTTTCAATCATGATTTGGATACGACCTTTTGCAATTTCTAAAGATTCTATTAAAGTTTCATCTTCAGAAATACAGATTGATGCTTTCGCTTTCATCTCTGCAGTCCAATCTGTAAATGTAAAGGCTTCATCAGCGGTTAATGTACCAATATGTACTTCGATTACACGACCTTGAAATACATTTTCTCCTCCAAATTGCTTTAACATTTGTTGCTGCGTTGCATGCACTACATCACGGAAATCCATGTAAGATTTCATTTGGCCTTTAAAGGTTACTTTCACCGATTCTGGAATTGGCATACTGGCTTCTCCTGTTGCTAAAGCTAAAGCTACTGTACCAGAATCTGCTCCAAACGCCACACCTTTAGACATACGTGTATGTGAGTCTCCACCAATAATGATATCCCAATCTCCTACTGTAATGTCGTTAAGTACTTTATGTATAACGTCTGTCATTGGAAAATACTTCCCTTTTGGATCACGACCAGTAATTAGACCAAAGTCGTTCATAAAGCTCATTAATCTTGGGATATTGGCTTTAGATTTGTCATCCCAAACTGATGCTGTATGACAACCAGATTGGTATGCTCCATCTACAATTGGAGAAATAACTGTGGCAGCCATCATCTCTAATTCTTGAGAGGTCATTAATCCTGTTGTATCTTGAGAACCTACAATATTAACTTCTGCACGTACATATGAACCTGCATGAAGTGTTGCTCCTGAAGTTCCTACTGCATTTTTATTAAATATTTTCTCAACTGCGGTTAGACCTTGTCCTTCTATTGAAACTTCTTTTGAAGGCGCATATACTTGAGGTACATTAATACCTAATACTTTACATGCAAAAGTTTGCAATTTTTTTCCAAAAACAACAGCGTAAGACCCTCCAGCTTTCATAAACTCCATTTTTTGAGGAGTAAATGCAGCAGATACATCTTTTAATTCAACATCACCGTGATATAATTTTTTCTCTTTTGTATTTATAGTTAAAACTGTACCTGTTGCTACAGAATACATTTGTTTTAAAATTGGCTCGCCATCCTCATCTACAATTGTATTTCCATCGGCATCCTTTTGTTGCACCCAGTTTTTAAGGTCTAGACCTATACCTCCTGTTACACCAACTGTTGTTAAAAATATTGGTGCAATACCATTTGTACCAGCAATTACTGGAGCAATATTAATAAATGGTACGTATGGACTTGATGGAATACCAGTCCATAAGGCTACGTTATTTACACCAGACATTCTTGAAGATCCAACTCCCATGGTCCCTTTTTCTGCAATTAGCATGACACGTTTGTCTGGATGTGCTTCTTTTAAAGCTAATAATTCGTTTTGCATGTCTTTGTTATGCTCAAACATACATTGACCGTGTAACTCTCGGTCTGATCTTGAGTGCGCATCACCACCTGGAGATAATAAGTCCGTTGAAATATCACCAACACCTGCAATGTAAGTTACGACATCTATTTTTTCTTCAACATCTGGAAGTTTTGTAAAAAATTCTGCTTGCGCATAACTTTCAATAATGTCTTTTGCAATTTTACTTCCATTGTTTAATGCATCCTCTAAACGATCTGTATCTGCTTCGTATAAAAATACTTGAGTTTTTAAAACTTTAGCAGCTTGATTAGCAATGGCTTCATCGTTACCTAAAGCTAAGTCTAATAATACTTTAACTGAAGGTCCTCCCTTCATATGCGATAATTGCTCAAAAGCAAATTCGGTTGAAATTTCTGGTACATCCGACTCTCCTAAAATAATTTCTTTTAGAAACTTCGCTTTTACAGAAGCAGCGCTTGTTGTTCCTGGTAAAACATTATATATAAAGAACTTTAGAGACTGCTCTCTGTATTCGTTGTTGGTGTCTTTAATTTGCTCAATAATTGCGCTTAATAAATCTGCACCATCTATTGGCTTTGGATGTAGACCTAAGACTTTTCTGTCTTCAATCTCTGTAAGGTAATCTTTATAAATGTTCATATAGTAGAGTTATTTATTTTTAAAAAGGACACAAATCTACAAATTTTAAAGAGTATTTGAAAAATATGCAATAAAATAGGATAACCTATAAAAACAATACATAATTATATAATTTTTACTATCATTAATTAAGTATTTAACAAAAAACTTCGTCAATAATTAATAATTTAACAATTATACATTATTAGAGTCATTATGAGTTTTGATTATTGTAGTATTTCTATTGCTAATAGAAGAGAAATCAATCTAAAATTGAGATTTAAAAATATCAACTTACAACAATATTTATGCTGCACTTATCGAAATAAACAACCGAGTTAGTGTTTTCTATAATAATAAACCTTAAAAACAGCAATGACAGCTACGAATGTTTCAATAGAGCTTCCCTCAATTAAAAAAATTGCTCCAACTCTTGTACGTTCTGAGTCTGCTGACGAAGCGATTTAAAGTTTAGAAAAAAGAATTATAATAATATCTGTAAAGTTCCTTTATATCATTTAAAACAAACTCTGAATAATCTTTTCGTCAGTAACACCTTCTGCTTCTGCTTTATAATTTTTAATGATTCGGTGTCTTAGTATACCGATTGCTACGGCTTGAACATCTTCTATATCTGGAGAAAATTTTCCGATTGTTGCTGCATGAGTTTTTGCTGCTAAAATAAGATTTTGAGAGGCTCTTGGTCCTGCTCCCCAATCTACAAATTCAGTTACGATAGCTGCAGCAGTATCTTCTTTTGGTCTTGTTTTACCTACTAAAGAAACAGCATATTCTATAACATTGTCTGCAACAGGAATACGACGAATTACATTTTGAAAATCAATAATTTCTTGAGCTGTAAATAAGGAGTTAACCGTTAATTTAACTTCTGTTGTGGTTGCTTTTACAACATCTACCTCTTCTTGAAATGAAGGGTATTCTAAATTTATAGCAAACATAAAACGGTCTAATTGCGCCTCTGGCAAAGGATAAGTACCTTCTTGCTCAATTGGGTTTTGTGTAGCCAAAACAAAGTAAGGCAAACTTAATTTATATTGGTGTCCTGCTACAGTTACTGAACGCTCTTGCATAGCTTCTAATAACGCAGCTTGCGTTTTTGGAGGAGTTCTATTTATTTCATCTGCCAAAATAATATTAGCAAAAATGGGTCCTTTAATAAATTTGAAATGCCTGTTTTCATCTAAAATCTCACTTCCTAAAATATCACTTGGCATTAAATCTGGCGTAAACTGAATACGTTTAAAGTCTAAACCTAAAGCCTGCGCAATAGTATTAACCATCAACGTTTTTGCTAAACCAGGAACACCAATTAAAAGTGAATGACCACCAGAAAATATTGAAATCAAAATTTGATTAACAACTTCGTCTTGACCGATAATAACCTTTGCCACTTCCTCTTTAAGTGCTGCAAATTTCTTTACAAAATTTTCGATTTTAGCTACATCAGACATAAACGCTTATTTTTTTAACCAGTTACTTTGAAAATCACAATCTCTATACTCTCCATTAATTTTAATGTAAGTTTCTGAAATGGTTTCTTTCTGCCATTTTTCAACGGCTTTTATTTGTTTGTCTTGCAATGCTAAGTTTTTAATCTTTAAATAATCTTTTGCAAAGTCTGCTTCGTGATCATCAATACGATCTGTAACTGTTAAAATCTTAAATTTAATTCTATTAACACGATCTTCATCTTGTAAAACTTCACTTATCTCACCATCCTTTAGATCTTGTATTTGAGAATAAAGTTCTGGTTCTATTCTTGTTAATTCAAAATTAAAATCTTGAGTTAACGGATTAGTTAGCTGACCACCTTCATATTTTGTTTCTTCTTCATCGCTAAACTCCCTTGCAGCTTCTGCAAAAGTTAAAGTACCATCAACTATTTTTTCTCTTACTTTTTTAATTTTATCATTTGCCTCTTTTATAGCTTCTTGCGTCAATTCTGGACGTAATAATATGTGTCTTACTTCATATTCTTGACCTCTAATTTTTTCTAGTAATATGATATGATATCCAAATTCAGTAGCAAAAGGTTCTGATATTTCACCTTCTTGCATTGCAAATGCAACTTCTCTAAATTCTTTTACCATTCTTGGCTGCTTTCTGTTTAGAGTATATTTTCCACCATCTCTTTTAGATGCAGTATCTTCTGTGTAAAATAACACTTTAGTGGTAAAACTAGAACCGTTTTCTTCTACATCTTTTTTAAATCCTTTTAGCTTATCTATAACGGCTTGTTTTGCTTCTTCTGTTACTTCAGGTATTACAACAATTTGTGCTAATTTTAATTCTGTACCAAAAGTTGGTCGTTCGTCTTTAGGGATATCATTAAAAAATGTACGCACTTCTTCTGGAGTAACTTCAATATCACCAGTTACTTTTGATTGCATTTCTTGAGCGAGATAGTTGTTTTTATTTATCTCGTACATTTCATCTTTTAAAGCTTGTTCAGAATCCTTTTTATAATATTCTAGCATTTTCTCAACATCGCCATTTAACTGAGCTAAAATGCCTTGAAATTGCTGATCGACACGAGAACGAATCTGTAATTCATTAACAATAACACTATCTTGAATAGCTTGGTGTGCATATAACTTGCTTTCTAATAAGCTTCCAAAAAGCTCGCATCTGGTTAAATCGCCTAAATCTGCTCCTTGTGCTTTTATCTGCTCTATTTCTCTGTCTAAATCAGATTCTAACAAAATAAAATCACCAACAACTGCAGCAACACCATCTGCTTTTATACGTGTTTTGTTAGTAACACTATCTTTTACTTTTTCTTCGACTGGCTTTTCGTCTTCAATAATTTCTTGAGCATTAATAAAGCTAAAGGACATAAAGCAAACCAACAAGGTTGCTTTAATTGTAAATTTGGAATTGATTGTTTTTAATAGCATCTTTTGTAATATCATTTTCTAGTTGCTTGATGAGCTCTAATTTTCTCTTGTTTATAACAATTTTTTTAATCGATGAATTCACATAATTCAAAGGTGCATAATCGTTTTGAAGTCGCACGTCATTAACTTGCATCAAATATAGGTTTAATGAATCTTTGAGTTGTAAGAAATTAGTTTTTTTTAACAGTTGATTTTTATTCGCTTCTGTTATTATAGGAATTTTATCTGCTACATGATTCTGTTTTACCCAAAGCGAATCATTTAAAGAATACGATACAAATTGTACAGAAATAGAATCTAAATAACTCTTATCATTAGTTTTAAAGCGTTTAAACCTTTTTTTAATTGTATCTAAATTAACAGGATTTAATGGCAGACTAATGTACCTTAATTGTATTAAGTTATCATTTAGCTTAAAAGACTCTTTATTAGCTTCATAAAATAATTGCGCTTCTTCTGGCTTTACAAGCGTGTCAATATTCTTTTTTACTAAACCTTCTAAATACGCTTTAGTATATAAATCAATCTTATACTGTTCTACTAGTTTAGAAAAATCATTTTGCTTTGTTTGCGATAAATTAATCAACGCGCCATCCATTAGAAGTAATTGTCTTGCCCAACGGTTTACATAAGCATTAACCATTAAAATACTATCTTCTTTGGAAGCTCCTTGAGGCACAATATCTTTTAGGTCTTCCTTATAAAGATAAGATTCATTTACTCTTGCAATTGGCTCGCGATCGTCCGATTTTTTAAAAAAGTTACAACTTGTTAGAAGTATACTTATTAATATTATGTATAAGGTGTTTTTCAAAAAAAAATTATTTATCAATCTTAGATTTAATAGAATTTAAAGCTTCTGTATTAATTTCAACTTTATAACGATTATACAAACTCTTAACCCAATTTTCTTCTAAAATCGTTTGGTAATCATTTGTAACTTTACCTTTAGCTTCGTCAAAAGTTTTTACTCTCGCTGGTATTACTTCTTTTACATCTATAATATGAAATGCTTCGTTATGATTATTGTATACCTCCGAAAGTCCTTTTTTAGCCTCAAATCCTGGTGGCAAAATAGGATTAGTAATACTATAAAGTCCTTTAGTAAAAATTACGTTTTGCTCATCACCTTTATTTAAAGTTTTCTTTATATCCTCTTGCGACTTTCCTTTCTTCATCAGCTTTCTTAATTTCTTTAAATTAGATTTATCTGATGATGTTGCTATAACTACATCTACTCTATCTTCCCATTGATAGTTTGATTTATTGTTGTTATAATAATTCTCTAAACCAACCGTATCTTTAGATGCTTTGTTCCATATTTCCTTCTCCATTAAATCAAATAGCAGTAATCCGTCTCTATATTCTTTTAAAATATTTGCATAATCTTCATTTTCAAATTCTAGATTTTCTTCTCTGTATTTAAAAATTGAAGTTTCAAAAAAGTTATTATATTCTTTCTCTACTATACTTGAAAACGGAAGTTTATTTCCGGCATATAAACGCTGAGAATTAAACAACTGTTTGGCGAAAGCCTCGTATGTAAAAGGTTTATTATTAATAGTAAAAATAGCTTCATTTCCTTTTAAATCTTCTGGTAATTCCCATGCTCGGTTATAAAACTTATCATTTAATAATCTTGTGAAATAAGATTTTGCTTCAGGATTATATGTAATTTCATATTTTTTCTTCAGCTTAGAAACCATAGCTTCATTAATTAACTTAGATCTAGAATCTCTTTGAACTTTTGTTATAAAAGCGGCTTTTACATCTTCATACGGTGCCAATGGCTCTAAATCTATACGCTTTACAATATGCCAACCAAAAGCTGTTTTGAAAGGCTCACTAATATCTCCATTATTCTTTAGAGCAAATGCTTGGTCTTCAAATTCTAAAGAACTCAATTGCCCGCTTTTAAAAGGTGTTAATTTACCTCCATTATTTGCAGAGCTCTTATCGTCAGAAAATTGCTTGGCTAATGCCTCAAAACTTTCTCCTTGTTCAATTTTTTTATAAATTGAATTAATACGTTCTTCTGGGTTTAATAACGAATCTTTTTGGGTTAAATTCACCATAATATGTGACGCAGTAATTGTACCTCTAGAGAGACGTTTGTCATTTACTTTAACCACATGATAACCAAATTGGGTTCTAAAAGGCATGGAAATTTCACCAACAGGTGTATTGTAAGCGGCAGTTTCAAAATCATACACCATTTTAAAAGCTGAGAAATAACCCAAATCTTCTAAGAAAATAGTTTGTCCGTTATGTTTTTTGGCTTTAACAGTATCATAACCCTCTCGTAAAACCTGTTCTTTTAGAGCCAATACTTCATTATAAGCGGCAATAGTATCTTTTGCTGAAGCATCTAAACGCACTAAAATATGAGATGCATTAACATCTAAATTACTTCGCTCATATGCTTCTTTAACCAACTCTTCCGTAACTTTATTTTCAGAAATATAATTTTTAATTAATTGTTTCTTATATCTTGAAAATTCACGTTGATATTTCTTGTCTTCATTTAACTTTAGACGTTTAGCTTCTTGTAATTTTAACTGATATTCTGTAAATAATTTTAAGTAACCGTCTATATCCTTTTGACTTTCATCCCTTACTAAATCTATATTTTTATTGTAAACTCTTAAAAACTCTGATACCTTTACAGACTCATCGCCTACTGTTAGAAGAACTTCATCTTTATCTTGAGAAAACGAAAAGTTGAGTGCAATAAGCACCACTAATAAACACTTAAATTTTAATGACTTCATTTAATCTGTTTTTAATATGAAATTTTTATGTGAATGATAATTTTTTCAAACTGAGCAAAAATAACATAAATAGCTTATTTAACAAGCTGATTGAATTGCAATATTTTTAAAGCAGTGGCTAGTTACGTAGTAAAAATCATACTAGTTTAACATCTCTTAAAGTTTAGCATTGATTTTAACAAATAAAACTATAAAAACGTCGATTAGTTAAAATAATTGCAAACTCATTATCTATATTTGTTTAAAATCCCTCAGAATGCAATACACCACTGAAATACTTATTAAAAAGCCCATTTCAGAAGTTATAGAAAAACTAGACTCTTCGGAAAATTTAAAGCACTGGCAAAATGGCTTAGTGAGCACCGAACATATTTCTGGCCAACCAAGTGAACTTGGTGCAACAATGAAATTAAGTTATAGCTTTGGTAAACGTAAAATGGAAATCATTGAAACGGTTACAAAACAAAACTTTCCATATGAGTATCATGCATCTTACACTACTAAAGGTGTTAGAAATATCCAAGAAAACTATTTTAAAGTTACGGAAGAAAATTATACTTATTGGATTTCTAAAAACGAATTTCAGCCTACTAGTTTTAAAATGAGTGCTATGCTGTTTTTTATGCCAAGAGCCTTTAAAAAACAGACAAAAACGTATTTAACTAATTTCAAAAATTTTGTTGAAAATGGTATCTCAGTCCTTTCTACTAATTAAAAATAAAAATGCGACAATTAAAACTAATTTGGGACTTTAGAGGTATGGTTGCTGAGAAAACAGCAGAACATCATGTTATTCATTTAAAAGAATATATTACCAACAACCAACTCAACATTACTACAGTTGGCACAGAAACTATAAGTGATATGCATACTTTAGCATATTTAGTAGTTGCCGAATCTGAAATGAAACCCATTAGAGATGCTTTAAAACCGCATCGTGGACAAGTTTATTTAGGAAAATAGATTGTTAATATATCTTGTTATCACAAAATTTTTTTCTAAAAAAGTCGTTTAAAAAACGCTTGTATAAATCGTTTTGAAGGTACTGATAATATAATTTTTAAGTCTTCAATTAAAGAAGATTCTTCATCTAAAAATTTAAAGATAGTTTTAATTTTAGCTTTCTTAAACATTGAAGAAAACAGAGCAGAACCTTCTGCATTATAATTAGCTAAAACATCTAAAAAGATTAAATCATAAAACCAAAATTTAGATGCTTTATAAAACTTAGAAAAATCATCCTTTTGTTTTAAAAATGCAACGACATCCTTCGTTTTTTTTGTAGTATTTTTAAACGTATATCCTGTGCTAGCTTTTGTCCAGCCACCAGCTGTACCAATGTTTAAAATATGTTTAGAATTTAATTCTGAAAATTTAAAAGATGTCATTGGTATATTCCCTTTTTCAACTTCTAAAACTTTGTATTCTTTAATATTGTTATTATTTAAATAATCTACTATAGCATGCTCGTATTCAGAGATTTCTAGTAAATTTTTAGAAAATAAAGTATATTCAAATAACGCATTGTTTTTATCTAACGGTAAAACATACATAAACCTTGTATTTCCATTTTGTGGCACAGAAAAATCCATAAACGTGGCTTTAGAATCATCAAATAATTCATCTTCAACCGCAATAAACCAACCCACAAAATGCTGATGAATTAAAGGATACTTTTTTTGAGATTGATAAGTTTTAGGATTAGGAATACTATTAAAAAGTTTTAATCCAATATAGTTTTCTTTTGATGTGGTAACTTGAACTTTACCTTCAACTTCCTTAAAACTAACGATTAACTCTTCTTTAAAAGTAATATTTGGTTTAGTCTTTAAAACTCCCCATAATTTGTTGTAATAATTTTCACTCCTAATCATTTTATAACGATATGGTGTAATTGGTATAGATTTAGTAAAATCAGTACTACCGAAAAAAATTTTATCCCAAGATTTGGTTACAATTTCGTCCCATTCACCATCCTTTGTTTCCCAAAAACACCAAGTTCTATCATTCCCCTTATCTTTAGATTTATCAATTATTAAAATTGATTTGTCTTTAAAAAAAGTATCATTAGCCATCCTGTAGGCTAACATTAAACCAGATGCTCCTGCACCTAAAATGATATAATCGTATGTTTTCAAGTTTAAAATATAGAATTTGAAATGTAAAATTAGTTGATTTTATTATTAAATTTATATAAAACAAACCAAATGTGTTACGATATTAAAGCAAGCACAGAAGCACAACTGAAACGCGCACAACGTAAAGGTGATTTGTCTGCAGTAAGTGAGATTTTAGAAAGACTAATACCCTTAACTGACTTGCCTCTTTTTCATGTATCAGGATTTTCTCATCCAGAACTATTAATTTATACTAATGAATCTCCAGATTTTCCAATGGTAGCAACTTGGGGATTAGTCCCTAATTGGGTAAAAGACAATTTACAATTACAAAAAATATGGAATAGTACACTTAATGCTAGAAGTGAAACCATTTTTGAAAAACCATCCTTTAAACCATCTGCTAACAATAGTCGTTGTATTATTTATATTGATGGCTTTTACGAACATCACCATTATAATAAAAACATTTATCCCTTTTTTGTTCAAAGAATAGACAACAAACCTATTGCTTTAGCCGGTTTATGGAGTGAATGGATACATCCTGAGCATGGTGGCACACTAAACACATTTACTATTGTTACGACCCAAGGTAATGCTTTAATGACTAAAATTCATAATAACCCTAAACTCAAGGAACCACGAATGCCTTTAATTTTACCAACAAAATTTGAAGATTTTTGGCTAAACTCAATTGGTAGTGCGTCTGATGTTAAAAAACTACAAATTCTAATAAAAAATGAACCTGAAGTTGAATTAAAAGCACATACAGTAAATAAATTAAGGGGCAAAACATATCTCGGCAACACAGAAACTGTATCTGAAGCGTTTTTATATAAAGACTTAATATTTTAAAACTTTTTAACTACAAATGATTAAAAATTACTTTAAATCATAGTGATTTAGAAACAACTCATCTATTTCTATATCAACATCTTTTAAGAACTGAATTGAAGCTTGAATATCATCGTGCAACACTTCATCTACTTTTATAAAAGGAACTACTTTTCGGTATTGTTCTAAAAACGATTCTAATAAAGGTGATGTTTTTAATGGTCTTCTAAATTCTATCGCTTGTGAAGCATTCATCAATTCTATGGCAATTACGCGCTCAACATTTTTTACTAAAGTATAAGCTTGTGTTGCTGCATTTGCTCCCATACTTACATGATCTTCTTGTCCATTACTAGACACAATGCTGTCTACACTTGCAGGTGTTGCAAGTTGTTTGTTTGCACTAACAATGCTTGCTGCGGTATATTGCGGAATCATAAAACCAGAATTAAGCCCAGGATTATCTACTAAAAATGCTGGCAATCCTCTTAAACCAGAAACTAATTGAAAAACTCGTCGCTCAGAAATGTTTCCGATTTCTGCCATTGCTATTTTTAAATAATCTAAGGCTAATGCTAAAGGTTGACCATGAAAATTTCCACCAGAAATAATTAAATCTTCATCCGGAAAAATATTTGGATTATCGGTAACAGAATTAATCTCTGTTAGTATTACTTTTTCTACAAAATCAAGTGTGTCTTTTGTTGCACCATGAACTTGCGGAATACAACGGAAAGAATATGGATCTTGTACATGCTCTTTTTCGCGAGAAATCAGCTCACTTCCCTTTAAAAACTCATTAAAACGTCTTGCCACCTTACGCTGACCTGGATGAGGTCTTACAGCATGGACTAAATCATGAAAAGGATCTAAACGTCCATCAAAAGCATCTAATGAAATACTAGCTATAATATCTGCTAGATAAGATGTTTTATGAGACATTAATAACAAATAAACACCATAAGCACTCATAAACTGAGTTCCATTTAATAAGGCTAAACCTTCTTTTGCTTCAAGTGAAATTGGTTGCCAATTAAATTTTTCTAAAAGTGTTGATGCCTCATATTCATTATTATTATGTACTACCTTTCCTTTTCCTAATAACGGCAATGCCAAATGAGCTAAGGGCGCTAAATCACCAGATGCTCCAAGTGAACCTTGCGTAAAAACAAAAGGAAAAATATCATTATTAAAAAAATCTATCAGTCTATTAACCGTTGCCAATTGCACACCACTATGACCATAACTCAGGGATTGAATTTTTAACAATAACATTACTTTAACTACAGATTCTGGCACACGCTCTCCAGTTCCACAAGCATGAGACATTACCAAGTTTTTTTGTAATTGACTTAAATCTGAATCAGAAATCTTTACGTTATACAATGAACCAAAACCAGTATTTATGCCATACATTGGTTTTTTATTGTTCGCTAATTTATTATCTAAATAGACTTTACACTTTTTTATACTATTTATAGCATCTTCGGAAAGTTTAAGCTTTTTATTTTCATAAAAGATATTATAAATTGTTACTATATCTAGCGAATCAGTAGAGATGATATGATAATTATCCATTAATTGAAATATTTAGTATTCAAAATTGAGAATAATTTTGCAGTTTACAAGGTTTTGTTAATAATTCATTCTGTCTTTGTTTTTGGCTTTTAATGTTTATTTTTGCATTCGAAAAATACCTATTATGAAAAAACTATTAATATTTTGTATTGCAGCTGCTTTATTTGCCTGTAAGGGAGAACCAAAGGACTATGTAACACTTTCTGGTAAAATTGCAAATCCGGATGAAAGTAAAACGCTTAAAATATTTCAAGGAAGGAATTACGAAAAAATTATTAACTTAAATGATGACGGGTCTTTTGAAGACACCCTTAAAGTAGTCGCTGGTGACTATAATTTTCAACATGGAAAAGAATTTGGCCCAATTTATCTAAAAAATAATAATGTTACTTCTTTTGAAACAGATTACAACTCTTTTGTAGATTCAATGGAATTTAAAGGTGATGCCTCTGATATTAATAATTTTTCATTAAAATCATTTTTACTTGCTAAAAAGCATTTTAACGAAGTGCTTATTGCTAATGGTAGTAAGGAAGATTTTGATAATGCTACTAAAGCCTACAAAGCAGATTACGAAGGATTAAAAACAAAATATTCTGAAGTAGATTCTACACACATCGCTATGATGGACAAGAATGTAAATACAACATTAAGCCAGGTCACTCGATTTATGACTGGTAAGTTAGCAGCACGTTCTGCTATGCCTAAAGGCTCTCCTTCGCCTGATTTTAAAAACTATGAAAACAATGCTGGAGGAAATACATCGCTTTCTGATTTTAAAGGAAAATATGTATATATAGATGTTTGGGCAACATGGTGTGGTCCTTGTATTAAAGAAATTCCTTCGCTTAAAAAAGTTGAAGAACAGTTTCATGATAAAAACATTGAATTTGTCAGTATATCTGTAGATAATGGACGTGGTTACAAAAATGATGCTGCAGCTGCTTATAAAGGTTGGAAAAAAATGATTGTAGATAAAGAATTAGGTGGTGTTCAACTAATAGCAGATAAAGCTTTTTCTTCTGATTTTATGACAAGTTATCAGGTAACTTCTATCCCAAGATTTATATTAATTGACCCTAATGGAAATATTGTAAGTGCGGATGCTCCTAGACCATCTAATCCTGCATTAGTAAAATTACTAAACGAATTGTTGTAAACTTTAACAACTATTCAATTATAAAAAAGCCTGTCTATATAATTATAGACAGGCTTTTTTACTTTAATTTTTCAATCTTTATTGCGGTGTTTCTTCTTTTTGTTCTACCTCTTTAGGTTGCTCTGGTTGCTTAAACAAATCCATATATGCTTTACCTACACCATCGATTATATGACTTGCTATAAGACTTTGATAACCATAATCCTCTAATACAATATCCGCAGATTTTCCATGAAGATATACCGCAAATATTGTTGCTGATAAATGTTCATAACCTTGAGCTATGAGACCAGAAATAATTCCTGTTAAAACATCTCCAGATCCTGCTGTAGCCATACCAGGATTTCCTGTAGTATTTATATAAAATTTATCTTGATATACCGTAATTGAATTTGCACCTTTTATAAGCACAATAACATTATATTTCTTTGAAAAATCTTTTACCTTCTCAAGCTTTTCAAAATCATTAGACCATTTTCCAATTAAGCGTTCTAACTCTTTAGGATGTGGTGTAATAATAGTCTGCTCTGGCAGCAATTTTAATAAAGCTTTCTTTTTAGATAACAAGTTTATTCCATCTGCATCAATAACTAACGGTGCTTTATTGGACTTTAAAAAAGTTTCAAAGGTTTTTGCCGTTCTAGCAGACGTGCCCAATCCTACTCCAACTCCAATTACGGTTGGCTCTATATCAAAACTGATATTTGCTATATGAGTTTCATCACCATCCGTAACTACCATAACTTCAGGAATTGAAGTTTGCAAGCTATGATAACCGCATTTTGGAATGTAAGCAGTAACCAAACCTGCACCAGAACTTAATGCCGATCTACTAGCTAAATTAACAGCTCCAATTTTACCATAACTGCCTCCCAATATTAATACATGGCCAAAATCGCCTTTATGAGAAAATTTTTGTCTAGGTTTATACAATGGCAATACTTCATTTTTAGAAATAAGCTCTACCTCTGTATCCGTATTTATTAAATATTCGCGATCAATACCAATATCCAGTACTTCCCATTGTACAGTATATTTAGCAGTTTCTGGTAAAAAGAATACTAGTTTTGGAGATTGAAAACTTAAAGTGTAATTAGCATTTACAACATCTTTTTCATCTGCAACAGATTTATCTGTATATAAACCTGATGGAATATCTATAGATAGTGTAAATGCTTTTGAAATTCTAAATTGCTCAAACAAAGCTTTAACCCAATCATTTGGAGGACGATTTAATCCAATACCAAAAACAGCATCAACAATAATATCTTCTTCTTTTATGATGACTTCTGAAAAATCATTTTTACAACTAAGCATTTTTGGCCATTCCTTTGAGACGTTTTTTATGCGGTCATAATTAATAAGAAAATCCTTAGAACGTTTATCACTACAATTTACAATATAGGTTACTACATTATAGCCATGCGTTACCAAATGTCTAGCCAACACCAAACCATCACCTCCATTATTTCCTATACCACAAAACACATGAATTGGCACTTGCGCTCCTTGCATACGTGTGTGTATCCAATTAAAAATTTGAATTCCGGCACGCTCCATTAAATCTGTAGAAGTAATTTTTTGACGTTCTGTGGTTAATTTATCTCCTTGATAAATTTGTTCTTTAGAAAATAATTTCATTTGTTTTTAATATTTTTTTTAAAATGTATCCAAATAGGTTATCCAACAATTAGGAAATAAGAATTTAACTAAGACATATACAAGTTTCATATGAATAATTTAATACTCATTGCAAATTGCTGCAAATAATTCAATAAAAATGCAAAGACCAGGCCTTTTTTACAAATTCCCTAAAAAGGATATATAAGTTTTTTTATTGTGGTAAAAATAATACTTTTGACATGTAGTAATGAATAAAAAAACAAACATATCAGCAAACACAATGGTAGGTACAATAAGTACATCTATTTCTATGTTTTTTATTTCAACTATTATTACCCTTTGGGGTAATTTATAATATGCACTTCGTCCCTTTTTGTCTATACAGACATTTTATTCTCTTAAATTACATAAAAATATGAAAGTTCTAAAATTTGGTGGAACATCAGTTGGTTCAGCCGAAAACATAAATAAAGTTATAAATATATTAGACCAACAATCTAAAAACACTAACATTGCCGTTGTAGTCTCTGCCGTTGGAGGCATTACAGATAAATTATTAGAGGCTGCAAATTTAGCATGTGCAAAAAAAGAAGACTATAAACAGAAATACGATGTTATCTGGTCTATACACAATAAAGTTATTGAAGGCTTATTTGAAAATACTGAAAACAACCAAGTATTACAAAGACATCAAGATGAATTACGCGACATAATTTCTGAAAAATTAAACGACCTAAAAAGTCTTCTTAACGGTATTTACCTTATTAATGAATTATCACCAAAAACAAAAGATAAATTATTAAGTTTTGGTGAAGCTTTATCGTCTACTATAATTTTTCACACTTTAAAATCTAGAAATTTAGATGCTGCACTAAAAAACTCACAAGAGGTTATTGTTACAGATTCTAACTTTAATAATGCCATTGTTAATTTTGATGTTACCAATACTAATATCCAAGATTTCTTTAGCACTAATTCTAATTCAATTGTTTTATTCCCTGGTTTTGTTTCAAAGTCAGCACATGGAGAAATTACAACATTAGGTCGTGGTGGATCAGATTATACAGCTGCAATTATTGCCGCTGCTATGGATGCCGAAGAATTACAAATCTGGACAGACGTTAGTGGTATGTACACAACTAATCCTAAATTGGTAAAACAAGCATCTCCTATTGTTGAGTTATCATATCAAGAAGCTGTAGAGTTATCTCATTTTGGTGCAAAAGTTCTGTATCCTCCTACTGTGATGCCTGTGCTTAAAAAACAAATACCTATTGTTATTAAAAATACTATGGAACCAGATGCCATAGGTACTACAATTACTAAAAACATTGCCAATAATGATATTTCACCCGTAAAAGGGATTAGTAATATAGAAAATATTGCTTTATTAACATTACAAGGTAACGGAATGGTTGGTGTTCCAGGCTTTAGCAAACGACTTTTTGAAACACTTGCTCAAGAGAAGATTAATATCATATTAATAACTCAATCGTCTTCGGAACATTCTATATGTTTTGGTATTTCTGCAAATGATGCACAACGTGCTAAAGAAGTTATTGATACGGTTTTTGAATACGAAATAGCATTGCAAAAAATAGACCCAATTGTTGTTGAAACAGACTTATCTATCATCGCAGTAATTGGTG
Organism: Winogradskyella litoriviva; assembly: GCF_013249065.1. GTDB lineage: Bacteria > Bacteroidota > Bacteroidia > Flavobacteriales > Flavobacteriaceae > Winogradskyella > Winogradskyella litoriviva. Next base: position 47,805 of record NZ_JABRWQ010000002.1, read on the forward strand.
ATAAAATGAAAAGTCATCAAGGTATTAGCGGCAAAATGTTTAGTACGCTTGGCAAGAACAACGTTAATATTAGAGCGATTGCACAAGGTGCGTCTGAGCGTAATATTTCTGCTATTATTCATAAAAACGATGTAAAAAAAGCTTTAAATAGTTTACACGAACAGTTTTTTGAGATAAAAACGAAACAAATTAATCTGTTTATTACAGGTGTAGGTAATGTTGGCGAACGACTTATAGAACAAATAAAACAACAAAAAGCATACGTTAAAGAGAACTTTAAAATCAACCTAAGAGTTGCAGGTTTATCAAACTCAAGAAAAATGGTTGTAAATGATGAAGGGATTAATCTTAAAAACTGGAAAGAACAATTAGAAGCTGGCGAAACAGCAAGTTTAGATGGTTTCTTTCAGCATGCAAAATCCTTAAATTTAAGAAACTCTGTTTTTGTAGATATTACTGCAAACGAAGCGGTTTCTAATATTTATGGTGAATATTTAAAACAAAGTATTTCTGTTGTCGCATGCAACAAAATTGCATGTTCTGGAAATATTGAATACTATAATGAGTTAAAAGCTTTATCGCGTAAATACAATGCTTCATTCTTATTTGAAACCAATGTAGGTGCTGGCTTACCAGTTATTGACACATTAAGTCATTTAATAACTTCTGGAGATAAAATAAATACCATACAAGCTGTTTTATCTGGTAGCCTAAATTTTATATTCAATAACTTTAATGCTGAAACTACATTTTATGATGTGGTAAAACAAGCACAAGAAGAAGGTTACACAGAACCTGACCCAAGAATTGATTTAAGTGGAATTGATGTAGCACGTAAGGTCTTAATTTTAGCTAGAGAAAGTGGACACGCTATTGAGCTTGCCGATTTAGAAAGTGATAATTTCTTAACTGATGCAGCAATGAATGCGTCTTCTGTTGATGATTTCTTTGAAACTTTAAAAACAGACGAAGCTTATTACCAAAGCTTATTTAAATCTGCTGAAGATAAAAATTGTCAACTAAAATTTGTTGCCGAGTTTAACGACGGAAAAGCTAAAGTAGGATTAAAAGAAATACCAGAAGGTCATCCATTTTATAACCTAAAAGGAAAAGATAATATCGTTATGTTTTACACACAACGTTATCCAGAACAACCTATGATTATTAAAGGTGCTGGTGCTGGTGCAGATGTTACGGCTTCTGGTTTGTTTGCAGACATTATAAGAATCGCTAATAATTAAGCATGAAAAACGAAATCAAAATATTTTCGCCTGCAACAGTTGCCAATGTCGCTTGTGGATTTGATGTCCTTGGCTTTTGTTTAGATACCATTGGAGATGAAATGGTGATAAGAAAAACAGAAGCAAAAGGAATTAAAATTACAAAGATTGAAGGTTACGACCTTCCTTTTGAAGCAGAAAAAAACGTTGCTGGTGTTTCGGCATTAGCCATGTACAATGCTTTACAACCAGACTGTGGATTCGAAATTGAAATTTACAAAAAAATAAAACCAGGCAGTGGTATTGGTAGTAGTTCAGCAAGTGCAGCAGGAAGTGTTTTTGGAATGAACGCCTTATTAGGCAATCCATTAAACAATACTGAATTGACTAACTATGCTATGAAAGGCGAAGCCTTAGCTAGTAAATGCGAACATGCAGATAATTTAGCGCCAGCTATTTTTGGTGGTTTTACATTAGTAAAAAGTGCGTGTCCTTTAAAAGTGTTGGAATTACCAACACCTTCCGATTTATTTGCGACATTAATCCATCCACAAATAGAAATTAAAACATCGGAATCTAGAGCAATTCTTCCAAAAGAAATTCCATTAAGTAATGCCATTACACAATGGGCAAATGTTGGAAGCCTGGTTCATGCTTTGCACACATCGGATTACGATTTAATAAAAGAATCTTTAAACGATGTGGTTATAGAGCCTTACAGAAAACAACTCATTCCACATTTTGATGACGTAAAATCAGCAGTTTTAGAATCTGGAGCTTTAGGTTGCGCTATTTCTGGTTCTGGTCCTTCAATTTTTGCATTGAGTAAAAGTGAAGCTACTGCCAAAGCTGTTCAGTTAGCCATGCAGAATGTATACTCAAAATCTAACATACAATTTGAAACTTACGTTTCTAAAATTAATACCCAAGGTATAAAAATATTATAATGAATTATTACTCACTAAATAGAAAAGCACCAAATACAACCTTCGCAGATGCCGTAGTCCGAGGACTTGCACCAGATAAAGGTTTATATTTCCCTGAATCGATTACACCTTTAGAGGCTTCATTTTTTGAAACCATTGAGGATAAATCAAACACAGAAATTGCTTTCGAAGCGATTAAGCAGTTCATAGTACCTGAGATTCCTGAGGACGTTTTAAAAACAATTGTTGAAGAGACGTTGAATTTCGATTTTCCAGTAGTTGAAATAAATGAAAATATTTCTACACTTGAGTTGTTTCATGGACCAACCATGGCTTTCAAAGATGTTGGTGCTCGTTTTATGGCAAGATGTTTAGGCTATTTTAATAAAACTAATACTAATGATGTCACTGTTTTAGTAGCAACGTCTGGAGATACAGGAGGCGCTGTTGCCAATGGTTTTTTAGGTGTTAAAGGTGTTAACGTTGTGATTCTTTACCCAAGTGGTAAAGTAAGCGACATACAAGAAAAGCAATTAACAACTTTAGGTCAAAATATTACAGCCTTAGAAGTTGATGGCGTTTTTGATGATTGCCAAGACATGGTAAAACGTGCCTTTATGGATGAGGAATTGACTAGCAAAATGCAATTAACATCTGCAAATTCAATAAATATTGCACGTTGGTTGCCACAACTCTTCTACTTTTTATTTACATACAAACAATTAAAATCTAAGCATAAAGACATTGCGTTCTCTGTACCAAGTGGAAACTTTGGAAATATTTGTGCTGGTATTGTGGCTCAAAAATTAGGATTACCTGTAAAGCATTTTATAGCTTCAAATAACGCTAATGATACCGTTGTAAATTATATGGCCACACAGTCTTACGACCCAAAACCATCGGTACAAACTATTAGTAACGCTATGGATGTTGGTAACCCAAGTAACTTTATACGCATCCAAGAATTACATAATAATGACTTTGATACATTAAAAGCCAATTTATCATCCTATAGTTTTACAGACCAAGCAACCAAAGAAGCGTTATTAGAAATCTATAAAGACTATAATTATATTGCTGATCCACATGGCGCTGTTGGTTATTTAGGTGCAAAAAAATACCTAGAAAATAATGATGCACATGTTGTATTTTTAGAAACAGCACATCCAACAAAATTCTTAGATGTAGTTGAAGAAGTTATTGAAAAATCAGTGCCTTTGCCTCCACAAATTGAAGCTGTAATGGATAAAGAAAAAGTAGCAATTAAAGCGAGTTCTTATGAAGATTTAAAAGCGTTTTTGTTGAAAAGGTGATAACTTGACGCAACCAAATCAACCTTTCGGCATCTAATGAATAGTTATCATTTAAAAAATCACAACTATGAATTTAAAAAAGAGATTTGTTTATATATTATTAATGTTTATATTTTTTTCAAGTTGTACTAATTTGGATGATAACACAATCGATGATATAGTTATATATCAAGACCAAAATACGACTATAACCTTATTAGGTGTTGAAGATAATAGATGTCCAACAGACGTTCTTTGCTTTTGGCAAGGTAATGCTGTAGTTGTTATGCAGGTTGAGAAGGATAATGAAACTTTAAATTTCACGTTAAATACGGCTGGATATATTAATGGTACTTCAAACTATCCCGATACCATATCGATTTTAGACCTTAACATTGAATTAATCGACTTACTACCTTACCCACAAACTGATACATCTTACTCTCTTTATGAATATAATGTTGATTTAGAAGTTATATATGAATAGGATTAAATGTGTAAATTTAGTTTTTACTAAAAAAGTAAGAGTTAAAGTATACTAGTAATGCCAAAAACCCTCTACACCATTTACGTTATAGAACTTTCTAAACGTGTATTTACTGAAAATACGAAGTTTAGAAAAGCCAACCCACAGTTTAATGGTGTTTTAGAATGTTTGTATGTTGGCATGACGAGTAAAACGCCTAAGGAACGGTTTCTTCAACATAAATCAGGACATAGAAATAAGAAAGGTTACAAAATCTCATCAAACATTGTAGAAAAATATGGTACGTATTTACGACCCAGCTTATACAATCATATTGATCCTTTTTTCACAAGAGCAGAAGCTTTAAAAGCCGAAGAACAAATAACATTAGAATTAAGACGCGAAGGCTATGCGGTTTGGTCTAATTAAATAACCATAAATCTCTTTAAGGTTTCTTCATAGATTTTCTCGTACATTGGTACAATATTGTGCAAATCAAATTTTTGAGATTGAGTTTTTGCGTTTGCCTTAAATTTATTTAACGTATTGGTATCTGATAAGATTTTTACGGCATTTGCAGACATATCTTTTATTGCACCAACATCACTTAAATAACCAGAAAAACCATCTTCATTTACTTCGGGTAATCCACCAGTATTAGTAGAAATAACTGGAACACCACTAGCCATAGCTTCTAATGCTGCTAAACCAAAACTTTCGGTATTTGATGGTAATAAAAACAAATCACTAAAGCATAATATTCTATCTATTTCATTACTATTACCTAAAAATATTACACGGTCTGTAATACCCAATTCTTCAACTAATAATTCAGCACCTTCCTTTTCTGGACCTTCACCTACCAACATTAATTTTGCAGGTAATTCTTTTTGAATATTATAGAAAATCTTAATAACATCCGGAATTCGTTTCACTTCTCTAAAATTACTAATATGCGTAATTATGCGCTCATTATCATCTGCCATCATTAGACGTTGACAATCCGTAAATTTAGGTTCATGTTTATCTAAATCTATAAAATTTGGAACAACATGAATATCTTTTTTAATATCAAATAAACGTAATGTATCTTTCTTTAAACTTTCTGAAACAGAAGTTACAGCATCAGATTTATTAATACTAAAAGTAACAGCTGGTTTATAGAATGGATGACTACCAACAAGTGTAATATCTGTACCATGTAAGGTGGTTACAATAGGAACAATAATACCTTCATCTTCTAACATTTGTTGTGCCATATACGCTGCATAAGCATGAGGAATGGCATAATGCACATGAAATAATTCTATACCATGCAACTTTACCATATCTACTAATTTACTAGATAATGCTAGTTCATAAGGCTGATAATGAAAAAGAGGATATTCTGGTACATGTACTTCATGAAAATGAACATTACTACTCAACAATTCTAGTCGTACTGGCTGACTATAAGTAATAAAATGAATTTCGTGACCACGTTTTGAAAGCTCTAAGCCTAATTCTGTTGCAACTACGCCACTTCCACCAAATGTTGGGTAACAAACTATTCCTATTTTCATATATTCTTAATTCAAAAAGTATTTAAAGTTAAATGTCAGTTTGTAGTCGTAATTTATTCTGAATGCTTTCTAACTTCTATAACAATTTTTAAAGTTATAGGTTTTGAGTAATCCATGTCTGAACTTTAATACCTTTTTAACTTTCAATTTTAATTATTATTCTATAATTGCCTCATAAATAAGACGTTGAATTTCGGTTCTAATATTTTCTCGTAGTAACAAATTTTTACCTGCTTTAGGATACGTTCTGTTAGCTAAAAATATATAAACGATTTCTTCTTCTGGATCAGCCCAAGCATAAGTACCTGTAAAACCTGAATGCCCAAAACTAGTCATAGAAATACATCCGCAAGTTGGACCTGTATCACCTAACTGAGGTTTATCAAAGCCTATACCTCTTCTATTATCACTATCACAATAATAACAATGATTAAACTTATCTATAGTTTCACTTTTTAGATAGCGTTTTCCTCCATAAAACCCTTTTTGCAAATACATTTGCATAATTTTAGCTACGTCATTGGCATTACTAAAAACACCTGCATGTCCTCCTACTCCATTTTGCATTGCTGCTCCCATATCGTGCACATAACCATGTACTTTTTTATAACGATAATAATCGTCTATTTCAGTTGGCACAATGTCTTTTAAACTAAACTTCTTCCTAGGATTATAAGTGGTGTAATTTGCTCCAAGTGATTTATAAAAGCGATCTTGAGTAATTTCACTTAGTGGTTTATCATAAAAACCTACAAGATAATTTTTAAGAATATAATAAGGCAAATCACTATAGCGATAGCGTAATGTAGAAAGCAAATCACTTTCTCTTATAATTTTTTGAATTGAATCTTGATAATCATTTCGCATAAATAGCGTATTGGTTACTTCAACTTCAAAACCTTTTGTCCGCGTTTTTCTGTAATATTTAGGATTTGGCTTTTTTGTAACTGAATCTAATGTAGCATAATAAAAAGGGATCCAAGGCTTAAGTTGAGCATAATGCGACAACATTTTCTTTAATGTAACATTCTTCTTATTTGTTGTTTTAAATTCTGGCATTAATTTGCTTAGCTTATCATCTAATGATAAAGAACCTCTTTCTTCTAACTCCATTAATACTGGTAATGTTGCTAATATTTTAGTTAAAGACGCAACATCGTAAATATCATCAAAATCAACCTTATTCTTCTTAGAATAGGTATGATAACCAAAGTTTTTATTATAAATAACTTTTCCTTTTCTAGCTACTAATAATTGAATACCTGGAGTCATTTTACCATTTACAGCATGGTTGGCGACTGAATCTATTCTAATTAATAATTTAGAATCCATACCAACACGCTCTGGCAAACCGTAACTTAAATTCATTAAAGAGTTATAAGTTTCACCTGTACCGACCGGAAAAAACTGACCTGTACTCACAGGCAATTTTCCTTGTGCTGCAATTGCACCAAAAATAAGTTGAGCTGATTTTTCTTGAGCAATCTTACTATTTTGATAACTCATTACAATACCTTCAATATTTTCTACAGAAAGCAAATCGTTTAAAGCGTATGGCCTTGCAAATACATCTAAAATTATGGTATTGGTTCTCGCAATTTCATACAGCCATGCCATTTCTTTTTGGGAAAATTTAAATCCCTTCCATGGATTAGCGTTAGATTTATGAAAACCTACAACAACGGTATTATAATTTTGAAGTTTTGTGATTAAACCATCAAGCTTATCTGCTTTTATTTGGTGAACTTTTGTGTATTTTTTTAATTCTTCTAAAAAGGCTGAACCAGAATCGTCACCAAGTGAAACATAAGCAACTTTCTTAGTTTCTAAATCCCTAAGTGGTAATAATGAATTTGAATTTTTTACTACTGTAATGGCATTTTCCATGAGTTCTTCATAGAGTGCATCATCATTAAGTCTGTTTAAATCTTTTTCTAAATTATAGATTCCAATTGGCGAATAGTTGTTTAAGCCTACTTTATATTTCGCCATTAATATTTTTTTTACTGAATGTGCTAAACGCTCTTCAGTAATAGTTCCATTATTAAAAGCTTCAACAAATTTAGCAATACCTTTTTCTGGGTTTTCAGACATTAGCATCACATCATTTCCTGCTAAAAAAGCCATTAAATCAATTTCGCCTCCTTTAATTAGACTTTTCTTATTAGTTCCATCTACGCCTTTTTCTACATAATCTGCAGCACCTTTCATTGTTAAGGCATCTGTAAATATTAAACCATTAAAGCCTAATTGTTCTTTTAAAATATCTGTAACAATATGCTTAGATAAAGAAGAAGGAAAACCTCTTCTCTTTTCTAAACTAGGGACATTTAAATGCGCAACCATAACGCTAGCTAAACCTTGCTTAATCAGTTTTCTATAAGGATATAACTCAATAGAATCTATTCGTTGTGCACTAAAATTAATAGTTGGCAATTTTAAATGCGAATCTTCTTCAGTATCTCCATGACCAGGAAAGTGTTTTGCATTTGCTAATGTACCAGCACTTTGCATCCCTTTCATAAAAGCCAAACCTTTATCCGTAACATTATCTCTATCTTCTCCAAAAGAGCGATTTCCAATAATTGGATTATTAGGATTGGTATTAATATCTACTGCTGGTGCAAAATTAAAATGTACACCAAGGCGTTTGCAATGTTCTCCAATCTGTCTTCCTGTTTGCTCTACTAATTTATCATCTGAAATTGCACCAAGTGTCATATTCCAAGGAAAAGCGTACGTAGAATCTAAACGCATGCTCAAACCCCATTCTGCATCCATACCAATTAATAAAGGAATTTTTGAAGCAGCTTGTAACTCGTTATTTAATTTTGCTTGGCGAACTGGTCCACCATTAGAATATATTAAACCACCAATATGCTGGTTTTTAATAAGACTGGCTATGCCGTTTTCGTGAGTTTTTCCTTTATTTGAAAATACCTGTACCATGAATAGTTGCCCGATTTTTTCATTAATAGACATGGAATTATACAGACTATCTACCCATTTTTGTTGTTGAATAGAATCTTTAGTTTGAAGAGGATTTTTAGAATAATCTTGTGCAAAATTAAACTGAAAACTAAAACAAATAAGAATAAGGGCAAGGTAACGCATTGGCAATCTTTTATCGTTTAATTAATGATAACGAATATTATGCCAAATTAGCATTTTTAACAGGAAGTAAAAAGACTTTATGATAGAATTATAAAGAAGTTTTATACAATTAATCTTTAATAAACTTAAAGCCAATTCCGACATAATTTGCACTTAAGCCAGAGTTACGTTGGTAATAATTGTATTTAAAATCTATACTCTTTAATCCAAATTTAAAAATATGAGCTTTTGTAAAAATATCTGTGTAACTCAAACCAAACCCATATTGACTTGCATTAAATTTAGACAAATCATAATCTGAAGTATAATACTTATCTGTTGACAAATGCGAATCATAAGGCGCAAAATAATCAGATTCCGTTTGGTTATAATATCTATAAGAAGGGTATAAAGTGAATTTTGTTGAAAGCTTTATCGGAACTTCTAGATTGAATGTATGAGACTGAATTCCCCAATCATCTGAATAAAATCTATAGTAAGTTCTAACTACAAACATCTCGTTTAAATAATAATTTAATCTAAAACCAAAAGGTACTTTTAATCTGCTTGAAGGTAATCTTTCTATATCATCTGCTAAATGAAAAACATCAGTATTACTTTTAGAAGTATAATTTGGAATACTTGCAGCATTACCAATATAATAATTATCTACATCTGAGAAATAAACACGTTGCAACGGATTCCCTAGCCAACCTTGCTGTTTCACAATATCTAAAAAGATAGAAAACTGAGCATTTTTACTTAATATTTGAGATAAACTTAAAGATAGTGAGTAAGAGTTTCTTGCTTTGTCTTTTATTACTTCAAATCCATTAATAGGACTCCAGTCTGTAGATATATCACCAAATTCATCTAAAATTGAAACTCCATAAAAATATCCTTGGCTTAAATCACCATTGACATCGTCATAAGCATTTAACTCTGTTGGGTAAATAGGATTCCAAGTATCTAAATAGACTTTTCCACTGATACCTAACGTGGTATTCTTTTCATTAAATAACTTAGTTAACCCACCTCCAAAACCAATTGATGTATAATCATATTCTGCTGCAAAAGAAACATCTGCATTCCAAATGGTATTTCTATCATCTGAGCTATGTGAAAAATCGGCATTTAAACTAGTCCAAACATCAGAAGCAGAAGCTCCAGAAGACGTTACCCAAGGGCTACCTTGATAAGAAGCACCTGAAAGGTCAAAAGGATTTCCATTACTAGACGATGCAGAGGTATAAGCTGAAAAACCAACATCTACCGTAAGTACATCATCTGCGTTTAATGGCATACTCACCACAATTGTACCTGTTAAATCTGTTAACTCTTCTGTTCCAATTCCACCAGTTACTGATGCATTGTTACCTTCTTGAGCATAATAACTACTTAAAAAATCGACTTCGGTAGTTTCTAAAACTCTTTTTTTATAAACATTGGTTGAGTCTTGCTGTGCAAATGAAAACCCAAAAAGTGAAATAAACACAAAAAATAAGATGTTCCTCATTAGATACCTATTATTAATTACAACCACATCCACCACCAGACTTACCACCATTTGCTCCTGATGCAGCTTCTCTATAGACTTGATAACTCGTTTCAAAGCGATCAAATTTCTTCTGAGCTAAAGCCATATCTGGATCACTTAAATTTACTTTCTCGTATTCTTTTACAGCCACACAAGATGAAAGTGTTGTTGTAATTAAGGCGATTATTAATAGCTTTTTCATAATTACTCTTTATTTTGTAATTCTATATTTGATGAAGATACAATTTTATTGTCTTGATTAACAATAATGCATTCAACTCCTTTTAATTGATTTATAAAGTTTAAGCCAGCTTCTTCTCCCATCACAAATACTGACGTTGCTAAAGCATCTGCTAATTCTGCATTTTTTGTAAAAATAGTAACACTTAAAATTCCTGTGGCTGGATAGCCAGTTCTTGGATCAATAATATGTGAATATAATACATCATTAAAGGTAATATACTTTTCGTAATTACCAGAAGTTACAACGGCACTATTTGTAACTGGCATCCAAGAAAACACTTTTTCTTTATTCAGCGGGTTCACAATAGCAACCATCCATTCTTTTCCATTAGGTTGTGTTCCCCAAGTATTTAAATCACCAGAAGCATTAATTATACCTGCTACCACACCAGAACTCATAAGTAAAGATTTAGCCCTATCTGCAGCATAACCTTTACCAATTGCTCCAAAGCCAATTTTCATACCTTTGAGCTTCAAAAACACAGTTTGTTTCTCTATATCTAAAACAATGTTTTCATAACCTACTTTCTCAACAGATTTTGTAATGGCTTCTTCTGAAGGCATTTTGGTCATAGAGCCATCAAATTTCCAGATTTTATCCATAGACGCATAGCTAATATCAAAGGCTCCATCTGTGAGTTTTGAAATCTTTAAAGCACGTTGAATAAGTTGAAACAATTCCGAATCAACTTTTACAGCTTTTATACCTGCAGCCTTATTTATTTGAGTTGTTTGTGAGTTTTCATCCCAAGAAGAAATAAGACGCTCAATTCTTATTATTTCATCTATGGCCAATGAAATGTACTTTTGCCCTTCAATAGAATCATTTGCTACGACAGAAATATCGAAGCGACTTCCCATTAATTTTAGAGATTTTGAATATACATCTTGACTATAGCCTAACGTATAAATAAAGACACTTAATATAAAAAGTTTAATCTTCAAAAGACACTATTTTTTCGAAATACTTAGTTGGTGTTGTTTTCTCGTAGCCTAAACTACCTATTTGGTTTCCATCAGAATCTAAAATTACAACATATGGAAAATATCCATTTTTATTGTATTTATCAGCTAACGTATTGTTGTGTTCTTGTTGTTCATTAGACAACTTATTCTTTTTACGTCTAGGAAAATCTGCCTGTAACATTATTAGCTTATCCTTAGCCAAATCTTGAAATTCTTGTGTATTCCAAACTTCTCTATCTAATTTAATACATGGTGCACACCAATCTGAACCTTGAAAAACGAGAACAATTATTTTATCACCTTTAGAAGCCAATTCTTTAGATGTTTCAAAATCAGTTTGCCAATTTTGCGAATATACTTGAATTGAAAGAAGTAGAAATATTATAAATATGAGTTTTGTTTTCATAGTTCAAATTGTATTATATAACTATTATTAAACGTAAACACTTCCTATAAATTATAATTACATAAAGTAATTGCTCCGTGTTTATTGTTTATTCTATTAAATCAATATGTCGATCGTGATAACCTAACAAATATAACACACCATCTAATCCTATGCTAGAAATAGAACTTTGTGCATTATCCTTAACTTTAGGTTTTGCATGAAAAGCAATACCTAGTCCTGCTAAGTTAAGCATTTGTAAATCATTTGCGCCATCACCAACAGCAATAGTTTGGCTAATATCAATTCCCATATCATCCGCTAGTAATTGCAAATACTCTGCTTTTTTACTACCGTCAACAATATCGCCAAGATATCCACCAGTTAAAGCACCGTTTTTAATTTCTAATTGGTTAGCAAATACGTAATCGATATCTAATTTTTTCTGTAAATAATGGCCAAAGTACGTGAAACCACCAGATAAAATAGCTGTTTTAAATCCGTAATTATGTAATGTATCTATTAGACGCCTTGCTCCTTTTGTAATCGGTAAACGTTCTGCAACTTCTTGTAAAACAGATTCGCTTAAGCCTTCTAAAAGTTTCATTCGTCTTTTAAAACTTTCATTAAAATCAATTTCACCTTGCATTGCAGATTCTGTAATCGCTTTTACTTCATCACCTACACCTGCCAATTCAGCTAGTTCATCTATAACTTCAGTTTGAATTAAAGTAGAATCCATATCAAAACAAACTAAACGCCTGTTTCTTCTAAAAATATTATCTTCTTGGAAAGCAATATCTACATCTAATTCATTTGAAATATCCATTATTTTCTGAGTAAAATTAGATTTATCATCAATTTTACCTCTAATAGATAATTGAATAGACGCTCTAGGATATTCTGTCTCTTTCACTAATGACAAACGACCTGTTAATCGTTTAATAGAATCGATGTTTAAATCTCTACTTGATATTACTTTTGTGACTTCAGAAATTTGTTCTGCAGTTAGCTTCTCACCCAGAATTGTTATGATATAACGATCCTTTCCTTGGAGACCAACCCAATTTTCATAATCTTGAAGCGAAATTGGCGAAAATTTAGCTGTAATCCCTAATTCATACGCCTTAAACAATAAGTCTTTTAGTACTGCTGCCGATTTTTTACCAGATTTTATTTCAAACATTATACCTAATGATAAGGTATCGTGAATATTGGCTTGTCCTATATCTAAAACTTTAGCATCATATTCTGCTAAAACACTTGTTAAACTAGAAGTTAAACCTGGTTTATCTTGTCCTGAAATATTAAGTAAAAAAATGTCTGTTCCCACTGTACTTTAAGTTAATGATTGTTGATTATGAATATTCTAATCTATTTTAAAAATCTACTATGCCAACTTTCGCTTGCCGGAACTTCCCAATTTTCATTAAATTCTGCAATATTGGTGACCAAATTGTTAAAAACGATTGTGTTTTTAGATACTGCTTTCTGTTGTGCCATTTTTTTAAAATCTAGCAATGGTTTGTATGCTATAAATTCACCTTGTTTATAAGAAACATTCATTTTATCCATTAAATCAACGTTATATTGCTTTTCTAATTGCTGAATAAAATTAACCGATGAGTCTATAGAACAACCTGTAGCATTATTTAAGTTTTGATCCATTGCTATCACAATAAACCTTTTGTAAACTATTTTATAGCCAGCTTTTAAATCTTTTCCATGTGCTGTCCAAGCTTCGATAAACGTTTCTAACTGCGAATTTAGCTGTTCTAATTCTGTATCTGAAAACGAACGATTGGCTTGGTATATCCAGACTCTAGATTCTTCTGGTAAGGTATTAAAATCAACTAGCATAAATTTCTTTTTTTATGAGCACAAAAATAAGGTTTTACATCCAATTTTTATCTTGAGATTCCACCTTATATAACAAGTAATTATAAATAGACAAAGCTTCAGTTTTTGTGATATAAGGAATTGTAACTGCTTTTGAAGCTGTTAAAATCACCAAAGAAGCAATACCGCTTCGCTTTTGAAATAAGGTTTGTTTTAATTTTATGCCTTGAATTTTATGAATTTCAAGAATGTTAGTAATTGTATCTATTACACCGCTTCCTATGGTAATATAATTATCCGAAATTCTGTAATACGCTTTTTTATAAGCAAAGTATACATACAAAACTGCTAATGGAACAAACACAAAATTTATCAATAGCATTTCAACACCAAATAAAAACAATAAAACTGTATTAATTAATATTCCTAAGGACAACATTTCCAAAGCCGAAATACGCATAAAATAAGTGCTCGGTTTTTCGGTTTCACCTTCAGCAATATAATTTAATAAAAGCTTATTAATTAAATAATTGAGCTGTTCCTTCTCTAATGCAACAATATTAAAATTCTTTTGCTGCTTTTGGTTAACCATTGCTTGTTTTACAGATAAACTATGTAATCCTAAATATTGCTTCACACGATTAGTTGTAATAACCAAATTCTGAATACGACTAGGCATTAAACTCAAAGACACTTTATTGAATAGTCCTTTGTTTATTTCTACTGTTTTTTGATGCTCAACAACTTCGAGATTAAAATTTATAATAAACGTTTTTACTACAGAGAATAAAAGCGAAATCAATACAACCACAATTACAATAATAACGTTTGTAATCAGTAAATTAAAAAGTGTATCCTCATCGAGTTGAACAAAGTCATCAATATGTTCTTCTAGTTTCAATTCTTGCAAATACTCCTCAAACTCATTATACAAACTAAATACAAAAGTGAAAATAAGTAAAAAGCTTTTAAAATGATTTTGAGACAAACCCTCTAATAACAAACGCTTTAAAGTTACTTTAAAGAAAATCTCTGGTTCTTCTATGTGATCTACTAAATCTAATTCTTCACTAGCAACAGATAACTTATTAAATAATCTCTTTTTAAGTAATATTGCCGTTGGTCTATCTAATGCACTTATTTCTATTTCAGATTTTTTATCTCCTGCCGTTTCTATTTTAAGAGAAACAACATTAATTATTTGTTGCAAGAAATTTTGTTTAATGTAGACATTCTGAATTTTGGACTTCGGAATAATAGTAGTGTCTTTATTTATAATTCCAGAGGATAAATGGAAATCCTCTTTACTTAAATAGAATTTAAAATTTAAATATTTTAAAATAGCAATAACTAGAATTATAACTATAATGCCAATAATACCTAGCAAAATCATTGTAGGTGTAATATTGGCAAAGGACTTCCCTCTTATTAAGGACACTCCAAATGCAATGAAAAGGACAAAGAATTTCTTAAAAAACTGAAAGACCTTGAACCCAAAAATTACGATTATACCTTTAGAAGATTGCCTTAAAGGCTGCGAGAAATCAGTTATTTCCATTGATTTTATCGCTAATAATTTCTTTAATTTGCTTTGCTTCTACATGTGGCAAACCCTTAATACTTAAATCACTACCTGTTTCGCCAGCCGTAAATATTTTTAGTGTTGAAAGCCCAAAATGCCTAGCTAACCAACTTCTTGATTCTTCAACATGCTGAATTCTAGAAATTGGTACAGTTATCATAGAATGAATAATTATACCTTTTGAGTAAATAACATCATGCTCTCTTATAGCATACTTTCGTTTTTTAAATGCTAATAAGCTTACAATTAAATTAAGGATACAAAATACTATGACTACAAATATCATGTACCATAAATTAAGCTCAACGTCTTCCTTTTTTTCAATAAAATATTTAAAACCAAACACTAAAGCAATTAAACCAGCATAAAGCGCCAGTTTATTGAGAATTATTATTTTTAAGTACGAGTTAGAAATTGGTTTTAAAACCAAATCTTCAACCTTGGGTAAGCTTTCGGTTTGTATTTGAAGGTTTGTAAAGTTCATTGGTTAACATAAGTTTTTTTGAAAGTGTTGAAGTTGAAATTAATTCAATTTTATGCGTTAATCATCCTCAGGATTACAAACCAAAAACACCTGTAAAAGAATAACTTATTCGGTAAAAATTATTATGCATCCGCAATCAACTCAGCAATATCCATTACTGTGATCTGACCTTCTTTTTCTTTAAATTTCACACCGTCTGTCATCATAGTGTTACAATAAGGGCAACCTGTTGCAATGATTTCTGGCTGTGTTTCTAAGGCATCTTCGGTTCTAAGCACATTGATTTCTTTATTCCCTGGTTCTGCATCTTTAAACATTTGTGCGCCTCCTGCTCCACAACATAAGGCTGTTCCTTTGTGTCGTTTCATTTCTATTAAAGTCGCGTTTGTTTTTTTAAGCACTTCTCTTGGTGCATCGTACACACTGTTTGCTCTTCCTAAATAACAAGGATCGTGAAAAGTAATGCGTTTCCCTCTAAATGTATTGCCATCTAATGTTAAACGGCCAGAACTCATTAGTTCTTTTATAAATTGTGTGTGATGAATAACATCGTAATTACCACCAAGACTTGGATACTCATTTTTAAGGCAGTTAAAAGAATGCGGATCACAAGTAACAATACGTTTTATTTCGTAAGCATTAAGTACTTCAATATTCATAACGGCTTGCATCTGAAATAAAAACTCATTACCAGCTCTTTTTGCTACATCACCTGTATTACTTTCTTCAGTTCCTAAAACAGCAAAATCTACGTTTGCTTTGTTTAATATCTTAACAAAAGCCCTAGTTATTTTCTTAGCTCTATCGTCGTAACTACCAGCAGAACCAACCCAAAACAAAATTTCTGGTTGTTTGCCTTCTGCCATCATTTCTGCCATGGTTGGCACTTTTAGTTGCTCGCTCATACTTTAATGTTTAATCGTTTATTTTTTAATTGTTAAACCGTTATCGCGCTCTTATCAGCAATGTTTTAACAACTAAAATTTTAACCTATTAACAATTCTATTCTTCGTCTTTCCAATTTAAACGGTCCATTTGGTTGTATGGCCATGGTGCTCCGTTGTTTTCTATATTGGTCATCATGTTATTAAGCTCCATTGGTGCTGCACTTTGCTCCATTACTAAATAGCGTCTCATTTCTAATATAATGGATAATGGATTGATGCTTACAGGACACTCTTCAACACAGGCATTACATGTTGTACAAGCCCAAAGTTCTTCGTTTGTAATATAATCTCCTAGAAGTTGTATACCATCATCTACAAACTTCCCTTTATTTAAATCAATATTTTTACCAACCTCTTCTAAACGATCACGCGTATCCATCATAATT
Source organism: Winogradskyella litoriviva (assembly GCF_013249065.1). Classification (GTDB taxonomy): domain Bacteria; phylum Bacteroidota; class Bacteroidia; order Flavobacteriales; family Flavobacteriaceae; genus Winogradskyella; species Winogradskyella litoriviva. Next base: position 64,733 of record NZ_JABRWQ010000002.1, read on the forward strand.
TTACGAGGCGACAATTTCTTACCTGTAAGATTTGCAGGACAGGCAGAAGTACAACGACCACATTCTGTACATGTATAGGCATTTAATAGCTGAACCTGCGTTAAATCCATAACATCGCTTGCTCCAAACTTAGCAGGCACTTCATCTTCTGAAGTTTCTTCTGGTACGGCATAAGGATCTGCATCTGGATCCATCATAAGTTTTACTTCGGCTGTTACAGCTTCAAGATTATTGAGTTTTCCTTTTGGCTCAACACTTCCAAAATAAACATTAGGAAACGCTAAAAGAATATGTAAATGTTTAGAAAAATATAAATAATTTAAAAATATTAATATACCTACTATATGTAACCACCAAGCTGCTCTTTCTATAGTATGAAGTGTTTCTAATTCAAAACCATTAAACCAAGGTGCAATAAATTGTGATATTACGTTACCAGAATTGGCTGTTTGAAAAACAGTATCTGTTGCATTCATTACTAAAAACAAACACATTAATACAACTTCAAAATAAAGAATAATATTACCATCACTCTTTGGCCAGCCTTTCATTTCTGAACTTAAGAAACGTTTAATTTTAATCACATTTCTTCTTAGCCAAAACACAATTACAGAGACTAAAACCAAAACTGCTAGTACCTCAAATGCGCCAATTAAGAAACCATATAATGCTGCTGGCAAAAATTCTTGACCAATACGATGTGTTCCAAAAAGTCCATCGATAATAATTTCTAAAACTTCAATATTTATAATTACAAAACCAACATAAACGATAACATGAAGAAAGCCAGAAACTGGTCTTCTTACCATTTTACTTTGGCCTAACGCAATATTTACTACGTTTCTCCAACGTTCTGATTTGTGATTGTTGGCATCTACTTTATGACCTAATTTAATGTTTCTGATTAATTTTTTAACATTATTTGCAAAATAGCCAATGCCTGCAATTAATAATAACGCAAAAATTATATTTGGTAAATATTCCATAGAGTTGGATAGATCTAATTGTTGTTTAATTCAGCTTCTGTAGGTTCCTCGTAAGGAATTTCTTTTTTAGATAAAATACGTCTGTAACGTGCAGGATGTAATTTAATATCTAGAAGTAACAACTCTAATTCTTTAGTTGCATTTTCTAAATTATCGTAGAGATTTTTGTCTTTTAATAATTTACCCATAGACCCTTCTCCTGCTTCTAAACCAGATGCAATTTGATTAAATTTTAGAATCATTTCATCTAAATTCTTAACTGTATTTGAAAGCTTAGCCTCATTAAGGTCTTTCATTAAAACAGCTAATTCACTACTCGTTTTTTCAAAATTCTCTAATATAGTAGCAATTTTTTCATCATGTTGACTTAAAAGTTTATTGGCTTTTAATCCAACGCTGTTAAATGTTTTAAGAGTAGCATTAAGTTCTGCAATAGTTTGTTTTAAACCTTTTTCTGAATCGTCTTCTACCAATGCATTTAGATTAGTTAATAAGGTATCTGATGATCGTAATGTAGAACCTAAATCATCACTTATGCCTGAAAAATTCTTTTCTAAAGTAGTAATCATACCTGGTTTTACTTCAGACTTTATAAAATCTCCATTTTTGGCAATATCACCATCATTGGCATCAATAATAGATAGTGCGTTGCCTCCCATTAACCCATCTTGATATAATCTTATAATACTATTCTTTGAAAATTTTAATTCTGGAGTAACATTAAATGCTACTTTGGTTTTACCCGATTTAAAATCGTACTTTATTTCTTCTATTTTACCAATTTTATTGCCCTTTACTGTAACTGCTGAAGCCATAGACAAGGCATTATAATCGAATTCTGTATAGTAGGTATTTGTGTTTGTAAATAAATCCTCACCTTTAAGATATGTGAATAAATAAATACAAAAAGCAATACCAGCTATGACCAGTACGGCTGTTTTAACTTCTCTTGAAATTTTCAATGGGCTATTCTTTGGTTTAAAACAAAATTAGGAATAAATATATTAATAATATTCTTAATCCTTTGCGGATTTTAAAGCTTCCGTCATGCTAATTCTTTTACCGCCTTTAAATGCTACAATAAAAGCACCAGAATAATCTTTACGAGCCTCTACTAATTGCTTCTGAATCTTATTATAGTCTGAAGTTTTACCACAATAATACTTATAAATGTTTCCAGATTTTTCTCTAGAAATATCACTAAGCCCTTTAAAATTATAGGATTTAGCTTCTAATTCTCTAGAGCTAGCCGCAATCTGAATTTTAAAAGTAACATCTTTAATTATATGAGCAGTATCATCCTCTTTTTCATCTATTGCTTCCTCTCCAGCTATAGAAAATGAAGTACCTACATTTAAATCTAATTCTTTTTTATAATCTATAATAGCATCTTTTATCGCTGTTGCTATTTTGGTTTGTCCATTTTTAGAATTTAAAAAAGCACCTTCGGTTTTATTGGTAATAAAACCTGTTTCTATAAGTACACTAGGCATATAAGTATTATGTAAAACCCATAAACTTAATTGCTTAATTCCTCTACTCTTTCTTTTTAATTTTCCAGCAAAATTATCTTCTACTTTACGAGCTAAAACAATACTTTGCTCTACGTAAAACTCTTGCTCAATACCTAATGCTATTACAGATTCTGGTGAACTAGGATCAAAACCTTCATAATGCTCTTCGTGATTATCTTCTAAAAAAATCACTTCATTTTCTGCTTTCGCAACAGACATATTTCTTTCGTCATTTTTGGCACCTAAAACATAAGTTTCAGTACCATAAGCTTGCGTGTGATGAGCATTACAATGCACCGAAACAAATAAATCTGCATCTGCTTTATTAGCTATAGCAGAACGTTCATGCAACTCTAAAAATACATCTGTTTTTCTGGTATATATTACTTTAACATCTGGATCTTTTTCTAATTGTTTACCCAATTCTAAAACTACTTTTAACGCTATATCTTTTTCCTTATAACCATTTTTAGTAGGTCGACCTGGATCTTTACCACCATGACCAGCATCTAAAACCACAACAAACTTATCCGCTTGCGCATGCAAAACTGTATAAGATGTTAAAGAACTTATAAATAAAAGAAGTAAGAATACTATTAAAGGTTTTTGGTTCGTTTGCATATTTAATTAACGATTTATAATCTCGGATTATTACATTTCACTGATTGTTACAGCCTATTTATTAACTTTATTATTTTAATAAATTAATCACAAAAAATAACTGTACTTTTGGCGTTTCAAAAACCGAGCCATACTTTTACAAAAATACATTTAAAAGGATTGCGTACAAATAGAATAAACATACTTTTTCTCTTGAGTTTTACAGTGTTTATAAACACTTTGAGCTTCGCCCAAGAATTACCTAAACCCAACTCATCAATTCCGGCTGAAAAACAAAAAGACACCGTAACAATCCCTGTAGATTCTATTAAAATCCCTCCTGTTAATACAAAAGAAATAGATTCTACAAAAAAAGATTCCCTAAAGAAAAAAGAATTTTTAACAGGAATTGTTAGCTACAGAGCTTCAGATTATGTTTCTATGAACCAACGGAAACAAAAAATCTATATGTATAATGAGGCAGTAGTTACCTACGAAGATATGGAGATTACAGCAGGTGTAATAGAAATTGATTACAGCAAAAACTTAGTCTATGCAGGAAGAATAAAAGATTCTACAGGTTATTCTCAACGTCCTGTTTTTACACAAGGTGAAAATGTTATTGAACCAGATTCTATAGTCTTTAATACCGAAACAAAAAAAGCATTAGTTTTTAATTCTCGAACAGAACAGCAAGGCTTTAAAGTTTATTCTCCAATTACAAAAAAGGAAAATGACTCCGTTTATTTTATGAAAAAAGGTCGATTTACTACGGCCGAAAGTGAAGAAGACCCAGAATACCAATTTATTGCTTCAAAAATGAAGCTAGTTCCTAACAAAAAAGTTATTGTTGGACCAACTTATATGGAAATTTATGGTGTTCCAACGCCTATTGCATTACCATTTGCGTTTTTTCCTATGACACAAAAACAGACTTCTGGTATCATTTTCCCTTCCTTTGGTGAGGATTCAGGAAATGACAGAGGATATTTTCTACAAAATGGTGGTTATTATTTTGCAATTAGTGATTATTTAGATTTAGCTGTTCTTGGAGATTACTACACTAATGGTAGTTATGGCCTACGTATAGAAAACAACTATGCAGTTCGCTATAAATACAGAGGAAATATTAGTTTTAGATATGAAAACTTACTGAATAGCGAACGTGGTTTTTCTGATTTTAGTCAAAGTACCATTTATAATATTAGATGGTCACATAGCCAAGATACCAAAGCTAATCCTAATGCACGTTTTTCGGCATCTGTAAATTTAGGAAGTAGCTCTTATTTTCAAGAATCGGTTAACCAACTAAATCAATCTAGTTTTTTAAACAATACTTTAGCTTCTTCTGTTTCTTATTCAAAAACTTTTATTGGAGAACCACAAGTTAATTTAAGTTTAACAGCATCTCATAGACAAAACACAAATACAGGTGATATAGATGTCACCTTACCTACTTTGCAGGCCTCAATGGGTAGAGTTTATCCTTTTGCTCCAAAGTCTGGATCTAAGAAAGGTGCAATTCAGAATATTAATTTTCAAGTAACAACAAGAGGTGAATATTCTATTAGCACAAACGATTCTATATTTGGAAAAAGTGAAATGTTTGATGATGCCGAAATTGGTATGAAACACAGCATACCATTAACCACAAATTTTAAAGTGTTTGACTATTTTAGTGTTAGTGCTAATGCTAACTTAGATGAAAATTGGACACTTAAAACCGTGAGTAAATATTATGACCAAAATGAAGAAGAAGTCGTAGAAATAGACAAATACGGTTTTGATCGTTACATGACCTATAATTTTGGTGCAAGTATTGGCACTACAATCTATGGAATGTACAATTTTGAAAAAGAAGGTAAAGACCCAAAAGTACAAGCCATAAGGCATGTTATGAGACCCTCTTTAAGCTACTCTATTTCGCCTGCTTTTGACCAATATTACGAAACCTATGATGTTATAGATGCTGATGGAACAACCTCTGAAGTTGAATACACTCGTTTTGAGAATTCGTTATATGGCGTTCCAGGAAATCGATATTCTAGTAGCATAGGTTTATCTATAGGTAATAATCTCGAAGCTAAAATAAAACCTAAAGATTCAACAAAAACAGAACCAGAAAAAAGATTTATTTTAAACAACCTAAACTTTTCTACATCTTACGATTTAGCTGCGGATTCTCTTAATATAAGTCCGGTTAGAGTTACTGGAGGAACTCAAATCTTAAATAATAAGATGAGTATTAACTTTGGGATGACTTTAAATCCTTATGCTTTAGATAGTAACAACAGTGTTGTTAATACCTTTAATATTAATAATGGTGGTAGTTTATTTCGTTTAACCTCTGCCAATTTAACAATGAGTTACACATTATCTAATGAAAGTTTTTCTGGAGACGAATCTGCACAAGACTCGGCATCGTCTAGAGAATCTGCGCGATCCGGAGGAAGAACGGATGACTTATTTGGTACATCTGAGGATTATGCTGATAGAAGGCTCAACGATCAAGACAAAAGCAAAAAGGAAAAAGACGAAAAAAGTGATTTTTATAATTACAAAATGCCTTGGAGTCTAAGATTGGCCTACTCTGCAAATTATAACAATACACAGCGACAAAACGAAATTTCTTCGCACTCCTTAATGTTTTCTGGTGATGTAGACTTATCACCTCGTTGGACGGTAGGTGCATCATCTGGATTCGATTTTTTAAATCAAGGATTTACCTATACGCAATTACGTTTTGAACGTGACTTATTAAGTTGGCGAATGAATTTTAGTTGGATTCCTTTTAGCGAGCGTAGTTCGTGGAATTTCTTTATTGGTATTTCATCAAGTCTTCTTAAAGATTTAAAATACGATAAGCGTCGTCAAGCAGATAAAACTGTAGGAAATTAAATAATTTTCGAACTTTTTTAATGTTAAAAGACCGCATCGTTCGTTATTGAATTTATTCAAAAATATATTAAATTTGAAACTATATTTTATTAAGAATTACACACTACTTTTAAACGGAATAAAATCTAATTAAAATCAACTTAAGATGAAAAAAATAATAAACACTCCAAAAGCTCCTGCTCCAATAGGACCATATAACCAAGCTGTTTTAACAGGAAACACATTATATACATCTGGTCAAATAGCTTTACACCCAGAAACAATGGAGTTAGTTAATGAAGATATAAAAACAGAAACAAAGCAAGTAATGGAAAACATGAAAGCTGTTTTAGAAGCCGCAGATATGTCTTTTAATAATGTTATAAAATCTTCAATTTTTATAAGTGACATGAATACGTTTAAGCAAATTAACGAAGTTTACGGTAGTTATTTTGATGAAGCTACTGCTCCAGCACGAGAAACTGTAGAAGTCGCCAATTTACCAAAGTTTGTGAATGTTGAGATTAGCATGATTGCCGTAAAATAAAAGACCTACAATATTTTATTTCTAATTCTGATATAAACAATTGTTAATAAATCATTCTTACAAAAACACAAATTTTAGACCTGTAGATTTTAAAGAATTGTATTTTTGGTTGTAACCAAATTTTCTTCTAAAATGCGCATTGAACACGATATTAAGTTAGGCTTTAAAGATGTAATGATTAGACCTAAACGTTCTACCCTAAAAAGTAGATCACAGGTAACCTTAGAGCGCGAATTTAACTTTTTAAATAGCAATTCTAACTGGAAAGGTGTACCAATAATGGCAGCTAATATGGATACCGTTGGTACGTTTGAAATGGCTTTAGAATTATCACAACACAAGCTATTTACAGCTATACACAAACATTACAGTATTGAAGAGTGGAACAAATTTTTATCAGAAGCTCCAGATGGCCTTGAAGATTATATTGCCATTAGCACAGGAACAGGAAAAGAAGATGCCCTAAAACTGAAAGCTGTTTTTAAAAGTAACCCAAAATTAAAATTTATTTGTATCGATGTTGCCAATGGCTATTCTGAGCATTTTGCAGAATTTGTAAATCAAACGCGAAATCAGTATCCTGATAAAGTAATAATTGCTGGTAATGTGGTTACTGGCGAAATGGTAGAACAACTTATACTCTCTGGTGCAGATATTGTAAAAGTTGGTATTGGACCAGGTAGTGTTTGTACAACACGTGTTAAAACAGGTGTTGGTTACCCTCAATTATCTGCCATTATTGAATGTGCAGATGCTGCACATGGTTTAGGTGGACAAATTATTAGCGATGGTGGCTGTACAACTCCTGGAGACGTTGCTAAAGCATTTGGCGCTGGCGCAGATTTTGTAATGCTTGGCGGCATGTTTGCCGGACATACAGAAAGTGGTGGCGAACTGGTATTAAGACATGGAGAACAATACAAACAGTTTTATGGCATGAGCTCATCTACTGCTATGGATAAATATGTTGGTGGTGTTGCAGAATACAGAGCTAGTGAAGGCAAAACTGTAGAAGTACCATATAAAGGTGATGTTAAAGATACGCTACAAGATATTTTGGGCGGTTTACGCAGCACTTGTACTTATGTTGGTGCACAACGCTTAAAAGAATTAACAAAGCGCACAACATTTATTAGAGTTGCGGAACAGGAGAATCAGGTTTATAATTCTTAGAAATTGCTTGTTTCTACATATCATTATTTATCCAGATAGTTTTAAACCACTCACAAACAACTAACATATTTTCCGTTGGCTTTTTATTGCTGTCTATAAATACGCTTGAAAAAAAATCCCAATGTGCCTTTCTCCATTTCTTAAGTGGTTCAATATTGGTGCCTATATCTATAGAAGCATACTCTTTTGTTATTTTATTGAAAGGAATGGTATCAACTTTTACAATTTCAATAATGGCTTTTGCTTTTCCTGAAAAATTTGTAATAATATGTTTAGTTCCAGAACGCGGTAAATCTACTTTTGCTTCCTTATACATGTAATACAAACCTGAACCAGCTTTCTTTTTACCCGAAACAACTAATTCTGCCAATCGATTAGCATCAGCTTCGTTGTTATGAAAATACGAAGATTCTGGCATGTCATCATTTTTAAATTCAGGATTTGAACTTGTATAGGATTGCCACATATCCGTAACACTTTGGTCTATTGTATTTTTAGCATTTACTTCTGAATTTACTGTGTTTTCAACTGTATTTACAGTTTCGTTTTTACAATTTATCAAAATCAAAAGCAGAATTATTGCTGTTCTTTTCATACTTTATTTATTTTCATTTTTCTTTAAAATTTGTTCTTTCAGTTGCGTTATTATTAACGATGCTGTTTCATTTGCACTTAATTTACCTTTCTGTAATTCAGCAACCATTACAAAATTTGGTAACATACCTAAGTCTTCTTTTGGGTTAATTAAAGAATCAATTTTTATAATTGTATTTAATATATATATCGACTTTAAATTAGTTTTTAAGCTCTCGTTAATATCAAAATATAGATTACTAATTTTATTCTTAGACTGTTTTGTATGATGATTATTTAATTGTAATTCGTTAATTAACGAATCTAAAACTATATTATATTGTTGAATAGAATAATATATACGAGCAGAGTTTTCTCCTTCGAATTTTTTTATACGTTTTGAATTAATTTCCTTAAAACTCTTTTCAATTTTATTAAATTCAACCATACTAAGACTATCCATTTTATTACCTAAAATAGTAAAAGAATTCTCCACATCTTGTGATATTTTATTACAAGATACTAAAGCAAAAACAGAAAATAAATAAAGAATATTTTTCATAATAAAGTGAATTTACAACTTAAAAAAGTAACATAAAAAATTGCAATTGTTTTTAATATTTTTGTAGTACTTATGTCAAAACTAAAAAAACAAGAATTAAAAGACTTCTTAGAAGAAAAAGTTATTCTTTACAATAACCCTAAGTTTATTGAGAGTGACCCTATTCAAATTCCGCATCAATTTACAAAAAAGGAGGATATTGAAATTGCAGCATTTTTAACGGCTACAATTGCTTGGGGAAATAGAAAAAGTATTATAAAAAATGCTAACAGAATGATGGAAATGTTAGATCATTCACCTTTTGAGTTTATAACACAACACCAAGAATCTGATTTAGAAAAACTAAATCCTTTTGTTCACAGAACTTTTAACGGCAAGGATTTTATACAATTTGTACAAAGTCTACAGCATATTTATAAAAACCACCAAGGTTTAGAAGCTGTATTTACTGTAAATGCAGAGAAAGACTCAATTCAAAATGGTATACATTATTTTAAAACTAAATTCTTTGAAATTCCGCATTTAGATCGCACTAAAAAACATATTAGTGATCCACATAAAAACTCTGCTGCAAAACGAATTAATATGTTTTTGCGTTGGATGATTAGAAACGACAAAAATGGTGTTGATTTTGGTATTTGGAACTCACTTTCACCTTCTCAATTAAGTTGCCCTTTAGATGTACATTCTGGAAATGTAGCCAGAAAACTAGGTCTATTAAAACGAAAACAAAATGATGGAAAAGCATTGACTGAATTAGATAAAGCCTTAAGACAGTTAGATGCTAACGATCCTGTAAAATATGATTTTGCACTCTTTGGATTGGGTGTTTTTGAAGGCTTTTAGATATGCTTTTTATGCTATTTTCCATTCTAAATGAGAACCTAATAAATTCTCATAATTAAAAAACCTATAACCATTGATTTATCAAACAAAAAAGGCTTCCGTATTGGAAGCCTTTTAAATGATATAAAACTTATTGCTTTTAACTCATAAGTATAATCTATCCTTTTAACCAAGCAGCTCTTAAAGCTTTTTGAGCTTCAGTTGCATTTACATCTTCTATAATAGACTCGCCTGGCGCATAAGCTTTAGACAAGGTTGCTTTAATATGTATTGGTTGGCCATCTCTATCTAAATCCATTGTAATTTCTTGTCCTTCTTGCCATTCAAACATACCTGTTATAACATCATTAGCGTTCATTAATGTTAATTCGGTTCCGTTTACTTTTTTAATTACATCACCAGCTTTTATTCCTTGTGCTTTCCAGAAGGAATTTTTTAATGCCATTTCAGAAAAAACTATTGCCATTTTTGCTTGATCTCCATCAAAAATAATATTCTGTCCACCTGCAAAAATATAATTGGTTTCTACCTCTGCTTCTCCAATAGTTAAACCAACCATTTTTAAAAACTCATTGTAATTTATTGGTACATCACCTGCTACATATGTTGTTAAAAAATCTCCAACACTTGGGTAAGTCATTGCTGTGATTTCTTGTATTAATTTATCGTCTTCAAAAGGCTTGTCTTTTCCATATTTAGCAGACAGCTCTTTCATTAAACTTAACATGCTTCTGTTACCATCACTCTCTTTTCGCATTAAAATATCAATACACATACCAATTAATGCACCTTTCATATAAACATTATAATAATTGTGTGCATAAGGTTCTACCAATACGTTTTCGCTCATAATTGTAAAACTCATAGCGTCATCTAATCCTTTAGACGATTGTATTTTAGTGTACATGGTGTTATAAAATGAATTTGCATCAACTAAGCCTTCATATATCTGAAAATGTTGTGCAAAATATTCTGTTACACCTTCATACATCCATAAATGTTTAGAAAATGTTGGCTTGTTATAATCAAAATAGTGAATATCTTCAGAATGAACAGATAAAGGTGTTACTATATGAAAAAATTCATGAGATATCACATCAATCATAGATGCCTTAAGACCTTCGAGGCTGCTATCTTCGGCAAAAACAGCTACAGTGGATTTATGATGTTCTAAAGCACCATAACCCTTAGGAGAGGTTTCATCACCTCTAGACAAATACACATATATATCATAACGTGCTGTACTATTTACATCACCTAGATATTTTTTTTGTGCCTCCATCATCTTATAAACAGTTTCCTTTAAACTAACTGCAGTGTGTTTACCCGTTGGAGAATAAAGACTTAATACAATTTTTATGTCACCAACCATAAATTCTTCAACATCTAATTTCCCATACATCATTGGGTTATCTGTAATATCAAAATAACGTTGTGCAAAATAACTGCTTGTAATAGCTGTACCATCTGCACTCGATTTTGTTCCTTTATCTTCTAGAGCAGACGTTCTAACAAAATCTGCTGGTGCTGTAACATCAAGAGTATATTGATTATTTTTTAAAGAATCGAAATAGCCAATAAATCCGTGAAGATTTAATACAAAATTATCTTCCTCTATGTTTGTTCCGCTTGGTGAAAATGGATCTTCTCCTCCTATTCCACCAGTTATTTCAATATCGAAAGTATCATTAACATAATAATTAATTTTGTCTAATTTAGTAGCATCAGTAATAGTCCATGTATTATCATCAACTTTAGTAGAAGCTAATTCATTACCATCATAATCTAAAGCTTTAAAATCGTCTACATATTTCCCAAAATCACTAACAGAATAGGTTCCTTGCACAACTCTAGGTAATCTATATGTAACCGTTTCTGTAGTAAAACGACCAGGATTAATGGTTACCGGAACTCTATCATTATTTACTGCAGTTAAATCTAAGGTTGTAACTATTGGGTTGCTAACTGCTAAATCATCAGCATTTGGTTTTGCAGATCCACAACCTACTAAAACGACACTTAAGCCAAGAATGGCCAAATAATTCTTCATGTTTAAATTTTTAATTTTTTATAAGACGCACAAATCTACAATGAGTTACTATTAAAAACCTAAAGGTTTTGTTAAATTCGCAGTATGTTACAACCTTTAGTGAGCATTTTAATCCCTTTTAAAAACACGGAAGCATTTATTGCTGAGTGTCTTAATTCCATTTTAAATCAATCTTACTATAATTGGGAAGCCATTTTTATAGATGATAATTCTAATGACAATTCATATACTATTGTTGAGAATTATGCTGTTAAAGATTACAGAATCAAAGTTTACAAAAACCATAGCCAAGGCATTATAGAAGCTTTAAAAACGGCTTATCAGCACTGTTCTGGAGACTATATCACAAGAATGGATAGTGATGATATAATGACACCTATCCGACTTAATATTATGGTCGCTAATCTTGAAAAACATGGCAAAAAACATTTAGCCGTAGGCCAAGTAAAATACTTTAGAGCAGATGGATTAAGCGATGGCTTTGCTCGTTATGAAAGCTGGTTAAATGCTTTAACTGCAGTAGGAAAAAATTATTCCGAAATTTACAAAGAATGTGTTATTCCTTCCCCTTGCTGGATGCTTCATAAAGATGATTTTGAAGCATGTAATGGTTTTAATTCAGACATTTATCCAGAAGATTACGAACTAGCTTTTAGGTTTTATAAAGCAGGCTATACCTGTATTCCTTGTGACAAAATATTATTACATTGGAGAGATTATAGTACAAGAACCTCTAGAACTCACGAGCATTATGCAGAGAATTCCTTTTTAGACCTAAAAGTGAAATACTTTTTAGAATTAAATTACGATGCATCAAGACCATTAGCAATTTGGGGCGCAGGACACAAAGGCAAAACACTCGCAAAAATACTGTTGAAAGAAAATATTCCGTATTTCTGGATTTGCGATAACCCAAAGAAAATAGGAAAACACATCTACGACCAAGAGCTATTTAATTTTGATTATATAGCCGAACTTAAAAATCCACAAAGTATAGTTACGGTTGCCAATTCTAAAGCACAACAAGAAATTACTAGTTATTTTGAAACTCAAAAAATGCAATCTATGATTGATTATTTCTTTTTCTGTTAAATTTCTCAAAAGCTGAACGAGGTTATCTCTAATGATTATTTATATTTGAACAATTGGGACCTGCTAGGTTTTTTAAACTCTATATCTGTAGTTCCGTTAATTAATATGAAATTAAAACTATTAATTTTATTTCTCTTTTTTATTTCCTTCTCTGGATGGTCACAAACCAAAAAGCATGACTACAAAGATGGATATAATTTCATATCTAAAGCTGAAAAGTATTTTAAAAAAAATAAGATTATAAAAGCTGAAGAATATTTGATAAAAGCTAGAAATAGCAATTATGGTTTTTGCGGTAATGCTTGGGCTGGCGCTTTTAGTTCAATCCAGCTATTAGAAGCCGAAATCGAAAACAAAAAGGGCAATCATAATAACGCTTTAAAAATTTTAGATTCGATAAATGGATGCAGTTATGGTGCAGATTGCAATCGTAGGGACGTAATAAAAATTGAAACACTTTTCCTTAAACATGGCAAAAATATTGTGATTAACTCATTTAAAAATATATCAGAAGTAAAAGAGAATCCTGATGATGAGAATAATCCATATTCAGTATTTTTAAAAGAACTAAATTACAATTTTACTTTTGGCGGTAGTTTTACTTGGGTAAGTTTAGATGAAAATGGGGAACCAATTGAACAAGAACCGACTGATAATAAATTCATTCTTATTGCCAGAAAATATAATTTTTATAAATTAATTGAAAATTAAACTGTATCCAAAATGACAGTTGAATAAAAACTCAAACAACGAATGCAGTTTAAAAATCCCGAATTACTTTACGCACTATTTCTGCTGGTTATTCCTATTCTTATACACTTATTTCAGCTTCGTCGTTTTCAGAAAGTTGAATTTACCAACGTTAAGTTTTTAAAATCTGTAAAGCTACAAACACGTAAAAGTTCTCAACTAAAAAAGTGGATTACACTATTAACGAGAATGTTACTACTAGCTTGCGCCATTATTGCATTTGCACAACCATATATTCCTAATACAGCAAATTATAATGAAGCCCAAGAAACGGTTATTTACTTAGACAATTCTTTTAGCATGCAAGCCAAAGGCAATAATGGCACTTTGTTAAACGAATCTATTCAAGATATTATTAACACGCTACCAGAAGATGAAACTATTAGTTTTTTTACTAATGATAAAACCTATAAAAACACTACGGTTAAAGCTTTAAAAAATGACTTAATTCAATTAAAGTTTTCACCAGCACAACTTAGTTACGATGCAGCGTATTTAAAAGGAAAACAGTTATTCTCTAATAAAGGTGCTGCCACAAAGAATTTAGTTTTAGTTTCCGATTTTCAGCAAAAAGGAAACTCATTTAATTTTGAAAAAGATTCTACTGTTCAACTAAAATTAGTACAACCAAAATCTGAATTAGTAACAAATATTAGTATAGATAGTGTTTATATCTCAAATAGAACATCAGAAACATTAGACTTAAATGTAAGATTATCTAATGCAACTCAACCTGTTGACAACGTTACTATTTCAGTCTTTAATAACGATGTTTTACTTACAAAAAGTGCTGTTTCTATTGATAAAGAGGCTGAAGCCATATTTACAATTTCTAACAATGAAGTGATTAATGGTAAAATAGCAATTGAAGATGCTGGCTTGCAATACGATAATACATTTTACTTTAACATTAATAATAAACCAAAAATTAAAGTATTAGCTATTAATGAAGCTACTGATGATGATTTCTTAAATCGGATTTATACCGAAGATGAATTCGAATTTAAAAGCTTCAAGCTAAATGCGCTTAATTTTAATTTAATTCCTCAACAGAATTTAATTGTTCTCAATGAATTAGAAAATATTTCAAATGCATTAAAAACAGCTTTAGTTTCCTTTAAAAATGATGGTGGTAAATTATTAATAATTCCTTCTGATAAAATTGATTTGAATTCTTACAACCTATTACTTAAAGATATACAAACCAATACTTTTACTATTCAAAATTCAAATGAAAAACGAATTACAAGTATCAGCTATAACCATCCACTTTTAGCTAATGCGTTTTACTCTAAAGTGACAAATTTTCAATATCCAAAGGTTAAAAAATCGTATCGTTTTTCTTCAAATTCTAACGATGTTTTATCTTATGATGACGGTTCGGCTTTCTTAATAGGATACTCAAATACTTATGTTTTTTCTTCGGCTTTAAATTCTGATAATTCAAATTTTAAAAATTCGCAATTAATAATTCCTGTGTTATATAATTTAGGATTACAGAGTTTAAAACTTTCTAAATTATATTATACTATAGGACAGCCAAATTCTATTGCTATCCAAACCTCCTTAGGCCAGGACGATATACTTACTTTAGATTCTGATGAAACCTCAGTAATTCCACTTCAAAAAACATATAGCCAAGCGGTTGTTTTAGAAACTGAGAATTTTCCTGATGTAGCAGGTATAATGCATGTAAAAAACAAAGAAAACATCATCGAAAATCTTAGTTTCAACTATAACAGAGCTGAAAGCAACCTTAATTATTATAATTTAAATGCTTTGGTAGAAGCAGAAATTGAAACAAGTTTAGCAACTACAATTAATAATATAAAAAGTAACACAACTATTAATGCGTTATGGAAATGGTTTGTTATTTTTGCATTAATATTTCTAATAACTGAAATGTTACTTCTAAAATATCTTAAATGAACGCACTCATAAAATCTGCAACCATCGTTGATTCTAAAAGTGATTTTCACAATGAAACGGTTGATATTTTAATTGAAAAAGGTCGTATTTCCAAGATTTCAAAACGCATTACTAATCCCAATAATTACAAAGAAATTAAACTAGATAATTTGCATGTTTCGCAAGGTTGGTTTGATAGTAGTGTATCTTTTGGCGAACCTGGTTATGAAGAACGCGAAATCATTAGCAATGGTTTAAAAACTGCTGCTAATTCTGGTTTTACTGCTGTGGCTTTAAATGCCAACTCTAATCCTGTAATTGATAGTTATGCAGACATTACGTTTGTAAAATCTAAAGCCCAAGATAATGCGGTAAGTCTGTATCCTATTGGTGCTTTGACACGAGGCAGCCAAAGTGAAGATTTAGCGGAGTTGTTTGATATGACTAATGCTGGCGCTGTGGCTTTTTACGATTACCAAAAACCAATTTGCAATCCTAATTTAATGAAAATTGCGTTGCAATACGCAAGTAATTTTAATGGCTTGGTGTGTTCTTTTCCTCAGGAATCTAAAATATCTGGACTTGGTGTTGCTAACGAAAACATTAATAGTACCAAATTAGGTCTAAAAGGAAATCCGGCATTAGCGGAAGAATTGCAAGTAGCTAGAGATTTATTTATTTTAGAATACACAGAAGGTAAACTTCATATTCCTACTATATCTACAGCAAAATCAGTAGATTTAATCAGAACTGCAAAAAACAAGAAATTAGACGTCACTTGTAGTGTTGCCATACATAATCTAATATTTACGGACGATTCTTTACAAGAGTTTGACACCAATTTTAAAGTTCTTCCACCTTTAAGAACACTAAACGATTGTGAAGCCTTAATAGAAGGCCTAAAAGATGGAACTATTGATATGGTAACTACAGACCATAATCCTATTGATATTGAAGATAAAAAAGTGGAATTCGATTTTGCTAAATATGGTACAATTGGGCTTGAATCTGCTTTTGGAGCCATGCAGCATATTTTTACCACTAAGAAAACGATTAGCATTTTAACTCAAGGAAAGTCAAGGTTTGGCGTTTCAGAATCTACAATTAATGAAGGCGAATTAGCCGATTTAGCATTGTTTAATCCTGATAAAAATTACGAATTTAGTCTTAAACACATTACATCTCGCTCTAAGAATAGTATGTTTATAGGAGAACAACTTAAAGGTGAAACTTATGGTATCATTGCCAATAACAAAATTGTTTTAAAATAATGGATCAAAATACAATAGAAGACGGAAAAACTCTAGGTTTAGTCGCTTACTTAACTCTATTTGGGACTTTAATTGCCTTTTTTATGAACAAAGATAAACGTAATCCTTTTACTGCCTTTCATATAAGACAAGGTTTAGGTTTAGGATTACTTTATATTATAATTGGGTTTGGAATAACTGCTTTCGATAGCTGGATGATTACCTATTCGTTTTGGATATTTTTTTCCGTTTTATTCCTCTATGGAATTTTTGGAGCTGTTTCAGGAAAACTGAATAAAATACCTGTGTTGGGCGACTTCTTTCAAAATTTATTTAAATCTATTGGACAATAATTATGTCGAAATTACACTACATCACAAGACCTTCTTCTTTAAAGGAAAATGCACCTCTTTTAATAATGTGTCATGGTTACGGAAGTGACGAAAATGATTTATTTTCTTTTGCTTCAGAATTACCAGAAGAATTAATGGTTATTTCATTAAGAGCACCTTATGCTATGCAACCGTATGGTAATGCATGGTATGCTATTAATTTTGATGCGGATAAAGGTAAATGGAGTGATAATATACAAGCTAAAGAATCTGTAGATAAAATTGCCGAGTTTATTGACTATGCCTGTAGTACTTATGCAGTAGATTCTAAAAATGTAACGTTATTAGGATTTAGCCAAGGTACTATTTTAAGCTATGCTGTGGCTTTAACCTATCCGGAAAAAGTAAAAAATATTGTAGCATTAAGTGGCTATATTAATGAAGACATTTTACCGGAATCTATTAACAAAGCGCATGTATCGCATCTTAATTTCTTTTGCTCTCATGGCTCTGTAGACCAAGTAATACCTGTAAGTTGGGCACAAAAAACACCTGCTTTTTTAGAGGCTTTAAACATTAATCATATATATAAAGAATATCCTGTTGGACATGGAGTTGCGCCTCAGAATTTTTATGATTTAAAAGCTTGGTTAGAAAAACACCTTTAAACACTTCAAAAAAAAACATCTATTCATTAATGGTAGGATACATTAAATACTCTACCAATTTATATTTAAGATTATTGTTTTCATCAATTTCATAACTCACAAAAATTTCTCCCCAAAATTCGCCATCAGTAAAATTGGCAATAATCCATTTGTGATTTAAAACACGGATTTTATTGATTAATAATTTAGAATCCGTCATGGACACATAAGGTACAATTGGATGATCGTCACCTTCGTAGTTGTTCATGTTATAAAGTCCATCAATTATTGTTGGTATTAATTTTTCTGTATTATATCCTTGAGCTTCAAAATACGTTAACGCGTCTTCATTACCTTCTATATTAAAATAACTTAATTCAAAATTCTCATTTTCTAAAGCTTTTACGGTTTCTTCACTTTTGGCAAGTTTAGATTTCACTTTAACTATATCTTCTTCATATTTATCCAAAATGTTTTTTGAATTTACATATTGAAAAATTAATAATAAGACCGTAAAAATGAATAAATACATTAAAATTTTATTCTTCATATCTAAATTGTAATTTGTAAGTTATCGTATGCTAAAAAAACGTTTTCTGGTAAGGTTTGTTGTACATCATCATGAAATCCTAAATGATGACTAATATGAGTTAAATATGCACGTTTAGGTTTTAATTTTTTAATAAGACCTAATGCTTGTTCTAAATTAAAATGTGATATATGCTCTTTATGACGCAATGCATTAACCACTAAAACATCTAAATTTTGAAGTTTTTCAATCTCAGAATCAATAATTGTTTTCATGTCTGTTAAATAGGCAAAATTATGAAAACGGAAACCAAAAACCTGAAGCTTATAATGCAATCCATCAATAGGAATTACTTTAAGATTTCCTGCTAAAAAAGGCTCGTTTTTAACTTCAATTTTAGTGACGCTTGGTACACCAGGATATTTCTCTCCATTGGTAAAAATATAGTCAAAACGCTTCTCTAACGATTTAAAAACACGCTGATGTGCAAATAAATCTATATCACCTTGTCTAAAGAAAAAAGGACGTATATCATCTAATCCCATGGTATGATCAGCATGCTCATGTGTAAAAATAATACCATCAATTTTAGTGACATTTGCTCTTAGCATTTGTTGCCTAAAATCTGGTCCGCAATCCACCACAAAAGTATAATTATCCCACTCTACCAAAATAGAAACTCGTAAGCGTTTATCTTTAGGGTTTTCACTTAAACACACAGGATGATCGCTACCAATTATTGGAATCCCTTGGGATGTACCAGTACCTAAGAATGTAATTTTCAAGTTAGATTAGTTTAAAAACAAAAATAAACTTATTTTTTTGTTTGCGTTAGTAAATTGATACCTTTGCGAAAACGATGTAAATCCCAGATTCCATGAAGGACATAACGTATAAAGGTGACACAATAATTGAAAATATCCCATCACTTAAAGACAAAGCATTAAGAATTAATCTAAATGCAGACATCTATGGGACCTTTTCCGAAATTGGAGCAGGACAAGAAACTGTGCGTCATTTCTTTAGAGCTGGTGGTGCTTCAGGAACCATCGCAAAGGCCATGTCTGCTTACGATAAAAACTTTAGCGATGCTATTTATGGCATTGAAGATGATAAACGTTATGTTACTGAGGCTAGACTTAGAAAAATGTTAAATCATGAAGTTCGCCTTATGGAAGAGCGAATTACAAGAGATAGCAATCCTCATAAAATATTCTTCTCTTATGCTAATACTGTAGCCACTATAGATTTTGCTAAAAAATACAAAGGCCATGGTTGGGTTGGTATAAAATACCAAGTAGCTCCAGAAGAAGAGTACAATGATATTATTATACATGTACGTTTTAAAGAAACTGATGCACGTTTACAACAAGAAACCTTAGGTAAATTAGGAACTAACCTTATTTATGGTGCATTTTACAAATACAATCAACCGCGTAAATTATTACGTTATTTATATGATCATTTAGATAAAGACCAATTAGAAATTGATACAATTAACTTCTCTGGTCCAGCTTTTAAAGACGTGGACAATCGTTTAATGAGTTTACAACTCGTTAAAAATGGAATGACTGATGCCGTAATGTTTGCTCCAGATGGTAATAATGTTTTGCCAGCGCGTGTACTGTACAAAAAGAATATATTAACTCTTAGAGGAAGTTTTAGACCTGTAACTAAAGTTAACATGGACATGCTAGAGAAATCTTTAGAAATGTTTGTGAAAGAAAACAAGGTTGAAAAAGAAAAAACACAAGTTATTTTTGAAATTACGTTATCTAACTTAAGAGCAGAAGGAGAAATTGATGAGCAAGATTTTATGGATCGTGCAAAACTTCTATGTTCTTTAGGGCAAACGGTATTAATTTCTAACTTCCAAGAATATTATAAACTTGTTGAATACTTCTCTCAATATTCTAGAGCAAGAATGGGATTAGCAATGGGTGTAAATAACCTTATTGATATTTTTGACGAAAAGTACTATCGTCATTTAAGTGGTGGAATTTTAGAGGCTTTTGGTAAACTCTTTTATAAAGATTTACGTGTCTATCTTTACCCAATGCAAAATGAAGATGGCAGCTTAACAACTAGTGAAAATTTAAAAGTACATCCACGTATGAAAGAACTTTACAAATTCTTTAAATACAACGGAAAAGTAGTTGACATTGCAGATTATGATCGTTCTAACCTATCTGTATTCTCTAGAACTGTTTTAAAAATGATTTCTAAAAATGAAAATGGCTGGGAAAAAATGCTTCCTGAAGGTGTTGCCAAATTAATTAAAGAAAAAAGTTTATTTGGTTGCGAAACCGAAGAGACAATTCATAAACATTAAGCATAAGCTAAATGATAAAAAAAGCGTATTGAAAGTTTCAATACGCTTTTTTTATAGTCTTTTTTAATAACTATTTATAGCTTTAGATATTTAGCTCCACAAGGTTCAATACACGGAAAATATATAATAAGTTTATCTCCATTTATTACAAAAGAATAGTCCCAATTTGGAATACTCCCTTCACATAACTCTGGCGTTATTGTAGATTCTATTTCAGAGTAAATACCTGTTGATGGTGAACCAGAAACATCTAACATATTACAAAAATCTCCATTAGCAGTAAATGTTCCATCATCTAAAAATGAAATAACAAAATCACTATCAACCGCATTATAGGTGCCACTTCCATCACCAGGATCAGATAGCATTTCTATCAATTTCCAATCTCCTACTATATCAACATCTCTATTATTTTCATCGTCATTATTGCATGACACAATAAACAATATTAACGTAAACATTAAAACTAACTTTTTCATATAACCCTTTTATTAATTAGATGTAAAAATCTCAAAAGGTTGCACGCAATGAGAAAAAAATTAGAAAATAATACTTAAACGTCTAATATTTGCTCTGCATGAGCCTTAGTCTTTACTTTAGCAATCACATCTTCAATAATACCACTTTCATTAATAACAAAGGTCGTTCTATGGATGCCATCATATTCTTTTCCCATAAACTTCTTTGGTCCCCAAACTCCAAAAACTTCTATAACCGCTTTATCTTCATCTGCTAATAAAGGATATTGCAAACTATATTTAGCTTTAAAATTAGTTTGGCGTTTAGCACTATCTGCACTAACTCCTAAAATTTCATAACCAAGAGATTGAAAACGCTCATAGTTATCATTAAGATTACAAGCTTCAGCTGTACAACCTGGTGTACTTGCTTTTGGGTAAAAGAAAACTACTAATTTTTTCCCTTTATAATCTGATAATGAGATTCTATTACCTTGTTCGTCTAATGCTGAAAAATCTGGAGCCTTATCGCCTACTTTTAAGTGTGTCATATTGTGTAAATTTGTATATAATGTCTTAATCGTAAAAATACAAAATGACAAAACAAGAAAAAGTTAATTTCGTTATAAATACTTTATATAAATTATATCCAGAGATTCCAATTCCGCTAGATCATAAAGACCCTTACACTTTATTAATTGCCGTTTTAATGTCTGCGCAAAGTACAGATGTGCGCGTTAATCAAATTACACCTTTGTTGTTTGAACGCGCTGATAATCCGTACGATATGATTAAGTTAAGTGTTGAAGAAATTAGGGAGATTATTAAACCTGTTGGTTTGTCGCCTATGAAAAGTAAAGGAATTCATGGTTTATCTCAAATATTAATTGAAAAACATAATGGTGAAGTTCCTAAAACGTATGAAGATTTAGAAGCACTACCTGCTGTAGGGCGCAAAACAGCTGCTGTAGTATTATCGCAAGCTTTTGGTATTCCGGCTTTTCCGGTAGATACGCATATTCATCGTTTAATGTACCGTTGGAATCTAACTAATGGCAAAAATGTAGTACAAACCGAAAAAGATGCTAAACGCTTATTTCCTAAAGAACTCTGGAATGATTTACACCTTCAAATTATTTGGTATGGCAGACAATATTCTCCTGCTCGTGGTTGGGATTTAGAGAAAGATATTATCACTAAAACTATTGGTAGAAAATCGGTTTTGGAAGACTATTATAAAAAGAAAAAATAATGTTTAATTGGTATAATAGTTGATGCGTTATTATAAATAGCCAACCTATGAAAAAGCTCATCCTTCTAATTTCTACTTTAGCAATCACATCTTGCATACCTTTAAAAGTTGCTCCTAAATTTAAAAATCAAGATTATAAAGTAATGTCGGCTAAAAAATTTCAAAGGAAGATGTCAAAGGAAATGTCTTTTATATTTAAGGACCCTAAAGATGCTTATGATTTTTATAACTATATCAATAAAAAATATAGATTAAATGATATTGATGTTGGCTATAATGTTCCTTTTCAAATAGATGGACAAACGTTATTTTTAACATATCATGAAACTGAGCGAGAAGACAAATCATTAAATTTACCTTTAGTTGCAGCAGATGAAGTTCTGGATCGCAAAGCTGGCATTAAAATATTCGAGAAAAATTACACAAGTCGCACAGGGCATTGGTATATTATCCTAACAGTTTTTGACAAAGACCTAAATAACTGTTTAAAAGACAACCATCAATTAAAAGAAAAAACAATTCAATATTTAAAAAAATTAAAACAAGAATACCTTACAACTCACAATTATGAAGAGTTGTTATTTTCAAAAAAATCCTGATATTTTCACATCAGGATTTTAATTCAACTTAATTTAGAAGTGCTTCAAACTTCAACTTATTATAATTTATAACACTTAAAGCCTTAGAGTAATTCAAAAGATGACTTATCGTTTCATCTTTTGGTTTTAGGTTATCATTTTTTGGAAAAGGGTTAGAGTAAATTTTTGCCATTTTAATAATTTAAAAGTTTATATATAGCAAAAACGTACTTAAGTACACTTTATTGTATCAATTTGTTAAAATAATATTATTTTGTTCAATTACCTTACGCATATTAATGAGTGCATAACGCATTCTGCCCAACGCTGTATTGATACTTACACCCGTTCTTTCCGATATTTCCTTAAAACTCATATCTTGATACATACGCATCAATAACACTTGTTTTTGGTCTTCTGGCAGTTCTTCAATTACACGACGAACATCAGACTCTACTTGGTTTTTTATAATTGTTTTCTCAGCATTTAAGCTAGAATCACTTAACACAGAAAAAATACTAAACTCACCCGTATTATCAAATTTTGGCATACGCTTGTTTTTTCTAAAATGGTCTATTACCAAATTATGAGCAATTCGCATAACCCAAGGTAAAAATTTACCTTCTTCATTATACTTACCACGTTTTAAAGTTCTAATAACTTTAATAAAAGTATCCTGAAATACATCTTCAGTGATATCTCTATCATAAACTTTAGAATAAATAAAACTGTAAATTTTCTGCTTATGCCTTTCTATTAATATTGAAAGTGCATTTTCATTGCCGTTAATATAATCGCTAACCAAAGCTGCGTCTTGGATAAGTTCTTTGTTCATAATTATTACTTTAAAGCTTAGAAGTTGCCTACTAAGTTTGGGGTTAAAAAGCTGTTTTTTAAAGTAATATTATATTATACGCAGTTGTATTTATTTTTGAATAGATTTCAAATATAACAACAATCATTCCGAAAAAACAAAAAAAAAGTATAAAATTTAACATTTTGTCGGATAAAGTGTCCCTTTAATAGATGAAATAGTTATAGTATCTTTGCAAAATTAGATACCAAAAATCACCTATGAATACTACTGTTTTAGACGTAAGCCCAAAGGAAAACATCATCATTAAAGGCGCAAAATTGCATAACCTAAAAAATATTGATGTGGTTATCCCAAGAAATAAATTGGTAGTTATTACTGGTTTATCTGGTTCTGGAAAGTCTAGTTTAGCTTTCGATACACTTTATGCTGAAGGTCAAAGACGCTATGTAGAAAGCTTAAGCAGTTATGCGCGACAGTTTTTAGGAAGACTTAATAAACCTAAAGTAGATTATATTAAAGGTATTGCGCCTGCTATTGCTATTGAGCAAAAAGTAAACTCTACAAATCCACGTTCTACAGTAGGTACTACAACAGAAATCTATGATTATTTAAAGTTATTATTTGCAAGAATTGGTAAAACCTACTCTCCTATTTCTGGAGAAGAAGTAAAAAAACATACCGTTTCTGACGTCATTAACTTTATTTCAAAATTTAAAGAAGGTTCAAAATTATTACTCTTGGCACCGATTATTTTGGAAGAAGGACGAACCCTAGAAAACAAACTTCAAACCCTACAACAACAAGGTTATGCTCGTATTAAAGTAAAAGACGATGTTGTTAGAATAGATGAAGCGTTAAAACTGAACATAAAATCCGATAAAAACTTATTTTTAGTTGTAGATAGAATTGTTTTTAAAAATGATGAAGATTTCCTTAACCGCTTAGCAGATGCCGTTGGAACTGCTTTTTTTGAAGGCGTTGGCACTTGTATTATAGAATCACTTTCAGACAAAAAACAAAGCATTTTTAATAATAAGTTTGAATTAGATGGCATGTCTTTTTTAGAGCCGAATGCCCATTTATTCAGTTTTAATAACCCTTATGGTGCTTGCCCAAAATGCGAAGGTTATGGCGATGTCATAGGCATTGATGATGATTTAGTAATACCTAATACTGCATTATCAGTATATGAAAACGCTATTTTTCCATGGAGAGGTGAAAGCATGAGTTGGTATAAGGATCAATTAGTAAATAACTCTCATCATTTCAATTTTCCTATTCACAAACCATATTTTCAATTAACAGATGAACAAAAAGCATTGATATGGAAAGGAAATAAATACTTTGAAGGATTAGATGCTTTTTTTGAAGAGCTAGAATCTAAAGCTTATAAAATTCAAAATAGAGTAATGCTATCGCGTTATCGTGGTAAAACTAAATGTAGTTTTTGTAAAGGAAAACGATTAAGAGAAGAAGCCAATTATGTAAAAATTAATGAATCAACTATTACAAATCTTGTTGATCTACCTATAGATGAATTAACCCTATTTTTTAAAAATCTAAAGTTAAGCGAAAGTGATACACAAATAGCAAAACGCCTGTTAACCGAAATTAACACTCGACTAGAGTTTTTATCTAACGTTGGGTTGAGCTATTTAACGCTTAATCGAAAATCTAATACGCTCTCTGGTGGAGAAAGTCAACGTATAAACTTAGCAACCTCTTTAGGCAGCAGCTTAGTTGGTTCTATGTATATTTTAGATGAACCTAGTATTGGTTTACATCCAAAAGATACCGAACGTTTAATCGAGGTATTAAAATCGCTACGAGATTTAGGTAACACAGTTATTGTGGTTGAGCATGATGAAGATATAATGAAAGCAGCTGATTCTATTATTGATATAGGACCAGAAGCAGGAACCTTTGGTGGTGAGATCGTTGCAGTTGGTGATTTTAAAGCCATCTTAAAATCTGAAAGTTTAACAGCTAAGTATCTCAACGGTCAATTAGAAATTGAAGTTCCTAAAAAACGAAGAACTTCAAAGTATAGTGTGGAAGTTGTTGGCGCTCGCGAAAATAATCTACAAAATATAGACGTAACTTTTCCTCTAGAAATGCTTACAGTTATTACAGGAGTTTCTGGTAGTGGAAAAAGTACATTGGTGAAAAACATTTTGTTTCCTGCCATACAAAAGAAACTAACCGGTTTTAGTGATAAAATTGGTCAGGTTTCGGAAGTAAAAGGAAATTATAGTAATATTCAGCATGTAGAATTTGTTGATCAAAATCCTATTGGTCGTTCATCGCGTTCTAATCCTGTGACTTATATTAAAGCTTATGATGATATAAGAGCGCTATTTGCTTCTCAAAAATTAAGTAAAATTAGAAATTATGCTGCCAAACATTTTAGCTTTAACGTAGATGGTGGACGTTGCGAAACCTGCAAAGGTGAAGGCGAAGTAACCATTGAAATGCAGTTTATGGCAGATGTGCATTTAACTTGTGATACTTGTGGAGGAAAACGATTTAAAAAAGAAGTATTAGAAGTTAAGTTTGAAAACAAATCTATAGACGATATCTTAAATCTAACTATTGATGATGCCATTGATTTCTTTAAAACCTATAAGCAAACCAAGATTCAAGGTAAATTACAACCGCTTCAAGATGTTGGTTTAGGTTATGTTACTCTAGGGCAGTCTTCTTCTACCCTTTCTGGTGGTGAAGCACAACGAATTAAATTAGCTACATTTTTAGGAAAAGGAAGCAAAAGTGACAATGCACTTTTTATTTTTGACGAACCTACAACAGGTCTTCATTTTCACGATATTAAAAAATTATTAAAGTCGTTTCAGGCTTTAATTGCTAAAGGTCATTCTATTGTAGTAATTGAGCACAATATCGATTTAATAAAATGTGCCGATTATATTATTGATTTAGGACCAGAAGGCGGTAAACATGGAGGAAAACTCGTTGCCTTTGGTACTCCTGAAGAAATCGTAAATAATAAAAATTCGGTAACAGGTAAATATCTTCAAGAAAAATTATAGCATGAAACCTAAAGAGCTAGATTCTCTGCTAAAAGATTTACAACACAAAGTAGATACTTCGCCGTTAAAAGGTGGAGGTGC
The DNA here is from genome assembly GCF_013249065.1 of Winogradskyella litoriviva. Lineage (GTDB taxonomy): Bacteria > Bacteroidota > Bacteroidia > Flavobacteriales > Flavobacteriaceae > Winogradskyella > Winogradskyella litoriviva. Next base: position 91,534 of record NZ_JABRWQ010000002.1, read on the forward strand.
AAGTTTTAAAACCAATGTACTTATTGAAGAATCGAGTTCAAAATTATATTACAAACCTTCAATTGGTGTTGGTTTTTTTAGTTTCATATTTTTAGCTGCAGGTTTAGGTATATTGTTTTTAGCTATTAATCCTCTATTTAAAAACAACTTTAATTTTGCTGAAGTGGAATGGTTTTTACTATTATTTGGGTTAGTTTTTGCTTCTGCTGGAGGGTTTATGTTTTATTTCTTTTACATGCCTAGAGTTTTTGACAAACAATTAGGTGTATATTATAAAGCATACAAACCCAACATTCATAGAATAAAAAAAGACGCATCAAATAAATATATTCCTTTAATATCAATTGTTGCTATCCAGATTATTGGTGAACATATAAAAAGCAATAAAGGTTCTTACAAAAGTTTTGAACTCAATTTGATACTTCAAAATGGATCTAGAAAAAATGTTATAGATCATGGCAATTTAAAATCTATAATAATTGATGCGGAAATTTTAAGTGATTTTTTAAATGTTCCTATTTGGCATGCTGGCTCAATTAATTAATAGAACATAAAGGCATAAAATAATATTATTAATGCCGTTGTTGGTATAACAATTGCCATAAATGTAAATGTAATAATACTGCATTTAAACCAACTTAAAATCCAACTTTGACCATAAAATCGTTTTAAAGCAATCATTAAATACACAAAAGTGGACAAAGCTATGCAAATGTCTATCCAATTTGCAATATCCCAAAATTGATTAACACCAAAAATGATGCTAAAAACTGTAAACAGAAATGAAAAGAAATAAAAACTAAATACTAAATGGTGCGCGTATCGCCCTTTTTTAAAATATAGTAATTTTATAATGAGTGCAAAAATTGGCAATAAAAAGAAAAGTGCTATTGGTATGGTATCATAAAATGCATGTAAAATATTACCTCCATCTCTAGCTTTGTAAAATTTTAATACTTGCGCATATAACTTTTTCATAAACCATCCATCATCCTTATCTAAGCCCATGGCTTTATAGATTTCACTATCTGGAGCATTTGTTTTAATTAAGGAGTCTATTTCAGCTTCATTAAAATCAAAAGAAATATCATTCTTTTTAGGTAATTTTTCAAGGGAAACAATTGAATCTATTTCGGCATCTGTCATTCTGGTATAAATCTGACTTTCTTCTAAAGCCTCTCTTATTTCTATTCTTTTTAATGAATCTATTTTTATTACTTCCAAAGAATCAACAATTGTAATATTTTCTTTATCTAAAGTTTTCTTAAGCTCTTCATTAATAAACTGAGTATGTTTTCTTGCAGTAAATGAAAAAATAAAAAAGAAAACCACGGAAATAAACAAATACATCTGCGCAGGATGCAGATATAACAAACGCTTACCCTTTATAAACTCTTTTGCTAAATAACCAGGTTTAAATAATAATGGGATGAAACTTTTTAGAAAACGTGCATCAAACGAAAAGTAGTTACTAATGGTATTATAAAATAAAACTCCTAAAGTAAGTTCATCGTTTGTTTTTTGACCACAATGCGGACAGAATTGAAATCCTTCGTCGTAAGGTTGTTCACAATTTTTACAGTTTATTTGGTTGGGTTTCATATTTGGTCGGTACTTCACTTTAAAAGTAATACTTTTTCTGCAATAGTTTTATAATTTCTAATTCGCTTGAGTTAAAAAAAATGATAACACAACACATTTACACATACACAAACAACTAACAGACAAGTTTTTAAGTATTTTGGCACGCTGTTTGTTTACTACTAAATGAGTTTAATTTAAAACCCAATTATTATGAAACGAATACTATATTTATTTGCAGCTTTAGTAGCTATAAGCACAACTGCATTCGCAACCAGCACAACATCAGCAGAAGCAGATGCTTCAATTAATAACTATGTGAGAGGTTATGGTAAATCTTTCATATTTAATGAAGCAGGAATTGAGTTTTCAGTATTTGCAGATGGACAATTTGATTTTTATATTCCAAATTACGGACCAGACGTTAGTGTAAACATCGATAGACCTGGATTTAGTTTAAGTTTTAACTCTGGTTACAACTACAACCCATATGTTCAGTATGACGAGTTTGGCGCAATTATACAAATTGAAAACACACCTATATATTATGATTATTATGGACGTGTAAACCAAATAGGAAATATTTTTATTAACTATAATGGTCGTGGTAGAATTAACAGAATTGGCGGACTTAACGTTTATTATAGAAATAATGCTTTCTGGAGATATGATGGTTTTATTAACCAGTACAACAGAGTTTATGTTTATAGACCATGGCACAGATTTTATGCAACGCCACATATAAACTTCTGTATTGTACATGTTAATCCATACAGACAATATTATGCACCTGTAAGACATATTTATTACAGACCATATACTAATAATGTTAGACATTATAATATTGTAAGACGCGATAATGGCCATGTAACTAGACGTAATAATTCTGCGAGAAACACACGTAGATATGTACAAACACCTAGAAACAAAACAGAAAGAGCTATTAGAACACGTGTAACACGCAACAACAAAACAATTGCAACTACTAGAGCAACACGTTTAAGTGAAAACAATGTAACTAGAGGAACTCGCAACACAAATGCAACAACAAGAACAAGCACAAGACGTGTATCTGATAAAATAACACCAACACGTTCTAATACAAGAGTTGCAACGCCTAATAGAACAAGTACAACTAGAACAACAACGAGAACTAGTACAAGAGTGAAAGCTCCAAATAGTACAACTCGAAATAGCAACACTAGTGCAACAAGAAGTACACGTAACAATAAAGTGACCAGAAGTACAAATTCTGTGTCTAATAGAAGAACTGTAACAAGTAAACCGAGAACAACTACAACAAGATCAAGCAATAATGTAAGGTCTCAAAGTAAAAGACAAGGAAGTTCAGTTCAGAATAAAAGAACATCATCGTCTTCTAAGGCAAGATCTAATACTAGTAAAACAAGCAAACAAAGTTCTACAAGATCTAGCTCAAGACGAACAAGAGGATAAAAAGATTTTTTTTGGTTGGTTAGGATGTCCCGTATGTTGTATGCTTTATAGCACCTTACGGGACATTCTTTATTTACTTTATTCTTAAATACTTATTTATTTGATTAGAAATATCTTCAGAAACATTTAATTTGTAAATTAAAATCAAATAAACAATTCCAATTAATATCGATTTTAAAATAATATTAATTAGAGGAAGAAATGGAAATTCCCAGAAGTAGAAACCTACTGATAATAAACCTAATGTTAATACAATTTTAGCTGAACCAGACGTAAAAGGTAACATATTAAACTTTCGTTTTACAAAAATAATTTTAATAGTGTTATAAATAAAAACAGCCAAAAAAGTAGCAAAAGCAGAACCTTCAATTCCAAAAACAGGAATAAAAACAGCATTTAAAATAACTGCCATTATTGCCAGTAAAATACCAAAGAACAAAACCATTTTGTAATAATCACTATTAAATAAAATAGCATTATTGTTTCCTAGACTATTATCATAAAGTTTAGCAACACTTACAATTAAAACAACAAAAAGTCCACCTGTAAATTTGGCTGGTAGAATTTCATAAAGTTGATTGATATTTAAAATAATCAATAAAAAAATAAATCCACTAATAACTAACAAAGTCATGGAACTACGTTTATATAAATCTTCTAAAGAATCATAGTCCTTTTCATTAAGATATTTAGCCGTTAGTGGTAACATTATTTGGTGCATTGCACGCTGAGGAACTGCAATTACTGTTGCTATAAAAATAGCAACGCTATAATAGGCTACTTGTTCAATATCTGGCAACATTAAGCCTATCATAAATTTATCTATATCTAATATTAATGTGGCAATAGATCCTGCAATTATCATTAATGCCGCATATTTTAGAATAGAAAATTGATGTTCTAATTTCCGGAAGATTAACTTAGGGAATCTTACAGAAAAAGCATAAAATTTCATAATTACCATTCGTAAAACATAAACACCAACGAGAGCTGTTATAAATTGATTAACCGTTAACCATTTAAAATAAACAGCAAATAGCAAAGCCATTATACAAACTCTATGAAAAATCTCCTTCATTAGATTACCAAACACGGTTTGCAGTTGCACTTTTGTCCACGCAAAAAATATTTCGAAATAGGCCATTGAAACTGCTAAAATGAAAATATGCCAAATGTAATGCTCAACGATTTGATTCTCGTTTGAAAGCCAATCCACTACACTATCATACGCTAAATAGCCAATAAATGTAGCCGGAATTATAAACAACAAAGGCAAGAATAGCATTAGTGTTAAAAAACTATTGATACTATTTTTAGATTTAAACGTAGAATAGAATTTTACAATAGCATTATGTACACCAAAAGCCATAAATGGCATCATAATATTTGCCGCTGATAATAAAAAAGCGACTAAACCATAATACTTGTCCGTTAAAAAATTTGTGTATAGAAAAAGTGTATTTATTGCTCCAATACCAAAACCCAAGTATGTGGTTATTGTATTTTTGAAAGATTGATTTAAAACGATTCCCATATTGAAGCAAAATACAACTATTAAATTCAAAATTGAATTTAATAAATCAGCAATCTTTTATAATTTCACTTAGTTTTTTTGTCAATGCCCTTCTACTGTAAGGCTGTAATCCAATAGCATTTACTTTTAAACTGTTATTTTGAAACGCTTCAAAATAGTTAAGAATTTGTAGTTTTAATTCAACCTTTTGTTGATAATTAAAATACGTTCCTGTGTTTGTAGATTTTATGATTTGCTCAACATCCGCATCTCTTGGACCTATGGCCAGAATTGGTGTTTCAGAAATTAAATATTCAAACACTTTACCAGGAATAATTGCTTTGGTATCTTCTGAATTAATTTCTATGAGTAATAATAATTGTGATTTCATTTGAAACTTAATAGCGATATCATGGCTCACATATCCTACAACATTTAAGTTCTTTTCCAATCCGTTTTGATGAATAGATTCTATAACATCATCGCTTACCACACCTATTAATTGCAATTTAAATGCTTTAGAAAAAGCATCATTTTCTTTTATCAATTCAGACAATACTTCCCATAAAACCATTGGGTTTCGTTCAGATAATAAAGATCCTATATGAGATAAAGTAAACTTCTCGTCCTTCTCTTTTATACTAACGTTATGAGAATCATATCCATTAGTAACAACCTTTATCGGTTGGTTAGTTTTAGATTTAAATTCATTTTTAGTATGATGGCTAGTAACTATAATTTGGTCTGCGCTAGTTAAAACTTTTAGTTCTAAATCTATATGCTTTGCTTTAGAAGATTCTGTTAGTTTTAAATCTTTATGATAACCAATAGTGGTCCAAGGGTCTCTAAAATCGGCCAGCCATTTTATATCCAATTTAGCGCGCAATTGTAATCCTATTAAATGTAAACTATGAGGAGGACCAGTTGTAATAATAGTTTCGATTTGATGTTCTTTTATATAATCTGAAAGAAATTTCACAGAAGGTTTAATCCAGTTTTTTCGAGCATCAGGAATAAAAAAATTACCACGCACATAAAGCATTGCTTTTTCAATAAAAGATTGCTTTTTAGTTTTAGGAATTACGCCAGAACTAATTTTTTTAGAACTCCCTTTTGAAAAAATACTAGCTAAACCATAAGGTTCATTGATGGGTTCTTTTAAAATAGTAATGTTTTCAGGAATCTCATTTACCAAACTCTCATCTAATATTGGATAATTTGGATTTTCAGGGCAATAAACAACAGGCTCTATTCCAAAATCAGGTAAATACTTAACAAATTTTAACCAACGTTGCACGCCTGGACCTCCTGCAGGTGGCCAATAATAGGTTATTATAAGTACTTTAGATTTCATGATTAAGCTTTCGCTTCTTTTCCTTTTAACTCATAAAACAAGCCTAATAAAAATAAAATTCCCAAAATGGTAGTACTTGCTAATGCTACTTTACTTCCAGTTGCCACAACTTGAGATTCAAATTTAAATTCTATAGTGTGATTACCTTTAGGAACCTCTAATGCTCTCAACACATAATTCACTCTAAAATGAGGTATTAATTTACCATCTATATACGCATTCCATCCTTGAGCATAGTAAATTTCAGAGAATACAGCTAAACCTTCATTTTTATTATTAGACGCGTATTTTAAATAATTTGGTTTAAATTCTTTTAACTGAATTGAAGCCGTAGAATCAACTTGGTAAGCAGTTTTTAAGTCATTTTCAATCTGAACGCTTTTTTCTGCTACAGCCATAATTTTAGTATTTAAACTATCTAAAGCCATTATTTCTTGGTTGGCATCATCAACAATTTTTAATTGAGAAATAAACCAAGCATTTCCATTAGGATTAGTATAATAAGTAACAGCTACTGGCTTTCCTTGTTGTCCTTCTTCAATGACATATTTTGTATTTAACATGTTTAAAACATTAGGATTGTTTTTATAAACATGAAATTCTAACAAGTCATCTACACGTCCTAGTTTTGCTGCACTATAACCAAATAAAGAATTATGAAAATATGCTGCTCTTGCTGGTTGCCTTTGTCCATCTCTAGAGGCATCTAAAACTCTAAAATGTCCTTTATCCTTTAAAATTTCTTTATCAGCGCTATTTGGCTGATACGGTTTATCAACGCTTATTGCCGATATAAAATTATCATTATTAACATATTGTCTATCTACAGTTACTAAATCAAAAAGTATTAAGACGGCAAATACAACTACAACCAGAGTTTCGTTCATTTTTTTCTTTAAAAATAAATAAATGGTTCCTGCAGAAAGTAGTACCAGAATTAATGTTCTTAAGGTGTCTGCTGTCATTAAAGATTTTCTGTCTTCTATTACAGCATCAATAAATGCTTGTCCGTAAGCCTCAATATATTGGTTATCTCTTAAGCCTTCAAAATCAAATAAGGAAGATTTGAATACTAAAAAGACTAAAGCTAAACCTGCTGTAATTGCAACAGAATATAACAATGCTTTTAGTTTTTCTTCATCTTTCTGAAAATCGTTAAATAATCTCGATAACGCAAAAATACCTAACACAGGTATACACAATTCTAATATAACTTGTATGGAGCTGACAGCTCTAAATTTGTTATATAAAGGCACGTAATCAATAAAGAAATCCGTTAAGAAACCCAAGTTTTTTCCATAAGACAATAAAAGTGACAAAATGGTTCCGCCAACTAACCACCATTTTAATCTTCCTTTTACTAAAAACAAACCTAAAACAAAAAGAAAAATTATAACAGCACCTACATAAGCTGGTGCTTCTACAATTGGTTGATTTCCCCAATACATTGGTGCATTTCTTGCTGCATCTAACGCTTCAATAGGCGAAGCTCCTAAATTAATATAAGCTTGGTACGTTTCAGAATCCTTACCGACATCTTCGTAATTTCCGCCTCCCATAAATTTTGGAATATAGAGATTAAAAGTTTCTAAAATACCGTAACTGTATTCCGTAATGTAATCTCTATCTAAACCTGACGTGGCTTCTTTAGTTGAACCGTCAGTATTTATAGTTAAATCGCTTGGACCTCGAGCACTTTCTTTTGCATACTCTTGTGTTGCCATTATACCTGTAGCATTTAGACCAACGGCTAGGATAGCTGCAATTGTTAATAAACCAACAGATTTAAAGAAATGAGGTAATACTTTTTTTCGGTAAGCATCTACCAAATATGCTAAACCTAAAACTAAAATAAGCAACAAAAGATAGTAGGTCATTTGTGGGTGATTAGCCACTAACTGCAAACCTAACGCAACAGAAGTTAATAAAAACCCAAAGATATATTTCTTTCTAAATGTGAGGACAATTCCGGCTAAAACCAATGGCATATAGGCTATTGCATGTGCTTTAGAATTATGACCAACGCCAAGAATTATTATTAGATATGTCGAAAATCCAAAAGCTAAAGCACCTAATGCTGCAAGTTTAAAATCGACCTTTAGAGCTACTAAAAGTATGTAAAAACCTATAAAATAAAGAAATAAATAATCTGCTGGTCTTGGTAAAAAACGTAAGGCTAAATCTAGTTTTTTAATGTAATTGTGAGGGTATTTTGCACCTAATTGGTAAGTAGGCATACCTCCAAAAGCACTATTTGTCCAATAGGTCTCTTCTCCTGTAGTTTTGGCAAACTCTTTTTGTTGTTGAGCCATACCAATGTAATGCATTATATCACTTTGGTTAATCTTTTTACCTTGCAAAACAGGACTAAAATAAGCTAAAGACACTATTACAAACCCTATTAAAACTAGGACATGTGGCAATAAACGTTTTATTGAAAATGACATGAGAATACTTTAAGTTGAATGATTTTGAAAAGTAGTTATTTTTTTTGAAACAACTATTAAGATTCCTACAATAGCAAAAAATAACCTAATCTATTTCTTCGTAATCGATATACTCGCCTACTTTTTCTTTTGAAGATCTCTTTGTATTTGGCATTTTATCTATAACCGTTTCACCTTCTTTTTGCTTCTGTTGCTCTCTTTGCTGGTTTGGATTTTGGAATCCGCCAAACTGACCACCAAATTTTTCTTCGGCTTTTTTAGCAACAAAACGCACCAATAAAGGTGCAAAAAGACGAGATAATACCTTAAAACCGTAGTAAACCAATAAAATAATTAATATAATTTTCAATAATCCCATGGACCAATCTTCTTAAATGATAAAATTTTATATTATTCAAAAATACAATTATCGACATTTATAATACGTTATAATTCCTTAAAAAAAGTATAAAATCAATATATTTGACTCAAATCTTCAATAAACTGAATGGTTTTAAATCCTTAAAAAAAATGAGAATACTCAAATCTGCCTTATTTATAATATTTATTATTTCTTTTAATGTTACCTCTGCACAATATACAGAGGTCATTAATTCTAATCGTCCTGGTGTATCAAAAAGTGCCTTTTCAGTTGGCACTGGAGTTGTACAGTTTGAAACAGGTGCCTTTACAGTAAAAGAAGAACATGCCTTACTAGATTATGATGTTTCTGGATTTGGGCTAGACTTTGGATTGAGATACGGCTTGTTTTTTGAACAATTAGAGTTATCTCTTGAAGGTGTTTATCAGAATGATACTCAAACTTATTATAGTTCAACGATACCAACAGAAAATAAACGTTCTAATTTTAAAAATTTAACATTAGGTGCTAAATATTTAATTTATGACCCTTATAAAAATGTAGAAGAAGCAAAGCCAAACCTCTATAGCTATCATGCCAACAGAAAATTTAGTTGGAAATCTTTAATACCAGCTATATCAGTATATGCAGGCGCAAATTTTGACACCAAAAACAATCCTTATACCGATTACGGCATTGAAGGCTTCAGCCCAAAAATAATGATTGCAACTCAAAACAATTTTAATGGTGGTTGGGTTTTTGTAATGAATTTAATTAAAGATAGAATTGGCACTGATCAATCAGACTTTTCATATATTTTAACATTAACGCATTCCTTTACACCACAATGGGTTGTCTTTGGAGAAACACAAGGAATTAACAGTGATTTTTACGCAGATAATATATTTAGATTTGGTGGTGCTTACCTTTGGACAAAAGATTTTCAGTTAGATGCCAATATTGCATTTAACACAAAAGATACACCAACCGTTTTTAATATTGCCTTTGGAGCATCCTACCGATTAGACTTTCATAAAGACAAGAAAATTGACAATGGAAACTCTAACAACGATGGAAACGGCAAAATGCGAAAAAACAAAAAAAAGAAGAAGAAAAAAACAGAAGATTTTGATTCTTAATTAACAGCTCTCCTAATTATATGATTACAATAAAAGAAGCCATTTCTAAAAAGGAATTGAAAGCATTTGTGCAATTTCCTTTTTCTATATATAAAGACTCAAAATATTGGGTTCCACCAATTATAAAACAAGAACTTGAAACTTTTAATAAAGATAAAAATCCAATATTTAAAGATGCAGAAGCTCGTTTTTTCTTAGCCTATAAAGGAGATAATATTGTTGGAAGAATTGCTGCAATTGTTAATTGGTTAGAAATAGATAAACAAAACATCAAAAAAATGCGTTTTGGCTGGTTTGACTTTATTGACGATTTTGAAGTGAGTAAAACTCTATTAGAAACCGCTGAAAACATCGGAAGAGAACACCAATTAAGCTTTATTGAAGGTCCTGTTGGGTTTTCTAATTTAGATAAAGTTGGTGTAATGACAGAAGGTTTTGACCATTTGGCTACAATGATTACATGGTATAATCATCCATATTATATTAAACATTATGAGAAGCTGAATTATAAAATTGAGAAAGAATATGCAGAAAGTAAGTTCCCGTTTGCTAATGTAAAACCAGAATTTTTTAAAAAAGCACAGGGCCTAATTAAACGTCGATATAAATTAAAAGCTCTAAAGTTTACTAAAACCGAAGAGGTAATGCCTTATGTAGATCGTATGTTTGATTTGTTTAATGAAAGTTATGCTTCTCTATCTTCTTTTGTTGAAATTACAGATATTCAAAAAGAATATTTCAAAAAGAAATTTATCAGTTTTGTAAATCCTGAATATATCAAATTTGTTGTTGATGAAAACGACAAACTTATAGGTTTTGCTATCGTTATGCCAAGGTTTGCAGAAGCACTTCAAAAAACAAAAGGAAAACTATTTCCATTTGGATTTACGCATATTCTTAAAGCTAAGAAAAATAGTAAAGACGTCATTTTTTATCTAATAGGTATTCATCCAGATTATCAAAACAAAGGAGTACATGCCGTAATATTTAATGAATATTACGAAACCTTTAAAGAGAAAGGTATTAAAACCTGTTATAGAACTCCAGAATTAGAGGATAATTATGCTATAAAACAAATCTGGAAACATTTTGACCCTAAAGTTTACGCGAGACGAAAAACGTATAAAAAAGTTTTATAGTTTTAGCTGTTAGCGAAAAAAAAAAAAAACGGTCATTGCAAATTGCAATGACCGTTTTATTTTATATTAAAGTGAATAATTATTCACCCATTGCAGCAATTAAAGCTGCAGACATTCTTTTATAAGTTCCGTTTTCTAAACGACTTCTAATTGCATCAAAAGCATCTAATGTTTCTTTTACATCTTCTAATGTATGTGTAGCTGTAGGTATCATTCTTAGTAAAATTAATCCTTTAGGTATTACAGGATAAACCACTATAGAACAGAATATTCCGTAATTCTCACGCAAATCTCTTACTAAAGCCATTGCTTCAGGAATACTTCCTTTTAAATATACAGGAGTTACACAACTTTGAGTTGTCCCAATATCAAAACCACGTTCCGTTAAACCAGATTGTAAAGCATTAACAACCGTCCATAGATTCTTCTTAAGCTCTGGCATTGTGCGCAACATATCTAAACGTTTTAATGCACCAACAACCAACTGCATTTGTAAAGATTTAGCGAACATTTGAGAACGCAAATTGTATTTTAAATAATCAATAATTTCTTGATCTGCAGCAATAAAAGCACCTGTACTTGCCATAGACTTAGCAAAAGTTGCAAAATACACATCAATATCATCTTGTACGCCTTGTTCTTCTCCTGCTCCTGCTCCTGTAGCACCTAGTGTACCAAAACCATGGGCATCATCAACGAAAAGTCTAAAACTAAACTTTTTCTTAAGCTCAACTATTTCTTTTAATCGACCTTGTTCGCCTCGCATACCAAAAACACCCTCAGAAATCACTAAGATGCCTCCACCCGTTTGCTCTGCCATTTTTGTAGCACGCTCAAGATTTTTCTCCAAACTAGCTACATCGTTGTGCTTGTATGTAAAACGCTTACCCATATGTAAACGCACACCATCTATAATACATGCATGTGCATCAACATCATAAACAATTATATCATCTTTACCAACTAATGCATCAATGGTAGAAACCATTCCTTGATATCCAAAATTTAATAGATAAGCCGCTTCTTTACTAACAAAAGCTGCAAGTTCGTTTTGTAACTGCTCGTGTAATTCTGTGTGACCAGACATCATACGTGCACCCATTGGGTATGCTGATCCATAAGCTGCAGCTGCCTCAGCATCTACTTTTCTAACCTCAGGATGATTAGCTAAACCTAAATAATCATTTATACTCCAAGTAATTACATCTTTCCCTTGAAATTTCATTCTATTAGAGATTTCACCTTCAAGTTTAGGGAAAACGAAATAACCTTCTGCTTGTGCAGCCCATTTTCCTAGAGGTCCTTTATCTCTATAAATCTTTTCAAATAAATCCTTCATGCCCATTCTTTGCTATCAATCGTTTTTTCTATGCTTTAAGCCCATAGAATCAACTAAAATTGTTGTTAATTTAATTTTGTCAGTGCTTGCAAAATTAGTTAATAATATTATGAATGCATAATTTATTTATTCTAACTATTAACTAAGTTTTAAACAAAAAAACCTATCACAAAAATTTATGATAGGTTCTTCTTTATTTATTATAATTTACTTTATATATTCTATAGTGTCTTGTACTTCTGACTTAGCATCAAAAAAGCCTTGATCTTCCATCCACTTGTCATTATAAACTTTACTCATATAACGAGATCCATGATCAGGAAATATTACAACAATTTTATCAGTAGGTTTAAATTCACCTTCCTCTTGCAATTGTTTTATAGCTTGCATTGCTGCTCCACTTGTGTAACCTACAAAAAGTCCTTCTGTGTTAGAAATCTCTCTTGCTGTATGCGCACTTTCTTCGTCAGTAACCTTAACAAATTGATCTATTAAATCAAAATCGGTAGCGGTTGGAATAAGATTTTTACCCAAACCTTCTATTCTATACGGATATATCTCTTTGTCATCAAACTCACGTGTTTCATGATATTTCTTTAATACAGAACCATAAGCGTCTACACCTATAACTTTTACATTAGGGTTTTGCTCCTTTAAATATTTAGAAATTCCAGAAATTGTTCCGCCTGTTCCACTACAAGCAACGAGGTGCGTTATTTTACCTTCTGTTTGATGCCAAATTTCTGGGCCAGTAGAGTTGTAATGTGCATCAATATTTAATTGATTAAAATATTGATTAATATATATAGAACCTTTATTTTCTTCGTGTAGGCGTTTTGCTACTTCGTAATAAGAACGAGGATCGTCTGCTTTTACATGCGCAGGACAAACATAAACCTTTGCTCCCATAGATTTTAACATATCTATTTTATCTGCAGAAGATTTTGAACTTACAGCCAAAATACAATCGTATCCTTTAATAATACTTACTAAAGCAAGACTAAAACCAGTATTTCCAGATGTAGTTTCAATAATAGTGTCTCCAGGAGTTAATATTCCTTGGCGTTCTGCTTCTTCTATAATATGTAGTGCAATCCTATCTTTTGAAGAATGACCTGGATTAAATGCCTCTACTTTTGCATAAAAATCGCCATTGTAGTCAGCAGTCATTCTGTTTAATTTGATAAGTGGCGTATTGCCTATTAATTGAAGTACATTATCAAATACATTTTTGTTTTGCTTCATAAAAAATATTTTTCAGTAACCTATATTATTAGACACCTAAAACCTCGCAAATGTAACACTTTTTTTAAAACTAACAGGAAATGCCCTCCAAATCAAGCAAAAAAGCAAACTCCTCTGCATCTTCCTTTAAACTTTCAAAACGTCCAGAAGCACCACCATGACCAGCATCCATATTTGTTTTTAAATACAATTGATTGGAGTCTGTTTTTATTTCTCTCAATTTAGCAACCCATTTTGCTGGTTCCCAATATTGCACTTGAGAATCGTGCAGACCTGTTGTAATTAACATATTAGGATAGGTTTTTGCCTCAACATTATCGTATGGCGAATAAGATTTTATATAATTATAATATAAAACATCATTAGGGTTTCCCCATTCATCATACTCACCAGTTGTTAAAGGAATAGAATCATCTAACATCGTTGTAACCACATCTACAAAAGGAACAGCCGCAATAATACCATTATACAATTCTGGCGCCTTATTAACAATTGCTCCCATTAATAATCCTCCTGCGCTTCCACCCATAGCATATAAATGCTTTGATGATGTGTATCGTTCTTTTATTAAATTAATAGAACAGGCTATAAAATCTGAAAACGTATTTTTCTTATTTAATAATTTACCGTCTTCATACCAATTACGACCTAAATATTCTCCACCTCTAATGTGCGCAACAACATAAATGAATCCTCTATTTAAAAGACTTAATCTAATGGTTGAAAAATAAGGATCAACAGTAGATCCGTAACTTCCGTATGCATATTGTAACAAAGGATTTGTTCCATCTTTTTTAATTCCTTTTTTATAAATTACCGACATTGGTATTTTAGTACCATCTTCTGCAGTTGCCCATAAACGCTCCGAAACATAATTATCCTTATTAAAACTCTTATCTAAAACTTCTTGCTCTTTTAAAATCGTTTTAGTTTTAGTACGCATGTTAAACTCAATAACCGATGATGGCGTTGTCATTGCATTATATCCATAACGCAATAATTCTGTTTCAAAATCTACATTGGTACCTGTATACGCTGTATAGGTTTCATTATCAAATGGCAAGTAGTAATCTTCAGTGCCATCCCAACGTTTAATTCTAATTTCATTGAGACCATTTTTTCGTTCACTAACAACTAAATAGTCTTTAAAAATATCTATACCTTCTAACAGCACATCTGTTCTGTGCGCAATGACCTCTGTCCAACTTTCAACTTTAGTATCAGTTTCTAAAGTTTTCATTAATTTAAAGTTGGTTGCTTTATCTTTATTTGTTAGAATATAAAAGTGATTCTCATAATGCGAAATACTATATTCTAAACCTCTAATTCTTGGTTGAAATACTTGAAACTTTCCTTCAGGATTATTGGCATCTAAAATGTGGTACTCGTTAGTTAAGGTACTATAACAAGCAATTATAATGTACTTTCTCGATTTAGACTTGTACACAGCCACACCAAATGTATCGTCTCCTTCTTCAAAAACAAGTGCGTCCTCTGATGTATCTCCTAATCGATGTTTATAAATTTGAAATGCTCTAAGTGTTACTTCATCTTTTTTAGTATAAAACAAAGTAGCATTATCGTTTGCCCAACTTGAAGAACCTGTAGTACCTTCTATTCTATCTTCAGCAACTTTATGGGTCTTTAAATCTTTAATAAAGATGGTGTAATTTCGTCGTCCTGTAGTATCAATTCCGTATGACACTTTTTTATTATCAGGACTAATACTAATACCTGATAATTTAAAATAAGATTCTCCCTCAGCCATTTTATTACAATCAAATAATAATTCTTCAGGATTATCTAAACTATCTTTTTTACGCGTGTAAATTGGGTAATCTTTCCCTTTTTCGAATTTAGTAATATACCAATACCCATTGTATTTATAGGGCACAGAAGAATCATCTTCTTTAATTCTGGCTTTCATTTCTTCAAACAAATCCTTCTGAAAGTCTTTTGTATGTGCCATTTTAGCATCACAATACTCATTTTCTGCGTTGAGATAATCAATAACTTCTGGGTGCTCTCTATCTTTCATCCAAAAATAATTATCAATACGCACATCTCCATGCTTTTCTAATTGATGCGGAATCTTTTTGGCAATTGGTGGATTTATATTTGAATTCTTTGTCATTTGTTTTAAGAAAATTTTAATCTAAAAAGTCGAGCAATTTACTAATTTTACACCGTAAAAAATTAAAAGACACAATTATGTTTGGAGATATGATGGGAATGATGGGCAAATTAAAAGAAGCTCAGAAAAAAGTTGAAGAAACTAAAGAACGCTTGCACACTGTTTTAATTGATGAAGTAAGCAATGACGATAAACTTAAAGTAACGATTACTGCTAATAGAACTATAAAATCTATTGACATTGCTGATGAATTGCTTGAAGATAAAGATATGCTTGAAGATTATCTAATTCTTACACTAAACAAAGCCATTGAAAAAGCAACTAATGTACACGAAACAGAAGTTGCTGCTGTTGCAAAAGAAGGCATGCCAAATATTCCTGGTATGGATATGTTTAAATAGAAGCCCCTTTAATTCCCCAAAGGGGAAAACTAATACTTTAAATATACTGTTGCAACTGTAACTTTTTTTTAGGTGGATTCCATTTATAAAACCTTTAAAACTTCCAATAACTTGTCATGCATTTGGTCAGTATAATCCAAATGCGTGACCATGCGAAGCTTATTACTTCCCATGCCTATAATTCTAATGTTTTTTTCATTCAAACTATTTAGGAACTTAGCCTCATCCACATCATCATTTAATTCAAATATAACGATGTTAGTCTCAATTGGTTCTACTTTTTTAATGCTAGATATAGTGTTTAACATCGCTCCAATTTCTTTTGCTTTTCTATGATCTTCTGCTAAACGGTCAATATTATTATCTAAAGCATATAAACCTGCTGCAGCTAAATAACCTATTTGTCTCATATTACCACCAAATAGTTTTCTTAGACTTAAAGATTTTCTCATAATATTCTCATCACCAACCAACACAGAACCAACAGGACAGCCTAAACCTTTACTTAAACAAACCGAAATAGTATCGAAAACCTTTCCGTATTGCAACGTGGTTTCATTTTTAGCCACCATTGCATTCCAAAGTCGAGCACCATCTAAATGAAAACCTAAATTATTGGTTTTACATACTTGTTTAATCTTTTCAAGTTCTTTAAAATCCCAACAAGCTCCACCTCCTTTATTAGTAGTATTTTCAACTTCTACCAAACTCGATTGGCTATAATAATATTCTGGAGGATTAATTGCTTCTTTAACTTGTTCTGCGGTAAACATACCACGATTACCATTAATTAATTTACAAGATGCACCACTATGAAAAGCAACACCTCCAACTTCATAATTATAGATATGTGCATATTTATCGCAAATTACTTGTTCTCCAGGATTGGTATGTAGTTTAATTGCAATTTGATTTGCCATACTACCAGAAGGAAAAAACAACGCCTTTTCTTTTCCAAACATTTTTGCTAGTCGGTCTTCTAACGCATTTACAGTTGGGTCTTCTCTAAAAACATCATCACCAACTTGTGCTGACATCATTGCATCTAACATGCCTTTTGATGGCTTTGTAACCGTATCGCTTCTTAAATCTATAATCATTTATTTCTTCTAAATTTTAAAAGATAAAATTACGGAATTTCTAAAAAACCGTTTCAAAATTATGGCACTTTAACTCCACTACATATATTTGTAAAAATTACTATAATATATGATAACATCAGATCAAATAAAAGATCTTAATTCCCGTCTAGACATACTTAGACAATATCTTTGACTTAGATGCTAAGCTCATAGAAATCTCAAACGAAGAAGAACAAACTTTCGACCCAAATTTCTGGAATGACTCTAAAGCTGCCGAACTGGTAATGAAATCCATTAGAGAGAAAAAAAGTTGGGTTAAAGATTATAACGATGCTAAATCTCTTTTTGAAGACCTAGAAGTTATTTACGAATTCTACAAAGAAGACGAAGCTCCTATGGAAAATGTTGAGAATCGTTTCGATTCTGCCCTTAATGCCATAGAGAAACTAGAATTTAAAAACATGCTTTCTGAAGAAGGGGATAGTTTAAGTGCTGTTTTACAAATTACAGCCGGAGCTGGCGGAACAGAGTCTTGTGACTGGGCAAGTATGCTAATGCGTATGTATTTAATGTATGCAGAAAAAAGTGGTTTTAAAGTTAGAGAACTCAACATGCAAGAAGGCGATGTTGCTGGTATAAAAACAGTAACGCTAGAGATTGAAGGCGACTTTGCCTTTGGATGGCTTAAAGGTGAAAATGGCGTGCATCGTTTAGTGCGTATTTCTCCTTTTGATAGTAATGCAAAACGCCATACTAGCTTTGCTTCAGTATATGTTTACCCATTAGTTGACGATTCTATTGAAATAGACATTAATCCATCGGATATTGAAATAACAACCGCAAGATCTAGTGGAGCTGGTGGGCAAAATGTTAATAAGGTAGAAACAAAAGTACAGCTATTACATAAACCTTCTGGCATACAAATTCAATGTTCCGAGACACGTTCTCAACACGATAATAGAACTAGAGCAATGCAAATGTTAAAATCTCAATTATACGAAATTGAGCTGCAAAAACAAATGGCACAGCGCGATGACATTGAAGCTGGAAAAATGAAGATTGAATGGGGAAGTCAAATTAGAAATTATGTTATGCATCCCTATAAATTAGTAAAAGACGTGCGCTCAGCTTATGAAACAGGTAATGTAGATGCTGTTATGGATGGTGACATAGAACCATTTTTAAAGGCCTATTTAATGATGATGGGCCAAAAAGAAGATTCGGCATTATAATTGTAATACACAAAATAAAATGATTAAAATATACCATAACCCACGATGTTCAAAATCTAGACAAGGTCTTGCAATTTTAGAAGATTCAGGTAAAGATTTTGAAACAATAAAGTATCTAGAAGAGACTTTAACGGCTAAACAGTTAGAGACTATTATTTCAAAATTAGGAATTAAACCAATGGATTTAATTCGTAAAAACGAAGCTATATGGAAATCCGATTTTAAAGGAAAAATACTTTCAGATTCAGATATTATTGCAGCTATGGTAAAACATCCTAAATTAATTGAAAGACCAATTGTGGTAAATGGAGATAAAGCTGTGGTTGGCAGACCTCCAGAATCTATATCAGATATTATATAATACATTACATATGAAAAAGTCAATTTTACTATTATTTGCACTATTGTTTGCTATAAGTACTCAAGCCCAAATGCGCAGAAATACGAGTAGAGTTCCACAAACTAGTAGTGAGCCGACGGAAGAGCAGCTAAAAAAGCGTGCTCAAGAAATGGAAGAAAGAAAAGATGAATATATAGATAACTTCTTAACCACTTTAGAGGCTGATGAATTTCAAAAACATATAATTAAACAAAACATTAATAGTTTTTTTGAAGCTAAAGTTGCGCTTTTTAAAATACAATATGAACATAGTATAGATCGTAAAACTGCTGTAGAGAATTTAGAAAACACTCATTTTAAAGACTTAGAGGAACTTATTTCCGAAAGCGACATGGCCAAAATTAAAGAAATGATTAAAGGTGGTTTTGATGAAAAAGAAGTTCTAAAAGAAAAGAAAGAGAAACGCAAAAAAAAGAAACGTAAGAAGGATAAAAACTAATCCTCTATTATAAAAACATATTTTCATTTTTAATATTTTGCTTTAACAAAAGATTAACCTCTTGCAATTAAACTAAGGGTATTTTTGCTAGTCTAACAAAGACTAACATTTAACCAAAAATTGTAATGAAGTTTAATTTTTACTTAGTATTAATATTTATTTTAACCTTTTCATTTACAAATGCACAAAAAAGCATAAAAATAGAAGGCATAGTAGTTGAAGAAGGATCTAACATTCCCTTAGAATACGCTACTGTTGTTGTTAAAACAAAAGAAAACAGCAAAATTATAACAGGAGGCATAACAGACGCTAAAGGAAAATTTAAAGTAGAAATTCCATCTGGCAACTATATAATTTCCATAGAATATATCTCTTACAAGACCAAAACTTTTCCTGAACAAAACATCTCAAAACACACTGATTTAGGCACCATTAAACTAGCTTTAGATGAAGAATCTTTAGACGAAGTTATGGTTGTTGCAGAACGTACTACTGTAGAAATTAAACTCGACAAAAAAGTCTATAACATTGGCAAGGATTTAACAACTGCAGGAGGTACCGTCAGTGATGCATTAAATAATGTTCCTTCTGTAACAGTAGATGTAGAAGGTGCAATTAGCCTAAGAGGAAATGAAAATGTACGTATTTTAATAAACGGAAAACCATCTGCAATGGCCGGTTTTGGAGACAGCAATGTACTAAGCCAATTACCTGCTGATGCCATTGAACGTGTTGAAGTTATTACATCGCCTTCCGCTAGATATGATGCAGAAGGAACTGCAGGTATTCTAAATATAATATTAAGACAAAAGGAAACATTAGGATTTAACGGCTCAGTTACACTTACTGCAGGTAACCCAGACAATGTTGGAGTTTCCGCTGCATTAAATTACAGAAAAGAAAAATACAACCTCTTTTCTAATTTTGGTTGGCGTTATTTTGATGCTCCAAGAACTTCTTTAATAGATGTTAATTATTTTGATAGCGTGGAAGATGATGGTTCAATTTCAGAACCAGAATATAGAAGAATCATAGAAAACCAAGATGTAGATCGCATTAGAAGAAATTACAACGCTAATGTTGGTATGGAATATTTTCTAAGCGAAACCTCATCTATTACAGGTAGCATATTCTATAATTTTGGTACAGATGCGGATGTTGGTCTAAACTCGAGTGAAAGAATAAACAATGCTATAATTGTTGAAGAAACCTTAAGAAGAGAAAGAGAAACTGAAGAAAGTGACGGCTACCAAATAGCCGTTAATTATGCAAAACAGTTTGGTGAAGATTCCGACCATAAGTTAACGGTAGATTTTCAATTTGAAAAAGACAAAGAAGATGCATATACCTATTTAAACGAAGATTACGTATTTACTAATGATACAGATGCAGAAGCATTTCAAATAGAACAAGAATTTACAAATGAAGATCAAAAGGAATACTTAATCCAAGCAGATTATGTATTACCACTAGGAAAAAGTTCTAGATTTGAAGCTGGTTACCGCGGAAATTTCAAAAACAGCATCACAGATTATCAGTTAGACCAAGAAAATTTTGATACTGGAGAATTAGAATTAAATGAATCTGTTTCTAATATTTTTGATTACAATGAAAATGTGAACGCGTTTTATACCCAATACGGAACTAAACTAGGTAAATTCTCTTTTTTATTAGGCCTACGATTAGAAAACACTCAACTTAAAGGTGATATAGATTCGAGATTAACAGAAGAAGAATTAAATGACTATTTTGGTTTCCCAATAGAAACAAATTTTGATAAAAATTATTTAGGCTTATTCCCTACCGTTAATTTAATTTATAACCTCAACAAAGCAGATTCAGACATTGAAGAAAGTATTACTCTTGGTTTTAACAGAAGAATAAATAGACCTCGAGGACGCTATATAAATCCGTTTCCGTCGCGTTCTAGTAGAACCAACATTTGGCAAGGTAACCCTAATTTAGATCCTGCGTTTTCTAGCACTTTTGATTTAGGATATTTAAAACGATGGGAGAAATTCACATTAACATCTTCTATTTATTACCAGCACGAAACAGACTCTTTTGAGCGTGTACAAGAAAATACTGGACAACAAACTACGGATGGTATTGACATAATTAGAACAATACCTATAAACTTATCGTCTAATGATCGTACAGGAGTAGAACTAGGATTAATGTATACACCAGCTAAATGGTTAAGATTAAATTCTAGCTTTAATTTCTTTCAGTTTGAAACAGAAGGTGAATTTAATGGTGTAGATTATAGTGCTAAAAACACAAGTTGGTTTGCACGCTTTAGCTCTAAAGTTTCGTTGCCTCTAGCAATAGATTGGCAAACTAGTGCTTTTTACAGAGGTCCAAGACAAGAAGCACAAACAGATGCTAAAGGTATATTTTCTTTAGACTTAGCTTTTAGTAAAGAAATATTAAAGAAAAAAGGAACATTGGCCTTAAACGTAAGGGATTTATTTAACTCCAGAAAATATAAGGCAACAACAACGACAGATTTCTTTGAACGTTACAACGAATTTCAATGGAGACAAAGACAAATAAACGCTTCATTCACTTACAGGTTTAATCAAAAACTAAACAAACGTGAGCGCTCTGGTCAAAGAGGAAATGATGGTGATGATTTTGACTTTGAAGGATAAAAATCATTTTTAATTCAAAAAGGCACAAATTGTAAATTAAATACATTTTGTGCCTTTCTTTTTTATGCAAAACTTAGATTATTTCACTTCTTTTAAAGCGTTATCTATTAATGTGCGTAAATGTTGCTTATGTGCCTTACTTGAAACATTACCACTTGGTGCGGCCATATTTCTAATTTGTTTTAAGTTATACAACGCCATTGATTTTGCGTTATTTGTATAACGGCCATTTTGCTTTCCAATTAACATTTCTATAAGCATATTAGTGTAAGCCAATTGTAAATTTTGTCTAAACGAATTTACATTTCCAAAAATATCAGCTTTAAAAATAGACGTATTCAAATCAGTCATAAACTTAGACAAACTATAGTCATTACCATACAATTCGCTATCAGTAATTCTCTGTAACGTATTACGATGTAACAAATGTCTTAATACATTACTCTGATAAGTTAAAACTTGATTATGAATTTTTGGGTCTTCTGGTCCTCTCATAAAACCATAACCTCTTCTTTGCATTGCTAAACTATTGTACAAATCATTTGGTGCATTAAAGGCATCAGGTGCAAAAGCATATTTCTTTAATGCATCCATAGCTCGTTTTTGATCTTCTAAACTTACAGGTGTGTAAGGTTGCGTACCTCCTTCTTGTCCAATCATTGCGCGATCTACATAAACTCCACCAATAAATCTTGAAATCACATTCACAGCAGTTGCTCGCTGACCACTTAAAATATAGTATGCACGTCTTAGCTCTTGATACGATTCTCCTTTTTTAGAAAATTTAGATTTTACATCTTTCATCATGCTATCTACCAACTTAATTCTGTCAATAGAATAACCTATTTGATCGTTAGATAAATCACCAATCATTACTCTTGGGTCAATTGCTTTTCCTGGAGCACGCATATCATCTGCGTCATTACCAAATATTAATTGTGGCTCAGTAGACCTATTAAGTAAGGCTATCTTTTCTTCTTCAGATTTAAAAGGTGTATATCCAAACTGAATTGCCCAAACATCGTATGGTCCAACAGTAGTATCATAATATTGACCTTGGTCTGCTCTGTTTTTAGTAAGATTAATTCCGGCATAATCCATTACAGAACCTGTTAAACATTTTCCTTCAATAAAATCTTTGTTTGCTAATTCTTCAGGTGAAAATAACTGACTAGCCTTCATGTTGTGGTTTAAACCTAAAGTGTGACCAACCTCGTGCATAATTAAAGCTAACATAGCCTCTTCTTTCATACGAGCCATTTCTAGTTCAGAACCACTTGCTGCTTCAATTACAGCTTGGCCAAACATTGTATTCTCATGCATTACATGACCAAATGAACATAACACTTTATTTTTCTGTAAGTAATCTGTTGCATCAAATTCTGCATCTGCTTTTGCCAAATCAAATAATTGATCATAGAATACTCTATTTGTAAAATGTACATATTCTAACATAATATCTGCTCCAATAATCTCACCAGTTTTAGGATTAACAAAACTAGGTCCATAACCTCCAAATGGTGGATTTGGTGAAGACGTCCAACGTAACACATTATAATTAATATCTCCAGCATCCCAATCCGCATCATCTGGCTGTAATTTTACAACCATTGCGTTTTTAAACCCAGCTTTTTCAAAAGCCTTATTCCATTCTAAAACACCTTGAGTAATAGTTTCTCTCCACTCCACAGGTGTTGAGTTCTCCATCCACCAAGTTATTGGCTTTACGGGTTCTGAAATTGCAGCATTTGGATCTTTCTTTACTAAATTCCAACGATGTACTAAATCTTTATATGGCGCTGAATTGGTAGCTGTTTGATCATTAACCTGTGTTGTAAAATAACCAACTCTTGGATCGTCTAAACGAATCTCATAATCATTCTCTGGCATCGCGATTAAACTGTGAAATACTTTAATACTCACATTTCTACCATCGGTTACACCTCTTGACCCTCCATTTAATACCGAAGGTTTAGAATACACATACTCTACCTCTAAGTTGGTATTATCCTCGTAGTTTTTTATAGTATTAATTTTTGTTTTTGTTTTATCTAAATTACCTAATGTAAAAGACAAAGGGCTAGCACCAGGAAAACGAGGCGGTTTTACCTGAGAGAAGGTTTCTTTTAAAAACAAGCCATCTGCTTTTATTAAATAAAGACCAGATTTATCATCTTGGGCTTCAATTTTTACCGTAGCCATAATTCCTTCACTCGTATTGGCATCTTTAGATTTTGAAATAGCATTTTCAGGATCAAAATAGAAAGAAGTATTTTGAGACACGAATTCAATTTTATTGAAATACTTTTTCACTTTAAAAACCTTAGAACCACCATAAGCACCTCTAAACCGTCCTGCATCAATTACACCATTAGACACTTGATTAAAGTGAATATACTCTTTACCAATCTGATCTTCACTAATCACCATTTGAAGAGAACCTGTAATAGTATCTCTATACATTGTAAAAAGCCCTTCTATTTTCTTACTAGATTTAGTAAGGTCTTTTATCGATTTAGTTTTAGATTTTGGTTTCGGAGCAGCAGCTTCTGTTTGGTCTTTCTTCTTTTTCTTTTTACGTTGCGCTTCGGCATTTTGAGGTGCCATAAAAGCACAAGTAACTAGTGCAATAGACAGCAGTCTAAAGACATTCCGTTTTTTGATTTTCATGATATATTTTTGATTTGTTTGAATGTCAACAAGATATAGAATAATTGAGACATAAAATTTAAAATTTTTGTTAAAATAGACTAGCCATAGAATATGCAAGAACGTAAAAGAGAATTCCCATTTTATTATTTGAGAACTATTTTAGCTATACCATTTTAGCATAATTATGATATAATTCATAATCAGTAATTCTATTTTTAGCTAACTTGCTAGAATGAACACCATTGCAGAACGGATATATGATTTTTTAAAAGACTTCCCTCCTTTTATTATGTTGGCTCGCGAGCAACTTTTAGCTATTTCTGAAGCTGTTGAAGTTGGCTATTTTGAAAAAGAACAACCTATATTTAAAATTAATCAACCTATTGAAAATCATTTTTATGTAGTTAAAAATGGTGCCATTGGCTTATATACTGACCATGGAATTATTGTTGACCAATGTGATGAAGGTGACATTTTTGGACTTAGAGCTTTACTAAGAAAAGACAACTATATTTTAGATGCTATTGCCATAGAAGAAAGTATTGTGTATTCAATTTCTTCAGAATTATTAGAGGAATATATTACCATTAATTCTGAAGCTAGTCAGTTTTTAATGAAAAGTTTTATCTCTAATACCAAACAATTAGAATCTGATACCTCAACTATAGTTTCATCAGAATTTACAAATCTTCAGTCTATAGATTATTCTAAAAACCCTGTGACCTGTACTATTGACACCACAATACAATCTGCTGCCCTAACTATGACAGATAAACGTATAGGTTCAATAATTATAGAAAAAGACGGGAAACCTATTGGTATTATAACAGATAAAGATTTACGCATAAAAATTGCAACAGGTCGCTTTTCAATTTCAGAATCAGTTTCTAAAATTATGTCGTCACCTGTAATCACCTATCCCGAAAATACAACTGTTGCAGAAGCGCAAATTGCCATGCTGAAACATCAAATAACCCATTTATGTATAACGGAAGATGGTACAAATACTTCTGAATTAACAGGTATTTTATCTGAACACGACATTATTGTTTTAAGAGAAAACAGTGCTTCATCTTTAGTCAAAGAAATTAAGCGAAGTAAAGACATATTGCAATTAAAAGATATTAGAGCCAAAGCCGAAAAGCTACTAAAACGGTATTTAGAACAAGATGTACCAATTGAGTTTGCCGCTAAATTAATCTCAACAATTAACGATGTTATTACTCAAAAAATAATAGACTCTGCGATAAAGCAACAAGACACTAATCCTCCAACAGAATTTGCTTGGTTAGCTATTGGAAGTCAAGGCAGGCAAGAGCAATTATTAATGACAGACCAGGATAATGCTTTAGTCTACGAAAATGTTTCTGACGATAAAAAAGAAGCGACTAAAACTTATTTTCTAAACTTAGCAAAGCAAATTAATAACGACCTAGAAACGGTTGGGTTTGAATTATGTCCGGCTGACATGATGGGAAGCAATCCTAAATGGTGTTTATCGGTTTCAGAATGGAATCTTCAGTTTAATAGATGGATAACAATGCCAGACCAAGACAACTTAATGCTATGTACCATTTTCTTCGATTTTGAACATATTTATGGAAGTAAAACACTTATTGAAAAACTGTCTCAAAGTATTTTTAAGAGTATTGAAGACCATGATATATTTTTAACCTACTTAGGAAGAAACGCGTTACAAAACCCTCCGCCTCTAAGCTTTTTTAGACAGTTTTTAGTTGAAGAAAGTGGTGAGCATAAAAATCAATTCGATATTAAAGCGCGCTCTATGATGCCTTTGGTAGATGCAGCACGATTACTTATTCTATCACACAACATTAAATCTATAAACAATACTGTAGAACGTTTTAAAAAATTAGTTGAATTAGAACCGCAAAACAAAGACACTTATTTATTCTGCATAGAGGCGTACAAAGACTTGCTGTGGTTTAGAACCGAACAAGGTTTGCATAATTCTGATTCTGGAAGATTCATTGATGTACAATCGCTAAGTAAACTAAATAGATTAAAACTTAAACGCAGCTTTAAGGCTGTAAAACTTGTACAAGAACTTATTCAAACCCGATTTAAACTTTCTCAATTAATGTAACATGAATTGGTTTAAACGCAAAACGTATCCTGAATTCTGGCATAATTATGTGGCTCATTTTAAAGAAAGCAAACATCATAAATTAAAAGATATTCGGTTTATTGTATTTGATACCGAAACTACAGGTCTCAACACAAAAGAAGACCGTATTTTATCTATTGGTTGCGTTGGAATAGAAAATTTTAAAATCAAAATTGCTGACCAATTAGAATCTTACGTAATACAAGAGCATTTTAATGCAGATACCGTAAAAATTCATGGTTTACTAAAAGAAGGAACATTGTCTAAACTTGAAGAAGAGGAAGCAATTATTCAATTTTTAGATTTTGTAAAGGACGCTGTTTTAGTGGCTCATCATGCTGCTTTTGATGTTGCTATGATTAATAATGCTTTAAAACGAATGCAACTGCCTAAACTTAAAAATAAAGTATTAGATACAGGCCATTTATTTCAAAAAACAAAATTAGATACGACAAAAGAACATTTTAGTTTAGATGAACTTTCTAGCCGATTTAACATTCCTTTGCACGACAGACATACAGCTTCTGGTGATGCCTATATCACAGCTATTTTATTTTTAAAACTACTATCTATTTTAAATAAAAATAAAGATTTAACCTTGAAAAATTTATTGGGTTCTCACAAGAGGATTGGCTTATTATAAACAAAAGACACACCCTAAAAAGAGTGTGCCTTTAACTAACTAATTAAAAATTAAGATTAATTTTTGCCTTTTAAGCAACTACGCTTAGTTTTTTATCTGTCTTTAATTTGTTTGAACCAGATTCAAACTGATTAGACGTATTATTTTCTCCTCCTGCTTTTAGAGCTTTTTCACCTGCAAAAAATGTTTTGTGGTCATCACCTAAATCAGAACCTGCCATTCTTTGATGTTTTACACAAGACACATTTTTTCTAATCTCTTGTCGTTGCACGCCTTTTACATAAGCCAACATACCTTCTTCTCCAAAATAACCTTCGGTTAAATCATTCATATGTAACGCTGTTGTATGATAGGTTGGTAATGTAATTAAGTGATGAAAAATACCAGCTTCTCTCGCGCCATCCATTTGGAAGGTCTTAATTTTCTCATCTGCTCTATGGCATAATTCTGAATGGTCATATTGCGCATCCATTAAATTATTTCTATCGTAAGCCGTCATGTTTTCTCCTTCAGCAAGCATTTCATCAAATACTTGATTACGGAAATTCAAAGTCCAGTTAAATGATGGTGAATTATTGTAAACCAATTTAGCATTTGGTACCACTTCTCTAATTCTGTTAACCATGTGTGCAATTTGTTTTACGTTTGGCGTAGGTGTTTCTATCCATAATAAATCTGCACCATTTTGAAGACTTGTTACACAATCTAAAACTACACGATCAATATTTGAGCCATCTTTAAACTTATACAACCCATTAGCTAATCTTATAGGACGCACTAATTTTCCATCACGCTTTAATAAAACATCGTCTTGCTTTGCATCTTCAATAGCAACTTCTTCTGCATCTACAAAAGCTAAATATTGAGACGCTAAATCACCAGGCTCTTGGCTTACAGGTAATTTTTGAGTTAAACCAGCACCTTCAGAATCTGTTCTTGCTACTATAATTCCGTCTTCTACGCCTAATTCTAAAAACGCATAACGCACTGCATTTAATTTAGCCACAAAATCTTCATGAGGAACTGTAACCTTTCCATCTTGATGTCCACATTGTTTGGCATCCGAAACCTGATTTTCAATTTGAATAGCACAAGCACCTGCTTGAATCATCTTTTTAGCCAGTAAATATGTTGCTTCCTCATTACCAAAACCAGCATCTATATCTGCGATGATTGGAACGATATGCGTTTCAAAATTATCAATTTCATTCTGAACATCTTCTCCATTTTCTAATCTTCGGAATAAATCATTTAGTTCAATCGCATCTGCCTGACGTAAGAAATCATAAATTTCTTCAATTAGTCCAGAAACAGCTGTTTTCTCATGCATTGACTGATCTGGTAATGGTCCAAATTCTGAACGTAATGCTGCAACCATCCAACCAGAAAGGTATAAATAACGTTTACTTGTTGTTTTGTGGTGTTTCTTCACTGCAATCATTTTTTGCTGCGCCACAAAACCATGCCAGCAACCCAAAGATTGTGTGTAATTTGATGAATCTGCATCATAAGCTGCCATATCTTCTCTCATAATAGCAGCTGTGTATTTTGCAATATCCAAACCTGTTCTAAATTGATTTTGAGCTACCATTCTGGCAGCGCTTTCAGGATTAATAGCATTCCAAGTTTGTCCGTACTTTGCTTTAAGATTTCTTACGGTTTCTAATGCAGAACGATAGTTACTTTGTCCTAAATTTTTCATAATTTTGTTTTTGATTATTAAGTTTATTCCAAATTTTGATAATTACGTCTCGTAATCTATTCCAGTAGTTACGAGACATTTTTTTTTATATTAATTGATATGCTGAAAGTGTTAAAAACTCTTCGAACTCTGTTTGTGTTACTAATCTTTTGAAAAGTGAAATAGCTTCAGAAAATTTGGTGTTTTTAATTTTCCCCTCTCCTACTTCTTTTATTATTTTTTCAACTTCATCATCAAACAATTCATCAAATAAAGTTTTATTAAAAACTCGACCATCTTCTAAAATCACTTCGTTTTTTAACCATTGCCAAACTTGTGTTCTCGATATTTCTGCCGTTGCAGCATCTTCCATTAAGTTGTAAAGTGCCACTGCACCATAACCTCTTAACCAAGCTTCGAGATAAAGAATACCAACATTGATATTTTTTCTTACACCAGCTTCTGTAATTGTTCCTTTTGGAATTTCTACTAAATCTGCTTCGGTAACCACAACATCTTCACGCTTCTTAAAAATCTGATTTGGTGTTGGCATATATTTATCAAACTCCTGCATAGCAACAGCAACCAAATCAGGATGTGCAACCCAAGTACCGTCGTGTCCATTTTTGGCTTCACGCTCTTTATCTACTCTTACTTTTTCGAGCGCAGCTTTGTTAGCTTTAGGGTTATTTTTAATAGGAATTTGTGCAGCCATTCCTCCCATGGCATGGATGCCTCTTTTATGGCATCGCTGTATTACAAGATTAGAATATGCAGCCATAAATGGTGTGGACATAGTTACTTGGTCTCTATTTGGTACCACGAAACCTCTATGATTTCTAAACTTTTTGATGTATGAAAAAATATAATCCCAACGTCCGCAGTTTAAACCTACAATATGGTCTTTAAGTTCATAGATATATTCGTCTAATTGAAAACTTGCTGTTATGGTTTCAATTAATAAGGTAGCTTTAAAAGTTCCATTTGGTATTTGTAAATAACTCTGAGCAAACTCAAATACTTCATTCCACCAACGCGCTTCTAAATAATGCTCTAATTTTGGCAAATAGAAATAAGGCGCAGAATCGTTTTCCATTAATGCTACTGTATTATGGTATACGTATAGACCAAAATCAAATAAACTACCAGACATTTCCTCACCATTTAAAATGAGATGACGTTCGTTTAAATGCAAACCTCTTGGTCTTACAATTAACACAGCTGTTTGGTCATTAAGTTTATAATGTTTACCTCTAGCTTTATCAACGAGTTCAATAGTTTTTAGGTTAGCGTCAATTAGATTTTGTTGCCCTTCTAAAGTATTTTTCCAACTCGGCGCATTACTATCTTCAAAATCTGCCATAAATGTTTTGGCTCCTGAGTTTAAAGCATTGATTACCATTTTACGATCCACAGGACCTGTAATTTCCACACGACGGTCTTGTAAATCATCTGGAATTGCAGCTGCTGTCCAATCTGACTCTCTTATAGATTTTGTTTCTTCAGGGAAAGACGGAAAACCGCCTTTATCGAAAACGAGTTGCTGCTGTTCTCTACTTTCTAATAAAGATAAACGAGAAGCATTAAATTTTTCTTGTAATACTGTAAGAAACTCTAGAGCGTCTTCAGTTAAAAGTTTTGGATAGAAATTTGTCACCTCTGGTGCGAATTTCATTTTTTGCTGTGTTGTTACTGAAATTTCCATGCTATAGTTTTATTTGATGAAGCAATGTTACAACCAATTTTTCAAAAAAACAAGCGAACGTTCGCTAAAAATATATTTTCGCTATTTAATTAAGTTCGCAAATTGTAGTATATTTGCTACTATGGAACAAGATTATATAAAACTAATATTTGGACTAAAGCTGAAGCAAATCCGCACAGACAAAGGACTTTCGCTATTTGGCTTATCTAAATTATCTGGACTTTCAAAATCCTATTTAAACGAAATTGAAAAAGGAAAAAAATA
Organism: Winogradskyella litoriviva; assembly: GCF_013249065.1. GTDB lineage: Bacteria > Bacteroidota > Bacteroidia > Flavobacteriales > Flavobacteriaceae > Winogradskyella > Winogradskyella litoriviva. The sequence goes on from NZ_JABRWQ010000002.1 coordinate 122,501, forward strand.
TCCTAAACCAGATAAAATTGCAGCTCTTTCTGAACATTTAGACATTCCTTATGACGAAATGGTATCCTTAAAGCTAGATAAAAATCTTGCTCCTATTGGTGAAATATTACAATCGAAATTGCTTAAAGAAATACCTTTAGAAATATTTGGAATTCAAGAAAGCACAATGATTGATATTATCTCTAATGCGCCAGCAAAAGTGACAGCATTTATTAGTACAATTATTGAAATTGCAAAGAACTACAACTTTAGCAAGGAGAGTTTTTACCTAGCTTCTGTGCGCTCTTTTCAAGAAGCCAATAACAATTATTTTGATGACTTAGAACAAGCTGTTTTAAAATTTTCAAAAACATATCAAGTCGATTTAACAAAACCAATACAATCCGCTGAACTTGAAGAAATCTTAACTGAAGAATATGGTTATACTATTAATTTTAATGAATTAACATCGCACACTGAATTAAAAAACTTACGCTCTGTTTTTGTTCCTAAAAGCAAAACCTTATTACTAGCACGCCACATAGATGATGCACAAAAAACTTTTATCTATGCTAAAGAAATTGCCTATAATTATTTAGAAATTAGTGAGCGACTTTACACTTTCTCTTGGATTAAATTTGAAAACTTTGATCAAGTATTAAATAATTTTTATGCTTCGTATTTTGCTGGTGCTTTAATTATACCCAGAGCTCGTTTAGTAGATGATTTAAAAGAATTATTTTCAAAAACCACCTTTAAAACTAAAGATTTTAAACAAATTATTAGTAATTATAATGCATCACCTGAATCAATTTATCAGAGATTAACCAATATATTAACAAAGGATTTTAATCTTAAGAGCTTGTTCTTTTTAAGATTTTCTCATAAAAAAGACTCCAATCACTTCAAACTAAATAAAGAATTACATTTATCTAAACAACAGTCTCCACATGCTAACGAAACTAATCAGCATTATTGCAGACGTTGGGCATCTTTAAAAGTTTTAGAACAGATTAGTAAAAGCAATAAACCTCATGAATTTGATATTCAAATTTCTAATTATTCAAATGAAGATAAGAGCTATTTAGTATTCTCTTCTGCCACTGCAGACCCTTTTGTTGCTAATAGCTATAGAAGTGTAACTATTGGTATTCAAATTAATAGTCAACTTAAACGTAAAATTGCCTTTACTGAGAGCGAGTCAATCCCTAAAACCCAAGTTGGTGTTACATGCGAGCGCTGCGTAATCAGTGATTGCGATGTAAGACAAGCAGAACCAACCAGTATTATTTCTGCTCAAAAAGATGCAAAAATTGCTGATGTGGTAAATAAAATTCAAGAAAAATACAGTAAATAACTACGAAATAATATTTACAATTTTAGAATAACTTATCTCTTCAAAATCTGAAACCACCATATTAGCTAAGGTATAATCTTGACCAGAAGAATGTTTGCTTTTATAACCTGCACAAAATATACCAGCAGCATGTGCTGCTTTTATTCCGTTTGTAGAATCTTCAATCACCATACATTCCGATTTTTTAAAACCCGTAAATTCCGCAGCTTTTAGAAAAATTTCAGGATGTGGTTTCGATTTTTTTAAATCAGCTCCACTAAATTTTGCACTAAAATACTGGTTTAAATCAAAGTAATTAAAAATTTGTTGAATTCCAGGCATTGATGCTGAAGACGCAACAACCAAAGTAACATTGTTAGCATGATAATCTTTTATTCTATCTAAAACACCATCTATTAATTGTAAATCGTCATTTTCAAAAATACTATTATAGTGCTTGCGCTTTAAGCTCACCAAATATTCTGGTGTTTCACTTAAAGAGAAATGATCGACTAATCGTTTGCATATATTTATAGTAGATTGCCCAGTAAAAGAGGCATATAAATCTTCTTTTACATCAATAGAGACTTCGTTAAACATTTGGTGATAAGCTTTTCTGTGTAATGGCTCTGTATCTACAATAACACCATCCATATCGAATAAAACTGCTCTTAACATTGTATTTTTTTTGCAAAGATAAAAAAGCAAATGGCATTGCCGAACAGAAGAACGGATAATGCCATTAAGTTTATACTAATTTATGCTTAGTTTTGTCTTATAATTAATACTTAAGATACAATGGCCAAAAAAGGGCGCGAAAAAAATACGACAAACAAGGCTAAACACAGTAAGTTAATTGCTCAGAAAAAGAACAAAATTAAAACTAAAGATGCAGAGCGTAAAGCAAAATTAAAAGCCATAGTTGAATTAGCTAAAGCTAAAAAAACGAGCGAATCTTAAATGCTACTTTACATTATCAATAATATCTTGAACAACTTCTGGATTTAATAATGTACTTGTATCGCCTAATTGGTCTGTTTCATTGCAAGCAATTTTTCTTAAAATTCTACGCATAATTTTTCCACTTCGTGTTTTTGGTAATCCATTTGTAAATTGAATTTTATCTAGCTTAGCAATAGGTCCTATCTGCTCTGTAATAATCTGATTTATTTCCTTACGTAAATTATCATGGTTTCTATATTCTCCTGTTTCTTTTAAGGTAACATAACCATATAAAGCATTTCCTTTAATATCATGAGGATAACCAACTATTGCACTTTCTGCAACAGCAGGATGCTCATTAATAGCATCTTCAATTGGAGCTGTACCTAAATTATGACCAGAGACAATGATAACATCATCTACTCTACCTGTTATTCTATAATAGCCTACTTCATCTCTTAAAGCTCCATCTCCTGTAAAATATTTATTGTCGTATGCCGAAAAATAAGTATCCTTATAACGTTGATGATTGCCCCAAATAGTTCTCGCCATACTTGGCCAAGGAAACTTTATACATAAACGACCATCCACTTGATTTCCTTTAATTTCTTGTCCATGCTCATCCATTAAAGCAGGCTGAATACCAATAAAAGGCAGTGTTGCATAAGTTGGTTTAGTAGGTGTAGCAAAAGCGATTGGCGTAATCATAATTCCGCCTGTCTCTGTTTGCCACCAAGTATCTACAATTGGCGCTTTTTTCTTTCCAACATTATCGTCATACCAGTGCCAAGCTTCTTCGTTAATAGGTTCTCCTACAGTTCCTAGAACTTTAATTGATGATAAATCATGTTTCTCCAAATGCTCAACACCTTCTTTAGCCAAAGCTCTAATAGCCGTTGGTGCCGTATAAAATTGATTGACTTTATGTTTTTCTACAATTTCCCAAAAGCGTCCAAAATCTGGATAACTTGGCACACCTTCAAACATTACAGTAGTTGCACCATTACATAATGGTCCATAAACAATATAACTGTGACCTGTAATCCAACCAATATCTGCAGTACACCAATACACATCTTTTTCTCTATACTGAAATACATTCTTAAAAGTATATGCTGAATATACCATATAACCAGCTGTTGTATGCACCATACCTTTTGGTTTCCCTGTTGACCCAGAAGTATAAAGAATAAATAATGGATCTTCTGCATCCATTATTTCTGGTACACATTGGTGATGAGCTTTATCTAATAAAGGTTGTAACCATTGATCTCGACCTTCTTTCATATTAATCTCAGAATTAATTCGGTTGACCACCAAAACATTATTTACGCCTTCACACTCTTCTAACGCTTCGTCTACGATACCTTTTAAATCTATTGTTTTTGAACCACGATATGAGCCATCTGAGGTGATTACCATTTTGCAATCACTATCATTAATTCTTGTTGCTAATGCAGTAGATGAAAAGCCTGCAAAAACTACAGAATGTATTGCTCCAATTCTAGCACAAGCCAATAAGGATATTGCTAACTCTGGTATCATTGGTAAGTAAATGCAAACACGATCTCCTTTTTCTACGCCATTTTCTTTTAAAACATTAGCAAACCTACAAACACGCTCGTGTAATTCTCTGTATGTAATATGTTGAGATTCCTCTTCTGGACTGTTTGGTTCAAAAATAATAGCTGTTTTATCTCCTCTTGTATACAAATGTCTATCTATACAATTTTCTGTTATGTTAAGTTTTGCTCCTTCAAACCATTTAATCTCTGGTTTTGAAAAATCCCAACTTAAAACATTATCCCATTTTTGTCGCCACAAAAAATGTTCTTCTGCTATTTCTTCCCAAAAATTCTCTGGATTTCTAACCGATTTACGATAAACTTGATAATACTCTTCTAGATGTTTTATGTGATAATTACTCATAATTTTGTTGTTTAATATTTAGTTATTTATAAATCCCAATATGATGGGTTTGATATTTAGTTTTTATTTCTTCGATTATTGTTACATCATCAATGGTAGATGGTATGTTATACTGTCGTTCGTCTGCTATATTTCTTAATAATTTACGAAGAATTTTTCCACTTCGAGTTTTTGGTAACCGGTCAACAACTAAGACATCTCTAAATGATGCTACAGCTCCTATCTCCTTACGTACATCTTGAATAATCTCTTTTTGAATTACACGATTATCTAACGTCTCACCAGACTTTAAAACCACTAATCCCAATGGTTTTTGACCTTTTAGTTCACAATGCACTCCAAACACAGCACATTCTGCAACAGCTTTGTGAGATGCTACAATTTCTTCCATTTCTGCTGTAGATAGCCTGTGACCAGCAACGTTTATAATATCATCCACACGTCCCGTAATAAAGACATAACCATCTTCATCTTTATAACCACCATCGCCTGAAAAATAATACCCAGGAAATCGATTTAAATATCCAAATTTAAAACGTTCTGGATTTCCCCAAAGATTGCTTAAAGTACCTGGAGGCAAAGGCAATTTAACGGCAACATAACCTTCTACATTATCTTTAACAACGTCACCTTCTTCATTTAAAATTTGAATATCATACCCACAAACAGGCAAACCTGCAGAACCTGGTTTTACAGGTTGTAATCCAACACCAACCATATTAGCCAACATAGGCCATCCACTTTCAGTTTGCCACCAATGGTCTATTACTGGAACATTAAGTTTTTCTTCTGTCCAATTTAAAGTCGCAACATCACAACGTTCTCCTGCTAGAAACTGATATTTTAAACAAGACAAATCAAACCTTTTAATCATATGACCCGTTGGGTCTTCTTTTTTAATGGCTCTAATAGCTGTTGGTGCCGTAAACATCACCTTTACATTGTGTTCACTAATTACGCGCCAAAATGTAGAAGCATCTGGTGTTTTTATAGGTTTACCTTCAAATAGAATTGTTGTATTTCTATTTAATAATGGTCCATAAACGATATAACTATGCCCTACAACCCAACCTACATCACTTGCCGCCCAAAATGCCTCACCTTCATTTAAACCATAAATATATTTCATAGAGAATTTTAAAGCGGTTGCATAACCACCTGTGTCTCTTATTATTCCTTTTGGTGTTCCTGTAGTTCCTGAGGTATATAATATATATGAAGGATGCGTTGACTCTAGTGATACAGCCTCTATAGATGGAGATTTATCAACCAAAGTTAAATAATCTACGTCATAGTTTTTTTTTGGTATCTCAACACCCAGTTCTCGATCAAAAACAATAACATGTTTCGGTTTGTTCATAGCTTTTACAAGGGCTTCATCTACAAATGGCTTATAAGGAATAATACGTTCAATTTCAATACCATTTGATGCAGTAATTATCAGTTTAGGCTTACAATCATCAATTCGTATGGCGAGTTCATGTGGCGCAAAACCGCCAAACACAACCGAATGTATTACACCTATTCTAGCACATGCCAACATAGCATATAATGCTTGCGGAATCATTGGCATATAAATGATACAGGTGTCTCCTTTTTGTAATCCTAAATCTTGTATTCCTCCAGCAAGTTTAGATACCTCATGATGTAATTGATTAAAGGAAATATGTTGTTTTGTATGAGTTACAGGAGAATCGTAAACAATAGCATCTTGCGCTCCAAAACCAGCGTTAATATGCTTATCTATACACAAATAGCTTAAATTAAGTTGTCCATCTGAAAACCATTGTGTATAATTATATTTATCCTTGGATATTATTTGTTCTGGCGCTTTAAACCATTCTAATTGATTGGCTTGTTCTGCCCAAAATTCCTCAGGATTTTCAATACTATTTTTATAAAAATTTTGGTATTTCATGACTATGCTTTTTTAGATTTAAGCAAGCCAAACCAATTAGGATTAAGCACCTTGAGTTTTATTAACACCCAAATTATCACCACAAAACAAACTCCCATCACTATTGAGTTGATAGGACTTACCTCAGCAGTATTTTCAAATTTAAATCTTAAATAAAGCGTAGCAACAGCATAGATACTTATTAAAATATCTGACGCTAACGGATTAATATGAAATTTCATGTCTTTAAACTTTTAATTAAACTTAGTTTGTTTGCATACAAAACCAATTTATTAAAAGACTTAAAAGACTATTTCTAAGTCACTAGTTCCAATATTTCTGAAACTATTTTTTTTACTGAAAAAGGCTTTGTTAAATATTTATCCGCTCCAAGTTTTAAACCTTTTTCAATATCTGAAGCTTTATTTTTAGCAGTTAAAAAAACGACTTTAGTATTTCTTAAACTGTCTGTATTTTTAATATGTGTTAATGTTTGATATCCGTCTACATTTGGCATCATAATATCTAACAAAATTACATTAGGAATTTGATGTTTTAATATTTCTAAAGCCTCACTTCCATCCCTTGCTATAAACACTTCAAAATTTTGTTTTTTGAAGGTATATTCTAACGACATCACAATATTTGGCTCATCGTCAACAATTAATATTTTCTTCTTCATACTTTATGCATACAATTTACTTAAAAGGTATCGTAAAAACAAGTGAAGCACCATTTTTAACGTCTTTTTTTGCCCAAATTTTACCGTTATGTTTCTCTACTATTTGCTTGGTAATAGCTAAACCCAATCCACTCCCTTGTGGTTTTCTTGTATTTTGGTCTTTTGACTGATAGAATTTATCGAAAATATAATCATAATCTTCTTCTGGAATCCCTTTACCATTGTCCGTTACAGAGATTTCAACTTTTTCGTTTCCTAGTTTATAATCTACTATAATTTTTCCAGATTTAGGACTACAAAACTTAATAGCATTAGACAGTAAATTAGTTAAAACCTGAAGTATGCGGTCTTCATCATAATTAGTACTAAAACTATGTGTATTATGATTAATGATTGTCACTTCTTTTTTAGCTGCTATTTGAGAAATACTAGAAATAGCTTTTACAATTGTTTCTTGAATATCTTTGTATTGCATATCTAAATGCAAACGACCTGTTTCTAATTTTTCAAAATCAAGAATATTATGAATTAATCGTCCTAAACGGTCAGAATCTTGAAGGATATTTTTTAAAAATTGTGCCTTAGTTTCTTTTGGCATATCATCATCCTCATCCATTAACAATTCTGTTGCTGCTCGTATACCTGTTATTGGTGTTTTAAGTTCATGTGCTACCGTATCTAAAAATTCGTCTTTCTGTCTGTCTTTAGAAATTAATTCATTATTAGCATCCTTTAGTTTTGTTGATAATTGAGAAAGCTCATTTGATTTTTCAAGCAGCACCTTGTTACTAACAATGTTTTCTTTAGATTCTTCTAAAATTTTTAATACTTCAACCAAACTTATTTGCTCTTCTTTTACAACACTGGCAATTAATATTTTTGCAGAAGCAGAACCTATGCTTCCGGTTAACAGTTTTTCAGAAAAATTAATTAGTCTTGCGTCAGCTAACTGCGTGTCTTTTGGTAATTTGTATTTTGTAAAGAAAATATTTAATGCTCTAGTCGCTCTTTTCTCACCTAAAAATCTAATGAGTACATTTTTAATATCAGAAACATAAGCTTCACCTTTCCATACTAATGCACTATCTTGAAGCGTTGTAAAATTCTTACTATCTACAAACATTTCTGCATAATTTCGTTCTCTATAATTACCTTTTGAGGTTAATGAAAACGTTAAATAACATAATAAATTAATAGTCATGCTCCAAAAAAATGCATGAGCTGGAGGGCTTAAAAAATCTATTCCAAATAAAGCATAGGGTTTTAAATTAGAAACACCCATTAAACCATATTGTGTAAAATCATCAGTACCTGTATATGCACTTAATGTAAAGGGTAACACCAAAGTATAAACTGTAATTAAGAAACCTGCAATAGTCCCTATAATTGCAGCTTTTGCCGAACCACGATTCCAATACAAACCAATAAAAAAAGAAGGTGCTAACTGCGCTATAATTACAAAAGATATTAAACCTATAGAGTACAATGACAACTCTTTTGAAAAAGAAACATAAAAGAAATAGGCCGTAATGATGATGGTAAATATAGAAATACGTCTAATATTCTTAATATACTTAGAATTACGCTCTGGTTGATTTTTAATAAATTTATCTAAAAATCCGTAAGGAATAATTAAATTATTACTCACCATTGTAGACAGTGCCAATGTGGATACAATTACCATTGAAATAACAGCAGAAAAACCACCTAAAAAAACTAGTGTTGCTAAAAAAGAATTTCCATTTTGTAGCGGAAGTAAAAGCGTATAATATTCTGCATTTTCCGTTGTGCCAAACGTTAATTTACCTGCCCAAGCAATAAAGATTACAAAAACATTAAAGAGTAATAAATACAATGGAAATAACCAAATTGCTTTTTTTAAATGCTTCTCTCTATTGTTTTCTAAAACCGACACCTGAAATTGTCTTGGCAATAAAAATATAGCCATAAAAGACAAAGCAATCATAAAAAACCAATTAAATCCATCTTCTACACCATTTAAAGTGGATAATGATTTAAAATTTTCTTTAATAGATATTTGATTAAAAATATCTGTAGTGCCTTCATACAAATAGAACGTAATATAAATACCAATAACTAAAAAGAAGACAAGCTTTAAAACAGACTCAAATGCTACAGAAGCAATAATGCCCTTATGTTTTTCGGAAGCATCCGTATTTTGCGTACCAAAAAATGTAGCAAAAACAGCCAACAACAAAGCGACATAAAATGTAGAATCGTCAATAACAGTTGTAGATATATAACTGGTATCGTCTGACATAATTTCAAAAGTTTCTGACACTGCTTTTAATTGCAATGAAATATAAGGTAAGGTTCCAAATAAGCACACCACTGTGACCAATGCACCTAAAAATCTGTTATTACCATAACGTAATGAAATAAAATCTGCAATAGAAGAAATTTTATGTTGTTTAGAAATTCTTATAATTTTACGAAGTACAACAATCCATAAAGGCGCTGCAATAACTGGCCCTAAATAAATGGGCAAAAAGTTAATTCCCGAATTTGCTGCAATACCAACGCTTCCGTAATAGGTCCAAGCCGAACAATACACAGCTAATGACAACGTATACACATAAGGATTATTAACCCATTTACTTTGATGCTTTTTTTCAGCTACAAAAGCTATGTAGAATAACACAGCTAAATAAATGATAATAATAAATATTAAAGTATAATTATTCATAATGCCTTTTTAGTACGATATATGAAACAATAATTGATACTAACCAAATAGAAAAAATTGAAAAATAAAATGTAGGAACACCCATAATGGCGCCTTGATTATTAAAAATTAATACAAAAGGTATATTAAAAATAAAAAGCAATGCAATAGATAAGACTACTAATTTTTGTTCGTGACGTTTTTTCATATGCTCCTAATAACTCAACTTAATTTTAACTTCCTAATTCAGACAATATCAATCTAATTACCATTATTTTACTAATATAAGAAATCAGCACTACATAGGTAATGCTGATTTTCTAACTAACAAAATTAAAATTATGTCCGAATCATTTAAATTAGAACAAGTATTTAATGACTTGAAGCTTCACCTGCTCCAGAAGGTATTCTAATACTCTCAACCATATCTTGAACATTTTGAGGAGGTGCAGCTGTTAACCTAGACACCACTACTGAAATCACAATATTGACGCACATTGCAATTGTTCCAAATCCTTCTGGAGATGTCCCAAACCACCAATCTTCACTTGTACCTCCACCAAACATATTTAGTTTAAATTTCATCATATAAAATAGCATTAATACGATACCTACAACCATACCTGAGATGGCTCCTTGGCTATTCATTCGCTTATCAAAAATCCCAAGAATAATCGCTGGAAAAAAGGAAGCGGCTGCTAGACCAAAGGCGAGCGCGACGACTGCGGCGACAAATCCTGGTGGATTAATACCAAAGTATCCTGCGATTAAAATTGCCACAAAAATTGAGATTCTTGCTGCTGTTAATTCTCCTTTATCAGAAATGTCTGGTTTTAATTGTTTTTTAATTAAATCGTGAGAAATAGAAGTAGAAATCACAAGCAGTAATCCTGCTGCTGTAGATAAAGCTGCTGCTAAACCACCTGCTGCCACTAATGCAATTACCCAATTTGGGAGTTTTGCAATTTCTGGATTAGCTAATACCATAATATCTCTATCAACGTATAATTCATTTTTCGCAGCACTTGCATTAGAAATCATACGTTCTCCGTTTAAACCTCTAGCTTCTGTATATACTGGCTTCTTGCCATCTAACGCATTACCAGCAACATATTGAATTTTTCCATCGCCATTTTTATCAGACCAAGCAATTAATCCTGTATTTTCCCAATTTTTAAACCAAACTGGAATTTCAGAATATTGTTGATTACTTACTGTTTCAATTAAATTAGTTCTTGAGAACACTGCAATTGCAGGTGCTGTGGTATATAAAATAGCAATTAAGAACAAAGCATAACCTGCTGATTTACGTGCATCTTTTACTTTAGGTACTGTAAAGAAACGCACAATTACGTGAGGTAATCCAGCAGTTCCTGTCATTAATGCTAAAGTAATAGCGAATACATCCCATGTTGATTTGGTACCACTTGTATATTCATTAAAACCTAATTCTGTATGAAGTTTGTCTAACTTATCAAGAAGAAATTCGCCACCTTCAACGGTTCCTCCCATTCCTAATTGTGGAATAATGTTTCCTGTCATTTGCATAGAAATGAAAAATGCAGGCACCATAAAAGCAAAGATTAAAACACAGTATTGTGCCACTTGCGTATAGGTGATACCTTTCATACCTCCTAATAATGCAAAGGTTAAAACTACTGTCATTCCTATAATAACACCTATATTGATATCTACTTGTAAGAATTGAGAAAACACAATCCCAACACCACGCATTTGACCTGCCACATATGTAAATGATACAATTAAAGCACAAATTACAGCTACTGTTCTTGCCGTGTTTGAGTAATATCTATCTCCAATAAAATCTGGAACTGTGAATTTCCCAAATTTCCGTAAATATGGTGCTAGTAATAATGCTAAAAGCACATATCCGCCTGTCCAACCCATTAAATAAACAGAACCATCATAACCTGCAAAGGAAATAATACCTGCCATACTAATAAAGGAAGCCGCACTCATCCAATCGGCTGCAGTTGCCATACCATTAGCTAAAGGAGAAACACCTCCTCCTGCTACATAAAATTCTTTAGTTGAGCCAGCTCTAGCCCAAATTGCTATTCCGAAATATAAGGCGAAAGTAATTCCTACTAACAACCATGTCCATGTTTGTACACTCATAATATTTTGTTTTTTTTGGTTTAGCTTTAAAATTTTGAAATGTTCTCGATACAATTCCGATAAAAATCGGAATCACTCGAACTGACACCTCTGTTTAAAAATTAAAGCAAACATTAAGGTTATTAGTTTCAACTATTCGTCGTAACCGTATTTTTTATCTAGTTTGTTCATTAATCTTACGTACACGAATATTAGAATTACGAATACATATATGGATCCTTGTTGTGCAAACCAGAAACCTAGTTTAAATCCTCCAAGTCTAATTTCATTTAATGCTTCTCTAAATAATATGCCACACCCAAAGGATACTATAAACCATATTGCTAGTAGAATAACTAAGTACTTTAGATTTTCTTTCCAGTACGCTGTTGCGTTTTTTTGTTTTTCACTCATCGTTATTAGTTTTTATAGGTAAATCATTGCTTGAAGCGAAATAGTATTTGCATCTAAAGCACCAAACTGTTGATTTTTATATTCTAAAGTTAATTTTGAATTATGCCCACTCATATAAGCATTTACTCCTATTCCTAGTGTTGATCGATCATCACTTACAGCATCATAGCTATGTGTGCCATAACTTACATAAGGCTGATAGCGTGTTTTAGCTGCATCACCTTTAAAAACATAACCAACGTGACCATAAATCATGCTTCCTGTTCCGTAAGCACTGTAGAGATAGTTTTTTCCATAATTATTATTTTGATAAACTGCGTAAGCTGTAAGTGCGCTTCCATCCTCTCCAATTGGAGCATCATAAAAAGCATCTACCGCAAAAATTGAAACGTCCTCACCTTCTAAATTAGGTGATAATGCAGAACCTGTATCTATCACAGATCCTTTTGGATGCAGAAAGAAACCAGCACCAACATTAAAAACCTTTTTTCCTCCTAAATAAGAGCCTACTTTATATGGTAAAAAATTAGATTCTTGGTCTAAAAAATGATAATCAAAATAACCTGCATAAGTTTTGCCAGCGTCCTTAGAACCCAGATTTAAACGCCCATTGTAAACTGCATCTCCTCCTGCCGTTGCAGTTCTAGAATCTAATGTTGATGTAGAAGCATCATTAATTGCCACGCGATATTGTAGCTTATCAAATTTACCTTTTAAAAATACACCTAAATGACGTGCAAATTGATCAGACAATCCAATGGTAGCCCAAGATTGACGATTATTATCTAAGGTCATCATGTTTAAAGTACTTTGATTATTTAATCTAGATATACCATTAAAATAATGTAAACCACCACCCACTGTGTGATCTTTACCTAAATTGTATTGCGCCCAAACATCGTGAAAAAAGAGCTGTGAACCATCTCCTTTACCAGTTGGACTTAACGTAGTACTTGTTAAGCTATTTAATCCAAAATGTGTTAAGATTAAAAAGTCTTTGTTGATTTGCGCAAACATTAAAACTCTTGCACGACGTAAATTAAAGTTTAATTTACTGTTTTCATTTCCGTTTCCATCAAAGGTTTCATCGGTATTGTAATTGGCTTGGACTTGTGCCCAAGAAATAAGCCGAAGATATTTAGAGCCATCTTCGTTAAATTTAAACTTAAGACCTCCAGTATAATCAGGAGAGCCTTGAGCCTTCAGTAATTGAAAGGATACTAAAAGAAGTCCAATCAATATAAAGTGTTGTTTTCTCATTGTTTAAAAATTAGTTAGTTATTAAATTGGTTTTGTATGCACCACTAATTTCTATAAAACAATCAGTTAAAATAAACTTAATATATTTATTTGTTAATTTACTATACTAATCTTTAAATCGCTCCCATTTAATAAGCATAAACTTGTCTCCAAGTTCCGTTACAATGACACCAGCTCCTTTTATGTTTTCAGCATCACTAAAGTAAACCCCAAGCTCTGTTGCATTTAGTATTTTGTAAGTTGGATGGTAGTTAGAATTGTATGGTCGTTTAATATTATATTTTTTTACCCAGTTCATAATACTAACATGAGAAACCCCTAGAATTCGTTCAATCTCTCTATACGTTAACCCTTCTAAATACAATTGAAGTGATTTATTAACGTAATAATCATCAATCTGTTTTCCTATTTTGTTTACAGAAAAGAAGTAATTACATTTTTTACACTTATAACGCTGCCTACCACTAACGATTCCGCTTTTAATATAATGACTAGAATTACAATTTGGACAACTATCAATATTCATATATATTTATTTAGCATAAATATATCAATTTAGCAACATAATTAAAAGATAAATATTTAAAATATCTCATTTTCACAAAAAAAAGCTGCTAAATAATTATGAATACTAGCTTTAGAAGCTATTAAAGTAAAACCAATTAAGCAATTGCATAAATCACACTCTAAACCTTATATAACCTGAACAATTTCCACTATTTGTATATACAGAAACTTTTAGTAATATCTATTTTAACCGCTTTATATATGCTTTCAATTCAATAATGACTTTTGGTGCCAAAACAATAGTCGCAATCATTGTTGGAATTGCCATTAGAGCAAACACACCATCAATTAGATTAATCATCATACTTAAACTAGTAGTAGCACCAATAAGAATACTTAAGATATAAAAGTAGTTATAGTAATGCTTGTTTTTATCTCCAAAAAGAAAGGACATACATTTTGTTCCATAATATGAATATGAAAACAAAGAGCTCATACTAAAAATGGAAATACAAATCAGTAATGCATATTTTCCGTACGTTGGCATTACATCAGCAAAAGCCGAAGCCGTTAGACTAACACCATTATCTGAGGTAGTTTCCCAAACACCAGTGACTAAAATTGCTAAAGCCGTGAGTGTACAAACTATTAAAGTATCTATCGCGGGACCCAACATAGCAACAAGCCCTTCGCGAACTGGTTCATCTGTTTTAGCTGCTCCATGAGCCATTGGAGCCGTACCAATACCAGCTTCATTAGAAAAAGCACCACGTTTAATACCATGTAGAATTAATGCACCCAAAACACCACCTAAAAAAGTGTCATCTTTTGGGTAATAATTCGCCGCAAAAGCATCTGTAAAAATCAATTTTAAATAGTAAAATAACACATCACTGTGAGCCACAAGAATAATAATAACCAATACAAAATATAAAGCGACCATACTTGGCACCAATCTCGAAGCTACTGAACCAATTCGTTTTATACCACCCAATATTACTAATGCAGTAATACTTACTAAAACGATTCCAATATAGAGATTGGTAGAAAAACCAACTTTTACACCATTTGGAATTAATAAAATATCATTTAAAGCCTGTGTAAGTTGATTAACGTTAAATACAGGCAAAGCTCCAATTAATCCGCAAAGGCTAAAAAACACAGCCAAAGGCTTCCAAGATTTGCCTAACCCTTCTGTAATAAAATACATAGGTCCACCTTGAATTTCTCCTGCACTATCCTTTCCTCTATACATAATTGCTAAAGTAGATGTAAAGAATTTTGTAGACATACCAACGATAGCACTTATCCACATCCAAAATACAGCTCCAGGTCCACCAACAGAAATTGCCACGGCGACTCCTGCAATATTCCCCATACCTACAGTGGCTGATAATGCCGTTGTTAATGCCTGAAAATGGGAAATTTGTCCTGGGTCATTTGGATTATCATACTTTCCTCGTAATACATTTATTGCATGTCCTAAATATCGAAATGGTAAAAACCTTGATCGAATTAATAAATAGAGACCACCTCCTATTAAAATAATCAACAAAGGCAATCCCCAAGCTAGGGAAGAAAAGCCCTTAAGTAATTCATCTAAAATTTTCATAGATGATAAAATTAGTAAACCGTTTTAATATGCAGCATTATGTTTAAATTAATTTTAAAAAAACAAAATTCTACAAACCCTGTTTCTAAAATAACCTAGCATATTATCTTATATTTGTACTAGACTAAACTATAGTTCTTATAAAACAACTATTACTTTCAATATTAATCAACTTTATTAATTTCAAAACAACATGAAAAGCAACACTAAACTAACAGATAAAAATGTACTAATAACTGCTGGAGCTCAAGGGATTGGAGAAGCAATCACCAAGCACTTTATTGATAACGGAGCAAATGTTGCTATTCACTATTTTTCTAGCGCAGACACTGCAAACCAACTAGTAGACTATGCTCATAAAAAAGGGCAAAAAGCTATATCAATTAGTGGAGATTTAACAAAAGAAGATGACGCAAATGCATTGGTCAAAAAAACAGTAGATGCATTTGGTGGTTTAGACATATTGATTAATAATGCTGGATCGCTTGTTGCACGTAAAATGCTAAACGAAATGGAAACAGAATTTTGGCATAAGGTTATGGATATCAACATGACGTCTATGATGTTTGTAACAAGAGCAGCTGCTCCTTATTTAGGAGAAAATGAGAATAGTAGTATTGTTAATTTAGCTTCGCTAGCAGGACGTAAAGGTGGCCATCCAGGTTCTTTAGTTTACTCAACAAGTAAAGGCGCCATTCTTACATTTACTCGAGCACTTTCGACAGAATTAGGAGCACAAGGAACTAGAGTGAATGCTGTTGCTCCTGGCCTTATACTTGGTACATCTTTCCATAATACACATACTACAAAAGAATCTGCAGCAGAAACCACAGCTGGTATTCCGATTCAACGAGCTGGTAATGCAAATGACGTAGCTAGAGCTGTAGTATACTTAGCATCTGAATATGACGGATTTATTACTGGAGCAACGTTAGATATCAATGGTGGTGTTTACAACATGTAATTAATAATAATAATAATAACTAATCGTTAAGTCCAATTATGGATTTAACGATTAGATTATTTATCTACTTTTTAAAACTATATTTATGTTAAAGACTCCAGTTATTCACCCGACTATTATGGAAGCCCTTGCTCGTTCTGGTCATTTTGCGCAAATTGTTATTGCAGATGGAAATTTACCAGTTGGAGCAATGACAGGTCCCAACTCTACAACCGTTCATTTAAACTTTAAACCTGGACTATTAGATGCTTTAACAGTGTTAGAAGGTATTTTAGAGGTTTGCCCTATTCAAGGTGGTATTGTTATGGAAAAACCAGCTGAAGCCAATGCGGAAATACACCAAGCCTATAAAAAATTATTAGGTGACGCTACTTGGGATGAAATGGAACGATGGGCTTTTTACGACAAGATTAGAGATCCAAACACTACCTTAATTATTCAAACAGGTGAGCAGCGTCGTTTTGCTAATTTAATATTAACAGTTGGTGTTGTTAAAATGGCAGAAGAGAGTGGTTTTTAATTAACAACCATTTGATTTACACAGCCTAATTATAGTCCATAAGCATTCTCATAAATCAACTGCAAATTATGAAGAAAAGAGTATTTCAAATCTTATATTTAGCATTATTTATTTTTATAACGGCTTGCGAATCTGATGACGGAACTAATGATGGAATTGTTTTAACCAATCCTTGCGAAAATGTAATACCTACTCCCGAGCATTTAAAGTATTTAGAAACCTATGATAAGCCTATTATAGAAAATTCTAACAACGCAACGTTTTACTCTAATGAAATAGTAGAAATACGTTGGACACTACCTGATGGTTTAAGTAATACTGAATTACAAATTATTGAAACTGATACACCATTTACGTGCGATGATTATGGCAAGTTTCATGAATTGAATAATGAATTTTCTGCTGGTTACGGCAATCAATATGTTCATTATTATTCGGTGCCACAATATTTAATTCCGCTTGAAAACCCTAAATATATTAGCTACAGAGCCAGAACAAAAGATAATGAACTTAGCACAGGTTATAGTCATTGGACTGATGTAAAAAGCTTTACCGTTCTTCCGCTTTTTGGTTTAAATAAAACAACCGTAACCGTTCCGTACACATTTAATTTTATCACAGAAGAAACCAATAACGAATACTACTCTGGTGTAACTTCAGTTTCAAATTATAAATTAATTGATATATCAGTAGATAACACTTTAGATTTTAACAAAATACAACTGGTTAGAATAATCGATTTTGAAAGTCATTTTTTAACACATTTAGATAATGGTGCAAATCCGTTTTCTAAATTAATTCTAGGTTTTGATGAAGCTGTAAATACTATTGAAGATGCCTATCCATTTAAAGTTGTTGCAGAAGTTTTCCCTGGCACTTTTCAAGATAATCCAATTTCGGGAAATCTATACGGAACTCATAGTCAAAACCTCGTTTCAATAATGAACAATTACGACTTAAAGTTAGCTTATGTGCTTGAAGATATTGTTGGCTCTCCGCACCAAATACAAATAAATTTCACATTTGAAATTTACAGTATTGATTAAAATTGAACTACCAACACACCAAATTTTATTGCATGATATTTAGATACATTTTTGGCTGATTAATTAAACAACTATTAAAACTAAAACACAATATTAAACACCTTGTTACAAGCTTGATTTATGCTTATAATTCAAACCGCTATAAAAAATGATTACACAAAAAAAGAATTAGCAATTCATAAGTTTTAAATAATTAAAAGTATATTTATTATCAACTAATCATACCAATTGAATCCGAGTCGTCTATATTTCATTGATGCTGTTAGAGCATTCGCCATTTTAATGATGTTACAAGGGCATTTTATAGACACTTTACTCGACCCTTCCTATAGAGACCAAAACCATTTAGCTTTTAAAACTTGGGAATATTTTAGAGGTATTACAGCACCAACTTTTTTCACTATTTCTGGACTCATATTTTCCTATTTACTAATAAGAGCAAAACAAAGTGGAAACATCAATCAACGCATGCGCAAAGGTGTAATGCGAGGTTTAATGCTCATTGGTATTGGTTACATATTACGTGTTCCAATTTTCGAATGGCTTTTTGGTAAATTTAACACCTATTTTCTAATCGTAGATGTTTTACAATGTATTGGTTTATCACTCATTATCATTGTGGTTTTTTATAAATTAACCTTTAAAAAAACTTTAATTTTTTCAATTTTAATGGTAATACTAGGTATTGCTATTTTTATGACCGAACCATTATATCGTTATTTAGAGTTACCGCAACTGCCAACATTGGTTTCAAATTATTTATCTAAAGCTAAAGGCTCTATTTTCACTATTATTCCGTGGTTTGGCTATGTTGCTTTTGGTGCCTTTATTTCTACTTTATTTTATCGTTATGTAGAACGTCCTAAGTTTAAAATAGCTATAGTATCAGGATTTTTTATTGTCGGAACGGTATTGATTCTTAAATCTTCTTATTTATTAATGAAACTCTATTACTGGCTGGACGTTTCACTATTTAAAGACGTAGCATATTACAATTACCTCTTCACTAGACTAGGAAATGTACTAATACTTTTTGCATTATTTTATGCAGCTGAAAACTATATTAAGAAACCATTAATTCTTAAAATAGGACAGAAAACGCTTTCTATATATGTTATTCATTTTATTATCATTTATGGAAGTTTTACAGGTTTAGGATTACATCAAATCATCGGAAAAACTCTAGTCCCTTGGCAAGCCATAATTGGCGCATTATTGTTTCTGACTGTAGTTTGTTTTATTTCGTTTCATTATGCTAAAACCAATGCTTTTGTATATTCTAATACTAGAAAATTGATGGATAAGATAAAGCGTTATACAAACTGATTAAACCAAAATTATAATTGAAGTAACAAATGAAATTACAATTCAAATTAAGTTTTTACGATTTTTTAGAATACCAGTTGTACTTTTCATCTAAATCGGAAGTACAACAAAAGAACCGTAAAAAATCTAGAAACATAGTACCCTTAATCTACATCGGTTTAATTATAATTGCATTAATTATAAATCAATATATTATCGCCGTAACCTTTTTTATAGCTGCCATTCTTTGGTATTTATTCCATCCGTTATATGCAAAATATAGATATAAAAAACACTTTGAAAAGCATATAAATGAAAATTATAAAAATAGAATTAATAAAGAAGCTACACTTAATTTTATTAAAGAATCGAACGTATTAGAAGCCACTGATGAAGGTACAAAAACCTCTATAAAAGTTTCTGAATTTGATAAACTTATTGAACTTAAAAACCATTTTTTCTTACGACTAAAATCTGAAATGTCATTTGTAATTCCTAAACATGCTATAGAAGATGAAACTGAATTTAAAAAGCTCTTTTTAGATTTAAATATTGGTTATTTGGATGAAACGGATTGGGTGTGGAAATAATAAGGTATAATTAAAAAACTACTTTAACTATGTATGGCACCTTAATTTTACTATTATTACGATTATTGAATATTAACTATTAGCGTAATACTTGCGTATTTTTGCAACAAGCAGTTTTATAAATTTTAAAAACCATTAGATTATGCAAAAACTTATTGAAACATTTTACATGGCATTGAATAATTCTGATGGCAAAACTATGGCATCATGTTATCATGATGATGTGGTTTTTGAAGATCCTGCTTTTGGCATCTTAAAAGGCGAACGTGCAAAAGCAATGTGGTTAATGCTGTGTAATTCTCAAAATGACAATAGCTTTAAAGTAGAATTTTCAAAAATAAAAGTAAATGAAAACCTTGGCTCTGCTCATTGGGAAGCTTTTTACACTTTCAGTAAAACTGGTCGTAAAGTTCACAATAAAATTGATGCTTCATTTCAATTTAAAGATGGGTTAATTATTAAGCATACTGATAAATTTAACCTACACACATGGGCAAAACAAGCTATAGGATTTAAAGGTTTTTTATTTGGCGGAATGCCATTTTTTAAAAACAAATTAAATAATCAAACGAATAAGCTACTCGATAAATTTATTGAAAAAAATAAGCTGTCTAAATAATTTAAACAGCTTATTTATCATTTGGAGACAATGTTTCTTTTTAGGGACTTAGAGTTTACTTTATGTTTCATTGCATTTCATTAAATACAAATCTCGTGCCATAAATTAGTTTTTTAACCTCTAACTATATTCTTTCACCTTACCTTCTACGCCTTCATAAAAAGAATGCATATACTTAAAATCTGCTTCCATATCATCAGTTGGGTAAAACGGTTCTGAAACTTTATTTTGTTTATTTTTAAAATCTAAGGTAAACATAATAATTGGCACGTTGGCGGTTTTAGCGATGTAGTAAAACCCTGTTTTCCATTTATCTACTTTTTTTCTAGTGCCTTCTGGTGCTAATGTTAGCCTAAATTCGTCTGACTCTTTAAATAGCTTAGATATAGCCTCTACCTTATTCTGTCCGGAAGTTCTATCTAAAGATCGTCCTCCTACTGCTCTAAAATAATAACCAAAAGGCCATACAAAGAGTTCCTTTTTGCCTACAAAATTAGTTTTTACACCTGTAACTTTTCTTAGTAGCACACCTATGTAAAAATCGTGCCAACTTGTATGGGGAAAAGCTATTATTACTGCCTTTTTTACGGTATCTTGAGAGAAGTTGGTATTGCCTACCACTTTCCATCCTAACAACTTAAAATATATAAATTTAGCTAACCAGCGCATCTTACATTTTTTTGTAGAGCTCTAGAAGCTTTTGTTTAGTAATTATAGTTTTCCAGTTTTTACCAATAGCATTTTCCCAAAGCGGCTCTAAACTTAGAGCAACTTCAATCATTTTGTCAAACTGATCTTCTTCTAAATCCGCACAAATTCCTTTTGGCAATTGAATATTATGTTTGGCTTTCATTTTCTTAAAAATGGCTACACCTTCAGGGTAATAATCTTCTAAATGATCAAAAACAATACAATTACCTATACCATGTTTAATTCCTAAGAGGTAACCTAAACCATAGCTCATTGCGTGTGCAACGCCAACTTGAGAATAAGCAATACTCATTCCACCATGCCATGAAGCCATCATTAATTTATCTTGTGCTTCTTCTTTTGATAATGTATCTTCTAAAAAAATTTCTTTACAAAGTTCAAATGCTTTCTCTCCATAACTCTGACTAAAAGCATTTAAAAAAGTACCATTTAAAGATTCTACACAATGCACAAAACAATCCATACCAGTATAAAACCATTGGTCTTTTGGTACGTCTTTTGTTAATTCTGGATCCAATAGAACTTGGTCAAAAGGTGTATAGTCACTATTTATTCCTAATTTACGAATCGGACCTGTTAAAATTGTTGTTCTAGATACTTCGGCACCTGTACCAGATAGTGTAGGTATCCCAACATGATAAATCGCTGGTTGCTTTACCAAATCCCACCCTTGGTAGTCTTTAGACTCTCCTTTATTGGTTAACATAATAGACACAGCCTTTGCAATGTCCATAACAATACCTCCTCCTATTCCTATAATACCAGAAGGTAATTCACTATACTCTAAAATAATGTCTTCTACCAACTGATCAATTTGTTCAGTTCTAGGTTCTTCTTTAGTAGGTACATATATAATCTTATCCTTGTAAGAAAGGGTAATTCTTGATGTTAACCAATGATTGCCTTTAAAAACATCATCAACATAAAATATAAATGGTGCATTTCTTCCTTTTCGTTTTGGAGAGAGAATTTCATCGAGTTGATTAAAACTACCTCGACCAAATACTACTCTGGACACCATTGGATAATTTTTATATTTCATTTACTTTATATCTTTAACAAAAATAACAACTTAGTTTATATTTAATGACTATTTAAATGAAATTGTAATTTTTCACATAAAAGTCCAACATGATAACCATCTACTAGTGCATGATTAACATTAACAGCAATTTCCATTTCTTTTTTTGCACCAAAACTTTCCATTTTACTAAATGCTAGTTTTGGAATTGAATCCATACCTCCTTTAAATGGCTCTTTATGGCCTGTAAAATTAACCCAAGGTAAAGACGAACAATGTATACAATCTATAGAATTAACGAGAGGAAACAAATCTGTAGAATTAAATACCCTCTCTTTTTCCTTTAAGAAGTTATTTTGAAATTTTAGAATATCATCATCGTAATTTACAAACGAAAACCCAAAGGTTTTATTAGGTCTTAAGATTGTTGGAGAGGCATGAATTTTGTCGAAAATTACAACCTCGTTATCTTCGTTTATTCTATATTTAAAGTTATCCACTTCATTTACTGCTCGCATAGTAGCGTGCAAATATTTAACAAAAAAAGATACATTATTATTACGCGAAAATTTATATGCTTCCGTAACATCAACTTTAAAGGTAACTCCAAAGTAAGGATCTACAAATGTGTTGAAAAACTCAAAATGAGCACGCCTATTCCAATTATATTTATCAAGTATTCTCAAAGTTTTATTTAAAAAATTCTAATATTTCAGTTAAACTTTGTACGGTTTTATACTCAGAGCCATTTGCTTCTTTCTTTGTCACAGTTTCATGCTGCCAAGTAGTCTGGAATGGTACATGAATTGCCTTCGCTCCAATATTTACTAATGGTAATATATCTGATTTTAAGGAATTTCCTATCATTAAAAATGATTTGGGCTCTATATCTAGATGATTAAGTAATTTAGAATAATTTTCCTCTTGCTTTTCACTTAACACTTCTATATGATGGAAATATTTTAACAAACCTGACTTTTCTAATTTTCGTTCTTGATCTAACAAATCTCCTTTTGTGGCAACAATTAATCTATAGTCTTTATATAAAACTTTTAAAACGTCTTCTACGCCTTCTAATAATTCTATTGGTTTATTAATCATATCCTTACCGATAGTTAACATTTCTGAGATGACATTATTGGTAACCTTTCCGTTAGACAGCTCTATGGCTAGCTCAATCATAGATAAAACAAAACCTTTTACACCATAACCATATGTTGGCAGGTTTTTAATTTCCATTTTAAAGAGTTCTTGATCTATTTTATTGGGCGTTTCATATCGCGATAGTAATTTGCCTGCTTCCTCTTCGGCTTCCCTAAAATAGGTTTCATTTACCCAGAGTGTATCATCAGCATCAAAACCAATTACTTTTATGTTTTTATAATCTACTTCCACAATTTTTTTGCTCTTTCTAAATCTTCTGGTGTATCAATTTCAACGCCTTGAATTGTTGTTTCTACCATTTTAATTCGTTTACCATATTCTAAATACCTAATACATTCAATTTTCTCTGATGCTTCTAAAAACTGCATTGGTAAAACAGTAAAGTCTAATAAAGCTTCTTTTCTAAATGCATAAATGCCTTTGTGTTTAAAATATTTTGCACCAGCTTCTTTATCTCTAGGATAAGGAATAGGACTTCTAGAAAAATATAAAGCAAAATTTTGTTGATCTACAATAACCTTTACTGTGTTTGGGTTATTTATCTCATCCCAATCCTTAATTTCTACCATTAACGATGCTAAATCAATGTCTTTGTCTTTATCATCTTTAAAAACATCAATAACCTTAGCTAAACTCTCGCGCTCAGTAAAGGGTTCGTCTCCTTGCACATTAATAACAATATCGCAATCTATATTAGCGACTGCTTCTGCAATTCTGTCGCTTCCAGACTCGTGTTCTTTTAGACTCATAATAGCTTTTCCGCCATTATCTACAATCTCTTTAAAAATAATATCACTATCTGTTACCACGTATACTTCACTAAATAAATTAGTTGCAACAGTAGCTTCGTAAGTTCTAAGTATTACAGATTTTCCTGCTAAATTTTGCATTAATTTACCTGGAAAACGTGACGCACTATAGCGTGCCGGAATCATTGAGATTATTTTCATTTATGTAAATTGTACTTGTTTAGTTTCAAAAATAAGATTTAAAAACGACTTTATCTCTTCTAATTGGTATTTGGTGGTTTTGTTTTATTTGGCCTAATCTTTCGATAGAGTTTAAAAATGAGATAAAAAATAAAGAGTACAAAAACAATAGCTAAAATTGGCATAAAAATTGAAATAATAGACATAATTATGGAAGTCCCAGTTTCTATGGTTGAAACAATAGGATTACCAAATCCTGCTGTAGAAACAGTAGACCCTAAACGTGTTGCACTTGCTGAACTTTTTACAGCAGCAGCTGTTCCTCCACCTGCTATAATCGCTAAAGCCCAAGTTATTACAGGGCTTAAATCTGCAACAGTAGAAACCATTACTGCCGTACCAGCAATAGTTGCTAATGGAATTGCGATGGTATCTAACGCATTATCAATTACAGGTATATAATACGCAACAATTTCTACAAGCGTTGCAATACCCAAAGTTATTAATGCCGTTGTACTACCAATCCATAACCAAGACTCATTGAGCTCCCAAACATTAAAATAAGCAGCTAAACTTAACGCAAACAAGGGTAAGAAGACTCTAAAGCCCACTGAAGCCGCAAGTCCGACACCTAAAAATATACTAAGAATTGTTTCTGTCATTTCAAGTTAATATTTCTAATAATTCTGCTTTCAATTTATATACAAATCATTCCGTTTCAACAAACATTTCGTCTTTAAAGCCAATTAAATATAATTTTTGTTTAGCTCTTGTAACCGCTGTATATAACCATCTTATATAATCTTTATCCATACCATTTGGCAAATAAGGTTGCTCAACAAATATAGTATTCCATTGTCCACCTTGAGACTTATGGCATGTTATAGCATAAGAAAACTTTACTTGCAATGCATTAAAAAACTTATTATTCTTTACACCTAAAAAGCGCTTATATTTAGATGGCTCCTCTTCGTAATCTTTGGATACCTCTTGGTATAATCTATTTGACTCTTCGTAACTTAAAGATGCACTTTCTACATCAATGGTATCTAAGAGTAAAACTGTTTCAAAAGGTTTCATATTGGGATAATCTACCATCTTCACTTTTACTTCTGCAAATCTAAAACCGTACAGTTCTTTAATACTAAAAATCTCTAGAACTTCAATGATATCGCCATTTGCAATAAAACCAGCTTCGGTTGTAGGCTTAATCCAAAAATAATTATTTTTAACTACCATTAGATAATCACCTGCAGACAATTCACTTTCGTTAAATAAAATACGTTGTCTAATTTGTTGGTTGTAAGCATTAGCTCGTTTATTGCTTCTTACTATTATGGCTGTTTCTTCATAACCATCATTACTATAAGCATCATTAATGGCATCCATTATTTCATAACCATCAATTAGTCTTACAATATCTGTAAAACCATTTAAATCGAATTTAAAACTTTCATAGATATTAGATTCTAAAACCGCTCTTAGTTCTGTTGCATTACTTAGAATTCCGGAATCTTGCTCTTGTCTTACAACTTCATCTAACTCAATTCCAATAACATCTTTATTATAGTTAAGACTGAGATTATTTTCGTTTAAAGCCGGACTTAAATCAGATTTTACAGGTGGCAATTGCGCTTTATCTCCTATTAATAACAATTTACATTGGTGGCCAGAATAAACAAAGCTCATTAAATCGTCTAATAGAGAACTACTATCAAATGATTTTGTATCTGAAGGTGTATCCGAAATCATAGAAGCTTCATCTACAATAAAAATAGTATTGCGATGTTTGTTGGGTTGTATTACAAAATTTACACCTCCTCCTTTATCTTTTTTTGGGAAATAGATTTTTTTATGAATGGTAAATGCTTCTTTTTTAGAATAATTAGAAATCACCTTGGCTGCTCTACCGGTAGGTGCTAATAAAACAGCACTTTTTTTGGCTTGCCATAAATTAGAAACAATGGTACCTATTATACTTGTTTTCCCTGTACCTGCATACCCTTTTAATAAATAAATTGAATTTTTATTTTTATCAAAAATAAATTGAGACAACTGCATTAACACCATATCTTGTTTAGATGTTGGTGTAAATGGAAACTTAGATTTTAGAAGCGAATAGAATGCAGAAGCATTAGAAATCATAGAGAAAATAATTATATAGCAAGATAGTAATATTCTCTCTTTTTTAAGGCAATAAAAAATTTCTTAATATTTTTATATGTTTTTTATTTAGATAGTTTTTAGCAACAAAAAAAAATTGTAGATTTGCGTTAGACCTAATTAATAAAAACTTATATATGATAATTCTAGCAATTGTATTAATTATAATTTTAACCATTGGTATTGTATGGTTAATCGACAAGTTCGTTCCAAAAAAGCTAAAGCCTATTCTTAATATTTTACTTTGGATATTCATTATATTTATTGGTTATAAAACATACATGTCTGTGTATAAAGAGATTCAATTTAATCAATTAAAGAAAGAACGTTTTTCTATGGTTATTGATAAATTAATAGACATCAGAGATTCTCAATTAGCATATAAAGATGTGCATGGTACTTACACAGATAGTTTTGATAAATTAATAAATTTCGTTGAAAATGGTAAGGTGCCAATTACACAAAGACGTGATACTTTGGTTTTAGACGAAGTAAGAACAAGAGCTTTTGGTGGTGTTGAAACCATGAAAACAATTACTTTAATTGACACATTAGATTATTGGAATCTGAAAGATTCTATTTTTAAAGGCAGCGATCGTTACAAAAGCATGATGAACGTTGGTATTGGTAAAGAAGGTGCTAAATTTACTTTAAAGGCTGGTAAACTAGAAGAATTCCCTGTATTTGAAGCAAGTGTAGAGAAATCAGTTATTTTAGATGACCAAGAACCTTATTTAGTTGAAAAAGAAAAGCAGGTTGTTTCTGTTGATGGTGTTAATGGCCCAGCTTTAATTGTTGGTTCTATGGATGAAGTATTCACAAAAGGAAACTGGCCTAAGAGTTACACTAATAAAGAATAATTTGAAAATTAATGATATTAAGGAACTGTCCATTCAAATTAGTTTGAATGGGCTTTCTTTTTGTATACTAAATAGAACTGCAAACGAAGTTACATTTCTTAAAACTATCGACTTTGAGCAAAAACAAATGCCAGATGCAGTACTTAATCACCTAAAAGAAGAATTAAGTAGCAATCCTGCTTTCTCCGAAGATTTTAATGAAGTTTTAGTTATTCACCAAAATGAATTATCGACTTTAGTACCAGAAGAACTTTATAACAAAGAAAATAAAGTAGATTATTTAAAGTTCAATTCAAAAATTCTTAGAAACGATTTTATAACTGAAGATTATATTTCAATAAATAAAAGCATTAATGTTTATGTACCTTACGTAAATATTAATAATTATATATTTGACACCTTTGGAGAATTTGTCTATAAACACTCCTCGAGTATACTAATTGATTCACTTATTCAAAACCCTGAATCTACAACAGAAGAACCAACCGTTTACGTTAATGTAAACAAAAACACAATTGAACTTTTAGTTATTGACAAAGGTAAACTGCAGCTTTTTAATGTATTTGAATACTATAGTAAAGAAGACTTTATTTATTACGTTTTATTTGTTTTTGAACAATTGAAACTAGATGTTGAAAAGTCTCATGTTTTATTAAGCGGCAACATTGTTATTGGTGATGAAAACTTTGTAATGCTTTATCTTTATATTAGACACGTCACTTTTATAGAAAAGTCCTATGCGTTTAATATTGTAGCAAATACAAATAGACGCTATTTACACCAACATTTTGTAATCTTAAATTCCTTTTAATGCGCATTATATCGGGTTTGTTTAAAGGCAGACGCATCACAGCTCCAAAAAAATTACCTGTAAGACCAACTACAGATATGGCAAAAGAAGGGCTTTTTAATATTTTAAACAATCGCTATTATTTTGATGATATTTCGGTATTAGATTTGTTTTCTGGTACAGGTAATATTAGTTATGAGTTTGCCTCAAGAGGCACAGAACATATAACAGCTGTAGATGCTCATTATGGTTGCATAAAATTTATAAATGAAACTGCAGATGCATTTGAAATGAACATTAATACCATTAAGAGTGATGTATTTAAATTTTTAGAAAAATCAAAACAAAAACATACTATAATATTTGCAGATCCGCCTTACGATTTTGACGTGGAAGCCTTTTCAAAAATACCAGAATTAGTATTTAAAAATGAATTATTAGAAGACGAAGGTTTGTTAATTGTAGAACATTCTAAACATACTGATTTAAGTCAATTAGATCATTACTCCTACTCTAAAAGTTATGGCGGTAATATGTTTAGTTTTTTTGAATAAAACTAAATTCCTTATTGCTGTCTTTTTATCAATTATTACCACACTGATTTCCTAAAAAACCTTATAAAAAACATAGCTCCATGCAAAACATGGAGCTTGTTTAGTAAAGTAAATCTATAAGCCGAATTCTGTACTTTTCTTTTTTAAGAATTATATTCTTAAAAAAAAAAGCCCTTATCATTTATCTGCGTTTACTGTTACCAGCAAACTTTAGCTGCCTACCCTCTAGCATCGCGCGTGCACGCTCAAACACTAGTTTACATGACATTGCACCACATAGAGTTTACCTGGTTTCACTACAGCATTACCTGTACATACTTTCTGTTGCACTTTTCCTCACCTTTCGATGGATGGCTGTTAGCCACTATGATTGCACTATGGTGTTCGGACTTTCCTACCCTAAATAAATTTAGAATCGATAAGGCGATCTACTTGGCTGCAAAAGTACATAAATTGTTAATAACTCATACTAATTTTAACCTCTTACCATCCGCTATTTAAAGCTTATTCTTAAATTTGTAATTAAGTATATTATTTTTATTCAATAGCATCGAAAGGTGTAAAAACTAATTTATAAAATTTGGAACACTTTGTAGTATCGGCTCGCAAATACAGACCACAAACCTTTAAGGATGTTGTAGGGCAGCAAGCTATTACAAATACGTTACTAAACGCTATAGAAAGTAACCACTTAGCCCAAGCTTTATTATTTACAGGTCCTAGAGGTGTTGGTAAAACAACATGTGCTCGTATTTTGGCAAAAATGATAAATAGTGATGGCGACACTAAAGAAGATGAGGATTTTGCATTTAATATCTTTGAACTAGATGCAGCTTCTAACAATTCTGTCGATGACATAAGAAGTTTAACGGATCAAGTTAGAATACCACCACAAGTAGGTAAATACAAGGTATATATAATTGATGAGGTCCATATGTTATCTCAGGCCGCTTTTAATGCTTTTTTAAAAACCTTAGAAGAGCCGCCAAAACATTGTATTTTTATATTAGCAACTACGGAAAAGCATAAAATAATTCCTACCATTTTATCGCGTTGTCAAATATTTGATTTTAAACGTATAACAGTTTCTGATGCTAAAGAATACCTAAAATATATAGCAAACGAACAAGGTATAACTGCAGAAGATGATGCATTACACATAATTGCGCAAAAAGCTGATGGAGCTATGCGAGATGCACTATCTATATTTGATCGTGTTGTTAGTTTTTCTGGAAAAAATTTAACAAGACAGGCCGTTACAGAAAATTTAAATGTCCTTGATTACGAAACGTACTTTACAAGTACAGATTTAATTTTAGAAAATAAAATACCAGATTTGTTAATACAATTTAATAGTATCTTATCTAAAGGGTTTGATGGACACCATTACATTGCAGGCTTAGCATCTCACTTTAGAGACTTAATGGTTTGTAAGAATCCTTCAACCATTCCTTTGCTAGAAGTTGGTGAAGATACAAGTATTAAATATCAAGATCAATCGCAAAAAACAACGCACACCTTTCTTATGGAAGGAATTCGACTCGCTAATGACTGTGATTTAAAATACAAGTCTAGCAAAAATCAACGCTTATTAGTTGAGTTAACACTAATGCAACTTGCCTCTATCACTTTTGATGGAGAAAAAAAAAATCTTAAGCACTACATAATTCCGCCTTCTTATTTTAAGGCAAGAGGAATTACACCTATTCCTGTTAAAAAACCTAAAACAGAAGATAAAACATTTGAAAACAAAACTGAAGCTATAATTACTAAAGAAAAGGTTTCAGCCGAAGTAGAACCTATAATAAATATCCCAAAAATATCTATAAATAAACCAAAATCATCAACCTCTGGTTTATCACTAAAAAGCATAAGAGAAAAGAAAGAACATCAGCTACGCCAAATGGATGTAGTTATTGATGAAGAAGATCTACCTAAAGAACCTGTTACTCAAGAGGCTTTAGATCAAGCATGGGAGATTTATACAAAGAAAATGGATCAAAAGGGTGAGAAAATTATGGCTTCAATTCTACAAATGGACCAACCAAAATTAAAAGGAACAACCATCCATCTTACCTATTCTAATAATACTAATAAAATAGAATTAGAACGTGCAGAGTTTCCATTAATGGCTTTTTTAAAAAAGAAATTACTTAATTATGACCTAAAATTAAGTATAACTGTTAATGAAGAAATAGCAAAAAAATATGCGTTTACACCTTTAGAAAAATACGAAAAACTAAAAGAAAAAAATCCTAATATTGAGATTTTAAGACAAACTTTTGGATTAGATATATAATTTATTATGAAACATTTATTTCTAATTTTAGTACTATCATCAATTATTTTTGCCAGCTGCGAAGGTAAAAAGACCCAAAGTGAGGCTTTATTAGATAGTATTGAAGATTTCAAAAAAACAGTAAATTTAGAAAGCAATGTTTATATACCAGAAACATACATAGAACATGAAGTAGATACGATTATGAGTAATGGATATCATGTAAAAATTAAGACTTATTCTGATATGTCTAATGCAGTCCGCTTTTCTAAAATAAAAGATACCATTAACTACCAGACGTATTATAGAAATTTTAAGTTTGATATTAGTGTCGCAAAAGACGATAAAGAAATTTATAATGAAAGCTTTGATAAGCAAAAAATAAATAAGGTGTTTAATTACAAAACTGATTTAGAGTATAACTCAGATTTATACAATTTTGATAAATTGGCAATATTAAAAGCGATTAATGTAAATGATGACCCTTCTTATATAAATATGGTATTAATTGATATTATGTATGCTATACCTGAGTCTAATAGATTAGCGTCTCATAAATTATTCATTAATGACAAAGGAAAATTAAATATTGTACAAGTTGAAGTAAAATAATTATGTTAGGACTAAAATTACCAACCGATCCAAGATGGGTTAATATTGTAGAAAAAAATATTGAAGAAATTTTAACGGACCATGCGTACTGTGAGCAAAAGGCAGCCAGTACAGCAATTTCGTTAATTGTAGGATTTCCTGAATACACGGAACTTGTTCAAGAAATGATTGATTTGGTTGAAGAAGAAATGAGCCATTTTAAAATGGTACATGATAAAATCCTAGAAAAAGGCTGGACACTTGGTAGAGATCGTAAGGATGATTACGTCATTGCGCTTTTAAAATTTTTTCCAAAAGGCGGAAGCCGAACAACTCAATTAGTACACAGGTTATTATACGCGGCTTTAATAGAAGCTAGAAGTTGTGAACGCTTTAGATTACTTTCTGAAGAATTAGAGGACAAAAAACTTGCTAAATTCTATAGAAAACTAATGATTAGTGAAGCAGGACATTACACTATGTTTCTAAATTTTGCAAGAAAATATGGTGATAGAAAAGAAGTAGATGAAAAGTGGGAAAAACTACTTACATATGAAGCAGAGATTATGATTGACTTAGGAAATAAGGAAACTATACACGGTTAAATAAAAAAAGCCTTAACTTTTAAAGTTAAGGCTTTTTAAATATTTTTTAATGCTGTTAAAGTTTCATTCCAAACCCAAATTGCAATACCGTGTTTTTAGCTTCCAAATTGGCAAAGTCTTCTTCTAAAACATTTAATAATCCATAAGACGCTCTTGCATCAATAAAAAACTCATCAGTTAACATAAATTCTAGGCCAACTACTCCAGAGAAGGCAAATGTTGAAAACCCATCATTTTCCTTCCAAGTTTTTAAACTCATTTGTGGTCCTACAAGAAATGCAAAACGCTCAGCTAAAGAAATATTTAAAAGAATTGGCAAATGCAAATAATCTGCTCTAAGCTCTTGTGCTTTAGCACCTTCTGCAGACCATTGCAACTCCGTTCTTAAAGCAATTTTATCATTAAATTCAAAATCTACAAATCCTGCAAACGCAAAACCATTTCGGTGTTTGTTTTCAAAATCTGCATCAGGTTTATAGTCTAAATTAGAAATATTTAAAGCACCTCTTACACCATAAATTATGTCTTGAGAAAACCCAACACTAGTGAATGACACCAACATTAAAACAAGTAAATATTTTTTCATAAGTAAGTTTTAGAGATAGCTAAGATAAATTAAATTATAGATTTAAAATAGAACATACCGAAAAATCCGACAAACTACATAGTTGTGATTATTTTAATTAAACAATTACACTAGAAACGGTTTCATAATACATACTTTTTATTATACCATCTGAAAGCCCAATTTTTGGAACATAAATATCCTTAGCACCACTCCATTTCATTGCAGAAAGATAAATCCTAGTTGCAGGTATTATAACATCTGCTCTATCTTGGTTTAAATTTAATTTTGTAATCCTTTCTTCGTAAGAATAATTTTGAAGCATTTTATAATAGCTGGTGAGATAAAAATACGTTAATGGTTTACCAATGTCTTTTCCAGAGATTTTAAAAATCTTATTAATGTTTCCACCAGAACCTATTAATTCAATTTTATCATATTTTTTAGTATTTTCTTTAATCCAACTTTCTAATTCTTGCCAAGTTTCATTTTTCACTATATCATTTAACAATCTTACCGTACCAATTTTAAAAGATCTAGACAGTTTTTTATCACCATTATGAATTATTGAAAACTCCGTACTTCCTCCTCCAACATCTACATATAAATAAGTTTTATTTGGATTTATAAACGATTGCAAATCTGTAGCAGCTATGATTGCTGCTTCTTCTTCACCGTCAATAATTTCAATATTAATTCCACAAGATTCAAATATTTTTTTTGTTAAAGGCTCACTGTTTTTTGCTTCTCGCATTGCAGATGTTGCACAAGCTTTATACCTCACAACACCATGAGACTTCATTATTAAGCTAAATGCCATCATGGTATCTAACATTCTATCTTGGTTATATTGAGATATTTCACCCTTTAAAAAAACATCTGCACCTAATCTAATTGGTACACGTACGAGCGAGTTTTTTTTAAAAATAACAGGTTCATCTTCTTGCTCTATTATATTTGAAATTAATAGTCTCACTGCATTTGACCCAATATCAATGGCTGCGTATTTCTGTATCTTCAGCATATTTATCCTTCTAATTTATTCAAATAATACTTATAAGTATCAAATTGTGCTCTTACTTTTGGCTTATTATTTCTTCGGTAATTATTATCTTGATTATCATTTATTATCCTTGCTTTTACATTATCATTCCAACAAATATCATACAAATGCTGAAGCTCTGTCTTTATATCTTCATCATATATTGGGCAACTCACTTCTACTCTATTATAAATATTACGTGTCATCCAATCTGCAGAGGAAATGTATATTTTAGGGTCTTCTTGATTAGAAAAAATATATAATCTTGTATGTTCTAAAAATTTATCTATAATACTGATAATTTCAATATTTTCACTCATTCCTTTTATACCTGGAACCAAACAACATAGCCCTCTAATTATCATTTGTATTTTTACACCTGCTCTACTAGCTTCGTACAACTTATCTATCATTTTATAGCTACTTATGCTATTCATTTTTAATTTAATGTAAGCAGATTTTCCCTTTTTTGCACTTTCGATTTCATTGTCAATTAATGCAAATATTTTAGATTTTGTATAATGAGGTGAGGTGATAATATGTTTATATCTATTTACTTTATAATGAACTTCTAAAAAACTGAATACTTTATAAATGTCTTTTAAAATTTTTGCATTTGCTGTTAACAAGGTAAAATCGGTATATATTTTAGCTGTAGACTCATTAAAGTTTCCGGTACTAATAAAACCATAACGTACCAATTTTTCATTTTCTTCGCGCTCAATTACACACATTTTAGAATGTACTTTTAAGCCTGTAACACCAAATAACATAGTTACACCTTCGTCTTGCATTTGCTCAGCATAATTGATATTTGCTTCTTCATCAAAACGTGCTCTCAACTCAATAGATACTGTAACTTTTTTTCCGTTTTTAGCAGCATTTATTAAAGAACTGGCTACATGAGAAATTTGTGCTAATCTATATATAGTAATTTTTATAGTTTTTACCTTTGGATCTAATGCTGCTTCTCTTAAAAACTTTACGATGTAAGAAAACGTGTGATAAGGTGTATAAATTAAATAATCTTTTTTTGCTATTGTATTAAAGATACTATCTTCTAAACTTAATCCTTTAACGGGTAAAGGTTGAATTTTACTATAAAGTAAATCAGTTCTTCCTAAACTAGGAAAACTCATATAATCGCGACGATTATGATAACGACCTCCAGGAATGATACTTTCTTTCTCATCAATTCCCATTCTTTTTAATAAGAAATTTAGTGTTTCTTTCTCTATACTTTTGTCATAAACAAAACGCACAGGCACTCCACTTTGCCTTTCTTTTACACTCTCTGTTAACTTAGCTATAAAACTTTTACTTAAATCACTATCAAAATCTAATTCTCCATCTCTAGTAATTTTTATCATATGAGCACTAATGGTATCATAACTAAAAATGTTAAATATATCATCTAAACAATATCTTAGAATATCATCTAACATTATTATATAGTTATTATCACCTTTATTTGGTAAAACTACAAAGCGATCCATTGTGGCCGATATTTCAATTAAAGCAAACTGATCTCTTGCATTTGAGCTACTCATCCTTACAGTTAGATAAGCCGAAATATCTTTTAGCTCTGGCAGATCAATATCTTCATTTAGCATTATAACTACCAATGCAGGACTAATTTCTTGATAAAAATAGTTCTTGATAAAATCATGATGATCATTATCAATTTGTGATTCATTTATAATGTAGATATTCTGTTGTTGTAATTCTGATTCTATTTCATCTAAAATTTCGAGACTATAGCTTTGTTGTTCTATAACGATTTCTGTGATTTTTCCTAATAAATCTCCTGCCTTAATGCCTCCTAATTCAGTTTTACCACCTTTACCTGCTTCATAAATTCGCTTAACAGTAGCATATCTAACCTTAAAAAATTCGTCTAAATTATTAGAAAAAATACCTAAAAAACGTAATCGTTCTATTAAGGGTACTTCTGTATCTGCTGCCTCTTGTAATACACGTTCATTAAATTTTAACCAACTTAACTCTCTATTTATATATATGTTTTTCTCTTTTGTCATTTTCTTAATTCCTTTGGAATAATTACAAATTCTGTCTTGCCTCTTTTTAAATCTTTCCAATTATTAATCTCAAAATTAATTTTAACCAATCCACTTGTTGGAAGATTATCTATAAAAACATCACCAAATATATTAGAAATTGATGTGAAAGCATTATTGTGACCAAAAATCATTACTTCATTTATTTCGTCAGGTAAGTTTTTAATAAAATCGATGACATTTTGGCCACCAAAATCATATAAATCTTCTACAATTGTTATGTTTTTTTGTGAAATATTATAAGAATTTGCAAATAACTCAAATGTGCTGAGTGCTCTTTTTGCCGGACTAGTGAAAATAACTCTAGGCACACTACTTTTGCCTAAAAACTCTTCCGCAACGAGTTTAACATCTCTAAAACCCCTTGACTTTAGAGGTCTTTCACGGTCTGAAACATTATGTTTCCACGACGATTTACCATGTCTCACTAATGTAATGCTTTTCATACATAATCGATTAAATGCAAATTTTTCCGATAAAATGTTGTGTAATTCCATTTTAACGAGTAAATTGCCGCCTTAACACTAATGTTTGTTTATGATATTAGTTATAAGTTCTTTTGTTAGGTAAATTTAATGTAAATGATCCCAAATCAAAAAATATATTAATCCATTATATTTTTCATTTGCGTTAAAATACTTCCCTCTATTTATTTAACAAAGAACAAATAATTATGTTGTTTTAAACAAAGTAGTTTTTACTATGGTC
This sequence comes from Winogradskyella litoriviva, assembly GCF_013249065.1. Lineage (GTDB taxonomy): Bacteria > Bacteroidota > Bacteroidia > Flavobacteriales > Flavobacteriaceae > Winogradskyella > Winogradskyella litoriviva. The sequence continues at coordinate 158,966 of NZ_JABRWQ010000002.1, forward strand.
TTTAAACTATGGTATTAAGTCTATTTAGTTTTAACAGCAACATTTGCATGATAAGTTATATCTATAAAATATGGAAATTAATTTTACTTCATCTTTTTTCAAATTAATAACAGTTTGTGTTATTTCATTATTATTTATAAATAATGGGTTTGCTCAAGAACAATCTGAAAAAGAATCTGATTATTGGCCAAAGACTGCCAAATTATCTGGTACAGAATTAAAAGATTACATGGCGGTTTTAAAAAAACGTGCCAAATTATATAATGCGAATAAATCATCTTCAAATTATATTCAAAAATCTTCTGAAACTAACCAAATAGGTACTTGTAATGTGATTACTTGTGGTTCTTTCAATGCGCTTGATATTACACCAAATAACAACGGTCTTCCACCAGAATTTCAAACAGCTGTTGATGGAAGTACGTATTCTGCAGATGTTGTATACGACTGTTGGAATGATGAAGGTACTGTAGATTATTCTGAAGGACAATATATTTCTTATTCTAATATAGATGCAAATATTGATACACCTGCAATTATATCACCTTCTCCAAATGGCGGAGGATTTTCTATTTTTTCATATAAAAATGAAGGGATTGAGCAAAATTTAGAAGTACTACCAAATGCAACTTATAAAGTATGTTTTGAAATTGCTGTAATTCCTCGTTATAGTAATAATGATGGTAGTTTGGTAGAGTTTAATCCAAATTTAAATTTTGGTATAGGTTCTGGTGGAGTTCAAATTACTGACCCCTTAACATATACTGATGAGGATTTAACTATACATCCTTTAACAGATTTTCCTAACAGCTTATCAACGGCAACAACTGGACCTTTTCAAAACCCAGGTGGATGGACAGATATTAATCCTTTTTGGGAAACGGTATGTATTACTTTTCAGTCGGATAGTTCTGGTATAGTAAACGTATTTTACCAAACTCAAGCTCCTGGAAAGTCTATAGTCCTAGTTGATGGATTAAGACTAAGTCTTGAAGGTTATACTGTACCACCTACTATGAATGAAGAAAATTTAGTAGCAGATAATAATGGTACAGATATCTTTTGTGATGCATTCTCTGTTGACTTAAATTCTTACATTACATCAACTGGACCTGCTGGTTCTGAATTAACTTGGAGTACAAACTCAGATCCTTTAAATACATCTGCGCATTTAACTGACACCGTTGTAAGTACTCCTGACACGTACTATGTGTTTTATTACAATCCTGAAGACCAATGTTCATCACCAACTGCCTCTATTACACTAGCGATTACTGATTTAGATGCTGTTGTAGGTTCTCAATCAAATGCTGATTGTGTTGGCGATTCAAACGGTTCAGTAACAATTGCTGCTTCAAATGGAAATCCTCCTTATACTTATGCTTTAGATGGAGGTTCTGTTCAAAATTCAAATACTTTTGATGATTTAAACATTGGCAATCATGTTGTTGAAGTAACAGATTCAAATAATTGTTCAGTAAGCGTAAATTTTGAAATTATCGCAATTGATACTGAAGCGCCTACTGCTTCCAATCTTGATCCTATCAGTGTTCAATGTATAGATGATGTACCTGCGTACAACATTGAAGATGTTGATGATGAGACAGATAACGTAACCAGATTTCCTGTAGTTGCTTTTGTGTCGGATGTTTCAGATAATTTATCGTGCCCTGAAACTATTACAAGAACTTATAGTGTTACCGACGATTGTGGTAATTCTATTAATGTAACTCAATTAATTACTATTAATGATACAATAGCTCCATCTATAAACACATCTGCTTCGGATGTAACGATTGAATGTGGTGTATCTCCTGATGGAACATTACAAGATTGGTTAGATAATAATGGTGGTGCTTCTGCCTCGGATAATTGTGGAAATGTAACTTGGTCAAATAACTATGATGATGGTATTTCAGATTGTTCGGCATCAACAACCGTTATATTCACTGCTACTGATGATTGTGGTAATACAGCAATAACAAGAGCAACATACACTATTCAAGATACAACACCTCCTGTAATAACAGTTTCTGCCGCTAATCAATCTATTGAATGTAATATTGATGATTCTACGCAAAACGTTCAAAGCTGGTTAGATAATAATGGTGGTGCTTCGGCTACAGATGATTGTTCTGCAATTATTTGGTCTAATGATTTCACCTCACTTTCTGGTGGTTGTGGTGAGACAGGTTCTGCTACAGTGACTTTTACAGCCACTGATGCTTGTGGTAACTCAACATCTACCACAGCTACATTTAATAGCGTTGACACAACTAATCCTGTCGCTCCTAATGCTCCTGCTGATTCATATTTCAATTGTATTGATGACGTGCCTGCGCCTGGCCAATTAACAGCTACTGATAATTGTAAAGATGACATTACTGTTACAGGTGTTGACACTATTGATAATTCTAACCCTTGTTCTATATCTATTGTAAGAACATGGACTTTTGTTGATGATTGTGGAAATTCGTCTTCAGTGTCACAAAACATTATTGTAGCTGATACTACTGCGCCTACATTTACGGTACCTGCAGATATAGACATCCAATGTGGTGACAACCCTAATAATCTTTCTATTACTGGTGATGTTACCGACGAACAGGATAATTGTTCTACTGGTCTAAATGCGACATATACAGATTCTGTTGTTAATGGTAGCTGTACTAATACTGAAACTATTACACGTACTTGGACGCTAATTGATGATTGTAACAACACAACAAGACTTGTACAAACCATTAATGTTGTAGATACTACAGCTCCTACTTTAACTATTCCTAGTAATGTTACTGTAGAATGTACAGATCCTACAAATCCTTCTGCTACAGGTACAGCTACAGGAAGTGACTCTTGTGGGAATGTTACCATCTCTTATAATGATACATCGTATGCTAAATGTGGTAATACAGAAAAAATTAAAAGAACATGGACAGCTACTGATGAATGTGGTAATACAAAATCATTAAATCAAATTATAAATGTAAAAGACACTACACCACCTACAATAGATACATCTGCTACTAACATAATGATTGAATGTGGTGTAACACCTGAAGGTACATTACAAGATTGGTTAGATAATAATGGTGGTGCTTCTGCCTCAGATACGTGTGGAAATGTAACTTGGTCTAATAACTATAATGATGGTGTTTCAGATTGTTCTGCATCAACAACCGTTATATTCACTGCCACTGATGATTGTGGTAATACTTCTACAACGAGTGCATCATATACTATTCAAGATACAACACCTCCTGTAATAACAGTTTCTGCCGCTAATCAATCTATTGAATGTAATATTGATGATTCTACGCAAAACGTTCAAAACTGGTTAGATAATAATGGTGGTGCTTCGGCTACAGATGATTGTTCTGCAATTACCTGGACAAACAATTTTACTTCAATTTCAGATGGTTGTGGTGAGACAGGTTCTGCTACCGTAACTTTTACGGCTACTGATGCTTGTGGTAACTCAACATCTACTACAGCTACATTTAATAGCGTAGATACAACTAATCCTGTTGCTCCTAATGCTCCTGCTGATTCATATTTCAATTGTATTGATGACGTGCCTGCGCCTGGCCAATTAACAGCTACTGATAATTGTAAAGATGACATTACTGTTACAGGTGTTGACACTATTGATAATTCTAACCCTTGTTCTATATCTATTGTAAGAACATGGACTTTTGTTGATGATTGTGGAAATTCGTCTTCAGTGTCACAAAACATTATTGTAGCTGATACTACTGCGCCTACATTTACGGTACCTGCAGATATAGACATCCAATGTGGTGACAACCCTAATAATCTTTCTATTACTGGTGATGTTACCGATGAAAAGGATAATTGTTCTACTGGTCTTAATGCGACATATACAGATTCTGTTGTTAATGGTAGCTGTACTAATACTGAAACTATTACACGTACTTGGACGCTAATTGATGATTGTAACAACACAACAAGACTTGTGCAAACCATAAATGTTGTAGATACTACACCTCCTACTTTAATTATTCCTGGTGATGTTATTATAGAATGTACTAACTCAACTGACACCTCGTCAACTGGAACAGCAACAGCAAGTGACTCCTGTGGTAATGTAACAATCTCTTACAATGATACATCAACTGCTGATTGTGGTAATACCGAAACAATTACAAGAACTTGGACAGCTACTGATGAATGTGGTAATACGAAATCATTAAATCAAATTATAAATGTAGAAGATACTACACCTCCTACAATAGATACATCTTCTTCTAACATAATGATTGAATGTGGTGTAACACCTGAAGGTACATTACAAGATTGGTTAGATAATAATGGTGGTGCTTCTGCCTCAGATACGTGTGGAAACGTAACTTGGTCTAATAACTATAATGATGGTGTTTCAGATTGTTCTGCATCAACAACCGTTATATTCACGGCCACTGATGATTGTGGTAATACTTCTACAACGAGTGCATCATATACTATTCAAGATACAACACCTCCTGTAATAACAGTTTCTGCTGCTAATCAATCTATTGAATGTAATATTGATGATTCTACGCAAAGTATTCAAAGCTGGTTAGATAATAATGGTGGTGCTTCGGCTACAGATGATTGTTCTGCTGTTATTTGGTCTAATGATTTCACCTCACTTTCTAATGGTTGTGGTGAATCTGGATCTGCTACTGTAACTTTTACGGCTACTGATGCTTGTGGTAACTCAACATCTACTACAGCTACATTTAATAGCGTTGATACAACTAATCCTGTTGCTCCTAATGCTCCTGCTGATGTAACGTTGCAATGTATAGATGACGTACCTACGCCTGGCCAATTAACAGCCACGGATAATTGTATGGATGATATTACTGTTACAGGTGTTGATTCTATTGATAATTCTAACCCTTGTTCTATATCTATTGTAAGAACATGGACTTTTGTTGATGATTGTGGAAATTCGTCTTCAGTGTCACAAAACATTATTGTAGCTGATACTACTGCGCCTACATTTACTGCGCCTGCAGATGTAGATATAGAATGTGGTACAAATACTAATGATCTTTCTATTACAGGTGATGTTACCGACGAAAAGGATAATTGTTCTATTGGTCTAAATGCGACATATACAGATACTGTTGTTAATGGTAGCTGTACTAATACTGAAACTATTACACGTACTTGGACGCTAATTGATGATTGTAATAACACAACAAGACTTGTACAAACCATTAATGTTATAGATACAACACCACCTGCGTTTACAGTGCCTTCAGACATTACTATTGAATGTGATGTCGATGCAACCGACGTTGCAATTACTGGAGATGTTACTGATGAAACTGATAACTGCTCTACTAATTTAGAAGCAACCTTTACAGATACTGTTAATAATGGTAGTTGTGCTAACGAATCTCTGATTACCCGTACATGGTCTTTAACGGATGGATGTAATAATACAACAACCGCAGTACAAACAATCACAGTGCAAGACAATACAGCACCAATAATTGACGAAACTCGAATTCGTAATATCGAAATACAATGTGGTGTAACTCCTGAAGGAACATTACAAGATTGGTTAGACAATAATGCTGGAGCAACAGCCACTGACAATTGTGGTAGTGTAACTTGGACTAATGACTTCGCAATGAATACTGATGTAGATTGTGCTAATGGCGCAATAACTGTGATTTTTACAGCTACAGACGATTGTGGTAATGTATCAACAACAAGCGCAACTTATGCCATACAAGATACTACACCACCAGTAATAACAAATCCTGCTGAAGACCAAACAATTGAATGTAATATTGATGGTGGTGTAACTGAAGATTTTATTACTTGGTTAGCAACAAATGGTGGCGCTGAGGCTACTGATAATTGTACCGCTATTGTATGGTCTCATGATTACTCCTCACTTTCTGATGGCTGTGGTGAAACAGGTTCTGCTACAGTAACTTTTACTGCCACTGATGGTTGTGGTAACTCAACAACTACAACGGCCACATTTAATAGTGTTGATACAACTAATCCTGTTGCACCTAATGCTCCTAGTGATTTAACTTTTCAATGTATTGATGAAGTGCCTGCTCCTGGCCAATTAACCGCTAGTGATAATTGTATGGATAATATAACTGTTACTGGAGTTGATACTATTGATAATTCTAATCCATGTAATATTACTATTGTAAGAACATGGACCTTTATTGATGATTGTGGGAATTCATCATCTGTATCTCAAAATATTTTTGTAGCTGATACTACTGTTCCTACAATAAATGTACCTTCAGATATAACGATTCAATGTGGTGCAGATGAGTCTAGTGCCAATACTGGTGAAGCTACTGGGAATGATAATTGTGGTGATTTAACTATTACATATTCAGATTCAGAAACTTCTTCTTGTGGAAATACTAAAACAATAACTAGAACGTGGACAGGAACTGACGCTTGTAATAACAGTATCTCTGATACTCAGATTATAAATGTTATCGATACAACAGCTCCTACTTTTAACGAAAGTTTACCTGCAAATATAACTGTAGATTCAAATAGTATTCCAACATCCTCAATTTTAACAGCATCTGATAATTGTGATGATACTATTGATGTTATATTTTCAGAAACATTAATTGGCAGCAATTGTGACGCATCTTATACGATTGAAAGAAATTGGCAAGCTGAAGATGATTGTGGAAACAGTACAGAACATACTCAAATTATAAATGTTAACCATAATGTCCTTTCAATAACCGTAGATTCTAAAACCGATGTACTTTGCTTTGGAGAAAACACAGGTGCAATTGATATTAGTGTATCAGGTGGTTTACCTCCATATTCTTATTCTTGGAGTACTGGTGCTACAAGTCAAGATTTAGACGACATAAGTGCAGGTAATTATACAATAACTGTTGAAGATAATAATGGTTGTACAGTATATAAAGATATTTATATAGACCAACCTGCTAACGCATTAAGTCTTAACATTGACAAAGTAAATGCTACATCAATACAAGGATGTATCGACGGTACTGCAACTGCTAATGTCTCAGGTGGAACTGCTAATTACACCTACTTATGGTCTGCTTCTGCAAATAACCAAACAACAGCTACTGCAACTAATTTACCTATAGGAATTCATTCTGTTTTGATTACAGACGCTAACAATTGTACCATTACTCAAAGTATTGAAATTTCTTGTACTAATGATTGTGATACGAATATAACAACAGGAACTACAACTAATGTTCTATGTTTTAGCGAAGCTACTGGTGCAACTTCTGTTTCTGCTAGTTCTATTATCAATCCTACGGCTACTTTTACATTTACTTGGTCTAATGGTCATGTTGATACTGGTGTGACTACTAGTTCTATTTCAAATGTAATTGCTGGTAACTATACAGTGAGTGTTTCTATGGACGGATCGTCTTGTGACCCTGTTGTACAAAATATTGAAATTACACAACCTCTAGATTTAACACTTACAGTTAATAAAGTTAATGCCACTTCTGCTCAAGGTTGTGACGATGGAACGGCTACCGCTTCTACTTCTGGTGGAAATGGGCCTTATACTTATTTATGGTCCGCTTCAGCTGGAAACTCTACTGATGCTTCTGTTAGTGGTTTACCTGTCGGTGATCATACTGTAGTTGTAACTGATGCAAACGATTGTACAGCTACTCAAACCATTACGATTTCTTGTACCGATGATTGTGATACCGCTACAACTTCTGGTACTATTGTAAATGTACTTTGTTTTGGTGAAGCTACTGGCGAAGCAACCGTTTCTGCTAGTTCGGTAATTAATCCAACTGCTACTTACACTTTTACTTGGTCTAATGGTGATGTTGAAGCTGGAGTAACATCTAGTACTATTTCTAATGTTTTAGCTGGTAACTATACAGTGAGTGTATCTATGGATGGATCATCTTGTGACCCTGTAATTCATAGTATTAGCATTAACCAACCTCTTGCAACGTTATCAGGTTCAATCAATTCTCAAACTGATATAATATGTGGAGGTCTTGGAGAAATAACAATCGTAGGTTCTGGAGGAACTTCACCATACTCATTCTCTATCGATGGAGGATCTAATTATCAAACTAGTGGTACATTTTCTGATTTAAATCCAGGAAATTATTCTATCACAATTTTAGATTCTAATAATTGTACTATTACAGTTCCGGTTGAAATTCTTATAAATTGTACCGATGCTATCGCTGACATCAACAATACGTATGTTAATCTACCTGTTTCTGGAAATGTTTTAACAAACGATGAAGATTTTGAAGGTGATAACCAAACCGTTACAGCTAACACTAATCCGGCTAATGGTTCTGTTGTTATGAATCCTGATGGTTCTTATACATACACTCCTAACCCTGGATTTATTGGTCAAGATACCTTCCAATACACAATCTGTGACGATGGTAATCCTCAAGCTTGTGATACAGCTACCGTATATATTGAAGTATTGCCTGAAGGTGGTCCTGAAAATGAAGCGCCTATCGCTAATGCAGATACGGCTACTACACCGGAAGGAACACCTATTAATATTGTGATCCTGGCTAATGATTTTGATCCTGATGCTGATCCTATTACCATTACGGCAACTACCGATCCTGCCAATGGTACAATAACGCTTAATCCTGATGGAACTATTACATATACGCCTGATGCTGGTTTTATTGGTGAAGATACCTTTACTTACACTATTTGTGATGATGGTAATCCTCAACTTTGTGATACAGCAACGGTAACAGTAACAGTACAACCTTCTGGTACTCCTAATACAACTAACGCTAATGATGATGCGTATAATACAACACCTGGTGCTGATGTTATTGGTAACGTATTAGCTAATGATAATGATATTGAAGGTGATACTCAAACTGTAACAACTACTACAGTGACAACTGCTAATGGTGTAACTGTTAACATAGATCCTAATACGGGTATATTTACTTATACGCCTGACGCTGGTTTCTCTGGTACGGATTCATTTATTTATACTATTTGTGATAATGGAAGTCCTGTAGCTTGTGATGATGCTACTGTATATATTACTGTTGGTGGTCTGGCTAATACAACCGATGCTATCGCTGACATCAACAATACGTATGTTAATCTACCTGTTTCTGGTAATGTTTTAACAAACGATGAAGATTTTGAAGGTGATAACCAAACCGTTACAGCTAACACTAATCCGGCTAATGGTTCTGTTGTAATGAATCCTGATGGTTCTTATACATACACTCCTAACCCTGGATTTATTGGTCAAGATACCTTCCAATACACAATCTGTGACGATGGTAATCCTCAAGCTTGTGATACAGCTACCGTATATATTGAAGTATTGCCTGAAGGTGGTCCTGAAAATGAAGCACCTATCGCTAATGCAGATACGGCTACTACACCGGAAGGAACACCTATTAATATTGTGATTCTGGCTAATGATTTTGATCCTGATGCTGATCCTATTACCATTACGGCAACTACCGATCCTGCCAATGGTACAATAACGCTTAATCCTGATGGAACTATTACATATACGCCTGATGCTGGTTTTATTGGTGAAGATACCTTTACTTACACTATTTGTGATGATGGTAATCCTCAACTTTGTGATACAGCAACGGTAACAGTAACAGTACAACCTTCTGGTACTCCTAATACCACTAACGCTAATGATGATGCATATAATGTTACACCTACTAGTGTACTAAATGGTAATGTATTAGCTAATGATAATGATATTGAAGGTGATACTCAGACTGTAACAACTACTACAGTTATTACTGCTGAAGGTGTTACTGTTAATATAGACCCTAATACTGGTGCATTTACATACACTCCAAATGCTGGATATTCTGGTACTGATTCATTTATTTATACTATTTGTGATAATGGAAGTCCTGTAGCTTGTGATGATGCTACTGTATATATAACTATTGAGGGTGTTGCAGGTCTTAGTATTGTAAAATCTGCAACAAGTACAACTCTTGACTGTGTTGCCGCTGGAGATTCTGTGACTTATAATTTTACTGTAACTAATTCTGGTGATGTATTAATTAATAGTATAACTATTATTGATGATTTACTAGGTGGTGATATTACTACTACTCTTACACTTGTTGGTGATAATGGTGACGGCATCCTAGACCCATCAGAAACATGGGTATTCACTGCTCCTGATTATACAATCACTCAAGATGATGTAGATGCTGGAAACATTACTAATAATGTAACGGCTAACGGTCTTGAACCTGATGGAACCACTCCTGTTGTAGCTACAGACACCTATATCATAGACGCGAATAATACCGATGTAACACTTTGTAATGATGGTGCTATCAATATTGTAAAAGACGCTTCTACTACAAACACGGGTTGTGTTGGTGAAGGTGATTTAGTAACTTATACTTTCACGGTAACTAATACTGGTGATGTATCTATTAACTCTATCACAATTACAGATGATTTACTAGGTGGTGATATTACTTCTACTCTTACACTTGTTGGTGATAATGGTGACGGCATCTTAGATCCAACTGAAACATGGGTATTCACTGCTCCTGATTATACAATCACTCAAGATGATGTAGATGCTGGAAACATTACTAATAATGTAACGGCTAACGGTCTTCAACCAGATGGAACAACATCTGTTGTGGCTACAGACACCTATATCATAGACGCGAATAATACCGATGTAACACTTTGTAATGATGGTGCTATCAATATTGTAAAAGACGCTTCTACTCCAAACACGGGTTGTGTTGGTGAAGGTGATTTAGTAACTTATACTTTCACGGTAACTAATACTGGTGATGTGTCTATTAATTCTATCACAATTACAGATGATTTATTAGGTGGTGATATTACTGCTACTCTTACACTTGTCGGTGATTCTAACTCTAATGGTCTGTTGGATCCTACTGAAACATGGGTATTCACTGCTCCTGATTATACAATCACTCAAGATGATGTAGATGCTGGAAACATTACTAATAATGTAACGGCTAACGGTCTTCAACCTGATGGAACAACATCTGTTGTGGCTACAGACACCTATATCATAGACGCGAATAATACCGATGTAACACTTTGTAATGATGGTGCTATCAATATTGTAAAAGACGCTTCTACTCCAAACACGGGTTGTGTTGGTGAAGGTGATTTAGTAACTTATACTTTCACGGTAACTAATACTGGTGATGTGTCTATTAATTCTATCACAATTACAGATGATTTATTAGGTGGTGATATTACTGCTACTCTTACACTTGTCGGTGATTCTAACTCTAATGGTCTGTTGGATCCTACTGAAACATGGGTATTCACTGCTCCTGATTATACAATCACTCAAGATGATGTAGATGCTGGAAACATTACTAATAATGTAACGGCTAACGGTCTTCAACCTGATGGAACAACATCTGTTGTGGCTACAGACACCTATATCATAGACGCGAATAATACCGATGTAACACTTTGTAATGATGGTGCTATCAATATTGTAAAAGACGCTTCTACGCCAAACACGGGTTGTGTTGGTGAAGGTGATTTAGTAACTTATACTTTCACGGTAACTAATACTGGTGATGTATCTATTAACTCTATCACAATTACAGATGATTTATTAGGTGGTGATATTACTGCTACTCTTACACTTGTTGGTGATTCTAACTCTAATGGTCTGTTGGATCCTACTGAAACATGGGTATTCACTGCTCCTGATTATACAATCACTCAAGATGATGTAGATGCTGGAAACATTACTAATAATGTAACAGCTAACGGTCTTCAACCAGATGGAACCACTCCTGTTGCAGCTACAGACACCTATATTATTGACGCCAATAATACCGATGTAACACTATGTAATGAATCAGGTATTGAGCTTGTAAAAACAGGTATATTTAATAATGATAACGGAAATGGTTGTACTGAAATTAATGAAACTATTACTTACACCTTTGTTTTAAATAATACTGGTGATATTGCTTTAGGTAATATAGTAATTACAGACCCATTATTAGATAACGCAACACCAACGGTAAGTATCAATTATGTTTCAGGTGATACCGATGGAGATAATTTATTAGATCCTTCAGAGACATGGTCTTATACTGCCACTTATTTAGTGACACAATCAGATATTGACGCTACTGAAGTAATTAATATTGCTACAGTAAATGCAGAAGAGGTTGTTAATGGAACCAATGTTAATTCAACATCTCAAACTATAACAGAATTGATTGAAGATACTACACCACCAGACATTTCTAACTGTGCTGTATTAGATGCAACAATTGAATGTAATGGTGCGGATAATGAAACAATTGCAAACGATTGGAACAATGCGAACATATTAGCTTTAGAAAATTGTGCAACAGATGCATGTGATAATAATTTCACTGTATCTTCAAACTATGAATTTGGAAACCTAGTTTCTACTTGTGGTGCTGCTGGTACAATTACCGTTACATATACATTAACTGATGCAACAGATAATGCTAGTACTTTTACAGCTGTTCTTACTCTTGAAGATACAACAGGTCCTGATTTATCTGCATGTACAGTGAATGATGAAACTATAGAATGTACTGGATCTGAAACTGAAAACACAGCGATGGCATGGAATGAAGCTAATATTTCTGCTCTTGAAACATGTGGAACCGACGCTTGTGATGTTAATCCTACAAACGTTGTAACTTCTAATTATGACTATTCTAACCTAGTGTCTACTTGTGGCTCTGGTGGTACAATTACTGTAATATATACAGTGGCTGATGATTGTGGAAACACATCTACGTTAAGTGCTACATTGACTATTGAAGATACAATAGCACCTACCTTTACAGTACCTACCGATATTACAATAGAGTGTGATATCGATGTTACTGATTTAAGTATTACTGGTGATGTAACAGATGAACTAGATAATTGTGCAATTGGTTTAGAAGCTGAATTTACTGACAATGTTGTTAACGGAGATTGTCCTGGCACAGCTGTAATTACAAGAACTTGGACTTTAAGTGATGCATGTGAAAACACAACAACTCATGTTCAAACAATAACCGTTCAAGATACAACAGCTCCGATGTTTAATGAAACATTACCTGCTGACCTAACTACAGAATGTGATGCAGTTCCTGGTGCAGAAACATTAACTGCAACAGATAGTTGTAGTTCTGCAGAAGTAACTTTTGAAGAAGAAATTATATTAGGTTTGTGTATAGGAGATTATTTAATTGTGCGTACATGGACAGCTACCGATGGTTGTGACAATGAAGCCGTACATACCCAAATTATAACAGTACAAGATAATAATGCTCCTACTTTATTAACACCTATAGAATCTTCAATTTCTGTACTTTGTAGTGATATTCCTGCAGTACCAAATCTTGTATTTGAAGATTCTTGCTCAAATAATATTGATGTTGAATTCAATGAAGAATCTACATTAGGAATTAATCCTGAATTCTATGACATAACTAGAATATGGACTGTAACAGACGATTGTGGTAATCAAGCTGAGTTTACGCAGAATATAGCTGTTGAAATTGGAAACTTAATAGAAGCTGTAGATACTCAACGTTGTACATTAGATCCCGAATTTGATCTATTCGATTTATTATCTGGAGATTTTGATATGGATGGTACTTGGAGTGTTGTATCTGGAAGTGCTGTTCTTAACGGAAGCTATTTTGATCCAGGCTTACACGAAGTAGGTAATTATACCTTTAAGTATGCTATTTTAGAAGGTCCTTGTCAGACAGATATAGAATTAAATATTGCAATAGACGATGATTGCGTTGTTCTTAGATGTGGTGAAGAGGATGTGGTTATTTCAAAAACTGTAACTGCAAATGGTGATGGATACAATGATTTCTTTACTATCACCGGAGTAGAAGATTGTGATTTTGAAATAGAACTCCAAATATTTAATAGATGGGGAGCCGAAATCTATAAGTCTAATAACTATAAAAATGATTGGAACGGATTTTCATCAAATTCGTCAGTAGGAAATTCTGGAAACGTTCCAACAGGTACATATTATTACATTGTTCATTTAAAAGATAGTGGTTTAGCCCCTTTTACTGGCCCTATTTACGTCGCTACAAATTAATACAAAACTTAACCGATGAAGTTATCAAAATACATAAGTATTGCTATACTGTTATTAAGTGTTTCTACTGCATTTGCTCAGCAGTTACCTCAATTTACACAGTATATGTTTAATACCATTTCTATTAATCCGGCTTATGCAGGTAGTAGAGAAACACTTAGTGTTGTTGGTTTACATAGAAGTCAGTGGGTTGGTCTTGAAGGAGGACCAGAAACGCAAACGTTATCTGTGCATTCACCTTTAAGAAATGAAAATATGGGATTAGGAATATCCTTTATCAATGATAAATTAGGGTATGAAAATTTCTCATATTTATATGCCGATTATTCTTATACAATTAAAACTAGTGAGAATACTAAATTAGCATTTGGTATTAAAGCAGGTATGACGCATTATAGTTTAGATGAAACGTTGTTAAACGACCCTACTGTTACAGAAGACCCATTCTTTAACGATATTTCTAACCGATGGAGTCCTAATATTGGTTCTGGTGTATTTTTACACTCAACACGCTGGTATTTAGGATTATCCGCTCCTAGATTATTAAATACTGATTACAATAAAGGTAGTGATGGTGTTAGAGATTTTGTCGCTTTTGAACGTATTAGCTACTATTTTACTGGTGGATATGTGTTTGATATAGATGAAACTGTAAAATTTAAACCAGCTGCATTATTAAAAGCAACAAATGGCGCACCTCTTTCTTTTGATGTTACCGCAAACTTTTTATTCAACGAAAAATTTTGGATAGGAGGAGCATATAGAGTAAATGAGCATGCCGCTGCTATTGGTGGAATTGCAGATTTCCAAATATCAAAACAAATGAGAATAGGCTATGCATATGAGTATCCTCTATCAGACCTTTCAGCCTATACAAGTGGCACGCATGAAGTGTTGCTTATATTTGAAGTCTTTAAAAGCAAACGAATTAAATCACCAAGGTATTTCTAAACACTATAGTAATATGAAAATAAAAATATTAGCACTATTATTAGTTTTAAGTAGTTCGTTATCCTTTTCTCAAACGAAATTAGCCGATAAATTTTTTGAAAATTTCGGTTATGTTAAGGCCATAGAATTATATGAAAAAGTAGTTGAAAAAGGAAAAGCTGACGCTCATGTTTTAACAAGATTAGGTGATGCTTATTATAATAATTCAAATTCTGAAAAAGCAGTTTACTGGTACGAACAAGCATTGAGTCAATATAATAATATTGAAGCAGAATACATATACAAGTACATACAGTCCCTTAGAAGTATTGGCAATTATACTGAAGCTGATGTATGGTTTAAAAAGTTAAGTGAAGCTCAAAAGGGAGATAGCCGTCTAAAGGGTTATAATCCTGATGATGTTGGTGTATTTGACAAACTAACATCCAAAAACATAGACCTTGTAGTAACACTAGAAAATTTACCTTTCAATTCTGAATTGTCAGATTTCGGTTCTTTTGTTAAAGATAGTACATTATATTTTGCTTCTTCTAGAGGTGCTAACAAGAAAGTTTATAATTGGAATAAGGAACCATTTTTAGATATATTTCAAATTGAAATCAATGAAGAGGAAAATGAAGAGGGACAACTTGTTGAAACTTATAACTCGCCATCAGAACTTAAAGGTGAAGAAATAAATACAATTTATCATGAAGCATCAGTTGCTATAACAAATGATGGAAAAACAATGTATTTTACCAGAGATAACGTAAACCATAGACAACGTTTAAAATATGATAAAGAAGGTACAACCCATTTAAAAATATTTAAAGCAAAATTAGTTGGTAAACAATGGACAAAACCAGAAGAATTACCGTTTAATGATGATGTCTTCTCTACAGGTCACCCAACATTAAGTGTAGATAATAAAACACTTTATTTTGTATCTGATCGAGAGGGAGGTATTGGACAAACTGACATTTATTCCGTAGCAATCAATGATGATGGTTCTTACGGAGAACCTGTAAACTTAGGAGATAATATAAATACAGAAGGACGAGAAATGTTTCCTTTTGTAAGCAAAGACAGTACGTTCTATTTTTCTTCAGATGGACACTTAAACTTAGGATTATTAGATGTATTTAAATCGAACATTCTAAAAGAAACTGAAGAAATAACAGCTCCAGAGAACATAGGTGCTCCATTTAATAGTGGCTATGATGACTTTGCTTATTTTGTAAATAATGAAACAAATAAAGGTTATATTTCTAGTAATAGACCTGGCGGCAAAGGTAGTGACGATATTTATAGTTTTACTATATCAAAATGTTTACAACTAATTTCAGGTATTGCTACAGAACACAGAACTGATATAATTTTAAAAGGAGTAACCGTTAAACTTATAGACGAAACTGGAAAAATAATTGAAGAAGTTGTTACAACGGAAGATGGTGCTTATAAATTTGATGTAGAATGTAACAAGACATATACCATTCTTGGAACAAAAGATGATTACCAAGATGACAAACAAACTTTTACAACAAATAACAAAGATGAAGAAGTTAATACAGTTAACTTAATATTAAAACCATTAATTCTAGAAAGTCAAATTATTATAAACCCTATATTCTTTGACTATGATAAATCTGCGATTAGGACTGATGCACAATATGAATTAGAAAACATTGTTAATGTACTGCGTAAACATAAAGAAATGATTATTAAAATTGAGTCACATACAGATAGTAGAGGTCGTGACAAATACAATTTAAAATTATCAGATAAGCGAGCTAAATCAACAGCAGATTATATTATATCTAGAGGAATTGACCCAAGTAGAATAGAAAGTGCTAGAGGTTTTGGTGAAACAAGACTTTTAAATGAATGTGGAAATGGCTCAAAATGTTCTGAAGAAGAACACCAAGTTAATAGACGATCTTATTTTTACATTGTTGATGGAGAAGAAGAAGACAAAGAATAAAAAACCCAAACTAAAATTATACTAAGAAAAGAGCAAGCTTGTAATAAGTTTGCTTTTTTGCTTTACAGAATTACACAAAACGTTATTAAGTATATCTCTACTAAAATATTTTATATTTAACGCACTATTCATTAAACTATGAACTATTTAGCTCTTTTTACCTTTACATGCATTCAAATTTCATTGTATGGGCAGACTCTAGAAGGTGAAGTTTTAGATAGTTCCAATAAAAGAGGTTTATCATACGCTAATTTAAGCATCAAAAACAAACGAATTGGTGTTTATACAGACGAAAACGGAAAATATAATTTAGACCTCTCTAAAATTTCAGAAGAAGACACTTTAATAATTTCACTTGTAGGATACCAGAAACAAAAGATAGCACTTTCTCAATTTGTTGAAGAAAAACCTTATACACTAAACTTTCAGCTAATTTCAAAAATTGAAACTTTAAAAGAAATCTTAATTCTTAGCAAAACTAAAACATACAGTAGTACTGCATTTAAAATTTCAACAGGTAACAAAAATCAAACATTTCCATTTTCTGTGCCTTACGGTAATGAAGTAGCTGTATTAATAGAAAATCCTAAAAATAAAAAGGGTAGACTTTTAGAACTTCAATTAAAATTTAAAAACATTAAAGAAGATAAATTTAAAATTTATCGAACTTATTACAGAATAGCTTTCTATAAGATTGACAGCTTAGGTTTTCCCGGAGATTTGGTTCATTTTAAAAACATTATAATTAAACCAGAAATAGATTTAAAAAATTTAAAAATTGACCTTCAAAACAAATCTATTCCATTTTCTAAGAAAGGTATTTTTGTAGCTATTGAGACCATAAAACCAGAATTTGTTAAACTAGAAAGTAAAATGTACTTAACTACACCTAATATACTATATACTCACACTAAAAATAGTATTGAATATATTCGTTTCCATGCTAATGTATGGCATAAACAAAGTAGAAAATCTCCTTTTAAAAAGAAACACTTTGCTGTACCTTATATTAAGGTAAAGGTTAATTATGAGATGGATTGACACATTAAAACAAAAAAATCCCTAATCAATAAATGTGACTAGAGATTTTTAATTCAAATTAAAATAGATAGCTTAATCTTTAATAATTTTTAATGTTTTTCCATTTTCTGTTTTTAATAAATAAACACCTTTAGACAATTCGTTAATATCTATCAGTTTATTATTTTCTAAAATACCTCGTAGAACTTCCTTTCCTAATATATTATACATTACAAAATTTTGGCTTGTTTCTAAACCAGTAACTTTAATAGTACGTTTTGCCGGATTTGGATAATATTTTAAGCTCATATTAGCTATTTCTAAATCATCGTCAATAGACAACGCATAGTTTTGCAAAGCTACAGTTGTATCTAACGGATCTTCATCCCAACAAATTCCTGCAAATAAAAGGGTGTTTTTAGGGGTAATAGCCCATTCTGATTCCACAAATGTAGAATTTGGACCACTTCCACTATTTCTTTTAACATATGAGTTAGAAAAATTCCAAGATGCATTTTCACCATTTTGGCCATCAAAACCGTAAATATCAATAACTTGATTACTGTTAGAAGAATCTACAAGTCTAACTTTATCACCACCTTCTACACTAGATAAAACTGTACCAATCGTTGTATTTTGTGGCGTTCTAACACCTGGAAAATTATCATCAAAAGCATCAATATCATTTACCACGTAAAGATACGTATCCGTATACTCTCCTACTCCAATATTATTGTTAGTTACCCAATTTGTTGCCGAGGCAAACTGAAATTGAATTTTTAAATCTGTAACATCAACGGTTCCTTCAACATATAACTCAATTACCCTTGGTGCAAGCGAACCGGTTGGACAATCACCTTCTACCATAGTTGTTATTTTTACACTTTGAGAAAAAGATGTTAGAGTAATCATTGATAAAATCAAACTATAGAGTAATTTTTTTTTCATAAATAAGGGTTTTATAATTACTGAGACTAGGGGAATATTTTAAACTAAAATTGGCACTTGTAAGCAGCTTTTATTATCTTTTAATAAACATATTGGTAAAATACCATTTACCTTCTTCATTCTGCTCTGCTGACACATCAAAATCTGTATGATCACCTTCAATATTAGCACGATGACTAGGACTATTTAACCATGCATTAACTACACCATCTGCAGAACTAAATCCATAACCTACATTTTCCGTAACTACGTTTGCACTAGCATTTGCCTGTAAAGTTTCTTTTCTAAGAAAAAAGTAATCATGAGAGACATGTGCTTCTTCAATCATATAATTAGTATGTGTTAAAGCAACTGCCTTAACTGTATCATGATTTTGAAGTGCGTTTAATCCTAAATTAATTCTATGTTCATTAATTAACTCCATAATTTCAATCTCAATTAATTTAGCTTGTGGAGTTGATGGCACTTCTATCGTAGTTATTTCATCTTCCATAGCTTCAGTAGAACAAGATGTAAAACTAAAAAGTACAATTATTGCCAGAAAAGGTAAGAGTTTTAGGGTTTTCATAGGTTAAGGTTATAAGGTTTGGGACCACTAAATTAACCTCACATACTCTTTTAAACGTTAAAGAAATGTTAAAACCGATAAACTACATGTTTTTTGTCGGATTATTTTGCGAAACATCGATGAAATGCACTATTTTAACAAAAATCAATGTAGAACAGCCGAAAAATATTATGTTTCGTCGGTGTTTTTACTTTTAAGAAAGTGTAAATATTAAACTTGAAAGAAGATTTTAAAATCTATATTATTAATGAAGAAAACAATTAATTAATAATCTGGCACTAAACAATTATGGAGATAAACGTTCAATTTTCCAATTGTAATCTTCCTGAAGTTGATAACGTATTCTGTCATGAAGTCGGTTTGGTCTGCCTTGCCAAAATTCTAATTCTATAGGTCTAATTATATAACCTCCCCAATTTTTTGGCCGTTCTATGGTCTTACCCTCATACTTGGCATCTAACTCTTTTAATTTAGCCTCAAGCTCAGCTCTATTCTTTACAACTTCACTTTGATTAGATGCTAATGCTCCTAATTGACTACCTCTAGGTCTAGATTCAAAATAACCATCACTAAGGTTTTCTGAAATTTTTTCAGCTTTACCTTTAATTATAATTTGTCGTTCCGCTGCGTGCCAAAAAAAAGATAAACATACATTTGGATTGGCTTCAATAGCTTTTCCTTTTTCACTGTTATAATTGGTATAAAAAATAAAACCTTCATGGGTATATCTTTTAAGTAATACTACTCTATTTTTAGGATATCCATCTAATCCTAAAGTAGAAATAGTCATGGCATTTGTTTCGTCTATGTTAAAATGTGTATCTACTTCTACAAACCAATCTCGAAATAACTCTAATGGGTTTTCTGGAATATTATTTAGCAATAATTCCCCTTTCTCATAAGATTTTCTGTAATTACTTAAGTCCTTTTCCATAGTTATGCGAAGTTAATTCAATATTTTGTTTCTATCAAAAAAAGCGTAGCTTTAACAACTAACCACCCTTAAAAAATTATTCCCTTAAATGCATTTTGAAAAATCCCTATTATCCAAATCACTATCTTATGAAAAATTAACTTTAGATTTTGGAACTAATTACCTATTTGAAAACTTCTTTATCATGGAAGTAAATGAAGGTGTTCATTTTAACTTTGAAAAGCTAAATGAACTATTATCAGAAATTATAGAATATTATGGTTTTCATAAAAAACTAGCCTACATTGCAAACCGAGTCAACTCTTATTCTATTGATCCCATATTGTGGTCTTATTTTGATAAGGATGACAGTTTATTAGTTGCAGCATCAATTATTACCTATAATGAATCTTCTTTTATGAATGCTAACATTGAAAAGCAATTAGCTTCAATTAGTGTTAAACGTTCGTCTAGTTTAGAAGAAGCCATTGGCTGGGTACAACGTTTGTCTGAATTAAGTTAAAACTCAAAAGACTTACCATCTTTAGCTAAAACTGTTTTATTAAATACAGTTAATGCTTCATTTTTAAACAAGCTATAATCGCTGTAACGCGTTGAGTAATGACCAAGTATTAAAGTATCTACATTGGCTTTCTGAGCTATTGTAGCTGCTTGTTTTGCTGTGCTATGTTTTGTTGTTTTACAACGTGCTTCATCTTTTTCTAAAAAAGTTGATTCGTGATAGAGAACCGTTGCGTCTTTTATTATTGGCAGCATCTCTTCATTATAAACTGTATCGCTGCAATAAGCGTAACTTTTTGGTGGTTTTGGAGCTTTAGTGACTTTTTCATTGCTAATTAAAACACCATCTTCATTGACAACATCAAAGCCTTGTTTTAATTTTCTAAAATAAGCCATATCAATATTAGCTTCTTTTACCAAATTGATATCTAATTTACGCTCGCTTTCTTTTTCTTTAAAAAGAAATCCGTTAGTATAAATTCTATGATTAAGAGGTATGGTATGTACTTCCACTTTATCATCTTCATAAATTAATTCTGATTTTTTTGAAGTCAACTCATGAAAAACAAGCGGATATTGCGTCCAGCCACCAGATAATTTCATCTGTAGCGTTATCACTTCCTTTAAGCCTTTTGGAGCATAAATATGAAGTTCTGTTTCCCTAGTCAATAAACTAAATGTATTGATTAAACCTATTAAACCAAAGTAATGGTCGCCATGGAGATGCGAAATAAAAATATGCTTAATTCTAGCAAACTTAACTTTATTCCGTCTCAGTTCTACTTGGCTACCTTCTCCACAATCAATTAAAAACACATGGTTTTTTATTTCTAAAACCTGTGATGTTGGATTTGTATTAATACGTGGTGTTGCACTATGACAACCGAGAATAGTTAATTTCATTAATTGTTTTTGTTAAGCCGAAAAGAGTGTTGTAGAACAAAATAACTAATCGTCTTTTAAAACCCTAAATCGCGTTCCATATCCTCCATCTCAATAATATCATAAGCTTCTTGGATAGTTGGTACTACTACAATTTCGTCTGGCATATTGTCTAAATCTACTTGGTCTGAAACAATAACAAAACTTTTTTTATCCGCTCTATGATTATTACTTAATCTAAGAAATTCTATAATATCTTCTAACGTTATTTTATCTAAACTAGATAATCTTACAAT
Source organism: Winogradskyella litoriviva (assembly GCF_013249065.1). Lineage (GTDB taxonomy): Bacteria > Bacteroidota > Bacteroidia > Flavobacteriales > Flavobacteriaceae > Winogradskyella > Winogradskyella litoriviva. Next base: position 181,160 of record NZ_JABRWQ010000002.1, read on the forward strand.
AAGATGGTAGTTTTTATACTTATCATAAGCCTGTTCTATATTATTTACTAAAGTTTTTACGGATGCTTTTTCTTGAGCTAATATGGTAATATTTCCATCTCTGTCTATAATCATAATCTATTGTTTTATTTTAGAAGCTAACAAATAAATTACCGCCATCCTAACAGCAACACCATTTTCTACTTGGTTTAAAATAATAGCCTGTTTAGAATCTGCTACATCACTTGTAATTTCTACACCTCTATTTATTGGTCCAGGATGCATAATCACAATCTCCTTATTTAAGCTGTCCAATAATTCTTTATTAACTCCAAATTGCTGTGTATATTCTCTCGTAGAAGGAAAATAACTAATATCCATACGTTCATTTTGTACACGCAACATATTAGCAACATCACACCATTCTAAAGCTTTTTTAAGATTAGTTTCTACTTTTACACCTAAGTCTTTTATATATTTTGGCAGTAAAGTTTTTGGTCCACATACCATAACATTAGCACCTTGTAGTTGCAACGCATAAATATTAGAGAGTGCAACTCTACTGTGCAAAATATCTCCAACAATAACAACGTTTTTTCCTTTAACACTTCCTAATTTTTCTCTAATTGAATATGAATCTAACAAAGCTTGTGTAGGATGCTCATGTGCACCATCTCCAGCATTTACAATACTTGCATTAACATGTTTTGAAAGAAATACACCTGCTCCTGGATTTGGATGACGCATTACCACCATATCCACTTTCATAGATAATATATTATTTACAGTATCTATTAAAGTTTCTCCTTTCTTAACCGAAGATTGTGATGCCGAAAAATTAATAACATCAGCAGACAATCTTTTTTCTGCTAATTCAAAAGAAAGTTTTGTTCTTGTAGAGTTTTCAAAAAACAAATTAGCAATAGTAATATCTCTAAGTGATGGTACTTTTTTAATAGGTCTATTAATTACCTCTTTAAACTGATCGGCTGTTTCAAAAATAAGGTTAATATCTTCTTTGGTAAGATATTTAATTCCTAATAAGTGATTGACACTTAATTCGCTCATTTTGTATTGCTTTTAGCTATTGGCTTACGCCTTTAGCAATTCACTTTATATATTGTAGTCTTAAACATTATTTATCTACCAAATAAACAGCATCTTCTCCCTCATTTTCAAGCCATTTTACTATTACTTTTTGATTATCTATTGCATCGACTTGTCGTCCTCTATAATTGGGTTGAATTGGTAAATGTCTACTAAATCGTCTATCAATCAAGGTCAATAATTCTATATCCTTTGGTCTTCCAAAAGATTGAATTGCGGTTAGAGCAGACCTTATGCTTCTACCTGTATATAAAACATCATCAATAAAGACAACATTTTTATCTTCTACAATAAAATCAATTATAGTGGTATTTGCTTCTAATGGTTTTTCACCTCTTCTAAAATCATCTCTAAAAAATGTGATATCTAAATGTCCGAGTTGAATATTTTTAATTTTATAGTCTTCGGTTAGAATTTTCGCTAAGCGATTGGCTAAAAATTTACCTCTTGGTTGAATACCAATTAATGCAGTTTCAGAAAAATCATCGTGATTTTCAATGAGTTGACAAGCCAATCTGTGAAGGGTTATATTGACTTCTTTAGAGCTAAGTAATACTTTTTGACTCATATAATTTCCAAACGTTGTTGGTTTACAAAGTTAGGATAAAAATATTTGTTTGCAATGGATTTTTAAGGCAAAGGCACAAAGTTATAAAGACAATATATCTGAAGTATAAAAAAAGCCTTTCATTTCTGAAAGGCTTTAGTTTATTTAAAATTCTAGGAAATTATTTCTTTCCGTCCATTTTATCTTTAAGCGCTTGTAAAGCATCGTTTGCATCACCTAAAGTTGGTTTAGCTTCTGCCGCTTGAGCTTCTGCTTTTCTTACAGCTTGCTTAACGATTTTAGCTTCTTCTTCTCTAAATACAGCAGTATGAGATGCTACAACACGTTTGAATTCTTTATTAAATTCAATGATTTTGAATTCTGCTTCTTCACCTTTACCAAGTTTAGAACCATCTTCTTTCTCTAAGTGACGTGCTGGTACAAATGCAACGATATCTTCGTTAAAGTCAATTGTTGCGCCTTTATCTACCATTTCTGTAATTGCTGCAGTATGTGTAGTACCTAAAGCAAATTCAGTTTCGTACTTATCCCAAGGGTTTTCAGTAGTTTGTTTGTGACCTAAAGATAATTTACGTCCTTCTACATCTAACTCTAATACAACTACATCTAAGTTATCACCTACGTTACAGAACTCAGATGGATGCTTAATTTTCTTAGTCCAAGATAAATCTGAGATGTAAATTAATCCATCAATACCTTCTTCTAATTCTACAAAAACACCAAAGTTTGTAAAGTTACGTACAATACCTGTGTGCTTAGAACCTACAGGATACTTAGTAGTAATATCTGTCCATGGATCTGGCGTTAATTGCTTAATACCAAGAGACATTTTTCTGTCTTCTCTATCTAAAGTTAAGATAACAGCATCGATTTCATCACCTACAGATACAAAATCTTGAGCTGAACGTAAATGTGTTGACCAAGACATTTCACTTACGTGAACTAATCCTTCTACACCTTCTTCTACTTCAACAAAAGCACCGTAATCAGCGATAACTACGACTTTACCTTTTACTTTATCTCCAACTTTTACATTTTCACCTAAAGCTTCCCAAGGGTGTTTAGATAATTGCTTAAGACCTAATTGGATTCTTGATTTGTTTTCATCAAAATCAAGGATTACAACATTTAATTTCTGATCTAACTCAACAATCTCATTTGGATGGTTGATACGAGACCAAGATAAATCTGTAATATGAACTAAACCATCTACACCACCTAAATCGATAAACACACCATAAGAAGTAATATTTTTTACAACACCTTCTAATACTTGTCCTTTTTCTAGTTGACCAATGATTTCTTTCTTTTGTTCTTCAATATCAGCTTCAATAAGTGCTTTATGAGAAACTACTATGTTTTTGAATTCGTGGTTGATTTTTACAACTTTAAATTCCATAGTTTTATTTACATACTGATCGTAATCTCTAATTGGCTTCACATCGATTTGAGAACCTGGTAAGAAAGCTTCTATACCAAATACGTCTACAATCATACCACCTTTAGTTCTGCATTTTACAAAACCATTAACGATTTCGCCAGTATCATGTGCATTGTTTACACGATCCCAAGCTTTGATTACTCTAGCTTTTCTGTGAGATAATACTAATTGACCTGTTGCATCTTCACGCACATCAATTAATACTTCAACTTTATCACCAACTGCTAAGTTAGGGTTGTAACGGAACTCATTAAGAGAAATTACACCTTCAGACTTTGCGTTAATGTCAATAATTGCATCACGATCTGTGATAGTAATTACAGTACCTTCTACAACTTGATCATCTAAAGTGTCAACGAAATTTTCAGATACTAATTTTTCAAACTCTTCTAATTTTGTGTCAGCAACTTGCTCAATTCCTTCTTCGTAATTGTGCCAATCGAACTCTTTTAAAAATTTTTCTGGGTTTGCTTGAGCTTCAGATACTACAGGAGCTTCCACTGTTACTGCTTCAGTTGCTTCAACTTCAGCTGGGTTTGTTTCTTTTTCAGACATGTGCTGAATTAAAATTTGTATTCTGTAGTTATTAGAAATAAGGCGGAAAATCTACAGAAGATATTAATTAAATTATTTTATTTCCTTTTTTATTTCTTAAATCCGCTAAAAAGGAGTGCAAAAGTATAACATTTATAAGGTTTTACAAAATATTTTTATTCAAAATATAAAGTGTTTTTTTGTGTTTCTTAAGATATTTATTTACAGCTTTTAATTTTACCAAAAGCTAAATGCAGTATCAAAAAAATATTAATTAAAAAGTGACTTATCTATTTATCTTGTTTCATATTTATAAGAATATCAAAATGATGCTCTATTGTATAAAACTTGGCACATATTTTGGTATCTTTACAATACTATTAACAATTAAAATATTATAACAATGGTTAAAGCAAAATACCAAGGCGTATTAGACTTAGGAGAAAAATTAAACATTCAGAACGGTGATGTAAGTGAAAAAGATGGTGTACTACAAGTAAAAGGTACAGCTGCTACGCAATACGAAAAAAACTTAATTTGGGATAAAATTAAAGAAGTAGGTGGTGTAGAGCCAACTGATATTATGGCAGACATTAAAGTTGCTGACGAAACTGTGTATGCAAGACATACTGTTGCTTCAGGTGAAACTTTAGGAAAAATTGCAAAGCACTATTATGGTGACGCAATGAAGTACAAAGAAATTTTTGCTGCTAATTCTGATTTACTTAAGAATCCTGATGTGATTCATCCTGATCAAGAATTAATTATTCCTAACTTATAATAGGAAAGTTAAACTATAAAAAAAGCGACTCAAAAGGTCGCTTTTTTTATTTTACGTAAATATTAGTTTTTTATTTTGAAATAATTTCTTTTGCTAATTCAATTAAACGGTTTAATTGCTCATCTATTGTCATATCAGAATTATCTATTTCTATAGCATCATCTGCTTTTACTAATGGTGAATCTTCTCTTGTAGAATCTATATGGTCTCTAGTCGTAACATTTTCTAAAACTTCATCGTAACTTAATTGATGTCCACGATCTAACAATTCTTTATAACGGCGTTTGGCTCTCGTTTCGGCTGAAGCTGTCATAAATATCTTTAATTCAGCATCAGGAAAAACAACGGTTCCTATATCTCTACCGTCCATCACAATTCCTTTATCTTTTCCCATAAGTTGTTGTTGCTCCACTAACTTTTTTCTTACTTCAGATAAAGTTGCTACAGGACTTACAAATTTTGAAACCTTAAGGGTTCTAATATCAGATTCAATATTTTTTCCGTTTAAATATACTTCAGCAAATCCCACTTCTATATTAAACTTAAATGTAATAGTGATTTCCCCTAACCTATTTATTAATTCTTCTTGTTTAAAAAAATCTTCGCCAATAAGTTCATTCTTTAATGCAAAATACGTTACAGCTCTATACATTGCACCTGTATCTACATATATATAGTTAAGGTTATTTGCTAGTTGCTTAGCTATTGTGCTTTTTCCTGTGGAAGAAAATCCATCTATGGCAATTACAATTTTTTTCATTCTTATGCTGAATTTATTTCAGTAATTAATTTATTGCAAATCTATTTGAAGTCCTAAGAAACTTGTATTTGAAGCTCCAGAATATCTTGCATGAGTATAACTAAATCGCAGTTTATTTAGTTTTATTCCTACACCAAACGACAAACCAGAAAAATTTCTTTGGTCAACAATTCTTAATTCTTCTGCTCTTCTAAAGTTATAGCCTACACGCAAATTAAAACCACCTTCTGGAAACAATTCTGCTCCTAAAATTAAATGACGTAATCCTTTACTAAAAAAACTAACTTTTTCTTCTGTTTGGTTACCATCTAAATCTGTTGTTGTTCTTGCAGGATTTGCCACTGAAATTGGCCACTTCTGTAAATTTTCTAAAGTTAAATGCCAACGCAATGGCATATTTTCTAAAGTTTGTGACATACCAAAATTAATTTCGAAAGGTAAAGGCTCATGTTGCCCTGCGTATGTAGAAAATTGAGTTCCAAAGTTTCTAATGGTTAATGCGGCATGAAAATCTAATTTTTCGTTAATATACATTACACCAAAATCTAAAGCGCCACCTACAGAATTATATTGCTCTAGTAAGGATGTTATAAACTTTGCATTTGCACCAACGTAAAAATCGGTATATGGAATTTGATAATTATAACCTAAAGATATGGCAGTTTCATTACCATTAAATGTTCCGGTTGAGTTTCCATTAAGGTCATAACCATCAAAAGAACCGTAATTAACGTAAGTAACACCAAAATGAAAGGTTTGTACATGCCTATCCCAAGTGTACGCATATGCTGCTGTACCATAACTAATTCCTCCTAAATAACTCGAGTAATTTACGGCGAGTTGATTATTCATTTGGTAATTTATTGAAGCCGGATTATATAAGGCCTCAGTAACATCATGGTCAAAATTAGTGATGATTTTTCCACCTAAAGCGGCTTGTCTAGGTGATGATACCAAATTAAGAAATTGATATGTAGATTCTCCACCTAATTGCGCAAACACAGGTAATGCCAAAAGCATAATACATAAGGTGGAAATCCTTTTTATCATAAACGATGCAAAATAACTAAATCTATCTTAAAACGCAGATATGATTTCTTTATTTTTTGATTCGAAAAATATTCTATTGTAGCTGTAATTTCTGGCCTACAGTTATGAGATTACTTGTTAATCCATTTAAACGTTTTATCTCTTCAACGGTTGTGCCATTGTTTAGTGCTATTCGGTATAAATTATCACCATCTTTAACAATATAAACCGATAGATTATTTTCTTCAAATGAAGAAGTGTCAGATTCTACAATTCTCAATTTTTGACCAATAGTAATTACATTAGAACTTAGATTATTAATTCTTTTTAATTCACTAACGCTTAAATTAAATTGATTCGCTAAACTAAACAATGTATTTCCTCTTTCTACAATATAATATTCTGAATAATTTGTTTCGGAGTAGGTATTGCTTGTGTTAGAAACTGAATGTGTTACTGCATCAAAATTATTAACTCTAAGTCTTTGTCCTTTGTTAATAAGCGTTGTTTCGAGATTATTCGCCTTTTTTAATTCGGTTAATGACACATTATATTTCTTAGACACGTCTAATAAAGTCTCACCTTCTTTTACGATATAAAAATCGGAATCTGAAACATAGCTAACATCACCATTATAAGAATGATTATGTTTGTTTGAATCGTCAGCAGTATGTGTTGTTTCCGATGAAATTTTAACAACTTTATCCTTTGGGTTTACCAATTTAACTTCACCTGTTGCGACATTTAATTTAGCCGGTTTTCCATCCAAAAAAACATCTTTATATTCTACGGTTTCTTGCGCAATTGCAGAAAAACATGTTAATCCGAGGGCAAAAATGGATATAATTAATCTATAACTTCTTTGCATTTTTTACTTTTTGCTTAGTAAGAGCAAGTTTTAAAACATCGCTCATATCTGTTACATAATGAAAGGTTAAACCTTTTAGATATTCAGGTTTTATTTCTTCAATATCTCTTCTATTATCTTCGCAGAGTAAAATTTCTTTAATACGAGCGCGCTTTGCTGCTAATATTTTTTCTTTTATACCACCTACTGGTAATACTTTACCTCGTAAAGTAATTTCACCTGTCATGGCTAAGCTCTTTTTAACTTTGCGTTGTGTAAACAAAGATACTAAAGATGTTAACATGGTAACACCTGCACTTGGTCCATCTTTTGGAGTTGCACCTTCTGGCACGTGAATATGAACGTTATATTTATGAAATATTTCTGGGTTAATACCAAATTCATCTGCATTAGCCTTAATATACTCCATGGCAATAGTGGCAGATTCTCTCATTACTTTACCTAAATTACCTGTAATTGACAAAGTACCTTTTCCTTTAGATAAGATAGACTCAATAAACAGAATATCACCTCCTACACTAGTCCAAGCTAAACCAGTTACAACACCTGCAACATCATTGTTTTCGTATTTATCGCGTTCTAGTCTTGGGCTTCCTAAAATTTCAATAATATCGTCATTGCTAATTTTAATATTGTATTCTTCTTCCATTGCAATATTCTTGGCAGCATAGCGCACCATTTTTGCAATTTGTTTTTCTAAACCTCTTACACCAGACTCGCGTGTGTAACCTTCAACTATTTTTTCTAATTGAGGTTTCGCAATTTTTAATGCTTTATCATCTAAACCATGTTCTTTTAATTGCTTAGGTAATAAGTGTCTTTTTGCAATTTCTACTTTTTCTTCTATTGTATAGCCTGTTACATTAATAATTTCCATACGATCTCTCAAAGCAGGCTGAATAGTATTTAAACTATTAGATGTTGCAATAAACATTACTTTAGATAAATCATATCCCATTTCTAGGAAATTATCGTAAAATTCATTGTTTTGCTCAGGATCTAACACTTCTAACATTGCAGAAGATGGATCACCTTGGTGACCTGCAGATAGCTTGTCTATTTCATCTAAAACAAAAACAGGATTTGATGTCTGAGCCTTCTTTAAACTCTGTATTATACGTCCTGGCATTGCACCAATATATGTTTTTCTGTGACCTCTAATTTCAGCTTCATCGCGTAAGCCACCTAAAGAGATACGCACATATTCTCTACCTAAAGCCTCTGCAATAGATTTTCCTAAAGAGGTTTTACCAACACCTGGAGGTCCATACAAACAAAGAATCGGCGACTTCATGTCGTTTCTAAGTTTTAAAACCGCTAAATACTCTATAATTCTTTTCTTTACATCTTCTAAACCAAAATGGTCACGGTCTAAAATTTTCTGAGCACGCTTAAGATCAAACTTATCTTTACTAAACTCATTCCATGGTAAATCTAAAAATAAATCTAAATAATTACGCTGAATAGAATACTCGGCAACCTGAGGATTCATACGTTGCATTTTGGCCAATTCCTTTTCAAAATGTTCTTTAACTTTCTTATCCCATTTCTTTTCTTTGGCACGTGCTTTCATATCTTCAATCTCCTCTCCAGAAGATACACCTCCACCCAATTCTTCTTGAATGGTTTTCATTTGTTGGTGTAAGAAATACTCGCGCTGTTGCTGATTCATATCACTTTGAACCTTACTCTGAATATCATTTTTAAGCTCTAGTTTTTGGAATTCTAGATTCATAAACTTCAAAGTTTGAAGCGCTCGTTCTTTTAAATCATTAATCTTTAATAATTCTTGCTTCTCCTCTACTGTAAGATTCATGTTAGAAGACACAAAATTCACCAAAAACGAATCACTTTCAATATTCTTTATAGCAAAACTTGCTTCAGATGGAATGTTTGGACTTTCTTTTATAATATCTAAAGACAAATCTTTTATAGCTTCTATAATAGCCCTAAATTCTTCATTCTCTGCCGCAGGTTTTGCCTCAGGAATATCAGAAATTGTTGCCGTTAAATAAGGTTTTTCTGCAATGACCTGATTAATAGCAAAGCGTTTTTTACCTTGAATTATAACAGTAGTGTTACCATCTGGCATTTTAAGCACTTTTAATATTCTCGCAACAGTACCCGTTTTGTATATATCCTTTGCAGTTGGGTTTTCTACTTTTTCATCTTTTTGAGAAACTACACCAATAACTTTTCCGCCTTTGTTGGCATCATTGATTAGTTTAATAGAAGCATCTCGTCCTGCAGTAATAGGAATTACAACACCAGGAAATAAAACCGTATTTCTTAAAGGCAAAATCGGTAAAGATTCTGGTAAAGATTCGTTATTAATTAATTCTTCATCTTCAGGTGTCATTAATGGAATTAATTCTGAATTCTCATCGAAATCCTGAAATGACAGATTGTCTAGATTTAAAAATTTGGATTTTTTCATATATATTATTTAGCCATTCTGTCAGAAACACTTGCAGAACAACATTTTTTTAAATGTATTAAAATTTAACTTTATACTGAATATCAAATAGTTATAAGATATTCAAAGTTATTCACACTATAGTAATTTCAATTGTTATGCCATTACCTTTATCACAGAATAAAACTTTTTTCAAATAAACTGTAACACTTCAAAAAAGACGTCATCTATAAGTAAAAGCAATTGTTTTTTGACATCAACCAATCAAAATATCGAACAGTTATTAATCCTTTGTCAATCTGGTAACCAACGTGCACAGTTGGAAATTTACAACAGATACAACAAAGCGATGTATAACACAGCCATAAGAATTGTTAAAGATTCTTTTAAAGCTGAGGACATTATGCAAGAGTCTTTTTTAACGGCTTTTACAAAATTGAAGTCCTTAGAAGACACCAACATGTTTGGTGCATGGTTAAAACGTATTGTAATAAACAATAGTATTGGCTATTACAATAAAACAGTAAAACAAAATGAAGTGCCATTAGACAACGTAATTTACAAAGTTGAAGATGATTGTGGTATTGTTGAACCAGACCAAAATAATGAGAAAGTGAAACAAATTTTAAACGTTATGAAAACTTTAAAACCTAATTACAGTTTAAGCCTAACACTACATTTAATAGAAGGTTACGATTATGAAGAAATCTGCGAGATTATGAATATCTCTTATGCCAATTGCAGAACTTTAATATCGAGAGCAAAAGAAAGTTTAAGAAAAAAATTAGTACTAAAAGCATCTTAGTTTAATTATGGAAAACGATAATTTAGATAGTTTATTTGATGATTTAAAGGGTCAATTTGATATTGTAACACCTCAAACCAATCATGAACAGCGATTTTTAGATAAATTAAAATCTAATGATATAGCTTTAACAGAAGTTAAAAAATCTTCTGGTTTTAACTGGAAACCTTTTTTAGCCATTGCAGCTTCCATAATTATATGTTTAGGTCTTTTTACCACGTTACAGAATCAACCTGAAGATTTAGATTTAGCAAGTGTATCTCCAGAAATGTCTGAAACACAAGACTTTTTTACAGTTACGATTGAAAACGAATTAAAAAAACTAAACAAAGAACGCTCACCTTTAACTGAGCAGATTATTAGTGATGCTTTAGCACAAATTAAACTTTTAGAAAACGATTATCAAAAATTAAAAACAGATTTAACCGAAAGCGGAAAAAACCAACGTGTTATATATGCGATGATTTCTAACTTTCAAAACCGAATAGATATTTTAAATACTGTGTTAGAACAGATTGAAGTAATTAAAGAACTTAAAACAAATACAAATGAACCTAAAAATACATTATAAAATTGCCTTTTTACTTTTACTCTTACCGAGTATTGTATTAGGAAATTCTTTTGAAGACCTCAAGAAATCTTCGAAAGAACGTAGCATAAAAAAGACTTTTAACGTCTCTTCTAATGCCACACTAAAAGTGGATAATAGTTTTGGAAGTGTAGATGTTATTACATGGGAAGAAAATCGCATTGATTTTGATATTCTTATTAAAGTTACAGGTAATAATACCGAAAAAGTAGAAGAAAAACTAAAAGGAATTAATATAGAATTTTCCTCTAGTAACGACATGGTCTCTGCCATAACAAACATTAGTAAAAACAAAAGCAGTTGGTGGAATTGGGGAAAAAACATGAGCCTTCAGATAGAGATTAACTACGTTATTAAAATGCCTATTTCTGGCAATGTTGATTTATCTCAAGATTACGGCTCTATAAACTTAGACCGTTTAAATGGTGCTAGTAAAATTAGTTGCGATTATGGGAAAATAACCACTAAAGAACTCATGTCTACTAATAACGATATTAGATTTGACTATAGTTCTAACTGTTATTTTGAATATATTAAAGGAGGGAAAATCACAGCAGATTACAGTGGATTTACTGTAGCAAAAACAAAAGATTTAATGATAAAAGCAGACTACACAAAATCTATTGTAGAAGTTGCTGAGCATGTAACATACAATTGCGATTATGGATCTTTAAAGGTAGATAACGTAAACAATTTTGAAGGCAAAGGCGATTACCTAACTTTAAGATTAGGCAATGTTTATAAAAATGTAAGACTAAATGCTAGTTATGGCTCTATAAAAATTGATCGTATGGCTTCTAAAGCTGGCAATATAGATATTACTGCAGATTTTACAGGCATTACCATTGGGCATGATGCAGACTATAAATTCAATTTTAATATAGATTTAGAATATGCATCTTTAAGAGAATCTGATGGTTTTAATTTTACCAATAAAGAAGTAGATCATACAGAGAAAAAATACAGCGGATACTATGGCACTAATAATTCTAACAACCTTGTGAAAATAAATTCTGACTATGGAAGTGTCACTTTTAAAAAGAATTAAATTTAGTTAAAAATATCATCAATTATAAATCAATCTAAAAACGAACAATTATGAAACTATTACAATCAATCACAGTTATTGCCATATTATTAAGCACAAGTTTATCTCATGCACAATGGGGAAAATGGAAAAAAATTAAAGGTAGCGGAAACATTACTACAGAAACATTTTCTACCTCATCTTATGATGGCGTAAAAACTGCTGGATCTATGGACTTTAATTTAGTACCAGGCAAAGAAGGCAACATAACCGTTAAAGGTGATGAAAACCTTATGGAATATATTGTTGTAGAAGTTAAAAACAACACTTTATCTGTACGAGTTAAAGATGGCTATAATCTAAAGCCAAGCAAAACTATAATTGTTACTATACCTTATAAATCTATAAATTCTGTTTCTCTAGCAGGTTCTGGAGATGTTAAAAATTCAGGTACCATTAAAGCCGATAAATTTAAGGTATCTTTAGCAGGTTCTGGAGATATTGAATTAAACATAGATTCTGAAGAAACAGAAAGTAATATTGCTGGTTCTGGAGATATTAAATTAGAAGGAAGTACCACAGAATTAACGGTAAAAGTAGCAGGTTCTGGAGATTTTGAAGGTGATGATTTAGACAGCACTAATGTTACTGCTAAGGTAACAGGTTCTGGCAGTGCTGATGTGGTTTGCAATGGCGAACTAGTTGTGAGGATTACAGGATCTGGTGATGTTAACTACTCCGGAAAACCGACAAACAAAGACACTAAAATTACAGGCTCTGGTAGCGTAAGTAACTAAACTGATATAAATTTAAAAAAAGGATGAGCTTTGCTTGTCCTTTTTTTTTACTTAGTCCCTGTTTGAAAATCAGCTTTCCATTTTCCCCAATCATCAAGGAAGTAATTAAGTATTATTGGATTATCTAAAGTGTTTAATTTTGTTTCTGCAATTTTTATATCTTGAGGAAACACAAAGGTTTGCTCAACTTGATTTGGATTTAAATATTTTAAATCTTTTGGTAAACTTTTAATATCAATTTCCCTAATGTTATTACCATTTCTGGCAATAATAAATCCCCAATCTCCAAACGAAGGAATGTAAGTATGATAAGGCTCTACAGTTTCAAAAACAGATTTTAATGTATTATTAATACAACTAAAAACCGTATTTGAGAAGTAAATTTCGCCAGACTGAGTTACAAAAACACCATCCTTTTTTAAGTTTCGCTTTGCCATTAAAAAAAACTGTTTGCTATATAATCTCGCAATAGCTTGGTTAGTTGGGTCTGGTAAATCTGCTATAATAATATCATACTGCTCATTATTATTAAACAAAAATGTAAAGGCATCTTCTGCTATTAAATTCACCTTAGCATTTAATGCCGCATTTTTATTAATTTCTTTTAGATATCGATTTTCTTTTGCCAGATGAAACATAGTACTATCAATATCTACAACATCTATTTGCTGCACCTTATTATTTTTTAGCACCTCTCTACTTGCCAAATTTTCACCACCACCAAGAATTAAAACGCGCTGTGGGTTAGAATGCATTGCTAAAGGCACATGGACTAAAGACTCGTGATAACGATATTCATCAGCAGACGAAAACTGAATCACACGATTTAAGTACAACCTTACATCATCACTATTCTTAGTCATTACAATTTTTTGGTAAGGCGTTTGTTCATTTAAAACAATAGGGCGTTTATAAATTTTCTGATCCCAGATTTCTAAAAATCGTCCTCCAAATACTACTAATACTAATAAAACAGCAATAACAAGAAATCCATAAATACTATTTTGTTTTTTGTCTTTTAGAATTGAATAATTCAAAATAATTCCCAATAAAATATTGACAATACCAAAAATTAAAGACGAATAATACAACCCAACAAATGGAAGAATAATAAACGGAAATATTAGTGTAGCAATTAATCCACCAATATAATCTAGTGACAAAATATTAGACAAATTGTTTTTTATATTACTATCCTCTAAAGCAAAAGTTAATAAAGGCACTTCCATACCTGTAAGCAAACCAATTATAAAAATTATTGCCAAACAACTTATCTGTAAAACGGTTGGTGAGACATACACAAAAAGCATGTATAAAAGGGGTACTGAAATCCCACCAATAAACCCTAAAAGATACTCAACATTAATAAAAAAAATGAGTGGTTTGTGTTTTAGAAATTTAGTTAAAAATGCGCCTATTCCCATTGAAAATAAGTAAACACCAATAATAATTGAAAACTGTCTAACACCATCACCAAGAAAATAAGTCGCTGTAGTACTAATCAATAATTCATAGATAATAGAACATAATCCTGCAATAAATACAGCAAAAGGAATAATGGCTTTTTTTTTCATAAAAATTTAACTATGTTTGAGGTATAAACAACAGCTCAAAGATGAAGAAAAATTTTATAACAGGTCTTGCTTTAACTAAAAAAATAACTTTAATAGCTGCCGTTGCTGCTACCTTAGCTTTACAAAGTTGTGGTGAAGAAGACGGAAGTCCAAGAATTAAAGATGCGCAAGAAGAAACAATTTACGAATCTACTAAAGGTGTAATAACTGAAGTTGAAGAAATTGAGCCTGGTGAAGATTATAAAATTATTGATGAGCGCCTTATTGATGATAAGGAAAAATCTATAGCTATTGTTCATAATTTAGAAGGAACTGTAGACACCTTATCATTAAGAAAATTAAAAGAGGATAATTCTTCTTCTTACCGTCACTCTGGCCTAAGAAGTATTTTATATTATTCTTTAGCAAGCTCGTACTTTAATAGAAACATGAATAATGTTTCTCCTAAACAGAGCAACTACAAAAACGCTTCGGCTTATAACAAGTCTGCAGGTTTAAAAAATGATTTAAAGAGTTCGGCTACATCTCGTCGTGTTAGTGTACCTGGTTCATCATCTAAAGGCTATGGCAGTGGAAAGTCGTTTAGATCGTTTGGAGGATAATCGTTTTAAGGAAATTAAACGCCTTAAAAAGAAACACGTACCAAATCGTTTACATTGGTTTTTAGGAGAAGATTATTTTTCTGAAGAGCTCCTTGGTATCTACCGTTCAGAAATTGAACAATTACGTCGTATTTCTGATGAAGCCTTCTATTTGTTTCAACGCGCTACAGATAAAATTATTAATGAAGACAGGTTAGGAGATTTAGGTATTCCGCTTTCATTTCAAAAATGTATTATTCATAGCTGGAAAAATAAAATTAAACACCCTTTCCTTTATGGTAGATTTGATATTAATGGTGGACTAAAATCTGATTATGGAAAAATCATAGAGTTCAACGCTGATACTTGTAGTACCATACCAGAAACTCTTTTATGGCAACCACTTCAGCTGGCTGAATTAAAGGGAAATTCACAAAGTTTTAATACGTTAAGTGATGATATAAAATCAACACTTTCTAATTTAAAAAGTACTCTAAACAAGCAAAATCCCACATTTTTAGGCACCTCTTTTGGTTATATTGAAGATGTAGAAAACGTTAATTGTATTATAGACATTGCTTACCAAGCTGGATTTAAACCCATGTACTCAGATTTAGAACATGTTACATTTTCAGATGAAGGTGTTTTCTATGAAATTGGAGGTGAGTTTGAAGAAATCAATGTCCTTTTTAAAATGGTACCTTGGGATTGGATGTTTAATGACGAGCCAGAATTGGCAAGAACCTTATCTGATTTAATTTGCAATGATAAAGTAGTCGTTTTAAATCCGCCATATTCAGCCATTTGGCAGAATAAAAAATTCTTAGCTTATATTACTCAAAATTTTCCTAATAACGTAATTGCAGAAACATATTTACAACAAGAAGCACGATTAGGAGAATATGTAAAAAAGCCCATTTATGGTAGATTAGGTGAAAATATTGCTATTGAAACTGCAACAAAAGCAAGACAAGAATCTGTAGGTGATTTTGGCAACCAAGAAATGATTTTCCAAAAATATTATCCATTAAATCAAGATTTAGAAAAATATTATTACCAAATTGGTATGTTCTTCACATCCAAAGCTTCAGCTCTAAATTTAAGAGCACAAGAGTCTCCAATTATTACAGATGATTGTGAATTTATGTCGCATTTTATCATTTAAAATCTTACATTTTTTTTGTAATAATTTTCCTTGAAAATCTTCAAAATTACATCCAAATTTTATTATTGTAACTTTGCGACGAACTAACGAAAGCTAACAATGATAAGAGATTACTGGAATGAGGAATGGAAAACTGTTGTATTTGATGATAACATCGATGACAATGAGAAATTTAAGATTTCAAACTTTGGACGTATAATTAATTGTAAGACAAGTGAAGAAACGCTTGTAAAAAAATACTACATCAACGGCTATCAAAACTTACCTGTTAAACAGAAAAAAAATGGTAAACAAACCAGTAGATATGTCCATAAACTTGTTGCTGAGCATTTTTTAGATAAAAATGATGGCCTTTACGTTATTCATTTAGATTATGATAAGACAAATAATCACGTGGATAATTTAAAATGGGCTACCAAAAGAGAAAAGGAGATTCACCAATTTAGTAATCCTGCTTATAAAACAATGGTTCGTAAAAAACCATCAAATACTAAGCTTACAGAAACTAAAGTAAAATTGATAAAAAGAAAGATTAACGATCCAAATCGTAGAACAAGAATGAAAATGATTGCAAAACAATTTGGTATTTCTACAATGCAACTTTACAGAATAAAATCTGGTGAAAATTGGAAATCAGTTACAGAGCAATAGGCTCTAGTTAAAACCTGGTGTAATTACACCAATAGCTTCTCCTCTTTCAATCTGTTTGATAATTACCTTGTCTGAACTAAATGAAGACATGAGTAATTTCTGAATTTTTTCGGCATCGAAGGGTTTACAAGAAAAAATATCTACAGCTGCAAATTGATGTTCTGGCCAAGTATGTATGCTTACGTGACTTTCTTCTAATAATATAAAACCTGTAACACCAATAGGTTCAAATTGCTTAAAGGACTCATTCACTTTAGACAATTGTAACTCTTCTACAATAGCATTTAAAACCGTTTTAACTTTTGGAATAAAAGAAATAGTTTCTGCTTTGCAGTTGTAAACATCCCAAGTGATGTGTGTGCCTAATGAAGTTTTCAATATAGATAAAAGATTATTGGGACTTTTAATTATTCTTCTCCAGAATAAGAACTCATCATTAATGCCATAAATTCTTGAGGGTCGTATGCTTTTACTAAACTTGTATAAGACTCATCAGAATCTACTTCTACCATTTCTGGCAATGACTCTCTTGGCCCATAATCCCATGTAACTTCATTAATAACATCTCTAACAACATCATAATTACCTTCCATAGGAATTCCTAAAAAAGTAACTTCTTTATTTGTTAAGTTAGCTGCATAAGTATCTTGATATAATTCTGGTCCGTAATACTCATCTGCCAATAAATATTCTGACAATGATGGATTAACCATATAGACATCAGATGTAAAATTAAATTTAATAATACTATCATTCTCTAATGTTAGTTGATGCTCTCCTTTGCCCATTTCTACCCAAACGACTTCTTTAGGAGGTACTACAACTCTAAGTGTATCTACCACAACTTCTACTGAAAACTCAGTTGGATTGTCTATTGCTAAGTCTACATTATTACTACAAGATGTAAAGAATACTGCAGATAAAATTGAAAGTATAAAGAGCTTTTTCATTGAAAATAATATTTGTTAAACGCAATATAAGAATATTTGTGAGTATTCCCTTTGATTAAACTTCAAAATAAACATGCCAGTCTAAATTCAATAGAATAATAATATGAAAATAAACTCTTATGATAATTGAAAATCATTTATTAAACTTCTTTATTCTCCTTTGGCACTCTAAAAAGCAGAATTATACCAATAAAAAAGAATACAACTAGAAACAAAATTGCATAACGCATAGAGTAATTCTCGGATACTATTGCAAAAATCAACATACCTATTACTATTCCTATCTTTTCTGCAACATCGTAAAAACTAAAATACGAAGTAGTATCTTCTGTTTCTGGTAAAAATTTTGAATAGGTTGAACGACCCAAAGATTGAACACCTCCCATTACTAAGCCAACAAAACCTGCTGCAATATAAAATTCTAAAGGTGTATTCATAAAATAAGCATAAATGCAAAGGCACATCCATAAAAAATTAATGGCAATAAGCGTTTTAACACTGCCAAATTTTGAAGCTGCACGTGAGGTTAAAATAGCACCTAACACAGCGACTAATTGAATTACTAAAATACTAACAATGAGTCCTATTGTTTTTTCACTATCTGTGCCCCAATTAATTTCTTTTTCACCAAAATAAACAGCCATTAACATTATAGTTTGCACTGCCATACTAAAAACAAAAAAAGCATTTAAATAGCGTTTTAATCTTAGATTTAGTTTTAACTGAGACCAAACAGATTTTAATTCTCTAAAACCATTAAAAACTACATCTTTTGTTACTTTATGACCAGAAGAAACTCCTGCTGGTAAAATATAAAATGTGTATTGACTAAATAAAGCCCACCAAATACCAACTGTTATAAAAGAATAACGCATCATTTCTATTTTATCTGCATTATCTTCTTGGCTCATTACCATTACTAAATTTACTATTAACAATAGTACACTTCCTATATATCCCATAGAAAACCCTTTTGCACTAATACTATCTTGTTGCTCTTCAAAAGCAATATCTGGTAGATAAGAGTTATAAAATACTAAACTTCCCCAATACCCAATTAAACCCATAAAATAAAACATAAGGCTTAAGTGAATATAATTACGATCAAACCAAAATAAGCCAATACAACCAACAGATCCAACATAACAAAAGAACTTCATAAAATTCTTTTTATTACCAACATAATCTGCAATTCCGGATAATATTGGAGACATAATTGCGACTATTAAAAATGTAAAAGCTGTGACAATTGTAATTAATGTTTCTTGTTTCATTTCAAATCCAAATGCCGCAACTAATTCTTCTTTCGAGTCAAATAAAGATGAATAAAATAAAGGGAATATAGAGGATGCTATTGTCAATGTATAGACAGAATTCGCCCAATCGTAAAAAGCCCAAGCATTAAGAAGTTTTTTACTTCCTTTTTTAAATTGATTCATAAATATTATTCAGTTAGGTTATAAGCTTAGCTAAAATGATGTTAACTACAAATTAAAGAACTCAATCAGTATTAGCTATTTAGCAAAAAAAAAGCTACTCAAATTGAGCAGCTTCTAAAATAATCAAATATTATTAATCTATTAGTTGATTGGTCTAAATGATGTAACACCAAATTTTTTAGCCTCTTCTTTAGCCCAAGGCGCCAATTCTTGTAAGTTTTTAATTCTGGTATCATTACTTGGATGTGTACTTAAAAACTCTGGTGGAGCTTCTCCTCCACTATTAGCTTTCATACGTTTCCATAGCTCTGCAGCCTCATCTGGATTATATCCTGCAATGGCCATTATAAGTACGCCCACTCTATCCGCTTCTGTTTCATGACTTCTACTAAAAGGAAGCATACCAGCTACGTTAGATACCACACCAAAAGATTGATTAAAAATACCTAAAGCCTGTTCATCACTAGCTAATGCCACATTACCAGCTACGGCTAATCCTTGTTGCAAATATGCAGCACTCATTCGTTGTTGTCCATGGTTTGCTAGAGCATGCACTACCTCGTGTCCCATAATAGCTGCAACACCAGTTTCATTAGCTGCTATTGGCAAAATACCAGTGTAAAAGGCTATTTTCCCTCCTGGCATACACCAAGCGTTAACTTGTTCTGATTCTATCAGTGTATATTCCCATTTGTAATCGTCTAAATAACCATGATTGCCGTTAGCAACCAACCAACGCTCTGCAGCAGCGGCAATACGTTGACCAACTCTAGTTATCATTTCGGCATCTGATGTACCTGTTATTACTTTACTTTCAGATTTTACTTGATTGTATTGAGCGAAAGCCGATGGAAATAATTGATCATTACCAACAAATGCCATTGTTTTTTTTCCTGTAAAAGGATTCGTTGCACAAGCATAAACAACAGCCAAAATGACCACAAGGAATATTACTTTACTATATTTCATGGTAAATAATTTTATTATAAGTTACTAAAATACAAAAATGAATTTGTTTCTATAAGACACAAAACTTACCAAATGGTCACAGCTCTTCATTATAAATCAGACTTTGTACCAATAATATGTAACTCTGAAAAATTCTTGTGTACAACAATTGAGGTTACACCATTAACTTTAATACTTTCTAATTCTAATTTCTCATTATCTAATTGAACTTCGACAACATCAAATGGTAATCCATGAAATTTAATATTAAAAGTCTCATAAGGTGTAACAAACTTTCCTTCTTTGTATTGATTAATGATTAACTCATTAGACTTTCCATTAAGTGAAAAATTTCTTAAGCTATACCTACCTTTTGTATAATCGAAACCATCATTAGCATCACTAAATAACTCACTTTTTTCTTTACCTTCTTTGTAGTAAACATCTAAAGTTATTTCTGTAATTTCCTTTTCACCAACATATTGTTGAATTGGATATTTAGGAATAATAGCACCTTCTTTTACAAAAATTGGCATACTGTCTATATCTGCATCAACCCACATTTCTTTGCCTCCTTTTACAATTTCATCTGTCCAGAAATTGTACCATTTTCCTTTTGGCACGTACATGCGTCTTCCTTTGGCATTTGGTTCTAAAATAGGACAAGCTAAAATTTGCTCACCAAAAATAAATTCATCCGTTCTATAATGCGTTTGTACATCTTCTTGATCATACAACACTAATGATTTTAATAATGGTGTTCCGTGATCGACATAATTCCAAAATGCTGTGTATAGATATGGTAATAATTGATAACGTATTTCAATGAATTTTCTAACAATATCTGTAACGTCCTCATCAAAAGCCCAAGGTTCTTGATCGCCATGATCTCCTGAAGAATGCACTCTGAAAAAAGGATGAAAAATTCCTAATTGAATCCATCTTGTAAATAATTCGCCTTGCGGTTGCTCTGCAAATCCTCCAATATCACTACCAACAAAAGAGAAACCAGACATTGCCATACGTTGCGATTGCATATTGGCAATCCATAAATGCTCCCAAGTTGCAACATTGTCTCCTGTCCAAGTAGACGTATAACGTTGTGTACCTGAATAAGCTGAACGTGTAATAACAAATGGTCGCTTAGGATAAGAATATTTCTTTAAACCTTGATAGGTTGCTCTCGCCATTTGCATTCCATAAATATTATGCGCTTTTCTGTGACTACAAGGGTTTCCATCATAATCGTGACGAACATCGTCTGGAAAAGTTTTGTTTGGCACTTCCATAACAGCAGGCTCATTCATATCATTCCAAACACCTTTTACCCCAATATCTTCAATCAGTTCTTTGAACAAACCAGACCACCAATCTCTTACTTCAGGATTTGTATAATCTGGAAAATAACATTCTCCAGGCCAAACTTTTCCTTTCATATAATCACCATCTGCGCGTTTACAGAAGTAGTCTTTTTCTAAAGCTTCTTTAAATACAGAGTATTCTTTATCTATTTTAATTCCTGGATCAATAATGGCCACAGTTTTAAAACCGTCATCTAACAATTCCTTTACCATACGTTTTGGGTCTGGAAAATATTCTTTGTTCCATGTAAAACAGCGGAAACCTTCCATATAATCTATATCTAAATAAATAGCATCACATGGTATTTGTAGTTTTCTAAACGTAGACGTTATTTCTTTAACCTTACTTTCTGGATAGTAACTCCATTTGCATTGGTGAAAACCTAATGCCCAAAGTGGTGGTAAATGGTGAGGCTTACCAGTTAAATCTGTGTAACTTTCTACAACATCATTCATCTTTGGACCGTAGAAGAAATAATAATTCATCTCACCTCCTTGTGCCCAAAAACTAGTAACATTTCTACGTTCTTGTGCAAAATCGAATGATGACATAAACGTATTATCAAAGAAAATTCCATAGGCTTTTCCATGATGTAAACCTGTATAAAACGGAATAGCTTTATATAAAGGATCAGTATCCTTACCGTAAGCATAAGAATCTGTTGCCCAGTTGCTGTAGCGTTTTCCTTTTAAATTTAAATGATTAGGTTTATCTCCAAGACCATAATAGCTCTCACCATCATTAGACGTTTTGCTCATCTTAACAATATTGCCACCATATTGGTAACTTTCTTCCCAATGAAATCCGCCTTCGTCTTGATTAATAAGAACACCGTCTTTTGCATCGTAGATAGAAACTCTCATATCATCTTTTGAAATTTCGCATCGCAATTTTGATGTTGTTATTTCATAATATTCCTTTCTATCTTCAATCTCTAATTTATTATAACCAATACTTGCATATTTAGTTATAGCATATGAAAAGTCGTTATTAAAATTTCCGACAGTTGTATATCTAAAACGCAACAAACTATCTCTTACAACTGTTAACTCTAAAATAACATCATTTGCAGCTGTAAAATAAAGTTTATCAACATCCTTCTTAAAGTCTATTATATTTGCTGGAAATAAATTTCCTTTATTTTCTAATTCTGTATTTACAATCATTGATCCTTCTTTTGCAAAAATTAATCACAAAAAAACGGAAAAAATCCAAGAATTAAAAGGGTTCTAAAAGGTTATTAAAAATTGTTGTGAACTACAGCGTTATTGAGATAAATTTTTACGATTAAATGAATTAATTAGCATAATTCAATAGTTTTCGTAATTTTTTTACTTTTAAATGAGATTAATAAAAGTCAAAACATAGCATTTTACTCATTCTAACTAAAGGATTTAATGAAATTTTTAACTAATGATACCCTAATTTCATAATTATTAATGCAATACAGCCCAAAATAATTATCATATAGAGCATTTTTAATTTTGTATTTGTACAAAGAAACAGTCCGTTTATAGCTAATACGGACATAAAACCGGTTTCTAACCTAGTAAACAGCACACCAATAATTAGCGCAATAAAAATAAGATGCGACCATGTGTTTTTAGGTTTTATTAAAATAGCCATTGCAGCTATAAACTCAACAAAAATAGTTAACCAAGCAAAAATTTGACTTCGATATCTAAGATTTGGTATAATATCTTTTAGCACAATTGTTTCGCCTAAATTAGGGTTTGTTTTACTTAAGTTCATTAAATTATCCGAATTACTTTTTGCTATCTCAATACTTTCGGGAATAAATTTCATAAAAAATTTAAATAAGGCTCCAAGATTTATAACACTATAATAAAAATCTCCACTAACAAAT
This sequence comes from Winogradskyella litoriviva, assembly GCF_013249065.1. Classification (GTDB taxonomy): domain Bacteria; phylum Bacteroidota; class Bacteroidia; order Flavobacteriales; family Flavobacteriaceae; genus Winogradskyella; species Winogradskyella litoriviva. The sequence continues at coordinate 204,398 of NZ_JABRWQ010000002.1, forward strand.
TGAGGAGATAATACTTTCTGAACAACTGATGCTAAAACAACAATTACAAGAACTAATTGAATATTCTTTACAAAAAACTCCTTCTCCTTATGGTAATAAAAAAATATAACTGCTAGTACCATAAAAAACAGAACAAAATGATGATTGGCTACCCAAAAATAAGAATGGATTAAGTCTATTGAAAGCAGTATTAAAAATGAAAACCAAATGATTGGATGCCTAGTTTTATTCCTATAATTGAACCATAAGATCAACCCAATTATAATAACTGGTATTTTCCAAAATAAAGCGTCTTTTAGTAAAAGAAAAACATAGACTCCCAGAAACAATATTAACAATTGCTGGCCTACTTTAATTTGGTCTTTCCATCTGCTTTTTACATCTAACTTATACTTCACAAACTCGATTTTTTAACTTGAATTTCATGAGATAAAACCCTAGTATAAGTTCCTTCTTTAGAATTAACTATTGGCTTCCAAATCTGTACATTTATGCTATCTACGTGTGTTGTTTCTAAAACTAATTTAGCTACTTTCTCTAAATTATCACTGTTAGGCATTACCAATAATCTACCAAAAGTAGATTGCATTTGCTCATTATCTTTTACTAAAGAATCTACTGAAAAGCCTGGAATATATATTTGATTATATGCATAATGTATTTCTGTATACATACCATAGCCTCCACCTTTCCATCTACTAAGGTCTTTTGTTTTAACCAAAAACAACTGAACAGCTACTATGATTATCGCAAAAACTGGAATTCCATATTTTAATAAAACTATTTTTGTTACGTTCTTCAATTTTTGAATTTGATTAATAAAAGTGATAAAAATGAAAGATTTGTAAACTTAAGAAAACATCTTTTATAATTTTATCCATAATTAAATATTATCCCTTATATAAAAAGCCTAATATATTGAAAAACAAAAGACCTTTCTGGTATAAACTAGAAAGGTCCTAAGTGATTTTAAAAATCTTTAAATTATTTAGACTTCGATTTTGGTTTAACTTTTTTAGTCGATTTTGATTTTGACGTAGTCTTTGTTTTAGAAACGGATTTAGCTACTTTCTTAGATTTAGTGCCCAACTTATGTTCATATTTAAAAGCTACCATTCCTAATGGTGGAATATTAATTTCAATAGATTGATCTCTAAAATGCCAAGGGTCAGCTTTCGTGGTTTTTATACTATTCTTATATTGACCGCTACCAAAGTATTGCTCTAAATCACTATTAAACACTTCTTTTAGTTTTCCTTTTCTAGGCATACCTAATTTGTAATTTTCTTTAGGAACAGGTGTCATATTACACGCAATGATTAAATCATCTTTCTCATTGTTTCCTTTTCTTATATAGGTGAATACCGAATTTTCAGAATCATTATAATCAATCCATTCAAAGCCTTCAGCAGAAAATTGTTTTAGATGTAACGCTGGTTCTTTTTTATATAGTGTGTTTAAATCTTTTATTAATGCCTGTACTCCTTTGTGTGGATCGTATTGCAATAAATACCAATCTAAACTAGCTTCAAAATTCCATTCACTACTTTGCCCAAATTCTGCACCTTGAAACAATAAATTGGTTCCAGGATGAGTAAACATATAACTATATAATAATCTTAAATTTGCAAAACGTTGCCACTCATCACCAGGCATACGTCCTAAAATAGATCTCTTACCATAAACAACTTCATCATGGCTTAGTGGTAACATAAAATTTTCTGTAAACGCATAGGTCATAGAAAATGTTAAGTCATTTTGATGATGTTTTCTATAAATTGGTTCTTTAGCAAAATACTGAAGTGTATCATGCATCCAACCCATCATCCATTTCATACCAAAACCTAAACCTCCCATATATGTTGGCTTAGAAACCATTGGAAATGCTGTTGATTCTTCTGCAATTGTCTGTACATCTGGAAAAGAAGAATAAACCGCTTCATTCATTTCTCTTAAAAATGACATCGCTTCTAAATTTTCTCTACCACCAAACATATTTGGTTCCCATTCTCCCTCTTCTCTACTGTAATCTAAAAATAGCATTGATGCCACAGCATCAACTCTTAAACCATCTGCATGGTATTGATCTAGCCAGAATATAGCATTACTGATTAAAAAAGATTTAACTTCATTACGACCATAATTAAATATTAAACTTTTCCAATCATTATGGTAGCCTTTTCTAGGGTCTGGATGTTCGTAAAGTGCAGAACCATCAAAGAAACCAAGTCCATGAGCATCTTCTGGAAAATGAGAAGGTACCCAATCGAGAATAATCCCAATATCGTTCTGATGTAATTTATCTACCAATAGTTTAAATTCTTCAGGATAACCAAATCGAGAAGTTGGTGCAAAATAACCTGTTACCTGATAGCCCCAAGAAGGATCGTAAGGAAATTCCATTACTGGCATTAATTCTACATGCGTAAAATTCATATCTTTTACGTAGGCAACCAATTCATCTGCCATTTCAACATAAGACATAAATCTGCCTTCTTCAACTTTCTTTTTCCAAGACCCTAAATGAACTTCATAAACCGAATATGGCGCATCTAAAGCGTTGTGCTTTTTACGCTTTTTCATCCAAGACTTATCTTTCCATTTATAATCATCATCCCAAACTATGGATGCTGTTTTTGGATTGTGCTCTGCTCTCCTTGCGTAAGGATCAGCTTTTTCGGTTTTAATATCATTATTGTTACTTTGAATTTTGTATTTGTAGGTACTACCTTTACCTGCACCAGGAATAAAGCCTTCCCATATTCCGCTAGAATCCCAACGCACATTTAGTTGGTGTTCTCCTTCAACCCAAAAATTAAAATCGCCAATGACGGAAACATGCTTTGCGCTTGGTGCCCAAACTGCAAAATAAACACCTTCTACGCCATCAACAGTTGTGATATGAGACCCGAATTTTTCGTATAAACGATAATGTTTACCTGCTTTAAAAAGATTGATGTCGAATTCTGTGAAACGACTGTGTGCAATTACTTCTGCCATAAATTAGTTATTAATTATATTTGATATTCCTTTTAACGGAATAACTGCCCAACGAGGACGTGAATTAAGTTCGTAACCCAACTCATACACTGCTTTCTCTAGCAAAGAATATTTTAATAAAAAAATACGCTCTTTACTGTAACCTATATTGAGATTTGCTTCTTGTACATTTGTAACATATGTCTCTAAAAAGACGCTTTTTAAATATTGGTAAAGGATTTCTCCGGCTTCAAAAAGATGCTCTTGGTTTTGCTTATAGAATTCTGAATTATTAAAAATAGTGGCATAAATTGCATAATGAAATGAACGAAATAAACCAGCAATATCCTTTAATGGTGGCTGTTTCACCTTTCTATCTCTAATAGTACTTTCTGGTTCACCTTCAAAATCTAAAATATAAAAATCATCATCTTTAACTAATATTTGCCCCAAATGATAATCTCCATGTACCCTTATACGTTCACCTTTTAACTTCGTCCAATCAAAATCTACAAAACGTTTACGAATAAGATTCTTTTTTTCTAAAAATTCATTGGCTAATTCTAAGGCTAATCCATCGAGTTTATGCAAACTATTCTCAATGGTATTTAATCTATTTTGAAATTGATATAGCAATCTATTTTTTAACCAAACTTCATAATCACCGTTAAAATGCGATGGTGTAAAAGCTGTATCTTCAAACTCACTGCCCAATGCTATATGCATTTCTGCAGTTCTTTTTGCCAATGTTTGAATTTTTGTAAATACATTGAGACCTACCCAATCTATAATCTGAGCTGGAACATCGCTTATTTTTAAATGACCATAATCTTCAGTTTTTGGTAATTGCGAAATATCTATTCTCTTATATTCTAAATTTGAAAAGACCTTATGAAACTCCGTTAGCATATACTCCCAAGCATCACCTTGGTTCTCTACCATTTCTTGCATTAAGCCTATGGTAATATTAATGTCTTGGTCTTTTATTTGTACGCTTCCTAAATAGGCTGGTGTATTTTTAAAATCTTTTTTATCTGAAAGAAAACGACTCATTTCGTAATCTGGATTACGGTCTGAATATATTCTTCTAAAGAATTTTAAAACATATTTCTCATTGTAAACAATAGATGTGTTACTTTGTTCTAATCCCATATAACGAGAAGACTCATACTTACAGTCTTTAAACAATTCACTTTTGTGATATCTTACAAGTGTTTTGTCTTTAGGAATAGCGGTTAAAATACGTTCGAACACAACTTTTCTAAAGGCTTCTAGGTTTATTGCATCTATAATAAAACCTTCTTGATTTTGAATACTTATAGGTAAAATTCTATCATCTTGAGCAAAACTTTCATCTGAAACAAACGCAATAGGCAAAAAGTAATGTTGATAAAATGATTCGTCAAAATTAACTTCTAATATAAGTCCATAATAAACCTCGCCATCTTTCTGAATTCTAAAAGATTCAGCCAATTCTATATATTTAAGATGACTTGCTTTGCCACCATACCAGCGTTGCTTAACAATATAGTTTTCGAGAACATCAGACAAAAACACCTTTATAAACTCTTTATTTTCTAAAAGTTCTTCCCATTTATTATTAAAATTGTATGAAGATGGTAAGGCTTTATCTATTGTCTCTTTATTTGTCATAACTACTTATTAATTTTAAATATATGAAAAGGTAGTGCTGGATGCAATTCTACATAATTCCATTCGTTATGCCAATTATAGCTACTTGCCGTAACTAAATCTTGTACTTGTACTCTGTGACCTGCTCCAATTCCTAGTTCAGTTAATGGCAACTGTACATTTCCTTGTTGCGAATAATATTGATCTAAACTAATGATGATTAATATTTCATTAGTTTTTGAGTCGTTCCATTTATAAAAAGCAATTAAATTATCATTCTCAACATTCAAAAACTTGATATTATTAGTTTGTTGCAACGCTTCATTTTGATGACGAACGGCATTTATTTTTGAAATCAACAAGGTTAATTTACTCACCTTAAACCAATCGTAGTGTTTAACTTCAAACTTTTCGGACATGTAATATTCCTCTTTACCAGGAATAGCATCATCTATCATTTGCTCAAACACTGGTCCATAAATGCCGATGCTAGAACTTAAGGTTGCTGCCAATGCATATCGTTGTAAATACTTAGCCTCGTTAGCGCCTTGTAAATGGTATGGATTAATATCTGGTGTATTGGGCCAGAAATTAGGTTGCATATATTCTCGCTGATCGGTTTGTGTTAATTCTGTTAGATATTCTATAAATTCTTGTTTAGAGTTACGCCAAGTAAAATAAGTGTACGACTGTGTATAACCTTGTTTTGCTAGCTGTTGCATTACTTTCGGTTTAGTAAATGCTTCTGCCAAAAACAATACATCTGGGTGTTTTTTCTTTACTTGAGCTATAAGCCAATTCCAAAAATAATACGGTTTAGTGTGAGGATTGTCTACTCTAAAAACGTTAACTCCACAGTTAACCCAATATAGCATTGTATCTAAACACTCATTCCACAAATTTTTATAGTCTTTACTCTCCCAATAAATTGGTAAAATATCTTGATATTTTTTGGGTGGATTTTCCGCATATTGAACCGTTCCGTCTGGTCGCCATTTAAACCAATCTGGATGAGACTCTACCCATGGATGATCTGGTGCTGCTTGCAACGCATAATCCATAGCTATTTCTATATTGTGCTTTTTTGCTTCTTTTATTAAATTTTTAAAATCTTCTACTGTACCCAATTGAGGATGTAAATCTTTATGTCCTCCATGTTTAGAACCAATTCCCCAAGCAGAGCCTGCATCACCATCTTTAGCTTCTGTGGTATTATTTTTACCTTTTCTATTAACCTCTCCAATTGGATGAACAGGTGGAAAATACAAAACATCAAATCCCATTTGTTCTATACGTGGCAATAGACGTTCGCAATCTTTAAATGTTCCGTGTTGTCCTGCAATTTCTGAGGCAGAACGAGGAAAAAATTCGTACCAAGTACTAAATCTAGCCTTCTTTCTATCAACATAAACTTCAAGTTCTTTAGACTCATTAGCTAAATGTTTGTCTGGGTATTTTGTAAAAAGTGAATGTAATTGAGAACTCAACGCTTCTTTAATGGCTTCGTTATATTTGCTTTCGTCATTAAAACAAGCGATACAATAGTTTAGATAATCTTTTTCTTCTTTAGTTGCATTTTTTAATAAAGGCTCTAGTAAGGTTACACCTTCTAATAATTCTGATTTAACATGTTGATTATCATCAATTTTTCTATCAATACCATGTTGCCAATTAAGAGCGTGATCTACCCAACCTTGTACTTTATAGGTGTAGAACCCTTGTTTTTCTAAAGAAAACGACGCTTTCCATTCGTCATTTCCGACGTCGTACATTCTAACTTCGCTCCAAGTTTTATTTTTTTCATGCTTGTATAATACAGAAGCAGCAATAATATCGTGCCCATCTACAAGGACGTGAGCATCAACATTTACAACCTCATTTACAATACGTTTTATAAAAAATTCTCCGCAGTTAATTTGAGGTTTTACTGCTTCAATGACAACTCGACTTTGGTTTAGCATTTTGTTGGTTAAATTTAGCGTTACAAAAGCAAAGCTAATAAAATTAGCTTCGTTTTTTTTAGTATAGAAAAAGTTATTACCGTTAAGAACTAACTATTGTATTATTGTACCTGAAGGAATATGAGCATCCTTTTTTACCACAACAATTCCGTCTTTAACAAAATAAGTATCAGTCTCTTGGTCCTTAAGTTTTTTACCACCATTAATTCTAACATCATCACCAATTCTACAATTTTTATCTAGAATAGCATTTTTAATAAAACAACGTTCTCCAATACCCATAAATGTACTTACTTTATGTTGCTGTACCTCCTCTAATGACTCATAACGGTCATTACCCATCATGTAACAATTAATAACTGTTGATTCTGCTCCTACTCTAGAGCGCAAACCAATAACAGAGCGTTCAATTTTAGCTGCATGCACTATACAACCGTCTGATATTACTGCTTTTTCTAATAACGTTCCAGAAATTTTAGATGTAGGCAGTATTCTTGCATTGGTGTAAATACGCTGTTTATTGTCGTATAAATTAAACTTAGGAATTGCATCAGTTAATCCTAGATTAGCTTCAAAAAAAGAATCTATGTTTCCTATATCTGTCCAATAACCTTCATATTGATAACTTAATGTTTTGTGTTTATTTATGGCTTCTGGAATAATTTCTTTTCCAAAATCTACAGTTCCATCATCCTTCATTAATTCAATTAACAAGTCTCTATTAAATATATATATTCCCATAGAGGCTAAATAATGACGTCCTTGATTATTCATCTCCTCACTTACATTAGAAGTCCAATCTGGCAATAATGAAGCATCTGGTTTTTCAATGAAGGATTCTATAATATTATTCTCATCAGTTTTCATAATACCAAAAGACGTTGCATCTTTTGCAATAACAGGATAGGTTGCTATTGAGATTTCTGCACCACTATCTTCGTGCGCTTCTATCATTTCATTAAAATCCATTTGATACAATTGATCACCAGATAATATTAAAGCATATTCAAAATCGTGCTGTAAAAAGTGATGCATACTTTGACGAACTGCATCTGCGGTGCCTTGAAACCATTCTCCACTTTGAATTGTCTGTTCGGCAGCCAAAACATCGACAAATGCCGAACTAAAAAAACTAAAATGATAGGTATTCTGTATATGTTTATTTAGAGATGCAGAATTAAACTGTGTTAACACAAACATTCGTTTTATATCTGAATTGATACAATTAGAAATTGGTATATCTACCAACCTATACTTACCAGCAATTGGTACAGCAGGTTTAGAACGATTTTCGGTTAAAGGGTATAATCTAGATCCTTGCCCACCTCCAAGAATAATGCTTAATACTTTATTATTTATCATTGTTTATTTTTATAGATTTATAAATAGCTTCTGTTTGTTTTGCAATGGCTTTCCAGTCGAAAAAATCTTCTACACGTTTTCTTCCATTTTTTGCCATTTTAAGTTGTAATTCTTTATCATTAATTACTTGATTAACACCTGCTGCCAAATCCCTAGAAAATTGGTCTGGATTAACAGGCTCAAAAGGTGCCAATTTCTGTTGCTCTAAGTTTATTAACAATCCGGTTTCTCCTTCTACAACAACCTCTTTAATTCCACCAACAGCACTTGCTACAACAGCCGTTTCACATGCCATGGCTTCAATATTAATAATCCCAAAAGGTTCGTAAATGGAAGGACAACAAAATACATCTGCATGAGAATAAAGTTGTATCACATCTTTTTTATCGAGCATTTTATCAATCCAAATAATATTATCTCTAGTTTTAGATGCTTCCTTAACAGCATCTTCCATTTCTTTACCAATCTCTTTTGTATCTGGTGCACCTGCGCAAAGTACAACTTGTGTATCCTTGTCTAAGTATTTTATTGCATTTACTAAATGAATTATTCCTTTTTGTCGTGTAATTCTTCCAACAAACAAAACATAAGGTTTGTTTTTATCTATGCCATATTCATCTAAAACGGACATTTCTTCTACAACAACATATTGTTCTAAATCAATTCCATTATATACAACTTCCACTTTACTTTCATCAACATTAAAATGTTTAAGAACATCTTCTTTTGTTTCTTTTGATACTGCTATTAAAACGTCTGCCATTTCAATAGCTGTTTTCTCCACCCAAGAAGACGCGTCGTAACCTCTACCTAACTGCTCTCGTTTCCAAGGCCTTAGAGGTTCTAAAGAATGAGTTGTAATTACTAATGGTGTTCCGTAACATAATTTAGCCATAATACCAGCAAAATGCGCATACCACGTATGGCAATGAACAATATCTGCATCAACTACGTCCGCATTCATTAACAAACCAGTACTTAATGTTTTAAATACTGCTTTTAATTTATCGTCTGCATTATCAAAATTTGGATTATCAAACGGAAAACCTTTTACGCTTAAATTTTTATTTGTAACGTCTTGATCCCCAAAAGCACGCACCTCTACCTCCATTAATTTTGCCAATTCACCAGCTAAATATTCAACATGTACTCCTGCTCCGCCATAAACATATGGAGGAAATTCTCTTGTAAAAAAAAGTGCTTTCATTGCGGTTGGTCTGTAAGGTTTTTAAAAAAGGTAGACTAATAACACAAATTATCAATCAATTAATTAATTAATTAATTAATTAGAACTTCAATTTACAACTAAAAATTAAAATTTTAAATTAAAAATAGAGTTAATTTTCAAGTAAAAAAGAATTTTAAGTAAGTGATAATACCCAAGCCTAACCTATTGTACTTATTCTAGAAATATTAGATTGAAAATGAATCCCTTATCTTTAACAAAGAAAAAAAATATGAAAAATTACATTCTTTTATTTGTTTTTATATTAAGTATAAGTTGCTCTTCAACTGCTCAAAAAAAAACCACAAATGAGAAAAACACTTTTCCCATTACTAAAACTGAAGCTGAATGGAAAGAACAGCTTACAGATGAGCAATATTATGTGTTAAGAGAAGCAGGAACAGAACGTCCATTTTCTAGTCCTTTAAATAAAAATTATGAAAAAGGCATTTATCATTGTGCAGCTTGTAACACACCTTTATTTAAAAGTGAGCATAAATTTGATTCTGGCTCTGGTTGGCCAAGTTTTGATAGAGAAATAGAAGGAAATGTAGCTTTTGGAACTGATACTAAAATTGGATATACTAGAGACGAAGAACATTGTGCAACATGTGGTGGCCATTTAGGTCACATGTTTAACGATGGCCCAAAAAAAACCACAGGAATACGGCATTGCATTAATGGTGACGCCTTAATATTTGTGCCAAGCAAATAGCATCAAAACTTTATAGCATTAGGTTATTTATATTTTGTTTTTTATTTTTCAAAAAATTAAAACCCTTAATTCCCCTTACAAATAACAATGTTGTGTATGTATTTACACATTTTAAATTAAGTAAATTATGAAAAACAATTTAGCAAAAATTAAATCTGAAATAGAAAATTATGCAAAATCTACTAATAAATCCGAATTAAAAGTATTAGAACAATTAAATGACTATTACTTTAATAAAAAAGTCAAGGATAATTTAAAACTATATAAAAAAGGAGAGAAAAAAGTTAGTGACATAACTAAAGACTTAAAGATTTCACCTCGTAAACTCTATGCTATACTAAAGGAAAAAAATATAGCACATAAAACCTACAACAAAACAAAAACGGAATAAATCAATAATTCTTTTTTATAAATAATTAGTTACTCAATAGTCCTTAAAAATAATAGGCTTTGTAAACGTCATTTTAGATTAATCCATTTAATGACGGTCTTCTTTTTTTAAAGAGACTTAAGAATTGTTCGTTGAGTTTAACGTCTTACTATTATTACATGGTAGTTAGCTGTAAACAAACTAAGTAGAAATAATAATCCCCAAAAAGACGATAAACAATTTATTATTTTTCAACAAATATGTTTTGAAAATGGCTTAAATTAAAACTATCCAAGTATTTCATTTTATATTTTGATTTAGAATTTGTCATTTTAATATTTTGAATTTCATATTTTTGTAGCTTGAAAGAATTTAATAAAAAAACTTACGCATGAGTAAATACGATATTATTGTTTTAGGAAGTGGTCCTGGAGGCTACGTAACAGCAATTAGAGCATCACAATTAGGATTTAAAACTGCAGTTGTAGAAAAGGAAAATCTTGGTGGTGTTTGTTTAAATTGGGGTTGTATCCCAACAAAAGCCCTTTTAAAATCTGCTCAAGTTTTTGAATACCTTAAACACGCTGAAGATTACGGATTAAAAGTAAAAGATTATGAACACGATTTTGAAGCCGTTGTAAAACGTAGTCGAGGTGTTGCTGAAGGCATGAGTGGTGGTGTAAAATTCTTAATGAAGAAAAACAAAATTGATGTCATTGAAGGTTTTGGTAAATTAAAAACTGGAAAAAAAATTGATGTTGACGGTAAAGAATATTCTGCTGACCACATTATCGTTGCAACTGGTGCACGTTCTCGTGAATTACCTAGTCTGCCACAAGATGGCGAAAAAGTTATAGGTTACAGACAAGCCATGAGCTTAAAAAAGCAACCTAAAAAAATGATAGTAGTAGGCTCTGGTGCTATTGGTGTAGAATTTGCTTATTTCTACAACTCAATGGGCACAGAAGTAACTATTGTAGAGTATTTAGACAAAATTGTACCTGTTGAAGATGATGACGTTTCTAAACAATTAGAACGTAGCTTTAAAAAATCTGGTATAAAAATAATGACCTCTTCTGAAGTAACTTCTGTTGATACCTCTGGCAAAGGCGTTAAAGCTACTGTTAAAACTAAAAAAGGCGAAGAAGTGTTAGAAGCTGATTTAGTATTATCTGCAGTTGGTATTAAATCAAATATTGAAAACATAGGACTAGAAGATGTTGGTATTGCTGTAGATAGAGACAAAATCTTGGTTAACGATTACTACCAAACAAATATACCTGGTTATTATGCAATTGGAGATGTTACTCCTGGCCAAGCTTTAGCACACGTTGCATCTGCAGAAGGTATTCTTTGTGTTGAAAAAATTGCTGGGCAGCATGTAGATAAGTTAGATTACGGAAACATTCCTGGCTGTACTTACTGTTCTCCTGAGATTGCAAGCGTAGGATTAACTGAAGCCCAAGCTAAAGCAAAAGGATTAGATATTAAGATTGGTAAATTTCCATTTTCTGCATCTGGTAAAGCAAGTGCCAGTGGCGCAAAAGAAGGTTTTGTAAAAGTAATTTTTGATGCTAAATATGGTGAATGGTTAGGATGCCACATGATTGGTGCAGGTGTTACTGATATGATTGCTGAAGCCGTTTTAGGAAGAAAGCTAGAAACTACAGGACACGAAGTTTTAAAAGCTGTACATCCTCACCCAACAATGAGTGAAGCAGTTATGGAAGCTGTTGCTGATGCTTATGATGAAGTAATTCATTTATAGGAGAAACTCTTCCTTACCTTCCCTGAAGAAAAGATAGATTATTTAATAGATATAAAAAAAAATGCGATTCAAAATTGAATCGCATTTTTTATTTTTAAAACCGAAACCCGGATTTTAACATAAAGCTAGATGGTGAGCCAAAATTATAATTGTAAATATTATTGGTTTGATTTATCTGATAATTAAATGAGCCTTTAAGATATAAATCATTATTAAAATCATATTGCAAGCCTGTAGATACAGACGCACCTACTTCTTTAGACAAACCAGTTTTGGTTTTATAAAAATCTAGCTTAACACCAGACAGAATGCTTAACTTGTCTGTTACTTTTATTTTAAAAAGTATTGGAACTTCAATTAAACTGATTTCGAAATTTTTAAATTCATGTTGCCCAGCCGTTAATGAAACATTTTCTGATAAAAATATTCCATTGACTTGTAAACCCCAGTTATGCGAAGCAAAATCTTCTTGTAACAATTTGAATTGAGATGATTGTTGAGCATAACAAAATATAGAAGTTAGGAGATAAAGTATTAGAGTTGTCATAAAAATAAAATCGTGGTTATTAGTAGTTTTCATAACGTTAAAATTTATAGCCTACACCAAAACGTAGAGTTCTCCGTGCTCCCGAGTAAAATTCCCCAAAATCTACTTGATTGGTAAAACTATAACCATACCTTCCTTCTACAAAAAAGCGCTTGGCAAAATTATATTGCACGCCTATTTCTAACGATAGTCCTAGAGGGTCAAATTTTTCTCCATCACTTACTTCATCAACCAAAAAATCTAATTTTGGACCTGCAAATAAGCTCAACTTCTCATTAAAATTATACTTTAAAAATAAAGGCACTTCTATAAAGTGATAATCATCAGTAAACGAAAATAATAACTCATTTTGAAAACTCCACTTTTCACTTAATCTAGTTTCAGAAAAAAAACCACCGTAAAACTCCAAACCTTGATAACCTGGTGTGTTATTGGCGCTAATATAACTTTGATTGAGACCGCCTTTAAAACCAAAGGTTGTTTGATTTTTAGTAAATTGATTTTGCTCTTGTGAGTGGATTGCAGTAAAGAATGTTATAAAAATAACACTACTTAGTAATAGTTTTTTCATAATTAATTGATTTTAGTTATGACACAAAACTATTCCTCGTCGCTGTTAAATATTACTAACTAGCTCATAATTAAACTAAAAGAAAAAGTTAATTAATTCTAAAAACTCTTAATTTTATTATGAGACTAAAACCAAATATAGAGTTCTTATTAGATTTTATTAAAGGTTTTTATAAAGTATAACCTATACCTAAAAACAAACCATTTGGTGAAATCTCCTTAAAGCCTATTACATACTTCATGTGGAAATCTATTTTGGGAGTCACCTGATATGCTAAACTTAAATCTGCTCTTACTTTTAGTTTAGCATTAAAAAAATCAAAAAAATAATTTAAACTAGGTCCAACTAAAATATGAAAGTTATCGAATACTTTATACTTAAAATATAAGGGAGCGTTTAAGAAATTAAAATCATTAAGGCCAATGTAAATTAACTCCGTCTGAAAACTATAATGTTCTTCAATCTTAAAATCAGCAAATAAGCCACCATAATAACCAGTTTCTGCTTTAGAAAAGCTTCCAAAACTAGCTTGATTTACTTTAAAAAACGTATAATTAACACCACCTTTAATTCCAAATTCAGTTTGCGCACTGCCAGTGTGATACACCAAAAAGATTGCGACAATTAAAATGGAATTAAGGTATAATTTCATGTTTTTTTGAAATTAATCAACTAAGAAACTTTCAATAGCCAAATCATAACTTTTTAAACCAAAACCTAAAATGACTCCTTTGGCATTTGGCGAAATATAGGATTGATGCCTAAACTCTTCTCTAGAAAATGTATTTGAAATATGAACTTCAACAACTGAAGTTTTAATTGCTTTAATGGCATCACCAATACCTATAGATGTATGTGTGTAAGCACCAGCATTAAGAATTATTCCGTTGTATGTAAAACCTACTTCTTGTATTTTATCAATGAGTTCTCCCTCAATATTAGACTGGTAATATTCTAGTTCAATTTTTGGGAACTTTTTCTTTAATATCTCCAAATAATCTTCAAAGGTTTGACTGCCATAAATCTCTGGCTCACGCTTGCCTAAAAGGTTCAAATTTGGACCATTTATAATAATAAGTTTTTTCATACATTTAAAAAAATAACAGACTGCTAATCAAATTTTAAGACAAATTTTAATTTAATAATTTAGAGTGCATAATAGTATATAAAAAACTGATTTAGCTATAAAAAAATAGCCAAATTTTTCACTTTATTTTTATAAATAAAACTCTATCTTTGAAATCTAATCAAATTAATTATAATTATGAAAAAAAACTTATTAAAAGGTGCTTTCTTAGCATTCGCAGCATTATCAATGACAGCTTGTTCAATAACAATGCCTGTAACTGCAACTAGTAACTCTGTTGGTTCTAAAGTTGGTACAGCTAAAGCTACAGTAATTTTAGGAGTTTTTGCTTTTGACGAAGATGCAAGTATCCGTACTGCTGCAAAACAAGGTGGAATTACTAAAATATCTACAGTAGATATTAAATCTACAAACGTTTTAGGCCTTTATGGTACTTACGAAACTATTGTAACTGGTGAATAATTCCAAGTACATAACAAAAATGGGTAAATTTATTTTACCCATTTTTTTTTATTTCTTTTTTAGCTGTGGTAATGAGCAAAAAAGGGAAATACCACTTTTTGATGGTCATATTTACCTATTAAAAACTGGTGAATTAGAAATTAATAAAACCCAAGTTGAAGTTAATGCGTCTAATGAACTAAAAAATATATTTAATAAAAAAGATTTAGTTCTGTTTAAAGCCATTAAGCACAAAGACTATAACACTTATCTTTATATAGATTTAGACACCTTACCAGTAAATAAGAACACCTATAGGACTAAAACAATAGCTAATAACACTATAGTCTTATATCAGCATATGGTAGATTCACTGAGTGAAATAACAGAAATAACACTGTTAAAAAACGATAAATTTAAAAATCGATTTTCCAAAGACTCTCTGACCTTAAACAGATTTATAATTTCAATAGAATCAGATGATCAAAACAAATAAACTATCAGTACTATTTTTAATTGCATTATTTTCTCTTAACGCTTATAATTGTGTTGGTGTTAAACCAGCCTCTACAGGTAAAATATCTAAATATGTAGAAGATTTTTATCTTGGAGATGGCAAAATGCAGTACTTTGTAAAATCGCTAGAGTACATTAGCCAAACTGAAGATGACGCAGCACTAGATGCTACATTTAGACGAGCTAGTAAAAAAAATGATTCTGTTACTGTTAACTTTTCAGTATTATTAAACAAAAACAATTCTGTAAATAAAGTTGTTATTAAAAATGGGGAAAGCGAATATATTCCAGAACCTATACAAACATTCTTCACACAAAAAGAAGATGAAAAAATTCTACATAGATTAAGCATTAAGATGCCTTATGGAGATTATAAAAAGCATTTACTAAATCAAACACATTCTATTACAGTTTTAACTGAAGACGAATCTTCAACAATTTCTTTAACTAAAAAAGGCAAGCAAAATATGGAAAAAATCATTCTCATATTAGATGATTTGCTTTAGACATTATCCATTCTGATTTTTGGCAGTCAATTAAATTTGTAATTATTTACAAGTAGAGATTCCAGTACTATTTTTCTTAATTTTAACCATGAAATGGAATCAAGCCATAACGGATTACAAAAACTATTTAAGAATAGAACGAGGTCTTTCTATTAATTCAATAGAAAACTATTGCTATGACATAAAAAAGTTAATTAAATACTTAGAGGAGCACAGTTTAACTGAATCTCCCATTTCAATAGAAAACACTGTAATAAAAGACTTTATTTATTCAGTTTCAAAAAATATAAATCCTAGATCACAAGCACGTTTAATATCTGGACTTAGAAATTTCTTTGATTATCTAATTTTTGAAAACTACAGAGACACAAATCCTTTAGACCTAATAGAATCACCAAGAATAGGCAGAAAATTACCAGATACATTATCAGTTAAAGATATAGACAACTTAATTAATGCTATTGACCTAAGTTACCAATACAATGGCGTTAATCTTGGCGAACGTAATAGAGCAATTATTGAAACCTTATATAGCTGTGGACTTCGAGTGAGCGAATTGATTAATTTAAAAATTTCCGATTTGTTTTTTGAAGAGGGATTTATTAAAGTCACAGGCAAAGGCAACAAACAACGTTTTGTTCCTATAGGACCGTCTACTCAGAAATTTATAAATATTTGGATATCAATTAGAAATCATATTGAAATACAGCCCAACTCTAAGGATGTAATTTTTTTAAATTTTAAAGGTAAAAAACTAACAAGAGCAATGATTTTTACTATAATTAAAAAGTTAGTTGAAACCACTGGTATTAACAAAACTGTATCTCCTCACACCTTTAGACATTCGTTTGCGACACATTTATTAGAAAATGGCGCAGACTTAAGAGCTATACAGATGATGCTTGGCCATGAAAGTATTACAACTACAGAAATATATATGCATGTTGACCGTTCTCATCTCAGCGAAGTTCTTAATAAATTTCACCCTAGAAAGTAATCTAAAATCGTTATTTTTATCCGTGACAAAATGTTGTCGTTTGTGTCTTAATACAAAGAATAATCCATGAAGCTCTCCGATTTTAACCTAACAAATTATAAATCAAAATTTTACGAAAAGAATAAATTATCTAATCAAAATTTTGAAGATATAAAACATAAAATAGCCTTAGAAATTTCTAAAGTAGGCGTTTGGGACTGGAATGTAAAAACTAATAAAGTTACTTATTCTGAAGCGTCTAATGAAATTATTGGCTACGGTAAAGATGAAATAAAAAACACTGCTGCGGCTTGGAATGACAGAATACATCCAGATGATAAAGAGGCTTATTTTAGTGGATTTAAATCACATTTAAAAGGCGAAATAGATTTTTACGAAAACGAATATCGTATAAAGTGTAAAGACGGAAGCTATAAATGGATACTACATAAAGGCAAGGTTATTGAACACGATACTAATAAAAAACCATCTCATATTATAGGTACTCACACAGATATTACGAAACTTAAAACCACAGAAGATAAACAAAACAAAAACTTATTACTTATTACAAACCAAAATAAGAGACTTTATAGTTTTACACACATCGTTTCTCATAATTTAAAAACGCATATTGGTAATTTTCAAAATCTCTTAGAATTATATGATAATGCCAAAAACGAAATTGAAAAAGGAGATTTAATTCTACATTTAAAATCTATTTCAGATTCATTAACAAATACCATAGTAGATTTAGATGATATTATAAGTATTAAATCTAAAGCGCAAACACATCAAATTAACGAACGTATATATTTATATAACTGCTGTAACAAAGTTATAGAAAGTCTAAGTAGCGAAAGTAAAACAAGAGGAGTTACTATACATAATGCTTTACGTAAAGATGAAGTAATTCTATCTAACAAATCTTATTTAGATAGTATTTTTTACAATTTAATTTCCAATGGAATTAAATACTCTGACCCAAATAAAAATTCACAAATCGTTATACAATCTGTTCACACTAAAGATTTTATAAAAATTCTAATTTCTGATAACGGAATAGGAATTGATATGGATAAATATAAAGACCAAATATTTGAAATGTATCAAACTTTTCATGGCACCAATAGACAAGATTCTAGAGGCATTGGATTATATATTACAAAAACACAAGTTGAAGCTTTACATGGTGAAATACAGATAGAAAGTAAACTAAATGAAGGTACTGCTTTCTCAGTTACTTTAAAAAAACAGAAATAAACAAAAACTGAATTATAAAAAAAGTGCTTATTAAAAAATAAGCACTTTTTTTATATGTAATAATACTTTTTTATTTAGCAATATTTACTGCCCTAGTTTCTCTAATCACGGTAACTTTTACTTGTCCTGGATAGGTCATATCAGTTTGTATTTTTTGAGAAATCTCAAACGATAAACTTGCCGCTTTTTCATCACTTACTTTTTCGCTTTCAACAATAACACGTAATTCTCTACCTGCTTGTATAGCATAAGCTTTCTTAACACCTGTAAACCCAAAGGCAACTTCTTCTAAATCCTTTAAGCGTTGAATATAAGAATCTAATACCTGACGTCTTGCTCCTGGTCTTGCTCCAGATATAGCATCACAAACTTGAATAATTGGAGATAATAAAGTTGTCATTTCTATCTCATCATGGTGCGCACCAATAGCATTGCAAACCTCTGGCTTTTCACCATGCTTTTCTGCCCATTGCATACCTAAAATTGCGTGAGGTGTTTCTACATCTGTTTCAGATGATGGTACTTTTCCTATATCATGCAATAAACCTGCACGTTTGGCAAGTTTAGGGTTTAAACCTAATTCTGCTGCCATAACACCACAAAGTTTTGCAACTTCTCGAGAGTGTTGTAATAAGTTCTGTCCGTAAGAAGAGCGGTATTTCATGCGACCAACCATCTTAATTAACTCTGGATGCAAACCATGAATTCCTAAGTCAATTACCGTGCGTTTACCAACCTCAATAATTTCTTGTTCTATTTGCTTTTCTGTTTTCTTTACAATCTCTTCAATACGTGCTGGATGTATTCTACCATCAGTTACTAACTTATGTAAAGATAAACGTGCTATTTCACGTCTAACAGAATCAAAACAAGATAAGATAATAGCTTCTGGTGTATCATCTACAATAATCTCAACTCCAGTTGCTGCTTCTATTGCTCTAATATTTCTACCTTCTCTACCAATAATTCGTCCTTTAACGTCATCAGATTCTATATTAAATACAGAGACACAATTATCAACAGCTTCTTCCGTACCAATACGCTGAATGGTATTAATAATTATTTTTTTAGCCTCTTGTTGTGCAGTAAGTTTTGCTTCCTCTACTCTATCTTGCACAAATGCCATAGCATCGGTCTTTGCTTCCTCTTTTAAAGACTCTACTAATTGAGACTTAGCTTCTTCTGCAGATAATGCAGAAATCACCTCTAATTGTTTTATTTGACTCTTATGTGCCTTTTCTATTTCTTCTTGTTTCTTTTCTAGAAATTCATTTCTATAATCGTAATCTTTAATCTTAGATTCTAAAGATTGATTAGCTTTTTTAGATTTATTAAGTTCATTTGTAATTTGAGACTCTTTATCTCTAATACGCTTTTCGGCTTCGGCCATTTTCTTATCACGAGAAAGGATTACTTTTTCGTGCTCTGCTTTTAACTCAATAAATTTTTCTTTAGCCTGAAGCATTTTATCCTTCTTAATAGATTCTCCATCAGATTTTGCTTGTCTTAATATTGATTTGGCTTCACTCTCTGCATTAGCAATAAGTTTAGATGCTTTACCTTTTTCTAAAGATTTAGCTATAATAAATCCCAATATTAGTCCTAATATTGCGGCTCCAACTATATATATAATTGTGTTACTGTCCATTGTTTGTTGTTTATTTTAGTATATAAAAAAAGCCTACATCAGCTATCGGTTTTGTATAAACTCCTTAAAACAAGTTTAGGGCTAACAAGCTGATCAAAAATCTGTCTAAGATACCGAAACGAGTTCAGCACTAACAGCACGATTTTACAACTTAAACTCACCCTTTTTAAAGAATTGATCGTTGAGTTTATCAAAAAATGTAACTAATGTAGGCAGTAACCTTTTATTTTAAAGAACGTACGAGTTAAATATGCTGATTTAATAGTTCATTTAAAGCTTCTAACTTTTCTTGAACTTCTTCATTAACATATTCTTTATCTATAGACTTTTGCTCTACTTGAGCCGCAAATTGCAAAGCGCACATAGCCAAAACATCTTGCTTATCTCTTACAGAGTAATTCTGCTCAAATTGCCCAATCATCAACTCAATTTTTTTTGAGGCTTTACGTAAACCTTCTTCTTGAGCCGGATTAATTGTTAAAGGATAAACTCTATTTGCAATAGAAAGTTTAATTTTTAATTGGTCTGGCATATCATCTAAATTTACAACTTTATTCCGATAATTGTCCTATACAATGGTCAATATCTCTAATAAGTGCATTTATCTTGAGCTTCGTTTCTCGTTTATTTTCGTCACTACCAAGCATTGAATTTGCCATTTTGAGTGTGTCATGTTTATCTATCCAACCAGCAATTTCTTCTTGCTGATTCAAAAGCATTTGCTGCTGCTGTTCTATCTGGTTAGAGAGTTTAGCGTTGGTTTGTTTTAAAACCTCTTGCTTATGTAAAATCTTACTGATTTTATTCTCTAAAGCATCAACAATGTCTTCTATTTTACTCATTAAAGCAATTCAATACTATTGAAACAAAGTTAACATACCAATTGTAAAAACACAATTCTTTTACAATTATTTTTTTATTATATAAAGTTAATAGGTTTAATCGGTTAGCTCTTAGACTAAAATGAAAAGCTTTAATCTCAACGCTTATCAATTATCAATTAAAGACTTCATTAATCTTAATTTCATTTTTGGCATAATGTGTACGGCTATTTAAAATAATACACTTTTAACATTTGTAATTCGTTATCAAATTAATATTTTAGCTGATCTAGTGATTAACATGAAACAAATTCTTCTTTTTTTCTTATTTTCTTGTTCTATTTATGGGCAGAATGAATACCCTCAAGATTATTTTAGAAATCCGTTAGATATACCAATTGTTCTTGCCGGAACGTTTGCAGAATTACGTTCAACACATTTTCATGGAGGTTTAGATATAAAAACAAAAAGGAAAGTTGGCCTAAAGGTTTATGCTGCAGCAGAAGGTTATATAAGTCGAATAAAAATTTCTCATTATGGCTACGGAAAAGCCATTTATATTACGCATCCTAATGGTTACACAACGGTCTACGGACATCTTCAAAAATTATCTGAACGATTAGAAGATTACATTAAACAATGCCAATACGATAAGGAAAATTATGAGGTTGAAGTTTTTCCACACGCAGAAGAATTGTTTATTAAACCAAATGAGGTAATTGCATACTCTGGTAATACAGGTAGTTCTGGTGGACCTCATCTTCATTTTGAAATTAGAGACAACCAAGAAAGACCAATGAATCCTCTTCTGTTTGGTTTAGAAGTAAAAGATTCAAAACAACCATATGTCTCAGCAGTATTTGCATATCCTAAAAACAAAAATGCTGTTATCAACGGAAAAAATGAACGTACACAATTACGTTTAATTCCTCAAAACACTGGTGATTACACTGTAGAAGAAGTATCAGCTATTGGAGAAATAGGCTTTGGAATAACCTCTTACGACAAGCAAGATTTAGCACCTAACAATAATGGCGTAAGTAACATACAAACCATATATAATGGTAATAAGAATTTTGAAATAGACTTTAAACGTTTTAGTTTTGACGAAACCAAGCACATAAAAAGGTTTGTTGACTATAACTATTTTAAGTCTAAAAAATCTAGAATTCAAAAACTATTTGTTGAACCAAATAATCCTTTAAGTATGTTCAAAAATGTACAAGATAAAGGATATGTTTTAGTTGAAGACAGCACCTCAACAGTATATAAAATAAGAATTAGAGATTACCATAATAATGAAACTTGGGTTACAATACCCATAAAAGGTAAACCACAAATTGCAAAACAAGATAGTATTATAGATTTATCTGATAAAACATTAGTTTATAGTGATAAAACAACCAAATTAAACTCTGGTTTAGTTACGGTAAATTTCTATGAAAACACATTGTACGATGATGAATACTTAGACTTTAAAGTCAGTTCTGACACACTTTTTCTTCACAAAGACAACATACCACTTCAAAAGAATTTTTATATTAATTATGATTTAAGCAATTACAAATCTGAGCATCTCGACAAGATTTTTATTGCCAATTTATATGGATACTATAAAAAACCAAGTTATGTTACAACCACCAGAAAGGGTAATATTTTAAGTGCTAAATCTAAAAAACTAGGCATTTATACTTTAGCAATGGATACAGTATCACCAACAATAAAACCTGTTAATTTTCAGAATAAAAAGTGGCTGAGCAAATACAGATATTTAAAAGTAAAAATAACAGACGACTTATCTGGAATTAGCAAATATAGAGCCACTGTAAATGGTCATTGGATTTTAATGGAATATGATTATAAAACAAACACATTAACACACGATTTTAATGATAACATCGTTAAAGACACAAAGAACGAATTAAAAATAATTGTAACAGATAATGTAGGAAATAGTTCTACATTTGAAGCTATATTTTATAGGAAATAAAAAAATAGACTTAAGACCGTTTTGCTTCTAAACTAAAGAACACACTTTCAAATAGTTGCTAACAAATATTAAGCATTGATATAGGCTTTTTATTACAATTTAATTTAAAAACCTAATTCTAACTAACATAGAAAAACAGAACATTTGAAACGCTTACATTTTATAGTCCTAATTAGCCTACTTGTTGGTATGCTTTCTTTTTCGCAGTCTGCAATTGTAAGAGGTGTAATTTTAGATGAAGGCAATACACCTATTGAAAACGTTAATATTAAAGCAAGTACAGGAGAAGGTACTGCAACCAATAGCAATGGGTTCTACGAATTAAAAATACCATTTGGTGTTGAAGTTACAGTTGTATTTACACATATTTCTCATGAACGTGTCGAACAGAAATTCAATTTAAAAAACGGACAAGAGTTAGAGTTTAATCCTATTATGCTTTTAGAAGTAGAACAAATCTCTACAGTTGTTATAAACACTAATACAAGATTAAAAACCGAAGGTGTCACCTCTATTTCACCTCAAATGTTAAGAACAATTAAAGGTGCACAACCTGGTGTAGAAAATATTTTAAAAACTTTACCTGGTGTTAATGTTTCTAATGAATTAAGTACACAATACTCAGTAAGAGGAGGAAATTTTGACGAAAACCTAGTCTATGTTAATGAAATTGAAGTGTACAGACCTTTCTTAATTCGATCTGGTAACCAAGAAGGATTAAGTTTTGTAAATACAGATTTAGTTCATAATGTTGACTTTTCTGCTGGTGGATTTCAAGCTAAATATGGAGACAAATTATCTTCTGTTTTAGATATCACCTATCGTAATCCTGTTGATTTTGGCATTAGGGCAGATTTAAGTTTACTCGGCGGAAGTCTTGCTGCAGAAACCATTTCTAAAGATGGAAAATTTTCAGGTATCGCAGGTGTTAGATACAGAGATAACAGCTTGTTATTAAATAGTTTAGAAACCGAAGGGAATGTAGAACCTGTTTTTGCTGATGCTCAAACATTTTTAACTTATCGTTTTTCGAGTAAATTTCATTTAAACTTTCTTGGTAATATTTCATTAAACAAATACAACTTTCAACCAGAAAACAGGCAGACTAATTTTGGTACATTAACCGATCCAGTAGCTCTTTTAGTTTTTTACGAAGGACAAGAAAAAGACCAATACCAAACTTATTTTGGTGCTTTAAAAGCCAATTATTTTGTAAATGAAGATTTAACTTTAAAATTAATAGGCTCTGCCTATCACACTACAGAACAAGAATATTTCGATATTTTAGCACAATACCGATTAGGCGAAGTAAATACAAATATTGGAGATGAAAATTTAGGAGAAGTAGAGTTTAGTGAAGGTATTGGCTCGCAATTAACACATGCTCGTAATGATTTAGATGCATTTATTGTTAATGCAGAACACAGAGGTGATTACAAAATTGATGAAGAAACTACAATTGAATGGTCTGCTAAATACACCAATGAAGATATTAGAGATAGACTTGTTGAATACGAAATTATTGATTCCGCAGGTTTTTCAATTAGACCACCACGTTTTAGCCAACCTAATTACCAACCTTACGAATCGTTTTCTGGCCCATTAAATGCTTTTGAAAATATTAGAGCTTTAAATAGAATTACTATAAATAGATTCCAAGCTTTTGGTCAATACAGTAAAAATACAGACTGGAATGGACATGAAGTTTTTTATAATGCTGGTATTAGAGCACACAGTTGGTCTGTAAGTGGCGAAGGTGTATCTGGTAAAACACAAACCGTTTTTAGTCCAAGAGCTCAATTTGCAATTAAACCAAATTGGGAAAAAGATGTACTATTTAGAGTTGCTGGTGGTTTGTATTACCAACCTCCTTTTTATAGAGAATTAAGAGATTCTACTGGTACTGTTAAGCCAAATGTAAAGGCTCAACAATCATATCATGTCGTTTTAGGACACGAGCAGAGTTTTGAAATTTGGGACAGACCTTTTAAACTGGTTATAGAAGGTTATTATAAAGGTTTAACTGATGTAAATCCTTATACCTTAGAAAACGTAAGAGTTCGATATAGTGCAAATAACAATGCAAAAGCTTATGCTTATGGATTAGACTTTAGACTTAATGGTGAGTTTGTACCTGGCACTGAATCTTGGTTTAGTTTTGGATATCTAAAAACCGAAGAAAATATTGATAATAGAGGCTATATTGCAAGACCAACAGATCAGCGTTTAAAATTTGGTGCTTTGTTTCAAGACTATGTACCCAATATGCCAGATTTAAAAATGTACCTAAATTTGGTATACAACACAGGTGTTCCTGGAGGTTCTCCAAGTTATGCAGACCCTTATGATTATCAAATTAGGTTAAGAGACTATAGAAGAGCTGATTTAGGTATTTCATATCAAATAGTAAATCCAGAAAGAACTTACGATGCAAAGTGGAAAAAATCAGTAAAAGAATTGTCTCTTGGTTTTGAAATTTATAACATGTTTGATAATCAAAATTCCATAACAAATACTTGGGTGAGGGACGTTTACAGCAAGAGTCAATATGCTATACCAAACTACTTAACACCTCGTGTATTTAATTTAAGATTGTCAGCCAGATTTTAAGGCTTAAGAACGAGCAAATTCATTTAACGTTTTAACAACATAATCTATCTCCTCTTTAGTATTATAAATACTAAAAGAAAACCTAACTGAAGGTTGTTTTAACTTATCGTCATTTAAAATTTCAGTTAACACATGCGATTGTTGGCTACTTCCGCTTTGGCAAGCACTTCCCCTAGAACAAGCAATTCCTTTTAAATCTAGTTGAAATTGCAACATAGCTGTTTTTTTTGGCGGAATTGGCAAACACACATTAACAAGTGTGTAAGTACTAAAATTGTAATCTAAACAATTTCCGTTAAAACTCACCTTTGGTAAATGCGTTTTTATTTGTTCTATAAAATAATCTTTTAAGCCAACCACATATGCTTTTTCATCTTCAAGATTAGTGTATGCAATTTTTAATGCTTCATCCATACCAACAATGTTATGTATAGATTCTGTACCAGCTCTATAACCTCGCTCTTGCTCACCACCAAAAATTAAGGGTTTAAGGCCAGATTCTTTTCTTATAAAACAAAACCCTACACCTTTAGGTCCATGAAACTTATGCGCACTTGCTGCTAAAAAATCTATAGGTATTGTTTGTAAATCAATTTTATAATGACCAACCGATTGTACTGTATCTGTATGGAATAAAGCATTATTAGACTTGCATAACACTGCTACACGCTCTAAGTCCAAAATATTACCAACTTCATTATTAACATGCATTAAACTTACAACCGCTTTATTACTCGATTGTAATAATTCTTCTAAATGCGAATATTTTATAAGTCCACATGAATCAATATCTACATAAGTAATTTTAATATCATATTCCTTTTGTAATTGTTCAGCAGTATGTAAAACCGCGTGATGTTCAATTCTTGAGGTAATAATCTCATTATAACCTAAATCTCTAACTGCACTACGTAAAGCTAAATTATCTGCTTCTGTTCCTCCTGATGTAAAAACTATTTCTGAGGCAGACACATTAAAATATGATGCTATATTTTTTCTACATTGCTCTAAAAGCGCTTTAGACGAACGTCCAAAACTATGCGTTGACGATGCATTACCGTAGTTATCTTGTAAAACTTTTGTCATACGCTCAATAACTTTTGGTCGTATAGCGGTAGTTGCTGCATTATCTAAGTATACTTGCTTCATTATTTTGGGGAATAGTTTAACCTGAGTTAATCACAAAAATATTATAAATAAAATTATTTAATTAATGAAGCGTTATAACTTTACAAATCTTTTATTTTTGTTTAAAATTGAATCTATGATACGTCGTTTTTTTATAATCTTTTGTTTAGTGTTTTTAACTACTTGTGATGATGGTGATATTTTATCTATTGACCTGGATTTTGAAGGCGAATTAGAACGTTGTGAAAACGACATCGATTCTTATGTGATATATGATACCCGAGAAAACCCAAATGAAGCGTTATTACTTATTATTGAACGTGATGACACTAATGAATTACTATTTACAAAACCAACTATGGTTGGATCACCAACAGAATTAACAATTACTGATGGTGGTGACACTCAATTTATTTATAGATCTTATAGTAGAGCTATTGAAAGTGGCGAATTATGTGAGGTAATACCTCCTGACGACCTTGTTGTTATAGAAAATTACCCAGCACCAAGCGGAACTGTTAAAGTTACTGCAACTGTTGTAGATGATGACAATGATGGCATACCTAACGAATATGAAGGTATAGCTGGTGAGCCAGATGAAAATGGTATTTACAATCAATCTCAAGATTGGGATGAAGACGGCATACCTGATTACCTTGACCAAGATGACGACAATGATAATGTTTTAACCATATATGAAATTGATAATTCTGATGGTGATGATGACCCAACAACCAATCCATTAGATACTGATGGTGATGGTGATTATGATTATTTAGATGAAGATGACGATGGTGATGGTGTAGATACCAGACTAGAAGATTTAAGTGAAGATGGTAAAGACCCCAGAAATCTTGCTAATAAAATTACAGATACATTAGGTATTGATGTTTATCGTTATTTATATAATTACAATGATGGCGTTATTAACGCTAATGAAGAATTTGATGACACAGGATTTATCTATAATATTTATACAAGATCAGTAACAACAAGTTTTATTATAGAAAACGCAGGTTTTACAATTATTAGCACAGACTATATTGATTTTGGAGATTTTGAAAACTCATTTGACATCACTAACGAACCAGAAGATGAAGACGAAGATTAAGAATCTACATTTTGAAGTATTCTAACTTCCGTAGCTCCTAACCCGTAAGTTTTATAATCTGCGTCGTAAAACCTTACATTGTTATAACGACTAAATAGTGTCTCTAACTCTTGCTTAAGAACACCTTCGCCTTTTCCATGGATAAATACTATTTTAGGTATGCGTTTACGTATGGCAAATTCTAATTGTCCCCTTGCTGTATCCAACTGAAGATTAAGCATATCAAAATTAGACATGCCTCTTGTTGATTTTGTTAAATGATGAATATGTAAATCTACCTCAAACTTTGGTGCATTTCGTTCCTTAGGTTTTACGGTTGGTGCCGACTTTCGTTTTTTAGATTCTTTTTCTTTTTTCACCAAATCAAAGTCAGTATTATAAACCGCATTTTCTAAAGTGTTACCTGTTGAGGATAGCATTATTTCATGCGCTTCAAACTGTAACGCAAAACCATCATTATCTTCTACAGTAATGATATCTTCAGAAATCTGAGTTATAATTCCTAATATATCATCATCAATTGTTTCAACTGTATCGCCTACTTTAAACTTCATCTTCTTTTTCAGTTTTCAAAAAAGTTTCATCTTCATTATCTAATTTACTTGGTATATTTCTAGACGTTCTATAAACCCCAAATATTAATAAAGCAATTCCTCCAATTAATATATAAGCATTTTGATTTTGTTGTGCTTGTGCATAAAACGCTACTAAGCCACCAACTAAAATGCATAAAAAATTGAGAGTTCTAGATAAATTCATAATGGTTAAATTAATTGAGCTACAAAAATAAGGTTTAGAAAAATATTATACGCAATTACGGTAATAAATAGCAAATTCTTACTTTAGCAACATGCTAATAGTTGCAAAAGGAATAGACGATTATATGTTGCCTTGCTTAAACAAAAAGATTTTAGGCTTTGAGTGTATGGGTTGTGGTATACAACGTTCTATTGCTTTAATTTTTGAAGGCAGACTTATTGATGCCTTTTTTATGTATCCTGCTATTTACACTTTAATAGTCTTTTTTGGTTTTTTAATTGTAAACAGTTTTAAGAATTTCAAAAACAGCAATAAAATTATATTTATATTAGCAATATCTAATGTTACCATTATCGTTGGAAACTTTCTAATCAAACTTTATTTTAAACAAACTTAACTATGGAACAACAAAAACTAAATCCTGCTATCGTATACGTTTTGTCAATTATTGGTCTTTTATGCTGCTGTTTTGGAGGACTAGGTATTCTACTTTCTGCACCAGCTTTTTTTATAGCTCAAAGTGGATTGAAAAAAGCCAGTGTTAGTCCAGATGACTATGAACCTGCGAGCGTAAAAGCAATGAATACTGCTAAAATAATAGCATTAGTTGTTACTATTATCTGTGGAATTACCTTATTGTATAATATTTACGATCTATCAACTGGTGGATGGGAAGCAAGACAAGAAATGATTAATGAATTTATGCAAGGTTATCAAAAAGGTATGGAAGAGGCTGCCACCGAATAACAAAAAATTCATTTTATTTATAACAAAAAGAAGCGATTTTCTTAATTAAAAATCGCTTCTTTTTTTTATGATTTAATTCTACTCAGAATTATATTTCAAACGCTTTTAAAGTCTTTGTTATAATTGAAACACAATCTAATAATTGCTCTTTTGTCATCACTAAAGGTGGTGCAAAACGAATAATATTTCCGTGCGTTGGCTTTGCTAGCAATCCATTATCTCTTAATTTAAGACAGATATTCCAGGCGGTATCACTTTCTTCTGTGTCATTAATTAAAATGGCGTTTAATAAACCTTTTCCTCTTACGCTATTTACAATAGAACTTGTTTCAATAAATTTAGATAATTCTGCTCTAAATAATTCCCCTAATTCTTGTGCGTTATTTGCTAATTCTTCATCTTTTATAACCTCTAATGCAGCTATACCAATTGCAGCAGCAACAGGATTTCCTCCAAATGTACTTCCGTGGTTTCCTGGTTTAATAACATCCATAATATCATTATTTGCTAAAACAGCAGACACAGGATATGCTCCTCCAGATAAGGCTTTACCTAAAATTAAAATATCAGCTTTAACTTCTGGTGTGCCAGAACAATGCTTATCTGCACAGCTACAGTTACCACATGTTGCCAATAAACGACCTGTTCTTGCAATACCAGTTTGTACTTCGTCTGCAATAAATAAAACATTATATTTTTCACATAAAGCTTTTGCTTTGGCTAAATAACCTTCGCTTGGCACGTAAACGCCTGCTTCACCTTGAATTGGTTCTACTAAGAAACCTGCAACATTAGAATTAGCTTTTAAAGTATCCTCTAAAGCTTCTAAATTATCGTATTCAATTTTAATAAAACCATTAGTGTATGGTCCAAAGTTTTTACGAGCAACAGGGTCATTACTAAACGAAATAATAGTCGTTGTTCTTCCGTGGAAGTTATTTTCACAAACTACAATTTCAGCTTCATTCTCATCAATGCCTTTTACCTCATAAGCCCATTTTCTACAAAGTTTTAAAGCCGTTTCTACAGCTTCAGCTCCTGTATTCATTGGTAACAGTTTGTCGAAATGAAAGGTCTCAGTAGCATATTTTTCAAACTTACCTAACATGTCATTATAAAATGCTCTCGATGTTAAGGTTAAGGTTTTTGCTTGCTCAGTCATTGCACCAACAATTTTTGGATGACAATGTCCTTGGTTTACTGCAGAGTACGCAGAGAGAAAATCGTAATACTTCTTTCCTTCTACATCCCAAACAAAGACACCTTCTCCTCTACTCAATACTACAGGTAGTGGATGGTAATTGTGTGCACCATACTTGTTTTCTAAATCTATCGCTTGTTGCGATGTTACTTGGTCTAAAACAGCCATTTTAAAAATAATTTAAGGTTTATGCCTCTTTAGAAGGCATCGTTTAACAATGTTACACAATGCAAACATTAATAATTAAATCTCGCTTAACGAGTTCCTTATCTACCTTTATCCTTTCGAGAAGTCGAAAATTCAGCGTGGGAAAGAAATCATCCCTAGAGATCGCAAATTACTAAATTATAGTCTTCAAAAATAAATTAGTTCTTATTTTTTAACATCAATTTTTAAGATATATAACTTTTTTTTCAAAAAAAATCAATTCCTATGGAGCAGTTATAATTACACTTGCTACCACGATTTTAAAAGTTGAGATTTCGTAAAAAACAGACGCATCCATGTGTCTTTTAAAATTTTTAAGTGTCTCAAATATAAATCATTAACTATTCAACTTTAATTAACCCATGGACTATTTAACAGAATTATTTAACAACTTAACAGCATCATTTGGAGAAAGCTTATCTGGTGTAATTGCAGCAATTTTAATACTAATTATCGGTTGGTTTATTGCCGGTTTTGTAAAACGAATGACTACAAAACTTATTAAAAAAACTGGTATTGATGACAAACTAAAAAACTCAAAACTCAAACTATCATCATTTATTGGCAAACTACTTTACTTTTTGGTGATGATTTTTGTGTTTATGCTAGCGTTAGGAAAATTAGGATTAACTGATGTACTAGATCCTGTAAAAAACTTACTTAACGGATTTACAGATTACATTCCTAATATAATAGGTGCTGGTTTAGTAGCTTATATTGGTTATATGTTAGCAACAATTGTTTCTGAACTAGTAGAATTATCTGGTGATACTATTCAGAAATTTACGCCAAAACTAAAATTGCCAGAAAACATCAATGTGGTTTCAATTTTAAAGAAGGTTGTATTTATATTCATATTTATTCCTTTATTGATTTCTGCATTTCATATTTTAGATATGAAGGCGATTTCTGAACCTGCCACAACAATGTTAAGCTCATTTTTTGAAGCTATCCCTAGAATATTAGTAGCAACTATTATCATTTTAGTATTTGTTTTTGTTGGTCGTTTTGTAGCTCAACTTTTAAAAGAATTATTACAAAGTCTTAATGTAGATGGCTTGGTTGCAAAAATGAATATGACCGAATATGTTGGCACTAAAAGCGTAGCAAAACTGATATCTAACATTGCTTATGCTCTAATTGTTGTATTTGGTATGCTTACGGCTTTCGAAAAATTAGAATTCACACAACTCACAGAAATTATTGATACTGTTTTAGCATATGCTGGTAAAATATTATTCGGCATTGTAATTATTGGTTTAGGTTTAGTGATTTCTAACCTATTTAATAAAGCATTAAATAGCAAGAATAATCCTTTTGTTGTCTCTATTGTAAAAATTAGCATTATCGCTATCTTTTTAGCAATTGGTTTACGCTCTATGGGAATTGCAGACGAAATAGTAAACCTTGCTTTTGGTATAACACTAGGAACCGTGGCTCTAACAGTAGTTTTATCATTTGGACTTGGTGGTCGCGAAGCTGCCGGAAAACAAATGGGAAAAATCTTAGAAAAGTTTAATAAGAACTAATTTTTACCCTTAATTATTTAAAACGGCTTAGAGAAATCTAAGCCGTTTTTTCTTTACATTAAACTCAAAATTATTAGCATCATTTTCAACTTTACTATTCGCAAAATTGCAACTATCTTTGCAGCTTAATTAATATAAGAAATGCCAAGAAGAGAACGAAACAAATTTGTAAAACGCGGACAAATCATAGACATCTTAATAGAAGACTATGCCTTTGGTGGCAAAGGCATTGGTCGCATAAGAAATGAGCATGGCGAATTTGTTGTTTTTGTACCAAATACATTACCTGGTCAATTGGTAAAAACTCAAATTAAAAAAAGTAGTAAAAAATATGCAGAAGGAAAACTTTTTGAAGTATTGAAACCATCAGAAGATGAAGTTGACATGCCTTACCAAAGTATACCAGGTGCACCATATATTAATTTACCTATTGAAAAACAACACCAATACAAAAAACAAAGTACTTTAGAATTGTTTAAGCGTATTGGGAAAGTTGTAGATATAGAAGACAAGTTTGATGAATTTGTAACCTCACCAAATACGTTTCATTACCGAAATAAAATGGAATACGGTTTTTCTGCCATTGGATATGATCATGAGAAAAAAACTGATGTAGACGAATTTACACTTGGATTTAAAAAACGTGGTACTTGGTGGTGTGGTGATGATCTTAAAAAAGATTCTGGTTTATTTGATGCCGAATTTGAAAATCATCTAAAAGACATTAAAGCTTATTGTGTAAAAACTGGTTTAGCACCTTGGCATCCTCCTAAACGCGAAGGTTTCTTTCGCTATTTTGTTGTTAGAAAATCTTATAAAACCAACCAGTTATTATTTAATTTAGTAACAACATCATACGATTTACCACAATTTGATTTAGATAAATTTGCTAATTATTTAGTAGAATTATTTGGTGATCGTGTTGCGGGATTATTGCATACTATAAATGATGAAACAGGAGATAGAACTATTGCAACAACAGGAACAATTTCTTTAGTTTATGGTGAAGACAAAATTGTAG
This sequence comes from Winogradskyella litoriviva, assembly GCF_013249065.1. Taxonomy (GTDB): domain Bacteria; phylum Bacteroidota; class Bacteroidia; order Flavobacteriales; family Flavobacteriaceae; genus Winogradskyella; species Winogradskyella litoriviva. The sequence continues at coordinate 237,089 of NZ_JABRWQ010000002.1, forward strand.
AAGAATTATTAGATTTAAATTTTGAAATTAGCATGAAAAGCTTTTTTCAAACCAACCCAAAGTGTGCTGAAAAACTATATACTAAAGTGGTCGATTATGCTTTAGAAAATAAGGAAGCCGTTGACAATACAGTTGTTTTAGATTTATTCTGTGGAACCGGAACCATTGGGCAAATCATAGCCAACAAGGCTAAAAACACAAAAATTGTAGGTGTAGATATTGTTGCAGCAGCTATAGAAGATGCTAAAGAAAATGCAAAACGCAATAATATTGAAGGCTTAAAGTTTTATGCCGCAGATGTTGGTAAATTTTTAACAGAACATCCTGAATACACCAACAAAATAAGAACCATTATTTTAGATCCGGCAAGAGCTGGCATTGCACCAAAAACTCTTAAAAAAATAATAAACCTAAAGGCAGAACGTTTGGTTTATGTATCTTGTAATCCGGCAACCCAAGCAAGAGATACTGAGCAGTTGATGGATGCAGGTTATACTATTAAAAAGTTAAGTTTAGTTGACCAATTTCCGCATACGGCTCATATTGAAACGGTTGTTTTATTTGAAAAAAATTAAATGAAAAACATCAAATTCATCATTTTATTTATTGCTATTTCACTTATAAATTGTGAGCGCGATGATATTTGTGCCTACACAACATCTACAACACCTCGTTTAATTATTGGATTCTACGACACGGATAATCCAGATGATTTAAAAGACGTACCTAAACTAACGGTTTATGGAGAAGGGATTTTTACAGATGAAAATGGAGTTACCACACCACCAACCGAATCATCTGACAGTATTATAGCAGTTTATAACGAGGCTGAAGAGATAGATGATGAACCTTCTTATGTCTTTAACATAAACACTGACAAAATAGCTTTACCATTAAAAATAGGCGACTTACCAGAAGGAGAAAATTTTATTACAACACGTTATATTTTAGAGAAAAACACCAATTTAAGACTTGATGGAACTGGAGAATCTAGTCTCGAAGTTTTAGAAATTAGATATAATACAGAATTGGTTTATGTATCTAGAGCATGTGGTTATAAAAGTACCTTTACAAATTTAGGAATTTCCAGAGATGCAGCCGTTGATAGTGATTCTTGGATTGCTAATATAATTATTGAAGAAAGTATTGAAAGTACAGTAGAAAATGAAAACACAACACATTTACGTATCTATCATTAGCAGCCTAATAATAGTGCTATTGTTTTCTACAATGGCTTATGCGCAAGAAAAGAATAAAACAGTTAACGATACTTTAATTTACAAACAAAAGTACGGACTAAGACTTGGTGCTGATATTAGTAAATTAGCTCGCACCTATTTTGAGGATGATTATTCTGGTTTTGAAATAATGGGAGATTATCGTCTTACCAAACGCATTTATATTGCAGGAGAAATTGGAAACGAAGAAAAAACACTCGAAACTGATTATATTAACAATACTACCAAAGGAAGTTATTTTAAAGGTGGAATTGATATGAACTTCTATAAAAACTGGCTAGACATGGAGAACATGATTTACGCAGGTTTTAGAATTGGCGCAAGTACATTTAGTCAGACTTTGAATAATTATACGGTTTATGACGTGTATAACCAATACTGGAATAATCCATATACAGTTACCGAAGGTGAAGAATTTTCTGGTCTTACGGCACTTTGGACCGAACTTCAAATAGGCTTAAAAGCTGAACTTTTCAATAACTTTTTTGCTGGAATCAATTTTCAATTAAAAATTTTAATTACTGATAAAGAGATTAATAATTACGAGAATCTCTATATTCCTGGTTATAACAGAACTTATGATAGTAGTGCTTTTGGTGGTGGTTTTGGATTTAACTTATCTTACTTAGTTCCTATTTTTAAGAAAGATAAAGTAGTAATCCAAGAAAAAGAGATTGAGGAATAACTGAATGTCATTTGGACAGAGTGAAGCATGAACGACGAGAAATCACGTACTCCTAATAAGTCAACAATTATCAACAAAAACCGCTATGTGATATCTCACTATCGTTCGATATGACGTACTCGTCATTTCGACAGGGCGAAGAATGAGTGACGAGAAATCACAGAATACTAATAAACCAATAACAAATCTTAAATAACTTCATTATTTAAAGTTTCCCATTTTGGATTAAATTCAGATATTAAATTGTTCTTTTTCTCTCTTCGCCATTTTTTTAATTCTTTCTCTCTCGCTATTGCAATTGTTGAAGAATCAAATCCCTCGTAATAAATAAGATAAATACAATTATACTTGCCTGCAAAAGACTTTTTTGCATTTTGACTATCAAAATAATGTTGATCTAATCTTTTTTGTAAATTATTAGTAATACCTATATAAAGCGTCGTTCTGTATTGATTGGTTAGGATATAAACAAAATAATTTTGTAGCATTTTTAAATATACCACTTTTAAAACATTACTTATGAGATGTTTAAGCTATTGCAATAAATTTGACATCCTAAATAAATTCTGATTAAATTGAAATTAATACTCAACTTTTGAGGATGATACGATATCTCACTATCGTTTGATATTACGTACTCGTCATTTCGACAGAGCGAAGCATGAGCGACGAGAAATCGCATACCACTAATAAATCAACAATTATCAACAAAAAACGCTATGTGATATCTCACTAGCGCTCGATATGACTAAGTTTTGTCATTTCAACATAGCGAAGAATGAGCGACGAGAAATCACATTCTACCAATAATTCAATAATTATCAACTAAAACTATTATGCTGTATCTCACTATCATTCGATAAGACTAAACTTCTCTACTTTAAATACTCTAAAACATTAGCTTCTATTCTACTCTGAATATCTGAAACATCTGCTTTTACAAATTTATCGCCTGTGATGTTTTCATATAATTCTATATAACGCTCGCTTACGGATTCTATATATTCATCACTCATAAAAGGTACTGTTTGCCCTTCTAAACCTTGAAAATCATTAGCAATTAGCCACTGTCTTACAAACTCTTTTGACAATTGCTTTTGAGGCTCACCTTTATCTTGACGTTCTTGGTAACCATCTGCATAGAAATAACGTGATGAATCTGGCGTGTGAATTTCATCTATCAATACTATTTTACCTTCTTTTGTTTTACCAAACTCGTACTTAGTATCTACTAAAATTAATCCTCTTGCTGCTGCTATTTCTGTTCCTCTTTGAAAAAGTTTTTTTGTATAATCTTCTAACACCAAATAATCTTCCTCTGAAACTATACCACGTTTTATAATATCTTCTCTAGAAATATCTTCATCATGATCACCCATTTCTGCTTTTGTAGCTGGTGTGATAATGGGATTTGGAAACTTGTCGTTTTCCTTCATCTCTTCTGGCATTGGCACTCCACAAAGCACGCGTTTACCAGCTTTATACTCTCTTGCTGCATGGCCAGACATATAACCTCTTATAACCATTTCTACTTTAAAAGGCTCGCACAAATGACCAACAGCAACATTAGGATCTGGTGTTGCCACTAACCAATTTGGCACCAAATCTTCAGTTTCTTTCATCATTTTGGTTGCAATTTGGTTTAGAATTTGCCCTTTGTACGGAATTCCTTTTGGCATTACTACATCAAAAGCACTTAAACGGTCTGTGGCAACCATTACTAATTGCTCATCGTTAATATTATAAACGGCTCTGACTTTTCCTTTATAAAAACTTTTTTGATTAGGAAAATTGAAATTGGTGTCTATTATAGTATTATTCATTTTTACTGCTTTTAGCTAATGGGTTTTAGCTAGTTGTTTGTTTTGATTTTTAATTTATGGTAAAGCCCTAGCCCAGATTGCAGCGTCATCCTTTTTGTTTATTGACTGAACGAAGTAGAAGTCAGTAAATAAAAAGATATAGCGGAAAGCTGGAAATAGCTTCTTAAAAAATTAATCTCTATTTTCAATACTTTTATAGGCTGCTATGACTTTCTTAACTAATTTATGACGAATAACATCTTTATCATCTAAATAAATCATCCCAATACCTTCAACATCTTTTAGCACCAAAAGTGCTTCTTTTAACCCAGAAATAGAACGACGAGGCAAGTCTACTTGTCCTGGATCGCCTGTTAAAAGAAACTTAGCATTTTTTCCCATACGTGTTAAAAACATCTTCATTTGGGCATGTGTGGTGTTCTGCCCTTCGTCTAAAATAACAAAGGCATTGTCTAATGTACGACCACGCATAAAGGCTAATGGTGCAATTTGAATAACACCTTTTTCTATATAATTATCTAACTTTTCTGCCGGAAACATGTCTCGCAATGCATCATATAATGGTTGCATGTATGGATCTAATTTTTCTTTTAAATCGCCTGGCAAAAATCCAAGATTCTCACCTGCCTCTACAGCAGGTCGTGTTAATATTATTCGCTTTACTTCTTTATTCTTTAATGCTTGTACTGCTAAAGCAACACCAGTATAGGTTTTACCTGTACCTGCAGGACCAATTGCAAAAACCATATCATTTTTACGCATACTTTCTACCAACTTTCGTTGATTGGCAGTTTGGGCTTTAATGAGTTTTCCGCCAACACCATGCACAATAACTTCTCCGCTTTTGGTAGATGTGGTATAATCATCACTACTCTGACTGGTTAAAACACGCTCTATAACATTTTCATCTAACTTATTGTATTTAGCAAAATGTTTAATTAGCATAGTCATTCTACGATCAAACTCTTCGAGTAAATCTTCATCACCATAGGCTTTTATTTTATTACCTCTGGCTACAATTTTTAGTTTTGGAAAATACTTTTTAAGTAATGCAATATTTGCATTTTGCGCACCGAAGAATTCTTTTGGAGTAATTTCTTCGAGTTCTAGTATAAGTTCGTTCAAAAGCGTGCTTTATTTAGTGCGTTAATCTGTTTTCTTTTCTTAATTTTGTACATAGTTGCGTACACACAAAGCTAATAATTTTACAATCATAAATTTCAAAAAAATATCAACAATCAATCCATGGCAATAATCACTTTAACGACTGATTTTGGAGAAAAAGACCACTTTGTTGGTGCCATAAAAGGCGCTATTTTTAGTGAACTTGAGGAGATAAATATTGTTGACATTTCGCATTCCATTTCACCATTTAATATTTCTGAAGCGGCATATATTATACAAAATGCTTATAGTAGTTTTCCTAAAGGAACAATACATTTAATTGGTATAGATTCTGAGTTAAGCCCTGAAAACAAGCATATTGCAGTAAAACTAGATGATCATTACTTTATATGCGCTAATAATGGAATTATGAGTATGATATGTACCGAAATTGTACCAGAGAAACTTGTAGAAATTAATATCCACGACAGAGTTGAGACCAATTTCCCGGTTCTAGATATTTTTGTAAAGGTAGCTTGCCATATTGCTAGAGGTGGAACTTTAGAAGTAATCGGAAAAGTTATTAACACTATAAAGCCTATTAAGAATTTAATTCCGTTTATTAATGACGAGCAGAACCAAATTATTGGCAGTGTTATATATATTGATAATTACGGAAATGTAGTTACCAATATTAAACGTAAATTTTTTGAACAGATACAAAAAGGAAGAGCTTACCAAGTTTTTGCAAGAAATCATAAATTTGAAAAAATCTATAATAGATTTAGCGATATAATTGATTTTGAAATTGAAGAATCTAAACGCAATGTTGATGGTAAAGGACTGGTTGTTTTTAATTCTTCTGGTTACATTGAAATTGCTGTTTATAAAAGTAATTGTACAACCGTAGGAGGCGCTTCTACCTTAATGGGTTTGAAAAATATGGATACGGTAACTATTAATTTTTTAAATGCCTAGATTTTGTTAGTAAGAATTGTAAAACTGAGTTTTGACCCTTTTAAAATTGACGAATTCTTAGCTAATTTTGAAATTGTAAAAGATAAGATTAGAACTTTTGAAGGTTGCCAATTTTTAGAGCTATATAGAGACAAAAATAACACCAACATCTTTTTCACGTATAGTTATTGGGACTCTGAAGATGCTTTAAATAATTACAGAAATTCTAATTTATTTAAAGCGGTTTGGTCTAAAACAAAACCTTTGTTTAACGGAAAACCTGAAGCTTGGAGTGTGCATAAATTGGCAAGTTTGAAATGATAACTATGACGAAAAACAAATCATTAAGTCGGAATGACCTTTTTATACAAGCAGCCAATATTTTTGTGTTAACAGTGGCTTTATGCTTAATTAGTATCATAACTATTGGAGCTGGCCATGGAACAACTATTCCCGCTAAAATAATCTTTCCTTATGCTTACTTAGTTGTAAATTTTATAAATAGCATAAATAACTTTATATATTTTTTAGCTCTTATACAAATACCTACTTACGGGATTATATTCTATAATAAACCAAAATATATGAAGTGGATATTAGTTATGCACATAATAGCTACTATATTTGTTTTAATTAATTAGTCATTTAATCAATGTTAGCAATACTTAAAAAAGAAATAAACACCTTCTTCGCCTCACCAATAGGCTATTTAGTTATTGGTGTATTTTTATTACTCAACGGTCTATTTCTTTGGGTTTTTAAAGGCGAATTCAATATTTTAGATAATGGTTTAGCCAGTTTATCTTCCTTCTTTTTATTGGCTCCTTGGATTCTTATTTTCCTTGTACCAGCAGTAACGATGCGTAGTTTTAGCGATGAGAAAAAACAAGGCACTTTAGAGTTATTAGTTACTAAACCTATTTCGCATTTTCAAATCGTATTAGGAAAGTATTTTGGTGCTTTTATTTTGATTTTAATGGCTTTGGTTCCTACTTTATTATATGTTTACACTGTTTCTCAGCTAGGAAATCCAGAAGGCAACTTAGACATGGGAAGTACAATTGGGTCGTATTTTGGATTGTTGTTTTTAATTGGTGCTTACACTGCCATTGGTGTATTTGCTTCTACGTTGTCAGACAATCAAATTGTGGCCTTTATAATTGCTGTTTTTATCTGTTTCTTTTTCTACTTTGGTTTTGAAGGTGTATCTAACTACAACCTCTTTAACAATCTTGTTTATATGGAAAATCTCGGAATGTCTGCACATTACAATAGTATGAGTCGTGGTGTTATTGACACAAGAGATTTGGTCTACTTTATAAGTATTGCTTTAGCCTTCTTACTATTTACAAAACTTAGAATTCAAAAACAATAACATGATAATTACACCTTTACTCATTATATTTTTAATCGTTGTTTTTGTTCTACTATTTTTATTTTTAAAAACTGTAGATAATCGCAAATGGCTAACTGCTATAATCAGTTTGGTATTAACACCTTTTGTGTTTTTCTTTATGTTTTATCCGTTTTTAAATATTATTAGTAATTATCATCATCAAAAATATTTTAACAGTGAAGCTTGGATTGAAAAACCAGCTTTACGATACGAAATGATTGACAATACTATTGAGACTGACACATTAATTGGGTCATCAAAAGAAAAAATAACAACACTTCTAGGAGAAGCCGAATGGCTTACTTGGGATGATGAAAAAAAAGCACATGATTCTGATAAATGGAATTACGGACTTGGCATAGAACCAGGTGCTTTTAACGACCAAAAAGATTGTGTTGAAATAACTTTTAAAGATGATAAAGTTGTTGCCGTAAAACCTTATCAAGAAGAAATAACCTTCGAGAATGAAAAAGAATAAATCTATACTATATATTATCGCAATTGTTGTAGGGCTTGTTATTGTTAATGCAATATCGAGTTCTGTTTATCATCGATTTGATCTTACTAAAGACCATCGCTACACGCTTTCAGATGCTTCAAAATCATTAATAAGTGATTTAGATTCTCCTTTGATTATCGATGTGTTTTTAGAAGGTGATTTTCCTTCAGAATTTAGACTACTTCAAACGGAAGTAAAACAAATGGTAGAAGAATTTCAACTAGAATCTAACCAAATATTTGTTAATTATATAGATCCAGTTAAAGACGAAGCTACACGACAACAATATATAGAAGAACTCACAAATGCAGGATTAGAACCTTATATAAATACAGATAATAGTACAGGTAAAGTAACACAAGACATTATTTTTCCGTGGGCTTTTGCGAGCTACAAAGACCAAACTTTAAAAATTCCACTTCTAAAACGAAGCATTACCCTTGGATTACCAGAACAAATAAATAATTCTGTTCAGTCCTTAGAATATGCATTTGCCGATGGGTTTAGTAAACTGGTTAAGGCAAAAGAAAAAAAGGTTGCTATACTAAAAGGTAATGGGCAATTAGGTGACATTTACATTGCAGATTTTCTAAAAACCATTAAGCCATATTACAATTTAGCTCAATTTACATTAGATAGTGTTACTACAAATCCTCAAGGCACTTTAGACAAATTAAAGACATATGATTTAATAATATCTGCAAAACCAAGCGATGCATTTTCTGAAAATGAAAAGCTTGTTTTGGACCAGTACACTATGAATGGAGGAAAAAGTCTTTGGCTTACAGAATCTGTAGTTATGGATAAAGATAGCCTATACAATGCTACAGGAACTGGTGTTTCTATTATGCGCGATTTAAAGTTGAATGATTTCTTCTTTAAATATGGTGTTCGTGTTAATCCTACATTAGTAAAAGACTTATACTCTGCTCCTATTATGTTATCTATTGGAGAAGGTAGTCAGGCACAAATGCAACCCATTCAGTGGCAATATTCACCATTAGCTGCCTCTAACCCAAATCATCCTATTACTAAAAATTTAAACTTGGTAAAATTTGATTTTGCTAGCCCTATTGACACCTTAAAAAATGGAATTAAAAAAACGATATTACTACAAAGTTCACCTAAATCAAAAACAGAAGGTGCACCAACAACCATTTCTTTAGATAACGTAACACAAGCACCAGACGAAGCATCTTATAACTTAGGACCACAAAACTTAGCTGTATTATTAGAAGGAGAATTTTCTTCTGTTTACGACAAACGTGTATTACCTTTTAAGGTTAAAAATTATAAAGAGAAAAGCGTTACAACTAAAATGGTTATTATATCTGACGGTAATGTTGTAAAAAATGAAGTCATAAAAAACAGACCTTTAGAATTAGGGTTTGATCAATTTACCGGAAAATCTTTTGGAAACAAAGAATTTCTGCTAAACACGGTGAATTATCTTTTAGACGACACAGGACTTATAAACCTTAGAGCAAAAGAAATAAGTGTAGCTTTTTTAGCATCAGATAAAGTAAAAGACAATAAAGGAACATGGAAATTTATAAATATTGCTTTACCTCTTATTTTATTAGGCATATTTGGATTTCTTTTTAATTATTTACGAAAGCGTAAATACACATCCTAAAAAATAATACAATTAAATTACAAATTGTGTATTCTTAAGTCTATTTTGTTAATAAGTTTCTTTTATTAAACCCTTGTATTAAGATATATTTGTAAGACGAATTAAAAGTATAAAACACCATTATTTAGTATGAAGCATCTAATTAAAAGGGCTAATTTATTTCTCTAAATCCCTTAAAGATGTTACATGTGACCAATAAAAACCATTAATAAAAAAACACATGAAATTTATTGTTTCAAGCACTTATTTATTAAAACAACTTCAGGTATTAGGAGGTGTTATAAATAACAGTAATACACTTCCAATTTTAGATAATTTCTTATTTGAACTTAGCCAATCAAAGTTAACGATATCAGCGAGTGATTTAGAAACTACAATGTCTGCTACTATTGATGTTGAAAGTGATTCTGAAGGAAGCATTGCATTACCAGCAAGATTACTTTTAGATACATTAAAAACATTTCCTGAACAACCATTAACATTTGTTGTTGAAGAAAACAATACAGTAGAAATAAGTTCTAACCATGGTAAATATGCGCTAGCTTATGCTGATGGTGCAGAATTTCCAAATGCGGTTTCAATTGAAGATGCCAGCACTACGACCATAATGGGAGATATTTTAGCAACGGCTATTAGCAAAACTATTTTTGCTGCTGGTAATGATGATTTAAGACCTGTAATGAGTGGCGTGTTCTTTCAGTTTTCTCAAGATAACTTAACGTTTGTAGCTACAGATGCTCACAAATTAGTTAAATATACTAGAAATGATGTGAGTGCAACAGAAACGGCAGAATTCATTATGCCTAAAAAACCTTTAAATCTTTTAAAAGGAATTTTAGCAGGAAGTGATGACGATGTTTTAGTGGAATACAACGAATCTAATGCAAAATTTACTTTTGAAAATTCGGTATTGATTTGTCGTTTAATTGATGGTAAATACCCTAATTACGAAGCTGTAATACCTAAGGAAAATCCAAACAAATTAGTAATAGACAGAACACAGTTTTTAAATTCTGTACGTCGTGTTAGTATTTTCTCTAATAAAACCACACACCAAATTAGACTTAAAATTGCTGGTGCAGAATTAAATATTTCAGCTGAAGATATCGATTACTCTAACAAAGCTGAAGAACGTTTAACGTGTGATTACCAAGGCGATGATATGCAAATTGGTTTTAACTCACGTTTCTTAACAGAAATGATTAATAATTTAAACTCAGATAACGTACAATTAGAAATGAGTTTACCAAATAGAGCTGGTATCTTAACACCAATTGATGGTTTAGATGAAGGCGAGTTTGTAACTATGCTAGTTATGCCTGTAATGCTCAACAATTAAGCGATTCTTGCGAATTAATTAATTCAACTAAAAAAGGCTCACCAATTGGTGAGCCTTTTAAATTCCATTTCTTTTAATATCTAACTAATAAAATTAATAGACAATGGATAGCTTGGTAATTCGCCATTACTAGCTTTAATGGCATTTATAATTGGCATCACAAACACCAATATTCCTATAAGTATCAAGGTTAAAATGCCTAGTCCTAATGCAAATATTAGAGGTATACTTAATATGGAATAGACAAACATACTTATTTGAAAATTCAATATAGCTTTACCATGAGCATCCATACCTTCTACATGTTCTTTTTGAGTTACCCAAAGAATTAATGGAGCAATTAAACCTCCAAAAACTGTAGCATAAGTTAGTAATTGCGATAAATGCGTAATGACTAATAATTGATTGTCTGTGCGTTTAAGCGTGTGATAATTTGATTCCATGATTAATGATTTTACACTAATAGGACGCAAATTGAATAAAAATGTTACAAAGTGATATTCAAATTAACACGAAGAACAACTTCCATCCTCTTTTTTCACTCCTAATTTCATCAAAATTGTCTCTAATAAGCACCATTTTGTAAATGCAGACTGAATTAAATTTAAGCCAATAAATACAGTAAACCACATCCAATTTGGATTAACATATACGGTTAAAACAACGCTTAATAGCACCATAAAACCCACAATTACTCTAAAATATGTATTTAACATTTTAATTATTTTTTAATTTATACAAATTTTTCAATAGGAACTACAATCGCCTTTATAGGATTGTTAGTTTCTAAATTTTTATTAAATTCTTTTATAGCTTCAAACAAGGCATCAATGCGCTCTTCATCAGTAAATGAAAAGAACATACTAGATTCATTTCCTCCTTTTTCTGCAGGAAACCAATTAGAAGCCATTAATAAAGACGAACTATTTTTATGTCCATCAATTTCAGAACTACTAAAGTTTTCAATATCTGCCTTTTTAAAAAGTTTTAAAACTTCTTTTTGATATTGCTCTACTGCTGTAACTATGACTAATTTCATATGTTTCTATTTTATACAACCTGCAAGTTTTACCAACCATGCTGGTTTAGTTTTCAATCTTTCATACCTGCAAGGTTTTGGAAACCTTGCAGGAAAAACTCGACTTACTTATAATTCTTCTTCTCTATCATATAATACACTAATGGCACAACCAATAATGTTAATACTGTGGACACAATGGTTCCTCCCATTAATGAAATGGCTAATCCTTGGAAAATTGGGTCGAACAAGATGACAAATGCTCCAATAACAACTGTTCCTGCTGTTAGTAAAATTGGTGTTGTTCTCACAGCTCCTGCTTCAATAGCTGCTTGTTTTAATGGTATACCTTCAGCTGTTCTTAAGTTGATAAAGTCTATTAGTAATACTGAATTTCTTACCATGATTCCTGCTAAAGCAATCATCCCTATAAATGAAGTTGCTGTAAAAAATGCTCCCATTATCCAGTGTCCTAAAATGATACCAATTAATGACAATGGAATCGCCACCATCATCACTACAGGTGCTTTAAAGTTTTGGAACCATCCAACAATTAAGATATAGATAAGGATTATGGCTCCTAAAAAGGCGATACCTAAATCTCTAAAGACTTCTAATGTAATTTGCCATTCTCCATCCCATTTTACAGTATAATCATCTTCAAATTCAGGCTGACCTAAATACATCTCATTAATCTCATAGCCTTGTGGTAGTGAAATTTCTTTCAACTTCTTTTCCATTCCTAAAATGGCATACGCTGGACTCTCTAATTCTCCTGCCATATCAGCCATCACATAAACCACGCGCTTTTGATTTTTGTGGTAAATGCTTTTTGCAGCAGTATTTTGAGAAATATCTACTAAATCTGAAATTGGTACCATATTTCCCATTTTAGATTTCACCTTTAATTGCGAAATATCAGTAATAGTAGATTTCTCCTTTTCATCTAAAGCTAATACCAAACCAATTTGGTTTACAGCATCTTCATCATATAAATTAGTTATTGCTCTATTAGATAATGCCATATTCATAGTGTAAGCTATTTGTTGTGGCGCAACTCCGTATAACATCGCTTTTTCTTTATTAATATCAAATTGATATTCCGTTTGGTCATCTTCAACCATCCAATCAATATCAACAACATCATCTGTATTCTTTAATATATCTTGAACACTGTTAGCTACTCTAATTTGCTCATCATAATCAGGTCCATAAACTTCTGCAACAATAGTTGACAATACTGGTGGTCCTGGTGGTACTTCTACCAACTTTACATTGGCATTATATTTTGCTGCTATTTTCTGAATATCTGGACGTAGTAATTTTGCAATATCATGACTCTGCGCAGAACGGTCTTCTTTAGACAATAAATTCACTTGAATATCTGCCATATTACTTCCGCCACGCAAATCGTAATGACGTACTAATCCGTTAAAAGTAATTGGTGCAGACGTCCCAACATAATTTTGGTAATTAACCACTTCTGGTCTATTAGATAAATATTGAGAAATCTCTTGAGCAACTACACCTGTTCGTTCTAGGGTTGTACCTTCTGGCATATCAATCACCACCTGAAATTCATTCTTATTATCAAAAGGTAACATTTTCACTGCAACTGAATTGGTAAAAAACAATGCCATAGTTCCTAATAATACAGCGAAGGTTCCCAATAAAAATAACCATCGTTTTCCTTTACTTTCTAAAAGAGGTCTTTCAAACTTATTGTAAACTCTATAAATAAGCGTGTCTTCTATTGCTTTTTCAGGTTTTTCTTCTTCACCTTTCTTGTCCTTCTCTCTTAAGAAAATATAACCTAAATATGGTGTAATAGTTAACGCTACAAATAACGATAAAATCATGGCTATAGATGCTCCAATTGGCATAGGTGCCATATATGGTCCCATTAAACCAGAAACAAAAGCCATTGGTAATACAGAAGCAATTACCGTAAACGTTGCTAAAATAGTTGGGTTACCTACTTCGTTTATGGCATATAAAGCGGCTTGTTTAAATGGTAAGCGTTTCATTTTAAAATGCCTATGCATGTTCTCGGCAATAATAATGGAATCATCGACCACAATACCTGTAACAAATACTAAAGCAAATAAGGTGATTCTGTTCAACGTATAATCCATCATGTAGTAACTCAACAACGTTAATGCAAACGTAATTGGCACTGATAGAAATACAACTAAACCACCACGCCAACCCATGGCTAACATTACAACAATGGTTACCGCAATGATAGAGCCTATAAGGTGCAATAATAATTCTGATACTTTATGAGATGCAGTTTCTCCGTAATTTCTTGTGATTTCTACATGGACATCATCTGGAATTAAAGTAGTACGTAAATGGTCTACCTTATCAATGATTACTTCTGCAATTTTCATAGCATCTGCGCCTTTTCTTTTGGCAACAGAGATAGTAACTGCAGGATATTCGGATTTATATTCAGCAGATGCTTCACTTCCTTTTCCAAAACCTAAACTCACATAATTTTGAGGTACTTCTGGTCCATCAATAATTTTGGCGACTTGCTTTAAATAAATCGGTTGATTCTGTTGCACACCAACCACTATATTTTCTACATCTGTAACCGATTCTAAAAATTTCCCAGTGTTTACCAAAAACTCTGTATCACTTTTATCAAAACTTCCAGCACTTAATTGACTGTTGTTGGCCTTAATCATTTCGGAAACCGACAAGAAATCTAATCCGCTCGCTGCTAACTTATCCTTATCTAAAACCACACGTAACTGACGATCTCTTCCTCCTATTTTGTGGGTAATAGCAACATCATTTACCTTTTTAATTTCGGCTTCTAATTCTTGAGCCATTTGGTTGAGTTGGTAATCGTCGTAATTCTCACTCCACAAGGTTAAACCCAGCATTGGCACATCGTCAATAGCTCGTGTTTTCACTAAAGGAAACGTAACGCCAGCTGGCATTTGGTCCATGTGTTTATTGATTTCGTTGTACATCTTTACAAACGAACGCTCAATATCTTCACCTACATAGAACTGTACGATTACCATACCTTGCTCTTTCATAGACGTAGAATACACATATTCTACACCTTTAATATTTGAGATTAATTGCTCTAAAGGCTTAATAACTCGAGACTCTACTTCTGTAGGACTTGCGCCAGGATAACCTACAAAAATGTCTGCCATTGGCACATCGATTTGCGGTTCTTCTTCACGCGGAATTAAAAACGAACTATATACACCAACCACCATAAATACAATCATCAAAAGCACTGTAAGCTTCGATTGCATAAAGACTTTGGCGATTTTACCTGCGATTCCTTCTTTCATAATTGGCCCCTTTTAATTTCCCCAAAGGGGAAAAACTGTTTTGGGATTTTTTGAGTTAATAATATTTTTAAGCCCCTTTAATTCCCCAAAGGGGAAAATCATTATGGGATAAACTGAAAACTGTTACTTTTACTGCTTTCTCTTATTTGTGTTATTCTTTTATTTTACTTGACCCGATACTGAAAACTGCGACTGTTTACTGAACACTGATTTTAGCACCATTGTATAGCTTTCCTTCTGCTGATACGATATAAGCTTCATCTCCATTTAAACCCGATAATACTTCTACTTGGTCTCCAAAGGTTCTTCCTAAACGTAACCAACGTAATAATGCTGTATTACTTTGGCTTACAGTATATACACCAGATAATTGTCCGTTTGTTATAATAGCATCCGTTGGAATTAAAACCATTGCTGTCGCTGCCTTTCTTTCTACAGGAAATTGCACTGTTGTAAACATGCCAGATAAAATGTTAGCATCTGTTTTGTCTAATGCTATTTTTACTAAATATTGTCCGCCTGTATTTTTGGCAGATGTACTTACTTCGGCTACTTGTCCTTTTAAGGTTTGATTAATTGATTTCACCAATACGTCAACAGTAGTTCCTTTTTTAATCGCAGAAATTTCAGATTCTGGTACCATGGCCATTACTTCAAAATGTCCTGGCGTTTCAATACTAATTAATGGTGCGCCTGGATTTGCCATATTACCAGCTTCTACATTTTTACTTGTAATGGTTCCGTTAAAAGGTGCTGTAATATTACTATATGTAAATTGTGCATTGACTTCATTTTTCATTTGGTTAGCAGATTCTAATCGTGCTTTTGCCATTTCATAATTAGCCGTCATATCATCCATTTCTTTCTGAGATGCGCTATTCTCTGCAAATAAATTCTTAAATCGATTGTAATCTTTTTGTGCATTATTAAAAGCAGCTGTTGCTTCTGTAATACTTGCATTTACTTGTGCGCGTTTGGCTTGCAAATCGCTATTATTAATAGACACTAATAATTGTCCTTTACGTACTTTATCACCAACATTAACATGTACTTTGTTTACATAACCCATCATTCTAGTACTTAAATCTGCACTATTTGCAGCTTGAATTTTTCCACTAACCGCTAAAAACGGACTATTGGTATTAGCTTCTACCTGACTGGTTTTTACAACAATTGCTGGCGAATTATCTTCAACTCCTTTTTTATCTTCACTTCCGCAGCTTGTTATAAAAAATGCTGTTGCTGTAAGCGTTAGTAAATAAATATATTTTTTCATTTTGATTGTTTTTATGTTGACACCTACAAGGTTTTAGAAACCTTGCAGGAAAAATTATTCTTTAGTTAAAAATTGTAAATAAGCTTGTGCGTAATTGTATTCAAAAATAGTTTGATAATACTCTAATTGTTTTTGAGCATATTGTGTTTCAGCTATCAATAAATCAGACGTTTTTTCTAATCCTTCTTTAAATCTATTGGTTCTAATTCTTAAAGATTCTTCAGATTGTTCCAAGGCTAAAGTGTTTAACTGTAATTTATTTTCGGCATCCATAAATGCACGTTTCGCTTTGTTTAATTCTAAATTACTTTGTGATACATATTGCTTGTATTCTAGTTTAGATTTTTCAAATTCAGCTTTACTCTTTTGGGCTTTTCCAAAACGTTTAGACCCTTGAAAAACATCCCAACTTAATTGTGCTCCAAATAAATAACCATTAGCGTCGGCTTGAAAAATTTGGTCATCGTACAACTCATAACTACCAAATGCATTCAATCTTGGAAGAAATGCCATTTTATCAGCTTTATTCATAGCTTCATAAGCGTTAGAGGCTAATTGCATGGCTTTAATATCTGAACGATTTTCGGAAATTGATTTATCATTAATTGTAGTTGTTGTAATCTCTAACTCATCTGTTGGTGTATAAATCACATAACTTTCATCATTCATTAAAAATGATAAATAATTTGAGGCATTCTGCACATTGCTTTTTGCTGATTGTAATTGATTTTTTACCTCAGTAACACGTACTTCAACATTTAGCACATCTGCACGTTGCAAATACCCTTGTTTAAAACTATTATCCGCCAATTTTTTATTAGCATTTGCCGCTTCTAAAGCCGTTTCTAAAACTTCTACTGCTTTATAAGCTAATTGCAATTGCATGTATGCTTTCTCCACTTCAAAAGCTAAATAGTCTTGTGTGCGCTCCGTCTTTAAAGACATTGCTTCCATTTTAGATTTAGCCGCTTTACGTTGATACATACCATCAAAATTGATTAATGGTTGTTGAATTTCGAATTTAGTTGCGTAGTTTTCAATCTGCGAAGGGTCATTTAATAGCGCAGGATTAAAATCGTTTTGTGTTAAAATTTCCTGATTTAATTTAGAACCAAAAGCCATTAAAGGATTAGTTGTCGCTATAGCTGTATGACTAGCTGTAATGTTTGGTAAAAACACAGCATTGGTTTGTCTAAAATCTGCTTTGGCTTGTTTAAACTCTTCTTCAGAAATTTTAATACTGGTGTTGTTCTCCGAAACTTTAGTTAAGACTTCAGTTTTAGTAATGGAAACAACATTTTGAGCCTTCACTGACAAAGAGAGAGCTAAAAAAAATAGAGATTTGTAAATATATTTTTTCATTAATTATAATTTTACAATGCAAACATAGTTTAATGTTAAATTGAAGTTTGTAACCAATGTTACTTGGCGTCCTTTTCCTTTTATAATTGTCTCTATCTCTGGCTTTATAAAAAATGGGACTAGAATTAATAAAGCACATATAATTGCAAAACCAAAAGCTATTATTCTTTTAGTCCATTTTACTTTTATCAATTTTTGGTAAACGGCTGTTACGATTTTCCAATGTAAAAAAACATGAATTATCAATAATCCAAACAACACAAAACCTAAAATAAGATGAATCATTCCCCATTGATGCCTGTCCATATTTAGAAAATAAAGTTCTACATTTTGTCCATACACCTCTTTTCTATCTTGACCTGATAATAGGGTATATTTAATTAGAAACCCAATACCAATAATTGCAGACATACACAAGGTCATCGTTGCATTAAGTATAAAATTCCAAAAAGGTTTCCGAATTGATTTGACAGACTTTTTCATTGTGTTCATACTATTGTGAATTACGATTAAAAGTATCTACTGTAAAGAGACGCTACAATGATATTGGTCATATACTTTAATATGGATAAGACTTTGAATACAAATAAAGTATCTAAATAAAAAAGTTTGGCTTGTTATGACCCAACTAAATACAACCAAGAATAACTAAGCTTTATTAAAACTGATAGGTAACACCAAAAACCCAATAAAATGAATTTTCTAAATCCTCTTCAAAAACGGCATCATCTACTGCTAATGTTGCCGGGTTTTGAGGTAAAACATACGCAGGCAAAAATGAAAATAGCCATGGTTCGTTTACATACCATATTGGCAAACTAAACTCTATTGCCAATAGACCAAACTTTTCACTTTCTGTAAAATTAATATTGGTTGCTGTTGTCTGAGTTAAATTGTTATTTCCTTGGCCGTGTTGAACTCTACCATTACCAAAACGGTTGTTTATATAATATTGCTCATAAAAATTTTGAGAGCCAAAATATAAGCCAGCTGTTGGTGAAATTTGAAATTTTTTATTTTTTGAAACAATATCATGGCTAATTTCTGATGATAAAAAGACATCTAAATTACTATCTGAATTAAAATATAGACTTGAAGCTATTCCTAAATTAACAACATTAAAATCATATATTAATTGAGTTGTAATGTCTGACTCAACTTCAGAAATCACATTATAACTATCTTCATTGAAGAAATATTTAGTAATAGATATATCACCTTCAAACTTTTTTATAGAGAAATCAAAACCTACAGTAATCAAAAACAAATCCACTCTACTTTCATCAATTTTAGTAAGATATGAGAATGAACCAGTACCATAAAATCCTGATTTATGATGATAGGTAACTGAAGGATATAGATAAGGATTAGAAATAGAATCTTTTCTTCCCATAAAAACCGCGTCACTAATAAAATTAACATCAACTGACATATAAGATGAATCTTTTTCCGTTTCGTTTTGACCAATCACTATACCAACACAAAAAAATGCTATTACTCCAATTAGAAATTTAATTGTTTCGAATTTCATGATAAGGCACGTTTAAGAAAAAAAGGTTTTTGGAACTATACCAAAAACCTTTTTTGTTATTAACTATTTAGTTCCCTTTTTATTGATTTTCTTTTGAATTTTAGGCTTTTTTTGAACCTTTTTCTTCATTGTTGTTTTCTTATTCACCATTTTACGATGTTGATAGGTGTTTTTAAACATTTCACCTTCCATATTTAAACATTCACCTTCTCGAAGTTGTAATTTTTTGCCCTCTCTTGTTTGATACGAACCATCAGGATTTACAGTAGTGCCATTGTCAAGATTAAGTTTTTGTTGTAATCTATTTTGCGATTGGTTTCTAATTTGAACCATTTCACCATCAACTAGCATATAGTGAACTCTATTTTGGTTTCTTTCTTGAACTTGAGCTTCATTTAATCCTTTACTTTCTTGTTGAATTTTGTATCTATACTGATATTCATTGCGATACATAATTCCATCATTATCCAAACATTGTCCATCTTTTAAACGTAATCTGTCCTTATCTTTTGTTAAATAAGTACCATCTACACTTACTACTGTACCATCATTTAATGTTACATCATTTTGTAAACGTAAATGAGCGCGTTCTCTAACTTCTAACATTTCTCCATTAACCATTACAAGTTTTGTGCGATCTTGATCTTGGATTCTATCCTGATCTCTTTCTTGAGCGATTATAGCTGTTGCCCCTAAAACAACAAAAGCTATAGTTAAAACTATTTTTTTCATTTTACTCGAGTTAAATATTCATATATATAAATATATAATAATGAATCATTTAAAGAACTGACATCTATCAGTTCATCTAAGTATAAAGGGGTTATGTTACAATTATTACAAACAAAAAAGCACTCCTAAAGAGTGCTTAAAATATAAATTGACCAATTATTAATTACATTGTTCTTGATTACTTGTAATAATTAAATCGAATTCATCTTGAGATATAAATTGCGGTATATAAATATTACCTCCATTCTCAATACCTTGAATAAAACTTCTTAAATGATTTCTTGAGCCACATTGCAGACTTTCAAATACAACTATTAAATCAGGATGTGTTGTAACATCTAAATAAACTTGTAAGTCTTTTATGTCTACATCTTCTATTGTTGCTCCTATTTGCATGCTGTTAGCCACACTAACAGCGCCATCAATTACAAATTGATCATAAAAATTTTGAAGGGTTTGGTTTTCAAATTCACCTGCAGGTTGAATATCATATTCAATATTATTTTGAATTAATAAATCTTCGACCATATTCATATGTGCTTGCTCACTGTCTTTAATATTAGCAAACTGATTTATAGACCATAAATCAGTTAAATAGATATAAGTATCTCTGGCAAGTTTTTCTTCTTCGAGCATATATAACAAGGCAGTTTTATCTTCTAATGAGAGTGTTTGGTTTGTTGTATCATCATCATTATCATCACTACAAGCAGAAAAAAACGTTAGCGAAAAGATTAATACTAAAATAGAAGTTACTCGGAATAATTGTGATGCTTTCATTTTATTAAAACTTTTATTCACATATAAAACTAGACAATAAACCTAAGGCTATCAGCAACTTAAGTTACACAAAAAAGTCACTTATAATTGCTTATAAATGCCTTTTAACTAACCAACCAAAAACTGACAACCTCATAAGTTCACTTTTCTAGTGTCTCCTAATCTAACAATTACAACTATCGTTTTTATAAATTCTGATAATTGATTATAAGAAAGAATTCACCTTTATAAATCTTTAATATTTTGAGTTTTTTTGGGGCACAAATTTTATTTCTTTTTATTACTTAATCAAATTAATAAAAAACCTAAAACCCATTTGATATTACAAAAATAAACTTACAAAAAATAGAACTAAGTAACCAATATTACCAAGCAGAGTAGGATTTTTATTTTTATAAAAAATATAACTTAACAGTTATTGAAAAACCTCAATAAAACCAATGCTTTTTAAGGATAAATTCTATTTATTTTGATTCGCTTTAGTTAAAAATTCAGTACATTTGATATTCATATTTTTTGGAAATTACAATGCCATGAAAACCTTAGAAATTGCAAAATCAAGTCTTGAAAAAAAAGGCTATTTAGATATTGAAACTCCTGATATAGATTATGTAAAGGAGATACAAAAATTAAAGAAAGAAAAGAACGCTGTTTTATTAGCGCATTACTATCAAATTGACGAGATACAAGAGATTGCAGATTTTGTTGGAGACAGTTTAGCATTGGCACAAAAAGCTGCCAAAACCGATGCAGACATGATTGTTTTTGCAGGTGTTCACTTTATGGCAGAAACCGCTAAAATCCTAAATCCAACTAAAAAAGTAGTGTTACCAGATTTATTAGCTGGTTGCTCTTTAGCGGATTCTTGTCCTCCAGATAGATTTTCAGAATTTAAAAAACAGCATCCAGACCATTTGGTTGTTACCTACATTAATTGTTCGGCAGAAATAAAAGCATTAAGTGATTATGTTTGCACCTCATCTAATGCGAGAAAAATAATTGATTCCATACCACAAGACCAACCTGTTATTTTTGCACCAGATCGTAATTTAGGTGCATATCTCAACAAGGAAACTGGCCGAAATATGTTGCTTTGGGATGGCGCTTGTATTGTACACGAAGCTTTTTCAATGGAGAAATTACTGAATCTCTTTAAAGAACATCCAGATGCAGAATTAATTGCACATCCAGAATCAGAGGCTCATATGTTAAAAGTAGCAAAGTATATTGGTTCTACAGCTGGTCTTCTAAATTATGTAAAAAATAGTGATAAGAAAAAATTTATAGTTGCAACTGAAGCTGGCATCTTATTTCAAATGATGCAAGAGAATCCGGAGAAACACATTATACCTGCTCCTGCTGAAGAAGATAATACCTGTGCGTGTAGCGAATGTGCTTTTATGAAAATGAATACTTTAAAAAAACTGTATCTATGCCTTAAACATGAATTACCAAGCATAGAAGTTGATGCAGAATTAGCAAAAAAAGCCATAATTCCTATTAACAGAATGTTAGAGCTTTCAAAATAAACCGATAAAATGGTTAGTGATAAAAAAATATTTGAATCAGATGTATTAGTTATTGGTTCTGGAGTTTCTGGTTTAACCTTTGCTTTAAAAACCGCTATTAAATTCGCGGATGCTAAAATTATTATTGTAACTAAAGACAAGCTTAGTGAATCTAATACCAATTATGCACAAGGTGGAATTGCCACTGTTTTTAATGAAACTTTAGATAGTTTTGAACAGCACATAGAAGACACATTAATTGCTGGTGATGGTCTTTGTGACGAAAAAGTTGTGAGAATGGTTGTCGAAGATGCTCCTAAACGATTACAAGAACTCATCGATTGGGGAACAAAATTTGACAGAAATGATAAAGGTGAATATGATTTGGGTCGTGAAGGTGGACATTCGCAAAATAGAATTTTACATCATACAGATTTAACAGGTGCCGAAATTGAACGTGCTTTAATTGCTAAAGTTAAAACACAACCAAATATTGAATTTTTAGAACATCATTATGCTATTGATTTAATAACAGAACACCAAGCGAATAAAAAGCAAACTAAAAGAAATTCTAAAATTTCTTGCTTTGGCGCTTATGTTTTAGACGAAAAAAAATCTATTGTAAAAACATTTGTTAGCAAATTTACGATGCTAGCTTCTGGTGGAAGTGGCCAAGTCTATGAAACTACAACAAATCCTAGAGTAGCTACAGGTGATGGATTAGGAATGGCCTATAGAGCTAAAGCAGAAATTTCTGAAGTTGAGTTTATCCAATTTCATCCTACTGCATTATATAATCCAGGAGAATATCCAGCATTCTTAATTTCTGAAGCTGTTAGAGGATTTGGAGCAAAGCTAAGAGATTATAAAGGCGAAAAGTTTATGCATAACTACGATGAGCGTGAAGAGTTGGCCTCTAGAGATATTGTAGCCAGAGCGATTGATAACGAATTGAAAAAAAGTGGAGCGCCACATGTTTATTTAGATTGCACGCATTTAGATATGGAAAAGTTTAAAGACCATTTTCCTAATATTACCGAAAAATGTGCTTCATTAGGCATTGATGTTGAAAAAGATTTTATTCCTGTAGTACCAGCATCTCACTACATCTGTGGAGGTGTCAACGTAAACAAAAATGCTAAAACCTCAATAAAAAAACTTTATGCTTGTGGAGAAGTTACAAGAACTGGCTTACATGGCGGAAACAGACTTGCTTCAAACTCGCTATTAGAAGGATTGGTATATGCACATAGAGCTTACTTAAATGTTTGCAAAAAGTTTGAAAAAACTAAAATGCCAAAACATATTCCTGAATGGAATGATAGTGGTGTAATTAAAAACATGGAAAAAATACTAATTACTCACGATACAAACGAAGTAAAAACCATAATGTCTAACTATGTTGGTATTGTAAGGTCTAACGAACGTTTAAAGCGTGCCGAAAAACGGTTACATGTTTTATATGAAGATAATAAAAGATTGTATGACCATTCTGAATTATCTTCTGATTTGTGCGAATTGCGAAACTTAATTACAACAGCATATTTAATTACACAATTCTCTAAAAAGCGTAATGAAAATTGTGGTGGTTTTTATAATATAGATTTGGTTTAATTTTACACGAAAAAGGCACTTATAATTCCTTATAAATGCCTTTCTACTAACCAACCAAAAACTGACAACCACATCAGTTTACTTTTATATTACTGCTTATAAGTTGCATGGCATTGCACACAATAGTTTAATGTATTAGATAAAGCAGTAAGAGATTTTTCTTTATTTCTTTTTTTAAAAATTTCACTCATTTCATCAGCACTTTTATGAAATTCTAATCCTAAATTTTCAAAGCCTTTATCTCCAAACGATGCACACATTAATTTCATCTCTGTTGTAGAACCTAATTTTGTATAAGCTATTTCTGAAGCTTTATCATAATCATCTTGAGAAAGTAATAATGTAATTTCTTGGACGGCCTCTAAATGACTTCTCATATTAGAAAGTTGATGATTTTTCTGCATCTCATTTAAATTAAGTGAAACACGACCATCATCTATTGCTGTAGATTTAAAAACCTCTTCTTCTACCGTTTTAGGGGTTTCTTTTTTAGTTTCGCTTTTACAAGAACAAAAACCTAAAAAACTTAAACCAACAATTGCAATTAATAACTTTCTTATCATTTTATTTAGCCTTTTCTCTTGTCCCTCCATGTCCACCAGCTACAATAACCATAATTTTTACGCTTAAAATTATAAACTTGAAAAACTGAAGAAACGGATTCATCATTCTAAAACGCATTCTTGGTGATATTCTTTTCATAAGACTTTAATATTATTTACTTTTTTACTAACTACCTTAAATTCATAATTATTCTATTCTGGAATCAACCACCAAAATGGTCGCATTTTAGCTTTATAAATAAAGGCATGATGTAGCATTAATTTAAGCCAATGACCTGCCAAACCAATAGACCCAAAGGTTTTCCCTAAATGTCTACCATGCGAATCTGGGTATTTCTTAAAATCTGGAACAATAGGATAAGTCGTTATACTTACTCCACTTCCTTTCCAAAAACCAAATCCTGCTGAAGCTATACATGCAGCTCCCATATTACCCATTGACCCTTTATGATGAGTAGAGATTTTGCCTTTTTTAATAGTATCAATAATATTATCCGCCACTAACTTCGCTGTTATACCAGAAGGCATACCTGTTCTAGGTGGTGCCGGAAAAATATCAGTTCCGTTTTTACTTTTTCTTGGTTTAGAAATAGTGTGAGGTGGCGCAAAAGCAATACCTGGTGCAAAAATGTTATTATAACTTGGATTTTGATACGTTTCTGGCCAATCTTGTACAGTCCACTCCTCATATGGTTTTGGCGTATAATCAGCGTCTACTAACATAAAACCTTTAAATAGTTTTTCGGTAATATCGTTATCATTCTTATCATAAGCTTTAAAACCATGACCAGAAAACGCCGGAATCAACATTGCAAAATCATAAGTTTCTGTTTTATACTCACCTTCTAAATTTTCATAATGAGCAATACCATCTTCAATTTTGTTAACACCTGCACCAATAATCCATTTAATGTCTCGGTCTTCAAAAATCATTTCCACCAATTCACTAGACTTCATAATCATGTCTCCATAACTCATTAACATACCATCCATTCCAAAATCACCTAACTCATATTCATTGGCAATCCAAGTTATTTCTGCCATATCACGTACGTTATGGTTTCGTAATTCTTGTTCTACATTTAATATATATTCAAAAGCAGCACCTTGGCAAGTAGATTTTGCATGACCTGTACCAATAAGAATTTTAGCTTTTTTACCAGCCTTCATTTGTTGAATAACTTCATTTAATCCTTCCCAAGCATGGTCTGCATGTGTATAAGTACAAACAGAATAGGTTTTATTTTTTCCTGGTATTAAACCTTCTGTGGCTTCAAAATTTAATTTTGGACCTGTTGCATTTATTAAGTAATCGTAAGTTATTTTTTCTTGTTTTCCTTTATTATCACCAACAACATATTCTGATAAAACATATGGTTTTGATTCTGTACTATCACCTTCAGGATGAAAAGAAATGGCTTTAGCTTGTTTATAACCAATACCTTTTCTTTTATATAAAGGTGCTAACGGAAATAGGATTTTTTCAGATTTCATTCGGCCTATTCCTACCCAAATATTTGATGGAATCCATTGATAATTGCTGTTTGGCGATACTACTAATACCTCGTGTGTTTTAGATAACTTTCTTCTTAAATGCGAAGCTGCTACGTGACCAGAAATACCTGCGCCTAAAATTACTATTTTAGCCATTTCTTATATTTTGTTGTTGTGAAATTAGTTTATTAGTTAGATTTTATAAATGATATATATCATTTTTAACAATCGTAAAGGTTGAATTTTAAAACCAGTTGAATAGTAACTTTTGTTACATTAAGTATTAGGCAGTTATAGCTTTATTATCCGTTTCTCTATACTTTTTCTGCCGTTTTCAAAAATTAATATATATTCTCCAGATGCCACATCTTTTAAATCTAATGAAATAGTTTTAATACCAATAGACAATTCTAAAACCATTGATTTTACAATTTTACCAGACAAATCATAAACATTGATAGTACTTTTTTCGGTATTAGGTATAAAGACTTCAATTGTAAAAGGATTTTTAGAAGGATTTGGAAATATTTTTAAATTGTAAATAGTGTCTTCATTTAATTCAACCTCATCGATTCCAAGTGTAGTTTTATTAATAAAAACCTTAAAAGCTAAATTACTTGCACTGCTTTGGGTGCCATTATTTATAAAGAAAATATTCTCTTGAGTGCTTTCAATTCCACCAAAAATATAACCAACTTGTGTAATACCATTTGGTAAACTATTAATATCTAAAATACCATTTTCAGAAAAATTAGTGCTAGATTCTAATGGGATAAACTCAGCTCCTGAGCCTAAAAAAGTAGGCATCTCAATATCTAAACTACTCTCTACCATAGACCCATCACTAAACCTTGTTACTTTACTGATGGTTTTTACAAATGGTACATTATCATCTTGAATTAAATTATCATTAGCGTCTAATTTATACTGACTCATTCCACCAAAAAACAAGGTATGCATTGCATTATTTGAGGTGTCATATATTGGAATTTTAGCACTATGATATTGGCTTAAATACTGATTAAATGTATTATTTACTGTATATCCTGAAGAATTTACATCAACGGAATTTAACCAAGGTAAATCTGCTGTATGCTGAAAAACACCACTAAACATAGTAAAACCTTCTGTTCCATCTGGAAAAATTTGAGGTGTCATATTATAATCTCTTCGATGTAAATTGTTGGTGTCATTTTGAGCAGAGTAGTTTACTATTGAAAGGTTGGTGCCATCATCGTTAATTTCAAACGTTCTGATTTCTTCTGTGTAGTTTTGAATAAATCCTGGTCCATGACTAGGTCCTTGCGGATTATAGCGTCCTTCAAAATATTGTCCTCCACATAAATAAAACACATCATTTAACAAGCCCAATTGACCACCTGTAACTGCTAAATTTGCATCTGTAATTTGCCTAAAATAGGATGCAATAGGTGCATTATTTACAACTGCATTAGCTAAACCATCAATATCTACTGCAGTTAACTTATTATAAGTAACATGGTCGTTTTGTGTTGCACTATAGCCATAACCTCCAATAATATATAGAGTATTACCTCTTTGCACAAACTCTTGATTGGTAGACTGTAACTGCTCAAATAAAGATGCCTGTAAAACGTTTAGTGGTGAATTCCATGTTTGGTTAGCCATTGGATCAACAACATAAACACTTTGGTTATTGTCATTTTCTAAAAATGCTGAAAATGGTTGCCTTTGATGCAAACCATCTATTCTACCTCCTAAAATTATCCATTTTCCGTTGCTAGTTTTTCCCCAAGAAAATGAATGGACGTTTGGCGCATTTGAAATCACTAATGGTTCTATTTGTACTGTAAATTGCTCTTGAGAAAATAAACTGAAAAAGGAAAAAAACCCTATAAAAATGGCAATTAAAACTCTATTTTTCATCCTTATTAATTTTTACTAATAAAGATAATTAACAGCAACAGAAATGATTGCTACTTATGTTACACAATACTTGTTAATCGGTTTTTTTATAACTCCACACAGCCAGTCCATTCATAACAAACGCATAAAGTGCTGTTTTAGAAAGTTGAGGAAGTATATCATTAAATCTAGAACCTTTTAGCATCACCATACGCATTACTTCTACAAAGTATTTAATTGGATTAAACTCTGTTATGGTTTGTGCCCATTTTGGCATACTTTCAATAGGTGTAAATAAACCACTCATTAAAATAAAAATAACCATAAAAAACCACGAAATAAACATGGCTTGCTGTTGAGTATCTACAAAGTTTGAAATAAACAATCCAATCCCTAAAACAACAAGAATATAAACAGAAGTATACAAATACATAAGTGGTAAACTCCCAATCATAGGCACGTTAAAAATGACTTTTGCTAAAATTAAACCAACAGTCAATAAACCCATACCAATGACCCAAAACGGAAAGAGTTTCCCAATAATAAACTGGCTTTTTTTAATTGGTGTGACATTTATTTGCTCTAATGTACCTATTTCCTTTTCACGAACAATGTTCATTCCTGATAGAAACAAAGTTATCATAGTAACTAATAAAACCAATATACCAGGCACCATAAAGGTTTTATAATTTAGAGTTTCATTATACCAAAATAAGGGGATGGTTTCAATATTTATTGCTTGAACTTGTTGATCCGTAATTTGCATCAAATCCACCTTTAAATTTTGATTAAAACGTTGCACTATTTGTGTAATATATACATTTTCTAAGCCAGCCGCTGCTCCATCTATAGCATTAATTGTAACTCCTAAAGTGTTGTATTTATCTTTTTGGAAATCACGCTCAAAATATTGAGGAATATTTAGTAACACATCCACTTCTCCTTTTAGCATTGATGCACTTGCTAGTGCTTCTGAAGAAAAATCCGTTAACACATCAAAATAAGTTGAAGCATTAAATTTTTCAACCAAAGCTCTAGATGTAGATGTATGGTCTTTATCTATAAAACCGAATTTAATATTCTTAACTTCAAATGTTGCAGCATTAGATAAAATGACAAGTTGTAAAATTGGCATCACAAAAATAATAGGCAGCATGCCTTTATTTCTAAAGATTTGCTTGAACTCCTTTTGTATGATGTATAGAATTGTTTTCATAACATTTCCCACAAAACTGGGAATCTATTTTTTTAGTTTTTATACCTGTTAGATTTTTAAAACCATAAAAGATTTCTAACTGTTTTTACTCCAATCTAATTTTATATTTCTTTACACTAATGCCAATGAAAAAGATGGTCATGCCTACTAGAATCAAGGTTTCTTTCCATATAAATTGAATTCCAACACCTTTCAACATAATGCCTTTAATTATAATGATGAACCATTTTGCTGGAATAATATTACTAATCACTTGCAGTGGTAAAGGCATACTCGAAATTGGAAAAATAAAGCCAGAAAGTAAAATAACAGGCAGCATTAAACCCATCAAAGAAATCATCATTGCAGTTTGTTGGGTAGCAGAAATGGTTGAGATTAAAATACCTAATGCTAAGGCCGTTATTATAAATAAGACACTTTCTAAACCTAACAAAACCAAACTTCCTAAAACTGGCATTTTAAAAATAAAAATACTTAACACTACAATTACGATTGCATTAATTATAGATAGAAAAATATATGGAAATACCTTACCTACTATAACTTGAAATGGTTTTAAAGGTGACACCAATAAGATTTCCATTGTGCCTAACTCTTTTTCTCTTGCGATTGAAATGGAAGTCATCATTGCGGAAACTAACATTAAAATAATGGTCATTACACCAGGCACAAACATGTACACACTTTTTAATTCTGGATTATAAACCATACGTGTTTGTGGTACAATTTGATAACTGAAAGCGACTTTATTATTTAGTTCTTTGTTATATTGAGTAAGAATGGCATTAATATAATTACTAATTGTATTTGCTGTATTTGGGTCTGTAGCATCTGTGACAATCTGAATATTAGCTTTATAGTCTTTAATTAAATTTTTACTAAAATCCTTTTCGAAATTTAAAACTGCCTTTATTTTTCCCTTTTTAAAAATGGTTTCAATATCAGATTCTTTGTCTATAAATTGATTAATACTAAAATATTTTGAAGCTGAAATTTTATTAATTATTTCTTCCGTATTTGTATCTTTTGAATGGTCTAAAATTGCAATATCTACGTTGTTGATTTCATTGGTTATTGCAAAACCAAACAGCATAATTTGTGCAATAGGCATCCCAAATAGAATAAACAATGAGCGTCTATCTCTAAAGATGTGGTAAAATTCTTTTTTTACAAAGCCAATAAAACGTTTCATCCTCTAGCTAGTTTTAAAAACACATCGTTCATATTGGCCACTTTAAACTGCTCTTTCAATTTCTTTGGCGTATCTAAAGCTTCTATTTTTCCATTAACCATGATAGAAACACGATCACAATATTCTGCCTCATCCATATAATGCGTAGTAACAAAAACAGTAATTCCTTGGTTAGCTGCTTTATAAATCATTTCCCAAAACTGACGTCTGGTAATTGGATCAACGCCTCCTGTTGGTTCATCTAAAAACACAATTTTTGGGTCGTGAATCATAGATACAGAAAATGATAGTTTTTGTTTCCAACCTAATGGCAAAGCACCAACCAATTTGTTGGCTACTTTCTCTAACCCTAATTCTTCAATTAAAACTGCTGATTTTTGTCTTATTCGTTTTCTAGACAATCCATATATTCCACCAAAAAAAGTAATATTTTCTTTAACGGTTAAATCGTCATACAACGCAAATTTCTGACTCATATAACCTATGCTTTTTTTGATACTTTCTGCATGGGTAAATACATCGAAACCTGCAACAGTGGCTTTTCCAGATGATGGAATAGATATTCCTATAAGCATTTTCATAGCTGTTGTTTTCCCTGCTCCATTAGCTCCTAAAAAACCAAATATCTCACCTTTTTCAACTTTAAATGAAATGGCATTTACGGCTGTAAAATCTCCAAATTTTTTGGTTAATCCTTCTACTTGTAT
The DNA here is from genome assembly GCF_013249065.1 of Winogradskyella litoriviva. Classification (GTDB taxonomy): domain Bacteria; phylum Bacteroidota; class Bacteroidia; order Flavobacteriales; family Flavobacteriaceae; genus Winogradskyella; species Winogradskyella litoriviva. The sequence goes on from NZ_JABRWQ010000002.1 coordinate 267,963, forward strand.
GACGTTGTGTATACTCATATCAATTTCACAAAAATGGGTATATTATTTACTCATTTTTACCTGCGAGTTCTTAGTTGTTTTTCATTATTTATTGAAGACTTGTTAAGTCTAATTTATTTACTTGGCTAATTCCATAAAGGTATCTTCAATCGTTGCTACAGTTTTTTCTATACGAATATTTGATAAATTTTTAGATTCTAAATACAGTTTTAATTCTACTGCATTAAATTCTGCTCTTTTATCTGTATAATGTACAAACTCACCAAACGGATAAACGCTATGGATGTATTGATAAGCATTTAAACTATTGATGAGTTTATACATGTTATTTGCACTAACATTATAAATAGGTTTTGGGTAATGCTTTACAATGGCTTCTGGTGTATCTATTTCTAGAATTTTTCCATCTTGTATCAAAGCAATCCTATCGCACAATGCAGCTTCGTCCATATAAGGTGTAGATACCAAAATGGTGATGTTTTTTTGTTGCAAACGCTTTAGCATTTCCCAAAATTCTTTTCTAGAAACTGGGTCAACACCTGTAGTTGGTTCATCTAAAAACAACACTTTTGGCTTGTGGATTAATGCACAACATAATGCTAACTTCTGCTTCATTCCACCAGACAATTTCCCTGCTCTGCGGTCTTTAAAAGGTTCTATTTGCACATAAATATCCTTAATTAAATCGTAGTTTTCTTCTATGGTTGTTCCGAATATTGTGGCAAAAAACTGAAGATTTTCTTCAACAGTTAAATCTTGATACAATGAAAATCGTCCTGGCATATAACCAACACTTTTTCTAATGTTTTTGTAATCTGAAACTACATCCCAACCAGACACAGTTGCTCTGCCATTGTCTGCAAATAAGAGCGTAGTTAATATTCTGAATAACGTTGTCTTACCTGCACCATCAGGACCAATAATACCAAAAAGTTCTCCTACCTTAACATTAAAAGAAATGTCTTGTAAAGCTTTTACGTTTTTGTATGATTTTGATATGTTGGCGACACAGATACTCATTATATGATTAATGAAGATTTTATAAATTCATAGTGTTTCATATTTAATTAGATTTGATAATAATCTTAGTTTCCATTGTAATTTTAGATGTAATGGAATTTGAAATTAAACAGGCTTTTTCTGCTTTTTCTACGATACGTTCTGTGCGATCTCGTTTAGATTCATCTGTAATAACAACTTCTGGAAACAATAGCACTTCACTCATTACAAATTTTCCATCTACTTTCTCCAAAATTCCTTTAGAATTACATTTAAAACTAACAAACTCTAATTTTGAAAACTCTGCAATTGCTAAAAACGTGGTCATTAAACAACTGCTCACAGCTGCAGTAAACAAATGCTCTGGCGACCAAATATTTGGCATTCCTCCAGGAAATTCAGGTGGTGTTGCAACCTCTATACAGTTGGTTTCATTGGTTTCGTTATTGCTAAGTTCTGGTGAACACATTATACCTTTTCGGTTTTCTTTCCAATTTACGTTAACGTTGTATGCATGTTTTTCCATTATTAAAAAATTTAAATTATACGTCTGTATTTTTATTTATTATTATTTTCTGAGTCATTGATCCACATTTCAGCTGGCATCCCAATTTTTAAGCTTCCATCATTTTTTACATCCACTTTTACGGCATACACTAAAGCAACACGCTCTTCTTTTGTTTGTATTATTTTTGGTGTGAATTCTGCTTCTGAGGCAATCCAACTTATAGTTCCCTTGTAAGATTTCATTGCATCTACATCATCAATTTTCACCGTTACTTTCTGGCCTATTTTAATGTTTGCCAATTGTGTCTCACTGATATAAACACGCAGTTGCATAGTGTTTAAATCAGCAATTTTATACAATGGCTTACCGAAAGCTGTTATTTCATTTGGCTCAGTGTATTTAGTTAAAACTGTTCCGTATTCCGGATTTATAATCTTGCTTTTCTGTATTTGGTCATCTATTTGCTTTAACTGTACATCAATAGATTTAAGCTCGTTAACCACTGGCGCATTCTGTATTTCAACACTTCTAATTTGGTTTCTAATAACATCTATTTCTCCAGTTACATCATCTAGTTGTTTTTGTGTGCCTGCGTTATCTTTAATTAAATTTTCAACTCTAATTTTATTAGTATTAGCCGTTTTTAATCTAGAATTTAAAACCGCTATTTGTGATAATACACCTTTAGATTTTGAACTGATTACTGCTTTGGAGACTACTAATTGTTCGCGTTTTAATGCTAATGGAATTGTATCTATATAACCAATGAATTGGTTTTTTTTGAGCACATCACCTTCATTAAGATTAAACTGTATTAACTTTCCATTACTTTCTGCTGAAATGGTAATTTCTGTGGCTTCAAAATTTCCGTAACCATCTGCTTTTCCGTTTCCATTTCCACAGGAAAATAAACTAAAAGCTATGAAGCTCAACCCTAAGATATATTTGTAGTTTTTCATATGATATATTTTCTCACACTGATTTAGGAGATTTATGAAGATTTTAATGACCTTTAATAATATTATAATTTGCTTTTGCTAGTTGTAACTGTATTCTATGTTTTACCAAGGTATTTTCATCTTCATATAAATTAGTAAGTTCTGTAATGTATGCAGAAGAGGTAATTACACCATTTCTAAGTTGTGAATCTGCCGATTGCAACACCTCTTTTCTAAGGGCAATAATTTCTAAATCTGAAGTAATAAACCTTTCAATTTTGGCTATGTCTTTTTCTTGCTGATTCAACTCTATGTTGGTTTTAAGCTCAAAAGTTTTGGTTTCAGTATCTATTATAGCTTTGTTTATTTTTAGAGATTGCTGCTGTTTTTTAACAGAATTCCAGTCAAACACATTCCAATTCAATTTAACACCTACTGTATAAAATGTTTGAAATGAATTATCGAGCATATTTAATCCTGGATTACCATAACCACCAGTTACAAAACCTAACAGTTTAGGTGAATTTTGCTTTGACAATAAGTTTTCTGAAGTTGTTAATTCTTCTTTTTTAAGCTGAAATAATTCTAACTCTGGTCTTGCCAAATTGGTATGTAAATTGGTTTCAACTAATGGATTTTCAAACTTGGTTGAGTCATCTAAAGGATGATTAATTAATCTAGACAAAGATTCAATGAGCATCAACTTATTGCTTTCTAGTCCTTGGAATTGTTGACTTATTTTTAATAATTCTGCTTCTAAAACTTTATCTGAAGATGGTAAAACAAAACCATTTTTTATACCAGATTTTACCTCTTTTAATTTGGCATGTAATTCTGTTTGTTTCGCAGTTAACAACAACTCTGATTCTTGTGCTAATAATACCGAAAAATAAAGTTGATTGATTTGCTGTTTTAATTGATATAAATTAACTTCTACCTGTTTTTGTTTGGTTTTATACTGAGCAGATTTTAAATCGAGAGACGCATCAATTACACCTCCATTATAAATAAGTTGATTAGCCGATAACGTAGCGCGATATTGGTCTTTGTTAAGTGGTTCTATATTAACGTTTGCAATTGGAAATTCAATAACATCAGATTGATACGTTGCATATGCATCTAAGTTAAATTGTGGCAATTTTGAAGTAGATACTACTTCTTTCTCTAATATATTTTGGGCATCCAAAAGTTCCGTTTGTTTTGCTAAAGGGTAATTTTTGTGTACTAATTGATAACACTCCTCTAATGTGATGTTTTGCTGTGCAACACCTGGCAATGCGATTAAAATGGTAAAAATGATTATTAGCTGTTTCATTTTTAGGTTGTCTTTATGGAATTAATAATAAAGTTGGCAACTTCAGTTTTACGCTCTTCTATGAGCTCTTTATAGTGTTTATCATCAGATTTTGTAATTGCCTTTATCAACGGTTTAGCAACAAATGGAAAAATATTTAAAGCCATTATATTAATGAATAATTGCTCTGCACTAATGGGTTTTATAAGTCCTTTATTAATTTCTTCATCCACTTGTTTTTTAAATTTTTCAATACTTGGAAACCCTCTGTCTTTTAATTTTAAAATAAAATCTTGATTTCTATTGAGCTCTTGAATAATAAAATTTGGTAAATACGGATGCTTTATAATAAACGATATATAGTTAGCAGTAAAATTTTTAATCTTGTCTTCAATAGACGAATCATCATTTAAAATAGCGTTTAATTGAGGTGCCAATAACGAAAATGCATTTTTAAAAACAGCTTCAAATAATAGTTGTTTGCTGCGATAATAATAATGCAACATAGCCTTGTTTATGCCTGCTTTATCTGCAATTTCTTGCATTCTAGCGCCATCCATTCCTTTTGTCTGAAATATATTCTTTGCAGCATTTAATATTTGGTCTTCTGTATTTTCGTCTTTTATTTTTTTCATATTAACCACTTAGTTTAACCATATGGTTAACAATAGTACAAAAAATAATCAAACGCTAATCGGTTTGATTATTTTTTAAATATGTTAACTTACTTTTATTGTAATACTTTTTATCACTATCAGTCCTATTATACTTCCAAAAATTGAGACTAAACAATTCACCACAAATAATGAGCTATGAAATATTCCATCACCCATAATAGCCCATGGGTCAAAACCTAATCTTCCAAACGTTTTAATAAATAAAATACTGCCAAATACACCTATTAAAGTATTTCCTGTAAAGCCAAAAGAATACTTGTTTTTAAAATAGGCAAATACGTTGGCTGAAATGATACCTATAAAAATACTTATTAAAGAAATTAAAGTACCTGTCATAACACCAAAACTAATTAATGTTCGCCATAACCAACATCGTCCATTTTTCCTTTAAACACTCTATATTGAATGGTCATATATACACCTACCAAAAATGCAGCAATGACAAACCAATATACACCAACGGACAAACCATATTCATGTGCAGCGACATTATACAGTGTTAAATCTGGATTTATTGCGTTTGTTGAAGGCAATACCTTTGGAAATATAGATGCGACAGTAGAAGCTAATCCTCCTCCCAAAAACAAAGATGAAAACAAAAATCCTTTTCCATGTTTTTTGAAGGTTTTCACCTTAAACATTCCGAACAATCCCGTAAAAGTTATTACTGGAAATATCCATAACCAAGGGTGCTCAATAAAATTATGAAATGGTTGTGGTTCAATAATATGCCAAATTAACAATGACACTATAACTAAAGCTAATAGTACAAAATTAAGAATAAAAACGACCTTCTTTAATTTTTCATTAAGGTCTGAATTGGTTTTAAAAATAATCCAATTGGCACCATGTATGGTTAAAGCAACTACGCCAACTACACCTAATAGAACCGTAAACCAATCTAAAATACCCAATTGTTCTGCTTGTGGACTAAACGTAGGATTCCAAAGCGGTAAAAAGAAATAATGAGCTTCATGAGTAGATACACCATTAACAACACTACCTAAATTTACACCTCTAACGACATTACCCAAAGCGACGCCAAAAAATAGTGCTAATAATAAGCTTGCGATTCCGAAGGCTTTGTCCCAAATGGCTTCCCAAATAGGATTGTGAACCTGACCTCTTAATTCTAAACCGATAGCTCTAAAAATCAATAACCAAAGTATCATAATTAAAGGCAAATAAAACCCACTAAATGATGACGCATATAAGGTTGGAAAAGCAAAAAACAACACTCCTCCAGCAGCAATTAACCAAACTTCATTAGCGTCCCAAAACGGACCAATAGCATTAGTAATTGCTTTTTTATCTTTTTCTTTTTTAGCAAAAAACAAATGAATGATTCCTGCACCAAAATCGTAACCATCTAATATTACATAAACAGCTAACATTGTCATTAAAACGATATACCAAAATAATTCCATAATTAGTGGTGTTGATTAAGTTGTGGTCCTTTATTAATAATTTTTCCGGCTAACATTAAAAATAGCAAGCCTAATAGTAAATACAAGCCTATAAAGCCAAGTAAAGTAAATAATGTATTTCCTGAAGAAACAGTTGGCGAGGCACCATCTGCAGTCCGTAATAAATTATATACCAACCAAGGTTGTCTACCTAATTCTGCCGTATACCAACCTGTTGTATTTGCGATATAAGGAAATGGCAGCATAAACATTATAGACCATAAAATCCATTTGGTTTTGTATAATTTTTTTCTGACTAACTGTACAACAGCCAGTAGCATTAACCCAATAAAAATGGTACCTAAGCCTACCATAATATGATACGAGTAATATAATCCAGGAATATTAGTTGGATGTACACTCTCATCAAATTCATTAAGCCCTTTTATTTGAGCATTCCAATCTTGATACGTTAAAAAACTCAGAATATTCGGTACAGCTATTTTGTTATCTAGTTTCTTTTCTAGCATGTTAGGTTGCCCAATCAAAACAATTTCTGAGCCACCTTCTTCGGTTTCAAAAATACCTTCCATAGCTGCAAATGTTACTGGTTGATGTTCTGCTACATTTTTAGCAGCCCAATCTCCTGTAGGGAAAGCAACTAATAAACTTGAAATTAATCCGAAAATAACACCTGTTTTTAAAAACAATTTTCCGAATTCGTTATGTTTATTATTTAATAAATAAAAGGCTCCAATTGCTGCAACTACAAAAGAAGAGGTAACAATAGAGGCGGCTTGATTATGAAGGTATGAAGGCAATAGCCATGGATTAGAGAATAGTGCTCCAAAATTGTTGAGAATAAATTTTCCATTTTCTAGCACTTCATAGCCAACAGGATATTGCATCCAAGAATGTGTAGCTATAATTAAATAACCACTTGCCCAAGAACCAAGGAACACCAGAAAACCAGTAACAAAATGTAGCTTATGACCTAACAGTTTTTCGCCAAATATAAAGAGTCCCAAAAAGGACGATTCTAAAAAGAATGAAAACATCCCTTCCATGGCTAAAGTCTGTCCTATTATTCCTCCTGTAAGCTCAGAGAACTTCGCCCAATTGGTACCAAATTGAAATTCCATAGGAATACCTGTAACGACTCCCATGGCAAAGTTGAGTGCAAAAATCTTCATCCAAAATTTTGCAGCATCGTTATATTTTTCAACTTTTGTCCTCAGGAATTTCCATTTAAAATAGACTATCATTAAGGATAATCCCATGGTTAATTGTGGAAATAAATAGTGAAATGTTATCGTAAATGCAAACTGCATACGATCGTAGAATAGCATATCTTCCATAATGGAAATACTTTTAGATAGTAATTAACTTCAGTGTAGTAATTAAGTTTTGTAAAGATATTTTAAATGATCCTAAATTATGTAACATAAGTAACGTATTACATTATTTTATTGGTTACTTTATTAGTCAAATAATTAGATTTATTTCAAGCTAAAAAGGTACAAAAAACCGCAATAAATCTATTGATTAAAGCGGTTTTAATTTAACTACAATTAATTATTTTTATTTCTTTACACCAACAAACCGTATCACTTCAGCCTTTCCTTTATGATGCTCTCCCTCAGAGAGTTCTATAGTCTTTTCTTCTATGATTTCAAAACCCAACTGTGAAAACTCTGCGTTGATTTCTTCAATAGAAAACAGCATATCTTTATTTTTAGGTCCACCAGATGCATTACCTAGTTGCGCTTTGGCAAATGCTTCAAAAATAACATGTCCTCCAATTTTTAAGAAACTTAACAAATGTTGATGTGCCTCCTTACGAATTTCTGCCGGAAAATGCACATAACACAGACCGATAACATCAAATTTTTCATCGGATTTAAATTCCTGTACTCCAGTAAGCTCATAAGAAATATCGACAGCTTTCATCTTGGCTAATTTCAAGGCTTTTTCTTTACCTGCAATGCTAATGTCAAAAGCCTTTACTTTCCAATCTTTAGAAGCTGCATACACAGCATTGCGACCTTCACCTTCTGCTGGAAGTAAAATTTTTCCTGGCTGTAATTTATCTAGTTGTTGCTTAAAGAAGCTATTAGGCTCTATGCCATAGACAAATTCTTCATTAGCATAGCGCTCGTTCCAAAAATTAGTTTGTGCGTTTTTCATAAATTACAATTATATAAATCGTTTTGTTTTTATTTTATAATCTGAATATTTCAAAAATTTCTCTTTTAACAATTGCTCTTCATAATTAGATTTAAAATAAAAAAGTAACCATAGCAGTAGAAAAATAATGAATTTAAAAAAAGAAGATTCGTATAGAGCAAATCCAAAAGTTATGGCTAAAACACTTGTATAAATTGGGTGTCTAGAAATTGAATAAGCACCAGATGTTAGAAGTTTTCCTCCTAAAACAGGAGTTGGAAACGGCGACAATTTTTTGTTGAGCTGAAACAAAGCTAATAACCCTAAAACCAAACCCAAGCTTAAAATAAACAATCCCAAATAGTTTAACCATTCGGGAAGGTTTATATAAATTATACGCACTGGCAATATATAAGTTACAAATAGTACTAATTGAATACCTACATAAATATAATCCTTTTTTATCTTCAATACATTTACTATTTAAATTGCTCTACTGCTGTACTTAAATCGTAAACCTTTGTTCCCTCTAATGCTTTTTGTATAATACTTGCTCCTGCAGCACTGCGATAACCACCTGCACAATGTACTACAATCGGTTTATCCTTTGGAATGTTACTTACTGTATCTCTAAGCTCATTTAAAGGATGGGGTTTAGCATTTTCAAAAAACTGTTCTTCTGCTAGTTCGCTTCTATTTCTTATATCTACAATAGTATAATGACTTGGGTGTTTTTTAAAATCTTCTAAATTCAATGTCTCGGAAGTTTCAAATGATGCATCGTCTATGGTTAACGAGCCTATGACTTGTTTTTCGTAGCCAATTTTTGCAATACGATGTAAAATTTCATCTCTATCGTCTACCGAATTTAAAACCACAAAGAATTTTTCTTCAGGTTTAATAATAGAACCTAACCAAGTTTCAAGCTTATCATCCTCGGTTTGTGCCATAATATTTATACTTCCCGAAATATGATTTCTTTTAAATGCTTCTTCACCTCTAACATCAATAACTAAAGCTTCTTCTTTAATATTATTTGCTTTTAAATGAAATTCCGCTTTAGCAATGCTACGTTCTAAATTATCTGCACCAGATTTATTTATATCTACATTATAACCAAAATATGAAGGAATAAAAGGTTGATCTGCTAAAATATGATTTACAAATTGGTCTTCAGATAAATTTTTGAATGCCCAATTTTCCTTGCGTTCTCGACCTAACGTACTAGAAGCATCAGTACTCATGTTTTTACCACATAAGGAACCTGCTCCATGAGCAGGATATACAACGGTATGATCTGGCAATTCATTAAATTTACTTTGTATGGTTTGGTACATGTTTTTTGCTAGTTCTTCGCGTTTGGCTTTCATATTACCAGCTTTTTCTCGCAAATCTGGCCGACCAACATCACCAATAAATAGAGTATCTCCAGAAAACATAGCGTAGTCTTCCTTGTTTTTTGCAATTATGGTAATACTATCTGGTGAATGTCCTGGTGTATTTATTGCCGAAAATGTAACCTCTCCTAATTTAAGGGTATCACCATCATCAAAAGAATTATGTGGATAATTAGCACCTACCAATTTACTAACATAAACCGTAGCACCTGTTTCTTTATGGATTTGTAAATGACTGCTCACAAAATCGGCATGTGGATGTGTTTCAAAAACAGCTTTAATCTTAACATTGTGTTTTTCTGCCAATTGATAATATGGCTTTGAATCTCTTGCAGGATCCACTAATGCCATTTCATCGCCACTAATAATAGCATATGAATAATGTGCTAATGGCTTATCTTCAAACTGTATAATATTCATAGTTTTTCTTTATTATTTTGACAACCTTTAAGGTATAAAAAATCGGTCTAAATTTGAGAATTAGACCGATTTTTTAACAGTAATTTTGGATAGATTTTATCGGTAAATAATCTGCTTAATTTAAGTATGTATAATACTAGAGTTAGTATTAAAATGAATTAAATATTTACAAATAATAACACTAAAGGTTATAATTCTTTTAAAATTTATTTTTTAAGAATTTCGTTTAAAACCAAATCTTTATCTAGCTTCTTAGTGCAGAAAAACCAGTCTTTACATTCTAAATCTTCAGTAGATGTCATTCGCTCTTCAGCTACACCACAAGATCCAGCTGGAGAAACAATAACATCATCTCCAGGATTCCAATCTGCAGGCGTTGCTACGTTAAATTTATCTGACGTTTGCATTGCTATTAAAGCTCTGTAAAGCTCATCGAAGTTACGACCTAAACTTAATGGATAATAAATAATAGCTCTAACGGTTTCATTTGGATCTACAAAAAACACTGCTCTTACAGCTTGTGTTTTACTTTCTCCTGGTTGAATCATTCCGTATTTTTTAGCAACATCCATAGAAATATCTTCAATTAAAGGAAACTTAACTTCTATGTTTTTCATGCCATTAAACTCTATCTTATCCTTAATAGTTCTTAACCAAGCTATGTGACTATACAAGCCATCAATTGATAAGCCAATAAGACTACAGTTTGCTTTTTCAAATTTTTCTTCTAAATGCGCAAAGGTCATAAACTCAGAAGTACAAACTGGTGTAAAATCTGCTGGATGACTAAATAAAATTGACCACTTCCCTTTATAATCTGATGGATAATTTATGTCTCCTTGTGTTGTTACCGCTTTAAACTCTGGTGCTTTGTCTCCAATTCTAGGCATTGAAAATACTTGCTCTTCTTTTGTTGATTCCATAATATTCATATTTTGTTTGTATTTGTTTTATTTATAACAAATGTAAAACATTATAGATTTTAACTATGTAACCTAAGTTACTAAAACGACGTGCTTTTTAATCGCTTTAGATACTCAAAAGAACTTTTAGTTATTCTTTTTTAGTCTTCAACTAATTTAATGAATTTAAAACTATAAGTATACAAAGCTTAAAACTTATAACCGACACCTAAGCCAATGGTTGCAGTGCTGAAGCCATCAAAACGATGATCATAAAAAAGTGTAGGCATCATATAAAAATCAGAACCAAACTCATATTCGTACTCTAATCCTACTCTAGCCAAAACATAAGATTCATTCTCCTCTATTTCAATTCCAGGACCGACACTAATAACAAATCCATTAGAGATATGGTATAGTGCATCTAAGGTTAATACTAATGGATTAATACGTTCAATTTCTTCACCAGAGTTTTTTTCAACGATGAAGCTTTCAATTTCCACATCATTATGTAATCCTATTCCCCATTTATGGTTGAACCAATAATCAACATCAAGTCCCCAAGACGGAATAAAAAGATGACTATCTGTACCTTCACTCTTTATATAAGTATGACCAATAACTACGGCTACCCTAAAACCTTCTCCAGATGACTCTTCGTGTTTATCTGTATGAGATTTATGATTTTCTTGGGCTGAAACATTATTAAAAGTTATTAGAAATAACAATAGAAATGATATTTTTTTAAGCATAATTTAATTTATTAATTAATGATATTTTTAAGGTATGTGAGAAAGGTTTCTTTAAATGTAAAGTTTACCAAAACTCCGTTTGTTTTTTTATTATAAGATCGCAAGATTACATTTTTTCAAACGAAGAAAAACTGACAAATGTCATTCAAATACATTTTATACATTAAAATTATAAAACCCTATATGCTCTTGTTTTTGATTACGGAGTTGTAACTAATGTTACCATATTAATTCATTTTTATTAAGAACTTACACGGCCTAATTAAATTCAATTCTAAAATACATATACTTACAATTTCATGCGTTTCTATTTTTAAAATATGACAAAAGTTAGCCAAGAAATAAATATGCTATATTATATTTGCACCAAATGAAGGTAAACGTTTACATTGTTTTAGTTTTCTTAACCTCTTTGATATTATTTAATAGCGCAAAGGCTTCCCTAACTTATGCGTATTTTGAGTTAGACCCAATTGGTTTTATTGATAGACTATGTGAAAATAAAGACAAGCCAGAATTACAATGTAACGGAAAATGTCACCTAAAGAAAGTCGCAGAATCGCAAGACAAACAGCAAACTACACCAGAAAGTATTGTTGATTTTAAAGAACTGATTTTATACCCAAGTCCATCATCGGATTTTGAATTACCTATTAAAATATTTTTAGAAAAACAGGAGCAAATTGCTTACCAAAACCTATATTCTTTTCATAACTCTAACAACTGTTTTCATCCACCACGCGTGTAATTTTTCTTAATCGATTGGCTGAATTTTCTGCCACAATTATTTAAGTTAATTTTAATTATACTATATATGAAAACATATTTTAGTATGCTATTGTGCATACTACTTTCGACCGTATCTTATGGTCAAGAAAAAAACGAAACTAAACAAGATACTACAAAACAAAAAACAACAAAATTAAATGCGGTTATTGTTACTGGAGATTTAAAAACAGACCCAGTACTTACTATTGTTGCCAATAAATATGATGAAAAAATTGTGCAGCCAAAAAATGTAGCGGATTTATTTAATAACATTAATGGCTTTTCTGTTATCAAAAGAGGTAATTATGCTATAGATCCATCATTTAGAGGAGCACAATACGAGCAACTCAATATTCAATATGATGGTGGTACAAAAGCAATGCATGCTTGTCCAAACCGTATGGATCCGATTACAACACATATAATACCTGAAGAAATTTCAAAAATAGAAATTATAAAAGGGCCCTATACAGTAAGATATGGAGCTACTTTTGGAGGCATTGTTAATTTAGTGACTCAAAAACCAGATTATGAAGATACTGGGTTTCATGGAAAAGTTTCTGGTGGCTACGAAAGTAATGGAAATTCATTGGTTAACTTGGCACAAGTACAATACATTCAAAAAAAATACGATATCGTTGCCAATACAGGTTACAGAGATTTTGGAAATTATGAAGATGGCGATGGCACAGAAATTCCATCATCTTTTAGAAGTTTAGACTATGGTTTTAAATTAGGCTATAATTTTTCTGAAGACCAACGTTTTCAAGCACATTGGAGACAATCTTTTGGAAGAGATGTATTACATGCTGCTTTACCAATGGATACTGAGTATGATAATAGTAGTATTATAGCTTTAGATTATTCACTAGAAAATATAGGTACAACAATACAATCCTTAACCGCAAAAGCGTATTACAGTTATGTAGATCATTTAATGACTAATGATAATAGGCCTTCTTTTATGATGATGGAAGCGGCATCTGCGGTAGATGCAACAACCCTTGGAGGCAAATTGGAGTTAAATTGGCAACCTTCGGAAAAAATCAATGTGTTTTCTGGAGTGGACGCTATGCATGTTGCCAGAGATGGTGGTAGAACGCGTTTGGTAAAAGTAATGAATGGTAATATGTTGGCTACTCCGATGCTGTTTAATGATAAAGTTTGGCAAGATTCTTACATTACAGATATGGGTTTGTTTACAGAGTTAAAATATAGTATTAGTTCTAAAACGGTTTTAACTGCTGGTATGCGTTATGATAATGTAATTGCAGAGATACAAGATCCAGAAGATGACTTTGCCGAAATGTATGATTTAGAAAAACGAACAGAACACAACATCAGTGGAACTGTTTCTGTAAAACACAGGGTTTCGGATTATTTCACTTTTGAAGCAGCCTATGGTCGCGGTGTACGTTCTGCTAACATGATTGAACGTTTTATCAATCATTTTACAGTTGGACAAGATCCATATGAATATATAGGGAACCCAAATCTCGATGCCGAAATTAATAATCAGTTTGAAATTGGGTTTAAAGGCAATACATTATTAAAAAATGGTTTCAACAGTTTAAAATATCAAACCTCATTATATTATTCATTTCTAGAAAACTACATTGTTGGCATTGTAGATGATAATTTAACCCGAAAATATAATCCTACTTTAAATCCTATAAACCCAAAAGTGTTTAGAAACTTAGATAATGCATATAAAACTGGTGTAGAAGCCATGTTGCAATTAGATTTTTTGAATCACTATTTTCTAAAATCTGAATTTTCTTATGTTTATTCTAGAAACAAAGACCTCAACGAATCATTACCACTAACACCTCCTTTTACATCTAGATTTGTTTTTGGATTTGAAAAACCAAAATTCTGGGCTAATGTTCAATACAATATTGTCGCTACCCAACATAATATTTCGCCTAGTTATGGAGAGACTAAAACTGATGGTTACCAAACCATGGATTTAAGATTAGGGGTAAAACCTTTTCATAATTTAACTTTAGGTGTCGCTGTAATTAATGCATTTGATAAAACTTATAATAATCATTTAAATTTTTCTTTCACAAATCAAGCCGATTTTGGAAGAACACCAATTACAGAACCTGGTAGAAATTTTTCTGCTTTTTTACAATACGCTTTTTAAAACTAAGTTATAGTGGTATAGTTTTTGCGACTATACCACTTAATTAATATATTATGTTTAGACTTTTTTTATTTAGTATTATTTTTATCAAATTTGGCTATGCACAGGACAAAAACATTACGGATCCCGAAGCTAGCCATGTAGAAATTGAATCTAAATACTTCAATAATTTATATAGTATCAATGATTCTATTTTGCGTTCTGAGCAACCTAGTAAATCTGGCTTTAAAGAATTGGAAACTGCTGGCGTAAAAACTATTATTAATTTAAGACGTTTACGCGATGATAATAAAAAAGCTGAAGATACTAATCTACAATTAGAGCATTTGCCTTTAGCCACAAAGCAAATAACAGAAGATGATATTATTGAGGTTTTAAAACTAATTACCAGTGCAGAAAAACCCATTTTAATTCATTGTTGGCACGGTTCTGACAGAACTGGTGTAATGGTCGCTGCTTATAGAATAGTTGTTGAAAATTGGACAAAGGAAGACGCTATTAATGAATTTAGAATTGATAAATTTGGTTATCACCAAAAAAAATATCCAAATCTAATTAGTCTCCTAGAAAATATGGATGTGGACACAATAAAAAATCAGCTTTTTGCTGAGAATTAAAAAATAATTAAGAAGGTTAAACTTCAATTAAAACTAAAATATTCATTTAAATTATAGAGCATAAAAAAGAGGGTAATAAAAACTTACTACCCTCTTTTTAAATGAATATATAATTAGTTTATTTAATACTCTGAACTATTGTCTTCATTTAGCTTTTTAGACTCTTCACTTCCTTTGCCTTTAGACATAAAGTGGATTAAAAAACCTACTAAAGTAATACATACTAAAGCGAAAATTGCAATCATTATAACGCCATTAGTCCAACTATATAATGCTATTAATGTATTTATCATACCTATGTTGATTTAGTTTAGAGACTGTAAAATTAAAAACAATTCTTTCTAAGAAAGATGATATTTGTCATTAAATTAAAAAAAAAATCTAATTAATTTAATTAAGCTGAAGTAATCACATTAATAATATCTTCTTTCTGAACCACTCCAGACTGCCGCCACACTTGCTTTCCGTTTTTAAATAACAACAGCGTTGGCACACCTCTTACTTGGTATTTGGTTGCTAAAGCTTGATTTTTGTCTACATCTATTTTTATTATAGAAACACGTTCACCCAAGCTATCTTTAACCTGTTTTAAAATTGGGCTCAACATTTTACAAGGACCACACCAATCTGCAAAAAAATCAACTAAAACGGGTTGATCTTGATTAATAATTTCTGAAAACTTGCTCATACCTGACTTAAATTTTATTTATCGAAAGTGATACTCCAAATACCTCGTACTTCATTAACATTATAACCAATTGCTTTATCCATAGGATATAAACTCTTTATTTTTGTTAATGTTGAATTTTCTAATGTTTCATTAGGCTTTCCGTGGCATTGAAGACACATAGTATTAGTCGTAATAGGATAATAAACCTTTACTTTATTGTCCATCTCCTTTACAATCGGACTTGCCTCTTCTTTATTGGCTACAACCTTTTTAAAGGTATTAATATAACCTAATTCTTCTGTATTTGCTTTGTTATTAGGATTTCTTGGTTTATCCGAAACACGTTTTATTGACGCATTATGTACAACCGCCATACTATCTGTTAATGGGTAAGCACGCTCATTACAAAATGATAATGCTTCTATAGTCCCTTTTTTTTGAATAGTTCCCATTAAGTTTTTACCTAAAACTGCCTTTGTAGTTAAAGCATATTTTAAGCCACGTTCTCCATAAGGTAAATCTTTAAAATTTGTTTCTGCTTGTTGTTTGTGTATTCCTTTTCCATTACCCATTCCATTGCCCTTGCCATGGCCTTTTCCATTTCCCATACCTTTTCCATTATGGTTGCCATTTTCTTTATTAAAATGTTCTTCAAACCATTCAGGTTGCTCAATTTCAAAGTCGTACATATATTCTGCAATTTGTGCTATTGTTTTTTCTGGATATGCCTGCTTTGGCATAACTCCAAATCGTTTAACAGCACCAAACATTTTAGCATCCGCTTCGTTAGGATTTTTTATCCAAGCTTGCATAGAAGCTATAAAGTCTTCTTTTGTCGTATTTTCATCTATATAATGTTTCTTAATTGCAATCATTGGCGGTCCAATTCTATTAGCTTCTGTTGCGGTTGGGTTATGACAGATGTAGCAATTGGTCTCCATTAGTTTTTTTCCAGGATGGTTTGATTCTACAGCAGTTTTACCAACATTGCTATAAGTATCATTCTTCTTTTTATTAGAATTACAGTTCATTAAAACCGCCATTAAAACGAGTAACCCAATACTTTTTTTCATGTAATTATATATTTGAATAAAAATACAACATTATAAATTTTTACTAGGTAACTTATGTTACATTCTAAGGAAAGATATAGCAGAAAGAAAATGTATTTTTACATCATTATATGGATTCACTCACACAAATTGTTTTAGGTGCAGCCGTTGGCGAAGCTGTTTTAGGAAAAAAAATAGGCAACAAAGCTATATTATATGGTGCTATTGCTGGTACAATACCAGATTTAGATGTTTTTGCCTCTCATTTTACAGATACTGTTTCTGCATTAGCTATGCATCGTGGATTTACACATTCTATAGTGTTTTCTGTGCTTTTTGCACCTATTTTTGGTTGGCTTGTATCTCGTTATGAAAAATACAAAGATTTTAAAGGATGGTCTTGGTTATTTTTCTGGGCACTGATTACTCATCCTATTTTAGATGCACATACTACTTGGGGAACACAATTGTTTTGGCCCTTAGATTTAAGACTAGCTTTTAAAACCATTTTTGTTGTTGACCCTCTATATACTTTACCTTTTTTAGTATGTGTTATATTGGTAATGTTTCAAAATAGAACATCAAAAAAAAGACGCCTTTACAATAATATTGGGCTTACAATGAGCACAGTTTATTTAGCAATAACCTTTCTTCTAAAAAGTTTAGCTTTTACAAAATTTGAAAAAGCCTTGCAAAGGGAAAATATTAATTACACTCAATTAGACACCAGACCTTCACCTCTAAATACCATTTTATGGAATGCTAATGTAGAAACAAACGACTATTATCTTTTAGGAGATTATTCTTTTTTTGACACTAAAAATATCACATTTAAAACCTATCCTAAAAATCATGATTTATTAGGTGATTTACTCGAAAATGAAAAGGTAAAACGCATGATTGCCATTTCTGAAGGTTGGTTTACCATTAATAAAATAGATGACAAATTGTATTATAACGATTTACGCTTTGGATTAATGAACTTTGAACCCAATTCTCAAGATTTTGTGTTTAGGTACTTAATTGATGTTGATAATTTTGGAAACGTAAATTTTATTGAAGAAGAAAAAACGCAACGCGATGGTAAAAAACTAATATGGAGTTTATGGGAACGCATTAAGGGAAATTGAGTTTTCACAAAACAATTAATGCTTTTAAAACTTCAAAACTTATTTAAGTTCATTTTTAATGCCATTTTAGTTCTTTTCTTTCTTGCCAATAATCATCTACTGACAAGCCAAAAGAACTTAAGTGTTCTATTTCGGATTTAGATAAATTAAATTGATTAGCTTTTAAATTAGCTTCTAAATGCTCACTATTATTTGCACCACTCAAAACGATAGCATCAGGAAATACATCTATACAATAACGTAGTGCTATAGCATCTGTGCCTACATTATATGAATCTGCTAACTGATTACAATAATTATACAGTGGTTGATATTTTTGATACTTATTATTTGTAAGCAATCTTCCGTTTGCTAGCGCTTCTTTTATGATAATTGGCCCTGAACACTTTGTTAAAGCTTCTGAAAATTTTAAAATACTTTGATCTAGTACATTAAAGGTGCATTGAAAAGATTGAAACAACAACTCGTTATCAACTTGTGTGGATAAAGCTTTTTCTAACACTTCTGTTTGGTTAGCTCCAGTGGTTGTTAAACCTATAGTAATATTATGCTCTTTTTTTAACTCGTGTAAGCGCTTTAAAACTTCCGTGTTTTCAAGCACACCTGTATCTAAGGTTGCTGAATGAATTTGATAAACATCTAAATAAGGTAACAGCTTTTTTGTTGTTTCCCATTGTTCATTTAACTTCTTTAAAGAGTGTTCTTTTACTTCGTGCTGTTTTGCTTTTGGATTAAAATCAGCTACATACGTATAACCCCATTTTGAAGATACTTTAATGCTTTGGTCATTTTTTGTGCTTAACCATTGCAGTAATAATTCTTCTGCCATACCATATCCTGGTGACGTATCAAAATAACGTATCCCTTTTTTGTAAGCATCTTCTAAAACTTGTATACCCTTTTCTTTAAATTTTGATAATGAAAAAGGAGAACGGTCTATTTGTTGTTTAATATTAATATAAACTGGCCTTCCTATTGCTGCAGTTCCTAATCCTATGTTTCTAATTTTCAAAATAACTGAATGTTTAAACTTTTATTTGATAAAACTTTCATCAAATCTTAAGAAATGACAAGTATAACCATTTGGGTTTTTAACTAAATAATCTTGATGGTAGTCTTCAGCTTTCCAAAACGTTGACCAAGGCTCTAACGTTGTTACAACTTTACCTTGCCATTTTCCCGAAGCATTAACAAGGTTAATCATGTCTTCCGCTATAGCTTTTTCTTCATCATTTTGATAGAATATTGCAGATCGATAACTAGAACCTTTGTCATTGCCTTGTTGGTCTATTGTTGTGGGATTATGCATTCTAAAAAAATAATCTAAGATAACTCTAAATGAGGTTTCATTAGGATCATAAGTTAGTTCTATACCTTCCGCATGTCCTGGATGATTTTTATATGTCGGATGGTCATTTTCACCGCCTTGGTAACCTACTTCTGTATCTATAATTCCGGGTTGTGTTCTAAACAAATCTTCCATTCCCCAAAAACAACCACCTGCTATATATGCTTTTTTATAAGTACTCATAATTTTATTCTTTGTGCTAATTTAACTAATCTAAGTCTTTAATTTTATTGTTAAGAGCTACAAGACAACATAGAACAACCTACTTTATGTCTTGCCCATTCTGGTCGTTTTGCAAACCATTTTTTAGATGCTATTTGTTCGTCGTATGGTTTTTTTAACAAATTAAATAATTCATCTATTAATTTATAATCTCCCTTATCTGCATCGTCAATAGCTAGTTGAGCCATATAATTACGAAGTACGTATTTAGGGTTTACTTTATTCATTGCCGTTTTACGTTGATCATCGTTAAGCTCCTCTAATAACAATCGTTCTTTATAAATTTTAAACCATTTGTCCCAACGTTCTTCTATATTACTTTTAATATCATCAGGATGATAAAATGCATCTTCTATAACTTTAAACCATTTTTCAGGTTCATTAATCTTGAAGTTTGCAAGGTTTCTAAAAAAGATTGTCATATCTGTTTCTGAAAGTTGTAAAACATTCTCAAGGTCTTCAATTAATAAGGCGTCGTTTTTATGGTCATTTTTTAATCCTAGTTTAGACTGCATCATTTTTAGATATTCTACTTCTAGATTAGCGTGGTATGATTCTAAAATTTTCTCTAATGGTTCGGCTTCATCTATCAAAGGATAGATTGCATTGGCTAGTTGAAATAAATTCCAAAGTACAATTTGTGGTTGCGTGCCATAACGATATCGTTTATGTGTGCTGTCTGTTGTATTTGGTGTCCAATCTTGATCGTAACCTTCTAACCAACCATAAGGTCCATAATCGATGGTTAATCCTAAAACAGACATATTATCCGTATTCATTACGCCATGTACAAAGCCGACTCGTTGCCAATGGATTACCATTTCTAAACTACGTTGCGCTACCTCTTCCATAAAAGCGATATAAACTTCTTTTGAAGGTACTCCTAAATGTGAATAATGATTATTAATAGTATAATCTACTAAAGATTTTAAGGTTTTATCATCTCCTCTTGCGGTAAAAACCTCATAACTCCCAAAGCGCAAAAAGGATTCTGCTACACGAGCTACAATTGCTCCCTTTTCGTATTTAGGATTACCATTGTACATCACATCTCGCATTACTTGGTCTCCAGATAGCGACAGCGACAAAGCTCTAGTTGTTGGTACGCCTAAATGAAACATGGCCTCACTACATAAATATTCTCTTACAGAAGAGCGTAACACGGCTAATCCATCTGCAGAGCGCGAATATGGTGTTTCACCAGCACCTTTTAATTGCAATGCCCAACGTTTATTATTATGTTCTATTTCGGCCAAATTAATTGCTCTACCATCACCTAATTGCCCTGCCCAATTGCCAAACTGATGTCCTGCATAACACATAGCATAAGGTTTTGTATTTGGCAAGAGTTCTGCTCCAGTAACAATTTTTAAAAATCTATTTGTTTTAATATCTGCTTCAGAAAATCCTAAATTTTTAAGCATGTCTGGAGAGACATGAATTAATGAAGGATTACTAGGTACTTTAGGAGTTACATATGAAAAACAAGCTTTTTTCACCTGTCTTCTGCTATTTTCTATAATTGAATCAGCTGGTAAATCTTTATTAAATCTATCTTTTATGTTGAGTTTTAATGTCATATAATATGTTAACGATTAATCCGCATTTTCCTCCTGTGATTGAAGCACCATAGATTCAGAATTTATACAATAACGCAATCCACTTGGTTCTGGACCGTCTGGAAAAACATGACCTAAATGAGCATCGCAAGTATTGCATTGTACTTCTACTCTAACCATACCGAAAGCCGTATCTTTAATATATTTTATAGCATTTTCTTGTATTGGTTGTGAGAAACTTGGCCATCCTGTGCCAGACTCGAATTTAATTGTTGAGTCAAACAATGGTGTGTTACAACATACACAGTTATATTTTCCTGCTTCATGGGCACTACATAAGTCTCCAGAATGAGGTGCTTCTGTGCCTGCTTTGCGCGTAATTCTATATTGTTCTGGAGTTAAAATAGCACTCCACTCTTGTTCTGTTTTTTCAACTCTACAATCTGGTTTTGGATTTCCATTGACCGAAAAGTTAATAACATCTTTCCATGTTAGCATAGCTCTTTTTTTTTATTTTTTAGACGTAATAATATCTATAAAATTACTACTTACTACAAAAGTATTAAACTAATACTGATTTAATGAAGATAGTTTCTAGGCTAAATTGTTTTTATAAAATAGACTAAAAACAAAAATACCACTAAAGCTATTGCTTTAATGGTATTTTGAAAAGAATGAGCAACTTGCTTAAACGCCTTAAACATAATAACATCATTATAAGACACATGTAGTATTTATTTAAAAGTTGCGGTTAAAATTCTCAGTTAGGGGATAAGAATTTACTTTACCTTTTAATAAACACTTTCATTGAGTGGTTTTACTTAGGGCCTCAATGAATTATGTGTTTGCTATTTTATTCTGAACGTATCCTTAATTAACTATTAAGGCGTTTCTTTTACAAGTCACAACATATTGCTATTAGAAGCGTAATTATTTTTTGCTTCTTGGCAAAACCCCTTTGCGGAGCTTAGATC
Organism: Winogradskyella litoriviva; assembly: GCF_013249065.1. GTDB lineage: Bacteria > Bacteroidota > Bacteroidia > Flavobacteriales > Flavobacteriaceae > Winogradskyella > Winogradskyella litoriviva. The sequence continues at coordinate 289,911 of NZ_JABRWQ010000002.1, forward strand.
TTTAAATATTCCAAATGGTATAATTTTATCATATAATTTTTTATACATTCCTATTAATAACTTAATTTCTATAGTGTTAATTAAGTAAGATTCGGAAATTCTTAACTTAACTAATTCTGGACTTTTAGCTAATAATTTTGCTGCAGCAATAGGAAAAGTGCCACATGTATTTCTTAAATCAACAATAAATGGCATGGACTTACCGTCACACAACTTAGTTATTGCCTCTATATACGACTCTACATTTTTTCTTTCTAATTTTATATTTGAATCAGTATTACTAAATTCACAATAAAGAATTTCTGTGTCATCAGTCCAAAATATGGCGTTATTAAATCCTATTATTTTACTCATGAGAATCCGTGTTCACTAACTTCATTAAAAATCATGTAATCCTTTTTACAATATTTAATTGCGGCATTATAGCTTCTATAAATTTTGTTTGGCACAGCTTGTTTAACAATTAAATTATTTAAACTTAGTATTACTTTTAATCCTGTAGAGTTAACTAAAAAGATTCTAGATAATACCAATCTTTTAATGTACGAACTCTTAGATATAATATTAAAAATTTTTAAAGCATATGGACGTTCAACATCTTCTATATTAACCATAAAAGGCATATATTTTCCATTAGATAAAACAGGTATTACATTACTAAAGAGTTCTTCAATATTTACATTTTTGTGCTTTTTGAAGAAAACATTATCAAGATTACAATGTATAATATCTTGGTCTACCCAAAATTTTATCCCATCAAATTCAATTACGTTATTCATCATTATTTTATTTGTAAAACTAAATACCAATTGATGTGCCAAAAAAAAATATAGTTAAAAATAAATATATAAATAACTGATAATCATCTAATTAAAATATTAACTCTGTTTTTGCTACAAAAGAAAAGTCACGGAATACCGTGACTTTTAAGATTCAAATAATAAAATTAACGAAATACCGTTATTTATATTGTGGCTTTACAATTTTTAGTTTATTCATTCTATCGCGTAAGGTACTAGGTTTTATTTTTAGTAAAGATGCTGCACCATTAGCTCCTGTAATTTTCCAATTACATTGTTCTAGTATATTTAGAATATGATTTCGTTGAGCTGCATCTAATGATAAGTCTTTTTTATGAATTGATTTTGCTTTTTGATTTGCGGATTCAAAACCTGGAATTAATAAGGTTTCTTCCGTTGATAAAATAGACGCACGTTCTATTAAATTTTCTAGTTCTCTAATATTACCTGGCCAATCATAGTCTCTTAGTTTATTCATGGCTTCATCTGAGATGTACTTAATATTTTTACCATAGGCTTTATTAAATTTTTCTACAAAATGCTCTACTAGGTAAGGTACATCTTCTTTTCTTTCTTTTAATGATGGAATATCTATAGGAAATACATTAAGCCTAAAATATAAATCTTCTCTAAAATTCTTTTTTTCTACCTCTTCTTTAAGGTTTCTGTTAGTCGCTGCAATGACCCTTACATTTAATTTTTTTACTCCAGAACCACCTACGACTTCAATTTCTCCTTCTTGCAAAAAACGTAATATTTTTGGCTGTAAATCTAATGGTAACTCACCTATTTCATCTAAGAACAGAGTGCCATTGTCTGCTAATTCAAACTTTCCTATTTTATCTGCAAAAGCACCAGTAAATGAGCCTTTTTTATGACCAAACAATTCGCTTTCAAAAAGTTCTCTTGGGATTGCGGAACAATTTACTTTAATTAATGGTTTATTATTTCGATGACTAATATTATGAACCGCTCTTGCTAACAATTCTTTACCAGTACCAGACTCTCCAAGTAGTATTACTGTAGCATCTGTTGGTGCTACTTTTTCTATTTCCGTTAAAACGTTGCCAAATGCTTCGCTGCCATAAACCATCTCTTCATAATTAAATACAAGGTCTATCTCATTTCTAAGGTATACGTTTTCTTGTTCTAACTTATCTTGCAATACATTTAATTCATTATTTGCCTTGGTAAGTTCTTCATTGGCTAAGACAAGTTTGTGTTCTGCCAGTTTTCTTTCTGAACTTTCTATCATTAAAGAAACAATATTGGCAATTGAGCTTGCAAACTCTTGCTCCTCTGCAGTCCATTCTCTTAAATCATCTCCCACATGCTCAAAACAGATAACTCCATAATATCGATTAGTACTTTGTATAAACACATCCATTACAGAGGTTATGTTATTTGGCTTTAGATAAAAGTCATTAAAGAGTTGGGTTACAATATTATTTTGAGCATCTTTTATTAGAATTGTTTGATACATTTTTAAGGCTTCAAAATAATATGGATTAGCCGAATAATTTATGGCTTGCTGAGTATCTAAAAATCCTTTACCTAATTCAAATAGATTTTCTGAATTAATTACACTCATATCATCATTAAAACTCCAAATACCAACTCTACTAACGTTTAATGTTTGTGCTGCTAATTCTGAAATTCTCTGTAAGGAAGATTCAACATCTTTACCTACCAATTTAGCCAACTCTAGAATTACGTTTTTCTTTTGGTTAGACTTTTTCTCTTTATCTATTAATATTTGCTTAGCCTTTTCTTCTTCTGAAATATCTTTAACTGTGGCATATACAGCAATAACCTCTTCATTATTATTTTTAATTTTACCTGTATTAAAAGAAGCCTTTATTAGCTCTCCATTTTTTCTTTTTATATCAAAAAACACCCTTTTCTCTTCTTGTGTAATTGATTTATGAATTTCTATCGCTTTTTCATGGTCTTCTTTTCTCCAAAAAGGATAAGGCTGACTTTGTTCTAAAAGTTCATTTCTAGAATATCCTGTTAGTTTACATAAAGAATTATTAACTAAAATAATTTTAGTATTTAGGTCTGTAATGATTAACCCTTCTTGCATAGACATAATTAGTTTGTCGTTAAATTCTTTAGACAATTTTAATTCTATCTCGGCTTTTCGTCGCTCTGTAATATCTTGTATTGTTCCAAAAAACGCAATAACATTTCCTTGATCATCATTTATTCTAGAGACCCTAATTTGTACGGGAAAACGTTCTCCGTTTTTACGTCTGTATAAATTTTCGTAATTAGGATTATTATTGGTTTCTAGTAATAATTTATAACGCTCATTATTTTTAGAAGCCATTTCTGGTGTAGAAAATGGATATGGACGTTTAGCACCTAATAATTCCTTTTCGGAAAACCCTGTCATTTGGCAAAATGCTGGATTAACACTTATTATTTCAGATTCTAAATTAATGGCATATAAACCCTCTTGCATGGATTCTAAAAGACCTGAAGAAAACTCTTTTTCTTTTTTTATGGCTTTTAATATTTTTTGCCGTTCTGTAATATCTCTTACAATACTAACAACTTTGCCATCTTGTTGTATTTTTGCAGATACTTCTCCTTCTATTATATCACCACTTTTAGAAACTAATTGTCTCAGAAAAATTACGGATTTACCATCTAAAATGTTTTGATAAATGTTTTGATCTCTTATAATATTATCTACTAAAAAGTCTTGTAGTTTTATATTTGAAAACTCTTCTTCTGTGTAGCCAAGTATTAAATAAGCGGCTTTATTAAAATCATAGATATTGCCTTCAAAATCATAAGTAATAATGGCATCACTAGCTTGATTAACTAAAGATTTATAGGATTCATCTTTTTTCTTAATTTCTTCAGTAATTATTCTTTTTTCAATGGCAATTACGGCCAAGCTTACAGCAAAATCTAAATCTCTTATTTGTTCTGTACTTGGCGTGTTTATTTCTTTGCTATATATAGCAAACGTACCTAATAGTGTATTCTCTTTTGAAAGAATAGGTACAGACCAACACGATTTTAAATTATGCTTTAAAGCAATCTCTCTGTCTCTATCCCATAATTTATCTGTACTTATATCTGAAACAATAACAGTTTTCTTAGAAAAAGCTGCTAAACCACAAGACCCTCTATTTTTTTCAATCTTAAAACTTGCAAGAGGTTTACTAAAAGTTTTAGGTAAACTTGGTGCTGCAGATAATTCTAGATGCGTCCCTTCTACATTTAATAAACAAATGGCACCATGGTAACCAGGGTTTTCTGACTCATAGTTTAATATTACTTGTTCAAATATTTTATTTATTGACGTGTTAGAAGCAAATAATTCTAAAACTTCGTTTTTTTCAATTAATGATTTTTCAATCTTTTTTCGTTCTACTATTTCTTTTTCTAGTTCTAAATTTTTTTGCTCTAGTTTTCTTATTAGCCTTTTACTGTAAAATTTTAAAACTTCTTTTTCTGATAAATCTTCATTTTCTGGTTCAATTGGCTTAGTTTCTACTACCTTTTGTTGCAGAATCTCTTGGATAATTGATACTATTTTATCGTAATCTGTTGGTTTTCTTAGAAACTTTGCTGCTCCTAATTTTAGGGCTAATTCTTCGTCTAATTTTTCGGTATATGTAGATGTGTAAAATACGAAAGGAATATCTTTTAATTCATCCTTTTTTTTGCAGGCCTGACAAAACATATAACCGTCCATTACAGGCATTAAAATATCTGAAATAATTAGATCTACGTTGTGATTTGATAATTGATTTAAACCTTCTTGGCCATCATAGGCTTCTAATACCTGAAACCCAGATTTTTCTAATATCACTTTTAGTAAATAGAGATTCTCATAGATATCATCAACTATTAAAATAGTACTCATATCTCTACTATTGATTTAATTTATATATATTTTCCATTTCAGCAATGAATGTTTCTGTATTTATAGGTTTCTCCATATAACCGTCTGCACCTGCTTTAATTGCTTTTTCCCTATCACCTTCCATGGCATAGGATGTTACTGCAATAATTGTAGTTGTTTTTGGTAAATTGGCTTGTCTTAATTTAGCACAAATTTCATAACCGTCCATATCTGGCAACTGAATATCTACTAAGATTATCTCTGGCTGTATATTTATTGCTAATTCTAGCCCATCTTTTCCATTAAATGCTTTCGTAACTTCATAGTCTTCTTTTTTTAGAAGATAAGACAACATATACATATTTTGTTCATTATCTTCTATAATTAAAATAGAGGTTTTCATAATCATTGAATTTTTTTATATCAACTTGTTATGCTCATTATCCCTTGTTTTAATTAATAGCAATTATTTTTAATTTATATTTTTATAATGGTATAGAAAATGTAAAATTACTTCCTTTACCTATTTCGCTTTCTACATGTATAGAACCTCCAAGTTTCTCAATTAAACTTTTACTAATGGTTAATCCCAAACCTGTTCCTTCATGTTTTCTGCTTAATCCTCCTTCTAATTGAACAAATGGTTTAAATAATTTAACCATTTCTTCTTTGTTAATACCAATCCCTTGATCTATAACTTGTGTAACCACAAATTTATCTCTTATATCAACTTTTACTATTAATGTTCCCTTTTCAGAGAATTTAATAGCATTAGAAATTAGATTTATTAATACTTGTTCTATTCGTCTTTCATCACTGTTTACTATTATTTCTGTTTTAGGTATTTCTGTTTTTAATTTTAAATCTTTTTTTGAAATTTGTATCTCAAAAAAATCTATAGTTTTCTTTAAAGATGTTAGATAGTTAAATGAAGACATTGTTACATTTAGTTTTCCTGCTTCTATTTTAGAAATATCTAATATATCGTTTATTAAACCTAATAAATTTTTACCGCTTCTTTTAACCATGGAGAGTTGCTTTTTTTGCTCGTCATTTAATGGTCCGGCTAATTCATTTAAAAGTATACCTGTAAAACCAATTATTGAATTCATTGGTGTTCTTAACTCATGAGACATGGTTGCTAAAAAAGCAGATTTCATAGCGTCTGCAGATTGTGCTTTTTGTTTTTCTTTTTCTAATTCTACCGATTGAGAGTTAATATCTTCTAATAAATTTAATAAAGCTTCCTTACTATCGTTGAGTTCTTCTGTTCTTTGATTTACTAAATTTTCTAAATTTATTTTAAAGTTTAATAGTTCGTTTTCGCTAATAACTCTTTCTGTAATATCTTGTATGGTACCAAAAGATTTAATTAGATTTTTATTTTTGTCAAATAATAACTCGCAATGTTCATTAACATGTTTTATACGATCATTAGGCAATAATAAACGGTAAGTGATATTATAATCTTTTTTATTTTGCAAAGATGCATTAATAGTTTTAACAATTTCTTCTCTATCATCTGGATGAATAATGTTGTAATACGCCTCTCGTGAAACATTAAAAGTTTCAGGGTCTTTTTCTATTATTCTGTACATTTCTTCAGACCAAGTTAGTTTGTTTGATTTAAGTATTACTTCCCAACTACCAATACTTGCAATTCGTTGTGCTCTATTTAAATTTAACTCACTTTTTTTTATTTGATTTTCTGCCTTTTTATGAACTAACTTTAATTCAGTTTCCTGTTTATTTAATTTTTCTGCTACAATTTTACTATATCGCTCGGTCTGCCCAATAAAACGCCAAATTATCCATCCTCCAAAAAGTGATATTAATAACCCTAAAATAGAAAACCAAATAGCTGAATTTAATGGTTGATTGACTGGCATTATATATAATTTCCATTCTCCAAAGGGTATTTCTATTGGCACTGCATATTCTTGTAAGTTGGATAAGTCATTTTCTAGAAAAAAATTTTCTTCACCTGTTTGTCCATTCACTCTAGATAATTGATAATAATATTTGTTATCATTTTCATAATCTATATTTAAATCATCAAAAAAAGTGGAGAGCTTGGTTACAACAGCAGAGAAACCAGAAAACTTATTGTCTCTAAAAATAGGTTGTCTACTTATTATACCAACACCACCTTGTTTTAATTTTACAGGACCAGCTATAAAAAAATCCTTTCTCTTAATTGTTGCATAAGCACCTTCACTAGCTGCTTTATTAGACATTATATTAAAGCCAATGACATCATTACCTTCTAAGGGATATACATGTGTAATTACGCCTTTATCATTTACTAATTCTATAGCATCAAAATATCTATGATGGCTTAAGAAATCTTTAGCGATATCATCAAAATCATCTGGTACACCGTTTCGCTCTATTATGTAAGCCAAGGATTTAGTTGCAGAATAATTGTACATAATTAATGACTGCAACTTATCTTTAATTAAACTTATTTCAGTGTTTAATTCTTTTTTTTCTGTATTAATATTTATTAAATACTTTTGGTAAGCAATGTATTGTGTTATTACCAACAGAACAATAAAAGTAGAAAAACCGGCTACAATAGGTTTTTTAAAATAATGATACAAAGCTGTACTTTTCATTGAACGCTTATTTTATTTATTTGCCAAACTTTACTCATTAAGCTAATCTTCATATTTGTTTTTTAAGTCTTTTATTACCTTTTTTAAGTCTCTCATTTTTAACTCCCTTCCTACAAACATCTTATTCATACGCTCTAATTGAATATTTTTAGATTTAACTTCTTCTGTTCTTATTTCTACTAACTCTTCTAGATTATTTCTGTAATTTTCTAATTCTGTCTCTGTAATTTTGTTTTCTGTATTATCTATAACAGCAAAAAGCGCATGTGTTTCTCCTGCAATTTCTATAGCCTCTACGGAACATAAAAGGCTTATTTTTTTACCACTTACTAATACCCTATCAACGGTTTCATTATTTAAGAAGCCATCTTTCATTAATTTTTTAAATAATCTACTTTTTTGATCGTAATAAAAATCATCTAACCTATCAACATTTGCGTCTTCCATTGTTTTTCCAATTAAATGCGCTCTTGTAGATTCTAACATTTTGGCCATGGTTTCATTTACATCTACTCTAATTTGATCTGAATTAATTATGGAGTAGCCTATTAAACTAGAGTGAAATACTTTAGAAAACTTTTCTTCGCTTTCAGCAATACTTTTTTCAATTTCTATACGTTCGGTAACATCTAGCACTATAGAGAAATAAGATTCTATATTACCTTTAGGACATAGCAATACCGAATTATACCACTCACAATAAATCACTTTGTTTTCTTTGGTATTGTTGCGGTTAATTACTCTGTTATAATTTACTTTACCATTTTTTAAATCATTGTAAAACTTGGAAATTAAAAATTCATCTTCATTATAAACTAAATTGAATTCTCTAAAGTGCTTACCAATCACCTCTTGTTCATCCCAACCAAATATGTTTTCTGCTTGCACAGACCAATTAGTAATGTTAAACTCTTTATCCCATTCTATAACTGCTAATGGCGAATTATTTAAATGAGTTGTAAGTCGTTGATGTGTTTTTCTTATTTCTTCTTCAACTTTTTTACGTTCTGTAATATCCCTTAATACGCCAATTATTAACTTATTGCTGTCATTATCTATGTACCTCGTTTTTTTTATGGAAAATGTACGTGGCTCTTTAAAGTTTAAACTCACAGTTTCCTCGTTTACCACTTCCTCTCCTGTTTCTAAAATGTGTTTTTCTATTTTAAATAAAGTTTCGCGTTCTTTAGCTGGTTTTCGTTCTCCTAAAGTTTTACCTAATATTTCTTCCCTTGGCAGACCAAAAACGTTACACAAGGCATCATTTACTAATATTAACTTACTCTCACTATTTTTTACAAAAACAGGATCTCCAATGTTATTTAATATATCATTTAAGTATTGCTTACTTTTTAGCTCTATTTCTTCTGCTTTCTTAGCTTCAGTTATATCAATAACAGAACTTATAAAACCGCTAAATTCATTATTTGCATTATATATTTTTACAGAATTATTTAATAGCCAAGATATGCTATCATCTTTCTTTAAACATCTGTAAACAATGTTTACATTTTCTTCAGTAGCAACTGCTTGCTTCCATTTATTAATAACGTCTTCTCTATCGTCTGGATGTACAGCCTTTACAAAACCAAATTCCATAGCTTCCTCAAACGTTTGACCTGTGTAATTAAGCCATTCTTTATTTACATAATTGCATAATCCGTATTTATCGGATTGAAGAATTGCTATTGGAGCATTTGATATTAATCTTTTAAAAAGTTTTTCGCTATTAATTAATTTTATTTCTGCTTTTTTCTTCTCTGTAATATCTAACACAGTTCCTTGAAACTTTATAGCATTACCTTGCTCATCTTCTATTACTTCTGTTTGTACAGTAACGTATTTAACCCTTTGGTCTGTGCATAAAACTCTATATTCAAAAGGGTCTGTATTCTTACTTAGAATTCTATCTTGTGTTATTTTATCATGGAAATCTCTATCTTCAGGATGTACTCTACTTAAAACCGTATCATATTTTAGTTTAGCACCTCTATCAACATCGTAAATATCATACATTAAATCTGACCAATACACTTCGTCTTTTTCTATGTCCCAACTCCAATACCCAATATTACCAATTCTAATTGCCGCTTCAATTTTGCCTTGCATTTCTGCAATTTCATTCTCTGCTTTTTTCCGTTCTGTAATATCTCTTATTACACCTATTATATACTTATTACCATTACTATCAATAAAACGTGTCTTTTTAGTTGAAATAGATCGTAACTCTGTATTATTTAAACTAACCGTTTCTTCATTTACATTTTCTATTCCAGTTTCAATAATATGCCTATCATTTGCTAAAAAACGATTTCTTTCTTCCATTGGCACATTTTCTGCCATGGTTTTTCCTAAAATATTTTCTCTAGACATACTAAAAATTGAGCATAGAGCATCATTAACAAGAATCATTCTGCTTTGCTCATCTTTTACAAAAACAGGATCACCAATGTTATTTAAAATATTTTCTAAATATTTTTCGTTTGTCTTTAATTGTTCTTCTGCAAGTTTACGCTCGGTAATATCTACGCACATACCGATATAACCATTCAAATTATTATTAGTATCATAATAACAAACAGCTTTGACGCTCAACCAAGTTACAATGCCTTCCTTGGTTTCAAATCTGCAATCGGTAATAAACTCTTTTTGTTTTTGGATTGATATTTGCCAACTTTTAATTACCCTGTCCTTGTCTTCTTTATGTAATGCTGAAGTCCAACCTAAGCCCATGGCTTGGTCAAAGCTAAGTCCTGAATAATTTATCCATTCCGCATTAACAAAATTACAGACACCAACTTTATCTGTTTTAAAAATCCCTACAGGTGCATGAGTTGATAATCCTCTAAAGAGCAACTCACTATTAATTAAATTTTCTTCTGCTTGTTTGCTTTCGGTAACATCTATAGTCATTCCTATATAACCATTTAGGTTATTTTCGGCATCAAAAGTTGCTACAGTTTTTACGGTTACCCAAACAACGTTATCGTTTTTATGTAAGAATCTAAAATGAGTTTTTAATTCTGTTTCATCGGTCAATAAATAATTTTGCCACTCTTTTACTATTCTATCTAAATCATCTGGATGCAATGCATTAGCCCAACCAGCTCCCATAGCTTCTTCATAAGCTAAACCTGAATGTTGTAACCATTTATCATTTACATAATTGCATGCGCCTTCTGCATCTGTTTGAAAAATACCTACAGGTGCTTTAGATGTTAGACGCTTAAATAATTTCTCACTTTTTTTAAGGTTTTCTTGTGCTAACTTGGTTTCTGAAACATCGAGACATATGCCTATGTAACCATATAACTTATTACTAGAGTTATAATTACCAACCGCCTTTACGGTCATCCATAATATTTTCCCATCTGGATTTAGAAACCTAAAATCAACGTTAAAGTCTTTTCCGGTTGGTACAATTTTCATCCAAGCATTAAGTACTCTTTCTCTATCATCTGGATGTATGGCGTTTGTCCAACCAAATCCCATGGCATCATTATAGGACATGCATGCATATTCTTCCCATTGCTGATTAACAAAATTACAGCTTCCGTCTAATTGCATTCTAAACATGCCTACAGGTGCTGTAGTGGTTAATTGTCTAAATAATAACTCGCTATTTGCTAATTTCTCTTCTGCCGTTTTGCGCTCTGTGACATCTATTACCGTTCCATGAAATTTTATTGGCACACCAGAAGGGGTTTCTACAACTTCCATTTGTACCATAACGTACTTTATAGAACCGTCTTTACTTAATATTCTGTATTCAAATGGCTTATTGCTTTTATCTTTAATTCTTTGTGCACTTATCTCATTGTAAACTTTTTTATCTTCTGGATGCACACAATTTGAAGCCGTATTGTATTCTATAACAGTATCTTTAGGTACATCATAGATTTTATACATAAAATCTGACCAATAAACCTCATCCTTAGATATATCCCAAGACCAGTGACCAATATTACCAATTCTTATAGCGGCTTGCATTTTTTGCTGAATATCTAATATTTCATTTTCAGACGCTTTACGTTCGGTAATATCTGTGGCTACAATACCTAAAGCTATTGGTGAATTTGAATTACTATCTCTTATTAAAAAGCGAGACACTTCAACCGGAATTAATTTATTGGTTTTAAAATTTATAAAGTGAGTTTCTCCCGTCCATTTTTCGTTATTAAAAACTTCAGACATTTGTTGATTCTTCACTTCATGTTTATATTCTGGCGGATAAAACTTATAAATAGTCTCTGGCAAATCTTCATTTTCTGCTAAACCAACTAATGCTCTTCCGTTAGAGTTTAAATAGAATGGCTTACCTTCTAAAGAAGCTAGACCAATAAACTGTTCACTAGAATTAATTAAGGAACCCAACTTATGGTTGTGGCTATCGGCTTGGATTTTTTCTGTAATATCCCTAAAGTATATAGTTATACCATCTTCTGTTGGGTACACCCTATTTTCAAACCATTTATCTAACGGTTCATAATAATCTTCAAAATATATTGTTTCTTGTGTTTCAACAGCTTTATAATAGGCTTTATAAAAGGAGCGACCTATTCCTTCCGGGAACTCCGTCCAAATATGCTTTCCTATTAAACTTTCTGGTGTTCTTCCTAGTAAATCTGCTGCTTTTTTGTTAATGTAAGTATAATACCAATTAGAATCTAACGAAATAAAACCATCAGAAATATTGTTTAACGTAGACTCTATATCAAAAAATATTTTTTGATTATCATTTTCGTTTTTTACATATTGATTAGCGCTTGTTTTATTAAATTTTAAAATAGAAAAGATATCAATGTTCTTATTTGAAATGAATTTAAAGTGTGTTTTTCTTATATCAAAATATTTTAAATAAACATATAAGAGTATTCCGTAACACAATGCTAAAATAGAATTAGCAATTGTTTGAGAAGTAATTAAAGTTGTTAATGCTGAATTATTGAAATTATAGATTACATTGTAAACGACAGAATGAAAAATGGAAACTGCTAATAAACTTAAAATTAAAACAAAAATTAAAGACGTTTTTTTTAATCTATTTATTAATGTCTGATACAGTATAACTAACATTAATAATTCTGCTAACCCCAAAAATGTGTTAATAAAAACTGATTTTAAATGGATATTAAATATTAATTCTGAAGTTAAACTCTCTGGTTGATGCCTATTAATAAACAACACCAATAAAGACAAAATTAGGTTTGTTATAACAATGCCTGTAATAACAGCTTTTGTACTAGTAACACCTTCTTTTATATAGATTAATAATACTGTAAATAAAATACAGACAAATAAAATTGAAGAAATAGGATAAATTATAACATCATCTAAAATCTCTACACTAAATAGTTTTCCAAAATTAGACTGAAAAAAATGAATAGCACCTACAAGCATAAAAAGTGGAGCCAAGCCAATTTTGGTCCTTAAATTATATAGCAACAGAAAACTAAAGGATGCAAATAGGAATCCTAAAAGAATAGAAATACAAATAATCATACAGCGGTTAGTTGTTAATGCAATCTAAGTTAAGGGCTTAAATTTTAGTCTTAATTTACAAAAAATAACTAGGCATAAAATACGTAATTAATACGATTATTTCATAAAATGTGGAAAACAAATAATAAGTTACATTTTAGATTTTAATCAATTCTTATAAAAAACTACAATAAAAAAACGTTGTGCAAAAATATGGATTTTTTAACACTAACTACCTTTAGTTTAAAACATTAATAAATTAATTCTTTTTAGTTGTAGCTTCAGTAAGTTCTAATCTTATTTGTTTTATGGTCTTAGTACTATTATCATGACTCCAACCAGGAGGACCAAATACATACATTAATTTGTCTTTCCATTTTTTAGACTTTTTAATGTCATTCCAAATATTCTTATACTCGTGTGTAAGAATAATAAATATATTGTAAGAATTTGGAGGTGTAGAAACGCCGTATTTGATAGCTACAGCCTCATCTAATTCTTTCCAAGTACCAAAAACTCTATCAAAAATATTGAGAATACCACCATGATTTTTATCCATATACTCAATGTTCTGAGCGTGATGAACCTGATGCATAGTATGCGTATTTAGAAATTTCTCAAAAAAACCTAACTTTTTCACATACTGTGTATGCAATTGAAACTGCCATAAAGATTCAATACCTAAACATACCACAAGCATTTCTGGCGGAAAACCAATTACAACAATCCAAACATAAAAAAAGGGCTTATAAAACAATGTAAACCAACCGTTTCTAACCGCTGTACCTAAATTAAAATTATCTGAAGAATGATGTACAATATGCGCTGCCCAAAATAGCCTTACCATATGGTTTTGTCTATGAAACCAGTAATAAGAAAAGTCATCTAAAAGCATGCAAATACCCCAAATATACCAGGCATAACTAAAAGACTTCCACCCCATAATATTGGTACGCACACCATCTACTAAAGGATTAAAAAGGTCGTATGCAAAATTAAAAATAAGCATCACAGACACCGTTTTTAAAAGTGCACCTAAAATTGCAGAACCAACACCAAGCGATAAGCTAGAAATTAAATCTTTCCATTTATATAACCTTTTATTATCAAATGCTTTGCTGTAAGACAGTTCAAGTGCTATAAAACCTAAAAAGCAAGGTACTCCGTAAACTAAGGGGTTTGTAATATCCATTTATTTCTCTTTCTAATTTGAGTTGATGTTATATTTATAAAAAACGATATCTCAACTCCCACATTACAAAGAGAAATGAATACGAATTTAAAGATCCTATTTAAGTTAATTTCTTAATCCGAATCTTATTTGATGCAAGAATACTAAATTTACTTCCCAATACAATATGTAATTTACCTTATATTTATTGGGGTTAGAGCATTTGGGCAACAAATAGGATACAAAAAACACCTAAAAAGGGTAAATTAAGGGCAATCATTAATAAATTCAATTACGAATATAGCATAAAAAAACCACTCATAAAGAGTGGTTTCATACATAAAAACATCAACCGTTAATTAGCTGTTCCAGAGCCTAAATAAACGCTGTTTGACACGGTATTACCTTCAGCAGTAATAAATGCCATAAAAAGCTCGACTGTATCACCTGCATAGGTACTTGGAATTGTAATGATTTGTGATCCTACAGTTCTATCAGCACCATCAAGAATATACATTGATTCTTTTTTACTTGGATTGTAAACTAAAATCATTGCTTTATCAGTTGCATTTGCATTACCTTCAGCAGAGTTATCATCCCAAGTAAATTCTACTTGTCCCGCAGTTGCTAAATCTGTTGCAGGGTTCAAAGCTCCAGATAGATTACCTCTACTTAATAAAGCTAAAGAATAATCTACAGTAAAGTTTGGCGCAGCTCCTGTAATCGCATTATTCAATACATAAGACATTGCTGCATTAAACTCTGTTTTTTGAACCGCATAAGATTTATACCCTTTCTTGATAAAACCTAAATTCGGTTGAAGATACTCCAAAGTAACAGTAAACTTATTTCTTTGGTTAACTTGTCCTTCAGTTCGTGGATTTGCCACATTTGAAGGCTTAATTCTCAAATAGTCAATACCTTTCCAAGAAGCACCAACTACGTTTCCTACTTTACCTGATACACCGCCCAGGATTCCTTGTGAAATAACACCCATTGTATATAAAATTTAAAATTAATACTTGTTCGAAGTTGGTACGGACTTGGTACGGTCTTTAACCAACACAAGTAATATATGGCAAATACTATGCTAATAGATTGATTTGGTTTTTGTTGCCCTTTGTTGCCCGATTTTGCTTTTTAGAAAATAGATTTTGTATGTATGACACTTTTAAATCTGCCATTTTTGAAATTACTTTTTGAAGTTCAGCTTCTTTTTTACAAATAGTTGAAACTATATTAATATGCTTTTGTAACTGAAATTCATCACTTAACAACGAGGTGTAACTGTTTTTTAAGGTGTTTCGGCAATCATCTATTGAGATAAACGGAATAACACTCCCTTTTAAATAATAAGCATAAAAACCGCCTATTTGTAACATCATAGATAAATGGTAAAGGGTTTGTTTTTCTTCTTCGGTTGATGTAGATACCACAAAACAATTAGGACAAGGATTTATTAAAGGCTTTCCGCTGTTTTGCCCTTTGTTTAGGATAAAAAAATGAGGGTTTGAGTAAGTTCTTCCGATTTGGTGTGTTTTTAGTTCAAAAGTTGACATAGCTATCCAATTTAAAATTGCTTCGCTACGCTTCGCACCATTAATTTTTTAAAAGAAAAAGAATAAAAAAAGAAAGCCTAATGCTCTTGTGGCGTGGATAAGGCTGTCAAGGTTTTTGGATAAAAGTTTTTTGAGGTTAAATGTTTAATCATTTTGAAAAATGCTTTTGAAAAAAGTTTTATTCAAAACCCGTAGGGCTTGACCTTTATAGCCTTGCGCGTTGGCTGTGGTAGCCACATATATTTGCTACCTTTTTTTATTTATTGACTGTTCTTCTAAAACATCTAAAATATCTTGTTTTTTGTATAAGATTCTGTTGCCCATACGAATTGGATTTAAAATGCCGTGTTTATTCCAAGAATGTATTGTTACTAAACTTATTCTTAAATAATCGGCTACTTCTTGTCTTGTTAGTAATTCATCATTTTTTGATTTTGATAGTTCTTTAAGGTAATCTTCAATTTTAAACAATAATTTATCTGCTACCTTATCCGCTAATTCATCAACTTTGACTTCTGTAATTTGGATTGTTTTTGTAATCATATTGAAATGTATTTAATTAATTGAACAACACTTTTTGGGGCATAAACTCTTAAAAAAATAGGTTATTTCCAATTTGAGCTTGGGATGAAGCGTTTGTATGTGTAGCGTTTTAAATAGTTGTTTGATAAAACAGCATTTAAACAAGCTACTTATACAGGACTTTTAGACAATAGCTTTTTGTTTTTTTGACCTCTCGACTGGCGCTCGAGACAGGGCGAGCGAGAAAAAGCAATATGCTATGTCGTATTACTGCATTTTATTAACCTATTTTTTTATAACCGCTGACTTGGGTGGTGGGGAAAAGTGGACTTTTATATTTGTTAACGAAATGAAACAAACAAAGACTTGAGGTAAGGAATACTTGGATATTTCGTCAAGCTCAATACAGGCTTAGCGATGGTTTTGTGCAGCTTGAATGAGATAACGAATATAATACTTAACTAATTCAACCTTTTAAATTTACGACTGTTTAATGCTTTTCCAAAATAACATTATATGTTCGAATTTGTGCGGATGGTGTGTGGATATTTTACATAATGACAGTTATAGGCACGAAAATATAATAAAACGCCGTAGGCAACCATTGAAAGGATTTTTGCTCCTATAACTACGCATTATGTAACTTAGCTTTGGGTTGGTTTTGTGGCGGAATAGTTGTTTTGAGCGTTGGCAATAGCTCTTTGCTTTTTTATTGTACTAATTTATTAAAATAGATACTTTTAAATAAAACAAGCAATGTGCTATTATAGCGTTGGCTACAACTATTGTGACATAAAACCAACTATGTGTGGCGCGCGGAACAACACAAAAAACAGAGGATTTTGAGGCACGAAAAAACTGGGTTTTGGGTTGTGGGGAATAAAAAAGAGCCTTTCTAAAAAGACTCTTAAATTATTGGCTTAATGGTCGTGATTTGAATGGTCTTCCGATTTCATTTCACCTGACTGATTCATCATCATTTCGTGGTCGTATTGACAACAACCTGGTAAGTTTTTATAGGCTTCTTCACTACCTGCAACTTTTTCGGTGTCGTAACCTGAAGCTGCTATTGCTTTATGAATTGCCATTGCATCTGTTTTGGTATCATCAAAAGAGACATCAATCTTCTTTTTATCGACATCCCAATTGGCACTTGCAACACCTTCAACACTATTGGCTGCTTTTTCAATGGTACTTTTACACATACCACAATTTCCTCTTACTCCAAAGGATAAATCTGTCATTGCGATTTCTTTTGACACTTCTGTTGCTGTAGTATCTTCAACTTTTTTAGTTTCGTTTTTACAACTTGTTAAACCTAATGCTGCTATTGCAACTACACTTAAAATTACTTTTTTACTCACGTCGATTACATTATCGTTTTTGTGTTCGTGATTTTTCTTTAAAAAATTCATTGTTTAAAATTTAATTGTTATTATTTGATTTATTATTATTCGATTACTTGTTTTACTTCTCCACAGGTTAGCATGGCTTCACCAAAATATGGATTGATTACTTTTTCTTCTTTACTCAACCAATATGCACCATTGTTGTTATCTGCCATTGGACAAAACTCTACATACACTTTTTCCTTAACTCCAAACAGTTGAACAGCATTTATTAAGTGTGATGATAGATGCTTGAAATGGTCTCTTTGTTCTTTTATATCTGACGTTTTAGAAATAGATGTTGCAGAAGATTGTATTTCTTTTACTAATGACATCCAATGTGTATGAGCATTATTGTCTGATAATAATTTCATATCCACTTTACTTAAATTGTTTAATAAACTTGTTGCATTAACTGAAGTATTTTTTGAATCTTCTTTAACTAAAGCATCTTTTAAATTGATATAGTCATTGTAAACAACTTTTAGTTGTTCTTGAAATTTCTTTGATACTGTCAATCTTTCGTTCATATTAGTATGGCCACTTTCTTTTTTTGATGCATTATTATCCATTCCTAAATGGCCTTCGTGACCAGTCATTACTTTGCCACCATCTTTATTCATCATTGATTTTTTACCTTGTAATTGAGCTGCTGCATCAACCGTAAATGTCCCGTTAGTCACGATTTCATTTCCAATAAATAAACCTTCTAAAACTTCATATTCATTACCAATTTGATTACCTAAAACAACTTCACGCATTTCAAAAATGGTTTGGTCTGGACTGGTTTTTAAATAGACCACAGAACGTTCTCCTGTCCAAAGTACAGCAGATGCTGGAATTGTTAATACCGTATCATTACTACTTGCAACTCGTTCAATATTTGCGGTTACAAACATTCCTGGTTTAAATACATCGTTTTTGTTATTAAGCACCACACGTAAGGTTACTGTTCTTGTTTTAGTATTTAAAATTGGTTCAATGAAATCTACTTTCCCTTTAAATTCCTTATTAGTATAAGCGTTTGTAGTCACTAAAACTTCTTGTCCTTTTTTAAATAAATCGATTTGATTTTCATATACATCAAAGTTTGCCCAAACCGTATTGAGATTTGCAATTTTAAGCAATGGTTGACCTTGTTTGATGTAGTCACCTTGTTCTACTAATTTTTCGGTAACTGTTCCTGAAACGGTTGCATAAACTGGAAAGTTTTCTTTTACTTTTTGGGTTTCTTCTATTTGATTTATTTGATTTTCAGACAGCTTCCATAACTTCAATTTATTACGAACTGCCTTATATAATTCAGGTTGCGATTCCTTTAAAGATGCTGTTGTAATCAATTCTTGTTGTGCTGCATACAATTCTGGCGAATAAATGGTTGCTAATAATTGACCTTTACGAACTTCTTCGCCTGTAAAACTCACATTCAAACGTTCTATTCTACCCGAAAAATAACTGACTTGTACTGCGTTTGCTTCTTCATTTTCAGCAATTTTACCAGATAATTTAAGGGTGTTGCCATCAACATTACCTTTGCCTACAACAGTTGTTTGAATATTGGCTAAAGCCATCGCATTTTCGGTTAACTTGAATTGGTCTGCTAACAGACCATCACTTCCACTTTCGGCAGGAATTAAGTCCATCCCACAAATAGGACAATCACCTGGTTCTGGTTGCATAATTTGTGGATGCATTGAACAGGTCCACATTTGATTGGTTTCTGCAAGCTCGTCGTGATTATGGTCTGTTTTTTCATTTGATGAACCACCAAAAAGCAACCATCCTAACAACAACCCAACTACCAATATTCCGAAGTAAATTATATATTTTTTCATAGTGCTATATTTTAATATTTCTTAATCTTAATGCGTTTACTATTACCGAAACAGAACTAAAACTCATTGCTAATGCTGCTATCATTGGCGACAATAAAATGCCAAAAAATGGGAATAATACGCCTGCTGCAATAGGTACTCCTAATGTGTTATAAATAAGTGCAAAAAATAGATTTTGCTTTATGTTCTTCATTACGGAATGACTTAAATTTTTAGCCTTTACTATGCCGTGTAAATCGCCTTTTACTAACGTTATCATAGCACTTTCAATAGCTACAGAGGTACCTGTTCCCATTGCAATACCCACATCACTTTTTGCCAATGCTGGTGCATCATTAATTCCATCACCTGCCATAGCAACTACTTTGCCTTTTTCTTGCAGTTTCTCTACTTCTTTGAGTTTATCTTCTGGTAGCATACTGGCTTTGAAATCTGCCAAATTAAGTTCTGAAGCTACTGCTTGTGCTGTATCGTGATTATCGCCTGTAAGCATTATAACATCAATGCCTTTATCTTGAAGTACTTTAATAGCCTTGGCACTTGTTTCTTTTATTTTATCCCCTATAACTACATACCCGACAACGGTTTCATCTATTGACAAATAAGAAACTGTTTTGCCTTGTTTTTGATACGTTTTAGCTTCATCTTTCATTTTAGAGGTAATGTCTGCTTTGGCATATTCCATCATTTTAGGATTACCTAATGCTACATTTTTTTCATCAATTTTAGCTTCAACACCTTTTCCTGTAACAGCACTAAAGTTTTTAGATTTTACTATTTCAGCGTTATGTTCATTTCCATATTTAACAGTCGCTTCTGCCAAAGGATGTTCGCTATTGGTATTTAATGACACGATGTACTGTAACACTTCTTCTTCGCTCAAAGCTTCATTAAAAGTACCAACGGTTTCAACTGTTGGTTTTCCTTCTGTAATAGTTCCTGTTTTATCAACTATAAGTGTATTTACCTTATCCATTTTTTCGAGAGCTTCGGCATTTTTAATTAATACACCATTTTGAGCACCTTTACCCACACCAACCATTACAGACATAGGTGTAGCTAAACCTAAAGCACAAGGACACGCAATGATTAAAACTGCAATTGCATTCACAAACGCATATACATAAACAGGTTCTGGTCCCCAAATTGCCCAAACCATAAATGTGATAATAGAAATAAGAACTACAACTGGCACAAAATAACCTGATACCTTATCTGCTAAATTCTGAATAGGTGCGCGACTTCTACTGGCATCATTAACCATATGAATGATTTGTGAGAGTAAGGTATCACTTCCTACTTTTTCCGCTTTCATCAAGAATGATTGATTCCCATTAATGGTTCCGCTACTTACTTTATCATCTTGAGATTTGTTTACAGGAATAGGTTCTCCCGTAATCATAGATTCATCAATAGTTGTTTCTCCTTCAGTTACTACACCATCCACAGGAATTTTATCACCTGGTTTTACTTTTAGAATATCATTTAATTCTATTTCATCTATACTGACTTCAATTTCTTCACCATCTACAATTTTAATGGCTTTATTAGGTGCTAATTTTAGTAATTCTTTTACTGCGGAATTGGTTTTACTGTGTGCTCGCGCTTCTAACAACTGTCCTAAAAGCACCAAGGTTAGAATAACCGTTGCTGCTTCAAAATAGACGTGTACTGCACCTGATTCAGTTTTAAACTGTGCTGGAAACACATCTGGAAATAACATCCCAAACACACTAAATAACCAAGCCACACCTGCACCGATTCCAATAAGTGTGAACATATTGAGATTCCACGTTTTTATACTTCTATAAGCACGTTCAAAGAACATCCAAGTCGCATAAAATACAACTGGAATAGATAATGCAAACTGAATCCAATTCCAATATTTCTGTTCCATTATATCGTACAATGGATTGTTATTGAGCATTTCGCTCATAGCCATTAAGAATATTGGTAATGTGAATGCAGTTGCTATCCAAAACTTCTTCAATAATTTTTTATAGGTCTTTTCTTCTGCTGAAACATCTGGTTGCATTGGTACTAAATCCATACCGCAAATAGGGCACGAACCTGCTTCATCTTTTACGATTTCTGGATGCATTGGACACGTCCATTGTTCTGTTGAAGCTGATGATAGATTTTGTTCTTCAACCAAATCCATTCCGCAAACAGGACAATCGCCTGATTTATCGTAGGTTTTATCACCTTCGCAATGCATTGGGCAATAAAATGTACCTGTGCCTTTGCCTTTTGATGTTTTTTCTGTTTTATCTTCTAAATGGTGATGATGTTCACCTTGTTTATGAATACTGTATCTCCCACCATCATTTTTTAAGGCTTCTTGAAATGTTTCTATAGGAATATGCAATTCCATTTCGATTGTAGCTTCTGCCTTTTCTAAATTGACTGTTGCTTTTGAAACACCTTCCACTTTAGAAAGTGTTTCTTCTACGTGAGTACGACAACCATTGCAGGTCATTCCGTGTATATGATATGTGTGTTTCATCTGTTGTTATTTATTTTTTCTTAATGGACAGATGTAATTCGCTTATAAAAATCTGGAATAGATTTATAATAATACATCTGCTCATTTCATTACTATTGTATTAAATAATTAATAATTGTGCTTTGCACATAGTAGCCCTTAATAGACTCTATTTGGTTCATTTGAAACTTTAATTGTAGTTCTTGAATATCTAAAACATCATTAAAATCAATCGTTCCTGTTTCGTAGCTTTTGATTAAAATTTCTTCAGCATCTTTGGCTTGTTTTAAGTTCTTGGTTTGCGTTGCATAACTTATTCTTGCAGAAATACGTTCATTAATCGCCTTGCTTAAAAGCGTTTCCAAAGTGTTTAAACGTTCCTGTTTTTGAGCTGTTATTTCTTGCTGTTCTAACTCATTTTGCTTGGTTTGAGATTTATATTTTTTATTAAAAATTGGGATTGACACCGAAACCATTGGCATCACAATATCTTTACCGTTATCCGAGAAATTCATATCTGGTCTTTCGGAAACATTGATATAATCCAAGCCAAAACCAATCATAGGACTGCTTTCTTTTTGGTTTAGTAATTCTGATTGTTCTATAGATTGATAAAGTTTATCATACTTCAATAATTCAGGATGTAATGCTAAATTTTTAGTAGTGATTTCAAAGTCTTCTGAAGGCATCATTAAACTATCTACCACAGTAACAGCAATATCATTTTCCCTATTCAAAAGATTATTAAGATTTGTTTGTTCTGCTAAAAACTGTTGACTTAAAACATCTTTTAGTTGTTGCATTTCGTTTTGACGCATTTGCAATCGCAACACATCTACAGCAGATGCTTTACCAACCTCAACAGAAGTTAGTGCTAATGTCTCATAGGTTTCCAATAGTTTAATGTTTTCTGTTAGCACCTTTTGTTTCGCTTTGTTGGCGTATAAATTATAATAGGATTGTGATACAGAAGCCATCAATTTTCGCTTTGCAATAACAATGTCTTCATATTTTGCATCAGCTAATGAACTGACATAATTTTCTCTTGATGTAATTGTGCCAAACCACGGTAACATTTGTTTAGCCGATACTTTAAATCGTTGCGCACCTGTTCGTGTTTCTGGTTCACTCACAAAGTAACCTACACCAAATTCGGTATTAGGAATGGTATTGACTTCATTTACTTTTTCAGAAGCTCTTTTGTATTGCAATTCAAATTTTTGAATTTCTGGATTGTTATTTAGTGCAACATCAATAAGCGTTTCTAACTCTTGACTTTGCGCAGAAAGCACGAAGCATAAAGCACAAAGCACAAAGACCGTTTTTATATTGATTTTTATGTATTTCATTTTGTTGCTCTTTTAAGTTGAACTTCGGATTTCCAGCTATATAAAACTGGTACAACAAATAAGGTTATTAAGGCTATAAGCATACCTCCAAAACTTGGTATGGCCATAGGAATCATAATATCGCTTCCTCGTCCTGTAGATGTGAGTACAGGCAAGAGTGCTAAAATGGTTGTTGCTGTAGTCATTAAACACGGTCTAATACGTTTTTCACCTGCTTCTACAATAGATGCTCTAATTTCCTTTTTGTTATCTGGTGTATTTCTATCAAAAGTTTGCGTTAAATATGTTGCCATAACCACACCATCATCTGTTGCAATACCAAATAGTGCAATAAAGCCTACCCAAACAGCCACACTTAAATTAATTGGGTGCATCTGGAATAAATCACGCAGATTTTCGCCAAAGAAACTGAAGTTTAAAAACCAATCTTGACCATAGAGCCATATCATTATAAATCCACCTGCAAACGCTACTGCTATACCTGTAAATACCATTAATGAGGTTGCCACAGAACGGAATTGGAAATACAGTATTAAAAAGATAATTGCCAATGCTAACGGTACAACAACAGATAGTGTTTTTTCTGCTCGTAATTGATTTTCATACGTTCCTGTGAATGCATAGTTGATTCCTTTTGGAACTATTAATTCGCCTGAATCTATCTTTTCTTGGATTAATGCTTGTGCATTTTCAACAACGCTTACTTCTGCAAAACCATCTAATTTATCAAACAAGACATAACCTACTAAAAAGGTGTCTTCACTTTTAATGACTTGTGGACCTTGTTCGTAGCGAATGGTTGCCAATTCGCTTAATGGAACAGGACTGCCTTTTTCAACTGGCACATAAATCTGTTGTAAGTCTGTTGGATTTGCTCTTAATTCTCTTGGGTATCGCACACGAACACCATAGCGCTCACGACCTTCAACCGTTTGTGTTAATACCATACCACCAACTGCGACTTTTAATACATCCTGAACATCTTGTATAGAAATTCCATAACGTGCAATTTTCTCTCTATCAATATCAATTAACAAATAGGGTTTACCGACGATACGGTCTGCAAAAACAGCTTCCTTTTTAACGCCTTCAGCTTCCTTGATGATGTTTTCTAATTGCACACCAAACGCTTCAATTTGCTTTAAGTCTTGACCTTTTACTTTTATTCCCATAGGTGCTCGCATTCCTGTTTGAAGCATTACCAATCGGGTTTCAATCGGTTGTAGCTTTGGTGCTGACGTAACACCTGGTAATTTGGTAACTCTTACAATTTCATCCCAAATATCATCAGGTGATTCAATTTCTGGTCGCCAATTACGATAATATTCGCCATCCTTATCTTCAATCAATTGAGACCTTTGGACATTTAATAAAGTTGATTTGATTATCACTTTGTTCTCGACTGCGCTCGAACTGACATCTATATTTTCGTTATGAATTAATCGACCATCTTTTAATTCAAACAAACCATCCTCATTTACTTTGTAACGTTGGCGCACTCTGCTTTCATTCAGCATATACTCTGGCTTATACTGAATGATGTTCTCATACATAGATAGAGGTGCTGGGTCTAACGCTGATTCTGTTCTACCTGCTTTACCTACAACTGTTTCAATTTCTGGAATACTGGCTACTGCCATATCTAATTGCTGTAAAACTCGTTTGTTTTCTTCTACGCCAGAATGAGGCATAGATGTTGGCATTAGTAGAAATGAGCCTTCATTTAATGATGGCATAAACTCTTTTCCTGTATTCTTCATTATGAAAAACCCTGCAATAACAATCGCAGTAGGAATAGACAAAAACAATAATTTATTATCTAAACACCACTTTAAAATACGCGTATAGTATTTGATGAATAGCGAAAAAACACCTAATAAACCAAAGCATATAATACTTACAAAAATGAGATTCCAAAAGATACTTTTATCAACGCCTAATGGTCGCCAATATTCGGCTAACAGGAATACTATCGCAGATGCTGAAATAATGATATTGATAAGATTAGTTTGTTTGTCTGTTATCTTACTTTGAAGATTGAGAAGTGCTGTAATTCCAAAAGCTATCAAAATCAATCCTAACCAATACCCAAAGACTATTGCTACGACTCCTAAAGCTATTAAAACACCATTTAAAACATATTTAAAAGTGTTTTTAATACTTTTCTTTCTGAATAAAAATGCAGCGAATGGTGGTATTAAAAACAAGGCTACAATTATGGAAGCTGTTAATGCAAAGGTTTTTGTGAATGCTAACGGTCTAAATAGTTTACCTTCAGCGCCAATCATTGTAAAGACTGGAATGAAACTGATTATGGTTGTCATTACTGCGGTAACGATTGCACCAGATACTTCTGCTGTGGCGTTATAAACTACCGTATTAATGGGTTTTGTTCCATCATCTTCATCCAAGTGCCTTATAATGTTTTCTGAAAGTATGACACCAACATCGACCATTGTACCAATAGCAATTGCAATACCAGATAATGCGACGATGTTTGCATCTACACCAAAGAACTTCATTGCTATAAAAACCATTAAAACCGCAACTGGTAGTAGTCCAGATATAAGTACCGATGCCCGAAGATTAAATACCATAATGATAATGACCAAAATGGTAATTAGTATCTCTAATGTTAAGGCTTCATTAAGTGTACCTAACGTTTCTTTAATCAATTCTGTTCTATCATAAAATGGCACTATGGTTACTTGTGATGTTCTACCATCTGCTAATACTTTTGAAGGTAATCCTGCACTTAATTCATTAATTTTTTCTTTTACATTATTAATAACTTCCATTGGGTTTGCTCCGTAACGAGCTACAACAACAGCACCTACAACTTCTGCACCTTCTTTATCTAATAACCCACGTCGTGTTGCTGGACCTAAAGAGACTTTTCCAATATCTTTGATTCGTATTGCTGTATAATTTTCGGAAGTAACGACTGCATTTTCTATGTCTTCAATAGATTTCACATAACCTAAACCACGTACTAAATATTCTGCATTATTAATTTCAATAGTTTGTGCACCAATGTCTTTATTACTTTCCTTAACTGCTTTTACAACGTGATGCAATCCTATATTATATTGACGCATTAATTCTGGGTTGACATCCACTTGATATTCTTGAACATAACCACCAATTGAAGCGACTTCCGAAACACCGCTTGCAGAGGATAGTGCATATTTTACATAGTAATCT
Organism: Winogradskyella litoriviva; assembly: GCF_013249065.1. Lineage (GTDB taxonomy): Bacteria > Bacteroidota > Bacteroidia > Flavobacteriales > Flavobacteriaceae > Winogradskyella > Winogradskyella litoriviva. The sequence goes on from NZ_JABRWQ010000002.1 coordinate 316,188, forward strand.
TGAATACTGCGTAACTCTTGTAAATCCCAACCACCAGTAACTTTTCCGTTTTCATCACGTCCTTCAAGTGTGTACCAAAATATTTGTCCTAATCCTGTTGCATCTGGACCCAAAGCAGGATTAACACCTTCAGGTAATAAACCACTTGGTAATGAATTGAGTTTTTCTAGAATACGACTACGACTCCAATAGAATTCTACATCTTCTTCAAAAATGATATAGATACTTGAAAACCCAAACATAGACGAACTACGAATGGTTTTTACTCCTGGAATACCTAATAAGGATGTGGTTAATGGATAAGTGATTTGGTCTTCTATATCTTGTGGCGAACGACCATCCCACTTTGTAAATACAATTTGTTGATTTTCTCCGATATCTGGGATGGCATCAACAGCCACAGGATTACTTGGTAAAAATCCAGTATCCCAATTGAAAGGTGCGTTTACAGTTCCCCATCCAACAAAAAGAGCAAGTAGCAGAACTGCAACGAGTTTATTCTCTATAAGAAATTTGATTGCTTTATTAAGCATATGATTTGATTATTAAACAGTTAGACATTGGCGTTAAGAAAACACCGAATACAGCAAATTATCCTTATGACATTATAAAGTCATAGGATAAAACAGTCTATTGTTTAAAAATCAAATTAAATAAGTCTCGTCAATCTTGAAGATTTGCCTGACGACGAGTGGTGGTTCATATTCTTCAAAAGAAGATACATTGTTATCTAAACCTTCAAAAAGGTTAATATAGGTATAAACCAATGAGGCAATGAAAACTTGTTGTTCAAAAGAAATTTTGTCAACTTGTAATTGTAGTTCGTCTTGACCATCAACTACCAATTGTTCATCATTACAACAGTTTTTCTTGGTAATAGCACATCCTTCTGTAGATGGCTTTTGCATTTCCATACCACAACCCTTAGCCTTATTAAAAACAGCTGTTTCTACTAAAGCATCTCCACAAAAATGCATATTAAGCGTAAATGACATTGTAGAGCATAACACTACAAAAGCCATTGCTAAAGACATTATTTTATGGAATACTTGTTTCATACTGTTTGCGAAGTTACGAAATTTTAACAAATGTTCATTTTGTTTAACAGAAGTTTAATGGTTAACTCCATCGCATTCGTTGTAGTCTAACTGCATTTAATATTGCTAATAAAGCCACACCAACATCGGCAAAAACTGCTTCCCACATTGTTGCTAAACCACCTGCTCCTAAAATCAGAACAATTACTTTTACTCCAAATGCTAAAATGATGTTTTGCCATACAATTTTACGAGTGGAACGACTAATTTTAATCGCTTTTACCACTTTTGAAGGTTGGTCTGTTTGAATGATAACATCTGCTGTTTCAATAGCGACATCACTACCTAAACCACCCATTGCTATTCCTACATCACTTGCTGCTAAAACTGGTGCGTCATTAATACCATCACCTATAAAAGCAATTTTATTTTCAGGATTTTGTTTTAAAAGCTCAACTTCATTTAATTTATCTTCTGGTAACAAACCACCTTTAGCCTTTTCAATATTTAATTCTCTTGCTACTTGTTGGGTAATGGAATCCTTATCTCCAGAAAGCATCATTATATTATTAATACCTACTTTATGTAAATTGGTAATTGTTTCTTTTGCATCTTCTTTTAATTCATCTGCAATGACAACATAACCTGCAAATTCATTGTCTATAGATTCTAATACTATAGATTCTACAATAGTTTCTGTTTCCTCTAAAACTTTAATATTATTGGCTGACATTAGGGCTTTATTACCAACTAAAACAGTCTTACCATTTACTATACCTTTTAAACCTTTTCCTGCTATTTCTGTAACTTCGGAAGCCTCATAATCTGCGCCTTCATCTTTATATTCTAAAATAGCTTTTGCAATAGGATGTGTGGATTGTTCTTCCATCGCCATCAGGTACTTCATAAACTCTTTTTCATCCCAACCAATTGCTTTGATTTCTTTTATTTTGAAAACACCTTTAGTAACCGTTCCAGTTTTATCCATCACCAACGTGTTTATCTTGGTCATTGCATCTAAAAAGGAAGCGCCTTTAAATAAAATTCCGTTTTTTGAAGCTGCTCCCAATCCTCCGAAATAACCTAATGGAATTGATATTACCAAAGCACAAGGACAAGAAATCACCAAGAAAATTAAGGCTCTGTATAACCAATCTCTAAAAACATAATCATCTACAAAAAAGTATGGTAGAAACGTAACACCTATTGCTAAAAACACAACTATTGGTGTGTAAATACGAGCGAATTGTCTGATGAATAATTCTGTTTTAGATTTTCGAGCTGTTGCGTTCTGTACCATATCCAAAATTCGAGCAATGGAACTATCTTTAAATTCTTTGGTGGTTTCAATTTCAATAACGCCATCCATATTAATACTTCCAGCAAATACTTTTTCGCCTTTTGCAATCGTATCTGGTTTACTTTCACCTGTTAATGCTGCTGTGTTGAATGAACCTTTGTCGGAAAGTAGAATACCATCTAAAGGGATTTTTTCTCCTACACGTACTTGCACTTTTTCACCAATTTCAACCGTTTCTGGACTTACAGACACATAATTATTGTTGCGATATACCAGAGCTTCATTTGGTCTTACATCAAGTAAGGCTTTTATATTTCCTTTTGCTCTGTTAACTGCTGCATTTTGGAATAATTCCCCAACTGCATAAAACAACATTACTGCAACACCTTCAGGATATTCGCCAATAATAAAGGCTCCAATAGTGGCTATAGACATTAAAAAGAACTCTGTAAATACATCGCCTTTTTTAATACTTTCCCAGCCTTCTTTTACAACAGGAAGTCCAACTGGTAAATAAGCAATACCATACCATATAATGCGAGTCCAATTCTTAAAAAAAGAAACATCAAAATAATCTAAACCTATACCCATCATAAGCATCGTAAAACTTATAATTGCTGGCACATAAGTTTTAAATGCACTTCCATTAGCGTGATTATGACCATCATCGTGAGAATGTTGTTCTTCTGAATTTGGTTTTAAATCCCTTAAATTGACTTTCTTTTTCTTCATTTTGAATTGAATAAATTTTTAATATCATTAGGTATAGGCATAGATTTTAATGGTGGTACGTTTGCACTGCCTGTGTTACCAAGTGGCACGTGGTCAATAAATGATTTCCAACCACCAACAAGTAACCTAATAATTTGACCGAGTACTTCTTTAGCATCTTTTTGCATAAATCCAAACTTTAGCATTAACCAATGTGAATAGGTATGTTCTATTGGGTAAGATTGCCCTATGATATGACTGCGTTCTAAATGATACCAAGCATTACTATACTGCTTATTTTCTAAACAGAAACTATATCGTTTTAATTCTTCGTTATAAGCCTGTTTAAGAGGTTTAGGTATTTTAGCATTAAACTTCATATCCATTAATTTTGAATAAAAGTAGTACAATCGTTAGTGCAATGGAAGTGCATTTGTTATCCACTACACTTATCACATATACCTTTTACAACCAAGTTTACATTTTCTGAAACAAAGCCATCAGGCACTTTAATTTTTGGTATTTTATGGTCTGTTAAGCAAATGGTTTCATTACAATTGTTACAATGGAAATGTAAGTGTAAATCTTTATTTATATCACAACTACAACCTTGTTCACATAAAGCATATTTAGTAATACCTGTACCATCATCTATTTGATGCACAATATCTTTTTCCTCGAATGTTTTAATAGTTCTGTACAATGTAGTTCTATCTGCTTTTTCAAAAGCATTTTCTATATCACTTAATGTTACTGCTACTTGTTTATTTACAAGAAACTTATAAATCAATAAACGCATTGCCGTAACGCGAATATTTTTTAACTCTAATAATTGTTCTATGGTTTGCATAATCTAATGTTCGTGTTCTGCTTCTCCTTTTTTCATTTCGGCTATTAAATAATACGCATTGTTATAAGCGAATTTTGTGATTTTATCTTGTTCTTCAGTAAATTGAACAGCTACCCAATTGCCATCTTTTGCTCCTAAAAGCACTTCAATAGGTTTAAAACTCCAATCGTCATTTTCTTTTTCTGCCGAAAACACGAAAAATCTATCACCTTCTTTTACTATCGCACTTTCAGGAAGTGCTTTTGTTTTGGTGTTCTCTACTTGAATTTTACCTTGGATATACATTCCAGGAATTAAGTTACCTTTCTTGTTTTCAATTTCAGCGTGTACGTGTACTGCTTTAGGGTCATCTTCAAATGTTTTGCTTACGGAATAGATTTCTGCTGTTAATTCTTCATCTTGCATTGTTTGTATATTAAAGCTTACTTTTTGACCTTTCTTAACTTTATACACATCTTTTTCAAAGACCATTAAATCAGCGTGAACGTGATGTGTATTTACAATTTCAAAGAGTTCAGTTTGTGGTTCAACATACTGTCCTGTTTTTACTTCTACCTTTTGCACATAGCCTTCAATAGGACTGCGTAATGATATACTTTGAGCAATTGTTCCATTTCGTACTGATGACGTATTTATGTTTAATAGTTTCAACTGCGCTTCCAATCCATTTACCATAGCTTTAGAGGCATCATATTCGGCTTCGGCCTTTTGAAAATTTGCACCAGAGCCAACTCCCGCATCATATAATTTTTGTTGACGCTCAAAGTTCTTCTTTAAAAAATTACTATTGCTAAAAGCATTCAAATAATCGGTTTGCATTTGAATAATATTTGGATGTGAAAGATATGCCACAATTTGACCTTTATTCACTTTGTCTCCTTCAATCACTTTTATGGATAACACATTTGCACCAACTACAGAAGTTATTGCTGCTTCACTTTGTGGTGGTACTTCCAATGTGCCATTTGCTTCTACATAACCACTCATATTACGCAATGCAATGGTGTCTATCTTCATTTTTAAAGCTTCAAACTGTTGTTGTGAAAGCATCACTTCTTCGCCTTCGCTATGGTCATCGTTTTCTTCAATCTTTTGTTCCTCGTTATGGGAATGACCATCACCTTCCTTATGGCTTTCTTTATTTCCGCAAGCAACAACTAAAAATGAAACTGTTAGTAGTGCTAAAATTATATATTGTGTGTTTTTCATTGTCTTATTGATTAAAATATTGTAATTGAAATGTACTTTCTAAATAGTTTGCTAACGCTGTTTGAGCTTCCAGTTCTGATTGAATAGCTTCTTTTATAAGTTGTGTAAACGCTGTGTAATCAATCTCTCCTTCTTTATAAGCAAACAAAGCACCAGTTTTTTGTTCTTTAATAAGTGGTAATACTTCATCCTTATAGAACAGCCAAGATGTTTTCCATTTTTGGTGATTTTCTTTGGCTTGATTAAATTTAGATTGCACTTCCTTTTGCTTGAACTGCATATTTGATTCGGCAATTTGCCTATCAATTTTTGCAGTTCTAACTTGTGCTTTTGTTGTACCAGATAAAAACGGTATGGAAATACCAGCTTGATAGGTATAAAACCCTGAATTTCCGTTTACTTTTTGCAAACCACCTTGAAGGTTTAACTTTGGTAAATTTTCAGCTTTGGCAGCTTTAAAGTTTGCTTCTGCCTCTGCGAGTTGAAGTTGAGAAACAGTATATAAAGGGTGTGCTTCTATACTAAAGGATTCTACATTTATTTCGCTCGCTATATCAATTTCATCTGAAACCGTATAAAAATCATCTGAAATCAACCACAAGTTTAATTGTTGTAAAGCAATAACATATTCGCTTTTTGATTGCAAAAATTTATTCTGAATCTGTAAGGCTTGATTTTTGGCTGCTGCATATTCCAGTTTAGAAATGGCTTCTACTTCATAATTTAAAGCAACTGCTTTTTCAAAGTTGGTATAAATGGAATCTAACTCTTTGTATAAATTATAATTCCTTTTACTCTGTAAAGCATTTGCCCACGCTTTCTTTACTTCCAGTTCTAAATCTAATTCTGAAAGCTGAAACGCTTTTTGAGCTAACTGAATGCGTTGCTCCAGTAATTTTCTCTTTGGTGCTATACCAAATACATCAATATTTGATTGACCAACTCCAATAGTGGTGTAAATACCATTTCCGTTATTGATTTCTTCACCTCCCGTAAAAATTTGGGTAGTACCAAAATCGAAAGCAGTTCCTTTTAATTGTTGTTGCTTATCAATTTCGAGTTGTTGTTGTTTTAAACTTGGATAGTTTTCTTTAGCCAATTTTACAGCTTCTTGCATCGAAATAATTGGTAACGAATCATTTATTTTTTGCGCATTTCCTGTTATTGGCAACAAAAACATAAAAGCCACCATAGCAGTAACTGTAATTACCTTTTTGTTAGCCCTAAAATTGAATGATTTGTTTTCTACCCAATGATATAATATAGGTAAAACGAATAATGTTAATAGTGTAGAGGTTAACAAACCACCAATTACAACGGTTGCTAAAGGTCGCTGAACTTCTGCACCAGCCGATGCTGAAATTGCCATAGGTAGAAAGCCTAAAACATCTGTAAAAGCAGTTAACATTATAGGTCTGATTCTTCGCTTTGTACCTTCTATAATTCTATCTTTTAGATTGGTAACTCCTTCTTCTTTTAACTCATTCAAACCACTAATCATTACTAATCCGTTTAATACTGCAACACCAAACAACACAATAAAACCAACACCTGCCGAAATACTAAAAGGCATATCACGCAACCATAACGCTACAACACCTCCAATGGTTGCCATTGGGATTGCTATATAAATCATCAAGGTTTGTGGTAAGGATTTTAATGCAAAATAAATCAGTACAAAAATGAGTAACAAGGCAATAGGAACAACAGTTTGTAAACGGTTACTGGCACGTTCTAAATTTTCAAAAGCACCACCATAACGAATGAAATAACCAGAAGGCAGTTCTAATTGTGCATCTAATTTAGTTTTAATTTCTTCTACCAATGATTTTACATCACGACCTCTAACATTGACACCTACATAAGTTCTTCTGTTGGTATTGTCTCTACTGATTTGCATTGGACCAGCTTTGTAGCTAACATCCGCAATTTCACGTAATGGAATTTGCGCACCAGAAGGCAAGTTGATATACAAATTTTGCACATCTGTTATGTCTTTACGATTATGAGAACTTAACCTAACCACCAAATCAAATCGCTTTTCGCCTTCAAAAATAGTTCCTGCTATTCCTCCTGCAAAAGCTGATTGCACAATTTGATTTAATGTATTTATTTGAAGTCCGTATTGTGCCAATTTACTTCTGTTATACGTAATTGTCATTTGTGGTAAACCCGTTGTAGCTTCCGCTTTCATATCGCCAATACCTTCTGTACCAGCAATGATTTTAGATATTTCTTCTGCTTTTTGAGACAGTAGATTTATATCTTCTCCATAAAGTTTAATAGCAATATCTTCTCTAACACCTTCAAGTAATTCATTAAAACGCATTTCAATGGGTTGTGTAAATTCATAGTTAACACCAGGAATTATTTCAACAGCTTCTTTCATTTTTTCAATGAGTTCATCTTTTGTCTCTACAGTAGTCCATTCGCTTTTTGGTTTCAGTATTACAAAAACATCAGCAATATCCATTGGCATTGGATCTGTTGGAATTTCTGCAACACCAATTCGACTGACTATTTTTTCAACTTCTGGAAACTTTGCTTTTACAATTTGTTCAATTTTTGTAGTTGTTTCAATCGTTTCTGTAAGTGAGCTACCGGGTTTTAAGATGGCGTGAAATGCAATATCACCTTCATCTAATTGTGGAATAAATTCGCCACCCATTCTTGTAAACATAAAAACTGCAATACCAAATAATACAACAGAAACACCAATTATTAATTTTCCTTTCTTTAAGGCTTTTTCTAATAGCGGTTGGTATTTACGTTCTACCCAATGCACAAATTTATCGCCATACGATTGTTTGTCATTTTTTGGTGCTCTTAAAATCAAGGCAGACATCATTGGTACATACGTCAAACAAAGTACCATTGCACCAATCATTGCAAAAATGAAAGTCAATGCCATTGGTTTGAACATTTTTCCTTCAATGCCTTCTAATGCTAATATTGGTAGAAATACAATTAGGATAATCAGCTGGCCGAAAAAGGCAGCATTCATCATTTTTTTTGAAGCATCTGCTGCAACGCCATCGCGTTCTTTGGATGTCAATTTCCTTTTCTTTAATACTTGTGATGCAATAAGAAAAACTGTACTTTCTACAATAATTACAGCACCATCGACAATAATTCCGAAATCTATTGCTCCCAGACTCATTAAATTAGCCCAAACATCAAAAACATTCATTAGTATAAATGCGAATAATAGTGATAATGGAATTGTTGAAGCTACTATTAAACCACCTCTCCAGTTTCCTAATAAAAAGATAAGTACAAAAATGACTATTAATGCGCCTTCCATAAGGTTTCCAGCTACCGTTGATGTCGTTTCTGCTATTAATTTACTACGGTCTAATAAAGGTTCAATAATCACGCCTTCAGGCAATGATTCTTCAATTTGAGCCATTCGCACTTTTACATTCTCAATAACATCGTTTGAATTAGCGCCTTTAAGCATCATAACCAAACCACCAACTACTTCGCCTTCGCCATCTTGGGTTAAAGCGCCATAACGAATAGCAGCACCAAATTGTACCGTTGCAATGTCGCCTACGGTAATTGGAATATTGTTTGTGTTTTTAACCGTAATCTTTTTAATATCCTCTAAACTACGCACCAAGCCTTCGCCACGAATAAAATTGGCTTGATGGTTCTTTTCAATGTATGCACCACCTGTATTTTGATTGTTGGCTTCAAGAGCTTCAAAAACATCGGTAATTGTTAAACCAATAGCTTTTAGTTCGTTTGGGTCTACAGCAACTTCGTACTGTTTAATTTTTCCACCTATTGCGTTTACTTCAATAACACCTTCTACCATAGCCATTTGACGCTGTACAATCCAATCTTGCATTGTACGCAAATCAGTAACCGAATATTTGTCTTTATATTCTGGTTTTACTTTAAGTGTGTATTGATAGATTTCTCCTAAACCAGAAGAAATAGGACCCATAGTTGGTTCGCCAAAACCACTCGGAATTTGTTCTTTGACTTCGTTTAGTTTTTCAGCTACTAATTGACGCGGTAGATACGTTCCCATATCATCGTCAAAAACTATAGTAACCACAGACAAGCCAAAACGAGAAATGGAACGGATTTCCTTTACTTCAGGTAAGTTACTCATTGCGACTTCCACAGGATAGGTTACAAATTGCTCAATGTCCTCTGTACCTAAATTGGGTGCTTGTGTAATGACTTGTACTTGATTATTGGTAATATCTGGAACAGCATCGATTGGTACTTGGGTCATACTCCAAATACCTGCTCCAACAATGGTAAGCGTTAGCAAACCAATAATGAATTTGTTATTGATTGAAAAATCAATGATTTTATTAATCATAGAAAATGTATTAATTCAGTTAAACTATTCGATACAATTCTGATATAAGAAATAGAATTGTACGAAATAAAAAGAACCATTTAGGCTCAAAATTGGATATAGTTATCCTTTAAAAAAACTGAATTATGCCCTTGGTGGCTGGAAAAGTGATTCCAAATATCTGGAAGTGAAGTTTACTTTATGTAAATTATACTGTTTTTTCTCTTCAAATTTTAGTCGATTGGTTAAAGCCAAATTGTTGTTCGCAATAATTAATACCAAAGGGTGACAACATTGATTATGGGAATGGAAAGGTGTATTCTCCTTATCTGGGTTATGATGATGCCCTTCATTTTTTGTATCATTGTCAATGTAATCTTCAACTACATATTCAAGGAAAGAGTCGCCATAGACTTTATGTTCTTGATAATGGGTAATAACACTTGAAATTTCTTTAATTGGACCACAAAAGTCCATATCTATGCTTATCCCTTGAAAAAAGAATAAAATAGACATTGATATGGAAAAAAATATTTTCATATAATTTAGACAAATATATAAATTATTTAATGCAATGGTGTTGCAAATGATGTTGCAAAAGTATTATACTACCACTTACCCATTTTAGAAAGTACTTTTTTATACTTCAGCATTTGTATGTCATCCTTACAATAAGGGTGTTCTAATAACTCTTTTAGCTTACCAATAAATTCATTGGAAACAAATCCTTTTTTCTTTAAAATCTCAAATAGAATTAGAGCTTGTTCCGCTCTGTATTTAGCTTTTTTGACAAATTCCTCACCATTTTCTGGTTTTTCATAATGACTTTGAATATCGAAATGTTTATCAATATCTCCTTTATAACCAATTAATAGTTTTTCTGCATTCTGTTGGGTTACTCCATTTGTAGTGAATACATAGTCTCTATCTTGTGTAAGACGATTAATTCTTGTTTGGCCATCTGCATAGTCATTGGGATGAATTTCTAAATAATGTGAGCGGTCTAATGGTAAAGTTATTACTGCTCTTGGGTCATATAACCCTTGAAAACGATTTGTTTCAAAATGCCTGATGGATACAGGATTATCGCAAGTTATGAGAGGTGCATTCGCATCATTAATTTTAATAACATTAATAGTACAGTCATATTTATATTTTACAAAATTCCCCCATTGTTCTAAATGGTTTACTAAAAAAACCGTTCTTGAACGTTCGTTATGTTCTTTTTTTACAGCTTCAATATCATCAATGTGAAACTTTATTTTTTCACTATATAAGTTCATTTTTATCAATCCTTCTTCATCTGCTGTATGAGCTGCTCTATCAAAAATTTGATTATTCATACTCCGTTGAAGATTTAAAATTCTTGGTGTTCTAAAATATAGCGAGAGACAAACGTAGAGTATCTGTATTTTTTGTTCTTGGGTTACCGTTAAAGTTTTTTCATCAATAAGCAGAGAATAGACCTTTTGAAATTCACTATCTACATTTTCAGCGTAATGTTTTTCTAATGCATATTTAATCTCATCAGATTCTGCTGGAATAGTATATATGTTTTTCTCAAAACAAATATCTTTAGTACTAATCTGTTCTAAAAGAATATCATCATCAGTTTTATAAACATCAACAAAATAATTTCTTTTTCTACCTTCAATTCCAAAGTTCTTTAAATATGAACGTGGAATATAATGTTGTTTTATTGGGTTTGACATACTCTATTTTACTTCGTTTAAAGGCATTTCTTTACTGCCTATTTTATCTAATAGACTTTCAATGTTATTTACTATCTCTTTAAAGAATTTTGGATTATCAAGTACTATTTCAAATCTATTTTGTGAAGAGACATACTGTTTTAAAGTAAACTTACCTTTGCTAAAACTCTTAATGTTATTGAACTTTTTATCACTATTATTGACGGTATCGTTGTTTTTAATTATACCCTTATGATGAACAACTAAATTACGTACTTGTCTAAAATTATCGATAAAACTCCATTCAGGATTGAGTATCGAAAAATCAACTTTAGCTGACTGCTTTAAGAACTTCTTTACCTTATCAATATCATTATTACCCTTTAAGTCATCTACTCTGTAGTCTGTTTGTTTATACGATGCGAACCTATCACAACCACGTTTTAAAACATCTTCAAAAAAAGAATACAGTTGTATGATTTGAGCGTTTCTATAATTTTTGATGTAAACATCATTAAACATAAAAACATTGTCAATAAAGGAATCCTGTATGTGGTCTAAATATTCCTCTGAATATTCTGATTTATCAACCTCTTTGGATTTTTGAAAATTATCATACTCAACCTCTATATTTTTTAATTCTCTTTCAAAATGAGTTTCCATATGATTCATATAATCTTCAATTAAATGGAACTCAAAATGGATAAAACCAAAACCCATTATAGATGCAAGTGTTTCTTTTCTTCTTAATCTTGACATATCATTCTTTTATAAAAACCATAAAGCATCTTTGGCATCATCTGGAACACCATTATTAAATCGTGGCGCTATTTGTGCTACCATTTCTGGATATTTTATAGTGATTGGGACATTCTGTTGTCGTAGTGATTTCCAATACAATCTGCTAAACTGATATACTTGTGTTAATAATTCTAACACGACGTCTGCATCTTCAAAAGCATCTTCATCTGGACTGCTTATTTTAATTTTTATTGGAAATGGATAGCCATCTGTATCTGCATACCTTTGAGAATTAGGGTAACGTGCATTGTTAAACAGCAAAAATTGGTTTTCGCTTATACGTATGTATGTACCACTTACTGGCATTAACTTTTTATTCCAATTGAGGTCGTAAGCAATAATATCTTCTGCTTCTGTTTTATTGATATTTAGAATGTAGAGAGGAATTTTTAACCCTAATGTATGCATCCCTCTTATAATAGGTTTTAGTTCCTCGTAGCTCATTTCTTTATAGAAGTGAATGACTACTTTATCAGCTTCTGCAACAGATGTAAAATCTCTTATGGCTTTACATATACTACCTGCTAACAGGTCTGTTTCGCTTTGGTCAAAATACTCGAACTTTCTAAACAAGCCATTGTTTTGAAAACTAAAGGCACTTGCTATATAACGTCTGTTTTCGCCTTGATTGGTAAATGCACCAACACCTATTACTAATTCTTTTTTATCGGTTACTGCAAGTTTCCAAGGTGCGCCACCTAATTTGGCGTGAATTGCCAATGCCATATTTTGTAATGAGAATTGGAAGTTGTATTGATTCTCGATATTGACCACCATTTTTTCATAATCTACAACCTGTGTAACAATGCCTTCATTTAGAAAGAGTTCTTTGATTTGAATATATATTTCTCGGTCTTCAGGATTTGGTGTAAACTTATCGAAAGGACTTAAATAAAACGCTGCATAACGTACAGTATCGTGGTCGAATGAAAGGTTTTCTAACTTTTCTGTAATTTCTGGAATTGGGTCGCTTTCGTTGGTAAACTCTATAAAATGCTCTTTAGAAGTTGAAGCCTTAATGTTTACATAAGCCTCAATCCCTTTAAAATATTTTTTATCTGCCGTAACACCAGTTTTAAGGTTGTTGTAAAATGTTTTAATTGCTTCTTTATGCGAGGTATGGTACACAAAGAAAAACTTAATATTTTGGTTGTTTGGTCGTTTGTATGGGTTAAGGTTATTCATTGCCAATTTAGGCACTAAATGGGTTTTCTTGTTACCATATTGGTCTTTACCAAACTCTAATAATCCTACTTGTGGGTCAATGTGATTAATACGGTTGAGAGGCACATCAATAAATGCATCGTTTTTAAACGGGAAAATGGCTTTAAAATCTTCTGCAAACAAATAATTGGTTGCAAAATTATTAATAAGTGCTACATACTTTTGGTATTTATTAGCTGGTCTAATTGGTTCTTCAATAGGTATCTCTAATGCTCTGGCTAATGGTAAACTAAAAATTGGGAATGCTTTATCAAACTCAATAGCATTGAAATAATCTTCTTTTTCCTCTGTATCGAGGTTCATTTGATAATTGAAGATAGTTTGTCCATATACGCAACGTTTTATTAACTCTGAATCCTCAATATCCTTAACAGACGTTGTAAGGACTTTTGATGTGCCATCGTACGATACAATAAGTTCTGGTAAGTCGGTTAATTTTGCAAATTGTATTTTAAATGAAAACTTATAATATAAATTATAATGCTCTGTATTGCCTTTAAGAGAAGGCATCCAAACCTGTACATCACCTACAAAGTTTTTTACAACTACATAGTCTTTTGCTTTAAAATAGCTTCTTAATTGGTGTTTAAGGAATTGCTTATATATTCTTAATTCTCTACCATCTACTAAATTTAACTTAATGCTTGGTGCATCTGGTATTTCCGTTGTAAATGTTGTAAATATTTGGTCTTTGTTAGATAAGTCTGCATCTGGAAACACCTCTTTAATCTGCCTTGAAAATTTAGATTTATGTATAGGATGACTACCTTCAATATCTTCTAAAGTTAAATAAATGGTAGGCGCACTATTAGGCCATTTAAAGTTAAGTATGTTGGTTTTTAAGTGTTCTTGCATAAGTAATGAGGTGTTTTGGGTTTTACATATTTGGTGCTTTTTGATTAGTACTTTCTAATAAATCTTTATTTAATAATTTATTTACAGACTGCATATCTTGATATGTAGATTTGGCTCTACCTATAATCTTTTCAATAATTTTTTCGGAAGCATCCATTTGTTTCATTAGACCAATACCAACTATATAATCCAAGAGAAACGATATATACAATAATTCAAATTGTGTGAAAATATTGTTTTTTGTTTTAGTACGATGTATTAAATAATCTCGATGACGTACAATTTTTGATACATAAATTTTAATCTCATCTTTAGGTATATTAGTTATATCGGCTAATAATTGCTTTTGTTCTAATAAATCTTTGGCAAAAGATGAGTTCTTCATCTTGTTTCCAAATTTCAAACTATAAGCCTCAAAAGCTGAATAAGAATTTGTAAATCGTCTACTATGACTTGTTTTAACCGAGAGTAAATTTTCGATGATAATATCAGCACAATAACCTATACCTTCATTGTTATACCAATGCTTAATTATATTAGATAAATCATCTTTAATAGTATCATAGTCAAGCGCGATAAAACCAGATATGTTTTCCTTGTTGAAATCATCCTTATAATATAACGAAGCCCAGTTACCACAACTTAAACATTTGAAATTAAAAGCCTTAAATTGTACAGACTTACCGTATAAAAAATGAAATAATTTTTGAAATGAATTATATAAATCTATACTCTCAAGAATACTCAAACTTTTTTCTGATTTAAAATCAACATATCCAACATTGTCCATTCTAAAAAAATCGTGGTTAGAAGTATATGATGTTGATTTTGTAATTTTTATAGATAAGTCTTTAGCAATATTCGTATTATGAATTACGTCATCCTCTTTTTCAAGTTTGTCTTCTAAAGAATTATACCAATGCATTTTTCTAACCCAACTCACAATTGCTAAATTGTCAATTTGAAATTCATTAATTCTCAAACCTACAGGTTCAATTAAATGATATGCACAAGCAAAAGTATATTTAGGTTTATAAGTTTTAGTCTCTACTATTCCATTGCTACTGTTTTTAATCTTGCAGTTTACAAAAGTTAAATAGCCTAAACCTGTAAAAACTCCATAAATTAACTCTATTTGATAGGCAGGTAATCTTTCTGATAAATTGGTCGTTATGTGTACTTCATCATTAATTAACTCTAATACACAAAAGCATTTATCATCCTCTGCAGATTTGAACCATACCTCTCCATAATATTTATTCTCTTTAAACATAAATCACTTTAAATTCTTACCCTTTTTAACAATCTTACTAATTTTTTCTTCAGCTATTTTGAGGATTTCCGTACGCTCTTTTTCATTTTTTAGCATTAGTACAATTTGTTCCGACATCCATAGCTTAATTAATTCATTCTCGTCTTCTTTTAATGTTTTAGCAAAAGCGACTACTTGTTCGCGTCTTGCTATACGATTTCCACGTTCTATTTTGCTTAAATAGGCAACATCCATATTTAGGTTTGCAGCCATTTCTCTTAATAGTAAATTGTGCTTTTCACGCAATGAACGTATATACTCTCCAAACTCCATAATAGAATTATTTAGACTTGTCAAATTTTGTCTAATTTAAGAAAAGGAAAGAAAGAAGTAAGAAAAAGATATTAACAGTTATTAACAAGGGAATGAGGAAGTTAAGGATTTAAGGAAGTCCTATCAATTTTATCCTTAAATCCTCAAAATCCTGAATTATGTTTTTGCAGGATTTGTATAATTGTTGTGTGCTTCTCGATGTATTAAACCTGCATCAACAAATTTGGTAATATAGCCTTCTGCTGTTTTGTGGGGTATTTTGTTTTTGTCGGCTATATTTAGATAATCTTGTCTTGAAAATTGATGAGGTAACGCATCTAAAAAACGTTCTTTTCGATTGGCTCGTTTTACTTGCTTTTGTTCCATAGGTAAATCGTTAAAAACCTTACTACTATGCTTTACTAACACGCTAATCATTTCCAATGTGTTTTCAAAATCTACATCTTCACAATACCTCACTTGGTTGACATCACCATCTTCCATAATTCGAAATACAGAAAATAACATTATAATTCTAAATGCAATTAAGCCTAAACGCCTTACTGTTGCGATATAATCATCTGGTTGTAAGTTGAGATATTTGGTTTGTAACTTTTCAAAAAACACATTGAATTTTTGTTGTTGCTCTGTTGTTAGCCTTACTTCAATAGCTGGATTGTTTTTTAAGGTTTTGTATAGCTCAAAAAAATCTTTTCCTAATTGGTCATAGTATTCATCTAAACCATTTGCTGTGCCTGTTTGAAAAACGTTTTTCCAAGTTGGTTTGATATTCATATAATAAAACATAAAACGACTAAACAACCCATTTTCAGCATTTGGAACCAATGCTTGAATTTGCTTTGGTGTACCTGACAATACTGTTGACAAACAAGGTCTTTCAATATCTACATATTCTCTATCTGTTCTTCGATAATAACTAATGGTTTCGTGGTGGAATGCTTTACGAAAACCATCGGAATAATTACCGTAATCACTTTTAAAGGCTTGTGCTAAAGTATCACCTTCAGTTTCAAAAATTAACCCTCTACCTTCATTGTCAGATATTAATTGATAAACACCCGTAACGCTATTGTTGGCAGGAATAAACAACATCCTTTCAGGTGGTTTATTTGGTTTTTCCATTGTTTCACTTTTACCCTTATTCATATTATAAGTTGCCATTTCAACTTGATGTTGTTGTTTTAGGATTTTGGATTGTTCACGTTGTTGTTTGTGAACAGGATTTACCAAATTTTTAATTTGGTTTAATCTTCCTTTTCCTGCTGAAGCTGGTGCTGTAACAAATAAATACAAGTTACTAAATACCTTGCGTTGGTCGTACACACCAAACAATTTTGGAAAACAAGCACTAAACGCTGTTAATGCACCCAACAATAAAATATCACGTTCTTCATTACTGCTTGATGGCTGTGTTACTTGTTGTAAAAATGTCGGAATATTGCTGTAAACTGTTGTTGGTATTGTTGGCAGTGGCTGTTTTACTTCTTCTGACTGTTGCAACACTTCAACAACTTGTTGTTGCTGTTGTGGTTTAATACCAACTTGATGTAAATGGTGGTATAATGTTGCTATGCTTATACCGTGTCCTTTTGCCTGTAAGCATTTATTATACTGTTCGTCGCATTCTTTATGGTCGTAGCCAGAATAATTTTTACTTATTCTATGGTAGTAATCACGTCCAGCTTCTCCGTATTCTTCTGAAATAGCAAAACCAATATCACGCCATTTATCATAAGTATCTGTAATATCGATACCTGATTGTCCTAATGCGTTGATATATGTTTCAATATCATTTACAACAACCATCGTAGAGTTGTTGTTGATTGGTTTTTTAGTTACTTCTTTTGGCTCTGGAACAGTTAACCAATCTTTTGGGTTAAATATTTTTGTCATAACTTTTGATGTCTTTTATGTAGGAATGCCAATGGATCGTGGGATAAAAAACACGCTCTGGAAATGTCTTTACCTGATTGGTCAACCTCTATGTTATATGTATGTTTTATATAATTGGCCACCGCAATAAAATATTCATTGTGTGACACTTTGGATAAATCGATTCTAATTATCCATTTTAAGCCTTCTCCTGAAGGTGATGTAAACAGCAATTCGGTTTCGAAATATTCATCGTTTAATAATTGTTGTTTTAGTTCTTCAAGATTTTCTAAATGGTCAAAATCGATTGTCAGTAATGATGAATGCTCAATTAAACTATCATCATTTCGTTTAGAAAACACACCTGAAAATGTTACATAATCAAAATGATTTGCTTTAAATTTTCGTGCTTCTTTTGGGTCTTTAATCGCTCTGAATTGTTCTGTGATACTTTTATACTTATCGCTTGTAATACGCTCAAATATTTGATGTAATCTTACTTTTTGATTTGGAAATACATTTCTAATTGGTGCTTTATAAAAACTGCTGTAAGCATACCAAGTATCATCGGGATCATCTAACCAAGACAATTCATTTTCTTTTTTAACTTCAAGATTTAGATGTAATTCAGTGTTGATTTTAAGTAATAATTCTTCATCATCTACGAGTTTAAAATGATAGGATGCAAAATCAAAAACATCACCTTTAAAATCGGTTAGTTCTGTATCATAATGTATTGCTTTATTTTCAACAACATTAATTTGTAATGTTGATTTACCACCGTTAAAAGGGTTACGGGTTACCCCGCAGTCCCTTCCTTTTAAGGAAAGGACTGTTGTTTCAGAATAATACTGTCTTAATACATACGCATAGATATTTAAACCGTAATGCGTTTTCTTCAAGATATTTTCTCTACTTATTACCATCGCATTTGAAATTTGGGTTATAATAATTGCTCTGTAATAGTTCCTCTATATCAGATACCTTGTAATAAAATTTACCTTGTATCTTGCTATATGGAAGCGTACCATTTGAACGGAATGTTTGTAGTGTGCGTTGGCTAATATGTAGCGTTTGCAATACGTCCTGATTGTCAATCCACGTATCTTTTAAGCACTCTGCTCTCGTTGCTCTTATTAATTCGATACGTGCTTTTATGTCCTTAATCTCTTGTGAGAGTGCCAAGAGTAAATCGATTATTTCAGTCATAACTTTACCTTTCCTTTTTTGATTAGGTAATCGGCAGCTTGCTGTTCGATTTCATCTTGGGAATCCATACGGTTACGTAGTAACCATTGGTCTAACTCCTGACGTTGGAAATAGATTTTTTTTCCATTCGGTTTATAATGTGGAATGGCTCCCGTACTTGTAAGTTTATACAAGTGCGATTGTGATAGTTCTAAATACTTGCAAGTTTCATTGAAGTTCAATACTTGCTTTTGCATTGTTTGTTGCTCTAATAAGAGTTTTTCAATGCGGTCTAACTTTTCGATGATATTTGTGTCCATCGTTTATTTTGTTTTAAATAAATGAGGACATCTG
The DNA here is from genome assembly GCF_013249065.1 of Winogradskyella litoriviva. Classification (GTDB taxonomy): domain Bacteria; phylum Bacteroidota; class Bacteroidia; order Flavobacteriales; family Flavobacteriaceae; genus Winogradskyella; species Winogradskyella litoriviva. The sequence continues at coordinate 335,183 of NZ_JABRWQ010000002.1, forward strand.
GCCAAATGTCATTCTTGGTTTTCAAGAACAGGACAAAGGTTTAAAATTGGCTTTCCTATTTTAGTAAGAGTGTAAAGCAAGGGTAAGACAACAGTAAGGTTTCTTACTATTCTTACTGTTTTTTATTGCAGTTGTTGGATGATTTTATCTATTTCTTCCTTTTCTTTTGGGTTGTGAACTTTGTTTTTGTGAAGATTATTTGCTCTTAAAGGTGTATCTGTTTTAGTTCTAAATTTACCAGAGCGTTCAATTGAAGTAGGATTGAAACTATTAAAAAATGGTTTTAGCTTTTTTACCACGTAACTAAACTGTGTGGTTTCGCATTGAAGATAAATTTGAAAATCTACTACTGTAAAATCTTTAGATAATAATAGTTCTTGAAATTGCTCAACAGTTGAACGATTATCTAACAAATCAATTTTTAGGTTTAATTGCTTTAGTACAGTTAATAAGGTTGAGGTGTCTTTGCTTTTATAACCGAAAGAGGTTTTTGGTTTTGCTGTAACTCTCGGTTCTTTTTTAGTAACTGTTTTTTTTGTGTTCGCTTTTTCTATCTGATTAATATCAAACGTTGTGTCATTAAAATATTTTTCAGCTATTTCTAAAATTGTGAATTTTGAATCTTCTGAAAACTGACCATATTGTTCTTGCAGTTCAGCATATAATCGGATTACAGATACTTTTAAGTAGTTGATGATATAATTGTCGTCAATATTAAAATCTGCTGTTATCGCTCTATTATTTATATAATTTGCGATGTCATTTAAGTACTTATCAAACTTGTTAAGCAGAATAGTAAAACTGTATTTATTTTCTGGAACTGTAGCATTTTCAGGAAATTCCTTTACAAATGATACTACTGTCTTTTCTGTTTCATTAAATATCAGCTTTTGGTAGTATTCTTTTTTAGCATTTAAAGGCTTTTTAAAGTTTACTTTAAAAACCGCATTATTAGCTTTTGGATTCAATTTGAAATCAGACAATAAGTGCTTAAAATCCTTTTCCTTTCTATTATCTCTATGTAGGCCATTGGTTATATAAACTAAACTTGAAAACATACTTCCTTTCATTATAAATCCAGTTGAATACGGTTAGCAGCTTCTTTCTTTTTATCATCAATTACTTTGGCATAAATCTGTGTAGTTCTCAATTCCTTATGACCCAACAACTTTGAAACTGTATAAATATCTGTTCCTAAAGTTAATTGTAAAGTTGCATAGGTATGACGCGCACAATGGAACGTGATATTTTTTGTTATTCCTGCTTTAAGCATCCATTGTTGCAACTTTAAATTTGACCAAGCACTATAATGTAAACCTTGAAAAACTTTTTCTTCAGGTTTACCTTTATCTCCTAACAGTTCTGCCGCTTGGTCTGAAATAGGTAAAGTTTCAACTCCTTTTGTTTTCTTTTGTCTGAAACGAATATAATAGCCCATTTCTTTAGAATGTTGAATTTCTGACCAAATCAGTTTTTCAATATCTGACCAACGTAAACCGGTAAGCGCAGAAAATATAAAAGCACTTTTTAAAAGTGGTAACTCACATTCTGTGTTAACTGCTATTTGTAATTCATCCAAAGTTAAAAACTCTCGTTGAGGTTCACCTTGTTTAAAATACTCAACACCATTTGCTGGGTTTATTCTTAAAATACCATCTTTAACAGCTTGTTTTAATGCTGCATTAAATTTTCCATAATAGGAATATTTAGAGTTTTGAGATAATTTTTTACCTGCTCTTGCCATAGCATCCTTATCTAAATACTCTTTAAACCGTTCTACAAAATCCTTATCAATATCTTGAAAACTTACGTCTGTTGGACAAAAAGTTTTTAGATGTTTTAACATACTGTTCCAATTACCATAGTTACCAGAGCTTGTATTCTTTTTCTCTGCTAATGCTGTTACATAAGTAATAAAACTCCCTTTTAATTTCTCAATATCTTGGAATCCATAAATACCGTTTTGAATTTCAATCTGTCGTTGAGCGCAAATAGTTTCCGCTAATTGTTTGGTTTTCTTGTTAACCTCTCTTTCGGTTTTAGTTTTAGGGTTAGGTGTAAGGTATAAACGCAAATATTCGGTTTTACGTTTGCCTTTATGATAGTAATCTAAATACAAACTTATTTTGTCATTCTTCTTGCGTTGTCTTAATGTTACTTTCATAGGATGCTAATTAAAAAGGTTTTCTATTTGCCATCTGGCTACAATACGTTTTCTTCCGAAAGGAACAGCTTTTAAACGTCCTTGTTGAATCATTCTTTGAATGGTCCATCTACTAACACCAATTAATTGAGAAGCCTCTGTAACGCTTAAAAAATCTTTATTGTTTACAGCATTTGTATTTTGAACCTCAATCACTTCATTCTTTTGCTTCATATCTGCATTAAGAGTTGATTGAATTTTTTCTTTACGCTTTCTGGCCTTATAGGCTTTTTTAGCGCAAGAATTACCACAGTATTTAGTTACTGTTGTACGTGCTGTAAAAGCATTTCCGCAATGCTTACAAGTTTTCGGGATGTATAAATTACTGCTCATAAATGGTGCTTTATGTAGCGTAATGGTGCAACGTGGTGCGTTATGGTGCATCATTTCGCCTTTATTTTTGCCAACAGATTTGGGCAACAAATCCGTATGTTGGGCAACATATATGAAACAAATATAGTTAAAAAAGGGCAATTAGGCAACAAAAAAGAATATGTAAACCATTGAAAAACAAGTAAAAACCAATAAAAAGAAGCTTAATTACTTCCCAATACAGAAATTAGCAAAAATATTTCCTAATAAATCATCATTAGTAATTTCTCCTGTAATTTCTCCAAAGTGATACAAAGCTTGCCTAATATCAATAGCCAACAAATCACCCGATAATCCTGTTTCTAAACCATGTTGTACTTTTTGGATTTCTTCAAATGCCTTTAATAAAGCATCATAATGACGAGAATTTGTAATTATAGTTTCATTATTACGCAAGGCTCCTGTATTGATAAGGTTCAGCAATGAATTAGTTAATTGCTCTACACCAAAACCTGTTTTAGCAGATAACAGCAGTACGCCTGCAATTGTTGTATTGATTTCAGCTAATTGTATATCTGTTAATGCATCTATTTTATTTGCTATTACCAATAATGGCTTTTGAGGATGCTTATTTCTAATTTTAGCAATCTCAATTCTTACAGCTTCGAGATTATTAATGCTTTGCTTAGCATCAAATAAATAAATTACAACTTGAGATTGCTCTATCTTTTCAAAGGTCTTTTTAATACCTATGCTTTCTACAACATCTTTGGTTTCTCGTATTCCGGCAGTATCAATAAATCGAAAACCGATACCTCCTATGGAGATTTCGTCCTCAATAGTATCTCTAGTGGTTCCGGCAATTTCAGAAACAATAGCTCTATCTTCATTTAACAACGCATTAAGTAATGTAGATTTCCCAACATTAGGCTCACCAACAATGGCAACAGGAATTCCGTTTTTTATCACATTACCTACCGCAAACGAATCTATTAAACGCTTTAATACAAAAGTGATACGTTCTATCAGTTGCTTAAATTGTGTTCTGTCAGCAAATTCAACGTCTTCTTCTGCAAAGTCTAATTCTAGCTCAATTAACGAGGCAAAATTCAACAATTCTTCACGAAGCTTTGCTATCTCTGAAGAAAAACCGCCACGCATTTGTTGCATAGCTATTTGATGCGATGCTTCATTATCACTAGATATTAAATCTGCAACCGCTTCTGCCTGACTTAAATCTAACTTCCCATTTAAAAAAGCGCGCAAGGTAAATTCTCCTGCTGTTGCCATTCTGCAACCTTGCCGTAAAAACAACTGTATTATTTCTTGTTGAATATAAGAAGAGCCATGGCAAGATATTTCTATTACATTCTCTCCAGTATAAGAATTTGGGTCTTTAAATACGGATACTAAAACCTCATCTATAGTTCTATTATTCTCTATAATATGACCTAAATGTATGGTATGCGTTGGTTGCTTTGTTAGGTCTTTATTAGTAACAGACTTAAAACATTTTGACGCAATTGTTATGGCATCTTTGCCAGACAATCGTATAACGGCAATGGCACCACTTCCAGATGGTGTTGCTAAGGCAACAATAGTATCGTTATGCATTTTACAATTATTTGCTACAAAAGTATTGTAAAATATATGATTGCCAAGAGGTAAATGCTTCCTATTTTAGGATTTTACGAGCTTGTTAAAAACAGGAAGCATTAAAAAAAAATTAAACTTTTACATATTCAGGAATAATCACAGCATCTAATTCAGTTTTGTAATACTGAAATTCTTTGTATATGTTTTTATAATCCTCTGTAGTAAACGACATAAACAAGTCTTGATAATAGGCAATACCATTAAAAAGATTGCTCTTAAAAGCATTCCATTTTTTTACTTGTTTTAATGTAAGCTCATCAGACATGGTTTGTATTTCATTCTTCAAATAATCAACATACATTTTTAATTCCTTTACAAACATATTTGGACGATTATAAGAAGGCAATACTGAACTCGTTCCGTTAATGTGCTTTATCATTTCAAAAAGCGATACTTCTTTGTCAAAATAAGCCAAATTAGGACCAGGACATATTACAACGCCTTGCTCCTGCCCTTTTATGTCAATATCATTTTCTAAATACGATGCATTTGCTAAACCAACGCAAAGACAAGCTTTCTCAGTTATTTTAGCTTTTGCATTATTATAAATCTTAGAAGTTAAAGAGTCTTTTTTTTCTTCTAATTCTTGCAACTTAATATCTTGGTATTTTTTAGAAGCCGTACAAATACCTTCTGCTCCAAAAGCTTTACTCAAAGCTAAAAGTCTTTTAGGACAAGAACTACCTGCTTTATTATTGTCTATACGTTGTTGTTTATAATACGCATTTGTGGTTCCCTTAATGGTATTAAATGGCACACCTAATGGGGAAATACCACTGAGATATAAATCTTTTTCTTTAGCTTTTGCTAACAAATTTCTTGTTTCTTGGTCTACCGAAGTGGCTTCAGGCACCAATAAAAATGGTGTTCCCCAACCAACAGAATCTACTTTGTAATTTTCTAACAAAAAGGCTTGTTCTTCTGAGGTACCAACACCGCCTTGTACTGTAATTTTTAATTCTAATGGTTCGGAAGGAACTTCTAATTCTTTTAATTCTAAACCTTTTTTTAAAACATGGTGCGTATCTTGTATTAGTTCATTTTTCTTGGTTTTAAATTCTTCTAAAATCGGACCTAATAAAAAACCTTCTGTCGCAAATGCATGTCCGCCACAATTTAAACCAGACTCTATTCTATATTCTGATACCCAAAGTCCTTTTTTCGCTAAAAACTTTCCTTGAATTATGGCTGATCGGTAATCACTTACTTTTAAAATTATTTTCTTTTTTAATTGACCATTTTCATCGGGAAAGAAGTCTTTAAATTTTTCAAAATAACTATATAATCTCGGATTCATACCAGCAGACAGTACCACAGAAGAACTTAAATTACTATTTGCAAATCCTCTAAGTGAAGCATGTGCATCATTAAACTCCGTTGGCAATTGTTCCGATTTATTAAAATTATCTTTATCCACTTTAGTCATTATGTTAACATCTATTTCACCAGGTTTTAAATGGGATTCTAAATAATGTTTTACACTGTCTTTAAGTGCTGCACCTTCTTGCATTAAATGAGAAAGTCCTGCTTTAAAATCTGAACTATTTGGTAAGGTTGCCATAAAATGCTCTAAAGCCACTTTACTTTCTGTTAATTCAGTTTTAAATTTTGTGAATTTATCCTTTACTACCGTATCTACTAAATTTAAATACGATGTAATACGCTCAGCACGATAATCGTGTGCTTTTTTTGAAATTTCTTTATACGGTAAGTCGAATTTTTTACTGTAAAACGCATTCATTTTTTCAACTAACTCATCATCAATAATAGAAATTACGGACGAAATACCATATTGAGCTACTCTAATCGGACTGTCTATCGTATAAGCTAATCCCATCACAGGAATATGGAATTTATGTAGTGGTTTTGATGTAGCCATCTTTTCTTTTTTAGAATTAATCAAGCTACAAAGATGACTTTAGAAAATCCGTAAAAACATGACAAATATCATAACTTATTATCTTTAAATAAATTAAATGATGCTATTTCAACTTTCCTGTTTTATGTAGTACAAATAAAATAATTATAGGTATAGCTAATAAACCTATATAGCCCAAATTAGTTTGAAACAAACTTGGATATAAAATCAAAGTAATAACATAACCACCAATAGCACCTCCAAAGTGCGCATCATGGCCAATATTACCAATACTATTTTTCATGCCATAAATAGAGTACAATAAATAACCAATACCAAATATATAACCAGGAATTGGGATAGGAATAAAGAACATATATAGGCTCATTCCTGGTTCTAATAATATGGCTGCATACAAAATACCTGTAACGGCACCACTTGCACCAATTGCACTGTACCAATATTCGTCTTTATGAAAATATAAGGATAGTAAATTACCAAAAATTAAACTTCCAAAATAAATGATTAAAAAGTGAATAGAACCCAACTTTGCCACCACAAAATCCGCGAAGAAATAAAGCGTAAACATATTAAAAAACAAATGTTGCATATCAGCATGCAAAAACCCAGAACTTAACATTCTAATTTGCTCGCCTCGCCTTACACTGCCTACATTAAATTTAAATTTCTCAAAAAAGCCACGATCATCAAATCCCTTAAAAGATATAATGCCGTTTGCTGCAATAATAACCATGGTAACTATACTAATACCTAAATTGTCCATAAACTCTATTCTTATAAATCAAATATATATATTTGTGCTTAATTGCAAACATACTTTAATGCAACTTATTGCTTATATTTTAGTTTATCCTATTCTTTGGTTAATTTCAATCTTACCATTTAGATTACTTTATGGATTTTCTGATATTATTTACTTTTTTATATACCGAATTATTGGATATAGAAAAGCTACAGTAAAAGAAAATTTAAGATTGGTTTTTCCTGATAAGCCTGAAAAAGAAATTTCTGAAATCACCAGAAAATTCTATCATCATTTTTGCGATATGATGGTTGAAGCCATCAAATCCTTAACCATTACAGAAGCGCAGATGAAAAAACGTTTTAAATTTACTAATGTAGATTTAATTAACGATTTAGAAAAAAAGCAACGCAGTATTATTTTAATGTGCGCGCATTATGGCAGTTGGGAATGGATTTTTATTCTTCAAAAACACGTAAAACATAAAGGTTACGCTGTTTACAAACGCTTAGCCAACAAGCATTTTGATAAATTAGTAAAACGTATTAGAGCAAAATATAATTCGCATCTTATTACCACTAAAGAAACGTTTGGCATCTTGCTAGACAGTAAGAAAAAGGGTGAATTAACCATTAACGGTTTTGTGTCGGACCAATCACCAAAAGCACGTAAAGCTTTTCATTGGAATGAATTTATGGGAATAAAAGTGCCTATGTACACTGGCGCTGAAATGCTTGCCAAAAGACTAGATATGGCAGTTGTATTTTTTAGTGTAAAACGAATAAAACGTGGGTATTACGAAACTACTTTTACAACCATAACAGAACACCCAAAAGACTTCAAAGATTACGAGATTACGGATTTATTTTTTAAACTTGTTGAAGAACAAATTAAGGAAGCACCTCAATATTATCTTTGGACGCATAAACGCTGGAAACATAGAGATAAAGTTCCTACCGAATTCCTTTAAAGCAAAGCATTTATAAAATTAACAAAAGAAAATACTTTTAATTACTAATATCTACTATAGCTCAAACCAAGCATCAACATTAGTGACATCACTCGGTTGATTTATAATTGATTTATGAATAAACTCATTATTACTTTTAGCATATTTATAATCATTTGCCCAATCTCTATGGTTTTTAGACAACTCTATAATACTATCACATACAAACTCAATTTCTGCATTGGTGGTTGTAGGATGAATAGACATACGAATCCAACCTGGTTTACGCACTAAATCACCTATAGAAATTTCATCCGTTAACTCATGAGACATTTGCTGATCTACATGCAATAAAAAGTGTCCATAAGTTCCTGCGCAACTGCAACCTCCTCTGGTCTGAATACCAAATTTATCATTCAACAGTTTCACAGCCAAATTAAAATGCAAATCATCAATATAAAAAGAAATTACACCTAAGCGATCCTGATGTTGACCTGCGAGAATATTAATATTAGAAATATGTCCTAATTTATTAAAAACAATAGCAATTAATTCATGCTCGCGTTTTAAAATATTAGCAACACCCATTTTTTCTTTTAACCGAATAGATAATGCTGTTTTTATCGTTTGAAGAAATCCTGGTGTACCACCATCTTCTCGATCTTCAATATTATCAATGTATTTGTGTTCTCCCCAAGGATTCGTCCAACTTACGGTACCTCCTCCAGGACAATCTGGTACCATGTTTTTATAAAGCTTCTTATTAAAAACCAAAACACCAGAAGTGCCTGGTCCTCCTAAAAACTTGTGTGGTGAGAAGAAAATAGCATCAAGTTGTTCTGCTTTATCCTTAGGATGCATGTTAATATCTACATATGGTGCAGAACAGGCAAAATCTACAAAACATACACCACCATGCTGATGCATTAGTTTAGCAACATCATGATATGGCGTTTGGATACCTGTAACATTAGATCCACCTACAATAGACGCAATTTTAATGGTACAATCTTTATATTGATGCAGTAACTTCTCTAAATTTCTTAAACAAAATAATCCGTCTTCATTTGGCGGCACAACTTCAACTTTAGCAATGGTTTCTAACCACGTTGTTTGGTTAGAATGATGCTCCATATGCGAAATAAAAACAACTGGACGCATTTCATCTGGCACCTTGGTAAACTCCTTTATGTTTTCAGGTATTTTTAAACCTAAAATACGTTGAAATTTATTAACTACACCTGTCATTCCATTACCAGAAACAATAAGAATATCATCTTCATTTGCGTTGACATGATCCTTAATAATATGCTTAGCTTTATGGTAGGCTTTAGTCATTGCCGTGCCAGAAACCGTTGTTTCTGTATGCGTATTGGCTACAAATGGCCCAAAATCATTACATAGTTTTTCTTCTATGGGTCTATACAAACGGCCTGAAGCAGTCCAATCTGTATAAATGATTTTTTGCTCGCCATAAGGAGACACAAAGGTTTGATTTTGCCCAATAATATGATTCCTAAATTGGTTAAAGTAGGCTTCTAGTTCACTAGTTTCTCTTGTGGTAGATTCAGAAATCATAATATTGATAATTATATTTAAAGATACTAAATATTAGCAACAGCTTTAATCTCGGCAATAAAACGTTCGGCTAACGTATCTGCAGCTTCTTGAGAAGGTGCTTCTGTATAAATTCTTATAATTGGTTCTGTATTACTCTTACGTAAGTGTACCCAACTATCTGCAAAATCAATTTTTACACCATCAATAGTCGTTAATTTTTCATCACTGTAATTAGCTTCCATAGTAGATAAAATTCCATCAACATCTAAACCTGGTGTTAATTGAATTTTCTTCTTACTCATAAAGTAATTTGGGTAAGTGGCTCTTAACGCGCTTACTTTCATTTGCTTTTCGGCTAACAAGCTTAAAAATAAAGCAACACCAACTAAAGCATCGCGGCCATAATGAGAATCTGGATAAATAATTCCGCCATTACCTTCACCTCCAATAACAACCTTGTTTTTCTTCATTAAAGCCACAACATTCACCTCACCAACAGCACTGGCCTCATACGTTCCGCCATGCTTCTCAGTTACATCTCGCAAAGCTCTTGTAGAACTCATGTTACTCACCGTATTACCTGGAGTTTTGCTGAGTACGTAATCGGCACAGGCAACAAGCGTATATTCTTCTCCAAACATTTCGCCTGTTTCATCCATAAACGCTAATCGGTCTACATCTGGATCAACAACAATTCCAAAATCAGCATGTTCCTTAACAACCGCTTTTGCTAAATCACCTAAATGTTCCTTTAATGGTTCTGGATTATGCGGAAAATGACCTGTTGGATCACAGTATAATTTTACTGGCTCTACACCTAAACGCTCTAATAATAACGGAATAGCAATACCTCCTGTAGAATTTACACCATCAACAACCACTTTAAAATTGGCGTCTTTTATAGCTTTTACATTCACTAAGTCTAAGTCCAAAACTTCATCTATATGGATATCAATATAAGCATCGTTTACGGTAATTTTTCCTAAGTCATCTACCTCAGCAAAATTCATGGTGTTAGATTCAGCTATTTCCAAAATCTTCTGACCTTCTGCACCATTTAAAAATTCACCTTTTGCATTTAAAAGCTTTAAGGCATTCCATTGTTTTGGGTTGTGACTTGCTGTTAAAATAATACCACCATCAGCATGTTCTAATGGTACAGCTACTTCAACAGTTGGTGTGGTAGACAAACCTAAATCTATAACGTGGATTCCTAAACCTACTAATGTATTCATTACTAAATTCTGAATCATTTCTCCAGAAATACGAGCATCTCTACCAACAACAACGATATAGTTGTCTTTTTGACGTTGCGTTTTTAACCATGTACCATAAGCTGCAGCAAATTTAACGGCATCTATAGGTGTTAAGTTTTCGTCTACTGGTCCTCCAATAGTTCCTCTAATTCCTGATATTGATTTTATTAATGTCATGTGTTTTTCTATTTTAAGCAAATATAATATCTTAATCTTACTTAGGACTTTAACTCATCTTGACTTTTGTCTTTTAACCGAAAAAAACAAAGAATTCTTTATAAATTGTAACCATTTTAAAATCATCGTCTTTAATATTCAAATTTAAACAGAAATTAATACGGCCTAAAAAGCAAACTATTGTTTAAAAATTAAGTTGAGTTAAATTTGAATTTGTAATTTCGAACAATGAATTTTCTAGCACATATTTACCTTTCTGGAGATAACGAACTGATTACTATCGGAAACTTTGTTGGTGATGGTGTAAGAGGCAATAAGTACAAGTTATATCCTACCGAAATTCAAATTGGTATCCAATTACACAGACACATAGATACCTTTACCGATGCACACACCGTATTTAGACAATGCACCAAACGTTTACATACTGGCTATGGTCATTACAGTGGTGTTATTGTAGATATTTTTTTCGACCATTTCTTAGCCAAAAACTGGACCTCCTACTCAGACATTCCGCTCCCTGACTATATAGACAGCTTTTATAAAAGTTTAAGCAAAAACATAGACATTCTACCGCCACGTTTTAAAAGAATTTCTCCTATTATGATTGAAGGTAATTGGTTGTTGAGTTATGCAACAATTGATGGTATTCAGAAAGTTTTAAACGGCATGAATCATAGAACAGAAGGACGTTCTAAAATGAACGAAGCCACAAAAGAACTAAAAGAACATTATGAAGATTTTGAAGCTGATTTTACTCTGTTTTTTGATGAATTAATAACCTTTAGTTACAAAAAACGACTCGAAATAGAGAACGAATTTAAATTATAACCCTTTATTAAGTGACAAATTCAGTATCAACCTTAACTTCTATTAATTTTCATTGTCATGGCTAAACCAATAACTTTAAAAAAAGTACTAAAAATTACCGGAGGTGTTATCGTATTCTTCACCTTACCCACACTCCTACTCTTTGGGTTTATGTATTTAAAATACAATGAAGATATACCTACCGGAACTTTAGGAACCGAAGCAGACCAACTTGCCACAAAAATGCTTACTGCTTTAAATGAAGATGCTTATATAAATACCGATTACTTAGAATGGAGCTTTAAAGGGAGACATCATTACAAATGGTACAAAACAGATAATACCTGCGAAGTGTACTGGGATGATTTTAGCGTTATACTAGATTTTGAAAACCCAAATAATTCAAAAGTTTTTGTCTTAGAACAAGAATATAATGGTATCGAAAAACAAGATTATATACTTAAAGCTACAAACTATTTTAATAATGATTCATTTTGGTTGGTAGCGCCTTATAAAGTATTTGACGATGGCGTTGAAAGACGATTGGTTAAAACCGATAACAATAAAAATGCGCTTTTGGTGACCTATAAATCTGGCGGAACAACACCTGGAGATTCTTATCTATGGCATTTAGATGAAAACGGTAAACCGAAAAGTTTTCAAATGTGGGTCGATATTTTACCTATTAATGGTTTAGAAGCGACTTGGGAAAATTGGATAACAACAGAGACAGGTGCTCAATTACCAACGTTTCATAAACTACTCATTTTAGGTATTGAAATGAACGATGTAAAAGGATTAAACCTATAATAATAGCACAAGGTCTATTGCCTAAGTACTACATATCGCGCAATTCTCTGTTCATCCGCTCATTTTCTTCAAGTTCCTCTTGTGGAATTACTTTTAAGAATGAAGGATGCTGCTCAATAGCATATTCTATTTTTTCAACAATGCTGTCAATAGATTCATTCTCGTAATCAATTTCTAATGGTGCCTTGATTTCAAATGATTGAAAAATATTTTTCTTTTTTATTCGCAATCCCTTCTTATCAAAAGAACGTCTAAATCCATCAATAACTATAGGTACAACTATCGGTTTGTAGCGTTTTATAATATGCGCTGTCCCTTTTCTAATAGGTTTAAAAGGCGTTGTTGTGCCTTGCGGAAATGTTATTACCCAACCATCATTTAGAGCTTTTCCAATACTAGAAATATCGCTCATTTTTACTTGCCTATTAATATCTTTTCCTTGCGAACGCCATGTACGCTCAATACTAATAGAACCTACATAAGCTAAAATTTTAGGCAAAAGACCTGCCTTCATGGTTTCCTTTGCCGCAACATAATAAATATTAAGTTTTGGATTCCACAAGTAACCAATATTCTTAATAGAATCATCTCTATTGCTTAAACTCGCATTAAAAACATGGAACATAGCAATAACATCAGCAAAATAGGTCTGATGATTAGAAATAAACAATACATTGGCATCAGGAAGGTTCTTAATAATATCAGACCCTTCAATCTGTAATTCATTAAATCCTCTAAAACGTTGATGTGTTAAGGCTCCTAAGATTCTAATCAACCATTTTTTAACCCAAAGTATATGTCCAAAAGGATTCTTTTTGAATAATCCCATAGTTAGTTTTCAAATTTTTAGTCAATTACAAATGTAAACATAATGTTAAGTTATAAAACTTGTTTTAACAAGTCTTTTATTTCTCCAAGAATCATAGCAGTGGCTCCCCAAACAATTTGATTATTGAGATTAAAAGCTGGGACGTCTACTTCAATATCCAAAGAGGTTGGTACTTTGGCTGTTACAGCATTAGATTCACATAAAAATTCTGAAAGTTTCACTTCTATAATAGATTCTACTTCTTCATCTTGTTTAGAAAATTTTAAATACTCATTAGAAATTCCAATATATGGATGTACCATAAAATTACTTGGCGGAATATAAATAGGCGATATGGTTTTAATCACCTCAAATTGAGTCCGAGATACACCTATTTCTTCCTCAGTCTCTCGTATAGCTGTTTCTTGTAAATCGTTTTGATCGGCATCTTCATACTTTCCTCCAGGAAAACCAACTTGGGCAGAATGTACGCCTTTGTATGTTTTACGAAGTATTAAAACCAAGTGGGTTTCGTCATTTACATTAGGATAAAACAAAGCCATAACGCCTGCTTTTCTTGTCGATTTAGATTTTGTCTTCATTTGAGCTTCCAATTCTAATCGATATGGTGGCGACATTTTTGCATGAGAGTCTTCGCCAATAAGCTTAAGATGTTTTATTTTTACTACAGATTCTAAAAACGTACTAAATAACATTTATGAGATTTCGATTTGTGTTTCCGATGATTATCGGAATTGGATTACTATTTCTGAATTGTGAAGATAAACAATCTTCAAAAAAAAATAAGACAACAGTTGTAAAAGATTCTATTGCTGCACCAACACCAAAAAAAACAAAAACTGAAAACAATTCTGAATTCCCGAGACTTACAGATGCTAATGCCATGGAATTCTTTTTAGAATACGAAAAAGAAAACAAAGAAAACAAAGCACGCATCACTACCGATTTTGGCATCATTGAAATAATATTATATGATAAAACTAAATTCCATAGAGCCAATTTTGTCTACCTCACCAAACGCCAATATTTTGATGGAACTCAATTTTACAGAGTGGTAAAAGACTTTGTAATACAAGGTGGTAGTAGTGACGATTACGACCTTGCTAAAAAACGTCAAAAAATCGGGAAATATTTATTACCTCCAGATACCAAAAGAGGCTACACACACAAAAGAGGTGCGGTTTCTATGCCTAGTGGCGAAATTGAAAATGCCTATAAATTAGCGTCTCCTTTTCAGTTTTTTATTATTAATCGCCAAGGTGGCGCCAAATACTTAGATGGCGATTATACCGTTTTTGGAGAGGTGACCTCTGGCATGGATGTGGTGGATAAAATCAATAGCGTAAAAACAGACGAAGGTGATTGGCCACTACATAATGTCTATATTAGAAAGGTGGAGTTAATCGATTAGTGCTATGGACTATTAAACCTATTTAAAACACAATGCAGTTACCAATAATTATCAATATTTTAATAACAGTTCTGCACTAAATTCTGTATATTGTTTCTTTATTTAAAACACAACATTTTTTCCTCTCATAAAACTAACAATAATGATTTCTAAAACATTAAAATCTACCCTAATTTGCAGTATCATTTTATTATCTAGCTGTAAAGAAGAAACCAAAAAACCTATTGAAACAGCAATGAGCGACAATGTATTAATTCAAGAATGGACAGGGCCTTACCAAGGTGTTCCGGCTTTCGATATAATCTCTGTGGAAGCTATTAAACCGGCTATGGAAGAAGCGATGAAGTTAAATCTTGCCGAAATTGAAGCAATCGCCAATTCTACTGAAGCTGCAACGTTTAAAAACACCATTGCTGCCATGGAAAGTGCTGGTAAACCACTAGACCGTGTTTTTGCGTATTATGGCATTATGGGAGCTAACGTATCTTCTCCGGAGTTTAGAAAAATTCAATCCGAATTAGCACCAAAACTTTCTGACTTTAGGTCTAAAATCTCTCAGAACGAAAAACTATTCAAACGCATAAAAACCGTTTACGATGCCGCTCAAAAAACACCTTTAGATCCGCAAGAGCAACGTGTTGTAGATTTAATTTATAAACGTTTTGAAATGAATGGCGCCAATCTTAATGCCGAAAAGAAAGCGCGTTATGCTGCCATTAACAAAGAATTATCATCATTATACACGGATTTTGCAAATAACGTATTGCACGACGAAGAAAACTACATCACGTATTTAAACAAAGACCAACTCGGTGGTTTAGCGGATGGTTTTATTAAATCTGCTGCAAAAATAGCTACAGATAAAGGTCAAGATGGAAAATATGCCATCACAAATACGCGCTCTTCTATGGATCCTTTTCTAACCTATTCTACAGAACGCGAATTACGTAAACAGGTTTGGGAAAATTACTACTCTAGAGGCGACAATGGTGATGAATACGACAACAATACGATTATAGCTCAAATTTTAAATCTTAGAAAAGAACGCGTTGCGCTTATGGGTTATAAGAATTATGCAGAATGGCGCTTACAAGACCGAATGGCAAAAACACCAGAAAATGCTATGGACTTAATGCTTAAAGTTTGGCCTGCAGCAACGGCTAGAGTTAAAGAAGAAGTTGCTGACATGCAAACCGTAGCTAATGAGCTTGGTGATAAAATTACTATTGAACCTTGGGATTATAGATATTACGCAGAGAAAGTACGTAAAAAGAAATACGATTTAGATAGCGATGAAGTTAAACAATACCTACAATTAGATAAACTTACCGAAGCTATGTTTTATGTGGCTGGCGAATTATTTAACTACAAATTTACGCCTGTTGAAGAAGGTACAGTTCCTGTATTTCATGAAGATGTGAAAGTTTGGGAAGTTACCGATAAAGACTCTGGCAAAAATATTGGCCTATGGTATTTAGACCCTTATGCACGCCAAGGCAAACGTTCTGGGGCTTGGGCTACAACGTATAGAAGCTCAGCATCTTTTGAAAGCGATATGAATGTGCTAGCCTCTAACAATTCTAACTTTGTTAAGCCTGCGCCTGGTGAAGCTGTTTTGGTATCATGGGATGACGCTACTACATTTTTTCATGAATTCGGACACGCACTTCACTTCTTCTCGGCAGATGTAAAATACCCAACTTTAAATGGAGGTGTTAGAGATTATACAGAGTTTCAATCGCAATTACTAGAACGTTGGTTATCTACCGATAATGTAATCAACAAATATTTGGTGCATTATAAAACAGGTGAACCGATACCTGCTAGTTTAGTAGAAAAAATTAAGAAAGCGTCAACCTTTAACCAAGGCTTCGGAACGACAGAATACTTAGCTTCGGCACTTATGGATATGAAACTACATTTAGCAGACCCTACTGATATTGATATTGATACTTTTGAACGTGAAACTTTAAACGAATTAGGCATGCCTAAAGAATTACCAATGCGTCATAGAACACCGCAATTCGGACATGTATTTTCTGGCGAAGGATACGCAACAGCGTATTATGGTTATATGTGGGCAGATGTTTTAACAAGCGACGCGTCTGAAGCGTTTAAAGAAGCCGAAGGTGGTTTTTATGATAAAGAAGTGGCAAATAAATTGGTGAAATACTTGTTTGCGCCTCGTAATGCCATGGATCCAGCGGAAGCTTACAGAAAGTTTAGAGGACGTGATGCTAAAATTGAAGCTTTAATGCGCGATCGTGGCTTTCCTGTACCTCAAGAATAATCGTTTTTAATCTATAGAAACACCGCTTCTAATACGACATATATGAAACAAATATTAAGCCTCACAATGGTATTATTACCGCTTATCTTAATTTCTCAAAATTCAGAAAGCTATTTTCCTGTTGAAATAGGTAAAGAAAAACAACTGACTTGGTATAACGATACGTATGTAGAATCATTTACGGATTCAACAGAACTTGGTGGTGAAACATATTATGTGTATTCGCAAAAATTTAAAAACAACACCATAGAAATGCCTATAAGAATAAGTAATGACACAGTGTATCATTGGAATGAGGTAAAGAATAAGCATCAAGTCTTTTTCGGAATCAATCCAAAGGTTGGAGAGACTATTGGCATCGGAACGATTAAAAAAATTGACGCAAAACTAAAAACACCCAAAGGCAAATTAACCGACTTACTTGTTATAGAAATGACCTATTCAAATGGGGTCACAGACAAAAGGTATTACAAAAAAGGGGTTGGTTTAGTTGCTGTAAAAAGTAAAAAGGGCTTAATCTGTTATTATGTCCCAGAGTAATAATCTTAATAATACCAAATCCAAAGAATGGTTAAGTTTAATTACCGAAATATTAGCAAAAGGAAATTCGCTTTCTACCAAATACATTACTGAAGTATTAGGAACCGAAAACACCATTTACAAAAGGAATCAACGTGGTTCAAAATTTCTAAGGCCTAAAAACAAATATTTAAGCTATATCGCCATTAATCCAGATTTAGAAGACGACGAAACAGACCAGCCTATTTCCTTTTTAGTGTGCAGTGGAGAACAATTAAACCTTAAGCTAAAAGACTTATTAGATCTATTTCCAAATATGGAAATTGTTGAAAACACTTATGATGGCGGAATTCAATTATTCTTTCATCCGGTGAATAGTCGCTTTAACTTTACAGCTGTGGCTTGCCAACTTTTTACAGACTATAAAAAACTAGACGACCTAAAACATGTAAACATCAACGAAATTTCATTTATGTTTCAACCACATAAAATTAAAACAAGAGCAGGATATTCAATGTCTAATTCTAACGCATAAAACGTCCAGAAATATTACCTTCTATAATTTGTACTACATCATCAACATTACTATAATTCACATCACCTTCATAAGTGTGTTTTAAAGCACATGCGGCACACGCAAATAACATCGCTTTATAGTCATCGTAATGTTGTAAACCGTATATTAATCCTGCCGCAAAAGCATCGCCTGTACCAATACGATCTACAATGTGCGTAATGTCTAAATCTTCGGTTTCTCTAAACTCTGTTCCATTCCACATTCGAGCTCTAATCTTATGCCAAGAGGCATTTAATGAGGTTCTAATCTTATCAAATACTTTTTCTATGGAAGGGAAAACGTCCATCAATTGCTGACTCGCTTTCTGAAAATCGTCATTAGAATAACTATAAGTCGTACCCAATACTTCATTAATTTCATTAATACCACCTATAAATACATTAGAATAATGTAACAGTTCGGTTAATGCTTCTTTTGGGTCTTGACCATATTTCCATAAGCCACTTCTATAGGTGGGATCTGCAGAAACGGTTAATCCTTTCTCATTTGCTAATTTTAAGCCTTCTTTTAAAGTATCGTAAGCGCCTTGGGTTAGCGCTGGTGTAATGCCTGTCCAGTGCATCCAATTACCTTTCCGCAATGCTTTTTCCCAATCGACCATAGATGGTAAAATTTCAGAAAATGAAGAATGTGAGCGATTATAGGAAATCTGACTCGGTCGCATAACCGCACCAACTTCCAAAAAATAAACGCCCAAAGGACGTTTAGAACGCACAACAGACGATGTACTTACACCAAATTTCCTGATATAAGAAATAGCTGTATCACCTATAAAATCTTCCGAAACTACACTAATATGCTTTACATTTCCTCCAAAATTGGCAATAGATATGCCTACATTTAATTCGGTTCCGCCAAAGTAAAATTCTACAATATTAGACTGCATAAATTTTTTATTGCCTCGTGGCGAAATACGCATTAAAACTTCTCCAAACGTTATAATCTGCTTCATGTTGGTAGCTTTAGATGATTAATAAGTAATTTTAAAATCCAAAAGATACGGACTTAATTTTATTTCAATACATTTAATAGAAATAAAGTCTGAATAAAATGCTTTAATAAATAATAATGAATTCAAACCTCATAGAAACAAAACGCCTGATTCTAAGACCAATTACAAAAAATGATGTGCACGACTTTTTTGAGTTAGATGCTAACCCAAAAGTGCATCTCTTTTTAGGTAACAAACCGGTAAAAACCATTAAAGAATCGGAAGCCATGATTGATAGTATCTTAAAACAATACAAAACCAATGGCATCGGACGATTAGCTATTATCAAAAAAACAACAAATGAATGTATAGGTTGGGCTGGACTTAAATATGAAGAAAACCTAAGAAAGGAATTCAATTATTACGATTTAGGCTACCGACTAAAAGAACAGTTTTGGGGAAAGGGCTATGCAACAGAAGCGGCTATAGCGTCCTTAAACTATGGGTTTAAAGACTTAAAACTTAAAGAAATTGGAGCTGCCGCAGATGTTAATAATATGGCTTCAAACACAATTCTAAAAAAAATAGGCTTAAAGCCTGCTGGTACGTTTACTTATGAAGATACATTGTGCAATTGGTACCTTTTACAAAATCCTAATTTATAAATTAAAGCACAAAAAACGCAGTTAAAATATATGAGGTTTTAAGCTTCAAAAATCTTAACTGCGCTATTTTAAGTACCTAGTTGACTATTCTTGCAATACAAAGTTAATAGGAATACTATACGGTACACTTACGTTTCGGTCTCGTTGTCTTCCTGGCTCCATCGTTGGCAATAGACTCATTATACGTTCTGCTTCTTTCTCTAACAAATGGTTAGGCCCTCTACTTTTTATCTTAGTAATTTTCCCGTTTTTATCTATTAAAAAAAAGACGAATACTCTACCGTGAATATTAAGGTCTGCCGCTGCTTGTGGATATTTAAAGTTCTTTAATAAATGGGCTTGCATTTTCTCTTCAAAACAAGCTCTTAATTCTGCATTGGTGCCTTTACAACCAGGGAAAGTAGGCACTTTCTCTATAACTGAAAAAGGAACTTCTATATCTTCTTCGACCTCAACGACCTCAACTTCTTCTACATTAACTTCTCTTTCTTCAATAATATCATCTTGGCCTATTTCTGTACTTTTTACAACGGTTTCTTCAACCTCCGCAACATCTTCTACTATAGTAATCAATTCGGTTATCACCGGCTTTTGTGCAGGAGGTGGTGGTGGCGGAATATTAATGGTTGTAATCGGTATGTCCTCATCAAACTGATCGTCTAACATTAATACGTCAGCTTTAATCGTATCTGTATTGTAAGTCTTATGTTCTAATCCTACATATGTAAGAATCAACATTACGTTTAAGCCAACAGCAAAATACAAACTGCTGTTTCGACCTACATCGGCTTTTGGATTTTTTTTGAGTTCCATGACGTTTGATTTTATATTCTAAAGTTAATCAACAAAAACCTAAAAAATAATGATATCCGTCATGTTTAGCTTTGGCTAAAATCAACATAAATGTCTAAAGTTTATCTAATTGATTGTCGTTTTTATCCTCACTAATCGTCCAAAAGAAACCTACAAAAAAGAACTGATCGGCTGCTGGTGTTAATGCACTTCTACCAAACTGACCATTTACATCTGGTGTATTGGCGTATTGATAACCATTAATATTTCTAAACCCTAAAACATTGTTAACTGACAAATAAAGAATCTTTTGCTGATCGATTAAATAGGCCCAATTTAAACTTAGACTATTAAACGTTTTGGTGCGCTCACTTAATAACAAATCTGTATTGGGATTAGTATATGGCCTTCCGGAAGAAAAGCTATAAGACATACCTACTTGGCTCTTCCATTTGTCAATCCAATACTTCCCTACCAAAGACAAATTATGATTGGTAGCATAATTGGGTTGTGCTGCAACTTCAAAATTTTCATAGTTACGCTCGGTGTCTAAATAAGAATAACTCAACCAGTAATCTACATTTTTAATACTCGTGTTATCTCTCCAGAAAAAATCGAGACCTTGGGCATAGCCATCACCTAAAGTATTAAAGTTAGAATCAAATTGTGCAAAGTCCGTATCGTACTTTATTAAGTGGTCATAATCCTTACGGTAGGCTTCTGCTCTAAATAATTTTCCATTGTTTACATATTGATAATTAAGAATATAATGTGCTGTCTTTTGTGCTCTTAAGTGGTGTTCAAACTTTAAAACATCACTATTTGGGTTTTGAAAAAAGTGACCATAAGCTAAAGAAAACTGTCCGTTCTTTGATGCTTTATAAGCCAAAGCAGCTCTCGGAGCTAATTCTGCGGACTTAAAAATAGAACTATAATCAGCACGCAAACCAACTTTTAATGCCAAATCTTTAGAGAAAATAAGGTCGGCTTCTGTAAAACCTGCCGTGATAGTATTGTCGTAACCATAGGTCTCGTCTAAACTACCATCCTTATAGTGCTCTGTATATTCTGTAATAAATTGCTCCGCACCAAAACTGAGTTTAAATCTGCTGTTAAAACGCTTTTTTAATTTCATCTTTAAATGGGCTGAGTTTTCTGTACCATCAATATCACTGACCTCAATGCCTAATGTATTCTTCGCATACGTATAACTAACACCTGTACTCATCGTCCAGTTGGCGCCTAATACGCCTTTATAAGAGGTGTTTAAATAGAAATTACTATTGTTTAATTTAAAGTCTATACCATCTTCATAATTGATATCCTCTTGGGTAAGTTCAAATTGTGAGGTATCAAAAGCAGCATAAAACTTTAGCATACCATTATTTAACTTTTGTCTAAACACAGTTTCGCCTTGCGCTCCTCTATATGGTGTTTTCCAATCGTTTCTATCTTTAAAAACTTCGAGATAGGGTCCTAGATTAATATATGAGACATTAAAACTTAAAGACGACTTATCCCATTTCTGCGTATTGCCTAAGGTAGCACCAACACTCATAATGCCTATATCGGTTTTTTCTTGGGTAGGTTCATCTATAGTATTTAGCAACAAGACACTAGATAAGGCTTGCCCATACTCCGAAGAATAGCCGCCTGTAGAAAAGGTAATACCATCAAATAAAAATGGCGAATAACGACCTCGCGTTGGCGAATTATTTGGAGCTGGCGTATAGGGCGTAAAGACCCGTATGCCATCTATAAATATCTGCGTTTCATCTGCACTGCCACCGCGCACAAATAAACGGCCATCTTCAGATACATTAGAGGTGCCTGGTAAGGTTTGTAACGCACCCACAAAATCGCCTAAGGCACTGGCTGTGGTAACAACATCTAAAGGTTTCAAAACCGAAACCTTACTATTATCATTGGCTTCAAATGTTCCTGCACTTAATACCACAGCATCTAATGATTCTACATCTGCTCTTAATTTAATAGTTAAATCTTTGAGCTCTGATACAGGCTTAACAATAGATTTGGTTTCAAAAGATAAAAAGGACACCACTAAATTTTGGGTGCCGTTTTCTGCTGTTGAAAATGTAAAATAACCGCGCTCATCTGTAGTCACACCATCATAAGTGCCTTCTAAATACACATTGGCGCCACTAATGGGCTCGTTTTTGGCATCGATAACTTTACCTGAAATAGTGGTTTGTCCGTTAACGAGACCAAAGAGTAATAAAATGAGAATAGTGATGAGCTTGTTCATGTTTTTGATTGATTAAAAGTTCGTTTCTTAATTGATAAGACAAACTTCTACAATTTTACATGCACAAAGAATTCTATGTGACCCAACTGTATTTTTTTAATGACGAATTGAATATATTTGAAAATGGGTCTTATAAAAAATTTAGCATTCAGGTTTATAATTAGTATGAGTATCGCTTATTCAATAGCGCAACAAAGCAAGGATTTTGAAACCTTAATACTTATTATAGTATTTATTTTACTTTTTGCCTTACTCACATATATGGCTAAAAAATTTTAGCTAAGACTCCAATTACAATAGTTCTACCCACTACCAATAACGACCAACCAGCAACCAGACCATTTACTTCTTAAAGGGACGAATGATTAATCGGGCAGCTTTATCAAAATTAATGTAGTTATACGTCCAGTTGAATAATACAATCACACGGTTTCTAAAACCGACTAAAGACATTAAATGAACAAACATCCATACAAACCAAGCAAAAAAGCCACCAAATTTATAATGTTTTAAATCGACTACAGCTTTATTTCTACCAATGGTTGCCATGGATCCTTTGTCTTTATACACAAATGGTTTCAACGGTTGGTTATCTATTAATCGCAATAGGTTTTTACCTAACAAATAACCTTGTTGAATAGCAGGTTGCGCAACTTGAGGATGTCCTTTTGGATAGGCTTCCGTGGGCATTAACGCAATATCACCTATGGCAAAAATACGAGTATAACCGTCTACTTGATTATATGCGTTAACATTATAACGGTTCGCTCTTTCCATTATAGCTTCTGGTTTTAACCCATGGATTGGCGCTCCTGTTACACCTGCTGCCCAAATTAAGGTTTCAGATTCCATGGTTACACCTGTATTAGTGGTTACGGTTTTGCCATCATAATGTTTTACAATAGTACTACAACGCACCTTTACACCTAAACGCTTTAAAAACGTTTCTGCTTTTTGCGAGGCATGTTCACTCATGGGTGGCAAAACACGATCGGCACCTTCTAGTAAATGAATGTGCATATCATCAGGATTCAAATCATGATAATCTCTAGGTAAGATATTATTCTTAAGTTCGGCTATAGCACCTGCCAACTCCACGCCTGTGGGTCCTGCGCCTACAATTACAAAATTAAGATAGGCTTCGCGCGCTTCTAAAGTAGTGGCTATCGCTGCTTTTTCAAAATTCTCTAATATTAAGCTCCTAATATCTAAGGCTTGCGGAACCGATTTCATGGGCATACTATGCGTCTCAATGGCCGTATTGCCAAAATAATTGGTTTTGGTGCCTGTGGCAATTACCAAATAGTCATAACTTAAACGGCCTATAGAAGTGATAATGTCCTTAGACTCGGGTATAATTTGTTCCACTTCGGCTAAACGAAAAAAGGTATTTTTATGCTTTTTTATAATCTTACGTAACGGATATGCTATAGAATCGGGCTCTAAACCAGAACTAGATACCTGATACAACAAGGGTTGAAATGTATGATAATTGTGCTTATCTATTAAAACCACTTGCACATTTTTATTCGCTAAGGTCTTTACCAAATGTACGCCTGCAAAGCCGCCTCCTATAATAACAATTCTTGGTAAACTAGACTGAGGAATATTCATAACTTTAGGGTTGAAATTATAGTATAAAAATACGAATAATCACAATCATATGGCTGCACTATAACTTTTCTTAAATAAATTTGTAACAAAACAGAAACTCATACTACTAATGAGATAACCAACCTAACTCATCAATTGAATAAAGAACTAGAACATAGTTTTGTAGAACAGTTGCAAAAACATCAAAACATTGTACATAAGGTGTGCCGTTTGTACACTAACAATGTCGATGCGCATAACGATTTGTTCCAAGAAATCACCATACAATTATGGCGGGCTTATCCTAAATTTAGAGGCGATGCTAAATTTAGTACTTGGATGTATCGTGTGGGACTAAACACCGCAATTACGTTGTACAGAAAATCGAAACGACGAATAGATACACAGGCTTTTGATGCTGTAGAGTTTAAAATTAAAGCGGAAGACTATGATGATACAGAAGAGCAACAATTAAAACTCTTATACCAAGCAGTTCATCAATTAAATGATATTGAAAAAGCTTTGGTCCTATTGTATTTAGAGGATAAAGACTATAGGGAAATCAGTGAAACCTTAGGAATTACTGAAGTTAATGCGCGTGTTAAAATGAACCGCGTTAAAAAGAAATTAAGAACCATACTTAATCCGTAAAATTATGGATGAATTAGAATTATTAAAGAAAGACTGGAAGCAAAACGAAAATCAGTTTCAAACATTTTCGGATAGCGATATATATACAATGAGCCACAAAAAGTCATCGTCTATTGTAAAAACTTTATTTTACATTAGTTTGGCAGAATTGGTGTTTTGGATACTTATTAACTTCCTTCCCTTTGTCCTTTCGGATCGCATGAAAGCACAACTCGAAGAAATGAGCCACAGCTGGATTTACATGGGCTTAAATATATTAAGCTATGGCGTTATTATACTGTTTATTTATCTCTTATATACGGCGCACAAAGCTATCTCTGTTACAGATAATGCCAAAAAACTAATGGAGAGCATTCTTAAAACACGTAAAATAATTAAGTATTACGTGCTTTATAATTTATGTATTGCCTTATTAAGCATTCCGTTTTCACTGTACTTCTCCATTAATGAACATCCTGAAATCTCCCAACAACTCAACGCAGCAACTTCTAAAGAACTGGTGTTAATTGGTTTAATTACCGTAGTAGTAACGGCAGTGTTTCTAGGGTTAATTTGGCTGTTTTATAAACTTATTTACGGGATTCTTATAAAACGCCTCAACAGAAATTATAACGAATTGAAAAAGTTAGAAGTGTAACTTAAATTAATATAAGTTTAACTACTAAAAAAATAGCATCAAATTCATTTTTTAATGAAACATTGATGCTATTTTTTTTAGTTAAATTAATCCGTTATTTCCGCTGACCTACAAACTGCTGACTCTTCAATTTAAACAACACATTAAAGCTGGTTAAACTACCATAACTTCTAGTAATATACTGCTGCAAATCTATCTTTTCTTGTTCTTCTAAATTACTAGAGTTTATCTTTTGCTCCATAACACGCAAGCGGTCACGTACCATTGTTATTTTATGAAAGAAAGTGTCTATCGGTAATACTTTGCCTTGTAAATTAGTATCACCTGGTTCCATAATTAATTTACCGCCTTTCCATTTGTCTGCAATGGATACGACTTCAGACACGTCCGACCATTTCTTTAGTATCGACTTTAAACTTTGCTCTACTTCAAAAAAGCTGATGGTATCTACCTCATCTTCGGCAGCTTCTATCACCTCAAATTCCGAATCAATTGCAATTGTCTCTAAGCCATTGTCTATAAAAGTAACCCAATAGTGTTTTGAAGTGACATTGGTTACAACTCCTTTTCCATATGTTGTGTGATTAATCCTTGATCCTATACCTAATAATTTCATCTGTTTTTATATGCTTTAATTCTGTTATACGGGTTTCTATGATGCGCTACTTCTAATGATTTTTTCACTTTTAATGAGAAAAAACAGTACCGTTAAGCGCTATTTTAAAGGAACTAAAATAAAGAAAAAATAAAACCTAAAACGGTATTTTTCCGCAATTGTTAAGTTTTATTTAAAGCCTATTCTAATTCCTAAATTCTATTTATTTTTGCGACAATCTCAATATAAATTAATATAATTATGAAAAAACTATTATTTACACTGTTATTTTTTGGATTATGTTTTTCAGCACAAGCTAGCAACGACCCTAAAGTTGGAGATGAATTAATTATTAAAGCCCCTGTTACACAATCCTATCATTACATTAAATTCCCAAAACCAAACATTCTAATTAAACGTGGTACCGTTACGGGTTATAAAAGTGTTCGTAACAATACCGTAATTGTTAGCGCTGTTACAACCAATGATGATGGCTCTATTGAGGTAGAACTAACCAAAAAAGATGGCACTAAATTCTTTGGCTTCTTAAGTAAAGTCAAAGCGAATTACACCAAAGCCATCGACGCTAACGAACTGGCCATTGCGAAATAAAAACAGCCGTATATAAACAAAAAAGTATGCTATAAGTCGTAGCATACTTTTTTAGTTTAGTTTGTGGGTATCAACTCTTCAAACAACCCAATACACTAACGCTTCTTCCGCTTAGATGGACTTTCCTTAAGCTTTACATATATAAGTTTCTTATGGCCTCTGGAGTCTTCGCGTCGTTCTATTTCAAAATTACTGATGGACTTAATTAAAGGGGTTAACTTTTGAAAACCATAATTACGAGAATCAAAATTAGGTTGTTTCTTTTGCAATAAACTTCCCACATCACCCAAAAAGGCCCAACCATCATCATCGGCTACATCATCTATAGTTGCAGAAATAAATCTAATTTCTTTTTGCGTTATTTTATCGTAATCGTTCTTAGCGGCTTTTTCAGTTTCAGTGGATTCAGATGCACTTTCAGAATCTTTATTTTTCAGAATTTCAATATAAATAAACTTATCACAAGCCACTATAAAAGGGTTTGGTGTTTTCTTCTCACCTATACCATAGACTTTCATACCTGCTTCACGCAAACGGGTGGCCAAACGTGTAAAATCACTATCACTAGAGACTAAGCAAAACCCATCGACCTTTTCTGAATATAATATATCCATAGCATCGATAATCATAGCCGAATCTGTAGCGTTTTTTCCTGTGGTATAACCGTATTGCTGAATGGGTGTTATGGCATTTTCTAACAACATATTTTTCCACTTAGACAAATGAGGCTTGGTCCAATCGCCATAAATTCGTTTAATGGTCGGATTGCCATACTTTGCAATTTCTTCCATCATTTCTTTTACATAAGCAGATGGAATGTTATCACCATCAATTAGTACTGCTAATTTTATATCTATCACGTTTATTTGTTTTTACAGGTTGTAGTATGATCATAAAGGTAATAGGTTTCCCTGAGAAACGGCTTTAATTTATGTGTTATCAGCAGAGAACCTTTTAGGTGGAAGCAGTTATAGTATGTCCAAGCACCTTGGCCATAGCATACAACTACACCTCAACTTTTTTCCATATCAACTCACTATTAAGCTGAAAGCTGCCAATGTAATCAAAATGGCAACTCGCCGGATCAATA
The DNA here is from genome assembly GCF_013249065.1 of Winogradskyella litoriviva. Taxonomy (GTDB): domain Bacteria; phylum Bacteroidota; class Bacteroidia; order Flavobacteriales; family Flavobacteriaceae; genus Winogradskyella; species Winogradskyella litoriviva. Next base: position 362,995 of record NZ_JABRWQ010000002.1, read on the forward strand.
ATAGACAAAAAGGGTTCTTCTTTTTTATCGTTATACAAATGATAGGTCTCTCCAATAAGAGGTTCAAAAGTATAACGCGCATTATACACCAATGTATTATACTCTAATTCTAGCATCATCTTCTCGTAAGCTGCCTTTAGCTCTAAATACTTGGCTTTTATTTGTTTATTGGCTTTGTTTACGTTTCTAGATTTCCAAGATGAGTTATCCGTTACCTGTATTGCTGGTGCACCAACATTAGTGGCATAGGGCTTTAAAGCCGCATCATAACGTTGTGTGTCTTGGTTAAACACCACCTGATCTGGTTTTTTCGCTTCAGACATAAATTTCGCACTTTTTACAAAGATAACTCGCCTTTAATGGCCACAAAAGTGAATTAACGTTCTTTTTTTTATTAACTTAGGCTATTAAGTATAAATAACTACAACTTTGATTAAAAAAATAGGGCCGTTAAACCTCTTTATTCTAGCAGTATGTGTTTTAATAATTGTGGTGGCAGAATACATGTTTTTAAGAGGTGACCAACTGCATGCGATTTTTATTGGACTTTGGGCACCAACGCTTTTAGGACTGGTAATCTTTATAAAACAGATATATAATGGAGGCCAATGAAATCGTTTTAACATTCTCCGTAGTTGTTTCGGCTTGCGTTATTGTTTGGGCTGTTTTAGTAATACGGGCGTACAATAAAATTGGGCGAGAGGATTAAACCAGCGTATATACTTAGGGCTACCCAAACCGTTTTGCTTAAAACGATGTGTATATAATCCCAACGCATCGCATACCCAGTACACAACTAAAGAAACAGGGTCGAATTTCCATAGCTACCTAAGACTTAAAAACACAGCATAATCACTATCACAAAAGGCTATTTACCAGCATATTACAGTATTTTCTTTATCAACTATTCATTTTTACGATATTTGTAATGCCCTTTCGGGTCAGACTTATAATTCTTCAAAAACACCCTTTATTTTTACGGTCATTTTAAAAAATTATTAGAAAATTTAACATTTTTATACAAAATGCTTATTTTCAATTACTTACGTATTAATTTATTTTTTATATGTTTGACCCACAGCTATTTACAAAATTAAAGTTTTGCTGTTTATAATATCCGGAGTTATAAATAGAAATAGCGAATCCCCAAATACCTTATTTGTCCAGAACGAGTCTGGGCATACATTAACCAGATGTGCATGTACTCTAAAATGCCAAAAGTGCTGCACGTCCTAAATATTATTTATTATGGCAAAGAATAATTCATTTATTAGACTAGAAGGAACACTTGATGGGTTAACCTTCTTCAGAAAAAACGGTGAGAATTTTGTAAAAACAAAAAGCCGTGTGAGTCGTAACCGTATTTTAAACGATCCAGCCTACAAACGAACGCGCGAAAACATGCAAGAGTTTGGTGGCGCAGCGCGCGCTAGTAAAGCCTTTAGAGAAAGTTTTGCCACCATTGCACGCCTAGTTAGTGATAGCTATGTAAGCGCGAGATTAACAGGTAAAATGCGAAGTATTATACCTAATGGTGTGGGCTTAAGAGGACAACGTACTATTAATTTGGTCGATAATTCCGAACCGTTTTTAGGACTCAACTTCAATGTAAGCAAGCCTTTTGATAGACACTTTAATGCGCCTTCCGATGGACCTGTTATTACAGCGAGTCGTGATACCGTAAACTGGTCCTTAGCCGATTTTAATACAGATACCTACGTACGTGCTCCAGAAGGGGCTTCTCACTTCAAATTGGCTTTAGCTGCTGGTTATGTGAGTAATTACGAATGGGTACCGGCTTTAAAATCTTATGAGCCTGTAGAGGAAGTGCCTAACGGTATTGGTGCCGTAACCTATAGTGATGCTATTGCCTTAGGTGGCATGGTTGGCGCTGCTACGGATTTAACGGTAGATCTAACCGCTTACGCACCAATCCCTGTTACAACAGCACTGTTTGCTAGTACAGCGATTGTATTCTACCAAATGGTGAATGGTGAGTTGTACGAATTGGCTCAAGGCCATAGTATGAAGATTGCTGTTACTGGGTAATACCCAATTAGGAGCTAAAGGCTAAAGACCTATAGCTAATACCCAAAATATCCCGTATGGTTATACTGTACGGGATTTTTTTATGCGTCATACAATCAGCTATGGCTTAATTATACAACTAACAAAAAATCAAAACAAAGGCTTACAAAACTGTTAAAGCGCTTATCGCTAATACAAGTAAATTTAGAGGGCTAAAATTTAGCACAAGTAACACAGCCTATAGAAGTTTAGGCTCAAATAACACCTCCTTAAATGAGGTCTTGATATGTTTAGATAAACATAAACGTATCTTCATCCTTAGGTAAAGCTCTAGTAATGCGTCTGGCATTGCTAACGTCTTCTTTTAACACCTCGTTTTTAGGCGCTACTGGTTTAGGCTTTAAAATAAAATCCATTAAGTGTTGTATCGGTTTCATAGCACAGAAAATTTGTTATACTAAATATACGCACTAAAACCGATTTTAGATGTCAATAAGTAACACAAATCAGCTAATAATCATAGAATTAGCAATTTTTTAACACTGTGGTAGTGTTGTGGTAAAATTGACAGATTATAAATCTAAATAAATTTTAGAAACGAATTAATAAAGAGATACATTTATAAGACTGCGCAGAAACTTTTATTATTGGTGATAACCAAAAAGGGACGAGAATCAAATCATTAAAAGCTAATAAAGGTTCTTATTGTATTATGCCTTCGCAAAAAACGCTGCCAAGTTCTCACTCTGCGCCAAAACCTTATCTGCTTCCATTTTTGCAACATCTGGTGGATACCCATAACGCATTAGAATCTTCTTAACGGTTAGTCTTAATTTTGCTCTAACATCGTCACGTTTACTCCAATCTACAGTGGCATTATTTCTAACCACATCTACAATGGTATGGATGAGCTCTTTCATCTTATCATCATCTAGAAAACTAGTAGATTCATTTTGCGATAACACAGAATAGAACGCATATTCTTCTGGTGTTAAACCTAGATCAACACTCTTTTTATCTTCTAAACGCATGTCTTTGGCTATTGCTGAAAGCTCTGCTAGTACTTGTGCCGAATCGATTTGATTGTTATGATAACGCTTAACAACAGACTCTAACATTTCTGAAAAGCGTTTGCCTTGGGCTATGTTTTTTGTTTTACGCACTCTTACCTCATCGGCCAACAACTTTTTAAGTAACTCAAACGCAACATTTTTTTGTTGCATGTTTTTGACCTCCAACAAAAACTCATCGGATAAAATACCTACAGATGGTGCTTTAATTCCTGCGGCTTCAAACACATCTATAACACCTTCGCTAGACAACGCATCATCTACAATTTGTTTGATTGCTGTTTCTACTTCATAATCTGATTTTGTACTATTGCCTGTAAACTTATTAATACGTGCTTTTACTGCTTGAAAAAACGCCACTTCATCTTTGATGTTATCGGCTTGCGGACTAGGAATAGACATAGCAAACAACTTAGAAAGTAGCGTTACTTCTTTTATAAATCTGTTTTTTACATCTTCTGTTTGTAATACAAAGTTTTGCGCACCTAATAAAATTTGAAGCTTGGTATTGGTGTCTGCTTTAAAATAAGATTGGTAATCATAGCCATGCAAAATTTGTTCTACGACTTCAAACTTTTCTAACATGCCTGCAATGGCTTCTTTTATATCTACTATAGGTGTGCCTTCGCCTCCACTTTGTAAATAGGTTGCCATAGCGTTACGTAAATCTTGACCTATACCAATATAATCCACTATTAATCCACCTGGTTTGTCTTTGTATACACGGTTTACACGCGCAATGGCTTGCATTAAATTAGCACCTTGCATCTTTTTATCAATATACATGGTGTGCAGATTTGGTGCATCAAAACCTGTGAGCCACATGTCTCTTACAATTACCATTTGTAAAGGATCGTTCGGGTCTTTTATACGTGCTGCTAACACTTTTCGTTGTGCTTTTGTAGTGTGATGCGGTTGCAGTATGGCTTCATCATCACTAGTACTTGTCATAATGACTTTTATAGCGCCTTTATCTAAATCATCATGATGCCAATCTGGCCTCAAGGCTATAATCTCGTTATAGAGTTTGGCGCAAATTTTACGACTCATACTCACAATCATGGCTTTGCCTTCAAACACTTGTTGTCGTGCTTCAAAATGTGATACTAAGTCTGTTGCAATGTCTTTTAATCTATCGTCTTTACCTATAATTTTTTCTATAGCTGCACTTTTGGTTTTTGCTTTTTCTATTTGCTCTTCGCTTGCGCCTTCAATAGCATCTATTTGTGCATCTATAGATTTGGTAACTTCTTCGTTGAGTTTAATTTTTACCAAACGTGACTCATAACTAATAGGCACCGTTGCGCCATCATCTACCGCTTGTTTAATATCGTACACATCTATGTACTCTCCAAAAACGGCTGGTGTAGATTTATCTTCTTTTTCAATGGGTGTTCCTGTAAAACCTATATACGAAGCATTAGGTAAGGCATCGCGTAAATATTTAGCGTTACCATATCTAATTTCCGAACCTTCTTCTACATCTACAACGCGTGCTTTAAAACCATACTGACTTCTATGTGCTTCGTCTGCAACTACAACTATGTTTGTACGTTCAGATAATGTATCAAACACATTACCTTCTTCTGGTGAGAATTTTTGAATGGTTGTAAATATTACGCCTCCACCAGACACATTTAATAGTTCTTTTATGTGGTCTCTACTTTGTGCTTGTACAGGTGTTTGCCTTAGTAATTCTTTACAGTTTCCAAAGGTTGCAAAGAGTTGGTCGTCTAAATCGTTACGGTCTGTTAACACCACAATGGTTGGGTTTTCCATTTGAGTGTGCGTTACTATTTGCCCTGAGTAAAACACCATAGATAAGGACTTACCAGAACCTTGGGTATGCCAAACGACACCTACTTTACGATCACCTTCTTTACTATCTGTAGCTCTAATAGTTTGCGCTACTGCTTTTTGTACGGCGTAATATTGATGGTAAGCCGCAACTTTTTTAATTTTAATTTGAAAAATTAAACCTGTCTTCTCATCTTTTTTTTCTTCTTGCTCAAAAACGGTACAGTAGCGAATTAACTCTACTACCGTTTTTTTGTTAAGCATGTACTCGGTTAGAATTTGTAATTCTGTTCTTGGGTCGTTGTCTGTTTTTATTGGCGCTTTCCAAGATAAAAATCGAGAAAAAGGTGCCGATACACTAGAGGTTTTGGCGTCTATACCATCGCTAATTACACAAATGCTATTGTAATAAAAAATACTTGGTACAGCGGTTTTATAGTTTTGTATTTGCCTGTAGGCTTTTTTAACCGTTGCGTTCTCGTCTGTTGCATTTTTTAGCTCAACAAATACTAAAGGCAAACCGTTGATATAGATGACTACATCAAAGCGTTTTTCGTTGTTATTTTCTTTAACTACTAATTGATTAACTACCCAAAATTGGTTGTTTTGTGGCTGAGCCACATCTAATAATTTTACATTAATCCCTTTTGTTCTACCGTCTTTGTGATACTCAACGGTAACACCATTCGTTAACATAGTATGGAAACGCTCATTGTTTTCCATAAGGTCTTGTGTCCCTAGATTAACAATCTTATTGTAAGCTTCAACGCGTGCCGATTCTGGTACCTCTGGATTTAATTGTTGCAACGCATTTTTTAATTGTTGCTCTAACAAGACAGACTCAAAACCTTCCCGTTGTGGGTTATCGCTATAAGGTGCAATGTCTGGACCATAAAAATACGTGTATCCTTGACCAACTAATTGGTCTATAAAAGCTTGTTCTATCTTGTCTTCATTAAGCATCTTTATATTCTTGTGTGAATTTTTGACTAATTGATTTAATTTTCTTCAATAACAAGACTACATCTTTATAACACATGTTATGGTCTATATCTTTAATCTCAACCAATTTTATTGTCTTTTTTGCAGGTTTAAAATGTGCTTTTTTATGTACTATATTTTCATTGTCTAAATATGGTTTAAAAGCGCCATAGATTTTATTTCTGTTTTTATTATTTTTCTGCTCAATATCCTTCAAACCAATACGGTAACTTATTATTATTCTACCTCGAGAAAATTGCACATCGGAATAAATTTCTAAATTTAGAAGCTTACCACTCTCTACATCCCTAATCGAAAACTTACTTCCTCCATACCAAAAAGCCAATAAAGCTTCTCTTTTATTACCTACAGAACCCCAACCTGCATTAAAATGATTTTTGTATTCATGAAAAAAGCGTGAGCACGTCCACCAATTCCAATCTTTTAAAGGTGCTGTTACATATGCATTTGCATCCTCATCTGCATTGTCATACTCCTTTTCTTTTTCCAGAATATAGCCATGATATTGCGTCAATACATCATTACTAATTTGAGCTACATTATCTTTCTTTAATACCTTTAGTAAATCTTTTACAGTATAATGATGATATTTATTTTCTTTAACACGTGTTAAATTAACCTGATAACCTGTTTTAAAATAAATTGGTACAATTATAGTTTCACTATTAAGTTCTTTTACTTTATTAACATAGCGAGCTAATTGATTATTATGCTCTATGGTATGTACTTTATCTTCAATTATAACACCATAACTTTTGCTATCCATTATAAAACTAACAAACACATCTATTTTATGAAATTGTGTTTTAATTTTTAAATCTGAGATTTCATTAAGTTGTATGCTTTGTTTTGTTAACAAAGATTCTAAAAACTTTAAGCTTAATTGATGTAATGGCTCGTTTACTGCTTTGTATTTGGCATCTGACCAAGATAAAAGCCAAGCTATAAAAGCATCTTGACTTAATTCGCTTGTTGCATAATTAAATATATTGGGTTGATTTGGCATATTTTCACTTTTTAAACCCATTAACCCGTATCTCACCACGCATTAACTTAGGTAATAAAGCATCTCTAGTTTGGGTTAAGGTTTGGATTTGTTTGTTGTTTGAAGTTATCTTGATTGTTAGTTTATCAACAACTTTATCAAATTGTTGTATTAAGTCTAATACAGGAATAACTACAGGCATTGAAAGTAAATGTGGAACTTTGATACTAGGCTGTACTGAACTTATATCTAAATTTATTATTAACTTTTGATTTCTTTTCAATAATTCATACAAGAAATTTCCCGATGTATTACTTCTTAAAGCAACTATATTTTGAGCAACGGTAATTTTTTCGTCAAAAACTTGAGCTAACTGTCCAATACTTCCTACTGTAGATAATAAAATATCTCCATTTATTGGATGCCCTTTTCTAAACCAATTTTGATAAGTTTTCTCATCAACGAACTTTTTACCAACACTTAAATTTATATTTCTATCATCACCAGTAATAGAGTTAACTTCTATTAAAGGATGGCTATCAATACTTTCATCTACCAAAGGAGGTGTCTTTCCTCTATTATCAATTACAAATTCTACTAAATCATTAATTTCACCAACACTCCAACCATCTGGCAACTCATCACCAATTTGGTATTTACCAAACCACTCCTTAAAAATAGTTTGTGCGGTTTGTTCTAAGGTTTGGTTTTGTGCGCGTAGGTTTTCTATTTTATCATCAAAAGCGGTTAAGACGTTGGCTATGGCTTTTTGTTCTTGGATGTTTGATGGTATTTTAATTGATAAGGGATGAATATGATTTCTGTTTAAAGTAGGAACTCCTGAACCAGAATTATACCTTTCAAAAGGAAAAATCTTCAATAAATAATAAATAAACTTAACATTGTTAGAATAAAATTCTTTAATCCAAAGCGTTGTATTTAATGGCCAAAAATCTTTATCAACATAAAAAACATTTCCTAGGGAACCACTTCTACCTGTAACAATCCCAGGTGCTTTCACTTTAAATTCTTTATGTGTTTCATCCTGTCCGTTTGAAACCATTAAAGGATAATCTCCTTTTTCCCTATCTTTCTTTGGCAAATCAAAACCTCTTTGAAAAAACGCAACTTCTCCTAAAGTAGTTTCCTTCCAACCATTAGGTAATATATCATCTACACTACTCATAATCTAAACCCAATATTAGCCAGTTGTGTTTTAATTTCTTGGTTTAGGGCTTCCTCTTCTTGCATTTGTTGTTGCAAGGTCGCGGTAAGGTCTGCCATTTTATCTAAGAATGGGATACCATCGTCTTCTTCGTCTGGTATGCCTACATAACGTCCTGGCGTTAGGACATGGTTGTGTTTGCGTATAGCGTCTAGGGTTGCAGCTTTGCAGTAGCCTTTTATGTCTTGATAATCACCTTCTTTTTTCCAATTTAAATAGGTATCTGTTATTTTGGTGATGTCTTCTTCGGTAAAATCGCGGTGTACTCGGCTTTTCATAAAGCCCATTTCTGAGGCATCGATAAACAAGACTTCGTTGGTGTTGGTTCTACCTCTGCGCAAGTACCAAATACAAGCAGGAATACCTGTGTTATAAAACAGTTGTTTGGGTAAGGCTACAATACACTCTACCAAACCTGCTTCTACTAAGGTTTTACGTATATCGCCTTCGCCAGAGGTATTAGAACTTAAAGAGCCATTAGCTAAAACGGTTGCCATAACACCACGCGGCGATAAATGATACAACATGTGTTGCATCCACCCAAAATTGGCATTACCGTTTGGTGGTGTTCCGTATTGCCAGCGTGCATCGTCTTGTAAAATATCAATTCCCCATTCTTTTTGGTTAAATGGTGGATTGGCGAGTATATAATCTGCTTTTAAATCTGGGTGTGCATCTTTAAGAAAAGAACCTTCGGTGTTCCAAGACACAAACTTGCTGTTAATGTTACGTATGGCAAGGTTCATACGCGAGAGTTTCCATGTGGTTTGGTTGCTTTCTTGTCCGTATACGGTTATGTCTTTAATGTTACCAGAGTGTGCAGTAACAAATTTTTCAGACATAATAAACATACCACCAGAACCCGAAGCAGGATCGTAAATACGCCCTTTGTACGGTTCTATCATTTCTACCATGAGTTTTACAATGGCTTTTGGTGTGTAGAATTGCCCACCTTTTTTACCTTCGGCATTGGCGAATTCGCCTAAAAAGTATTCGTACACACGACCAAAGAGGTCTTTAGAGTTTTCGTTTTCGGCTTGTAACTCGGTATTAGATATTAAATCGATGAGTTCCCCTAAAGCGGTTTTGTCTAAATTGGCTTTACCGTATACTTGCGGTAACACGTTTTTAAGTTCTTTGTTTTCTTTTTCTACCGCTTCCATGGCTTCGTCAATGGTTTGACCAATGCTTGGTAATTTGGCTTGTGCATGTATGTGCGACCAACGTGCTAGTTTAGGCACAAAAAAGGTGTTTTCTGCAATGTACTCGTCTCTGTCTTCTGCATCTGAGTATTCATCTGCTACTAGTTTTTGGTAGAGCTCATCAAAAGATTCTGAAATGTATTTTAAGAATATAAGTCCAAGTACTACGTGCTTATACTCGGCTGCGTCAATGTTTTTACGTAATTTATCTGCTGCTTTGAACAGGTCTTGCTCAAAGGTATTTTTGGTTTTTGCCATGTATTAGTTTAGTTGATATAATCTCTTTAAAATTAAATATTAAACATTCTCAAAGAATTTTACTGCGTATTTACAGTATTCTATAATTTTATCTTTATCGGTATCAAATTCTATTCTATTGCCTAAATAGTTTCGGCTAGATTCAGTAATTTCTTTACCTTCTTGAAGCTCTTGGAAAGATATACATTTTATATGCTTTTTTGAAACTAAAACAATTAAAGCGTTTTGATAAGGATAATCCCCTTTTCTATCAATATCTATTAACTTAAAACAACCGTTGGCTCTAAATTTAACTTCGATAAAATGAGCTCGTCCATCTTTATAAACCACCAAATCGGGCATTCGTTTAATTTCCATGGCAACATCATCCTTAACACCTTTTAATAATTCCATTATACCAGGAATGGTATTTTCCATTCCGTATTTAAAAACTTGAAATCCCAAGCTTAAAAACAACTCCTCTATTATGGTTTCTGCTATTCTGCCTTTAATAAGATTATACACCCATGTATTAGCGGTATCATTCTTTTTTACTTTTTGCTTTTCTACAATAGTATTATTCCTTTTGTAGCTAATTGAGTCGTCACCTTGAAAAGGTAAATCTTCAGCAGCAATCACATTTTTATTTTTTCGTTTTTTGTAATTAGATGTCTTTTTTACAGGAAATGGTAGGTCTTCCTCAACTACGTTACTGTTATTCTCTTTTTTATAGCATTTATAACAGAGACCACCATTAAATTTGGTGTAATCGCCGCAATTAATACATTGTGCCATTTAGTAGGTTTTTTTTTAGTTAAAATATGTTTAATTATAAGCTAATAATATTCTTATTGTTTTGTAAAAGCAACAAAATAAAGGGATAAACAAGAATTATTTCTAAGGGACAATAAAGATATAAAAACCCTGAACTAATCAAAAGCGAAACTACAGAATTTTCTCAATTCCAAATTACGGAAAACCGTACCTGTGAAGCAATATTATAATACGCAGTAAACACAAAATAATAAACCAAAAAACCTCAGCCAATAAACAAGCAAAACCCATATTCCAAAACCATCAAAAACCAACAATTTCAAGAAAAATAAGCCCACAACCATAACTCATTCACCACAAAACATAAAAGCAGCAAATAAGAAAGTAAAATCAAGAACAACAGAAAACAAGCAACACCCAAATTCCGACAGCGTCGGAACCAACGATTTTCAGAAATAATGAGCAACACATAAAGTTAATTTACAACATCAAGGATTGGGAGACAATTACAATAAAGAACCCAAAACACTAATACAGTAGCGAATGGTGCTTTGACAAATGCGATAGCATTCACGAATTCCGATTAAAAAAATATTAACCCATGAGTAATTTCCTAACAAATCGTTTTGAAATCAAAGATTCACGAAGTCCTATATAAATAATTTAAATCCGCTGAGTACTTTTTGGTTCGTTTTGCATCAAGACAAATGCAAGAGCATTCACGACTTCCGATTTAATAATTATTCAAACAGTATGTTAAGCAGCAAATAAGAAACCAAAAACTAAAATCAAGAACAACAGAAAACAAGCAACACCCATATTCCGACACCGTCGGAAGCAACGATTTTCAGAAATAATGAGCCAGAACTATTAATAAAAACTCAAATCAAGGATGGAACCAACATATCAATTATAACCTTAAACAACCATGTATTAGCGAATGGTGCTTGCAATTTCCTTATAAATCGTTTTGACTTTTTGGTTCGTTTTGTGTCAAGACAAAATGAACATAATAAACAATAAAGAACCCAAAAGATTAATGCAGTAGCGAATGGTGCTTTGACAAATGCGAGAGCATTCACGAATTCCGTTTAAAAAATATTAACCCATAAATAATTTCCTAACAAATCGTTTTGAAATCAAAGATTCACGAAGTCCTATAAAAATAATTTAAATCCGCTGAGTACTTTTTGGTTCGTTTTGCATCAAGGCAAATGCGATAGCATTCATGACTTCCGATTTAATAATTATTCAAACAATATTTTAAGCAGCAAAGAAGAAAGCAAAAACTAAAATCAAGAACAACAGAAAACAAGCAAAACCTATATTCCGACACCGTCGGAACCGACGATTTTCAGAAATAATGAGCAACACATAAAGTTAATTTACAACATCAAGGATTGAAAGACAATTAAAATAAAGACCCCAAAACATTAATGTCTTAGCGAATGGTGCTTTGACAAATGCGATAGCATTCACGAATTCCGATTAAAAAATATTAACCCATGAGTAATTTCCTAACAAATCGTTTTGATCTTTTGGTTCGTTTTGCATCAAGGCAAAATGAACATAAAATAAAGCAACACCCAAATTCCGACACCGTCGGAACCAACGATTTTCAGAAATAATGAGCAACACATAAAGTTAATTTACAACATCAAGGATTGGAAGACAATTTCAATAAAGACCCCAAAACATTAATGCTGTAGCGAATGGCACTTTAACAAATAAGATAGCATTCACGAATTCCGATTAAAAAATATTAACCCATGAGTAATTTCCTAACAAATCGTTTTGATCTTTTGGTTCGTTTTGCATCAAGGCAAATGCAATAACATTCAAGACTTCCGATTTAATAAAATAAAAATCACACGAACTAAAATGAACATATAAAAAAACCTTCAATCCAAAGACTGAAGGCTTTAACCTAAAAAATTAATTAACATTAAGACGTCAAAACACGTTCTTCTAGCGCGCTGTTAAATTTAAAGAAACAGTAAGCATATTTCCTGACCCAGAATAACGCTCTGCGTAAATCTCTATATAATCATCTTTTTCTAATTCTACAGTACCAATAACAGGTAATGCTAAAATTCCAGAACCTGTATAATAACCATAAACTTTTGTCTCAGGTAAAACCACACCATTTTTAGCTAAATAAAGAATCAATATAAAATCTGCAGACGATTGGTAAGACACCGAAGTAGCTACTTGAAAATACCGGGTCTTATGACCTTTATAAATAATCTTGTTGTTACCATCTCTTGTAAAACGAAGTAAATTATTAGACGTCGTAGCGCCATTAACTTTAGTTCTAGAAGATGTACCTGTACCTGTAAACGAGGTGACTTCTCCACTACCTACGGAAGCGGCTAAATTAATATCTCCTGTAGCGGCAGCATCACTTTCTAAAGGAATACCTGGAGAATCTACAGTCCAATCTGCACTAAAATAATAGCCATCGTACGATCCTGTACTATAACCATTGATATATCCTGATGCATTAGTGGTTGTACCAGAAAACACAGTTCCTGTTAAAACGGCTTCACCTACAGTAAGACTAGGATCACTAACGTCTAAGGCTACATCCGAGCCATTCACTGTACTAAAACCACTCGCTTTTTCTATAAATCCAAAGCTCCCTGTAAAAGTTTCAAAAGTTCCGTTATTACTGCTTAACCAGCCTTGTGTATTTAATAATAATTGTCCAATATTAGAAAACGTAATACCATCTGCATTGTTTATATATTGATTAATGTTACCAAAATATAAGCCTATACCCGAAACAGAACCCACACTTGTAGTCATACCGTCTACAATTAGATTTTGAACAATAAGCGACGAGCTAGAGGCTATACCTGGACCTGTAATATTAAACGCCTTGGCGCCTTTTAAAGTTAGATTTCTAATACTTCCACCTGTATTGCCCTCAAAAATAACACCAGATGAAGATAGTACATCTTCACCCACATCTTGCCCTGATATGTAGGCATTGTTTAGGTTTATAGGATGCGTTAACGCTATAGTCCCATTAATTTCATACAATGTATTAGTATCTAATAAATAACTAGAACCTCCAGCGGCTAATTCAGGCGCTAAATCTGCTGCAGATTTTATTAATTTATAGTTATCGCGTTTTACACTGGTATTGTTTGCTAATTCAATCCATGTAGTGGATGCTGTATTATAATAGAAAAAAGCTGCTTCATCGGTATCAAAAACCAAGAGGCTTTCTGCAGGACTCACAATGGCGGTGCGCTCTAGGGTGGTCATTCTTGGGGCTAACAAGCCTTGTGAGGTTGAACTTAAATCTAATAAAGACGATGCGTCTGGAGATTCTGTACCGATTCCTACTTGCGCGTAAGATAATCCGGTAACTAATAGGCTAATTACAAATAATTTTAAATGTCTCATTGGTTAGGGTATTGAGAGGTTAATAAAAATTGAGGATAACAATGAATATCATGTATCCTTATCATAATGCTTACTTAAGTAGCATTGCTTATAAATTAAAATGTGTGATTTTTGTTATTGAAGAATGACTTTAGTAGTACGTTCTTGGGCTGCATTCTTTAACTTAACGACATAGATGCCAGTGCTTAAGTTATCCGCTTCAATTGTATTTACACGAGAGCCTTCTTTTAAAAATGTGGTTGAAATTAATCGGCCTTGAATGTCGTAAATTGAAACTTGAGAATCTGCTAAAAGCAAGCCATGGATATAAACAGTTTGTTCGCTTGCTTTAATTTGTAAACTAGCCATCTGCAAATCATCCATAGAGAGTGACTGTACGCCTATTCTAAGATAAAAACGTCCTGTCCCATCAATATTTGCACTAGGTGTAATACTGTAATCGTCGGTGTTTAATAAGGTAAATGTATTGGTGAGGTTATCCTCCAAATACACATCATACTGGTCTGAGAGTGAACTGTTTTCTATACTAAAAGTCACTTCTTCACCTTGAACAGCTTTTAAGCCAAGCGGAATTACAACTGCGTTCTGACTATCAAAACCAAGACTTTGTATAGACATATTTTGACCTAGATTACTGTCAACTAATTGAGAGTATAATACTAAACTGTTATTAAAACCATCAAAAAGTGCGGCATCATAACCTGGATCTAATCCTACGGTAGAATGCTCATTAAAGTAAATTTCTGTGGCATACCTTGTGGTAGTATTTTCAACTTGTAAACGTAACATCTCATTCTGACTGGCAGTTCTGCCTAAAATAAAATCGTCAGTACCTGTTAAAGTTCGCATGGCCATGGTAAAACTTATTTGACCCGTGGCATTACTAGGATTATTGGCGACTAAAAACCCTTGACCAGGCGCAATATTTACACCGCTATTGGTTAAGTTATTAATAACCGTAAAATTCCCAAAAGTTCCGGGACCAACACCGACATTAGTGCCGCTATGATAACCGTAAATGGCAGTTGCTTCTGGATCTAAAACCGCTGAGTTTTGAGATAAAAACTGAAGCGAATTGATATACGTTGGGTAAGGATTACCTACCAAATTCCATCGGTTGGTATTCGTAGAAATAGCTACCGTTTCTGTTACCGTAGACACTGTACCCGTAAAACGAACAGTTTGCCCTGTGTAACTCGCAGCTCTATAACCAGCACCTCGGTTAAGGGCTACACTAGCATCTGTTGCGGTGTTATAATTTATATAATTCTGCGTGGTATTACTATAAGGTCCAAAAGCATAAAGCGTGGCAACTGTAGGCGAATGCGGAATAACATCCGAATTGACAGTTGTACCATCGGTGTAACCTAAAAAGTCACTTAAAGTAACTGTTCCTGGCACTTTTACGGGCATAGAAATTAAATCGTTTCCTCCACTTTCTCCAGAGGAACCAATGACGCTCACATAACGATCGTAATTAACGATGAGTGAAGCATCCAAATCCTCATTGAGATACAACGTGGAAAAGCGATTTGAGGTTGATTTTAAGTTGATTTGTTCAGCAGAAACGGTTGTCGCTGAAGATACGTAGACGGATGTACCTGCACTAACGTGCATAGTACTTGTTAGATCCTGAGCATTGGTGCATACACCAAAAACCAGCGCTAACAGCGTAGGATAAATGATTTTCATGTTTAATAAGATTAGGGACTCGCAATAAACATATTAATTCTTAATTATCAGACATTTATTTTAAAATTTTAATGAATTAATGGTGTTTTTTTTCGTTTTAAAACAAAGGTGTTTGTAGGATAATTCGATAAATTTTTGCCGATGTATTAAACATTAAAACAAGCTTAAAACCTAATAACCATTTCAATAATCCTGTGGTAGAAACATAGCGTACTTACAACCCTAAAAGATTAGACATAACCCTGTTATGAATAGTGAATAAAATCTAAAAATAATAGTTCAAAAAATTGGAGCATTTAGAACGAAGAGACAAAACTAAAAAGAAACCTTATTTTGTAATAAAATTCAACAAAAAACCGCAAATACAAATTGTGTTATTTTCTCACAAAAATTATTACTATTTCGTCAATTTCTGTCCTTTTATCTATAATTCGAGGTTCAAAATCCATTTAATTTTGAAAAATATTCGAAAAAACAACCCTCTTTTGAGTCATTTTCGTTGAAGGTTTTAAACTTTTAGCCCTAAATCATAAGTCAAACAACTAACAATCGAGGACATATAGATGCCATAGCAATGCATTAAACAAGACTCAGCATATGCGCAGCAAAATTCACGAATTCCGATTTAATATTTATTCAAACAGTATGTTAAGCAGTAATTTAAATCACAGTAAACATTCAATACAATAAAACAAAAGACCACAGCCAATAAATAAGCAACACCCATATTCCGACAACGTCGGAACCAACGATTTTCAGAAATAATGAGCAACACATAAAGTTAATTTACAACATCAAGGATTGAAAGACAATTAAAATAAAGACCCCAAAACATTAATGTCTTAGCGAATGGTGCTTTGACAAATGCGATAGCATTCAAGACTTCAGATTCAATATTAATTCAAACAGTATGTTAAACAGTAAACATTCAATACAATAAAACAAAAAACCACAGCCAATAAAAAAGCAACACCCAAATTCCGACACCGTCGGAAGCAACGATTTTTAGAAATAATGAGTCAGAACTATTAATAAAAACTCAAATCAAGGATGGAACCAACATATCAATTATAACCTTAAACACCCATGTATTAGCGAATGGTACCTTAAGTAATTTCCTAACAAATCGTTTTGATCTTTTGGTTCGTTTTGCATCAAGGCAAAATGAACATAAAATAAAGCAACACCCAAATTCCGACAACGTCGGAACCAACGATTTTCAGAAATAATGAGCAATACATAAAGTTAATTTACAACATCTAGGATTGGAAGACAATTTCAATAAAGAACCCAAAACATTAATGTCTTAGCGAATGGTGCTTTGACAAATGCAAGAGCATTCAAGAGTTCCGATTTAATAATTATTCAAACCGTATGTTAAGCAGCAAATAAGAAAGCAAAAACTAAAATCAAGAACAACAGAAAACAAGCAACACCCATATTCCGACACCGTCGGAACCAACGATTTTCAGAAATAATGAGCAACACATAAAGTTAATTTACAACATCAAGGATTGAAAGACAATTAAAATAAAGAACCCAAAACATTAATGTCTTAGCGAATGGTGCTTTGACAAATGCGATAGCATTCAAGACTTCAGATTCAATATTAATTCAAACAGTATGTTAAACAGTAAACATTCAATACAATAAAACAAAAAACCACAGCCAATAAAAAAGCAACACCCAAATTCCGACACCGTCGGAAGCAACGATTTTTAGAAATAATGAGTCAGAACTATTAATAAAAACTCAAATCAAGGATGGAACCAACATATCAATTATAACCTTAAACACCCATGTATTAGCGAATGGTACCTTAAGTAATTTCCTAACAAATCGTTTTGATCTTTTGGTTCGTTTTGCATCAAGGCAAAATGAACATAAAATAAAGCAACACCCAAATTCCGACAACGTCGGAACCAACGATTTTCAGAAATAATGAGCCAGAACTATTAATAAAAACTCAAATCAAGGATGGAACCAACATATCAATTATAACCTTAAACACCCATGTATTAGCGAATGGTGCTTTGACAAATGCGATAGCATTCACGAATTCCGATTAAAAAATATTAACCCATGAGTAATTTCCTAACAAATCGTTTTGATCTTTTGGTTCGTTTTGCATCAAGACAAATGCGATAGCATTCATGACTTCCGATTTAATAAAATAAAAATCACAGGAACTAAAATGAACATAATAATCTATAAATAACCCATGAGTAATTCCCTTACAAATCATTTTAATCTTTTAGGCAGCCTGTCCTGAGTATTACTGAAATGAAAATATATTTTCATTGAAAGTACCTTGTGCAACAAGCCGAAGGGTTTTGCATCAAGGCAAAGACCACAGCATTCACGACTTCCGATTTAATAATTAATCAAACTGTATGTTAAGCAGCAAATAAGAAAGTAAAAACTAAAATCAAGAACAACAGAAAACAAGCAACACCCAAATTCCGACACCGTCGGAACCAACGATTTTCAGAAATAATGAGCAACACATAAAGTTAATTTACAACATCTAGGATTGGAAGACAATTAAAATAAAGACCCCAAAACATTAATGTCTTAGCGAATGGTGCTTTGACAAATGCGATAGCATTCAAGACTTCAGATTCAATATTAATTCAAACAGTATGTTAAACAGCAAACATTCAATAAAATAAAACAAAAGACCATAGCCAATAAACAAGCAAAACCCATATTCCGACACCGTCGGAACCAACGATTTTCAGAAATAATGAGCCAGAACTATTAATAAAAACTCAAATCAAGGATGGAACCAACATATCAATTATAACCTTAAACACACATGTATTAGCGAATGGTACCTTAAGTAATTTCCTAACAAATCGTTTTGATCTTTTGGTTCGTTTTGCATCAAGGCAAAATGAACATAATAATCTATTAATAACCCATGAGTACTTCCCTAACAAATCATTTTAATCTTTTGGGTAGCCTGTCCTGAGCATTACTGAAATGAAAATATATTTTCATTGAAAGTACCTTGTGCAACAAGCCGAAGGGTTTTGCATCAAGGCAAAGACCACAGCATTCACGACTTCCGATTTAATAATTATTCAAACCGTATGTTAAGCAGCAAATAAGAAAGTAAAAACTAAAATCAAGAACAACAGAAAACAAGCAACACCCATATTCCGACACCGTCGGAACCAACGATTTTCAGAAATAATGAGCCAGAACTATTAATAAAAACTCAAATCAAGGATGGAACCAATATATCATTTATAACCTTAAACACCCATGTAATAGCGAATGGTACCTTAAGTAATTTCCTAATAAATCGTTTTGATCTTTTGGTTCGTTTTGTGTCAAGACAAATGCGAGAGCATTCATGACTTCCGATTTAATAAAATAAAAATCACAGGAACTAAAATGAACATAATAAATATTTTAAAAATAACCAACCCCCAATATTTTATAATAAAACCTATAATGAAGTGAATGAAGAAGCAAAAATATCCAATCCTCTTAACAATCAATAGCAAACAAAAAAAACAAAGAAACAAAAACAACACACCCCCTTTACACCCTAACCATAGTATTTTATATTAATTTTTAATACCTTTAAATCCTATTAAAATCAAATACTATGATAATCCTATACGCATTAATTGGCCTTGTTGTTTTGTTCGCATTTTACGGTGTTGGCGTTTACAACAGATTGGTAAAACTAAGCACACTTGTAGCCGAAGCCTGGAGTGGCATTGACGTGCAATTAAAAAAACGCTATAATTTAATCCCAAATTTAGTAGAAACTATAAAAGGATACGCCAGTCATGAAAAAGAAACCTTTGAAAATGTCACTAAAGCAAGAAACCAAGCACAAAATGCAACTTCCGTCGAAGGACAACAAACTGCCGAAAACCAACTCAACAAAGCATTATTAAACTTATACGCCGTCGCTGAACAATATCCTGATCTAAAAGCGAATGAAAACTTTTTAAACCTACAAAACGAATTATCAGTTATAGAAGCTGACATCGAAAAATCAAGACGCTATTATAATGGCACTACGCGCGATTATAACATTCTAATTGATTCGTTTCCTTCAAACATTATAGCAGGAATGAGTAACTTCAAAAAAGCAGAATTTTTTGAAATTGAACTAGAAGCAGAACGACAAAATCCACAAGTAAAATTCTAAGCATTGCGAAAACTCGTTGTAATTATTCTAATAGTGACCAATACATGGGCAATGTGGTCGCAAAGCGAAAAGGTCTTGTCTTTTCATTCAAATATAGTTGTAGACACCTCTAGCAGCATCACTGTACAAGAGTCCATTAAAATTTATGCCAATGGCACTATTTTCAAAAGAGGCATTACGCGGACCATCCCAACGGTAGGTATCGATAGTTTGGGACGTAAAGTAGCGCTCGATTTTAAAGTCCTAGCTGTAGAAAAAGAAGGAAGCGCCTCAAAATACCACACCAAAAAAGGACATGAAGAAACCACTATATATGTAGGCGACAAAGATGTATTTCTAAGTGAAGGCGAATACAACTATACCATTACCTATAGCATGAGCGGGCAAATTCGCTTTTTCGAAAATTACGACGAACTTTATTGGAATGTTAATGGATTCGGTTGGGCCTTACCTATTGGGCAGGTATCCAGCACCATCACACTGCCGCACAACGGTAATATTATTCAACAAGCTTGTTACACCGGACGCTATGGCAGCAATAGCTCTAACTGTAGCGCAACACCCTTATCCGAGCAAAGCATAAGGTTTACTGCAGATAATTTAAACCCTCGCGAAAACTTAACCGTAGCTGTAGGGTTTAGCAAAGGGGTGGTAAACCAACCGCCACCACCGCCACCACCAACATTTTTTCAAGCGTATGGCACGCTAATTTTAAGCGGATGCATCAGTTTAGCCCTCTTGTTTTACTACGGATTCACCTGGTTAAAATTTGGTGTAGACCCACCTAAACCTACTGTAATACCACAATGGAAAGTACCCAATGATATGACACCTGCTTCTGTAGGTATGATAGACAAGCTACGCTATCATAGCGATTTAATAACAGGCTCCATTTTAAATTTAGCCGTAAAAGGGTATCTTAAAATTGAAGAATATACAGAAGAACGGATTTTCGGATTATTTAAAAACAAATCCTTTATAATCCATAAACTAAAGGACAATTCAGGCATGCTCAATGCCGAAGAAAAAACACTCTTTATAAATTTATTCTCCGATACAAATAAAGTAACCTTAAATGGCAAGTATGATGCTGAAATAGAAACTGCAGTAACAGCCTATAGAACATCATTAAAAGACCAACATAACAGCATAATTTACCAAGGCTTTAATTTTAAATTTTGGATAATCCCAATCCTCACTATTATTGCTTATATCGTGTCTTTTATCATACTCATGTCAGAATACTTTAAAGGCAAAGACGACGTCACTATATTCACTGCTTTCCTAGTGTTTAATATAATATTCTTTTTAATTTACCAATACTTAATACGAAAACCGAGTATCGAAAAATTAAAACTAAAAGCAACCATTGACGGATTTAAAATGTACATGAGTGCTGCTGAAGAAAAACAAATTGCTCACTTTAATCCACCCGATTTAACACCTGCAATTTTTGAAAAACTATTGCCTTATGCCATTGTATTAGGTGCTGAAGATGTCTGGGGCGAAAAGTTTCAGAACCTCATCAACAAATCTATGATGGACCAACGGTATCAACCCACTTGGTATGTAGGGCATGTGTCTAACTTCTCAACCTTTAACCATACCTTAAATGCGTCCTTGTCCAATTCCATTAGCAAGTCAGCGACACCACCATCAAGTAGTGGTTCGGGTGGCGGCGGATTCTCTGGCGGTGGCGGAGGAGGCGGAGGCGGTGGTGGCTGGTAGTTGCCAAGTTATAGACGCACAATCTAATCCGTTGCTATATATTCTATGGTTATATATTAAAGTACGTTAACGGTTATGGTATGCCGGATTCATACGCATAGCTAATGCGTTCGAGTATGCCGCTAATTTTACGGTAAATAATGACATCAGCATCATAACGCTTAACCATTTTTTTAGCTTTAATAATAGCCGTACGTTGCTTACGATGTTTTGACGTCACACGTTTATTACCTTGGCGTCTTACCGCCCAACCATCTTCATAAGGAACCACATGCTGATGCCATGTTCGTTTTCTGGTAGGACTACAAAACTTGTATATAATCTCGCAATTTAGCCAGAGTATATTAACTATTTTTATGAAGAGGTCTGCAAAGTAGATTAAACTCTGTTATTACTACTCAACGTTTTAATGAGAAATGCCCACGGTATGTTTTACCATTTTGTCTTTCTAAAATAAACCAATAATCATTAGAAGGCAAAACACTGCCATTATATGTTCCACCCCAACCAATATCTGTCGGTCTTAGTTGTTTCACTAATTTTCCGTAACGATCAAAAATGTAGATTTTGTTATTAGGCTCTCTAATGGAGTTTATTATTTGCCAAGTATCATTGTACCCATCATTATTGGGTGTAAAAAATTTGGGGTAATATAGAAGATAAACAGATTCTGTAACAATGCCACAACCATTTTTATCTCTTACATAAATGGTATATTCATCAACTGAAAGATTTGTAAATTCATTAGAGTCCTGATAAAGCAATCCATCAAGTGAATATTCATAATCCCCATCTCCTTCAACAAAAACTGTAATTGAATTGTCATTTTGTGTCCAATCTACAGTTTCAATACCTGTGATAGTAGCACTATTGGAATTCGAAACTGACACAGTTTTAGTAGTACTACAACTTAAGTTGCCATAAATATTAGTCGCTGTTATTTCATAAGCTCCTGTTGTAGCTACAATAATTGACTGACTCGTTTCTCCTGTTGACCAAAGATATTCGTCATAGCCACTATCAGCGATAATTTCCAACGTATTTTCTTCACAAATAAACCATTGATCTTGCATCTCCAATATAGGTTGTTCATTAACGATAATTTGAAAAGAAGTCGTAGTATAGCAATCTGAATAATCATTGTTTTCCAATCTTACATAAATAGTCTGCGGATTTTCAGTATTTGTATAATTTTCTGATATCGTGTTTGTATTGTTTTCTGCGTTTGTTAGAGTTAAATGATAGGTTATAGTATTATCCATATCAGATTGACCATTAAGAATTATTGAATTTTGAACACTTAAATCAAAAGCCTCTATACCATCATTAGTTTCATCGTCACATACCAAAATATCTTCTGGTTGATTGGCTATAGGCAAATAATGCACACCTAATTCAAAAGTCGTAATTTCAAAGCAATCAGGGTTATTGACATTTTGTATTTTTGCAAAAATAGTTTGGGAACTTGAACTAACTATATAACTATTCGAAAGTGGATTCATATTATTCTGAGCATCCATATTATTTTCAAAATAAAAAACTTCAAATTTACTTTGGGATTGTCCATTTAATATTTGAGAATCGTAATAGGATAGCAAAAAAATATGTTCTCCATCATTACCTATATCATCACAGACAAAATCATTAGCAATAGGATTTGCCGTCGGTTGCTCGCTAACTATAAAGTTAATTGTAGTTTCATCATAGCAAATAGCGCTTAACTGATTTTCTACTCTAGCAGTCATTGTTTGAGTATCGGTGATAAATGGATTAGGCAATGGACTTGGTAGTAGATTTCCACTCTCATCAATATAAGTTACTATCATTCCCGTTTGTCCATTTAAAACAGAAGCTTCTACATTAGAGGTGTCGAAAGCAAATTGTCCATCGTTATCATCGTCACATTCTATAAAATCAGAGACAGCATAGGCAACCACAGCAGAACCTACTGTAAACATAATCTGTGTTTCATCGAAACAAGCACCATCGAGGTCTAGTGAGGTGGCATTGGTAACTCTTGCTGTAATAGTTTGTGTTGCTGTTGAAAAAGGATTTGGTAATGGACTTGGTAAAGGATTGCCTAAACCGTCAAAATATGCAATAATAACATTAGTTTGCCCATTAAGTAATGTTGTTTCAATATTAGATGTGTCAAAAGCATAAATGCTGTCACCATCGTCATCACATTGCTCAGAAACCACAACGGAATGTGCTATTGGAACGGTTTCTACGTGCAAAGTTATGTGGTGCCCTAAACCCAAACAGTCGTTGTCTAAAGCACTGTCTACACGAATAAATACATCTTGCTGATTAGGATAACCAATATTTTGATAATTAGTAATATTTGTAATGGGATTGATTTCTGATAATGCATCGGCTTGATTGCGGTAATAATTTATAATGAGTTGTTGTCCTACCGGAAATAGTCCCTGAATTTCGGTATTTACCAAACCAAGGTCAAAGGTCGCAATACCATCTGTAGTATCTGGTCCATGATCACACTGATAAAAGTCTCGTGTATAAGTATTAGGTATTTGAGTGGTAGAAACCACTAAGTTAACTTGGGATGTTATATAGCAATTATTTAAATTTTCTAGCCGAGCCCAAACCATATCTATACTAACAGTTTGGTTCGTATAAGTAGTTGTGTTTGTTATTGGATTGTTTCCACTTTCGGCATCAGATTGAGTCTCATAAAAGCTAATAGTTTCATTTAAATGGTTGGTAGATATTTCAGCATTAACTTCTGTTAGATTGAATATTGAAAAACCATCTAAATCATCATCGCATTGCCTCAAATTTACAATTGCAGCGACAGTAGGTAATTCAAAAACCTCGATTGAAAATGAAGTTTGTTCCACACAATTTGAATAATTGTTATTAACCACTTGAACATAAATTGTTTCTGTTGGATTAGTATTTTGGTAGGCAGAAGGGGTGTTAATTTGATTTGTTAAAGCTGAATCTGTAAAATAACTAACCGTAAAATCAATTGCTGATTGTCCATTTAAGATGGTTGCTTCATTTTGTGTTAAATCAAATTCTATGATACCATCTACATCTGTACCGAGGCTAGTATTATCACAAAAAGACAAACTTGGAATATCATTAACAGGTGTTGGTGATTCAAATACTTGTATGTTAAAAGTTGTAGTAGCTTCGCAGTCTGCATTATTGATGTTTTTTACACTAGCAATTATGGTCTGTGAAGTATAAGTTGTTGTGTTGGTGTAATTGCCTGGGTCTGTGATAGGATTATCATTCATATAATCTGTCATAGATGTATAATAGGTTACATCGAATATAGATGTGCTTTGTCCATTTAAAATAGAGCTTTCATTTTGAGTTAAATCAAAACTGTAGAAGCCATCATTATCATCATCACAGATTAATATATCTTGCGGTTGGGTTGTTGTAGGTTGTTCGTATATGATCACTGTAATTGTCGATGAAGCGGTTTCTGCATCTATCGTTACATTAACCGATACCTCATAAGTTCCAGGTGCAGAAAACACATGAGTAGGTGCTAAATCTGTTGAGGTATTATTCGTTCCAGAGGCTAGATCATCAAAATTCCAAGTGGCACTATCCACCAAATCTACCAAATTAAAAGAGGTACTTTCTCCAAAGCATACATTTTGAAATTCTATGTCATCAATTCTAAAAAAAGATTGAATAAAGGGAGGCAATCCAAGTTGTCCAGTTCTTCCTTCTAAAAATACAGCATCCGTTATATAATTACATCCAAGACCAACTACATCTGGATTTTCAATTACATCTAAATACCCTGCAATCTTAGTAATGTACAACTTACTATCTGGTCCAAGTTGTATTGCAGAATAATTCATGGAATTATCAATTTGGATAAGAAATTCAGAATTAATAATGTCTGCACTACTGCCTGCATTCAAGTCATATTGATAAACTCTGCCACCATAACCACTTACATATAATACGTTACTACTGGGCGAAAACTCTACTCCATAAACCGCATTTACATTTGGTAAAATTGTTAGCGGATTAGAAACTGCACCTGTTGTAGGGTTGAAATCAAAAAGTTGAACTTCATCAAGACCTCCACGTCTTGCCGCAGCTACCTTACTACCATTTGGCGAAATTTTTATTTGTCCAATACTATCTTGTGCATCTGTAATAACTGTACCAGCAGCACTTATTATTGGAGTCGTATTAACACCAGATGCTGTAATCTCGTAAGCAATAAATTCATTACTATTAAGCTTATGACTTAATACCCAAAATCCTGTACCGCTACTATTCTTAACAGCAGTTAATTTTTCAGTAGTTGGCGTGTGCAACAGAATATTTTTATTTAAAGTTATACCCCCTAATCCGCCATCTAATGTCAAATCTACTTCGGAATATTGAATGCCGTTGGCTCCAATAAAACCTTGGTCAACAGTGAAAATATAGTAGACATTAGCGTCATTGGGCTTGGGTACTACGAGAGCCGAATGCGTACTAGACTCATGTCCGTTTAAACCCGTGCCATTTAACATAACGCCATGGTTTCTATTCCAAACGGTTACACCATCTGAATAAAACAATAAATTACCATTAGCGTCAGATATTGTAGAACACCCTTCAAGAGTGTTTAGTTGCCCATTCAACAATGCAACTGGGCTACCAGAATTAAAATCTAAACCTGCATTTTCCCCAAAATACCAAATATTGGCTTCTTTTTGACTGTAGCTAACATTTGATAGTAATAGTAGTATAAGTAGGTATAACCACTTCATGAAATTTTCTTTAAAATTTGTTACCAATCTATAGCAACTGTAAAGTTTAAATCTATACTTGGCTCATCTACAGTAATATTAATAGGTTGTGTATCTATATAATCTGCAATTGGCATTACTATCTCAGAAGGTGGGCCTAACATTAAATCTTGTGCAAACTCACCATCTGTATCTAAAA
Source organism: Winogradskyella litoriviva (assembly GCF_013249065.1). Lineage (GTDB taxonomy): Bacteria > Bacteroidota > Bacteroidia > Flavobacteriales > Flavobacteriaceae > Winogradskyella > Winogradskyella litoriviva. The sequence goes on from NZ_JABRWQ010000002.1 coordinate 389,258, forward strand.
AGCCAATATATGCAGATACTTCGTCAATATTTACATATAAATCTTCATTTTGTAAATTCCAAGTTAGGCTACTCTCATTATAATGGGTTACGGAGCGGTACCAAAACCAAGATAAGCTCGGCGCACTAGGTCTTAAGCCAGTTAATAAATTTACAGGTGGTTTTAATAAACCGAAAGACACATCTGCCAAATGGTTAATGTTTGAGCTTGGAAACTCATCATCCCAAGTATTGCCCAAATTAAAAAAGCTGTTAAGTTGTATCTGCTCTAATTTAACAGCATTACCTCTAACCACATTTACCGTTATAGACTCTGTAACCTCAACATTGTCTGTGTTTTTTGCTGTGAAATATATGGTTTGCTGCCCTAAATTATTAAAGCTAAAATACCTAGGCGTTGCACTACCTAAATCATTATAATTAGTAACACTGGTCTCAAAATTATCTAAAGACACTTTAAGACTTTGCATTGGCTCATTAGCATTTACCATAACGTCTAATCTAGCATCTACCTCTATCTCTTCTATAGCGGATAAGGTTAATGTAAAATTAGACGGATCATCATCATCTGATGAGCTACAGGCTATATTTAGCAATACAAAAAGTCCTAATATTATTTTTTTCATTTTTACTTCAGTAATACAGATTCTTTGCATACCATTAGTTATTATTTATTTTAAGTTGTTAACTTCATGAAACTTTCATTTTCTAAAGCTATCGAGTCTATAGTAAGTTACAAACTTTCAGGACTACTTTTCTTTTAAAAAATTTTAATTTTTGCTTTAAATTCTAAGGTTATATTAGTTTCTTTTAACAGCATTCAAGTTTTTAGAGTCAATTGCCTTTATTTTGCTGTTAATTTTTTCAACTATTGGTTTAGGTAATATATTCAGATTATTGTTATACAATATAGCCTTCCGATAATCTATAAGTGCTTCTTTCATTTTCCCTTCTAATTCTAATATATTCCCTCTTTGCCAATAAGCAAATGGATAGCCAGGAAGTTCTTCAATAAATATGTCTAATTCAATCTTTGCTTTAGTTAAATTCTTCTCTAAAATGTATGAAGTTACTTTACTCATTCTAGGGTCAGGATTTTTAGGGTTCAAGCTAATTGATTTATCAAAAAACGCCCTACTCAATTCATATTTTTGAATACGTAGATAGGCATAACCTAATTCGTTGTGAGCAATACCATTAACTCCTGTTCCGCAATTCCCAAGACTATCTAACTCTATTGCTTTTTCAAGTAAATTAATAGATTTATTATAAGCTCCATGAGTAATATACTGATGAGCTTTTTTATATAGAGTGTTTGGTGTTTTAGTTTGTGAAAATGTCATTTGGCAAAATAAAACGGTAATAATTAGTAATACCTTATTCATAATTCATTAAAATTTAAATGTAACAAAAGTAAGTTAATGATATTTGTAGCCATTATCAATATGTAATTGACCTTTCTCAATAATTTTTTTATTTTTAATTACTAAAAAGTTGGTGTATTCCAATAAATAATTACCAGTATATTTATTGCCTTTTACAACTAATTCTTCATTGTTTTTAAAATATACACGAAAAGCATGATAATTATTAAGGGAATTCAAGTCAAACATTATCTCTTGTTTCCCTGTTTTAATGTTGTAGACATATACTTTATTGTGAAATAGATAAGTAATTAGCTTGCCATCTTTTGAGATTACTGGAGAATAAATGCCTTTACATTCAAATACTTTGGTATGCAGTTTTTTATTTTTAATATCTAAAACATAAGCCCACCCTTTAGATGAAAACACTAAAATATCATTTTTAGAAATAGGGTGTTCAGAAATTCCATAATTCCCTTTAGGTAAATTATCAATTAGGATAGTTAATTCATTAGATTTTAAATTAATGCGTATCAATTCTGTTGTACTGTTTTTAGTATCGGTAGTTCGAAATGCCATTAAATAATTGTTATCATATCCAATAAACCAGTATTTAAATGCCTTGTTTATGTTTGTAAACGATAGTTCATTAATGATTTCGTGGTGTTTATTCATAACAATGAAAACCGAAGTACTATCTTTTTCTATAACTCCAAATGAGTCTGTATGATTACGCCTATCTAAATCACAATTATAAATAAAATTACCGCTATAAACTTCGTAAGCATTTTTTTTACCAATACTCAAAGGGTTACAAGTTTCTTCTTTAAACAAATATTCGGTATTGTAAAAAAATGAATTATCTATCATTTTATTGTTACTGCATCCAAAAATTAAAATCACTACAAGTATTAAAATAAAATTATTACTTTTCATAATCATAAACTCTTATTCATTATAAATCACTACACCAGGAAATCTATTAGGTGCAGGAATACCAAAAGCTAGAAATGGATTTAATCCAACACCTTCAATAGCGCCAAGAACCGATACACACACGTACAAAATGATAGGCTCCTTATAACCCAAAACCTTAAAAATGGCCTGTATAAGTTGCTGAATAGCGTCAATAAGATGCTTTTGTTTTGGCATAGCTTTGCTTAATCTCCCAGCTAAGATAAGTCTAAATAGTATTAACCGCCGACGTCGAAAACCAAAACCAATTAAATATCCATCAATTTTACCTCAAACAGACCCTAAATAGACCTCAGCACTCCTTCGGGTTTCCCTCGGGTCTCCTTCGGGTATGCGTCGGGTATGCGTCGGGTATGCGTCGGGTTAGCTATACTTTTTTCCTACAAAAATTATAGATTACAATAATAACACCTATATCTGCATAATAAACCACAGATTAGCAACAGTAAATTAACACAACAAACTAAAACACTATAAAAACAAAAAGCCCTTGTATAAACAAGAGCTTTTTAATTATAAAATAAGATGAAGGTTACACCAATTTAAAATCCAACAACAACTCTCCTTCTATAGAGGCTTGCAAATGATCACCTTTAACATTAGTGCCTTTACCAGCAGCAGGTGTACCTGTAAATATAAGATCACCTTCTTCTAAAGTCATAAACGTAGACACATACGCAATGATTTCAGCAAAACTATAAATCATAAGACTGGTATGCCCTACTTGTTTTTGTGCACCGTTTATTTTTAAATCAAAATTAATAGCTGCCAAATCTGGGAAGTTAGAAACTGGTTTAAAGTTAGAGATTGGTGATGCACCATCAAAGCCTTTTGCCAAAGCCCAAGGCCCTTTATTGGCTCTACTTGCCGCTAATACATCTGCTGCTGTATAATCAATACCCACAGCAATCTCTGAGATATAAGCGTTAGCATCTTCTAGACTGATGTTTTTACCTTGTTTACCTATTTTAGCCACAAGTTCTACCTCGTACACCAATTCATTGGTCACACTAGGGAAATCTATAGATTTATTATCTGTAACTAAAGTAGATTCTGGTTTTGTAAATATAGTTTGTGCACCTGTTTTTGCTGCACTAAGTTCCGATTTATCGTTTACGTAGTTTTTACCAATGCCAATGATTTTCATGCTAATAAGATTGTTTAGTTTTTAATAGCGTAAAGGTAAGGAATGGTAGTGAAACCAAATACCACAAAATGATAATTTTAATACATAAAAAAGACGCCAAGCATTTGTGGTTTAGAAATTATAAAATAGCTTTGTTTAGAAAGCTAAAACCACCAAATGATTAAAACCAACTTAAGTCTTCTTTTTACAGTGTTCTTATGTTTTGCAAGTACGGCTCAAGAACATATTAAGCCACCAATGCAATTAAAATCTATAGCTTCGGTATGGGATTTAGACAAGGCTAACAAACAAGGTACGTTTAAAATAACACCTTATAAACCCATCTACTTTTCGGCTTCTCGGTGGTCCGACAGCCCTAATCAATTGCCGTATAGTGAAAACAGTGATTACACCTTAACAGATCCTGTGGACTACAACAGTATGGAAATAAAATTTCAGCTCAGTTTTAAAACCAAGTTAGCAGAGTCTATTTTGTTTGGTGAAGGCGATTTGTGGGTAGGCTTTACACAAGTGGCGCATTGGCAGATTTATAATACGGATATTTCTAGACCCTTTAGAGAACTCAATTATGAACCCGAATTAATATTAACCTATCCATTAAACCTAAAGTTAGCTGGACTGACTTTAAAAATGGCAAGTGTGCGTTTAAACCATCAGTCTAATGGACGCGACTTACCACGTTCACGTAGCTGGAACCGCGTAATCTTTAATTTAGCCATGGAATGCAAAAACCTCACCTTATATTTAAGTCCTTGGATAAGAGTACCAGACGATGAAGACGAAAACCCTTTGATTACAAGCTACATAGGCAACGGCAGAGTTACTGCTATTTATAAACTAAAAAAGCATACCTTTTATGCTATTGCTACCAATACCTTTACGCTAAACGATAATCGCGGTAGCCTACAATTTAACTACCTCTACCCTATTAATGATAATCTTAATTTACATGCCCAAATGTTCTCGGGTTATGGCGAAACCTTAATAGACTATAACCATTACCAAAATACAATTGGCATAGGCGTGTCGTTTTCTAATTGGTAAGTAAACACCTTATGGCAATTATAGCTTGTATAACAAGAAACCTTTACACACAACTAATAACCAAGTTTAAAGCTTCACAAAAAATTAAGAACTAAATCCTTACCTTTGCAACTTTGCTAAAACAAAGAACGATTTTAAGACATCTATGAGCCAATTCAACGATTCTATTGAAGTAAAAGGAGCACGCGTTCACAACCTTAAAAATATAGACGTTACCATTCCTAGAGAAAAACTTGTGGTTATTACAGGTTTATCTGGTAGTGGCAAATCTTCATTGGCTTTTGATACCATATATGCTGAAGGCCAACGTCGTTATATTGAAACGTTTTCGGCTTATGCACGTCAGTTTTTAGGAAGTTTAGAACGCCCAGATGTTGATAAAATCGATGGGCTATCACCCGTAATTGCCATAGAACAAAAAACAACCAGTAAGTCACCACGTTCTACCGTAGGAACTATTACTGAAATATATGACTTTTTACGTTTGCTCTATGCCAGAGCTGCCGATGCTTACAGTTTTGAAACTGGTGAGCAAATGGTAAGCTACAATGATGAACAAATCAAAGATCTAATCTTAGAGTCTTATAAAGGCAAACGCATTAATATTTTATCGCCTGTAATAAGGTCGCGTAAAGGGCATTACCGAGAGTTGTTTGAGCAAATTGCCAAGCAAGGTTTTGTAAAAGTAAGAACCGATGGTGAGATTGTAGATATAGAAAAAGGTATGAAGCTAGATCGTTACAAAACTCACGATATTGAGATTGTAATAGACCGCTTAAAAATTGACGAATCTCAAGATAATGAGAAGCGTTTAATGGAATCTATAAATACAGCCATGTATCATGGTGAGGATGTGTTGATGGTAATAGACCAAGACACCAATGAACCACGTTTTTTTAGCCGGAATTTAATGTGTCCATCGTCTGGCATATCATACCCAAACCCAGAACCCAACAACTTCTCTTTTAACTCTCCAAAAGGGGCTTGTTCTAATTGTAATGGTATTGGTGAATTGTATGTGGTTAACGACCAAAAGTTGGTGCCAGATGAGTCACTATCTATAAAAAACGGTGCCTTAGCACCACATGGTCCACAAAAGAAAAGCTGGATTTTTAAACAGTTTGAAACTATAGCACAGCGTTTTGAATTCTCTTTAAACGATGCCTGGAAAGACATCCCAGAAGAAGCTAAAAACGTTATTTTACATGGTGGCAAGGATCAATTTACAGTAGAGAGTAAACTATTAGGTGTTTCTAGAGATTATAAAATAGATTTTGAAGGCGTTGCCAATTTTATTGAAAGTCAATACAACTCTAACTCCACATCATTAGTCCGATGGGCTAAAGAATATATGGACAAAATAGAATGTCCGGTTTGTGAAGGATCGCGCTTACGAAAAGAATCCCTTTACTTTAAAGTGGATGGCAAAAGTATTGCCGATTTGGTGCATATGGATGTTGTAGAATTAGACCTGTGGTTAGAAAATCTCACCGAGCGTCTTACCCCTAAACAACAACAAATTTCTTCAGAAATTATAAAAGAAATAAAAAGTAGAGTGCAGTTTTTACTCGATGTTGGTCTTACCTATTTATCATTAAACCGCAGTTCTAAATCACTATCTGGAGGCGAAGCCCAACGCATACGGTTAGCCACGCAAATAGGCTCGCAATTGGTTGGTGTGTTATATATTTTAGATGAACCAAGTATAGGCTTACATCAGCGCGATAACGAAAAACTGATTAATTCTTTAGTATCGCTTAGAGATGTTGGTAATTCTGTAATTGTGGTTGAGCATGATAAAGACATGATAGAACGTGCTGACCATGTCATAGATATTGGGCCTTTTGCTGGTAAACATGGTGGCGAAATTATTAGTGAAGGCACACCCGAAGACCTAATAAAACAGCATACCTTAACCGCTGCCTATCTTAACGGTGAGAAGGCAATTGAGATTCCTAAAGTTAGAAGAAAAGGCAACGGAAAACAACTGGTATTAAAAGGGTGCACAGGGAACAACCTAAAAAATATAGATGTAGCGTTTCCACTAGGTCAAATGATTGGTGTAACTGGTGTTTCTGGGAGTGGGAAATCGACCTTAATTAACGAAACGCTTTACCCTATCTTAAATGCACACTATTTTAATGGTGTTAAAAAACCAATGCCTTATAAAAGCATTAAAGGCTTAGAGCATTTAGATAAGGTTATAGATATTAATCAGTCGCCTATTGGTAGAACACCAAGAAGTAATCCGGCAACCTACACCAAAACCTTTGATGAAATAAGGAGTTTGTTTTCTAAGATTCCTGAAGCAATGATACGTGGGTACAAACCTGGGCGCTTTAGTTTTAATGTAAAAGGCGGACGTTGCGAAACTTGCCAAGGTGGTGGCTTGCGTGTTATTGAAATGAATTTCTTACCAGATGTTTATGTAGAATGTGAAACCTGCCAAGGCAAACGATTTAACAGAGAAACTCTCGAAATTAGATACAAAGGAAAATCAATAAGTGATGTCTTAAATATGACGATTGAGGAAGCTGTTAGTTTCTTTGAGCACATCCCTAAAATCTATAGAAAACTAAAAACTATTGAAGACGTCGGACTGGGCTATATTACACTTGGCCAGCAGAGTACCACGCTTTCTGGTGGTGAAGCCCAACGTATTAAGTTAGCTACAGAATTAAGCAAGCGAGATACAGGTAATACCTTTTATATTTTAGACGAACCCACAACAGGTTTACACTTTGAAGATATAAGGGTTTTAATGAAAGTACTTAATAAGCTTGCAGACAAAGGGAATACGGTGTTGATTATAGAGCACAATCTCGATGTTATAAAAACGGTAGACTACATTATAGATATTGGTTATGAAGGAGGAAAAGGTGGCGGAAATGTTGTTGCCAAAGGTACACCAGAACAACTCGTAAAAGACAAAAAGAGTTACACAGCAAAATTTTTGAAAAAAGAATTGAATTAACAATATATTGTAATTTGTCTTTGCCCTAATAACCATAAAAATACTAAATTAGCGAGTTGTCAAAATTAGTGACACAAGAATATACTAAGATAACTACAGAACAAAATTATATATGCATAGAGAAAGTAAAAGTAAAGGCTGGAATGAAATAAAAACAAATGACTCTTGGGCGATTTTTAAAATCATGGGAGAGTTTGTAAACGGCTACGAAAAACTAAGTAAAATAGGACCTTGTGTCTCTATTTTTGGATCAGCAAGAACTAAACCAGACCATAAATATTATAAACTAGCAGAAGAAGTAGCTGAAAAAATAGTAGACCAAGGCTATGGTGTTATAACAGGAGGTGGACCAGGTATTATGGAAGCTGGAAACAAAGGCGCACATATTGCTGGTGGAACTTCAGTAGGTTTAAATATTGAATTACCTTTTGAACAACATGACAATCCTTACATTGATAGCGACAAGAGTTTAGATTTTGACTATTTCTTTGTTAGAAAAGTGATGTTTGTAAAATACTCTCAAGGGTTCGTTGTAATGCCAGGCGGCTTTGGAACTTTAGATGAATTATTTGAAGCTATTACCTTAATACAAACCCATAAAATAGAAACCTTTCCTATTATTTTAGTAGGCAGAGAATTCTGGGAAGGTCTAATGGATTGGGTTAAATCTACCTTGTTAGGTGCTGGTAATATCAGTGAAAAAGATTTAGACCTTATTCACCTTGTAGACACAGGTGATGAAGTTATTGAAATATTAAATACATTTTATAAAGAATACGACCTGAGTCCTAACTTTTAAGAAAACCTTTTTTTTAATTCACTGCTATGAAAAAGAAAATTTTCGGTTTTTTTATCATTATTCTGCTTTCACTTTCTAACGTTTCTGCTCAAGAAACATTTAAAGTGATGTTTTATAATTTATTAAATTACCCATTAGAAGATGCTGTGCCCAACAGAATTAATGATTTGGCATACATCCTCTATGATTATCAACCCGATTTGTTTTTAGTCTGCGAGCTCAATAATATTTCTGGCGCTGTTGATGTATTAACAACAGCACAAGCTGCCATTAGTCCAGATTTTGATATGGCTACTTATGTCTCTAATACCTCAGATGACACTTATGGCGACCAAAATGATTTACAGAATTTACTTCTATTTGATAGCACTAAATTTACTTTAGAAGAAGAAATTATTGTTCCGACGTCTATAAGGGACTTTAACATTTATCGCTTAAAACTAAACACAATAAATCAAGACACCAATCCAATAGAATTATACGTTATTGTTTGTCATTTAAAAGCTTCTAGCGGAACCACAAATGCTCAAAAACGTTATGAAATGGTTCAAGATTTAGAAGCTTATTTAAATACGTTGCCGGTAAATACCAACGTGCTGTTGGGTGGCGATTTAAATTTATACACATCGAGTGAAACAGCATTTCAAACCTTAATAAATACTAGTAATCATATTACTTTTGTTGATCCTGCAAACCGTGTTGGTAGTTGGCACAATAATTCAAATTATATAGACGTCTTTTCCCAATCTACACGTACACAAACAGGTATGGGTGGCACCACAGGTGGTTTTGATGATCGTTTTGACTTTATTCTAACTTCAGAAAACATGCTAGATACAGCAGACGTTACTTATGTGCCAGACACCTATCGAGTATATGGCAATAATGGACTAGTATCTTGTTGGAATAAAGCCATCAATTCTTCCGATTGCGAAACCACAGGTTCACAGTTTTCGTATACCTTAAGAAACCATTTACACAATTTTAGCGATCATTTACCTATTACTTTATCATTAGAAACCACAGAATCTTTTTTAGATGTAAATGAATTTGAAACTACGGCCAGCTTGCGTTTAGACCGTACTCTTATAAACGACATCTTAACGGTTAATTTTCCTCTTCATATGGATAAACAAACTCTAATTATTTATAACAGTTTAGGCCAGAAAGTAAAAACGTTTAAAACCAATTTAGACGCCAAACAATACTTTAATGTATCTAATTTACAAACAGGACTTTATTATTTAAAGCTCAATACTGGTAATTTTAATCCTATTAAATTTATAATTGAATAAAACTGTAATCATATCTGTCTTACTTTTGGTTTTGAGCTTTACTGGTGTTGCTCAAAACGCAATAGATATTTCTGCTCATGTAGATGTAGAGACGAGAACCATTAGTATTACCCAAACCATCATCTATAAAAACGAATCCAATACTACACTAAAAGACATTTATTTAAGCGACTGGAATAATAGTTACTCTACAAAAACCACACCTTTAGCCAAACGATTTGAAGAAGAGTTTAGTACTAAATTTCATTTAGCAAAAAGCGAACAACGCGGTTATACCGTTGTTACCTCTATAAGTGATGAGACTAAAACAGAATTAGAATATACACGATTAAAAGCACATCCAGATGTTATAAAAGTTATCTTAAACAAGCCGCTTCCACCTGGTGCTTCTTACCACATTGACCTCAATTATTGTTTATTAGTACCAGATGCTACTTTTACGGATTACGGTTTTACCAAAGACGAGAATTTTGATTTAAAATATTGGTACATTACACCTGCCGTTTATGATGGCGAATGGCATTACTACAGCAATAAAAACTTAGATGATTTATTTATCCCTAAATCAGACATAAGACTTAAAATTACTTACCCAAGCAACTACAAAGTAACGTCAGAATTAGATTTTAATAATTTAGAACCAGATTTAAAAAACCGCACCCAAACCCTCACGTTATTTGGTAAAGACCGAATAGACACTTATTTAGCTATAGAAAAATTTCCAACTTTTGGTTTTGTACGTACCGATGATTTTACCATTGGTTCCAATATCTACGAAAGAGAAGTATCAGCGCCAGAAAAAGCAATTGTGACTGATAGAATTACACGCTTTTTAGCTCAAAACTTAGGTGAATATCCTCATAAGGTCTTATTGGTTAATCGCATTGATTACCAAAAAAATCCGTTATATGGCTTAAATCAATTACCTGATTTTTTTAGGCCTTTTCCTAATGACTTTCAATACGAATTAAAACTGCTAAAAACCGCTTTAAAAAAGTATCTAGATAACACCTTACTCCTCAACCCTAGAAAAGAACACTGGTTAAGCGAAGGACTTCAAATTTACTTTTTAATTAAATATGTTGAAGAAAATTATCCTGATAAAAAACTACTAGGAACCCTTGCCGATGTATGGGGAATAAGAGCCTTTCATGCTTCGGATTTAGACTTTAACTTTCAGTATTTTCTGTATTCTATGGAAATTGCTAGAAAAAACAGGGATCAACCTATTGCCACTTCAAAAGATTCATTAACAAAATTTAATGCTAACATTGCTGGGAAATATAAGGCAGGCGTCGGACTTAATTACTTAGATCATTTTACAAATGACATTAACTTATCGCAACAGATAACGGAATTTTTAAAAGCCTATCAATTGAAATCTGTTGAGATTAATGATTTTGAAAACTATATCAGTTCAAAAACCGATAAAAATATAGATTGGTTCTTTACAGATTATATTAAAACGCGGAAAAAAATTGATTTTAAGATTTCGTCTATTATAACAACGGAAGATTCTTTAAAGCTAACTATAAAGAACAAGCGAAATAATAGGATGCCGATTTCTCTGTTTAAATTAAAAAACGATTCTGTAATAGATAAATTATGGATTGAAAACATACAAGATAAAAAAACAATATCTTTAGCAAAAGACAGTACCGAGAAATTTGTCTTAGACTATGATAATGTTATCCCAGAATACAACCAACGGGACAATTACAAATCTGTTAACGGTGTTATTTTTAATAATAAACCATTACAAATAAGATTATTTAAAGATGTAGAAGATCCAAATTACAATCAGATATTTTTTATGCCATTGGTAGAATTTAATAATATCTACGATGGATTAACTCTAGGAACTAAGCTGTATAATAAGACGATTTTAAGAAAGCGATTAAATTATCGTTTTTCACCACAATACGCTACAAAATCACGATCACTAACAGGATCAACGTCCATATTTTACACGCATAATTTAGAGAATCAAAACCTGTATGACATCACTTATGGTATCACGGCAGGATATCAATCTTTTGCAGAAGATGCTTTTTTTACTAGAATAAGACCATCCATTTCATTCAGCTTTAGAAACGACAAAGACTTTAGGTCTAATGCCACAGATAATATAACGGCAAGATATGTTAGTATTCATAGAGAACTTGGAGAAGATGCCTCTATCATTGTAAATGAGCCAGATTATGGCGTATTTAATCTGCGTTACACACATTATAATCCAGGCATCATTAATTTCTCAAGATTCAATACGGATTTTCAGCTCGCAGATAAATTTAGTAAACTGTCTGTTAATTATGAATTTAGAAAACTAACAAAAGGCAATAGAAATATCAATTTTAGATTTTATGCTGGGCTCTTCTTAGATAATAAAACGGATCCGAATTCTAGCTATTTTAGTTTTGCCTTAGACCGACCAACGGATTACCTTTTTGATTTAAATTATTTGGGGCGTTCCGAAGCCGCAGGATTATTTAGTCAGCAAATTATAATTGCAGAAGGTGGTTTTAAATCGCAATTAGAGCCAGAATTTGCAAATCAATGGATGACCACTGCTAATTTTAGTACATCTATTTGGAGATATATTCAAGCCTATGGCGATTTAGGTTTAGTAAAAAACAAGTTTAAGAATGCAAAATTTGTTTACGACTCTGGCATTAGATTAAATCTAGTAGAAGATTATTTTGAAATCTACCTGCCAATTTACTCTAACCTTGGTTGGGAAATTGCACAACCAAATTATGATCGCAGTATTCGCTTTATGTTTACAGTAGACCCACAAGTACTTCTCGGTCTATTTAGAAGAAAATGGTATTAACAAATTCTTATTGAATTGTTAAATTACTTAAAGATTTTGAATAATTACTAAATAAAATTGCTTTTTTATGATAATTCCTTATTATTATAACAACTTCTAGTATTGCATAGCATCTTTAAATTTTGTACTTTTGTTAGATATTAGCTAGACCTACATGAAGACCAAACCCGATACTAAAACAGAAATTACATTTGAAGATTTTAAAGCAGAAGTTTTAAATGATTATAAACTTGCTGTAACCAGTAGAGAATGTAGTTTATTAGGTCGTAGAGAAGTTTTAACAGGTAAAGCTAAATTTGGAATATTCGGTGACGGAAAAGAAATTCCGCAAATTGCTTGGGCCAAAGCTTTTGAAAATGGTGATTTTAGATCTGGTTATTATAGAGATCAGACATTTATGATGGCTATTGGTGAATTAACCGTTCATCAATTTTTTGCTGGTCTATATGCCAATACTGATTTAAAAGAAGAACCTATGTCTGCAGGTAGGCAAATGGGTGGCCATTTTGCCACACACAGTTTAGATGCCAATGGTCAATGGAACAATTTAACCGAACAAAAAAACTCTAGTGCAGATATTTCACCAACGGCAGGCCAAATGCCTAGACTTTTAGGTTTGGCACAAGCCTCTAAAATTTACAGAAACGTAGAAGGCATTGACACCACCAATTTCTCAAAATCAGGTAATGAAATTGCTTGGGGAACGATAGGGAATGCTAGTACAAGTGAAGGTCTGTTTTTTGAGACCATAAACGCTGCAGGTGTCTTACAAGTTCCGATGATTATTAGTATTTGGGATGACAATTATGGCATTTCTGTACATGCAAAGCATCAAACAACAAAAGAAAACATTTCTGAAATATTAAAAGGTTTTCAGCGTACTGAAGACCAAAAAGGTTACGAGATATTTAGAGTAAATGGCTGGAATTATCCTGAATTAATGGATACATACCAACGTGCAGCAATGATTTCTAGAAAAGAGCATGTTCCTGTAATGATTCATGTTCAAGAATTAACGCAACCACAAGGTCATTCAACCTCTGGCTCTCATGAGCGCTATAAAGATTTAGAACGATTAACTTGGGAAGCAGAATATGATTGTAACGCACAAATGCGTAAATGGATGGTATCTAATAATATCGCAACAGACGATGAATTATTAGATTTAGAACGCAACATTAAAAGAGAAGTTAGATTAGCTAAAAAAGAAGCATGGTTAACATTTATTTCACCAATACTCGAAGAATCTAAAGCAGCTATAAATTTATTAAACCAATTAGCCACTACTAGTGCAAATGGTGTTTTTATTAGAAAACTAATATCAGATTTAGAAACCATAGAAGAACCTTTAAGAAGAGATATATTGTCTGCAGCACGCAAAGCCTTACGCTATGTAGTATCTGAATCATCTCCAACTAAAGTGGCTCTTCAGAATTGGATAAATCATTATATAGAAACCATACAACCAAAATACAGTTCGCATTTACATAGCGAGTCTAATCAAAATGCGCTTCACCAGAATGAAGTATTACCCACTTATGATGATAACGCAACCGAAGTTGATGGGCGTGTAGTGTTAAGAGAGAATTTTGATGCTATTTTTAAAACACATCCTGAAAGCCTCATTTTTGGAGAAGATGCAGGGTTTATTGGTGATGTTAACCAAGGTTTAGAAGGACTACAAGAAAAATATGGCGAATTAAGAGTTTCTGATACAGGTATTAGGGAAGCCACAATTATAGGTCAAGGCATAGGAATGAGTATGCGTGGTTTAAGACCCATTGCAGAAATTCAATATTTAGATTACATTATGTATGCACTTCAAATAATGAGTGATGACTTGGCAACGGTACAATATAGAACTAAAGGCCGCCAAAAAGCACCATTAATTGTAAGAACACGTGGTCATAGATTAGAAGGTATATGGCACTCTGGTTCTCAAATGGGTGGTATATTAAATCTTGTTAGAGGTATCCATGTTTTAGTGCCAAGAAACATGACCAAAGCTGCTGGTTTTTATAACACCTTATTAGCAAGTGATGAACCTGCTTTAGTTGTAGAATGCCTAAATGGCTATAGATTAAAGGAAAAACTACCAAATAATATTGGTGAGTTTAAAACACCAATTGGCGTTGTAGAAACTATACGAGAAGGTGACGATATTACCTTAGTTTCTTATGGGTCCACTTTGAGATTGGTTGAGCAAGCCGCTAAAGAACTGCAAGAAGTTGGTATTGACGCTGAAATTATTGACGTACAATCTTTATTGCCTTTTGATATAAATCACGATATCGTAAAAAGTATAGCCAAAACTAATAGAGTTATGGTTATTGATGAAGATGTAAAAGGAGGCGCTTCAGCTTACATTTTAGACCAAATAATTAATGAGCAAAACGCCTTTGAATACTTAGATAGTAAGCCAACAACATTAGCTGCAAAACCTCATAGACCAGCTTATGGCACTGATGGCGATTATTTTTCTAAACCATCAGTAGAAGATATTTTTGAAGCCATTTATGATGTTATGCACGAGTTGAATCCTATGGATTTTCCAAAACTGAGATAAGCATACTTTATACCATTATAATTAAAAAGACAGACCTTTACTTTAAAAAAGAAAGGTCTATTTTTTTTACATTAATAATCATTCGTTATTTTAGAAATATTTTTAGCTTTGAGAAACAACCACCAACCCATACTATATGCTAACAACAGACATTATAAATTCATTTAAAAAAAAGGACGATTTGGTAAATTATCTCATAAAAAACAAAGATAATAACCCAACGTTTCAGTCCGCATTAGAAAAATATGCTTACGAGCAAGAATTACTTCCGCTACAAGCAGAGTTAGTAGATTTTCAACATTGGGTACAAAAAGAAAACAAAAAAATAGCAATTATTTTTGAAGGTAGAGATGCTTCAGGAAAAGGAGGAACCATAAAGCGTTTTATAGAACACCTTAACCCAAGAGCAAGACGTGTTGTTGCTTTAAACAAACCTACTGAAATTGAAAAAAAGCAATGGTATTTTAATCGCTATATAAAAGAGCTACCTAATGCTGGCGAAATAGTATTTTTTGATAGAAGTTGGTACAACCGAGCCGTTGTAGAACCCGTAATGGGCTTTTGTACCAAAGAACAATACAACCGTTTTATCATACAAGTACCAGAGTTTGAAAATATGCTATTTGAATCTGATACAAAAATTATTAAATTTTGGTTCTCGGTCTCTAAAGAAGAGCAACAGAGACGATTTGAGAAACGCTTAAAAAACCCCTTGAAAAAGTGGAAATTTAGTCCTGTTGATGAAAAAGGACAAGAACTTTGGGACGACTTTACGGTTTATAAAAACCAAATGTTTTCTAGGACCCACAATTCTTTTAGTCCATGGGTAATAATAAAATCTAATGATAAAAAACGAGCACGTTTAGAAAGCATAAAATACGTTTTAAGCCTTTTTGATTATGACAATAAAGGGAGTAATTACAAAGCCCTATTACCAGACCCTAATATTGTACAACGCTATTTTAGAAACACACTTCAGTTAGACCAATAATACATTCACCTTTAGCCATGACAGAAAAGAATTTATCACTCATCAATACAAAAAAAGGAATAGAAGCTTTATTGCGTCAAAAAAACTTAAATATTAATAAAACTATTAATAACGTTAAATACGAAAAGCGGCTCGAAAAACTTCAAGAAGAAATGCTAATTCTTCAACAATGGGTTGCTAAAAACAATAAAAAAGTTGTTATTCTTTTTGAAGGTCGCGATGCGGCCGGGAAAGGTGGAGCTATTAGACGTATCATTCAACATTTACCACCAAGAGCTATTAGAGTTGTTGCGTTACCAAAACCTAATGAAACGGAAATGGGCCAATGGTATTTTCAACGATATATTAATCGATTACCTAACAATGGTGAAATTGTATTTTTTGATAGAAGTTGGTATAATAGAGCTGTAGTAGAACCTGTTAATGGTTTTTGTTCTAAAAAAGAATATGAAGTCTTTATGAGCCACGTTAATGAGTTTGAAAAAATGATACAAGATTCAGGTATTTATTTACTTAAACTTTATTTTTCAATAACCAAAAGCGAACAAGAACGACGCTTTAAAGACATTGTTAGTACGCCAACAAAAAAATGGAAATATAGTGATGTAGATAAACGTGCTTTATCGCTATGGGACGACTACACTAACTATAAAGAAAAGATGTTTAAAGACACCCAAGTATATGCACCTTGGAAAGTGATTAAAGCCAACAGAAAAACAAATGCTAGAATAACTGCTTTTGAATATGTTCTAAAAAATATTCCCTATGATGCAAAGAATATTGAGACTATCCGTCATAAATCAATACGTTCAATTTTAAACGACTAGAAATAACGTATAAATAATCTATCTTAAGTAAAGTACAAGCCAAACAGCCCTCTTTTCATTTAACACCTACAAAGAACTGTTCTAAATACATTTTTCAGGTCTACGGCATAATTATTGTATTTTTATGCGCTGATTGCCTCTGTACAATTTATAGACGAGCAATGAGAATCAATAAATCAAAATATATGAAAAAAATTATCCTAACCTTACTTATTACTCTTCCGTTATTAAGTTTTGGTCAAAAAATTAAAATTAAAAAAGGCATTGTTACTTTTGACGGCAAAGAAGTTGCCAAATTAGATGATAACACAAGAGATCACTATAAGTTTACAACATTGACAGGTGATAAAGCTTTTGACGTTGTTTTTAAAGGTATGTCGGCTTCAAATCTTGAAGGCTTTCAATGGCTAGAAATGACTTCTGCTACTGGCAAGAAAACAGAAATTCCTTATGAGGTTTTAATGACATCATTTAGTGTTAGCAAATTAATTATTAAGCTACTCAGCGAAAAGTATAAACTTATTACCAGCAACGGCATAGATATGGCAAAGGTAGACGAATTCTTTGCTGTAGAACGCGAAGTACTAAGTGACAAGTATGCCCAAGCTGTTGTTGCTGCAAAAACAGATGAAGCTGAACGCCAAAAAACAGTAGGCAAATACAATCCATTTGTTAAAGATGATGGCACCGTTTTATTTGGTGGCTCACAAGGAACAAATATTGTAGGTCGTGCATCATTTTATAATAACACTTATACTGTAAAAGATTTAGATGGTATTGTTGTAGGAACCGCAAAAGGCTGTTCTACTTGCACAGCTGTTGATGCAACAACCTATACAGATGAGTCTTTTAAATTTGATTATGGTTCTAAAACCATGATGACTGGGCGTTTTTCTAGATCGTTTGCTCAAATATTTGTTGAAGAATTATTAGGAAGAGGCTATACGCTAGGACATGAAGCTAAAGCTTATAAAAAACGATTACATAATGAGCGCGTTAACGTTGCTAAAGAACAAAGTATTAATCTATATGGTGTAGCCGGAAAAGTAACAGATGACGAAGGAAAAATATATAAAGGCACTATATACGCTGTTTTTGAAAAATTAGAACTAGACCAATCTCAACAAGAAAGTGGTATTTATGACACAAATTCTATAGACAATTACGGAAAATTTGTGAGTGTTAAATATAAAAATGAAAAGAATAGAGACCGTATTAAAAAATTCGCAGCCAAGGACAATGTTACGTTTTGTGCAGATGATGAAGGTATAGAAAAGTGCTTTATGGGAATGAAAACAAAGGGCAATGCACTTAAAAAATTGTCTAATGCCTCTAATTTAGGATTTGACAACTCGTATTTCTACGAAATTATATATGAAAAAAATGGACACATGGTATTATCTAAACCTGGTGAAGAAGGTACTTACGTATTAAAATTCACAGATCAGAAAGTCGGGTTTATGATAGATAGCAGAAAGAATGATAAGATATCAGAGAAGCTGGCAAAGTTTGTAGCTAATTGTAAAAACCTATCTGAGGATATTAATAACGGTGAATTTGATTTAAGTAACTTAGATAACCTTAAGCAAATTGTAGATGAATATTGTAAAAAATAATCATTAACACCTAATACGAAATTTTTAAGGAAGGCATTTTTGTCTTCCTTATTTTTTAGCATTAATTTTAAAGCATGAAGATTGAATCTATCGTCACTATAAAAAAAGAATTAAAGCATTTATCTAAAGAAGAACTTTTAGAATTATGCTTACGTTTAGGAAAGTTTAAAAAAGAGAATAAAGCACTACTCACCTATTTGCTATTTGAATCTCATAATGAAGATGGCTACATAGCATCCGTAAAATTGAGCTTAGATGAATTATTTGAAGGCATAAACGCCGACAGTTATTTCTACATGAAGAAAACAATACGCAAAATTCTAAGACAAATTAGAGTTTACAGTAGGTATTCTTTAAAGAAAACAACAGAAGTAGAACTCCTGCTCTACTTTTGCGAACGCTTAAATGAGCTTAAACCATCTATTCACAGAAATACAACTCTCAGCAATCTATACCAACGGCAAATTCTATCTATTAATAAAAAAATTAGTGTGCTGCATGAAGATTTACAATACGACTATAATTTACAATTACAAGAATTAAATGAAAAATCCTAATACTACTATTTTAGAGTCTAAGCTAAAAAGGCACAAAATTTCTTATGTCTCTGAAAATGGAACTATAATCATTGGCAAATCTAAGACTGATTACACCATTGTCTTAGGTCTTATTATTTTCCCATTAATAGCTGCACTATGTATAACTGCATTTCTAATTTGGGATAACTTTGATTTTTTTGGAGCCAACCGAGGAAAAATAATCGTTGGTATTATATTTTTGTTTGGTACTGCATTCTTTAACTTTTCGAGAATTCAATCTAAAAAAGATTCTAATAATAATTTAAAAACGTTATTACCAAAAGTTATAAAAATTAAAAATGAATTTGGAGATTACAATTTTGATTCAAATAACATTAAAGCATTTAGCTACAATGCAAAAGAAATAAACGAGGATTTATACGAAGGCACACTTTATTTAGTAGACACCAATAACCAGGAACATCAAATTCTTGGATTTGATGATGACAACGAAAAATATGTTTTGAATGATTTAAAATGGTTTTCAGAATACTTAACAAAACATACCGAGATGTAATAAAAGCATTTAAAACTAAAGGTTTTTCTTTGCCTTACGACTACCTTCATACATTTCGTACTTCACTAACCTTGCTTCAAGCTTAGCGTTAAATACTTTAATTTTTCTAGAAGGTCTTAATCCTACAAACTTTAAAGCTTCGAGATTAGATGTAATAAGCCAAGCATCAGTATTAGGGTATCCATGTTTTAATGTACTACCAATATTACCATAAAACTCTTCAACATTCAAATTTTCTAAACGCTCGCCATATGGTGGATTAAAAACCATATGAAGTTTTTCGTGTCCAGATTTTTGAGTTTTAAAAAAATCCTCATGCTGAATATGAATAAATTCATCTAAATGTGCATTCTTCACATTTTCTTTTGCCTTAGCAACAGCAGAAGGTGACTTATCGTAACCTAATATTTTATGATGAAAATCGCGAGTCTTCTTTAATAAGGATTCTTCAATTTTCTCAAATAAATCCACATCCCAATCTTCCCATCGCTCAAAAGCAAATTCCTTTCGCATTAAATTTGGTGGAATATTACAGGCAATCATAGCAGCTTCGGCTAACATGGTTCCACTACCACACATAGGATCCATAAAATCGCTTTGTCCATCCCAACCACTCATCATAATTAAACCAGCAGCTAAAACTTCATTAATTGGCGCTATATTAGTTGCAGATTTATAACCTCTTCTGTGTAGAGATTCGCCAGACGTATCTAAAGAAATTGTACAACGTTGACGATCTATATGGACGTTTATTTTTAAATCTGGGAAACGTAAATCTACATCAGGACGCACACCTTCTAAATCTCTAAAACGATCTACTATAGCATCCTTTGTTTTTAATGCTGTATATAGCGAATGGGTAAACACACTATTATGTACAGTAGCATCTACAGCCAAAGAGCCAGTTGCCTTCATGTAGTTTTCCCATTTCATATTCTTTACGTTTTTGTAAAGATCTTCTTCTTTTGTTACTCTAAAGGAATGTATAGGTTTTAGTATTTTTATTGCAGTTCTAATTCCAAGATTAGCTTTATACATAAAACCCTTATCACCAACAAAACTAACATTACGCACACCTTTTTCTACTTGCATAGCACCAAGTTGTGTTAGTTCTTTTGCTAAAATATCTTCAAAGCCAAATAATGTTTTGGCTAACATCTTGTAATTATTGTCCATAAGTTCGCTAAAATAGATTGCAAAAATACAGTATTTTTGCAGTACATTTTACATTATGAGTAAATCAACGAAACAATGGTATGCATCTTGGTTTGACACACCATATTACCACATTTTATATAAAGACAGAGATTATACAGAAGCCCAAGGTTTTATGGATAATCTCACTAATTATCTCAATCTACCAGAAGGTGGTAAAATTTTAGATTTAGCTTGCGGTAAAGGACGGCATTCTGTTTACCTAAATTCCTTAGGCTATAACACTACAGGCGTTGATTTATCTGAACAAAGTATTGCATATGCTAAACAATTTGAAAACGAAACACTAAAGTTTAAGGTGCATGATATGAGTAAAATCTATCCAGACACCTTTGATGCTGTTTTTAATCTCTTTACAAGTTTTGGTTATTTTGAAGACGATAATTGTAATCTTAAAACTATTGAAGCTATAAAAGCAGAACTCAACGATTTTGGCTTTGGTGTTATAGATTTTATGAACACTAATTACGTGATTGAAAATTTAGTTGCAGAAGATGTTAAAACGGTAGATGACATTGATTTTCATCAAAAGCGTTACGTAAAAGACGGTTATATAATAAAAGATATTAATTTTGAAGTTGAAGGTGAGCATTTTGAATTTCAAGAACGTGTAAAAGCTTTTACTTTACAGGATTTTGAAGACCTATTTGAAAAAGCAGGTGTTCATTTATTAGATGTTTTTGGTGATTTTAAATTAAAAAAATACCATGCAACGACCTCTGAACGCTTAATTATGATTTTTAAGTAAAATGAAAAGTTATTTATTACCATTACTTGCCGTTATAATTGGTATCATCATTGCTTTTTTAATTAAAAAGCAAAACTCTATTTATACAAAACTACTCTTATCATTTAGTGGCGCGTTTTTATTAGCCCTCACCCTTTTTGATTTATTGCCAGAAGTGTATCATCATTTAGATGCCAAACAAACAGGCCTATATATAATGTGTGGTATTTTACTTCAGGTTATTTTAGAATTTTTCTCTAAAGGCGCAGAACATGGCCATGTACATATCCATAAGGATGATAACCAATTTCCATGGTCGCTATTTATTAGCTTGTGCATTCATAGCTTTTTAGAAGGTTTTCCAATACACCAACACAACGATATGGTATATGGTGTTTTAATTCATAAAATTCCAATTGCAATACTAATTACGGCATTTTTATTAAAATCTAGTTATAGTAAACTTCAAATTATTATATTCTTAATTGTATTTGCTGCTATGACACCTTTAGGCACATTAATATCTAATCATTCAACTGTTATGGTAAATTATGTTGATGTCATTAATGCTATTGTTATCGGTATATTTTTTCATATCTCTACAACTATTTTGTTTGAAAGTAGTGAAGGTCATAAATTTAATTTGTCTAAATTAGTTGCAATTGTATTAGGTATAGCTATTGCTTACATTATATAAATTAAGCTTAATTATTAAATTTAAAACATTGTTTAGCAAAGAAGAATCTCGCTTATTAAGACAAGAATTTTGGACTAGCTTTGGGAAATCATTTCCAAGAAAATGGCTCTTATATGATACTAAAATAAAAGGCGTTTCTTTTAAATTTCACTTTGACACAAAATCTGCTTTAATTGCCTTAGATTTAGAAGACGATTTAGACAACCGAATTAATTGCTGGGAAAAATTAGTAGCTTTAAAAGGTATTTTAAAAAGTGACTATTTACCAGAAGTTATATACGAGGAAGAATATTTTTTAGATAATGGTAAAGAAATATCACGGATTTACTTACCACTAGACCAAAAAGTATCTATCCATAACAAAAATTCTTGGCGAGATGTTATGGAATTCTTTAACGAAAACATGAGTTTATTTGAAGCTTTTTTTGAAGAATACAGAGATATGATTAAAGGATAATTAACCAACCAAAAACCAACCAAATATGAAAAACATTTTTGACAAAGTTGTTACAGATGAGGTTATTGAACGTATTAACCAACTTAACCCAAGCACTAAACCAAATTGGGGAAAAATGTCTGTTGACCAAATGTTAGCACATTGCAACGTTACCTATGAAATGGATTTTGAAAACAAACACCCAAAGCCTAAAGGCTTAATGAAGTGGATGCTTAAGACATTCGTAAAAAAAGTAGTTGTAAGTGAAAAACCATACAAGCACAATAGTCGTACTGCACCAGTATTTTTAATTACTAATGAAAAAGATTTTAAAGCAGAAAAAGAACGACTAATTACGTATATCAATAAAACACAAGCGTTAGGTGCCGACTATTATGACCAAAGAGAGAGCCATTCTTTTGGAAAATTAAATAAAACGGAATGGAACAACATGTTTTACAAACATTTAGACCATCACTTAACCCAATTTGGAGTATAAGCGAAGAAAAATAGAATATTGAAAGAATGCGTTTATGAATCATTTCTAATTAAAAATCTCGAAGACAATTAAACACAAGCGAGAATAACATATTTTATTAACCACCTTTTATTAGTTATTAAATGAAAAATTTAATTTTCATCCTCTTTTTATGTTTTTCTATTTCTAATATACATGGCCAAACGAAAAATGATATTGTCATTGGAAAAATCGAAACAATAGAATCTAAAGTTTTAAATGAGCAAAGAAGAATATTAGTTTATGTCCCAGAAAACGCTACACATCCTAATTACAAACAGAAATCTTATCCTGTTGTATATCTCTTAGATGGCGATGCTCATTTTTATTCTGTAGTTGGCTTAATAAAACAACTAAGTTCTGTAAATGGAAATACCCTTTGCCCTAAAATGATTGTTGTTGGTATTTCAAACACTAATAGAACTAGAGACCTAACACCAACAAAAGGAGAACGTGCTAATTCTGGAGGAGGCGAAAACTTTATGTCTTTTATAAAAAATGAATTAATACCTCATATAGACTCAAACTATCCAACCTTAAATTTCCGAACTTTTATTGGGCACTCATTAGGCGGTTTAACCGTTATGAATACTTTATTAAATCAACCTGATTTATTTAATGCTTATGTTGCCATTGATCCTTCCATGTGGTACAACAATAAAAACCTACTAAGCAAGATTAAAACATCAACATTTAATGAAACATACAAGAACAAAACGCTCTTTTTAGGCATTGCAAATACAATGCACAAAGACATGGATACCATACGTATAAAAAAGGACACTACAGCTTCTACAAGGCATATACGTGCAATTTTAGAACTCAATATGTTTTTAAAGGATAGCCAAGAAAAGCACCTGTCTTTTAAGAGTAAATATTATGAAGACGATGACCATGGTTCTGTTCCACTCATTGCAGAGTACGATGCCTTACGATATATTTTTAAATTCCATAGATTTAAACTGCATAGAGACGATTATTTAAATCCAGAGGTTAATCTCGTCGCTAAAGTTGAAGCTTATTATAAAAAATTATCTCAAGGATTTGGTATAGAAATTAAACCAGATGAAGAATATGTGAATAATTTAGGATATCAATTATTGAATAATAATGCTTTTAAAAAATCAGAACAAATCTTTAAATTAAATATAAAAAACTATCCAGAGAGTTTTAATGTTTACGATTCAATAGGAGATTTGTATATGGCTATTGGCGATAAAGAAAAAGCTATTGAGAATTTTAAAAAGTCAGTATTTATTAATGAAAAATCTTATTCAAAGGCAAAGTTATTAGAATTAGAAAAGGACTAACACTCTACCCTTCTTCTTTCCTATATAAACTTGGTAAGCTAATTTTAAACCTAACTGCAACTAATCGCACAATAATTACAACCAAACCAGCAACAACAAAGAGATAATTTTCATCATCCAAAAATTTTCGTAATAAAAAATAAGTCAATCCACCCAAAATACAGGCAGTTGCATAAATTTCTTTTCTAAAAATCACTGGTATTTCATTGCACAAAATATCTCTTAAAACACCTCCAAAACAAGCCGTCATTGTACCTAATGCTATGCAAATTATGGGATGTAATCCCGCAATAACACCTGTCTCTACACCAACTACTGTATAAAGTGCAATACCTATGGTATCAAATAAAAAGAGTGATTTTCTTAAATAATTAATTCGCTTTCTAAAAATTACAGCAAAGACTACAGATCCAAAAATAACATAAACAAATGTCATGTTTTTCATCCAAGAAACTGGTTCAACTCCAATCATAACATCCCTTAAAGTACCACCTCCAACTGCAGTTACAAACGCAATAATGAGTACACCAAATGGATCCATACGTTTGTTCATAGCGACCAATACACCAGAAATGGCAAAAGAAACGGTTCCTAAAATATCTACAATTTGAAAAAACATGGGTTTTCTGCTAGTTTAAAACTGAAACACTATGGGTTACTTTAGTGTTTACTTCATTCATTATAATTATAAGACTCCTGCTTTAAAAGGAATATTGATTTTTAAAGCTACATAAGCTACAAATAATAGAAATCATTCTTACACTTTTTCTAAAAATAAAAAGCGGCTTTCTGCTTACATACTCTGCGTGTAATAATTATAATCTTTTATCACTTTAGCTACAAAATCTATTGGTTTCTCTGTTGTTTCTATAGCCATAACTTTTAAAAGACGTGCATGTAAATTTACAATGATATTATGATTTCCGTTTCTAACAGCATCGTCATATAAATTTTTAATGGTTTGCATGTCACTATCATTTAATAGAGTCACCTGACTGTAAGTTGGCACATAATCTTGTGGAATATCTTTAATAAGTGTATGCTCTATAGTTAAGGGTTGTTTCTCGCTAATTACAGTTGTACCTGCTGCTATGTCTCCAATACGTTGCCCATTACCTTTTAATAAAATAGTTATAGCTGCAGCTCCACCAGAGGTTAATGCTACATCAACTATACGAAGTATCCAACGCACAAAATAATTAGCAAAACTAGGCTTAGAGCCATCTAATTTCACAACTCTAGTTTTCATTACCATTTTGCCCAAGGTTTGGCCATTTAAAAATGTTTCGAGCAATACATAGTATAAAAATGCAGGCAATGACACCAATAAATAAATTGCCCATGTATCTCCCATATCTAAATCCAAACTCACTAAAAGGGCAATAGTAGCAATTGCATACAATAGAATTACAGCACTATCAATGAGGTAACCAAGCATTCTATCACCAATACTAGCAACATTTTGGTTTATCCCTACATTTTGGGCAGTTTCTATTTGAAATTTATCCATATTTTCTTTTCTTTGGAAGTCTAAAAAAGGATTAAAATGCGCGAGGCAGCTTTTGTAAAGCAAAATAAAGACAAATGGTTAGAATTTGAAAATATTCTTACAAATAAAACGCAGATTGATCCCGATTTACTTTCCGACTTATATATTGAAGTTACAGATCATTTAAGCTACGCAAAAACCTTTTACGCTAATAGTAATACAGAGCGTTATCTTAATCAATTAGCTTCAAAAGCACATAACACTATTTACAAAACTAAAAAGGAACCTAAGAACAGACTTATTTCTTTTTTTAAAACTGAATTTCCGACTATGTTTTATCAACATCATCGCGAACTTCTTATTACTTTTTTAGTTTTTGCTTTATTCGTATTTGTAGGAGCCTACTCTACAGCTAGCGAAGATGATTTTGTGCGTTCCTTTGGTCTTAGTGATGCCTATGTTAATGCTACACTAAATAATATTGAAAAAGGAGACCCAATGGCCGTTTATAAACAACAAGGCGAATTTCATATGTTTTTAGGTATAACACTAAATAATATTAAAGTGGCACTTTTTGCTTTTGGATATGGAATTTTATTAGGTGTTGGCTCATTATATTTTATGATGCAAAATGGTATTATGCTAGGTAGTTTTCAGTATTTCTTTTTCCAACAAGGATTACTTTGGGAATCTGCCAGAACAATTTGGATACATGGTACTATAGAAATTTCAGTAATTATTATAGCCGGTTGTGCAGGCCTTGTTATGGGAAATGGCATGTTATTTACCGGAACATTGCCTAGACTAGAAGCCTTTAAACGAGGTGTAATAAACGGTTTAAAAATTTTAATGAGTACCATTCCGTTTTTTATAATCGCAGGCTTTTTAGAAGGTTTTGTAACTAGACATACTGAAATGCCAGATTGGCTCGCCATCTTAATCATCACTGGCTCATTGGCCTTAATTATATTTTATTATGTAATATATCCTATACAATTGCACAGAAAATCAAAACTACAATTAGAACAAAAAAATAGTGTAGAACTTCATCTTACCCAAACCAATTAATTATGAATAAACCTTTTATAGAATTTAGAAAACAGCGCGATTTCAGCAGCATATTAAGTGACACTTTTGGCTTTATTAGAAACGAGTTTAAGCCATTTATGAATACTATTTTTAACATAGCAGGACCAGCTATTATTATTTTTATGCTCTCACTTGCTGCGTACAATTATGTGTCGGGAGATATTTTTAATTTTTCAACATTTGGAGAACCTAGTTTTAATTCTGGGAATATAGTTGTCACTATAATTGTTGCACTGCTATATTTTTTGTCTGCAATAGCAGCTTATATCCTTACAGTTGCCACTGTACTGTTTTACATTAAATCTTATGTAGACAACAAAGGAATAACTGACCAAAAAGAAATAAAAGACAACGTATATAAATCATTTTGGTCATTTTTTGGATTAAGCTTCTTAAAGGGTATTACCATTATTATAGCCACTATGTTGTGCGTTTTACCAGTTTTATATGTAATGGTTCCTATGGCCATTGTATTTAGTATTTATGTTTTTGAACCGCGACGTTCATCTTCAGATGCCTATAGTCAAAGTTTTAGTTTAGTAAATATCGATTTTTGGACCGCTTTTGGCGCCTTTATTGTTTTAGGTATTATTTACTATGTTCTTGGTATGGTGTTCTCTATTCCATCAGTAATATACGCTATTATTGGTACAGGTATTTTTTCAGGAGAAGTAGATCCTGGTGACATGAGTAGCTTTGCACAAGATCCTATTGTCATTTTCCTTAATGTGCTTAATACATTCTTTCAGTTTTTATTAAATATTATTTTAATGGTTGGTGGAGCTGTTATTTATTTTCATTTACACGAAAAAACAAACTTTACAGGCACATACGATCGTATTAACGAAATAGGTAAAATAGAAGAATAAATGCTAATGTTGAGATGGGTTCTTCTTTGTTTTTGTATTGCGCAATTTTCTACGGCGCAACAAAACGAGCAAACTGTAAAATTTGATGATTCTAAAGTTGAAAAACAAGTTATTTCTGAAGACGATTTAGAGACTTATAAGGCTGATGATGATTTTAATTATGCAGAAGTTGAAGCCGAAGAAAACATCTTAACTAAAATTAAACGATGGCTAAATAACATCCTTACAAAATTTTGGGAATCAATTTTTGGCATTGGCACTGCTAAAGGCTTTCTGTATTTTATGTTTTACATATTACCTTATATACTGCTAGCCCTTTTGGTATTTATATTGATTCGGTTTTTCTTAAAGGTGAATTCTAAAAACCTTATCACCAAAGCCAAACAAGAAGGAAGCATTTCATTTACGGAAGAAGAACAAATTATTAAAAACGAAGATATTCCGGCTTTAATAAAAGATGCTATAAATAAGAAGAATTTTAGATTAGCTATTCGTTATTACTACTTGTTGTCTCTAAAGCAGCTCACTGAGAGCGATAGTATTTCTTGGCAACCACAAAAAACTAATGAAGATTACATTAATGAAATTAAGAAAGATCATCTAAGAGTCGATTTTAAAAATATTACAAGAATATATGATTATGTGTGGTATGGAGAATTTAATGTAGATGCCATAAAATTTGAAGCTTTAAAACTCCCTTTCGAAAATTTAAATAAAACAATTACTAAACGTTGAGTAAAAGAGGTAAATTATATATTGTTCTTGCTGCAGTTGCTATTATATCTATAGTCGCTTTAGAAATGAATAAACCCAAGCAAATCAACTGGTTTCCTTCTTATGCCATACATCATAAAATTCCATTTGGTTCTTATGTTTTTAATGAACAATTAAAACGTGTTGCTAAGGATATTACCGTTGTAGACCGTCCACCTTATGAATATTTACAGAATAATGATATCAACGGTACATACCTCTTTTACAATGGCGGCATAGAATTTGGAAAAGACGAACTTAACAGATTATTAGATTGGGTAAGCAAAGGCAATACACTTATGGTTTCTGCTGTAGGTTTTGAACCAAAATTATTAGACACCTTAAATTTAAAGACTAAGTCTGTAAACATCATAGGCAACTTTAATAACGAATATCAAGTAAACCTAGTAAACCCGTTATTAGGTGATAAAAAATCCTATAAATACGACAGGCCTACTACTTTTTATCATTTTAATAAAATTGACACACTAAACACGTCAGTTATAGGATTAATAGATAAATACAGAGGTAAAAATAAGCCCATAAAAGATTCATTAGTCTGCAGCATAAAACAACCTTTTGGTGATGGAGAAATTATACTTAATACATTTCCCCAAGCTTTTAGTAATTACTTTATTCTACAATCGCCAAATCAGAATTATACGGCCGGACTTTTATCTTATATAGATACCAACAAACCCATTTATGTAGATACCTATTATAAAACCGGAAAGACTTTTTACACCTCACCAATGTATTTGTTTTTAAACACCAAATCCCTAAAATGGGCTTATTATTTGGTGTTAATCGGTGCCTTAATTTATATTATTTTCGAAGGCAAACGGAAACAACGTGCTATACAAATTGTAAAACCTTTGAAAAATCGAACGGTGGATTTTACAAGAACAATAGCTAATATGTATTATGAAAGCGGAAAACATAAGGATATTGCACATCATAAAATCAATCACTTTTTAGAGTATATTAGAAGTACGCTTCATCTTTCAACATCAGACATAAATAATAGTTTTATAAAAAACCTAGCAGCAAGAAGTAATAATTCGGTTGAAGACACAGAAACCTTATTTAAACTTATTACTAGTATAAGTAAAAAAACAGCAATAAATAACATAGAATTAGAAAGACTAAACACCTTAATAGAACAATTTAAATCCCATAATCAATGGAAGAAAACGACATAGTAAACGACGACTTAAATTTTGATAATAGAATTCAACTAGAAGGTTTAAAAAATGCCGTTGAAAGCATTAAAGCTGAATTACGAAAAGTCATCATAGGACAAGATAATTTTGTAGAATTACTTATCGTAGCTCTTTTAGCAGATGGCCATGTTTTAATTGAAGGTGTGCCTGGTATTGCAAAAACAGTAACGGCTAAATTGTTTGCCAAAGTCTTAAAAACAGATTTTAGCAGAATTCAATTTACGCCAGATTTAATGCCTAGTGATGTTTTGGGCACATCGGTTTTAAACATGAAAACCTCAGAATTTGAATTTAAAAAAGGGCCTATTTTTTCTAATATCGTTTTAATTGACGAAATCAACAGAGCACCAGCCAAAACACAAGCGGCTTTATTTGAAACTATGGAAGAGCGTCAAGCCACTATTGATGGTACAACCTATAAGTTTAATAATCCTTTTATGGTTTTAGCAACACAAAACCCAATAGAACAAGAAGGAACATACGCCTTACCAGAAGCCCAATTAGACCGATTTATTTTTAAAATTAAAGTTGACTATCCTACTTTAGAAGATGAAATAAAAATTATTGCATCCCATCACGAGCGTAAGGGTGAAAAACCTCAAACATTAATTAATGCCATTTTAGACACGGCATCTTTAGAAGAATATAAAACTAAAACACAAGCAATTTTAGTTGAAGAAAAAATCATTAAATATATCGCAGAGATGGTTTCAAAAACCAGAAATCATCCACACTTATATCTTGGTGGTTCACCAAGAGCATCAATTGCAATTTTAAATACCGCTAAAGCTTTTGCTGCAATTAATGGACGAGATTTTGTAATACCAGAAGACGTAAAGAAATCGTTAAATCCGGTACTTAATCATCGAATTATTTTAACACCAGAACGCGAAATGGAAGGTATGACTACAGAAAATGTTATTGAAATGATTGTACAATCGGTAGAAGTGCCGAGATAGTTTTCAGTCGCAGTAAGCAGTAAACAGATATGAAATTTCTAAAATCATTATACATACATAAGCAACTCTATATTTATATAGCAGTGGCTGCTGTATGTTTTTTATTGTCGTATTGGTTTCCTGCAATTTATTCTATAGCTTGGATTATCACTGTGATTATATTAGTTGTTTTATTTATTGACCTAATTCTACTCTACCAACCCAAAAAAGCTATTTCTGCTCGACGCATTTTACCAGATAAATTTTCTAACAGTGATAATAATCCTGTGCCAGTTACCATCACCAATAATTATGGTTTTAAAACCTATTTAGATGTTATTGATGAGTTGCCTGTACAGTTTCAAAAACGAGATTTCTCTTATCAAACGTCGTTAAACCCTAGTCAAAATCACGACTTTGAATATTTAGTAAGACCAGTAGATCGTGGTGAATATTATTTTGGCCACCTCAACATTTATGTATCTTCTGTTTTAAAAATAATAAAGCGAAAGTATCAATTTCAGAATAAGCAAATGGTTATGGTCTACCCTTCTATAATCCAAATGCAGAAATACGATTTTCTTGCTATAAGCAATGCTTTAACCGAAATTGGTCTTAAAAAAATTAGACGAATTGGTAATACTTCAGAATTTGAACAAATAAAAGAATACGTTAATGGTGATGATTTTAGAACCGTAAACTGGAAAGCTACTGCAAAACGTGGACAGTTAATGGTAAATCAATACCAAGATGAAAAATCACAACCTATCTACTCCATAATAGATACTGGAAGAATAATGAAAATGCCTTTTAATGGCTTAAAACTACTTGATTATGCCATAAATTCTACGTTGGCATTTAGTAATGTAGCATTAAAAAAACACGATAAAGTTGGTATGCTTTCATTCTCAAAAAAAATTGAAACTTTTTTACCTGCCATACAGAAACTAACCTATCTTAATCGTATTCTAGAAACTCTTTATAACATAGATACACAATTTAGCGATAGTGATTTTGGCTTATTATACGCTCAAATAAAAAGACAGGTAACACATAGAAGTTTGCTTTTATTATATACTAATTTTGAACATGTTAGTAGCTTAAAACGCCAAATGCCATACCTACAAGCAATTTCTAAAAAACACATGCTAGTTGTTGTGCTTTTTGAAAACACCGAATTAGAGACCATTATTAAAGAGAATGCTGAAGATTTACAATCTATTTATCACAAAACGATTGCAGAGAAATTTGATTTTGAAAAACGACTAATGGTTAAAGAACTTCAAAAACACGGTATTCAATCCATATTAACAGCACCAGAAAACTTAACAATAAATACTATTAATAAGTATTTAGAAATTAAAGCAAGAGGATTATTGTAGTTGAAAATCTTAGGAGATTCAATAAACCATAAAAACGGTTTCTTTTTCTTTAATCACTGTAAATATATTACCAAATAACAATTCATCCTGTTTAAATTACAATTCAGTAAATGCAATTATAAAAACTTAAACCTTTGTAGGATATTTGAATCATCAAACAAAACGAACATTAATTAATACTAACCATTAAATTCAAAAATTATGAAATCGACGATTCACAACATCCTTAAGAACAATAGAAATCTTGTGTGTAAAAAGTTATTTTTAACATTTGCACTAGTTTTAACTTCATTACTAGGATTTTCTCAAGATTCTACAACTACAATAACAGTAACAATTGATAATGTTACCAGTGATAAAGGAAAGGTATTAATGTCTTTACATACCAAAGACACTTTTATGAAAGGAAAAGGGGTAATGAGTGGACAATCTGAAATAAAAGACGGAAAAATAACAATTACTTTTGAAAACGTAGAAGCGGGAGAATATGCTATTATTGCTTTCCATGACGAGAATGACAATAAAAATATGGACTTTAGAGAAAACGGAATGCCGTTAGAATCTTACGGAATGTCTAATAACTCAATGGCCTTTGGCCCTCCAAATTATGAAGATGCAAAATTTACAGTAGCAGATAAAGCTATAGACTTAAATATTCGCTTCTAAGACTTATATTTTAAAATAAAAAACCTTCAGATTACTCTGAAGGTTTTTTTAATGTTTGTAACTCTTAAAATATTATACTGTTTCTCCCATCCAAGCTTTCATCATCCAAACCGTTTTCTCTTGCTCAGTAATAAAATCGCTCATCATGGCGTTTGTTCCTTCATCATTAGCTTCACCTGCAATATCTAATATATTACGTTCCATTTTTAATAATTCTGACAAAGACTCCACAATTAACTCTACTGCTTTTTCATCCTTTGATATATTTTTACCAACCGGTACTTTTGCAGCCTTTGTATAGTCCTCAAAAGTATGCAAAGGTGTTGCTCCAAGCGTTAAAATTCTTTCTGCAATTTCATCAACTTTTACATTAGCATCCGTATATAATTCTTCAAACTTAACATGCAGATTAAAAAAGGCGTGTCCCTTTATATTCCAGTGAATACCTCTTAAATTTTGATAATACAATTGAAAATTTGCTAGTAACTGATTCAACTCTTCAGCTAATACTTTTGTTTTTTTGGTATTTAAACCTATACTATTTAATGTCATGATATATAATTTTTTGTTTAATCAAATTTACTACTTAAATAAGCAATAATATGCATAGTTTTTATGAATACTTTATATACTTTTATAGTCCAAATTAATAGTTATGACGATTACACAACTTAAATATGCTTTAGCCATAGCAGAACATAAAAATTTCACCAAAGCTGCGGAAAAATGTTTTGTCACTCAGCCCACATTGAGTACTCAAATTCAGAAATTAGAGGACGAATTAGATATTGTAATTTTTGACAGAGCAAAGAAACCAATAGAATTAACTGAAGTAGGTCGTAAAATTGTGTTTCAGGCAAGAAATATTGTAAATGAAGCAGATAGAATACAAGATATAGTTGATCAGCAAAAAGGGTTTATTGGAGGTGAGTTTAGATTAGGTATAATCCCAACGGTTATGCCAACATTATTGCCTATGTTTTTGAAAAATTTTATAAAAAAATTCCCAAAAGTTAAACTTAAGATTGAAGAATTAACTACCGAAGAAATTTTAACGCGTCTTAGCGATGGTCATTTAGATGCTGCAATTGCTGCAACCCCTTTAGAAAGTGATAATATTAAAGAACGTGTTTTATACTACGAACCGTTTGTTGCTTATATCCCAGACAATCATAGACTGAGAGAAAAGAAAACTCTTGAAGTTTCGGATTTAAACATAGATGATATGCTACTTCTAGAAGATGGACATTGTTTTAGAGATGGTGTTATTAATCTGTGTAAAACCTTTAAAGATCAAATTGATGAAACTTTTCAGCTTGAAAGTGGCAGTATTGAAACTTTAATCAAATTATCTAACGAAGGTATGGGAATGACACTACTTCCTTATTTACACACTTTAGATGTGAAAGAAAATTTCAGTAAAAACTTAAGACACTTTAAAGAACCATCACCAGCAAGAGAGGTGAGTATTATTTATCATAAAAGTGAATTAAAAATGCAAATTATTAATGCTCTACACGATGTAATTTCAGGAATTATACGTGGCGCAATTGCTTTTCAGAATGTAGAAATTATTAGTCCAAAAGCGAGGTAAGTAAAAAAGCGACTTTAGAGTCGCTTTTTTTTATGCTTTTAAATAAATTAAACATTGATTTAATTCTGGGTTCTGATTGATTAGGGACTGAATATATATTCTAAGTTCGTCGAGTTCGTGAGGCAGTAAACGTCGTACTGCTTTTTGCACTTCCTTACAAAATAATGTCGCATCAAAACTAACTTTGTTAAGTACAGTTTTAGTGTACTCATACATTGCTCTCGCCATAGGTAATTTTAAGTTTTAAGTTTAACAAAAGTAGATTTTTCTCTATAGGCTATTGTTTCAATTATGTTACTAAGGTATAAAAAAAAAGCATTGAATCAGATTTTCATATAAAGTTTAACAGCTTATTATGTTAAAAGTCTAAATTCAGTAGATAAAACCATTCAAAAATAAAGAGATTTCTTTCAATACAAATTACTGATTTACAGTGTTTTAATAGAGATTAAAATCTATTATCACCATCTAATAAATCACCTAATCCTCCTAAAATACTGCCTTCTCCTTTGGAGTTGCCACCTGTTCTTGGCGCTGATGCTAAAACTCTACCAGCTAATCTGCTAAATGGTAACGATTGTATAAAAACTTTCCCTGGCCCTTGTAGTCTAGCAAAAAACAATCCTTCTCCACCAAAGATTGAATTCTTTATTCCTTTTACAAATTCAATATCATAATCAATACCTTGTGTAAATCCAACTATACAACCTGTATCTACTCGTAAGGTTTCTCCTGCTGCTAGTGTTTTTTCTGCCATGGTTCCGCCTGCATGCACAAAAGCCATTCCGTCACCTTCTAATTTTTGCATTATAAAACCTTCTCCTCCAAAAAGTCCTCTTCCTAATTTTTTAGAAAACTCAATACCAATACTCACACCCTTTGCTGCACACAAGAAGGCATCTTTTTGGCATATAAACTTTCCTCCAAACTCATTTAAATCTATAGGCACAATTTTTCCTGGGTAAGGCGACGCAAAAGAAACATTGCGTTTACCTGTTAAGTTATTATAAAAAGCAGTCATAAACAAACTCTCACCTGTAAGTATACGCTTTCCTGCACCTAAAATTTTTCCTAGAAAACCTGTGTCTTTTTGCGAGCCATCTCCAAAAATGGTATCCATTTCTATACCATTATCCATCATCATAAAACTACCAGATTCTGCGATAACACCTTCTTGCGGATCTAATTCTATTTCTACATATTGCATTTCTTCTC
Source organism: Winogradskyella litoriviva (assembly GCF_013249065.1). Taxonomy (GTDB): domain Bacteria; phylum Bacteroidota; class Bacteroidia; order Flavobacteriales; family Flavobacteriaceae; genus Winogradskyella; species Winogradskyella litoriviva. The sequence continues at coordinate 424,903 of NZ_JABRWQ010000002.1, forward strand.
CGTAAATTCGGTAATCTATTTCGTGTGCATCTCTATTGCTGTAGTTAGGTAATTGTTCCATAATAATATAATTTTTGTTAAAAGAATGATTCTATTATATGTTGTAGTTTTTTAAACTTTGTTACAGTTCAAAAAAAAATTAATCAATTATTAGATTTAACCTTCAGTGCCCATTCAAAATTAAAGGATGACACCTCTACACCCTCTTCGTTTACACCATTGGCATGTAGCCAAATAGTTTGTCCTTCACCTGTATCAATGGCTTGTTTAATAGCTGCATCTATCTTATCACCTTCATTACATGTAAACGTAATTTTACCAGTTGCTTTTTTGGTAAACGAAGCATTATTGGATGCAACCAACATGGATATTTTTTTTCCACTACCTCTTATCTTTTTAATCACTAATGCTCCAGTTGTTAATTCGGCCGCCATACCTTGTACTGCCCAAAACATGGATTTAAATGGGTTTTGATTCACCCAACGATGTTTTACTTTAACGATACAAGTTGTATCATCTAAATGTTTAGTTCTTACGCCTGTAAAATAAGCAGCAGGTAACTTAAACATTAAATATTTATTGAGTTTTGAGGGTGAAATATTCATTATCTTATTGTTTTTATTGACAGTTATCATTATAAAATGATACTATTTCCTTTAATCGTTTACGTTTTTTATTAAATCTTTTTTTAATCTTTTCTTCCATTACATCACAATCGCTAAAATAGTCTAGTGCTACAGATTTAAAATTTTTAGAAATTAAGTTAGTAGTACCAATCTTAATGGCAAATTTTTCCCCTTCTCTTTTAATATAATAGTTATAAGTACTAACAGTCATTGGCACTGAACTACCACTATCATATAAATTACATTTGCCTTCAACAATTAAGGGCAACAAATATTTTTTACCATCTTCTAACACTACCATTTCTTGTACCTTGTGAAGATACTCTTTTGAAATGCCAGTTTTTCTAACGTCATATTCGTACCTATAAAAATCACAGTACAGTAGTTTTTCTTTATCACCGTTTGTATGTGTGAGCAGTACATGATCTCTTTTAAATTTACGGTTTTCAACTTTTACAACCGTACCATCTATTTTAAAAAATGTAAAGTTTTTTTGATTTTGACTAAAACTAAAAAGGCACATTATAAGTGCAAGTGTTGTAATAATAGGTTTCATAAACATTTGGCATATTGGCTAAATTAACAGATTTAACACAGTTTAAGAGCTGTTTCAATATATTTTTTATGTTAACAAAATGTTAATTTTTAGTACTATGCGTAACATAATACCTTTTTAAAGACATATATTTGTATAAGCAACTATTATATACTTTATATCATGTTAAATAATCATCATAAAAACTTAGCTACTTTTATTCATCTTTCTACTTTCTCGAGGTTTATTATTCCTTTTGGAAATTTTATTGGTCCTATAGTTTTATGGGCAGCAAATAAAGACAAATCAGAGTTTATAGATCAGCACGGCAAACAAGCCATTAATTTTCAGATTAGTGTATTGTTGTATGCCATTATCATTGGCACTATAACTGTACCATTCTTTGTTTTTAATTTGTTTAACGGAATGGATGTTATCAATTTTCATGGTTTCCATGATTTTCATATTAACGTAGGCAAACCTTCTCCTCTACTTTATATTGGTGGTGGCTTGGGTGCTTTAGCAATTATTGCTTTTATAGTTGAGCTTGCACTAATTGTTAAAGCAAGTTTAACTGCTAGAGATGGACAAACATATAAATATCCTTTTACAATTAATTTTTTAAAATAACATAAAGCGAACCAATCACTCGCCAATTAAATTAATATTAATCATCAATCAAAAAATGAACAGTTTAATAGAATTAAAGACTCATACCATATGAAAATAGAAAACACAAAAGCACAAATGCGTAAAGGTGTTCTGGAGTTTTGCATATTATCCATTTTAGCGGATGAAGATGCTTACGTTGCAGAAATTCTGGGCACATTAAAAGACGCAAAATTGCTTGTGGTAGAAGGCACTATATATCCTCTACTAACAAGATTAAAAAACGCTGGTTTACTCAATTACCGTTGGGAAGAATCGACCTCAGGACCACCAAGAAAATATTATGGACTTACAGAAACAGGACAGTTGTTTCTTAATGAATTAAATACCACTTGGAGTGAATTACAAAATGCCGTTAACCTAGTAACCAAAACAAAAACACCAAAGAAATGAATAAAACAGTCAATATAAATTTAGCAGGTATATTCTTCCATATAGATGAAGACGCATACCTAAAATTATCGCGCTATCTTGAGGCTATAAAACGTTCATTTACAGACTCTCAAGGTCAATCAGAAATCATAGCAGACATTGAAGCACGTATTGCCGAATTGTTTTCTGAACGTATTCAAAACGAAAAACAAGTGGTTGGTATTAGATTGGTAGATGAAGTAATTGCCATAATGGGACAGCCTGAAGATTATCTTGTAGATGACGAAATTTTTGAGGATGAACCAAAACATAATTACAGACAAAAATCAACCTCATCTCGTCGCTTATTTAGAGATACAGACAACTCTTACATTGGAGGTGTTGCTGCAGGTGTAGGACATTATTTTGGAATTGATGCCTTATGGATTAGACTTATTTGGGTTATTTTATTCTTTAGTGCTGGCACAGGCGTATTGCTTTACATTATACTTTGGGCTTTAATACCTGAAGCAAAAACCACAGCTGAAAAGATAACAATGACTGGTGATCCTGTAAACATCAGTAACATTGAAAAAAAAATTAAAGACGGCATTGATACGGTTTCAGAAACCGTAAAAAATGTAGATTTAAAAAAACATGGCGATAAATTAAAAGAAGGTTTTGATCATGTATCTGATAATATTTCGGAAACGGTTAAAAGTGTCGATTTTCAAAAACAAAGTAGTAAACTAAAATCGAGTTCGCAATCCTTTTTTGAAACTATTGGCAGTATTATAATGTTCTTTTTAAAAGTCGTTGCTAAGTTCATTGGTATTCTATTAATAATTATTGGCATTAGTACAGTTATTGCTTTAATTGTTGCGTTTTTCACAGTTGGAGTAACCAATGCTGTACATTTTCCTGGCATGGATTTTATAGAAGCTTCTAACTCAGCAAATATTCCTATTTGGTTAATGTCTTTGTTACTGTTTTTTGCTATTGGAATACCATTTTTTTTCATCTTTTATTTAGGTCTAAAGATTTTAATAACCAATCTAAAATCTATAGGAAACATAGCAAAATTTGCGCTACTCGGACTTTGGATTGTATCTATAATCGGCCTTATTATTACAGGTGTAAGACAAGCAACTGAGCATGCTTTTGATGCTAAAGCGACCTCTACAGAACAATTAAACATTAAAGCTAATGATACGTTAAAAATAAGCATGGCAGGTTTTGATAACAGTAGCGATTATTTCTACAGTAACAATAATTCTTATAGAATTTATGAAGATGATAATGGTCGCTCAATAACATCATCTTATTTAAGATTTATTGTTAGATCTACCAAAGATTCTCTTGCTACAATAACTATTAATAAAGAAGCTACAGGTAGTAACTATAACATCGCCAAAAAACGAGCCGATAATATAAATTATAACTATTCTTTATCTGGTAACCAACTGCAGCTAGACGCTTTCTTAACAACAGACTTAGATAATAAGCTAAGTGACCAAGAAGTAACTATTATTATCTATTTACCTGAAGGCACCATTTTGTATGCAGATGACAATACTCATAATTTTCATAAAAACTATAGATCCGCCAATGACATATTAGATAATGGTATGGAAGAACACTATTTAAAGATTATAGAAGATGATGTTGAATGCTTAGACTGTGATATTAAATCTGAAATTAAAGTAGAAGCTTCAAATAATATCACTGAAGTAATTGACAACGAATTAACTAAAGCAGAACAATCAATTAATAGTGAAATAGAACAACAAGAATCAAACACACAAAATACAAATTCAAAAAATACTGAAGTAAATTATAAAATTAATGAAGCTGATGGAGTAACAATTGACGATTGATACACTATATAATACAACTCATCACTTTTTAATTTAATTATAGGCTTCATCATCCTAATTTTACAAAACAAAATAATCATCAATCAAAAACGAATAGAAATCATGACAACATTAGTAAGAATAATAGTAACAAGTATTATTAGTATAATGCTATTTTCCTGTAACTTTTCAATGAGTATAGGACAAGGCACAGATGGTAACGGTATTGTAGAAACCGAAGATAGACGTATTTCTGGTGACTTCCATGAAATCAAAGTCAGTCAAGGTTTAGACCTTTACATTACACAATCTAATGATGTTTCACTAACTGTTGAAGCAGACGAGAACCTTTTGGATCTTATAATGACTGAAGTAGAAAATGGAACTCTAAACATCTATACAACCGAAAACATCAGAAGAGCGACGTCTAGAAAAATATTTTTGAATTTCGAAGACATATCTGCTATAAAAGCAACAAGTGGTAGCGATGTGTATTCTAAAAACACAATCGAAGTAGATAATTTAGAACTAAAAACTACAAGTGGTGCAGATATTAAATTAGATGTAAAAACGGAAACTATAGATTGCAACTCTACAAGTGGTAGTGATATAAAATTAAGTGGTATTACAAACCTATTTAAAGCGTCAGCTACAAGCGGAAGTGATATTAATGCTTCAGAACTAATAGCGCAATCCTCTGATGTAAAAGCTACAAGTGGAGCTGACATTTCCGTAAACACCACCAAATCATTAACTGCTAAAGCCACAAGTGGTGGAGACATTAGATATTCTGGTAATCCAGAAAAAGTTAATAAATCAGATACTTCTGCTGGTAGTGTAAGACAAGAATAAATAAAAAGATTATATTTTACAAAAAATATACAAATATCTAAAAACCAACCAATTAATAACCATTCTAAATTCTAATTTGAGTTTGGGATGGTTTTTGCTTATCTTAGTTTAATAGCTTTTAATTGGCCTATATTAAATAGAAATCCTTAATATTGACAATCGGAACACATTTTTGAAGTCTAAAACCCTATAAAGTGACTATTTTGATGCGTTTTGTGTCTCTTAAAAGACAATAAACTTTTGAAATATGAAAAAATTATTACTCCTTTTCCTTTTTACAATTGCTTCATCTACAATTGTATTATCACAAACTGAAGAAAAAATAAAAGGCGATAGAAATGTTACAATTAGGCAAACTTATATAGATGATTTTCAATCTATTGTCGTAGATGGTGATTTTTCAATTGAGATAGTTTACAATAGCAAACCTTCGGTTAATGTAGAAGCCGATGATAATTTACATGATGTTATAGATTTTAATGTAGTTGATGGTGTACTCACATTTATAGAAAAGGTTAGAATAACCTCTAAGAAAAAATTGAATATCACTGTTAATTATGCTGATTTATTAACACATATCGAAACCAAAGGTGATGGTGAGATAAGGTCATTAACCTCAATGGAACTTAATGATGTTACCTTAGTTACTTCAGATAACTCAAGAGCTTATTTAAATATAATAGCTAAGACGTTTAACTATAAAAGTTCTGGTAAATCTAAAACTAGATTAAACTTAACCGCAGATTCTACTAAAATAGAATTAAGCGACAATAGTAAACTAGACGCATTAATTACTAGTAAAATAGCTGATTTTGACTTATATCAGCGTGCAGATGCATCTATTGAGGGAAATACAAATAACTCAGTGATTAGATTAGACAATTCAACCAATTTTAATGCCTCTAAATATGATGTAAAAAATGTAGACGCTACATTAGAAGATTCTAGTGATTTAACAATTTCTGCTACAGAAAGCATCACCATTGCAGCATCTGGTAATAGTGAAATTTATCTTTTTGGTAGCCCTTCAATTACAATAACAAAGTTTGAAGATACTGCGAAGCTGCAGAAAAAGAAACAATAATCTATTAAATGAATAAAACAGAAAAGCCGAAGTATTTAACACTTCGGCTTTTCTGTTTTATTAAAAATAGTTAACCCATTTTAGGATAACTATTATAAATCATCTAATTATAAGTAGAAGTAGCTACTTCAAAATCAGAATCTTTTGCTGCTAAGTAACGCTCTGCATCTAAAGCAGCCATACAGCCTGTACCTGCGGCAGTGATAGCTTGCCTATATACATGATCTGCAGCATCACCACTTACAAATACACCTTCTACGTTAGTTTTACTTGTTCCTGGCTTTGCATTAATTATATAACCTGTTTCGTCTAAATCTAAAATTCCTTTAAAAATATCAGTATTTGGTTTATGGCCAATGGCTACAAAGAAACCTGTAGCTTCAATATCATGTTTTTCATTAGTTTTGTTATTAAACACTCTAACTCCATTTACCAATTGTCCATCTCCTAGAACCTCTTCCGTTTCTGTGTTAAAAAGTATTTCAATATTTTCGGTGTTCTTAACACGATTAGCCATGATTTTAGATGCTCTAAACTCATCGCGTCTTACCAACATGGTAACTTTTTTACAAAGTTTAGACAAATAGTGAGCTTCTTCACAAGCTGAATCTCCTGCACCTACAATAACGACCTCTTGATTTCTATAAAAGAATCCATCACAAACAGCACAAGCAGAAACACCTCCTCCTAGTTTTAAATATTTTTGTTCTGATGGCAATCCTAAATATTTGGCAGATGCTCCTGTTGAAATAATAACCGTATCTGCATGAATTTCTTTTTCTCCATTTATCCAAGCCTTATGGACTTCGCCAGAAAAATCTACTTTACTCACCCAACCATGACGTACATCTGTTCCAAAACGCTCTGCTTGTTTTTGTAACTGCATCATCATCTCTGGCCCAGTAATGCCTTCTGGATAACCTGGAAAATTCTCTACATCGTTAGTGGTAGTTAATTGTCCTCCTGGTTGCTCTCCTTGATATAAAACAGGATCCATATTGGCTCTAGACGCATAAATGGCAGCTGTGTAACCTGCAGGCCCAGAACCTATAATTAAACACTTTACTTTTTCTATTGTATCAGACATAATCTTATTATTTATAGCTATAACAAAAGTAGCTTTTTTGTATAAAATCTTACAGAGAAGTTATCAACACTATCAATAGTTATATAATTAAAATAAATTCAGTGAATTTCTCCTTATAATTTCGTAAATTATAGAATTATTTAAAGCTAAATCTCAAATATTATGAAAGCTAAATTTTTATTATTAGGCATGGTATTTTTGCTTGCAATTGCTTGCAAAGATAATCCAAACGGACGTGAAAAAACTATAGATGTGGGTTCTGAAACTACAGAAAAAAACCATACTTTAAAAGGTACTTGGGAACTTGTTGGATTTTATAATTACAAAGATAATGTAGTTGTAGATTCATTTTCTAACAACACCATTTCTAAACAGGTTAAAATGTATACGGATAGTAAAGTAATGTGGTGCAAATTATTTAAAACAGATTCCATTGAATTTTTTGGATATGGCTCCTATAAAAATGATAATGAATCGTTAACTGAGGTATTAGACTTTGGCTCTGCTTTTATGAATGAAGTTATAAAAGAAAAACAAGAATTTAACTTTGCCCTTGAAATATCAGAGGATCGATTTGAACAAATAGAATTAGATGAAGATGGGAATAAAATTTATTCTGAAAATTATGAACGCATTGAATAATCTTTCTTTTTTATATAATGTAAAGTCTGCGAACACCTTTGGGAATAATGGACGCAGACTTTAACCCTAACTAATAAATCACTAATACTAGTGATGCCATAAAAACTAAATATTAGTCTTTTAATAAGTATACAACAGTTAATCGTAAGTATGATGGTTCTGAACTTGGTGTTCTCCAATAAGAGTTGCCATCTAAATCGTAACTACTAATAGAATATATTCTATCAATTTTTTCTCCTGAAGCTTCCGCTAATAAGTAGGCATTTTTCTGTGCATCAGCAATTGCTGCAGCTACCAATTCTTTAGTTTGTTTTTCTGTAACTAAATCTTTAACCTGAACATAAGACGGCATTACTTGTGCCATATTAATACTTGTTACACTTAGAATTTCGTCTTTGTCTTTAGTTTCAAAATGTAGTGTAGTTCCTCCTTTTCTATAACCTGTAGCAGCATAAGCCAAATCATCTTGAATAAATTTTGAAGTATCTACACCTTTTTCTTTAAGCGCTTCAAAATATTTAGATTTCAATTCTTCTACAGTCGTGCAAGGGTTATCTGCATAATAGCTATTCTCTAAGGATAAGTTTATATCCGTTTTATAAAGTACCTCTTTTGATTCTATGGCTACAGAACCATAGGTTGTTATTGTTCTTTCCGTTACTGAGTTTTGTGCGATACCAAATGTTGTAATACATAATAGCATAGCTAATACAAATTGTTTCATTGTAATTTTAGATTTATAATTAATTGATTATACTACTGAAAACATAAAAGAAGCGGCAATCATCCAACCTCCTACAATCAGGCCCAAGATGCCTAATTTACCAAGTTTAGGTGCTAATTTCTCTCTTAGTTTAGCTGCTTTTTCTTTGGCTGCTTCATTTTTACTTAATAGTAATTTATTTATCATTCCAAATCCTAACATAAAACCAAGGGTAGCTTCTACAAAACTACCTGCCAATAAGGTAATCCACCAAATTGGTGCTACTGATAACCAACCCATATTAAGAAAGGCCGAAATAATTCCCCAGACACCAAAAAAGCAAAAGACAATTCCTATCCACCCTTGGTAAGGCGCAACTTTGTCTAACAATTCTTGTGCATTTGGTTTTTTTGATAAAATAAGTGATGGCACTGCGATAATGCTCAAAAGGATTAATGAAATTCCGTAAATCATAAGTTCTAATTTTTTAGTGATTAATATGATACAAATTTCAGTAAATAAGCAAGTGCATAACAGACGGTAAGTAGTAAAAATGATTACCCTGTTTTCAGGGATATAAATTTTACTCTAACATTCCTTTTTCAACAGCATAACGTGTAAGACCAGCTAAATTGCGGACTCCAAGTTTTGATATAAGATTTTTACGATAACTCTCTATAGTATGTTTACTTAAAAATAGTTTGTCGGCAATCTCTTGTGTAGTAAATTCTTGAGCAATTAATTTTAGAACTTCTGTTTCGCGTTTACTTAATGAGATTTCTGGTTCAGATTTAGCAGAGAACATTGCTTCCATTAAAATTTGCTTAATACGAGGTGAGAAATAGTTCTCTCCATTTAAAATGGATTTAATTGCTTTTAATAATTCCGTTTTTTCTGCATTTTTTGAAATGTACCCATTAGTATTGGCCTCAGTAAGAATCTTTATTTTTTTAGCATCTTCTAACATGCTAACTACAAGGGTTTTTACTTTTGGAAATTCGTCTTTAATGGCTGTATTTAGTTCTATACCATCCATTTCTGGCATATTAATATCTGTAATGACTAAATCAATTTTTTCCTCAGTATTAATTCTTAAATACTTTAAAACCTGAGTTCCTGTCTTTGCTGTAAGTACAATTTTTATTGATTTTTCTTCTGACAAAATACTTGTTAAACCATCTAAAAACATAGAATGGTCGTCAGCAATAATAATTGAAAATGGTGTGTTCATAAATTATATTTGTGGCAAGCTTATACTAATTACTGTTCCTCTATTCTTAGCTGTATCTATAGATATTATTCCATTATAATCGCCTACTCTTGTTTCAATATTATTAATTCCTATGCCTTTAACCTTATCATTTAAGTCAAAACCTATACCGTCGTCTTCATAAATAAGTTCAATACTTCTCTCTTCTATAAGTGATGTAAGTTGAATACTCACCTCTTCTGCGTTAGCATGTTTTAAAGCATTAGTTACCAACTCTTTAATTATATTGAATAATGCAACTTGAACAGGAGATTCTATTGTATTAATTGCGTCTTTAGGAAAAGCATCAAAATGTAAATTTACAGAAACATCTTCCTTTATATTTTGAATATAATTATTTACTAAATCCGTAAATGCAGATGCTTTAAACTCTTTAGGGATTAAACTATGCGAAATCTCACGAACTTGATTATATGTTGTATCTAGCTGATTTAAAATTTGTCTAAATTCTGGTTGATGATCTCCAAGACTATTCATTTTTAATTTAATACCTGCTAAATTCCCTCCAATACTATCGTGCAATTCTCTAGCAATTCTGTCGCGCTCTTTAGATTGTACCGCAATAGCATTTTTGGCTAATTCTAATTCTTGAGATTGTAACAATGTTTTAACTTCTTGTTGATTAATGGCTTCTTGTTGCTTGTTTAATAGACTTTGTGTTTGAAGTTTTTGATAATAAACAATAAGCAAAAGAATAATAGGAATAAGCACCACTAAAAAACCAATTAAAAACGCGTGTTTTATTGTTTTCTGACGTTCTATTTCTGCTTCTTGTATTATCTGATCTTCTTGTAATTTATCAATCTCTTTTTCCTTTTTTAAAGTTTCATATTTTAGTTCTAAATCCTTGACTAATCGTTGATTTTGTTTGTCTGCAATTTCTCTATTAACTCTTTGGTATTGGGTCATTAAACTGTATGCATTTTTATAATCGTGTTTAGCATTATAAAGTTTTACTAAAGCATTAATGACTTTTTGTTGCAGTTCTAATCTATTCCATTGAATGGTATTAACATATGCTGTACTAAGAGCTATTTCAGAAACCTCAAAATTTCTCAGCATCGCATAACCATAACCAATATCTAAAGTTGCCTCAATAAACAAATCATAAAACCCATTATTTAGAGCTTCAACTTTTATAGCTTCTGAATGGTTTATTAACTTTTCAAAATTTCCTTGCCTCAAATCTATTTCAGATAAATTGAGTTGTAATTCTAATCTAAGCTTTTGAAAATTATTTGTAAAATCTTCTTCTAAAACTTGTTTAATTAGCTCTCTTGCCAATTTATAATCCTTGTCAAAAATTAAAAATTTACTTTTTACAATACTATTTTTTAAATAGAAAATAGGATCAGTTTTATCTTGAGGAAAAGTTTCTAAAAGGCGTTTAGCTTTTTCATTTTCACCTTTATACAAATAAGTTTCTGCTAATTGTAAATTTAAATAATTGCGAATATTATCTTCTTTATTAGGCGTTTGAAGACCATGGATATAAGATTTAATTGCTTCATCAAACAAGCCCATTTTTTGAGCGGCAACACCTTGAAAATAAAATGCCTTTTGCCTAATATTTTCTATGTTTTGAAATGTTGAATCCTTATAAAATGACTCATTCTTCATTAATTCCCCATAATACATTAAGGAATCTGCATGACCAGATTTTGAATAAATCTGAGCAATTGAATCTAAATATTTAAAACGTACCTGCTGTGTTTCTGCATTATTTAACCTAACAAATAGGTCATTATCTACCACATTAGGCATGTGTCCAAATGCTTTAAAGCTGTACTGTTTATCTTGAGTAAAACCAAAAAGAGAAAGAATACCAAATAAAATAAAAAGTACTTTTTTAACTTGCATTATAGTTTTAAAATTCTGTACACAAATGTAATATATTGATATTCTAATTTCTAAAACAAAAAAAGCAATACCTATTTGTGCGATTTGGTATTGCAATAGTACATAAATTGAATATGTGAATTATCACGGTTTTCAGTGAAAACAAAAAATAGCCTTGAGAAATTATAATTTCTCAAGGCTATTTATATTACTTAAAGCTTATTGATTACTTCTTTACAAGGCTCTTTAATAATGAGAAAACAAAAAGCACTAAAAAAATAAAAAAGATAATTTTAGCAATTCCGGCTGCTGCTCCTGCTATACCTCCAAATCCTAATACTCCTGCAATAATTGCTATAATGATAAATGTGATTGTCCAACGTAACATATATAAATGGTTTTAATGTTATTTTACAGAAATTAGCTCATCTAATCCATTGGTATAAAGATAACTAGAACTCCCAAACTACTTTAACACAATCCAATCTATTACTGACTCATATCAAATAAATTAAACAAAAAAAAAAGATGCCATATTTTACTATGACACCTTTATCTACCAAACCTAACTAATACTTCTTTTTGCTATTAATATAAATCTTCCAATGAATTAATTTTAGACAACCCATTGTTAATTGCAGATTTTTGGGATTGCAATATAGACTTTGTACTCATTGGCAGTGTTGTTTCTGTTAAAACATCTTCATACTCTTCAATTGCCGCTTTTTCACCTCTTATAGCCTCGTTTAACATCGATTCTTCTTCGTTTGTAGACAATAAACTTTTTATATCCATCCATGCTCTATGTGCTGTGCCAATTAAACTTCCTTCCTTATCTATGTCTTGATTAAAACTTCTAATCTCCTGTTTTAACTCGTGCCCAAAATTGTACCGTTCTTGTGCTTTGTTTTTAAAATACGATTTTAAAGGCTCATGATTTATGTTTTCTGCCGCCTTTTTAAAACCTTTTTCTGCATCGTATGTTTTTTCTAATAAATTATTTAATTTTTTTCCTACTTCTTCAGTGTATGTACTCATAATTTTATTTTTTTATTTATAGTACTTTATTTTAAGATGTGTACCAATTAACATCCTTGATTAATATTTTTCTTCCTAAAAGTTAACATTACTTCTTTTCATTCATTAATGCAAAAGGTGTCAATTTTAACTCAATTAATAAGATTGCCATAGATGTTAATTCATATAAACTTAATACTTAATTCGTCCTTTTGTTTATTAGGAAAATGCTTCTACTGATAACTAAAAAAAGGTTATGTTCCTCAGATTCTAGTTGATGATAGCATATCATTTTTTCTAACTCTTCTATCAGTTCATCAATTTAATGGGGGTTTCTTATGGCTTCGTATATTTTAATTGGTTATTATTTTTAGTATTACCCAAAATTAATTTTAAAAGACTGGACCGTTTTGCTCAATAGATTCAAAAATTAACTGTAAAGCTGAAAAAAAATAAAAATTCACATAGTTTTTAATTTATCTTTACTTCAAAACAAATTATTCTATGGATAGCAAAATTCAAATGCACTTAAATAATTTTAGTTTTATTTAATCATACAATAAGAACAAAAATTCTAAAATCTGAATACAATTAGATTTTCTATTAACCCATACATTTAACTATATTGTTATACTAACAAATTATGACCGAAATACCAATTAGTGCTGAAAACACAAAAGATATTATAGAACAGCTTCATATTAATATTGGTGGCGAAATTTTAGAACGTTGGGGAGAATCAACGTTAATTGTTGACAACAATAAAGCTAAAGGATTTGTAAAAGTTATTCCTTTTGATTGGGGCGTAAATTTGATGATTTACAATATTGAATTTTTTAATGAGGTACAATTAAAAATTGAAGCAACAGAGTTTAATCCTATTCGTTTTATATATAATTTGCAAGGTGAGTTTTTTCATCGGTTTGGAGTTCAAAGTAAAGAAGCGCTAATTGAGCAGTTTCAGACCCTAATTTTTACAAATAAAACCGATGGTATTAATTATTTACACTTTAAGGAAGGTGTAAAAATTGAAACCAACATTATTCAGATTGTAAGAAAAGATTTCTTAAAGAAACGAACGACAAAAGTTTCTACCTTAAATAAAAAATTACAAGAAGTTTTTATAGATACTGACCATGATAATCGTTTTTCTCATCATGGTACGATAAATTTAAAAATGGCAGACCATGTAAAAAAATTACATAACATTAAAACAAAAGGCATGTTACGTATTTTAAAAATGGAAGCCAAAGTATATGAAATTTTATCGCTACATATTCAACAATACAATAGACTATCACAGGGTGTTGAACTCCCAACATCTTTAGTAAAAAGCGAATTAAAACGTGTTAGAAAAATTGGTGAACGTATATTAAAAAATCCTTCTAAACAATATAATTTAGAGGATTTATCTATAGAATCTGGGCTATCTCAAGCCAAACTACAAGATGGTTTTAAGTTTTTATATACCAGAACGGTCACAGAATTTATTAGGCATGTTAGGTTAGAATTAGCTAGAGATTTGTTAAAAACTACTGATTTAAACATTTCTCAGGTGGTTTATACTATTGGCTTTTCGAGTAGAAGTTATTTTTCAAAAATCTTTAAGGAAAAATATAATATTTCACCAAATGAGTTTAAAGCGCAAATACCTGTTAAAGTTGAGATGAATTAGTTTCATTATTTAAACATCCATTTTCTAATTATTGCTATAAAGCTATATTTACCCGTTAATTTTAGTGCTGTACTTATCCAATTTAAGGGTTGTAAATCTTCTTTTAATTCGTTTTTAATTAATTTAAGTTCTTCCCAAGCAATATCGCGCTCTAACTCATAACGTTTTATATCTTTATTTATCTCTTTAAATGTGGTATATGTTTTCATATTAACTAAAAAAATTTTGTCCAACTTTCTTTATTATTATAGTATTAAATTTAGCCCTGAGTTTGTAGATAATTAAAGCTAATACAAAGTATATTAGTCCAATAACTAAAAACCCTATCCAATAATTTCCTATCGATTGACCTATTATCATGGCACCTGAAACAGATAAGAATACAAGACCCGCGAATAAAAAACTACCAACAACTAAAACTTTTGTCATTAAACTTAACGACATTGTTAATTGTTGAAAAATCTTCAATCTAAAATATTGGTGAGACGCTTTTATGTAGCGTTCACCAATATGAGAAGCTTTATCTGTTGTATAATTTATGTCTTCAAATACACTCATTTATTAGGCTTTTTTCTGTAGGTTCTTATTTTTTGCTTTTAAGTCTTTTAATTTAGCTTCTAAAGTTGTAATCACATCCTCTGCTTTATAACTTGCATTAGATACTATTGACTCAACTTGATGGTCTAAATTTTCTTTATGCGACGAAATAGTATCACCTAATGTGTCTCTTAATTCTGAAGCTTTTTCAGCAACCATATTCCTTTTTGTAGCAGCTTCATCTGCAATTCTTTGTCTTGTTACACTTCCTTTATCTGGTGCAAACAAAATTCCTAAGACTGCTCCTACTGCTGTACCTGCTAAAATTCCTAAAACTGTATTTCCGTTATTACTCATGTTATTGTATGTTTTAAATTAATCAAAATATACAGCGCCTTGCTGTGATACAAAGATACAGGCATCTCCAAGGATAGTTTAACTCTTTAGATAGTGATATTAGCTGTAATGCTAGTTTATTGTTAGCGTTAAAAATTTTAGTAATTGCATTAACCTATACTAATGAATACAATTAAATTTGAATCATTAGAAATAAAAAAAGTATGAAAACAAAGTTTAATACCAAAAACCCTTATACAGGAAAACAACTACAAACCTATACATTAGATTCGGAATCCGATTTAA
This sequence comes from Winogradskyella litoriviva, assembly GCF_013249065.1. Classification (GTDB taxonomy): domain Bacteria; phylum Bacteroidota; class Bacteroidia; order Flavobacteriales; family Flavobacteriaceae; genus Winogradskyella; species Winogradskyella litoriviva. The sequence continues at coordinate 440,288 of NZ_JABRWQ010000002.1, forward strand.
GGGAAAAACTAGATTTAGCTAATACAACATTTAGTAATTGGAGATTAACAGAAATATCCCAACGCATTCAGTTATTACAAAATCTAGCCAACGAAATTCATAAAAACAAAACTGAGTTGAGTGAACTTATCACTACAGAAATGGGAAAACCAATTTCTGAAAGTAGAGCTGAAATTGAAAAATGTATCTTACTTATAGACTTTTATATAGTAAACGCTGATCAATTTTTACAAGATGACCTCATTGAAACTGAAGCGCATGAGAGTTTTATAAGCTATGATCCACTTGGATGTATTTTAGCCATTATGCCATGGAACTATCCCTTTTGGCAAGTATTCAGGTTCGCAATCCCAACCGTAACTGCAGGTAATGTAGCCATATTAAAGCACGCCACCAATGTTACAGGATGCGCACTTATAATTGAAGAACTTTTCATTAATTCAGGCTTTCCTAAAGGATGCTTTCAAACTATTTTAACTAATCACGACGGAATTGAACAATTAATGGAGGACAATACTATAAAAGCTGTATCTCTAACAGGAAGCGAAAGAGCTGGGCAAAAAATTGCCGAGATTGCAGGAAAAAATCTAAAACCATCTCTTTTAGAATTAGGCGGAAACAACGCTTGTATCATTCTAAAAGATGCCAACTTAGATAAATACATGGATATTATTGTTAAAGCAAGAATGCAAAATTCTGGTCAAAGTTGTATAGCTGCTAAACGCTTTATTGTTGTTAAAGAAATATATGATGACTTTATCAAAAAATTTATTTCAAAAGTTGAAGATTTAAAATTTGGCAATCCGCTCGATGAAGACACAACAATGTCTTGTCTTGCTAGGGAAGATTTAGCTGAAACTCTTGCTAAACAGGTTAATCAGTCAATAGATTTAGGAGCCAAAATTGTATATGGAAATCAACGAGACGCTACCTATTATCAACCTACTATTATAACAAACATTTCATCAGAAATGGCGGTTTTTAAAGAAGAAACCTTTGGACCTATCGCTGCTATAATTAAAGTAAAATCTGAAGAAGAAGCATATAGAACAGCCTCTAACTCAAAATTTGGATTGGGAACCATGGTGTTCACATCTAATTATGAAGCTGCATCAAAACGTATTTCTCAAATTGAAGACGGTGCATTTTTTATTAATGAAATGGTGAAATCTGACCCGAGATTACCATTTGGAGGTACAAAAATATCAGGTTATGGACGTGAATTGTCCAAAGAAGGTATGTTAGCCTTTGTAAATAAAAAAACAGTTTATATTAACAAATAAAAAAGAAAATTCATGAAATTTATAAAAGAAGAAAAAGAAAAAAGAAGAGATTATATTTTTAAAAAAGATGATAAAACTAAAACCGGAGCCAAAATAATAGTCTTAGCACTAATTGTTTTAGTTGGTGCCGTTATCGTATCAGGCATGGACTTTAAATTGTCATAAAAATATTCTAAACAAAAAAAGCTCAGCAAATGCTGAGCTTTTTTGATTAAAAGTCGGGGTGGCAGGATTCGAACCTGCGGCCTCCACGTCCCAAACGTGGCGCGATAACCGGGCTACGCTACACCCCGAATTTTGGTTTCCCGTTTTCGGACTGCAAATATATAGATTTTCTTTATAATCCAACAACATTTAATTAACTTTAAAAACTTATTTTTTTATTAATTGAATCTATGAAACTAAGACGTATTTTTATTTTATTTATTCTAACTTCAACATTCGCTTGTGCGCAAGATAAAAATCCTGTAAACCAAGAAAACAGTTATGAAGTTATTGTAAAAGACCTTATTAATCCTTGGGGCTTTACTTTTCTTCCAGATGGCACTATGTTAATTACAGAAAAATCTGGCGAGCTAATTCATTATAAAGAGAATAAAAAAACCAAAATTTCTGGTGTTCCAGATATTTATCTCCGTGGTCAAGGTGGCTTATTAGACATTGTTTTGCATCCTAATTATAAAGAAAATGGATGGATTTATTTTTCTTATGCCTCATCTGATGATAAAAGTTCAGGAGGAAATACAACTATCGCAAGAGCAAAACTAAAAGACAATAATTTAATAGACTTAGAGGTTTTGTATAAAGCAATGCCAGATACGTCTAAAGGTCAACATTTTGGTTCAAGGTTAGTTTTTGATGAAAACAACTATTTATATTTTACAATTGGTGATCGTGGCAATAGAGATGAAAATCCCCAAGACATTACTAGAGATTGTGGAAAAGTTTACCGTATTAATGATGATGGCACAATCCCTGAAGACAATCCATTTATAAATGAAACAAATGCAAAAACAGCCATATACTCATATGGACACAGAAACCCGCAAGGCATGACCCTTCATCCGGATACAAAAAAAGTCTGGACACATGAGCATGGACCCAAAGGAGGTGATGAAATAAATATAATTGAAGGAGGGAAAAACTATGGTTGGCCAATAATTAGCTATGGTGTTAATTATAGTGGCACAAAATTTACTGAAATTACAGAAAAAGAAGGCATGGAACAGCCCATTCATTATTGGGATCCATCAATTGCTCCAAGCGGAATGGCGTTTATAAATAGTGATAAATATGGCGACTGGAAAGGATGTTTACTTGTTGGTTCTTTAAAATTTCAATATTTAAATTTGTGTACTTTAAAAGATAATAAAGTGATAAAAGAAGAGCGTTTACTCAACGGTTTAGGAAGAATTAGAAGTATAAAACAAGGGCCAGGTGGTTATATTTACGTCGGCGTAGAAAACTTAGGAATAGTAAAATTAAAAAGAAAATGAAAAAAACAATTATCCTGCTTACCGGATTAATATTGCTTACATCATGTAATTCAACAAATAAAAAGTCAACTAATATTGCTCAAAACCAAGAGAAATCAACACTTCAAGAGAGTATAAAACGTGGCAAATTAGTGTATAATGACATGTGCACAACATGTCATCTTCCAGATGGCAAAGGAGTTCCTAAAGTGTTTCCACCTTTAGCAGATTCAGATTACTTAAGGGACAACCAAGTAAATAGTATAAAGGCCGTAAAATATGGATTATCTGGCGAAATATTAGTAAATAACATTACATACAATAGCATAATGTCACCATTAGGTCTTTCAAATCAAGAAGTGGCTGATGTTATTAATTATATCAACAATTCTTGGGGAAATAAAATAGACAACGTTGCAACTCCAGAGAAAGTTTCTGAGTTATAGACGTTATAATACTTAAATAATTAAATTTGCAGCACTCAAACTAATCTAGATACAAATATGCTTATAATTGGAATTGCAGGTGGTACAGGCTGTGGAAAAACAACAGTTGTTAATACTATTTTACAAGAATTACCAGAAGGACAAGTTGGTGTAATTTCACAAGATTCATACTATAAAGACACAACGCATTTAAGTTTTGAAGAACGTGTAAAAATAAATTTTGACCATCCAAGATCTATTGACTTTGAATTATTAGAACAACACCTTAAAGATTTAAAGGACGGAAAATCTATAAATCAACCTGTATATTCTTTTGTAAAACACAACAGAACTGGAGACATTATTGTTACTAAGCCCAGAAAAGTAATGATTGTAGAGGGTATATTAATCCTTTCACATAAAGAAATACGAGAGTTATTTGATATTAAAATATACGTGCATGCAGATTCAGACGAAAGACTAATACGTCGTTTAAAACGAGATATTTCAGAACGAGGTAGAGATATAGACGAAGTATTGCTTCGTTATCAAAACACCTTAAAACCAATGCATCAGCAATTTATTGAACCTATGAAGGAATATGCTGATATCATTATACCTAATAATAAATACAATACTGTTGCCGTAGACATTGTTAAAACTATAATTAACGAAAGACTGTAATGGAAATCTTTAATTCTAAATATCTAAAACCCTTTAAAAACATTTACGTTATTGTACTTGTTGTTTTTATGGTTTGGATGTTGTTTTTTGATGCACATTCTTGGTTATTTCACCATGAATTAAACACGGATATTGAAGAATTAGAATACCAAAAAGAACACTACAGAAATGAAATGGCTAAAGATGACAAAGCCATTAAAGAGTTAAGTACAGAAGAAGGTATTGAGCGCACTGCACGCGAAAATTATTATATGAAGAAGCCAAACGAAGATATCTATATTATTGAATACGAAGATAGTTTAGTGAAACAAAAACAAGATGAGTAAATCTTTATTTAATGATTTTGAAGGGTTGTCTTCAAAAGCATGGAAGCAAAAAATACAATTCGATTTAAAAGGTGCTGATTACAACGATTCTCTAATTTGGAAAACCAGTGAAGATATTAATGTAAAACCGTTTTATCATGCAGACGAATTTACAAGCTTACCCAATGTTTCTAAAAGTAAGGCAACTGAATGGAAAGTTAGTCAGTCTATAAAAGTTATAAATGAGAAAGAAGCTAATCTAAAGGCTTTAAATGCTATAGACAGAGGTGCAGAAAATATTCTTTTCAAAATTAAATCTGAAACAATTTCTGTTGAAGACTTATTTCAAAATATAGATTTCAACAAAACAAGTATTGCTATTAAATGCCAATTTCTTTCCGCGAATTTTATAAACAAAATTTTCTCTTTAACAAAGAGTGAATTTGAAAAATCTCAAATCAGTATTCATACCGACATCATTAGTAATTTAGCCAAAACAGGGAATTGGTACTATAACCTCAAAGAAGACCACACAAAATTTGAAACTATTTTAAAAACAACAAAGCATATAAGCATCGATTTAAGCTTATATCAAAATGCTGGTGCAACAATTGTGCAACAGTTAGCATACAGTTTAGCACATATAAATGAATATCTCAACCACCTAGAAAGTATCCAATTTAATGCCCAAAAGCAATTAAAGGTCACATTTAACATTTCGGTAGGCTCTAATTATTTCTTCGAAATATCAAAAATAAGAGCCTTACGTCAACTATGGTCTACTTTAGCTTCTGAATATAGCATTAATACAGATTGCCAAATTATTGCTACACCAAGTAAACGCAATAAGACCATTTATGATTATAATGTAAATATGTTAAGAACAACAACAGAATGCATGAGTGCCATTCTTGGTGGCGCTAATGTAATTTGTAATATGCCCTACGATGCTTTGTTTCATAAATCAAATGAATTTGGCGAACGTATTGCAAGAAATCAACTCTTAATTCTAAAAAACGAAAGCTATTTTAATAAAATAAACAATCCAGCAGATGGAGCTTATTATATTGAAAGTTTAACCAAACAATTAGCAGAAAAAGCATTACAACTTTTTAAAAATATCGAAGCCAATGGAGGTTTTCTAAGTCAACTAAAAGAAGGAACAATTCAAAGAAAAATCAAAGAAAGTGCTAATAAAGAACAAGCTGAATTAGACACTAACAACGTCATTCTTTTAGGGACAAACAAACACCCAAATACTGCTGACAAAATGAAAAACAACTTAGAAATCAGCCCATTTTTAAAAGTTAAAAGTAGAAAAACTCTAATTGAACCTATTGTCGAAAAAAGACTATCCGAAGAACTGGAAACCAAAAGATTAAATAACGAATAAAATGTTGCATTGAAAAAATCTATAGTTAATATTTTATATACTTTGTATCTAATTTAAGACTGTAAAAATTTACTTTTAAAAACAATCACATTTAAGATTAATAGAATTAATAAAAATAAACAATTAACGCTTTACTCAATACAAAAGCAATAAAGCCAAAACAAAATTAGTACATACTCATTGATTTGTATAAACAAGTTACACTTATGTCAAGAAAAAATCTTCAACATTTAAAACTAAAACAAGAAGACCAAAATTTAGATTTGGCAGATCAAAAAACGTTTTTAACTGCAGAGAATATAAACGTAAAATCTACCTATTCTAAAAACGACCTTAAAGATTTAGAACATTTAAATTTTGTTGCTGGTATTGCTCCAAATTTACGCGGTCCATACTCAACTATGTACGTTCGCAGACCTTGGACTATAAGACAATATGCAGGTTTTTCAACAGCAGAAGAAAGTAATGCTTTTTACAGACGTAATTTAGCTGCAGGCCAAAAAGGATTGTCTATAGCTTTTGATTTAGCAACACATAGAGGTTACGACTCAGACCACGAACGTGTGGTTGGCGATGTTGGTAAAGCAGGTGTTGCCATTGATACTGTAGAAGACATGAAAGTGCTTTTTGACCAAATTCCGCTAGATAAAATGTCGGTTTCCATGACTATGAATGGAGCAGTTTTACCAATTCTGGCATTTTACATTGTAGCAGCAGAAGAACAAGGCGTAAAGCCAGCACAACTTGCAGGAACTATTCAAAATGATATTCTTAAGGAGTTTATGGTAAGAAATACATACATCTATCCGCCTACACCTTCAATGAAAATTATATCTGATATTTTTGAATATACGAGCAAAAATATGCCAAAATTCAACAGTATTAGTATTTCTGGTTACCACATGCAAGAAGCAGGTGCCACTTGCGATATTGAATTAGCATACACCTTAGCTGACGGACTAGAATATATTAGAAAAGGATTAGCGGCAGGTATGGATATTGATACATTTGCTCCTCGCCTGTCTTTCTTTTGGGCTATTGGAATGAATCATTTTATGGAAATTGCTAAAATGCGTGCAGCGCGTATGCTATGGGCTAAAATAGTAAAGCCATTTAATCCTAAAAATCAAAAGTCCTTAGCTCTAAGAACTCATTGTCAAACTTCGGGTTGGAGCTTAACTGAGCAAGACCCTTTTAACAATGTTGCCAGAACTTGTATTGAAGCATCTGCTGCAGCCTTTGGCGGAACCCAAAGTTTACACACTAACGCCTTAGATGAAGCCATAGCCTTACCTACCGATTTCTCTGCACGTATTGCAAGAAATACACAAATTTACTTACAAGAAGAAACACATATTACAAAAACAGTTGACCCTTGGGCAGGAAGTTATTATATAGAAAAATTAACAGATGATATCGCCAAAAAAGCATGGGAATTAATTGAGGAAGTTGAAGAATTAGGTGGTATGACCAAAGCTATTGAAGCCGGAATTCCGAAATTACGAATTGAAGAGGCAGCCGCTCGTAAACAAGCACGTATTGACTCTAATCAAGATATTATTGTTGGTGTTAACAAATATAAATTAGACCAAGAAGACCCAATCTCAATACTAGAAGTTGATAACCAAACTGTTAGACTACAACAAATTGAACGCTTAAAACAGATAAAAGCAACTAGAGATAATGAAGCCGTAGCTTTAGCTCTATCTAAATTAACTGAATCAGCTAAAACATGTGAAGATAATTTATTAGCTTTAGCAGTAGATGCGGCAAAAAAACGAGCTACTTTAGGAGAAATAAGCAATGCCTTAGAAGCCGTATACGGAAGACATAAAGCACAAATAAAAACATTTTCAGGTGTGTACAGTAAAGAAATGAAGGACGATAAAAGTTTTGAAAAAGCAAGAGCATTGGCTAACAAATTTGCTGAGCAAGATGGTAGAAGACCGAGAATTATGATTGCAAAAATGGGACAAGACGGACATGATAGAGGCGCAAAAGTTATAGCAACAGGCTATGCAGATGTTGGTTTTGATGTAGATATTGGACCTCTTTTTCAAACACCCAAAGAAGCAGCAAAACAAGCTGTAGAAAATGATGTGCACATACTTGGTATTTCTTCACTAGCTGCAGGACATAAAACTTTGGTTCCGCAAGTTATTAAAGAACTTAAAACTTATGGTCGCGAAGATATTATGGTTATTGTTGGTGGTGTTATCCCAAAACAAGATTATGAGTATTTATTAGATGCAGGAGCAACTGCTATATTTGGTCCCGGAACAAAAATTAGCGATGCTGCCATCCAGATTTTAGAGATTTTGATTGATGAATAACACTTTTAAAACAAAAAAAATTAAAATCATAAAAAGAGCCTTTTTAATCTTACTTATTATTGGTCTACTTTTTACCCATTTTTTTGCTCCAAGACTAATCACTGAAATAAGAAATCCGGTTGTAAACTTAATAAAACGAAATAAAGTTAAGGACTTCGATATATCTTCAAATATTGACAACAATATTAAAAGAAAAGATTTAAAAATATCTGCTTTTGATGGTATTACATTATCCGCAAGATTAACTTTTTCAAGTTTAGATTTCAGCAAAGGCACTATTATTTTATTACATGGCATACGTTCTAATAAGGAAGCTTTTTTCGATTTAAGCACGTATTTAGCTCAAAACGGATTTAATTCCGTAGCATTAGACTCTAGAGCTCACGGACAAAGCCAAGGTCAATTCTGCACATTTGGAGTTAATGAAAAAAAAGATGTAAAAAGTGTTATTGACTATTTAATAAAAAAAGAAAACTTAACTCACATTGGCATTTGGGGACAATCATTAGGAGGTGCTATTGGTTTACAAGCTATGGGATTTGATAAACGGATTAAATTTGGAATTATTGAAAGCACATTTTCTGATTTTAAAACTATAGTGAATGATTATTTTCAACTTCATGCTGGATTTAGTTTTCAACCTTTTTCAAACTACTTGGTTGAAAGAGCTGGAAGCATTGGTAATTTTGATGTTAACGATGCCAAACCAATTGTGTATTGCGAAAATATAACACAACCAATCCTTATAGTTCATGGCAATAAGGACAACCGTATAAAGATAGCTTATGGAAAAGAAAATTATTCTAAAATAAAAAGTGCAAATAAAGAGTTTTTAGAAGTAAACAATGCCAATCATCTCAACGTATGGAAAACGGGAGGCGAAAAATACTTTAATAAAGTTTTATCGTTTCTAAACGCACAATAAACATATAAAGTTAGGCAAAAACAAAATCTGTATGCTTTAAGTCAATGTTAACAACTTCAATTTTCTAAAGTCGTAAATAATTGTAATTTTATCACTTTATATTTAACCAAATCATTTAATGGGTAAAATCATTGCAATAGCAAATCAAAAAGGAGGTGTTGGCAAAACAACAACCTCAGTAAATCTCGCAGCTTCACTGGGAGTTTTAGAGAAAAAAGTATTACTTATTGATGCCGATCCACAGGCTAATGCAAGCTCTGGTTTAGGCATAGGTGTAGACGCAGTTGAGATTGGCTCTTACCAATTAATAGAGCATTCTTCTGAAGCAAAAGAAGCCATTGTTGCTTCTAACGCACCTAACGTAGATGTAATACCTGCTCACATTGACCTTGTAGCTATTGAAATTGAACTTGTAGACAAGGAAGAACGCGAGTATATGCTAAAAAAAGCTATTCATGGCTTAAAAGCAGATTACGATTATATTTTAATAGATTGCGCACCTTCATTAGGCTTATTAACGTTAAATGCACTTACTGCAGCAGATTCTGTAATTATCCCTATTCAATGTGAATATTTCGCATTAGAAGGATTAGGAAAACTGTTAAATACTATTAAAAGTGTACAAAAAATACATAATGAAGCGTTAGATATAGAAGGTATGCTCTTAACGATGTTTGATTCTCGTTTACGCTTATCAAATCAAGTTGTTGAAGAAGTACAAAAGCACTTTAGTGATATGGTTTTTGATACTATTATTCAACGAAACGTACGCTTAGGCGAGGCTCCAAGTTATGGAGAAAGCATTATCAACTATGACGTTAGCAGTAAAGGCGCTGTTAACTATCTGAGCTTAGCAAAAGAGCTTATAAAGAAAAATGAATTATAATGGCGAAAGCAACTAAAAAACAAGCATTAGGAAGAGGCCTTTCTGCGCTATTGAAAGACCCTGAGAATGATATTAACTCAGCAGAAGATAAAAATGCAGACAAAGTAGTTGGTAATATTGTAGAACTCGATATTAATAGCATTGAGGTTAATCCATTTCAACCAAGAACCAATTTTAACGAAGAAACATTAAGAGAATTAGCATCTTCAATTCGCGAGCTTGGTGTTATACAGCCTATAACTGTTAGAAAATTAGCATTTAACAATTACCAACTTGTTTCTGGCGAGCGTCGTTTTAGAGCTTCAAAATTAATTGGTTTAGAAACTATTCCTGCTTATATAAGAATAGCCAATGACCAAGAATCTTTAGAAATGGCTTTGGTAGAAAATATTCAACGCCAAGATTTAGATGCTATAGAAATTGCTCTATCCTACCAAAGATTAATTGATGAAATTAATCTAACCCAAGAAGAAATGAGTGAACGTGTTGGAAAAAAACGTTCTACAATCGCTAACTATTTACGATTATTAAAATTAGACCCAATAATTCAAACCGGTATTCGTGATGGATTTATTAGTATGGGTCATGGACGTGCTATGGTTAATATTGAAGACCAAGTTGACCAGCTTGAAGTTTATGAAAAAATTATTAGCAACAAATTATCAGTTAGAGCTACAGAACAATTAGTAAAGAATTTAAATAATACACCAGAAACAGCAACAAAATCAGAAGATGGTGTCGTAGAAATCCCAAAACACATTAAAAAAGGTGTTAAGGAATTTTCAGAATATTTTGGGCATAAAATTGATGTAAAAGTAGCTAAAAACGGAAGCGGAAAAATAACAATACCATTTCATTCTGAAGAAGATTTTAATCGTATTAAAAAATTAGTTCAACGTGAAAATAAATAAGCGTTTTTACATCGTTTTATTGGGTTTGTTTTCTATACTATTTTCATATTCGCAAATAGAAACAGATAGCACTAGTATTGCCATTAACGACAAGGTAATTATTGCCACTGATACAATTATAAAAAAAGAGATTGACCCATTAAGACCTGCAAAAGCGGCATTTTTATCGGCTATACTTCCTGGCTTAGGTCAGGCTTACAATAAAAAATACTGGAAAATCCCAATTGTTTGGGGAGCCATTACTGGTGGAATTTTAGTATACGACTTTAATACTACACAACTTAATCGCTATAGAGATGCATACAAAAGACGCTTAGCAGGTTTTAAAGATGACGAATTTTATGGTGATGGTGATACACCAAATATTTCTTCAGATGCATTAGTTAGAGCACAAGAACAAGCGCGACGGAATAAAGACTTATCACTTTTGGTAACTCTTGGTTTTTATGCATTAAATATACTCGATGCTAATATAGATGCGCATTTACTGCAATTTAATGTAGATGAAAACCTAACCTTAAGTCCACATTACCAATACAACGAAATGGAAAATTCTTCAGACTTAGGCCTAACACTTAATTTTAAATTTTAATATGAAAATAGCACTACTCGGTTATGGTAGAATGGGAAAAAGCATTGAATCCATTGCCATAAATCGCGACCATAGCATTGTATTAAAAGTTTCTGATGCGGACTCCGATTATAATTTTGCAGATGCTGATGTGGCTATAGATTTTAGTATTCCAACGGTTGCTGTTTACAATATAAAAAAAGCAATAGACGCTGGTGTTCCGGTAATATCTGGAACAACGGGTTGGTTAGAACAATATGATGACGTTGTAGCTTATTGCAAAGAAAAAAACGGATCCTTTTTATACGCCTCTAATTTTAGTTTAGGTGTAAATATATTTTTTGAAATCAATAAGAGACTAAGTGAATTAATGTCTGGATTTTCTGAATATAACATTGAAATGGAAGAAATCCATCATACTAAAAAACTAGATGCTCCAAGTGGAACTGCAATTACCCTAGCTGAACAAATCATTAAAAATTCTGATTACAAAAATTGGACTTTAGAGCAGCCTGAAGCAAACGAAATTCTTATTAACGCTAAACGTATAGAAGACGTTCCTGGCACTCATGAAGTGACTTATTATTCTGAAATTGATTCTATTAGTATTAAGCATACTGCGCATAGCAGACAAGGTTTTGCAATGGGAGCCGTTATTGCAGCAGAATGGATTAAAGACAAAAAAGGCATCTTTACTATGAAAGATGTGTTAAACATTGGTTAATTTGCCAAAGTTTTGAAACAAATTGAAATAATTTTCAACCTACTAGATTAAATACTACATTATGAGCTGGACACAGTGGTTTATCTTTTTACTCATTATACAAATTATTCATGGTTTAGGCACATGGAAATTATACGTTAAAGCTGGAAGAAAAGCTTGGGAAGCATTTGTACCAATTTACAATGCTGTTATTTTAATGAAAATAATATCGCGTCCTTGGTGGTGGATTATTTTAATGTTTTTACCAATTGTTAATCTTATAATGATTCCTGCAGTTTGGGTAGAAACTGCTAGAGCCTACGGAAAAGATAGTAAACTAGATGCCCTTTTGTGTATAGTAACATTAGGTTTTTATTTGTTTTATCTCAACTATATTGCAGATGTTAGTTATATTGAAGACAGAAAATTATCACCAAAAACAACAGCAGGAGAATGGATAACTTCAATTCTTTTTGCCATTGTAGCTGCAACTATTGTACATACTTATTTCTTTCAACCATTTGTAATACCATCATCATCATTAGAGAAATCGTTATTGGTTGGTGATTTTTTAATTGTAAGTAAATTACATTATGGACCAAGAGTACCAATGACAACGGTTGCTGCACCTATGGTACATGATACAATTCCTAAATTAAACACAAAATCTTATTTATTTGATGATAATTTTGAAGAGCGTAGCACCTCTTGGAAAAATAAATTCCAACTCCCTTATTTAAGATTACCTGGTTTTGAAAGTGTAGAGCGTAATGATATTGTGGTTTTTAATCAACCAGCCGATACTTTATTGGATATGAATGTTTTTAATCCCGATCGTAATTACTATAAACCTATAGACAAAAAAACGAACTTAGTAAAGCGTTGTGTTGGTATTGCTGGCGATACTTTAGAGATTAGAAATGGTTATGTCTTTATTAATGGGAAGCAGAATAAATTACCACCCAGAGCACATATTCAGTTTTCATATGAAGTTACATTTAAGCGACAATTACAACCAGCAAGAATCTATGATATATTAAAAAAATATGATATTACTGATGGCTTAGGTTATGGTTCTGTAGAGGGTTCTTATAGAATTCCGGCTGCAACAAAAGAAGCAATTGCTAAACTAAAATCACACCCAGAAGTGGCAAGCATTACAGCATTAAAAACAGAAAAAGGTGTAGATGCTGGTATTTTTCCAAGAGACCCAAATTACAAATGGAATACCGATAATTTTGGACCTATGTGGATTCCTAAAGCGGGAGCTACTGTGCAACTGAATACCGAAAATATTTCAATTTACAAACGTGCCATTTCAGAGTATGAAGGCCATAAAGTAGTTACAAGAGGAAACCAAATTTTAATTGATGACCAACCAGCAACCTCATACACTTTTAATCAAGATTATTATTGGATGATGGGTGACAATAGACACAACTCTATTGATAGTAGATATTGGGGATTTGTACCTTACGACCATATTTTTGGTAAACCTGTTTTTATTTGGATGAGTATTGATGGTATTCTTGGTGGATCTAATGACGTAAAAATTCGTTGGGACAGGGTTTTTACTACAGTTAGCGGAAGCGGTGAACGCACCTCTTATATTATTCCTTTTATTATTCTTATTTTAGGTCTTGTATTTTTTAATAAATGGCGTAAGAAAAAGAAAGCTAAGTCGTAATTAGGCTTTATAATAAAGTCATAATGAAAGCCATAATTCATCCAACATATTTTCCAAATATTGCACATTTTTGGGCTATTGTTAATGCAGATTCAATTCATTTTGAAGTTTGTGATAATTACCAAAAGCAATCCTTTAGAAATAGAACAGAAATCTATGGTGCCAACGGTAAACTTGCATTAACTGTACCTGTAACCTATTCTCAAAAAAATAGGCAATTAAGTAAGGATGTAAAGATTGCTAATGAAGCTCAGTGGCAAGTTCAGCATTTAAAATCATTGCAGTCAGCTTATAGCATGTCGCCTTTTTTTGAATTTTATATCGATGATTTAATGCCACTTTTTGAGTTACAGTTTGATTTTATTCTTGATTTTAATTTAAAATGTTTTGAATTTCTAAATAATACGCTTCAATTAGACATAAAACCAATACATACTTCAAATTTTGAAAAACAGCCCACAGGAAAAGTAGATTTAAGGGACTTAACAAATCGTAATTTTAAAGTTGACTCATTTCAAACGTATACTCAAGTATTTACCGAAAAACATGGCTTTATCTCTAATCTTAGTATATTAGACCTTATATTTAATGAAGGTCCTAATACAGAGTTATATCTAAAACAACAAAAAGCTTCATTCGTTTAATCCACTATGTTTCAGCCAATAGTTCATTACGGAATACATTTTGGTGTACCTTTAATTGTTGCCTTAGTTTTTTACAAAAAAAATTGGATTAAAGCTTACGTCATTATGATTATGGGAATGCTTATAGACTTAGATCATCTATTGGCCAATCCTATGTTTGATCCTAACCGTTGTAGTATTAATTTTCATCCGCTTCACTCCTATTATGCCATTGTTATTTATATTCTTTTATTAATTCCGAAGAAAACAAGATTAATTGGCTTAGGATTAGTGATACATATAATTGCAGACTTAGCAGATTGTACCTTAATGTAATTTTAATATCGCCTTTATTGGGTAATGATCAGAAAGTTTTACATCAAAAGTTTTATATCCATTAACTGTAAAATCTTCATCGGCTAAAATAAAATCGATTCTCATTGGGAAAAACTTAAAATCATAAGTACGTCCAAAACCACTTCCGGCTTCTTCAAAAGCATCAATTAAATCATCACCTTTTACCTTTCTGTAGATATAAGAATAAGCTGTATTATTAAAATCACCAGTAATTATTGTTTTATAATGGCACTTTGCCTTGTGAGCTAGGAATAATTCTACTTGGTCTTGCTGTGCCTTAAAAGTTGCTCCAACTTGCTTAAACAAATGTTCTGAGGTTTCCTCTTTCAGCTTTTCAACATCCGTTTCAATCCCTGAAGATTGCAAATGAAATGTATAAACTCTAATTGTATCTTTTTGCTTTACAATATCTGCATATATAGCATTATTATTAGTATGTGGAAACTCTAGTGAACCAGAATTTACAATTGGAAATTTAGAAAAAATAGCTTGACCTCCTTTAATCCCTTTCTTATATGTAGCATTAAAACTATAATATCCTTTTAAACTCATACGCTGGCCTCTAGGATATTCTTGCAGACATATAATATCAGCTTCATTATTTTCAATAAATTCTATTATACTGTTTTTATCAATATTTTTAGGAAGCCATTCAAACTTATTAAATACTCTAACGTTAAAAGACATTACTGAAAAATTGGAGTCTTCCACAACAACTTCAGAAGCTGAGAACTTATACATTAAACTGATATAATTCCATCCTAAAAGTAAAACTACAAGAGATAAAATAAACTGTTTTTTTAAACGTAATAACCAAAAAACAAAGAAAATTATATTTGAAATAATAAGTAAAGGCACACCTAAACTTAAAACAGATAACGTTGCAAAACTTTTTGGTGGAATGTAAGGTAAAACATAAGAAATAAGCAATAAAAATGCAATCAACGAATTGATTACAAATAGAATTTTACTGCCAAATTTTAATTTTTTCACGTTTTAATTATTTACCTGCTTTAAAAAGAAATTCTTTTTCCTCTGCAGTTAAGCTTTCATAGCCACTTTTACTAATTTTATCGAGAATTAAATCGATTTTTTTCTGATTATTATACGTGTTAAATTCTTCTTTTGTCTTGCCTGCATAATCTTTGGTTACTTTTTTACGATGCACAGTTTTGAGATTAGATTTTGGTCTAAATAGACTCATAAAACTATCCATTGTTCGTTCAAAACCAATACCTATATCAGTACCTTTCAATAATTTTGTAGCGTAAATATACCCTAAAAGATAACCTCCAAAATGAGCTATATAACCGCCTTGATTTATTCCTGTCATTAATCTAAATAGGTCTAAACCAACAATTACCATAGCAATATGTTTCCACTTTACATTAAACGCATTAAACAACCTTATCTCTGTATTTGGCAGATATGCTGCCACAAATAACAAAAGTGCACTTACTCCTGCTGAAGCACCAACAAGAACACCATTTTTACCTACAATATTAAATGGCAGTAAATTAGCAACGGCCAAATAAGCTAAACCACCACAAATAATTCCTAAGAAATAAATATTAAGAATCATTTTTTGCCTAAATAAATTAGTTGTTATTCTTGATAAATAAAACAAGAATAGCATATTAAAAGCCAAATGAAAAAATCCATTATGTAAAAACCCATAAGTAATTATTGACCATGGCTGAAACAAAAAGTCCATGATACCAGATGGTAATTCAAAATAAGTATATACATCAATTCTCAACAGAGCTTCAAATACTAAACTAATAAGAAACACTAAAACGTTAATGGCAATGATTTTACCAAAAACATCTAGGTTCTGAAATTTATATTTTAAATTTTGAATAGTACTCATAATTAATTCCAACGGTATTTATTCTTTTCATTTTTTTTCCAATACCACATAATAATAAAACCTAAAACTGCACCACCAACATGAGCCATATATGCTGTATTACTTGGACTAAAGAAAGATTGACCTGTAAATGCCGAAATAATATCTAGAATTATAAGTCCTGGAATAAAGTATTTGGCTTTAACAGGAATTGGTAAGAAAATCATCATAAGTTTTGCGTCTGGATTCATCATTGCAAAAGCAGCCATAATTCCCATAATACAACCAGATGCTCCAACCATTGCGCTTAAATTTAGAACGTTCAAATTAAAAAGTGCACTAAACTGATCACCAGAAATAGAAGTAGTAAACTTTGCTTCATTTAAAAGTGGAATCATTTTTTCTTGCAAAATTTCGCCCTTAATATATTGTCCTTCTGTTGCATCTATATTCATTATTTTGCGCAACAAATCACTATTCAGGTTTAAATCTGCAATACTTTGCATTGCAGAAAAATAATCATAATAATAGTAACCCAACTGAAACAATAACGCACCTAAACCTGCCGAAAAATAGATAAATAAAAATTTTTTAGTTCCTAATCTTTGCTCTACAGGAGTGCCAAACATCCACAACGCAAACATATTAAAAAGTAAATGCGCAGGACTACCATGCATAAACATATGTGTTACAATTTGCCATGGTTTAAATAAATCATTGGTTGGAAAATACATGGTGAATAATTCATTAAACAATTGTCCTCCACCCAATGTTATAGTTCCAATGAACATTACAACATTAATTATAATTAAATGCTTAACAGCATCTGTAATAGTAAATCTCATATTCTACATAAATTTTTTCTCAATATCATCAACAGCCATAGTAATAAACGTTGGTCTATTGGTTGGCGATACGTTAGGTTCCTTACAGGCAAACAAGCTATTTACCATATGTTCTTGCTCTGTACTATTTAAAGATTGACCATTTTTAATGGCTAAACTCTTTGCCATTGACTTAGCTAACAAATCTGAAGCGCTAAAGTTAGAATCTGGCACATCATTTTCTACATCACTAATTAATTGCTCTAAAATAATAGACACTTCACTTTCTGGCACACCTACAGGCACTCCTGTAATTGTAATTTCTTTAGTATCTAATTTTGAAAACACAAATCCAGTATGCTCTAAATTAGCTTTTAAGTCTTTAATTATTTTTGTTTCATTTGGTGTGTAATGCAATTGCAACGGAAACAATAATTGCTGACTTGTTGCTTCTTGGATTGTGATATGCTTTAAGAAATTCTCATATAAAATACGTTGATGCGCTCTATTCTGATCTATAACTAACATTCCAGATTTTAAAGTACTTACAATATATTTTTGTTGCAGTTGAAACGTTGTTTTTGTCGTTTCTATTAAAGAATCACTAAAAATAGATTCCGTTTTAGCCTCACTCTCAAAAGTCACTTCACTAAAATCAGACTCTGAATTATTTCCTTTAGATTCCAATCCTACATATAAACTTTCCCAAGATGCTGCAGGTGAGGATTTAAAATCACTATTATAATTGGTTTTTTTTGAAATTCCGTTTTTAGATGAAGTATCGTCCTCAAACGGATTAAAACTGCGATCTACTTCAATTGCTGGAGTTGATGCTGATTTATTCTTATAAATATAAGGTGTATTAAAACTACTTTGCTGTTCAAAATCTAAAATTGGTGCAATATTAAATTGTCCGAGACTATGTTTTACTGCAGAACGTAAAATAGCGTAAAGGGTATGCTCATCATCAAATTTTATTTCAGTTTTTGTAGGATGAATATTAATATCAATAGACTTTGGATCAACAGTAAGATTTAAAAAATAACTTGGATGATAACTGTCTTTTAACAAGCCTTCAAAAGCAGATTTTATAGCATGATTAAGATAAGGGCTTTTTATAAAACGCTGATTAACAAAAAAATACTGTTCGGATTTTGTTTTTTTAGAAAATTCAGGTTTCCCTACAAATCCAGATATTTTTAAAACTTCTGTTTCTTCTTCTACAGGTACTAATTTTTCATTGGTTTTGGTCCCAAAAATATGTACCACACGTTGTCTGTAATTTTCTTGTGGAACATTAAACAAATCACTTCCGTTATGATAGAATACGAAGGCTATATTTGGGTGCGCTAGAGCCACACGATGAAATTCGTCTGTAATATGACGTAATTCTACGGTATCTGATTTTAAAAAATTTCGTCTCGCCGGAATATTAAAAAACAAATGCTTTACCGAAACTGATGTACCCGTTGGTGTTACGGAAACCTCTTGAGACTTTACTTCGCTTCCTTCAATAACAATTACAGTACCTAAATCATCTTGCTCTTGTTTTGTTTTTAACTCTACATGAGCAATTGCAGCAATACTCGCTAAAGCTTCACCTCTAAACCCCTTAGTATTAAGTTGAAATAAATCTTCAGCAGCCTTTATTTTAGAAGTGGCATGACGCTCAAAACTTAAGCGCGCATCTGTAACACTCATACCTTTACCATTGTCAATAACTTGTACTAGTGTTTTTCCTGCATCTTTAACAATTAATTTTATTTCGGTAGCATTAGCATCTATAGCATTTTCTAATAGTTCTTTAACTACAGAAGCTGGACGCTGAACGACCTCACCTGCTGCAATCTGATTGGCAACATGATCGGGTAAAAGTTGAATAATATCTGACATTAAAAAATTACTGAAAGATCTAAATAATTCAAAGTAACATAGGCAGCCAATAGAAGAAAAACAAAGATTATTAGTAATCGAATCCTAGTATTTTTATCACTTTGAATTTTACTATTTTGATTCCACTCACTCCTAAAATTTGTTCTTGTAGACCTTTTAGTGGGATTATCATCCTCTATCAATCCATGCTTTTTTTTCAAATTATCTAGACGTTCTTTTCTTTCGTCATAATAACGTGGTGTATAATTATATCTTTTATTCTTATTTTGTTTGAAAAATGTTGAAAACATGAGAATGAGATTTTATCAAAGTTACTTAAAATACAAGGAACAAATACCTAAGGATTCCTTAAAATTATCAACAAAAAGAATGCCAGTTCTAGATTTTTAGAGAGAATTTGAAATAAAAAATAAGGAATACAAGTCAAATATTAAATAGACACTAACTCTTAGTACTTCTTCTAAGCTCTGCCATTTTTATTGCAGCTATTGCTGCTTCTGTACCTTTATTACCATGCTTTCCGCCAGAACGGTCAATGGATTGTTGCATATTATTATCTGTTAGTACACAGAAAATAACAGGAATATCACCTTTAAGGTTTAAATCTTTTATTCCTTGTGTGACACCTTCACAAACAAAATCAAAATGTTTAGTTTCACCTTGTATAACACAACCTATTACAATAATGGCATCTAACATATCTGAATCTGCATAGATACTTTTACTCATTCTTGCAGCACCATAAGTTAACTCAAAAGTACCAGGTACGTTCCAACGCACAATGTTTTCCTTTATTGCACCACAATCTATTAGCGCATCAAAAGCACCTTGCCATAGGCCTTCTGTGATTTTTTCATTCCATTCTGAAACAACAATCCCAAACCGAAAATCTTTCGCGTTTGGGATTGTAGCTTTATCGTAATTAGATAAATTTTGATTTGCAGTTGCCATATACTATAAGCTTGCCTCTACTTTACCGATTAATACATCTGTATTCTTAGCTTCGTTAGATTCTGAGAATTCAGCATTAATACGAGTTAAATAATCTAATGCTTTACTATTATTACCTAATTCAATAGCAACTTTAGCTGCTTTCATTAAATACAAAGGCGTTGTATAATCGTTAACGTTTGCTTTAAAAGCTTTTTCGTAATATTCTAATGCTTTATCTAACTGGTTTAATTGAGCAAACGCATCACCTATTCCTCCTTTTGAAATAGGACCTAACATTTTATCATCACTAGAAAAATCATCTAAATGTGAAATGGCATTTTTGTAATCTTTTAGATTTAAATAAGCCATACCAGCATAATAGTTTGCTAAATTAGCAGCAGGAGTACCACCATAATTATCAATAATATCTAACATACCGTATTTACCTTCTCCACCTTCTAAAGACATTCTGTAAAGCGAATCTGCTGATGTACCGCTAACCGCCTCGTTAAAATATTTCTTTGCTGTATACATTTCGTTCATAGCATCCTTTTCTTTAGGTTCTGCTAGAAATCTATTATAAGCCATATATGCCAAAACCAATACTGCAATAATACCAACAATACCTAAAATATATTTTTGGTTTTTTACAGCCCATTCCTCTGCTTTAGAAGCACCTTCATCTAAAGTGTTAAACACTTCAGCTGTTGTTGAATCTTCTTCAACAATTACTTCCTTTTCTTTTTTGGTTTTTGGTTTGTAGCCTCTTTTATTATACGTTGCCATAAATTGTCATTTTGTGCGTGCGCAAAAATAAAATTTTTATTGGGATTTAAAAGCCTATTTATTTGTTATTTTTGAATAATTAATAACAAGCCTCAAAGCTTTTCTACATCAGTAAAATCAAGGAATCCGTGTACTTTTCATGAATCTAAACACACTATCTTTAATTAATTATAAAAATTTTGAAAGCCAAGTTTTCGATTTTGACGCCAAAATCAACTGTTTTGTTGGCGCAAACGGTATTGGTAAAACAAACGCTTTAGATGCTATTTATCACTTAGCTTTTGGAAAAAGTTATTTTAATCCCATAGCAATTCAGAATATAAACCACAATGCAGAGTTTTTTGTGGTCGATGGAAAATTCACTAAAAATGAACGGGAAGAAAAAATAATAGTATCCCTAAAAAGAGGCCAAAAAAAAGTCATTAAAAAAAACAGTAAGGCTTACGAAAAATTCAGCGAGCATATTGGTTTTATTCCTTTAGTTATTATCTCTCCTGCAGATAGAGATTTAATTATAGAAGGTAGCGATACAAGACGTAAATTTATAGACAGTGTAATTTCTCAAAGTGACAAAAGCTATTTAGCAGAATTAATTAACTATAATAAAGTATTATCTCAACGTAATGCGCTTTTAAAATATTTTGCTTTAAACAACACTTTTAATGCAGATACACTTGCTATATATAATGAACAGCTTCATAGTTATGGAAGTGAAATATTTAAAAAGCGAGATGCTTTTTTACAAACTTTTATTCCTATTTTTAAAGCACGCTACGAAGCTATCAGTCAGAATAAGGAAGCAATAGATTTAAAGTATAAAAGTGATTTGTTTGACACTGATTTAATTGATTTACTAGCTAAAAACATTAATAAAGACAAGGCATTACAATATACTAGTGTTGGTACTCACAAAGATGATTTGGTGTTTTTAATAGATGATTTTCCAATTAAAAAATTCGGTAGTCAAGGTCAGCAAAAGTCGTTTTTAATTGCTTTAAAATTAGCGCAATTCGATTTTATAAAACAGCAAAGTGGTGTTTCTCCAATTCTACTTTTAGATGATATTTTTGATAAGTTAGATGAAAACAGAGTAGCACAAATTATTAGTCTCGTGGACGATGAGCATTTTGGGCAAATCTTTATTAGTGATACTCATGCTGAGCGCACTGAAAATGTTATAAAACAAACGCATCAATCTTATAAAATTTTCAAATTATGAAAAACTACTTATGGATATTCTGCTTACTAATACTAAGTTGTTCTAAAAACCCAGAAACGCACATAAAACATCTAGAAGGCTATTGGGAAATACAAGAAGTTACCATGGCAGATGGCAGTAAAAAAGAGTATCAATTTAATGAAACCATAGATTATATTAGTATAAATGATAGTCTAACAGGTTTCAGAAAAAAACTAAAACCAGGTATAAATGACCAGTATTTTGCTTCTGGAGATGCGGAAGCCATTCAGTTAAAAATTGAAGATAATAGTTTAATAATTTATTATACGACACCTTATGCTAATTGGAAGGAAACCGTTTTAAATGCTGACTCTCTTCAGCTAAAAATTATTAATGAAAATAAGAATGTATATTTGTATAAACGCTATACGCCTATTAAGTTAGATATTGAATAATAAAAGGTAACACTTTCAGTTGAAATAAAATGGCAAAACGAAACAACGATAACCAAACCATTGAAGACATTCTAAAAGAGTTTGTGCAAACTAACAATCTACAATCTGGTTTAGATAAAGTAGATGTGCGTGAAGCTTGGGCTAACCTTATGGGAAATGGCGTTAACAATTACACAACAGCTATAGAATTAAAACACGAAACATTATATGTACAACTCAGCTCTAGTGTTCTTAGAGAAGAACTAAGTTACGGAACTGACAAAATCATAAAAATGCTTAATGAGTCCTTACAAAAAGAAGTTGTAAAGAAACTAGTGCTCAGATAATTCCTAAAGTTTTCAAAAAATAGTTTTCATTAGACGAGTGCCATTGTATTTTTATAAAATGACAATCGTTAAGTATATATTGCTGCTTTTAGTTTTTCAAACCATGACAATATTCAACTTTAATTCTGATAGCAATATTTCTAATTGGAAAATTGTAGATGATGTGGTAATGGGAGGACGCTCTAACGGAGAATTTAAATTAAGTAATGAAGGATATGGTGAGTTCTCTGGAAAAATATCCTTAGAAAATAATGGTGGATTCTCTTCTGTAAGATATGCTTTTGAAACATTAAACAGCTCAGGTTATTCTAAATTTATTATTAGAATAAAAGGTGATGGAAAAATGTTTCAATTTAGAGTAAAAGCTAATAGTAACAGTCGTCATTCTTATATATATAAATTCAACACTACTAGAGACTGGCAAACCATTGAAATTCCGTTTAAAGAAATGTCTCCATCTTTTAGAGGTTATGCCTTAGATATTCCAAATTATAACGGAGAACAAATGGAAAACATTACGTTTTTAATTGGGAATAAAAAAGAGGAATCCTTCATGCTATTAATTGACTCTATTATTCTTAAATAGTAATAGCCAAGTATTCAATTAAAATTCATTATTTGTTTTATCGTAGCATTTAATAATAATTGGTATTTTTAAAATCAATAATTATTTGATAAAATGAAATACTTCAAACTTATCCTATCCTTTATACTAACCATTGCCATATTTTATGCCCTCAACACAAAATTTGGAACCATTCCTCCTATCGGTAAATTTCTAAACCCATATTCTGGCGTCTGGCAAAATGAAAATGACGAATCCATAGCCGGAGAAATCTCAATTCCTAATTTAAAAGACAAAGTAACCGTCCATTATGATGCCCAATTAATTCCACATGTTTTTGCACAAAACGAACTCGATTTGTACAGAGCTCAAGGTTATATTACGGCTAAGCATAGACTTTGGCAAATGGAATTTCAAACTTATGCTGCAGCAGGACGATTATCAGAATTAATAGGTGAAAAAGCATTAAATTACGACAGGCAAGAGCGCAGAAGAGGCATGGTATATGGTGCAGAACAGAGTTTAAAAAAAATGTCTGAAGACGAAAACACAATGGCACTGATACAAGCGTATTCTGAAGGTGTTAATAGTTATATCAATCAACTAAACCCAAATAATTATCCAGTTGAATACAAATTATTAGATTATAAACCAGAACCTTGGACACCTAAAAAATCAGCGTTGTTATTAATGTACATGACAAAGATGTTGGCTGGTGGAGACGAGGACATTGAAAATACCAACGCTTTAAGACTTTTTGGAAAAGAACGGTTTGATTTATTGTTCCCAGATTTCTTCGATATTACAGAGCCTATTATCCCTAAAGAAACGGATTGGAGCTTCATAGATGTACCACAAACTCCAAATCCAAACACTTTACCTGTTTTAGACTCTATAGCCGAAACTATAGATAAACCAGACCCAAATTATGGTAGTAATAATTGGGCTGTTTCTGGTAAAAAATCTAACTCAGGCCATGCCATTTTAGCAAATGATCCTCATTTAGGACTCAACTTACCTTCCATTTGGTTTGTAATGCAATTAAGCACACCAAATCACAATGCTTTTGGAGCAACACTTCCTGGAGCATTAGCTGTAATTTCTGGTTTTAATGAGCATATTTCTTGGGGAGAAACTAATGCTACTAGAGATGTTATAGATTGGTACAAAATTGAATTTAATGATGATAGAACGCAATACAAATTTGATAACCAATGGAAAGATATTTCCGTTAGAGTTGAAGAAATCAAAATAAAAGGAAAAGAAACTTACAAAGATTCTGTACTCTATACACATCATGGACCAGTGGTTTATGATAAAAATTTTAAATCAGATAATGAATTGTCTGGTTATGCGATGCAATGGACTGGTCATATTCCTAGTAATGGTCAAAAAACATTTACGGAAATGAACAAAGCTAAAAACTATGACGACTATGTTAATGCTTTAAAAAGTTGGGTTGCACCAGCTCAAAATTTTGTGTTTGCCTCTACCGAAGGTGATATTGCCATTTGGGTTCAAGGATTGTTTCCTAATAAATGGGAAGGTCAAGGTAAATTTGTAATGGATGGCAGTAAACCTGAAAATGATTGGCAAAGCTTTATACCTCAGCAATTTAATGCACATACAAAAAACCCAGAACGCGGATTTGTAAGTTCTGCTAACCAAACTCCTGTAGATGAAAACTATCCATTTTTTGTATTTAATGATGGCTATGAAACGTACAGAAATAGAGTAATTAATGATTTTTTTAATTCTAAAGACAAGTTTAACGTTAAAGACTTTAAGGATTTACACAATAACAATTACAATCTTAAAGCAGCTGAATTAATGCCATATATGTTAGAAAAAATGAATACTTCTAACTTTACTAAAGAAGAAAAAGAAATTTATGACATCGCTAAAAAATGGAAATACAACAATGACATGACAGAAATAGGGCCAAGTATTTGGAGTGCTTGGTGGCCTATTTTAAGCCATATGGTTTGGGATGAATTTGACGTAAAAGACACAGCAATTGAACCTCCATTTACGTACCAAACTATCTATTTATTAAAAAACAATGGCGACGACGATTTTATGGATATAATAGAAACACCAGAAAAGGAAACTGCAAAAGATTTATTTAATCTTAGTTTTAGCAAAGCGGTTACAAAACTTAATAATTGGAAAACTAAAAATGGTGACCTTGCATGGGTAAATTACAAAGGCACTTTTGCAGGCCATTTATTACAAGCTTTACCTGCCTTTTCTCGATTTGATATACCAATTGGTGGAGGAAAAAACATTGTAAACGCGACTTCAGAAAATTGGGGACCTTCTTGGCGGATGATTGTAGAAATGACCTCTCCTCCTACGGCATTAGGCATTTATCCTGGTGGACAATCTGGAAATCCAGGAAGTAAATACTACGATAATTTTATTGATGATTGGGCTGCAGGAAATTATCATAGCCTTAATTTTTTAGAAAATGATACCACAA
Organism: Winogradskyella litoriviva; assembly: GCF_013249065.1. Taxonomy (GTDB): domain Bacteria; phylum Bacteroidota; class Bacteroidia; order Flavobacteriales; family Flavobacteriaceae; genus Winogradskyella; species Winogradskyella litoriviva. Next base: position 466,142 of record NZ_JABRWQ010000002.1, read on the forward strand.
CAGAAGCTGTTATCGGTACACAAACCTTAACACCTAGTAAATAATGAGCAAGAACATACTCCATTTTATAGTTACAATTATCTTAGCATATATACTCTCATTAGTATTGCCTTGGTGGTCTGTTATGATTGCTGCAACAGTAACAGCTTTATTTATTCCTTTAAAAAAAGCAGCTGTATTTTTTATTCCATTTTTTGCCATTCTTTTATTTTGGTTTGTATACAGCTATATATTAAGCAGTAGTAACGATTTTATTTTAGCCAAACGTATTGCTATACTATTACCGTTAGGTGGAAACCCATATATTCTAATGTTAGTTACTAGTATTATTGGTGGCTTAGCTGCAAGTGTTTCTGCTATTTTTGGAAAACAATTAAACTCAATAATAACAGAAAAAAAATAAGTATTAAAGTTTTTGTTATACTTAAATTAAAAATAGAGAAACTGTATATTTACTATCATAAAATAAATTTTAAAACAATAGAAATATAAAGCTATAATGAAAATATTTAATAGTAAAAAAGAATGGTTAAAATATATGGTTCTCCCATTTTTGTTAATCAATTGTACTCCAAAAAGCACCTATCAAAATTATGTTTCTGACGTCTATCAAACATCACAATCGGGAGATAACCTAAAACTTGTTTCCAGTGAAGGTTCTATTTCAGATTCTAAAGATTTAAAAAAAGTAAGTATCGAAATTTTTCCTAATGAAGAATTTCAAAAATATTACGGTTTTGGTGCTTCATTTACAGAATCTTCAGCATGGAATCTGGCTACAATTCCTGTTGAATCTCGTAAAAAAGTGTTGACCAAACTTTTTAGCCCTTCAGAAGGTGCTGGTTTTACATTAACACGTACTCACATTAACAGCAGTGATTATTCTAATACACATTACACCTATGTAGAAGACGGTGATAAAGACCTTTCTACCTTTAATATAAATGAAGATTTAAAAGGATTTTCTGGTGATGAAAATGACCAAGTTACTGGTATAGAACTTGTAGAACCAGGTTATGATCTAATCCCAATGATATTAGAAGCATCTAGTATTCCTGGTGCTGATTTCAAAATTATAGCATCACCATGGAGTCCGCCTTCTTGGATGAAAACTGGAGAAACTTCAGAAATGACTAATGGTTCGTTATTACCTGAATATTATGGACTTTGGGCAGAGTATATTTCAAAATATGTAAGTGCATATAAAGAACAAGGCATAAAACTTTGGGGAATTACACCTCAAAATGAACCGCTACATGCGCATGATGCGCGATGGGATAGTAATGGATTTACACCAGAACAAGGTAGAGACTTTTTAAAAAATCATTTAGGACCTCAACTTGTAAAGGATGGTCATCTTAACCTTGATGATTTAGAATCTGGATTACGTGTTCTTATTTATGACCACAATAAATCTACAATGAATGAGTATGTTTCTGCTACTTATAAAGACCCAGAAGCTTCTAAATATGCTTGGGGAACTGCATTTCATTGGTATACAAATTCCGAATTAAAGAAAAACAATTGGTACGCAGAAGAATTAGCCGAGTTACAAAAAACATGGCCTAACAAAGGAATGATTCATTCGGAATCTAGTATAGATATTGATGCCAATGACCCAATTGGTCAATATTGGAGAGCTAGTACAGATTATGCAGGAACTTTTGTGCCTTTTGAAACTTATGCTTACGATGTCATTACAGATTTAAACCACGGAACTCAAGGTTATGTAGAATGGTGCAGTATTCTCAGCAATGAAGGTAAACCAAATCCTTACGACAATTTTAATAGTGCTCCAGTACTTATAAATCCAGTTACTGATGAAGTAATTTACACACCGCTCTATTATTTACTAAGCCACTTTAGTAAGTTTATACGTCCGGATGCAAAAAGAATAAACCTTAAAGGTGAAACCACAAAAGGGATTATTTACACCGCTGCAAAAAATATAGATGGCTCCATTGCTGTTGTTGTATATAATAATAACAAAGAAACACATGAAGTTACTATAACTTTAGAAACCGAAACCTTTACAACACAAATTTCACCAAAAGCCATGCAAACCATTCATTTACATCAGTAAAAGCCAATTATATTAATGTCAATTTTTTAATTAAAACCTTATAAACCAGAACAATACAGACACAATTACATGGGAAATAAAAAATTAAAAGTTGCAGAGTTATTTGCAGGTGTTGGAGGTTTCCGTCTTGGGTTAGAGAAAAATAATTTTGAAATTGTTTGGAGCAATCAATGGGAACCATCTACTAAGATGCAACATGCTTCAAAAGTTTATGAAGCACGTTTTGGTAAACATAATCACTCTAACGAAGATATTAACCAAGTTGTAACAAGAGATGTTGAAGAAATCCCAGACCATGATTTATTAGTTGGTGGCTTTCCTTGTCAGGATTATTCAGTAGCAACAACTTTACATAATTCTAAAGGCTTAAAAGGAAAAAAAGGTGTGCTTTGGTGGTCTATTCATAATATTTTAGAAAATAAAAAGAACAAACCAAAATATCTATTTTTAGAAAATGTAGATCGGCTTTTAAAATCGCCAGCCAAACAAAGAGGACGCGATTTTGCCGTAATGCTACAGAGCTTAAATGATTTGGGTTACGCTGTAGAATGGCGCGTTATTAATGCTGCAGAATATGGAATGCCACAGCGTAGACGACGTGTTTTCTTTATTGGTTATCACAAATCAACTTCAACTTATAAAAGGCTTCAAAAATCGAGCAAAGCAGAATGGCTTACTAAAACTGGAACCATTGCAAATGCTTTTTCTGTAGCCAAAACCAATTCTATTGAAGAGGTTGAATTAAAAGGTGACTTAGTAGAAATTACCAATAACTTTAATAAAAACGGAAAATTATCACCTTTTTTAAATACTGGCTTACTCATTAAAGGGAAAGTTTACACCACTAAAACAGAACCAAATTACGATGGTAAAAAAACGGTTTTAGCAGATGTTTTACAAAATGGAGACGTAACACCAGAATTTTTTATTGACGACAAAGACAAAGAAAAGTGGGAATATTTGAAAGGTGCAAAAACTATTGAACGCAAATCTGCAGATGGCTTTGTTTATAAATATTCTGAAGGAGGTATGATTTATCCAGATGCCTTAGATAATGCTTCAAGAACCATAATTACTGGTGAAGGCGGAAAATCTCCATCGCGATTTAAACATGTTATTATTTCAAATAAAGGTTTAAGAAGATTAACACCTGTAGAACTAGAACGTCTTAATATGTTTCCGGATAATCACACAAAGCTAGAGGGTATTACTGACGCCAAACGTGCCTTTTTTATGGGAAATGCCTTAGTTGTTGGTGTTATTGAAAAAATTGGAGCCGCACTTTATAAACAAATTAATGCCTAATTTTAAATCTGATTTAGCTCAAGAAGAAATTTTATCTACTTATTTAGATACCATTTATGCTAAAAAAAAGATTGAATTTAAAAGGGTACCTGATTTAAACAAACAACTTCAAGGAATCGATGTAATTATGACCGTTAATGGTCAGTCTTATTTAATAGATGAAAAAGCGCAACTTCATTATTTAAATTCTGATTTACCAACATTTACTTTTGAATTGTCTTATTTAAAGAACTCTATTTTTAAAGAAGGTTGGCTCTTTGACACTAGCAAACGCACCCATTATTATTTCTTAATTACCGGAATATTTTTAAAAAAAGGAATAAACAAGCTTTCATCTTATAACGATATTGATAAAATTAAAATAACAAGTGTTAACAGAACTAAACTCATTACACACTTAAAATCAATTAATTTAAGTAAAGAAAAGCTATTGTACTATGATTTTGATTGTAGAACTAACAAAACCTATGGTAAAAATAATATTGCAGAATTAAATCCTCACAAAGAAGGTCTAATCTATTTTACAGAACAATTAGAGGAAGAACCTGTAAATCTGCAATTACGACTTAGTTATTTAATTAAAATTGGTGTAGCAAAAAGATTTCATTATTAAATGTCTTTGAACAAAAAATAATACTAATCTTCTAAAAAATCAATACTTTTTGCCCAATTTACAGCAGATTCTACGCTATTAAAACGTCTTATTTTCTTTTTAAAAAATAAGTTTTCTATTACTGTATTTACAAAACTTAAATCATCGTATCCTATAACACCATAACCTTTAATGGTAAAACTATTTCTAAAAAATTTAAGCCAATCGGTTGGAACTAGTGAATATGAATAAATCCTATGAGATATATACACTAAATCTTTACCATCACATTTTGTATAATCGAGTACATCATTGATAATACGTTTAGCATGTTCTTCCCATGAGAAACTCACACCTTCCTTTATTTCCGAGATTAAAAAACCATTAAAAATAAATATATCACCAAACTTGTAGTTTAATTCTTTGAGAACTTCATTGTATAACTCACTATGTCTTATACTTTGCATATAGAAAAATATGAAAATTCTTTCTTATGCAAAAATAATATGTTTAATCTTAATAGATACTTAATTAGAGGAAGTTGTTTCATACTCGATTACAAATTTTTTGGCTCGTCTGTTTTCAGAATTTATCTCTAATGTCTTTTTATAATTAATATAAGCCTGCAAACTATCTCCATGCAATAAATAGGCTTCTCCCAAACTATCATAAACATTTGCACTGTTTGGATGTAATGCTGCATTAATTTTTAAAATCTCAATAGCTTTTTTGTATTCATGCTTTCTTATGTTTTGGTAACCCAAACTATTAAAATCCCATTCTTTAATAAATATACTCATAGAATCTTTCTTCTTAATTTCTAGATAACCAGCTAATGCTTTATCATAGTTACCTTCTTCTAAGTGTAAGCTAGGTGTTTTATAACCTTTAGGAGCCTTTAAATAATCATAGGTCACTGTACCATTATCATCTTCAGATATAATGGACATATATCTGTCCTTAGTTTTAGGATGCTGAACAAATCTAAATTTCTTGTATATATCAGCTACAAAAAATTCATTTTCTGAAATAGCAACAGGTTCAATTTTACCACCTCTCCAATTTAGCATAAGCTTATTGTTTTCATAATAAACCTCTATCATATCGTCTAAATTGTAAAGGTAACCACCTGCAGTTTCCTTTTTAAATTCTTCGGAATACTCAATATTATTTGAACAATTAAAAACTAAAAGAAAAAGTGTTAGCGTTAAAAGCAATGTTTTTGGTTTCATAATCAATGGTTTGGTTGAATAATGTGCAAAAAAAAGTCTCACTATAAGTGAGACGATTCTTTTTCTATTTTGTTACGAATGAGTTTTATTTACCCTTTAACATCCATTAGTTCAACATCAAAAACTAAAGTTGCATTTGGTGGAATAACTCCTCCTGCTCCTGCTGCTCCATATGCTAAATCACTAGGAATAACTAAACGCGCTTTATCACCAACGTTTAAGAGACAAATTCCTTCATCCCAACCTGGAATAACTTGACCTACGCCTACTTGAAAATCTAATGGTGAATTTCTTTTGTATGAAGAATCAAAAACAGTTCCGTCTGCCAATTGCCCTTTGTAATGAACAGAAACAGTATTTCCTTTTTCTGCTTTTTTACCTTCTCCTTTTTGAATTACTTTATAACGCAAACCAGATTCAGTAACATCAAAACCAGCAGCCAATTTATCTAATTCAGCTTTTGCTGCTTCGCGTTCTGCAGCTATACGTTTTTCTCTAGAACCTTCAAATGTTCTAAACGCTTCAATAGCATTAAATTTTTCTGCAGCATCACCTTGTCTTACTATTTCAATACTTTCAATAGAATCACCTTGAGCAATTGAATCTACAATATCCTGTCCTTCTACTACATTACCAAAAACAGTATGCTTACCATCTAACCAATCTGTTGCAACATGTGTGATATAAAACTGGCTGCCATTTGTTCCTGGACCAGAGTTTGCCATAGCTAATATACCAGGACCTGAATGTTTTAAATCTGGATGAAACTCATCATCAAATTTATAACCAGGATTTCCTGTACCTGTTCCTTGTGGACAACCACCTTGAATCATAAAATCTGGAATTACTCTATGGAATTTTAAACCATCATAGTAAGGATTTCCTTGTGGTTTAGCTGAATTCTCAAGATTTCCTTCCGCTAATGCCACAAAATTCCCAACTGTTCCTGGAGTTTTTTCAAACTCTAAATTTACTAAAATCACACCTTTTGTAGTGTTGAATTTTGCGTATAAACCGTCTTGCATTGTGTTTTCTTTTGTTTAAGAGTGCAAAGATAAGTAATGATTTATGATTTACGAATTTAGACTGAAGATTTACGAATTTGATAATTTAAATACAGAGGACTGAAATATTTGATTTTTAAATTAATAAAGTTAGTTTTGAAAAAAAACTAAATGGCATTTTCATTATCTAAACTTTTTGGCAATTCAGCTTCTAAAACTAGCGATAGCACTGACGCAATTATAAGAGATGTAGAAAACCATCCTTATGGTGTCTCTGAAAATAATGTGCTTTATGCTGGTTTAAATGAATTGGGAGGTTATTTCTTTTTTCAAACTGTAATTGTTGGCCAACTTCATATTAAATGCAAAACTGGAGCAACGCTTACCTTTTTAGGTGATAATTTTGAATTACAATTAGATTCTGATATGCCAGAATTTGAATCTGAAAACTCCAGTATAAAAGGAAGAAGCATCACAAAAATTGATTTTCAGATTGAAGAAAGTGAAGTCAAAAAATTAGAAAATGCAACGCTAAACAGTGTTAAAGTAAAAGCTAAACAACAGAATCTTTTATTTAAAAAATCTACTATAGTTGAAGTTTCTGAAGAGGAAGAATAAAATAATAACAGTCCGATTAAAATGAAGGAACTAAATCCCTAAATTTAATCGAACTGACATTAAAAATTTTTATATAATCATAACCTTAATTGGCTACTTCGCTCATAAATTTTATTCTATATAGGCGTAATTCTTCATCATCATAATCACCATCAAATTCTTCTATGGCATCAGAAATTTTATCACTTTCTGTTTCCATAAAATAATCATGAATTTCTTCTTGTTGGTCTTCGTCTAAGATTTCATCAATCCAATAATTGATATTTAATTTAGTACCAGAAAAAACAATAGATTCCATTTCCTTTATAAATTGAGGCATTTCCATGCCTTTTGATGATGCGATATCGCTTAAAGGTAACTTTCTATCAACATTTTGTATAATGTATAACTTTATTGCAGAGTTAGTTCCTGTAGATTTTACAACCATATCATCTGGTCGCATTATGTCGTTATCCTCAACATAATCGGCAATTAAACCAACAAAATCTTTTCCGTATTTTTTTGCTTTACTTTCACCTACACCATGTACATTAGACAACTCATCTATAGTTATAGGGTACTTTAGCGCCATATCTTCTAAAGAAGGATCCTGAAAAATAACAAATGGAGGAACACCCAACTTTTTAGCGTTACGTTTGCGCAAATCTTTAAGCATTTTCATCAGTTTCTCGTCTGCAGTTGCTCCACCTCCTTTTGCGTTTGTAACGATTCCATCATTAGATTCTTCATCAAATACATGATCTTCTGCCATTAAAAAAGATTCTGGTTTAGAAATAAATTCTACCCCTTTTTCACTTAGTCTTAAAACACCATAAGTTTCAATATCTTTCTTTAATTGACCAGCAACTAATACTTGACGAATTAACGCCATCCAATAGCGTTTGTCCTTATCCTTACCTACGCCAAAGAAATCTTGTGTATCTGTTTTGTGAGAAGATATTAGTGCATTAGAATTACCAACTAATACTTGTACTAAATCTTTAGCCTTATATTTTTCGTTTGTTTTTTGTACTGTTTCTAGTAATATTTTAACATCATCTTTAGCTTCAACTTGTTTTTTAGGATGACGGACATTATCATCCATATCTCCACCTTCTCCAGTTGCGTTATCAAATTCTTCTCCAAAATAATGTAAAATAAATTTACGTCTAGAAACGGAAGTTTCGGCAAAAGCAACCACTTCTTGTAAAAGTGCATGCCCTATTTCTTGCTCTGCAACAGGCTTGCCTGCCATAAATTTTTCTAGTTTTTCAATATCTTTATAGGCGTAATAAGCTAAACAATGCCCTTCTCCACCATCTCTACCAGCTCTTCCTGTTTCTTGATAATAACTTTCAATACTCTTAGGAATATCATGATGTATTACAAAACGCACATCTGGCTTATCTATTCCCATTCCAAAGGCAATGGTAGCCACTACAACATCAGTATCTTCCATTAAGAACATATCTTGATGTTTAACTCTCGTTTTTGCATCTAAACCTGCATGATATGGTACCGCTTTAACACCATTAACTTGAAGTACTTGTGATAATTCTTCTACACGTTTTCTACTTAAACAATATATAATGCCAGATTTGCCTTCATTCTGTTTTACAAAACGAATAATATCTGCATCTACATTTTTAGTTTTTGGTCTTACCTCATAATAAAGGTTGGGTCTATTAAAAGAAGCTTTAAAAGTAACAGCCTCTGGCATTCCTAAACTCTTTAAAATATCTTCTTGTACTTTAGGAGTTGCGGTTGCCGTAAGTCCAACTATAGGTATATTGTCACCTATTCGCTTAATAATGGTTTTTAGATTTCTGTATTCTGGTCTAAAGTCGTGTCCCCATTCACTAATACAATGCGCCTCATCTACAGCCATAAAAGAAATTTCAACTGTCCTTAGAAAGTCTACATATTCTTCTTTGGTTAAAGATTCTGGTGCCACGTATAGTAACTTTGTGATACCATTTGTAATATCATCCTTTACGCGTTTTACTTCTGTTTTATTTAACGAAGAATTTAAAACATGTGCAACGCCTTCATTTTCAGATACAGCTCTAATAGCATCAACCTGATTTTTCATCAAGGCAATAAGAGGTGATACAACAATAGCTGTACCCTCTTTAATTAGTGCTGGTAATTGGTAGCATAAAGATTTTCCGCCACCAGTTGGCATAATAACAAAAGTGTTATTACCAGCTACGACGTTCTTTATTACTTCTTCTTGAAGACCTTTGAATTGTGAAAACCCAAAGTACTTTTTCAGTGAATCGTGTAAGTCAATTTCTGCAATACTCATTAATCCCTATTGGTATTTTATATACATTTGCAACAACTTTAAAGATAACAAATTCTTTATATCTAAAAAACTCAATTAAAAAATAAGTTTTGAACACAAAGCAATCTATCTTAAAAACTGCAAAAACAACGATACAATTAGAAAGTAAAGCTATAAATAATTTATCAGAATTACTAACCGAGGATTTTGCAGATGCTGTAGAATTGATTTATAAGTCTAAAGGACGCGTTATTATTACAGGAATTGGCAAAAGTGCCATCATTGCAAATAAAATTGTTGCAACTTTAAATTCTACTGGTACTCCAGCTGTTTTTATGCATGCAGCAGATGCAATTCATGGTGATCTTGGATTAATATTAAAAGATGATGTGGTCATCTGTATCTCTAAAAGTGGAAATACACCAGAAATTAAAGTGTTGGTTCCACTCATAAAAAATGCTAAAAACAAAATGATTGCTATAACAGGTAATAAAGAATCATTTTTAGGACAACAAGCAGATTTTGTTTTGAATGCATTTGTAGAACAAGAAGCTTGCCCAAACAACTTAGCACCTACCACTAGTACTACAGCTCAATTAGTAATGGGAGACGCTTTAGCTGTATGTTTATTAGAATTACGTGGATTTTCTAGTAAAGATTTTGCAAAATACCATCCAGGAGGCGCACTTGGTAAACGTCTTTATTTAAGAGTAAATGATTTATCATCTCAAAACTTAAAACCACAAGTTGGTTTACAAGCGAGTTTAAAAGAAGTCATTGTTGAAATTACAGAAAAAATGCTTGGTGTTACTGCTGTAATTGAAAATGACAAAATTGTTGGTATTATTACAGATGGTGATTTAAGACGAATGCTAAGCAAAAGTGACGATTTTACTAGCTTAAAAGCAAAAGATATTATGAGTAACAGCCCAAGACGCATTGCTGAAGATGCTATGGCTGTAGATGCTAAAGAAGTCATGGAAGAATTTGGTATTTCGCAATTACTTGTAGAACAGGAAGGAAAATATGCAGGTGTTGTTCACCTTCACGATTTAATAAAAGAAGGCATTATATAATGGCAAAAAAGGAAGTGAATGAGATGTCTTTTTTAGACCATCTCGAAGATTTAAGATGGCATTTAGTAAGAGCTGTAGCTAGTATATTTATCGCTGCAACTTTAGCTTTTATTTTTAAAAATTTTATTTTCGATATTATTTTTGGACCTACTCACATGGATTTCCCAACGTATGAAAGTCTATGTAAAGCATCTGAGTTTTTAGGCATGTCAGACACAACATTTTGTGCCGAAAAATTTCCTTTTATTATACAGAATAGAACTGTTGCTGGTCAATTTTCGGCACATATTTGGACTTCAATTTATGCCGGCTTTATAGTATCATTTCCATATGTACTTTATCAATTATGGAGTTTTATTAGCCCAGGATTAAAACCTAGTGAACGAAAAAACTCAAGAGGTTTTATAATTATTGCTTCTTTATTATTCTTTATAGGAGTCCTTTTTGGCTATTATATTGTTACACCTTTATCGCTTAACTTTTTAGCAAATTACCAAATAAGTGAGGAAATTTCTAATGAGTTTGATATTAGCTCTGTTATTGCAATTGTACGCTCGTCATCTATAGCTTCTGGTTTTGTATTTGAATTACCCATTTTAATATACTTTTTAACTAAAGCAGGATTGGTAACACCTCAATTTTTAAGAAAATATAGAAAATTTGCATTGGTTATTGTATTAATATTATCTGCAATAATTACGCCTCCAGATATTGCGAGCCAAGTCATAGTTGCTATTCCTATTTTAATATTATATCAGGTAAGTATTTATATTTCTGCTGTTGTAGTTAGAAATCAAAAAAGAAAAATGAAACACGCTTAATTCGTTAAAAAGTGAAATCATATTATACAAGGTTAAACTTTTAATAAATGAGTATTAAAGCCACCTGAATAGATATGATTTTATTAAATTTAGCGTTCTTATATACAATATGAAGTTACGAGCAGAACATTTAATGAAGTCCTACAGCGGACGAAAAGTTGTAAAAGATGTTTCACTAGAAGTAAATCAAGGTGAAATTGTTGGTTTATTAGGTCCAAATGGAGCTGGTAAGACAACCTCTTTCTACATGATTGTGGGTATTATAAAACCTAATGGTGGAAATATTTATTTAGATGACACCAATATTACTAAATATCCTATGTATAAGCGTGCACAAAACGGCATCGGTTATTTAGCTCAAGAAGCTTCTGTTTTTAGAAAATTAAGTATTGAAGACAATATTTTAAGTGTTTTACAACTTACCAAATTAAGTAAGAAAGAACAACATGAAAAAATGGAATCTTTAATTGAAGAGTTTGGCTTAGGACATATTAGAACTAATAGAGGTGATTTACTTTCTGGTGGAGAAAGACGAAGAACTGAAATTGCAAGAGCTCTTGCAACTGACCCTAATTTTATACTCTTAGATGAACCTTTTGCAGGTGTAGACCCAGTTGCTGTAGAGGATATACAACGTATAATTGCCAAATTAACTAAAAAGAATATTGGTATTTTAATAACAGACCACAATGTACAAGAAACACTAGCTATTACTGACAGAACTTACTTAATGTTTGAAGGTAATATTCTTAAAGCTGGTAAACCAGAGGAATTAGCGAGTGATGAAATGGTACGTAAAGTTTATTTAGGTCAGAATTTTGAACTAAGAAAGAAAAAATTAATGTTTTAATTTACTTATTACTCTGTTTCATTTTTTGAATCACTAATAAAACACCATAAACAAAAGCAGATTGTATTATTAAGTTAATTGACCAATATATAAGTATCATTACAAAACTTTCTGACACAAAAAATGGAAGTTTACTATTGATTAAACTTAACGGAATACTGCATATAGATATAAGAACAGAGGTTATAGACGTTAAATCACTGTTTCCTTTAGATAATAAAACATCTACCAAACCGATAATAAATTGAATTACCATTAGCACAAAGAAAATATAGATTAAATATTTAAGCTTATACTTTTCCATTATTTACTGGTTTTTATTACTACTTTTTAACGTGTTCTCTCTTTCTTTTATTAATTTCTTTTGATATCGTCCTTGCACAATATCAACAATAACTAAAACAACAATTACAAAATAAAATGTGGTTTTGCTCATAGGCACAATTTCGTTACCAAAAATCTTTAAATGAGCTAAATGACCACCTTCTGTCACTAACATAATACCGACAATAAATAATATAAAAAGCCCTAAAACTTCATACATTCTATTTTTAGCCAAAAATGTAGATATTCTATCTGCTAAAAATAGCATCAATAATCCACTTGCAACAATTGCGATTGCCATTACAATAAATGCGGTAGACGCATCTTTAATTTCACTTGTAAGACCTATAGCTGCTAAAATTGAATCAAATGAAAATACTAAATTCATTATTACAATACTAACCACTACTGCATTTGCTGTTTTTTTTCGTTTATCAGTACCATTTTCAACATCATGACTTAAATCTGTAACAGCTATCATATGCCAAATTTCTTTTATAGCCGTATAAATAATAAAACCTCCACCTACTAAAACAATAATGCTATGACCATTAAATGCAAAATCTAATACATTTTCTATATGACCCGTTAAAAATGAAAACGGTTCTTGAAAAAAACCAATAACTCTAACTAAAACAAATAACAATACTATTCTTAATACTATAGCGATTAAAATACCAACTTTTCTTACTCGTTTTTGGTCTTCTATTGGTGCTTTTTTAGATTCTAGAGAGATATAAAGTAAATTATCAAAACCTAAAACAGCTTGCAACATTACAAGCATTAGAAGTGTAAAAAGAATTTGCGCCATAATTAATTTAGTATAGTTGTTAAAAGTAAGTAGTAAGTATCTTTATTTAATATTTTTTCTATCAACTAACGACAATATTAGATACAATGCAATAATTAAAGGAATTGCAGCAAATTGAAGTACAATTAAAAGAACAATACTAAGAACCAGAAAAATATAACGAACAGCGTTATCTTTAAAACTCCAGTTCTTGAATTTTAATGCAAATAATTTTATGTTAGAATTTAGCAAATAACAACTTAATAACGTTAAGCCAATCAAAAACCATTTATTTATAATAATAGAATTGATTAAATCACTATTCTGATACTCTAAAATCAATGGCAACGACAATATCACTAAGGTGTTTGCTGGCACAGGTAGACCTTTAAAATATGTTTGTTGATCTTCATCTAAATTAAATTTTGCTAATCTATAGGCAGAAGCCAAAGCAATTAGCAAACCAATTAGTGGTAATAACGGCATCTCTAAAACAGTGGTTTCTACTCCAGAAGACCACGTATCAGCGTAATTAAAATTAGATGTCCCTAAAGACTCTGAAATAAGTTTAAACATTATTACGCCTGGTACAACACCACTTGTTACTAAATCTGCAAGAGAATCTAACTGTATTCCTAAAGGACTCTGCACATTTAATTTACGGGCTAAAAGTCCATCAAAAAAATCAAAAAATATCCCTAAAAAAACAAATATAGCGGCAGCAATAAAATTACCATTTACAGCAAATACCAAAGCTATGCAACCCGAAAATAAATTCAGCAATGTTACTATATTAGGAATATGACGCTTAAAACTCATAATTTAAATTTATGTAAAAATATAAAAGTATTTGAGTCTTAACTTAATATTTTTAAAATTGCGCAAAAGAAAACAATAACAACACTACTTTTCAGTTAAATAGATATAAAAATATTGTGCATCTTTGTAAAAAATTATTGCTGTTGAAAAATTACTTGGTAATTCTCTTAACACTTACTACGCTTATTGCTTCAGGTCAAACTACGAGAAAATATTCTAATGAATTTATGAATATCGGTGTAGATGCTGCTGCATTAGGTATGAGTAATGCAGTTGTTTCTCAAACAGCTGATGTAAATTCTGGATATTGGAATCCAGCCGGATTGGTACATCTTGAAGGTAAACAATTGGCATTAATGCACTCTAGTTATTTTGCTAACATAGCCAATTACAACTATATAGGTTTTGGAATGCCATTAGATAATAAAAGTGCTTTAGGCATCTCCTTAATTAGGTTTGGAGTTGATGATATTTTAGATACTACACAACTCATTGATGACCAAGGAAATATTAATTACGATAGAATAAGCACATTTTCTACAGCAGATTATGGTCTCACGTTTTCTTATGCGAGAAAATTACCATTAGACGGATTAAATTATGGTATAAATGCTAAAATAATTAGACGGATTATAGGTGATTTTGCTTCTTCTTGGGGTTTTGGGTTAGATGCAGGAATTCAGTTTGAAGGTAATAACAATTGGAAATTTGGATTTATGGCAAGAGATATAACAACCACCTTTAATGCTTGGTCTATTGACGAAGCCAAGTTTGAACAAATTAGTGGCGCTATAGATGGTGAAAACCAAGAATTACCAGAAACTACAGAAATCACTATTCCAAAACTTGAAATAGGAATGTCTAAAAAGTGGACATTTCACTATGACTATACTTTAGTCGCTGCTGCTAATCTTAATATGCGATTTGCTCAAAACAACGACATCATATCTACCTCATTTGCAAGTATTAATCCTGCGTTAGGATTTGAGTTTGGTTATACGGATTTGGTGTTTTTAAGAGCTGGTGTTGGTAACTTTCAAAATGAAATTCAAATTGATGATTCAGAACAATTAACGTTTCAGCCCAACTTTGGAGTAGGTTTTAAATATAAAGGTATAGAAATAGACTACGCTTTTACTGATATTGGAGACCAAAGTGCAGCTTTATACTCTAATGTTTTTTCATTAAATATAGATTTTAGTTTTTTTAGATAAATAGATACATGAAATTAAGAATATCCTTTATTGTAATTCTATTCACCATTATTTCAACGTTTGGACAACAATATCAATTATCTCCAGAAGCGCAAGTCTCAGTTCTAACAATTGGTCCTGGCTCATCTTTAAACGATGCTTTTGGCCATAACGCATTTAGAATTAAAGACAACAAATTAGGAATTGATGCTATTTATGGTTACGGTCAGTACGATTTTGACACACCTAATTTTTATTTAAAATTTACACAAGGTAAGTTAGAGTACCTTATTAGTAGGCATAACTTTGCTGACATTTACTATCATTACACCAGTTATAATCGTTCTATAGAAGAACAAGTTTTAAATTTTTCACTAGAAGAAAAACAAAAATTATTTGACTATTTAGAAAATAATTATAAACCAGAAAACCGTCGTTACCTATATGATTTCTTTTATGACAATTGTGCAACACGTATAAGAGATATTACTGAAATAGCTACTGATGGTAAAATAAATTATAATATACCTAAAAGTTTTAAACACAAGACTTTTAGAACACTTATCCACGACCACGTTGGTCTTAATACATGGGGAAGTTTTGGGATTGATATTGCTTTGGGCTCTGTAATTGACTTAGAGGCTACAACTTCAGAACACATGTTTTTACCCAAATATATTCATGATTTTTTTGCGTATGCTACTATAAATGATTCTAAGCAATTAGTAAAAAGCTCATCAAACCTTTACCAGAAAAAGGAGAATAACTCATCCTTAAGTTTCCTTTTTAGTCCACTAATAATAGTAGGATTAATAAGTCTTGGCATAATTTTTCTTACCTATAAAGATTATAAAAACAATCATAGAACAAAATGGCTAGATAGTATTTTGTTAGGAATCACAGGTGCAGTAGGTATTATTCTATTGTTACTATGGTTTGCAACTGACCATACAGCAACAGCCTATAACTTTAATCTTTTATGGGCTTTTCCGCTAAATATTTTAGTTGTTTTTCAATTATTAAAAACAAAAATTAAGAATTGGGTTAGACGTTATTTTAAATTCTTAATTATTTTACTGACACTTTTAACGTTTCACTGGATAAGTGGTATTCAGGTCTTTGCTATAGGATTAATTCCCTTTTTAGCTGCACTTTTTATTAGATTCATTTACCTTTTAAAGGTTTTAAATAAAAACTAAAAAATACTATTGTCCTCTGTAATATAATATTGTGCTGAGTGTTTTTATTGAAATGCTAAAATCTAAAAAGACACTTCTATGTTTAATATAATACAAATCGTATTGTAGTTTAGTTAAACTATCATCAATAGAAGATCCATATCTTGTACTCACTTGCGCCCAACCAGTAAGACCTGGTTTTATTATATGACGCGTTTCATAAAAAGGAATAATACGAGACAATTCATTAACAAAAAATGGACGCTCTGGTCTTGGCCCTATAATACTCATTTCACCTTTTAAAACATTGATAAATTGAGGGATCTCGTCTAAACGAGAACGACGTAGAAACATACCAAAAGCCGTTATTCTAGAATCATTTTTTTGGGCCCATTTTACACCATTTTCCTCAGCGTTTTCAACCATGGTTCTAAGTTTAATAATCTGAAAAGGTTTTCCATTGCGTCCTACACGCTCTTGTGAATAAAATAAAGGACCTTTGTTTCCTATTAAATTTCCTACTAAAATAATTGGTAAGATTAAAACACCTAAAAGCAAACCCAATAATGAGAAAAAAACATCAAAACCTCGCTGAAAAAAGATGTATAACTTGTTCTCATTACTTCTACTAAAAGGAAAATATTTGTAAAAGTCCTTACCAACAAATTGAACAGGAACTTTTTGAAGCAACTCTTCATAAACTTGTGTATAGTCTCTTATTTTAAATCCACGTTCTAGAAGCAACATAAGATCGTGATAAACTTCTGTTATAATAGCTTCAGTATTAAAACTTGCTACCAAAATTTCGGAAATTTTTTCTCTATCAATAATTTGTAAAAAATCTTTTGCTTCAAATTCTTTAATTCCCTTATACCTTACAGAATCTTCAGATGAACTTTCACTGTTTATAAAACCCACAATCTTATAATTTGGATCAGTAGAGCCAAAGGCCTTTACAAGGCCATCAATATTTGAAACTTCTCCAACCAAAAGTACGCGCTTATAAAAACGAGGCGATTCAATTAAATTTATATATATAATTCGCCATAAGAGAACAGAAAAAATAATTGTTAAATAGAGATATACAATTTGGAGACGCTCAACAGGAAGATAAGGCGAAAGTACAGGTGTTAATAGGTAAAAAAGAACTACAGTAGATGCCGTAATAACAATATTTCTAAAAGTTGAATCGGCTTTACTTGCTTTCTGTAAATCGTATAATTCAAATATGGTTCCGAATATTGATATATATACACCTAAAAGAATTAATGCAACACTATTGTCCGTACTTACTTCAATGTACTCAAAATCGAAAGATATACTCAATAAATAAACACCAAAATATACCATTGCCAAATCAAAAATTCTAAGTAGAATTTTGCGCTCAGAAACTTCGAAATGTATGCCTTTCTTTTTAGCCATAAATAAAGAAAACTAAGAAGTAAAGATAATAAGTACAATTGATTCTATACATATATTTAAGACAAAAGGTTTTGCCATTTTGGTTTCACGGATTGCCAACTAAAATTTTCGACTTTTTTGCGAGCATTCTCAACTAACTTATGTTTGAATTCTGCATTATCTTTTATTCTTATTATTGCCTCTACCATTGCATTACAATCATTAGCATTTACTAAAACACCATCAAAATTATCAGAAATTAAAAAAGGAAGTCCTCCAACATTTGTTGAAACTATTGGTAGACCAAGAGCCATAGCTTCTATTACGCTTACAGGTGTATTATCAAAATTAGTAGTATTAATAAAAATGTTAGCATCTGTAGAATAATTAATCCATTGTTGTTTAGACAACTTACCTGTAAAAGTTACATTGAGATTTTTCTGTGCTGTTAATGCTTTAACTTTTGTTAATGACCCATCTACATCTGGACCAATCATGGTTAATTCCGCTTTATAATTGAGTTTTAATAATTTTTCTAAGACTAAAACTGCTAATTCGGGATTATATATTGACGAAAATGACCTAACCCATAATAGCCTAATAACATCTATGTTTCTATTTTTAAAAGTATAATTTTCTAATTCTATACTGTTTGGAATGTATTGAACATCTTTATAACCATAATTATTAAAAACTGATTTCAAAAAATTTGAAGGTGCAATTAATTGGTATGCGTTTTTAAATATGCGCTGGCTTAATTTTGGGTTATTAACTAATCTGTGCTCTAAATTACCTCCATGTAGAATAGGGATATATTTAATATTAAATAACCTACACATTTGACTAATAACTAAAGCATAGTAAAAATTGACAGTACTATAAGTATCTATTAAAACAAAATCTGTATTATAACTATTTCTAATAACTAATACAGCCATATCTAATAAACGCAAAACTTTATTAGACTTAGTAGACGCTATTTTTAAATTACTCATAGCTTTTAAATGAGCACTAAGCGTATCTATAGTTGAGCTGGTCTTTCCTTTATTGGATAATGCGTTTCCTATGTATAGGACGTTTTTTTTCATTAGTAACGTTTAATAAGGCTAAAGCGTAAATAAATCCAGGTGCAGCTAAACGCATTGCCGAATGATTAATAGTGGCAAACCAAAACACTAAAAAAGCATAAAAAAATAAGTTATTTTTCGATTTTTCTCTTATACTCAAAGGTTTTAACAAAAGAATACAAATTATAAATATTCCAAGTATTCCATGCTCGGACAGCAATCTGCTAATCTCATTGTGTGAAGCAATAATCTGCCCCTCTTTTTCTAATCTCACCTGCTTCATCCCACTAGCACCAACACCTAAATAAGGATGGTTTATAAATCCTTCTAACTCTCCTAAAAATAAATCGGTACGACCTGTGGTTATATCATCCTTATTTCTACCTACTGCGTCTTGATTTGCATATCTGTTTTCTATTAAACCATTGGTTTGATCTTTACTTACAACCCAAGTAACCAAACCAAATAAACAAAAAAGAATAAAGGCGAATATAATACGTCGTTTTTGATTAAAACTAGAATTGGAGAATAATAATAGTAAAAAAGCCCCAATCATTAAAATAGCCGTGAATACTCCTCCTCTACTAAAAGTAACCAAAGCTCTAAATGTTATTGCAATAATTAAACTTCCATTAAATATTTTTAATAAGAGATTTGGTGATTTTAAAAAAAAACGAACAGTAAGAGCAAATATCCCTAATCCTAATATTGTAGAAACTTGATTAGGACCAAAACCACCAGAGGCACCAAAATTAGAACCTGTACCAGCTAAAGTCTCTTTAATACTCGGCGAGTATAAAAAAAGATAAGTTGTCATTGAAATCACTGGTAGACTTAAATATTTAATGATATCTAACAATTCTGACTTTGTGATTCGTTTGTTGTAACAGTATAAAGAAGAAATACCTAAAGCAACAGGACCACTTAACACAAACGCCACAGAGGATCTAAAAATTAAATCATAACCCAAATTTATAGATGCCAAAACCACTGCTGGTAATAATGCAATTAAATAAAAAAAGTAGGGATAACTACGGTTTGAAATTCCGGAATAAAACATTCCTAATATAGAAAATAATATTATTAAATATTTTGAAATTTCATAAAACAGACCTCCTCCTGTCATTCTAAATAAAGACTCTCCAGCAACAATATAAGAACAAGCAAATAATACAGTTAACGTTTTTTTTGATTTTTTGGCTATAATAATCTGAGCAACAAAATATACAATTACGGCTAAGTAAAAAGGCTGACGAATAATTGGTAAATAAAAAATTAGAATACCAATAACAATGTGTAATACAATTAAGCTTAAATAATTTAAATCTTTAATCATAAACTTTTGTTTGTTTGACTTTACTATATACTGAAATACATATCAAAACGTTAATATAGTTCTATACCGTTCTAGTATCAAATTTATTACTGACGAATGCGAAAATTTGTTAGTTATTACTTTATTTAAATTTAGTCCCATTTCTATAGCCGCTTTTTTGTTACGGATGTGCTCGCTTATAGCATTACTTAAAGCGTTTGGTTGTTCTGAAGGCACCAAGAGTCCAGAGAAATTATCCTCAACTACTTTATTACAGTCACCTATATTAGTTACAACTACAGGTAACTTTGCATATCCATATTCTAGCAACGCTAATGGTAAACCTTCGGATTTAGAAGACAACACACCTATATCACATGCAGAGAGTATTGCTGAAACATCGGAACAACTGCCATAAAAGAAGACTTTTAAATTTAGCTTTAGAGAGGTCACTAATTCATACACATTTTTAGAATAAGCATCATCAAAATCTTGACCAACACAATGGAGTGTAAATTCAGGAAAATCGGAAGTAATCTTATTAAATGCTTCCAATAAATTTATATGGTCTTTTTGAGGACGCAAATTCGCTAAACAAACTATTCTTCTTCCGTTTATTCCTTTTAAATCTGTTTTAAGCTTAGCAGAATTAGACAAATTCACAAAATTTGGCAAATAACTTACCGACTTATGATTTAAATTCTCTTTTGCCCAAGAAGCCAAAGCTGAATTAACCGCAAAACTATGAGAAAAAAAATACGAACAAAGCTGCAAAACAAGTTTAGGTCGTTTGGATACATACTCACTATTCCCATAATGATCATGCCATACAACTTTAGTTTTTCTGCAAAATAAAGATACTACAACCGCAAGAAAGAAGGAGCTAGAATGCGCATGAATAATGTCAATTTTCTCTTTAGTTATATACTTATAAAATCTAAAGAAGCTTTTAAAATCAATAGTCCCTTTTTTTTGTAAAAAAAGATACTTCACATTATTATATAGATCTTCTTTTAAAAGACCTTCAAAACGTGTGGTACAGAGATATGAAACTTCAATTTTATCTGATAATGCATTGGCCATATTAACAGCCATACGTTCAGCTCCACCAGCGTCTAATGTATCTATTAATTGTAAAACTCGCATTAGATTATGGTTAATTTACTTATTTCGTTTTCTAATCTATCTACAGTATATTGCTGAGACCAACGTAATGCATTATGTGATAATCCATTTAAATGCTCATTTCCTTTATGTATTGACTCTAAAATTGTTTCTACCGCACGCTCTAGATTAGCCTCAATTAAAATACCACGTTTACCAAAATCTAAAATCCATGGTAGACAAGATATTTTGGTTGAAATAGGTATAGTTCCAAAAAACATACCCTCTGCAATTGCTTTTGGCCAACCTTCGCTTTTAGAAGGTAAAATGGAGAAATGTGCATCTAACAAACAGGTTTTGACTTTCTCTTTGGGTTGATTTCCATAAATAAAAACATTATTATTTAATTTTTTTTCATTTAGATATAGTTTTATATCATTCATTAAAGGTCCATCTCCAAACATGTGTAGTTCTGCCAGTATTCCTTTTTCTATTAAAGCTTCAATGATTTTAATTGTAAGCATAGGACGTTTTCCTACAACCATGGCACCTGTAAATACAAACTTTAACTTTTTAGAATATTCACGTTTTTTAAATTCAATTTTCTCAGATTCCGTATAAGTTGCAGACATAAAAGGAACAACGGATTTAGATTGATTTTCCCAATCTCCATAGACTAAAACTTTCATGTTTTTAGTTAAAAATGTATTACTTAATAACCATTTTTGAAACCTATATCCAAGAGGCTGGTTACTATTTGGATTCCAATTACCTGCGTATTTAGTGGTTTTTGGTATTCTTGGAAAAAATACCTGAACTATCGCTGCGATAGCAGATACATTGCTAGGACATCGAAAATGAAAATAATCTGATTGATACATTACCCTAACCATTCTAAAAATAATCAATGGTAAGTAAAAAAATAATTTAGCTATACTAAAAACCGATTTAACATTAAAACCAGGAACCTTTACGAGACTTATATTAGTATGATTATAGGGTGACTCTAATTTATCAATATTTTCAGAATTGCTAAAATTACCAACAACAATAACCTTATCAAAATGACTAGTCCACATATTCATTTCATTTATATAAGGACTGTAGCCATATAATTGTCCATTCTTTTTTTTATGTACAACTAAGGTAAAAACAGCTAATGTTTTATTATTTTTTCTCAATTCTTAAAACAGTTTAATAAAATTTAAATAATAAGCTTTTCTTATTTAATAATTGGCTTAGAGACTACTAATGTTAACAAGCCTACACACCTACCTAAGCCTTCTTTCAACCTAGTTATCTTATACTTACTTTTTAAAGCTCCAACAAAAGTAAGTAACATAAGTAATATTTCCGTTAAATACCATTTTACGATTGCTTTGAGAGTTGGTTTGCTATTTTTTACTCGCCAAATGTACCATCCATTTCTCGCTACCATTTTGCCGTACCTATAAGAACTTGGTCTACCTGAAGCATCATGATAATGACCTAATCTTGCTGCCGTATTTACATATAATTCTCCAAGTTTTGAAAGACGTAAGCAAAAATCAGCATCTTCATAGAGCCCATAACCCTCAAAGTATTTAGAAAATTGTAACTTCTTAAATACTTCACTTTTATACGATGAAACTCCACCCATAAATTGTTCTACATTATAAATTTTATCCGAAGGTGGTAAAAAACTAACAGAACGACCATGGCTAAAAGTTGGCAAAAAACAAGGAGGAGTATCTGGTTCTAATCCAAAAATTGAGCGTACTCTAAAACGTAATGGTTCATCTCTACAATAACCATCATAATAGAATACTTTTTTAGCATTAATATTTTCACATTGATGCCATTGCACTTCATTAGTTATATATCCACCAACTCCTAAAGCTTCTGGATAGGTTTTATAAGTACCAATTAAATGATGGAAATAATCGCTTTCTAAAATAACATCATCATCCAAAAAACATACAATGTCTATATTTCCTTTTAATTGAGATATTCCAAAATTTCGTTGTTTGGTTAAGCCCTTATGTTTTTCTTCTACTTTAAAATATTCAGTATTATTAAAGTTATTATTTGCAATTAAATCTCTTGTTTCATTATTCTCTGAAGCATCAATAATTAAAATCGCATTAGGATGCAGTGTTTGATTAGTAACTGAATTGAGCAATCTCTCAAGAGATGAAGAGCGGTTATATGTGCAAATAATTAATGCAAAATTCATACTGTAGTCTTAGTTTTTATTTAGATAACCCATTGCCATTCTTAGCGATTTAGAACCTTTTTTTATAGCCATTAATTGAAGTTTATTTACAGAATGATCTCTATTTACAGGATTAAAAGCCTCTGTAACCTTTGTTGATTGCCAAATACTCTTTCCACCTGTTTCTTCTTTAAAAAATGAAGTGTTAATTACATTTATGTTATCTATTGCCTCTGAAAATTCACTAAAAGTTAATTTAGAATCAAACTTTTTTATCAAGTATTCTAAATGCTCTTTATCACGTTGCACAAGCAACTCGTAGCGAACTAAAATGAAGTTATTGCTTTTAGGTAAATTTTTTAAAATTGAACTACTGTACTTTCTAGCATATTGATAATGATAAATACCTGTAGGCCAAAGGATTTTTTTAATTTTAGATTTGAAATCGTTTTTCAACCTAATCCCTTTAAATAATGAAAATAAGCAATCTTTTGGATCACGGTAAGATACAATACTTATATCTTCTGGGAAATATTTTAGAGTAGTCTCAGCACCTACAAATGAGGTGTACTTTATGACTTTATTTACTCCATCATTTAACAACTTTTCTCTAATGGGTTCTATAAAAATACTATTCAAAAACTCTTCTGACCTATTACTTTTATATGATGTTTTGAGCGTAGTATGATAATTTTCAATTATTGGCCCAAATGGTACTTCACTACGTTCTCCCACAACGGTTTCTGTTGAGACAAGTTTCCTTAAAACATCAGCCACAAAATTATGACCTGAGCGAGGAGATTGTGAAAAAAGAAAAAGTAATTTCGGATCTTTCATATAATATATCAATGATTATTTTGATTAATTAGATTTATAGCCGAGTCTTCGCTAATACGCCATCTCTTCTTAAATTGTTTTATGTAAGCAAAAGGATTTTTAACGTTTTGTGCCTTATAATATTTAATAGCTAAGGTTGTTTTATAACCTGAAAGTTGAGCTTTAGTAGTGTGTAACATTCTAAATAGCATTATAGTAGGTGAAGGCTTCGGTAATAATTGATTATTAGTTGTTTCATTTAAGGATTTAATATCACTTCTAAAACCACCAATTGGCGCTTTAAGATGCAGTAACTTTAAATTTGGTGCATAGATAACATCTTCGCCAATATTTCTTAATTGCATACCAAAGTCAACGTCCTCACCATAACCATGCTCTAAAGCCATATTAAATCTTAGATTTTTG
Source organism: Winogradskyella litoriviva (assembly GCF_013249065.1). Classification (GTDB taxonomy): domain Bacteria; phylum Bacteroidota; class Bacteroidia; order Flavobacteriales; family Flavobacteriaceae; genus Winogradskyella; species Winogradskyella litoriviva. Next base: position 490,616 of record NZ_JABRWQ010000002.1, read on the forward strand.
ACACATCTAGATAACACCATACTACTTGCAGATCCAAATGCAGCCCATTGTTTAATGTTTTTTACCGTGTCTGTTTCATTGACTTGCAAGCAAGCTAGGTTTATTGCATTAATATCGAGTTGTGCAAACGTTTTAAAAGTTCGTTCTAATAGTTCTTTGTCTTCTAACCTTATGTCATCATCTGCAAAAAAAACATATTCAGAGGTCACTAAATCCAAGGCGATATTACGCGCGTTACATGCACCTGTTTGGTGTATAAATATATGCTTTACTTCAAAAGGCCACTCATCATCATTTAAATAGTCTAATTCTGAACTCGAAGTTGGTTCCGGGTTTTGCTCAACGATAATAACTTTACTAGGCAAAGTGGATTGCTCTTTCAAATCTTTTAAAAAATCATACAAATACTTTTTTCTTCCCATAGTGGGAATAATAACATCTAGTGAAAAGTTCCGTTTATTAACTTCGGAATTTGGCGTACTTAACTCAATTTTAAAATCAACAGTTCTTTTCTTGAAGAATAACCCATAACAGAGCGAGACAAGAGTAAATCTTTTTTCATAAATCAACAGATTAATAAAAAGTAATAGAATCCATCGTTTTTTATAATGTGATGCTATAAATTTATAGAGATTATTAATATTAGCAGATTTAGATTTTACAATATCTGGCCTTAATAAAATCTGTGGTGATGAATAGCACCACAACCCATTAGTTAAACCCAATTTACCGATAGAGTTTAAGGCAAAATCAAGATTTTTATCTTTAACAGTATTTTTAAATTTTAAAAGTTGACGAGCATGAATAACACCACAATTACTTGTCATTAGCCAAGTTGGGTATTTCACATCTTTGGCAATTTTTAGAAATGGTGAATCTTCCACATAGCCAATTGCGTCTCCCAAATATGTATTAGACGCATAGGACCACATCATATAATCCTTAAAATTATTAAGGATATAAGGCCTATTAATATCGTCTTTTAACTTGGTATGATACCAAATAATTATATCGTTGGGATTTTGATCTGCAATGTCATAAAATTGAGAAATAAGAGATTGCTTTTTAGAAAATTGTAATGCAACACTTACATCTTCTACCCTATAAAGATTAAGGATTTCCGACCCGTTATGTTCAATCTCTATCATAACCCAATAAGCTCTTTATAAAACTGAATATTTTTTTTAACTTGAATCTTCATGTTAAACGCACTATCAACTTTTAGTCGTGCAGCTTTTCCAATACTTATACATTTTGGAATATCATTTAAAAGACTATTTATTCTTTCAGCATATTCTTTATGATGAGTAGGATGTATTAAATAACCGTTTTCTCCATTATCAATAAGTGATTGTGCCCAACCTATACTAGTATTTACAACAGCTTTTTGCATAGCCATAGACTCTATTGTAACCATACCCAAAGTTTCTGCAAAAGATGGAAAAACACAAACTTGAGCATTTTTTATACAATTTTTCACTTCAGTATAAGGCACTTTTCCTAAATAACTAACATTTGACAATGCTTTTGGTGTTAACAAGGCTTCAAATAATGAATAGGTAGAATTTGTACCTGTTTGTACATCACCACTATCTGCACCCACAAGTATAAGTTTTACTTCAGGATTAGCCTCAACTACAAGATTAAAAATCTGTGCCAAATCTAGAACTCCTTTTTTTCGGATTATAGTACCAATATATAATATGGTATTTGGTGTAAACGATGATGGGTTATTATTGATAAAATCATTTAATGATAATCCATAATGTATAGTTCTAATTTCTTTTTTATTTATCTTAAATAGTTTCTGCGTTTCTGTTGCAGCAAACTCTGTTGGAGCAATATATGCATCTGCCATTTTTAAAGCGTTACTTTCTAAAAAGCGATTTTTCCATTTCTGTGGTCGCTTTTCTAAATGACAAAAATAGGTATCACTACCATGAAACCTAATTACAACAGGTATCTTAAACTTCATAAAAGCGGTAAGACCTGTCCAATCGGGAGCTTCGAGAATATCAACACCTTTATTTTTGCATATTAAATTTATGCGTTTATTAGCATAAATTCTATATAACAACCAATTAAAAGCTCTAAAGGTTTTATGTTTAATTTTATACAGTGTTATACCACTATCATCGATTTCTGCATTCTCATCTTGATTTACAATAAAAACACTAACCTTATATCCTTCATCAGATAATGCTCTAGTTAAATGTTTTATACTTGTACCCAAACCACCAGAGTTTCCGGTGGAAGAATGAGGATACTCCATTGTTATAAAACCTATATGTAATTTTTCGGTTAAACTCATTTCTCCAATAAAGCTTTTAAAATACGATCAGAACTCATCTCAAAAGGGCTAGTGTTAATATGTTGAAACCAAGCTTTAGCATGAACCGTTGTCTCATTAGGCTCAGAAATCATTTTTAAAAGATCTAACTCCATATTTGGCGAATTTAACCAAATCACAGCTTCTTTACTTGGTTGAGATCTAAAATGAACATATTTATAAACGTGCACGCCTTTGCATGAGTTTAAATTAGAATCGTAATGATAATTAACATAAGCACATGGTTTATTATGGCTCGCAAAATCAAACACCATTGATGACCCTAAGTTTATAACGCCTATGCAATGTTCGGCTAAATTGGCTAATAATATTCCATCTTTAGCTGTTGGGAATATTTGATTCCATTGCCCTCCAAATTCTTCCCATAATGGCTCTATTGGTGTAATAATATCTGAAAAATCTCTTAGAACTTTATTATAGCGATCTGAAAAATCAACAGGACAACGCCTAAAAATAAGACCTACTTTGTGACCTTTATCTCTCAATTCTTTTATTGCTTGCGCTACATCTCTAAGATATAAATCATCTTGTGGACTTGTTGTAATATCGTCTCCACTAAAACAAAAATAATTATAGTCTTGTTTTAGTTGGTAAGTTTCATAAAAGTCTGTTCTAGTTAATATTTCATGTTTATTAAAATGAGGTTCAAACTGCGGAGTGCCAGTTACTTTTACTTTCTCTTCTTTTATAAAAGGGTGATAATCTAACAACTCTAATTTCATATGCTCACTCCACACATGGTACATATCGGTAACAACCTCTAATGTGGATTTAGGAACATTGTCCCAAGAAAATATAAAACCAACCGTATTAATACCTAAAGCTTTTGCTGCCTCTACTGGCGCAATAGCAAGTACTGAACGTTGACTTGTATTGTAAACAACATCTGGCTTAACTTCTTTTAAGGTATCAACACACATTTTGTAATAGTCTGTTCTACTTTCTAGTGTATTCGTTTTTTTTCTTAACCAGAGTAAGCCTTTTTCAGAGTTTGAAACTAAAATTATGGTTTTAGAAATAGCCGTTCTTATCTTATTTTTTATTCCATTAAAATTCCATGGAAATTTATAAGATTGATATACATTATCTTGTTTACGCTTTGTAAAACAATTAAGTTCTACATGCTTTCTAGCATTTTTAAATACAGAAGTTAATGGATGTATTTTTGCTGATTTTAAAGGAATAGAATCATAACCTAAATTAGAGAGGTCAAACGAAGTACCATTCCAAAAAGTCACTTTATAGCCAGCCTGTATAGCTTTTTTATAAAAAGAAGTATAGGCAAAGTTTCTAAGACTAACACCATCTGTTACTATTACCAATACATGAGGCTTACTCATAACTTTGAAATTGTTTTTGATGATTTATAGTCCAAACACGTGTCGATTCTAAACTATCTAAAAACAGCTCAGCACTGTTACCTTTACCAAAGGAATTTGTTAATTCGTTTGAAGACGTGTTTAAGTTATTAAAAGCCTTTTGAATCTCTTTTTTGTCACAAGGCACATTAATTATTTTAGATGATGTTGCTCTATTAAGTTGTCTATTTCCAATATTTATAGTAGGTATACCATAATAAGGAGCTTCTCTAACACCAGCACTACTATTACCTATTATAAAATCTGATTTCTTTAGAAGTGTTAAAAAATATTCAAATCTAACGGAAGGAAAGACTCTAAATTTAGCATTACCTTGTAGTCTTTTATAAGCTTTAAGAATATGTTTACTCCCTAAATCATTATTCGGATAAATAACAACATAGTTTTTTTCGCTTTCAATTAATGCTTCTACAAATTGATTTGCTCTGTCTTCAATTTCATCAATCTCTGTTGTAACCGGATGAAACATTGCCACTGCATAAGCACTATAATTTATTTGATAATATTGTTTTACCTCATCGATTGATGGTAGATTCTTAGAAAACATAATATCAACATCTGGAGAACCTATGGTAAAAATTGAAGCTTCAAGTTCTCCCATTTGCAATAGGCGTTTTTTGGCTTCATCATTCGACGTATAGTGAATATGGCTTAATTTTGTAACCGAATGTCTTATTAATTCATCAATTGTGCCTGATAACTCACCACCTTCAATATGTGCTACTAAAATATTATTAAGACTACCAACAATTGCACCAGCCAAAGCCTCTACTCTATCTCCATGAACTACAATTAAGTCTGGCTTTACATTCTTTATGTATTCAGAAAAACCGTTAATGGTTTTAGCTAAAGTTAAATCCATTGTAGCTTCATCCGTATGGTTATGAAAAGTAGATATATTTTTAAATCCACAACGTTCTACTTCTATAAGGGTATAGCCATACTCATGCAGCAAATGCATACCTGTTACAAAAATATATGGTTCAAAATCATTATGATTTTCAACACTCTGAACAAGGGCTTTAATTTTACCAAAATCTGCTCTTGTGCCTGTAAGAAATACTATTTTGCGCATAGTTATTTTACGATATATGAAATAGCATTAGAATAGGGTAACTTTTTTATTTCAACATTATTTTGAAAAAAATCATCTACTGCTTTATTTGTACCAGCAAATGCACCATAATCGTCTAAAATTATAATTCCTCCTTTAGTTACTTTACTATACAGTTGTTCTAAAACAGCTTTTGTCGGTTCGTATAAATCGACGTCAATATGAAGTAGTGAAATCTTTAAATGTGGATTAACCTCTATATATTTATCTAAAGTTTGAAGAATATCTCCTTCAATTATTTCTACATTTTTATGAAGGTTTTGTTTTTTGAGTAATTTAGAAATCTCCTGATAAGAAATACTTTTACCTCCTTTAGTTTCTTCAATAAAGGCATCTCTTTTTAGTTTATCTTCTTCAAAATTAGCTTCAGGAAAATCTCCAAAAATATCAAAACCAATAATTTTACGACTACTAGTTTGCTCTAACAGTTCTCTAAATTTAATCCATCTAAAAAAAGAATTTCCTTTAAAAATACCGAATTCTACAATTTCTCCTCTAACCTCTGAGGTGCGCTTAAAGAATTCTAAATGTGAAATAAATTTGCTAAATCTTGAAGGGTCTGCTGTAGCATAAAATCCATTTTCGTATTGAAAACGCTTTTCTAAATCGTATAAATCACTCATTATTCAAAATCTTTATAATCTAAGTGTTCTCCTTCTTCAATTTCTCTAAGTGCAGTTTTTCCTAAAACATTATTATATTTTTCAGCTAAAATTTCTCCTGTTCCTGGGCGTTTTACCCAAATATTCTTTTCGGTAAGTTTCTCTCCTTTTTTTACATTAGCTATGGTACAAACCGTTGCAAAAGCAAAATCAATAGTAACCTTTTCTTCTTTTGCTGGCACTTTGGTTCCACCTCGCATAGACCAAATTTCCTTGCTTCCTACGATAAGGTTTTTGCATTCTTGCTCGTCCATACTACAAATAATATCTGGTCCTTGTCTTTGCATATGATCTGTAAAATGACGCTCTAATATGGATGCACCAAGTGCAACTGCGCCAAGGCATGCATTATTGTTTAAGGTATGGTCACTTAACCCAAATACATTATCTGGAAAAGCTTTATGTAATTCCATCATAGCACCAAACCGCACTAAATGCGATGGTGTTGGATACAAATTAGTGGTATGTAATAAAGCTAACGGTGTATTATTTGCTTTAAAGATTTCTACAGCTTTGCTAACACTTTCTATAGTATTCATACCTGTACTTAAAATTACAGGTTTGCCAAATTTTGCGATATGCTCTAATAGTGGGTAATTGTTACATTCTCCAGAACCAATTTTATAAGCAGGAATATCAAAACGTTTTAAACGTTCTGCTGCTGCTCTAGAAAAAGGTGTAGATATAAAAATCATCCCTTTACGTTCTACATACTTTTTTAGCTCTAACTCATCGGCTTCATTTAAAGCGCAACGTTCCATTATTTCATAAATTGAAACTTCTGCATTACCTGGAATAACTTTCTTTGCAGCTTTACTCATTTCGTCTTCTACAATATGAGTTTGATGTTTTACCACCTCTGCACCTGCCCTATATGCTGCATCAACCATCTCTTTGGCTACCGAAAGTGAACCTTCGTGGTTAATGCCTATCTCTGCAATAACCAAAGGTGGATAATCTAAACCTATTTTGCGATTAGAAATTTGTATGTGAGGATGCATGGATTAAAGAGATTTATTTCAAAAATAAGATTTTTAAGTACAATGAAAAATCATTAATACTCTTTATTTAAGATTTATGAACTAATGGTTGATGCTTTAATAAAAAAAGTGAATTTCTGTATTAAGACTTAATGTTTTGAGTTAAAACGCATAATCTTATAACTCTTACTTTTACTATAAAATTTACTACTTAGAACGAATTAGCAAATTGCTCAATTACTACTACAGCTCACTTCTTTTTTGATTTTTCAGTAGCACGTTTTGTACTTATAGAGTTTTGGTTTAATTACCTAAAATATCTACAGTGTTTTTTAAGGCATTGGCATATGAATCAATATATGCCAACAAAAGCTAACTTTTTAGTAATCTAGTCCCATTTTGCTTGTAATCTCTTTGATTCTACCATAATTGAAAAAATTACAACTATATGTTTGTAATTATCATTATAAACTAAACGTCTAAACGCCTTCTTTTATAATATTTAATTTTTGTATTCAATTTTTCTATTAAATAATGTAAATAATTTTTCAATGAAGGGTTAGCAAAAATAATTCGACCTCCACCCATCCAATGCGATTTTATAAAAGGGCTATAATCTCTATTTTTCTCATTACTAATAACATCTACAGCAACAGCTTTAGGAAATAATTTCTTAATCTCAATAAATTGACTTTCTCTGCAGCCTTCCACAAACAATATTGTATTCTTTTTAACCACAGATTTTATTATTTCTAAATCTGTACCACCACCATCAATAATAATTAAATCAAATTTTTGTTCAACATTTATGGATGTAACCTTATCAAAAATCTCAATATCTTTGTAAAACTTAGTATTTGTCTTCAATGCTTCTAGACAAAACGTGTTGTGCTCTGTCCCAACATATTTAATCGGCATATTTTTTTTATCATAATAGAACAAGAGTGTATCTGCAATGCAACCAATACCGAGACCAATCTCTAATACCGACTCTACTTTGTAGCGTTTACAAAGTTTTAAAAGTATATACAGAGCATACTCTCCAGAGATATGGTCGCACCCTTCAAATTGGCAAAATTCATAAAACTTATCTTTTGCTATTTTAAGTTCTTCATCTTTAATATGCTCTTCCATTTATTTTTTTATTAACTGATATTATTTTTTTAATTATAAAAAGGGCATACTCTCAACAACCCTTCTTGTAATTCACAAATTTTATTTTCTTTTGGTAAATTAGGAAATGTATTAAAATCCTTAAAAACATTTTGTAACTCTAACTTATCAGATATTTTTTGAGGAGTGTAATAAGAGAGTTTTACCGATTCAAAATAATCTCTAAACTTTATACCATCGCCATATAATTTATCAGAAAATTCTATCCAAACTGCCGGAATTTGATAAGCATGAGAAATAATTAAACCATGTAAAGACGATGACAAGATACGCTCACATTGCAAAAATAAATCAGTAACAGATTCTATAGACATTGTCATTAAATCTATTATAAGCACGTCTGTATCCTCTTTATACATTTGTTTTACAAATTCGTAATCTTTATAATGAGGTACTATACCCAATTTATAGGTTTTCTTAATATCTGGATTATAGTATTTGGGAAGTAACAATGCAGGATCTCCATATACTTTGGGTACTTTATATCCTTGAGCCAATAAATTATCTCTCGTCTGAGGACCTCTCACGGCTAAAAATTTAGCAGGTTTTACAACTTGGTCTTTTTGAATTATTCCACTTCCCCAAACAATACATTTCTTATTAACGTGTGCCAAAACACTTCCTGCTGTAACATAAATTGGCTGAAAATAATCACTAAAACGCCATTTTTTAGGGTGCATCCAAACCACGTTTTTATTCGAAATTTTATCAACGAGATAAGCGCCTATTAAATCACCATAATTCTCTTTAGACTTTCCCATTAGATGAGGCTCACTCCACCAAAATAATTTTATCGATTTAAAGCCCATCATAACTATTAATATTAAGTTGAATTGTAAAAAAAATCTGGTTTAGGTTTTCAGAAACTAAATAAGAGTAATTATAATCGCGATATGTAAATATAATTTCTTTTAAAATTAAATCATTAACCTCTTTCATTGACATATAAGGCTGAGTCTGTTTTCCTAAAAGCTTTTTAATTAAATGTTTTAAAGATTTATAATATGGCGCTTCGGTTACTACAACTGTAACAACTGAATCGTTATACTGCTTAATTTCCTCTCTAAAAAAATGTGTTATATGCGATGAAACATTACTTAATTCTATTTTATGCCTAGATTCTTCAAGTAATAATTTATCGTTTTTTTTATAAACAAATCCCCAATTTTTAGAATTTGGATGTAATAGACTTTCTTCTTGGTGTCTAATAAAATGACGTTGGTTTATTCTTAAAGCATTTGACAATCTTGGCATTTGAGTAAGCTGTTTATTACTTTTTTGCGGATATCTAGGATGCCATTGGTGATAAAGCAACACATCATCACAATTACTTAAACTTGTCTCTGTTAGGCTTATTCTATAATTTAAATCTTGATCTTCTGAGCCATAGAAATGAAAAAACTCATCGACGCCACCAACCTTTTCTAAAGCTAACTTAGGATACAAGCCTATACCAAAAGTATCACCTATGAACTTAGTTTCTATAGCTTTTAAATTAAGTTCTGATTGTTGTTGCTCTGTTATTTTTTGTGAGAGATATCCAATTTTAAAAAGTGAAAAAGTATTTGATTTAGCTAAATCTAAGGCTTTTTCTATAAAGGTTTCGCCAAACAGCACATCTACATCTGCTGTAACAATGTATTGGCTTTTTGCTGTTTTAATACCATAATTTAGTGCTTTGCTTTTGTTCCATAATAAACCTGGATGACCAACATACATGTAACTTACAAAGTCGAAATTATTAACTGTATTTTTTACTGAATTAGCATAGCTATCTTGACTTCCATAATCAACAAAAATTACTTCAAAATCTTTGCTGCTTTGCAATTCTAAAGATTGTAACGACAGCCTAACACGTGTAGCATCACGATCTCTAAAAGGAAAAATAATTGTTATTTGTGTTTGCATAATTATCTCCTAAAAACTGTATAATCAATAAATGATTTCTGTCTAAATACCTTTTGTGTCATTACCTTTTTTATTACAAAATCAATCTATTAAAGTTACTGCCTTATTTATAATTTTATTCATTCCTTCTATCCATTTCTCTTTAGTATATAAATCAACCTTTTTAGGAGTATACGATTCTTTTTGTTCTAAATAATCTTCTATAGCTGTTACCCATTCTTCAACAAAATGAGGGTTAGAAACCAACACTCCCAATTCGCCTTCTTTTAAAACCTCTGGAACACCACCTAAAGCCGAAGCTATACAATAATTACCACAGTGTAAAGCTTCTATTAAACTCATACCAAAACCTTCATGATTTAAAACAGGAAACAAATAACAATCTGAAGTTTGGTAATACTCTGGCAAATCAACATTTGGTATTTTTCCAAAAAAGCGTACATGGTCTAATTCTACGGGTCTTTTCGCTCCAATTACCCACAATTCTATATTTTGATGCTTTGCTGTTAACAGTTTCCATGCATATAAAATTAAATCTAAGCCTTTTTTAGGACGATCTTGTGAGCACCATAAAAACACAGTTTTATTCTCAACACCATGTTTTTGTTTTAGTTGTATTTTTTGCTGTTGTGAAACTAAATGAAATCTTGAAGCATCAATACCGTTATGTAAAACAGAAAACATACAAGGTAAAATGGTATAATAATTTTTGTGTTCTATGTAAGAGGCTTGCGTCAATAAAACCATTTCGTCAATAAATTCGAAAAACCAACGACTATCAAAATTGCCAAAAAAAGGCGGATATCCATGATAGAAAAACTGTATATACAGTTGCTTTCTTAATTTTTTGTTTTCTAAAAAATAATCATATAAAGCTCTTACTAATCCAAAATTGTCGATAATTTGAATGATGTACTTTTCATTTGGATTGATATAAGATATTAGACTTTGTATATAAGCCTGATGTTGTTTTTTATTGAGTTTACGTTTTACTTTGGTGGTTAGATTATTTGGTACTATACAATATTCTACATTCTTGAAATGTTTTTTTGGTGCCTCACACAAAATGGTATCAATAGCAATACTATCTGATTCAAAATAATTTTTGTACATCGTTGTCCAACTTCCTATAAAAGGATAAGGCAATGGATTTTGAGAAACTAAAATTACTTTTGGCATTTAAAATATTTTATTTTACAATTTTTACTTCTAGCTAATTATTCTATTTAAATATTGAATTTTATAAATAGATATTCTTAAATGTTAAAATTAGCCTTTTTTACTATATTTTAAAAAGCTTATAACCTTTTCCTGATATAGTATATATTACAGGAGCTACAAATATTACACGAATAAGCTTTAGTTTGTAATTAGATTTAAAAAATCGGTGACACAAACCCTTAATGATGTTATTAACCGAATCATAATATTTCAATTTTAAAGCCTCCATTAATGTTGTTGAAACGGTTTGTAATAAAATTGATTCTCTTTTTGAGTTAAGTTGTTTCGCATTATAATAAACATCAAAAATCTGAAATCTCGAAGCTGCTGTAGAATCTGTTTTGGAGCGCGATACATTTTTACCAATACGATCGTTGTGACCACGTGCCAAGTATGTTACATCATCTATTAATTGATACGAAAGCTTATTTACTAAAATTTTTAAGTGAAATGTCCATTCTTGTGAACTTGCTAAGGTTTCATCAAATGGAGATTTAGGTAAGGCTGACTTAGACCAAACAACTCCACCTATTGGCCAAAGTGTTTTATTGGCCATCATTTCTGTAACTAAATCCTCTTTTGGATAAATATTTGACCAATATTTATCTAAATTAATCGACGAATCATAAAATATTTTTGAATTACTTACAGAAGCTTCTAGAGTTGTATTAAGATGCAAATTCACATGGACTTCTAAATGATTTTTAGTGAGCTTATCATCACTATCAACCCAGTTTACTAATGCTCCATTACTTTTTTGTAATCCATAATTACGACAAGCATTTGCACCTTTTAGTGATGAACTGGGTCTTTTATAAAATCTAAATTTATCGTTGTTTTGTATGTACTCGTTAACTAAGAACTCAGTGTTGTCCGTAGAGCCATCATCTACTATTATGCATTCCCAATTTTTATAGGTTTGCTCAATAACACTGTCAATAGTTTCAATAAGGATATCAGCTCTATTGTATGTGGGAATGATAATTGAAATTAATAAGCCAGATTGTAAACTCATTTTATATGGTGTTTTTAACTAGCATCCACATTTGCTGCGTTTTTTCTTTTTCTACAGATGATTTTAACTTTAAATTTTCAACAATATCATTCAATTCGTCTTCTTTCTGCAATAAGTGGATAATATCAGAAACAGATTTATCAATATTTAAAAAATCAATTACACCATTCATTTTATAATCATTCATCAATTCTTCATATTTATGACTCCAAGATGTGCAAAATGTTGGGACATTTTGGCAAAGTCCACTAACAACTCCATGAAATCTTGATGAAATAACAAATTTAGACTTACCTATAACATATTTAACATCGTTAGCATTTAAACTACTTAATACAGGTAAATTAAATGTTTTATTTAAATCTTCAATAATATGCATATCGCCAGCCCCTTCATGGTTTAAAAAGAATAAATCAATACTATTTCTTTTACACTCTTGCAACAAGGTATTTAGAAACAATTGATATTTTAGTTTCTTTTCTTTAGAAGTGTGAGTTAACATTTTTGAGTTTGGGATAAGACAAACCTTATTCTCATAATAAGTTAAATCTCTTTGTGGTTTTTGCGGACTATATAAATTAGTGAAGTCTGGAAATAGTTTTAATTTAACATCATCTCCTACAACTTTTTTACAAGCCTCATAAGAAGTCTTATCTCTAGCAATAAATAAATCAACAAGCTTAAAAAGTTCTTTAAAATAATATTTAGATAGTTCTTTTTCAAATGGCCCAGCAGCCTGAGACAAAAAAATTAATTTTGCTCCTATTCTTTTATACTTCTTATAATAATTTATTTTTTTATCTATGTCTTCTTTTAGTGTTTTATCGCTTATCCACTGATCACCAATATGAAACCCTCCAGCATCAAATAAAACATTGATGTTTTCTATAAATTCAATACCTGTATTTCTAAATCTATTTTGAGGAAATATTTTATGAAAATTAAATCTAAATCGTTGTAATGAAACTATTGATAAAAGTCCTAAAGATGCCTTTTCTTTATAGGTGGCTACACCATTAAACACAAAATTAACTTCGCTATTATCGCTAAACTCAGAAACAATTGCATTAAGCATTAATTCGGCTCCTTTATTTATAAAACCTGTATTATCAATCTGTATATTCATTATAACTTAAAATGTCTAACGTGTCTTTTTTTTCTGAAAAAGGGACTAACCCTTCGTTTTTTGCATATCCAAAAGCAATAAAACATATACATCTCTTATGCTGAGGAATTTTAAACTCTTTATAAAAATCTTTTTCTTTCTGCTCTATATCAGGCCAATTAATAATACAAGATGCTATTCCTTGTGCTTCTAAACCATAAACAAAACTCATAGAGAATAGACCACCATCAATATAAATAATATGCCTATCTCTTTCATCTTCATAATAACTTAAATCACCTAAAACTATTGCTATATTTTTAATTTCGTGTTTATAAGTTGTTATACCCATTGGCAGATTTAATGTTCTACCAATTTTCTCTTTGTCTTGAACCACAATCACTTCAAATGGCTGTCTATTGCATGCACTTGGTGATTGTAAGCCTACCTTAATTGCGTTTTCAATAATATGCTTATCTACTATTAAATCTTTAAAATATCTAATAGAATGTCGCTTTTTTACAAAACTGAGTAAATCAGTATATTCAATATTAGCTGATTTAAGGTTATCATACTTAAATGGTACAGATAAATTCTTATTTCTTTTTTCTTTTACAAACTGCTTTTTAAAATCATCATATAATCTTTTAGAATTACTAACAACCTTAATCTCCATATTTGCAATATCAAAATATGCATCTAAAACATCTAATGCCCATTTTTTAGATTTCTCATCTAATTCGTTATATGTTACAAAAAGAATTTGGCATGTCTTGTTTATATAATCTAAAGCAAAATCTCTCCTAGAATGAGGTATTATAAGTCCTTTTTCTATTCTATGGATAGATCGTCTTATAAAAGCTTGATTTGATTCAATATTAGTATTTCTTCTATTATGAATCTTTTTTCCAATAAGAACACTAATCATTTCTCGATTAAAAGATGAATCTAGAAAGAAATAATACAATTTGGCTAAATATATTTTTTCTTCAGTAAGTCTTTCTAAAATTTTTTTTGCAAGAGCTTTGTGTAATTTAACTTTTATCCGATAAAGATTCTTTCTAAATTTCATCCCAACTCGCATTTATTAAAAATTTACCATTATTCCTTATTACATTTTTACCCACACCATAATAATCACCAGGTGAAACTTCGAAAATGAAAGCTTCTTTTTCTCTATGATGTGGTTTGCCGTATGCATGTAAGGACAAGTTAATTTGAAATCTTCCTTCTACAAATGGTATTTTCTTTAATACAACAGCAACAGTAGTTGATTCTTTTTTTATACTGAACTCTGAATATGTGTTACCAATATGTGCTACTTTTTCACCATACTCATCATATAAACCTATAAAAATATTAATTGGAATATGCTCATCATTTTCAATTGAAATAATAATTTCCACATCATCACCACTATGAAAATTAGTTGTTGAAATACCTTTATTTTTAATCTCTGCTGATAACATTCTTACAAGAGTTGGCCTTTTAACAAATTCTCTAAAAGACCCACTTTTAGAAATATTTATTGTTAAATATTCTTCTATTGCTTCTCTAGTATTTCTAATACTTTGAACATTACCATTATTTAAAATAACACATCTTGTACACAGGTTCTTAATCGCTCCCATATCATGGCTTACAAATAAAACAGTTCTACCATCACTATTAGAAATGTCCTGCATTTTACCAATTGCTTTTTTCTGAAATTCTGCATCTCCAACTGCTAATACTTCATCTATAACTAAAATATCTGGCTCTAAATGGGCAGCTACTGCAAAAGCCAAACGCACTTTCATACCAGAACTATAGCGTTTTACAGGTGTATCTACATATCTTATACAACCAGAAAAATCAATTATTTCATCAATCTTAGAATTGATTTCTGCTCTTGTCATTCCCAAAATAGCTCCATTGAGATAAATGTTCTCTCTTCCTGTCATTTCTGGATGAAAACCTGTACCTACTTCTAAAAGTGATGCTATTCTACCTTTTGTTTTTATTTCGCCGGTTGTTGGACTTGTGACTCTAGATAAAATTTTTAGTAAGGTTGACTTACCAGCACCATTTTTTCCAATAATACCAAGTACTTCACCTTTTTTTACTTCAAAGTTTATATCTTTTAATGCCCAAACATAATCTGAGCTTCCTTTTTTACTTCTATTATTAACCTCACCCACTTTTAAGTAAGGATCCTCTTTTCCTCGTACGCTATTCCACCAGCGATTAAGATCATGACTTATAGTGCCTGTTCCAACAAGTCCCAATCGGTATTGCTTACCTATATTTTCTACTTTTAAGATTATGTCTGTATCCATTATATGGTATCAATAAAGCTTTTTTCTGTCTTATTAAATATTACTAACCCAATTAAAAAAACAATTGCACTAATAATCATGGTATATGCCAATTTATAAAAATCTAAATCACCAACTCCAAAGACCATGGTTCTAAAAGTTTCTACTAATATAGCAATTGGATTCCATTCTATTAACCAATAATAATTAGGTAATTTATCCATAAAGTAAGACATAGGATACATTACAGCAGAGCCATACATTAATAATTGAACCCCAAATTGCACTAAAAATGTTAGGTCTCTATATTTGGTTGTCATAGACGAAATAATCATACCCAATCCTAGACCTAGTAAAGCCATTAAAAAAATCAAAATAGGTAACAGAGCCAGACTAAATGTTGGAAAAACATTAAAAGCTTTGTCTGTAAAATTCACGAAATAAACATAAAAACCTAAAAAAACAACCAACTGTATTCCATATTTTAACAAATTTGAAACTACAACAGACATTGGCATTATAACTCTGGGGAAATAGACTTTACCAAAGATGTTTTCGTTTTTTTTAAAAGTATCACTCGTCCCAACTAAACATTCTTTAAAATAATTCCAAGATGTTATGCCTGCAAGATTAAACAAAAAATTAGGGACACCATCTCCTGTAGGTATATCTGCTAAATTATTAAATATTAAAGTGAATATTAAAGAGGTAAATAATGGCTGAATGAGATACCATAGTGGACCAAGAACCGTTTGCTTATAAAGTGTTATTATATCTCTTTTTACAAACAAAAACAACAAATCTCTATACCTCCAAATTTCTTTAAAATTAAAATCTATTAATTTCTTTTTTGAAGAAATAACATATAGCCAATGCTCATGTGTGGTTTTCAATTATTAACGCTTTTTTATTATTACTGCGAATATAAGAAATGAACAATGGAAAATAATCCAATCACTATGGTTTTTGAATAGTATAGGTATTATAATAATCCATCATTTTATAAATACCTTCTTCTAGCGTTACTAAATCTCTACCTAACAATGTTTTCATTTTTGTAATATCAGGACATCTTCTAGACATATCTCCTTCTTTTAAGGATGGAAGAAAAATAATTTCAGATTTAGAATTTGTTAAGTTTATAACCTTTTTAGCTAACTCTAAAACACTTATTTCTACATCATTTCCAATGTTTAAAACATCATTAATATAACAATTTTCATACAATGCTTTTATGCATGTATCTATATTATCATCGATATAACAAAATGATCTTGTTTGATTACCTTTTCCATAAATAGGAATTGGTTGATGATTCATTGCCAGCCTCATAAATCTAGGCATTACAAAATCATTACTTTGCAAAGGACCGTAAGTATTGAAAAATCTAAAAATGGTATAATCTAAACCATATTCATTTTTATAAGCCTTAAAAAAAGCTTCTCCTACATTTTTTACTATTGCATAAGGCAATCGAGAATTTAAAGGTGTAGTCTTTTCGTTTTGTGGTATTTCAAAAGGTTCACCATAAACTTCAGAAGAACTAGAATAGAACACGCGCTCTACTCCAGAATTTTTTGATAATGATAATATATTTTTTATACCATCAATATCATCTAAGACGTTGATTGGGTTTTCTAAGGTTCTTTCTACTCCTACTACAGCTGCAAAATGAAATACGTAGTTAAACTTAAATGCAGCAAAAATAGACATCATATCATTATAATTATTGACATCTGCTTTTATAAATTTAACATTAGATTTATTAGGAATCTTAGACCTTTCGCCTGTAGACAGATTATCTATAATTACAACAGTAGTTGATTTATTATTGGATAATTTTGAAGCAAGAGTACTACCAAGCTGACCTGCACCTCCAGTAACTAAAATATTTATCATTGATTCATAGCTTTTAGCTAAAACTTATATAAGGCAATATAATAAGCTTTTAAATATCTTACAATAAAGGTATTAATTTAAGCGAAAAAACTAATTGAATCTAGATTATAATTAATTAAAAGAATCCCAAGTAATCTTTAATCCTTCTCTTACAGTATATTTTGGTTTATAACCTAGAAGCTTCTCTGCTTTTGAAATATCCGCTAAAGAATCCCTTACGTCACCTTGTCTGTTTGGACCATAAATAGCCTTTAATTCAGATTTAGCAGCAATCCGTAAAGAGTCCCATAAATAGTTAATAGTGATACGCTCACCACATGCAACATTAAAGACTTCATTCTTAGCTTCTTCTGAAGCAAAAAAACCTTTTACATTGGCTTGTACAACATTATCTATAAATGTAAAATCTCGTGTTTGCTCTCCATCACCATTAATTTTAGAAGGCTCGTTATCTTTTAGTGCTTGCATAAATAAAGGGATAACAGCTGCATATGCACCATCTGGACTTTGTTTTGGCCCAAAAACATTAAAATAACGGAGACCAATTACATCTGTATTATACGTTGTACCAAATACATCTGCATAAAGCTCATTAACATATTTTGTTACTGCATAAGGTGATAATGGTTTCCCAATGGTATCTTCAACTTTTGGCAACGATTTACTATCACCATATGTAGAACTAGATGCTGCATAAACCATACGTTTTACTGTAGGACTATCTTTTAAAGCAATCATCATATTTAAAAAACCTGAAATATTAACTTCATTGGTAGTCGCTGGATCATTAATAGAGCGAGGAACAGAACCTAATGCTGCTTGGTGAGATACATAGTCTATACCTTCCATAGCCTTTTTACAAGTTTCCAAATCTCGGATATCGCCTTCAATCAATTCAAAGGCTGGATTATCCATAAATTCAGTTAAATTTTTACGATGTCCATTAGAAAAATTATCTAATACTCGTACTTTTTTAGCATTATATTTTAGCAAATATTCTGTTAGATTTGAGCCAATAAAGCCTCCTCCTCCTGTAATTAAAAAACTTAATTGCGATAGGTCTGTAGTATGATGTGGATTTGAGTACATATTATTATAGTCTTGCGTCTACAGTGTCAATAGGAAGTAATGATTTTACATCAAAAGTGACACTTTTTTCTGATTTTAAATTATCTAATTTTATTTCTAAAAATTCATTGTGAGAAACGGCTAAAATTATAGCATCATAATCTGACCTTAACTTATCAAATTCACTAATTAAGTCTAAATTATACTCGTGTTTCACTTCTTCTGCTGAAGCCCATGGATCATATACATCTACATCAACATGGTAGGTTTGTAATTCTTCTATTATATCAATAACCCTAGAGTTTCTAATATCTGGACAATTTTCTTTAAAAGTAATTCCAAGCACTAGTGCTTTAGAACCTTTAATGGTTGCCCCTTTTTTAATCATCATTTTTACAGTTTCAGTAGCAACGTAAGCTCCCATACTATCATTCATTTTACGTCCTGCCAAAATTATTTCTGGATTATAACCAGATTCAATAGCTTTTTGAGCCAAATAATATGGATCTACTCCAATACAATGTCCGCCCACTAAACCTGGTGAGAATTTCAAAAAATTCCATTTTGTACCTGCAGCTTCTAAAACAGCTTTCGTATCAATATCTAATAATCTAAAAATCTTAGATAACTCATTAACAAAGGCGATGTTAATATCTCTTTGAGAATTCTCAATAACTTTGGCCGCTTCAGCAACTTTAATACTAGGTGCTAAATGAGTACCTGCGGTTATAACTTGTTTATAAAGATTATCTACTTTAGTTGCAACTTCAGGAGTTGAGCCAGAAGTTACCTTAAGTATTTTAGTAACGGTATGGTGCTTGTCACCTGGATTAATTCTTTCTGGAGAATATCCTGCATAAAAGTCTTTATTATAGGTTAATCCAGAAGTTTCGGCAACTACAGGTATACATATATCTTCTGTTGCTCCAGGATAAACTGTTGATTCATAAATTACAATATCACCTTTGCTTAGCATTTTCCCTACTGTTTCACTAGCCTTGATTAATGGTGTAAATACAGGCTTATTTAGAGCATCTGTTGGTGTTGGAACAGTGACAATATAATAATTAGTTTCGGCTAATGCATTTATATTATCTGTTATATATAATCCTTTATCCGCATTTAAGTCTGTAGTTAAAACAGATTTTAAATTATCATTTTCAACTTCTAAAGTTTTATCAATTCCATTATTTAATTCGCTGATTCGCTGCTTATTAATATCGAAACCAACTACAAAAAATTTTTTGGCAAATTCAACGGCAAGGGGTAAACCGACGTAACCTAGTCCAATAATCGCAATTTTATCTTCTGAATGTATCATTTGTTTAAAGTAGATTTTAAAATGAGTGTCAAATCTAAGTAAAAACTGTAATTCTCAACGTACTTTTTATTGATTTTTACTTTATCTACCCAAATAATCGTTCTATTGTAATGAACTGGATCATTTTGCCGTTCTAATACACTTTCTTCATTTCTATATTTAAGTGTTGCCGGACCAGTAATACCAGGTTTTACTAACAATATAATTCTGTCATCTCCTTTTAATTCATCGGCAAACCCTTCTAAATCAGGTCTTGGGCCTACAAAACTCATGTCACCAATTAAAACATTAAATAATTGAGGAAGCTCATTTAACTTTGATTTTCTTAGAAATACTCCGAACTTAGATGCGTATCGATTTAAATCACCTAACTGATGTTTCCCTTCCCTTAAGGTTCTAATTTTATAAATTTTGAAAGGTTTGCCGTGTTGACCAATTCGATATTGTGTATAAATACCAAATTGTTTAGTATCAACGGTAGCGAGAATAATTAATAAGACAATTGGAACTATCAATATTGGCAAAAACACTAAGGTTAAGAAAACATCAAAAACACGTTTAATCTTAAGTTGGGTTTTTGTAATCAATTTTATATTATTAATAGGAGTTAAATTCTTTTAAAAAAGTTTTTGATCTTACTTAAAACAGTGTTTTTATCTTTTTCGTGATATGCACTACCATAAACACCATAACCGTAACCGTAACCGTATCCATAGCCATAGCCATAATTATAGTTGTTTTTATGTTTATAAAAATTAAGGACATAACTTACATTTTTCAATTCACCATTTCTATGCTTTGCATTTACCAGCTGCAACATTCCTTTTTTAGTATAATCCAATCTAACCATAAATATTGTAGCATCAACATATTGCACCAACTCTAACGCATCAGTTACTAAGCCCAATGGAGGTGTATCCAAAATGATTATATCATATTGCTGTTTAAAGCTATCAATAAGTTCTTTTAACTCATCTCCCATTAATAATTCTGAAGGATTAGGAGGTATTGGTCCAGACGTAATTAGGTCTAAATTTTCAATATGGGTATTTGTAATGATTTCGTCCAATGAACTGTCACCAATCAAATAATTAACAATTCCTTTATCGTTATCGATACTAAAATCATCAAATATTTTTGGCTTACGTAAATCTAGCCCTAATAATATCGTCTTCTTACCAGAAAGAGCAAAAACGGTTGCGATATTTATTGAGGTAAAAGTTTTACCTTCTCCACTTACAGAAGATGTAATCATTAAAGTGTTTGCTCTCGATTCTGATTTTTTATTTTTAAAAAGAAACTGTAAACTTGACCTTATAGCTCTAAATGACTCGGCCACAGCAGATTTAGGCTTCTCATATACAACCAAATTATTTTTATATCTATACTTTCCTATAAGACCTAAAATTGGAATATTTGACATTCTAGCAATTTCATCCGAACCATGTATAGTATTATCTAAAAGATAAATAACAAAAATTAAAAACATTGGTGCAAAAAAACCAATCATTAAACCCATCATATAATTGAGAGATTTATTAGGTCCAATTGGTGAATCACCTATATCTTTTGCTTCATCTATTACGGTTATATCAGATATATTGGCTGCCTTAACTATTGCAGCTTCTCCTCGTTTGGCTTGATAAATATCATAAGCTTCTCTACTTAAATCTAATTTTCTTTGAATTTTTAAGAATTCTTGTTGCCCTTCAGGTAAACCTGATAGTTTAGACTCCAAATTAACTATCTTTCTACGAATAGTATTCAATTGTATTCCAATTGTCTGCTTTGTAGCATTTATAGTTTCTAATAAAACATTTTTCTCTGTATCAATTTGTCTATCTAAATCTTCAAAAAGTATTGAACCTTCTTTGGTAGAATATTCTAAATTACGTCGTTGCACTGATAGCGCTATTATACGCCCAACTCCACTTAATATATTTCCTTCTTCAATACCAACTGACGTTGGTGCTGCCAGTTTTGTATAATCTGTTTTTGTAATTAAGTAATTCTGTAAGGTATTTAAATAATTAAGTTTTGATTCTTCTATAAGCTGTTCTTGCTCGTAAGTTTTTAATTGTTCTGATATTTGACTAATTTCTGCCTCTACATTGAATACTTTATTTGTTTTTCTAAAGTCATTCATTTCATCGGTTACAGCCTTTAAATTAGTATCAACTGCCCCAAGACTACTATCAATAAATTTTATAGTATTTGTAGCGTAAAGATTCTTTCTTGCTAGTTCTGTTCTACTAAGAATATCTGAAGTTGCATTTAAAAAATCTACAATTTTAGATTTATTTTTTCCTATTAATGATAATTTTAAAACAGAAGAAGACTCTCTAGAAAACGGCTCAATTTTTATACTATTTTTATATTGATTTACAACACCATCAAAATTTAGATATCTTACAAAATACGTATCGCCCTCAGTAACAGCAACATCTGATTTAATATTTACAATACCATTAAAAAATGATGTATTAACAATTTCTCCAAATTTATAAACCTTAGAAAATAAACCAGGAGTGACTTGTGTTCTTAATTTTTCTTTAGAATCAAATTTTTGACACAGTACTTTACTACCTGTAAATTCGTAAAACAACTCATAAGAATTTCGGTCAATAAATTTAATCCCAATGGGTTTTCCAATTGCTTGAGGCTTGGATTTATCGGTTAAAACTTCAAATGGCGCAGCTTTATAGATATCTATTAAATGATATTTTCCTCGATATAGATATTGCTTATAAAACTCTAAAGAATCTACTACCAGTTCATTATGAGTTCTAGTTTTAATTTCTGTTAAAATACTTCCTACTTTACCAGAAACTCCTCCCCAATTAAACGAAATACTGGTATTTGCTGTAAAAAAAGGATTCTGATCATTATCTATTGTAATTAAGGAATCTAATCTGTAGATACTTTCCTTTCTAATATTTATAAAATATGCAACTAACAAAGCAACACCAATACATAATAAAACTAATTTCCAAAGGCTTAAAACTCTAAATAAAAACCCTTTAAAATCAAAAGTAATTCCCTGAGTTTCCATTTCATCGATGTCGTCGTAATCTCTAGTTTTCATCTATTATAATCTTGAAAAAAGTAAAACTGTAGTTGATAATAAAGACACTATTGTTGCTATAGTAGTTAGACTTGAAACTGCCGTCTCTCCAGTTCCTATTGATTTTTGTTTTAAAGGTTCTACATAGATAATATCATTTGGTTGAATAAAATAATAGGGAGATTGCATTACTTTAACATCTGTTAAATCTATGGTATGAATTTTTTGCCCTTGAGGATATTGACGTATAATCTTCACCTCTTTTTTATTACCAGTTACGGGTATTTCTCCTACATTAGCAATGGCCTCAAAGATATTTACACGCTCTTTGTAAAGCACTACACTACCTGGACTGCCAACTTCTCCGTTCGCTGTATAGCGCAAACCAGCTAATTTAACAGTAACAAATATATTAGCAGTTGCCTTAAACTGCTCATCGAGTAATTTCTTTTCAATTATCTTTTCAATTTCTTCTGTAGTATAACCTAAAACATTTAAATAGCCTAAAGTTGGTATTCTAATATTTCCATGCACATCAACAGTAAACCCATCAAAGTAAGCACGTTCTGCACTAGTTGCATTAAGAACATCTTCGCCACTAGGATTTAAAATAGCAACCGTTTCTTGATCTATTGCCTTAACTTTTATATTAAGGATATCATGTATTTGTATTCTGTATGGTTTCTGAATTTCACTTAAATTATACGGAATTGTATCATTAGTAGAATTACCTTTATTCTGTAAATAAATTGTGTCTTTGTGAGGAATACATGAGGAAACAATAACACAAACTAATAAAATGATTAAAAGCTTTATACGCTTCATATAAACAATGGATCTTTAAAGACAAATATAATGTATCAATAGTAATAACAAAACAATTACTTTTGTTTTTGGTTTTATTCCATTTTAAAAAAATTAAGTTTGAATTATCTCAACGTAGAAAACATATCAAAATCGTTTGGAGAGTTAGTGCTCTTTAAAGATTTATCATTTAGTATCCACAAAGATCAGAAAATCGCTTTTGTAGCTAAAAACGGCAGTGGTAAAACGTCTATATTAAACATTTTAGCAGGCAAAGATGCACCAGACAACGGTCAAATTGTTGTGAGAAAAGGACTTAGATTGGCTTTTCTGGATCAAGAGCCAGATTTAGACCCAAATCTTACACTCGATGAAACAATATTTGCTTCAGAGATTCCAATTCTTAAAGTTATTGAAGCTTATGAGCATGCATTAAAAAACCCAGAAGACACAGAAGCTTACCAAAAAGCTTTTGAAGCTATGGATAGAAATAATGCCTGGGAATTTGAAACACAATACCAACAAACCCTATCTCAACTTAAACTTGATGATTTAACTCTGAAAGTAAAAACATTGTCTGGAGGACAAAAAAAACGACTAGCATTAGCGCAAGCCCTTTTAAGCAAACCAGATATTTTAATCCTAGATGAGCCAACTAACCATTTAGATTTAGAAATGATTGAATGGCTAGAAGATTATTTTGCTAAAACACAGCAAACCTTGTTTATGGTAACGCACGATCGCTATTTTTTAGAACGGGTTTGTAACGAAATTATAGAATTAGATGAAGGTCAGCTTTATACTTACAAAGGTAATTACTCTTATTATTTAGAAAAAAGAGAAGCTAGAATAGAAAATGAAGTAACCGAAGTTGGTAAAGCAAAACAACTCTTTAAAAAAGAATTAGAATGGATGCGTCGCCAACCCAAAGCACGTACCACGAAATCTAAAAGTAGAATAGATGATTTTTCTGAAATAAAATCTAAAGCACACAAACGTCGTAATGACCACCAAGTGCAATTAGAAATTAATATGGAACGATTGGGCAGTAAAATTATAGAGTTTCATAATGTATCAAAATCATTTAAAGACAAAACCATTTTAGATGGTTTTGAATATACTTTTAAAAAAGGAGAACGCATCGGTATTATAGGTAAAAACGGAACAGGAAAATCTACCTTCTTAAACCTCCTAACTCAAACTATGCAGCCAGATAGTGGTAAAGTTGTTGTCGGAGAAACCGTAAAAATCGGATATTATACACAAGGTGGAATTAAAGCTAAACCAAACCAAAAGGTCATAGACGTAATTAAAGAATTTGGAGACTATATTCCATTATCAAAAGGTAGACAAATTAGTGCCCAACAGTTATTAGAACGATTTTTGTTTAACAGAAAAAAACAATGGGACTTTGTAGAAAAACTTAGTGGTGGTGAGCAAAAACGATTGTATTTATGTACTGTTTTAATTCAGAATCCTAATGTTTTAATTTTAGATGAGCCTACTAACGATTTAGATATTGTAACCTTAAATGTCTTAGAAGATTTCTTGATGGATTTCCCTGGTGTTTTGCTAGTTGTATCCCACGATCGTTATTTTATGGATAAAATAGTAGATCATATGTTTGTATTTAGAGGCGATGGTGAAGTTGAAGATTTTCCTGGAAATTATTCAGATTTTAGAGCTTATGATATTAGTCAACCAAAGCAAATAGATCAATCTGAAAAAACAGACAACACAAAGTCTATTAAGAAAAATGAAGCTAATAAACTAGATTATAACGAACAGAAAGAATATAAAAATCTAGAATCTAAAATTAGAGCTTTAGAGTTAGACAAAACAGCCTTAGAAGAAAAATTTAATAATCCTGAATTGTCACAAGAAGACATAAAAAAATTATCAGACAAACTACAAGTAATAATGGATTCAATTGAAGAAAAAGAAATGCGTTGGTTTGAGTTATCTGAGAAATTAGAAGACTAAATGTATCAGGTTTTGGCCTACATAAAATTTCTATTAAGTGCCACTAATCAACATGGTGTCCACTCTCCTTTTGTCTATAATTTTGTAACTAAATGTTTATACGATAAAAAAAAGTATACTGCATACAAAACATTAAATAATTACCGTAAAATCCTTAAAAATTCAAAAATTGAACTAGAAATAACCGATTTAGGTGAAGGTTCAAAAGTATTGAATTCAACGCAACGAAAAGTTAGCGATATGGTAAAAGCATCAAGCAGCTCAAAAAAAGAATCCAAATTATTATTTAGATTATCACAATATTTCAATTTTAATACCATTTTAGAGCTTGGTACCTCTTTAGGAATGGGAACTTATGCGTTAGCATTAGCAAACCAGTCTTCAGTAATTACAACTATTGAAGGCTGCCCAAACACGTCAGCTTTTGCAAAATCTAAATTAGATGATTTAGACATCAAAAATATTCATTTTAAAGTAGGTAGTTTCGCTGAACGTATTCAAAAATTAAAAGATGAAAATTATGATTTCATTTACTTTGATGGGCATCATAACAAAAATGCAACTATTCAATATTTCGAAGCCTTTTTACCTAAAATTCATAATGATACCGTTTTTTTATTCGATGATATTTATTGGTCTAAAGGCATGACTGAAGCTTGGGAATATATTAAAAACCACGAGTCGGTTAAAGTCACCGTAGATTGTTTTCATTTAGGCATTGTATTTTTTAGAAGAGAACAAGCAAAAGAACATTTTAAAATTAGATTGTAACATCCTTATAACTTTGACGTCTTATTAACAAATTACTGCAAAAACTAGTATCTTGCAGAACAGTTAAGCAACTAAGAGCATTTAATTATGAGTGACAACGTCATTGAAATTAGAAATATCATCAGAGATTTTAAATTAGGACAAGAAATTGTTCATGTTTTAAAAGGTATCGATTTAGATATAAAACGTGGTGAATATGTTGCCATTATGGGACCATCTGGCTCAGGTAAATCTACACTTATGAATTTATTAGGCTGCTTAGACACACCAACAGCAGGTTCTTATAATTTAAACGGAAACGACGTTAGCCAAATGACTGATGATGAGTTAGCAGATATTAGAAACACAGAAATTGGTTTCGTTTTTCAAACCTTTAACCTATTGCCAAGAACAACAGCTTTAGATAATGTTGCATTACCCATGGTTTATGCTGGAGCTTCTAAAAAAGATAGGGAAGAACGCGCTACTGAGGTTTTAACTGATGTTGGACTTGCTGACCGAATGGACCACAAACCCAATCAACTTTCTGGTGGACAAAGACAACGTGTAGCTGTTGGTAGAGCTTTAGTAAATAAGCCTTCAATTATTTTAGCAGATGAGCCTACAGGTAACTTAGACTCTAAAACAGGTACAGAAATTATGGCATTATTCGACCAAATTCATGCCAACGGAAACACCGTAATTATGGTAACACACGAAGAAGATATTGCTGCACACGCTAAACGTGTTATACGTTTACGCGATGGTATAATTGAGAGTGATACTTTTAACGCTTAGGTGTTGGCACTTAATTATTAAATGTTGGTGTATGATTATTAATTCTTAATATTCAAAAACTTTTCAGCATACAACTTAAACTCTTAACTTTGTTTACATGAAAGTATATACAAAAACAGGAGACAAAGGCACAACCGCACTATTTGGTGGCACACGCGTTCCTAAGCATCATATAAGAATAGAAAGTTACGGTACTATAGACGAGCTAAATTCGCACATAGGTCTAATTAGAGATCAAGACATTAATCAATTGTATAAAAATACATTAATGCATATTCAAGATCGTTTATTCACTGTTGGTGCCATCTTAGCAACTGACCCAGAAAAAGCTGAATTAAAAAATGGAAAATCACGCTTAAATATTCCGAAGATATCTAACCAAGACATTGAGAAATTAGAAAAGGAAATGGATTCTATGGAAGACAGTCTTCCACCTATGACGCATTTTGTTTTACCTGGAGGTCATCAAACTGTGTCATTCTGTCACATTGCTCGCACAGTATGCCGTAGAGCAGAGCGTTTGGCGTCTCATCTTAATGAAATAGAACCTTTTCAACCCGAAACTTTAATGTATATCAATAGACTATCTGACTACCTTTTTGTATTGGCACGGAAATTGTCTTATGATTTAAAGGCTGAAGAGATAAAGTGGATTCCTCAAAAAAATTCATAAACCTAAAGCCTTTAGACCTTAAATAATGCAATATTTAGGTCTAAATAAGTTGAATATTATACGTTCTTACTATTAATGATTAAACATTTATAAATGAATTTTGATTAATTAAAGATTCACAAAAATAAATGTTCAGCGAGACGAATAAATTAAAATATTTATCCTAAAAGCTAATTAATTTAATTTTTCCTTGAATTATTCAACTAAAAAATTATTTTTGCAAAAATTAAATTATACACGCTATTATGTATTGGACATTAGAATTAGCATCTTATTTAAGTGATGCGCCTTGGCCAGCAACCAAAGATGAGCTTATTGACTACGCAATTAGAACAGGAGCGCCATTGGAAGTTGTTGAAAATTTACAAGCAATTGAAGACGAAGGAGATTCTTACGACTCTATTGAAGAAATTTGGCCAGATTACCCAACTGATGAAGATTACCTCTGGAATGAGGATGAATATTAACATATAAAATTATCACAAAAAAGTCTCTTACGTTTCTATAACTAAGAGACTTTTTTTATTTTCGGATGCTTTTTTATTCTGAAAAAAAACTAAATCAGTAACTCAATTTTTATAACCATTAATTATCCATTTGAAGGGATTTTATACGTTTATTAAATTAAATACTGAATTACAAAATAAAACTAACGGAATCAAAATCAATGATTGAAACCATTCAATCTATTACAAAATATAAAATATGACCTTTTTAGATAAAGTACTTAAAGTTTTTCTTGGCGATAAATCGCAAAAAGACGTTGGTACAATGAAACCAATTGTCGATAAAATTAAAACTTTCGAAAAAGCCTTAGAAGCTTTATCTCACGACGAACTCAGAGCAAAAACAATAGAGTTTAAAGCCATTATAGAAGAAGCAAGAAAACCTCTTCAAACTAAAAAAGATGACCTTTTAACAAAAGCTCAGGATACAGAAGACATTGACGAAAGAGAAGATATATATCTAGAAGTTGATAAAATTGATGATGAAATTTACGAGGTAACTGAAGGTGTTTTAAATGATATTCTTCCAGAAGCTTTTGCTGTTGTAAAAGAAACAGCTAAGCGTTTTGTACACAATACGAAGATTCCTGTAACGGCAAATGCATTTGATAGAGAAATTTCTGGTGAAAACGATTATGTAACTCTAGAAGGTGATCAAGCAATATGGGCAAATTCTTGGGATGCTGCAGGTAAACCAATTACTTGGGACATGATTCACTATGATGTACAATTAATTGGTGGTATTGCCATGCACCAAGGTAAAATTGCAGAAATGCAAACGGGTGAAGGTAAAACGTTAGTAGCAACGCTTCCTGTGTATTTAAATGCGCTAGCAGGTAAGGGTGTGCACCTGGTAACCGTTAATGATTACCTAGCAAAACGAGATAGTGCTTGGATGGCTCCAATTTTTCAGTTTCATGGTATGAGTATTGATTGTATTGATTACCATACACCAAATTCTGACGCACGTCGTAAAGCTTACAATGCAGATATTACATACGGAACAAATAACGAATTTGGCTTTGATTATTTACGTGATAACATGGCGCATTCGCCAGACGATTTAGTGCAACGTCCTCACCATTATGCAATTGTAGATGAGGTCGATTCTGTATTAGTAGATGATGCACGTACACCTTTAATTATTTCTGGTCCAGTACCTCGAGGAGATGAGCACGAGTTTGATGCCTTAAAACCAAAAGTGCAGCAGATAGAAGATGTACAACGCAAGTATTTAGTTGGTGTTTTAGCTGAAGCAAAAAAGTTGATTTTAGCAGGCGACACTAAAGAAGGTGGTTTTCAATTATTAAGGGCTTACAGAGGTATTCCAAAAAACAAAGCCTTAATTAAGTTTTTATCTGAAGAAGGTGTTAAGCAATTACTTCAAAAAACAGAAAACTTCTACATGCAAGATAACAATAGAGAAATGCCTAAAGTAGACGCAGAACTCTATTATGTTATTGATGAAAAAAATAATCAAGTAGAATTAACTGATAAAGGTGTAGATTTCCTTTCGGGTGAAGATGACCCAAATTTCTTTGTAATGCCAGAAATGGGAACTGAAATTGCCAAAATTGAATCTAAAGGTTTATCATCTGAAGAAGAAGCCAACTTAAAAGAAGATTTATTTAGAGATTTTGGTGTTAAATCAGAACGTATACACACACTTAACCAATTATTAAAAGCATACGCCTTATTTGAAAAAGACAATCAATATGTTGTAATGGACAACAAGGTTATGATTGTAGATGAGCAAACAGGTCGTATTATGGATGGTCGTCGTTACAGTGATGGATTACACCAAGCCATTGAAGCAAAAGAAAACGTAAAAGTAGAAGCAGCAACCCAAACATTTGCAACAGTTACTCTTCAAAATTATTTTAGAATGTACCGTAAACTGTCTGGTATGACAGGTACTGCGGTAACTGAAGCTGGTGAACTTTGGGAAATCTATAAATTAGATGTTGTAGAAATCCCAACAAACAGACCAATTGCTAGAGATGATAGAGACGATTTAGTGTACAAAACTAAACGTGAAAAATATAATGCCGTTATCGATGAAGTGGTAAGTCTATCTAATGCAGGTCGTCCAGTACTTATTGGTACAACAAACGTTGAGATTTCCGAGTTATTAGGAAAAATGCTAAGCATACGTAAAATACCACATAACGTGTTAAATGCTAAACAACATAAAAAAGAAGCAGACATTGTTGCACAAGCTGGTAATGCTGGCCAAGTAACTATTGCAACTAACATGGCTGGTCGTGGTACAGATATTAAATTAAGTGACGAAGTAAAAGCTGCTGGTGGTTTAGCCATTGTTGGTACTGAGCGTCACGATTCTCGTCGTGTAGATAGACAATTACGTGGTAGAGCTGGTCGTCAAGGAGACCCAGGAAGTTCGCAGTTCTACGTATCTTTAGAAGATAATCTGATGCGTCTTTTTGGCTCTGAACGTATTGCCAAAATGATGGACAGAATGGGCTTAAAAGAAGGCGAAGTAATTCAGCATTCTATGATTTCTAAATCTATTGAGCGTGCACAGAAAAAAGTAGAAGAAAATAACTTTGGTGTACGTAAACGATTATTAGAATATGATGATGTAATGAATGCACAACGTGAAGTAGTTTACAAACGTCGTCGTAATGCCTTACATGGAGAACGATTAAGAGTTGATTTAGCCAACATGATTTATGATACCTCAGAAGGTATTGCAAATAATAACAAAGATGCTAACGATTTTAAAAACTTTGAGTTTGAATTGATTCGTTATTTCTCAATGGCATCGCCTATTTCTGAAGCAGAATTCGGAAAAATGGGAGCCCAAGAAATTGCAGGTGTAATTTATAAAGCAGCTTTTAAGCATTACAGAGAAAAAATGCAACGCGCTGCAGATTTAGCATTTCCAGTAATTGAAAATGTATATAATACACAACGCGATAAGTTTAAGCGTATCGTTGTACCATTTACAGATGGTGTAAAGAATTTACAAGTCGTTACCGATTTACAAAAAGCATACGAAACCAAAGGAACACAGTTAATCAATGATTTTGAAAAAAACATTACACTCGCTATTGTAGATGATGCTTGGAAAGTACATTTACGTAAAATGGATGAATTAAAACAATCTGTTCAATTAGCTGTACACGAGCAAAAAGACCCATTATTAATATACAAGTTTGAATCTTTTGAGTTGTTTAAAGCAATGATTGACCAAGTGAATAAAGATGTGATTTCATTCTTATTTAAAGGTGAAATTCCGCAAGAAACAGCAGATACCATTCAAGAAGCTAAAAAACGAAAAGAGGAAAAATTACAAACTCAAAAAGAAGAGATTCAAAATTTAGACGAACGTGCTTCTCAGAGTAGACAAGTGGGTGAAGGCGCTTCTCGTCAACAACAAGTTGTAGAAACTATTGTTAGAGACCAACCAAAAATTGGGCGTAATGATAAAGTAACGATTAAACATGTAATGAGCGGTGAAGCAAAAGAAGTAAAATACAAACAAGCTATACCATTAATCGCTAAAGGCGAATGGGTTTTGGTTGAATAAAACTCATAATGGCATTTTAATCTAGGTTAAGAAACTAAATACTAATAATCCTGATGTTATTGCATCAGGATTTTTTTGTTAAAAACTTAAGAACATTGCGCCTCAGAACAAAGAATGTCCCACTCCTTTGTCTAAATCTCTAATAACCAACATAACACACTTATTTACAGCAAAATATACGTAGAACTACGTATTGACTTCTGTTTTTATTTTATATAATTTTATAGTCTAGAGATAGTAAATATTAAAAATATGCCGTTTTATTAACCCTAATCATTTGATAAATGAATTAAATCCTAATGTCACAGTTAGGATTTTTTTTGCAATTGTTTAATTAAATATATTAAAAGAAAATATTTTAATACTTTAAAGATTGATATTCAAAATTTTGAAATGAAACATTACATAAAACTAT
This sequence comes from Winogradskyella litoriviva, assembly GCF_013249065.1. GTDB lineage: Bacteria > Bacteroidota > Bacteroidia > Flavobacteriales > Flavobacteriaceae > Winogradskyella > Winogradskyella litoriviva. Next base: position 522,654 of record NZ_JABRWQ010000002.1, read on the forward strand.
TTCTCTTATCTATATGTCTATACGACTGCAATTACCACAAAACCCAAACACCAGAAAACCCAAACATAGAAAATCAAATTATCTGTTCCAAAACAGAATGCAAAGGTACTTATGTTGGTAAAGAGTTTATTAATGGTAAAGATATTGCGCATCAATTCTCTAACCAAATGTCTGCAGCCGTTGGTGACCAATTAAAAGCCCTCTATAAATCTGGTGATTACAGTAAAGTAGATTTTAAAAATATTACAATGACTACGGAAGGTATGGGCTCTGGTGAGGTTACATATTCTTTATCTATTCCTTTTACAGCCGTAAAGACCAAGTATAACGCTTATACCTCTTTTGATCATGTTGGTGGATGGAACCATGCACCTGCCCTTTCTCAACGCAAAGCACAATTAGAACATCTTCTTTTATCTGGTGAACATCTAGACATAAGTAAATTAAAAACCACAGCAGAGGGTTTACAAGAATATTGGATACAGTGGAAACATAAAACTATTCAGGTTGAATGTGAATAATTCTATATGTTAAAAATAGACCTCAACAGAACCAATTAAATCACTAATAGTTTAATTTTTACAATCTTCTAAACCCCATTTATCAAGGCTTCTTAAAATACCTTCTAAGGATTTGCCTCGTTTAGTGAGCTTGTATTCTACTTTTGGTGGTACTACAGGATAAACTATCCTAGAAATAAGTCCATCTTTTTCTAATTCTCTAACGGTTTGTGTAAACATCTTATTAGATATTTCTGGTACCTTTTTCTGTAATACACCAGAGCGCGAAGCACCTTCTAACAAATGAAAAAGCACTAATGGTTTCCATTTTGTACCAATTAAGGTCATTGTATAGTTTAATGGACAATTAATTTTCATAATTACAAACACATAATATATTGACAATCAACAATTAACTATTTTAGTATACTATAATACTTTTTGGTAAGTTATTGCCGTATTGACAAATATAAATTAATTTTGAAACCTAAAATAAAATCTATGGAAACAAATAAAAATTATCCAAAATCATTTTCTCATATTGGTATTACTGTACCAGATATTAAGGCTGCTGTAAAATTCTATTCAGACGTTATGGGTTGGTATATAATAATGGAACCTTCAACTGTAAAAAAAGAGGCAGATACTGCAATTGGTATTATGTGTATTGATGTTTTTGGAGAGGATTGGGAAAGTTTTGAGATTGCACACATGTCTACTTCAGATGGTATTGGAATTGAATTATTTTCTTTTCCAAATGGTGTAAAAGAAGCACCAGAATTCAATCCGTTTAACACAGGCTTATTTCATTTCTGTATTCAAGATCCAGATATTGAAGCATTAGTTGATAAAATTGTTGCCTTAGGAGGCAAACAGAGAATGCCTATACGAGAATACTATCCTAATGATAAACCGTATAAAATGTGTTATGTTGAAGACCCTTTTGGAATTGTGTTTGAAGTCTACACACACAGCTACGAATTAACGTATTCATCTGGTGCATATGCTAAATAAATAGAAAAAATCCTGATACGTTGTATCAGGATTTTTTTTTTGAAAATTAGTTTGGGGATTAATTTTCAATATTTACTTTATTGATTAATGTTTCTTTTTAGAGATCCACAAGGGGTTTACTTTATGTTTCATTAATCTAAGGATTGTTATGACCTCCTTTACTATTAAGACACCATTACTTTAAAAAAGTCACATTGTTAGACCTAAAATGAACCTGTATATGTAGTTATCAATATTTCACAAAGCAATAGAATATAGTAAAATAAAAAATGTTATTGCTTTGCAAAATCACGTCTAATAGTTCTAAGCATATCTTCTAAACCATTAACTTTTATTTCAAACATTTGCTTCATCATGCTACCAAGTTTTCCTTTCGGAAATCCTTTTTGTTGAAACCAAACATAATAGGCTTCCGGAAGATCAACTAAGTATTGATCCTTATATTTACCAAATGGCATTTTATAATGCGCCAATTCAATAAGTAATTGACCATCTAATTCCATAATATTATCAATTTAAAGATATTTAAAACGCGCAAAAAGGTTTGAAATAAAACTGAACTACCACAATTAAAGTGCTTTAAACTCTTCTAGTCTGTTAAGTTCTTTTTCTATGTAATTAGACCATTTTCGTTGCTCAACCGCATTAATGGAGTGCGTTGTTTCTAGGTCGTATTTTTTTTGAGCTTCGTTAAGTTCTGCATTAATATCTCCATGCAGCTTATTCAATTGCTTTTTAATATTTTGATTAACCTGCAACTTCGCTATTTGCGCTCTAAACTTACGTGCATAAAGTTCTGTGATATCAAAATGTAATTGCTCATGAGCTAAAATATGAACATCACTACTTGCTTTTACATACCAAGATTTATTGGGATAAAAATGAGACTCTACGAGTGTTGAAAACTCGGTAATTCGTTTGCCTGAAGTTTGTACAGAATACCCAAAGGTAATACCAGATGCTGTTAAGGCAACTGCATCAGACTCTTTATCTGGACTTGCTTTAAAATCTGACCAAGTAAGTTTCTTTGTCGCATCCCAAATTATTGTTTCTTCGTTAGATTCACTTCCAATAAATAAGACAAACAGACATATTAGTATATTTTTCAAGGGACAAAATGGATTAAACTGGTTGGCATACTACATTAGGATAGCATGCCTTTCAAAATAACGTCAATTAAATGAAAGTATTCTTATTTTTCGTTAAAGGACAAAAAATTAAGTTGAGTTAAATTTCTAACTCACTAATCTTCGATTAATTAGCTTTTACAACTCTTAAATCATCGAATTTTACGACGTAAAAAGCTTGATTAACATAACCTCCAAAGAAATCTGTGGTATATCTAAACTTGTTTTCTATGTATTCTGTCTCTACAGTATCTCCAGAAGCTTCATATAAATTCTCTGCAGAAGCTAAACGCATCAATAGATCTAAAGTAATATCAAAACCACGAGCAACATATTTACTAGGTGATACACCATATGCTTTTCGATATGCCTTTACAAAACCATTATTTTTAGATTCATCATAATCCTTATATACAGAAGCATAATGAAATTTAAGATTAGATAGATTTATATTATCAATGTTCTTACCTTCAAAAGCTTTACCCTTTTTTAATGTTGTTAAAATTATTTCGGTTTTAGAATCAATGAATCCATTAAGCATACTAATAACACTAGACGCAAAAGAATCGTTATTGGTTTCTAAAAACACATATGTTTTTCCTGCCGAAAAGATATTCTCTAATTCTGTGTGATATATAAAGTAAGCATCTTTAGTTTTATTTTTTTTATCTAATCTTGAAAGTATTAACTTAGAACCAGGAAATTCTTTTTGCAATGACTCACTCGATAATTTATTAGCACGATCAGAAATAATCACTACACTCTTTTTTAAACTATCTGCCTTTACAAAGTCTATCATAGTTTTACGCAATAATTTATCTTCTGGCAAGGTTTGAAAAACATTGCTATACACTTGTTTTGGTTTATTCATTGCCGCAATAACAGGAATACGATCTGCCTTTAAAGCTGAAGCTACACGATCAAAACTTTGCTCTTCCATTGGACCGATAACAGCATCATAATCTGAGAAGTCATTCTCAGCTAATAGTTTTGAAGTGATTGCTGCATGATAACGTGTATCAAAAACCTTTAAATCTGTTGAGATACCTAAATGTTTTGCAGAATCTAATGCCATTAAAACACCAACGTGAAAATCTAAAACAATAGATAATAACTTATTGTTTTTAATACGGTCTTTAGCTTCTTCTACAGAATCTACATCAATTTTATGCAATTGATAAGGCATCATCAACGCAATTTTCTTCGTTTTAAAATTAGTAAGATTACGTCTTAAATTAGTGATTTTAACATCTACTATTTCTGCTGAAGTTATATCTTTAGTTGAGCTATCTGGTACTTTTAATACCATACCTGCTTTTAAACCTGTAGCTTTTAATTCAGGATTTAATTGCTCTAATTGCTCCTGGCTTAAATTCAACTTACCTTTTAAACCGTAAAATGTTTCTTTAGGTAACACTTCATAATACCCAAAAGAAGCTTCTATTGCTTTTTCTTCTTGATCTTTAATATTTGGTACATTAAGAATATCTCCTGGCTGAATAACAGAATTCATGTTAGGATTTAATGCCTCTAATTCTGCAACCGAGACACCAAATTTATAGGCAATTCTCCATTTGCCTTCTTTTGGCTGTACCGTGTATTTTTTTACTGTGTTATTTAAAGTACGCTTAGAGGTTATGGTTCTAAATTGTGGAATTTTAATTTTATCACCTTTTTTAAGGTTCTCAGAATACAAATGTCGATTGGCTTTTTTAAGCTCCTCCTCAGAAATACCATACTTTTTAGTTAAACTATAGATGGTTTCTTTCCGCTTAACTTTATGAGTTTTGTAGCCTGTAAGCTCACGTTTATTTTCTATTAAAGGTTCATTCTTAATTTTAGAATTAGGAATAATTAATACTGTATTAGGTTGAATTTTTTTCTTAGCATCAGGATTTAAAGCATAAATATCAAAAGGTGTGACCAAATATTTTTTTGCAATAGTTTGAATTGTTTCACCAGATTGCACTTTATGTTCTATGTAATTTTGTGCACTTAAACCAATAGTAAAAGCAATTAACAAGGTGGCTAAAAAATTTCTCATGTATTCTATTTTACTTTAAATTCTGAAAACTGTACTTAGCCTTCAATCAGAGACTGGTTAATTTTGTAACCAAAAACCGAAAATTGACTTTGCTTTATAATCAGTAAACTTTATTATTCCCACTCAATAGTAGCTGGTGGTTTTGAGCTAATATCATATACTACTCTATTTACACCTTTTACTTTATTTATAATTTCGTTTGAGGTTTTTTGCAAAAACTCATACGGTAAATTTACCCAATCTGCTGTCATTCCGTCTGTACTTTCTACAGCTCTCAAAGCTACACATTTTTCGTAAGTACGCTCGTCTCCCATTACTCCTACACTATTCACTGGTAACAACATAGCGCCTGCTTGCCAAACTTTATCGTACAAATTCCAAGAACGAAGGTTATTTATAAAAATAGCATCTACCTCTTGTAATATACGTACTTTCTCTTCAGTTAGATCTCCTAAAATTCTAATAGCTAAACCAGGACCAGGAAATGGATGACGACCTAACAATTGACTATCCATATTCATAGATGCACCTACGCGCCTTACTTCATCTTTAAACAAAGCTCTTAGTGGTTCAACCACCTTTAACTTCATATAATCTGGTAATCCACCAACATTATGATGACTCTTTATCGTAGCACTTGGTCCACCTGTTGCCGAAACACTTTCTATAACATCAGGATAAATAGTGCCTTGCGCTAACCATTTTACATCTTGTATAAGATGTGCCTCATCATCAAAAACCTCAATAAACGCATTGCCAATAGCCTTCCTTTTCTTCTCTGGATCACTCAATCCTTTTAAAGCATCCAAAAAGCGTGCCGAAGCATCTACACCTTTAACGTTTAATCCCATGCCTTCGTATTGATGCAATACATCTTCGAATTCATTTTTACGTAAAAGACCGTTATTTACAAAAATACAATAAAGGTTTTTTCCTATGGCTTTATGCAATAGCATCGCAGCCACTGAAGAATCTACACCTCCAGACAAACCAAGAACAACCTTATCTTCACCTAGTTTTTCTTTTAAATCTTCAACGGTTTCTTCAACAAATGCATTTGGTGTCCAATCTTGTTCAACGTTTGCAATCTTAACTAAGAAGTTTTGAAGTAATTGATGTCCATCTGTTGTATGATAAACTTCTGGATGAAACTGAATAGCATACGTTTGTTCGCCCTCAATTTTATAAGCTGCATTTTTAACATCACTTGTACTGGCTAACAAAACACCATTTTTTGGTAATTGTTTAATTGTATCACTATGACTCATCCAGACTTGGCTGCCTTCGTGAATATTTTCAAAGAAATCTTCGTCAGTTTTAATATAAGCTAAATTGGCTCTACCATACTCTCTGGTATTAGATTCAGCGACTTCACCACCCGAAAAATGAGCCAAATACTGCGCACCATAACAAACGGCAAGCATCGGTTTTTTTCCTCTAATACCGTCTAATTCTGGATGAAGAACATCTTCTCCTCTTACAGAATTTGGACTACCAGATAAAATAACAGCCATAAAGCTATCTGAATCTGAAGGAATTTTATTGAATGGGTGAATTTCGCAATAGATGTTTAATTCTCTAACGCGACGCGCAATAAGCTGTGTGTATTGCGATCCGAAATCTAAAATTAGGACTTTGTTGTGTTGCATGCGCAAAAATAAGGATTGATTTGCGAACTACGATTTACGATTTAATTTTTTTTTAGATTAAGTTTTTAACATAATATCAGCATACTTGTTATTAAATTAATTCCTTTAAAATTTGAAATAATTTATAAAATTAACACATCTATAGTTTTGATTTAAACCATAGTTTCTAAAATCAACTTAATATCCTTTTCTGTGGTATCTGGATTGATAAAACAGAAACGAGAACAGGTTTCATAAGTATCACCGTTTTTCCACTTAGTTGGTGTGACTAATGCAAATCCTTTATCGTGATTTTCGTACGTCCAATGTGTATAATCTTCTGGCTCCCAACCTATTCTTCTATATAATACACAAGATAAACTTGGCTCTCTAACCAATTCTAAATCTGGATGCGCTTCTATTAAACGACCTGCAATTTGTGCTAATTCTAAACCACGTTCTACAGCTTCTTTATAACGGTCTGTGCCATGAGTTGCCAATGAAAACCACAATGGTAAACCTCTTACTCTTCGTGTTAGTTGAATTTGATAATCTGTTGGATTAAATCCGTGTGCACCTTCGTCTTTAAAAATTTCTAAATAAGACCCTTGTTGTGAATGGGCATTTTTTGCCAATTCCATATTCTTATAAATAACAGCACCACAATCGTATGGCGAAAACATCCATTTATGTGGATCAATAGTTATACTATCTGCTTTTTCTATACCTTTAAATAAATGACGAACAGAATCTGCAACCAAAGCACCTCCACCATAAGCGGCATCTACGTGAAACCATAAATTCTCAGCTTCGCAAACCTCTGCAATGCTATCTAAATTATCAATAATACCTGCATTTGTGGTTCCACCTGTAGCAACAACAGCAAATAAACATTTACGCTGATGTTCTGTTAAAGTAGCAATAGTCTCCTTTAGGGCATCACCTGTTAAATGCTCTTCAGAGTCTACCAAAAGTATATCTACATCTGCTACTTTAGCCATAGATTTTATAGAAGAATGCGCACCTAAGGAGGTTATTATTAAACCTTTTTCTCTTTTAAATTCTGGGTTTTCTCGCCAATGCTCTCTTGCAGTTACTATCGCTGATAAGTTTGCTGCTGTGCCTCCACTGGTAAAAACACCAAAAGCACCTTCTGGTAATCCTGTTAAAGACACAATCCATTTCATAGCTTCGTTTTCACAAAAAATACCACCTGCACCTTCCATCCAATAAGCACCATGAATACTAGATGCCGACGTTATTAAATCGAACATAATGGCAGCCTTAGTTGGTGACGCTGGCACAAAAGCTAAATTTCTAGGATGATCAACTGGTACATTTGTTTTTGCTAAATGTTCTTTCCACAGATTAAAAGCATATTCACCTCCAACACCTTTTGGTGTTACAGTTTCTCCTACTATGGCTTTTAATTCTTCTGCTTTTTTGGGTTTACCTATTTGATGCTCGGTAGCAGAAACTCTGCCGATAACATATTTCATGACATCTAATGTCATTTCAATTAACTCAATATCAATATGATGCATTGATTATTTTAAATTTAATATTAGAAATTCACCTTTTAAAGGTTCTAAGGCTTTTAATAATTCAGGAATTAATTGGTCTCCAAACTCTAAATATAATTCCGAAAAATTAGTATTTCGTTCTTGTAAACTTTGATTAGGAAACAGCTGCTCTTGTAATTCTGTACAACGGCTAATTTGGTCTGCTAATTTTCGCTTTTGTGCTTGTAGTAATCGTTTTTCAAGATTTTTTAAGCCTTTTAATTGTTTTACTTCTTGCGCTTTTACTGCACCAATAAATGATTTATCGGTTTGTTCAGCTAAATCATAAAGGGATTTAAACTGAGATTCTAAATGCGCTATTTGGTCTGAAAAGTCAATATCCATATTCGATATTTTTCTAACTTTTTTATTAATAAACGCGTGTCTGTCTAAAAATAAATCTTTGTCAGAGATATTTAATTTTTCAAGTTTCTCCGCTTGTTTGGTTGTTTTTATTAAGGCTGAATTTCTTAATAACAACATAGGAAATGTGACGTTTTGCGCTTCAAAATTAGATTTTAATTGTAACCAATAAATCATTTCTCCGCCTCCACCAATGTAACAGAGATTTGGTAAAATTACTTCTTGGTATAATGGTCGCATAATTACGTTAGGCGAAAAACATTCTGGTGCTTCATCTAAATGTTTTAGAAGTTCAGTTTCATTCCATTGGATTTCTGAATCTAAAACCGAATAGGCACCATCACTTTCCACAATACGTTCGCGCAAGCCATCTTTTATATAGAATAAATTTATTTCTCTTGGATTAACTTGAATTTTTAAATCTAATTCTTCTAATTTTTTATTGGTTTCAGATACGGTTTTAAATGCCGTTTGCTCTAGCATTTCTTTTCTCATCTGCGGAATAAACAGACGTTTCAATTCTCTATCGTCAGCATCTACAATTACTAAGCCATGTTCGCCAAACAATTCATTCGCCAAATAACGTGTGGCATCAGCTAAATTATTATGTTTTAAATAGCCTTCCTTAAACCATGTTTTTAATTGTTTTGCATGTCTACCTTCTCCGAATTCTAAAGAAATAATGTCGAAAACATCGTCTAAGCCCTCAGTATTAAAATGACCAACAGCACCTGTTTGGGTAGAATTCCACTGTATCTTTTTTCCTTTAAAGTTAAAGTAATTGATTTCTTCAAAATCGTGGTCTTCTGATGCCATCCAATAGATAGGCACAAAATTATAATTTGGATATTCGGCCTTTAACTGCATGGTTAAATTTATAGTTGAAACAATTTTGAACAGAAAATACAATGGTCCAGTAAACAAATTTAATTGATGACCAGTTGTAATGGTGAAGGTGTTTTCTTGCTGTAGACTTTCAATATTTTCAGACGTCAAATTTGAAGTCTTTATATCTTTATATTGTTGTTTTAATGTTTCAACTAAAACAGTTCTCGTTTCACGTTTAAATGATATAGACTTTTCATGTATCTGAGCTTCAAAATTTTCAAGCTTAGGAAAACGATGATAAAAGTCTTTTAATTCTGGTTTTTCAGCGAGATAATCGCATATAAAATCTGAAAAATAATTGGTTTCCTTAAATGGAATACAGTCAGTTGGCATAGGTTAATCTTAATTTCGGCATAAATATAAGGCTCTTCAATTTTTTATCTGCTAATTTTTAGTTAATTCAGTTGCGCTAACTATCTTTACTAGCTTACAACCTTAATTTTAAATTAAATGCAAAAATTAGTCTTCGTTTTATTGGTCGTTTTAGGCAGTCTATCCTTAGCAGCATCGCAAACCATTCCCTCTCCTAATGACGTTTTAGGTTACGATATTGGCACACAATTTAGTAGAAATCATCAGGTTATTGATTATTTTAAAACTGTTGAAACTGCTATTCCTAAGCAAGTAAAATTGGTGAACTACGGAAAAACCAATGAACGTAGAAACATGTATTTAGCTTTTGTTACAAGTGAAGCTAACATGGGAAATCTGGAAACTATTAGAGAAAATAATTTAAAAAACGCAGGTTTATTAGATGGCGAACCAACTGCAACAGATACTGCAATTGTTTGGTTGAGTTATAATGTGCATGGTAACGAAGCATCGAGTTCTGAAGCTGCAATGCTAACACTTTATAAATTACTAACGGAAGAACAAGATTTATTAAAAAATACGGTTGTAATTATGGACCCAAGTGTAAATCCGGATGGTAGAGACCGTTACATTAATTGGTATAATGAAACCAAAAGCGAACCTTACGATGTGGACAAACAAGCCAGTGAGCACAACGAACCTTGGCCAGGTGGACGACCAAATCATTACCTTTTTGATTTAAATAGAGATTGGGTTTGGGCAACACAAGTTGAAACGCAACAACGTTTAGAAGTTTATAATACTTGGATGCCACATGTGCATGTCGATTTTCATGAACAAGGCATTAACGAACCGTATTATTTTGCGCCTGCTGCAGAACCGTTTCATGAGGTAATTTCTGATTGGCAACGCGATTTCCAAACGCAAATTGGTCAGAATCATGCTAAATATTTTGATGCAGAAGGTTGGCTATTTTTTACAAGAGAACGTTTTGATTTATTGTACCCAAGTTATGGTGATACCTATCCAACGTTTATGGGTGCCATGGGAATGACTTACGAACAAGGTGGACATGGTATGGCAGGTTTAGGCATTTTAAACGATGAAGGTCATGTTTTAACTTTGGTAGAACGCTTAACGCATCATACCACCACAGGAATTTCTACGGTAGAAATGGCTTCAAAAAATGCCAAGCAATTGAATATTGAGTTTGGTAAATTTTTCAATAATGCCAATCTAAAATATAAGAGCTACGTATTAAAAGGGAATGAAGACAAAATTAATAGCTTAAAAACACTGTTAAATAAACATCAAATTTCATTTGAAAATGCAACGAGTTCTAAGGTTTCTGGTTACAATTATGCTACAGGAAATCAAGGTAGTTTTAATGTAGATGCTAATGCTTTGGTGGTACATTCTAACCAACCGAAAGGAAAAATGGTAAAGGTTTTGTTTGAGCCCAACACATTGCTTTCCGACTCATTAACCTACGATATTACAGCGTGGTCATTACCTTATGCTTATGGTTTAGATGCTATTGCTACAACATCTAAAGTGAGCAGTAACAAAATGGCGAGTAAAAAAGCGCTTCAGGTTTTAAATGATGCTTACGGCTATGTTAGCAAATGGAATTCCATGGAAGATGCGCAATTTTTAGCCGCATTATTAAAGCACAATTTCAAAGTTCGCTTCACAGAAAAACCATTTTCTTCTAACAATAAAACCTTTGGTCGTGGTTCTTTAATTATCACTAAAGGCGACAATAAACATATTGAAAAAATGGTATCAAAACTGAATACCATTGCACAAGAACATGCACAGCCTTTAACAGAAATCACTTCTGGATTCTCTCAAAAAACACCAGATATTGGCTCGCCAGATATTAAATTAGTGAACCAACAAAAAATTGCTATGCTTTCTGGTGATGGTACATCATCTTTAAGTTATGGTGAGATTTGGCATTTCTTTGAGCAACAATTGCACTATCCAGTAACTTCTATAAACACAGATGATTTAAGTAAAACCAACCTGAATAAGTACAATGTTTTAGTTATACCAAATGGTTATTATGGCAAAGTATTAACTAGCGATAATATGACCAAATTAAAAGAATGGGTAAGTTCTGGTGGAAAAGTAATTGCTATTGATGGTGCATTAAGAAGCTTTGCAGGTAAAGATGGATTTAGTTTAAGTTATAAAGATTCTGACGATGATGCAGACGACGACAACTTAACACCTTACGCCAATCGCGAACGCGAATACAGTAACCACTTAATTACAGGTGCCATTTTTAATACTAAAGTAGATGCTACGCATCCTATGGCTTTTGGTTATGATGATAATTATTTTACATTAAAATTAGGTAGTTCTGCATACAATTTATTAGACAGTGGCTATAATGTGGCTTACTTAAATGACACCAAAGTATTTTCTGGATTTGCAGGTCAAAATGCTGTAAAAAACTTAGACCAAACTTTGGTTTTTGGTGAGGAAACTATGGGAAGCGGTAGTTTTATTTACATGGTAGATAACCCTCTTTTTAGAAGCTTTTGGGAAAACGGTAAATTGTTTTTTGTGAATTCTTTATTCTTTGTGAATAACAATGCTTACGAGTTGTAAATACTATTTAAAACATTAATTAAAATTAAAGAATAACTTCAGTTATTAGATAATAGGTAAATTGAATTTTTATTTAAACATTATAAAACTTACTCAAATTTAATATCTGACATGAAAACACTTAAAGAACAAACCGACGCCAAAATTGCATCAGGACGTAAAGCAAAACCCGAATTTATGCAAGGTGTTGATGATGTTATAGCCAAAGCAAAAGCCTTTGAAGACGGAAAAGACGCTCTAAAAATTGGCGACAAAGCTGTAGATTTTGTATTACCAAACCCTAAAGGACAACAAATTTCTTTAGCCAATTTACTTAAAAAAGGACCTGTTGTAGTTACATTTTATCGTGGTAGTTGGTGTCCTTATTGCAACTTACAATTAAGAGCATTGCAAGCTAAACTCAGTGAGATACAAGCTTTAGGTGCAAGCTTAGTTGCTATTAGCCCAGAAGTACCAGATGATTCCTTATCAGAAAATGAAATTAGTAAAATGGAATTTACAGTGTTGTCGGATCAAGATGCTAAAGTTGCCAGACAATATGGTGTGGCTTGGGAAGTCCCAGAATTTTTGATGGAACATATGCGTGTAGATCGTGGACTAGAATTAAAAGCTATTAATAATGGAAATGCTAATGTTTTACCAATTCCTGCGACCTTTATTTTAGACACAGATGGTATTGTAAAATGGAATTACGTTAATATAGATTACAGAACACGCTCTGAACCAGATGAAATTATTGATGTGCTTAAAAGTATGAGTTAAGCAATAACAACATGCTTGTTACCTATAATATAAATGGTGTTTTACCTTATTAACAATTAATGACAAAAAACTATATATTTAAGAGTGAGGCACTTGACTTTAAATCTCAAAAAAACTACCTTCGTTTAACGTTGGATATAATACTTTGAAACGCTTTTATATCCGCGAGACATTGTAAAGCATTAACTAGCGTCCTGAAAAATATTAATCTGAAACCTGAATTGTTAACGAATATTCTAGCCGAATAAAATTTTTAATACTTTGGTTAATTAAAGACAATAAAATATTTGAAATATGAAAAAAATAGTATTTCCTCTAATCCTATTCTTAGTTTCTTTGCCATCATTTGCAATAGAAATAGCTAGCACTTCTGCTACACAAATAACAGGAGGCCTAAATGTAAATGTTGAAACTTTTTGGCATCAAGGGTTTAGTTTATTAAGTAGTGAATTTTCAATTGAAAATAATGTAATACATCTTTCAATTTGTCTCAGAGATGAAGGCACCTTAGCGTTTCACCAAGAAGACAATGATTTTTTTATACCATTAACTAATAGTGGTAATTATACCATTAATATTGGTATCATTGTATCATCACTAGGTTCTACAACATGTGATTCAACTGTTGTGTCAGATACAGATTCAATTAGTGCTGAATATAACTCTTTATCAACCAATGATTTTGAAGATTTGGAAAAGGAAAAATTTATTATATATCCTAACCCTGCATCAACAAAAGTCAACTTAAAATTTGAGAAAGTTTTTTTTGAACAAATTTGTTTATTAGATAGTTTTGGTAGAGAAATAATAAAATTAGATAATTCTAATAACGAAAATATTCAATTTGACATTTCTTACTTGAATAATGGTATTTATTTTATTGCAGTCGAAACTGATAATAAAGTTTTTTATAGAAAACTGATTAAAAATTAACAAAATACCGAATATTAATTTTATTCATTTAAAAAATAACGCTTTACAACAATAGCAATAAGTAATTGCTTGTTCTCGCCTACTTCTAAAAATCCTTACGGATTTTCAGCTTGGTGTGTACTTGCAAAATTTCGTGCTAACCCACGCAACTACTCATAGCCGAGATCGATGTGGTGAAATTGCCTGCGGCACGTAGAATCGCGTTTTCCAAACGCTTCCTTTCTACTAATTTTACCACATCGTCCATTGTTAATTACACCTCAAATAATTTTGTGCTATTGCTATATTTAGTCGAGTCTACAAGAGCTCCACACGAAACTACACACATCAGCGTTTATAGCGAATGAGGCGCAATTATGACTCCTCGTGAGGCGCGCCTCACTTCGCCATACACAGTGGACGTTAAACGAATATTCAAAACCACATTAAAATTAAAACCTTAATTTAACTAACGTATTGTACACATTATTAAAAAACACCTACAAAACGTCATAATTAAAACTTTCATTATCTTTAAGTCTAACTAAATAAGATTATGAAACTAGGCGCATTTTCAGTTAGTCTTGCTGTAAAAGACATAAAGGCATCAAAAGAATTTTATGAAACTTTGGGATTTTCCGTTTTTGGTGGTGATTTAGAAAAAAATTACCTCATTATGAAAAATGGCGAATCCTTGATTGGTTTATTTCAAGGTATGTTTAAAAACAATATCCTCACCTTTAATCCTGGTTGGGACCAAAACGCTAATACTTTAGAAAATTTTGATGATGTTAGAACTATTCAAAAAGCATTAAAAGCTAAAAACATAAAATTTGAACATGAAGCTGACGAGTCAACCTCTGGACCTACAAGTTTTGTAGTTTTAGACCCAGATGGAAATGCTATTTTAATAGATCAACATATTTAATATGACGTGGGAAGAAACATTAAAACTATACGATAACATAACCGAAGCTTGCGATGGTTTTGAGCGTAAAGGCAAAAAGATGATTTACACATCATCTAATGGTTATATGTTTACCTTGCTAAATAAAGATGGAGAAATTGGCATTCGCTTACCAAAGGAAATGGCGAATAAATTTAAAACCGATTATAATACAGGAGATTATTATTCTTATGGTGCTAAAATGCGAGATTATGTTTTAGTACCTAAAAACCTATATATCAACAAAGCACTCTTAGTAGAATATTTTGAAAAAAGTTTCGCTTACATTAATAGTTTACCTTCAAAATAAAAAACAATTAGAATAAAAAATACCATATTAGTGAACTCATTATCGTGTAACAAGATAATAATACAATTTGCTTTCTATTGTGTCTAACGGCTCTGTTCATAATACTGATATTTTTGTTCAATTATAAGACACACAATACTGTAAAAAGTCACATTAAACCTCTTAAAACCAAAGCTTATGGAAAAAGCACTACAAACAATGATTAATAATATGCCTGAGAAAACAGGTAAATCTTTAGATCAATGGAAATCTATTTTAAAAGAAAAAGCATTTGCCAAACATTCTGAAGGTGTTAATTTTCTTAAAAAAGAACATGGCGTAACACATGGTTTTGCCAATACTATTGTCACGCTTTCTAAAGAAGAAAATAATACAGCAGATGATTTAGTTGCCAACCAATATAAAGGCAAGGAAAGTTTATTTCCTATATATAAAAAGCTACAAGCTACTGTTGAAGTTTTTGGAAATGATATAACAATCACTCCCAAGAAAACAAGTGTTAGTATTATAAGAAAACGTCAATTTGTTTTAATAAAACCAGCTACTAAAACAAGAATTGATTTAGGATTAAAACTACCAGATAAACCAACAACAGATAGACTCGAAAATTCTGGTCCTTTTGGGACAATGTGTACACATCGAGTAAAAATAACTACTGTAGATGATATAGATGATGAATTAATTGAATGGATGAAAGAAGCTTATGATAAAGCAGAATAATTCCACACTTTCAGCGTAGTAAACATTTACAACGTTAAGATTCACAAAGAATTTGCACTTTTTTTACATTTAATTTTACAACTGTAGCTTCAATCCATAATACATTTGAAGTATTCATCTCAAAAACAACAATTATGAAGAAGCGTATTATTATCTTAGGAACAACATTAACCATCCTTAGTGTATTATTTTTTGGTTTTACTAAATTAACAATCAATAATCCTGAAACTTTAACTACAGTTGCAACCAATGAAGCTGTCATGGAAAACAACGTCTATGTTGGGCCATATCTTAATCCATTACCAAATTTATATTATGGAGTAGATGCGCGGTTTGCTCCTGTAAAAAAAGCAGATGTTCTCAATGCTAAGAGTATTTATGATTTTTTAAATGAAGGTGAAAAAGACCAAATAATAACAATAAAATCGGTAAATCTTACGGTTATAAAAGACAATCAATTATCTGAATTACAAGCACTAGGCACAACAGCAAAGCTTACAAAGGCACAAATAAAACTTTTAAAATCAATGGATTACTTTAATCATTTTACGATTAGAACAGAGTTTAGAGGTAAAAATATGGAAACAGGTATTATAGAAGATAAATTTTTTGGACCTCATATTACTATTGTACCAAACCAACAAGCTGCTTATTCAGAGGGCAAAGAAGCATTACTAAACTATTTTAAAGACAATAGTAGAAACGTTATGAATATTATAACAGATAATAAAATTAACGCCTTAAAAATTAGTTTCATCATCAACAAAGAAGGAAAAGTGACAAATGTTAAACACGATGCAATGTCAACTGGTTATCCTAAAATAGATGCAAAATTTATGGAGTTGGTAAAAAATATTCCTGGTCAATGGATACCTGCACAAAATGCAAATGGTGAAAAAATGAACCAAGAACTGGTATTTACATTTGGTCCTACTGATGGTTGTTAATCAACCTTGCCACATCTTTAAAACTACTTAAAACATAAAAACATTATAAGACTTCGCCATAAAGGTCGAAGTCTTCTGCTTCAATCACTTTTATAGTTGCAAATTCTCCTGTTTTCAAATAAGTTTTAGAGGCATCAATTAACACTTCGTTATCTACATCTGGAGAATCAAATTCTGTTCTACCAACAAAGTAGTTGCCTTCTTTTCGATCAATAACAACTTTAAACACCTGTCCAATTTTAGCTTGGTTTAATTCCCAAGAGATCTGCGATTGAATTTCCATTATGTCATTTGCACGTTGAATTTTTACGTCCTCAGGCACATCATCTTCTAAGTTGTAGGCATGTGTATTTTCTTCGTGAGAATATGTAAAGCATCCTAGACGTTCAAAACGCATATCTTTTACCCATTGTTTCAATTCTTCAAAATGGGCTTCTGTTTCTCCAGGATAACCAACAATAAGCGTTGTTCTAATTGTCATTTCGGGAACAATTGCTCTAAATTCATTAATCAATTTTGTCGTCTTAGCTTTTGTAGTTCCACGACGCATAGATTTTAATAAATCATCAGAAATATGCTGTAAAGGAATATCTAAATAGTTACAAATCTTAGGCTCACGTTTCATAAGGTCTAAAACGTCCATCGGAAAACCAGTTGGGAACGCATAATGCAAACGAATCCACTCTATACCTTCAACTTTAACTAAGTTTTCAAGTAATTCAGCAAGGTTTCGTTTTTTGTATATATCTAAACCGTAATACGTTAAATCTTGAGCTATAAGAATTAATTCTTTAACGCCTGTTGCTGCCAATTTTTCAGCTTCAGTAACCAAGTTTTCTATTGGTGTACTTTTGTGTTTCCCTCTCATAATTGGGATTGCACAAAAACTACATGGTCTGTCACAACCTTCGGCAATTTTAAGATAAGCGTAATTTTTTGGTGTCGTAGTTAGACGTTCACCAATAAGCTCATGTTTATAATCTGCACCTAATGCTTTTAATAAACCTGGTAATTCAGTTGTTCCAAAATACTGATCTACATTTGGTATTTCCTTCTCCAAGTCTGGCTTATAGCGCTCACTTAAACAACCTGTTACAAAAACCTTATCTACTTCACCATCTTCCTTCTTCTGCATGTATTCCAAAATGGTATTCACACTTTCTTCCTTGGCATTATTTATAAATCCACAAGTATTAATCACCACAACATTACCTTCTTGTTCATGGACTACATCTTTACCACTAGCTTTAAGTTGCCCCATTAATACTTCGCTATCGTAAACGTTTTTACTACAACCAAGTGTTATAACGTTGATTCTGTTTTTCTTAAGAGTTTTTGTACGCATGTTCTATTAAATCAGTTTGCAAAGATACAATGTAAATTAAACCTTTAGTATATTTATCAGTCTTAAATAAAAACTTAACCATGAAATCGTTACAATTACTCTCATTTTTCTTCTGTTTTTGTCTAATAGTATCATGCTCTAGCGATAGTGATTCTAGTGATGACGAAGATTCTCAAACTGAAGATATCTATTTTCCGCCTTTAGATTCTGATACTTGGGAAACGGAATCTATTTCAGAATTAAACTGGAATGAAAATCAACTTCAACCACTATTAGATTTTTTAGAAGAAAAAAACACCAGAAGTTTTATGATTCTACACAATGGAAAAATTGTAGTAGAGGAATATATGAATGGGCATAACGCTAACTCAACATGGTATTGGGCAAGTGCTGGTAAAACATTAACAACTGCCACATCTGGAATCGCAGAACAAGAAGGTTTTATAGACATAAATAATAAAGTTTCTGATTATTTAGGAACAGGTTGGACTAGTGCTACTTTAGATAAAGAGAATTTAATTACCTGTAAACATCTTTTAACTATGACTTCTGGATTAGATGATAGTGCTGGAGATGATGTTTCACCATCTAATTTGCAATATTTAGCTGATGCTGGCGAACGTTGGGCTTATCACAATGTCTATGTAAAAATGCAAGATGTTGTTGCGGAAGCAACTAACCAAACTTGGAGTAACTATTTTGATGCTAAATTAAAAACACCAATTGGCATGAACGGCAGTTGGCTTGCTCTTGGTGATTTAAGTGTATATTGGAGTAATACCAGAAGTATGGCAAGATTTGGCTTATTAACTTTTGCCAATGGAATGTGGGAAGATGAGCAAATTATAAACAACAATTATTTAACAGAAGCTACCAATACTTCTCAAGACATCAATTTAGCTTATGGCTATTTATGGTGGTTAAACGGAAAATCCACGTATCATTTACCGCAAACACAATTTGAATTTGCAGGCAAACTAATTACAGATGCTCCAAACGATATGTTTGCTGCATTAGGTAAAAATGATCAAAAAATTTATATTGTCCCAAGTAAAAAAATAGTTGTTATTAGAATGGGAGAATCTGCCGATGATGAAAACTTTGGACTTTCTAGTTTTGATAATGAGCTTTGGCTAAAAATTAATAATTTAATTAGTGATTAAGTCCTCTTTACAAGCCTAGTAAATTAGATTTATTGATTTAAGTATTTGTCCTAATAATATTTATATTTGCGACCCTTAAATCAAATCAATCTATGAAAAAATTAATTTTACTTTTAGCTATTTCTATCCTAGCACTTGGGTGCTCAAGTAGTGATGATTCAGACAGTTCCAGCTGTCCTAAACCTACCAACCTTGATGTTAATAACATCACCAACACAACAGCTACATTTAGCTGGAGTTACGAAGTAGACTCTGCTTTGTTTCAAGTAGAGTATGGTCAATTTGGTTTTACACAAGGCTCTGGAACGATTTTAACGATACCTGAACCTTATGTTCATATCGAAAATCTTTTGGAACAAACACAATACACCTTTTATGCACGAGTTTTTTGTAATGAGTCTAACGAATACAGCAGTTGGTCAACACCTTTTAACTTTGTGACATTAAATTATAATCCTTATTGTAATGACCCTGGAAATCTTTATGTACAACCCTACAATAATTCTGTAAGTTATAATTACATAGACTTAGCATGGTCTGATGGAGATTTTGATGGCTCACAAATTCAACATGGTACGGAAGGTTTTATATTAGGATCAGGAACCATAACAACATATGATGAGACAATATATCCTAGTAATGCTAGAATAAGTGGTTTAAACTCTGATACATCTTATGACTTTTATGTACGTAATACTTGTGGTGAAAGTGGTTATAGTTCTTGGGTAGGCCCTGTTACTCATAGCACTTTGGAAGACCCTTTAAATCCTAGCTGTTTAGACCCTATTAATTTTACTTTAGACCAGATTTATACTACTGCTCAAGGATCAGACGTACTAGTATTTAGTTGGGACTCTATGAATGGTGAAAACACATGGCAATTACACAAAGTTGGTTCTGGTGACCCTATAGGTTCTGGGACAACAATAGACACAAGTTACAATCCTATACAGTTAACAAATCACACGTATACAGGCGCAGTTTATGACTTTTATATTAGAGCTAACTGCGGCACTAACGGTTATAGTGATTGGGTGGGTCCAATTACAGTTACTGGACCATAATAAATTAAAAAAACACAAAATATTAAAAAGCCTTTAGACATTTCTAAAGGCTTTTTGCTTTTTTAGAATTTAAATGATATAACAGTTATTTAGAGCTTTCTGACTTGTTTGTTTTCCAAGATTCTGTATTTGTTAAGTACTTTCAATTTAAAAATATTAAACTTTACTACACAAGTTTTTTATGAAAAACACATCTAAAAATTAATAGTTAATACTTTACTATTCGTTTTTAAGATTAAAAAAAAATAGCTTTGCAGAAAAACCACATCCTTTATTCTATTATTCTATTTTTAACTTCATCGCAAGTCTATTCACAATTATGCGAAGGCAGTTTAGGTGATCCTGTTATTGAAATAAATTTTGGTTCTGGCACAAACAGAGGACCAGCTTTAGGATCTAATATAACTGCATTTACTTACAGTTCTTCTGGCAATTTAGACGAAGGAGAATACACCATAGCAAATACAACTAGTGGTTTAAAAGATAATGCTTGGCATACCACATCTGACCATACAGGCGATTCTAATGGTTACATGATGGTAATTAATAGTGCTGTACTTGCTAATGAAGGTGTCTTTTATACCAAAACTGTAACAGGGCTCTGCGCAAATACCACATTTGAGTTCTCTGCTTGGCTAATGAATATTATGAATCCCTCTGCTGGCACAGATGAATATCATCCAGATGTTACTTTTAGAATAAGCGATACATCAGGTAATATTTTAGGATCATATAATACAGGTGATATAGCACAATCTACTTCTGGTATTTGGCAACAATATGGATTCTTTTTTACTTTAGACGCAGATACTGAAGTCGTAATTACAATACTAAACTCAGCACCAAGTGCACATCCTGGAAATGATATTGCTTTAGATGATATAGAGTTTAGACCTTGTGGTCCAACAATTTCAAACACAATTGAAAACGAAACAACAAATAGTATAACCGTATGCCAAAACGAAAATGTAAGTTATACTTTTCAAACAACGATTTCTGAAGGTTATTCTAATCCACAATATCAATGGCAATATTCTACTGACTTAGGTACAACTTGGTTAGATATTGAAAATGCCACGGCTTTAGATTATATTTTTACAGAAACAACTTCTGCAGGAATAGTTTATTATAGAATTGCTGCGGCTAATGGAGACAATATAAATTCAATTTCTTGTCGTATAACTTCTGAAGTAATAATTGTTGAAATAACTGCAACACCAGAACCTCTAATTGGTGAAGCTGAACAACAGTTTTGCACCACCCAAAATCCAACCTTAAGTGATATTGAAGTAAATGCCAATGCTGTTTGGTATGACGCTGCAATTAATGGCAATATTTTACCAAACACCACAAGTTTAGTGAGTGGTACAATCTACTACGCAAAGAAAGAAAGTCTTAGTGGTTGTGAGAGCGATGAAATATTGTCCGTAACAGTAACTATTATTTCCCCTACACTTGTTGTAAATAACATTTCCACAATTATATGTGATACTGATAATGACAATTCTGAATTTACAGATTTAACCATCCATGAAGACGATTTAGTAAATTGTAATGATTGCATATTTAGTTATTTCATGTCTTTAACAGATGCTGAGAATTATTATGAAGAAGGACTCATATTAAATCCAACAAATTATGAATGGACCACAGACACCTATTCTATTTTTGTAAGAATTGATTCTTTAGATAAATGCTATCAAATTGCAGAAATCTCAATTAGTCTAGGTGAATCTCCTATTATTCCAATTGAAGAAGTCGTTAGTATATGTGAAGGTGAAAACTCTGTAACAATAGATGCTGGTTATGGCTTTAATAGTTACTTATGGTCAACAGGAGAAATATCACAAACAATTTCAGTCAATAATGAAAATATTGGACAATACTGGGTTTCTGTTACTGAAGATTATGGTTCTTATACTTGTAGCTCTTTAAAAGAATTTGAAGTCATACTTTCTAATACTGCTATAATTTCGAATATTGAAATTGAAGATTGGACTGATAATAATAATTCAATCACAATCTTCTTATCGGATTTAAGTTTAGGCGATTACGAATATTCAATAGATAATATAAACTACCAAGACAGCGATAGTTTTACAGGATTATCTTCTGGCGAATATACCGTTTACGTTAGAGATAAAAATGGCTGTGATACCGCAGAAGAAGTTATTTATTTATTAAACTACCCTAAGTTTTTTACACCAAATGGAGATGGCACAAACGACAATTGGTATATAAAAGATGCTTTATCTGAACCGAGTTTAACTATTTTGATATTTAATAGATATGGAAAAATCCTAGCCAATTTAGATGCCACATCCACTTGGGATGGCACCTACAATGGAAATTTATTACCTACCAACGACTACTGGTTTAAAGTTACACGAGCCAATGGTAAAACTCATGTAGGACACTTTACTTTAAAACGGTAATAATAGATAGTAACATTATTTAAAAAAAGAATCTACAAATTCATATTTATTAAAAACCTGTAAATCTTCTATACCTTCACCAACGCCAATATACTTAACTGGAATTTGAAATTGATCGCTAATACCTATAACTACACCTCCTTTTGCTGTTCCATCTAATTTAGTAACCGCTAAAGAGGTAACTTCTGTTGCTGCTGTAAATTGTTTGGCTTGTTCAAAAGCATTTTGCCCTGTAGAACCATCCAAAACTAATAAAACATCATGAGGTGCATCACCAACTACCTTTTGCATAACACGTTTTACTTTTGTTAACTCGTTCATTAAGTTAATTTTATTATGTAAACGACCTGCAGTATCAATAATTATAACATCGGCATCTTGGTTAACACCAGATTGTAGTGCATCAAAGGCAACAGAAGCTGGATCAGAACCCATTTCTTGCTTTATCATTGGCACATCTACTCTATCTGCCCAAACCTGAAGTTGGTCTATTGCTGCTGCTCTAAATGTATCTGCCGCACCAAGTACCACCTTTAAACCTTTCTTCTTAAACTGGTATGCCAATTTACCAATGGTTGTTGTTTTACCAACACCATTTACACCAACAACCATTAGAACATATGGCGTTTTAGAACCATCTGTTTGTTTTGGTAATTCTGGAATGGTATACTCGGTTTCCTCTCCAGATTTTGTTTCAGATAATAAAGCAGCAATTTCTTCCCTAAGTATTTTATTAAGTTCTGATGTACCCAAATATTTATCTTTCGCCACCCGTTCTTCAATTCTTGTAATAACTTTTAAAGTGGTATTAACACCAACATCACTTGTTACTAAGATTTCTTCAAGATTATCTAGAACATCGTCATCTACTTTAGATTTTCCAGCAACGGCTTTATTTAATTTACTAAAAAAAGAGGATTTAGATTTCTCTAAGCCTTTATCTAGTGTTTCTTTCTTTTCTGAAGAGAATATTTTTTTAAAAAAACTCATTTTGTTGTTAGGTTATTTATCAGCACATCGACAAGCTCAGTGTGACAGTATTATTAGTAATTATGACATTACAACAACCTTGCCTTTAGTATTATACTGATAAGATGTCAGATGTTTTTCAAATATAAACATAAAAAAACTGCTTTCATAAGAAAGCAGTTTAGTAAATCTATATATAAATAAAGATTATTTTTTGTTTAAAAAGTCATTGACAAATTCTGGTGCCATTACTGATTCTACAAACATGTAAGCTCCAGTTTTTGGTGATTTTACCATTTTAATCGCTTTTGTCAAACGCTTTGATCCTGTCTGTAAAGACGCTACTGATTTCTTTGCCATGTTTTCTTATTTTATCTCTTTATGTACTGTCATACGCTTAAGAATAGGATTAAATTTCTTAATCTCCATACGATCTGGCGTATTCTTCTTGTTCTTTGTTGTAATATATCTTGATGTTCCTGGTTTTCCAGAAGTTTTGTGCTCCGTGCACTCTAAGATAACCTGTATTCTATTTCCTTTTTTTGCCATTGTAAATTGACTTAAGCGTTAAAAAAACGCTATTATTTGTAAAATCCTTTTGCTCTAGCTTCTTTTAACATTGCTTCGATACCAATTTTATTGATAGTCTTTAATGCTGATGTAGAAACTTTTAATGTTACCCACTTATCTTCTTCAGGAATGTAAAAACGTTTTTTGATTAAATTTGCATCAAATCTACGTCTTGTTTTATTCATAGCGTGAGAAACATTGTTTCCAACCATCGCTTTTTTCCCAGTAAGTTCACAAACTCTTGACATTGTTTTCTTTCTTTAGGTCTATTATTGTTTTTCTGCTAACTCTTAATATTGTTGTTGTTTTTAGAGTATATCCCTTTAAACATTAGCATTAAGAATCTAAAATCCGAACATGGATATTTTAAACAGGGTGCAAATTTAATAAAACTTTGAGGTTTAGCAAAAATATATATCCACTTTTTTTAAATTTCTTTTAGTAACATCTCAAAAGCCTTACTAGTTGCTCTACCAATAACTTTTTCTCTAAGTGTTCCAAAATTAAAAACTTCTGAAAACACCTCATCTTTTGTAGCAATACCAATCCAAACGGTACCTACTTCTGCATCAGAATCTCCTTTTGAAGGTCCTGCGTTGCCAGTAGTACTTATTGCATAATCAGTATTAAAAAGTTCTCTTACGTTATTAGCCATAGCTTCTGCAACTTCTTTACTTACTACAGAATGTTTGTCTATAACTACTTGTGGGACGTTTAACACTTTCACTTTAGAGCTTGTTGCATAAGTTACAACACTACCTTTAAAATAATTAGATGCACCAGCAATTGCTGTAAATGATTGCGCAATTCTACCACCTGTACAACTCTCTGCTATTGCTAATGTTTTCCCTTCTTGCGATAATTTGTTACCAATAAGAGCTTCTATTGATGCCTCATCTTCAAAACCAACAAAAATATCTTCAATTTGTGGCAAGAGCAGATTTATCTGATTATTAATTTCAGTTTCAAGTAATTTTTTATCCGAAGATTTTCCAGACAACCTTAAACGTACGCGACCTAAACTAGGTAAATACGCTAATTTTATAAAATGAGGTAAATCTTCTTCCCACTTTGAAATATGTTCTGCTAGTGCACTTTCACCTCTACCATAAGTTAAGATGGTTTTATGCATTATAAAAGGAAACTTAAACTGTTCCCTTAATTTAGGTATAACTTGCTCTGTAATTAATGCCTTCATTTCGTAAGGCACTCCTGGAAGTGACACAAAAACTTTTCCGTTTTTTTCTAACCACATTCCTGGAGCTGTACCATTATAATTCTTTAAAACATGTGCTTTAGAAGGCACTAATGCTTGTTGCTTATTTACTTCTAAAAGCGGAGATGAACTGAATTTTGAAAATATTTGTTCTACATGTTTTAAAACAGCTTTATCTTCAACTAGTGTATCATTAAAATATTCGCAAATGGTATGTTTGGTGATATCATCTTTAGTTGGTCCAAGTCCTCCCGTTATAATTATGATATCTGCATTAGCTTCTGCTTCCTTTAAGGCTTGAAGAATATGAGATTTTTCATCTTGAATAGATGTAATCTGATAAATTGAGATTCCAACTTTATT
Source organism: Winogradskyella litoriviva (assembly GCF_013249065.1). Lineage (GTDB taxonomy): Bacteria > Bacteroidota > Bacteroidia > Flavobacteriales > Flavobacteriaceae > Winogradskyella > Winogradskyella litoriviva. Next base: position 548,433 of record NZ_JABRWQ010000002.1, read on the forward strand.
GAATTCCTTACCAATAAATGCAGAATTTGTATCTACAATTTGACCAATGAGAATTTCATCGCCAATAGTAATTATTTCTGCTTGCATTTAGAGTCCGAAATCGGCTTTAATTTCATTAACAGCATTATCTACTGCAGTTAATACTGTGATAAGTTGCTGATCTATATTTTTTTCTGTTTGCTCAAACTTTCCCCAATCTTGCACTTCAATTAAGGTATCTAATACGCCTAGTTCAAACAAATCTACAGTTGGCTTCATTTTATGAGCGGCTTGGTAAACTTCTTTAAAATCTTTTGCTGGAACTGCTGTTCTTAATCGTTCTGCATCTTCGGGTACTTCTTCTAAGAAGGCTGCTGCTATAGTTGCAACGAATTCTTCATCGTTATCAGCCATTTCTCGTACACGATCTAATTTATAATGTTGTGACATTTATTTTATTTTTATTGAAAACATTTCTTCGTCTTCTATGTAACCAATTAATCTATCGTCTGCAAAAATCTTACCAACTCCTGCAGGTGTGCCTGTAAAGATAATATCTCCAATTTTTAAAGTAAAATATTTAGAGACATATTCTATAATTTCATCTATTTTCCATAGCATAAGTTCTGTATTACTAGCTTGTACTATATCTTCATTCTTTTTTAAACTGAAATTTATATTGTTTATATTTTGAAATTTGTTTTTTGGTAACCACTTTCCTATTACTGCTGCACCATCAAAGGCCTTAGCTTTTTCCCAAGGTAATCCTTTTGACTTTAATTGTGCTTGTAGGTCTCTAGCTGTAAAGTCAATTCCGAGCCCTATTTGATCATAATACTTATGCGCAAATTTCTTATCAATGTACTTTCCTACTTTATTTATTTTTACCAAAACCTCAACTTCATAATGTACATCATTAGAGAAATCTGGAATAAAAAAGGGTTGTTTCTTTAATAAAATAGAAGTATCCGGTTTTAGAAAAATAACAGGATCTTTTGGCCTTTCGTTTTCTAGCTCTTTAATGTGGTCTGTGTAGTTGCGACCTATGCAGATTAGCTTCATTTTTCAGCTTTTAATTTTTAAAATTAGCTTTTAGCTAAGCTTATTATTAAATTGTCTTAATTTAATTGCTGTCAATACTTTTTTGGTATATAAAGGAAAATCTGCATTGAGCAACCAACCAAAATAACCTGGTTCTTTTTCCATAACATCCACTACCTTTTTCCCCTTGTGCTTACCAAAAGAGAAACATTCTTCACCTTCTTTATTAAATATTATAAAACCGGCAAAATCTGCAAACTTTTTACGTGAGCTAAACTCTGCTAAAAATTTAGTATCGTTTTCTAATTCATCATACTTAGACAACTGTGCTTTTAGAACCTCATAGGTTGCTTTGGTATCTGCTTCTGCGCTGTGAGCATCGCTTAAATCTTTATCGCAGTAAAATTTATAAGCCGCAACTAATGTCCTTTGCTCCATTTTATGAAATATAGTTTGCACATCTACGGATTGTGTGTTTTTCATATCAAAATCGACATCTGCTCTTAACATTTCTTCAGCTAAAAGCGGAATATCGAAACGATTAGAATTAAATCCTCCCAAATCCGAATCCTTTATCATATTATAAATCTCCTTAGACAATTCCTTAAAGTTTGGCTTATCTGCAACGTCTGCATCCGAGATTCCATGAATTGCTGTTACTTCTGCAGGAATTGGCATCTCAGGATTCACTAACCAAGTTTTAGCTAACTCCTTACCATCGGGATAGACTTTAAGTATAGAGATTTCTACGATTCTGTCTTTTGAAATATTAATACCTGTAGTTTCTAAATCGAAAAAACAGATAGGTTTTGAGAGCTTAAGTTGCATTGGTTTTGTTTTCTGCAAAGGTAGTTAGATTCTTTAACATCAAAAAGGCTCTTACATTTTAATATAGAAAGGTTTTTAAACAAAAACACCTTGGATTTTACAGTCTCGACTATGCAAAACTAAACACCTTTAAAATTAGAAAATCAGAATTTAAAAACATAATTTTAAATCTTCAGTATTTTGTAATACTTCAATCTATCAAATCTGGGTGATTAAGAATCAATTCTATCTTTCTAATAATCACCGTCACTTGACTCATTTGCATTTCTATATTCCTAAAAAACAGACTAATATCTCTATTTACCCAACTTTCTGAAATAACCCTTGCTCCCAAACTTATTCTTAAAACAGCACTTTGTAAATCGTTTCCGTATTTTACATTAACTGCTTGTCCGATATGACATTTTTGCGCTGCAAGCCTTATAATTTCTAACGAAGAACCTTCAAATTTATCTGACAAATCTGAATTTAATAACATATAGAGCTCTTTCACCTTATCTACAGGTAAAACTTTGTTGTTTTTACGGATAAAAAACGGAAAAATTGTACGGATGTTTCTTATTCCAAATTCATTATTATCATTACTATTAGCTTTTGCTTCATCATCATACAATCGCTCTAAAAAGGATGCATCTTTTATAGAATCGTCAACAAAATTACAAAACATCTCAATACCCATATTTCTATATAAAATTGGTGTTTTATAATATCTATCCATTTCTACTATTGCAGCATTCCATCTCATGTAAGAACCATAATTAAATCCGTCTGATAACGCTTTAGAACAAAACCATGATGTTGGCCAATCTGTATGGTTATAATACTGAGTTAACCCTTCTGGCAATGATTTTTTTGAAGCATTAATTAATTGATTCACACTTTCTGGTAATAGCAATGCGCCACAATATGGAGGTCCTGTAAAATATTTACTTCCTGTTATTGCAACCATATATCCTCTCTCTAAATAATTTTGAATATCTGTTGCATCTAACCTAAGTTGAGCTGCATCTACAATAATTTGTAAAGCAGGACTATTGAGTTTATTTAAATCTTCCATCATTTTTTTACTAGGCGATTGATAACCTAGTTTTGAATGATCCATTACATGCAGCACAGCATGTTTACCTGATTGCTCGGTTTTTGTAATTTCATTAAGAACTTCAGCATCTAACTGAGCAGTGGTTTTCAATTTTCCATTCTCATCTCTAAAAGGAATATTAATGACATCAACATCTCTAAACCCTTCAATTTTATCGCCTTTTTTAACCGGATAATTTAGTGCCGATGTGTTTTCAAAATGACAGCCTTTTAATGCTGTAGAAACACCACTACCCGTTTCGTCTGAAGCCACCAAAATATGAGTAATTTCCTTGTCTGTAGTAATTTGAGTAATTGCAGCTATTTGAAGTGAAGAATCAGTACCTGAAGGTGAAAAAATTATCTCACAGGCATCATTTAGTTTAAAGATTTTTTTTAGGTTGTTTTTTAATAATTCAGAGAATTCATTAGTCGTTTTTTTGAAACCATTTTTTAAGCTATTCTTTATTAAAATGCTCCTTACTTTATCTGTTTTATCGAAAGCAAAATTTGATACACTTGTTGCTGTAGAAGAGGCAAACGTAAATGCATCTGGTCTAGGAAATGGTCTGCAACCGTATTTATTTAGCAAGGCTACTTCATCTATATTTAATCTAAGATCACCACCAGCCATTAGTAAATACTCTGTTGGTTTTGCTAGATTTTCAACAATAGGTTTCCAAGACTCTTTAAAAACTTTACTGGTATTTTTAAGGCCATGGAAAGCTTGCAATTCTTGATATTCTAGTAAAGATTCTGCACTTAAATCATCTCCTTTTATAACCAAATCAATTAAAATGTAATTTAGAGCGTTTAATTTGTCTTTATCTTCTTTTGGTAATAATTGGTAAAATATGCGAGTTACTTCAAACGCAGCTATATCGCATAATGCTATATTTTCTTTTTTATCACTTAAGGCTTTATACCACAACTGCCATTCTATACCATACCTTAAATAAACCAAGGCTAAAACTGGGTTCTTCAAATACAAGGCGCCAATTATAATTGCTTTATTTGGCACAATTTTAAATACAGCAGGCTCTGTATTAGAGGTAATAATATTAATATTATTTAATTTAGGTACCGTATTAAAACGTTTTAATACATGAACCAAGTAATTCACATTATCTTTTTCAAATAAACTTGTTCTTTTGTATTGATTTTCTATAATTATATTGTTTGTCATAAATGCCTTTTTTTACGTTCGTAAGAACGGGTTTCTCTAGTGATAAAAACTCACCATTAATTCAATCTTTAATGTTTTAAGGTTTTCCTTGTTTAAGATGTTATAAAAATAAGTTTATTTTAAAAATATAAGACCATTCCTGTTTTTAATTGTTCTATTTTAAAGTTTTTATAAAAAGCTACAAGAGCCGGAAATTGCGTGCAATGTGATGGGTAAATATTAGCAATTTGTTTTTCTTTTAGATATTTTATAGTTTTTTGGGTCTGAAAATCATTCTGTTTTAAATGAAAACCACCTATCACAGATGTTACTTCATTAATACCTGTGACTTTACAGGCATAGTCAATAATATTACAAATACCAGAATGTGAGCAACCTGTGACTATTACCAATTCTTTATTCTGAATTATTACAATAGCAGAATCATCATTAACAAAATCTGGCTGTCCGTTTTCATCTGTAAAATTAGTTGTTTTTGCTTCAAAATCATTCTGTCTTGGTATTTGTCCTAAGAAAATAATATGTTCTGAAATATGATAAGGTTCTTTTGAAAGAATTAATTTGAATTTTTGTTCAATTTCATCTTTCGTTAAACTTAAACCTAACATTGAATGATCTTTATTCCTATAGCGCTTTATAAATGACTCTGGATGTGTAATTAAAGTTTTACCATCTATATATCGAAGTCCATCTCCATGATCCCAATGTCCATGACTGAGTACTACAGTATTAACATCTTTTTCAATATCTATACCACTTATCTTAGCATTTTTAATAAATACATCTGTATAACCTACATCAAACAAAATCTTTTCGTCTTTGTGCTCTATAAAATAAGATAAGCCATGCTCTGCAAGAAATCCAGACCCAGCACAATTTTCTGTTAAGACAGTTAATTTCATACGGCACTTGTGTTAAATTTAGACTTAATATTCTTGGCTATAAAGTCTGGTATTTTTTTTGGTAAGCGCGACTCTATATGAGCAAATACAACAGTAGATTTAGCGAAACTTAAAAGTATGTTTTGTTCATTTTTTATTTCGAATTCAAAATTAAACCGAACCTTTGGCAACTCTTTAATTGTCGTTTTTATGGTAATAATTTCATCAAAAACAGCTGGTCTCTTATAATTAATATCAAACGAAATTACTGGTAAAATAATATTTTGCTTTTCTAGTACAACCTCATCTAAATCTAATTTTCGTAATAATTCGTTACGAGCTTGATGACAATATTTAAGATAATTAGCATGGTAAACATATCCCATTTGGTCAACATCTCCATATTGTGGCCTAAGTTGAAATATATCAGTTATCATAATGCTGTGTTTCTCCTTTTTCTTCTTTAAGTTGATGCCCCATATGATTTTCCTTAGTATCCAAATAGAATTTATTAAATGGATTAGACTTTATTATCAGCGGAATTCGTTTAATAATCTCAATTCCGTGTTGTTCTAGTCCTATGATTTTGTCTGGATTATTGGTTAATAAATTCAATTTACTTACACCTAAAGCACTTAAAATTTCAGCACCAATTTTATAGTCTCTTTCGTCTTCAGCGAAACCTAATTCTATATTTGCTTCTATAGTATCCATACCAAGTTCTTGCAGTTTATATGCTTTCATCTTATTCATAAGACCGATTCCTCTTCCTTCTTGTTGTAAATAGACGATTACTCCACTTCCATTGTTCTCTATTATTTTCATGGCCTCATTTAATTGTTCACCACAGTCACATTTTAATGAACCAAATAAATCTCCTGTTGCACAAGATGAATGAATACGAGTTAAAACAGTATCCTTTGCCGTAAAGTTTCCTTTAATTAATGCCATATGCTCTATCCCAGTTGCTTTTTCTTGAAACGGAACAATTTCAAAGTGACCGTATTTGGTTGGGAGCTGAACCCTTTCTCCTTGTAAAATATTTGTATATGTTTTAGTCATTGGTTTATTTTCAATACACCTTTAAGAGATGAAACTTTTAAATTTCACTTTAAAAAAATTAATAGTTATAAGGGATTAAGTTTAATGACTACAAGAATGTTGATGACCTTTATGGTTATGATGAGAGCATGTCTCACCACTATCTAAAATTTTACCTTCTACATACTCTAAAATAACATCTGCAGATTTACCAGAACAGCCTCTTACAACGCCTATTCCTGCATCATTTAATTTGTTCAATGCACCATTTCCAATATTACCAGACAACATAAATGTTACACCTTCATCTGCTAAAACACTAACAACATTAGATTTACACCCACAACCTTCTTCTGCTTCTAACAATTTTAAATCTATAATTTCATTTGCATCAGAAAAGGTATAGATTTCATAAAACCTACTATGTCCAAAATGATCTTCTATAATATTATCGCTTGTTATTGGGATTGCTATTTTTTTCATGATTTAAAAATTTATTTTTGTTATTTTATTATTACATTTTTTTCGTCTTCCCATTCTAAAAGGTCTGTTTTTAGGATACTCGTTAGAATCTGATTCTGTTTTTCTACAGTTCCCTAATTTCATTCCTGTTTTTGGCCCTAAATTATGGGGTTCTTTATGATTAAAATTTGACATATCTTACTCATTTAAATTAACTAATTCATCTGTTTCATTAGAAGGACAATCATCGCACTCTCCGCTATTATCCATTCCTACAATTAATTTGAAACATTTTTTACATTTATACCAATCGTCTTCAAATTCAAAATCTCCTCCTTTAATAAGGATAGATTTACCCTCTACAAAGGCTTGTGCTATTTTCTTTAAAGCACTGTTATAAATCCTTGTAAGTGTCGGTCTTGAAACCTCCATCTTTTCCGCTGCTTCATCTTGTGAAAGATTATCATACACAACTAACCTGAGCGCCTCATATTCTTCATATTGCATTACAACATGCTCAGTATTACGAAATCGAATTCCGAATGGCTTAAACCCTAGCATTTTAGGCGGATAATTAACTTTTCTCTTTTTTTTTGGACGTGGCATTTATAAAACTTTATACAAAGATAATGAACTTACGTTCAAAACTAATCGAATTGAGAAGAAAAAACACATAATAATCTGTCTCTACAAATACAAACAAACTATACAACTGTATTAACTTCTACAAATACAGATTAGAAACCTTTTGAGAACATGTAAAGGCTAGGAAGCACTAAACTTGGGGTTATAAAAAATAAAATATATCCATAAAAAAAGCACAGTATTTAAACTGTGCTTTTAACTATCTTAATATGAGCATCTTCACTATACTTTTAATACCACTGTATTAAATCTCATGATTTATATCCCAAGATTCTAAATGATCTTTTACGGCTTTTACAAATTGGCCACCAAGTGCACCGTTAACAACTCTATGATCATAAGAATGTGATAAAAACATCTTATAACGAATACCAATATAATCACCTTGTGGTCCTTCTATTACAGAAGGTGTTTTTCTAATAGCGCCTAACGCTAAAATTCCAACTTGTGGCTGATTAATAATTGGTGTTCCCATTATGCTTCCAAAAGTACCAACATTAGTTACCGTATATGTTCCACCTTGTATATCATCTGGGTTTAATTTGTTTTCTCTAGCTCTGGTTGCTAAATCGTTTACACGTTTTACCATACCCAATAAATTTAGCTGGTCAGCATTTTTAATTACTGGAACAATTAAATTACCGTCTGGTAAAGCGGCTGCCATACCAACATTAATAGCTTTCTTTTTAATGATTTTATCTCCTTGTACAGAAATATTCATCATAGGAAACTCTTTTAGTGCCTTAGTTACAGCTTCCATAAAAATTGGCGTAAAGGTTAGATTTTCACCTTCGCGCTTCATAAAATCATCCTTAACTTTCTTTCTCCAATTCCAAATAGCTGTAACATCTGCTTCAATAAATGACTGTACATGCGCAGAAGTTTGAACAGAATCTACCATATACTTTGAAATGAGTTTACCCATTCTGGTCATTTCAATAATTTCATCACCTTGTGAAATTGCAATCGGTTTTTCAGAAGATTTCTCTTCTGGTTTTTCTGTTTTTGATTTTTCCGCGATTGGTTGAGCTTTTTCTTGTGGTACTTCAGCTTCAACCTTAACACTTTCCGACGCTACGTTTTGAGCAACATTAGAAACTGTTTCAACTTTTGAAGGTATAACCTGCTCAACAACAGGAGCGGCAACTGGTGCCGAACTGCGAGATTCTAAATACGCTTTTATATCGTTTTTAGTTACTCTATTATCTTTACCTGTCCCTGGAATGGTATCTAATTCTGCCTGAGTAACTCCTTCTTGTTTGGCAATATTTTTAACTAATGGCGAATAAAAACGGTCTTCTGTGGAAACCACAGGTTCTACCGATGCTTTTGCTGCAATAACGGTTTGAGCTACATCAGCAGCTGCTTTAGGAACTTCTGATGCTACAATTGGCTCTGTAGTAGCTGCAGGTGCAGTTACTTCAACTGTTCCGCCACCTTCTGTTTCAATTACTGCAATGGTTTGACCAACTTGCACAACGTCATCAACATTAAATAGTTTTTCAACCAAAACACCATCCACTTCACTAGGCACTTCACTATCTACTTTATCTGTCGCAATTTCTAATACTGCTTCATCAGCTTCAATGGTGTCTCCAACTTCTTTAAGCCATGAGGTTATTGTTGCTTCCGCAACACTCTCTCCCATTTTAGGTAACTTAAGTTCAAATTTTGCCATATATATAATTTGTAGGTCTTTAATCTGTAATTGACTGCAAAATTAACAAAAAAACCAATACTTTACTGATTTTTCATCAACTAAACAACCTAGAAATGCAACACTTCACCCCTATTAATTGAGCTATCACTTCCGAGTATAAAATTACTGTTTTTTGGTAGAAATCTAAAAACAATATTCTCTTGCTTAGATTTCTGTTTCATATCTTCAATTACTACACTAGCTTTCAACAAGTTAAAATCATACAAAAGCATACTATTATCTTCTATTTTATCTAGTATTATTTCCGTTTTCTTCGTTGGGTTTGGCAATTGTTGATTTAAAGAGGAATTTATGGATTTAGAATACACATAAGTTCTATCCATTTTAAGTTTTTTCGCTTCAGGTGATTTACTCATTAAATAAGCCATTTTTATACCTAACCAAACCGAAGCATTAAGAAATAGATTCCGCTTAAAATGTTTCTTATAAAAAATCTGCATCGCTCCATAAAAGCGTTTGGCATATTTTGAGTCTTTCAAAGTACTTTCGCCCTTAAAATGTATAACCGTAGTTTCTCCAAAATAGTAATTATCGTAACCTAATTTTAAGACTTTATAGGACAAATCGATATCTTCGCCGTACATAAAATAGTCTTCATCAAATCCTTGTACTGCATTGTAAACCTCTTTTCTAAGCCACATAAATGCGCCTACAAGAATATTTACTTTCCCCTTATTTTCTTTTTGAATATGATTAGCGTAATAATCATTTGATAGGCCTAATACTTTTTTTAGCGATACTTTAGGAGTTGGAATATTACGCTTGCTCTCTGGAAGAAATGCACCTCTTCCATCTATGAGCTGACAGCCAACAATACCTACGTTTTCTTTAGAATCTGAAAATTTAAGCAGCTTAAGAAAAGTATCTTCTGCAACTACAGTATCTGGATTTAATATACATAAGTATTCTCCTTGTGCTTGCTTAACTCCAATATTATTTCCTCTTGAAAACCCAGAGTTTTCCTTGTTTTCTATTAGTTTTACTGAGGGAAACAATTGCCTAACCATAGAACAACTATCATCCGAAGAATTATTATCAATAACAATAATTTCTGCCTCTATATTGTTGATTGCAGCTTCCACACTTTTTAGACATAATTCTAAAAAATAGCGCACATTATAGTTTAATATGATGACAGATAATTTCAAATTCTAGGATTTTAGTGAAGCTTCAAAAGGCACACGATCAATAATACTGCGACCTAAGGTAATTTCGTCTGTATATTCTAATTCGTTACCTGCTGCTACACCTCTTGCAATAGCTGATGTAGAAACATCATAACCTTGTATTTGTCTAAAAATATAGAAATTAGTAGTATCTCCTTCCATTGTAGGACTCATTGCAAAAATTAGCTCTTTTACTTTGCCAGATTTTACTTTTTCTACTAAAGATGAAATATTTAAATCTTGCGGACCAATACCATCCATTGGTGAAATTTTACCACCTAAAACGTGATACAACCCTTTAAAAGAACTAGTATTTTCTATGGCCATAACATCTCTAATGTCTTCAACCACACAAATTAATTCACTATTTCTATTTGGATTTTCGCAAATTTCACAAAGTACTTTATCGCTTATGTTATGACAAGATTTACAAAAATTAATTTCAGCCCTTACTTTTGATAATGCATTGGCTAATTGAAATGTTTGATTTTCTGGCTGACGCAATAAATGCAACACTAAACGTAAAGCGGTTCGTTTACCAATACCAGGCAATTGCGCCATTTCATTTACTGCGTTTTCTAAGAGTTTTGATGAAAATTCCATAAGAGCAAAGGTACTGATTTTTAAACACAAAAAAGTCCAACTGTAAGGGCTTTACACTTGGACTTTTGCTTCATTTTTATGTTTTATTTTATAATAAGTTTTTTAGTTAACGCTCCTTTATTACTATTTAATTTCACAAAATAAATACCTGATTCAAAAGATGATGAATCAATTTTATAAGCGTTAGATAAATTTACATTTTTAGAATAAAGCATCAATTTACCTAAAGAATTAAAAACTCTAACTGTAACAATATCTGAAACATTCCATTCTAAATTCACTTCATTTTTTGCCGGATTTGGGTATAGTTTCAAATCATCTAATTCTAAATTAGTAATACTTAAAGTTTCGTCATAAAGGCTAGATCTCCACAAACCTCTTCCGTAGGTTGCTGCGTATAGCTTACTATCCGCAGTATTAATTTCGAGCTCATTAATTCTTACATTTGGTAATCCGTTATTAAACTGAGCCCATGTATTACCCAAAGTATTATCTGTGTAATAGACACCATAATTCATCCCTAAGTACAAACCATCTTTACCATTGTTTTGCCATGTTAAGGCCTGCGCAGAAAAGCTTGGCAAATCCCAAGCAATAGATGCAAAAGTTACACCATTATCAGTACTTACATAAACCTTACCACTATCCGTAGTAGCAATTGCAATTTTATTTGGGTCCGTAGGATGTACTGCAATGCTATTAATTTGACCACCAACAAGGTTTAAAGTTGATGAAGACCAAGTAACTCCTCCATCTGTAGTGAACCAAAAAGCACCATTGATAGCTATATAAATTTTATTATTATCAGTTGGAGCAATTTTTAAATGATCTATATTATTAGAAAAATTCTGAGATATCGATATCCAATTTAAACCAGCATCAGTAGACTTATAAACCTCATCAAACGCACAGTAAATAACATTTTGTACTATTGGGTCTTGTTCAAACGGCACAACCCAATTCCAAGAAGCATCTCCACCCTTGTCATCTGGTTGAGTTAATGCAGAAACTCCACTAGTCCAACTCCAATTAGTATATTTATATAACGATCCAAATTGCGTTGTCCCATAAAATATATCAGCATCATTCTTATCTACAAAACCTTCCATACCATCTCCACCAAACCAATCAATCCAATTTCCATCCGATAACAATGCCGATGATCCATTATCTTGAGAACCTCCAGTTACAACCACAGGATTTGTTTGGCTTACACCTATTTTATAAAACTGTCTTATTCCCAAACCAATTGTTAAATCTGTATAATAACCACTATTTACTACGGTAGGGTTTTCTGCTTTATATATTCCTCCATCTGTGCCTACAAAAAGTTTAGCATTAGTACCAGAACCCACAAACTCTAAAATATCTACGTCTGCATGGCAATACCCAATATTTTGATTAGTCGCACTTTCTGGTGTCCATTGTGATGTGATACTAAAATTAACACCTCCGTTTAAAGACCTCCAAGTGTTAATACCTGCAATATGAACATCATTTACATCATTAGGATTAACCGCAATATCCATATCTCTAGGTGCTTGACCTCTATCGTCATTGCCAGAAGAATCATATCCAAAATAATTTGAAGTATGGCTCAATTTAGAAAAACTACTGCCACTATCTGTTGATTTATATAAGGCTCCAAATAATCCATCTTCAGCTTCAAGAACATAAACAGTGTTTGGGTCATTAGGAGAAACTGCTATCATTTTAGGTCCAAAAGAAAACTCATTTGGTGTAACGCCTTGTACTTTTGAAAAACTAGACCCATTATTTATGGACTTATAAAAATCGGATCCTGTTGCATAGACTACAGTTGGGTCTCCTGGTTTAAAATCTATATCATAACCATTATTAACGCCTGCAAAATATATTGAATTCCAATTTTGACCACCATCACTTGATTTATATATTCCACCGCCTTGCGAACTAGCGTATATAATTTGATTATCTGCTGGATGAATAAGTATTTTATTTACAGAACCTCCTCCAGGCAGATTGCTATGTAATGTCCATGTAGATCCGCTATCTGTAGATTTAAAGATTGCTCCATTTGAAGAACCCCAAAAATAATTTAAACTATTATTAGGATCAATTGCCAGTGAATTCACATCCATATTTGCTAGATTATCGGTAAGAACCGTCCAAGTAGATCCACCATCTACACTTCGCCATACACCACCTGTTTCACTGCCAGAAATAATATGATTTAAATTGTTTTTATCAATAGAAATTGATGTAATTCTGCCAACTCCAGGATTATAACCAGAAGTAGCATTCCAATAAGTAGGTCCCATTTCTTCCCATGTACCAACAACTGTTCTTGCTGCATAACCTTCCGTATTGATATTGGCATTGTAATTTTGTAGCTCGTTATAATAAAATTCTGAAGGTTTTAATTTCCCCATTTCATCCATAGCGCGTTCTGCAAAATACTGCCAACGTCTAAAAGGCTTATAACCTGTTCCACGTTCCCTTCCTACTGAATCGAAATGACTTTCGGCAGTAACAACAATTTCTTCAACTGTATAATTTCCATCTGCAATAAGTTGCTTAAAATCTTGGGAGAAAATACTAGAACAAAACAAAGAACACACAAATAGTAAAGTATATCTTTTCATAAAAATTTCCTTTTTAGAGCAATGATTTTTCCCAAATGTACTACTTTTCAAAAATAATTTACGAGATTGAAGCCAATTATATGACACCAACTTCTATACTATTTCTCATTGCAAGTTACTTTGTATTGCTTGTTTTAATTTCTTATTTCACCGGAAAAGAAGATTCTAATGCTGCTTTTTTTAAAGCAAATAAATCTGCTCCTTGGTATTTGGTAGCGTTTGGGATGATTGGCGCTTCGTTATCTGGTGTTACTTTTATCTCGGTTCCTGGAGCTGTAGAAGCCAAACAATTTGGATATCTTCAGGTTGTTTTTGGTTACTTTTTTGGATACCTCATAATAGCCTATGTTTTACTACCGCTTTATTACAGACTAAATCTCACGTCTATTTACACGTATTTAAAAGACCGTTTTGGTATTATAAGTTATAAAACGGGTTCGGTAGCTTTTCTAATTTCTCGTACAATTGGCGCTGCCTTTAGATTATTTTTGGTAGCTAAAGTTTTACAGCTTTTAGTTTTTGACCTTTTTGATATTCCTTTTGCTATAACTGTAATAATTACTATTGCTTTAATTTGGCTCTACACCTTTAAAGGCGGAATAAAAACAATTATATTTACTGATACGCTTCAGACATTATTTATGTTGATATCTGTAGTGGTTGCCATAATCTTCTTAGCTTCTGCCTTAGATTTAAATAGCGTTTCTGATATTATCACATACACTAAAGATAGTAACCTTAGCAAGGTGTTCTTTTTTGAAGACGGAAACAATTCTCAGTATTTTTGGAAGAGCTTTTTATCTGGCATTTTTATTACCATCACCATGACTGGCTTAGATCAAGATATGATGCAAAAAAACCTAACTTGTCGTAATCTAAAGGATGCTCAAAAAAACATGGTAACTTTTAGTGTAGTTCTTATTTTTGTGAACATTCTGTTTTTAGTGCTTGGTTTAATGCTTACGCAATACGCAGAAAAACATGGTATTTCAGCATCTAAAGATGATTTATTTCCAACAATAGCTATGCTTCCTGAAATAGGAATTGTAACCTCAGCATTTTTCTTATTAGGTTTAATAGCTGCTGCTTACTCTAGTGCAGATTCTGCTTTAACATCCTTAACAACATCGTTTTGTTTCGACATTCTAGATATTGAAAACAAACCAGAAACCCAAAGAAAACATCTAAGAAAACGCGTTCATATTGGCTTTAGTCTCTTACTAGTTATCGTTATTGTATTATTCGATTTAATCTTTAAGGATGTTTCTGTAATTTGGGAACTATTTAAAGCTGCAGGTTATACTTATGGACCTTTACTAGGTTTATTTGCATTTGGACTTATCACCAAGTCGCAAATAAAAGATAAACTTGTTTGGCTTGTTGCCATTGCAGCGCCTCTACTATCATACATTTTAAATATATACTCAAAAGAACTTTTTAATGGCTATGAAATTGGCTTCGAAATCCTAATTATTAATGGTCTCTTTATGTTTTTAGGATTATTGCTAATTAAAAAGAAGTCTTAATATTGGTTTGTAGCCAAAAGCACTAAAGTACAAGCGGCTTCAAATTCAATATTATTTTGTTCTAACAATTTATAAAACTCAGGGTTTTCGGTTCCTGGATTAAAAATAACACGCTTTGGTTTCAGGCTAATAATGTAGTTATAATACTCTTCTTGGCGTTGCGGATTTAAATATAAAGTAACTGTATTTATAGCATCATAATTTATTAATTCCGTATCAATTGTTACATCATCTACTTTACCAGGTTTTAATCCAAAAGCTACTACAGTGTGATTATAATTTCTAAGTCTATTAATTGCAATATTAGAGTAGCGTTCCGTTTTTAAGGAAGCGCCAATGACTAGTGTTTTTTTATCCATAATGTTAAAAAGGTGTTAACATATAATTATTACGTAACATGTGGTAAAATTAGTCGTCTATACTTTAATATACTTTCAAATCAATCAAAAATAATCAATCAAACAATGAAATCAATCACACTATTCTGTGCGCTATTATTTTCCCTAGTGTTAATAGCCCAACCCAATTCTAACAAAGATATTAAAAACGGTTCTGTATCTGGACGCGTTTTAGATGCCCAATTAAATGAACCTCTACCATACGTAAATATTGTAATTACTGATATTGCAAAAAAAGTTATAACAGGTGGCATTACTAATGATGATGGTACTTTTGAAATTAAAAATATACCTGAAGGCTCAATTACAGTATCTATTCAATTCGTAGGTTTTAAAACCATTGACAAAAATGTAACATTAGGTAAAGGAAACTATAAAGTAAACCTAGGAGACATAAAACTAGAAGAAGAATCTACCAGCTTAGATGAAGTTAATATTGTTGCAGATGTTTCTACCATACAACAAAAAGTAGACCGTAAAGTCATTACTATTGGTAAAGATTTACAAACAGCAGGAGCTACTGCAAGTGAACTAATGAACAATTTACCGTCAGTAAGTATAGACCAACAAACCGGATCCGTTAGTTTACGAGGCAACCAAAATGTAAGAGTTATGGTAGATGGAAAATTATCTAATATTCCTGCTGAGCAATTACTAAAACAAATTCCTTCAAACTCAATTAAAAGTATAGAATTAATAACAAACCCTTCTGCTAAATATAATCCTGAAGGCATGAGTGGTATTATTAATATTATACTTCATAAAAACACAAAAATCGGTTTTAACGGAAATATCACTGTGGGCTTAGCTCATGATATTGAAGCTAAATTCAACAGTTCTATCGATGCGAATTATCGAAATGGAAAAGTAAACGTTTACGGTTCTTACGGCAATAACATTAGAAGAAATGCTAACTACGGTTATATCTTTAGAACTGAGCAAGAGGTAAAACAAAATTTCGATATTCTAAATGATAACAAGTCTCACTTATTTAAAATAGGACTAGATTATTACTTAAATGACAAAAACACTATTTCCGTTTTTACTAACCAAAACATCTTTAACGGTGAAACTGATGTTAACTCAAGCATTGCCTATTTATTTAATGATGCTCTAGACGAATCACAATATTTATCTGGATTAAACGAAAACGATTCGCAACAATATAACTTTAATTATACGCACGATTTTACTAAAGAAGGTCATAACATAGAATTAGAAGTTGACCATAATATATATGAAGGATTTGCAGATAATAGCAATATATTTTTTAGCTCTCAACGACCAAATTTTATTGAAGACACAGATACAGATAGAAATAGAACAACATTTAATTTAGATTATGTAAATCCATTATCTGAGTCTGTAAAATTAGAATTGGGCTTACAAGCGCGTCTTTTTGATACCAATATTTTTTACCAATCTGATGCTAGAGAACAAAATGAAAACGAAGAATATATACCAACAACTACAAATTTTAATTATACCAGAAACATATATTCTGCCTATGCAACGTATGGTAAAAAACTAGAAAAATGGAGTTATCAAGTAGGTATTAGAGCAGAAACAGTAAATGTAGATTCTGATGCTTATAAAATAGATTTAGATTCTAATGAAGAATTTAATATTCCTTTTGAAAATGATTATTTTGAATTGTATCCTTCTGCATTTGTAACCTATTCGCCTTCAGAAAAAAACTCGTATCAATTTAGCTATAGTAGAAGAATTGACCGACCAGGAATTGGACAAGTAAACCCATTACCTAACTGGAGCACGCCTTTAATTTCAGAATTTGGAAATCAAGAATTGCGTCCGCAGTTTACTAATTCCGTTGAAACAAATTACACAAGACAACTCGAAAAAGGAAGCATTACTGCTGGTGTTTTTTACAGAATTATTGAAGACGAAATTCAGCAAGCCATTTTAATAGATAGAACAGATACAAATCGTTTAATTTTTACCAATTTAAATTTTGACAATACCTCTGCTTATGGTATTGAATTATCTTCTAATTACAGACCAACAAAATGGTGGAGCATTAATGCTAGTTTTGATTTGTATGCTCAAACACAAAAAAGTTTAGCAGAATCTTTTGATACAAATGATGAAATTGTTTTAAACACAGTAGAAGTAGACAATATCGCATGGAGTGCTAGAGCTTTTAACAATTTTAAAGTAAGTAAAAGTCTTAGTTTTTCGGCATTTGGAATGTACCGTTCAAAAAACAAAAACATTCAATTTGAAATGAAAGATATGCTAATGGTTAACCTTGGTATGCGTTATAACTTTATGGAAGGTAGAGCAAACTTTAGCTTAAGCTATAATGATATTTTTGATACCATGTATGCTGAGTTTGATGGCGAAAGACCATATGCTCAACAAGGCCAATTTAACTGGGAAAGCCAACAAATAACTACAAGCTTATCTTATCGCTTTGGAGGTGGAAAATATAGAGCTAAATCTCGTAAACAACGAGATAATGATGTAAAACAAGATGGTGGTATGTTTTAAATAATATTCAATAGTCTACATAAATAGTTGATGGTTAGTGTTAGTGTATAGCTATTGAATAAGAAAACCCGAAACGCAAGTTTCGGGTTTTTGTTAAATACGCGTTAAATATACTATGTCATGAAATAAAATTGAAATTTCGGCGTCTATATAGTAGTAGGTTTTAATCATAGTATTATAAATTTTGGGAATTTATATATGATTAGTTAAATTTGGTTAATAGTTGAAAAGCCCAAACAAAATATCTGTTTGGGCTTTTTTTTATTAATAACTATATAATACTTTTAATAATAGTAAATTCACTTTATACAAAAATTTGCCTTACCACTTCATAATAACACTTCCCCAAGTAAAACCGCTACCAAAAGCAGCTAGTACAACGGTATTGCCATCTTTTATTTTACCTTCTTCCCAAGCTTCAGTTAAAGCAATAACAACAGATGCCGCTGTAGTGTTACCATATTTTTGAATATTATTAAAAATCTGGTCGTCTCTTAGACTAAATTTCTTCTGAATAAACTGTGCTATTCTCAAATTAGCTTGATGCGGAATTAACATATCAATGTCCTCGCGTTTCAAACTGTTTTTATTTAATCCTTCCATTATGACTTCGCTAAAACGAACCACCGCATTTTTAAATACAAAAGTGCCATCCATATATGGAAAATAAGACAAGTCTTCCTCACCAGCTTCAATAATTTCTGGAACCCAATGCGATATACTTGGCGAAGCTACTATGAGCTTATCAGCATATTTACCTTCACTATGTAAATGTGTAGACAATATTCCTTTAGAGGTATCTTCTTCTCTACTTAAAACTGCTGCTCCTGCTCCATCTCCAAATATTACAGAAACACCTCGTCCTCTAGTTGTTTTATCCAATCCGTTGCTATGGTATTCTGCACCAATAACCAAAATGTTTTTATACATCCCAGTTTTTATAAATTGATCCGCAACAGAAATAGCGTAAATAAAACCAGAACATTGATTACGCACATCTAGTGCACCAATAGTTGGCATATCTAACATATCTTGAATTTGCACACCACAGCCAGGGAAATAGTAATCTGGACTCAAAGTAGCAAACACAATAAAATCAATATCATCTTTGCTTAAACCAGAACGTTCAATTGCAATTCTGGCAGCTTTTGCTCCCATTACTGCAGATGTATCTTCACTGCCTTCTTTTATCCAGCGACGTTCTTTAATACCTGTACGCTCTTGTATCCATTCGTCATTAGTATCCATCATTTTAGATAGATCGTCGTTAGTAACAATGTTTTCAGGAACATACTTCCCTAAACCAATTATTTTAGAATTATACATATTTAAAGGGGAAAAATTGTGAATAACAAAAATAATCAATTAAATACTAATTGGTTTTAAACAAATTTGTATTTATTATGCAAGCATAATATTTGTGTCAGTTTGTCACCTTTTAACTCTTGGTATTTTATTTGACAAGAAGTAAAGTGTAATTAAAATAATAATTAATCAGGTTCTTGCCTTTGCAAGAATGACAAAAACTACATAAAATGGCAAAAGGAAACATTAATGTATCGGTAGAGAATATCTTTCCGTTAATTAAAAAATTCTTGTACAGTGATCACGAAATCTTTTTACGTGAGCTTATTAGTAATGCAACAGATGCTACGCTTAAATTAAAACATCTTACCAGTATTGGAGAATCTAAATCTGAATATGGCAATCCACAGATTGAAATAAAAATTGATAAAGAAGGAAAAAAACTTCATATTATTGACCAAGGTCTAGGAATGTCTGCTGAAGAGGTTGAAAAATATATTAATCAAATTGCATTTTCAGGTGCTGAAGAATTTTTAGATAAATACAAAGATTCTTCTAAAGACTCTGGCATAATTGGTCATTTTGGTTTAGGTTTTTATTCAGCCTTTATGGTTGCAGAAAAAGTAGAAATTATTACAAAATCGCATACTGATGCTCCTGCAGCACATTGGATTTGTGATGGGTCACCAGAATTTACTTTAGAGGCATCAGATAAAGAAACAAGAGGTACAGAAATTATACTTCATATTGCGGAAGATTCTACTGAATTTTTAGAAGAATCTAGAATTCGCGAATTACTAATGAAGTACAATAAGTTTATGCCAATTCCAATTAAATTCGGAACTAAAGAAATAAACGACCCAGATTTTACACCAAAAACAACAAAGGATAAAGATGGTAAAGAAACTACTGAGCCTCACAAACAAATAACAGTAGATAACATTATTAATAACCCAAATCCTGCATGGACAAAACAACCTTCAGAATTAAAAGATGAAGATTACAGCAGCTTCTACAGAGAGTTGTATCCAATGCAGTTTGAAGAGCCTTTATTTAACATTCACTTAAATGTAGATTATCCATTTAATCTTACAGGAATCTTGTATTTCCCTAAGATGACAAATGATATGAACATACAGAAGGATAAAATACAACTATATCAAAATCAAGTTTTTGTAACAGATAACGTAGAAGGTATTGTTCCAGAATTCTTAACTATGTTGAGAGGTGTAATTGATTCGCCAGATATTCCACTAAATGTATCTCGTTCTTACTTACAAGCAGATGGAGCTGTAAAGAAAATTTCATCTTACATTACAAGAAAAGTAGCAGATAAGTTGAAATCTTTGTTTAACGCAAATCGCGAAGATTTTGAAGCAAAATGGGATGACATTAAGATTGTAATTGAATACGGAATGCTTTCAGAAGAAAAATTCTTTGAAAAAGCAGATGCGTTTGCACTTTACCCTACAGTAGACGGTAAATACTTTACTTACGATGAGCTTTTCAATAAAATTAAAGCAAATCAAACAGATAAGGATGATAAATTAGTAATTCTTTATGCTTCTAATAAAGATCAACAACACTCGTATATTGAAGCTGCTAAAGCTAAAGGTTATGAAGTGTTATTACTAGATTCTCCTATTGTATCTCATTTAATTCAGAAACTAGAAAGCACTAAAGAAAATATTTCTTTTGCTAGAGTTGATGGTGATCATATTGACAACTTAATTAAGAAAGATGATACTACAATTTCTAAATTAACTGAAGAGCAAAAAACAGAACTAGATACACTTTTAAAAGAAGTAATTCCTTCTGAAAAATTCTCTGTACAATTAGAAGCTATGGATAGTGATGCATCACCGTTTATAATTACGCAACCAGAATTTATGCGTAGAATGAAAGAAATGCAAGCTACAGGTGGAGGCGGAATGAGCATGTTTGGTAGTATGCCAGAAATCCATAACCTAATTGTTAATACAAACTCTGATTTGGTTGGTGAAATTTTAAGCACTAAAACCAAAAAGAAACAAGAACGCTTAATTAATCAAAGTTTAGATTTAGCACGTTTATCTCAAGGCCTTTTAAAAGGCGAAGAGTTAACGAACTTTATTAAGCGTAGTTATGATATGATAAAATAACCAAGTGCCTTTATTTAAAAGATATTTGAACAAAAAACCACTTAGTTTTAGCTAAGTGGTTTTTTTTATAAAATGATTTTTTTAACTATCATTTTAAACATAAAAAAGCATTAACTAAAAAAAACAACACTTATTACAACAATAACAAAATATATAAACACATTCTACATTTGCAATCAGACCAACATTTAACTTTTTTAAGTCTAAAGTGACAAAAATCATAAAATAGGAGCGGAATATTTGAGTCTTTTACACTATCAATTATAATTTAAATTTAACAATTAAAAAACAGTAAAATGTTACAAAACAGAAGAATTTATTTACCACCGTTAAGCTTAATAGGACCAGGTGCATTGAATGATTTAGGCGAAGAATTAAAAACGCTTCCATATAAAAAAGCACTATTTGTTACTGACAAAGTTTTAGTAAAATTAGGTGTTGCTGAAGATGTATTAAAAGTTATCAATGCTTCAAATATTGAAACTGTTGTTTATGACGATGTACATCCAAACCCAACAGTAAAAAATGTTAACAACGGTTTAGAGTTATTAAAAGAAAATAACTGCGATTTTATTATTACCCTAGGTGGTGGATCACCACAAGACTGTGGTAAGGCTATTGGTATTCTTGCCACTAATGGAGGAAATATTGGTGACTACGAAGGTATTAATTTATCTAAACACGCTTCATTACCAATTATAGCAATAAATACAACAGCTGGTACTGCTAGTGAAGTTACTATTAATTATGTTATTACAGACGAAGAACGCCACATAAAAATGGTGATGGTAGATAAAAACTGTTTGGTGAAAATTGCAGTAAATGACCCAATATTAATGCTAGGTAAACCAGCATCCTTAACCGCTGCGACAGGAATGGACGCTTTAACCCATGCCATAGAAACTTATATTACAAAAGGAGCTTTTGGATGGTCTGATGCTTTAGCCCTAGAAGCAATCAAATTAATTTCACAAAGCTTAGAAAAAGCAGTGGTAGATGGTAAAGATTTAGAAGCTAGAAGTAAAATGGCTTGGGGCCAATTTATTGCAGGACAAGCGTTTTCAAACGCAGGATTAGGATATGTACATTCTATGGCACATCAATTAGGTGGTATGTATGATTTACCGCATGGTGTTGCTAATGCCATATTACTGCCGCATGTAGAACAATTTAATATTCCTGCTTGCGCGCATAAACTAAAAAAAGTTGCAAGAGCTATGGGAGTTGGTGTTCTAGAAATGAGTGATACTCAAGGCGCTAATGCCGCAATCGAAGCCATAAAAGCTTTATCAAAATCCGTTGGAATTCCTTCTGGCTTAAAAGAGTTAGGTGTAAAAGAAGAAGATTTTGAAGAAATGGCAAAAAATGCATTAGAAGATGTTTGTACAGGAGGAAACCCTAGAGAAGTAACATTAGAAGATACAATAGCTATATATAAAGCAGCTATGTAAAACAGATGATTATAAGTTTTATTGACCCTTTGTAATTAACATTGCATAAATAAAAAAATCACGCTGAGAAATCAGTGTGGTTTTTTCATTCAAAATAATTGCTGTTTAACCATTAATTAAATATTGTGTCGAATTTAAACGACATACTCTAAATCTTTGTGTAATTTAAGGTCAGATAACAATTCTAATTTATGTGATTTCCAATAATTCTGTAATAAAAGAAATATTTAAAGACCTTAATTTTAATAACGATGAAATTAAAATAATAGCATCTGTATTTAAAAAATTAACTGTAAAAAAGGGAACAATTCTATTAAATGCAAATGATATTGTAGACAAACAATATTATATATTAAACGGATGTTTAAGAGCATTCCATATTGATGCTCATGGCAAAGAGCATACTATACAATTTGGAGTAAAAGATTGGTGGATTAGTGATTATACGGCTTTCTTTTCAGAAGGAAAAGCCATTTTAACCATAGAAGCATTGCAAGATTCTACACTCTATTGCATTTCTAAAGAAGGAAAAGACGAGTTATATGATAGAATTCCTAAAATAGATAAATTTTTTAGGATAAAATTAGAAAGAGCATTTGCAACATTTCAGAAAAGAATACTTTCTAATTTAGCAAAGCCAGCTATTGAACGTTATATCGATTTTATTACAACCTACCCAAACATAGAAAAGAGTGTTAAAAACTATCATATCGCTTCTTATCTCGGAATTACTACGGAGAGTTTAAGCAGAATTAGAAAAGAATTATCCAAATAATAGATTTATTATCATACATCAATTTTTTGAATTAAAAAAAGTATTAATTTTGTAGTCCTTACAAGGTAAATATTCCCTTATTTTCCTAAGATTAATAGCTAAAAAAGCGTGAGTTGAATAAACTTGCGCTTTTTTTATTTAAATTAGCTTATGCAAGAAATAAAAATACTCTTCTTTATTGTTGGTTCATTTTTTGGTGTTAATGAAAGTCAAATTATTTCAGAAAAAACAACGGTAACAATAAATCCAACAGAAAAAACAATTTTTATAGTTCATGAGAATTTAATTTCCATAGTACAGAAAGAAAGTGATAGCATTACTTTAACTGCTGAATTATTAAAAATTAGTAAAGCTGACGCTAAATGGGACTCAGAATTCATTGGTTATTCTAATACAGAAAAAGAATTCTATCTTTCAGAAGAAAACGAAACACTAAATTCTAAACTAAAACTAACCTATTCTAAAATTGAAGATTTAGTTGCTTTTGGCATTGATGTTAATAAGAATGGTGAATTCTCTATGACTAATTTTCCAAAATATCACATAACAACAACTGATGGTACTTTAAATGACCGTTACTGGAATTTTAAAGCAGACCAACCATTTACATTTACAATAGAACCATTAATTGATATGCCTGAACACTATAAAACTTTAGTAAAAAGTTTATTTCCTATTTGGAAGACCATTAAAGAACAATAATAGAAGTCATTTCTACTAATATTGCTCAACCAACAACTTTTATATAGAATGAATTAGGTAATGTTTTTAATGCAATTTATATAGCCAAGAAAACCTTGTTTTAAATTTGCCTATAAGTTTGTAGTAATGCAATTTTACATCACTTTATTGACTACGGTTTTTCTGGTACTTAAGTAAAGGTTAACGATACGTTTCAATTGATAGAACACCAACCAAATGGCGTTTCGGTTTTTCAGTTATTTAAATTATTAAATACCAAAAACAAGAATAGTGACCATATTTGTTTATTACTAAATTATGATGCTTTACCACAAAGTTTAATACAGCGTCTAGAATTTTACATAAAGTAATTAGTTTCTAAAAATGACGGAATATACAGACTACTATAAAACCCTTTCACTTTCTCAGCTTTATAAAATTATTGAAGAATCTGAGAAATATAATCCAATTGCTGTGAAAACTGCTGAACAAGAAATTAATCACAGACAAAATAACGAGGCAAATTTCAACGATACTAAATCTATAATTGAAGATCAAAAAAAACAGAACGATACTAGATTAAGAAATAAAAAAAATCAAGAGGAAAAACTAAAACAAGGTGCATTTACTTTTCTCGAAACTATAAGCCCTATTCAAAACGGAATTCAAACACCAGAAAGAATAATTAGACTAATTACTATTCTCTTTGGAATAATAGCTGTTTTTAAAATCTATGATGATTTTTGGTTTCTACAGTTTATGTTAACTGACGGATTAGATAACTGGGACTTAAGTATGCTTCTCTATTTAGTAGAGTTAATAATACTACCCATTACAGTCATTCTCTTTTGGCAACGAAAAAAAACAGGTTGGATTTTATTGGCATTGCTGTTAACCTCAACAGCCGTCTCAGCTATAAACCATTTCTTATCTAGTATTAACAGAAAACCTTCAGATTTTTCAGGAATAGATAATTTGTTTCCAGAAATATCACCTATGGCCTATGTTACTGCATTCCTATTTTGTAGTACATCGCTTTGGTTAATTTGTAAAAAAAGTGTGAGTTCAATTTTTAAAGTATCTGAGCAAACTGTTTTTTTAGCCGTTTCTTTGACTATTATTGCGCAATTAATTATTATTTTATTTATAACTTAAGAATGAAGTCTAGCATATACAATAAAATAGGAATCAATTACAACCAAACACGTAAAGCAGATCCATATTTAACCGAACAATTTCTTAAACACCTCAACCCTAAAAAAGGAGGCCTATATTTAGATGTTGGTTGCGGAACAGGCAATTACACCAATGCGCTACAACAAAAAGGATTTCAATTTATGGGCATAGATCCTTCTATAGAAATGCTTAAACAAGCTCATGCACTTAATAAAAATATAGAATGGAATTTTGCTGCTGCCGAAAAAACAAACTTAGATTATCAGAGTATAGATGGTATTATGGCAACGTTAACCCTACATCATTGGCCAAATATTACAAGAGCATTTTCAGAATTTAAATATATTTTAAAACCAAATGGTAAAATTGTCATCTTCTCCTCTACACCTCAACAAATGAAGGGATATTGGCTAAACCATTATTTCCCTAAAATGCTCGAAGATTCTATGAAACAAATGCCATCGTTTGATGCTATTGAGACTGCTATGAATCTTTCAGGATTAAAAATTTCAAAAACCGAACTCTATAACATAAAACCAGATTTAGAAGACCAATTTCTATATTGTGGTAAGTATAATCCCGAATTATATTTTGACGAAAGTATTAGAAATGGTATTTCGTCTTTTTGTGCTTTAGCTAATATAACTGAAGTTGAACAAGGATTACATATGCTAAGAAATGATATAGACAGTGGAAAAATCGACGAAATCATTAAATCTTACGAGAACAACCTTGGTGATTACCTCTATATTATTGCAGAAAAAACAAACCTTTAACCAAATGCTTTTAGCGTACCTTTGCAATTGCATTTACTAATCTATTTATGAAACACTTTTACTTTTTTATCATTCTTATTAGTTACCTAACTCATGGTTTTTCTCAAAATAATAGAACTAGTTTTTCTTTAGCATTAGGACCTACATTATCAATTCCAAGCACAAGTGAACTTACAAACTCTAACGTTGATGGAAGACCACAGATAAAATCTAAAATGAATATTGGGCTATTTGTGCTACCAAGTATCAAATACTCACTAAACGAAAAATTTTCTTTAGATTTTGGTATTGGATATTATTTAGACCGATTTTCCGTTGAAGATAAACTAGGTGCAGTTTCTAATGAAGGAAATAGAAATGTTCATCAAATACAAACACCAATTAGCTATAATCTTCACTTTGGTGCAGGTAATGCTTATGAAATTGGGCTTGGAGGATTTGCAAGTTTTATATTATCTGCAAAAGAAAAAGGAGATATCATTACAAATAATTCCCAAATCGGTATTGTTGACCCAAACGACCCAACATTTTCATATAACTCAACTGTAAGTTACAGTAAGGATATTAAAGATAATTACAATTCAGTAAATTTTGGTGCATTCCTTCAGATTAAAAAGAATATAACTTTTTCTGAAAGTAAAAAAGGGTTTATTCTTTTAAGAATCAACCAATATATCAATGCTATTAAGAATAATGATTCTGAATCTGATATTAATCAATATATAGAATTCAAGAATGAAAAAGAGCCAATGACCGTTAATATTGGTATAGGCATATTATTATAAAAACACTTTTCAAATTGCAAAAAAAGAAACCACATCCAAAAGTAAAATCAGAACTTCATCCTAGAAGTCAACATAGAGAGCGCTATAATTTTAAGAAGCTTATTAAAAGTTCGCCAGAATTAGCTGCCTATGTTGCACCTAATAAATATGGTGATGAATCTATAGATTTTTTTAATCCTGCAGCTGTAAAAGCGTTGAATAAAGCCTTATTAATTCATCATTATAAATTACAATATTGGGATATTCCGCAGCATTATTTGTGTCCTCCAATTCCAGGCAGAGCAGATTACATTCATAATATTGCCGATTTGTTAAAAGGCAATAATCCTGAAATCCCAACAGGTAACCACATAAAAGGTTTAGATATTGGTGTTGGTGCCAATTGTATCTACCCAATTATTGGTCAGCATGAATATGGTTGGTCCTTTATTGGCAGTGATACAGACGAGAAAGCAATTACCTCAGCAAAAGAAATTGAACAACGAAATAAAAACTTAAAAGCTAATTTAGAAATTAGACGACAAGAAAAATCTAACGACTTCTTCTACAACATTTTAAAACCTGAAGAAAAAGTAGATTTCACCATTTGTAATCCACCTTTTCATGCCTCTATAGAGGATGCTCAAAAAGCAAGCTTAAAAAAATTAAAAAATCTAAAAGGAAAACGACCGAGCAAAGCGCTTTTAAATTTTGGAGGTCAGCAGAACGAACTTTGGACCAAAGGTGGTGAAGCACGTTTTGTAAAAGATATGATTTACGAAAGCAAACATTTTGGAAAACAATGCTATTGGTTTACAAGTTTAATCTCTAAAGAAGTCACCTTAAAACCTACTTATAAAATTTTACAAAAAGTAAACGCTACTGATGTAAAAACAATTGAAATGGGACAAGGCAATAAAATAAGCCGGTTTATAGCTTGGACATTTTTAACAGAAAAAGAACAAAAGGATTGGGTTGCTGAGCGTTGGTAAAACATTTCATTTACCTTTGTAATATGTTTATCACATCTTGTTTGTCATTCCTGCGAAAGCAGGAATCTACAAGTTATAACTTACAAAGTGGTTTCCTGCTTTCGCAGGAAAGACAAATTAAACAAATACAAAATACATGTCATTTAAAGACTTACATTTAATAAAGCCATTGCAAAAAGCTGTTGAAGCTTCTGGTTATGCAGAACCTACTTTGGTACAACAACGAGCAATTCCGTTGATTTTAGAAAAAAAAGACGTCATTGTTTCAGCCCAAACCGGAACAGGTAAAACGGCCGCTTTTGCACTTCCTATTCTTCAGCAATTGTATGATAAACAAGATGCGCCTAAAAAAGGTAAAAAAATAAGAGCTTTAATAATTAGTCCTACGCGAGAATTAGCGGTTCAAATTCAACAGAACTTTAAAACCTACGCACAGTTTACCAATTTGCGTTCTTTAGTTGTTTTTGGTGGTACGTCAATTGAACCACAAATTGATGTCTTAAAAAAAGGCGTTGATATTTTAGTAGCAACACCTGGTCGTCTTCTCGATTTACACAAGCAAGATTACATTAACCTAGATTATATTGAAACCTTTGTGTTAGATGAAGCGGATTTAATGTTAGCCATGGGTTTTATTGATGATGTAAAGAAAATTGACAGACTTTGTCCTGAAGAGAAACAAACCTTATTATTCTCGGCAACCATTCCATTTAAAATTGAAGAATTAGCAAAAACCATACTTAAAAACCCAGAACGTATAGATGTTACTCCAACACGTTCTGTGGCTAAAGATGTAAGTCAAGTTTTGTATTATGTACCCAAACGCAACAAAATTGAATTGTGTTTGCACTTAATGCGCAACACTATAAAAGGGAACGTTTTAATATTTAGACGTACTAAATTTGGTGTCAATAAGCTAGAACAAACCTTGCTTAAAAATGGGTATACAGTAGACAGTATTCATGGTGACAAAGCCCAAAGCGAACGCCAAACAGCTTTAAATAAATTTAAAAACGGTTACGTAAAAGTATTAATTGCAACAGATGTTGCGGCACGTGGTATTGATATTAACGAACTCGATAACGTTTTTAATTTTGACATGCCAAATGTAGCCGAAACCTACGTACACAGAATTGGTAGAACTGGCAGAGCTGGTAATATTGGTAAAGCCTACGCTATGTGCTCTGCAGATGAGAAAAGTTATGTAAAAACGATTCAGAATGCTATAAATGTACAGATACCTGTTGAGACTGAGCATCCTTATCCTTTAGACCCAAAAGCAAAACCTATTGTGCACAAAAAGCAAGGTAGTAAGTATAAAAAAGGAAGAAAGAGTGAGGCTTCTAAGAAGAAGAAAAAGCGTTGGTATTAGTTTTAGACTTTTAGACAATAAAAAAGCACTTAGATTATCTGAGTGCTTTTTTTTTGGAGTTTATATTCAGTATAGGTTTCAAAATATTAATAATAAGTTTGAATTTAACTGATTATGTTTAATTTTAAGCTAACTATCAACCGACCAGCCAAATTATGAGTGATAATTACAATAAACCAGCGTTTAAAAAACTCCTCGAAAAACTACAAGAGGAAAGCTGGCAGTTAGAACTGCTAATTTCTGGGTTTGCCATTTTTGGTTTATTTAGTGCTTATGACCCACTAAATATAGCTGCAATAGAAGCCGAAAATAATGGTGTTTTACATGAATTTATTATTTCAATCGTTGCTTTATATTCTTGTGTAATTCTCCTTTTTAATTTATTACTACATGTATTGCTAAGAGGTCTATGGATTGGTGCATTAGGATTACGCTATGTATCTGGAGATATTGACTATGAACAATTAAATTACAGTGAGAAATTCACAAAATACCTAAAGAAAAGAGTTGGTTCTTTTGATAAATATATTGCACGTTTAGAGAATTATTGTAGCATTATTTTTGCCATTTCATTTTTACTTATTTTTTATGTGTTAGCCCTTACTTTTACAATACTGGTCATTGTATTAACTGCTGAGTATGTAATCAGTAATGAAAATCTTCCTGGATGGCTGAGCAAAGCTTTAGGTATTCCTTTAATGATTTTTATAATCATTGGTATGTTTTTAACATTCTTTGACTTTGCAACACAAGGTTGGTTAAAAAAGAAAAGGTGGATTTCAAAAATATATTTTCCGTTTTATTGGTTGTTTAGCTTTATAACCTTGTCCTTTTTATACAGACCTATTGTATACAATTTTCTTGACAATAGGTTTGGAAAACGCTTAATTTTAATTCTGTTACCCGTATTTATTCTAGTTATAATGCTAGCGTCTTTAAATAATAATTTTTCTAATTACTTTAATGAAAGAAACAGTGCTACAAGTTATATCACTAGCGATAATAATTATTTAGATTTAATAGATAAAAATGATGAGCTCTTTGCAAAAGATGCTGCAATTCAATCTAAAATAATCACGGAAAATTATATAAATGTATATATTAAATTATCTGAGACTATTGAAGACAACGTTTTTAATTTTAATAAAGGCTTAAAACCAGATAAAGATTCTAGAGGCTTAACCTCTGATGTTGTTATTGGCTATAATAATGGAAAAAATTCTTGGGGAAATAACAGAAAACGATTAGATAGTATTAGGCAAGACTATGTAAAAACATTTAATAAATTATATTACGTTGAAATAGATTCGTTACCATTTACTTCAGATTTTGTAGTAAACAAAAACAAATTGGGTTTTGAAACCTATTTACCTACACAAGCTCTAGATCATGGAAAACACACCTTGCACGTCAACTATAAAACAATAAAGAATTCTGATACAATAAACAAAAGGATGAAATCAATTCTATTTTGGTATTACCCAGATTAAAACGTCATTCGTTTATTAAAATAGTGTTTTAGTAGTGGAATTTGAATACTTATCATTATAGCCAAAAGCACAACAGCATACATTAAAGTTGAAGACATATTACTTGAAACGTTTTCGAAAAAATTAAAAGACACATTAGGTAATTCTAAACGATCTGTCCAACTTGCAGTTGTTGCGTTATTTCCTAAAATAACATAACCAAATAAGGCTGTAAAATTTCCTAAAATTAAAATCCAAACTGGTTTTGAAATTAATGGTTTATAAACAGTTGCATCAGAAGTAGAAATAGCTTCAACTTTAGACATTACAGCATTTGTAAAATCTAAAGAGGGTTGTTCTAAAAAATCTTCAGACATTATTTTGTCTATAAAATATTCTATTTTTTTCTCATCACTTTCCATAGTTCATACTGTTTTGATGTTCTAAATACTGCTCTAAAATAACAGCTAGTTTTTTTCTTGCTCTAAAAAGCTTCACTTTAACCGTGTTGGCTTCCATGTTTATAATCTTAGCTATTTCATCTAAAGATAAGTCTTCAAAATAAAAAAGAGTAAGCAATACACTACTCTTTTCTGGGAGTTTATTTATGCACTTTTTTATTAATGCTTGCTTTTCTTCCTTAATAAGATGGTCTAATGCATTATCTAATGTACCTAACTTATTAAAAGTAAACTCATCTATTGCTACGTTACTAATATACTTTTTATTCTTTTTAATGCGATCTAAACACGTATTATAGGTTACTCTATAAATCCATGTAGAAAACTTAGAATCGCCTTTAAATTTATTTAAAGATCTAAAAATCTTAACAAAAGAATCTTGTGCCACCTCTTCTGCCTCTTCTCTATGTTTTAACATTCTTAACGCCAAAGTATACACCAAGTCTTTATAACGATTCACTAAAATTGCAAATGCTTTAGTGTCGCCATTGTTTATAGCTTTAATTAATAATTGGTCGTCGTTGGTGGTCATTATATATTTAAGACGACACTTTGTTCTATTAGGTTACACTTATTTAAAAATTTATTTTTTTTTGATAAAAGTGTAACCTAAGATAAATACCTATCGTCATAAGGTATGTAACAAATAAAATTAATCAATTAAAAATCAAACATTATGAACGTAGAAATCTTAATACCATTGAGTCTTTTTTTAGCCATCTTCGGAATTGTATACTTATACTTTTCAACTAGAAATAAAGAACGATTAGCACTTATAGAAAAAGGTGCAGATGCGAGTATATTTAATATAGGAAAACGATCAGGTTCTTCTTGGAAAGTCGTTGTTCTAAATTTAGCTTTTCTTTTAATGGGAATTGGGCTTGGTATCCTAATTGCTAATATTTTAGAAACATATACAGGTTTAGATGATGATGCTGTTTACCCTTCTATGATATTTCTAATGGCTGGCATAGGCTTGTATATAGGATTTACTCAAACCAAAAAACATGTAGAATAAAAATTCTATTTGTAATTAACTAAAATATACAACGTCTCATAATTGAGACGTTTTTTTATGCTTATAATTGATGTATCTTTAAAATCTATAAAACTTAAACATGTATAAACTTCTATTAGCGCTTTGTTTAATTGGGCAATTTTCGTTTGCTCAAATCACCATAAAAGACAGCATAACTTCATATCCTGTAAGTTACGCAACTATTTCTTTTGGTAACGGAAATGGAATTTTTGCAGATGATGAAGGACAATTTGTTTTCACTAAAAAACTATATCCAGATATCGACTCCCTATTTATTTCTGCTATAGGTTTTAAAGATTTAAATATTGCTACAAAAAACTTACCTAATGAGTTAATAATGCAATCCCAATCTCATCAATTAGATGAAGTAATGGTTGGCATTAAATTAGACAGAAAATTTAAAGAAGAAAAACTAAAACCTTATTTAGATGATGATTATTACAATTGCTGGTTACCAACAATAGAATCTGAAATTGCAGTTTATTTCCCAAAAACTACAACTAAAGACCAAAAGCTAAAAAGTGTATTTTTCCCTGTTGCCTTAGAATCTAAAGATTGGGAGAAACGAAATAAAAAAAACAGTGAAAAGAAAAAATTCTCAACTCTATTTAAAGTGCAATTTTATAAAAACAAAGATGGCGTGCCAGGTAAAGTATTAACCTATGAAACCATTGTTTTTAGAGCTACAGAAAAAGATGGTGATGCTTTTGAATTAAATGTAGATGAATATGATATTACTATACCAAAAGATGGCTTTTTTGTATCACTTCAAGTTTTAGGTTATACCAACAAAATGGGAAAACTTTTACCAAACAAAAAGTATAAGGAAATTGAGTCTAAAAACGGAAGCGTTGTAAAAATACCAACCAATTTTAGACCTTTATTGCCTTTTACAGATCAGATTGAAGGTAAAAATACATTTATAAAACGCGTATTTATTAATGGTAATAATTGGGTTAAATTTGATAATAAAAATAATTTTAAATCGAGTTTATTAGACAAAAACCTGTTTAATTATGGTATTGGCTTAACGTTTAAAACCTTTAAAGATGAATGAACCTATAGGGCTTTACATTATGGCAGCAATGTATATTCTCGCAGGACTAATACATTTTATAAAACCTAAAATGTATATGCGTATAATGCCTAAATATCTCCCAAATCACAAAGCTTTGGTTTATTTAAGTGGCATTGCAGAAATTCTTTTAGGTATTGGCTTATGTGTTTCTTCATTAAAAATAATTTCTATTTATGGCATTATAGCTATGTTGGCGACTTTTCTATTAGTTCATTTCTATATGCTGTCTGGTGAAAAAGCCTCTGCCGGAATTCCGAAATGGATTTTAATTTTACGCTTGCCTCTACAATTTTTCTTAATGTATTGGGCTTTTATATATCTATAAATTAAAAAGAATGAGTATTACTAAACATTGCCAACTTTGCGACCACCAAGTTGTAGATTTTAAAACAGGAACACTTTGTGGACTAACAAATAGAAAACCAGATTTTATTAATACATGTGCAAAAGCAAAATTAGACTCTAAATTAAGACCTAAAATTGAGTCTACTAATATTGAATATGAAAGGGTATTAAAAACAAAGGCATTAGTATATATAAATTTTGTGATTTTTTTAGTTGTTGGTGTTGCTGTGATTTTAGCTGGTTACTTTTTGGCTCAATACCTATTAAAGTTTAGAGTAATTGCTGCAGTTCCTTTTATAATTTCTGCTATTGGTTTAATGGGAGTTTTACCCTTAGCTATTGGACCAATGAATCAATTTAGAAACGATTTAAAATTAGCTAAATCTAAAAAAGACGAAGTAGATAATGTTTTAAAAATTTATAACATTAAATATAATATTAATTTAAAGTTTGGAGATAAATACCATGGCGTGCAAGATGTTGAAGTAGATTTAAATATTAAAAAATAAGAACCCTTTAAGCCAACAATCTATTGAAAACAAACCATAAAACAGCAAAATGGGTTTTACCAATAATTATACTTTCTCAATTTTGTTGTACATCATTGTGGTTTGCAGGAAACTCTATTATAAATGATTTAATAAAACACTTTAACCTTTCTACTGATTCATTAGGCTACATAAGTTCTTCAGTTCAGTTTGGATTTATAATTGGCACTTTAATTTTTGCAATTCTAACGCTCAGCGATCGC
The DNA here is from genome assembly GCF_013249065.1 of Winogradskyella litoriviva. Taxonomy (GTDB): domain Bacteria; phylum Bacteroidota; class Bacteroidia; order Flavobacteriales; family Flavobacteriaceae; genus Winogradskyella; species Winogradskyella litoriviva. Next base: position 582,697 of record NZ_JABRWQ010000002.1, read on the forward strand.
TTCTCACCTTCTAAAATCTTCTTTATATGTGCCATTGTTGGTGCTATATTTAATTTTGGTTTAATATATACCAATAATACAATTGTTACACTGCTTACCTTTAGATTTTTTACCGGTTTTAGTCTAGCAGGTATTTATCCTGTAGGAATGAAAATCGCCGCTGATTATTTCGAAAAAGGTTTAGGAAAATCGCTCAGTTTTTTAATAGCTGCATTAGTATTAGGAACTGCTTTACCCTACTTAATAAAGTCATTTAATTTAAATCTAAATTGGAAAATGGTAATTTGGACCACCTCAACCTTAGCTATAGTAGGTGGCACTCTTATACTACTGTTTGTATCAAATGGTCCTAATCAAAAACGATCAAATAAATTTGATATATCTAAAACACTTAAGGTTTTTAAAAATAAACCCTTTAGATCAGCTGCTTTTGGATACTTTGGACATATGTGGGAACTTTATGCCTTTTGGACCTTTGTTCCTGTGCTACTGTTAACACATTCGCAGCTTCATAATATAGAATTAAAAATCGCGTTATTTTCATTTATAGTAATCGCCTCCGGATCTATTTCTTGCATTATTGGTGGATTTATTTCAAAATCGGTTGGAATTAGAAAAACGGCTATATTATCTTTAAGTATTTCGGGAGTCTGCTGTCTGGTTTCACCCTTATTTTTCATAATAAACTCTAGTGCTATTTTTATTATTTTTCTAATTATTTGGGGAATGGCAGTAATTGCAGATTCTCCATTATTCTCTACAATGGTTGCTCAAAATTGTGAAGCTAATTCAATAGGGACTGCATTGACTATTGTTAATTGTATTGGCTTTTCTATTACTATTATCAGCATTCAATTATTAAACGCTTTATTAGTCTATCAAAACTATACACATTATGTATTTATGATATTAGCCATTGGACCAATTTTTGGTTTAATAAACTTGAAAAAATCTTAATCTACTCTATTTCAAAATCAAAGTAAGTCTTTGGAAAAGGCTCCCAACGCAATGTAAAATGCCACCATTCTTTTGGATAGTTTCTAAAGTTATGCTTTATCATAACATGCTGCAGTAATTCGCGATTTTTCCTTTGCTGTTCGGTTAAATCTTCATCTGCAACCCAAGATTCTTCACCAAAAAAATCAAAAGGACTTCCCATATCTAAAGGTTCTCCAGTTTCACCATCAGCAATGGTTAAATCTAAAGTACTTCCTCTACTATGGCCAGATTTAGAAGCAATGTAACCAGCTTTAAACAAATTACGCTTATCTACTTTAGGGTAAAATTGCTGCTTCTTTATGGTATCATTTAAATCTCTTGCCCAGCGGATAAAATGATTAACAGCACGTTGTGGTCTATAGCCATCATATACTTTTAAACATAAATTTTGTTGTTGCAACTCTTGTTGTACTAATTTTAATTTTTCGGCAGCTGGTTGCGTTAAGATTAATCGATTTACTTTATACCCATCTATGGTATCTCCTACAAAGTTATTTGTTGTAAAATAACGTAATTCTACATCTATATCTGGTATAATAGTGTCAACATACACAAAACCTTCTGGTAAAGCTTTCTTTTCTTGAAAGCCAAATAGCACAAAAAGTATACTAGCTATATATAAAAGTGATTTATAATTCATATTGAAACACTAAATTAATGAAAAAATAGAATTTTAAACCCTTTTCTTAAAACCAAACAATAAAGTTTTATTTAAAATTGAAGCGCATTAAATAGTTGAAACGTAATGAAGCCATCTTTTTTTTGTGAATTAAGTAATTTACAAGAAAGTATATAAAAACAAAAAACCGAGATCCCTCAATCTCGGTTTTCGTTTATTTGCTTTTTTACTATGCTGGTAGATTTAGGGTCTCTAATTATACACAACACAAGGCAAATATTAATTAATTAATCCATTGAACTAAAACTATTTTTTTAGTACATGTCAAAGATATAATTCATTTTTATTTTACAAGCTAAAAAACATATTTTATCGCTGAAATACATTAAATTTTAACATTTAGAGATGAAATATCACTTTTCGACGTTCAATTGCACACTGAAAAGTGTTTTTAAATCTGAAATAAGACAGCTAATTTTGCTTAAAAATGTATAATTAGATAACATTTCAATTAACTTTATACCTCACAAAAGTTTAGAAAAGATGAAAAAGCAATTAGTTCTATTATTATGTTTAGTTTGTGTTTTTGGCTTTAGTCAAAATAAATCCTACTCTGAAGAAGAATTATCAATTACTAAATGGATTGATGGCACACTATTAAAGCCAAGTAATAATAACAAGCCTAATTTAGCAATTATTATTGCAGGTTCAGGACCTACTAATAGAAATGGCAACCAGAACTTTCTTAAAAACAACTCTTTAAAGAAACTAGCAGTACAACTCTCAGAAAATGGGATTGCTACTTTTAGATATGACAAGCGTATTGTAAAACAAATTCTTAACAATAATGTAGACAAAAATATAATGTTCGACGATTTTGTGAGTGATGCCTCAGATGTAATAGATTATTTTAAAGAAAAAGCGCTTTACAATAAAATTTATGTTATTGGCCATAGCCAAGGTAGTTTGGTCGGAATGCTTGCTGCAAAAGATAAAGCAGATGGATTTATTTCGTTAGCTGGTGCAGGCAATAACATTGGTGATGTTCTTGTAGAACAAGTCACTAAAATGGCACCAAAGCTAGGAGAAGAAACACAACGAGTTGTTAATTTATTAAAAAATGGAGAATCTACAACTAATTATCCTACTGAATTAAACTCTTTATTTGGACCAGACATACAAGGTTTTATGATGAATTGGATGACATACAATCCAACTGAAATAATTAAAGACTTAAATATTCCTGTTTTAATTGTTAATGGAACAAAAGACCTTCAAGTTTCTGTAAAAGAAGCTGAATTATTAAAAGAAGCTAATGAGAAAGCAGAACTCATACTTATTGAAAATATGAATCATGTTTTATTTGAAATTGAAGGTGACGATTTAGAAAACTCAAAATCTTATAACGAATCTTTTAGAGTTATTTCTCCTCAACTTACAAAATCGATAACAACCTTTATAGCGAATTAAAACATACACTTTTTTAATAGATAGTTCAAGCATTTCAAAATTGAGATGCTTTTTTTATTCTAAAACTTAGTTTAAATGAAAAGACATCCCAACCACGAGATGTCTTTTTCTAACTAACCAACCAAATGTAATGTTACGATTTTGTAGTATGTTACACTCTGGCAACTATCGCAATTTTCATTACGATTAGTATATTACAAATGGCGTGCCAAAGTTTATTAAATAATTATTTATTCATAATCTGTAACAAAATAAATTATTTGTATACTAACCTAATAAGTTATATCTTTATGATATCATTATAATATCATATTGATTATTAATAATTATTAACCAACTAAATTTATAAATCATGAAAGAAGAAAAAATCATCGTTCCGGCAAATGGCTATTTAATGTTGTTTTTATTTTTAATAGTATTCTTTTGTAGCATAGCTCTAATTCCTATTACAAAAACAGGTTGGTCTGTATTTGGTATTTTGGCAGCAATAGTATTAGCATTTGGTTTTTTAATGGTGCAACCTAATGGCTCAAGGGTTTTATTATTATTCGGAAAATATGTTGGTACTATAAAAAAGAATGGTTTCTATTGGGTAAACCCTTTTTACACTAAAAAGAAAATATCATTAAGAGCCAGTAATTTTGACAGTGAACGCTTAAAAGTGAATGATAAATTAGGGAATCCCGTAATGATTAGTACTATATTAGTTTGGCGTGTTCAAAACACCTATAAAGCTGCTTTTGATGTTGATAATTACGAAAATTTTGTGCGCGTACAAACTGATGCTGCAGTGCGAAAACTAGCAAGCATGTATCCTTATGATAACTTCGCGGATGAAGGTCTTGCTGAAGATATTACACTTCGCTCTAGCGTAAATGAAGTAAGTAATGCTTTAGAAAAAGAAATAGACGAACGTTTATCAATAGCAGGAATTGAAGTTTTAGAGGCTCGTATCGGTTACCTAGCTTACGCACAAGAAATAGCTAATGCCATGTTAAAGCGCCAACAAGCAACTGCCATTGTAGCTGCAAGACATAAAATTGTTGAAGGAGCTGTTAGTATGGTAGAAATGGCGATTGATGAACTTAATAAAAAGCAAGTTGTAAATTTAGATGAAGAAAGAAAAGCAGCCATGGTGAGTAACCTTATGGTGGTATTATGTGGAGACAAAGATGCATCACCAGTATTAAACACAGGCACACTAAGTCATTAAAAGTATTTAAATTAGCGGTATTAAAACTAACACATCAATGTCTAAAAAGAAAGCCTTTGCATTACGTATAAATGAAGACATGCTCAAAGCCATTGAAAAATGGGCTTCGGACGAATTTCGTAGTACCAATGGCCAAATAGAATGGATGCTTATGCAATATCTAAAAGAGCATAAACGGCAACCTAAACAAAAGGAAAATGATAAAGACAAAAAGTGATCGGAAACGGTCGCTTTTTTTCGTATTTAATTTTTGTATTTTGCGCACACTAAACTAAAACTACTATGGATACCTCTCCAATTTTTACTGATGACACTATTGTATTTGGACTCTTAATGTTAGCACTAGGATTTGTGTTTATCACAGAATCTATTAAAACTGGCTTTTGGTCAAAATTTTATAAAATAGTACCAGGATTGTTTATGGCATATATGGTTCCTGCTGTGTTAACAACAACTGGTCTTATTTCACCTGAATGGACAACTGTTTCAGAAACAGGTGAACTAACAGAACATAGTTCTAATCTCTACTATATGTCTAGTCGATATCTACTACCAGCTGCATTAGTTTTAATGACACTAAGTATAGATTTAAAAGCTGTTTTTAATCTAGGTTGGAAAGCTTTGGTTATGTTTTTTGCAGGAACTATTGGTATTATTATAGGAGGACCAATTGCAATTTTAATAATCGCTAGTGTACATCCTGAAACTGTTGGAGGTGTTGGTCCAGATGCCGTTTGGAGAGGACTTTCTACATTAGCAGGTAGTTGGATTGGAGGCGGTGCCAACCAAACAGCTATGTTAGAAATTTACGGCTATAACCAAGCCAAGTATGGAGGAATGGTATTTGTAGATATTGTAGTTGCAAATATTTGGATGGCAATTATTTTAATTGGTATTGGTAAAAGAAATAGAATTAACAAATGGTTAAAAGCAGATACATCATCCATTGAAGAATTGAAAAATAAAATGTCAACTTTTTCAGAAAAAGTAAAAAGAAACCCATCGCTTACTGATATAATGATTATTTGTGCTATTGCTTTTGGTACTGTTAGTATTGCACATTTAAGTGCTAACTTTTTAGCACCAATGTTCGAAAATATTGTTGCAGGTATAGAATCACCAACCACAAAAAATATTTTTACATTTTTGGGTTCTAAATTCTTTTGGATGATTAGTATCGCAACATTAATTGCCATATTATTATCTAATACCAAAGCAAAAAATTATGAAGGTGCTGGCGCTAGTAAATTTGGTAGTGTATTTATCTATATCCTAGTTGCAAGTATAGGAATGAAAATGGATTTAACCATGATTTTTGATAACGTTGGTCTTATAGCTATTGGAGTTGTTTGGATGACTATTCATGCATTACTTTTAATACTTATTGCAAAACTAATTAAAGCACCATATTTCTTTTTAGCTGTTGGAAGCCAAGCCAATGTTGGTGGTGCAGCTTCAGCTCCTATTGTTGCCTCTGCTTTTCATCCGTCATTAGCAACGGTTGGTGTTTTACTTGCTGTTTTTGGCTATGCTGTTGGTACTATCGCAGCTATTGGTTGTACTATTTTAATGGAATTAGCTGCCATTAGTTAGCAATATTAAAACAATTATTAAGATATTTACGCACTAAATTTTTATACTAAACATGACAAAATTAAACAAAGCCTTAAGTCTCATTATTTTATCTCTTTTGGCCATCTCTTGTGGTAAAGAAAATGATGCTAACCTCACTGTAAAAGGAACCGTTAAAGGGTTAAAAAAAGGCATAATTTATCTTCAAAAGGATGGAGATTCTAGCATTGTAGATTTAGATTCTATGGTTATTAACGGGCAACAAGAATTTATGCTTAACACCAATATTGAAGAACCTCTTCTACTCTATTTAAAAATGTTTAAAAATGATGGTGCAGAGCATTACATTCCGTTTTTTGCGGATAAAGGTGTTACAGAAATCAATACAACTTTAAAGAATTTTAATTTTGATTCTAAAATAAAAGGATCTAAACAACAAGCTTTATTAGATGATTATTTAAAAGTTATATCAAAGTACAATAATCAAAATTTAGATATATTAGAAGCACAGTTTTTAGCACAAAAATCTAAAGACAGTTTGGCAATAGACTCTTTAACTACAATGAGCAACCTTTTAATTAAAAGAAAGTATGCCTATACTATTCAATATGCAATTAATAATAATGACAGTGAAGTTGCACCATATTTAGCTTTGTATGAAGCAAGAAATGCAAATCCAGTGTTTATAGACTCTATTTATAACAATCTTACACCAAAAATTAAAAATTCAATTTACGGTAAAAAATTAGGAGAAGTTGTTGAAGGAAACAAATCCGTTGAATAATTTTTAGCAGCTAATAACTAATAAAACTGTACAATAATCAATTAGAATTTATCTATAAAACAAAAAAATCCAATCAATTAAATGATTGGATTTTTTTATTAAGAGCCGATGGAGGGACTCGAACCCACGACCTGCTGATTACAAATCAGCTGCTCTAGCCAGCTGAGCTACATCGGCAAAAAACTAACTTATTTAAATCTCAATAAGCAGCCGCAAATTTAAAATAGATTTTTAAATTTGCAAACCAATTTATTTTAAATTATTAATTTTTTCTATAAGCCCTTTACCTTTAGCCTCAAGATCATTATTGATCGCTTTAAAGTGGGCTTTTTTGTCTTCTACAGCTCTATTGTTAACACGTGCAATTAACTCATCAAAAGTTGAAATTGCTTCATCAATAATAGCTTCACTGTCTTTTGTTGGTTTTTCAGAATTTGTTAATTCCCAAACGTAAACTGCTTCTATAATATCTCCTAAAACGTAGTTTATATCTTTTTTTAAATCTCTCTTGTTTGCCATAATACTTGTTATTTTTATGAGCACAAAAGTACTAAATCCTTTTAGTTATTTAATGCTCTGTTTATTTCTTTATTAAGAAGTTTTAAATGAAAATGAATATGGTAATTTATTATACCACTATTCTCCTGAATAGGTTACAAAGTTTCGAGGGGTTTCATATAAGGTTACTTGAAGATGAAACTTAGAATCTAGTTTGGGTTTTAGTCTATTATAGATAACAACAGCTATGTTTTCTGCTGTTGGGTTTAAATCTTTAAATTCATCGACCTCGACATTTAAGTTTTTATGGTCAAAAGCATCTTCTATTTCAGATTTAATAATATCTTTTAAAATCTTTACATCAATAACGTAACCTGTTTCAGGGTCTATATCACCTGTAACACTAGCTATCAATTCGTAATTATGACCATGAAAGTTAGGATTATTACATAAACCGAAAACAGCTTCATTTTTTTCAAAACTCCAATCCTTTCTGTATAAACGATGAGCTGCATTAAAATGTGCTTTTCTATGTACGGTAACTTTCATTATTTTTTGATGTTTATGAATTCATAAAATTTTTCGAAAATTATTTTAAACCAAGCTGTGTATAACTGCGAATTATCACTAATGTCTTTTTTTACATCATCGAGTTTCATCCATTTCCAATCCATTACTTCATCTTCATTAATAATTGGCTTCTCGTTATAATGACCAACCATTACATGATCATACTCATGCTCTGTTAAACCATTATCAAAAGGCGCTTTATATATAAAGGAGGTCTTTTCTTCAAGTTCAGTAACAAAACCCATTTCTTCTTGTAAACGTCGCTTACCAGCCATTAAATTAGTTTCTCCGTCTCGCTGATGACTGCAACATGTATTGGTCCATAATTTAGGTGAATGATATTTGTGAGCAGCACGTTGCTGTAACATTAATTCGTTATCATCATTAAAAATAAAAACAGAAAAGGCTCTGTGTAAAAGGGCTTTTTCGTGTGCTTCCATTTTAGGCATTAAACCTATTTGATTATCGTTTTTATCGACTAGAATGACTTTTTCTTCTGGCATGCTACAAAATTAACATCTTAATTATAAATAAAAGTAAAGGATTTCATAAAAAAAAGCCGTTTAAAAAATTAAACGGCTATTTATTTTTATACGTGTCTAAGTGAATTAATCTTCCTTCTCTACGTTTTCATCACATGTTTTACCATTAATACTGGTAATAATAAACTCACTTCGTCTATTAAGTTGGTGTTCTGCTTCTGAACAATCTGAGTTATTAGTTGGCTCACAACCGCATTCATTTATTAAACGAGATTCTCCATAACCTTTTGCTGTTATACGTTCTTCTGCAATACCCTTATTAATTAAATATGCTCTAGTAGACTTTGCTCTACGATCAGATAATTTTTCGTTATACACAGCTGTACCTCTACAATCTGTATGACTACGAATATCAATATGCATTGTAGGATATTTATTTAATACTGCTAGTACTTTTTGAATTTCAATTTCTGCATCATATCTAATATTAGATTTATCAAAATCAAAATAAATAATAGGAATGTCTAATACTTTAGCTAAATCGTCACAAGGTTCAATTTGTTGCTCATCTTTCTCAATAAGTAATTCCATTATTAACTCTTGATTTCTATTTGGCGTAGTAAATCGTTGCTCGTCTGTTGTATATTTTTCTTTTTCAACTCTAATTAGATATTCTTTTTCAGGATCAACATCGAATTTAAAATAAGCGTCTTCTCCAACCGTAACACGATTTAATTCTTTTCCATCCTCATCAAATAATACAACTGTTGATCCAGGTATTAATTCTTCTGTTTTTACGTCTTTTACGATGCCTTCAACTAAAAGCTTAATTTCTGGAAATTCAAACGTATAGATATCATCACTACCTTTACCTCCATCTCTGTTTGAACTAAAATAAACACGTTTAGTTACAAGATTCTCGAAATACCCAAAATCATCCCACGAACTATTAATAGGTTCACTTACATTTTCAACTAAAAAATTACGACTAGAGCCTGAGACAACTTTTTGATCTGCACCTTTGGAGACAAATATGTCTAAACCACCTAATCCAGGAAATCCTGTTGAAGAAAAATATAAATCTCCTTCAGTATTAACAAATGGAAAAGATTCTTGACCTTCTGTATTAATTGCACTTCCTAAATTCTCTGGTTCACCTAATGTACCATCCTCATTTACATCAACTACAAAAATATCAGATTGACCAAGTGTACCTGGCATATCTGAGGCAAAATACAATTTGGTTCCTGTTAAATTTAATGCAGGATGCGCTACACTATAATCAATACTATTAAAATGAATTTCGTGAATATCTGTCCAAATTCCATTGTCATTCAATGTTGCTCTGTATAATTGTAATCTATTTATACCTGAGTCATCCTCTTTATATCTTGATTTAAAATAATTATTACGTGTAAAAAACATATATTTCCCGTTTGGTGAAAATACGGCACTAGATTCATGAAATTTAGTGTTAACGTTCTCTCCTATACTTTTTGGAGCTTCAAAAGTTCCATCTTCTTTTTTCTCGGATAAATATATATCTAGATAAGGTTCTTCATTCCAACGATACATTCTACCACCACCTCTTGCTGAAGCAAATACAATTCCATTTTCATATTCAGTTGTACCAAAATCTGATAAAGGTGTATTAATATCTAGATTGATGATTTCAATGTCATCTCTACTCATTTCTTCAATCGCAGATTTATAATCAACCTTAGAAATAAATGCTTTACTTCTTAAATCATTTGGTTTAAGAGAATTAAACTTTTCCATCCACTTATCTGAACCTTCATAATCTTTAATACCTTTTAGTGCTAAAGCATATCTAAAATAATATTCTGGATCAATAACTTCATTGAGTTTCATTAACTCTCCATACCATTTTGAAGCTTCTTCCATTTTATTTTGAAAGTAAAATGAATTAGCCAACTTTTGAAATAAATCTGATGATCTATAACCATTATTAGCAACTTCTAACAAAACTTCACTTGTTTTTACATAAGCAAAATCCCTATAATCATCTTTAACGCTCTGTATTTTTCCTATTTGTGCAAAGGCATTGCCACAAATTAAAATAGCAAAAGTTAATAATATATGTTTTGATATTGTTTTCATAGTCATATTTTTAGAAGAAACGTGGAGATAAAATTCTGCCAACTCTTTTAACTTCAAATCTTAAGGTAATTTCGTGTGTTCCACTATTATAATTATTTAATCCAGTAGAAGTCATATCATAGCTATAACCAACAAACATACCAGGCGTTACTTGAAAACCTGCTAATGCACTTACTGAATCGTCCCATCTCCATGCTAAGCCAAGTGTTAATTTCTTTTGAAACCAAAGATTAGCAGATACATCTGCAATAACAGGAGCTCCGGAAACACCTTTTAATAAAAAAGCTGGTTTTAGCTCTGTTGTTTCACTGATATTAAACACATAACCACCAATAAAATAGAAATGCATGCGCTCAGTAGCTACGGATTGCTCAAAGTCATCATAATGCTCTGTTTCAATAAAATTTGGAACAGCCAAACCTAAATACCATTTGCGAGTATGCATATATAGACCTGCACCAATCATAGGTGATATTAAATTTAGATTATCTCTAAATGCTAAATCAGTTTGGTTCCTAAAACGACCTTTACTCCAATCTGTATCTAAAATATGAAGACCACCTTTTGCACCAAATGATAATTTTAAATCATTAGCATTTAATGGAATTGTATAAGAAAAACTTGCATCTATAAATGACTCTCTCGCTGGTCCTAAAGCATCATTAACAATATTTAATCCTAAACCAATACGTTCATTTCGTAAAGGCGAATGGATACTTAAAGATTGTGTCTGTGGCGCACCATCAATACCAACCCATTGTGATCTATGCAAACCTACAACACTTAAAGTTTCTCTCTGACCAGCATAAGCCGGATTTACACTCAATGTATTATACATGTAATGTGTATACTGCGGATCTTGCTGTGCAAAACTAATAGTACTAATTAGCATAAATACTAAAACTATTAATCCTTTTATTAGTGATGATTTATGTATCATTTTAATATATTTTATAATTCAGTATTAATTAGTTTTTTCTATTAATGTATAACCATCCAACTCTTGGGTCAGATCCATCACCTAAGTCTAGTACGTAGTAATAAGTACCTACAGGTAAATCATCTGATTGATTTATCACAGCTCTTCCATTAGATGTCCCTTTCCAATCATTTAGATATCCATTTGCGCTATAGACAATATTACCCCATCTGTTATAGACTTCTAATTTATTGTCTGGGAATCGCTCTATACAATCAATAACAAAGGTTTCATTAACACCATCACCATCTGGAGAAAACTCATTATAAATAGTTAAACAAATTGGTTCTACTGTTGCATTATCTTCATTATTACTTGGATTCTCATCAACACCTCCTACTGAACTTTCTATATAAGCAGTGTTTAAATAGTCTCCAAATCCTAATACTTCAACGGTAATCTCAAGTATTTCAACTTCATCAGGATCTAATTGAGCAATAGTCCATTCGCCATCAAACTCTGAATATATACCGTCAGTTGTGATTGCAGAAACAAATAAGTAACCATCAGGAATCTGCTCATCTATAACAATGTTACTAGCAGTGACATTACCAATATTAGCGACTTCAATTGTAAACGTTACTAATTCTCCAATCACAGGTTGCAATTCATCAACTGTTTTAGTTACTTCCAAATCAAATATTGAATTAAGTAGCACTACGGTTGGATCATCTGGTTCTCCATCACCATTTTCGTCATCGTTTTGGTTATCGGTAGGATCATCACTCGTATCTATAATATCATCTAGAAGATCATTTGGATCACCTCCTGGTGCCTCACCTCTAACTGATGCTGAATTAGTTACACTACCAACATCTAAATCGGCTTGTGTAATTGTATACGTAGCTGTATAAGTCGTATCATCAATTTCGTTAGGTAACAATTGAGCAATTGGACCACCTACTAGGTTTAGTCCTGGTAAGTTATCTTCAACAATAATATTAGTTAACGTTTGATTCCCTGTATTTTCAACAATAAATATATAAGTAATGACATCGTCAAGTCCTCCAATTATACCATCTCCATTTGTATCTTCTAATGGTTGTATTGTTTTGATTAAACTAATTTTAGGATCAGGAGATATAGTTATCACTGTTGGATCATTATCTGTGTTTCCATCTAAATCATCTCCATCATCACTAGTATCATTTACAGTTGTATCATCTGGACTATCACCACTAGCTACTACACTATTTTGGAATCCTCCTATATTAATAACATCTTGTTCTATTATATAAGTAGCTGTATAAGTAGCTGTTTCACCAACTAATAATAAACCTTCTATACTTCCTAAAGAAGCAGGATTATTAAAAGCAGGTCCAGAAAGAAATACAAGTGGATTACCATCTAAATCCGTAAACGTATCTACGATAGAAACATTATCTAATGTCACATTTCCTGTATTTGTAACACTTATTGTATATGTAATTTCGTCATCTAAACTTGCGCCAGTTGGTAATACATCATTAGAAATAACGAAAGTTTTAACAACTTCTATATTTGGAGTACCTTCTAAAATAGTATCAGTCGGATCGTCATCACTTGTTGCATCAGTTGGGTCATCACTATCATCAACTACAGCACCTCCATTTGGATCTGTACCATTTGCTGTTGCCTGGTTAGAAACTATTCCTGCGTCAATATCTTCTTGAGTAACTTCATATGTTGCAGTATATACTATTGTTCCTGTACCTACGGCCATATCCATGATATCAGCTTCTCCATCTTCATCGGTTCCGCCAGTTACATAAGTTGGTGTTGGTAGGGTTCCAGTACCTGTAAAATTCACCATGTTTTCATTAACACTAACATCAAATACTGTTACATTACCAATATTTGTGACTGTATATGTATATGATATCTCGTCTCCTACACCTAATATATTATCATCTCCTAAATCTAAACTACTAGTCTTAGTAACACTTAATTCAGGGGTTTGATTAATACTTATAACTGTTGGGTCATTTGTTGGGTCTGTATCTAAATCTGGGCCATCAGTAGCTTCATCACCATTATCACTCGTATCACTTACGTCGTCAACGCCACTTGGACTATCTCCTGTAGCTGTCGCACTATTTTCAATAAAGCCAGTATTCACATCATCTTGATTAATATTATAGGTTGCTGTTGCAAATCCTATTTCACCTGGTAACAATGTTGAAGGTGTAATAGATAAACCTACTGTTCCTGTCAAAGCATCATCAATTGTAATATTATCAATAGTAACATCTCCTGTATTTTCAACACTAAATGTATACGTTAATTCATCACCCAAGCTAGCACCAAGTGGAGCCATATCGTTAGATACCACAACTGTTTTAGTTAAGGTTAACTCAGGATTAGGTGATAAATCCGTTAAAGTTGGATCCTCTGTTGGATCTGTTCCTGTATCTGGTCCGTCTACTGTCTCATTGTCTAAGATTGGATTGCCATCTGGATCTACATCCGTATCTGAAACATCACTCACATCATCTGTACCTGTTGGACTATCGCCTGTCGCTGTTGCACTATTCTCTATAAAGCCTGCATCTAAATCCGTTTGAGCTATCGTTTGCG
>NZ_JABRWQ010000030.1 GCF_013249065.1 Winogradskyella litoriviva
AACGTGTTTGTGTATGGTTAGTTGCGTGTTTCAGCAACTAATTTAGTAAACATTCACGAACCCGTGAATATTCCGCAGGAATATTCGCAAGTAGAGAATAAAAAAGCAATTAAATATACACGGTGTTGGCGACAGTTTTTATTCAAGTCCGATTAATTTTATTTCATTAATATCAAGTCTGTTAAAAGTTCCGATTACAAAATCTTGATTCTGAAGTTGAGATGCTAATTCATCACAGAGATTATTGCAATCAATTTCAATTTGGTTTAAAATTTCATAACCAGAAGTAGTAGTAATAAAACTTTGCCCACCAATTTTTAAATCAATGTCAAATGAAGTCTCATAATTGACTTCTTCAGTTGACATTATTTCTTGTAATGTATATTTTAATGAACTTCCATCAGCAGGTGGGTTGTCAATTTGTTCAACTTTTACTTTAATATTATAAATATGTCCTGCTTGATAATCAAAACCCTCAATAGAATTATAAAATTTAGTCCAATTATTAGAACCAATATTGTTGTTTTCTTGAACTAATAGAGTTAAAAATAACCCTTCTCCGATTCCAGTATTTTGATAATGATTAATCCTCATATCAATAGTTTGAATTTCGTTTTCACTATCATTATGGGAACAAGAGAATAAAAATCCAACAATAATTAATAATAAAATTTGAGTTTTCATTTTTTATAAAATTAAGCTTATAATCTATAGATGTTAAATTCGCGATTTGGTTGCGTCAAATTGTTGCCAACGTGTTTGTGTATGGTTAGTTGCGTGGTT
>NZ_JABRWQ010000031.1 GCF_013249065.1 Winogradskyella litoriviva
AACGTGTTTGTGTATGGTTAGTTGCGTGGTTTAGCAACTAATTTAGCAAACTTTTACGAACCAGAGAAAATTCCGCAGGAATTTTCGCGAGTAAGCACTTAAAAAGCAATTAATTATACACAGTGTTGGCACACGTAATTTATTCAAATTCTATTTTATTCAAATTTTTCTCAAAGTATTTTTTCATCCGCTCAATACTTTCTTTGCTATTATCCAAAAATGCTATTCTTGAACTTTTATTATTTGTTTGGTTAAAAATTATTTCAGACTCGTTTAATTTTATTGAAGAAATATCACGTATTTCCAAATCAATATCATTTTCAAATCGTAATCTTTTATTCAGAATTTCGATAAAAGAACTGTTTTCAGTTAGCAAGCTTGAAATTACCAAAAGAAATCCAATGATTATGAGTACTGTCAGAAAAGGTTTTTCAAAAGCTGTATATTGAAATCCTATAACAGAGAATATTATAGCAATAATTCCGAGTACTAATTTTGAGGTTTTTCGGTATTGTTCATTATTTGTTTTCAGAATGAGAATGTTTTCCTTTCTCATTTTATTTCTGTTTTTGATTTTTTCATAAATTCCATACGCAACAACTATGGCACCAATTCCAATTTCATAAACTTCAATATTTTTAATTATTCCGCTAAAATGAACTATTAAAATTATTCCAAATATTATTTCCGCTTTATATTTCTTTATAATCGTAATCATTTTTTTTATGTGTGCCAACGTGTTT
>NZ_JABRWQ010000032.1 GCF_013249065.1 Winogradskyella litoriviva
ACACGTTGTGGTTAATTTGAGAACAAACTATGGGGACACATATTGACTGTATAATTCCGAAAGAAAAAGAATATTCAGTTGAGGAAATAAAACAAAAACTGAAAAGTGCTTATGACAGACTGAAATCTGAATTTTTGCATTTAGAGGAATACGGAACATTCACAAAAAAAGTAAATGAGAATTGGTGGATTAGCTATATTCCTTCCGAAAATGGAAATCCTGAATACATTACTGGAGAAGGAGATAGTTTTAATATTGATATTTTTAAAAAAGTCATACACATTGGTTGTATAGAAAGATTCTCAAGTTTATACTTAAACGAAAAAAATGTATCAGCTGAATTGTTTAAAATAATAACTGAATTAAGTAAAGAATTTAGAACATCAGATGAAATATTAATTGGAGCTGGTGGATTTGGAGAAACTGACCTCATAATGGATATGGCTTTTAATGAAAATGGGGATTTTGAACAACTTTGCGGAAAAATGACCGAATTGAATGGAATTCCTGCAAGTGATTTGACTGAATTAAAAAACAGGTCTTGGTATCTGAAAAAATAAAAAACTAACCACAACACCGTGTATAATTAATTGCTGTATTCTTCTCTACTTGCGAATATTCCTGCGGAATATTCACGGGTTCGTAAAAGTTTACTAAATTAGTTGCTTAACCGCGCAACTAACCATACACAACAACGTTG
>NZ_JABRWQ010000033.1 GCF_013249065.1 Winogradskyella litoriviva
GTATCAAGTTCCAACGTTTTAAAATTCAGAATTCGAGTGAGTTTTTGCGTTCAGTTCGGCTTAAAACGTTTTAGATATGCGCTTCAAATTCAAGTTTAGAAACTGCGCTGAGTTATTACAGCTAACGTGAGCGTGTATGGTTTAGTTGCGTGGTTTAAGCAACTAATTTAGCAAAAATAGACCGAACCTGAGAAAATTCCAGCGGAATTTTCGCGAGTAAGCTTTTAGCAGCGATTAACTATACGCATTGTTGGCTTTAGTAAGTGTTTGTGTTCAGAATTAGAGTTGTATATTCCGAATGAGTTGAAATTCGTGCAAAGTTGAGCTTTTTAGATTTATTTAAATTCAGATTTTGAGTGAGGATTCCGATAGAGTGGAAGTCAGAATTCGAGTAAGAATTCCATCTGAGTAATAATTCCGGCAGAGTGAGATTCCAGAATAGAGTGAAAAATTCAAGAGTTCTGTAATTCAGAATTCGAGTGAGTTTTTTGCGAACTGTTCGGCTTTAGGTTAAGATTTTGATGGCTTAAAATTCCAGTTTTGGTTACGCTGAGTTATTGAAGCCAACGTTGTTGTGTATGGTTAGTTGCGCGGTTAAGCAACTAATTTAGTAAACTTTTACGAACCCGTGAATATTCCGCAGGAATATTCGCAAGTAGAGAAGAATACAGCAATTAATTATACACGGTGT
>NZ_JABRWQ010000034.1 GCF_013249065.1 Winogradskyella litoriviva
ATTAATTCTAAACTGGTTAACTTATAACAGCCTTCTAAGGTCATATTATCTTCTACCCTAACCCATATGGTTTGTGTAAATGCTTCTGTATTTGTATAAGCTGTTGGCGTACTTATCGCATTGCTTGCTGTTGCTGCATTAGCTTCTGTTTCATAATAATTCACTATATATTGCGTCGCATCTTGTCCGTTTAAAAGCTCTGCATCCTTAAGGGTTAAATTAAATATCGCAATACCATCGGCTGAAATATCATCACATACCTCTAATGCTGTTGGTGCTACTAATTGTGGTGTAGGCTCTACAACAAGTCTTAATGCTACTATCGTCGCACAGTTTGTTGCAATCGTAGCACTCTCTACTCTTGCATAGAGTATTTGCTCATCGATAACAATGTTATTGTAATCAATACTGGTATCAATTGCATTTACTCCATTTTCGGCATTGACTTCTGTTTCGTGGTACGTCACTTGTAAACCTGGTGCGCCTCCTGTAATCTCATTATTGACAGTGGTTAATGTAAATACGCCAAATCCGTCATTGTCTGGGTCACAATACCTTAAATCTTGTGGTGTAAATGCTATGGGTGCTTGTTCTACTACTAACTCTAATGTTGTTAAACTGTAACATCCTGTTTCTATAGCTTCTACTCGTACATGAATAATTTGTCCATTACTCGTATT
>NZ_JABRWQ010000035.1 GCF_013249065.1 Winogradskyella litoriviva
AACGTGTGCGTGTATGGCTTAGTTGCGTGGTTTAAGCAACTAAGATAGCAAACAAATCACGAACCTGTGAATATTCCGCAGGAATATTCGCAAGTAGAGAAGAATACAGCAATTAGTTATACACATTGTTGGCTGTAGTAAATTGGTATTAAAATTCAAGTTCAGAATATGAGTGAACAATTCCGATTGAGTGAGTAATTCAAGCGTTATTTTCGGATTCCAATTGCGTAAACGAGCTAAAAAGTCCTGCGTAATGCAATTCAGGTTTCGAGCTGGAATTCCGACTGAGTGAGATTCCAGTGTTGAGTGATAAATTCGTGAGTTGTGTTTATAAATCCAACGTTTATAAATTCAGATTTAGAGTGAGAAATTAAGAGAATATTCCGCTTAAAATTTCGGGTTTTGATTGCGAAATATTCGTGCTTTTGTTGCGCTGCGTTATTACAGCCAACGTGTTTGTATATGGTTTGTTGCGTGGTTTAAGCAC
>NZ_JABRWQ010000036.1 GCF_013249065.1 Winogradskyella litoriviva
AACGTGTGCGTGTATTACTTAGTTGCGTGGTTTAAGCAACTAAGTTAGCAATAATTCACGACATAGAAAATCCGAGAGGATTTTCGTACGTAAGCTCAATAAAGCAATTAGTTATACACAGTGTTAACTCTAGTAATTGTTTTGTTTTATATTGAGTTTGTTACTAAATTCTGCCGTATTTATTTTCACGCATGAGTGGGAAATTCACGCGTTGAATTTTCAGTTATGATTCCACAAACTAGCTAAAAGTCCAACGAAATAGAAATTCAGATTTCGAGTGAGAAATTCCGACTGAGTGAGATTCAAAATAAGAGTGAGAAATTCGTGCGTTGTGCTTGTCAATCCAACGTTTTAAAATTCAGATTTCGAGTGAGTTTTTTGCGTTCAGTTCGGCTTAAACGACTTGATTTTTTAGCGTTAGGTTCCGATTTTTAAATTGCGCTGCCTTATTAGAGTTAACGTGTTTGTGTATGGTTAGTTGCGTG
>NZ_JABRWQ010000037.1 GCF_013249065.1 Winogradskyella litoriviva
GTTGGCGCATTTGGAGCCGATTCGAGGTCGTTCGAAAGCGATGGAGGTTGTTTCGAACGACTCGGTCGCGCTCGACTCGGCGGCAATATGTAAGGTCGACAACCTTACATATTGAATATGTAAGGTTGTGGGACCTTGGTCGAGGAGGTTTCGCGCTTACGAAGTGTTTCGGGATAGATTATGCGCGCGTAACTCGTCATCCGAAATGATCGGGACGAGGAATCTCGGCGAATCTAGGTCGTTTGGTAGCGTTCGCGCGAGCTTCGGTCTCGCCGACTCGGTCCGACGGGAACGTGAAATTTCGACTAAATCGGGGTTCGCGTAGAGCGCGTCGGGAGCATCGGGGAGCATTAGTTGGCGCATTTGGAGCCGATTCGAGGTCGTTCGAAAGCGATGGAGGTTGTTTCGAACGACTCGGTCGCGCTCGACTCGGCGGCAATATGTAAGGTCGACAACCTTACATATTGAATATGTAAGGTT
>NZ_JABRWQ010000038.1 GCF_013249065.1 Winogradskyella litoriviva
CGTTAGCTGTAATAACTCAGCGCAGTTTCTAAACTTGAATTTGAAGCGCATATCTAAAACGTTTTAAGCCGAACTGAACGCAAAAACTCACTCGAATTCTGAATTTTAAAACGTTGGAACTTGATACTTACTCAACTCTGGAAATTCACTCAATCGGAATTCTAACTCGAAACCTGAATTGCATTACGCACGAATTTTAAGCTTGTTTAAGCAGCTTAAATAGAATAATGATACACGAAGTTATACTCGAAATCTGACTTCTACTCTACTACTCTAAATCGGAACTGGTACTGGAATTTTAAAATGTATAACCAGTATACTACAGCTAACAATGTGTATAACTAATTGCTGTATTAGTCTCTACTTGCGAATATTCCTTCGGAATATTCACGGGTTCGTAAATGTTTGCTATCTTAGTTGCTTAATCCACGCAACTAAGTAATACACGCACACGTTG
>NZ_JABRWQ010000039.1 GCF_013249065.1 Winogradskyella litoriviva
GTTTTTCAATACAGGTGCGTCCTGCAATGGGTTCTCCTGCTAAATCTTTCCTGTTTGTCGTTGATTCGAATCGAATCCTGAATTAACAGCTGGAGCCCTAAGCAAAAAAGTATGCCAAAGTATTCCTAGTTTTTCAATACAGGTGCGTCCTGCAAATGGTTCTCCTGCTAAATTTTCCTGTTTGTCGTTGATTCGAATCGAATGCTCAATTAAGAGCCTGAGCCCTAAGCAAAAAAAGGATGTCAAAATATTCCTAGTTTTTCAATACAGGTGCGTCCTGCAAAGGGTTCTCCCGCTAAATTTTCCTGTTTGTCGTTGATTCGAATCGAATGCTGAATTAACAGCTGGAGCCCAAAGCAAAAAAGTATGCCAAAGTATTCCTAGTTTTTCAATACAGGTGCGTCCTGCAAATGGTTCTCCTGCTAAATTTTCCTGTTTGTCGTTGATTCGAATC
>NZ_JABRWQ010000003.1 GCF_013249065.1 Winogradskyella litoriviva
TATAACTCCGTAACAATTATAGACCAAAACGGTTGTGCTGAGGTAACAAGAACTGTATTAGTCATTGATGCTCCAAAACACATGTCTCCTAACAATGATGGTGATTTTGATACTTGGCACATTGCTGGCGTAGAAACTCTTCCTGGTACTATTGTCAATATTTTTGACCGTAAAGGCAAACTAATTAAACAATTAAATCACGATAGTTTAGGTTGGGACGGCACCTATAATGGTAATAATATGCCTGCCAGTGATTATTGGTTTGTTGCTACAATTGTTCAAAATGGTAGAACTTTTGAGGTGACTGGTCATTTTGCACTACGTCGTTAAGATTATACGTTTAACATCTTTTATAATTTCACAATAGCTGAGTTGCTTATCTTTGCTAACCCTAAAATTAGAAATGAAACAAATTATACTTTTAGTTTTCACAATATTTTTCATAAGCGCAACTGCTCAGAATATAACAGTAGATAGCCAAAGCTATACTCCACAACAATTAGTAGAGAATATTTTAATAGATAGTGATTGTATTAACAATATCACAGTAACAAATGTTGTTGGAGGTGATTTTGGTGGTACTGATCAAAGCTATGGTTATTTTGATGCTACTGGTACCTCATTTCCTTTTCAAAGTGGTATTGTTTTAAGCACAGGAAGATTGAACAATGTACCTGGCCCAAATACAAGTTTAAGTGACGACAATGCTTCTAATTGGTCTGGTGATGCAGATTTAGAAGGCGCACTTAGCGAATCTGGAACCATTAATGCTACCATTTTAGAATTCGAATTCACCTCAGTTGCTCAACAAGTAAGTTTCAATTATATATTTGCTTCAGAAGAATACCAAGAAAACAATTCTAATACCTGTCAATATTCAGACTTATTTGGTTTTTTAATTAGACGTGTCAATAGCCAAGATCAATATGATAACATTGCTATTGTGCCCAATACCAACACTCCTGTAAAAGTAACAACAGTTACACCAGGTGTTACTGGTAGTTGTCCTCCTGTTAACGAAACCTATTTTGGTAGTTTTAACGACTCTAATGCTCCAATAAATTTTAATGGACAAACGGCTGTTTTAACTGCAACAGCTAATGTTATACCTTATGAAACATACCACGTAAAACTCGTAATTGCAGATGAGTTTAATTACAGATATGATTCTGCAGTTTTTTTAGAAGCAGGCAGTTTTGAATTATCATCAGACATCGGACCAAACAGACTTATAGCAACAGCAAATGCACTTTGCGAAGGCGAATCCACTATTTTAAATGCCTATCAAGAAGGAATGAATGCCTACGATTGGTTTAAAGATGATGTTTTAGTACAATCTGACCCAATGGGTTGTACAGACTGTGGAATATACACAGTAACTGAAGCAGGAAATTACAAAGTTGAAGTTTCATTAGCGGACGGTTGTATTGCCTATGGAGAAGCTATTATTGAATACGCTCAACTCCCAATAGTTGCAAATTCTGTTTTAGTAGAATGCGACCTTAATCAAGACGGTTTAACTACTTATGATTTATTTGAAGCATCAGGCGATTTAACCAACCAAAATCAAGATTTATCTATTGAAGCTTTTTTTGTTTTAGAAACCGATGCCATAGATAATATTAATCCCATTTCAAATCCCAATGCATTTGAAAACACAACACCTTTTCAAACTGTTTTTGCTCGGATTAAAAACTCGGCAAATTGTACTGATATTGCAGAATTAGAACTTCAAACATCAAATAACATAATTACTATTCCAGATTTAAAAGGTTGTGATGGCGATATTGTAGACGGCTATGCTACTTTTGATTTATCTGAAATTGAAACTTCAATTCTAGACCAAATTCCAACTGGTGCGGAAGTTAGTTATTTTGAAACTGAAGATGATGCCTTTTTTGAAACCAATGCCCTTGCTAATACTTTTATTAATACTATAGCTGATTCCCAAACACTTTACGTAAAAGTAAGTAGCAACAATCAATGTTTTAGCATTTCTACGGTAAATCTAAATGTACTTTACACTCCTTTACTAGAAGATGATGAAACCATTATTTATTGTATAACTGAGCCACAAGTACCATTAACTATTTTTGGAGGTGTACTGAATGACCTACCTAATAACTATTACTACCAATGGCAACTTAATGGCACTACAACAGATATAAACACCTTATTTTATGAAGTTACTGAAGCTGGCACTTACAATGTTATAGTTACAGACCCAAATGGTTGTTCTTCTAGTAGAATAATTACAGTTATAGCCTCAGAACCTGCTATTATTGAAAGTATTAATATTGAAGGCATAGCACCAAACAATACGGTAACCGTTACAATTCCTGATAATAGCAATTATGAAATTGCTATCGATGATGAAAATGGTATCTATCAAGATAATTTTGAATTTACAAATATTACCCAAGGGTTTCATACCATTTACATTAAAGACAAAAATGGCTGCAGCATTGTTGAAGAAACCATTTCCGTTTTAGGATTTCCAAAATTCTTTACACCAAATGGAGATGATGATAATCCTATTTGGATAGTTTCTGGTACAGAAGAACAATTTCAACAAATAACATCTATTGAAATCTATAATAGATATGGTAAATTAGTCAAACAACAACTATCTTATTACGATGGTTGGGATGGTCAACTCGATGGCATACCACAACCTAGTGACGATTATTGGTATGTAGCAAATTTTATAGATGGCACAACTTATACTGGGCATTTTGCCTTGAGACGTTAATTGTCTTACGTTAATCTTTATCGTAACTTTGTAAAATGCGATTTAAAATTGAGTCAGAATTTAAACCAACAGGTGATCAGCCACAAGCCATAAAAAAACTTGCTAAAGGCATTACTGATAACGAAAAGTACCAAACACTTTTGGGTGTTACAGGTTCTGGAAAAACCTTTACCGTTGCTAACGTTATTGAAGAAGTACAACGACCAACCTTGGTTTTAGCGCACAACAAAACTTTAGCAGCACAACTCTATTCTGAATTTAAACAATTCTTCCCAGAAAATGCTGTAGAATATTTTGTATCCTATTATGACTATTACCAACCCGAAGCCTACATTCCGGTTTCTGGTGTTTATATAGAAAAAGATTTATCTATAAATGAAGAAATTGAGAAGATGCGACTCAGCACTACCTCTTCCCTATTATCTGGTAGACGCGATGTAATTGTTATTGCTTCAGTTTCTTGTTTATATGGTATTGGCAATCCTGTAGAATTTCAGAAAAACGTAATTACATTAGAACGGGACCAAGTTATTTCGCGTACTAAACTACTACATCAATTAGTTCAAAGTTTGTATTCTAGAACCGAAGCTGAATTTAAAAATGGAAGCTTCAGAATTAAAGGTGATACTGTAGATGTATTTCCTGGCTATTCTGACCACGCTTATAGAATTCACTTTTTTGGTGATGAAATTGAAGAAATTGAAGCATTCGATTCTAGATCCAATGAAGTTATAGAACGTTATGATCGTCTAAATATTTATCCTGCAAACATGTTTGTTACCTCTCCAGATGTTTTGAATGGTGCAATAAAAAACATCCAAGATGATTTAGTAAAACAACACGATTATTTTAAAGAAATAGGAAAACACCTTGAAGCCAAAAGACTTAAAGAACGTACAGAATTCGATTTAGAAATGATACGTGAGTTGGGCTATTGCTCCGGAATTGAAAACTACTCAAGATACTTAGATGGTAGAGCACCAGGCACAAGACCTTTCTGTTTATTAGATTATTTTCCGGATGATTTTTTAATGGTTGTAGATGAAAGTCACGTAACCATTTCACAAGTTCATGCTATGTATGGAGGCGATAGAAGTAGAAAAGTAAATTTGGTAGATTACGGTTTTCGGTTACCTGCTGCCATGGATAACAGACCTTTAAAGTTTGAAGAATTTGAAGCGCTACAAAACCAAGTTATCTATGTATCTGCAACTCCTGCAGATTACGAAATGCAAAAAACAGATGGTGTTTATGTAGAACAAATTATTAGACCAACAGGTTTATTAGACCCTATTATTGAGGTTAGACCAAGTTTAAACCAGATAGATGATTTAATCGAAGAAATCCAAGATCGTGTTGAAAAAGATGAACGTACATTAGTAACAACACTTACTAAACGAATGGCAGAAGAACTAACAAAATATTTAACAAGAATTTCTGTTAGAACCAGATATATACATAGTGATGTAGACACTTTAGAACGTGTTGAAATTATGCAAGATTTAAGAAAAGGTGTTTTTGACGTTTTAGTAGGTGTCAACCTTTTACGTGAAGGATTAGATTTACCAGAAGTTTCGCTTGTTGCTATTTTAGATGCTGACAAAGAAGGATTTTTACGGTCGGCTCGTTCATTAACACAAACAGTTGGTAGAGCTGCAAGAAACCTAAATGGTAAAGCAATAATGTATGCAGATAAAATTACTAAAAGCATGCAAAAAACAATTGATGAAACCGAATACCGACGAGAAAAACAAATTGCGTACAACACTAAAAACAACCTTGTACCAAAAGCTTTAAATAAAAGTTTAGACAGCGCATTATCTAAAAATTCTGTGAGTACCTATCGTACCGAATTAGATGCACAAATTGCAGCGGAACCAGAAAGTGAATATTTAACTAAAGCCGAACTAGAAAAGAAAATTAGAGAGCGACGTAAGTTAATGGAACAGGCAGCAAAAGCTTTAGATTTTTTAGAAGCAGCCCGTTTTAGAGATGAAATTACAGCTTACCAAAATAAATTAGAGAAACTGAAATTATAATAAACAGAATTCAGTTTATTTATTGTATTATCTAATTAGTTAACATAACAATTTACTTCGCTACAAGTAATTTATAAATTTGGTGATTAACTTAATTATACTGAACCTTAAAAATATCTATTAAGAAATCTGGTGGTACAATTTTATTTGGAAAACTATCCATTAAATCTAACACACGATTGATAGACTCATGACTCAATCCCATTCTTAACCCAAAGTTATGAATTTTCACCAGTTGTTTTGGAGCTACTTTATGATCTAAATTCATGAGCAACACCAATCTATGAAACTGCACAATTCGCTCACTATGCGATTTTAAATGCACATAAGTTACAGGATGCTCAAAAAGATATTCAAAATCTTCTTTAGAAATATCTAATTGTTTAGCTATACTGAATAAAAAGTTATATTCAATAGATTTAATGTTTTCATCTGTTTGAGCAAAAGCAATCATTTCTGATAATAAGCTCAATTTTTCAGCACGATTAATCATGGTTGAGGGGAATTAATTTACATTGTAAAGTTAATAAGGTTGTTTATTTTATTGTCGTTGATATAATGTATCTTGTCGAAAAATTAAATGTACTTAGTCGGAAAATAATAACGTTTGTCATTAAACTTATTCTGTTATAGCATGAAAATTACGCTCATATATTTATTACTTTCTATATTTTTACTCAACAACGCAACAGCACAAAGCACTGCATCTAAACAAGTTACAACACTAAAGATTGCCGCTCCACAACTTGATACCGTAAAAACTATTTGGGTGTATTTACCAAGTGAATACCAAAACACAGAAAAAAGATTCCCTGTAATTTATATGCATGATGCGCAAAATTTATTTGATGCAGAAACTTCTTATGTTGGTGAGTGGGAAATAGATGAATATATGGACAGATTAACTAATAATAAGAGTATAATTATTGGTATAGAACATGGAAATGAGAAAAGAATTGATGAATTGACACCATTTATGCACGAAAAATATGGTGGAGGAAGCGGTGATTCTTATATAAGTTTTATAAAAAACACATTAAAACCAAAGATTGATTCTATCTACCGAACAAAACCAGAAGCCAAGGACACTAGCATTTTTGGATCTTCATTAGGTGGGTTAATCTCATTTTATAGTGTTATAAAATATCCTGAAACTTTTAGTAAAGCTGGTGTATTTTCGCCTGCATTTTGGATAAATCCAGAAATTTTTGATTTTGTAAAAACATCCGATATACCCGAAAGTTCAAAATTTTACTTTTTAGCTGGTACTGATGAAGGAGAAACCATGATACCAAAATTAGAAGAAATGATAACACTATTGAAATCTAAAGGTGTCAAAGAAACGCAATATAAAAAGCATCTAGTTAAAGATGGAAAACACAATGAGCAACTTTGGGCATCTAATTTTGGTAATGCCTATCAATATTTAACAACTAACGATTAATATTTTAATATGACAAACAATGATATTTTCAAAAAATTAAGAGTAGCACATAAGCTTAGAGATGACGATATTGTAAAAATCCTAGAATTGGTGGATTTCAGAATTTCAAAAAGTGAGCTTAACGCTATGTTTAGAAATGAAGACCATCCAAAATTTATGGAATGTGGTGATCAAATTCTTAGAAATTTTCTTAATGGATTAATCATTCATTTAAGAGGTCCAATGCCAAAACCTCAAAAAAAGAAGACCTAGTTTACAAAGTTCGCAAAACTTTTACACTTATTTTTTTGTTAATAGATAACCTAGTAAATTTGTTATCTTGAATAGATTAATCTATGTTTGAAACTACTTCAAAAATAAAACCTCAACCCAGTTTTTCTGCCGAAGAAATAAAATCTTTAAACAAAAAATACAAATCGCTTACGGCAAGAGAGCGCATTACACAGTTGTATACAGATTTTAATGAAAAAGACGTAATGCTTACAAGTTCTTTTGGTGCAACCTCTGCTTTTTTGCTAAAGTTAGTTTCAGATATAAATAAAAATCAAGAAATTCTTTTTATAGATACAGGTAATCATTTTGATGAAACCATGAACTATAAAAACGAACTTACCAAAAAATATGGTATTAAGGTTTCGTCGATATCAGCTACCAAAGAAGAGCGAGATTTCATCACAAAAGATGAAACTTGGAAGAAAAATCCTGAGTTTTGTTGTTCAATTAACAAAGTAAAACCATTGGAGTTAGTTAAACAAAACTATAAAATCTGGATGTCTGGTTTAATGGAATGGCAATCAGACCATAGAGCAACATTAGATGTTTTTGAACTAAGAGGTGATATTTTAAAATTTTATCCATTATTAGATGTTTCTAAAGAAAATAGAGAAGCCTATTTTAAAGAACATCAATTACCGCTTCATCCATTAGTTTCAAAGGGCTATAGTTCAATTGGATGTAAACATTGCACTGTACCTGGTGATGATAGAAATGGTAGATGGAATAATAGTCCTAAAACAGAATGTGGATTACATTTGTAAAAAAAATAAATATATCTATATAATAAAAAAGCTCTCAAATTGAGAGCTTTTTTTATTGGTATTTACTAAAAAGATTTTATCCTAAAACCTCTTGAACTTTATCTGCTGCTTCTTGGAATTCAGTAGCACTCATTACATCTAATCCAGAATTATCAATTAATTCTTTTGCAATGTCAGCATTTGTACCTTGTAAACGTACAATGATTGGTACATTAATATTACCCATGTTTTTGTAAGCATCTATAACCCCTTGTGCTACACGATCACATCTTACAATTCCACCAAAAATATTAATTAAGATAGCTTTTACTGCTGGATCTTTTAATATAATCTTAAAAGCTGCTTCTACTCTAGCTGCATCTGCAGTACCACCAACATCTAAAAAGTTAGCTGGCTCACCACCTGCTTGCTTAATTAAATCCATAGTTGCCATTGCTAAACCAGCTCCATTTACCATACAACCAACGTTACCGTCTAAATCTACATAGTTCAAACCTAAAGCACCTGCTTCAACCTCAATAGGATTTTCTTCACGTAAGTCACGTAATTCTGCTAAGTCTCTGTGTCTGTACAATGCATTTGCATCTAAAGTTACCTTAGCATCTACAGCCATTATTTTACTATCACTAGTTTTTAAAACTGGATTGATTTCAAATAAAGAGGCATCCGATTTGTCATATGCTGTATATAAAGCAGTTACAAATTTTGTCATTTCTTTAAATGCTGTACCAGATAACCCAAGGTTAAACGCTATACGACGCGCTTGAAAAGGTAAAATACCTGTTGCTGGGTCTATCTCCTCATTATGTATTAAATGTGGTGTTTCTTCAGCTACTGTTTCAATATCCATTCCACCTTCAGTAGAATAAACAATCATGTTTCTACCATTAGCACGATTTAATAGTACAGACATGTAGTATTCGTTTGGTTCTTCAGCACCAGGATAATAAACATCTTCAGCAACTAAAACTTGGTGTACACGTTTTCCTGCTGCAGAAGTTTGTGGTGTTACCAAATCCATTCCTATGATTTGTCCTGCAATTTCTTCAACTTCTTTAAGGTTTTTGGCTAATTTAACACCGCCACCTTTTCCACGTCCACCTGCATGAACCTGTGCTTTAATTACATGCCAACCTGTTTCGGTTTCAGCTGTTAATTGCTTTGCTGCATCAACAGCTTCTTTAGCACTTTGAGCTACAATTCCGCGTTGGATTCGTACTCCAAAACTGCTTAATAATTCTTTTCCTTGATATTCGTGTAAATTCATTTTTAATCAGAAGTTTATTAGTGAAACAAAAATAAGCATACTAATAGTTTCTACCAATTGTTTTTATTATTGATTTAACTAACCGCTATTAAAATCAATTTATTCAATTAATCTTTTTATAGCAGAAAACGCCTTATCTACTAAGTAATCTTCCACCACTATGGTAAACTCATTGGTAGTAGAAACCACTTCATATAAGGTAATATTTTCCCAAGCTAAACGTTTAAATATTTGATAATATAAACCTACAATTTTAGAATTTCCTTTAGGTAAGTATATACTTATAGCAGATAATTTTTCTTGCAAACCTATTTGAGTTTCGTCTTTAAATGCCCTTAAAATACTATCCCGTTCTGATGTAGATATAATAATATTACTCTCAAACATACCACGTGTAAAGGCATAAAAAATCTGATGATTGCTACTAATTTTATCTAATATTTGAGCGTGACTATCTATTAAGGTTTTAGAGTTTTGAAACGTAAAATCACTTAAGTTTGAACGAACTGTAATATCACCCAATTGATTAAATGCTTGCTTTAAATTTTTAGAATTCTCTAGTTTTAAAGGCTGCTCGTATCGACGTAAGGCCATCATAATGGCACCTTCTTTTACTGGTTTTCGTAACATTTTTGAAATTGGCTCATTTAAATCCTTAGCCAAAGCAGAAAAATTAATAATCTGACGAGACAAGCCTTCTTCTAAAAAAGGACTAGCAACAATAATCTCTTGAACGCATGATGCAATAGTTTTCATATTGTTAATTATTTAACATTTTGTGTAAAAATAACAATTTTTTTACATTTATATGTTTATTATTAGGATTACATCTATTTTCGAACCTTGAATTAAAAATAAACTTTAAGAATAAAAAAATGACAGAAAACACCTTATTAAAAATAGCTAAAGATTTTGGAAGTCCTGTATATGTTTATGATGCTGATAAAATTGAATTTCAGTATAAACGATTAACGAAAGCTTTTGGTAAGGTTAAACAATTAAAATTGAACTATGCTGTAAAAGCACTTTCAAACATATCAATTTTAAAATTGTTTAATAAATTAGGTTCTGGCATTGACACTGTTTCCATACAAGAAGTACAGTTAGGTATTAAAGCTGGTTTTAAACCAGAAAACATCATATTTACTCCAAATGGTGTATCGCTTGAAGAAATTGAGAAAGCCGCAAAATTAGGTGTACAAATTAACATAGACAATCTTTCTATATTAGAGCAATTTGGCACAAAACACCCAAAAGTTCCTGTTTGCATTAGAATTAATCCACATGTAATGGCAGGAGGAAATACTAATATTTCTGTAGGACATATTGATAGTAAATTTGGAATTTCAATTCATCAAATCCCTCTATTACTGCGTATTGTAGAAAACACAAAAATGAATATTAATGGTATTCATATGCACACAGGAAGCGATATTTTGGACATTGATGTATTTTTATATGCGAGTGAAATTTTATTTGAAACGGCAAAGAATTTTAAAGACCTTGAATTTATAGATTTTGGCTCAGGGTTTAAAGTGCCTTACAAAGCTGGAGATATTGAAACAAATATTGAAGAATTGGGTGAAAAATTATCGAAACGATTTAACGAATTCTGTAAAGAATATGGTAAAGACTTAACCTTAGCTTTTGAACCTGGAAAATTCTTAGTGAGTGAAGCTGGTGTATTTTTAGCTAAAGTTAATGTTGTAAAACAAACCACCTCAACCATTTTTGCTCAGATAGATTCTGGTTTTAATCATTTAATTAGACCAATGCTATATGGTTCTCAACATGATATTATTAATATATCTAACCCTAAAGGACGCGAGCGTTTCTACTCTGTTGTTGGCTATATCTGTGAAACTGATACTTTTGCAAATAATAGAAGAATTTCTGAAATAAATGAAGGCGATATTTTATGCTTTAAAAATGCAGGAGCCTATTGCTACTCTATGTCTAGCAACTACAACTCGCGCTACAGACCTGCAGAAGTTTTGGTTTATAAAGGAAAAGCACATCTTATTAGAAAGCGTGAAGTTTTTGAAGATATATTACATAACCAAGTTGAGATTGCTTTGTAGTATATTAGAAATTTTGATGTAAATGAGTTAACCTTTTAAGTGATAGTAGCAACTTAATAAAGTGATGACTATTATTTTTGACAAGTAATAAAAACTTAAAATGACTCAAATTGCACCTAAAATAATTCGTCAAATATTTGTTTTACTATTAATTATACTCTTTGGAAGTTTGATTTTTAGTGAAATGTTACCTTATTTGAGCGGAGTCTTAGGTGCAATTACGTTTTATATTCTTCTAAGAAAACCAATGAAATATTTGGTCAATAAGTATAAATGGAAATCTAGTGTAGCTGCTTTATCGCTAATGTTAGGTTCTTTTATTGTTGTTATGATTCCGCTTACAGGATTTGGGTTTATGTTAGGAAACAAAGTTTCTGATGCTGCAGCTAACAGCGAAAAAGTAATTGATGCTTTTAAAGATCAAATTGGCAAAATAAAATTTAAAACAGGTATTGATATCAACTCCCAAATTGATACCGCCTCTATAACCTCTTGGCTTTCTGAAAGTATGCAAAGCATGGCCGGAAACACTTTTAACTTACTCATCGCTATAGGTTTAATGTATTTTATGCTCTATTTTATGTTAACTAACCGTAAAGAATTAAGGCAATCTCTACGCGATTATATTCCTATGGACAATGAAAATATCAATAAAATAGGAAAAGAAGTGCAAACCATGGTAAAGTCTAATGCTATAGGAATCCCGTTAGTAGCATTAGCCCAAGGACTAATTGCTTTAATCGGTTTCTTAATTTTTGGTATTGAAGACCCTTTATTTTGGTTTGTAATTGTAACCATTGGCTCTATGATTCCGTTTGTTGGTACTTTGGTTGGCATTCTGCCTGTTTTTATTTTAACTTTATCTACTGGTAATAGTTTTCAGGCTTGGGGAATTTTAATTTATGGTTTTGTTGTAGTAGGCTCTACGGATAACTTAATTAGATTATTCATCCTAAAGAAATTAGATAATGTTCATCCATTAATTACCCTTATAGGTGTAATTGTTGGTGTACCTCTTTTTGGGTTTATTGGATTGGTTTTTGGACCTTTACTGGTAAGTATGTTTATGGCTTTGACAAAAATATATAAAGAGGAATATGGAAAATCCTCGGAATTTTCATCTTAAGATTACACCTTATAATTCACTATATACTACTAAATACTAATTTTCACTAACGCTTAACCTCTTCAGTTTGCTGTAATGGAGAATTAACCCAATATTTATTAGCATCGAAGTTTTTACTATTTAATTTACTTGAATACAACGGTAACGTTTTATTTACAAATATAACATCTTGAGGTAGAGATTTATTTTCAAAAATTTCTTGAGTAAAAAACTCTCTAAACTGAAATCCTAAAAGTTTAGACGCCTTATAAATAGTCATTCCTGAAATATCTTTTATTCGCTTTAATTTATAGGTAAAGTCCTCTGGTTTAGTATCAGCTATTTCTGTTTTAGTACCAGC
Source organism: Winogradskyella litoriviva (assembly GCF_013249065.1). Lineage (GTDB taxonomy): Bacteria > Bacteroidota > Bacteroidia > Flavobacteriales > Flavobacteriaceae > Winogradskyella > Winogradskyella litoriviva. The sequence goes on from NZ_JABRWQ010000003.1 coordinate 12,087, forward strand.
TGCCCAATCTAAAACACTAACTTTAATAGTCTTTTCATCTATTAACTTAATATTTCTTATAATTAATTTATTAGTTCTAAAATATAATTTAAATCTACTTTTCCTTTTAATTGAACTTTCGTCAACAGGCTTATTAAATGTAAAATAAAATGCGTTTGTATCTGAATCTAAATCAAAAGTTTCTTCCTTAAAAGGATTAGGTTCTTTTATTATAAATCGATTATTAAATGTCATATAATTCAAATACATTTTTCCAGCAACTTCTTTATATTCAATATTAATTTTAAAAAGGGTATTAGACTCATTATCAGCTTGCTCATTAGAACCAAAACTCATTTTCCTTTTTCTATTTACAATATAATTTTCGTTTTCGTAGACACGATAGTCTAATTTATAAATAGCATAATTAGATTTTGAAACGTAAATTTTTCCTTTAGCTTTAAATTTTGATTGTATATCCTCCTTGGTTTTAAACTCAATTTCATACAAAAGTATGTCATCCAGAAAAATACCTTTAGGTATCATAAAGTCATGATTATTAATAAAATCATCTTTTAATACATAAATAAACGAAAAGCTAGATTTATTGTAATTCCTTATTGGATTATGAATATTTAAAATCTCTAATTCATTTCTAATATCTGTTTCCAACTTTGCATCTCCAAAAGCATCTAAAACTTTAGATTTTCCATATATACTATTGAGCAACAATGTATCTTGGTTAAAATTATTATTTTGACTGTATGAATAAAGTACAGTTTGATTATCCTTATACTTTATCTTATTGGTTTGAAAGCCAGAATCAAAATCCTCTAAAATTCCTTCGTTAAGGTTATAATATTGCCCATTTACAATTTGATAATCTCTGTAATAACCCATATAAGCATGAGGTTGATTAGGATAATTTAACGGTATCTTACTTATAGCTTTATTTATAATGGTTAGCGAAGACTCCTTAGTAATTTGATTTGTTTTACCTGATGTTATAAAAACAGCATCTAAATTTTCTATTTTTGGTTTTAAATAAATGATATTTATTGCTTTATAAGAAAACGTATTAACTTCAATAATTTGTGTTTCATACCCAATTGAAGAAATTATAATTTGTTTGTTTTTTTGTTTAAACATTGCTGGAAGCCTAAAACTTCCCTCAGCATTGGCAACAAGTCCATTTGCCTCACCTTTAAACTGAACAGTTGCAAAAGATACAGGGTATTTATTTTCACTATCCACTATTCTGCACTCTAACTGATCAGCACCTTGAGCGCAAATCACAGCAGTACAAAAAAATAAAATCAAATAAGTAACAGTAAGTTTTTTAGACATAAATTTTATAAGTTATAAGCTAACTTTCCCCGTAAAATGATTCACTTTTGGGTTTATTGGGTTACCAGTATTACGACGATAAATCACCAATTGTCCACAATGCCAAATTGAATCTGCTATTGGACCATTAATCTGATTCCAAAACGGAATTTCACGATCTCCAAAAATAATTTTGTACTCAGAAACATCTTCACTTTCCCTCAAAATATCTGCTGCTATTTTTAGATTATGCAGCGTTTTTACTCTTAATTCAATGTAACTTAATTCTTCTTTTTTATTTGAATTTGGCTGCTTTAATGTAGAATTTACTATGATTTTAGATAAGTTATAAATATGCTGAATCGTTTCTAGTGAAGTTCTACCAGCTTCATTAGCTTTATATGCTAAATCTTTTTCTGTTAAACTATCGGAAGCCCAATAAAACCTAAAACCTAAAGCATCAACCATCCTAGCTGCCATTGTACCAGCAGTAAATTTTTCGGAATACTCAGGAACTTCATAATACGGAAGTTTCTCTTCATTTAGAGATTGAGCAGAGGAAGAAAATCCAATTGAGAGTATAAACACAAGTTTTAATGACATTAATTTAATCTTATTCATTTTCTAATTGAGCCTTGTATAAATCTATATTTGCCTTTTGCTTAGCAGGTAATTCTGGTTCTTTTATATCCTTATATTCTTTTAAAGTATCATATAGTATTTTTGCCACAACATATCTCGCGGTTGGTTTATCATCTGCAGGAATATTATACCATGGCGCATGCGCTTTGGAAGTTCTGTTTAAGGCGTCTTCATAATACGTTTGGTAATCATCCCAACATTTACGCTCGTCTAAATCGTCTGGTGAAAATTTCCAGTTTTTACTTGGTTTATTAAGTCTGCGTAATAATCTATTTTTTTGTTCGTCTTTAGAAATATTAAGAAAAAACTTAAATACAATAGTTCCGTTATCGGCAATGTGCTTTTCAAAATTATTGATTTCGTTAAATCGTTTGTCCCAAAAAGCGTCATCAATATCATCTAGACTATTAACATTTGGCATGTTCTCATACATTAAATATTCTGGATGCACTCTTGTAACCAACACATTTTCGTAATGAGTTCTGTTAAAAATCCCGAATTTTCCTCTTGCAGGCAAAGCAATAACATGCCTCCAAAGGTAATCGTGTTTTAATTCTAATTCCGTTGGTTTTTTAAAACTATGCGCAACAATTCCTCTTACATTAAATTCTTTAAAAACCTCTCTTATTAAACTGTCTTTGCCTGCTGTATCCATGCCTTGAATACACATTAAGACTGCATATTTTCCATGTGCATACATGGTGTTTTGTATGTCTGCCAAGTTTTCACTCACAGTTCTTAACTCACGTTCAATGCTTTTTTTATTAACACCTAAATCTATTGAGGTTGGTAAATCCTTAATCTTAATTTGCGAAGAAATTTTAAAATCTTCTATCGTAATTTTTTTCATATTATTATTTATCTTCTAAAGATAGTAAAGATTTTATATTTTTTATAAAGACCGAGTTCTATCTTCAAATTCAATAAACATTTTTTCATTTTTGCTAATTATGTTAAAAAATAAAGGCTGACACAAAGCCAGCCTTTTATTCATATTATAATTAACTACTAATTATTATAAAAAATCACTTTTTGAACTTTTGACACATTAGCACTTGTAATTTTAGTGACAAAAATGCCAGACTTAAAATTGCTAAATTCAATTTCTTGAGAATTTACATTTAGCTTTAATTCTTTAGTTTCAACTAGTCTTCCCTGAACGTCATATAAATCTAAAGTGGTCATTTCACTAAGCAATCCATTTAGTTGTAAAACATTTGAATTTGGGTTATTATATAGCACCAACTCATTTAATTCTGGATTTTTAATAGACAATGCACTAGCTTGTATGTTTAAGTAAAAACGACCAGTACCGCTAATATTAGAACTAGGTGTAATTATATAGTCTGCATTATTTAATAACGTAGTTGTATTTGTTTCGGTATCTTGTAAATATACTTCTATACCATTTGGCAATGTAGACTCCTCTATACTTAAAGTCAATGTTTCACCTGCATTAGCATGTACACCAAGAGGTATAGTTACATTATTTAAATCTGTATCATTTAAAGACTGAATTGCCATTGGTTTTCCTTCATTATTTTCTACCAAATTAGAATATAAAGAGAAACTAGGTGTTTCATTGTTCCATGTTGTAGAATCATATCCATAATCTAAACCTAATGTTGAATTAGAATTGAAATAAAAATCAGTATGATAAGAATTATCCGATGCACTAGCTTTTAGTTTTAAGTACGTTAATTCAGTAGTGCTGCTTCTGCCTGCAATAAAATCATCAGAACTTCCAACAGTACGCATTGCTGGTGTAAACTTTATAGTTGCAGATACATTTGGATCAGTTGCTACAAAGAATCCTTGACCAGGAGTTATTAAGGTAGAAGCTGTGGTATTGGCTAAGTTATAAATAACCCAATCATCATGAGCAGTACCATCATAGCCATAGATTCCGAAATAAAATCCACTATTCATTGCATCTATATTGCTAGTTTCATTAAAAAACTCTTGTACACTTATATATGAAGGATAAGGGTTTCCAATTAAATTCCAAATATCACCATTAGATACAATAGGCGTTATTACTTCTGAGGTTTCAACATTTCCTGTAAATGTATATGTACCGTTATCTGTAGAACCTGTTCTATAACCAATACCTGCATCTAAAGTAGAAGTATCATCACTTGGACTATAGATAGTGTATGAAAAAGTACTGTTTTTAAAAGGACCAAATAAAAAAGCTGGACTACCTCCTATTGTACCAGACAATATATTAGGGTTTGCTGCTCTAAAATCTCCAAACGTTTGGCCAGTTAATGGCGCACTAATAAGGTCATTAGCTGCAGTTGATTGACCAGATGGTGCCGCTTCATTAATATGTCTGTCATAAAATACATCACCAATAATTGAACCATCTAAAATTAAACTTGAATAACTTGTAGATATAGATTCTAATTGCACCTTACAATTTGCTGTTAATGTTGCAACAGCATCAATATACAGACTAGCACCTGCTTTTACTGTAATACTATTTGCTTTAGCACTACTCGTGGTAATAGACATGTTAATACCTGTTGGAATAGTTACATTATCTGTTGCACTTGGTACACCAGCTGGAGACCAACTTGCCGCTGCATCCCAATCTGTACCAACTGCTAATTTAGTTGAACTTAATCCTATAAAAGTAAAGTAAGTACCATCTGCAAAATCTATACCTGCTGGTAATTCCCAATTTGTACCATTTAAAGTTAATGGTATTTCTGTTGCATCTATTGAAAAATCGGCATCACTGCTTTTTGTAATTAAGCTTAAATCAGTAATACTTGCTGGTAATTTACTATTTGCTGTACTACTGTAATCTGGAATAGAAAGATATACTGTACCTACTGTCCCAGTCTCATCTATACGCCAAACTCTATCTAAAATTTGCTTGTCACAAGAATCAGAATCATATGAAGACCATTGTATGGTTTCATTATTATTTCCCCATGTCATAAAACTTAAATCGGCACTATGCTCTGTACTTCTTGTTGTATAATCTGTATTTAATGCTTCAAAATCATTATCTAGCGCAAAAGCGATTAAAGCATCATCATTTCTAGATTTTGAAATACGTTGGTCTAAACCTGTCTTTGTATCTAAGCCAATACCTGCAATATCATTATTGTAACCTACATTTTCAGTAGCATCCCAAGAAACACTTCCTGTTGCTCCGTTCCAATTACTTGCGTAATAATTTGTTGGAGTAACATCTTGATTTAAGGTAATTCCGTATTTTAAAGCAAGGTAAGATTCTATAGTTTCAATTTTAGAAGGCTCTAAAGTGACATTTTCAAAATAAATAACTTCAGAAATATCACCTGAATAGTATATGTTATTTCCGGCAGAATTAAAACTACCAGCTTCAGAACCGTCACCTAAATACCCATAACGTCTAGTAGAACTATTTAAAGCAACATTGGTTAAGTCTGCGCTAATTTCTTCTGTTCCGTTTAATCTTATTGTTGTTTCATTTACCTCAGAAGTATTAAACACATAACCTCCAATTTGAGGAATTCCGGTATTGGTTACTGTTGTTCCTTTTACATCTACGATATTTGAACCCGATGGATGATAAGAAAAACCTAAAGTTCCGTCTCCTCCAACAGATGTACTAAACCATTCGCTTCTATCAAAATCTAAAAATGCCCAGTTTTTATTATCATAAGAACTTGAAGTACCCGATAAATCCGTATATGATGTAGAATATACTGTCCATACGTACACTTGGTTTAAATTATCTGAACTCGTGTAGTTTAAATTTTCAATTGGCAATCTATCATTAGTTCCATCAAAAGTAAATGTTGGATTATAGTTCATTGCGTTAGCAGCAGAAGGACGATTATCAGCACTAGCTTGTGTCATTTGATAACCATTACCTGCCTGATTAGTTACATTCTCTACGCTACCATCTGTTTGTGTAACACCTTGGTCTGCTTTATACCATAGTTTAGAACCAAAAACACCACCTGGAGTTACTGGATTTTTTTCAATAAATGTTACACGGTCGCCATCAGTTAAGTTTAAAGAAATGTAAAAATGAGTTGAATCTTGGTTTAAAGTGTAACGTACATCACTTGCATCAAAAGTATCATCATTACTTACTATTACATCTACTTCATTACTTATAAAATTAGATTTAGGCATTGCTAAATACACAGTACCTGTTTCTCCTATTTCTTGAAAATACCATTTTCTTTTATTGATATATTCATTGTTTGCAACATCATATTCTTCTACTTCAAAATCATTTCCATTATGACCAAACATTAAAGAAGTTCCTAGCGGAAAATCTGTTCTTGTGGCATCGTTATTAAGTGACGTATAATCATTGCTTGAAGAGATAATTAACCCATTATTACTGTTTGATTGTGCAACCTTTTGATTAATTGCTCCTACGCTACTATCATTTATTACACCTGCAACATCATTCCAATATGCTGTATTGTTCCAAATTACTGTATTAGAAGAATTTACATAACTACCAATATTTTGATTTAACGTAATTCCATATTTTACAGCTAAATAAGATTCAATCTTATGAATTTCTTCAGCTGTTAAACTATTTTCTTCGTAAAAAATAATCTCAGCAATTTCACCATCGTAATTAACATTGTTAGCAGTACCATTTTCTGTTGCTGCCTCTGAACCATCACCAACAAAACCATACCTATTACTTGTTGTTAAAATAGGGTTAGTTGTAACATCTTCTGAGTAATCTACATTTCCATCTAAACGCATTACAGACTCATTGGTCTCTAGATTATTAAAAATAAATGTTCCTATGTGAGCCGAATTATCGTTAGATGCAGTATTAGCTACTAAATCTTGTATACCATCAGATTGATAGGACATTGCTAATCTTCCATCGCCATGCACATAGAAATTAAATGATTCACTTCTGTCAAAATCAACAAAAGACCAATTCCCATTAAAACTAGAAGAATTAACATCTGTTTTATAAATAACAAAACCATAAAGCTGATTTATAGTTGTATTAGATGCATAATTTAAATTTGATATTGCTAAACGATCATCTGCACCATCAAAAGTAAATGTGCTATTAAAATTAATTGCACTACTTTGAGTAGGTTTAGAGTCTGCAGTAGATTGATAGAGCTCATTTCCGAGACCACTATCATCTGCCCAAGTTAATGTGCCATTATCATTGACACCAAAGTCTCCTCTTACCCACATTGACATGTCGGATTTACCAACACCTCCTGGTGATTGTGAAAAACTGATTATACTGCAGCTTATAAATAAAGAACAGAAGATTAAGGTTTTTAAATTCATAATGATTTAGGGGTTTTAATTTATTAAAGGTTTTTATTTGCTGCTTATAGAATATCATCTATATCTATAACCAACAGTTAGATTATTATGGCTCAAAGGTACCAGCAAATTGAAGCTACTTTTCTCTAATTCGATGAGCTTCTATCTACATAAGTTGAATTACTTTTAAGTGTCGATGAATGGTTTTTACCTTACCGCAAAGGCATATTAGCGTATTGCATTACACCGAGATTTTCTTTAAATCATCGACATAAGTCCACGCTCGGTAAAACATTTAAAAATGTTTAGCAATGGTGTTTATAAAGCAATTTTAGAATTGACACTTAAGAGACAAAGTATCTTCTAGTAAGGAGAAATATAATCTATAAAAACAATTTGCATGAAGAAAATAAACCTTTTACATTTAATTAGGCTGATTAAAACTGAGGTAAAAAACAGCATTAAAAGCTAATGACATGACTATCATAATTCTTAAGGGTTGAATATGAAACTAAGGTTTAAGTTTTTTTTAAACACATACTTTATCCGATAAAAAATACGATTTATCGGATAAAATTATAATTTAATCTAATTAATTAGTTTGAAGGTATCCTCAAAAAACATAAAGTTAACCTATATTAATCAGTTAATTCTATTTTGTAGCAAAGGCTTTAACATCACTTTCACTCACTTCTTTTTCACCTAAAATAATTAAACGTTCAACAACATTACGTAACTCACGTATGTTCCCTGTCCAATCATAATTTTGAAGTAATTTTATGGCCTTGGTAGAAAATGCTTTTTTTGCATTGCCTTGTTCTTTAGAAATCTTTTCGGCAAAATAGTTAATTAACAAAGGTATATCTTCTCGTCTATCATTTAGTGCTGGCACTTTAATTAAAATAACAGCTAATCTATGGTATAAATCCTCTCTAAATTTACCCTCTTCAATTTCCTTTTTTAGATTTTTATTAGTGGCTGCGACAACTCTTACGTTTACTTTTATGTCTTTATCACTTCCTACACGCTGAATTCTGCTCTCTTGCAAAGCACGCAATACTTTAGCTTGTGCAGATAAACTCATATCTCCTATTTCATCTAAAAATATGGTTCCTCCATTTGCGGCTTCAAACTTACCAGCTCTATCTTTGGCTGCAGATGTAAAAGCACCTTTAACGTGTCCAAATAATTCACTTTCAATTAATTCTGAAGGAATTGCAGCACAATTCACCTCAATCATTGGTCCTTTAGAACGTTCGCTTTTTTGATGTAACCAATGCGCAACAAGCTCTTTACCTGTGCCGTTTGGCCCAGTAATTAATACACGTGCATCTGTTGGCGCAACTTTATTAATCATATCTTTTATACGAGCAATGCCCTCACTATCACCAATCATCTCATAGTTTTTGCTAACTTTCTTTTTTAGCATTTTGTTTTCGACTACGAGTTCTTTTCTATCTAAGGCAATTCTAACTGTATTTAACAATCGGTTTAAATCTGGTGGTTTAGAGATATAATCAAAAGCACCTAAACGCATTGTATTAACAGCTGTATCTAAATCTCCATGACCAGAAATCATTACCATTGGTATTTCTGGTTTTATCTTTTTTACAGCTTCTAAAACCTCAACACCATCCATTTTTGGCATTTTAATATCACAAAGTACTAAATCAAAATCGTCTTTTTTTATTTTTTCAATTCCTACTAATCCGTCTTCAGCTTCTTCAACTTCATAGGTATCATTTTCTTCAGAAAGTATTTTAACTAATACTCTTCGGATTGCAGCTTCATCTTCTATTATTAATATTTTTGGCATAATTATATTTTAAATTTTATTCCACTTCTAAAATAGAAAGCGTTTAAATCATTTAGACTATATATATCATCTCTATTATCATCTCTTAAGTGATTACTTAACCTAATTGTATAGCCAATATAAGAATAAGCAATTAAATGTTTTGTAAAACAATACTCATATCCAATTCCTCCTATTACAGCAGAAAGCGAAATATTGTCTGCAACTTGTCCGTTAACAACCATTGCTTTTTGAACATTTGCAAAGTAACCATCGAGACCTGCAAAGGTTTGCAATATACTATTTTCACTTAAAAAGTACTTTAGATTAGATTTTGGCACGCCAAGACTAAATGACCATTTATCATTAACTCGTCTGTAGTAACTTATAAATGGCAGTGGAAACGGTACACCTGTAGTTGTATTATAGGTAAGTCCTAAAATTAATCGATAAGGTCTATCTATATCTGTTGCTACAGTTCTGTCCTTTATAGCAAAAACACCACCATTTATAAAAAAATCATCTCCAGAAAGCTTACCCGTTAAGGTTGATGCTATTCTTGGTGTTATTTTTAATCCTAACCTCCAAGTATCACTTGCTTTAAACGTATAACCTAAATTTAGATCAATGACGTGTAATTTTCTTAAAGAACTAGTATTAAATGGGTATTCATCTTCTAAATTAAGTATAATTCTATTGTATTCTCCTCCTAGAATAAAGTACTGTTTGTTTTTAATTTTAATAGGATAATTTACCGTGGCTTTCAGTCTTGTATATTGATCTTCTGATTTACTACTTGGAATAAATGAATATTCTAGTCTTGCTAAATCTGTAAGCTGAGCATGCAAAGTATGACCACAACTTACAAGTGATATAACTATAATTGTAAAACATTTTGAAAACGATAAGGTCATACAATTAAATTTCTATTTTTTAATAATATGAATATCGCGTTGTGGAAAAGGAATTGAAATATTATTTTCTCTAAAAAGTCGATCTATTTCAAAACGAATTTCACTTTTTGGGAATTGAGCTCTAAAACTATCACCAATTGTAAACACCAATTTAAAATTTAATGAACTCTCACCAAAGTCGGTAAATATAACAACTGCTTCTGGACTATGTAAAACGTCTTCATTAGTACTTGCGGCTTGCAAGAGCAACTTTTTAACTAATTGTACATCACTACCATAAGCCACTCCAACCTCAACGCTCTCCCTTGTAGACATTCCGTTTTGAGTCCAATTATACAGGCTATTCTCTAAATATAAATGATTAGGAATTACTAAAACTTTATTATCAATTGTAACAGCTCTAGTCGTTCTCAACTTTATCTCTTCTACCCTACCAACTTTACCATTTATTTCAATAATATCGCCTACATGTACTGATTGATCTATTAATATAAATATACCTGAAATAATGTCTTGAAATAAGGTTTGAAGCGCCAGACCAACACCTATTAATAAAGCCGCAGATGCTGCAAAAACTGCAGTAATATTAACACCTACACTATGAAGGGTAATAAGTAAAATAATGATATAAACTAACCATCTAAAATAACCATACACTACACTAAACTTACCTTTATCTTCATTTGGTAATTTTCTTGTAATAACTTTAAAAATAACTCTTAAAATAATAGTTGTTATAAAAATAGACGTTATTACAACGAGTATATCTAAAATAGATATACTAATGTCATTACCAATGTCCATATGTAAGCTCAAGAAATCCTTAGATTTCTCCCATACTGAACTTTCAGTAATTGTATCTTCTATTTCACTAAAATCTTGAATCATTAATTAATACTTCAACCATTTAAAAAGTTCTTTATAAGTTGGTTTTTTACCATACATTAAAATACCGACTCTATAAATTTTAGCAGCAAACCAAACAGCAAAAATAAATGTCCCAATAAGCAATAATAACGATAATCCTTGCTGCCAAAGTGGAACACCAAAAGGAATTCTCATCAACATAACTACTGGAGATGTTAAAGGAACAAATGAAAACACAGTTGAAACCGTACCATGAGGGTCCTCAATTACGGTAAATACTCCAACATAAACTGCCAATATTAAAGGCATTAAAATTGGTAGCATAAACTGCTGTGTATCTGTTTCGTTATCTACTGCTGCACCAATCGCTGCGTATAATGAACTGTAAAGTAAATAACCTCCAATAAAGAAAAATATAAATGCAATAATTAAATTAGTTAGAGGTAAATTTCCTATTGCTGTAATTAAATTCTCAGCCATAGCTTGTGCACCTTCTGCTTGCATAGCTTGATTCATCATTTCTTGTTGTGGTGTTTTTACCTGAGTTAAATCAATACCAAAAATCGTAGAAACAATAATCATTAATATACCTCCTAAAATTACCCATATTACAAACTGGGTAATTCCGGCGAGTGATGTACCTATAATTTTTCCCATCATTAACTGAATAGGTTTTACAGACGAAATAATAACCTCAATGATTCTGCTTGTTTTTTCTTCTATAACACTTCGCATTATCATATTGCCATAAATAATAATAAACATAAACAACAAATAACCTGCTGAACCACCAAATGCCAGTTTTACTATGTTATCTATTTTAGAGCTCTTTTCACCATCAAAACTTTCTTGTTGTATTTCAATATTTGTTTTTGAAGCTTCAATTTGGGCAATAGTAACACCATCTTTTTGAAGTTTCATTTCCCTCAAACGTTTTTCAATTTTTTGCTCTAAACCTGTCATTATAGTTAATGATGGTGATTCTTCAGAATAAAATTTAACATTATCAGAAAATAAATCAAGAGAATCAACTGCAGAAATATATAATAAACCATAATCCTTTTTATCCTTAACCAAAGCTATTGCCTTATCAAATTCTAATCCACTTAAATTGGTATAAGTTGTATTATCTGTATTTTGAAAGATGTCTTTTAAGTATCCCGTTTCATCTAAAATTGAAATTGTACGCTGTTTATCATTATTCAATTGAGACAAATATGCAACAACAGCAATCAAGGCAATCATTATTAACGGACTTAAAAATGTCATTATCACAAAAGACTTATTCTTCACTTTTGTAAAATATTCACGCTTTATGATTAGTGGTAAATGATTCATTTTTAGTTATTTTTTATAGTTTGAATAAAAATATCGCTAGCCGAAGGTATAACTTCTACAAAGTGATGTACTTCTGCTTTTGATGTTAAAAATGAAAGCAAATCGTTAGGAGATGTTTGATCGCTTAGTTTAATATTTAACTTAATATCATCATTTAAGTTTTTAAAGGTTGCCGGAAGCACTTCAAATCTATCTTTAATTTCGGCAAACACTTTATCTTTATTTAATGACTCTAATCCTACCTCAAATGTATTAGTCTTGTATTGACGCTTAATATCATTTAGCTTTCCGTCTAACACTTTATTTGATTTATGAATTAACGCTATATGATCACATAATTCCTCAACAGATTCCATTCTATGTGTAGAAAAAATAACAGTTGCGCCTTCTTCTCTTAGCTGTAAAATTTCGTCTTTAATTAAGTTGGCATTTATTGGATCAAACCCAGAAAATGGCTCATCAAAAATCAACAATTTAGGTTTATGCAGCACAGTAACAATAAATTGTATTTTTTGAGCTTGCCCTTTACTTAATTCTTGAATTTTTTTATTCCACCAATCACCAATCTCTAACTTATCAAACCAATATTTTAATCGATTTCTTGCTTCTGTTTTAGTAAGCCCTTTTAGTTGTGCTAAGTATAAACATTGCTCGCCAACTTTCATAGATTTATATAAGCCTCGTTCTTCTGGTAAATAACCAATGTCTCTTATATGCTCTGCCTTTAATGGCTGACCATCTAAATGCACAGAACCTTCATCTGGCATTGTTATTTGGTTAATAATACGTATTAATGTAGTTTTACCTGCTCCATTGGGACCAAGCAAACCAAAAATACTACCTTTTGGGACAGCTATAGATACTTGATTTAGTGCTTTAAATTTTCCGAAATTTTTAGAAACGGAATTAGCAACTAATAAGTCATTCATAAAAAACGATATTTAAGTGTTTGGGATATTACGTAAAGATATTAAATGTAATAGATTTTAAATAAATAAACCATACTATTTCTGCGAAATAGAATTATTAAAAAAAATTGATAATTAACTCTAGTATGATTAACATTTATTTGAGCTAAAAATTGCGAATATCAATCAAAAAAATAGTAATGTCACTAGCTACAAAAAATGTTTTATTATCATCTATTAAGTTTACAATCAACCTAAAAAACAAAACCCACCCTTATGGTTAGACAAGGATGGGAAAAAATTGCTATGAAAAAGAAAAATTATCGCTAATTAGAATTAACGATAATTCAAATATAGTATTTTTTATTAAAAATAACGTCTTTATGAAAACATATCTTTTACTTTTTCAAAAAAAGATTTATCCGAGCTTTCTGGTTTAGGTTCAAAATGTTCATCCTCTTTCATACTTTCAAAAAAGGCCTTTTGTTTTTTATTTAAAGTCTTTGGTGTCCAAACATTTACATGCACCAACAAATCACCTTTACCATAACCATTAATACTAGGAATACCTTTACCTCTCAATCTTAAAATTTTACCAGATTGTACACCTGGTTCAATTTTAATTCTCACTTTTCCGGTAACTGTATCTATTTCTTTTGAGTTTCCTAAAACAGCATCTGGCAAACTCACATACATGTCATAATGTAAATTATCACCTTCTCGTTTTAGCGTTGCATGCTCTTCTTCTTGGATGGCAACTAATAAATCACCAGCAATTCCATTTCCTGGTGCATCGTTTCCTTTTCCTGTAACTTTAAGCTGCATACCATCAACTACACCTGCTGGTATTTTTACAGTTACAGTTTCTTCTGCTATTTTTAAACCTTGCGCATCTGCATCAGATGGTTTTTTATCAATTATTTGTCCTGCTCCACCACAAGTTGGACAAGCTGCAGATGTTTGCATACGACCTAAAATGGTATTTGTTACACGTGTAACTTGGCCTGCTCCATTACATGTTGTACATGTTTTATAAGTTGTACCTGGCGCCTGTATTTTACGTTTAACTTTAATCTTCTTTTCTACACCATTAGCAATATCTTCTAGAGATAAAGTGACACGAATACGCAGATTACTTCCCTTTACCACACGTTGTCTACCGCCTCCGCCAAAGCCGCTAAATCCACCTCCACCGAAGCCTCCTCCAAATATATCTCCAAATTGGCTGAAGATGTCGTCCATATTCATTCCACCTCCACCGAAGCCTCCTCCATTGCCATCAAAAGCTTGTTGACCAAACTGATCGTAACGAGCTCTCTTATCTGCATTACTTAAAACTTCATAAGCTTCAGCTGCTTTTTTAAATTTTTCTTCAGCACTTTTATCATCAGGATTTTTATCTGGATGATATTTTAAAGCCATCTTACGATATGCTTTCTTTATTTCTGCTTCAGTAGCTCCTTTGCTTATACCTAGTACTTCGTAATAATCTTCTTTCATCAACTTTATATTGTTCGTTTCACAAAACTCGAAACTTGCATTCTAATTTTTATTGCCCTATCACTACTTTAGGAAAACGAATTACTTTGTCTCCTAGTTTATAACCTCGTTCTACAACATCAATAATTTTACCTTTTAAATCATCAGATGGTGCTGGTATTTGTGTTATAGCTTCATGATCGTCTGCATTAAAAGTATCTCCTTTATTTACCTCAATTTTTGATAATCCTTTTTGTTCTAAGGTATTTACTAATTTATTATAAATTAACAACACTCCTTTTCTTAATTCTTCTGCTTCTTTGTCATCTTCTATATACATTAGGGAACGTTCAAAATCATCTAAAACTGGCAGTAGAGAAACCATTACATCTTGACTTGCTGTTTTAAATAGCTCTATACGCTCTTTAGTTGTTCGTTTTTTATAATTTTCAAATTCTGCAAACAAACGCATAAATTTATCTTTCTCAGCAACCAATTGATCTTGCAACTGCTCTTCTGGTGTTTTTGTTTCTTGCGTCTCTACCTCTGCCTCTGTTGTTGCGGCAGCCTGATCTTCAACTTGAGGATCTTCAACTTTTGTATTCTTATTTTTTTTACTCATTTTGAGTTCTTTTTAAATCTTTGATTTAGAATTGGCAAAAGTACTGCCATTATTATAAAAATGTCAAAATGTCATTAACATTTTTTTATCATTCTTTAATCGATGTATTACTTACCTTTACAAACATAAATTAAACTCTAAAAACACTAACATGAAAACGAAATTTTTAAAAACATTTACTCTAGTTGCATTGGTTACTTTTGCAAGCTGTGGAGACAAAGCAAAAGAAGCTGAAACCAAAGAAGCTGAAACAGCCGCTGTTGCTGAAGTCAGTGCAGTTACCTATAATGTAAATACAGACAACTCTACTTTAGAATGGAAAGGTTTTAAACCAACAGGTTCTCATACAGGAACTATTGCAATTAAAGAAGGAAGCTTAAGTATTAACGATGGTGTTATTGAAAGTGGAAATTTTGTAATTGACATGAATAGCATTGTGGTTACAGACATTCCTGCAGAAGAGGAAGGTAACGGAAAACTAGTTGGCCACCTTAAAGATCCTGACTTTTTTAATGTAGAAGCACATCCAACAGCTACTTTTGAAGTGACAGGTGTAGAAACGACGGAAGGTAAAACAATGCTTTCTGGTAACTTAACGATTAAAGAAAAAACAAATAATATCAGTTTCCCTGTTGCTCTAGACATTAAGGTTGATAATGTTACATTAACAAGCGAAACGTTTACAATTGACCGTTCTAAATGGAATATTGAATATGGTTCTAAATCATTTTTTGATAACTTAGGTGATAAATTTATTAATGATGAAATTGAAATGAAAGTTTCATTAACAGCAAGTAAAGCCTAAATTGAAACAAAAAATAAATTTAAAAAGCAGTCAAATTTTGGCTGCTTTTTTTATTAGAATAGCCAATAATAAAAGTCATTAAACTTATATTACATAAAAATAAATTTTATAGCAGCAATCATACCTATAAAGCCAATAAATGCAATAAGAATCCAAATAGTACCTTTATAGTATTTTTTATGAAGTTTTAAGTCTCTTCGGTACTGATAGGTAATAACAATTACGAAAGCGATAAAAAATAATATTCCAAAAATCAATTGACCAGTACTAAACATCTTCTTATTTTTATGCAAAAATAAGGATTAAAACAAGAACTATGCAAGACAAAATCAATGCTGTAAAAGCATTTCATACAGCTTTTAAAATAGGACATCGAGAAACACCTAAAGCCAACCTGGGAATAGAAAAAAATATGCTACGCTATAAATTGATGCGCGAAGAAAATGAAGAATATCTTGAAGCAGCAAATGATAATGATTTAGTTGAAGTAGCTGATGCCTTAGGTGATATGTTATACATATTATGTGGCACCATTATAGAACACGGTATGCAGCACAAAATTGAAGAAGTTTTTGAAGAAATACAACGCAGTAATATGAGTAAACTAGGTGCAGATGGCGAACCTATTTACAGAGAAGACGGTAAGGTTTTAAAAGGTCCAAACTATTTTAAACCACATATAAAAGAAATTTTAGAATCATAAAAAAAGCAGCCAATTGGCTGCTTTTTTATTACTATATAAATCTTAATTTCGTATTAATTACTTCACTTCATGTCTCCAGCCATGTACATCTTCAGAAACATTATACTGAATATTCAGTAACGTTTGTTTAAACAATTTTGCATAAGAATCCTCCGCTCCAGAAATCTCAAACAGCTCATCTTTATGCTGAAAAGCAGAAATTTCACTTATTACTGCAGCCGTACCTGCTCCAAAAACTTCCTTTAGACTACCATCTTTTGCAGCCTTTTTAATTTCTTCGACTTTAACAGGTCTAACTTCACATGTAATTCCTAAATCTTCAGCCAATTGAATTATACTTTTACGGGTAATTCCATCTAAAATACGATCACTAACAGGAGCTGTAATTAACGTATCATTCACTCTAAAAAATACATTCATTGTTCCTGCTTCTTCTAAGTAGGTATGCGTATCAGCATCGGTCCAAATAATTTGCTGAAATCCTTCTTTTTGAGCCAAGCTTGTCGGATAAAATTGCGCTGCATAATTACCAGCCGCTTTAGCCGCACCAACGCCTCCATTAGCAGACCTACTATAATGCTCCGCTACTAAAACTCGAACTGGAGAATTATAATAAGATTGTGCTGGCGAACAAATAATCATAAATCGGTATGTATTTGCAGGCGAAGCAGAAATTGCAGGTTCAGTAGCAATTACAAAAGGACGTATATATAAAGAATTCCCTAAACCTGGCTTAATCCAATCGTTATCTAATTTTAATAAATTTTCTAATCCTGTAAAGAAGTAATCTTCAGGAAAAGCAGGCATCGATAATCGCTCGGCAGACTTATTGATTCTTTCAAAATTCTGTTTTGGTCTAAACAGAAACACTTTACCTTCATCATCTTTATAAGCCTTCATACCTTCAAAAACAGCCTGTCCATAATGAAAAACACGAGCCGAAGGTTCAAATGTCATTGCTTGGTATGGCATAATTTTAGGTGCTTGCCATTGGCCATTTTCATAATCGCAGACAAACATATGATCAGTAAAAACTTTTCCAAAGTCTAACTTACTAAAATCTACACTGTTAATTTTTGTAGATTCAGATTTTTCAATACTGATTTTCTCGGTTGGTTTAGCCATAATTGCATGATATTTCTAGACAAAAGTACATAAACGGTAGCTTTAAAAAAAAGTAATATTCCTTAAAATTGTGTAAATTTGCAATTCAACAATAATTCAATTCAAAAACTATCAATAATGAAAAAATCCATTTTACTTTTAGCAATTAGCTTGGTTGTATTTTCTTGTAAAAACGAGAGTCAAACTACTGAAGACAAAGCTCCAGAAGCAAAACAAGAAATTGCTTATGCAAATTTCGGAAAAGAAATA
This sequence comes from Winogradskyella litoriviva, assembly GCF_013249065.1. Classification (GTDB taxonomy): domain Bacteria; phylum Bacteroidota; class Bacteroidia; order Flavobacteriales; family Flavobacteriaceae; genus Winogradskyella; species Winogradskyella litoriviva. Next base: position 30,107 of record NZ_JABRWQ010000003.1, read on the forward strand.
AATGATACTGATGCTATAGATGCTAAGGAAATGATGGATCAATACCTATCAATGAAAGCTGGTGATACTATCAATTCTAAAGTAAGAGGTAAAATCATTGAAGTATGTTCTGCAAAAGGGTGTTGGATGACTTTAGACATGGATGGTAATAATGAAGTGATGGTAAAATTTAAAGATTACGGATTCTTTATGCCTTTAAATGCTGAAGGAGAAGTTGTAATTAACGGTAAAGCATTTGTATCTGAAACTTCAGTTGACGAACTTAGACATTATGCAGAAGATGCAGGAAAATCTGAAGAAGAAATTGCAGCAATTATAGAACCAAAACGCACCTATTCTTTTGAAGCTGATGGAGTTTTACTTAAACAATAAATATCTAAGCATTATTGCTTTATCATTTTTATGCCTTACAGGTTGTAAAAACGAAGAAAAAACAACTGAAGAACCCATTAAGACAGTTGCTGAATACGACATGTATCAACCTTCTGAAATGGCGAATTTCATGAATGCTATGTATGCCTATAATTTACAGATTAAAAAGGAAATTTTGGCAGGTAAAACTCCAGCTACATTGCCTTTAGATTTAATGACCTTGCATTCTGCCGAAATGACCAAAGAAAACGGGAGAACACCAGCTTGGAATAGTTTTGTAAATGTTTTTATTGAATCCCAAAAAACAGTAATTGATACACTTTCTAATATAGAATTAAAAGAGCGTTATAATGCTGCAATTAATAATTGTTTAGGATGTCATAAAACTGAATGCACAGGACCAATTCCTAAAATTAAGAAACTACTTATTCAATAATTTGAAACGAAAAATAATTACCACCTCAGATGGTTCTAAAACCATTCAAATTGAAGAATGGAACGAGCAATACCATTCTATTCATGGTGCTATACAAGAAGCAAACCACGTGTTTTTAAAACATGGTTTGCTTTTTTATTCTGAATTTGTTTCAGAATCTAAACCCATTTCCATTTTAGAAATTGGTTTCGGTACAGGTCTTAATGCGTTTTTAACCTTAATTGAAGCCGAAAAATTGAATTTAAAACTCAATTATACAGGTGTAGAGGCCTATCCTGTTCAACTTGAAGAAATCAATCAACTTAATTATGTGGAGTTAATTTCTAAACCTCACGAAGCTGTTTTTAATACTTTACATAGCACGTCTTGGGAAACACCACACGATATCACTCCAGATTTTAAATTAGAAAAACAGGAAAAATTCTTCAAAGATATAACAGCTGTTAATGCTTACAATATCATTTATTTTGATGCTTTTGGTGCTCGCGTTCAACCCGATTTATGGACTGAAGATATTTTTAAAATAATGTATAACGCCTTACAAGACAATGGTATTTTAGTAACCTATTCTGCCAAAGGAAGCGTAAGACGTGCCATGCAAGCCGTCGGATTTATTGTTGAACGTTTACCTGGACCTCCTGGAAAACGTGAAATGTTGAGAGCAACGAAACATTCAATGAACGAATAGTGAATTAAATGTTGAGAGCAACGAAACATTCAATGAACGAATAGTGAATTAAATGTTGAGAGCAACGAAACATTCAATGAACGAATAGTGAATTAAATGTTGAGAGCAACGAAACATTCAGTGAACGAATAGTGAATTAAATGCTGAGAGCAACGAAACATTCAGTGAACGAATAGTGAACTAAATGTTACGAGCCCAAAAAAAAGTGCGAGTAACATTCGGCTTCATCACTTCACGTGGAATTCCCTTTTTAAAATTCTGTAACGACAAGTAAATCGATTAAGAAGGTTCTAGATACAATTTTTTCGTGCCTCTAAAATCACAAGAACTGACGTTAGAGGTATATCAAAAACAGCTTTCTTTTTCAAGTTAAAAACTTTTCAACCTTTCAACCTTTTAACTTCGCAACTTCGCATCTTTGCATCTTTGAAACTTTCAGACTTTCCAACTTCCCAACAACATTAACACCCAAACGTTAAATCCTATCTAAATCTTACTCAGAACCTTTACGCCTTTCGTATCTTTACATAAAAAAGAAGATGACCGTTTTAATAACAGGTGCAACAGGGTTAATAGGACAAGAAATTGTAAAAAAGTGTCATACTGAAGGCATTAATGTACATTACTTAACGACTTCAAAATCTAAACTCAGTACAGAAGACAATTACAAAGGTTTTTATTGGAATCCGAATAATAACGAGATAGACCATAATTGTTTTGAAGGTGTTTCTGCCATTATTAATATGGTTGGTGCTTCTATTTCTAAACGTTGGACAGAGGATTACAAAACACAAATCTTAGAAAGCAGAACGAAAACTGCAAAGCTGCTTCAAGACACAATAAAAACACATAATTATAAAATTGACCACGTGGTTTCTGCCAGTGCTATTGGCATTTACCCAACAAGTTTGGTTAACTATTACGAGGAAACAACTACTGAAATATCAGATACCTTTTTAGGAAAAGTGGTAAAAGAATGGGAAGCTGCAGTGGATGGATTTAAAGCTTTAGGTTGTAAGGTTGCTAAAATAAGAATTGGCTTAGTTTTAGCAAAAGATGGTGGTGCTTTACCCGAAATTGTAAAACCTATAAAGTTTGGTGCTGGTGCTGCTTTTGGTAGCGGAAAACAATGGCAAAGTTGGATTCACGTTAAAGACTTAGCGTCACTCTTTGTCTTTGCGGTACAACAAAATTTAGAAGGTATTTATAATGGTGTCGCGCCTAATGCGGTTACTAATAAGGAACTGACTAAGGTTGCTGCTAAAGTGTTACATCGTCCGTTGATTTTACCTAATATTCCAAAATTCGCTATGAAATTAGTTTTAGGCGAAATGCATATTCTTTTATTTGAAAGTCAACGTGTCAGTTCTCAAAAAATAGAAAGTGAAGGTTTTAATTTTCAGTTTGCTAATTTGAAACCTGCATTAGAGGATTTGTTGGGATAGATGGTTGATGGTTGATAAGTTTCAAAGTGGCAAAGTTTCAAAGATGCAGAGAAGCCTGTTTTTAATTTACCTCTAGCGTCTGTTCGAGTGATTTTTGAGACACGAAAAAATTGTATCGAGAACCTTGGTTAGTAATAAAGCTTCTTGATACAAAATTTCTAAAAAACGAAATTTCACTCGAAGTGACGTTGAGGAATAAATTGAATATAAAAAGAGGCAAATAGTAATATTCACCTCTTTTTAGTAATTAGTATTTCAGGTTAATCTTCAATCCAACCCATAATGGCATTGGCTACAAATCTAGGTTCTGGTGGTAAAGCATAAATGTCTTTTTCGTAATTTTTATTGTATGGTGAAATATTCATAATATTTCCATCAACAACCAAAGTACTACTTCCTCCTGGGTCAAAGCCCATTGCTTTATCCATTCCGTATTTTAGTAAAATATCTACCATATCAAAATGTGTAGCGCCTACAGATTCTCTAATACGACCGTTTACCATCAATACCATTAATTTACCTTCTTTGGTAATACCAACCGCAATTTTTGGACCTCGCATATCTGTAAAATCTAATCGTGCTGCTTGTGTTTTAATAGAGTTTGTGGTTTTCCAACCTTCGTCTTCCATGTTTAGAATTTGCTTGCCTTTGTCAATTAACATTGGTCCTGCTTCAATAGCATAAGAAATCTCATTCCATTTATAAGGATTCGCTTCTGGCTCTAATAATTGAATTGATAATGGCTTACCTTCTTCAAACATGATGTCTGAAAATAAAGCTTCAGGAATAGATAATGTAATTCCAACAGGAATCACTTTCACATCTACTTTAGGCTTTGTTTTTATAATTTCTTTTACCGTATTGCCTGCAATTCTTACAATCACATTGCCGTCGCCAACATAAGATTCTTCAGTATATGACAAATCATAAAAACATGGTTCTGTTTCGCTATGTGTATTATAATTGGTACTCGTAAATGTTAGGTCTTTTGTTTTTCCTTTAACGGTTAAACCTGCTTTACTATTCACTTTTCTAATATCTACATCGCCATTTTTATAAATGATAAAAGCAGGTTTATTAAAAAGTGGCGGACAAAACACTTTGTTGTCCATAATTAGTAAACCTAAAGGCGAACCAATATAGGTTTCTGGCAGTCCGAGTTTACCAACCAATTCCGGATTTAAAATATAACCGCCATTCCAAGCCAATTCAATTTTATTCGGGTTTTTACTTTTCTTCTTGTACTCTTTTACAAGCGCTGGTACATTTTTAGGTTCTTTATTGGCAATATGTGCTGCGAATTTCCAATGGTGTTTCTTCGTATCAATTTCAGCTAAAACACCACTCCAAGGCAAACCATCTTCATAGACGCCTCCTGCATACGATGATTTTACTTTCTCTTCAGATTTAGTAAGTTTTAAATCTTCTTTTATTTGAAGCAATAGCTTTTCAATTGGTGTGCCGTTTTCAATAGCATCTTTAGTGATAATACTTAACAATTCTTTTTCGCTTAACGTGTCTTTTAAATCTTGATACAAATCACTTTTTAGAATGATATCAAAATCTTTAGCGGTTTGTATTGGTGTAGGATAAGCTAAGGTTGTGCGCACACCTGCTGGCACAAACTGAATGAAGCCACTACCTTTAGGAATTCCCATGATTTTAGCTGTCATTCCATATAACACTTTTCCGATATGGAAATGGTCTATTTCAATAATATCTGTCATCATTGCAGCCGATTCTCCATTGGTAATTAAGAAGCCATTCGCTTCTTTAATATCACGTAAAATCTTAATGGCTTTTGGTCCCATTTGTGGAAAATGTACACCTTCTGACCATTGTTTCGTTTCTATAATCTGAACAACACCTGCTTTATACAACAAGCCTAATTCTGGCTCTTTTCCGCTTTCTAAATACTCTTTAATATCTGCACTAGAGAACCATTTTGTAATTCGTGGTTCGTGAATAAAAATGTAGATTTTTTCTAACTTATCTACATTGGCTTCCAATATTTCTGATGTTAACTCTTGTTGTATGGTTAAATTTAATTGTGCACGTATTGGTTGTAGTACAAAATACTCTAATTCATGTTTAATATAACGACCAGGAAAATACCCTTTAGGCACATTCTTTTTTAAATTTTTGGTTAATATTTTACGGTCATCAATACCTAAATATTTACTATTGGTTAATTGAAAAAGGGCTAATTCCCAATCGGCAAAAAACTGTGGTGCCAAGGTTAAATCTGGTAAATGTTCTGGTTTAAAAACATCTGTATAAATCATATTTACCAAACCTGTAATCTCCTGAAGTGTAAAGGCCTGATAAGCATACGACTTTTTATTTCTATGACGATACGCCAAAGCATGGTCGTGACGAATAGAAATTTCGCCATCTACATATTTAAAAATATCATCAATGGCATTGTAGTATTTATGAATCACTTCAAGATTGGTATTTACCAAATCTGGAATATCATTTTCCATGGATCTGGCATAACGCATCACACGACCTTTAACCAATTGTTCTTCAACTCTAAAGAAACTTGGGTCTATCAGCGATTTTAAATAATGCATAAAAGACAAACGGCCATAACCAGGTAAATAATGTCTTGTTTTTTTATTGAGAATCGCATTAAGGTCGTCGTTTTCAAAATCTACAGACGCTTTATATTGTTTCAATAAATTAATCACTTGCGGATTATCTTCAATAGAAACCGACACCAATTGATAATACATACGTTGTAAAATATAGCGTATATTTTTCTCTAAAGCTTCTAGGCTGTATCGCTTTTTAATAACGCTTCTATTATGCGTTACATCTACCATTCTGTTCTGTGGATAAAAGACGTGGTCGCAAATACGCTCTGCCAGTTTCTTTGGTACTTTAGAACCTTTAAATTCTAAAACATTAAGACGAAGCGATTCATCTAAGTGTCTACCAATAACCTCATCATACACTTCTCGTGGCTCATATTGTCTACAGAAAATTGGTGTTCCACATGCAGCGGCTTCTATAATTGGCAGTCCACGTCCTTCGGTTTGACTTGGCAATAAAATAAGTGACGCTACATCAAAAAGTTGTTTGATATCTAATGGCTTTTTATGCTTCTTTTTAAAATCGTTTTTATCGAATTCACTAAATAAAAACCCAAGTAACACGCGCGATTTAAATTCTTTAGGAAGGTCTTTTAAGAATTTTTTGAAATCCTTTTTTAAGTCGTGATAATAGTTTTGTTGACCATGCGGAATTGGTCCTGAAACTATTAAGGATAACTTTAATTGTGGATTAGTGATGAATTTTTCAGCAAAAGAATCATAGGAAAATAATCGTTTAATAAGTTTAAAATTCAACTCAATAGACTTTCTACTAATAACACGTGTTGGTTGTAAGAAGACAATGTTGTTGTTTACAAAATCGAATTTCTTAATGGTTTTATGACCTAATAAAATAGGTTTTAAAGAGCGTTTACTTTCTGTATGATGTGCCGCTGTGTGTACTGTAATCGTCTCTTTTTTATTGGCAAAAATCGTTGAGACTTGCATAAACGCTTTAATAATATCGCGCTTACTCATAGCATGTAACTTGGTATCTACTGCTGTACCTAATAAGGCGACGTTTGCAGGATTATGACCATTAACATTGATTAAATGGTCTTGCTGAATTCTGTTGATATTCACGTTCATCCAAGAGCGACTTTCCCATGGATAAATGGTTTCTATAATTGAGAAAAATTCGCCAACATGTGCGTTATGAAAAAAGAAATCTCTTGGTCCCTTTTTAAGGCCTTTCTTTTTAATTTCTACTTCTCTATTACCACCTTCCCAATAAAAATCGTGATTATTATTAATAACAGGAATGCCTAAATATTCTGAAATTAAAACTGTTGCTAACGCCAAAGAGACGTTACCAGGATTAGAACAGACATTAATAAGGTATAACATAGAAATGTTATTCTCCTCAATATAACTTCCTAATTTTTCTACAAGCACTAAAACCTCAGCCCAAAACTTACCAATAAGATTATTGTAAGCTTCACTACCACGTTCCATTTTAATTTTGAAGAAATCCTCGTACAATGGCCAAGCATCAAAAGCTTCCATTTCTGGAATTACTTTTTTGAAGGCCGTTTTTGGAATTAACTCATCTGCTTCCTCTTTTATTTCGCCTGCAATAAAATGTACCGGAATATTAGGATAGATATTTTTGAAGGTTTTGGCATACTTTTCGGTTTCTACCGTAATACCATCTATGGTAAAATAGAAGGTTAAGAATGCGATACCTCCTTTTTCTATATGTGTATCAAAAGTGGACGCATTGCCTTTAAAAGCAGCTGTTTTTTTCTGCTCTTTAAATTTATCCATGAATAACCCTAAATCAAACCAGGTATTTATTTTTTCATTTTTAAGCGTATTTAAAATCGTTGTAATTTTTGTTGTTTTCTTATCAGTCGTCATGTTTTAATTTTAAAATGTAAATAATTGGCTTAACTTTTCTTCTAATACTTCATATGAAAAGTGTTTTTTTCCAATTTCAAAATTGTATTCTCCAATCTCTAAACAGCGTTTTGGGTTATAAATAATATCAGACATTTGCTGTACACTTTCTGGTGTAAGATTGCTATCTGAAATCATTACAGTTTCAAAGCCTTTGTTACCAATATCTTGACTATAAACCGGTTTATAATCATTCACAAAAATTGGTTTTTTAGCTAAAACGGTTTCCACAAAGGCATTACCAAAACCTTCATAAGTACTAAAGTATGTAGCAGCTCTTCCATGCGCATAAACATCAGATAAATCTTTATGATCTAAAACTTTATGCGCTGCAAATATGATCTGACTAGAGAGGTTTAATGCGTGTATTTGGTCTATTAACTCATTGTAATACTCCTTGTTCTCATCGTCATTATTATTACCTGTAATAACTAATTTCAGTTTCTTATCATTTAATTGATCTATTAAAGAAATAGCGGTTTCAATACCTTTACGCCTTACAATACGTGTTACTTGCAGTAAAGCAATTTCATCTTCTAAGACACCAACATCTCTAAGAAAAAACTCATTCTCTGGTGTTGGCACGCCATACACACGATTAAAATCCATAACATTGGGCACCAACGTAGCATCAATATCAAAACGATTCTTAAAGGTTTCTACTCCAAACGTATTAATAACAGCATGTCTAACATCTGGAAGCAATAAGGGGAAATTATCATCTACATACTTATTTATTTCTGGATGCACAGAGACGTAACGTTGACCGCGTTCCCAATGAAAATCGTGATCATGGGTTACAATTGGTAAACCTGTAGATTTTATTAATTTTTTAATTGCAACACCCATTGATAAATGGCATGGTAACGCTGAAGCATTTTCTGAAAGCACAACTTCTATGCGCTTTTCTAAAACCCAAGCTTCCATGGCTTTATGAATCATATTAGAAGCCTCCTCAACATGCTCGAGCAAAGGGTATGGTTCTTTATCTGGCTCGTAAAAAGCTTTGCGTTGTCCCCATTCTGCTTCTACGGAAAAGAAAGATAGTGGTGGATACAAATAATGATGTTCGTAATCCATTTCCCAGGATTCAAATTCACCAGACATAATAAAGACTTCATGTCCAAGTTTTTTTAATACATCTATCCATTTTTCGGTTTCGAGAGCTACACCATCTACACCTCCAATTCTTCCAATAATAATTCCTATTCGCATATGATATCTAAAGTTTTGAGTTCTTTAAATATAGAGAATAGAAAAGTGTATTGAAAGATTTTGAAGTGCTGTATTTGCAGATTTATGACTTCAAAAATTTAAACGATATTAAATTATGTGTAATATAATTTATGCTGTAATTCTTAACGAAATGATAATACAAGAATATATTGACAAGGCCAATTTAGGCTTTAATTGTGATTAAAAGCTAGATTTAATTCTTATTTTATTCTGAAATTACAAAAGCGTCTTTCAGTTCTTTTTGCGTTGGTTTCTCAAACCAAGTTTCCATAAAATCGAAGTTTTCTTTAGTGACTTCAAACTCAAAAGTAGCGCCTTTTTCTTCGTTACGTTTCATTACACGTTCTAAGCGTTTGGCTTTAGGCACGTCTAGAAAATGTAATTTTATCTCATAGTTATTTATCTCTGCGAATTTTCTAAACTTTTCTCGATGGCCAATTTTAGCCAATCCTAAATCTAAGATAGCGTCAATCTTAGACGCTTCGAGTTGATGAATTAAATCTAACATTACACGCTCTGAACGTTCTATGCGCTCTAAAAACCAATCTAAACCATCCGTTACTTTTTTGTCTGGCATAAACAGTACGTTATTCCACACATCAATAGAAAATACCAAACCGTTAATTCTTCTTTTTAACTCGTTAGCATAAGTGGTTTTACCAGAACCTGTATTACCTACAATCAGATGAATCATTTTGTGTGTGTTTTAGTCTATGATTTCGTAATCAATATCTAATTTACGTAAGGCTCTTAATGCCGAACCCGAATTTTTATCGCCTACCTCAATATCTACAGCATCGCCTTCTAAAAGGATTTCTGTGAGCTCATTAGACAAAGACGAATTTCCTGTTAAAGAAATTTCAGTAATACAGTTTGCAATGGCTCTTTTGTCTGGTCGTTGTGCATCGCAGGATAATAAGTTAAGTTTCATGATACAATTTATTTTAATTGATCAGCAACCCACTCATTCAATTCAGATGCATCCATTTTTATTAATTTCTCAATACGTTTATCCTTTTTTAAGCCATCACCCTTATTATCCGAATATACCTTAATAATACTATTAATACCAGAAATATTACCAGCTTCAACATTGTCTTTATCATCTGGATTTTCGATAGCATATTTTATCCAGCCACCTATAAAAACAATTAAAAGCTCAGGATTTTTAGTCGTTAAATCTACCTGAAATGATTGCATAGAAATTGTAACCGTTGGTGTACCAGTTGCCCATTTCATTAAATAAGCATTTGCCATAAGCCTTTTATCCGCTTCCTCACTCATTGGTGTATTTTCTAACCAATTGATACACTCTAAAATGCGTTGCTCGTGTTTTACGTAGTCTTCTGCAACTTCTAATTTTACATTATCTGGAATTTCAAAAGTTTGAGACCCACTTAATTGTGCAACAAAAATGGAAAATACGAATGTGAAAATGATGTTTTTTAATTTCATGATATTGGGTTTAGTTAAATTATAAATTTCTTTTTAATTAATATTTTACTGTATGCTACAAAACACTGTTAATACTCTTGCTCAAAAATGGTATTTCTTTCCGTGTTTTTCTTGTACATAGTCTTTTCTGCAAGCTCAAAATTTACTTGAGAACTGTAATTTTTATGGTTTGGATTGCGCATATAATCTAATTGATATGCTATCATTTTTTGAAATGGCAACAAGAAATTAGAAGTGTCGCAATCTTCTAATTCGCCTTCTTTAAGTAAGTTTAAAACCGTGTAAACCGACTCAATAGTGCTTAAACAAAGTGGCTCTGGTTGTTGTTTAATGATAAATTCTGATTTAATGGTGTTATCAAAACTCACGCGTTTTAAGGCTTGTAAATTTTTACTCAATTTAAGCATTTTGCGTGCACAAGGCCAAGTACCATCTAAAATAAAGATGTGTGAACTTTTGCCTAAACCTATCTTAATCTCAGCAGTACTCCTAACCGATAAATTGAAACTTGCTTTACCTGGATACAATAAAAAACAATTTTCTTGCGTGGTTAAAATCTCATTAACTCGTTTATGTGTTGTAAAATCGACGCCAACTATAATTTCTGAATTTTGAAGCTGAAGCTTCGTCATGTGGCCTGTTCCGTTTTTCTCTTTTTTGTACTCCTTTGGATGCATCAAAATAATAAAACGGGTTTGCGTTTGTACAGAATTTATATGACTACAAATACAAGTGCTTTTAGGACTCATACAGTTGTAGCAGGTTAGTCTTGGGTTTATTGTTTTTGGTTGCAAATTGAGGGTTTATGTGCTTTTCTAAGGTTAGCGTACATCAATTAATATTTAAAAGTACAATAATACGCTTATTGTTGTGCGCAAATAACGAAAAGAATTAGTTGTTAGATGTTCATACTCTTATCACATGTTTAGTACACGTGCCTAGTTGTGTGGATTAAGCACTAAAAATCGAATAGAAAATCAGAAAGGATTTTTGTAACCAGGCTTAAACTCTCAATAATATACATACCATATTGTTAACAGTTTTTATTATACAGATTAAAGTATTTCGTTTAAATCTTGTCTTCCAACAATTGCCATTATTTCAACGACGTTGTTATTTATTTTATAGAAAATACTATCTATTCCACAAACACATCTCCTGTAGTCTTTTCTTATATAATCAACTGACTCGAATGAAAAAGGTCTTTGGGTAATAATTTCAAAATATTTAAAGAATGATTCAAAATATTTATCCGCTTGAGTCATTCCAAATTTTTTAACTCCATAGTGATGAATTCGGATTAAGTCATTTTTAGCTTCATTACTTAAGCGATATTTAGCCATTTAGTTGAGTTTTAGATTGGGCTAAAATTTCATTTTTTGATTCGCTTGTAAATCCGCTATTTTCAGCTTTTTCCAGCTTAGTTCGTACCCAATCAATTTCGACTTGTTGTTTTCTAGCTTGTCTAATTAAATCGTTTACTAATTCGCTTTTGCTTGAATATTCTTTTGAATTGACTTGGGCTTTCAGCCATTCATCGTTAGGTTCTGTAAATGATATACTTTGTCTTGACATAATTTAATTTTTTGGTGTAAATATACATCAATTACGAATCATTTCCAAATTGTTGCTAACTGCTTATATCGTTATCAAACTTGTTCAAATTCCAAAATTAATTCAGAATATGAACAACAAAAGTTATCTTTTACATTTTATAAATTCAAAATATTTGAAAGAAGAAACAAATTGCATTACAAAATAGAATTAGGTAGAATTTTCCGTGTCCACGTTTTTAAACGTTTGTAGTTACCTACCTCAGCATCTGGATTAAAATCTATTGTGGTTTCCCATGAATTTTCAGGTTTAAACTCTATTTCCATACCTTTTAAAACGCCTTCTGCTATTTGTGGTGAGTTAACAATTACAACACATTCGGTATTTAAATTGGCACTTCTTGGATCTAAATTGAAAGTACCGACTACTGTAATTCTGTTATCTACAACCATGGATTTGGCGTGTAAGCCAAAAATGGGTTTGTGCTCTAAAGTGGCTTGCAATTCGCCTGTCATTATTTTAGTGCGCTCTTCTGCATCTGGTCTAAATTCAAAAATACGCACGCCTGTTTTCAGTAAAGTTTCCCTATCATTTTGATAGCCACTAAAAGCCTCTAAATTATCGGTTGAGGCCAAACTATTAGTTAAAATTCTAATTTTAACACCACGCTCTGAGGCTTCCTTAAACAACTTTTGAGATAAGCTACTTGTAATTAAATATGGTGATTGTATCTCTATGGATGATTTCGCGTTTTTTACCAGCTCTATTAATGCTGTGGTAGAAAATCCGCCTCCTCCAAGTCCGTTTTTACCATCATTTTTTCCTGGTTGGTCAGATATAAATTGTACATCTTCTAACCAGACCAAATTACCTGAATCTTTAATGGCTTTAAAGGTATTTGGTAAGTTAGCGATGCGTTCTCTTACTTGAGGCCAAAAATTTTCGGGATTACAAGCATATTCATGCAATTTATCAAACTTGTTTTCTGCAGTAACGTTGGCTGGTATATCTTTAATAATGGTTGTAACATCTTTACTTAGGTCATCATTCCAAAATTCATTAAATGAGCTATTAACCGTTTGAGACGTTTTGCCCAATAAAAGGATGTCTCTGTCTCTAAAATTATACTGATGATCGTAATCAAAATATTCATCTGCAATATTACGACCGCCTGTAATTACTACTTTACCATCTACGATAAAGGTCTTGTTGTGCATACGTTGATTGGCAGCTCTAAAATCGGTTGTGAATTTCTTAATTTTATGAAATAGGTTTTTTCCTAAATTAACACCTGGATTATAGATTTTTACGGTAATATTTTCGTGCGAAGCAAAGGTTAAAATATCTTCAATATCTGCATCTACCATAATGTCATCAACAATAATACGTACTTTTACACCACGATCTGCCGCTCTTATGAGATAATCACAAGCAATGAGCCCAACATTATCCATTGAAAAAATAAAATATTGAATATCTATAGTTTCTTCCGCATATTCGCTAAGCCAAGCTCTAGCAACCATAGAGCCACTTCCGTCTTCTAAAACATATACACCTGTTTGGGTTTCCATTTTTGCATTGAGCGATGCGAGTTCTTGAGATAATGAGGTGCTTTCGTCTCTATGAATAGTGGCACAAAAATCGGTTTCTGGTGCTGCTTTTTGTGTGTTATTACAAGATGCAAAAATAATGGAGAGGAATAGAAAAAACATATGGATTTGTTTTCCTTTAAGCCTTATATAATTTTGTAATATATTCTGCATACTCATTGATTTGGTTTACCATTATACACTCCTAAAAGTTCTCTCAAGATGAAATTCTATCCTAAGGGTTTTACACACAAATTCTTCTACTCTATACTAATATTACGGATTTCAATAGTAAGATACACTCGAGTTAACAATTTCTATAAAAATCGATTTATAAAGAGAAGGCAAACCGTTATTCTGTAAATATAAAAAAAGCACCTACATTTCTGCAGGTGCTTTTTTAAAATATTATAAATCGAAGTTATTAATTCACCGAAGGCAAATGACTATAATTTTTACTATAGTATAGCATTTGCTCAGCAAATGCATTTGGTTGTGTTACTTTGATTGCAGTAATCTCACCAGCATCATTAGTTTCTGGTACTAAGACTGGGTTTACAAAACCACTGTATGGTGGTGATGGAAATTGCTTATTGCGTTCTAAAACCTCAGCATGTAATGCTTGGTCTACTTTTACACCATATCCTTCAACTAAGGCTTCTACAGCTTCAAAATCACCTTCAGACTTAATACGTTGTGTTTCTCTTAATAATTGGCCAAAAAGTTCATGTAACTTTTCGTAATCGTTAATATTAAAATACGTTTTTCCGTCTCTTGTAATTTTCTCTATTACGTTATCTGCTTTTCCTTTTTCAAAAGCCCAAGCAGAAACCCATTGCCTGTTTCTCATATGCGCTTCTTCAACATCGTCTCCAAGATCTAAACGAATTAATTGTGTCATTAAACCGTTTCTAATGTAACCATCGTAAGCTGCCATTCCAACCTTTCTCCAGTCTTCAACTAAGCCTAATTCTTGTAATTTAGAATCGTATAAATAGTATAAACCTACTAAATCAGCACGACCTTCTTCTAAAGTAGAAGCGTAATTTTTTAATGTTTCTTTTGTTTCGCCAACTCCAGGGTTTAATTGCCCAGAAGCATGCCCAATTACTTCGTGTAATGCTGTGTGTAATTTATCTGCTAATTGTCCGTATTCTTCTTCTAATTGAAGCTCTTCTTCATCATTTACAAATTCTTTTAATCTTCCTGTTCCACCTGCATTATTGTATGCATGGATAATATTACCCAAAGAAACTGATTTACTTCCTACGGCAGCTCTAATCCAGTTAGCATTTGGTAGGTTAACTCCTATTGGTGTACTCGGAGAAGAATCTCCTGCTTCACCTGCAACGTTTACTACTTTGTAAGTTACTCCAACTACATTTTTCTTTTTGTGCTCGTCCATTAAAGGTGAATTATCTTCAAACCACTGCGCGTTTCCAGATACCACAGCCATTTTTTTAGACATATCAAAATCATTGATTTGTACAACTGTTTCGTAAGACCCTCTATAACCCATTGGGTCGTTATACACTTCTATAAAGCTATTAATGTAATCAATGTTTCCCTCTGTTGCTGCTGTCCATGCCACGTTATAATCATCCCAAGTTTGTAAATCGCCTGTTTTATAATATTTAATTAGTAAACCTAATGCATCACCTTGTGCTTGGTTTTCTGCAACACCTTTTGCTTTTTCTAACCACATTACAACTTGGTCTATGGCAGAACCATAAAGACCTCCTGATTTATAAACACGTTCTTTTAAAACACCATCTTCTTTTACTAACTGAGAATTTAACCCATATGATAAAGGTTTCTTTGGGTCTGGTGATTTTTTAGTTTTATAGAAGTCAGCAACATCTTTATTTGTTACATCTGGACCATAAAAATTAACTGCAGATTCTAGCACGTTATCTACTCCTTTGGCTTGATTAACTTTTTTAGAATCCTTGTTGTTAAAAATAACGTCTAATGCTTCACCTTCTAATTTTGTATTGGTTGAAGCTAATATGTCATTAAAATATTCTTTAGAAAATTCTGGTACTAACTTAGCATTAGAGTAGTGATGGTGTATTCCGTTACTAAACCAAACACGTTTTAAGTATGTTTCAAAATTTTTCCAATCTGCTGTAGATTTATCGCCATTAAATTCTGTGTAAACATGCTCTAAAGCTTTTCTAATAGTTAGATTATGTCTATAGTTTTGATCCCACATTATATCTCTACCAGCAAGACCTGCTTCCGTTAAATAATATACCAATTTCTGTTCTTTTAGAGTTAAATTATCCCATCCTGGAATTTGATAACGCAACACTTTAATGTCTGCAAACTCTTCTACATTAAAACTAAAATCTTGCTCAACGGTTTCTACCATTTCAGCAACATCTGGCTTTGTTTCATTCTTACATGCCACAATTAATAAGGCAAAAAGGCAAATTTTAAATAATGATTTTATATTCATGTTATTGTTTTTAGTTGAAACCAAAGATAAGATTAATATCACATATCATAAAATGACTATCTTTGATAAACACAAAATAATTCTCGAAGATGAAAGCTATTAAATACATACTATTCTTATTACTCATCCTTATTATTGGATTATCAATTTATGTAGCCGTGCAACCCAACGATTATAAGTTTAGTAGAAATCGAATCATTGAAGCTCCCGTAAGTATCATTTATAATAAGGTTAATGATTTTAAACAATGGCCAGAATTCTCTCCTTGGTTAGAGCAAGACAAAGAAGCTACGCTAACTTATTCTGATAATTCCGTTGGAAAAGGTTCTAGCTATAGCTGGAATGGAGCGGTTTTAGGAGAAGGCTCTATGACAACTCTAAATACAGATGTTAATTCTTTAATTAACCAAAAAATTGAATTTATAAAACCTTTTGAAGCTAATGCAGATATTGACTGGACTTTTGAACCTTCTGGTAAAGACACTAAAGTTACGTGGCAAATGAAAGGCAAGTTAGATTTTGTAACTAAAATTTTTACAATGTTTTCTGGTTCTATTGAATCTAATACAGGACCAGATTTCGAAAGAGGATTATTTAAATTAGATAGTGTTGTACAAGCAGAAATGAAAGTTTACAGCATAAAGACAGAAGGTATAACACAACACAGTGGTGGTTATTATTTATATACCACAAAGTCATGTAAATTCAGTGATTTTGAAAAAAACATGACAGCAATGCTACCTAAGGTTGGTGCTTATGCGATGACACATAATGTAACAATGGCAGGACCTCCTTTTATTCTATATCACAAATGGGACGAAGAAAATGACACGGTAATGTTTTCTACTTGTGTGCCAACAAACTCTAAAGTAACGACTGATGAAGAAGAGATTTTAACTGGTAAACTAGACTCTTTTAAAGCTGTAAAAACTGTATTAACAGGAAATTATTCTAATTTAAAAGAAGCATGGGAAACTACCATGAAATATATTGCTGACAATAATTTAGAAATGGTTGAAACTGGCTCTATGCTCGAAACGTATTTAACCGATCCAATGAGCGAATTGAATCCTGCAAAATGGGTTACTGAGATTTATGTTGAAGTAAAGGAAGAATAAACATCTAGCTAAGCAGCATAGACTCAAAGCTTAAAATACCTATAGACTAACAACAATCTAACGACTTAACAAAAACATTGAAACAAATAATACTCGTATTTCTTGGTGGTGGATTTGGAAGTGCCTTACGTTTTATCATCGGAAAATGGCTTAATAATTCTGAAAACGGAATTCCATACGGCACTTTTTTAGCTAATATTTTAGGTAGCTTACTAATAGGTGTAATACTTGGACTTGCTGCAAAGAATGAAACGTTATCTCAAAGTCAAACATTACTCTTAGCTACTGGCTTTTGTGGAGGTTTTACAACCTTTTCAACTTTTGCTTATGAAAACCATATGTTTTTAAAATCCGGAGATTTTATGAGTTTTGCTATTTACACTATTGCCAGTTTTGTCGTAGGATTTTTAGCTGTTTTCGCAGGCATGTATCTTGCAAAATGATTATAAGAAAATAACAAACCCAAAATAAGTTAAACTTAATTACTAAAACCTATTTTTTAAAAGCCTTCACTCCGGCTTTAATTTCTGTTGCTAAATAATTTTCGCTAGGCACAATAGGACAAGAATATTTCTCATTATAAGCACAATACGGATTATAAGCTGTATTAAAATCTATAATTAGCGTATCGCCTTCGGGAATTCTTGCTTCTGTGTAACGTCCTCCTGCATAACTTCCGTTGCCGTTTGTGTTATCTAAAAAAGGAAGAAACAAATAATCCTCGTAACCTTCTTTATCCATTAAGCCAAGATTCTGATAAATATTAAGACTGTACTCTTCTCCTTTTAATGTAAACGTTACAACGGCATACTGTACGTATTCTGGTCGTCTTTCTGTAGTGGTTTTCATTTTAAAAGGCGTTGCATCTGGTGTCCTTTTAAAAGTGGCTTTAACAACATATGCAGAATCGAATTTATAGAAATCTAAGCCTTCAAATTTCTTTAGGTCTTTTTCTTTTAATGGTGATTTTGTAGCGTCTTTAAAATCTGCATTCATCTCTTTTTGCCATTCCGTTTCTCCGTTTAAAACTTTCTTTTCTTGAGCACAACTCAACGAAAAAACCATTAAAAAAAGTAGTGTTAAATTCTTCATCTTAAATTATTTTGGATTTCAAAAATACAACATATCAAAAAAAATTGTAGCTTTGAATCAGTAATTAAAATAAAAATAATGTTTAATACAATTAGATATACAAAGCAAACCTGTGTGATTTCTTCGGAAATTGTCTGGACGCATTATCTATTGTAACTATTCTCATATACCATATTAACAATATTTAAAAGTCCGACGATAACGTCGGACTTTTTTATTTTATACCAACCACCAAAATGAAAACATTATATAACAACTACATCAATAACTTTAAAGGACTATCAAAAGAAATTTGGTGGCTCGCTCTAATTACACTAATAAACAGAGCAGGTACCATGGTTATACCGTTTTTGTCTAAATATCTAAAAGAGAATTTAGAATTTTCAATATCCGATGCTGGTACAATTTTAATGTTCTTTGGCATTGGCTCATTTATTGGCTCTTGGTTAGGCGGAAAATTAACAGATAAAATTGGCTTTTATAAAGTGATGTTTTACAGTTTACTTTTAACTGGCATTGGCTTCATTATCTTACAATACATCACATCTTTTTGGGGTTTATGCATAGGTATTTTAGTTTTAATGAGTGTTGCTGACACGTTTAGGCCTGCTCTATTTGTTTCATTAAAAACTTATAGTCAACCTAAAAACAGAACACGCTCACTTACTTTACTCAGATTAGCCATAAATCTTGGTATGGCATTTGGGCCAATGCTAGCAGGTTTTATAATTAGTATAGATGGTTATTCTCTATTATTTTGGATAGATGGTATCACTTGTATTTCAGCAATTTTACTATTTAAGTACTTAATAAAGGAAACAGTTATAAAAGTTACAGACGAAGAAAAAGCAATTAATAAACAGAATAAAAATGCTGCTATAAAAGATAAATCGTTTTTAATATTTTTTGTTATTAGTTTTTTAATTGCATTGTCGTTTTTTCAACTTATTACATCCATACCAATTTATCATTATGATGAATTCTGCTTAACAGAATTTGAAACAGGTATAATTATGTTTATAAACGGTGCACTCATTGTAATTTTTGAAATGCCTCTCATTGCCTTATTAGAAACAAAAAGCATTTCTCACGTTAAACTTATTTTAATTAGCGCAATCCTATTTGCTCTTAGTTATTTTGTTTTATTATTTAACATTTGGGTTGGTATTCTTGTTGTAAATATCATCTTGTTAACTTTTGCAGAAATGATAGGTTTTCCATATACTAATGCTTTCGCTTTAAGCAGAGCCAAAAAAGGAAGCGAAGGGAGCTATATGGCATTATACACCATGTCTTTTGCTTTAGCCTTTATAGTTGGACCTAAAATAGGTATGGATATTATTGATAATTATGGCTACCGAATAAACTGGATAATTACAGGCACATACAGTTTATTAGCTGTTGTACTTTGCTTTTGGCTACAAAAACGAATAAAAAATAATCTATAATGAATTTAAACCAAATTACTATTTCATCCTTGGACACTAGAAAATCCGTAAGATTTTATAAAAAATTGGGACTAAAACTTATTGTTGATGCTTTACCACGATACGCACGTTTTGAATGTCCTGATGGAGACACTACGTTTTCAATACATCAAACTGAAGATTTAATTATTAATAAAGGAGTTACACTCTATTTTGAAGTTAAAAATCTTTCTAAAACCGTTTCAGACCTTCAACAAAAAGGTATTATTTTTAATTCTGAAATTTTAGAACAATCTTGGCTTTGGCAAGAAGTGCATTTAAAAGATCCAGATGGAAATCCAATAATCATTTATCACGCAGGAAAAAACAGAAAAAGCCCACCTTGGCGAATCAATTAAAACTAAAAAATGAAAACTGAACATAAAGACGTAATAATTATAGGTGCAGGACCAATAGGTATTGCCTGTGCATTAGAATGTAAAAAGCGTAATTGGAATTATACTGTAATTGAAAAAGGCGCCTTAACCAATTCCTTATTTAATTACCCTATAAATATGACGTTTTTTTCAACCTCAGAAAAATTAGAAATTGATGATATTCCGTTTATTAGCAATAACCCAAAGCCTACCAGAAGCGAAGCTTTAGAATACTATAGACGCGTTACAACTTCAAATCAATTACACATTAATTTATTTGAAGAAGTACAGACGATTAAAAAAACAAGCAAAGGATTTACTGTGAATTCAGATAAACGTAACTATCAAACAAAAAAAGTAATTATTGCTACAGGGTTTTATGACATACCAAATTTGCTAAATATTCCTGGTGAAAGCTTACCAAAAGTACGTCATTATTATAAAGAAGCACATCCTTACACCTTACAAAATATAGCCATTGTTGGTGCTAGTAATTCTTCGGTAGATGCTGCTTTAGAAATTTACAGAAAAGGCGGTAATGTCACTATGATTATAAGAGGAGAAGCAATTGGAGAACGTGTAAAGTATTGGGTTCGTCCAGATATTATAAATCGAATAAAAGAAGGTAGTATTAACGCGTATTTTAATGCTGAAATCACAGAAATTAAACCTAGTGAGATTATAGTAAAAACTTCGGGTAATGAAATCACTATTCCAAATGATTTTGTAATTGCTTTAACAGGTTATAGACCAAATTTTCAGTTCTTAGAAAAAGCTGGACTTGAATTTTCCCAAGACGGAAAACAAATTCCTGTTTATAATTCAGACACCATGGAATCTAATGTTGAAGGTATTTATCTGGCTGGTGTTATTTGTGGTGGATTAGAAACCCATAAATGGTTTATAGAAAACTCTAGGATTCATGCCAAAATAATTTCAGATCATATTGAAAACAACCTAATCTAATTATTTTAAAGGTTTTACCTCACTGTATTTAATAACATGAGACAATACAATTTGAGTCTTTGTTTCTCCAAAAATTATTAATTGGTCAATAAAGGTTTGAAGATGACGTTGGTTTTTTAAAACCACTTCCATAACTATGTTTTCATTACCTGTAATTCTATAACAATTTACTACTTCATCATAAGTTTTTACCTTTTCTAAAAAGGGCTTTAACATGCCCATAAAAGCACTTAGTGTAATGAGCGCTTTAAACTGATAACCAACCTCTAAAGGTGATACAAAGGTGGTATAACCCTGAATGATTTCTGCATCTTCTAACTTCTTTATTCGCTCAGAAACTGCTGGAGAGGTAACACCAACACGCCTACCAATCTCTGCATTAGACATTCGCGCATTTTCTTGAAGACACTTTAAAATCTTCCAATTTAGCTCATCTACTATCATTTTTAATTATAAAGCTATAAATAATATAATTATTAAAGCAAATATACAGTTTTACTTTAATAATTAAAGTTAGCTTTAAAATTTAGTGCTTAATTTCGTGTGTATTGCTATTACAACTATGAGTTACAACTTACCATCACATTTTTCTTATTTGCCTGTATATCAAAAGGCAATGGATATTATTGTGCTTTCTCGTAGCATCTCAACATATTTAATACAAGACCTATCGTATTTAAATGCAGACGGATCAGAGAATAATAGTATTTATTTCACTGGTGACATTATACAACAATCCACCTGTCTTGCACCACAAATTATAAATGCAGAACAAGAACCTTGTTCTGATAAAAAAAATAAGCATTTAGAAAGATTAGACCGTTTAACAACAAAATTGTACAGTAATTGTAGACGCTTAGAAAAATCAAATAGTAATGGTAGAGATTACTTACCTATTTTACGTGGTGAATTAAAAAAGTTTAGAAAGCTGAAGCATCACTGGATGATGACATTGTAAACTATTATTTCTGCTTTACCAATTGTGCATTACTCATAAATGAATTCTGGTAGTTCTTAATTTTAGAATTTAATTCATCTGCAATAATTACAAACTGACATTTAGTAAGACTTTCAGATAACCTTAATATATGATTATAACCATTATTTCTTGCTAAAAAATCAGCATCTTCTATAGCAAAAAGTTGAATCTCTCCTAAATGAATACCATTTAAAAAATAAAGCTTACTTAATCTAGAAGGCGTAGCGATAACAATATCTTGTCCGTAATACACTTCTGTTTTCTGCTTTTCAATATCATACTCATCGTAAAGCGCATAGACTCTTAAATCTGTAGGATACGTAAACTTTTCAAACTCTTCTTTTAAATTTAGGGCATCTTGCTTATCGTTAACAACAATTATAGCTCTTGGTGAATCTTCAAAAGCGGCTGCTTTTAATTTATGAATCGTCGCTATAATCAATGCTGTAGTTTTCCCTTGGCCTTTTGGCGCTATTATATACGCGTTTGAGCCACCTTTTAAAACAGGTAATACTTTTTTCTGAAATGCATTTGAAGTTTCAAAACCTGCATTTTCTAAAGATTCTTTTAATAAAGGGTGTAGTTTTTTGAAAGACATGGTACTGAATATAAAATAGCCTGATTAATAATTTAAGCTTGAAGCTTCAAAGATAGTATTAATGACAAACTTTACAGTCTGCTTTGTCTTGAATTTCGCCAACCAAATGCCCTTGGTCATTCATTACAAAACCACAACAGTCCATAAAACCTTGTGCTATTTGTTTTCTAGCACGTTGAATTTGAGATTTTACAGTTGGTAAGGATAGTTTTAATTGGTTAGCAACCTCTTGTTGTTTTAGGCCTTTGATGTCAGACAAAAACAAAGGGTCTCTATATTTTTTTGGTAAACTTTTTATGATGCCTCTTAAGCAATCTTGCTCAGAATGTTCTTTTGGTTCTGGGTCTGCTTCTAGTTCTAAATCTTCAACTTGAAGCACATGTTTACTTGTTCTAAAATAATCTAAAATTGTATAACGTGCTATGGAAAAAAGCCAAGGTTTCAGCTTAGTCTCATCTTTTAAAGTATGAAGTTTGGTATGCACTTTAATAAAAGTTTCTTGCAGAATATCTTCTGTAATTGACGCATTCTTCACCTTACTTAAAATAAAGCGTTTAACATCTTCTGCATAAATTCCCCAAACCTCTTTTGTAGTCATATTCTAAATTAATTAAAATTAGTTCGGACACAAAATTTCATATCCGAACTAACACTAATTTAACAGTTACAATTGGTACATGTACAGTCTTCACATGTACAGTTGTTGCAATTTCCTTTTGAGCAACCTTCGCAGCTGCAGCTACATTCTATATTTTTCATGATAAATGATTTTATTGTTCATATAATAGACGTGGAAGTTTCAGAAAAGATGCAAAAAAAGAGGTGATTTTTTCAAATTGAATTATTTCACAACAATAGTGGCTTCATGCGAAATAGGAAAATTACAAGAATTGGCAATAAAACAAAGTGCATTAGCTTTAGTATGAAGACTTAATGCTAAAGCCTTTTGGTTGGCATCTTTGATCGTTACCACTGGATTTAATCTAACAAATTTAAAACTTCCACTTCCTGAAGCTATTACTTCCAAATCCCCTTCAGCATCATCGCTGTAACTTAAAACTTCAATATTATGTTGCGAGCAAACATATAAATAAGACATCATGTGGCAAGACGCTAAAGCCGACAATAATAAATCTTCTGGATTGTATAATGTTTCATCTCCTCTAAAAGATTTTGCTGCAGATACCGTTAAACCCGAAACTTTGTTAGCTATAGTTACATTATGATTTCTGCTGAAAGTGCGCGGATTACCTGTACTTTCTCCTTCGTTAATTTCCCAATTGACTTGCGCTTTAAACGTGTGTTTTAATGACATATCTTTTTTATTGAAATTAAAAAAAGCGTTTCGAAAAATGAAACGCTTTTTGTTATAATTATAATTACAGTGGTTCTAAAGATACCTCGGCTGCGCTCAGTATAAGTGATTCGCATCATTTTTCAAAAAATAAAAATGAGCTCTCTAATTACATATTTCGGCGATACTGACCTCCTACTTCAAACAACGCTGAAGTTATTTCTCCTAAACTACATACTTTACAAACTTCCATTAAAGCTTCAAAAATATTCTCGTTATTAATGGCTTTGTGTTGCAAATCTTTTAGCATTGCTTTAGTATCATTTGCTTTATGTAAATTCTCTAAAGTTTTAATCTGGAATTGTTTCTCTTCTTCCGTAGCTCTAATCACTTCAGCAGGAATTACTGTAGGCGAACCTTTAGAACTTAAAAACGTATTTACTCCAATAATTGGGAATTTTCCGTTGTGTTTCAAGGTTTCGTAATATAAACTCTCCTCTTGAATTTTACTACGTTGGTACATGGTTTCCATAGCTCCTAAAACACCACCACGTTCTGTAATTCTGTCAAATTCTTGTAATACTGCTTCTTCAACTAAATCGGTTAATTCTTCAATAATAAAAGAGCCTTGAATTGGGTTTTCGTTTTTATTTAATCCTAATTCTTTATTAATAATTAACTGAATTGCCATGGCACGTCTAACCGATTCTTCAGTTGGTGTTGTAATAGCCTCATCATACGCATTGGTGTGTAATGAGTTACAATTATCGTAAATAGCATATAAAGCTTGAAGGGTTGTACGTATATCGTTAAAGTCAATTTCTTGAGCGTGCAAACTACGTCCAGAAGTTTGAATATGATATTTCAACATTTGTGCTCTTGCATTTGCACCATACTTGTGCTTCATTGCTTTTGCCCAAATTTTACGCGCCACACGACCAATTACAGCATATTCTGGATCAATTCCGTTAGAGAAAAAGAACGATAAATTTGGACCAAACTTATTGATGTCCATTCCACGACTTAAATAATATTCCACGTAAGTGAAACCGTTAGATAACGTTAACGCTAATTGTGTAATAGGATTTGCTCCTGCTTCTGCAATATGATATCCAGAAATAGAAACAGAATAGAAATTACGCACATTATTTTCAATGAAATATTCTTGTACATCTCCCATTAATCGCAATGCGAATTCCGTAGAAAAAATACAGGTATTTTGTGCTTGATCTTCTTTTAAAATATCTGCTTGAACGGTTCCTCTTACTTGCGCAATCGTATTCTTTTTAATCTCTGCATACACATCTGCTGGTAAAACTTGGTCACCTGTAACTCCTAAAAGCATTAGGCCTAAACCGTTATTTCCTTCTGGTAAATCGCCATTATAAGTAGGACGTTCTTTACCCTTATAAAGCTTCGCTATTTTTGCTTCTACTTCTTTTTCTAGGCCATTTTCTTTAATGTAAAACTCACACTGTTGGTCAATAGCAGCATTCATAAAGAAACCTAACAACATAGGTGCAGGCCCATTAATGGTCATACTTACCGATGTCATTACATTGGCTAAATCGAAACCAGAATATAGTTTTTTAGCATCGTCTAAACAGCAAATTGAAACACCTGCATTTCCGATTTTACCGTAAATATCTGGACGTAAATCTGGATCGTTTCCGTATAATGTAACACTATCAAAAGCGGTAGATAAACGTTTTGCTGGCAAACCTGCACTTACGTAGTGAAAACGTCTGTTGGTACGTTCTGGTCCACCTTCGCCAGCAAACATACGTGCTGGATCTTCTCCTGTTCGTTTAAATGGATATAAACCTGAAGTGTATGGAAATTCTCCTGGTACGTTTTCTTGTAACGACCAGCGTAATAAATCTCCCCAAGCTTGGTACTTTGGCAAAGCCACTCTTGGAATTTGTAAGTGAGACAATGACTCAGAATGTGTTTCTATTTTTATCTCTTTATCTCTTACTTTAAAGCTATATATTGGATTTTTATATTTATTTACTTTTTCGTCCCAACTTGTAATGATTTCCCAATTGTAAGGGTCTAAGTTTAATTTTACACGATCGAATTCTGCAATAAGCATTCTAACAAAATCTTTATTGTCATCTTTTATTTCAAAAGAACCCGAAGCTATTCCTGCTTTATCTAACTCTGGCTTTACTTCTAAAACAGATTCTAAAGTTTTATAAATACCATATAGTTTTTGAGCAACTTCAACTTGTGTGTTAGCTGTTTTATCGTAAGCACGATTATTTTCAGCTATTTCAGATAAATAGCGTGTTCTATTTGGTGGAATAACAAAAATCTTCTCGCTCATTTCTTTAGAAATCTCGAATGTCGATTTTAATTCTGAATCTGCTTTTTCAACCAACTTATCCATAATGGCCTTATAGAGCGTATTCATTCCTGGATCGTTAAATTGTGAAGCAATTGTACCAAAAACCGGTAATTGATCTTGAGGAATATTCCACAGATTATTGTTACGCATGTATTGTTTTTTTACATCACGTAAAGCATCTAAAGAACCACGTTTATCAAATTTATTAATAGCTACTAGATCTGCAAAATCTAGCATATCAATTTTTTCTAATTGTGTTGCAGCACCAAATTCTGGCGTCATTACATAAAGAGAAACATCTGAATGTTCTATGATTTCTGTATCCGATTGTCCAATTCCAGATGTTTCTAAAATAATTAAATCGTATTCGGCAGCTTTTAAAACCTCAATTGCCTCATTTACATGTTTAGATAAAGCTAAATTAGATTGACGTGTAGCTAAACTACGCATATAAACTCTTGGTGAATTAATAGCATTCATTCGAATACGATCTCCCAAAAGTGCACCACCTGTTTTACGTTTTGATGGATCTACTGAAATTAAGCCAATTGTTTTTTCTGGAAAATCAATTAGAAAACGACGTACTAACTCGTCTACCAAACTAGATTTTCCTGCACCTCCAGTTCCTGTAATTCCCAGAACTGGAACCACTTCTAACTTCCCCAAAGGGGAAGAATTCTTACTCATTTGAGAAAACAACTTCTCAAACTCATCATGTTGATTTTCTGCAAAAGATATTAATCTAGCGATCGTATTAACATCTTTATCTTTTAAGCTCTGCGTAACTTCCTTTCCTTTGGGAAGGATTAAGGATGGATTAAGGTAATCCGATTGCTGAACCAAATCATTAATCATACCCTGTAAACCAAGTTCTCTTCCATCATCTGGTGAATAGATTCTGGTAATCCCATAATCCATCAATTCTTTAATTTCTTCAGGAAGAATAACACCTCCACCTCCTCCAAAGATTTTTATATGACCTGCGCCTTTTTCATTTAGCAAATCATACATATACTTAAAATATTCATTATGTCCACCTTGATAAGAGGTTAAGGCAATGGCATTGGCATCTTCTTGGATGGCTGTATTAACAACTTCTTCTACACTTCTATCGTGACCCAAATGAATCACTTCTACTCCTGTAGATTGTATAATACGACGCATAATATTAATAGCTGCATCGTGTCCATCAAAAAGTGATGCGGCTGTAACTATACGTACTTTATATTTTGGTTTATAAGGTGCAACTTGTTCCATTCGTAAAATTATTGCTATTTTGTGCGACAAATCTAAGGAATATTCAAAAAAATCACGCATCAATTGACAAATATCTAAAAAGCAAAGAAAACAAAAAAAAGTCTCAATTTTAATTACTTTTAACAATTGAATTAAGACAAAATATATGCAAAAAATAACACTACTTATTCACTGTGAAGACCAACCAAATATTATTGCTTCGGTTACCAATTTTATGGCGTCTAACGATGGTAATATTGTATATATAGACCAACATGTAGACAGAGAACAGAATATCTTTTTTATGCGTTTAGAGTGTGAATTTGATTCTGATATATTTTCGCTTGAAGATTTTAAAACCTTATTTAATTCTACATTAGCAGAACAATTTAAACTTGATTGGAAGATTTTTTCGGCTGAAAGAAAGCCTAAAATGGCATTATTTATTTCTAAATATGATCATTGTTTGTATGATATATTAGGACGATATAATTCTGGAGAATTACACCTTGAAATTCCTTTTATATTAAGTAATCATCTCGATTTAAAACCTATAGCTGATAGTTTTAATATTCCTTTTTATCATGTTCCTGTCACAAAAACAACAAAACAAGAGGCCGAACAAGAACAATTAAAGTTACTAGAATCTCATAATATAGATTTTATTGTTTTAGCACGATACATGCAGATTGTATCTGAAACGTTAATTGATAAATATCCAAATAAGATTATTAATATTCATCACTCATTCTTACCTGCCTTTGTTGGAGCAAAACCTTATCACTCTGCCTATAAGCGTGGTGTAAAAATTATTGGTGCTACTAGTCATTATATTACTGAAGAATTAGATGCTGGACCAATAATTGAGCAAGATGTTGCACATGTATCGCATACCCACTCTATTAAAGACTTAATTGCTAAAGGACGTGACTTAGAAAAAATAGTATTATCTAATGCTATAAAGTTACATGCAGATAGAAAAGTTATGGTATTTAACAATAAGACTGTTATTTTCTCTTAATAATTTATTTTTAAATAATTACAAAAAATTTAGTTAAAATTATCTATATTTTTCATAAATTACATCCCCTTTTATTGTTATCAATAACAAATCTTCCAAATATTTAGTTTTATTCGATAAAATTATAGCCTAACTAAAAATTAATGTGACCAATATTATTTTTATGCTTCTAATAAGGTGTAGGAGATTAAATTTTCTTATTTAAACAAAAATATAAACTATTAACTATTTAATTATTTTAACCATGAAACAAAAACTATTATTATTGGTTTGCTTTATTGCTGGAATTGGATTTTCACAAGCACAAGGCTTACCAACAAACCCGGAACCAGGAAAGTGCTACGTAAAATGTATCACTAAAGATTCTTTTAAAGAAGTAGAAGAAACAATTCAAACATATCCTGCTTACACAACTTTAAAAGTGATTCCTGCAACTTACAAAACTGTAGAAGAGCGTGTATTAGTAAAAGAAGCTTCTAAGAAGTTTGTTTACGTACCTGCTACATATGAAACTGTTGAAGTACCTTACGTTAACCAAGAAGGACGTACAGATTTAAAAGTTATACCAGCGAGTTTTGGTAATGACTCAAGAACGTTTGAAGTTTACCCTCAAACTTCAGGATGGGAATATAAAGTATTAGAAGATTGTCCGTCTGTAAACAAGGATGACTGTGTTGCTGCATGTTACGTACAGTATCCTGCTCAATCTAGAGACGTAAGCTTTACTACTTTATCTACAGATGCAAGTACAAACGCTGTACCTGTGCCAGAAACAACTACAACTTACAAAAAGCGTGTAGTTAAAACTCCAGCTAGAATGGATGAAATTGAAATTCCTGCTGAATACAAAACTATTAAAAGAAGAGTTATTGAAACTCCTGCTTCTACTACTACAAATACAATTGCTGCTCAGTACCAAACTGTAACTAGAACTGTATTAGATAAAAAAGGTGGAATTACTACTTGGGAAGAAGTTGATTGTGAATTATTAGATCCTAATGTATTACCAGTATTTTATGAATTAGGTAGCGCAAGATTAACTCCTGCTTCTAAAAAGACTATTGATAGTACTTTATTACCAATCTTAACAGATTCTAATGTAAGTATAGAAATTATGTCACATACAGATTCTAGAGGTAATGATGATTTTAACCAATCTTTATCTCAACAAAGAGCTAACTCTGTAGTAAATTATTTAGTATCTAAAGGTATCTCAAGAAGCAGATTATCTGCAAAAGGATATGGTGAAACTAGATTAACAAACAGATGTTCTAATGGTTCTGATTGTTCAGAAGCACAACACCAAAGAAACAGACGTACTGAATTTAGAGTTTTAAGTAACTAAGATTTAGACATTAGTCTCAACAATAAGAAAGCTCCTTTTTAAAGGAGCTTTTTTTATGCCTTTACATCTTAAAGAAGCACTGTGCTTTGCGTTAATTCTAATTAAATTCTATTGCATCTAAGGTTAGCTCAAAATTTAATTTATTCAACTTTATTTTCAGTTTAAAACTTAAACTTACAACTGTTCTATTAGTTATCTCTACCTAATATTAAATATTAAGAAAGAATTATATAAATAATTTGTTATCTATTTAAGAAGTTAAATTCTAGTTACAAAAAAAGACCTCTTAATAAAGAGGCCTTTTTTTTATAACAAATTATAATATTTACGACTCAATAATTAAACAACTAAGATTTAAATTACAACTATTGAAACAATTTTATTTCGATGATTTTTTTTCAATATGATATACTGGATAAGACACTATTTTCTTTTCTATTGTTATTCCATAATTATCTTCTAAATCAGACTGCATAAGCTGAAAGAACTTGTAATGAAAATCCCAATCATGCAAAGACAAACTAATGTCATTATCATCTGGCACTATAATAGGCATATCTAAAACATAAGCTAATTGATATGCTACATCTCTTAAAGACACATTATCTGCCTTAATCTGAGAATCACCTACTAAAAATTTTGCATTATTATTTCCCCAATCAATCTGCTTTGTATCCCAAAATTTAGATGCATCGGTAACAAAACTAATTCCTTCGCCTTCAGCATATTTTCTTACCACACCAAGTTTCATTTCTGTTATTAATTTTACTGCAAGATTTTCGGTTAAATTCAATGGTTTTTTAAAATACACTTCATAATTTGAATCTAAACTTTGATCTAATACAATTTGGTTTTTATATATTTTAGCCAAATAACCAACGACCTGCTTTAGAGAGCCTTTTAGTCTTAAATAATCTTTAGCATCTGCAACCTCTAATTCCTCTACATTATAAGTTAAGGGTTTTATTTCTAAACTTTTTGTTGGTATGTAATCAATAATTTCATCTTCCTTATAAGATTCTACTTTAAAAAAAGAATTTAAAGATGATTTATTAGACTGTTGTCTTAAAAACTTAGCAATAACCTCCTTTTTTAAATCTGGCGCACCACCTCGCCATAACACTTTTCCTTGACTATTAAAAAGCACACCATCTGGTAAAACAGCGACTTTAAAATCCTTAAAAGTTTCTTTATTATAATCAATTGCAATTGCTAAATCTGCTGGTTTTCTTTCTAAAAAGCGCTCTACAATTAAAGGATTTTCTGAGGTGAGAGACACTATATATAAATCGTCTGGAAACTGTTTTTGTAAAACTCCCAAATGTTCTTTTGCAGTAATACATGGACCACACCATGTTGCCCAAAAATCTACAAAATAAAGTTTGTTGTTTTCTGCAGACGCTATTTTAGACTCTTGAAGAAATTCTGAAACCTTAATCTGATTTTGCGCTAAACAACCAATTGATGCAAGCATAAAAAAAACAAGTATTTTAACTCTGTATAATTCCATTAACGTTTAAAATTTTATTTAATATCAATCAAATATGATGCTAAAGTAATAATTTGACAATTAATTTTCATTTTTAAAAAACAACTATTAACAATTAATTGGCTTATAATTATAACACTATGGCTATAGTTTTATTTTATATTTGCCAAAAATATATAAAATTATGAAACGATTTATTATCGCATTTTTATGTCTAACGCTTTTTTTCTCTTGTGATGAGTTAAAAGAAGTTGTAAATCAATTACCTCAAACAGGAGGCGTACTTAGTAATACCGATATTGCAGCTGGTTTAAGAGAAGCTTTAGATTTAGGTATAGACAAGCAGGTTACAAAATTGACACAAGAAGACGGTTTTTTTAAAAACGAACTAGTTAAAATAGTATTACCGGAAGAGTTACAGAAAGTAGATACGGCTTTACGAAAAATAGGATTAAGTAGTTTAGCTGATGAAGGCTTAAAAGTTTTAAATAGAGCTGCAGAAGATGCTGTGAAAGAGGCAACTCCTATTTTTGTTAGCGCAGTGAGTGAAATAACTTTTGATGATGCTAAAAATATTTTATTAGGTGAAGATAACGCTGCAACTTCATATTTAACAACAAAAACTGAGACTGCCCTTTACGACAAGTTTAAACCAGTTATTGAAAACTCATTTAGCAAAGTAGGTGCAGACCAGATTTGGACAAATCTTATAACTAAATACAACAACATACCTTTAACAAACAATGTTAATCCTGATTTAACGGATTATGTAACTGGAGAAGCATTGAAAGGCGTTTATACTATGATTGCTGTTGAAGAAAAAGAAATTAGAACTAAAGTTTCTTCTAGAGGAACAGAATTATTACAAAAAGTTTTTGCATTGCAAGATTAAAAATAATAATTACACTTTTTTAATCATCTGCTAATATTTAGTTAACCTATAACTCATAGATTATAAACATCTTTGTAGAGCAAAAGACATTATTAGTTAGTTTTAAGAAAGAATTGCAACAAGTTAGTTAAAAGTCGGTATTTAATGGAGTATCGACTTTTTTTCTGTTTATACATGAAGTGTTTTAAAGTACTCATAAGATTTTAACAAACGACTTCCATACCAAGAAAACAATTCGCCATCCACTATTTTCACAGTCTTCTCTGGGAATTTTTCTTTTAAATCTAGAACATGCTCTTCTTTAAACGGAAACGGTTCACTAGATAAAAATATCAAATCTGTTTCTTGTAATATAGAATGATTTAAATCAATTTCAGGGTACCGTTTCTCACTCGCAAAAACGTTAAGAAAACCCGCTTCATTAATCATAACATTTATAAAGTTATCTGAAGCGACAACCATCCATGGCTTCTTCCAAATGAAGTATGCCACCTTTAATGGTCTACTTTTATTTTGTCCTTGAAAAACTTCGCGTTCTATTTTAATATTAGAGATTAAAGTTGATGTCGTCCTTTTAATATTAAAAATTTCACCATACATATTAATTAACTCAAAACAATCTTCAAGATTATTAATATCACTAATATGTAAAGGAGTTATTTCTTCTAATTCAGAAATTATTTCCTTTGTATTTTCTTCTTTGTTACAAAGTATAATGTCTGGCTGAAGCGCCTTTATTTTATCAATATTTATTTGTTTTGTACCACCAACTACAGCTTTAGAAATTCTTAGATGCTTAGGGTGGACACAGAATTTAGTCACTCCTACAATTAAAGACTCTAAGCCAAAATCTACAAGTAGTTCGGTTTGAGAAGGTACCAAAGAAATAATTCTCTTCGGTTGCTTACTTAATTCAACAGTTCTATTGAGTTGATCCGTATACATCATTCTGAAGAAAATTTATGTCTTGGAGCAATCTCCACTTCTTAAAAAGCTAGACTTTACATCCTTGAGATTAGAAATAATGAAATAACTTAGCTTAATTCTAAAGCCATTTGCAATTGCAACTCCTTAGCTTTTTTAGCAGCCGCTTCTGCGAAGTCTTCTTCTGTTGAAGCATAAATAATACCTCTAGAAGAATTAATTAACAAACCAACAGTATCATTCATTCCATATTTACAAACGTCTTGAAGGTTTCCGCCTTGTGCGCCAACACCAGGAACTAACAAAAAGCTATCTGGTATAATTTTTCTGATATCGCCTAAAAATTCAGCTTTTGTTGCACCTACAACGTACATTAAGTTTTCTGAATTTTTCCAAGATTTAGAAGTCTCCAAAACTTGTTTATACAGTTCTAGACCATCAATAGTTTTAGTTTGAAAATCAAAAGCACCTTGGTTAGAGGTTAGTGCTAAAAGTATTGTGTGCTTATCTTTAAATGCTAAAAAAGGTTCTACAGAATCTTTTCCCATATATGGTGCAACCGTAACACTATCAAAACCTAGGTCTTCTAAAAACGCTTTAGCATACATGGTACTTGTATTACCTATATCACCTCGTTTTGCATCTGCAATGGTGTAAATTTCTGGGTAATTTTTGTTAAGATAATTGATGGTTTTTTCTAATGCTTGCCAACCTTTAATTCCGTAAGCTTCGTAAAAAGCAGTATTAGGTTTATATGCTACACATAACTGGTGTGTCGCATCTATTATAGCTTTATTAAAAGCAAAAATAGGGTCATCCTCTTGTAGTAAATGGTTTGGAATTTTATTTAAATCTACATCTAAACCTATGCAAAGAAAGGATTTCTTTTTTTTTATTTGGGTAATAAGTTCGGTTGTTGTCATAGTATAAAAAAAGCCTCAACAAGAGGCTTAAATTTAGATTACATCATCGCTAGCCTTCAATAACTCAGTATTTTCGGCCAACATTAATTCGTCTATTATTTTTTGAATATCACCATTAATGATATTAGTTAAATCGTAAAGCGTTAAACCAATTCTATGATCGGTTACTCGTCCTTGTGGATAGTTATATGTTCTAATCTTAGCAGATCTATCACCAGAACTCACCATACTTTTACGTTTTTCAGAATCTGCAGCTTGTTGTTTAGCTAATTCTAAATCGTATAAACGCGAACGTAATACTTTTAAAGCTTTCTCTAAGTTTTTATGAGATGACTTTTGATCTTGGCAACTTACTATCATTCCTGTTGGCTCATGATGTAACTTAATGGCTGAATAGGTTGTATTTACCGACTGACCTCCAGGACCTGTAGAAGTTGTACGCTCAATACGAATTTCCGTCATATCCAATTCATAATCAAACTCTTCAGCTTCTGGCAATACCATAACTGTTGCTGCACTTGTATGCACACGACCTTGAGTTTCTGTTTGCGGTACACGTTGTACACGATGAACACCAGCTTCAAATTTTAAAGTTCCATATACATCTTCACCAGAAACTTCAAAAATAATTTCTTTAAAACCACCAGATGTTCCGTCACTCTGACTTACTACATCAACTCTCCAGCCTTTATCACTGCAGTATTTAGAATACATTCTGTATAAATCTCCTGCAAAAATACTTGCTTCATCACCACCTGTACCAGCTCTTACTTCAACAACTACATTTTTGGCATCATCTGGATCTTTAGGAATTAACATAAAGCGAATTTCTTCCTCTAGCTTTCCTATGGTTTCTTTTGCTTCTTCTAATTGCATTTTTGCCATATCTACCATTTCATCATCAGAACCATCAGCAATGATTTCTTCAGCTTCAGTAACATTATCTATAGCCTCTTTATAAATTACACCCTTATCTACAATTAATTTAAGATCCTTATATTCTTTCATCAGCTTTGTATAGCGTTGCTGATCCGATATAATATCTGGCTGTATGATAAGATCATTAACCTCATCAAAGCGTTGTTTTATAATTTGTATTTTCTCTAACATCTCTCTTCAAAAATTGGATTCCAAAAATACGATATTTTATGAATTTTGATGCTTGCATCGTTAGGACATTTTAATAATGAAAAAATAAAATGTATAAAACCAACGTTTAATAATTAATATGTATCGTTTCCTAGCTATACTTTCTTTTTACAAACCGTTTGTAGTTTGGTCGTTTATTGCAACTGTTATTGTCGCTTTTTTTAATGCACATATAGCTCCAGCTTTAGCAACCAAATTATTTCTTACGGTTTTTGCATGGTATTATGTAAGTGAAACACCCAATAAGCGTAAATTAACTTTTTATAAAAATTTAGGAATTTCTCCGTTAAAACTTTTTTTTACCATGTTTATCGTAGATTGTATTTTAACCATTATTTTCCTTACCCTTTTTAAAGAATTTACTTAAAAACAACTTGTATTGATATTTGAATTAGACAATGTAGAACTTTACTTTAAAAATAAGCGTATTTTAAATGGTATTTACCTAAAGGCAGAAACAGGAAAAGTGACGGCTATTTTGGGTAGAAATGGCTGTGGAAAAAGCAGTTTACTTAGTATTGCTTTTGGTACTTTACAACCCAAATACAAATTGGTAAGATTAAATAGCAAACCGCTATTAAAACCATTGTATAAAACAGAAATAGCTAAATATCTTCCTCAATATAATTTTCTTCCTAATGATTTAAAACTTTCATTTATTTTTAAATTATTTCAATTAGACTGGTCGCTTTTTATTCAAAAATTCAAAGTGTTTTCAAGCTTTAAACATTATAAAATCAAAACATTATCTGGTGGAGAAAGACGAATTATTGAAACTTACATAATTTTAAAAACTAAAAGTAGCATCATTTTTTTAGATGAGCCATTTTCTCATTTATCACCTTTACATATTGAATTAGTAAAACAATTAATTGCCGAAGAAAAAAAAGATAAAATCATTATTATTTCGGATCATATGTACCAACACATTATTGAAGTTTCTGATACTATTTACTTATTAAAAAATGGGACAACTAAAAAAATTGAACAACTTACAGAGCTAGAAGATTATAAATACTTAAGTGAAGGCAGTCTGTAATTACGGATTAGCTGAAGGTTTTATAACTTTATCTAAATCCACAACCACACCAACTCCCAAGATTTGTTTCCATTGTAATTTTGGTCCATCGATAACAATTTCTTCATTAGTCATCTCATTGGTTTCAACTTCAACTTTAATATCATTATCATACCTTAGATGCGAGCCTAGGTTGGCTTTCACAAATTTATTTACCTTCATTCCAATATTTAGCTCCCACTCTAAATCTATATTCCCAAAACTGTTAATATAATCTGTATATAGCCGCAATAGACTGGTTACTTTTATATTTTCTAATACTTCTTGCTCATATTGGTTGGTTAGCAAAATACCTAATTCTTGCTTTACCTTTCTGCCATCTCTCACAATATTCCCTTCTAAATCATAAATAGCAGGATCAACACCAAAAGCACCTTTATTGGCTAAATCCTCATCTAAAACAAAGGTTGTTTTTAATGTGAATGGAGACCCATAAAAAGACAAACGCTCAATAAATCTACCATATTCCATTCCTAATCCAAAAAACATATAACCAGGTGCTAATAATCTCGAAATAGGTTCATCTCTATTAGGGTAATTATAACCATTAGCTAACTGTGTATTAAAACTAAATTTTGAAGAGTAAAACCAATTACTTTTTGCGTCTTTTTCTAAACCTACGTTAGATATAATCTCAATAACGTCATCGGTTTTCCTAATATCTTTGTCTGCTTGTTTATTTAAACCGTATCTAATATTGAAGTTAGAATTCCAAAACCATTT
Source organism: Winogradskyella litoriviva (assembly GCF_013249065.1). Taxonomy (GTDB): domain Bacteria; phylum Bacteroidota; class Bacteroidia; order Flavobacteriales; family Flavobacteriaceae; genus Winogradskyella; species Winogradskyella litoriviva. The sequence continues at coordinate 66,859 of NZ_JABRWQ010000003.1, forward strand.
CTTTTGTTTGTATTTAGCTTCTGCTTTACCAGTAATAATTCCAGATATGGAATTTGTTCCTCCAGAGTTCCAATTGGTAAAAGATACTTGGTTAAGTAATAACCCAATTTCTTTTTTTGTTCTCCAACCTAGTTGAATATTTTCGTTTTTTTTCTTTTTAAAAAACAAAGAATCAGGTTGCGCAAAAAGCACACTTGAACATAAAACAAACACACTAAAAATTAACCAAGAATAGGATTTCATACCTTTAAATTTTAATATTTAAATGTACCATATTCACTTTTTATGGTCAGTTTCTTTTGATCAGAAGCTTCTACCCTACCAACAATTTTAGCCTCTACATTAAAAGATTTTGAAATTTCAATTATAGCATCGGCAACTTCTGGTTTAACGTATAGTTCCATTCTATGACCACAGTTAAATACTTGATACATTTCTTTCCAATCTGTTTTAGATTGTTCTTGAATGAGTTTGAATAACGGAGGAATTTCAAACATATTATCTTTTATAATATGAAGATTATCTACAAAATGTAGAATTTTTGTTTGTGCTCCACCACTACAATGAACCATTCCGTGCACATCATCGCTATTAAATTTATTTAAAATAGCTTTAATAATTGGCGCATAAGTTCTAGTTGGTGACAAAACCAATTTACCCGCATCTATTGGCGAATTCTCAACAGCATCTGTTAGTTTTGTTTGCCCTGAATACACTAAATCTTCTGGTACTGCAGCGTCAAAACTTTCAGGATATTTTTGGGCTAAATATTTAGAAAAAACATCGTGCCGAGCAGACGTTAATCCATTACTTCCCATGCCTCCATTATATTCCGTTTCGTATGTTGCTTGCCCAAAGGACTCTAAGCCAACAATAACATCACCTTCTTGTATATTAGCATTATCAATAACATCACTACGTTTTATACGCGCAGTTACTGTAGAATCTACAATAATAGTTCTTACTAAATCACCAACATCTGCAGTTTCTCCACCTGTAGAATGTATGGTAACGCCAAAAGATTTTAAATCTTCTATTAACTCCTCAGTTCCATTTATGATTGCGGAAATGACTTCGCCAGGAATTAAGTTTTTATTTCTCCCAATAGTTGAAGAGAGCATAATATTATCGGTTGCTCCCACACAAAGAAGATCATCAATATTCATAATTAAAGCATCTTGCGCTATACCCTTCCAAACAGAAACATCTCCCGTTTCTTTCCAATACATATAGGCTAAAGATGACTTTGTACCTGCACCATCAGCATGCATTATTAAACAATAATCATCGTCATTAGTTAAATAATCTGGTACTATTTTGCAAAATGCTTTTGGAAACAAACCTTTGTCTATATTCTTAATAGCATTATGCACATCTTCTTTTGAAGCCGAAACACCTCTTTGTGCATATCTTTTACTCACCGAATTACTCATAGTAGTTTTTATTTGGAATGGTGGTACAAAAGTAAGAATTGCGTTTAATTATAAGGAATGATTTGATTGGAATTAATTACTGTTTTTAATTTTTTCTGATACATTTCTTTTTTCTTTTTACCTCCAAAATAAAAATTAAACCCTATACCCACTCTAATTAAAGCATCATCTGTATCACCTTCAATAAGGCCATCTAATTCATCACTTAATAAATAATTATATTCTCCAAAAAGCTTAAAACCTACATGGTTTGACATAATTAATTCAAACCCAAAACCTGCTTGAGCTTTGGTGGCCGTGGATTCAAAATAATTAGCTGCATTATAACCACCTCCTGCAAATATAAATGGACTAAATTTAGTAAATGGAGAAAAGAGATATTCTAAATTTATATCAAAAGACATAAACCCTTCATTAGACACATCTTTAATTAAAATATTATACTTATTAAAACTAATATTTGTATTAAGATGACTAGTCAGTTGACGTTTGTAACCTATTCTAAAATAAACATCGTACTCAGATTCTTGATCTCCCTGTAAGGATAAAGATCCTATTGCAACATCAATTGCATTGGTTCCTCTATAATTTAAAAAAGTATACTTACGAGTATTAAATCTTTCACTTTTAGATATAGAATCTTGCGAAAAAACTAAATTAAAACAACCAATAAACAGTATAATGCATAATAACTTTGCATTCAATTTTATAATCATAAACTATTTGTTAGGAAATAAGTCTACGTTCTTATGGAAATTTGGGTGCAAATAAATATTTACTAATAAAAAAAGGATAACTTCGAAAAACGAACTCATCCTCTATGTCAATGTCAATAAACTTTTGACAAAATCTTAGATAATTAAGATTCTGCTTGTAGTGTAGATTGAACGTTTACAACGTTGTCTTCAGTCACCGAATTTAAATCATTAGATTTATCCTGTGACAGTATTAATGTTGCTCCAACTAGAATTGCTACACTAAGTAGTAATTTTTTCATTTTTATAAATATTGATTAATAGCACGTCAAAAATACGAATTAAACGTATTGCTAAATCAACTAATTCCAATTATTTAACACTCTAACATCACCTTTTCGACAACTAGTTTGAAGTCATCGACAAACGACATGTTTTTTAAAAAACGCATACGTATAATTACGTATACATGCATAATAAATCAATTGAAAAACAACCTTTTAGAGGGCTTAATCATTCTATTTTGTAAATAAAAGCTCCCTATATTTAGTTAATGGCCAAAGTTCATCATCAATCATTAACTCAAGTTTATCGCAGTGATATCTTATTTCTTCAAAGAACGGTTTTACTTTATTACAATAGCCTTTGGCTTTCTTTTCTATATCTATTTGTTTATTATATAATTTTCTTGCTTCAGTCATTTTAGTTACTAAAGAATTTATGGCTTCAATATGATGTGAAATTTGCTCAATCAGTGATAATTGTTCTTTTGCAAAAGCAGTAAACTTATCTCCATAAATAGTTTTGAGACCTGTTACATTTTCTATAAGAATATTTTGATACCTAACCGCTGTTGGTACAACATGGTTTCTGGCGATATCTCCAATGACACGGCTTTCTATTTGAATATGAAGAATGTATTCTTCCATTTCAATTTCGTAACGAGCCTCGGACTCTATTTTATTCATTACACCTAAGCTTTCAAAAAGATCAATTGTTGATTTTGCTATTTTTACTTTTAATGCTTCTGGTGTAGTTTTGTTATTACTTAATCCTCGTTTTTTTGCTTCTTTTTCCCAAGCAGTACTATAACCATTACCTTCAAACAAGATTGCTTTTGAGGTTTTGATATATTCCCTTAAAACATTAAAAATAGCATCATCCTTTTTCATTTCTTTTTTATCGATTAGTTGATCAACTTCAACTTTAAAATCAATTAATTGTTTTGCTACAATAGTATTTAAAACTGTCATAGGATTTGCACAATTTGCCGTAGAACCAACGGCTCTAAATTCAAATTTATTTCCTGTAAAAGCAAAAGGTGATGTTCTATTTCTATCTGTATTGTCTAATAAAATTTCAGGAATTTTTCCAACAACATTTAGTTTTAAATCGGTTTTTTCTTGAGGAGACAACTTTCCTTTAGTAACTGTTTCTAGTTCGTCTAAAACTTTGGTTAATTGCTCTCCAATAAATATAGAGATTATAGCAGGTGGTGCTTCATTTGCTCCCAAACGATGATCGTTACTAGCAGATGCAATTGCAGCTCTCAACAACTCTTCATGTGTTAGGACTGCCTTTATAGTATTAATAAAAAAGGTTAAAAACTGAAGGTTACTCATTGGTGTTTTTCCAGGCGATAATAAGTTAATGCCAGTATCAGTACTTAAACTCCAGTTATTATGTTTACCAGATCCGTTAACACCTGAAAATGGTTTTTCGTGCATGAGCACAGTAAAATTATGGCGTTTTGCAATCTTTTGCATTATATCCATTAATAATGAGTTATGATCTACAGCTAGATTTGCCTCTTCAAATATAGGTGCTAATTCAAACTGATTTGGTGCTACCTCATTATGCCTCGTTTTTACCGGAATACCCAACAACATACATTCGTTTTCTAAGTCGCGCATGTAAGACATTGCTCTATTTGGTATAGTGCCAAAATAATGATCATCTAGCTGCTGGCCTTTGGCTGGCGAGTGTCCTAAAAGTGTTCTACCTGTTAATACAATGTCTGGTCTAGATGCGGCTAAATCACTATCTATTAAAAAATATTCTTGCTCCCAACCCAAAGAAGCATTTACTTTTTTTACATTTTTATCAAAATACTTACATACAGCTACTGCGGCATTATCTACAGCATTCAATGCTCGCAAAAGTGGTGTTTTATAATCTAAAGCCTCACCAGTGTAAGACACAAATACTGTTGGAATACATAAAGTAGTTCCGTAAATAAATGCAGGTGATGTAGGATCCCAAGCCGTATATCCTCTTGCTTCAAACGTATTTCTAATTCCTCCATTTGGAAAACTTGAAGCATCAGGTTCTTGTTGTACTAACTGATTTCCTTCAAATTTTTCAATGGCTAAACCATTTCCTATTGTTTCAAAAAAGGCATCATGCTTTTCAGCGGTTGCTCCTGTTAATGGTTGAAACCAATGTGTATAATGTGTGGCTCCTTTTGAAATTGCCCATTCTTTCATTCCTGTAGAAATATGATCAGCTACCAAACGATTTATTTTAGTACCTTTTTCAATAGCCTCAATAATACTACTAAGTGCTGTTTTTGTTAAATATTGGCGCATTGCAGTTTCATTAAACACGTTTTTACCAAAAATTTCTGAACGTCTATTATTCTCTTTAATGTTAAGTGGCTTTCGCTTTAATGATGCTTTTACAGCATGAAATCTAAGTGTTGACATATTATTAATATTTGACCTCAAAAATACGAAATATTTAAAATTTATATGGTCACCCATACAAAATTAGGGTGGTTAATAATAATTAACTACTTTTCACCTAAATCACCCTGTTTTTTTTTGACTGAAAGAAAAAAAAAGCAATATTTGTAACAATTATTTTAGATAAACAAAATTTCATTATGGCAAAAATTAAATTAGAATACATTTGGCTAGATGGTTACTTCCCAACACAAAATATGAGGAGTAAAACCAAAGTAGAAGAGCACGAAAACTTTAAAGGCACCCTAGAAGAATTAGGTATGTGGTCTTTTGACGGATCATCAACTAGACAAGCTGAAGGTGGGTCTTCTGACTGTTTATTAAAACCTGTAGCTATATATCCTGATCCTGATAGAATCAATGGATACTTAGTAATGACTGAGGTTTTAAATGCAGACGGAACACCACACGTTTCTAATGGTAGAGCAACCATTGAAGATGAAGATAACGATTTCTGGTTTGGTTTTGAGCAAGAGTATTTTATTATGGATACCAAAACACAATTACCATTAGGTTTCCCTATTGGAGGATATCCTGCGCCACAAGGAATGTACTATTGTTCTGTTGGTGGAAAAAACACTCATGGTAGAGGTTTAGTTGAAGAGCACGCTAACCTTTGTATAGATGCTGGTTTAAATTTTGAAGGTATTAACCAAGAAGTTGCTTCAGGACAATGGGAATTTCAATTGTTTGCAAAAGGCGCTAAAAAAGCTGGTGATGAAATCTGGATTGCAAGATATTTACTGGACCGTTTAACTGAAAAGTATGGTTACTATATAGATTACCACCCAAAACCATTAGGTAAAGACATGGACTGGAATGGTTCTGGTATGCACGCAAACTTCTCTAACTCAGTTTTAAGAACTTGTGGATCTAAAGAAACTTACGAAAAAATATGTGAGGCATTTAGACCTGTTGTTAAAGAACATATTGAAGTGTATGGTGAATTTAACGACCAACGTCTTACAGGTTTACACGAAACTGCATCTATTAACGATTTCAGCTACGGTGTTTCTGATAGAGGTGCTTCTATTCGTATTCCAATTATTACAGTTGAAAAAGGCTGGAAAGGTTGGTTAGAAGATAGAAGACCAGCTTCTAATGGTGACCCATATAAAATTGCAGGTAGAATTATTAAGACTGTAAAAAGTGCTAATATCTCTTAATCAGCAATTATAAATATTTCAAATAAAAAAAGCTCAGATTAATTTCTGAGCTTTTTTTATATAGTTATATAAGTGATATATAAATAAAAACAATATAAAACCCAAACAAGATAAACCCTTTTAAGCGGCCAATTTCAAATCGTTTTGGTATGAGCATCAACGGAATTAAAATGGCAGCAAACCCAATCATCCAAAATATATTTGTAGACAGAATTTGTGGCGTTTGGGGATTTACAACTATTGGTTTTACAATTGCTGTTAATCCTAATACAGAAGCTATATTAAAAATATTAGAACCAATTAAGTTCCCTAAAGAAATTGCCTTTTCTTTCTTTAAAGCTGCAATAACAGAAGCTGCTAGTTCTGGCACACTAGTACCAATTGCTATTACAGTAACAGAGATAGCGTAATCGCTAATACCAACTGCTGCCGCTAATTTTTTTGCTCCTTCTACCAACCAATCGGAACCGAAGTATAATCCTGCTGCACCAATTAATAACCAAACTATTATTTTAAAATTAGAAACCACAGCTAAAGACTCATCTACTTCTTCCATGTTTGCTTTTGTAGATTTTCTAGAATTTCTAATTAGCACAATTAAGAATACAATTAAAGCAACAAATAAAATGGCACCTTCAAATGCTGTGAGTACTAAATCATTTTTTAAAAAATAATATAGCACAAAAGAGAGTAGCATCATCATTGGCCAATTTAATTTATAAAAATCTTTATCGACTGCTAAAGGCGAAATAATTGCCGTAATCCCTAAAACCAAGCCAATGTTGGCAATATTAGATCCTATAACATTTCCTAAAGCAATATCAGAAACACCATCTAGTGCTGCCTGAAGACTTACTAATAATTCTGGCGCAGAAGTTGCAAAAGATACAACCGTCATACCAATAACCAACTTAGAAAGTTTAAGTTTAAAAGACAAACCAACAGATGCTCTAACCAAAAAATCACCACCTACTACTAACAGCCCTAAACCCGCAATTACTAGAAATACACTATACATCATCTATTTTATTAAATACTATTTTTATTAAAGCCGCGAAGATAACATTTCATTCTTAGAGATACTATAAACTATATTTTTCATTAAATTGAGATTAAACAAAATTATAATTTAAAATAGTACAAATGCTAAAGAAGTGGAATAAAAAAAGCCAAACTATATTATTTATAGCTTGGCTTTTTAAATCTAAAATAGGTTACTAATTCACTATTATTTTTTTAATAGCTGTTTGGTTTCCAATATTTAATTTTAAAAGATATAACCCTGAAGCTAATTCTAAATCAATATAATCATTAACGTCATTAAAACGTTTTAATAGCTTTCCGTCAATAGAAAACACTTCAACTTTGGCACTCATATTTAACTGAGAAACAAAAAGTCTTCCGTTTGTTGGGTTAGGAAAAACCTGTACATTATCTACTTCTTTTTCGGTTATGCTTAAAGATTGCATCCAAGTATCTCCAACATTTGTTCCCCAAATATATTCTACCAACAATGGTTGATCTATAAAAGGATTCCTATTTTTTTGCCAATTATAGACTATATTATTTCTATTCATTTCAAAATCATCTGGTGGATCATTTCTATGCCAATTTAATAATGTTTCTAAATCACCTAATTGTCCTGTAATATCTGGAAAACCATTTACCACTGACAAACCATTGTACCTGATTTCCATATACAATACACTTCGTGCAACATCACCTTTAAAGCTTCCCATCGTTCCACTTGGACCATTATATTCTCCATAATGTTGATTGTTACGTGTACTATTCTCTGCTGCATCTGCTGCTCTTAAAGCATGTGCATCAGAATTTCCATGTCGCAAAGAATCTGCTTTAGTTGTCCAATATACATCTATACCATCCGCAATTTCGTCTTCTTCTATATCAAAAAAGCCTCCCAAAGATCTAGGGAAGGTATGCTCCCTATTCCATTTATTAGTATTGTCAGAACCAGTTTGAACATCTAATTTTGCTCTTCCTTCTTCTGTATATAAAAGCCATACTTGGTTACTATTTGCTGGGTTTTGATCTGCTTCATTTAAAATAGTTAATACATCTGCATATGTCTGCGCTCTTACTATTGTTGGATCTGCAATTATATCTTGTAACGCTTGTCTTAGAGCTATATCTGCTAAACCATCTAAACTATCATAATAACCATCTGGTTGTGTACTTTGCACAATTCCGGTTGTTGGATTTAGAGGTGTCCCAAAAGGTGCTATAGTAAAATCATTATCTACAATTCTAACTTCAACAAAATTGTTTGAAGCTACAACTGGCTCTACTAAATCTAAAAATTTAATTTTAGCAACCTCATCTCCTTCGTCGTTAGCATCATCAATTAGTGTAATAGTTGTTGTAACTGAATTTTGACCATTGGGTATAGTTAAAGAAGTATCACCTGTAAAATCAGCACTATTAAACCCATAGTTGTCTAAACTAATATTAAAACTTAAATCTGAAGTAGTACTTGTTTCTGAAGTAAACGTAATATCAAACACAGCATCCTCGTTATATTGTGTTTGTGCAACGGAAATACTTATTGGATTTATATTAATACCAGAACCATCATTTTCTCGTCTTGGAGTGGGTGTTGCAGACGCAAATGTCACATTATCCATATCATCAACATACCTTTGTATAGATTTAGGATTTGTATTAGTTCCATTATCATTATACTGCATAGTTTGCCCAAGTAAAGCCATTAAGCCAGTATCATCAGAATCGTTTGTATCATAAACCATGGCATCAATTAAATTAGTTTGAGTTGCCAATGTACCTTCTGGAAAATCACCAACGCTAGCCTGATAAATACCAACAGCATCAGCGCCATTCTGAATTACATTTTGAGAAATTATTAATTGAGGAAATGGAGCAACTCCCTCACTACCTACAACTAATAATCCATTTATGTCCGTTGAATACCCATTTAAATCTATAACCATATAACTTTTATCTCCACCACTACTAGAGCCATTAAAAAAAACTAGAATATAACCATCAGTTGAAAAATTGGGTGTTTGAGATTTTAATTCTATAAACTCAGCAGTATCTGTACTTGGAGAATCTGGATCTAACTCGTTAATCAATAAAACCTGAGACCAGCTTAAACTAGATATTAACAATAAGACAATAAAAGTAATTTTTTTCATTTCATGATTTTTCACAAAGATAACGGATTAATACATCTTAATGTTAAGTCTAAATTAAATACCAAAATCCTAATAATCTAAAACATGATATTTATCATAAAAGTAAATTCTAAAAAAGATGAAACATTAAATAAATGCCCAATTCAACACCAAAAGCCTCTACGTTTCTAAAAAGAGGCTAATAATCGCCCTACAATTGTAATAATATGTAACTAAAAATTGATTTTTAGTTACATATTATTACTTACATAAAGGAAAGTCACAAATTATTATAACAATTATAATTTATATAGTTACATATTAGAATTCAAATTCGTCGATTTCTTCAAAAAGGTTTGGTAAACAATGCTCTGAGTTTATATATTGAAAACTCAATCAAACAAACAAAGTATATTATTAATTTTTAAAACCAACTAACTATGATGACACTTGTAAAATTAATTATTGAAATTATCATCTCAATATTCTAAATTAGGAAATAACCAATCAAAAAAAAATGTAGAACTTAGTTCTAGAATAAGTTTTACTATTTTTGTCACTTATTGACAAAAGGCAAAAGCACTAATCATCCTTTAGCCACAACCAAAAATCATGAAGACCTCTTTTTTTAAGCTTATTGCAAAAGCCAATAAAGCAATTCTTCCAAGTTATTCTAAAAAACAATTAGACCTCAGCAAAGCTACCAGACTTCAGCTTGCTATAATAGGCTGGCGCGTTTATGTTACAAAAAATGCATTAGGCTAATATTTTTTTAATTATAAAGAAATCTAAATTCTGGAATATTTCAATTATTACATTAATCATTGTTAATAATAGAATTTCAATAACAAACTATTTTATGGAGTAATTAATATAGACAATGCTAATTGTAAAATTTATTTCTACAAAAATATCTTAAAAACAAGAAACCAACACTTTCAAAATTGCTTGAAAGCATTGGTTTTAGTAGTGACCTCGACAGGATTCAAACCTGTAACCTCTTGAGCCGTAATCAAGTGCGCTATTCAGTTGCGCCACGAGGCCTTTTTAAGTGGGTGCAAATATAATACTTTTATTAAAACTCCGCCAAACTATTTATTTCAAATTTTTAAATTAGTATTTTTGAAGTATGATAACGAAAGATTTACTTCAACCCTTTAACTATTTATTCGATACTGAAATAATCGATAATATTGCTAACGTTGCATTTCTAAAAACTTTTAAAAAAGCAGATATCATTATAGATATTGGTCAAGATTTAAATTACATACCATTATTAATTTCAGGTACTATTAAAGTCTTAAGAGAAGATCACAATGGAGATGAACTGCTTCTATATGTTTTAGAAACTGGCGATACTTGCGCGATGTCTCTAACCTGTTGTATGGTGAAGTCTGTAAGCAAAATACGTGCAATTGCAGATGAAGAAGCAACCGTAATAATGATACCAATAGACAATATGAAACTTTGGTTCAATTCTAATGAAACTTGGAGAAACTTTATTTTACATAGTTACCAAGTGCGTTTTGACGAGATGTTAGAGACCATAGACACGCTTGCATTTATGAAAATGGATGAACGCCTATTTAAATATCTTACTGATCAAGTAAAATTATCTGCTTCTACCAATTTAGAAATTACACACCAAGAAATTGCAGAAGACTTGCACACATCTCGTGTTGTTGTGTCTAGACTCTTAAAACAATTAGAGAAAGAGGGCAAAATAGAACTTGGCAGAAATAAAATTTCAGTATTAGATTTTTAGTCACTTTTGTAACACTACTTTTTTTTTAGTAACCTAATTTTGCATTTAAATTTCACCTATGGAATACATTTTACAACCTTGGCCTTGGTATATTTCTGGACCATTGATTGCTATAGTAATGTTTCTACTACTATATTTTGGAAAAACTTTTGGTATGTCCTCTAACTTAAGAACCTTATGTGCCATTGGCGGAGCAGGTAAAAGGGTAGAATTCTTTAACTACGAATGGAAAAACCATCGTTGGAATTTAGTAGTTGTCCTTGGAGCCATTTTTGGTGGTTTTATAGCGCATTATTTTTTATCGAACCCTATTAACATTAATCTTAGTGAACAAACTATAAAAGATTTAAATGCATTAGGCTTTAATAATGTTGGTAAAAGTTTATTACCTGCAGAATTATTTAGTTGGAATGCTGTACTTAGCCTTAAGGGAATTTTAATTCTTGTTATTGGAGGTTTTTTAGTTGGCTTCGGTACACGTTATGCAGGCGGTTGTACTTCTGGCCATGCGATTACTGGCTTAAGCAGTTTACAGCTTCCATCGTTAGTTGCCGTTATTGGTTTCTTTTTAGGTGGTTTAATTATGATTCATCTTATTTATCCAATATTATTTTAATTATGGGAAAGTTTTTAAAATTTTTTGCCGTTGGTCTTTTCTTCGGAATTGTTTTAGTAAAATCAGAAGCAGTTTCGTGGTTTCGTATTTTCGAAATGTTTAAGTTCCAATCATTTCATATGTATGGTATTATTGGTACTGCAGTTGGTACAGGTATAATACTACTATTGATTTCTAAAAAAATAAAATTAAAAAATACAACAGGCTCTTTTTTAAGAGTTCCTATAAAAGAGCGCGGTTTTAGGCGTTATATTATAGGAGGTACAATTTTTGGATTAGGTTGGGCTCTATGTGGCGCATGCCCTGGACCAATGTACATTTTAATTGGTACAGGTGCATTTTCAATATTAATTGTAATTGCAGCTGCATTATTAGGCACATTTGTATACGGATTGTTAAATGATAAATTACCACATTAAATGGATTTAGTTCAAATATTAGGATATTTGGGTGCTTTAATTGTTGGACTTGTACTAGGCCTCATAGGTGGAGGTGGTTCAATATTAACAGTCCCTATTTTAGTTTATTTTTTAGGCTTTAGCCCAATATTAGCTACGAGTTACTCACTTTTTGTAGTTGGCAGTACTGCATTAATAGGCACATTAAGAAATATTAAAAATAATACAATAGATTTTAAGACTGCAATTATATTTGCTATACCTTCAATTCTCACAGTATTTATGGTGAGAAGTTTGGTAATTCCTAACTTACCAGAAGTGTTTTTTTCTATAGGCAGTTTTAATCTTACAAACTCGCTATTTATAATGTTATTATTTGCAACAATTATGCTTTTAGCTGGTTGGACAATGATAAAATCTAAAGATATTATTGCAGATAATGAAATAAAAGAATACGACAACAATCATTATTTAGCTATTGGAACCCAAGCCATTGGTATAGGTGCGTTGGCTGGTTTAGTAGGTGCTGGTGGAGGATTTTTAATTGTGCCTGCATTAGTTCTATTAGTAAAACTACCTATTAAAAAAGCTATTAGTACTTCGTTGTTTATAATAGCGATTCAATCATTAATTGGATTTTTAGGCGATTTAAATACGTTAACTATAGATTGGAAATTCTTAATCACTTTTACCCTCATTTCTATTGTGGGAATTTTTATAGGATTAGCACTTGCTAAAAAAATTAGTCCAAAAGGTTTAAAAAGAGGATTTGGTTATTTTACTATTATTATGGCAATATATATTGTCTACAAAGAACTTTTTTAACACTCTTTGTGATAAATATCACATTTCAAAATAACAAGTTTAGTAAATTTGTAAAACGTTAAATTTTAAATATGAAAATCGAACAATTATATACGGGTTGTCTAGCGCAAGGTGCATATTATATTGAATCTGAAGGTGAAGTTGCTATTATAGATCCACTAAGAGAAGTTCAGCAATATATAGACAAGGCTACGGCCAATAATTCAAAGATTAAGTATATTTTAGAAACTCACTTCCATGCCGACTTTGTATCTGGCCATGTAGATTTAGCAAAAAAGACTGGTGCAACTATTGTTTTTGGACCTGGTGCTACTACTGAGTATAATATCCATACTGCAACAGATGGAGAAGAACTAAAACTTGGAAAAGTAACAATTAAAGTTTTACACACACCTGGACACACTTTAGAATCAGCCACCTATTTACTTATTGATGAAAACAGAAAAGAGCACGCTATATTTTCTGGTGATACATTGTTTTTAGGAGATGTTGGCAGACCAGATTTAGCTATAAAATCTAATTTAACAAAAGAAGATTTAGCTGGTATGTTATTCGATTCGCTAAGACATAAAATTATGCCTTTAGCAGATGATGTTATTGTATATCCTGCTCATGGCGCAGGTTCTGCTTGTGGCAAAAACCTAAGTAAAGAAACTGTAGGTGTTTTAGGTGAACAGAAAAGAACAAATTATGCTTTACGTGCTGATATGACAAAAGAAGAATTTGTAAAAGAAGTATTAGAAGGCATACCTCCTCCTCCTCAGTATTTTGCTAAAAATGCTATGATGAACAAAATGGGCTATGATACTTTTGAAACAGTTTTAAAAACCGGAAATGTAGCTCTTAACCCTGAAGATTTTGAAGCTCTGGCTAACCATGAATCTGCTTTAGTACTAGATGTAAGAACTGAATCTGAATTTCTTAAAGGCCACATTCCTAATTCAATTTTTATTGGTTTGAATGGTGGATTTGCACCATGGGTTGGTGCTTTAATTAAAGACATTAAACAACCTCTTATTTTGGTTGTTCCTGAAGGAAAATCAGAAGAAGCAGTTACAAGATTATCTAGAGTTGGATACGACAATACTTTGGGTTATCTAGAAGGTGGATTAGAAGCTTGGAAAAACGCAGGTAAAGATATAGAAACCATAGACTCAATTTCTGCAGAAGAATTTGCAGCTAAAGCAAAAGAAGGTAAGCTAAACATATTAGATGTAAGAAAAGATGGTGAATACTTATCATCTCATATTATAGATGCTCAGCATATACCCTTAGATTTTATTAATGATAAAATGAATGAAGTTGAAAAAGACAAAACATACTATGTACATTGCGCAGGTGGTTATCGATCTGTAATTGCTGAGTCTATACTTAAAGCAAGAGGATTTAACAAACTGGTTGATGTGTTAGGTGGATTTGGCGCTATCAAAGACACGGATTTACCTGTTACGGATTATGTTTGTCCTACAACGTTATAAAACACTAAATTTAAAAATCTTGACCTTTCTGGTTTTATAATCTCTATTGGTCAAAAAATAAAAACCCATGAAAAATACACTAAACATACAAAACTTAAAATGTGGTGGTTGTGCAAATACAATTGTTACACAACTATCTAAATTAGATGGTATAACTGAAGTTGAAGTAAATAATGATACTGATGAAGTTAGTTTCATTGCTATTTCTGAAAAAGAAATTGAAACTGTAAAGAATAGGTTATCAGATTTGGGTTATCCAATTGTTGGTGATGCTAATACTTTACCTAAAAAAGCAAAATCTTTTGTTAGCTGTGCTGTTGGTAGAATGACAAAATAGAGAACTATAATACTCTAAATTATAATGCATAAAAAATCCCACTCAAAGTGGGATTTTTTATTATACTATTTCTGCACTAAGACCTGCTTGTAAGAGTTTAGAACATCTTGGCTCCAAATCCTCATAAGAACCTGTTTTTACAGTACACTTGCCTTTATAATGCACCAATAAAGCACATTGCTCTGCTTGCTCTGGCATATGATCACAAGCATAAATAAGTGTATCAATGACATGATCAAAGGTATTAACCTCATCATTAAACAATACAATCTCGTTTTCCTTTAAGACCTCTTCTTCTACAAGAAGCTCTTCTGAGTATTTTTCTTTAGTCATAATTTTAAGCAATCTTATTTTACATTAAAACCGCACTTAAACAAGCTTATTACTTTAAAAATGCTCAATTAAGTTGTACTAATTTATAAATTTTAACGAAACCCAAAGCCCTTTTTGTATAGTTTTCTCTAATTTTAACATCTGTTTATTACATTCTTCCTCAATAATAGGAATATCTTCTTGATAAAAACCACTTAAAAATAAGCTACCATTTACATTTAAACATTTAGCATAACTCTTAATATCTGCTAAGAGAATATTTCTATTAATATTAGCGATAATGCTATCGTACTTTTTTCCTTCTAGTAACTTTACGTCACCTTCGTAAACAGAAATATTATGACAATCGTTACGTTCTACATTTTCTAAACTATTGAGATAACACCAATTGTCTATATCAATTGCATCTAGTTTTGCAGCTCCTACTTTTTCTGCTAAAATAGCCAAAACACCTGTTCCACATCCCATATCTAAAACCGATTTCCCTTTAAAATCATTATTTAAAATATGCTGAATCATCATGTGAGTTGTTTCGTGATGTCCTGTTCCGAAACTCATTTTTGGCTCAATGATTAAATCGTATTTGGTATCTGGTTTTTCATGAAAAGGTGCACGTACAGAAACTAAATTATCTACAATGATTGGGTTAAAATTTTTCTCCCACTCCTCATTCCAATTGGTTTGTTCTATTTCGCTGAATTCTGAGGTTATTTCAAATTCATCTGAACTTAGAATATAAATATCATCTAAAATAGTTTCATTCCATTCGTCTTTCTGAATATAAGCCGTAACGCCTTCTTCTGTTTCTACAAAACTCTCAAAACCTGCATAACCGAGTTCTGCTATTAAAATTTCGGTTGCTGGTTGTAATGGCTTTACTTTAAAATTGTAACCTATATATATTGTATTGGACATGTTGCTCTAAGATTGTTGTATAACGGACGGTAATTTGAATAAGGTAAGTTAGTTTGATGCGTTAGCGGTAGAAACGGCATCCTTTTTATTTGGTGGCTCTAAAAAAGCCACCGAATAAAAAGATATAGTGAATGACGCGACCCTTGTGGTAACGCCCAAATTATTAAAAATTTAAAAAGCTGTAATTATAGCGTGAAAATCTTCAGCGTTTAAGGCTGCTCCACCAATTAATCCACCATCTACATCTGGCTTACCAAAAATCTCTTTAGCATTGGCTGGTTTTACGCTTCCACCATAAAGGATAGATACGTTATTTGCAACGTCGTCTCCATACTTATCTGCTAAAGTTTTTCTTATAAATGCATGCATGTCTTGTGCTTGCTCTGGACTCGCAGTTTCACCTGTACCAATTGCCCAAACTGGCTCATAAGCTAATACGATATTTTTAAAGTCGTCACCTTTTAAGTGAAATAAAGCATTTTTAATTTGACCTCCAACAACAGCTTCTTCGTTACCTGCTTTTCTGTCTGCTAACTCTTCTCCGAAACAGAAAATAACTTCCATTTTATTTGCTAATGCTGCATTTACTTTTTCTGCTAAAAGTGCATCCGTTTCTCCAAAATAAGCACGTCTTTCTGAGTGACCTAAAATTACAGTCTTAACACCAATACTTTTTAACATATCTGCAGAAATCTCACCTGTAAAAGCACCATTGGTTGCTTGATGCATGTTTTGTGCAGCAACTTCTACTTTAGATTTTTTAGCACGTTTTACGGCTGCGGTAAGATTTACAAATGTTGGAGCAACAATGACTCTAGTATTTTTTAAATCATCTTTCTTGATTGACTTTTTGACTTGTTTAACCAACTTTTTAGTGGCTTTTAAATCATTGTTCATTTTCCAATTTCCGGCTACGATGTTTTTTCTCATAATGTTATATTTATACTTCTTAAAATAAGTAGTTATTGACTTGTTTTTTTACAATACAAAAATAAGATAAAAAGACGACACAAATCTTGTCTTAAGACAGTAATAATCAGCGAAAACGTTATAGAAACAATGATTTTCTTTTAATCTATACGATTGTTATAATAGCATGTTTATTTATGCCTTTTATTTAAGATAATTTTACTCTAGGATCGAGCCATGCGTAGATAATATCTACAAAAATATTTATAGTAATAAATATTATAGCTATTACTAATACAGCTCCCATTATTACTGGTAAATCTAAGGTGTTTAGTGCGTTTACTATTTCTTTCCCTAAACCATTCCAACCAAATATGTATTCTACAAAAACGGCTCCTGCCAGCATTGATGCAAACCATCCAGAAATTGCCGTAACCACTGGATTTAAAGCATTTTTTATAGCATGTTTTTTAATAACCTGATACTCACTTAAGCCTTTGGCTCTTGCTGTTCTTATGTAATCTTGATTCAGCACCTCTAGCAATGAATTTCGCATTAACTGAATAACAACTGCTAATGGACGAATGCCTAAAACAATGGCTGGAAGTATTAAATTTTTCCATTTTATAATCATTTTTTCTCCAAAGTCATCGAGCTCGTATAAACTACCTGTCATTTCTAAGTTGGTGTATTTATGTAACACATAACCAAATAACCACGCAAATAAAATGGCACTAAAAAAAGAAGGAACACTCATGCCAAATGTGCTTAACACTTGAATGGTTTTATCTATCCAAGTGTCTTTGTATAGTGCAGATATAGTACCGAAAACAATACCTAATAGTATGGCTATTACAATTGCAGAAACTGCTAAAACAAAAGTGTTTGGGATAGTTTCTCCTATAACTTGCGTTACTTTTTTACCTTGTTTGGTAAAGGATTCTCGTAAATATGGTGTTTTTAATACCATTGTTGTATTACCTATTTCAAAAAGTTCTGTTGCTGAATATTTATTAGTACTTAAATATGTATAATCCTTTGGTGAACTTGAGTGAAATGAAATGGGTGACAAATCATTGAGATAATACAAAAACTGGGTTCCTATTGGCTTATCAAATCCATATTTTTGTTTTACAGAAGCAACTTGTTCTGCCGTTTGGTTTTGACCAAGCATCATTTTTGCTGGATCACCAGGCAGAATATTGAATAAAAAGAAAATGACAGTAACAACACCTAATAAGGTGAGAAATGCGTAAAAAATTTTATTTATAAAATACCTAATCAAATTATAGCTCTATATCTTCAAAATCATTCCAATGTGCTTTATCCGTAACAGTACCCTTATTAAAAAGTATCACTCCAGGATTTGAGCGTACAATAGTTTTAACTACTTTTTCATCGGAAGAATAAAATTCAAAATTTAGATTATAATCTTGTTTTAATTGTTCTATATCGTCTGGTCCAGAAGCTGTTATTCCTATTACAGTATAACCCTTTGTGATAGCCAAATCTGTAAAAGATTTTAATTTACTTAAGCCTTGTTCTTCAGCCTTTGGAATTGCATATACTGTAACAATTAATAATTTATCTTCATTTAAAAAAAAGTCTAAATGATTTTCTCCATCAGATTCTATAGTAAAATCTTGAATTGGTGGCACATAACCTTCTTCTATAACTTTAGTTTCTACACCAATAAATTCACCGTCTACTTTTGGGTAACTTCCGTTTGTAACAAACTCTTGATTTTCGCCATTTACATTAAATGTCCATGTGTATTCTGAAACTGGTTTTGCAGCATCTTCAGGTATTGCAATTTGATCTTGTATATTTTTACCTATTGCATAGGCTCTAAAGTCTATTACTGGTAGATGCATTAAAACATGATACCCAAACCATAGTGAAACCACAAAGCTCAATAATGCAATTATAGTTGTTGGTAAATTTTTAAAAATAGGTTTAATATATTTTATACCAACAAACAAAATTAAAATAAGCACTAATAGTATTACATCTTTAGTAAAAGTTCCCCAAGGTGTTAACTTTACAGCATCACCAAAACACCCACAATCTTTAACTTTATCGAAATAAGCAGAATAGAATGTTAGGAATGTAAAAAACAGAATCATTAACAAAAGACTCCAAATAGTAAATTTTGGTTTGTACCCTATTAATAAAAATACGCCTAAAATTAATTCGTAAACTACAACTATGACAGAGATACCTAGTGCATAAGGCATTAAAAATTCTAAATTTAGCACGTCTGCACCAAAATACTCTTCTAGTTTGTATGAAAACCCTAATGGATCATCTAGTTTAATGAATCCTGAAATGATAAATAGTACTCCAACTAAAACTCTGCTAATCTGTACAATATACTTCATTTTTTATATTTTAATTCTCTTTATTTTAAAGTCATTAACCAAAAAAAATTGATTTCTGTATTAATTTGCTTCTAAATGAATCAATGCAAAAACTGCATAATTAATCATGTCTTGATAATTAGCATCAATACCTTCACTAACTATAGTTTTACCAGCATTATCCTCAATTTGCTTAACACGTAATAATTTTTGCAAAATTAAATCGGTTAACGAGCTCACACGCATATCTCTCCAAGCTTCACCATAATCATGGTTTTTGTCTAGCATTAACTGCTTTGTAATTGCTATTTTTTCATCGTAAAGTTCTGTGGCTTCTTCAGTGTTTAAATCGGGTTGCTCTACCACACCCTTATCTAACTGCACCAATGCCATAGCACAATAATTAATAATACCAATAAACTCACTAACTTCTCCTTCGTCTACTTTTCTAACATCATTTTGCTGCAAGCCTCTAATACGTTGTGCTTTTATAAAAATCTGATCAGTTAAAGATGGTAATCTTAGTATGCGCCATGCACTGCCATAATCTCTCATTTTATTTATAAAAAGTGCCCTACATTTTGCTATAACCGCATCGTATTGTTTTGAAGTATCTTGCATTTATAAAAAGTTAAATTCTAGTTTTAAGTTATTTATTTTTTTGTCTAAAAATAATTAGAACAACGACTAACCAGAAATATGTAATTCTCGATTATCGAGTAAAATTTCCGTAAATTTCGCATAAATAAATTAGAAGTTCAAAGTTTGAGGTTTAAAGTTTTCTTAACGCCTTTTTTAGATGAAACATGAAAATAAATTGTAAAGGAAAATTAATAGATTTATCGGCTCCTAAAGTAATGGGAATCCTTAATGTTACACCAGATTCGTTTTTTGATGGTGGAAAATACAAGGATGAAACTGAAATTTTAAATCAGGTGGAAACCATGCTTAAACACAAAGCTACATTTATAGATATTGGTGGTTACAGCTCTAGACCAAATGCAGATGATGTTAGTGAAACCGAAGAACTTAACCGTGTTTTACCTGTTATTGAGTTAATATTGAAGCATTTCCCTGAAACATTAATTTCTATTGATACTTTTAGAAGTGAGGTTGCCAAACAATGTATTGAAGCTGGTGCTGCTTTAGTCAACGATATTTCTGCTGGTCAACTCGACTCTAATATGCTTGCAACCGTCGGAAAACTAAGTGTTCCATACATTATGATGCACATGAAAGGCACTCCTAAAACCATGCAACAACAAACTCAATATAAAGATTTAGCTAAAGAAGTAATTTCTTATTTTGCGGAACGTATTAAAGCTGCACACCAAGAAAAAATTAATGATATCATTATAGATCCTGGATTTGGTTTTGCAAAAACAACTGAACAAAATTTTAAATTGTTGAACGAACTAGAATTACTACAAATGCTAGACAAACCAATCCTTGCTGGTATTTCTAGAAAATCTATGATTTATAAAACCTTAAACTCAACTTCAAAAGAAGCACTAAACGGAACAACAGCTTTACATATGGTGGCTCTACAAAAAGGAGCTAAACTTTTACGTGCGCACGATGTAAAAGAAGCCATGGAATGTATCATCCTTTATAATCAATTGAAATCTAATTAACTTATGCGTTTTACTTATTTACTTTTAATTTTAAGTTGCTTTTGCTTTAGCTGTAACTTTGAACGAGTTTTGATATTACCAGAAATTGAAAATGCCGAAATCACAGAGGTGTTAGACGTTTCTCCAGGATATGTTTTTTACGATGAAACACAGCCTGATTCAACTTTATTAAATCGAAAAAATCTAATTGTTAGCACCAATTGGCTAATAAATGTTGATAAGCGCTTAACGCTTAAACAAGCCATTCCGCACATTAAATTCTTACAAGACAAAAAACGAAATGCAGAAATGCATAAAAATGAAGATGCTAAAAATTATTTTTCTTGTAATGACATAAGTAAAAAAAGTTTAGGCTTTTTAGAATTTACGGATGTACATTTTGAAATAATTAATACGCATAAAGACTCCATTCCTTTTTATGCATCAAAATCCAAGCTTGTTGAAGACGAAGTAAACTCAGAATTTTCCATTTCAGAAACATACCTTATTATTAATTCTAAGAACAAAAATGAAGTTGAAAATTTAATAAAACCCGTTTTAGAACAAAAAAAACAAATCGTACTTGCTTTGCCAGATGAAAACATGAAAATTAAAGGGTTTTCTATAGATATGTATTTTGATAAAAACTTAAGTTTTCAAGATTATATTACTATAAAATATAAGTTAGATGAATTGAACGTTGATAAATTCAAAATTATAACTAATGAGTTTATCTACTAATAAAAAATCTTCTATATTTTTAATTTCAAAAATTATAGATTATAATTTTCAACTTCAAATAAACATAAATACTTAAATTAGCAAAAACACTAACCGTTTGGAAAACTTACAACTTTGGGATTTTAGATTTATAGACTTTGTGGATGTCTTCCTTGTGGCTATACTTCTTTATTACATCTATAAACTTGTAAAAGGAACGGTTGCTATCAATATTTTTATAGGAATCCTTGTTATTTATTTTGCTTGGCGATTAACTGATTTCCTTAATATGCGTATGCTTTATAGCATTTTTGACGGTTTTATGAAGGTAGGAATTATTGCCTTAATCGTTGTCTTTCAGCCTGAAATTAGAAAATTTTTATTACTCGTAGGCTCTACAAATATTGGAGGTAAAAAGGGCATTTTTAAAAACTTTAAATTCTTAAAAAACGAAGATCAAACCTCTACAGATGTTGACGCTATTATTAATGCTTGCAATAAAATGGGAGCAACAAACACAGGTGCCTTGATAGTAATAGAACGCAATAACAATTTAGATTTCTTAACTGATACTGGTGACGAGATGAATATTTTAGTCTCGCAACCCATTATAGAAAGCATATTTTTTAAAAATAGTCCATTGCATGATGGCGCTATAATTATAGATAAAAATATTGTAAAAGCAACACGTGTTATTCTCCCTGTGAATAATGAAAAAAATATTCCAGAGCGTTTTGGTTTACGCCATAGAGCTGCTATTGGTATTACTGAAAAAACAGATGCCTTAGCACTTTGTGTAAGTGAAGAAACTGGACAAATTTCTTATATAAAAAATGGCGATTTTGTAATATTTAAGGATACAGCGGAGCTTACTCAAAAAATTAAAGAAGATTTACGCTAGTGAACTGTAAAAATTGCAATAATAAGCTTAAAGCCACGCAAAAATATTGTGATGAATGTGGTGCAAAAATTATTCAAAACAGGTTAAAACCACAAGTATTAGTTGCTCAAGTTAATGAGCAATTCCTTTGTGTAGACAATAAATTTCTCCGCACTTTTATTCACCTTTTCACTAAACCAGAAATGGTAATTGTTAGTTATATAGATGGTACCAGAAAAAAATATATCGACGTCTTACAATATTTTGCTATTGCCTTGACCTTAGCTGGTATTCAATTATTTATAATGAGTACGTTTTTTAAAGAGTCTTTAGATTTTCAGAGTGGTTTTGTGGACGGCCTTAATTCTTCTACAGCACAAAAAGATAATCCTTTCAAAGGTATCGACACTGAAAGTTTTAGCAAATTCCAGAGTGTAATTTACATTTTAATTGTTCCTTTTTATGCATTAGGGACGTGGTTCACCTATTATCTTTTAAATGAAAGAGTTTATAATTTCACAGAACATATTGTTATAAACTTATATTATAATGCTCAAGTTATTATACTTACGGCTGTATTTGGTACTCTATTCGCTATAATTGGAGTTGAATATTATATAGTATCTCTGATATTATTTGTTCCGACATTTCTTTATTTATTCTATATTTTGAAACGTGTATTTAAAGATACTTTTTGGGCTGCATTTTTGCGATTCTTAATTGCAAGTTTCATCGCAATGACGTCCATGTTTATTATTGGTATTGTTATTACATTAATCTTTATAATATTCTCTATTTAAAACATTATGCAGACTTTAAGTCCATTTGCATAATCTCTTATAAGCATTGATAAATACCTCAACCCTATTTACAGTAAAAAATTAAACAACTTCAGCCTTTAAAAACTGAACTTCGTAAAGATTTTTGTAGTATCCAGACGCTTTTTCTAAAAGTGATTTGTGTGTGCCAATCTCAACAATTTCGCCCGCATCCATTACAATAATTTTATCCGCTTGCTGTATAGTGGCCAATCTATGTGCAATAACAATTGAAGTTCTGCCTTCTGTTATTTTATCTGTTGCATCTTGTATTAATTGTTCTGAATACGAATCTACAGAAGAGGTAGCTTCATCTAAAATTAAGATACTTGGATTAGTAACATAAGCCCTTAAAAATGAAATAAGTTGACGCTGACCAGAAGATAACATAACACCTCGTTCCTTAACATTATAATGATAACCGTTAGGAAGACTAGAAATAAACTCATGTATACCAATGGCTTTGGCAGCGTTTATAACATCTACCTCTGAAATATCTTCATTATTTAAAGTAATATTATTTAATATAGTATCTGCAAATAAAAATACATCTTGCAAGACTACCGCAATCTGACTTCTAAGCGAGCTTAAAGTCATATCCTTGATATCTGTATCGTCAACTTTTATTATTCCTGAATTAATCTCATAGAAACGGTTTAATAAATTGATAATAGTAGATTTTCCGGCTCCTGTTGCTCCTACAATGGCAACAGTTTCTCCTGAATTAACATTAAATGATATACCTTTAAGAACCTCTTCATCTTTTACGTAGGAAAATCTAACATCTTTAAATGAAATATTACCTTTAAAATGTTTGGCTTCAATTGTACCAGAATCATCAATATTAGATGTGGTATCTAACACTTTAAAGACACGGTCTGCAGCAACCATTCCCATTTGTAAAGTGTTGAATTTATTTGCAATTTGGTTTAAAGGTCTAAACAACATAGGAATAAACATCGTAAACGAAACTAAATCACCCAAGGTTGTTCCAGGTATCTCAGATACAGCATTAAATCCACCAACTAAAATCACCATTCCTAAGGTTAAAGACCCTAAAAAATCAGCAATAGGAAAGAAAATAGAATTGTACCAAACCGTTTTTAACCAGCCATTTTTATGACGCTCATTAATGGCTTTAAATTTTTTGTATTCAGTAGCTTCTCTTGTAAATAACTGAAGAATTTTCATACCTGTTACGCGTTCTTGTACAAAAGAGTTTAGGTTAGAAACTTCCGTCCTTACATCTTCAAAAGCAGCTTTCATATACTTTTGAAATATTTTAGTTGCAAAAATTACTATTGGCATCGTTACAAAAACAATAAGGCTCAATTTTAAATTTATAAATGCCATAAAGCCAGCAACCACCAACATCTTTAAGATATCACTAAAAATCATAAACAGACCTTGCCCAAAAATATCAGCAATACGTTCCATGTCCGTTACTGCTCTTGTAATTAAAACACCTACCGATGATTTATCGAAATAAGTCATTTTAAACTTAAGCATGTGCTTAAATAGTTTAACACGTATATCTTTTACAACAGACTGCCCTAACCAACTTGCATAATAAATAAAAAGTAATTGCGAAACCACTTCTAATACTAACAATACAAGCATAACAAGCATATAAACAACAAAACCGTTGTACTCCTTATTTGCAATTTTTACATCTATCGCTTCTTTTAGAATGTAAGGTCTAAAAGCACCAAATACAGCTAAACCTACTACACATAACAAGGAAATCACAAAAACTGTACGATAAGGCTTTATGTACTGTAATAACCGTGTAAACAACGATACATCAAATATTTTTTTCCTTTTTTCTGCCATCTTCTGCCGAAATCAATTCGGTATCTATTTTCCTTAAATTGAAATATTTTTAAATTTAATTTGCTAATTTTATGGTTTCAGGATATGCTATTTCTACTAAATACAATCCATGAGCAGGAACTGAAAATCCAGCTTCACTCCTATTTTTTGAACTAATAATTTGATGCAAATCTTCTGGTTTTAATTTACCCAAACCAATATTTACCATAGTACCAACAATAGCTCTTACCATATTTCGTAAAAAACGGTCGGCTTTAATTGTAAATACCAATTGGTTATCTGTTTCTGTCCAAAACGCTTCCATTATATTACAATTATACGTTTTTACATCTGTATTTGTTTTTGAAAAGCATTGAAAATCTTTATACTGAAATAAGATTTTACAAGCGTCATTCATCGCTGCTACATTTAACGGTAAATGCACTAGATAAGCGTAATCGTATTCAAATACATTTTTTGATGTAGAAATTTTATAATGATACATTCTACTTAAAGCATGAAACCTCGCATGCACATCTGCTTTCACCTCAAAAATAGAAGTTACTGCAATATCCATTGGTAAAAAGGAATTGAGTTTGTAAACTAAATCCTTCGACTCAAAATCACCATCAAAATCAAAATGTGCAAACATTTGTGAAGCGTGAACACCTGCATCCGTTCTGCCTGCTCCCATTATTGAAATTTCAGTTTTCAATATAGTAGACATCGCTTTCTCTAATACTTCTTGTACAGAAATAGCATTGGGCTGATTTTGCCAACCGTGATATGTTTTACCATTGTATGAAAGTTCAATGAAAAATCGCAATAGAAATCTTACTTTTGTTAAAGTGCAAAGTTACAGTTTTAGATGCTAAAGAAATCCTAAAATATGAAGTTATAGTTAATGGATGTCTTCAAGATTAAATATGAAAAAAATACTCCTTTTATCAGACACGCATAGTTACATTGATGATGCGATTTTAAAACACGTAAAACAAGTAGACGAAGTATGGCATGCTGGTGATATTGGTAGCCTAGAAGTTACGGATAGTATAAAAAAACTAAAACCTCTAAAAGCCGTATACGGAAATATAGATGACACTAAAGCCCGAACAGAATTTCCTCTAAACAATAGATTTATGTGCGAAGATGTTGATGTTTGGATAACGCATATTGGAGGTTATCCACCAAAATACAATAATAAAGTCAAGGCAGCTTTGGTAGCTAATCCTCCAGATATATTTATTACTGGTCATTCTCACATCTTAAAAGTTATGCCTGATAAGAAATTAGATTTATTACACATGAATCCTGGAGCAGTTGGTAAACATGGATTTCATAAAGTAAGAACTATGCTAAGATTTAAAATTGATGGAAAACAAATTACAGACTTAGAAGTTATAGAATTTGAAACTAGATAAAAAAAACCCAAACGGCAGCGTTTGGGTTTTTCACACTAATACTACTAAGATTTTAGGTCTATCGTAAACGATCTACAGATTTTACGAGATCTTCATCCTTTTTAATAGCCTTGTTAGCCAAGACTAAACACACAATAGAAAAAACAGGAAGAATAATCCCAATACCTTTCTCCGAAAAATTAATTTCTCCAGGTACTTTTGAAGATTCATAAACTAAGATTCCTAGTAAAATAAAGTTTAATATTATATTAAGACGTCCCAAAACAAATTGAGACTTTCTATCTTTAAATCTAAAAATTGAAATCAAAGATAATAAAGCTGAACCAAGAAATAAACCTAAACACAGATAATTATCTAAGGCATAAATTTTTTCGCCATTATCATCTATCCACAAATGAAACACAAATATTAAGCCTGCAGAAATAACTGCGGCTAAAAATAAATACAAGGTTTGAATGCGTTGAATCATATCTTTTATTAAAAAAGTTCTGCAAAATTAGGAGTTTATTTTTTAAAAAGATAGAAAATGTTTTAAAATAAAATTGTATTATTGCAATAGAAAGAAGTAATATACTGAATTGCATCCTTCTAATCTTCCAAATTAATCTCACTTTTTTTCTTTTTATTTCATTTAGAAAACATTGAATTAATAATATCAAATTATAATACATATACAACATACGAATGTTTGAAATTTCTCAGTTAAAAGCTAAAAAACTGCCTGAATTACAGGAGATAGCTAAACAACTAAATGTACCTAAATACCGTACTCAAAAAAAATTAGACTTGGTGTATCAAATCTTAGATTACCAAGCAGCTAATCCTGGTGCTGTTAAAGCTAAAGTAGAAACTGAAGCTAAATCAGAACCTAAGCCAGCAGCAAAAAAAGCACCTCAAAAACGTGCTAGAATTCCGCAAAAACCTAAAGAAAACAAAGAACAAAAATCGCTTGAGTTTTCAGATAAAGTAGAAATCAAAGAAGAACAATCGGCTAAGCCTCAAGAGCAAAAGAAACCAAATCCTCGTAAAGCTCAAGAGCGTAAACCTCAAGACAACAAATCGAATGCAGATAAACCTGCTAACGACAAATCTAATAACAAGCCGCAAGAACAAAAGCGACCTAATCCTCGTAAAGACGACAAAAGACGACCTCAAAACGACAATAGGCAACAACGTTCTAAAGATGGCAATACTCATAAAAATAATGGCAACAAAGATAGCAGAAATCGCTATCGCGAACCAGATTTTGAATTTGATGCCATCATTGAAAGCGAAGGTGTTTTAGACATTATGCAAGATGGCTATGGATTTTTAAGATCATCTGATTACAACTACTTATCTTCTCCTGATGATATTTATGTATCACAATCGCAAATTCGTTTATTTGGACTAAAAGTTGGTGATACCGTTTTAGGACATGTACGACCTCCAAAAGAAGGCGAAAAATATTTCCCTTTAATTAAGGTTAGTAAGATTAATGGTCAGATGCCAAACGTTGTAAGAGACAGAGTTGCTTTTGAGCACTTAACACCATTGTTTCCACAAGAGAAATTTAATATTGCAGAAAAGCAAGCAACTATCTCTACAAGAATAATGGATTTGTTTGCTCCGATTGGTAAAGGACAACGTGGTATGATTGTATCTCAACCAAAAACGGGTAAAACAATGCTATTAAAGGATGTAGCCAATGCAATCGCTGCTAACCATCCTGAAGTTTATCAAATGATTTTATTAATTGATGAACGTCCTGAAGAGGTAACAGACATGCAACGAAATGTACGTGGCGAAGTTATCGCTTCTACCTTTGATAAAGAAGCTCACGAGCATGTGAAAATTGCAAATATCGTATTAGAAAAAGCAAAACGCTTGGTTGAGTGCGGACATGATGTTGTCATTCTACTCGATTCTATTACGCGTTTAGCAAGAGCCTATAACTCGGTTCAACCTGCATCTGGTAAAATTCTTTCTGGTGGTGTTGACGCTAATGCTTTACACAAACCAAAACGTTTCTTTGGTGCAGCTCGTAATATTGAAAATGGCGGTTCTTTAACTATTATTGCTACCGCATTAACTGAAACTGGTTCTAAAATGGACGAAGTTATTTTTGAAGAATTTAAAGGAACAGGTAATATGGAGCTTCAGTTAGATCGTAAGATTTCTAACCGTAGAATTTTCCCGGCTATTGATTTAACTTCATCTAGTACAAGACGTGATGACATTTTATTAGATGCTACAACGATTCAAAGAATGTGGGTAATGCGTAAGTATCTTGCAGATATGAATCCGGTTGAAGCGATGGAATTTATCAATGACCGTTTTAAACAAACAAGAAATAACGAAGAGTTTTTGATATCTATGAATGGATAAAACGCTTTTAAATACTATATTAAAAAACCTTGAACACTTAAATTCAAGGTTTTTTTATGTTTAAATTTAAATGATTTTTAATAAAACAAGAAACTAAACACGTGGTTTAGAAATACCTCTATCATACATCACAATACTTCCAGCGACTGAAACATTTAGACTTAATTGCGATTGAAATTTAACTAAAAAATGACTTTTTTCTATTGCCTGATTAGACAAACCATGGTCTTCTGCACCAAGTAAATAAACACAGCGTCTTGGGTGATTAAAAGTTTCTAAGGGCACAGCTTTGTCCGTTAATTCTACACCAACCAATCTTGCTCCTTTTGGAATATTGTTAAAAAAATCCTCAAAAGTTTCATAATGAAAGTACGGCATCGATTTTACCGCATTGTGTGTATCACAAGCTTGTTTTGCATAACGATTACCAATAGTAAATATAAAACTTGCTCCTAAATTTTGAGCTGATCGCCAAAGAACACCAAGGTTTTCAGGTGTTTTTCCGTTCTGAATTCCAATACCAAAAAATTCATTTGTAAAATTATCGTTCATAGTAAAAAAACAACCTTTTTAAAAAATTGAAAAGAATTAAAGATGAGGATTATTTAAATTAAACATCACAAATTTCAACACCCCTTTTTAATGCTTCAATTTTATTTTTTCCTTTAGGCATAAACTCATGACCAACATAACCTTTAAATCCAGTTTTTACAATCGCTCGCATTATAGCGGGATAATTTAATTCTTGTGTGTCATCTAATTGACCTCTTCCTGGACTGCCTGCTGTATGATAATGACCAATATATTGGTGATTTGTCTTTATCGTTTTTATAATATTACCCTCCATCATTTGCATATGGTAAATATCATATAAAAGTTTAAAATTATCAGAATTTAATCGTTTACATAATTCCACTCCAAATTTAGTATGATCACACATATAATCTTCGTGTGGATAGGTTGCACTATTTAATAATTCCATTTGCAAAACAACACCATGCTCTTTTGCTAATGGTAAAATTTTCTCTAATCCTTCCGCACAATTATTCAACCCCTCTTCGTCGCTTAGGTGATGTCTATCGCCACTAAAACAAATAAGATTAGAATATCCTGCTTCAGAAATTAGAGGAATCATTTCAGAATAGTTCCTTATTAAAATCTCATGATTTTTGGGATTACTCCAACCTTCTGAAAAATTAATTTCAGCTCCATGACACATAGCACAATGAATATTATACTTTTTTAATAAAGGAAAGTCTTTTACGTCAATTAACTCTACTGCAGGAATGCCGATTTCATTTAAGGACTTTAAAAAATCATCCATTGACATTCTACTATAAGGCCAACGAACTACACTTTGTTTGATATTATTATTTAGCTTTAATACGGACATAATATATTAATTTAATAGCCAATTAAACCAATATCAACTTGTAATCTTAGGTAATTTGATTAAAAGTATTATTTAAAAAACAGTAAGAATGTATTAACAAAATAAATTCAATAGATTACCAATATCTATACAAGAAGACAATGTAATTTTGTTATATAAATTTAGTAAAAAATAATCAATTAAACTTTAGGAATAGCCATAATTTTCTCTTTAAATCTATAAAAAATTGTAGTATCGTCCTTAACATTTTTATCAACAACCATTCCTGCTTGAACCACATTATTATTCCCTACTTCTACTCCAGGAATTACGAGTGATCTAAGTCCAAAATAATTATTATTACCAACCTTGGTATTTCCGGCTAAACCTGTGAAAGAAAGGAAATTATTATCGCCTACAACACAATCGTGAGCAATAAAACTATATGATGTGAGTAAATTATAACTCCCAATTGTTGCATGTTTTTCAAGAATACAAAATGGAGCAACTATATTACCTTCTCCAATATCTAAGTTTTGAGGCATAACTACAGTATGATGAATAAAACTACCTATTTTAGCTTTCTTTTCTAACAAGGCTTTTATCATTTTCTCGCGGAATTTAATATTCATTACAGCAATCAATACTTCTTCGTCTGCTTTTGGCACATATGAATCTATATCACATAAAACCGGTGCATCATAATTATATTTATCATAATTATCCTTTAAGTGATCCGCATAATCAATATAACCTAAAATATTAATTCTCTTATCCTCAGGCAGTTTTGAATTATTGTCTTCTATAAAAAATGTGACCTCAGAAGCACATCCTCCTGTTCCTAATATTATTACGTTCCTCATATCATTATATTTTAATAGTTCAATTGTTTGAACTTATTTATTTTTAATAGCTAGAATAAAATTTAAAACTAAGATAGTCTTACATTTTACTTTCAACAAGATTTTTTAAACCTTGAATTGTTTCTGAGTCATCAATTTCCTCTGCAGATAATTGAACATTATATTCAGAATCAAAAAAAGCGATCATTGACAAAACTGTTAATGAATCCCAAGCTTCAAATGAATCTAATGCATCTGTGAGTTCCACTGTTTCTTCTTCTAATAGCTCTGATATTGATGGTATAAAATCCTCCATTTTAATTATTATAGTTTATAATTTCACAAAAATCTAAATTCCCTACTTCTATTAGTACTGATGACCAACTTAATCCTGCACCAAAACCAGCTAAACATAAGAAATAAGTGTTCTCTAATAGTTTTTCTCCTAAATTAAAGCAAATATTAACAGGAATTGTAGCACTATTAGAATTACCAAAATTCTCTACAATATTATTAGGCATTTTATCATAAGACACTCCCATTTTATCAGCTAATTTCTTCAACATAAATTTATTAGGCTGATGAAACATAAAATAATCTACATCATCTTTAGAAATATTTGCTCTATCTAAAAGTTTATCAATCATTGGAGGAACTTCTCTCTGAACAAAATTAAAAACATCATCACCTTTCATTACTAAATGATCTAAAGACCTCGTATTACCCTTACTATCTTGAACCATTTCTGAAGTTTCAGGACTTGATGGCGTTCTAAAACCACCTGCTGGAATTATAAGTGCTTCAGCTCCTGAACCATCTGTATTAATCGCTCCATAAATAATATTGTCTGTTAAACTTTTTTCAACTATAGTAATTGATACGGCATCTCCTGTAATTGGTCTACTTCCTCTATCTTGTATAGAAACTTTTTGGCTATAAGTATCTCCAGCTAAAACAACAACTTTATTAATTTCTTCTTGGTCCAATAACATGAATGCTTGGGTTAGACCAATAGAATATCCTGAGCAAGCTTGACTAATATCTAAACAGACCATATCTGTTTTTAGTCCTAATTTTCCTTGAATTACATGACTCGTTGAAGGAATAAAATAATCTGGTGATTGTGATACTAATACTATTGCATCTATATCATTTTTATCTAATTTATTTGTGTCGAAAAGGTGTTGTAATCCATGAACACACATATCCGAAACCGTTGTACCTTCTTTTACAACTCTTCGTTTATTGTAGCCCATTATAAGCTTAAGCTTCATCGATTGACTTTTGGAAAATGCATAATTTTCCATTTCATCATCAAATTTTATCTCGTTCTCAGGTATTACAGAGAGTATACCTGTTATTTTTTTATTTTTAAATTTTAAATTCATCCTGTCCCTTTTTTATGTAAATAAATTCTCACCAAAAACTTAATACAATTAATTGCTTTATAAGTTTTTAAGTATAATAGCTAATATACTTACCCATTTAATTGATTGCTACTAAAGTAGCATTTATTTTTTATTATATCAATGGACCACCAAAAGTACTCCATCGCACCATTCTTTCCATTAAAAATATGCCATCCCAAGGTGATTCAAAATTCAACATTCTACCCATTTCTGGACATCGCATTACTCCTCTATCTACTGCTTTCTCCGCAAAATCAAGTGCTTTTTCACCGCTAGACGCTAAACCTATTGTTTGTATATTATCATCAATATGTTCTAGAGTTTCTTCAATATGGTCAACTGGATGTACCATTATTACTCTTGAGTATACTGGAGCTCTTAAATTTTTATCTTCTGAATATACAACAGTCCAAGTTGTATCTTCACTTGCCCAGACCTCTCCTTTAAAATCATATAAACCTCGTACTGAGTGTACAGCAGATATTTGTTCTATAGAAGTCTCCCCTTTAGGAATCTGCACTGAAGTCTTTTCCATTCCTAACGCTAATAATCTACAAAATTCTCTTGGAGATATTGTTCCACCTCGCTCAATATAAAGATTATGTGGAGAAGCACAACCAGTTTGATCGAAGACACTAGAATCTACTGCAACTTTTCTAGCTATCTTTTTAGCTTTTCTTTCGGTACTTAAAACTTCTTGTGAAATCACCGAAAACGAAATTTTTGGACCAAATATAATATCTTCTGTATCATACATAGATGGGTAATTAGCCACGGTTTCTACCGCTTCTCTTCCTCCCCAAGCAATACGCACATTTGCCGACTTAGACATTAATTCTCCTATTTCCCTATCTCTATGAGAAAAATAAACGACAGCGATAGTTTCTAAAAGATCATCTCCTTTAATAGTATATCCTCCTTTTGTTGTAAAACTTATACCTTCAAAAGTTTTTAATAAACCTGCAAAAACACCTCCATCTTTTGATGAGATTTTAAGCAAGTTTACATTCTTTGTCATTATGGCTTGTAATAATGCAAACATTCCTAAAACCTGAACATTTCCTGCCAACCAGTGACATACTAAACCTTTTTGATTGGCTTTTAAAAATTGCTTTCGTGAGCCGTTTAATGGTATAAAACCATCTATATGTTGTCTATTATTTCTTAGTCCAATGGTAGCAATTCTATTAAGGTGAATCGGTTTAGCCCAATTAGCCAAAAACGATAATCCTTTTTCTTTCATGGTACTTAAATCGCCATCAGCATTCATCCAAACTTTAGATGCTTCACCAATTAAACCTATTAAGGCATCAATTGGTTGACTTCTTAACCATTCTTTTTTAGAGTTTAGTTTTGTTATAATCTCTCTTAATTGTAATTCTGCTGTTTGAGTTGTATCAATTTTTTCACCTTTCCAATAGTGAATTTCTAAATCTGATTTAATAGATTCTTTTTTTCCTTCCGCGTCACCAGAAAATTTTAATTTACTTCCTAAAATATCTCCACAACCTCTAACTTCGGCTTTTTTTAATCTGCCTAAAATTTTAAAACGTGTACCATTTCTACCAACGGTACATGGTTCTGGATTAACAACACCTACATCATCCGTTAAAACTACATTTCCAGGATAAGAATGTGGAATTGGTGATAAAAACTCTAAAACACCTTCTTCTCCATTTGGTTTAACCTCTCTAGTTGCAGGATCTCTTACTATTACTTCTGAATACAAAGGTGCATGCTTCCAACCACATTCGCAATCTGGATAATTTAATCCCATCTGTTCAGTAAATCCGTAAATATCTATAACATGTTCTTCTTTTACTGAAAACAGTTGAGACATGGCTTTGTTAAATTGTTCCTTACCAATCTTCTCACTTTCTAACTTTTTCCAGCCACCAATATGAATAATTTTCGAACCTTCTGGTAAGTCAAAATTAATACCTTTATCTAATAAAGGCTTTACAACCTGCGCGTATAACATATAGGTAAATCCGAATACAACAACAGGTGTTTTTTTATCTAATGAAGCAATAAACGCTTTGGTTTTTTCTACATTAAAAGCCACACTATCATCCGACTCAGTATCTAGCGCATAATTTACATCACTTGCAAAGTTTAAATATCCGCCAATTGCAGCATATCTAGCTCCTAAAAACTTAATGTTTTCTGGCTTAGGACTAACATCAACAATGATAAAAGGTTTTCTTTCAGCACCTATAAAATCTTTGACAACCTTAACCATTACTTTACCTTGACGCTTGGCTGTAATTTTATCTAATACAACAGTACTAGGAATACCAGATGTTGCAGATGACTGCAATGACAATTTAACTTCACTATCTGGTACGGATTTTAAATCTTTTCCTAAGTCCTTAAACACACTAACTGCTATTGGAGGAATTTGATCTAAACTTCCATTGAAAGTATATGGATTAAAGTTTTTATTTTTACAAAAGTGCTTGTATTGGTCATTATTATCATAATGGAACTTAATTTCATCCAATAACGCTTCCGTAAAAAGTTCTTTTTTTTCTCCCTTATCTAAATCATAAGGGCTATTATTAATAAGATTATCTGTAATTGTTAAATTTTTCATAGAGAAGCTTCGTTAAAAATATCCATTAAAAATTCTTGGTTCATAGGAATAGGATTTCCTTGTCCTCCTTTATCATTTAGTGCTTGCTCAAAGAAAACATCATCAGCAAGAATTTGCCCTTTGTTACTTCTTACTATATCTAGTTCTTTTGAAAGATCAAAACCTTTAATGAATTCATCAACAAAGGCTAATAAATCTTCTCCATTGTTAAAACCAGAGTGTTTTGCCAATTGCTCGAATCTAGAATTTACAATTGGGTCTTTAATATTTTTTCTAATTACTGAAGGTAAAAATATAGCTATCGCACTTGCATGTGATAATCCAAACGCAGACATTTGATGCGCTAATGCATGTGTTGCACCTACGATACAGTGGTTTTGAACCAAACCAGCAAACATAGATGCTAATTGTAATTTATTAATATATTGTTCATCAATACCTTCACTAATTACGTTGTGATATTGTGATATAATTTGAATTGCTTTTTCTGCATAACTATCTACCAACATATTATCTAAAGTAGACATATACCCTTCAATAGCATGAGACAAAGCGTCTACCATTGAAGATAATAATATTTTTTTTGGTGCATTTTTTATAAGGCTGGCTTCTAAAACAATAATTTCTGGTATAAACTGATGACTAACTACAAATTCTTTAGTTTTTTGAGCGTCATTGTACATTACAGAAGCAGAAGAGATTTCTGCACCACTACCAATGGTTGTAGGTACAGCAACAAGTGTTGTTTTCCAGTTTAGCATTGAAAAACTTGTTTCGTTTACATCAAAAAATGGAAACTCATAATATGTCCTTACCATTTTTGCACCATCAATGACACTTCCTCCTCCAATAGCAATAATTAAATCTGGTTGAAACTGTTCTACCTTTTCTATTGTTGGATTTAAAGTGGCTAAAGTTGGTTCTCCTTGCCAAGTTTTTTCAACAAAATTTACATCAAATGCAGACATTGCTTTTGAAACTTTTTGCTTATAGTCTTCACTTAAACTAGAACCATGTATAACAACAACTCTAGAACTTGCGTAGGTCTTAAGTCCCATTATTGCATTATCTCCAAAAAGAACAGTAGGTTGTTTTAGTAAAAATTTGGAATACATTCCTTGAGGTTCCCACATAATTTATAATAGTTTTTGGCGTTGTATTTTTCCTGATTTTGTTTTTGGTATTTCAATAACCCATTCATAATCAACTGGCACTTTATACGAATCTAATTTAGATTTAAGAAAATCATTAATAGCTTCAAAATTGTTTATTGAATTATTTTTAACAATAAATGCTTTAACGACTTCTCCTAAAATTCCATCTGGATCTTTAACACCAACACAAGCGGCTTCTAACTCAGCATCAAACTCATGAATTTTAGATTCTACTTCTATTGGTGATAATTTTTTACCACCAACGTTTATTATTTCTTTTAATCGTCCTTTTAAATGAATAAATCCATCAGTATCAATACTACCTATATCACCTGTTCTAAAATATTCATCAAAAAAAGCATCTTCATTTTCGTTGGCTAAATAACCAATTGTTACATGCTTTCCTTTTACACAGATTTCACCTTCATCTCCAGGTTTCATTATATTTCCTAAATCATCTTTAATACATATTTCTACATTTGGGCTTGCTTTTCCGATAGAATTCAAATAATTAATATCAGAATGAAATTCCATAAAAGTAGATCTTGATGCTTCAGTTAATCCGTAATGCATACAAATTCTTGTATTTGGAAATAGTTTTATCAATACTTGTTTTTCTTCAGGAGACATATATGCACTGCCTAATTCTATATAATTGAGATTATCTGCAAAATCTTTTAATCGATCACCACTCATTTTCTGAATGTATTGCCAACTTGCTGGCACCATACCAAAACCAGTAATCGCCTGTTCTTCAAAAGTTCTGAACATCCTTTTCATATTAACAATACTGCCCAACAAAACAATTGTTCCTCCAGTTGACAAAACACATTTAATTCTTCCTAATCCAAAAGAATGACTAATTGGGAGAGCTAATAACTCTACATCATTAGCAGTATTACCAATAAATGTATTTATATTATGAGCACTTGCTGCTAGATTACCGTGAGTTAAAATTACGCCTTTAGGATTTCCAGTTGTACCCGTTGTGAACAAAATATCTGCTTCTTGAAAATCTTTGGGAAATTCTATTTTATTTGGGAAATCGACTAATTCTAAATCCCTTATCACATCAAAATCAAAACTTTTAACGTTATAATTATTATCTAGACCAATAATTAATTTTGGCTTAGTTTTCTTAATTATATAGGCAAGTCTTTCTTCTTGAATTTGTTCGTCTAATGGTATTACTTTAGCACCAATTAAGTGAATTGCAAAATATGCAAAAACAAAATTGAGGTTTTTATTAGCGGCAACAATAACAGCATCACCTTTTTGCAACCCATATTCAGATTCTAAAAACAGCTTAGTTGACCAAATACTTTGATAAAGCTCTTTATAGGAAACTGCTTTTTTCTTATCAATTAATGCAATTTTATTAGGCGAATGAATAGAGAAATTAAAAATATTTTCTTCAAGTGAAACAAAGTTCATAGGCCATATTATTCCGAAACATGCTCTTCAACAGCTTCAATCATATCACCAACATCTTCTAAATCCATGATTACTTCAGGATCAAATTTAAAATCGAATTCCTTTTCTAGAGCCGATATAATAATTATTTGACCCATAGAATCCCATTTTGGAAAATCGCCTATAGCAGTATCTTCTTCTATCTTTGTTATTTCTACTTCTATAGAGTCCGCTATAATTCCCTTAACTTTATTAGCTATATCCATATTTTTAATAATTTTTTCCTTATTTAATTAATAGATCGGCAAGTTAAATAAATTTCATTTTCTTAACAGCCCTTTTGTTTTTTTTTAGTCCAATAATATAATTAAATCGACAATAAACATAAAACCAACTTAAAAACCGTTATTCACCTTATTTTTATGTGCTTACGCGAAAATATTCTGAATTATTTTTAAAGATTTTGGTTATTTATTCTCCTTAATAAGGTTTTTACCAAAAAATAATATGCTTAAGAATTAAAATTTCTTAAATTTTGAAATAAAAAAATGTTCCGTGAAATCAATTATGCAAATCGAATTTAGCCATTACAGGCTCATGATCAGATAGTTCTGCTTCAAAATTTTTATGTGAATTAATTTTAAAATCGGACAAAATAATATCAATTCTAAAGGACAATATCCTAAAATTAAAAGTATTCCCAAAACCAATACCTTCTTCTAAAAAGCTATCCTTCATGTCTCCTTTTAATATATTGTAAACATTTGAATACTGAGTACTATTAAAATCACCACAAATTAGTTTTTTATGTTTTGTGTTTAAACTATGTTTTTTTATCAATTTAGCTTGCTCTGTTTGCTTTTGAAAAGCCAAATCCATTCTGTTAAAAATGTTCGTTGGAACCTCTCTTTTTAAAGAACCAGGACGCACTTTAAAAGACTCTAAATGAACATTATAAACCCTTATTGTATCATTTTGTATTTTAATGTCTGCGTAAATTGCATTATTAATTGTTTCGTCAAAATTGAATGAACCACCAGAAATAATTGGATACTTAGATAGAATGGCTTGTAACGTAGACCCACTAGATTCTGGTGTTAAATATTTATATGGATAATCTGCGAACCTATTATTCATTTTAAAACTATACTCTTGAAAACATACTATATCTGGATTTTGACCAGCTATAAAATCAACAATATCTTCACTTACATTTGGCTTATCAAATTTATAAAAGCCAGCAAAGGTATGTGCATTAAAGGTTAATATACTTAATTCATGTTTTGTATAATTTTCAGAATTATTAAATTTAAAAAAAGTGTCATTTGCAAAATAACCATAAATAAGAACAGCCAACGAAATTATCAATTGACGCTTTCTTTTTAGCATCCAATACAACACAAATAATACATTAGCTAAAACTAGATATGGCACAAAAAAACCTAAAAATGAAAGAATAAAGTATCTATTAAAGCCAATATATTCTCTAAAACAAACAATTAACAGCAGTATTACAACTGATAAGTTTAATACTAAAATTAACTTCCTTTTTTTTACAAATCTTTTCACTCCCAATAATTTCTTCTATTAAAAATTTGACCAAAGTTAATTATACATTTCAACAAACAAAGACTACCAAAAATTTATTCTAAATTAAAATAGAATTAAATTAACTTTTATCTTAATCTTAAATTTCTAAAAGAAAATTTCAAGAATTTCCGAAGACTCGGAAAACAATTCCACCGTACTTATTTTGGCAGGCAACAAAATAGTTTCTCCAATATTTAAATGATAAGATTGCTTATTATGTAGAAGTTCTAAACTACCACTAACACACATATATATAACAAATGAGTCTAGATTTGAATAATCCTTTATCAAAGTACCAGATATATTAATAAAGTTGGTCTTAAAATATGGAGAATGGACTAAAACATTAGATGTATTAATTGCTTTTTCGTAATCTGATTTATAGTTATTGTAACGTTTAAAATCAATAGCATCTACAGCCAACTCGGTATGCAACTCACGCTCTTTGCCAGTAACTTTATCCTTTCTCTTGTAATCATAAATACGATAAGTTACATCTGATGTTTGCTGAATTTCTGCCAATAGAACACCTGCACCAATAGCATGTACTCTACCTGTAGGAATATAAAAAGCGTCTCCTTTACTTACTTTTTCATGATGTAAAACCTCTAAAATAGTGTTATCATTTAGATGTTTTTTATAATTGTCTTGGTTCATTTCAGAATTAAAACCAACAATAAGTTCAGCATCCTTATCAGCACCCATTACGTACCACATCTCATTTTTACCAAAAGAATTATGTCGTTCTTTAGCGAGTTCATTACTTGGATGTACTTGGATAGACAATGGTGCTTCAGCATCTATAAATTTTATGAGTATTGGAAAATCTGTCCCAAATTCTTCATAGACCTTTTTTCCAACAAAATCAACTTTGTATGTGGTAATAAGGTCTTTTAAGGTTTGTCCTTTTAAATTACCGTTAGATACTAAAGTTTCATCACCTTTTACATCTGAAATTTCCCAAGACTCTCCAATATTCTCTCCTAAATAATCTTTATTTAGATTGGTCTTTAATTTATTTCCTCCCCAAAGTCTGTATTTAAATATGGGATTGAATTTTATAGGATATAATTCCTCTTTATTCATTTATTTAACATGCTTTTAAAAATCACAAAGTGATTAAAATTACTTTTACCAATACTTAAATTGGTGCAAAAATTATATAAACTATCTAAAATATAGCTTTTTGGTAAATTATAAAAATGACCATTTAATATTTTATAAAATTGTTGATTTTATTCTTTTCCAAATAATTTTTAAGAAAAACCCAGACAATAACGCGGATATTGTTAGTCCTATTGCAAAATTATAGTTTCCATAAATCCAATAACCAGTAGCAAACATACAGCTATAAATAAACAAGCAACCTATAAGCATTGCTCCGATACCAGATGGTACGCTCCATTTTTCTTCTGTCGTTTTTAAGTTAACACCATCTGCATTAGCCTCTGAAATTATTTTTTCCCAACCTGGACCTCCTGGTTGTATTTTTCTGTAAAAATCTTGCAAGACTTCTTTGCTTTCAGGTTGTGTTACATAAGTAGCTATAAGCCAAATAATTGTTGTTACAAAAACTACAAAAGGATATTCAAAATAGTTTTCAAAAACACTATCTTCTGATTTAAATAAATAATCTCCAAGAGGTGTTAGTTTCAATAATATTGAAATAATACCAGATGCAAACATAGCTGTAATTTCACTCCAAGCATTAATCCGCCACCAAAACCAACGTAAAATAAAAATAAGTCCTGTACCTGCTCCAAAAACGAGTAGTAGCTCAAACAACTGTAACGCATTTTGCAACAAAAGAGCCAGTAACGCACTAATAATCATAAGCATAACTGTTGACAGTCGCCCTACTGCCACCAATCTTTTTTCTGAAGCCTTAGGGTTTATTTGTTGCTTATAGAAATCATAAACAATATAAGATGATCCCCAATTTAATTGTGTAGAAATGGTACTCATATATGCAGCTATTAGTGAAGCTAAAACTAATCCTAATAATCCACTTGGTAATTTAGTAAGCATTGCTGAATATGCTAAATCATGACCTAACTTATCATCTGTTATATTTGGAAAAGCTTCTTGAATACTTGCCAAATCAGGAAACACCACTAAAGATGCCAATGCAACTAAAATCCACGGCCACGGACGCAAAGCATAGTGCATTATATTGAAGAAAAAGGTGGCTCCTATAGCATGATTTTCATCTTTTGCCGCTAACATACGTTGCGCAATATAACCTCCTCCACCAGGTTCTGCTCCTGGATACCATGAGCTCCACCATTGTACTGCTAATGGTATAATGAAAAGTGTAATTAATGCATTTTTATCACTAAAATCTGGTAAAATAGACAACTTATCTATAACATTTTCATCAGT
Source organism: Winogradskyella litoriviva (assembly GCF_013249065.1). Lineage (GTDB taxonomy): Bacteria > Bacteroidota > Bacteroidia > Flavobacteriales > Flavobacteriaceae > Winogradskyella > Winogradskyella litoriviva. The sequence goes on from NZ_JABRWQ010000003.1 coordinate 108,377, forward strand.
CATTATAGCTTCGATTCCACCTACTTCGGGTAAATTAACCAAATAGTAAGCAGCACCTATAGCGCCACCCATCGCAACAAAAAATAGAATAAAATCCGTATAAACAACACCTTTAAATCCACCCAAAGCACTAAAAACAACTGTAATTAGTCCTGCACTTACTACAGTTTGCCATGGTTCTAAACCCAACATAATCCCTCCAATCTTAATAGCTGCCAATGTTACTGCAGACATCGTGATTACATTAAAAATAACACCAAGATATATCGCCCTAAACTTTCTTAAAAATGTTGCGGGTTTACCGCCATATCTAAATTCATAAAATTCTAAATCGGTATTAACATTTGATTTTCTCCAAAGTTTAGCGTAAACAAATACGGTAAGTAATCCTGTAATTAAAAAAGCCCACCAAACCCAATTTCCAGAAACACCATTAGTCCTTACAATATCGGTAACCAAATTAGGTGTGTCCGTAGAAAAAGTTGTGGCAACCATGGAAACACCAAGTAACCACCAAGGCATAGTTTTACCAGATAGAAAAAATTCTGATGAATTCTTACCTGCTTTTTTTGATACAAATACACCAATAGATAAGGTTATTGCAAAAAATGCTATTATTAAGATATAATCAAGAGTGCTTAAAGATACCATAGATTTTCATTCTATTTATTTTTGTAAAAAAGGATACTTTTAAACTAGGTCGTCTAAATTTATAAGGTAAAACATAAATTAAATCTCAAAAGATACATCATTATATTTATTTATGGCCTTAACGTAAATTAAACTTATCCCTAAATTGGTTATAACACTTTTCTGTAATGGATAAATTACTGAAAAACAATTAAATATTTATATAATACACTTTTAACATAAAACTCATAAATTAATCTATTTCAATTAGTATATCAAACTAATTATAAATGATAATATGCAGTGTGTACTATATTATTTTACAATTATTTAAAAATAAACAGGAAAGAACAGGACACCTAAGAATTAATAATAGAGTAATTTCATATTTAGCTTGCAAAAAAGCAATAAATAACAACAAACGGATGAAAGTAGGTTTATTTATACCATGCTATATTAATCAATTGTATCCACAGGTTGGTATTGCAACACTCGAATTATTAGAAAAATTAGGAGTAGATGTATACTATCCAAAAAACCAAACGTGTTGTGGACAACCTCTAGGAAACTCTGGTTACGAAGAAGATTCTAAAGGGGCATGTAGATTATTTGTAGAAAATTTCAAATCATATGATTACATCGTAGGACCTTCTGGAAGCTGTATCTATCATGTAAAAAAACATTTTGATATTTTAGAGCAAACACAAGATGTTATTAACGTTAGAAACAATGCTTATGAGCTATGCGAATTCATTGTAAAAATATTAGGCAGAACAGATTTAGGAGCATCATTCCCTCACAAAGTTGGACTTCATAAAAGTTGTCATGGTTTACGAGGACTTAAATTAGGTTCTTGTTCTGAAGTTATGGGTGACCATTATTCTACAGAAGAAGATTTATTAAACAATGTAAAAGGACTTGAACTAATGTCTTTAAACAGAAAGGATGAATGTTGTGGATTTGGCGGTACATTCTCAGTATTTGAAGAAGCTATTTCTACAAAAATGGGTAAAGACCGTATTAACGATCATATAGATAGTAATGTTGAAGTAATTACAGGTGCTGATCATTCTTGTTTAATGCATTTAGAAGGCTTAATCAACAGAAATAAGCAACCACTTAAAGTTATGCATATTGCTGAAATATTAAATAGTCAAACACAGGTATGAATCACGCAAAAAAAGCAGAAATATTTAATAAAGATGAAGCCAAGGTAAACTGGCATGACAAGGCATTATGGTATGTTAGGGAAAAAAGAGATAATTCTGCACATAAAGTGCAAGGCTGGGAATATTTACGAGAGCTTGGTTCCGCTATAAAAGCTAATGTATTATCAAATTTAGATGAATACCTTATTCAGTTTGAAACTAACGCACAAAAAAATGGAATTAAGGTACATTGGGCTTCTAATGCAGAGGAACATAACAACATTATTAATTCAATACTAGAAAAACATAATGCAAAAAAAGTTGTAAAAAGCAAATCGATGCTTACTGAAGAGTGTCATCTAAATCCATTCCTTGAAAAAAAAGGTATTGAAGTTATAGATACTGATTTAGGCGAACGTATTGTACAATTAGCAAAAGAACCACCAAGTCACATTGTTCTTCCTGCAATTCATAAGAAAAAAGAAGAAGTAGATGTTTTATTTCAAGAGCATTTAGGCACTAAACCAAGTCAAGGAAATCCTGAATATTTGGTAAGTGAAGCCAGAAAACATTTAAGAAACAAATTCCTCAATGCTGATGTAGCAATTACAGGTGTTAATTTTGCACCAGCAGATACTGGAGGTGTCGTTGTTTGCACAAACGAAGGAAACGCTGATATGGGTGTTCACTTAGCTAAAGTACATATTGCATGCATGGGAATTGAAAAAATAATCCCTAAAGAAAAGCATCTAGGTGTTTTTTTACGATTATTAGCAAGAAGTGCAACAGGTCAGCCAATAACCACTTATTCATCGCATTTTAACAAACCAGATGAGGGTAAAGAAATGCACATTGTTATTGTTGATAATGGAAGAACCGAACAATTAGGAAGAGAAGATTTTAGAGCTTCTTTACACTGTATTCGTTGTGGAGCTTGTATGAACACATGCCCAATTTATAGAAGAAGTGGTGGTCATAGCTACGATTATGCTATACCTGGACCTATTGGATCTATTCTATCTCCTGGTAAGGATCTTAAAAAGCACAGTTCACTTCCATTTGCTTCTACCTTATGTGGCTCATGCTCTAATGTTTGCCCTGTTAAAATTAACATTCACGAACAGCTTTATAAATGGAGACAGGTTATAGTAAAAGAACAAAAACAGCCTATCGTTAAAAAATCTGTTTTAAAAATTGCTGGTGTGGTTTTATCTAAACCAAAACTATATGGATTTGCTGGTAAATCTGCAAGATTTGTCTTAAAACATGCTCCGAGGTTTATGATCTATAACAAATTAAATGCTTGGGGAAAAGCTAGGGATTTGCCAGAAGTGAAAAATGAAAACTTTGATGAATGGTACAAAAAAAGAAATAAAAATGGGTAGAGAAGCTATTTTACAATCTATTAAAAAGAATAAACCAGAAGCACTTCCGATGCCAATTATTGATGAAAGTGCTTTTTATGAAGATATAGATTTACTTAACGCTTTTAAGAGTAATATTGCCCTTGTGGGTGGAACAATTAAGGAGATTGATGTTGCTCAGATTGACAATGAACTAAAAACAATTTATCCTAAAGCAAATCATATAGTTTCAGCCACATCAAAATCAACTTTAGGGACTATTCCTTTTTCAAAAGAAACAGACCCTCACTTATTTAAAGACATCGACCTTGCCATAGTTGAAGGAGAAATAGGCGTTTCAGAGAATGGAGCTGTCTGGGTTTCTAACACCAATAGTTTGGTGCGTGCTCTTCCATTTATTACAAATGACTTGGTAATTATTCTTAACAAAAGCAAAATATGTATTCATATGCTACATGCCTATGACTTAATTAAAGACAGAGACAGAGATTTCGGAGTTTTTATATCAGGCCCTTCTAAAACTGCAGATATAGAGCAATGCCTTGTTGTAGGTGCTCATGGTGCCATGAGCTTAACGGTTTTATTGATATAATCTAAGTCTATAAAAAAAACAGCTAAATTTAGCTGTTTTTTTTTATTTTGAATGAAATGTATTTTTAGTAATACTTAGCATAAACGACACGTGTATGCAAATATTCTTCCATACCATGCTTGCCGTCTGCTCCACCAACTCCAGATTTTTTCCAACCAGCGTGGAATCCCTGTATAGCTTCAAAATGCTCCCTATTTACATAGGTTTCTCCAAAGTGCAAACCATTAGTCGCTCGCATTATATTGTTATAGTTTTCAGAAAACACTGATGATGTTAGTCCATATTGACAATCATTAGATAATGCAATTGCTTCATCTAATGTACTAAATTTCATAACAGGCAGCACAGGACCAAAAACTTCTTCTTGAATAATTTGACTATCTTGACTACAATTAGTTAAAACTGTTGGTTCATAAAAATACCCTCTATCAAATTGTTCAGGACGCTTACCTCCTACTAAAACTTCGGCACCTTCTTTTTTAGCAAACTCTACCATTTCAGAAATTTTATCAATCTGAGATTTAGAAACTAAACTACTCATATCTGCATTTACACCAGTCAGAGCATCTTCAATAGTTACCTCACTCATTTTTTTTGTTAGTTTTTCAACAAACTCATCATAGATACTATCTTCTACATAAACACGTTCTGCGCAATTGCAAACTTGTCCGCTAAATATAACTTTAGATGAAACAATTGAGTTTAGGGCCAATTCCATGTTTGCATCAGCGCAAACAATCGCAGGAGCCTTACCACCTAATTCTAAAGAAACTTTAGTGATATTTTCTGCTGCTGCACTAATAATTTGCTGCCCTGCAGATACACTACCTGTTAAGCTAATGATTCCTGTAATAGGACTTTTAGAAAGTGCATTACCAACAGTTCTCCCTGCTCCACACACAAAATTTAAAACACCATCGGCTAAGCCAATATTTTGAATTAATTCTGCAAATTCCATTATAGTATTTGGTGCTTCAGAACTCGGTTTAATTACACAAGTATTCCCTGTTATTAGAGAAGCTGCAACTTTACGAGCCATTACAAAAAACGGAAAATTCCATGGACATATACCTACAGCTACTCCAATCGGAACTTTGTGTAAATAAATATGTTCCTTTTCTCGATCACTTTGAATAATTTCTCCTTCAATTCTTCTTGCCCAACCTGCATTATAATCAAAATAATCTGCTGTAACATCAATCTCTACTTGAGCCAGACCTATCACTTTTGCCTGTTCTTTAGATAATGTCTCCGCTAAAAACACTCTGTTTTCTCTTATAACATCAGCCATTTTATGTAAAAACGCAGCTCTTTGAATAGCTGGTAAAGCCTCCCAAGCTGGCTGTGAATCTTTTGCGGCTTGCAAAGCATTATTAGCGTCTTCAATTGTACCGCTAGAAATTGTACTAATAACTTCTTCTGTACAAGGATTTAATATTTTAATTACAGATGTAGCTTTAGAGTCTACAAATTGTCCGTTAATATATTGCTTATAATGCTTCATTTTTTATAATAATTTAATAAGGTTATTCTAATCTTTGCTAATGTTTTAAGCTAAAAACTTTTCTCTTAATTCTTCAACTTGATCATCATTTATAGGAACCATCTCACCTAAAGAATTTCCTAATACTATTGATTTTGCGCTAAATTCCGCAACTTCTAAATAATCAAATGTTTGAAGCAACTTATCTCCTGTTATAATTACAGAATCGTTTTCAATAATTAGCGCTGTAGCACAATTATCAACTATTTCAGAATTGTTACTTTGTCTAAAATGATTTCCATATTCAATAGCTTTTATGTCTTGTAAAAATATCCAGCTTTCTGGTATTGTTCTAACATTTAAATAGTTTCCTGTAACTCCAAAAGCCATTAAATATGGTGATTGCGTCATAATAATGGAATTCACTTCTGGGTTACGTTTGTATATCTCTTGATGTATCCACGTCGCCCTACTAGGTGTTTTTCCTTTTTCTCTTTTACCGTCTTTTATTTGAACAATGTCATTTAAATCCATATCCCAACGATTAACATCTGTTGGTGTAATTAAGAAATCATCATCTTTCCATCTCATAGAAACTGTTCCGTAAGAGCTTATCATTAAACCTTGTTGGCAAGATCTATGAACTATGTCACAGATTTCCAATCGTTTTTCTACTTCATCAGAGGAATATTCGATATTTTCATTTTCTGGAATACTTGCAGGTACTTGTGCTTCAAATGCTTCAATCTGAGCATCCGATAAATATTTTGGTTTGCCAATTTGCGAACCATATAAAATTGTACGTGCACAAAACTCCAAAGCTTCAAATCTCTCAAAAGCATCTATTAAATCACTACCACCCAATACAGTTCCGTGATTCTCCATTACTATTGCTTTAAACCCTTTTTTAAATTCTTCAGCAATAACTTCTCCTAATTCTTCACTTCCTGGTAATTTATACTCGGCATAACCAATTGGTCCGCAAACGTGTTTAGCTTGCGAAATAATATTTGTATTAGGTATTTGACGCACAATACTGAATGACACCAATGCAGGTGGATGTGCATGAATTACAGACTTAATATCTGGTCTGGCTTCGTAAATTGCCTTATGAAATGGAAATTCTGAAGATGGCTTATGTTTTCCTATAATAGTTCCGTCTTTCTTAACACAAATTATATCTGATGCCATTAAAGAACCTTTATCTATTGCCGATGGTGTTACCCATATATCTCCATTATCGTCTATGATAGAAATGTTTCCACCTGAAGTAGTGGTCATTCCTCTCTTGTAAATTCTACTAATGATTTCTGTAATCTGATTTCTTGGATGTATTAATTTTATATTTTTTGACATTTTTTTATTGATTTGGATAAAGAATTAATTATTATCTTTTGAATTACTGTTTTATTATTACGGAATTTATCCGCCAATTATAAATGGCACATGCTTTTTAAGAGCATAATTTTTTTTCAAGAATTTTGAATTTAATTTGGTATCAGAAATAGAAATCGCTGCACCCAATGCCGAACCTAATGAAGCATTTGTTGTACTTAATTTTTTATCCCTAAAGTAATGTGAAACCAGTTTAATAAACACATCATTATCGCTAAACCCACCATCTACATATAACCTAGAAATGGTATCATTTCCAACAGCTTTTTCAACACATTTATTTTGAAGCAAAACCAATTCGGTCATAAGTTGATGATATGCTCCTTCATAACTTTTGTGAATTATTTGAGTTTCATTTGGCATATTTTCATCCTCTAATCCTATCCACTTATGACAATACTTGAAGTCTTTAAGTATATCGGTATATGTATCGTAATTAAACTTCACATTTCTATGATAATCATCATTAACTCCAAAATAATCGTTTAATTTTTGTACTTGGATTTTATATTCATTTCCTAAAAACAAACGTGATGCCTTAACAGGTTTACCATTAATACGCATATAATTAATTACATCATTATTATTGGTATTATCTGATATAGGATTTTCTGTAAACGGATTAAAAGCAATACTCCATGTGCCTGTAGAGATTAACACAAATTTTTTCCTTAAGCTCCTTACATAGGGAAGTAATGCTGCCGAACTATCGTGAATACCTACACCTATCTTAATACGATTACCGTTATAATTCATATTAATACTTGTTTCGGTAGATACAATTGGTGGTAAGATTTTATCAATCCCTTCTTTATAGACCCATTGATGGTAGTCTCTTTTTCCATAATCCCAAAGTGCAGTATGGCAACCAATACTGGTATACTCACTTATAGGAATTCCTGTAAAGACATAACTAAGATATTGAGGTAAATGTAAAGAGTATTTAATTTTTTTATAAATCTCTGGTTTGGTTTTTTTTATCCAATATAATTGCAGTCCTGAGTTTAACATACTTAAATCTGCACAACCCGTATTTATAAGAAAGTCTTCTTTAGGACCATAATCATTAAAAAAAGACGAAATTATTTCTTCTGGTAACGGCTTGGTATAATTATACAAGGGTGTTAATGGATTACCATCTTTATCAATATGGACCAAACTTGCACCATATGTTGAGAAATTGATTGCTTTTACTTTAAACTCTTTTTCTTTTAAAATCCTATTAAAAACCTTTTGCAACCATTTTTTTAAGGCAGGAAGGTTCTCTGTTGGATGCCCATCTTCATCTAAAATTTCGTCAAAAGAAATATATTCTTTATGGATCTCTTTAAAGTTTTTGTCAAATAAGAAAAACTTCTTATTAGTTTTTCCTATATCAAAAACAGCCGTTACTTTTTGTTTCATACGACATGGATTATAGCCCTGTAGCTACTGTGTTTTTACCTCTTTCCTGTATTAACTCTCCCCTTACATTTAAAGCTCTATACGCATCAATTGGACTAATTACTCCACCTCTATTTAAACGTGCTTTTTCTAACAATGGTCTTACATCTGTTCTATATGCACCTTGTAAAATTTCTTGACATTTTACAACATCATTATTGGCTTGAGCCGCTTTTAATTCTTCTTGATTAATTAGAAGCGCTTTCGCATAAGCTTCTTGTATAGCTTCAAGAGATTGTATTAAATCTTCTAAGGGATCTTTAACGTTGTGACTGGCATCAATCATCCATGCTAAGTCCGGGTTTTGAGGGTTATTTGCCATACCATAAACCAATTCATTAAAAATTAAGAATAAAGCATATGGTTTTATACTTCCTACAGTTAAATCGTCATCGCCATACTTACTATCATTAAAATGGAAACCGCCTAACTTGCCTTTTAATTGTAAAATAGAAACAATCTGTTCTATATTACTATTTGGTAAATGATGACCTAAATCTACTAATGTATAAGCTTTATCTCCACATCCATTTGCGAGCATTAAAGATGCTCCCCAATCTTGTATTACGGTACTGTAGAAATTTGGTTCATAAGGCTTATATTCAACAAGCATTTTCCAATCATGTGGTAAACCTTTATAAATATCTATTAAACTATCTTGAGTATTTTGAAACGCTGTTTGAAAATTGTTTTGTCCAGGAAAACAAGACCCATCCGCTAACCAAACAGTTAATGCTTTGGACCCTAATTTATCCCCAATTTTAATGACATCTAAATTATGTTGAATTGCCTGTTCTCTAACCGCTTGACTAATGTTACTTAAAGAACCATACTTGTAGGTTTCTGTAGCGTTCTTTTGATCTTGAAATGTATTAGAGTTTACAGCATCAAACTTAATATGTAAAGCATCTGCTTTCTCTTTTATAGCTTTATAATCTGAAGGAATATCCCAAGGAATATGCAATGAAACTGCTCCTGCTGTTTGTGTTAGGCTATGTAGAACGCCTACATCTTCAATTTTCTGTTCAAGACTTGATGGTTCTCCGTAGAATCCAAAACGCCCAAAACGTGTTCCTCCAGCTCCTAATGCCCAACTAGGAATAGCAACTTGAAATTCTGATAATTTTGAAACAATGTCCGTAACATTATGACCATTTTTAGCCAAATTCTGAGCTAAAAAATCAAAATTCTCATTGTGGTTCTGTAAACCGTTTTTATTAAAATCGGTAATCTGTTCTTTTTGTATTTTCATAATAATTGACTCTTCATAAAAAAGAAACTTCCATTACTTCTAATTGAATTTCTGGAAGTTTTCTTTTACTAAACAAATTTGTGTTTTTTTTGTATTATCTAACAAATGCGTTTGCCATTCCTCCATCTACATTTAGTATATTTCCTGTAGATTTATCAAGTATTCCCACAAAGGAGAAAACTCCATTGGCAATATCACTTGGTGTAATGATTTTATTTAATAAATTTCTTTTTGCGTAAAACTCAGGTAATTCCTCTACTTTAATTCCGTTAGCTTTAGCTCGACCTTCGGCCCAAGCACCTTCCCATATTTTACTACCTACAATAACTCCATCAGGATTTACAGTATTTACTCTAACTTTATCTTTTGCTAACTCAGCAGCTAATAAACGTACCATGTGTTGTTGTGCTGCTTTCGCAGTACCATAGGCTACATTATTAGGGCCTGCAACTAATCCGTTTTTACTAGCGATAGCAATATAGTCTCCACCAAGGCCTTGTTTACGTGTAATTGCAGAGAATTGCTTAGCAAGATCAAACTGTCCTTTCACTAATATACTCTGCAAAATATTCCAATCTTTGTCTGTTGTATCTAATAAAGGTTTAGAAATTGCAAGTCCGGCACTATGAACAACAATATCAACTCCTCCAAATTCGATACATGCTTTTTTAAAGGCTTTTGTAATTGAATCTGGGTTAGTTACATCACAAACAGCATAGGTTGAAACATCTCTTTTATATGTAGCATTTGCTGTAACAAGGCTTTCTTCATTAATATCTGTTAAAACTACATTGGCACCTTCTGCTGCTAATTTATCTGCAATTGCTTTACCAATTCCGCCTCCTGCACCAGTAATTAAAGCTACTTTACGAGAAAGAGGTTGCTCTTTTGGCATTCGTTGTAACTTTGCTTCTTCTAACAGCCAATACTCAATATCAAAAGCTTCTTGTCTAGGTAAAGATGTATATTCTGTAATTGCCTCTGCTCCTCGCATTACATTAATAGCATTAATATAAAACTCATTTGCAACACGCGTAGTTTGTTTATTTTTTGCAAAACTAAACATCCCAACACCTGGGTAAATTATAATTACAGGGTTTGCATCACGCATTGCAGGACTGTTATCCTTTTTACACGTGTTATAATAATTTGCATATTCTTGTCTATAAGCTTCAAAGGCTGGTTCTAATTTCTTTAAAATTGCATCAGTATCTGATAAATCTGCATTTTTATCAATTTTTAATACTAACGGCTGAATTTTAGTTCTCAAAAAATGGTCTGGACAAGATGTACCCATAGGTGCTAATCTTGACAAATCATTGCTATTAATATATTCCATAACTACATCTGTATCCGAAAAATGACCAATCATTCTATTTTCGGATGAACATAGTCCTCTTAATAAAGGCATCATTTGAGCTGCTTTTTCTAAACGCTCTTCTTTTGGTAAACTTTCTATTTTTTGTCCACCAAATACATTACCTTTTTCTTTTATCTTTTTCTCAATAAATTCAGACGCCATTTCAATGACCTCCAAACTATTCATATAACACTCATAAGATGAATCTCCCCAAGTAAATAAGCCATGAGAACCTAAAACGATACCTCTAATACCAGGATTATCTGCCAAACATTTTTCAATTTGTAGACCTAAATCAAAACCAGGACGTTGCCATGGGACCCAACCCATTGTGTCTCCCCAAATTTCTTTGGTTACTTTTTCGCTGTCTTTAGCTGCTGCTACTGCAATTAAAGCATCCGGATGTAAGTGATCAATATGTGCAAATGGTAGCAAACCATGCAAAGGGGTATCTATTGAAGGCGCCTTACTATTTAAGTCATAAATACAGTGATTAAATAAGCCAACCATGCGATCTTCGTCCTGTAAACCTCCGTAAACATTCTTTAAATCTCGTAGTCGTTTTGTGTAAATACCTGCTATTCCACTTCTATTTAAAGTACCTATATCGCCTCCAGAACCTTTAATCCACATCACTTCCACATCTTCATTAGTTAATGGGTCTTTTTCAATGGTTCTACAACTTGTATTTCCACCACCGTAATTAGTAATTCTTAAATCAGCTCCTAATAGATTTGAACGATACAAAAATAAATCAACTTGGTTATCACCAAACGACGAAGCCTTATCATTGTCCCACAAATAATCTACATATTTAAAATTCTTTGTATTATTCTCCATAAATAGTATTAAAATATATTATTAAACCAAATATATATTTCAAAAAAAACTTTTGTATCCTGTACTGTACCGTATAGACAAGCTTAGGTTTTAACTAAAAATTTAAAAAACCACATAAATATCATTCAATATACCATACTATAAAATTAGCATTAGTATAAAATGTAAAATAGTTTTAACGTAATAAAGAATATCTAATTCTAAAGTTTTAAGTTATAATCACTGCATCATTATTAGATTTGTCACTGATAACACCTATGTATTTAAAAAGAAAATAAATTACAACAATGCCCTTAAAACTTGAAATGTTTGAAGCATTTTTTAACATCAAAGAAATAATAACTTCATATATTTGTGTCAAACTTAATTAAGCTTTAATCTTTAAAACTCCGATTATTTTGGAAATGATGAAATTTATAAAAATTGATGAAGAATCAAGGGTACCAAAATACCAACAGATTATAGACTCTATTATTCATAATATTTCGGAAGGGAATTTAACAATGGGTCAAAAAATCGCTTCAATAAACATGTTTAGTGAAGAGTTTTATTTGTCTCGTGATACTGTTGAAAAAGCTTATAGTATATTAAAGGAACGTAATATTATAAATGCCATACGTGGTAAGGGTTATTATGTAAACCGAACAAAACTAATTTCAAAAATTAATATTTTATTTTTAGTAAACAAATTAAGCTCCTATAAGCTCAGGACTTACAACTCATTTATAAATAGTTTGGGAGCAAACTCTCATACCGACCTTATTATTTATCACTGTGATGAATCTCTATTTTTAAATTTATTAGAAAAGAATAAAGCGGCTTACGACTATTATGTTATAATGCCCCATTTTAAAACGGATGACTTAAAACATATTAGTTTTACTGATAATGTTATTAAATCTATTGAAAAACTACCACAAGAGAAGTTAGTTATTTTAGATAATATTAAGCCTGAAATTAAGAGCAACCATGCTGAAATATATCAAGATTTTGAAAATGATATTTACAACGCCTTAAAAGAAGGTGTTTCTAAAATTAAGAAGTATAAAAAAATAATATTAGTATATCCTGAAAAGGCCGTCTATCCGTATCCACGACGAATTTTACACGGATTCAGAAAATTCTGTGTAGAGTTTAATCTTGATTTTGAAATCTTAGATGGAGTGATACACGACATGATAATAAAAAAAGGCGATTTATTTATTACAATTGAAGAATCTGATTTAGTTAATTTAGTAAAACAAGCAAAAGAAGATGAATTTATATTGGGTGAAGATATTGGCATTATATCTTATAACGACACACCTTTAAAAGATTTATTAGGAATTACCGTAATATCTACCGATTTTAAAATAATGGGTGAAACTGCGGCAGACATGGTTTTACATAATAAAAAAGGAAGCGTAAAAGTACCTTTTAACTTAATTGAAAGAGATTCTCTGTAATTTATTTTATAGTTTGTTTTGAATTACAAATTAATGCTATACTTTCTCATTTGAAGGCTAGAAGGTTTATCAACAATTATTTCCTGTGATAGCTTAGTTAGTTTTCCTGTTTTAATATTCCGACGAAAGATAACAATGTTATCAGTAAATTGATTGGCAACCAACAAAAATTTACCTGAAGGATCAATAGCAAAGTTTCTTGGGTGATTACCATAAGTTGGCTCGTGACCAATTAAATTAAGCCTACCATCATCTAGATTGATAGAAAATATTGAAATACTGTCTTCCTCTGGCCCTCGGTTTGAAGCATATAAAAAATGACCCTCTGGTGAAATGTGAATATCTGCCGCTCTGTAAATATCCTGTTGTTTTTGATAAGATTGATAATCTTCAACAAATTCTAATTGACCATCTATATAATTAAAAGCCGTAATTTTACCACTTAATTCCGCAATGCTGTATCCAAATTTACCGTTTGGGTGAAATGTAAAATGTCTTGGACCGCTTCCTGGTTTCATTATAATTTGGTTTTCGTTTTGAAGTATTGAATCCTGAGCAGTAATATCAAAATTAAACCCTCTTATTTTATCAGCTCCAAGATCATGAGCAAATAAAAAGTTATTTTCAGGTGAAAAATTTGAAGAATGCATATGTGATGCTTCTTGTCGATTTTTAATGATACTACTATCTTTAAACTTTATAACTTGGGAATGTGGATTAAGACTTCCATTTTCATTAATTCTAAACATACTTAAACTTCCATCAGAATAGTTAGAGTTTGCTAAAAACCTTCCTGTTTTATCTATTTCTAAATGTGCTGGATTTAAGCCTCCACAATCTTGGATATTTATCAAGTCTATTTTTCCATTTATGGAATCTACAGCAAACGATCCAATTTTTCCATGATATGGCATTTGACTTTCCATAACCGAATACAAGTACTTTCCATTCTTAGATAATTTTAAAAAAGATGTATTGGTAACACTATCTAGTGTAAATTTAAAAGAGGCTTCACCTGTTTCAGTATTAAACTCATAGACATGGATGCCTTCTCCTGGTTTTTTATCCGTAAAACTACCAACAAAAAGTAAGGTTGTTTCTTTTTTTGACTTGCAACCAACAAGTATTAACAAGACTAAAATTAGCGATAAGCATTTCGATATTTTATTCAGTTGCATAAACTTAAGTTAATAGACCTTGTAATAGGTTTTACTGGCATCCGTTTGTATGGTCTCGTTTTTATAAACCAATTTATCACCTTCACCAATGTATATACTTTTCAAATCTTTATTTTCATTCAAGGAAATTACGGCAAAAGTACCTTGAAAGTAAATACCTAAGGCTTTATCTTGAAATATACCATTCTTCGATTGGGTTATCACATATTGTGTCAACTTTTCGGTTGGTGTATTACTAATAATTTTCAAACCTTTATAAACACCATTCTCTTCTAATTTTTCAACCGATTGTATTGTTGCCGTTTCGGATTCATTATAAGGTTCAAAAACCACAACAAATGGATTTTTCCAAGCTTCGCCTTTATTACGAATCACCAATGTTGGTGTTGGCATATTGTCGTACGGCTTTGACGATTCAAAAGTAGTTGGTGCCTTTACTTTGGTATATTCCCTGTTTTCAAAACCTAGAATATGCAGTTGCATAAATACGTTTCCCGTACTTAATTTTTTTGTATTAAATGTCGCCTTAACATCTTTATTGTAAGCATTTGAAGTTTTTACATTTTTAAAAAAATGCCATCCTGGATTTCTATAGACTTTGTTATGCCTCCATTCTCCATTGGCATTTGCCATATAGCGCTTTGGTGTTTTTTTAAAACCCATATCATCATTTTCAAAAACGATTTTATCACCTATATTGTGATACAGATAATCATGATATTCATTTGGCAGCTTAGATTTTGAACGGAATACATCCACATAATAACCTGTAGTAGGTGATGTTCGAATTAAGGCCAAAGTGCGTTCTTGAGACGCCTCTGCTTTGTCTCCTTTATCGTCTTCAAAACTGGTTTGACTGAATGAATGGTAAGGCGAGACTGCTTCTTCGCCTACTATTGGCTCCATAGAAATAAGTTGAACCATATTGATGCCTAAATTTACCCATCCGCCTTCTCCTTGAGAACTTCCATTAACGACTACCGTATTGTGTGCAGCAAATAATCTTGAGTAATTTTCATGCAAGTCTTTTCCATAGCTTTTCCGTCCATGATCAACGCCTAATACTTGACCTTCTCCATACAATTCCATATTCATACCTTCGGCATGACCATGAACCATATGAGCACCACCTACAAAACACATTAAACCATCTTTTGTCTTATTTGTACTACTCAAGTTTCGTTGCAATACAATACCTGCATGATATACTCTATCTGTTCTTGGTAAATCTATCTTAGCGACTTCTTTGCTAATATCATTGTTGTACCAAAACAAAGCTTCGATGTTTTTTCTGCGGTATTTACCTTTAGTCAAAGCTCTTTTAATGAGTGGTCCAAATTTATCTTGCAAATCTTGTAAACCATCCATTTTAGCTACAGTATAAGCATTTTCATAGGCCTCGTATGGTGCATGAGCACTTCTATGTCCATCTCCCCATCTTATAATCTCATTGTTCGGATACACAAAATAATCTAATCTTGGTAGTGCATATAAAATATTGGAATATGTTTCTCCAAGCCTTAAAGACGGATTGTATTTGTTTACAACCAGTAGTAATTTAGCTAAAATGGCTGTGGAATGATTTAAATACTGTGAGGTCTCTGGCCATATATCACCTTTCTTTTTATACTTTTTATACATGACGTTAATTGCGTCTTGATTGTCTGTGTTTTCATTTAGGAAATAGGATAATAATGTTTCACGCTCTTTTTCGTCATCCATAGCCAAGGCGTTATATACTAAACTTGGTGACTCTAAAATTGAATGGTTAGAACCTGTATGACCGTAATTAATCGTAATATCTGCATAGGTTCTACAAACGTCTTGAAGCTCTTTTACTGGGAAATCTACTTTTCTATTTTTGATGATATCAAATGCTTGCCCTCCATTTTTAAGATAAGAAGCTGTAAAATCGTAAATCAAAGGCACTTTATAACCTAAAACACGTACTTCTCTAAAACCATCATAAGGAAACAACCAACCTCCTCTTCCATGCCAATCTGAAAGCTTCGATTTTTGAACCGATTTTGTAAAAGAATATAATATACTACTTGCCACATAAGCGTAACTTTCTTCTTGGGTTAAATAATACATCATGCCACAATCCATAGCGATTTGAAGATATTTGTCCAATAATTCCATATGTTTCTTCTCTGCATCTGTGGCATTATCAAGATTTTTTTGAATACCATTTTCTACATGGTAGGTTTTATAAAATGGTGGAAAGCTGTTTTTTTTACCTTCGGTCCAATTGAATGGTAACTTTTCTAAATAGGTTTTCGGATTCTTATTAAAGGATTTAACTTGAAAATCTGCTTTTCCTTTTAATTTATTAAAGATGTCTTTTGCCCAATCTTGAGTCTCTATTTTTTCAAGAATTTGACTTCGTTCTTCCATAGTCACTAAAATAAAAGGACGCTCTTTTGATTGTGAAAAAAGTATAGTTTGAAACAACAATACAAAAATTAAAAGAATACTTCTTAAAATATAAGACATGCTAATTTTTGTTTTTTTCATACCAGTTTAAAAAGCTCTTTTTATTTATAACTATTTGCTTTTTCTTGCTTAATTTTCAGCGTATTTCGCATGTCTTCGAGCACCTTCTTGTATTTAACATCAGTTACTACATTTTTGTTCTCATCTGGGTCTAGTTTACGATTGTATAACATCTCCTCACCATTTTCATATAAGGAATAATTAAAATCTTCTGTTACAATAGCATCAGCCTTTTTAAAACGTGCATAAGCGTTTTCTCTAAACGACTGCTCTGGATTATCAAGTACGGATTTAAAACTCTCTCCCATGATGTAATCAGGTGCAGGTATATTGGCTAAATCACAAAGCGTTGGATAAATATCAACACTCTCAACCAAAGCTTCAGTATGTTGTCCTTTGGCCTTTCCTGGCACTTTTACAATCAGAGGAACCTGCAAAGCATTATGCAACGTATTATGCTTTCCCCAAAACTCATGCTCTCCTAAATGCCAACCATGATCACCCCAAATCACAACGATTGTATTCTCTGCCAAACCAAGGTTCTCAAGTTCACCAAGCACTTCTCCAACCAACTGATCCACATAGCTAACACAAGCATAATACCCATGACGCATCATTTTATGAAACTCGTCAGTATTAGGTGTATATTCTCCAAAACTATAGCTTTTAAACTCGCCACTGCCACGTAATAAAGTTGGAGCATTTTCAGGAACATAACGGTTATTGGCTATCTCAATAGCATCTCTATCATATAAATCCCAATATTTCTTAGGCGCATAAAACGGCATGTGTGGCCTGAAAAATCCACAAGCCATAAAGAAAGATTCTCCTGTTTCTTTGAAACGACGTAAATCACTAATAGTTTTTTGAGCAATTTTATAATCAGGATACGCACTCTCATCTACTTCTGGTGCTTCGTATACTCGACCATTCCCTGATTTCATAATCACTTTTGTAGTCCCAGGGTCGTAACTAACTCTGTGTCCTCCTTCTGGCATCCATGGGTTTTGACTCCAACTAGCCTCTTGAACATCTTTATTGTAATGAAAGATCTTTCCGTTAGAAATACTGGTATAGCCAGCATCTCTAAAGAGGCCTGGTAATGTTTTAGCATTTGGAACCTCTTCTTCTGCCTTTGCTCTGTAATCTATAAAACGTGTTTTTGTAGGTAGAATACTTGTGAGTAAACTAGCTCTTGAAGCTCCACAAACAGGGACATTACAATAGGCACGGTTAAAAACAAGAGCTTCTTGTGCCAATTGATCTATGTTGGGTGACTTTACTTGTGGTGCATCATAACAACCTAATTCGGTTCTTAAATCGTCAATAGCAATAAACAAAACGTTCATTGGTTTTTGCTCTTGTGTGCCTGCGGTTTTATCTTTTTCATTTTTACATGACATAAAAAGTAATGCTAAACCAAATGCATATGTGAAGAATTTATTCATTTTAATAAGTTTTTTTTACCAATGTTCAATTACAATATAGTCGTCTTTAGCAAGGGTGTTTTTTATGGAATCTGGGATTTTTCTTCTTGGCGTATCTTGGTCTAGCTTAAATCCTTTTTTTCCTTTTGGTGTGATAATTGGCATATTACCAAATTCTTCATTTAAAATATCTCCTTGAGACTGCATCCAACTGAATAAATCTTGTTTCAATTTTTCTTTCAAAGATTGTAATTCTGAATTTTGAGCTAAATTGTTTTGCTCAAATGGATCATTTTGTAAATCGTATAATTCCTCAAAAGGCTCATTTTTATGTGCATTTGCACCTCTTTTAATAAAGTAATCTACATTTGATTTTCCTGTTAAATTTTGTTCAACAACTTCTATTGAATTAAAATTTCGAATGTATTTGTAACGCTTATCACGAATCATTCTTGATGGAAAAACTTCTGAGTTTAAAATGTTTTGATTGGTTCTTACACCAAAAACGTACTTGTTTACTTGAATATCATCGCCTTGTAATAACGATAAAAAACTATTCCCATCCATATCCTTACGTTCCTTACTTCCTGCAACTTCCATAAAAGTTGGCAACACATCTGTGTAATGAATTAACTGATCTGATGTTGTACCTGCCTTAATTACCTTTGGCCAACGTGCTACAAATGGTACCTTTAAACCAATATCTTTCACTGTAAATTTTCCTGAAACACCATGATCGGCACTGTATATAAATAAGGTATTGTCACCTAAATAAGTATCAACCAATTCCAATACCTTTTCAATTTGTGTATTGTCTTCTTCAATACTTCGGTAATAGCCTGCTCTGCTTTTAACGTATGCTTTATCGCTTTTTTTATGCGCATTAAATGGATAAAACTTAAGGTCTTCTGCATTTGGGTTTTCTACATCAAAATATTTTCCATGTGGATATTTTGATGTTATAAACATGCAAAAAGGCTTTTTAGAAGTTTTAAAATAATTTTCAATACTATCTAAAGGAATGTAATCTCTTGGCACATCCTTTTTGGGTACTGGTTCCCATTCTTTATCCCAATTATAGACATTGTATGGTTTTACATGACTTTTTCCTGCTAAAACAACTTCATACCCTAAGCTTTTCATTTGTGATGTTACACTCTTTATCTTAGGTTTAGTTGCTGTATGATTTGCAAAACATCCGTTTTTAAGAGGGTAGTTTCCTGTAAACAATTGTGATCTACTTGGTGCACAAATAGCTTGCGCTGTAAAGGCATTTTTAAATAGCATACCTTCTTTAGCTAGTCGGTCTACTCCTGTGGTAATCACCTTTTCATTGCCATAACATCCATAATCATAGACATCTTGATCATCTGCCAAATAAAATATGATATTTGGTCTTTTTTCGGAATTCTGAGTATTATCTGAAGATGGTGTTTTACAACCAAATGAAAGAGTTACAAAAAAAACGAATATTGAAATCTTTGAAAATATCTTCATATTAACGAATCTTTATAATTGCCAAAAGCTCTTAGTTAAACAATAGTTTTTTGTAAGCTTTATTGATTTTTATAATATAAATTCCATTTGAAAATTTAGAGATATCTATTGTCTTTCCTTTTCCAGAAAGCACCTTAACTCCTGTTAGGCTGTACACTTCCCAAAGCTCTGTTGTATTACTTTTTAATGTAAATACACCATTAGAACTTGGATTTGGAAAAACAGTAAAAGCATTGTCTAAATTATTTTCATCTACAGACAATCCGTCTTGAGTGAATGTTGCTGTTATATTTAAGTCAGAATTTACGGTTATTGTTAACGGGTTTTCTGTGCTTACTATATCACCAGACCAACCTTGAAATACCCAACCTTGATCTGCAATTGCGTTTAAATCAAATTGCTGCCCTCCAAAAGAAGTTCCGCTTTCATAATTTAATATGCCATTACCTAATTTATTTATTGTTACATCAAAAATCTCATTATCTGCAATAGGTATAAACTCTATTCTATCAAAAACAATACTACCTGTATTTACACTTTCATATACCTTAAATTCGTTAATAATACCTTCCCAATGCGACCAGTCTGTTAAATCGACATCTATCGTATGCCACTCATTATCATTAGGGATGGTAATTTTTTTTCTTCCTGAAGCAAATTCTGTACCTGGAATATTTGCCGCCATTTGAAGAAACGTATCTTCTGTACTATTTTTAACAACCAATTGTAAGGTGTCATACAAATCAGAATTAATATTTAACCCTGTAATTGCTGCCATTGGGAATGCAAATCCGCTTGAATAATTCAAGGTTAATAAATCATTATCTGTGTTTACATTCATTCCGGCACTCACTGCTGTCCAAGGCGCAAAATCTTCTGAAGTTGTCCAAACAACAGTTGCAGGTGTAATAGGTGTTGTAAAATATTCTTCGGTTCTAAATTCAAACTTTTCGAACGCAAATGAAGGAACCTCTGTTTGTACACTTATTACAGAACCAGATTCACCATCATCTCGTACAGTAGTTACTATACTTTCCCAATTACTGTATTGATGTGGGTTTGGATTTTCATAAGCTTCATATGCAGCTAAACCAGCTTCAGTTAAAATTCTTTCTGGATCTCCTTTATCATCAAATCCACTCATTACATAAGCTTGTCCCGAATTTTCTTCTAAGAAATTCTGTAGTTTATTATTGGTTTTGTCATACGAAATACTTCTATAATATAAGGTTGTACCTACTGGTAATTCCGATGTTATAGACACATTTACCTCTTCATTATATATATAGTTTAAAGAATTGTTATTATAATTATATACTAAAACATCATATTCTGTAGCGCCATCCTTTTTTGCGAAAATAGCGTCAACATCATTTGTTGAAGTTTCTGGTGTACCAGAAATATCTGTTGTATAATGCACTTTACCATTCATAGAATTTAAAATACTAATTCCTGGAGGATCTTGTGAACCAGTTCTATTACCCCATCTATAAATTAAATCTAAACCCTCCTCTTTATTTTTATAAAAAATATTAGAAAAATATAATTCTACAATTTCTGCATGAGATGTTTCTGCATTAATAAACCCATTGCCATCAGCACCATTCATTGTGGTTACTGTTGCATACTCCATTAAATCAATAGTTGCACTAGCGTCCCATTCTGGATGATTTACCAAATCAGCGAATAAATGATTATACTTAATGCTCATATTACGTAAATTGCCATTACCTAAAACTACGTAATCTGATATTCCCCAAAAATCATATTGTACATTATTATCAAAACAATATTCTATTAAACCCTCAGCAAAAGAAGCAAAAGGCTCACCTTTGTAATTTAACACTGAGCCATTTTGATAGAGAAAATCTGGAGCCCTTGTATGTAAACCAATAGTTGCATTCGGCAAAACTGCTCTTATTGCGCTTTCTGTATTTTCGAAATGTTCTATAAAATCTTGTTTGGTACCATACCAATGGTCTGGTGTTTCAATTTCAGAACCGACTCTAAAACGCCAAGATAAAACCAAATCTTCTCCATAATTATCAACTAACTCGGTCATTAAAGCTACTATATAATCATGGTATGCAACTTGGTCTGCAGGAGGCAAAGAATTACCATAAATAGATATTTGTTCGTTCTCTCTGAAATTAACATAATCTATAGTCCCTTCTGGAATAAACGTATAGCCATGTTGAAAAGCCCAAGGCGGTTGATCTAATACAATTTGATGGATTTCTGTTTGAGAATTAATAATATTATCTAACCTTTCTATTAGTCGCTCAAATTTATATACATATTGATTATTAATAGAATCATACAAACAGGTATCAAAATCTAAATCTTTTACATTTTCACCATTTACAGTTTTTTTGATTCCACCAATCATTCTAACAGTATTCATTTTAAGTCCTGGACGTACATTTGAACCAGATTGAGGACTAATTCTATTGGCTATAGACCAAATATTATGTAAAGCTGTACTCTCATTATCTTCATCTGTAAAATCTGATGATAAAGTTACTTGTGCATTTAAGTGGAAAAAACTAAAAATGCTTAATACTAAAACAAGTTTATTTTTAGAAAACATCGATTACATTATATATTAAAAAAATTACTAAAAAATCTAACGAAAGATAAATATATTAATAACGCTAACTATCCTGCTCTGTCTTGAAAAACGATTCATTATCATTTTTGAAGATATATAGGAGTTACCTATCAGCTCCAATGACATCCACGGGTTTATTTTCTTTTCCATTTACACGCATCTTTTGCTCCACAAAATAAGGTTGAAAGGTATAATTAGATTCCGAATCCCATTTTGAATTCACATTTGGCAACAGCGCTTTTAACGCTTCTATCTCACTCTTGTATTTAGGATTATTAGCTTCATTATACCACTCATTGGAGTCTAAGCTATGATTATAAAACTCTTCAGTTCCGTCTTCATATTGAATATAACGATAACCATTTGTCTTAATAGCATGATTATTCATACCATAAGTTGTGATAGCTCTTGCTTCATTTAGTCCTTCATTATTTTCCATCATGGCCACTAAGCTATTCCCTTCATTTCTTTTGTAAGCTGGCAAGCCACTCAATTCTAACAAAGTTGGATAAATAGACAACATCTCTACAGGTGCCGTGATTTTCTTTCCTTTAGGCAAATTTGGAGCAGCAAATAGCAATGGCGCTTTTGTTGCAGTTTCCCAAAGTGCGTGTTTTGCAAATGTTCCTTTTTCCCCTAAACGATATCCATGATCCGACCACAAAACAATAATGGTATTATCAGCATACTTACTGCTTTCTAAAGCATCCAAAACACGACCTAATTCATAATCTACATAACTCATACAAGCTAAATAGGCTTGCACTATCTTTTTCCATTCGCCACTGTCCTTTGCCCATTCTGTAGATGGCATCATTGGTAAATCATTTATTTGCATACCTACAGGAGGAATATCATTTAAATCATCTGACTTGTAAGGTGGAGTTTGAATATCTTCCAACGGATACAAATCGAACCATTTTTGAGGAACATAAAGTGGTACATGAACTCTTAAAAACCCAAGTCCCATAAAAAATGGCTCATCATAATTTCTTTGCAGTCTTTCAGCAACCCAATTTACAGACTGATGGTCTGGCATTAAAGAATCTTGTTCAGGGAAAGCTCCCCAATCTGTACTTGTTCTTCCATACTTTTCTTTTTTAGATTTTGATGTTCCAAAACCATCCCAAACAAATCGTTTTTTAGGATAAGGACCAAAACCTTTTACACGTCCACCAGATTCATTAAATACACTATCTGGCGCATGGATATGAAATAGTTTTCCAATGCCCATTGTGTAGTAGCCATTGTCCTCAAAGTATTCTGGTAAAAACCTGATGTCTTTTGTAGCAGGATTCCCTTCTCTCCGAATTTTATTATCAGGTGTCATTCCGTAAATTCCGGTTGTAGAAGGACGTAAACCTGTCATTATAGAAGCTCTTGAAGGCCCACATAAAGGCGCCTGAACGTGAGCGTTTGTAAATGTAACTCCCATTTTTGAGAGTCTATCAAAATTTGGTGTCTTTACGTTTGAAAAATTTTGAATTGGACTAATCCAATTGTTTAAATCATCAACAGCAATAAACAAGACGTTTGGTTTTGTTGTGATGTCTTTTACCACTTGCTGTTCTTGATTCTTACATGAAAGAATAAACAGTAATGGCACTAAAAGTATTAAGAGCGTTATTCTCATAATGATTTATTATTCTGACCTAAAATTTTTAATTTTCTTTATTAATTCTTCAACAACTTCTGGATGATTCTCAGCAATATTATGTTTCTCAAAAGGATCTTCATCAATATTAAATAGCTGCACAACTTCGCCTTTTTTTCTTACAGGGTCTGGAACAATAATTTTATAAGGAGGAAAAATAGCCATATTATAAAACATACTATTTTCTATCGTATCAAAATCATGCGAATAAACTTCTCCAAAAAACCCTTTACGTTCGTTTAAAGATTTTGCATCTAAAACACTAATTCCAGGAAGATTATCTGGTTTTTCAATATCTAAA
Organism: Winogradskyella litoriviva; assembly: GCF_013249065.1. Lineage (GTDB taxonomy): Bacteria > Bacteroidota > Bacteroidia > Flavobacteriales > Flavobacteriaceae > Winogradskyella > Winogradskyella litoriviva. The sequence goes on from NZ_JABRWQ010000003.1 coordinate 132,493, forward strand.
ATATCTAATACTGTAGGCACCATATCTATACTGCTTGTAATAGTTTTACTATCCATTTTAGGTGTAATTTTACCTGCCCATTTATACATAATTGGTGTACGAATTCCCATATCGTAAGGAGCACGTTTAGAATCTACCATATATCCACTTTTTTCTGGGTCTTGTTTCCATCCATTGTCACACACATATACAAATAATGTGTTTTCCGTTAAACCTTTTTCTTCTATTATATCGAATAATTCGCCACAGGTTTCATCAAACCATTCACACATAGCCCAATATTTAGCAAGATGTTCAGAGTCGGTTTTCTTTAAATATTTATCTAATAAACGCTGTGGTGGATTATGTGGTCTGTGAGGCATAAATGGTGCATACCATAAAAAGAAAGGTTTCTTTTCTTTAATCGCTAAATCAACATAACTTGTTAAGGTATCCATCCCTTTTCGTCCAATTTCTAAACCATAATCACCATGTCTTCCTCCTCTTTTAGGATTGCCATGGGTCATTCCATAATCAAATCCTCCTATTTTATAATTACCATGCCACCATTTTCCTGTTTGAAAGGATAGATAGCCTTTTTCTTTCAGCATGTCTGGCAATGTGGTTTGCTTTTCAAAAGATGTAATTATTGGTTTATAGGCTTCATTTCTGTTTGTTCTACTTTCTTTATTGTCGCCTTTTACACGTTCATATACATAATCATTTCCCAAAATACCATGGTTTTTTGGATACAAACCAGTTATAATGGTTGCTAATGATGGTGAACACAAAGGTGTAGGCACATAACCTCTAGTAAAAGTGAGACTTTCGGAAGCAAACTTATCTAACCTTGGTGTTTCTATGTTCTCATCACCCATAAAACCATAATCGGTCCAAGATTGGTCGTCTGATAAGATGAACACAATATTTGGTTCTTGTTCTACGGCCTTATCATCTTCTATTTTAGACTCGGTCGTTTTTGATTTATTACCACAAGAAAAACAAATGCTCACAAGCAATATTAAATAACTTATTTTGTTTAATTTTTTCATTGTACTTGATTTAATTAATTTATAGTATATTATTATTCTTTATGTTTTAGTACCTGTGCTTCATTTTTATTACGCACCACTGCACCATTTTCTCCTAAGAGATACATCTTTTTGAAATCTGACCCTTTTACTTTTTCGCCTACAATAATTCTAGCATCTGGGTGTGGATTATCAATAAGAGAAGATATTACGAATGAAGCCTTTTTTCTGCTTAAAAAAACAGTTCCCTTTTTAAAGGATGCTCCGCCATTAAAGCTATCCCATCTACTAATTTCTCCAACACCTTCATTGGTTACACTTTCTAGATATATACTGACTTCTTTCGATGATTTTACTTCTAAATCACCATTACCTCTAGGAAGGTCTTTATTTTCGCTTTTTAACCACATTTTCCCATCCCATCTAAAATGTTGTATACGTTTTGGTCCACTTCTATTTTCTCCTATATCTGGACCTACCAATACGCAAACTTGTGGGTTTCCGTTTGGATCTACATCTGTTATTCCTTGAAATGTCCAATCTTCAGCTATTTCACTAACCAAGGTTTGCTCGTCTGCCAATTCTTTGCTCAAAGGCATTTCTAACCGTTCGTTTTTAACATTTTTCCACACTCCTGTTTTAGTATTAAACACCATATAATACAAGTTATGTCGCTCTGGTATGTGACCTCTAGCGTCCTGAGTGTTTTTACTATCTCTACAGATATGATAATCGAAGGCTACAATGATATCATCTCCATTACCCTTACTCACCCAAGGATACCAAGAGTCTTCGGCTTCAATCTGTTGTATACGTTTATGTTTTAAAAATGAAACCGGTTCCCCAAAAGTGCGTCCATTATCTGTAGATTTTTGATATACCCAATTACTTCTATGGGCACCGTGGCGATAAAATAGGTACATATCACCATTATCCATTTTTACAAACTGACTGTAGGTACCAAATACCGAAATATTATCTAGTGTTTGCCATGAAGAAATATCTAGAGGGTTTTTAGATACCGCATGTAAGTTTTTACCATAATGATGATTTCCTAGCGGATTTTTACCATCTGCTGGAGCTCCTCCATGCCCACCATAAGCAATGTGAATATACCCTGCATCATCAATTAGAATTGCAGGTTTACCATGATTATCAATTTTCTTCTTCCGGTTTGGGTCTTTACCCATTTCACTAATTCCTGCTTTAAATGGCCCTTGCCATTCTTTGGTTTTATGATTATATGAAGCAACATAAGGGTCTTCTAGCGGCCCTTGATACGCAACATAAGTAATACCTTTGTGATACACACCAGATGGATGTTGTACAATGGCTACCGCATTTCCAAAACCGTTGTCGGCAAAATAGTCTACCGTTTGATTTTCTTCTGTAGTTGCTTTAGATTCTTTAGTTTTTGATGCACATCCTAAAAAGCAAAAAGAAATGAATAGTATTTTGAAACAAAGTTTGTTTAGTATCATCTTAGAGTTTTACTTTTTTATAAAATTGAATGTTTACAGGCCCTAAAAGTCCAGACATTTTTAATTCATCATCTTTACTCCAATGTTTCCAAGAGGAGAATGTTTGTCTTTTGGAATCTCGAGATTTTGGATTTGATAGCCAATTAGGAAGCGCTTTGGTTTTATTACCTCTACGCTCATAATCTAAAGGCTCTTTTTCATCGCCAATTAAACGATTCACCCATAAATTCGCTATTTTTAGTGTTATTGTATTTCGACCTTTTTTCACATAATCACCAATAGCAACTCTAAAAGGCGCTTTCCATAAGGTGCTTACTTTTTTATCGTTTATAAAAACTTCGGCTACAATGGCTACACTTCCCAAATCGAGTTCAAAAGCATATTCTTTAGACAACTGTTTTTTAGATAGAGTAAATTCTTTTTCATAAATGGCAGTTCCTGAAAAATGTTGAATGTCTTCTTCTTTTGCTTCTGACCACGATGTTAAGGCCTTGTATTTCTTTTTGATTGAAGAACCATTTTTTAAAGGAAATGTTACTTCCCAATTTTCAGATAATTCTATTGACTGTGGAACCTTTACTTTTACTTGTTTTGATTTTCCTGATGCCTTTGTATAAGATAAACTTCCAGAAAAAGGGGTTTTCCAAATGTTATGGCCATTAGCTTTGTAAATTTCTGATGAAGATATAGACCTATTTAAGTTTAAAAATTCGCCCTCTGGAATTATAGTGGTTCTTGAATTGCCATCGGTTTCAAATGTAATTTTTAAGAAATTAACAGTATTTTTTAAAGCTTTACCATTTACCAATTCATCCGTAATTTTAATATTTAAATGTCCTGAAACTACCTGATTTACGATGTTTTCGGCAACATCAAAAGCTTCAAAGTTTTTAGGCACACCTTTAGTTTCTGCTTTAAATTTACCAAACACCGCAGAAATTATTTTAAGAGGTTGATTACCTGCATCAATAGTAACAAACTCTCTTTCTTCGGCATGAATATGTTCAATTTCATCACCAATTTGATATTCCATTCGAAACTCTTTTACATATCCCATTGCAGGATCGCAATCGCAAAAAGCTCTAGACATCTGAAAATTTAGCTTTCCATCATGTACTTCGGCTGCTACCTTATCAGTAATATCTACCAAGCCTTCTTGTAGAAAATTACCGTATTCTGCTTTTATTATTTTTAGGTTAGATAATGATGTTGGTGTTGGTTTTTCTAATTTTATATCCGCTTCAACAATATGATTTTCATCTACTGAATTTTCTTTAAACACTACAAAAACAGCTTGTTCACTATCTAAAGCAATAGGAATACTTATTGTTCCATCATCATTATTTTTCCAGACTGCTAGTTTTTTAATGTCTCCTGTTTCAGCATTCCAAATTTCAGGTAATTTGTTAGCCACTTTAAAACGCCCTGTAAATGCTACTTTTTCCTTTTTTGCATTGGCAACAAAATAGATATCGGCTTCTTTTGTTCTTCTGTGTATAAAACCAACGCCTTCCTTATTAGCTTCAATAATAGAAAAATCTGGGGTTATATGCGCGTTACTTAAGAACTCATCAATGGAAATATCTTTTATTAAAACTTTATCCCAAAGTGCGTTGGCCGTAGCTTTTACATAAACATCACTTTCTGGGTAATTGCTTAAACTTGGCGAACGCTTTGGTTTATTACCAATAATTTTAGCACCATTTTTAACTAGTGCATCTATTATTTTTAGTGTTTTAGGCGTTATCCAATCGCTTTCTGGTAAGGTTAGTACTTCGTAGGCTACTCCAAATTTTGTAACAATTTTACCGTTTTCTACGGATAATTCTCCGAGTTTATTAGCACCAATTAAATCATAATCGTAACCAGATTTCTTTAATTCTGGTAATAAAAAAGCCGTGTTTGGAGATGAATCGCCAGTAAATACCAATACATCTGCAACATTAGTACCTTGTTGTAATAAATATTGGGATTTGGCGATATAATCTAAATACGATTTGCTTTGTGTCCACCAGGTATTCAAACGGTTAAAATCGAAACCGTGATAACTTAACGCCATTCCAGGCCCAACATCCCAAGGTTGATGCACATAAGTATGAAATATAAAACGAGTAATACCTTCTGCCCAAGCTTTATCGCCAATAGATTTTATGGTTGCAGGGTGTTTATCCCAACCGCCAATGCCAGTAAAGGATTCTGCGCCAACAATGCTACTTCCATTTAAATGAGCAATTGAAGATACAAATTTTGAAGAATCAAAAAACGGATAACCGCCACTCCAAAATTCGCACATTACAATATCGCCTTTGGCACCTACTTGCATATTATCAAAAGGTCCCCAATAGGGTTCTACAGAAAATTTAAGTTTGTTTTTATGGCACAATTCTGCAAAATGCCCATAGTAGTTCTCGGCGATTAAATCGCCAATTGTTCTTCTAAAATCCCATTGAAAACGTTCGGTAATTTCGCCACTTTCTACATAATAGCCTGCTAAAGTTGGTAAGTACGGTGTTAAATCGTATCCTCTTAATTTTTTAAATTGATGCTCAAAACCTGTAGTCCAATTTTGCGAACCTACCTCGTAACTATCAATTAAACAATTATTTACAGTTTCCCCAACTAAATCTCCTAGCTTATTCAAAATGGGTTGTACGCCTTTATTCCAATAATCATCTAAAGCAGCTGTAGACATTTTATCTACTTCTAAACCGTGACCACCATCAACAGCTGGTCTGTTTTTTGAACCATTCGGTGTATGCCCAATTCGAAAAATAACCCATTCACCTTTTGGAATGTCCCAATCTAAAACACCATTTTCAGAAAACTTAGACGTAATATCTATAATACTTTCTTTCTTTACTATGGCTGCTTTTGGAATTTCTTTGGTATCTGGCAATAAATGATTTCTGATTCTATCTGATAATATTTTATAATCTAATCCATCAATTTTTATAGCTTTTTCAGGTTTTGGAAATGCTAAAACAGCAATGTCGTTATAGTACCTGAATTTAGTTTCTGGCTTTGAAAGTTCGCCTTTAAATTTTTGCTCTCCATTAACAATAATCTCGCTAAAAACTACGGTTTGCATTGCGTTTTCTTCTGTAATCCACGGTCCTCCACTAGACGACCAACCTGCACTATTATGAAATGCTAATTCTAAATCCAACCGTTTTGCTTCAGAAGCTGCAAAATGAAATAAATCTAACCATTCTTCACTTAAATAGGTTATTCCGCCTTTTGGAAAACCCAAGTGCACATTAAACAACTGCGCTTCTTGAATGCCCACTTGTTTCATGGCTTCCAAATCTTTTGTAATTCCAAATTTGGAAACGTTTCCACTAATCCAATGCCACCAAGTTCTGGCTTTGGCTTGGTTTGGTGGATTTTGAAATCCAGATTCTAATTCATCAATTACAATTGAGTTTTGACCTTGCAATGCCATGCTAAACATTGCTAGGAAGAAAACATAAAATAGATTTCTTTTTTTCATTACTTTTTATTCCTGTTTTTGTAATTCCAGTTGGACTGTTTTTCCTGCTTCATCACCTTTCGGTAATTGTAATGTTATCTGAGTTTTTCCGTGGACATATTGACTGCCATTTGCTTTATAATTACCAGAAATAGTTATGGTTATTTTAGTCAATTTGTGCGTTGGGTCACTTACTGATATTATGAGTTGATTTGCTTTTTCTTCTAACATCATCATGCAAGGTTGATTCACCGAAATACCTCCTTTTATTCTTGATGTTCCTTTTGAATAAAACACCATACCTGCCAATGTTCCATCCGTTGTTTCAACAGATTGTAGCGCTTCATTATTCTCGATTTTAAAAGGCTTATTTTTATTAAAATCCTTCAGTTTTGCTTCTGTTGCATTAGGCACCAAAATATAATTGTATTTTCTATTTTTAGGTTGTTTACCATGAGTAAACCATAGTTTAAAAATATGTTCCGTTAGTATCACCGGACGATAACGTTTTGCAACTTTATTCCAACTGCCTTCTAAAATATTTGTTGATAGATTTATGGTTCCTCCATTTGGAAATAAATAACCTATGTTATCGTGTAGCAACCAATCGGGATTTATCTCTTTGCGTTTTCTTACATTAGTTTCTACTTCATCATCTTTTCCTATGACAATTCCTCCTTTTGCAAAGGCTTGATTTATGGCTGTTGTAACTGGATATTCTGTATTTGCTAAAATTCCACTTCCTAAACACACAATTTTATTATCAAACATAAACCATGATTTTTTAGCCTTTAAACCATCACGATTATAGTTCAAAACTGCAATTCCATTTTCTCCATTACTAACACCTCCAACAAAAACACTATTGGTTTTAAAGTCACTAAATTTTATAATTGGTAAAGGTTTGTTATCTTGAATAATTGTAGTTCCTGGTAATTTTTTCCAATCCCAAAACGGAAAGATATTTTCATATTCCTTTCCACTAGTGGATAGTAGCGACACACCATCGCCCAAGTAATAGCCTTGAATATTTTCTTGATTTACAGACTCAGTTCCAACAACTCTCTTTGAACTCATTTTAACAGAAAAGTAAAAATCTTTTGTTCTGTGCACTTGAAAATCAGATTTCCAAAAATGTTTGTTTCCAGATAGAATTTTTGAATCTAAAGCATCATCATATGCTTTTGAATGTGCTTTATCCAAGACCTTCATTTTATGAATACATGCTTTTAAACGTGTTGCTTTTTTAGCTTGTTCGTTCTCAAAAAGCTGTCTGCCAGATGCGCTTATATCATAGGTATCTTTCCATAATATCCATTGCTGACCTTTAAGGATAATGTTTCTTAAAAATTCTATTTTGTTGGCTTCAAAATGATATGGTGTGTTGTGAACAAATGAGTAACACTTTATCATATCTTCTAAATACGAAAGACCGTAATTACCAAACTGCAATTGCGCGCCATGTTCGTGATACGACCAATCTGGTTTTACGCCAACACCTTTTGCTATTTGTAATTCATTTTGAATGGCTTTGCTTGCAATAGCCACAGAATCTGGTTTTCTTAACAACAATGAACGCAACATGACGTTGGTCGATAACCATACTTTATTCTGACCAGACATTTTTATTTTTGCACGATCAAGTAATACTTTAGCTTTTTCTAATTGCTCTTCACTTAACTCTGCTTCCATTAAAAAAAGTGTTGGCAATAATAGTTCTGGCACTCCAATATGTTGATCGTGCCAATTGGTGCTTAAAAAATCATTATCTAACCAATAGTTTAAACTTTTATAGATTTTTTTTGAGAGATTTTTATTCAGATAATATTTAGAATCTTTGTTCTTGTAATTGATAGCTAAGGATTGAACATGCTTTAAATGATTTTTCACAGGCCATCCTCCTCTAATTTTATTAGAATAATCTATGGTTGTCCATGAGCCATCTTCCTGAAAATTTTGCAATAATTCTTCTATAATTTCATCATCATTTTCTAAATTCAAGTAATATTCTATAACGTTTTTATGAAGTTGTTTTAATTCCTTTGGATACAGAATTTCTGAACCAATTCTTGTACCTGAATTATCACAACTACACATTGTAATTGAAATAAGAGCAATACAAAAGTGGATAAGATTTGACTTCATATTATAATGTTCTCTAAAACAATTTTAAATTCAAAAATTTAGTTTTTAACTTCATTTTTTTGGTTTAATAAATGAAGTGCTTTATCAAAAGATGTATCTTTTAATGTTTTACTTACATAATTTAAATCTGCTATTAATTTAGCTTCGGAACTCTTAATACTTGTAATTTGCTTGTGCTCCCATTCTTTTTCTTTAATGAGATAAGGCACCATATATTGATAGCCCTTCTTTATACTTCTGCCATCTTCTGACTCAATATTCCATAAAGCAATTCCTACTTTTTGTCCTATACGCACCAATTCCATAAACCCATGTAAATTCATGGTTGAATATGAAAAGGATTTGGTTCTTTTGAGTTCTCTTGGTTGACTTCCATCTGGTTCAATTTGACTAAAGATTCTTGCTTTTGTTATGGTAGACAGATGGTTTTTGACCTCATCTGCTCTATTGAGATATAATAGTATATTAAGCAATTGAATATCATAATGCGTTCCGTGATTATTTTCTCTTGTGGCTTCTTCCTTACCTAATTCACTGTTTTGCAACCAATCGGCATATTCTGACAACCATGACTCCATACCTTTCTTCGTTTCATCGTCAAGTTGATTTCTATCTTCTAATACCTCTAAGCATTTAAGGATTTCAACTAAACCGCCAAACTCAATAATGCCAAAACATCGTCCATCATTTTTCCCAGGTATAGATTGTCCATAATTAAGATTGGGATTCATTTTGGTATCCGCATCTAAAAACCAAGTATTTATTAACTTTAAAGCTCTATTTGCATAGCTTATATTATCGCTTAAATAATAAGCATTACTTAAGTCTCTAATTGCTCGTAGAAAGTTTTCGTTCTCAACAAAATCAGTATAATTGTTTCTTGTTTCCGGATTTATTTCACCGTCTTTTCTTATATATGGTAATCCGTCTGCTGTCTCAGGATTAGGCCACCAATAAGGCCCAATACTCATATAATCGTGTTTGCTTTTACTTGGCGGAACACCTACTTTATTCACCACTGAAAAAACAGATCTATTTAATAATTTATCTACTTGTTTAATTAGTTTGTTATAGTTTTCAACAGCTTTTTTATCACCCTTCTTAATCAGGCTTTTTTGATGTTCTAATTCCTGATATTCTATAACTCTTAATTTTTCTGAGGCTTCTTGCGCAGAATTACAGCCACAAATGCTTATTAGTAATAAGACTATTATTTTTTTAATCATTATCTGTTACTTTTAAATTATCAAAAAGATTTCCATGATAGGAACTTGCAAAAGAAATGTAACCATTACTGACGTCGTGAGATGCTTTTGTTATGGATTCATTATCAACAAAAACTTCAACGTCTTTATCTTGAAACTTTAGTTTCAATTGGTGCCAAATATTAGAATCAAAATCGATAATATTTCCTTTGGTCAACGTTTTCTTATTATACATTAGCTTCCAGTTTCCGTTTTTTTCAATCAAAAATCGATAACCGTTCAAAAAGCTGCCTTTTACACGTCCTCCTAATTCCACATTCCCATCTTTAATATAAACATCTACGCTACAGGTGAAATTCTTCCAATTTACGTCTCCAATTAAAGTGTGCGGTTTTATGTTTGTTCTTCTGTAAATACGCATCCAATCATAACCAGGTTCTGGTGCAATTTGTTTTAAGCAATTGGTGCCATCTGCTTTTAGAGCGATTTCAAAACTACCTTTTTGGTCTGAATGATATTTTGGTAAGTCACCAACTTTTCTATCCTCGTAATCTTCTTTATATGGAAATGGAAATACTTTAGATTCAGGAATCTCATACCATCCTTTTTGTTGGCCAGTTGTTGTGGTTAACGAATAGATACTATTGGCATCAAGTTGTATAGTAAACGACCTCTTTTTTGGAACGATACTTACTAACTCTACAAATTGATTTTCTGCATCGGATTTCCAAACATAAATCTTGTCGTCTGCTAAGCCCTTTTTAATTTTCACCTCTAAAGTTTCTGTATTTGCAGTACAAATAATCATACTCCAATTGGCACTGTTTTTATCTTTTAGAGTCACAACACTTCCTTTATAAGTTGATGCATCAAACAATCCACATGCTCCGTCTAAATATTCCCAATTGTGTGGTGTGGAAAATTGCGTAGTATGCGCTGTTGCCCAAATAGTTGGCCAAACTTCATAATAACCGCTCCAAGGTTCATTAGCTTTCATAGCGCCTGCCTTATCCCAAGTCACCGATTTATATATCGACCCAATAGGTGCCCAAATAAGTGTTTTTGTAATTTTATCTCTAATGTAAAATTTGTTGTACAATCGTGCTAAGTTCAGTGCTCCAGCACCATCCCAGTCTTTGCCTGTCCAGCTCCAATCTTCACTTGCCCAAAGCGGTTTTCCTGATTGTTTTGCTTTCTCTGTGGTTGGACGACCACGACCATCTACCATATTATCGGTAAACTCCCTTCCTGAAACATAATGGTAACCTACTGCTTCAATGACTTCATTGAACGCGCTATCTTTTTCTAAATCATTAAATATTTTCCAGTCACCACTGTTATCATCTGGGCCTTGAATTTTTACGTTTTGATAACCACTGGCATCTAAAGTGGGTCTCATATAGTTTACCAACCAATTACGATTAGTATCGTTTTCATTTTCGGCTGCAGCTACCCAATCTATGTCTAAATCCCATTGCTTTTTTGCCACATCTAAAAATGCTACAAAATACTCAGCGGATTCTTGTGAGTAAATGTTTGGTTTTAGCCATCCAGGAAAACTCCAAGGTAGGTACTCTAGAATCATTTCTGAGTTTCTGTTTTTGGCTTCTTTCATCAACCAAAACTCATAGCCACGAGATACCGGATTTTTCAATTCTTCTCTCGTAAAAGCATGTGATGGTTCTGATCCACAAGTAGAATTTTCTCCTCCACCCATTTCAACTTTTAAATGTTGAAAACCAGCACCAAATTTAGGTTTGAATAAAAGGTCTAAAATTTGACTTCTTATAGGGTCTTTATAATCATATAATAAATCTGTTGAAGCACCTGCACTAACCGCTCCAATACCTTCAAAAGTTCTACCTGTATCTTTACTGTTTATATTGATTTTGATGATACCTTTTTTGGATTTAGAAAACACATGAGGTTGAAATGCTTTTGCAGGGTTTTCTATTTCTCCCATTTCAAACCAAGAAACTTCACTGTGAACTGCACCTCGATTATTTCCCCAAATGGTGACTTTCCAGAACACACGTTGTCCGTTTTTTAAAGGTGCTCCTGAATACTGTATACTACTAGATTGTGATGAACTGGTTGGCCCTGAATCCCACAAATCTGGATATTTTAATTTTTCTGGCGAGGTTGCCATTACAATTCTATAACCTCCTTGTTTTGGACTTTTAGCATCACCTATAAACGTCCAACTAAAATGCGGTTTATTAATGGTTATGCCTGTTGGGTTAGTTTTCGATTCGCACTTCAAATCCTTCACCTCCGAAGCATAGGAAAACGAACACATAAAAACTATAAGACATACTATTTTGTTCATTACACCAATACTTTTTTATAATTGAAAACGACGCATTACTTACTAATTTTTAGAGTATGAAAATTTGAAACAATCGTTAATTGTTTCTTCCTATTTTAAATTCAATCTTTATTACAACTAAACATTAATAGTAGAAAATTAAACACTAATAAAACTCCCATCGCAATTAATATATTTATCATATCAACTATTTTTAAAACTTTTTTAATTAATCCACAAACAACTCATCTATAAAAGGACCGCTTTTACCTGTAGTTTCTAACTTAATACTGTTTGCACCCGATTTAAAAAACACTTTTGCATTTACAAATTTCCAATTCTGCACCCAACCTCCTGTTGGTAAAAATTCAAACGTTTTTATATATTCATCATTTACAAATAGTTTCATTGGATAGGTTTTATAAGCATCATTATGCATATATCTAAATCTAATCGCATACGTTTTTCCTTCACCATCGTTTTCTTTGTAAAACATAATAGCTCCTTCGTTGCCATTAAATCTTACAAAACCTGTACCTTTAAAATGATGAGCTTTATCACTAACTTCTGCTTCTCCCGTAAGTATGGCTTCTTCGGCAGCTATATTGACACCTCTACCTTTCCACATATCTTTAGAATGTTCGTCGCCCCAAAATAAACCTTCATTTTTACCAAAGTTTTCTTCCATTGTTATAATAGTCTTGCCGTTTTGTTTAACTGCGACTTTTACTGTGCTACCGTCTAAAACTTCAAAAGCGCCTTTATAAATTGTACCTTTTGTTTCAGGATTATCGCCATTGACTGTATATAGAATTTCTAAATCATCAACATTTGAATTTCCTAAAACCTGAATCTGTTTGGCGTCAATGGTGATTGTATTTGAAGTATATAATGCTTTATCTCCTAAAATTGAAGCTGTGATAATTGATGCCGATTTTGCATTGGGTAATTCTCTTAGGAATAGTCTTGTTTTCCCAAAAAACATGGCTCTAAAATCAGACTTTGTTCTGCTGATAGGATCAATAGGATTTCCATTTTCCATGGAAATTTTCTTTACATCACCTTGAATATTATAGTAAACTCTGTTTTCTCCGTAAGGGTATAAATTATTGTTTTCGTCTAAACTTTCTGAAGTGATGATATAGCTTGTGGTAAACGAATCTTCAGCATCTAACTTTTGAATACTTGTTTTTAATTTTGAGGGTTGTTTACTCGTTGAAAAAGCTGTCCTCTTTACTTCTTTTCCATCTATATAAGCTACCGCTTCTAGTATTCCTTCTTCATAAGGCACTAGCCATTCGCATTGCATTTCGTTCCAAACCATTCCTGGTTTATCTTTACCTAAAGATTTACCGTTTAAAAACAATTCGACTTCATCTGCATTAGAATAGACCCAAACCGGAATAACCGTTCCCTTTTTCATTCTTGGATGCGTCCAATGTGGTAACATATGAATCATAGGTTCTTTTGTCCATTGACTTTGATAGAAATAGAATAAATCTTTTTTGAATCCAGCCACATCTAAAACGCCTCCCATAAACAAATTGAACGGTAATCCACCGTGTGCTAAACCTGCTTCTCCGTAATAATCGAAACCTGTCCAACGGAAATGACCACTATGCCATGGGTTATCTCTCATGACTTCCCAATATTTTCTTGCTGAAACTCTTACTGTAGCATTATCGTACGACGAATTGAAACTTTGTTTTCTGTTCCTCCAATTTTTAGGATTGATTCCTTCGTAAAAAAAGATTTCTTTTTCAGTTAAGTTTGGTAATTCGTAAGTACCGGGCAACTCATTATCGCGCCACCATGTTTGTGTTCTGTAATACCCACGTGTTTGCCAAGTATGTGGTGCTTCTGTGGAAATAAATGGTTTATCTAATTTTTTCCCATTCATCCCATCTATAAACGAATTGGTTTCAGAACCTCCATTGACACCAGTAATATCCATATCATCTGGATTTCCTGCACCAGATGTAAATAATCGTGTTGGGTCTAATCGTTTACCAAATTTCACCAATTCCGACGCCACATCGCTATGTGTTTCATTGCCTAAACTCCAGACAAAAATACTTGGGTGATTTCTATCTCTGGTTATCCATTCTTTTACATCGCGTTGCCACCATTCATCAAAAGCTTGTTTACCATAATCTTGAGGTGCTTTTTTGTGCCAACCATCAAAAATTTCGTCCATTACCAGCAACCCAATTTCATCACAGATATCGTAAAACATTGGTGGTGTTGGGTTGTGTGATGGACGGATAGCATTAATACCCATGTCTTTTAAGGATTGAAGTTTCCAACGTAATAGTGGTTTTGTCCAGGCACCTCCAACTGGACCTCCTTCCCAATGTTCACAAACGCCTTTTAATTTTATGTTTTCTCCGTTTAACCAAAAACCTGTTTCAGTATTCCATTCTACGGTTTTAAAACCAAAATTGGTTTCAACTTCATCAATGACTTTTTTACCATCTAAAATTTGAGTTACGGCTCTGTATACATTTGGTGTTTCTGGACTCCATAATTTTGGTGTTTTCACTTCAAATTGATAGGTTGGATTGGATATTTTTAGTTTCTCACATTTTTTGATTAATTCCTTTCCATCAGGAGAAAACAATTTTACTTCATATTTTAAACCTTTCAATTTTCCATTAATTTCTGCATCTATATTTACAGTTGCGTTTTGATCAGAAATGGAAGGTGTTTTAATAAAAATACTGTTTGGTTTAAAATGCGTTGGGTTAACTTCTATTAGTTTTACTTGTGCATATATTCCGCATGGATGATACCAACGTGCTGAAGGCTCTAAACTATTATCTACTCTAACAGCAAATGTATTTTCTCCAGCTTTTAAATACTTAGAAATATCGTATCTAAAACTGATATAGCCATAAGGTCTTTTGTCTAAATAATTACCATTTATCCAAACCTCACTATTCATGTAAACCCCATCAAAATTGATGTAAGTGATGTTAGAAAGATTGGCTTTATTGACATTGAAAGATTTACGATACCAACCAATACCACCATCGTGATAACCACCACCTTGACCTTGGTCTCCACCTTTCCGTACGCCTTTTTCGAAAGACCAATCGTGTGGCACGTTTAAGGTTGTCCATGAGGTATCATCGAAATTTTCTTTTGAAAAATTGGGATTATCCTCTAATATAAAATTCCAATTATTATTGAAATTAGTAATTTTTCGTTGCGCATATCCATTAGAAATCGTTAATGAGAAGAATAAGAAAACGAGAATGTTTTTCATTGTTTGCGCTGTAATGGACATGACTAAAACAAACTTAACAAATAACAAGTTTGATATAATCCTGTTCTATCCTGTTGTATCAAGATTAATTATAGAAAACCATACAACGCAATTAATAAAGAATTCGAGATTTTAATTTAAGTAAGAATATTTTATAATCTTTATAGGCATACAACTCTATCACTGTCCCTTTTCTCTAGGTATATCGTTCTGTAAAAAAGGAGCTGAGTTTCTAGGAAATTGAGTTTCTATAAATGTTTTCATTCTTTTTTCTACAGAAGCATATTCTGGAACTCCAGATAAGTTTTTAAAAGACAACAAACTATTTTTATGCTCATATAATTCAGAAGTAAAAACCTCGTGAGTTTTTGAATTTCTCCATTCGGTATATCGCCAATTACCATCTGTGACTGTACATCCCATAATTTTGGTTCCTCTAGGGTAAACACTTGTAGCGAATTGATCCCATTCCAAACTAGGGAAATCAATAATAGGTAATAAACTTTTTCCATCAGATACTGGACCTTTTAGATTACATAATTCGACTAAAGTTGAAAAAATATCAACATTTTCTACTAAAGCATTTGAGGTTACTCCAAACTTTCTATTTTTATAACCTGTCTCTCTACTAATAATTAATGGCACTCTAACATCTATTTCTAAATTTGAATGCTTACACCAAGCTCCATATTCGCCAATTTTATACCCATGGTCGCTCATAAAAATAACAACAGTATTTTTGCGTAAATCTAAATCTTCTAAAGTTTGCATCACTTTTCCTACTTGAGCATCAATAAAACTAACTGAAGCATGATATCCATGAATTAAAGTTCTAGTTAAGTCATCATCTAATTCGCCATTTTTTGGAATACCATAATAGCTTTTTAATTCTCCCCAATTACTTAAAGCCAAACGATACATACCTGCTGGTTTTTCTTTAGAAGGTATTTCAAAATCACTCTTATCATACAAATCCCAATATTGTTTGGGTGCATTAAAGGGCAAATGTGGCTTACTTAAACCTACAAACATTAAAAATTTTTCGTCTTTTATTTTGTTTAGAGTTTCAATAGCATTCTTAGCTACTCTCCCATCTTTATAGGCTTCATCCTCTACATCTGCATCTTCAAAAGCTGGGCCTTTTAATGGTTTTACACCTTCGGCTTTTAATCGCTCCATTAATGCTATATTTTCTGGTTTTACATAAGAATTTTTTTCTTTAGGAAAATGAGTTGTCCAACTAGTTTTATCATCCATCGTATGATGATAAACTTTACCTATACTTATAGTTTGGTATCCATTTTCTTTGAATAATTGTGGCATGGTTACCACATCTTTATGTACTTTACGAAGTGGTGTAAAAATACTATAAATACCTAAGGTTTCTGGTCGTAATCCAGTTAAAGTACTCATTCTTGACGGTGCACAAATGGCTTGCTGCGTGTAAGCTTTATTGAACAAAACACCTTCAGATGCCAATTTATCTATGTTTGGTGTTATTGCAGTTGTACTTCCGTAGCAACCTAATTCTGCTCTTAAATCATCTACATAAAAAATTAATACATTCGGTTTTTCTTTTTGAGCAGAAACTGATGTGTAAGCACATAGTATGAGAAGTAAACCTATAATTTTTTTCATTTTTATAACCATTGTCTTATTCGATATTGATTCGTATTACTTTTCTATATAATTTATTAAGATGCTTTTAACATCATCTACTGTACCTTGCTTTAAACCGTTGTTGACATTAGCTCCAGTAATCCAATATAATATCATACCGGCATCTGAACAATCCCATTTTCCTTTTTGAAACTTAACCACATCATCAACCTCAGCCATTTTTCCATACAACCATACTTGTTGTAGTCTTGGGTCTTTATGATCTCTAGCCCAATCCCATTTGGCAATATCGACTTTCAAATTAATATTCTGGTCAGGAATTCTAACTTCTTCAACGCCAAAATCTAGTATTTTCTGCCATGTATAAAAATCCCCTGCATCATCGTTAGCAGGATGATGCGTTATCACTTTCACATATTTATGTTTGTCTTTAGAACTCGCATTAAGGGCAAAGCCTATAATATCTGGCTCGCCAGCTTCAATAATCCAAAGTGGATTTTCCGCTGTTGATACGTTGATGGCTTTTGCCAAATCTTTAATGGTTTCATCCATATTCCACTTAGCATCCAAAAATTTCAGCCCCTCAAATCCGCCCCAACGTCTTGCTGTAACATCGCAAACACTTTGCATAAGGGCATGTCTTTCAATTTCAGCTTTTTCAGAAATTCTATTGACACGAACAATATCACAACTATGTGAATAATGTACTAATTGACTTTCTAAACCTGAAGCTCGTAATAATGCCAAAGAAATGGCAGTGCCACCAAGGTCGTCAGGATCTGGCGAGTTACCGTCGGCAACAACAGCAATACGACCTTTAGGCGCTTTAATTTCAGGTGCATTATTTCGCACAACCTTTAATGTCCCATCAAATGGTGTTGTTATAACGTCTTTTCCTTTACCAACTGGCGCAAAAATAATACCCGACCAACGTGCTCTTGCCCATTCTTTTCCGTCAGCACTTCCAATTTTAGCAACTACTGTAATTTTATCGCCTTTTTTAAGCTTTACATTTCCCCAAAGGCCATTGTTGTTTTCGCCTTCTTCAAATACGTCTTTAGTTAATGGTGGCTTAAACGTTCCTAATTTTTTATCGTTTATTAATATTTTAAACTCCGATTGTCCATCATTTTCTCCCACACCAACAAATACCAAATCATAATTTCCATTTTTAAATGTAAAAGGCGTTGTTGTTTCTGCTTGTTTTTGTTTATTAGGATTAATACCAAGCCATTTGCCACCAGCATGCTTGTAAAATCCCATGCCTTTTATTGGAAAATCATCGATAGGTAAGGTCTTATTTTCAATGTTAGATGCTGCAATTTGTTTATAATAGGATTGCATAGGCCAAAGCGTAGTGACTTTTAACCCTTCATCTTTTGGTATGTATGTGCTGTCCTTGGTTAGAATAAATTTATCGAACTCAAAACCATCCTCGCGCATACTAAATTGTATGTCATGAATTCCCGCTTTTTCAATATCTAAATAGATTTCTTTTGATACACCACAATGTTTCTCTTTTGTGCGTTGTTTGCTTTCCCATGTCCATTTATGTTTTCCTTCGCACCATTGCATACGTTGCCCATGTTCTGGCCACTCACCATTTAACCCAACGTGTACTCCATTATCTTCACTTCCTGCACTGAAAGCGCGTACCCAAACGTAATAGCGTCCTGGATTATTTATTCTGACTTTATAATGCAAAACGCCTAATTCACCTGCTTTATTAGAGAAATTTTCTCCTTGAGTGAGCTTATCGGAATGTGTGACTCTCGTATCTGGTAATATTTCAATATAAGCGGCATTACTTGCACCTGAATGATGTTGCGTATCGTCATCTCGACCAACATGAGACACAGCGTCTTTGGACGTGATATACCATTGTCTAATTTCTGATTTACTTTGCTTATTAAAGTATTCAGCTTCAACGGCTACCATGCCATTATTTTCCATAAAAATAACATCGTTATCAACAATTGGTCTAGTGAAATTTGTCGATTGGGCATTTAAAAATAAATTTGATACTAGAAGTAAACAGGTTACAAATTTTAGGTTCATTTTTTCAACTTATTTAAGTTTTGATTTAAATGTATATGTTCCAGGTTGCACTTCCAATTCGAACACATCTTTTCCTGTGTTAATCAACTTCATATTTGAATTGTCTTCAAACGTTTTTCCGTCCATTTCAAGTACTTCACTTCTATCGGCTGGTATGATAACTTTAGCTGTAGTATTAGGCGGAATTACTACTTCCAAGAAAAACTTACCATCCTTAATTTTCCATGAAGAAGATACTTTTCCATAAGGTGTGCTTAAACTTGCCGAAGCCGATGTTAAGGGTTCGTTAGGTTGAGGCGCTATTTTAATGATTTTATATCCTGCTTCTAGTGGTGCAATACCTGCTATGCGCTCATACATCCATTGTCCGATGGCTCCGTAAGCATAATGATTTAAACTATTCATGTTCATTGGGTTGAAACCTTCTTCTTTACTATAGCTATTCCAACGTTCCCAAATAGTTGTAGCACCTTGGTTAATGGAATAAAACCATGATGGATAGGTTTCATTAAATAATAGCTTATACATCAAATCAATTTCACCTGTTTCATCTAAAACTTCAGATAATAATGGCGTTCCCAAAAAGCCTGTACGCAAATGATTATCGGCTTCTGCTATCTTTTTTAATAAGAATTTTTTAGCGTTTGCTTTTTTATCATCTGAAAGTAAATCAAAGGCTAAAGCCAATAAATAAGACGTTTGTGTTTCAGCAACCTCTTTAACTTTCCCTGTTTCATCGAAGAATTTATTTTCAAAAGCTTTTGCAACAGTTTTATATAATTCTTCGTATTTAGCCTGTTCTTCTGTCTTACCTAAAGTTTTAGCAACTTTCGCTGTTAATTTAGCTGAATGTGCATAAAAAGCAGTACCAATTAATTTACTAGATGTATCACCTCTGGTATCTCCATTTTCAGGAAAAGGTTGCAACCAATCTGAAAACGACATCATATTAGAAATATGTTTATTTGATTTTTTTTGATGATACCCAACCCAATTTTTCATCATCTCAAAATTATCTTCTAAAAAACCCACATCGCCAGTGCGCATGTAAATTTTCCAAGGAATAATTGTGCCTACATCACCCCAACCCGAACTTCCAATTTTATTACCGCGAGAATCTGGAACCGTCCACGGAATGGCACCATCATCTAGTTGCGCCTCGCGCACACTTTGCAACCAACTTGCCCAGAATTTATAAACATCGGCATTAAACATGGATGTTGGGCCGAATACTTGTGCATCACCTGTCCAGCCCAAACGTTCATTACGTTGCGGACAGTCGGTTGGGATATCTAAAAAATTTCCTCTCAAACCCCAAACAATGTTGCTTTGTAGCTGGTTCAATTTATCATGCGAAGAGGTAAACGTACCGTTATCTTCAAAATCGGAATACTGCACAATACCCGTTACCCAATCTTTCGTTGGTGTTTCTGAGGTATCAAATCCACTTAATTCAACAAATCGAAAACCATGAAATGTAAATTTTGGTTGATATTCAATATCTCCATCTTTCGCGGCAATATAATAATCTGTAGAATGTGCGCTTCTATAATTTTTAGTATAAAACGTGCCATCTGGTGATAGCATTTCTGCGAATCTAATTTTTAGTGTGTCACCTTTTTTCATTGGAACATTTACAAGAGGGACACCAACCATATTTTGTTTTAAATCAAATACAGCCACTCCGTCATTACTCGTAATATCTTGTGGTACTAACTTTATTTTATCTTTTACGGTAGTATGACGTTTTGGTTCTAACTTCACATTAGCATCAATAGCTCCAACTTCAACAGTTGTCCAATTTTTATCATCAAAATTGTTAGTCGTCCAATTAGGCATTTCTAAATTCGCATTATAAATTTCGCCATCGTAGATTTCAGCAAACTGAAGTGGTCCGTTGGTCATTCCTTTCCAACTAACATCAGAAACTATGATTTCTTTAGAACCATCACTCATAGTCATTTCTAACTGTGCTAAAACTTTTGGCGAAATTGTATTATCCCAAGGTGTTGTTCCCCAAAGTAAACGACCAGAATGCCAACCCGAAGCCAGTTCAACACCAATAGTATTTTGTCCTGATTCTATTAAATTAGTAACATCATACGTTAGGGTCTCAATACGTTTGTCATAAGTTGTAAAACCAGGCGACATTGCGTCATCTGAAACATTTTCACCGTTAATAGACACATCAAACACGCCTTTAGATGTAATGTATAAACGTGCTGAAGTGACATCGCTAGATAACTCAAACCCTTTTCTTAAATATTGTGGTTTGTGTATTATTACGTTTTCTCTACCTCTAATGCTATCTTTTGCAGTATCTAACCCAATCCATTTAGCTTTCCAATCACTATTGTTTAATAAACCCAATTCAAAATGATTGGTTTCACTCCACTTTGAAGAGTCTCCATTTTGATTCCAATATTTCACTTGCCAATATACTTTTTGGCGAGATTCGAGTGGTTTTCCTCCGTAGGTAATCCAAGTTGATTGCTCCGAAGTTTGCTTTTCTGAATCCCATAAATCAGCATTATCAGG
Source organism: Winogradskyella litoriviva (assembly GCF_013249065.1). Classification (GTDB taxonomy): domain Bacteria; phylum Bacteroidota; class Bacteroidia; order Flavobacteriales; family Flavobacteriaceae; genus Winogradskyella; species Winogradskyella litoriviva. Next base: position 153,595 of record NZ_JABRWQ010000003.1, read on the forward strand.
TAACAAATCTGGCTTGCTTGCCGCTACAATGTGATAAGCCGACTGACTTTTATTGCTTTCTGATACAGGTAATTTCCAAGAAAATGTTGGGTTAGCATCATAAAAACCTATTGGATTTTTAAATCCTTCGGAAATAGTCAAATCTGTTGCGCTTTCTAATGAGCCTTTAGAGTCACAAGAGATTATTAAACTCAAAAAGACCAAAGCGTATGCTAAATATTTGAAATTTGATTTTTTAAACATGTTTTAAAGTTTAGTTTGAAAGTTATATGTTCCTGGTTCTGCTAAAATCTTTATTGAATCATTATCAGAACTGATTAATTTTAAATTTGAAGTTTCTTTGAAAGTACTTGCGTTTACGATTAAATTATCTTGTGTTCCATAAGGAATTTGAATCTCAGCAGTTGTATTTGGTGGAATAACAACATCAAGGTTAAAAGTACTATTTTCTATTTTCCAAGATGATCCTGCTTTTCCATAAGGCGTTTTTACACTTGCAGAAGCTGATGTTAAAAACTCAGTATTTGGTAAAGGTGCAATTCTTATTTTCTTGTATCCAGGTTCTAATGATGCAATTCCTGCAATGCGTTCATACATCCACTGTCCTATGGCACCATAAGCATAATGGTTAAGGCTGTTCATACTTTGTGGATTATAGCCATCTTGTTTGCTAAAGCTATTCCAACGTTCCCACATGGTGGTGGCTCCTTGATTTATAGAGTAAAACCAAGATGGATAGGTTTCCTTAAATAGGATTTTATACATTAATTCTATTTCTCCCATATCATCCAAAACCTTTGGTAAAAGTGGTGTTCCCAAAAATCCTGTTCCTAAATGATAATCGGCATTCTTAATTTCTTCAAGCAAGTGGTTTTGTGCTTTTAGTTTGGTTTCTGGTTTAAATAAATCAAAATATATTCCTAGTAAATAACTTGTTTGCGTTTGCCTGTCTTGTTTGAACTTTCCGTTTTCGTCAAAAAATTCATTTTCAAAAGCATTAGCAACAGCTTTATATAAATCCATGAATTTTTTTTCATCATCTGTTTTGCCTAAAACACCAGCAATTTTAGATATTAAATGCGCAGAATGCGCAAAATAAGCCGTATTAATTAACTCTTTTGGTGTATCGCCTCTATTTGCTTTTTTTAAGCTTTTAGAAGGATAAGGTTGTAACCAATCTCCAAACGAATGCATTATCGGTATGTAAGGTTTGTTTCTAACCTTAGATTGATAGTAACCTACCCATTTTTTAGCAGATTCATAACTTTCTTCAAGTATTGTAACGTCTCCCGTTATGTTATAAATATCCCAAGGCACCATAACACAAGCATCTCCCCAACCAGAACCTCCATTTTTGTTTTGAAGCACATCTGGCACTATAAAAGGTACTAAACCGTTGTTGTGTTCAGACTGATTTTCACGAAGACTTTGCAACCAAGCTGTCCAAAATGCATGCGTGTCATAGTTAAATAATGCTGTTGGAGCAATAACCTGAGCATCTCCTGTCCACCCTAAACGTTCATCGCGTTGTGGGCAATCTGTAGGAATATCAAAAAAATTATCTCGTAATCCCCAAGTAATATTACTTTGCAATTGATTTAATTTTTCATGTGAAGAAGTAAACGTTCCATTTTTTTCAAAATTAGAATGTTGCGCTATTCCTTGCACCCAAGAAACATCTGGTTTTGCATTTTTATCATAACCACATAATTCTAAAAATTGAAATCCGTGAAATGTGAATTTTGGAACATATTCTACAACACCATTTTTAGCAGCAATGTAATAATCAGTTGACTTTGCAGAACGATAATTCTTGGTGTAAAAAGTTCCATCTGACAACAGCATTTCAGAAAAGCGAATTTTTAAGGTATCACCCTTTTTCATTGGCACTTTCACTTTTGGAACACCAACAATGTTCTGTTTCAAATTAAAAATAGCTGAATTCTTATTTACTGAAACTAGTTCTACATCATCAATAGTGATTTTATTCTTCACACTATGATGTCTTTTTGGAGCTAATCTGACATCCTTAGAAATCGCTTCACTTTCAACCAATTCCCAGCTGGAATCATCAAAAGTAGCAATATTCCAATTTGATATTTCAAAGTTTGCATCATATACTTCCCCATCGTAAATACTCGCTAAACGTATTGGCCCATTTGTAGTTCCTTTCCATGTTTCATCAGATAAAATGTATTGTTTAGAACCATCTTTCATTACTAATTCTAACTGACAAAGAATTTTGGGTGATGCAAAATTTTCATACAATGCTTTACCTCTACTGATTCTTCCTGAATGCCATCCAGAAGCCAACTCGACTGCTAAGGCATTTTTACCAGTTTCTAAAAGCTCTGTAACATCATAAGTCATAGTTTCAATACGATGATTATAGGGCGTCCAACCAGGTGGCATGACATCATCACTAACATCTTTTCCATTTAAATGCACATCAAAAACACCTTTTGCAGTAATGTATAATCTTGCCGATGCCACATCAGTAGACAACTCGAATCCTTTTCTTAAATATTGTGGATGATGCATTAAAAAATTGCGAACGCCTTTAATACTATCTTTGGCTGTAACTAAGCCAGCCCATTTTGCTTTCCAATCAGAATTATTTAGTAAGCCTAATTCAAAAGAGTTGATTTCGCTCCAATCTGAAGCGTTTTTATCCTGATTCCAATACCTCACTTGCCAAAATACTTTTTGTCTTGATTCTAATACTTTTCCTTGATATTTTACAAAAGTAGATTGCTTACTTTTTTGCTTTTTAGAATCCCATAAATCAGCATTATTAGGTAATAATTCTTTTGAAGACGCTACAACTATTTGGTAAGCAGATTGCGATTTAGTTTGTTCTGAAACAGGTAGTTTCCAAGAAAACGTTGGGTTGGCATTATAAAAGCCTATAGGATTTTTGAAATTCTCAGAAACCGTTAAATTTTCTGCTGCTCTACTATATTCTTGATTACAAGACATGCAGAAACAAAATGACACAATACAGCACCAAAATAATAAAGGAAGTTTTGTTTTTTTTGATTGTTTCATTTTACATAAACCTGGATGCATCTACAGCTCTTATAAGATTGAAATAGTAATTACCAAAGTCTAATTTTTTTACATAAAAACTATCCTGTACTGTCTCGATATTATATGAATAATATCTGTTAAAAATAATTATAAAAAAACCAGAAGTTTTATTACCTCTGGTTCTTTTAAATTTAAATTTTACTGATTAGTTAATCATAAGTTTTGAACAGAAAACTCTTTGGTTATCATCTGTAACTTTTATTAAATACAAGCCTGATTTGAATTGCCCATTATTTGCAATATCAATTCTATCAGATTCCATAGTGTCTTTATAAACAATTTTACCAAGCATATTGTAAATCACAACGCTAGCTTTACTGACATTATTTAACTGAATTGCAAACGCATCCTCAGCTGGATTCGGAAAAATCTTTGCCGTAAAAGCATTGGTTTCAACCTCAGGAATACTTAGCGTTGTAGATTCTACTATCCATTTAGATCTATCGTCTGTGTTGCTAACGTGTTCAATAATACCATTAGCATTATGGTATATATAATTTGAACCGTTTTTAGTTTCAAACTGATACGTGCCATCACTACTATTATAAATGACTGTAAATTGTTTGTCGGAATCTTCTCTTGGTGCTCCAAAACCAGTATTGATGATATCATTTGGTGGATTTCCTGCAGCTCTTAAAATACCACGATCATCTCTTTTACTTTCTATATTATAATAAGCTCCAGCTAAAACAAATTCCCATTCTTTATCACCAGCGGCAACGTTAGTGCCATCATCACTCTCAACAACATCAGCACCTACAGAATGTAAATATTTCCCAGTTACAAAATTCTTGATGCGATAAATATCACCTGTTAAATCGTTAGGATCATCTATTTGCCAATTAACTGTAATTTCAGAAGAAGAAACGGTTTCGTTAGATCCATTAAAGGCTACTGCCTGAACAGTATATGCACCTTCTGTAGTTGGTGTCCAATCTAAAGCGTATGGCTCGGTTGTATCTTCTCCAAACAATGAACCGTTAACCAAAAACTCCACTTTAGAGATACTTCCATTTTCATTAACTGCATCTGCTGAAATTTGAATAGTTTCTCCTATATCATAAGTTTCACCATCAAATGGAGAGGTTAGCGATACTCTAAATGGTTCTTGAATAATATCTAAATCTATAATTTGAAGGTATAGCGGTTGTGCACTTCCTGAAGCGTTTTCCATCATATAATAATACAACTTACCATTATCTATGTGTACCTGACCGTGGTCAAAGGTTTTGCCAGAAGTAGCCTGATATACGGTAGTGAAATTATTTGTGCCACCTTCCGTTTTTTCAACTTTAACTCTACCATTACTTAAACCTATAATAAAGACATCATCTCCAGCTGTGTAAATTGCTTCCGCTCCAGAAAAATTTTCTGAGGTTATAAAATCGGTAGCACCAGCCGGTTTATAAGTATGCAAATTCTTAGTAACATTAAATTCAAGATCTCTTACACTACTAATGATGTGTACATCACCATTATCGGTAACCGTCCAATCGAAACCTTGTACGATATAAACTTGATTAGCTAGTGTTGTTTGCACATAATCTCCAGGCTCCATTACTTTAATTAAGTCGGCATCGTATAATGGTAAACTAAAACTTGTGCCTTCATGGTTTTTCCAATTAGAAGCACCACTTTGGTCATCAGAATAAGCATAATAAACACCATTTTGATATTGGTACCTGTCATTATTATCTGCAGAGCGTCGTTGAAAACCGATTCGCATTTTACCATTAACGTACTTTATGCTACCATAAAGTCCCCAATTAAAATCGACACCTGATTGACTTTGAGCATTTAGTTCATTAAAGTCAATAAAATTAGACCAAGTAGAAGTCGTTGCATTGTACTTAGTGAACTTATACTTGCCATTATTATTACCACCTTCACGCATATTCATCAAAAGTTCTCCTGCATCATTTAGAAAGAACTTTGGGTAGGTCAAACCTGCAAATTCATTTTGATTTTCATTACCAGGCATTCTTAAATGTTTATAGCCACCAGTTGTATTTTGAACAAATTTATCTAAGGTAAATTCTGCATCAGGAAGTGTTGCAGTATTTGCAATAGAATAAGAATATCTAAAATAATCATTGGCCAAACTCCCATCTGATGGTCTAGATGCACTGTAAGCATGCATATCATACAATAGGTGTATAGTTCCGTCTAAAGGACTTACACCAACAGCAATAGTGTTGTGAGATTCTCCGAGCCACCATTTATTTTGAAAACCTGTATGTGTATGCGGAAACTCAATAGTCGCCATGGTACCAGTAACGGTGTTGTATCTTGTTAACATCACATGCCTATCTGTTTTTCCACCACGATACCAAGTCATAAACACATAATCGCCATAGGTCTTGATACAATCACCATGCGCGGAAATGTTTTGTCCGAAAACGTAATCATAAACAGTAGTACTTCCGTTATCAGATGATGTATTTGATACTTTGCTTCCATTAAAGTGTAAGCCAAAATCAGTAATATGTACTTCATTTTCTAAAACTACTTGTCCAAACTGAAGTTGAACAAAGCACATTGTGAGAAGAAGACCTAAGCTTTTTCTTAAAAACTTTTTGCTAAGTGTATTTTTTTTCATGTCTTTTCTTTTTTTTTAACTTGAAAAACTTAATAAAAATAATCAGAACAATAAAAAATAGTATCCTGACCTATACTGAGAAATAGTTAAAAAATCCATAAAAATCTATTGCATGTAGAATACTTCTTCTAGAGGTATAGATACTGGTGAATTATCTGGATTTACTTCCATGATATCTGCCATAAAATCCCACCATTTTTTCACAATTTCATTGTTTGCCAAATCTTGAGAACCTCCTTCGCCAGAAACCTTTTGAAATGCAAAAAGTATACTAGTCTCTTCATCAAAAAAAATGGAATACTCGCTGACACCATTTGCTTTTAAAAGCGTTTTGAGTTCTGGCCATAATTCATCATGACGCTTTTTATAAGTCTCTTTTTGATTCTTATTTAATTTCATTTTAAAGGCTATTCTTTGCATAGCAGTACTATTTAGTATTTAACAAAAAAATCATCCTATCTTTTTTACATTGCAAAAGACAGGATGATTTTAAAAATTTTCTATAAATTAAATGATGCTTATTCTTTTATAATTTTTTTACTGAAAGTAGCACCATTCTCTCCTTCTAGTTTAACAATGTATATACCACTAGTAAGTGTACTTACATCTAAATTAGTTGAAGATGTATCAGCTTCAAGACTGCTTGTAATTACTTGTTTTCCAAGTAAGTCGTAAACAGAAATTTTATTAATATTTTGATTTAAACCTTCAATTGATAACTCATCTTTAACTGGGTTTGAGATAAAAACAGAACTTGTATCAAACTCTTCATCGCTTAATGGCAATGCCTCTATAAAAACAAATCTAAGTCCATCAATTCCACCACCATCAAACAACACATCCTCGCCTGCTGCAGTTGGTATTACACCATATCTTGAACCACCTGACGCTCCTAATGGTTTAACAAACAATGCATCGTTTCCAGGACCACCAAAACCAGCGGTTCTTCTTCTTTGAAATTGATCAAAACCGTAATCTGCAGCAGTCTCATCAGCTACTGGAAGACCTGTTCTAACAGAAATCCTAAATTCTTTATCATTTTGATCAATAGCACCAGTTTCATCTGTAGCTATAGTTGATTGATCTACAATCATTGTAAACGGACCAGGACCAGGAGTAACGTCTGCTGTAATTTGAACGTAACCAGTACCACTTGGAGTAACATGATCTTGTATAGTCCAAACTTGCGTTGGATTATTGCTCCCAATTTCTTCTGCCCATACTAAATCGCCAGTAGTACCATCAATAGTAAGATAAAGTTCAGGAGTTGAACCACATGTTGAAATCAAATAAGAACCCTCTTCGAGATATATTTCAGGACATGCCTGAGCCTGTACTTGAAGCATACACATGCTTAATAATAAAAATGCGCTAATTTTTAAAGTAATTTTTTTCATAATTTATTAGTTTTAATTAATTAATATTTAGTTAGTTGCAAGACAGCAACCGTTTTGCGTTATAAATATATTTATAAAAAATTAGGATAGTATCCTGCACTAACCTGCACCAATCCTAAAATTATTTTTATTTGATTACAATTTTATAGTTTTAGTTGACTTGAAGCTATTGAAACCAGAGTTCAAAAACTCTTGTTTCAATTATTTCCTTTTATTCTAATTTTTTTTTAAAAGAATTCATCATTTCGATTTTAGCTTTTAATTTAATCAATTGTTACTTTACTCTTCCACCAATTGTCATTGGGCTGAAAGTCTTTTGAAAGTACTTTTAGTCTATTATTTTCTAGTGATGGCCACTTATTGTTTATGGTATTTAGTCTCCTGCTTTCAGCTTTTGATTTATTGTACTCAGTGTCTTCAGTTGGAAACTTTGCATTAACTTCTTTTAACCACAACATCAAACTATCACTCATATTTTCTACTATTTTTGGATAACTTGAAATTACATTTAACGAATCGTGCTCTGTTGATGGTAACTTATAAAGTTCTTCATGACCATCTTCCCAATAATGAATTAGCTTCCAACCATCTTGTTGAATTATAGAGGTTGGTTCACCGCCTTGATTTCCATAATGCGGATAATGCCAATACAATGGTCTTTTAACAATTAAATCTTTGCCTTCTAACAACGGCTTAAGACTTATACCATCTGCATGCTGTTGTTGGTTAAGTTGTAAATTGGCTAAATCTAAAAGTGTAGGATAAAAATCAGTACCTATAACTGGACAATCCGTTTTTGTTCCTCCATTGTCTAACCAAGGTACCTTTATAAAAAAAGGTTCTTTTATACCACCTTCCCATTGATAGCCTTTTCCTCCTCTTAAAGGTAAATTACTTGTTGCGTAATGATCACCAGAAGCAACTCCTCCATTGTCTGATGTAAAAACTACGATGGTATTATCTGCTACTCCATTAGCTTCAAGGGCTTCTAAAACAATGCCTACAGCATCATCCATAGTTTCTACTAAGCCAGCATAAATAGGGTTATCTTGAACTTGACGAATAGGTAAGACACGCTCCATCGCATAACCTTTATCTGCTATTACTGCGCTATCAGCCTTGTCTCTATATTTTTTCCACTTTTCTTGTGTGGTTTGAATTGGTGCATGTACCGCATAAAAAGATAAAAAAGCAAAAAATGCAGAATCTTTATGCTTGCCAATAAAATCTGCTGTTTCATTAGCCAATCGTATCGTTAGGTTGTCACCTTTATTCTTGTTCTGAAGTTTAGGATTGTTCCATGGAGAAAAATAGCCTCCTCTAGGCGAACCTGCATCTATACCTGCAATATTGATATCAAAGCCGTGATTTTCTGGATAAGACCCTTCACCTCCTAAATGCCACTTACCAGCAAAAAAAGTCTTGTATTCTGCTTGTTGAAAAGCTTCTGCAATAGTTATTTCTGCTTTTGGCAATGTATGTATGTACTCGGCAGGCAATAGTTTATCATGCCTATTTCTGCTTCTCCAATTTTCTCCAGTTTTTGCTCCAATCCAATCCGTTATGCCATGTCTTGCAGTAAATTTACCTGTCATTATACTAGCCCTTGATGGACTGCAAACACGACTTGCCGCATAGCCATTTTTAAAAATCATAGATTCGTTTGCTAACTGGTCTATATTTGGCGTTTCGTAAAATGTACTCCCTGTAACTCCTAAATCGTGGTATCCTAAATCATCAACTAAAATAAATACGATATTAGGCTTATTTTTATTCCGAATTGATTCCGCTTTCAAACTATCTGATGCACTCTTTTTACCATCAACACAAGAGTTAAAGAGCATTACAATAACGATAAAAAAAGCAGACGCTTTCACATTATTTAACGTTAAGCGTCACTTTCTGTAAATCTTTATCTAAAGACGAAGCACCAACTGAAATCGTAAATGTACCAGGTTCTACCACTTTTTTCATTTCTTGATTTAATACATTTAGTTCATCAAATCCTAACTTAAATGTTACGGTTTTTGTTTCTCCTGGTTTTAATGATATACGTTCAAATCCCTTCAGCATTTTTAAATAACGACCAACAGATGCAAAATCGTCTCGCACATACATTTGTACCACCTCATCACCTTCTCTTTTTCCGGTATTTGTTACTTCTACAGAAACCGTAGTTGATCCATCTGCATTTATTGTAGCACTTTCAATTTTTGGTGTACCATATTTAAAGGTTGTATAACTTAAACCATATCCGAACGGAAATAAAGGTGACTTATCATTAAATCGATACTGTCCTTTTCCTGATCCAATGAAGTCTGGACGCTCAAGATAAGTGACCGGAACTTGCCCAACGGAGCGCGGAAAGGACATGGTAAGTTTACCTCCTGGGTTTACATCCCCAAAAATTACGTTGGCAACAGCATCACCAGCTCTCATGCCACCATACCACGTTTCAAGTACGGACGGAATATTTTCGGCTATGTAGTTTATACTCAATGGACGACCATTAATTAGTACTACAATTACAGGCTTCCCTGTTTTATAAATAGCCTCTACTAGTTCATTTTGAACACCATACAAATCGAGATCAGAACGGTCTCCGCCTTCACCACACGTTTTATGAGAGCTACCCACTACTAGAACAACTGCATCTGAATTTTTTGCTGCAGAAATAGCCTCTGGAAAGTCTTCTTTTGAGAAACTATCAATATCACATCCTTTAGCGTAGTTTATTTTTACTTTATCACCTACTTTTTTCTTTAAACCATCTAGAACTGAAACATAATATGGTGGTAATCCTGAATAGCCACCTAATAATTTGTATGTTCCCTTTTTAGGTCTTTCTTCATGAGCGTTAGGTCCAATAACAGCTAATGATTTTATATTTGACAAATCTAGAGGTAAGAGATTATTATCATTTTTTAGCATGATAATAGATTTTTCAGCAATCTCTAATGCAAACTCACGATGTTCTTCTCGACCTGCATTTACTGTTTCCTCATCAATTTCTTTTGGCTCTGTATCAAATAAACCCAATTTATATTTCGCTGTCAAAATCCGTGATGTAGCTTTATCTATGTAAGGCATCAGTGAAGGATCTTTCATTATTGTATCCTTCAAAACATTAGCGTGATACGTTGCTAACTCAACATTTTTACCTATTACCAAGTCCATGTCTACGCCAGCTTTTAAGCCTAAAATAGCAGCTTTAGTTCTGGTTTCAGAAATAAAATGCATAGTTTCTATTCTCCCTACATCATTATTATCTGAAACAATAAAACCGTCAAAACCTAATTCATCTCTCAAAATATCCTTTAATAACCAAGTATTCATATGGCATGGAACTCCGTTAAAGTCTTGATGACCTGGCATAACAGAACCTACTTGCGCTTCCTTTACTGCTGCTTCAAAAGATGGAAGGTAGACTTCACGTAATCGACGTTCTGACATGTCACTGAATCCTCCATTAATTCCACGACGGTTTTCAGGATATCCTACAAAATGTTTGGCCGTTGCAATTACATGATTTTCATCAAATTGTTCATCTCCCGTACCCTGTAAACCTTGAATAAATGCAACACCCATTCGCGATACTAAATATGGGTCTTCACCATACGATTCTTCAACACGACCGTAACGCGCATCTCCTGCGTAAACATCTAAATTAGGTGAATAACAATGCGTAACACCTAAAGCACGTGCTTCTAGCGCTGTTTGAGAAGCCATTTTTTTAATGAGTTCAGGTTCCCAAGTTGATGCACTGGCAACCGCTTGCGGATAAACAGTAGTGTTACCGTAATAATCAAGAACAAGCCATAATCCATGCAATGCTTCTCCATATTTCATAAACGGAATACCTAGCCTATCATTTGCAGGAGCATCTTGAGTCATTTCGGCAATCTTTTCATCTAAAGTCATTTTGCTTAGAAGTGTTTCTACCTTTTTAGCAATATTTGTATCGTCTTGATCTTTATGTTGTGCAATCACTTTGCTAGAATTACATCCTAAAAACAAGGCAACAAAACCTCCTAATATTAACTTCTTCATAAATACACTTTTAATTTTTATTCTATTCATAATTTCTTAAACCTGGTACAATTTTAATATTTACTTCCTCTTTACTTGTAGGCCATTTTAATACAATTAATTTTTGACTATTAGCATCCCAAATAAAATCTGTTGGATCAATGTTTTTAGCTAATTTATAAATTTCAAGACCAGTATTTTTTAATGGATTATAATACAAGATTGATTGCTCATCAATTATAATAGAAAAACCATCTGGATAATGTCTGTTAGCACCAACAAAAATTTTTGAAGCCCCTTTGCTGTTATCTGGCTTAATTTTAATATCTAAAGTTCTAGTAGCATGATTAAAGAAAAAAGACTGAATATCTCCTGCCATGGTTTGAGGAAAAGGTCTTGATATAACGTCTGTAATATATTTGCGCTCTACTGTACCAGCATCTGTACTATCACTAAATATGGACCAAGTTGAAGGTCCTCCAGGTAAAAAATGCTGCATAGACCTATTTCCTAAGAACCAAGCTTTAATTGAGCCAACTCCCATACGGTCAAAAACCTCCGCGGTTCTTATATACAGTTCTCGGTATTTTAATTGCCCTAATTTACCCTGTATCAATGTATCAGTGGTTGCAAATGTGGGAAAACCCCATTCTCCTATTAAAATAGGAGCATTTAACATGTCAGATTCCTTATCAAAACGTTCCATATTTCGTTTTATAAGATCCATATTATTTTGATATATGTGTGGAGCAAAAATGATATTCTTTCTGTTAATTGGTGCCTTAATTTCTGAATATTGATTATTGTCTATTTTCTCTCCTTTATTCATAAAAATAGATTGAAACAAAATCATTTTATCAGCATTAATTCTCTGGCTTTCATCTATTATTTTTTGATACAACGGAATGAGATATTTACGTGTTAAATCTTCATAGGAAATATCCATTGTTAACTTTCTTGGCTCATTAACGACATCGTATCCTAATACTGCTTGGTCCTTTGAAAATCGATTCCAAATTACTTTCCAAGCATCAATATAGGTTTTGTATTCTCCTTTTTTATTTAGCCAGAATTCTTCCCATACAAATTTATCGACACCATAAACTGTCATCTTAAAGACCGTTTTAATACCGTGATGTCTTCCAAGGTCAACAAGGGTATCTAATTTTTTGAGGTAATTTGGTTCTAACTTGCCACCTGGAAAGGAACTCAACTTACCAAGTTCCAAACGAATGACTTGCGTATTGGCACCCATTCTTACCATTCTGGCATAGTCATCACTATTAAAAAAGACCTCTCCTTTATGGTCGTTTGTATTTATTACAAAACCTCTTGGAATGACATGACGACTTGCATCATCTCTTAAGCCATGTTTTATTTGAGCAAACAAAACAAACGGCATGCCCAAAAAAAGAATTTTAAAAACAATGATTTTGAATAATTTCATTTAAACCTTTAATTATATTTTAATTATTTTTTTTGTAAAAACAGATTTACCATCACTACTAGTTAGAAAATAAATACCCTTTTCTAAACCACTGAGATCAATTGTTGCTTTTCTTAAAGTATTATCTATAGATTTTATAGTTACTCCAAGCATATTAGTAATTGATAGCTTTGAATTAATTGGCAAATTTTCAATATTTAAAACATCTTTTGTTGGATTAGGAAATACTTTTATACTTTCTTCTAATGTATTTTCAAAACCAGTTGATAATGATGCATCATAACAAGCGGATTCGTTATTTGATAAATCGAAAGCAACACCATCAGAAATACCATTTAATCTTAATACCATTTTATCAATAAACAAATATGACGATCTCGCATCTACGGTAATAGTGTAATCTTTTGCCTCATCAAAAGTCACAAACACCCTATATGCCTCGCCATCATTAGTGTTAGTAACAAATGTCCAATCTAATCTGTTCCCAAAGGCCTTAATAAAATTTTGGGTAGAACTTCCTGCTGCGCAAGTTAAATTTGGATCTTGATTACATAATGGCTTTGGGTATACCTTAGCGCCTTGTTTTAGTCCAAAAAAGTCTTCACCATCTATTTTTAACCATGCATCATTATGCTCTCCAGTTGCAGTTCCTTGACCTATTCGCATTCGCCATGCAAATCTATATGTTCCTGGAGTATTGATTTTAATGTTATATTCAATTGGTGCGTTAGAAAGATTATTAAAAGATTCTGGACCTGTCCAATACAAATATTCTGTTTGCACTGTTTGCCCATTTATAGTCTCGGTTTCAGTACCAATTTCCCATCTATCATCGTTTATAATACCTGATTCCATTTCTATGGTCAACAAACCATTCTCTTCCTCAAAAGGAAGTATTCCATCGCATGGTGCAGTTTGTGAAAAAACATTCAATGATAACGTAACAAGAACTAAAAATGGTATTGTAATTTTCAATTTCATAAGATTTTAAATACTATTAAAGCAATTCCGGTTTTATAATTATTCTATTTTTTATGTTGAACTTAATACTCTCATTACCATAAATGTGATTTCTTAAGTAAAGCAAATTTAATTAGGTCGAAAAAATGACTTTTCCGACCTAATTAAAATAAAGTGACTAACTCAAATAAAATTGTCTATACCTATGTATTTATTACATAGTTTATACATTCAAATTCAACATAAATATATTCTGAAATTGCGACACAGGCATCCTGTTGTATCCTGCAGAAATTATTAACTTTATATATTTAAAAGTGCTTTAACTTTATATTCCTAATTAAAATCTTCATTGGCGGACCAACATGAACCTTTAACCTATATAACCTTTTGAAGATTTATTTGCCTTATCCAAATCGTTTACCTCACTAAATAATTCACCATTTACATATTGTTGCATTTTATAATCTTTTATTATTAGGTGAATAGTATTCCAATCATTAGAATTAGTATTTAGTTTTAACTGCGATTTAAATTTAGTTTCTGCAATCGTTCTAGTTTGCCTGCAGTTTGTCTTTACATTTTTACGCAAGTAGGTTTTAGGTATACTATCAGGCATCTGTAGAATGGTTATTGTTGCCCCAATATAAGCTAATGTAGTTCGTTTTTTTTATAACTGTATTTTCATTTTTCAAGATAAAAAATAATAAACAAAGCTACCACAACTCCTACATCTTCCTTTTTTACATTGATTTTTTTGAAAATTTAATCTGATATTTCCCTGAACCAAAAATCACAGCATCTTCTACAATCTCTAACGTATTTTGCTTTTTAAAGTCTTCAACCAGTTGATTGTTAATTTCTAGACTTTCAAGTTCTGAAGATGTCACCATAAGTTTAGCTTTTGTATTGAATGGCACATTGAGATTTATAGCTAGGAGACCATTGTCTACTTTCCAGTCATTTTTTATATTACCATAAGGTGTTGGCACCGATACTTTTGTACTAGTTATTTCATTTGGGAATTCTGGGTCAACAACAAACAATTTATATCCAGGATGTATTTCAGAGGATTTAATACCACCTAACGATTCATAAAAATAAGCCGCAAATCCACTATGCATTGGATGGTTTAACGAATTGGTTGGACCTTCCATTTTCTCCCACTCAAACTGACGTTCTGGCCAGGTTGTAAAACCAGAATTAATCACATAAGTTTGACTTGGAAAATCTGGTGTGGTTAATATTTGATAGGCTAAATCTGCTTTTCCGTAATTGGACAAAACGGTGTAAATATAGCGGTTTCCATGTATCCCTGTGGAATGATGCCCTCCTTTAACTTCTACAATATTATAAGCTAATCCATTGACTACACTTTCAATTTTATCTTCTGGTACCATATTGAATTGTAATGCTTGGACAGTTGCTGTCTGACTTTGATACCATTGATAATTTGTATTAGGAATTTCAACTAAGAACTCTTTATTAAATGCCATCTTTAACGCTTCTTTTTCTTGTTTCATTTTTGCTTCATAAACAGAGTCGTTATTCATTTTGGCAAAACGTTCCATAATCCCTAAAACGTCATAAAAATAAGCATTGGCTGAAATGATTGGGTCGCATTCCATAGCACTTGGATTATTTCTTCGATCCCAAAGTGGTGGACACCAATCTCCCATTCCGTCTTGCATAATACCATCTTCTCCTTTAAAATTTAAATAGAATTCAGTTAAGTTTTTCATGTCTACGTAATACTCTTTTACAATGGTATCATCTCCATAAAACTTATAATTATACCACGGCAAATACATGGTAGCAACTCCCCAATCTATTTTAGCATAGGTCGATGTCCGTTTACCAGGTGCAATCATAGTAGGCACTTGAAAGTTAATTTCTGGGTTATTATGACCTTTAGTAGGTCGCATTTGTGTACGGATATCTTCCATGTATTTTTTATAGAAATCGTACATATCATAATTATACAATGCATATTCGCAAAAAGCATGTGCATCGCCTAACCAACCGCATTTTTCACGATGCGGACAATCTTCGGGAATTCCATGAATATTATCTACAATGGTCCATTTACTGATGCTGTGCATTTTATTAATTAATTCATCAGAAGAAGTAAAACTTCCAGTTTCTTTAATATCTGTAGCTACTAAAACAGCTTTAATCATTTTAGCATCTGGCTTTTTGGAAATTCCCGTAATTTTTGCATACCTAAATCCATGATAACTAAATTTAGGCTCCCAAGATTCTAAACCATCGCCCTTACAAATGTATTTATAAACCTGTGCCATACCATTGGCACCACCACCAGTTGAACCTTGAAAAATATCTTTTCCGTTATTTAATAAAGCTTCAGTGGTGATTACTTCAATCAACTGTCCTTCTTTTTCTTTAACATTGAGTTTTACCCAACCCGCAATATTTTGTCCGAAATCTACAATCCATTCTCCATCCGCACCTTTAAAGACATGTTGAGGTTCGAATTCTTTAAGCTTTTTAATAGGCGGAATTTGTTGAGCACTAATTTTCTTTAGTTTAGGTGACGCTTCTTTTGCATTTTCCCAGTTTTTATCATCATAGTTAACCGTTGTCCAATCACCTAATTCATAGCGTGCATCGTAGGTGTCTCCTCCATAAATATTGTTAAATACAATTGGTCCTGTTGCTTCTTTCCAAGCCTCATCAGTATAGAAATCAGCTTCAGTTCCATCTTCATATTTTAGTTTAACTAAAAGCTTAACCGTTGGTGGACCGTATGCCAAATCCTTATTTGATTCTGGATCGCGTTTCCACGAAATATTTTGTCCGTAAAACCCGTTTCCTAAAATAATTCCGAAAGCATTCTTCCCTAATTTTAATTCTTCGGTAATATCATAGTTGACATAATAAGCCTGCTTATCGTAGTTTGAAGGTGCAGGATCTAAAACATGGTCACCTACTTTTTCTCCATTTAGATACAATTCGTAATAGCCTAATCCGCAGATGTAAGCCTGAGCATTTTTTAGTTTTTTTTCAATATCTACCTCATTTCTAAAATAACTAGCCGCAAATCCATCAACAGGTTCTGGCTTTTGCATTCTCCCAGTTTTATAATCTCTAAAACGATGTTCTGAGGTTCTTGTGTCTTTATTTAAGGTAATCCATTTTGAAGCGCCCCAATTTTTAGAATCTATCAATCCGGTTTGGAATGTTTGAACTTCCGACCAATTTGAGACAGCTTCAGTTTCATCCCAAATTTTAACTTTCCAGAAATAGGTTTTTAAGGCCTTTATTGCTTTGCCTTTGTATTTTACAAAAGTTGATTTATCACTTTTTACTTTTTCAGAATTCCATACATCAGCTTCATTTTCATTTAATTTTTCTTCTGATGATGCTATTAAAATATGATAGGCTGTTTGTGATTTATTGTAACCCTTAGCATCAACAAACCATGAAAAAAGCGGTTTACCTTCTATTGTTGATGGGTTTTCTTTTGAGTTTACTAATAATTTTTTAAATACTAGCGTATTGTTCTCCTTGCTATTATCTGCACATGAGAAAATAATAGCAAGTAATAACAGAAAGTAAATTTGATATTTTGTCATTTTCTAAACTATTTTTCTAAGACATTAAAAATTATGATAAGCTCAAAGTTTTACTTTCTAGCACTCTAATTGAAAACTTTCCTGAAATTTGATATTTGAAACGCTATTTATAATAATAATCAACTATAAAGAATTACCAATACCTACCAACACTACAGATAAAAGAATTACTACAATTCCGGCTGTTATAGTCCATTTGGTTTTTTTAGCCACACCTTTCCATTCTTTACGATAAACACCCCAAAGATTGGCTGTTAAAATAATGGTTGACATGTGCAAAATCCAAGAACTTGCACCACTACCTAATTTACTTTCACCCATACCATAAAAGAAGAATTGAAGAAACCAAATGGTGCCTGCCAATGCAGAAAACAAAATGTTATTTCTAATAGGTGTACTCTTATTTGTAAAATCTTTGTAAGACTTATTTTTAATGCTTAATATGGTTGTCCAAACTAAATTGGTTAATAAACCTCCCCACAGAATAACAACAAAAGTGACGTTATTAGCAAATAAATGATCATAACCTGCTTCTACAGCTGCATCTGCCAATGGTTTTCCTGACTCTATCCCAAAACTAAAAAATGAACTTAAAATTCCTGAAAGAACGGCAACAATCAAACCTTTGACAAGATTAAATTCTAATACACTTTCCTTTTTTTCTTCATCAGAAAGTTCTTTTTCTTTTAACATACCTGCTCTTCCAGAAAGCCCAATACCTATGAGACAAACTAAAACACCTAGTAATACAATTTGACCTCCTGAAGACCCTAGCATATCTGTAAAAGAAACTTTGCCTTCTTGTGGATTAAAATTATAGTAAATAGAAGGCACAATAGCACCAAATGCAGCACAAAAGCCAAGTACAACAGAATTACCTAACGACATCCCTAAATAACGTACTCCTAATCCATAAGTTAAACCTCCTACACCCCAAAGCAAACCCATTAAAAAAGTAAACCCTACGATAGTACTAGAACCAGCAGCAATAATATCTAAAAATCCTGGCACGGTTAAATAGGCTGCTATAGGTGGTACAATTAACCATGACATCAATCCTCCAATCATCCAATAACTCTCCCATGCCCAACCTTTAACTTTATTGAAAGGCATATAAAAACTACCAGAGGCTATACCTCCTAACGAATGAAATATTACTCCTAATAATGCTTGCATATTTACTTTTTTAAATTTTTATCTGAGGTTCTAAATTAAACTTTGAAAAACACTAAACTGTCCTGTTGTATCATGACAGAAACATCTGTTTATATTTGCCATGCAATTAGACAAGCTATCTTTATTAGCTTATTAATTACTAATCCTAATAAATACTCTAGATTAATTAAAGATTTAATTGATTATTGTTGAAATTTATATAATCTGGATTTTTAGTATTTGGAATTGGTGCATTGGTATCTTCCCACCATTTTTTTAGAAGACTTAAAAGTTCTTCTACTTTTTCAGGATATGTTTCCGCAAGATTATTTTTTTCTCCAATATCTTCAGATAAATTAAACAACTCTACCTCATCGGATTCAAAATAATAATGAAGTTTCCAATCTCCTTTTCTTACCACAGAGCCTGGACGCGTTCTAAACAAAGGATCACGATTTTCATTATCACTTTCATTATACGCTTCTAAATAAATAGGAAAATGCCAAAATAAAGGACGTTCAAACTCCTGAACTTCTTCTTCTAAAACGGGTGCTAAATTATCTCCATCTAACTGAAGTGTACTAGCATCAACTCCTGCATATTGTAATACCGTTGGAAAAATATCTAAATTCGTTATGGGAACATCACTTTTAATATTTGGTTGAATCTTACCATTTAATACAAAGAAAAAAGGCTCTCTAATACCACCTTCATAATAGCTTCCTTTTCCTGCTCTTAATGGTTTTTGTTTGGTAATTCCATACAAACCGCCATTATCTGAAGTAAAAACAATAAGTGTATTCTCAAAAAGATCTCTTTCCTTTAATTTTTTGATGAGTAGCCCAATATTTCTATCTAAATTATCTACCATTGAAGCATATTCAGCATTACCTTGACCTTGCCAAGGTGATTTTTTTTCATATTTAGGTACAATACTATCTACCGCCATTATTGGCACATGTACCGCATAAGGCGAATAGTTCAAATAAAACGGGTTTTGAACGGTATCTACAAACTTTAAGGCATTTTCCATCACTAAATCAGTCAAATATTGGCTATTTCCCTTTTCTATCTTCACATTTTTATAAGGTGGATAATAGCTTTTAGGTAACCCATTGTGTCCACCACCAATATTCACATCAAAACCATATTCTAGAGGATTATCACTTAAATGCCACTTTCCTGCATGACAGGTAAGATATCCGTTTTCTTGTAAAACCTGAGGCAATATTTTGTGTTTTGGAGATAACGTATGTGTGTTTTTTATGGGAATTATTTTTCTATCTTCAGATTTCCCTCTTGTTGAAGGGCTTACTGTATAAATACCATGACGTGGTGCCCATTGTCCAGTCATTAAATTGGCTCTACTTGGTGCACAATTAGAGGCAGAAGCATAGCCATTTGTAAACACCACACCTAAACTAGATAGGTAATCTATATTAGGGGTTTCGTAATATTCGCTTCCCATAAAGCCAACATCTTTCCAGCCCATATCATCAACATTTATAATAATAATATTTGGTGCTACATCATCTTTTTTAGTGTTACAAGCAACTAAAAGAAACAGTAGAATGAATAAGGGAAATAGTCGCATTATGTTTTAGTTTTTACAAGTTTGTTAAAGGTTATTAAAAATAGTTTTAAAATCAAATTCAATTGATTTTATTTAAATTATTACAGTGTTTTCCTTTTATAAACCACAATTTTTACTGGTCCCAATAAACCCGATAGCAACAATTTTGAATCCTTATGCCAATGTTTAAATGCAGCAAGTGTTCCACGCTCGCTTGGACGTTCAGCATTGTTTAAAAGCCACTCTGGCCATTGTTTTATATGCGGTCCTTTCCGCTCATAATCGAGCGGTAATTGCTCATCACCAATTAATCTATTAGGCCAAAGATTAGTAATTTTTACCTCTAGTGTATTACTACCTTTTACAACTGCATTATCAATGTTAACAATAAAAGGAGCTTTCCATAATATTCCTAGATTTTTTCCATTGAGAATCACTTCTGCGATTACCTTAACATTACCTAAATCTAATTCTAAAGAATAACTCGGTTTAATGAGATTTGAAGGGATTTGAAACTCCTTTTTATAGCTAGCTGTCCCTGAAAAATAACAAATATCGTCTTCTAAAACATCTGACCATGAAATTAATTTCTTAAAAGTTTTATCTAAAACGACTTTATCTTTTAGAGGAAAACTCACATTCCAATCTCCTGTCAATTCAATAGGTTCTGGTACTGATTTTACTTTCAACTTTTTGGTTTTTCCATTTGAAGATTCATAGGTTATTTGACCAGCAAAAGGTGTAACCAAATTTACTTCACCTTCTTTAAATACTAATTTTGGCTCTGATGTTGGTTGATTTAATTTTAATAAACCACCATCGGAGACAGTAACAATTTTCTCTTCGTCATCAGTTGTGAAAATAACGCGTAAGGCTTTCTTTGTCTTAATCTCTTTTCCTTCAAGGAAACTGTCATTTACTGGAATTTCATATACTCCAGAAGTCACCATTGATTTTACTTTTTCAGTGACATCAAAAACAGGTTTGTTTGGAGGAATGCCATCAACACCTCTTGCAAATTTTCCAAAAGCAGCTTTCAAGATTTCTAATTTACCGTTAACAGGAGCATCAATTTCTAGCCATTCTTTTTCCATGGCATTTTTTTCGAATATCTCTTCTCCTGCTTTATATTGAATGCGTAATTCCTTTTTGTAACCAGGAGCAGGATCACTTTTAGAAAGCTCCCTTGTAGCGTGAATATTTAATCCATTTTTTTGAATCTTGTTTGCAACTACTTCTGTTATATCAACCAAACCATCAGGCAAAAATGTTCCGTATTCGGCTTTAATAATTTTCAAGTTTGAAAGAGGTTTTATCACTGGGTTTTTCAATTTCATTTCAGCATTAACAATATGTTGTTCGGAAAGTATCGGATTTCTAAAAACAACAAATACAGAACCTTCGGACTCAAAGGAAATTGACACTGTTGTAGTACCATCATCATTTTTCTGCCATATTGTGGCTTTAGTTATTTCTCCAGTTTCAGCATTCCAAAACTCAGGTTGTTTTTCTGATACTCGAAAACGACAGGCTAACTCTCGACGTTCTTTTTTAGAATTTACCACAAAATAAATGTCGGTATCTTCTGTTTTTCTGTGAATAAAATCTACAGATTCACGACGTCCTTCTTCAATTGAAAAGTCAGGAGGCAGTGTTCCATTCTTCAAAACATCTAGAATTGAATTCTTTTTTATAAAACCTTTATCCCATAATTTATTAGCCGTTTGTTCAACACCTTCATCACAGTCAGGATATTTTTTAAGACTTGGTGATTTGTTAGGTTTAGAACCAATAACTATCGCTCCATTCAGAGCCAGTTCTTCAATTTTAGTAAGAGTTTTAGGTGTTATCCACTCGGTTGAAGGCAATACCAAGGCTTGATATTTTTCACCTACAGATGTAAAAATTAAACCTTCCTTAACTGTTAATGAGCTTATTTTGTTAGACCCTATCACATCATAATCATATCCTAATGCTTTTATTTCTGGCATTAAAAGTGCATCATTGGGAGATGCTTCTCCTGTAAATACCAATACATCAGCTACAGAGGTGCCTTGTTGTAATAAAAACTGACCTCTACTAATATAATCCACAAAGGGTTTGCTTTGGTTCCACCACGTATTTAAGCGATTAAAGTCGGTTCCAAAAACCTGCAAAGTCAACCCAGGACCTACATCCCAAGGTTGATGCACATAACTATGAAAAACAAAACGATTAATCCCTTGTGCCCATGCTAAATCTCCCATGGCTTTAAGCGTACTTGGATGCTGATCCCAACCTCCCATTCCTGTAAAAGACTCTGCCTCAGCAATGGGGTTTCCATTTAATTTGGCAATTGAGGCCACAAATTTAGGAGAGTCAAAAAAGGCAAGGCTTCCGCTCCAGAACTCTGACATAACCATATCTGCGGCTTCACCCACTTGCATATTATCAAAAGGTCCCCAATAAGGTTCAATAGAAAGTAACATGTTGTTTTTGTGGCTGAGTTCAGCAAAACGTCCATAATAATTTTCAGCGATTAAATCACCTATGGTGCGACGGAAATCCCAAAGAAATCGTTCTGTTTCTTCTCCACTCTCGATATAATAACCAGCCAAAGCTGGTAAATATGAATAACAATCATAAGAACGAAGTGTTTTAAATTCTTCAGCGAAATTAGAAGTCCAGTTTGTGGTACCTACTTCATAACTATCAATATGACATCTTTTTACAGTGGTACCAATTAGCGTATCTAACTTTTTTAGTATAGGCTTAATGCTGCCATCCCAAAATACATCAACCGCTTGTTTATTCATTTTATCACATTCTAAACCACTACCACCATCACTTGGAAAACGATTCATTTCACCTGTAGGTGTATGTCCTATTCTTAAAATAACCCACTCGCCTGAAGGTGCATTCCATTCTAAAAGACCTTCACTATTAAGCTTCGATGTTAAATCAATAATGTCTCCTTTTTTTACTACTGCCAAATCAGAAATAGTTTTATCATCAGGGTTTAAATGACTACGAACTTTATGAGAAAGCGTTTTTATTTCTAATTCATCAATACGAACATCACTCTTGGGTTTTGGAAAAGCTAGAATAGCTATATCCTTGTAGTACCCTAATTTGGTTTTAGGTTGTTCTAACTTACCTTTAAACATTGTAGCTCCCTCATGTATTGTTTCTACATAAACTAGCTCTTGCATAGCGTATTCTGGAGTAATAGAAGGCCCACCAGATGAGGACCAACCAGCACCATTATGAAAACCTAAGTCAAGCCCCAAACGTTGTGCTTCCAATCCAGCATAGTTAAAGATTTCTAGCCATTCTGGACTTAAATAAGGCGCCACACCTTCAGGATTTCCCAAACTCACATTAAAAAGAATTGCGCCTTGAATGCCTACATTTTTCATGGCCTCTAAATCGGCGGTTATCCCCTTTTTTGTTACGTTTCCATTAATCCAAAACCAAATGGTTTGTGGCTTTGCACTTGTTGGAGGGTTCTGAAAATCCTGTTCCAATGGTGTACTTTGAGCTTGTATAACTGATACAAAAAAACTCAGCGTTAACGTTATAAAAATGGTTTTACGAACTATACTTCTAATTTTATTATGGATTACTTGATTGCTTGACATATAATGTAATTATTGAATAAGTATTTTTCGATTAAAAACCAATGACATGTTAACAGATACTAACTACCCTTAAATTCAACAATTTCCCGAATTTATCAATTTTGTTGGCAATATGTCCTACTCCAATGGCACAATGATGAGAAGGTCCTTGCTTAGACCATTCATTAATAAAAGCTCTTGCTCCTATAGAAAAACGGTAACGACTGTTTGTATTCCCAATTTGTAAAACAGGTCCTGCTACAGATTCTCCTTCTGCTACTAACAAAAACACATCATCTTTTCCTTCTACAACAGACAATAAAGTTACTGGACCGTGTTTTACGGTCATTTGAATGGACAATCCTTTTCCTGGTTTTCCATGATAAACTGGCAAAGGAACTAATTGTACATTTCCTTCTGCAATTGCAAAATGTGCAGGACCATCGTGACCTAACATAACAATATCATCATTAAAATCCATAGCATAAAATTCAGAGAAAGAACCTCCAACACCAAAGGCATCCATAATTTTCATGGCTTGAGCATTTTTCACTTCATATTCTCCTGCTACTGGCACATTTTTACCTGTTAATAAGGTGTTTCCTGCAATAACCGAAGTCACAATATTTTCGTATTCGTTACCAGATTCTCCTTCGTAATAATAGGCTAAGGATCCCAAATTATGATGTTCTACTAATTTATCTAAGGCTAATGATGTTTTTGCTGCTCTAATAATTTCTTCTGTTTCACACAACCCTAAAACTTCAAATGTATTATGAAACTCATCAATTTTTTCGTTAATTTCATTTTCTGTGACTTCGTCTCTATACTTTTTTAATTCACACATTTCAACAACTTCTATGTGCGTACCAAAAGCCGAAGATTGCTTTGTTAAATCGGAATAGACATCTAACATACCTGCATAATAATGTCCTAAAACACCCAAACGATTGTTGTTCATTACTGAAGCTACCCGAGCCGCATCAATCCAATCTTGTATTTCTACCCAAACCGATTCTTCATCTAAATATCCCGTAACAAACTCATAATCAAACCCTGAACGATTGAATACATTTGCCAATTCTGGAACAGAACAAGCTTGACAATGTGCCAACCACTCTCCTGTCATTTTCCCACGATCACCTAGAGCATTAAATTTTTCGTAATCAATGGCTGCTACTGGTTGGATGTTTAATATAATTATTGGACATTTCACTTTTTGTACAACGGGCAAAACCGTGGATGATAAAGCATAGGTTGACACATATAAAAAGAGTATATCAACGTCTTCTGCTTTTAATACTTGCGCCTTTTCTCTAGCTACGATTGGCGAATCTACCAAACCAACATTTACAACATCAGCACCAAAAGCTTCCATTTTTTCTGCAATTTGGTTTTGATAACCTTCCAAACGCTCTAATAGCCCTTCAAATTGAGGCCAATAGGTATCTAAACCAATACCAAACAATCCTACTTTTAACATTGCTTTACTCTTTAAAAATTTTTAATTCCGAAATTGAAGCAGGCTGTAAGCCTTCTTCAATAAATACCCTGAATTTTGATGCCGTTACGTTATCAAATTTGTGGGTTTTACCTATGCCACAACTATTCCCATCAGAAAGAGTTTTCCATGTGTCATTCTCCCAAAATTGAATTTGATATTTAGAAATACTATTTCCAATCTCATCAATTACTACCGTATTAAACGTTTGTGGTTTTACCCAAGCCACTTCTAAGTATTGATTTTTAGTTTCAGCAGCCAACCAACGTGTTGTATCATCTACATCATTTGCTTTAAAAGCTTCAAAACCCGGTAGTTTTTCAGTTTCAATAAACATAGATGAAGCACTTATTCTACCAATTAAAGCTAAGTTAGTTAGATTATTTAATGGTTCTGGAAGTGTTGTTTTTGGCACATTATTTACTTTGAAATCGTAAATTCCTGATGCTACATTAAAGATGACATAATTACCAACTGCATCATTCTTTTCTGTGCCTATATAACTTATACCTTCTGAGTTTTCAGCTAACTGATTTCCTTCTGTAACATTTTCTTTATCTGTGGCTGGTAAATAAATTTTCGCTGTTGTATTTACAGGAACTTTAATATGAAAGGTTGCTTTATCATCTTTCTTTGTCCAATTAACAACTACATTACCATACAAAGATATATAGGCAGTATTTGCAAAAGTTAAATCGCCTACAGGAGCAGGTTTTATAATCATACTTTGCATTCCTAAACTTTTTGGATTAGGTCTGATTCCGCCAAAACCTTTGATAAAATAGCCACCAATTCCTGTGTAGCAGGTATGTATTTGACTGTTTCCAACTGCAGACCAACGCTCTGGCCAAACCGTTTTTCCTTGCTCTATAAAATAACCATAACTGGGATGATGCTTGTCTTGAAGTAATTTATATATTAAATCCATTCTTTCTCCAGACTCCGTAAAATAACGTGTGTATAATGCTTGTCCTGAGCTACCTGTATCGTAATAAGGAAACTTATACAACACATTATCTACTAAATTATCATAAACCTTTTTCTTTTCTGCTTCTGGTGTAACACCCGTTAATAACGCAAAAGCTTGATTTACTTGTTGTCCGCTACCATATTTACCAGTTTCAGAATTATAAGACCGTTTGTGCGTTGCTTCTTGTTGCACTTTTAGTCTATCTGCATACTTTTTTGCATCTTTAGTTTTACCTAAAGCCGTTGCTGTTTTTACAGCATTGTCTAACATATATGCATAGACACAATTATTAAAATGTATGGCATCTGGTGAGTTACTACTAGTCCAAAAATTCCCTCTAGGTGTGCACCAATCTCCTAAACCAGGAAATTCTCTTGCGCCTTGTTTTCCTGCTTTTAGAGCTCCTCCTATTTCGTAATATGAGTTATCAAACAACCATTTCATCCATTTTTGCATAGATTTATAATTGTCTTCTAGCACCTTTTTGTCTCCAAGCATTCTGTAAGTTTCCCAAACCGTTAATGGACTATTGGCTTTCCACATTAAAAATGGTCGGTCTTCTTCGTTTATAACACCCCTAATTTGACCATCAGACAACTGAGCATCTCGGGTATATTGAAGATACTGATCCATATAAGCACCACTTTCAAAATTGGGTAAAGCATCGCCATACATGGCAGCTACGGTAACTTCTCCCCAACCTCGACGTTCTCTGTGTGGGCAGTCCACTAAAATACCATCCATAGTATTTGCTAAATAGGTATTTAAATTGATTTGATAAATTTGATTGAGTTGCTCATTTGATGATGTAAATTTGCTAATTTGCTTACGATTGTTAGTAATGACGTAACCTTTGATATCTTCTAATTTAGGCTTATAATTCAAACCATAAGCGGTAATCCATCGTCCACCAGCTACATTAAATCGGTTTTGGAATTTTCCTTCTCCTGATTTACCATAGATATATTTACTTTTTTGATTCCAGTTCATAACCACCTCCGTTTGATCACTAATTTCAAACGTAATTGAATCGCCTTCTACACCATTATACAAATCCATTTCAAAAAAACCAGTATAGTTTTTTCCCATATCAATACGATAAGTACCATCATCGTTTTCATCAATAGCCACCGCTTTTATCTCTTCATATCTTACTTGTGGCTCTACCATTTGTGCACTTAGAGTAGCTTTAATAGGACTGTATAAGGCGCGAACTTTTCTATCTTTTTTACTGTTTAGAGCAAAATTAATGTTGTTTCCTTTAGCTATTTTTGCATTCAATGCTTCATGATTATAAACAACTGCATGCTTCCAGTTCGTATCATCATAATCTGATGTATTCCAATTATCCTCACGTTTTCTATCGTCAATAGTTTCTCCTCCAAAACGTAAAACATCCCAATCACCATAATACTCGCTATGGCTCTTTTTAGTTTTCCAGGTTTCGTCTGTACTTAACGTTATCTGCTCGTTATCTGTTTGAATTTCGGCTTGCGCTTTAAACACAAAAGGGATATTTCTGTATTCTCTAATTCGTCGCCATCTAGACCAACCTGCAGCATGCCAAACAGCAATTACATTATCACCTTTTTTCAGTTTATCTGAAATGTCATAAGTTAAATAAGGAATTCTTTTTTTCATGTATGATGATACTGGATTCATGACATTATCAGTAACTTTTTCTCCATTCACATACAATTCATGATACCCAAATGAGCCCACAAATACGAATGCTGATTCCGCTTTTTCTTTTAATTCAAAGTTTTTTCTGTACCAATTGTGGTCCGTTTTCTTTTGATCAGATTTTAAAATCCAGTCACCTTTCCAATCAGATTGTTTTAACAGTCCCATAGAAAATATCCCGTAATCACTCCATTTTGAGGCGATTCCATCTTTATCCCAAACTTTTACTTTCCAGAAATACTGTTTTGCAGATTCTAATTCATTTCCTAAAAAGGTATTATTTACAGATTGGTTTGTTTCTACTTTACCCGAGTCCCAAACATCGCCAGTATTACTTTCAAGGTTTTCTAAGTTACAGGTAACTAAAATTTGATAGGCTGTTTGTTTTTGACCTCTGGTTTTATTGTTGTCAACTAACCTCCAGCTTAATCTAGGACTTGTATTATCTATACCTAATGGATTTGAACGATATTCACATGTAAGGTCTGTAAGTGAAACTTTGGATTGCGAATCACAACTAATTATCGATATAATCAATATTACTAGTAGGAATTTTAATAGCTTCATTTATATGGCTTGATTTACTTTGACTATTAATTTAATTCACCTTTATTCGTTGGTTTATCTTCTAAATTAACTTACCGAAATAGAAATTTCTAAATCTTGTTTTTTTTCTGAATCGAAATACGCTTCAATAGGAATCGCCTCAACACCTGGCACCATATTAAAGGTTCTACTACCAGACATCGCCTTAATTTTTAAAGGCACATTAGCTTTTATAGTCACTAAGCCTTCTGGTTTTTGAATCGTCATTTCTCGCTCAGAAATTTTCGTAACAACTTCATTATTTGGTGAAACGATTGGTAATACGAAGGCAGTTTGTGTTTTAATATCTTGTTGTGTACTTACTCTTATTTCTGTTATATCCGCAGAACACTTGTATGCAATATCAAAAGCAGAGGCAGTTCCATCAACAATATTTCTATCTACATTCTTCAACTTTACATCAGCCTTTAATTCAATAGCACCGTTTTCATCTTTAGATGTTATCTTAGCAGGTAAATCGTATAAGTTTGTGTACCAAACGTCATCTTTAAAAGTTTCAATACGAGGTGTTAGACAAATATCTTTTCCAGGCTGAGGCTGTTGATTATTTTTTTCAACCAAATGATATTCTGCCATACTTGCCGCACATAACAAGCCTACTTTATTATGGTATAAAACGCCTAAAGCACCTCCTGACGCTTGACGAAAATCTTCTTTGTAATGGTATTCTGCATCATAAGCACTTACAGTCCCTCTCCAATCGCCTCTTGCAAATAGAAAAACATCTAGGTCTTTAAAATGTTTTACACCATCTGCTGTCATTCTTGGTAAACTCGCACTTGAATTAATTTCTGGTAAATGGTCCCAATGGTCTAGCAATGCTGCTAAAGGTTTTGCATGCGTAAATGTGTGGTGCACACAAGGTGGAATCCCTGCCTCAATAAAACCAGGACCACCATGAATTAATCCATCTGCAGTGCAACGTTGTAATAATTCTGTGTTTTTTATAGCTGCTGTTCCAAAAGCAGGATTGATGTGTGCCATCATCCCAAAGGCTGGTTGGCTACCATCGCAAGTTCTGCTTCCCCAATAACTCCATTTGTACATACGGTTGCCCCAACTATTATCCCAAGCACCATCTGGTAACATAAATTCTAAATGGCTATTTAAGGATTTGGTTAAAATTTGTAAGAGTTCTTCGTCTTTTTCTTTAAGCGCATACATTACTAAACTATTTAAGGTTTCTTCTACATTATAGCCTAAATCTACACCGTGTAATCCCTTCTCGCTTAGTTTACTAGAACTCTTTTTACATTCACCAAATAACAAACCTTCATTAGCTGTAAAATAAACTTTTACTTCAGACGCTAGTTTTTTACTCTTAGCTTTAAAATCGTCTCGATTTAAAACATTCCCAATTAAATTTAAGCCATATACAGCTGTGCCAGGGTAATTGATATTGGTAAAGTCTATTGTAAATGTATTGTATATATATTGTCCTGCTTTTTCTAAACGAACTGTCCAAGCATTGCGAGTTGTTTCATCTAAAACATGACCATGATAATGCAATGCTTCTGCTAATGCTATCGCTCCAAAAATGGTGATTCCTTTCCAAGATTTTGGATTTTTAATTACAGTCCAAGCTCCATTTTCTTGCGAGACATTATTTTCTGCCCAAGTCATTACTAATCTAGCGCCTTCTATATATTTTTCATCACCAGTTTTATCTGCCATAAATAAAAATGGATATACAGCATCCATACAACGTCCATGAATATGTGAGCAAGAAGGACAGCCTAAAGCACCATGAACATCTAAATTAGACGGATTATTAATCTGTACTTTTAACATACCATCGCACCACTCTTTTAAAAGTCCAGAAATTAAATTTTTAAATTCTAGGGAGTGTTCTGGATGAGTAGAACATGCAGTTAATAGTCCTGACATTGGAAGTGACAAACCTACTCCTGCAATAGTTGAAAGTTTAATAAAGCTACGTCTTTTCATTTTATTATGATATAAGATATTAAGGAAAAATAATTTAATTCAATAGAAAAACTATCCTGTTTTATCCTGTTGTTTTAAAAACAAAAGAGGCTATCTTTTAAGACAGCCTCTTTGAATTACTAAAATAGGATTTATAATTAGTTTATTATCAGTTTAGTCTGAATAGTTTTGTTATCATCTGTGGTTGCTCTAACTAAATACAAGCCAGATGTTAAATTTCTATTATTTCTAATTTCAATTTTTCCATTAGTTGTAGCGCCATTATATACAACTTTTCCTAGCATATTGTAAATTGTAATATATGCATCAATACTATTGTTTACGGTAATGATAAAATTACTATTTGCTGGGTTAGGATAAACTTTTATTGAAGCTACTGTCAATTCATTATCTTCAATACTTAAAGATTGGCTTGTTGGTATGGCCTCCCATACACTTCTCATATCTGTATCAGCAACTGGAATATGCGTTACCTGCCCATTTATTTCATGATACATAAATCTACCACTGGTACCAGATTCAAATCTATACGTTTCATCAGTTTCGTTATAATGTAACGTCCAAACTTTATCGCTAGAACTTGTTGTTGTACCTGTACTTAAAACTACATAAGGACCTCCAGGGCCTCCAGAACCTGGTGCACGCAATATTCCATTAACTTCACTATCTATATTAACTAATGCGCCTTGTTGCACAAAAGTCCAATGCGTGTTTTGCGGTTCACCTGAATCTGTCATGGTAACTGGCATAGCTGATGCCTCTGCATCCGTTAAAAATTGTCCTGTGGCTACATTTCTAAATCTAAAAACATCATCACTAGGGGCTGGACCTGAGTTATCTACAACTTCAACTTTCTCATATGTTGTATTTGCCCATCTAAATTGGGCTCTACCTCCTCTAACGCGGTATGCACCATATCTAATACCAGATTCTGTGCCTCTTTCTGGTTCTGGGATATTCCAATTAAATGTTTCACCGCCAATTACTGCATCACAATAATGAATTTTTTGGGTGGCATCATTTGGATCTACCCTAAAACCTACCTCTAGTTCAAAGTCAATTTCTTCATTTTTATTTACTTGTTTTAGAAAAACAACTTCCCGACCGCTACCTTCTCCTCCGCGATATAAAATACGTTCGGCATAAATATCAAACGCCACTTGCTTGTCTGCATTGATACCTGTACCATAAACGGGCTTAGCCAAGTACAAACAAATAGCTGGATCGTTAGAACCTCCACCACCCGTGTGTTTTCCTTTTGCCTGTATTAAATAGCTACCATCCTGACTGAAAGAACCTCCATCTCCTACTTCAAGAATTCTTACAACTCCAGTGAATCTTGCGTAACTCCCAACACCAGTTTCTCCAGATCTGGGTAAAGAACGCTCTATTCTAGGCTGTAGGGTACTTCCATCCCAGTGGTTAGACCCATCAGTAATGTTATAAACACCCCAAGTCTTACCATAAACATTACTCTCTGAGTAATCAGAGTAACAACTTCTATCATCAGCAGTACCTACATTAACAGGGTTTGGTAGATCTACATTTCTAGTATTGTCATTTTGAAATTCACCTGAAGCAGGACAAGATAAATCTGGATTTGTGTCTTCATCTGGAGCTATCTCTACAGGAATTTCCACAAAAGGAATGAGTTCCCAATTACTTCTATCATCCGTATCTGCAACGACAACATGAGTTACTGTTCCATTTGCGTCATGATACAAATATCTACCACTATTGCCCGATTGAAATCTATAGGTATTATCCGTTTGGTTGTGTTGTATCGTCCAAACTTTATCAGCATCTGTTGCTGGAGAAGCTACAGTTGTGCTAACAACTACATAAGGGCCACCTGGACCTCCAGAACCTGGTGCTCGTAATATTCCTAATACCTCACTATCAATATTATAAAATGCTCCGCTTTGTACAAAAGTAAAATGTGTACTCACAGGTTCACCTGTATCTGTCATAGTAACAGCTGTTGCACTTGAACCTGTATCGGTTAAGAATAGCCCAGTTTCGACATTTTTTAATCTAAAAATATCATCAGAAGGTGGCGCGTCTTGCGCTGCTATGCCAAGTGAGCATAATGTAAAACAACAAAATAATAAGGTTTTAAAAGTAATTTTTTTCATAGCTGCTTTAATTTTTGTTTAATGATACTTAATTTAGCTTAAAAAAGTATCCTGAACTATGCTGAGTTGAAAGATAAATTAGGATTATTTTGGTTTAATAACAACATCTTTAAGATAAACGAAATGTCTGAACGCAAATAGAACCATTAAAAAAATAGCCCCTTAATTGATTGATTTTAGTACAACAGGTCCAATTAAACCTGAATCTTCTAATTCAGTCTCATTTTTTTTAGGCGGATTGGTTGTCCAAGTTTTCTTTTTGCCTTTTGGTCTTTGATTATCAAAAATGAGTTGATTACGCCAGGTATTGGTCACTTTTATCTCTAATCGATTTTCACCATTGGTCACAAATTCACTAATATCAAAAGTAAAAGGAGGTGCCCATTTCACACCAACTTTTTTACCATTGCACCAAACTTCTGCAATGTTTGCAACTTCTCCTAAATCTAATAAAGTGGTTTTTCCAGTTGCTTTAACCTCAATGGATTTTGTGTAGGTTATTGTGCCAGAATAATGTTTTACATCATTATTGTTAAGCTCCGTTAGTGATTTTAATTCTGGAATTTCAATAGCGTTTGGAGTATCCCAACCATCAACAAAAGATAACGTCCAGTTATTTTGAAGTGATTTTTCTTTGATACCTACTGTTATTTTGGTTTGTGGTGTATTCTTATGAAGAATATAATCTCCAGAAATTGATGCCGTAAACTCATTTCCATTCCAATTTAATTTTGGATAATCATTTGTTTTAACTGTTTTATACCATCCTGTTTTAGTATCTAAAATAGTTTCATCATTTAACGTCACTTTTGATGCTATTGGTTTTATATCACTCTTAGAAAACACAATAATTGTGCTTCCATTTGCTGGTAAAGAAACTGCAACATTTGTTCTACCATTTATGGCTTTCCATACTTTAGCATCTTGCTGAATTCCAGTAAAAGCATCCCAAATTTGAGGTGATAAATTATCAATTCTAAAACTCAAGGAAACGTTTATAGGATTATCATCATTTGAAGCGACAAAATAAATATGTGCATCTTTTGTTTCTCTATGAATCCAATTGATATTTACATCTTCTGACACAATTACATCTCTAGCAATATTTTCTGCTATTAATACTTCATTAAGCGTTTTTCCCCAATAAACTTTTCCTTTCCCAACATTTTTAATTCCACTATCAGTATTTCCCCATAATTCATCAGAAATTATTTTCAATTCTTTTAAATCATTTTTATCATCCATTAAACTCGGTGAATCTTGAGGCTTATCTCCAAGAATTACAGCACCTGCTACTACTAATTCTCTTAATTTCTTTGCTGTAGACAACAACATTTCCTTTGAGTCTCTAAGTGTAATAATGCGATAATCGCCTGCATTTTCAACATGAATTTTACCGTTTTTTACACTTAATTTTTCATTTAAAATTTCAGCATTCAAATAGTCGAAACGATAACCTTTAGGAAAATAATCTAAGTCGAAAGGTGGACGCTCAAAATGGTCTCCATAGTATCTCAACACATCAGCGACATATTCACCTTGTTGTAAAACATATTGATTTCGCGCCAAATAATCCGTCCAATCTGGCATATATTTCCACCAAGTTTGTTGTCTTACTAGAGGAAACCCAATATTACCACCAAAACTAGAACCTGGAAATACATCAGTTTGTGGTGTATGCGAAAATGTATGAAAGACTAAATGATTTACACCCTTTGTAAAATTATAGTCGATTAAATATTTTACCGAAAACGGATGTTCATTCCATTTAACTCCTACCTGCGTGCAAGCTTCGGCTGCTAAAATTGGCTTATTGTATAAATGAACCGCAGATGCAGCATTATAAATAGGTTTAGCATATTCATTTTGAGCAGATGGTGCTTTTGGATACCAAAATTCGGTCATGGGTATATCACTAACACCATAATACCGCATAGGATCGATAGGTAATACTTCGCCTCCAGCTCCTTCTGTATAGACTTCAGCTCCCATATTGTGCGCCACAGTTGCAAAATGCTTAAAGAAATTATCAATAAATACCTCATCCATGGTATGACGTAAATCTCTTAAGAATTTAGTAGTTACCTCAGGACTATCCACTATATATCCCATTGTTGCTGGCAAGTATGTTTTCATACTATATCCTCTTCTATTCTCAAATTCTGTAAACATATCTTCGGAATTCATTGTCCACGTAGGTACATGACTTTCCCAACTATCAATTAATAAGCCATGTAATTTACCATCTCCAATTGGACCACCATCTTTAATTAAATTACCAATCATACCATTGCGTAAATGGTTTTCAATAGCTATTTTATCTAGTTTACTCGATTCCCAACCCGTTGCCTCAGGCACTGCTGGTTTATTTTTAAGTCGCATATTGATGTGACCAAAACGGATAACTGTCCAATTACCCTCAGGAGCTTCCCAATTTAATTTACCTTCGGAAGTCATTTTATCAGAAAAGTTAATAATTGTATTGGGTTTAATAATTGTGTTTTGGGCATAATCAATTTGTGCATCGTCTTTAAGACGACGTAATACTTTAGCAGCTTTAGCTTGGTGATTGTGAAGTTTTGGATTTGAACTCAATCGGATAAATTCTGGCGCTATATTATGATTGCCTTCAAAAGTGAATACAAATCGATTAGATGTTGTTTCAGGAATAGCCAGTGTGAGATGTTTACGTCGATCATTCCAATTGGCATCAGGTAGTTTTACAGTTGTAATTGTTTTTAGTTCGCCATCAACTAAGGCTTCAACTTTAATAGCTACATCTACCTTTGGATATTCCGTACCCATAATAATATGACGCAGTTGCGGAAAAGTTATTGTGCGTAATGTAACAGGATTGTTAAAGGTAGTTTTTACCCAAGTATCTGCATTATTTACTTTTGAAATACCATTAGCCCTATACGCCTTTAAAGGTTTATCTAGTTGAGTTGTTTTCCGAGTAACATTAATTTTAGAATTAGGATTAAATATAGCTTTCCAAGGCACTACAGTATTATTGGTTTCTATTTTTGATGGATTTAAAGGTTCTATATCATCACCTTCTAGCGTTGGAAAAGCCAATAACTGAACATCTTGATAGTTGTAATCTGAAGTCTTATATAATGAATCTAATTCTAATATTTGATTATATGTTTTTCCTCCTGAAACTCTATAAACCGTCTCTACCAATTCGCGTTGTGCCTCTTCTACTGGTACCCAAGGACCGCCTGTCATAGACCAACCTGGACAATTTTGCATGGTAAATTTTAAGCCTAAACGCTTACATTCATCCGCTGCATGCCTAATCATATCTTCCCATTCTGAAGATAAAATTTTAATAGGTTTTACATTTGGGAATGGTCTTCCGGATTTATTAAATAAATGAATACCTTGCAAACCTGCCGCTTTTATCGCTTCTAAATCTAACGTTAAGCCTTCATTGCTGATGTTGTTTCCGTTAAGATGAAACCAAGTTTCTGGGTAGTATTTTATTGATGGTGCTTTGAAATTTTTTGATAATTCAGTAAACGTTACCGAAAATTCACTACTTACACTCTTCTCTTTTTTTGTTTGACAGCTAAAAACTGAAACTACTATAAAAAAGAACATTAATTTATACTTCATTTTACTGATATTTAAATGATAAATAAACCATATTATTTAGAATAAAGCATCCTGTGGAATCACGCCTGCAACATAAAAAAATAGTCTTACCACCTATTAGTCTATATTCGAATTCATTTTAAAGCCAATTATTGCAATTTACTTTTTCTAATTTCCCTCTAAAAAAAACAGCATACAACAGGACAGTTCAGAATAGTACATTTATTATTTTCGTTAAAAATTTATAATCATAATTATGAAAAATTCAAAGTTCAATTTCAAACTTATTCCAATACTTACATCAATTGTTTTTGTAGCTTTCTTTTCTTGTACAAAAGATGGTCTAGGATATTCTGAAGACATATTAATTTATGAAAATGTTGAACCTGACCCTGACCCAGATCCAATTACTGTAGTTGTGGCTGCGGATGAAGATACAGGTTCTTACACAACATGTAATCCCGATGGTGAAAATGCTACTAGAACGTGCTGTGATTTACCAAACCCTGTTAATGTCGGAACTATTGACGACAGAACTTGTTATGCCAACTACAAAGAAAGTGTTATTGATGGTCTAACTTGGGGCATATACAATATAACTGATGGCTCTAACAATCAAGATGCAGCAAATACCCTTCAACCTAGGATGGAACGTTCTTTACCTGTAGCAAACTCTAATGTAGGATCATTTGTAAAATTTAACGGAGATTTTAGAATCCTTGAAACAGCGGATGCAGGTTCTTTTAGTCAAAATGGGACTTACATTGCGCAAGCCAAAGGACAACATACTGGTGGTGGTGGTTCTCCAGACCCAGCTATTTGTTTATATTTAGCTAAGCCCGTTTACGGCACAGGTGATAATGCAGACAAGCAAGTGGCATTTGACATATATGCCGAGCGTATCTTAGAGCGAGGAGGAGAAGGTAGCGGCAGAGAAGTTGTTCTATTAACAAGAGTTGATAAAAATGAAATAGTTTCTTTTGAACTAGCCGTAGGTTTTAAAGAAGACCCAAATGATGCAACCCAAAAAATACATTATTGCAATGCTATAATTGGCGGTGAAACATTTAATTGGAATATCCCAGAACCAGAAAGAGGAACGCAATCTAAAATTAGATATGGTGCATACCGCGTTAAAGGAGGTAGAGCACAAATTAGATGGGCAAATACTACCCATGAAATAGTTGAATAATATATTATCATATAATTGATTTCTTTGTAGTGAAATATAAATAATCAGTATTTCAGATTTAACAACCAATAAATCATTATAAAAAAAACAGCATAAGAGATGCCCTTAAGAACCTCGTAATGGCATCTCTTATGCTATAAGCTCCAAAAATATAGAGTGTCAACTCAAAAAGTAATACCGTATCCACGGTTTATCAGGTTCGGTATAGCGTTAATGCCTATTCCTTTAATGACGAATTTAAAAGTGGTCAAATGGACCTCTTTGAT
Source organism: Winogradskyella litoriviva (assembly GCF_013249065.1). GTDB lineage: Bacteria > Bacteroidota > Bacteroidia > Flavobacteriales > Flavobacteriaceae > Winogradskyella > Winogradskyella litoriviva. The sequence continues at coordinate 190,940 of NZ_JABRWQ010000003.1, forward strand.
GTGATGGAAGGTGCTTCAGATATTAATCTCAATGCTGTTTGACCACATATTATTTTTCATCCTATCCTAAACATCCAAAAAAAGCCTTAAATTTTTGCTTTAAAAAAACGAGCATTAGAACTTGGTTAAAACATCTTATGGACTGTGGCTGGCATACGGAATGATTTTGTAACTGCAAACGAAGAGGCTATAAAGTCAGATCTTAAAGTGATTAAGAATGGCTAGATATTTCATCTGTAATAGGCTCTTCTATTTTGAGAATATTTACAGGTAGAAACCTCCCAGATAGTTACTCCAAAGAACAAATAAAAACGTGGTTGGTTGAAGCCTATAAGCGCTGCGCCCAATATGGAGCAGGTAGACTCTGAATGGTTCGGTCTATTTTTTGATATTTCTGGTCTTCGAACCACAAGCGACCCTTATGCTCAAGCAGAAAAACTAGCTCCTTATGTCAATTACTGGTTTATAAAATAACATGTATATCACAATCAAGAGAAAATAAAACTCCTCTATTCAAATAAATAAGGCTTTATTTTTTTTGTAAACAGTAACAATTAGTTAATACGTCTTAGTTTTATACCACTAAGTCTGGTTTTCCCTTTTTTTGCTTTAAAGTTTACTGTTATTCCTTTATCATCTTCAACAGTTATTAAAAAACGTTTAGCCACACCACGATTGTCTCCGTATTCTTTTTTAAGATTTAATTCACTCCAAAGTACTTTACCATTCACTTCAATATCCATGATGTTTTCTTCCTTTGTTTTTAATTCTGCTAAGAGAAAGGACAATTCATAAGTACCATTAGGAACGTCAAATTTATAAGCCTCAACACCGATTAATTGGGTTTGATAGATAGGATCATTTTCTGTGCCTTTTACACTAATATCTGTACCAATAGTATTTCTTCTATTACTTGGGTGTCTTAACAATTCGCCACCAACATAACCAAAACTTCCCACTTCATAAGCTTTATCTGGCATCCATAAATAATTTACATTATGGTCTTCATTAAAATAACAGGTAGACCCAACATTAATCGCAATTTCATTAAATGGATTTTTGGTGCTTTTTAAGTTTTTTGGTTGAAGCGTAAAATCAATCGTCGCGTAATCCTTTATTAGCTGTCCGTTTTGTTCTGAAACCGCTTCAATTAAATTCTCGCCACCTTTTAATGGGACATCGAATGTGGCTGTTGAAAAATCAAAAGTTTTCTTTCCTAATGATTCACCATTGACAATTAATTCGACATCTTTTGAATTGCCGACAATAGTAATAGGTTGTATTGCAAAAGTTCCTCCTTGAGTATCTGCAATGCCTGCTCTGTTTTTCCAAGCTTTTGAGGCAATCGCCAAAAATGGTGTTTTACTGAGTAATGCTTTATAAAGGTAAAAGGCATCTTTTTTCTGTCTGTTCGCCGACACTAAACCTTTATTGTTTATATGAGGAACGGCATCTTTACGATGTTCTACTTGAAAATCGGCATAATTCCAGACGTTGGCACCAACGATTTCTGGCATATCTAAAATCGTTTTCATGTACGCTTTATGCAGTAAAAACTGATATTCTATACTAAAATCAAAACGAGTTGGATTATAAGACCTGATTCTTGGGTCGGCTCCACCACCATATTCACTTAAAATAAAAGGTTTATCTGGGTCGAGCTCCAACGAACGTTTTACCAAACTTCTCAAATTTTTGTCAATATCCTCAAGTTCTTCCACGTACCAACCATAATACTTATTATAGCCCACTAATTCTGTAAATCTTATGCCTAATTTATCCTGATACGCTGGTTCTCTAAAAAATACAGAATACGAATATCTCGTGTGATCCTCTTCTTTGATAGTTTCCGCTAAAACTTTATGCGTTTCTACAAAATGTTTTGTGTAAGCTTCACCTAAATCTTTTGGCGCTTTCATCGTGGTTTCGTTTCCTAAATTCCAAGCGACAATAGAAGGATGATTATAATTAAATCGAATAGCTTCTTTCAACATATTAATGGTGTTCTGCTTTCCGGCTTCGTTCGCTGCTGCTTTATTTACAAAGGGAATTTCTAAGGTGGTTACAAAACCGAGTTTGTTGCACATTTCTAATATGGCAGGATCTTGTGGATAGTGGGCAATTCTTAAAAAATTGATACCCATTTCCTTGAGTAATTTCATGTCATAGCGATGAATTTCATCACTTACAGCATTGGCTTTCCCTAGAAAATCTTGATGCCTGTTAGTACCAATTAACTTCGTTTGTTTTCCATTAATGAAGAATCCCTTTTTAGAATCGAAACTAAACCATCTAAATCCAAGAGGGTTTTCTATACGATCTAAAACAACACCATCTTTATCTACTATTTCTGATACTAATTTATACAAATATGGATTATCTGGCGACCATAAATTAGGATTGTTTATTGTAAATTCTGAAAACACATCTTTTTGGAATGCTGCTTTAGAAATCACTTGTTTTACCATAGTGTCTTGAGCATCAAATAAGGTGTGTTGAACGAGATATTTTCCTTTTTTCGGTCTTACTAATTTAGATTCTATAGTTATTTTTGCTGACGCTTCAGAGACCTCTGGTGTTCTCACAAAAATAGCATTGGCACCCATATTTGCCACTTCAAAATGAACAGGTTTAGTTATGACCAATTGGATATCTCTGTAAATACCACCATAAAATGAAAAGTCCGCTGCTTGTGGAACAATTTCATCATTATGAGCGTTATTTACTTTTACGGTGATTTCATTTTCCCCTTTCTTTAAAGCCGAAGTAATATCTCTAGCAAATGTGGTGTAACCACCAATATGGTCTTTACCAACGGTTTTTCCATTTACAAATAATGAAGTAACTTGATTTACCGCTTCAAACAATAAAAACACCTTCTGATTTTCATATACTTTAGGAATGGTAATCGTCTTTTTATACCAACCATCACCTCGATAATAGCCATCTTCGTCATCTAGAATATCTTCGGTATTCCAAGAATGGGGAATAGTTACTTTTTCCCATGAGATTAAATCATCATTTGAAAATGGTGTATCTAAACTTCCTTTATGAAACTGCCACGAATCGTTTATGGTTTCTAAGTGCCTAACCTGTTGAGAATAGCTAATAATGAAGCTAAAAAACAGGAATAAATTTATTATACTTTTCATTATTTTTTATGGAACTATTTAATTGAATTCAACGGTTTTACTAGGCACAAATCCAATACGATGCGCTTGGACTAATATTTTTTCTCCGGCAGAAAGCTCTATCGGATTTTGATAAACCATCCAAGATTTTGGTGTTTTTCCTTCTTTAATAATTTTATACCCAATAGATGCTCCTTCAGTTTCGCAGCTTATGCTTACTTTTCCATTTTCAGAAATCACAATAGGTTCTAAAGTTTTAGGCTTGCTGTCTTTTCCTGACCATAAACGGTTCACCAATTGTCTTTCCTCAAAATTTGGTACATCCTCGATTTCATTTAACCATCTATCCATTTCGGCACTTAACTCAATAAGCTTTTCTTTATAGTCTGGGTTTTCAGCAAGATTATTTAATTCATCAGGGTCAACCGAACAATCAAACAGCTCTTCTCTTGGTTTACTTTCTCTAAACCATTGTTTTTGGTATTCATTTAATTGACCTTCATCTCGCAATCGCAGCAATTCTTGCATTGCTGGAATTCGCTCTCTGTATTCAATAGGTAGATAATAGCCTTGTTCGGGTCTGTAATTTCTAATGTATTTAAATTGTTTATCTCTAACTGCTCTGATTGCATCTGTCTCTCCATCAAAACGGTCGGCCGCAGCATGAATATAATCACGCTCTTTAGTTTTGTACTCTCCTAAAAAAGCCTGGCCTTGCATATAGGACTTTGGTTCTTCACCAATTAGTGATAATAAAGTTGGTGCAAAATCTACAAAACTTATCAATTGATTATCTTTTTTGCCTGCTTGCGACTTTTTAGGAAAACGAATAATCATAGGAGTATTTAAACCTGAATCATAGATTAATCGCTTTTCCCTTGGTAATGGCCCTCCATGATCTCCATAGAAAAATATAATTGTATTTTCCAACAGACCGTCTTCTTCCAATTGTTTTAAAACCGCACCTACTTGACTATCCATTTCTGCAATATTATTATAGAGTTTCCAAAAATCGCGTTGCGTAACTTTATTATCTACTAAGTAAGGTGGAATCTTGAATTTAGTATCCTTAGGAAGATGAATGGTCGTTTCTTCCTCCGTTTTTCGATTTTTGGCATGAGATTCTCCAAAGTTTTTCCATTTGTAATCTTTATTCCCAGAATGGTAATGTCTCGTTTCAATTTCTCTAAATCCATAAGGTTCAAACAAACCCGATTCGTGTGTTTCGGTGAAGTTAATTACCGAAAAGAAAGGCTGATTATCTTTTCTGTTTCGCCAATGCGCATAAGGACTACTCTCGTCCCAAGCGGTAACAGGAGCTTTAAATTGGTAATCTGTTTTATAGTTATTGGTGCAATAATATCCTGCTTTTCTAAACCATTCGCTTATCATTTTTACTTCCGAAGGCGGAACAGCTTCATAAGCTGGCAAACCTGTTTTATCCATATTAGAGTTTGTTCGCATATGGTTTGCACCAATACTAGATGGATACATTCCTGTTGCTATTGCAGCTCTGCTTGGAGCACACACACCAGACGTTGAATATAAGTTTGGATAAATGACTCCCTCGTTAGCCAATTTACTTAGATTAGGAGTTGCAACCGTATTATCACCAAAAGGCGGAATATAAGCACCCATATCTTCGGTAACTAACCAAAGTATATTTGGGCGATCTGGAAGTTCTAAATCAGTTGAAGCATTGGTTGTATCTACGTTTGAATCTTTTTTATCTTGACAGGCCTGAAGAAAAACTAGGCTTATGACTATCCAAATATTGAAATATTTTATTTTCATGATTAATCTAAAAACATTTAAAATTATTATCTATACAAAAGGCGTTTTGTAATACCATCATCAGTTTTTAAGATATATATACCTTTAGAAAAGTTTGATAAATCAACTAATTTGCTATTGCCTTCATTTACTTTTACTCCCAAAATAGAATATACCTTCCACGCTTTCTGTAAACTTAAATTAAACTTTCCGTCCTTACTTGGCACAGGGTATACATTAAGATTATTAGCAGCTTGTTCAAAATCATTGACACTTAAACTACCTAATCTATTGAGTGCTACATAGTCGTACGATGGTCCGTTACCGCCTTGTGGTATCCTAAACTCTAAAACAGAAACTCCTTCATTGAGATTAAATTCTACAGATTGGTAATTTAGAAATACGACTGATCCATTTTCATCTTCAGATCTTATGATTCCTGATGTTGAAGAACCACCTTGATCAAAAAATAATTCTGTTGATGACGACAAGTCTTTTGGAAGTAAATAAGCCCCAATAGATTTTGAAGTAGAAGAGAACGTTTTGTAATTTATAACCATTTCATATCGTCCTGCTTCCGTTACATTAATTGTATATCTGGTAAATTCATTAGGCTTTAAATCATTTATAACATATTCTGTGGCTCCTGCAGAAATATCGACATCTTCATCGGCACCTGCACGATAGACTCCACCTGAGTTTCCAACTGTTGTATCAAAAAATGCTAATCCTGGACCTCCAAAATCGTAATCTTCTAATTGTATAGTACCTGGAACAAGATGTGGCGTACCAAAGAAAGGCCGCGTAGGAAAACCAGTGCTCGTAACCGTTATTGTATTTTCTCTAGTTCTTCCTCTGTTATCTGTTAACACCAATTTTAGTTGGTAAGTACCTTCTTCAATATTTTCCAATACTATATCATTTTGCCCATTAAAACCCCAAGTGAATGGTGTCGATGTAGTACTTCTTACCAGAACATCGTTTATAAATAAATCTAAACTTGAGATATGCTCTGGTGCTGATGTTATTGATGCTTCAACTTCAATATTTTCTCCAGGCTCAATATTATCTAAATCATTTGGTGTTACGAAACTAGGAGGTTCTATTGAAGGAACAGCAGCTATATTAATCTTATCAAGATTGAATCCTCCGTTTTGAACATTTAACTTGAGCTCATGAAGTCCCTTGGTTAACGGAACGGTTAATTTGGTAATACCTTGAAAATCTGTAGCACTAGACGTTTGTGGTAATGCGAAATTTTCAAAAATGATCACCTCATCTATCTCAATACTTACCGATGCTCCCAAACTCTCTGAGGCATAAATGAATTCAAAATCGTAATCATCAGTTTTTAAAACATTTACATCGTACTTTAACCATTCACCATTTTGCGTATCGCCTACATAAGTAATATCATTTTCCATACCTACATCTACACCATCTGTATCTATTGCTGAACTTAATGTGTTATCTGCTGTAGTATCAAAGTAGCCTACGCCATCACCTCCAGCGTTGTATTCTTCAACTTCAATTGTTCCTTCTATTAATTTTATAGATTCATCATAATAGATTTCTGAAATTTTACTTACTGACAATGGAGGAAGTGTAATGGTACCTGTACCTTCATTAATTAATTCTAAAGAATTTGAATAATAATCCACTGGTGCAACTACTCCTAAATTATCGAATACTAAAGCCTCATGTTTAAAACTTCTAGAATAAATTAAATCATCAAATATTAATTCGAACACAACAGGTTTATTAGTTAGGTTAACTGCTACTACTTTAGTTTCACCAAATTCGTCAGTTGTTGCTCTCGCATTAACAGCATTAACAGAACCTAAGGTTGTAGATAATTGTGCATTTGAAGTTACCGTTCCATCTAACATGGTCGCATCTCTAAATACATCTTGAATAATTTCATAGGTAGATAAATAGCCTCTTTTCTGTAAAGGATAGACAGGTTCTCTATCATCTCCAACCACAACCATAGCATTTAGTACCCGATTAAAAATAAACCAATTTGCTCTTTCATAGATATCTTGATTTTCTGCCATAAACAGAAATGCATCTGCCATTCCTAAACATGCACCTCCATGTACCTCACTACCTGCAGAAACTCCCCATTCCGTTAACCAAACTGGTTTTCCTGGGGCAAAATTTCTTACCCAGTTAACGTCGTTAGCTAATTCTAATTTAGCAGTTAACAACGCACTATAGGCACTATTACTTTCACCTGGTACATCAGGATCTGCTCCTATATATTTGTGTATGGTAATGGCATCAAAAAAATCACCATTTCCGATAATTGTATTATTATAATTTTGATGTGATCTTCTCCAACTTAATGGTAGTGATAACTTTATATTAGGAAAATCTGCTTTTAAAGCATTTGAAACTTCGGTAGCTCTTGCCAAATACATTTCTGGAGTTTCGGTATTCCAGCTACGTTGTCCTAACCAAAAATGTTCGTTACCTAATTCTATAGCCGCAACTTCTAGTCCTAAACCAATATCGTGATAAGCTCTAGCCACACTACTTGGTCCATCGTCAAAATTAATACTGTAGGTCCACATCATATCGTAACCTTGACCTCCAGTTAAATTTATTTTTTGTGTATTTAATTCTGCAATACCATCAATATCACCACTTCCACTAGCTACAAAAATATCTAAAGCATCCTGGTGGTCTCGGTTATCATAACTGTCTTGTTGGTAACCATCTGTTTCCCACTCATAAAAGTTAGCCCATACTCCATGAGGAAAACGTATAGTTACAGGATCAACTAGATTAATAAAGTCTTTTTGTACTTGCGTATCAAATCCTTGAATGTTATATCCTATTATTTTGTTATTAAAAACTTCAGTTTCAGATGAATTAACATTTAAAGATGCCGTAATTGTCTCTGGTAACGTAAAAGGATACGTTTGTGCATTGACTCGCCATGTAAAAACAAACAAAAGCGATACTGTAAAAGTTATAATTTGACTTTTTGAAAGCTTTGTGACGCTACCCATAATTATACAATTATAATATTGACTTATAAAGTTAAAATTATGCATATAACAATGCATCATGGACTATCCTGTAATAGGATTTAATGAAGAACTCGTTTAACCTTTTTGCTAATTAAAAAGTTTAAACGAGTTCAAATACACTAATAAATTATTTTAATCGTGAAGGTTTCCGTTATTCCAACTTTAAGACTTCACTTCCAGCTAACAGAAAAGCTCCTGTTCCAAAATTTTGCCATGAATCTACCGATGCAGGCTCTGGAAAAGCACCTATATTTTGCACCCAACCAACTCGACCATCTTCATGCTGACAAGCCGCTATAGCTTTCCAAGCTTTTAGGACTGCTGGTTTATGTTTCTTATCCACTAATCCATTATTAATTCCCCAAGCCAAAGCAAATGTATGGAAACCACTTCCACTTACCTCACCATGATTATAAGATTCTGGACTTAATAAACTTGTGCGCCATAAGCCGTCTTCTGGCTGAATTTCTAATATTTTCTCAGCCATTTCTTTATATAATTTTTCGTAAAACGGACGGTGTTTGTAATCTTCTGGCATATCATCTAAGATTAAGGCTAAACCTGCTATCACCCATCCATTTCCTCTAGACCAAAACACTTTTTTACCATTAGGTTCTTTAGTGTCTTTATCATTTCCTTGCCATACAAAGCGCATATCTCTTGCAAACAACTGCTCTTCTTCGTCATACAGCTGGTTATAAGTTTCCATGTAATACTTATGCATTTCATCTAGATACTTCGTTTCTTTTGTGTGTTTAGCGTATAAATTCAATACAGGTGGTGCCATAAATAATGCGTCACACCACCACCATAAAATGGTTCTCCCATATTTACTTTTATCGGTTCCTGCTTTCCAGTTATCATCTTCGAATAGATGTGCATCTAGAAAGTTCTTTGTTGGCTCTAAGTCTACAAAATTCTTTCTCCCATCGGTCATATCTACGTATAAATAACTGTATGAAATTGCCACATCATCTGCATGATGTGCGCGTTTAAATGTATTCCAATTATTCCAATAGCCTTGGTTTTTTAGTGCAGCCATATACATCATATCTTTTGTTGTCTTATGTGCTCTAGCCACACCAGTGTAATAAGCTCCGTTGGTCCAATCAGTTGGTGCTATGGCTATAATTGGGTGTGCTTCTTGCCATTCTAAAGCATTTATCATAGATGCTTTAATTTGTGTTTTATCTATAGAAACCGAGTCTTTTTCGATATTTTTTTGAGCTACTGAACAGTTAAAAAGAGTAAAAACTGCTAAAAGTGTTATTAACGACTTATTCATTTTTTATTTTTTTAATTTGAATGTTGTTTCTAAATAATCTTGAGAAGATGTTCCTACTTTAACTGTATAATCACCAGGTTCTAAAACTTTCTCCATGGTTATACCTGTAAATTCAAGCATTTTTGGTGTAATTTTAAATATTACGGTTTTACTTTCTCCAGCATCTAATTCTATCTTTTCAAAACCTTTTAATTCTTTATCTGGTCTAGTTACCGAACCTATTTCGTCTTTGATGTACATTTGAACCACTTCTTTTGCCTTAATACTACCATTATTAGTAATTTTTACACTTACCTCTAGTTCTGTATCTGGTGTTATTTCTCCATTAGAGATTGTAATATCAGAATATTCAAAATCAGTATAACTTAGTCCATGACCAAAAGGATATAACGGTCCTTTACCTAAAAATAAATATTCTTTTTTATAATTAATTTCTTTCATACTGTAATGGTAAGGCAATTGCCCAATAGATCTCGGAATCGTAACAGGTGATTTTCCTGATGGTGATAATTCACCAAATATGATTTTTGCTACCGACTCATCTCCAAATTCACTTAAATCCCAAGTATCTAAAATAGCATCGGCTTCAGCTGCAATTGTATTGATAGATAATGTTCGTCTGTGCTTTAGAACCACGATAACAGGTTTTCCTAATGCTTTTATTTTTTCAACAAGCTCATCTTGAGGACCAACTGGATCGATAGTAGCACGATCTCCTAAAGTACTATTACTAAAATAAGCCTCTTTAGAAGTAAACTTATCACCTCCTAAAAACAAAATAGACACATCTGCACCTTTAGCTGCGTTTACTAGTTTAGCAATAGCTTTTGGATCCCGTTCCATTAATTCTGGTGCACCTCCTTTTTCATTGGTTAAATTAAACCCTTTTTCGGCAATGAATTTTATATTTGAACCTGAAACCAATTCGAACATTGCTTTAGTATCGTCTTTTAATAATGGGCCTAACAATGCAACTTTTGTCGATTTTTCTTTACTTAACGGAAGTGCATTGTTTTCATTTTTCAACATAATAATAGACTCTAAATCCGATTCTTTCGCTAATTCTAAAGACGATTCTGCTCTAACGCCTTTTTTTACATCTTCTATATCAATATATGGATTGTCAAAAAGTCCAAGAATGAATTTTGTTCGCAACACACGACGTACCGAACGGTCAATTAATTTTTCTAAATCAGGGTTATTCTTTACCATTTCGGGTAAATACGCATAAGAATCTTCTGCATACAAATCAATATCTATTCCTGCCTCCAAGCCCATTTGAGCAGCGGCTTCTGGACTTTCGGCTACATTCATAAAATAAAACAAACGCGCAATATCATTAGAATCTGACACTACATAGCCTTCAAATCCCCATTGATCGCGAAGCACACCTGTAAGCAATTCTGGATTTCCATGGCTCGCCACACCATTAATATCGCCATGTGACGCCATAATACCCAACGTTTTTGCTTCTTTTACAGCGGCTTCAAATGGTGGGTAAATTTCATCAATTAACGTCCTTGGTGAAATCTCAATAGCCGCAAAATTAGAACCACCCAAGACCTGGCCATAACCTGCAAAATGCTTGGCCACAGCACCTATATGAGTACCATTTCCTAATCCTTCATAATCACCCTGGACACCTATTATTGCATTTTTAACCATTTGAGTAGTTAAGTAAGTATCTTCTCCAAAAGCTTCACTCATACGTCCAAAACGAGGGTCGCGAACAATATCTGCCTCAGGTGAATGGCACATGTGCATTCCTCTTAATCGTGCTTCTCTACCAACAACATCCCATTGACGCCTTACCAACTCTGGGTTGAATGATGCTGCTGATGTTATTGAACGACCAAATTTAGTACAACCTTCTGCATCTACTCCATTATAAGATTCTGTAACAAACAATGCTGGAATTCCCCAACGGTTGTTTTCAATAATATATTTTTGAAGTTCGTTATTGAGTTTAGCTGCAGCTACAGCATCAATATGTTCTCCTGGATTTTTGATTCCTGCAATACCTAATTTTAGTTTTTCAATGACTTTCTCGGAAAGTTTCAAATTTCCATTTTCATCTGGTTTAGTCCCTATGTTGGCATGAAAAATTCGCATTTGTGCTACTTTTTCTTCAAGAGATAATTTAGGCAATAAAGCTTCAACGCGTTCATCTATTGATAAGGATGCATCTTTATAATCTTTTTCAACTGGTTTGGAACAAGATGATATCGCTACTGCTAGAACTGTAAATAATATTAGTGACTTTCTTTTCATTATTGATGTGATATATAGTAAATGTATTTTATTTAATCTTAAATCTGTTAATTTTTAAATTTCCAATTGAAGATGGTTTAAAAACCAAACATATGGTTTGATTATTATGCAATCCTTCTATATTGATACTTTTAGTTTTAAAGGCTTTTGTGTTGTTTGAATCAAACTTACAGGTTGCTAGAAGTTTACCGTTTTTATCACTTTCTCTAACTTCAATCTCTGTATTTGTTTGTGATAGAAATTCAAATTCTATAGTACTTTTTTTATTTAAATTCTGAATGTTTGGATAGGTCACAAAACCATTAGTTGCCTCTGGATTTATAGAAAAACCACCCATTACGTTTTCTGTTTTATAAACCATATCAGCCTTAAAATAATCTTCAGCTTCAATGCATCCATTATCCGCATCATACTGTCCTACACCAATACCATCCACTCTAATCGTTGCCATTTCACCATTGGCTTTGTAATGCACATAGCTTATAAAAGTGTCTCTAAAATAACGATTGCCAGTTTGACTAATATCACAATACACAAAATACGATTGATTATGCCACTTGAAAAAACTACCGTGACGACCTTGTAAAAAACCATTTGGCCATGTTGGACTATCATAACCTTCAGCGAAACTGCTTTCTTTTATGATGGTGTCGACATAATCATATGGTCCGTATAAATTATCGGACATGGCATAAAAACAGCCCCAAGACAAATAATATTTTCCATTGTACTTATGTACAAACGGTTTATCATCCGTTGGCATGTCTTTGTTTTTTCCGTCTCTGTTATATGGTCCTCTAGGGTTATTTATTACAACTTTTTTTGGTACTTCAGCAAGACTTATCATATCATCATTCAACTTAGCAACGTAGTAATCCCAAACTCCAAAAAAGATATAATGGTCTCCATTTTCCTCGAAAATGGACATATCGTACTCGTGCGTTGGCGTTAAATCTGAAATTAATAATGGCTTTCCTAATGGGTCTTTCCAAGGGCCAATAGGTGTATTACCTACAACAACTCCAGATTGTTCGTTACCTTCGGAAAAATACCAATAATATTTTCCATTATTATATGCAGCATCTGTAGCCCAACATCTTGAATACTCTTTTCCAATATAAGTGTCTTTTGGATTAAGGACACTTTGCTTTGTCCAATTCACCAAATCGGGAGACGACCAAATCCACCAATCTTCCATGATGAATTTATCATTCTTGATGGATTTATCGTGTGATGCATAAACATATGCTGTATCGTTAAAAATATGAATATGAGGATCGTTTAACCCAACATTTGGCACAATAGGATTTTGTGCATAAATGGAAAAAACACACATAAATAAAAGGACAACATATGAAAACTTCAAATTCATAAACTATTACTTTATTTCTGAATATTTAGTGGAATTACCATTGAATAAATATATGATTTGACCTTTTGGGAAGCGTCCTGTCCTATCCTGTATTATTTTTTTTTTGTTCACAGGAATTAAGTAGTGTAAAAAAGAAAGCGTTGATAATCCTGAGCATTTTTTCTATTTAATAACTATTTTTTTGAAAAACTTGTCTGTTTCGCTATATAGCTCTAAAAAATAAATACCTTGGGCATTTTTAGAAAAATCTACTTTATTCTGAGACACGCTTCCTATTTCCAAAACTTGACCTTGTATGTTAACTAATTTATATTCTAGATTATAAATGTTTGATTTTATATTGAAAACGCCATCACTAGGATTAGGGTAAACTGAAATATTTTGAGCGTCAAATTCATTAATGCTTAGAGGTGCTATTAGTTCAAATTCAATTTTATCTGGTTCACTTGATAATGATCTTCGCTGTGTTAATCTTACGGTATTTAAACCTTGATTTAGCGTAACATCTGGAATTCTAGTTTCTAAATACACACTCCAGTCGAATGTTCTGGTTATTAAAACATCATCGAACAACGTTCCATTTATTTCAATATCCATGATAGAATCATCTCTATTTTTATTTGCAGCAAAAAGGATAAAATCATAAGTACCTGCAGTAGTTACTTCAAATACGTGCTCAATAAACTGGCTTCCTGAAAATGCATCTATATATTCTCCACCAGATGCCACAGGATTTGTACCTATATTAATATCAGTTGATGCTGTTGTAAAGTCCTCTGCTTCCAAGGATAAATTATCAGTAGTATCTGGCACATCCTCTTCAGATAAAGTAAATTCCATAAAAAACAAAGGACGTTTGTCTCCAACACCAGGTGTATTATTGCCTGTATCTTCCATTAAATATACATACAGTTTATCTCCTTCAACAAAGGCATCAAAATGTGAATAATTTACAGCGTCCGTATTGGTATATATAATTTTCCAGTCATTTTCTCCTTCTAAAGTGGTTTTAATATATACTTTACCACCTAATAATTCCACCATAAAAACATGGTCTATGTAACTATAAAGCTCACCACGAGTTTGTGGATTTGGAATAAGTCCGCCTACATTACTAGAGAAATTAGTATCAGTAGCCAACTTATAATAATGTACGTTTCTATTATCAACGCGTTGTACAAAATGAATCGCTCCATTTTCAGTAACTGTCCAAGCCGGATCACTATTACTTCTTGGATTAGTTTCCGTGCCGTAATCATCTCCTGGTTGTGCTATTTGAACCGGATCTAGATTTGGATCTATATTATTTACTATCGGCAAAGAAATTGGATTATCATCTACATCATACCACTGCGTTGACTGATTTTGTGGTATACCGTTGGTGTAAGCATAATATAGTCCACTATTTAACATATAGCCGTTGCTGGTGTTTGTATCATTATTAGTAGAGTATCTTATTGAAAACCCAGAATAAAACTTGCCATTTAAAAACCGTTCACCTCCGTACATATTGTTTCTATTTGGCAATGGTAACGTCCCGTCATGGAATAACCAATTGTTAGACCATCCGGTTCCATTATAATGTGCCATCAAAATATCTCCATTACCAGAACCTCCTTTTCGGTATCTAGCTATTAAACTTCCATCGTCTGCTCTATGAATCATAGGATAAGTCATCCTTTCATAATCTTGTCCGAGCTTTAAATAATTTTGTTTTGGATTAAATAAACTCAAATTGAATTGCGCATCTGGAACAAATGCAGCATTAGCAACAGACACAGAATAATTAAAAAAATCATTAGGCAAAGTTGCTGCAGTGTAAGCGTGCATATCGTAAATAATATGAATTGTATTGTCTATTGTACTGATTCCTATTGCGGCTGTATTGTGAGAATCACCTCTAATACCTGTACCATTTAAGAGCTCTCCACCTTGACCTACATGTTGATGTGGAAACTCTATAGTTACCCAACTAGAGTTAGGTACACTTAAATTTTTTCTTGATAACATTAAGTTACGCACATCCATACCTCCTTTGTACCAAGTAACAAATGCATACCCATTTACAACATCTACACAATCACCATGAGGTGAAATTCTTTGTGAGAATCTATAATTTACATCTCTAGTTCCTGCAAAGAACAAACCTCCCTCACCAGTTCCTGTTACTTCTGATAATTCTTCTAAGTTGGCCGCAAGTTGCTGTTCCTGTCCCCAATTTATGAACGAAAAAAAACACAGCATCCATATTAAGTAGAATTTTTTCATACATTATTATATAAAAATGCCAGTAATTATTTTACTGGCATTGGTTGTTTAAAACGAATTTATTTTCAGCTGTATCGTATGTTTTCCTGGTGATAATCTAATAGATTCAAAAGCAGATGGTACTTTTTCTCCATTATGGATTAGGTCTTTTCCATCTAAACCGTTTAGAGAAAACTCAGCAACCATGTTTCCTGGGATTTCAATTTCATACGTCTGCAATCTAGCTCCATTATAAGTATATTTTCCTTTGATTGTACCTCTAACGGTTGGTACTTCTATCTCGCTAGATCTTAATTTACTCATCTGTGGCTTAATTGTTGCTATACCAAATCCAGGTGTTTTGGGTTTAATTCCCCATAATCCGCGTGGAATTACATTTGCAGGAACAGCTCCCCAAGCATGGTTCCAATCTAGATTATTCTTGTATTTGTTGTCCCAAGCTTCTAGAGTAATTGTTGAACCAATTTTTATCATGTTATACCAACTTCTATCTGAAGTATCTGTTAATAAATCTAATGCATAATCAGCTTCACCAGCATTATATAGACCATCCATTAAAAATTGTGCTCCGTAAACACTACAAGCCATTCCTCTGGATTTCACGTAATTTACAACAGATTCAAAATGCTCTTCTGGAACTAATCCGAAAGCTAAAGGCATCATATTAGCATGAAGTGAGGCGTGGTCTGTACCAATACCATCTACGTAGATACCACGTTCTGCATCGAACATCTGTTCGTTAACCGCTTTTTTAGCTTTAGCCGCTCTATATTCAAAGTCTATAGCTTCTTGCGTTTTGCCAAGAATCTTTGCAAACTCTGCCATGATTTTCATGTTCTCATAAAAAAATGAGTTAATCACAGTACTGTATGGTTTAAATACAAAACCGTCGCGTTCTCCTTTTGTTTTACTACCATTAAAGTTTGGTCCAGGCCAATCAACGATATCTGTTAATGGCTTTTTATAACCATCTGGAAAACCTAATTTTTTCATGAACTCAGCATCAACCTTAGTCGATGTTATAAGACCATCTTCATTAGATAATTCGAATAAAGATTTATGTTTTAATGGTTCGTAATAACGCTCAATAAGTTCCGTATTACCAGTATACATATAATCTGCATAAATCAATAAAGGTACATGTTGTTGCCACTCTGTTGGCCAAGTAGGATTTTTCATAAAATACTCAATGGTACGTCTTGCCATAGCGTATTCCCTATCTGTAGTATAATGACTTAATTGATTTAAATAAGCATCTGCTTCATATGGAATACGCTCTCTATCACCATCTACATATAAGCCATTAAAAGTGGTTGCTTTTATAGAGTATTTACATAAATCCCATACTTGATTCAAAATGTTGTTATTACTCTCAAAACTACTGGCTTCTTCATCCCAATAGGTATGAAATGCTAGTTGTGTAAAGTCTTCAGCCTTAAGATCGCTTTGAGCACCTTCTACTTCTGCATATCTGAATGGCACTAAAGGCGGGAAGCCATCTGGTAAAGGCACGGCTTTGTTTGCTCTTGTATTGCGTTCGTCTTGATGAACTTTAATTTGATATTTAGTTTGACCTGGTTTTACATCTACTTTAATTTCTTGATAACGAATATTACTTTTTTTAGGTGGTGTTCTATTTAAATTCCCTTTATCATCAGCCATTTCGCCTACATGTATGGTTAAGGTGTGTGGTGTTTTGGCGTTATAGGTAAAATCCATGGTTGCAAATGCAGCCTTGCCAAAATCAATAAAATAAAAATCACCTCTTTTTTCAAACTTTGAAGGTTTAACTTTAGTGGTTTCAAATTTATTTTCTGTTGATATTATGTAACTATCACTCTTGTCTGTAGTAAATTTTTGAGCTTCAGAATAATCTACCAATCGATTTTCTTGCTCCCAAATTCTTACTTTCCAATAATATGTTTTTCCAATTACGAGAGGGTTACCATCATATTCTACATCTGTTGATTTTGTAGAAGCCACTCTTCCACTATCCCAAACATCACCATTATTATTATCGATATTTGTTTTATTGGAAGCTACAAGAATTTGGTAAGCGCCTTGAAAATTAGACCCTAAAGGTACGGTCCATCCAAACTCTGGTTTTAGGTCAAATATCTTTACGTCTGTTCCAGGTTCTCTAATTAACTCTACAGTTAAGTCTGATGGAGCTGCTCTATATTGGTCACTATTTTTCTTTATTAATTCATCTAGTTTAGCACGAAGTTTTGCAGCTACGGCTTTATATTTTTTCTTTCCTATTAAGTTTTTAACTTCTTTTGGGTCTTTTTTTAAGTTATAAAGTTCTTCTAAACTTTTATCATTTACATATCTGAAGTATTTCCATTCTTCTGTACGAACACCTTCACTAGGCGCAATATTCTCAAAGTCCCATAAATGCTCTATTAGAACTGTATCTCTGTTAATGGTGTTAGTTTCTTTTTTTACAATAGGCAATAAACTTTTTCCTTGCCATGTATCTGGCGCTTTTACACCTGCTAAATCAGCTATAGTTTGTGTTACATCAATGTTTAAAACCATATCATTAATGTCTTGGTGCTTATTTTCTCTTGGATCAAAAACAATTAACGGAACGCGAACGGAATTATCATACATTAACCATTTACCAGCTAATTTTCGTTCACCTAAGAAGTAACCATTATCTCCCATTACGATTATAACGGTATTTTTATCTAAGCCTTTTTCTTTTAATTTTTTACGAATTTTAGCAATTTCCAAATCAATCCCAGAAATCATGCGGTAATAGCCTTTTAGACTATGTTGGTATTTTTCAGGTGTATCGTAGCGCCAAGTCCAACGTAACCAATTAAAACCTTTTTTTACGATGTCTGGTTGTGCGTCGAAATACTTATTATCGCTAAGTTCTGGCCCAGGTATTTCAGTATCTGTTAACAAGTTATCTGTTGTATTCTGCCAAAAGTATTGTTCTGGAGCACCATCATGCGCATGTGGTGCACTAAAACTTAATGATAGACAGAACGGCTTTTCATTTGAACCATTTTTATCAATAAAATCTAATGCTTGTTGCCCTGTGTATCTTGTTAAATGTACAGTGTCATTATCTATAGTTTTATAATAATAACCTCTTCTGTCCTTATATCTGTTATTTCTATCGTAGTCTTCGTATTCGTCAAATTGTTTATCTAAACCATCATAGCGCACTCCGTATTTTCCATAGAACCCTGTATAATAGCCGTTATCCTTAAGTAATCGAGGATAAGAATTCTCCATGTACTCACCTCGAATATTTCCCGTTTGGAAATTATAATTATGTGAGCGTTCATGCAAACCTGTCCATAAGGATGCCCTACTTGCCGCACAAATTGGGGTTGTTACAATGGCTGTGTTAAAATAGGTACCTGATTCCGCCAATTTATCCATTTCTGGGGTTTCAACGTATTTATTCCCTGCATAACCTATAGCATCAAAGCGTTGGTCGTCGGTTAGAATAAAAATGATATTGGGCTTTTCTCCATTGTTTTCTTGTTGAGCGTATACTATATTTAAACTATATACTACACTTAAGATTACTAATAAATAACTATTTTTAAACATATATAAATTACTTAATTATTTGTTTATTTTAAAGAGGTCTCATAATTTATAAAATTATGATTTTGTGCTTCGTCTTCTATCCTGCTCTATCCTGAAAATATAAGCATCTCACGTTAAATTTTCAAAAACAAAAAATCTCAATAATTGAGATTACTAACTGAGATTTATTCAATTTTAAAAACTATATGCAAGCTATGATTTTAAAACGGATGAATTCCATTAAATAATTTTATTGTTATGCAAGGCATCAAGTTTCATTTGGACGCAGATTAGGGCTTTTAATCTAATACTAACATTTAATTTAAGATTTCTATTATTTGTTATTTGCTACTAATTATTAATGTATTGAATTGAAATTGTCTTAACAGAAATGAAAATTAGTTTAAGATATAGCTTGTATTTTATTTTAATTAAAAAACCCTTCATTATATAACTCATAATGAAGGGTTTGATGTGTTTTTAGAACTTCTTAGTTAAGACTAGAGCCTATAATCAACTACACTGAACTATTAGTCCACAGTTAATTGAATTTGAAATTCCTCGAATGAAACATTTCTATCTCTTATAACCAAAGTATCTTTTACCGTATGCATTAAGTCTAATGTTGATTCTGAAACTAATTGGCCAAAAACAAATTCCTGAACAACTTCAAGATCTCTATATTGGTATTCTAAATAAATTACGTCTCGGCTCTCTCCTCCCCATTCATCTCCATCAACTACAAAGGTTCCTGAGCCAGTTACCACAAAATTAGTTTCATCTTCAGCACTAGTTATAACAATTTCTCCATTATCATCAAATGTCAATTCTAAAGAAACAGTGCTATTACTTGGAATACCTGCTCTTCTAACTAGGTTAGTACTAGTTGCTTTATTTCTTCCAGATGTTTTTACTAACGTTACTTCATCTTGTACTACAAATTCTTCACTGTAAACCGTAGAGTCATCAATATTTATTGTTTCTGTAACTCCATTTTCTAAGATTGTAGAAGTTCCCACAATTTTATCCTCACCACGACGCAAATACATGCCTTCATACTTATTCATAAATTTAATACCAAAAAGAGTATAGTCTTTAGGTTGTGTTTCCCAATCATCTGCTTTAATCTTTATAGGGTTTGTAACACCCTCAGCCGGCACACCTACTAGAAGTGAATCTAATTCTTCATAATCTGTAATTCTTAATGGAACTACATAATGTACTTCACCAAAATCGCCAAATGATTGTGGATCATTAAAAAAGGCATCTGAAAGCTGTACTGGAATACGTCCTTTTGTAGAACCAGCAGGAATTGTTACTGGACTTTCCTGTTGAATAGTATAGTACGAAGATGGTAAGACCTTAACATTTACAGTATCTAAGCCTAAAGCAGCCGCATCAATTAAATCTGGAGCCAATTCAAAATATACTTTACGGTTTATATCATTCTCGTAAACTCCAGACATGATGACACCGATTTCAAATATTCCATTATTATCGTTTTCGTTAAAACCCAAATCATACTCACCCTGAATTATTGTTCTTATAGGCGTTTGAAATGGAAAATACACTGAAGTTGAGCCAAAGTCATCAAAATCATTTTCCTGATTTTCGCAAGCTATAAAGCTAAAGGCAATTGCACATATTATTGTTAAATATTTTATTTTCATGTCTAATTTTTTTTTAATTCTTATAAAATACACATTTATCTTATATCTTACCAACCATTATTTTGCTCAAGTTCAGAAAATTTTAATATCTCAGAATTTGGAATTGGCATATAAGTTGCAAATGATTGATAATTTCTAACTTCTACAGATGGTAACTCAACATAATTACTTCCATTAAAAAAGTAACCTTTAGCTGATTCATTTAATGGTAATCCCCATCTTCTAAGATCCCAGAACCTATGTCCTTCAAAACTTAGTTCTATACGACGTTCGTTTCTAATAAGTTCTCTCATATCCTCTTTAGTTGTAATGGATGCTAAATAATCATCTGACTGTGCAATTCCCGCTCTACTGCGTATTGCTGCAATCACATCACGAGCCGTAATACCATCTACCTGGTGGTCTGGACCACCAATTTCATTTGCTGCTTCTGCTAATATTAAAAACAATTCAGTATATCTAAAATACACAGCGGCATGTCTCTTACCTTGAGTAGTACCATCATCATTAATTAGAACGTCTGGATGTAATAATTTTTTAAGGTAATACCCAGTAGTTGTAGACTGCCCAGGGATAGAATCTAACCTATCATTTCCTCCACCAACACCAGTATTAATTATACCACCTCCAAAAGAAGCGCCATTAAGAACAACATATTTTTCTAACCTTGGATCTCTATTAGCATAAGGGTTTTGTGGATCAAAACCATTAGCCTGAGTTGCAGGATATCCATCTTGCATTGGGAATGCCATTACAAAGTTATGTGTTGGATTAATCTCACCATTTCCATTAACTGAAGGAGGAAACATTCTTTTTTCATAAGTAGTACTATTACCGCCTATAGAAGCACGCCAAAGCGATTCTGCACTCTGTATATTATTATCTGATGCATAAAACTCATTACCAACTGGATCTAAACCAGCAACACCTCCAATAGTATTTAAAACTTCAGCTGCATTAGTTGCTGCCATATTATAATAGCTTTGACTATCTAAAAAGGAAGGACTCGCAGCAAAAAGTGCTAAACGTGCTTTTAAAGCTTTTACTATTCTTCCTGAAATACGTAAATCAAAAAAGTTATCATTTACTGTTTGGTATTTAACGTAATCAAAGTCCTCTAAATTTGTATACCATTCGTCTACATTTCCCTCACTTAACCCATAATCTGTAGGTAATAAATTAAGTGCCTCATCAAAATCTGCCATAATAGCCTGAACAGAAGCTTCAAATGATAAACGTGGTAAGTTAAAGTTACCATCTGCCTCAATAAACTCAGTAAAGTATGGAATACCTAGTAGTTCTCCAGATGCACTTTCACCAGCATGTGCTTGAAGCACATAGAAGTGATGCAATCCTCTTAACGCCAGTGCTTCTCCTTTCATACGCATCTGAAACATTTCGTTAATTAATTCGTCTCTGCTCCATTGTGTTTCTCCTGTTTCAATAGTTTCTAAGAATCTGTTTACCCAGAATACGCTCTCAAAACTTCCCCAACGAGATGCAGGATTAAATTGTGAATTTAACTCACCTAGCGCCATTCGCTTATAATTGTTATCCAAAATATTATTAACAGCATCATCAGTAGCTGCTTCAGAAAATGAATATTGATTAACTAAGCCTGTATATCCATTTAATAATACACCTTCTGCTGCATTTGGATCTGTGAGAATAAATTCAAAATCCAACCTGTTTTCTTCAACAGGCTCGAGAGTTTCACAAGCTATAAAGCTAGTAAATACAAACACAATTGATATATATTTTATTAAATTCTTCATTTTATTTATTTTAATTTACTAATTATATTAAAATGATGCTCTTATACCAAGTGTAAAAGATCTAGATAGTGGTGTACTACCTATTCTTAACTGACGAACATCTTTATTTTCACCTATTTCAAACAAATTAGTTCCAGAAAGATTTAGACTAAAATCCTCCATACCTAATTCTTTACAAAAAGAATCCTCAAATTCATATGTTAACTGTGCACGGTTAATGCTAAAGTAACTTGTATCAAACAACCAAAACGTAGATTGTCTAAAATTATTTTGATTAGTTTGTGATGATAACCTTGGGAATGTCGCCGTACTAGCCGTTTCTGGTGTCCATCGTCCTAAAACGACCTCTGAGTATTTATCATTACCATCTACTGAATAATATTCGTTATAACTATCATTTAACTTATTACCCTGAGCTCCTGATTGACCTACAGCTAAAACAAAAAGGTTAAATCTTTTATAATTTAAGTTAAGGTTTAGCGCATATGTCCATGGGCTACTTGATTGCCCAATATCAATTCGGTCATCATTATCTATAATATTATCCCCATTTTGATCCTGATATTTTATATCTCCTGGTTGAACGTTACCAAATTGAGGCACAGGTAATCCAGCATTTAAATTACCGTTTGTATCAAAATCCGCTTCAGAATAAAAACCTTGATCAACTAATCCAAAGATTGTAGAAATCTCTCTTCCTTGTGTCTGTAGATAATCTTCATTAAACACTTCAGATCTTTTAGATCTTTCAGTTTGACTATATAGCACGTTTGCACCTAAAGTAATTGACAAATCTTTATAAGTTTTATTGAAATTCATACCAATTTCAAAACCAGTATATAAGTTTGAATTAAAATTATCATACGGTCTAAATGTATCATAAAAAGACGGATATTGATCTTGTAAGAATGTTATTTGTTTGTCAAATTCTGTATTAAAATAATTAGCTTCTATCCAAAGCGAATTCATTAAATACGTTTCGAAACCTAAATTTAAATCAATACGCTCTTCAAATGATAAATCAAGATTTTCTCCTTGTGAAATGTCTATTCTATTATTGGATTGTCCATCACCCCAATTAACATTATTACCAAAAGAATAGTTCACATCATATAAATAGTAAGCACTAGCATCGCTATCAACAGCACCTCCAGATTTAAGAGCAGTAATACCTTGATCTGACTTTAAAATACCACCAGAAGCCTTCAATTTAAGGTAATTTACAAATTTACTGTTCTTTAAAAAAGACTCTTCACTTATAATGTAAGATATACCCGAAGTTGGTGAAAATGCTCCTCTATTTCCTTCTGCTAGTTTTATTGAATTAACATAGGTGCCTGTGAAATCAAAATATAATTTCTTTTTGTAGTCATAAGCCATTTGAAATCCTACATGCGCATCAATATCTGTTTGAGTAACATCATTTCGTCTTTGTGAATTATAAAAACCTAATAAAGTGGTATTTAAAGAATGGTCTTTAGCAATAGTCGTATCATAATTTACTAGTCCATAAAGACCAAATCGAGATAAAAATCCATTAGTACTAATATTTTCAGTTTGATCTTTTACATCTTCACCATAAACATTAAGGCCTGTTATGCTCTCGCCTTCCCAAATTGGCTCATATGTTTTATATTGATTTTCTATAGATAAATCATAAGAATCATAAAAATCAAAACTTATGTAGGCTTTTGCCGATAAGCCTTTGGTTACTCTGTCTAAATCAAAATTGATTGAGTTGTTAAACTGTGTAGAACGAGATACTGTAGTTAGATAACCACCAGCTATAGCCATAGAAACAGGTGCATCCACTCCAAACTCTTGTGTTGATCCTAAAAGAAACCCATCAAAGCTATTTGCCGCTAGTAATTGTCCTGCAACTGTAGGGTCGCTAGTGTCTACTAAATCAATTGGTAATAATGGTGAATAAGCATTTGGTCTTAATGTAGTACCAGCGCTTAATAAATCGGCTCTAGATCCTTTAGTTGTGCTTATTACTGCAATACCATCAAGACTACTAGTAATCCAATCATTTATTTTAAAATCTATGTTACCTCTTACATTAAAACGGTTAGTTCCTGCATTTATATCTTCATTAATATCTACCCATGCTTCCTCACTATTCCATCCCACGTTAACATAATATTGATTTTTTTCATTACCACCTGAAAACTCAGTTATAGCATTTGTAAAATTAACAAAAGGTTGAACATATTCATTTGAATAAAGGTCTACATCAGGATATTTGTATTTATTAGTACTTGTTCTAAATTCTTGTATAAGCGAAGGTGAATAAAAATTATCTAAGCCATCATTATTTCTAGCTTCATTAAACAGTGTCATATATGCCGCTGAACCTAAATAATTTGGTAAAGAAATAGGCGACTTAATACCAGAACGAACATTTACATTAACTTCTTTTTTATTAGCTTTTCCACGTTTGGTATTAATAACAATCACACCATTTCTTCCTTGACTACCATATAGGGCAACAGAATTAGCATCTTTAAGTACCGTTATCTGCTCAACCTCTTCCATATTTAGTATATCCGGATCACGACCAATGACACCATCAATAACAAAGATGGCACTTCCTAAACCTCTGATATTATCAGAACCTCTAACTCCTAGCATTAATCCGTTAATATAATCTCTAACCCATTGTGTATTATCGTAGGTTAATCGATTTTTTGTTTTAATTGAGGATACTGCTCCAACAATATCACGTCTGTATTTAGTGGCAACTCCCATCTTTATTTCGTCATCTTCTGAAGCGAGTAAAAGAGATTTTTTCATTGTAATATTACCAATTAAATCAGTCATCATAATAATGGCTGATATATAGCCCTTTTTTTCAAGAACTACGGACTCATCATCTAGTAGTTTAATTGTAAACTGCCCGTTATCATCCGAAGATGTCTTATTTCCTTTTGAGCCAAAAACATCAACGCCACTTATAGGGTTACCTTGCTCATCAACCACAATTGCTGTTACCTCTACTTTATCATCTGATTGAGCCATTGCAACATTACATATGCAAAACAGCATTAAGCTTAATAGAGTGAACAACCTATATAATTTATTTATCTTCATTTTTTTCTATATTAAATAAAACTAATTTGTAAAAGACTAGCACTACCATCCTGGATTTTGAGGGAAGCCCTCGTAAATTTGTGTTTGCTCAGCCGGAAATGGTAACCAATAATGCTTAGGGAACTCACAAATCCTATCTACTAGAAGTGTTTCTGTAAAACTACTTCTGTCTTGCGGAAAATCTAAGGCCAATTTTCTTCTATATTTATCTAAATGGGCTAATCCCCATCGTCTAATATCAACCCATCTGTGTGCTTCATAACTTAACTCAACAGCTCTTTCTCTTCTTAATTCATCCATAAACTTGTTGCTATCTCCAACTATATTAACATTTACATTAGGAATACCAGCTCTACTACGTAACAAATTGATAGCCCCTTCAGCAGTTAAGTTGTAAGAAGCAGGTGCAGTGGTTGCCCCTTTAGACGCATGTAATGCTTCTGCATACATTAAATAAACATCTGTAAGTCTCATATGCATTCGTACGCCAGTGTATTGACTTATAATAGGATTCCATCTAGTATGATACTTACCGTCTACTTTAGGGTAAAATTTTGTCCACATATACCCTGTATTATTTTTTACTTTGATATTTTCGGCGCCAGTACTACGGTGGAAACCTTTTTGAGAAGAAGATTCAAACCAAAGTTGCGCAGTTACATGATTAGAATCCTCAGCTCCTGCATCTATAACATCTCCATCAATAATATGCCATTTGTAAAAACGTGGATCACGGTTTGCAAAAGGTTCATTAGGATTGTACAATGATGGTCCGTAATTTCCACTAAGATCATCTTCAATAGATAGTCCATTAGCCATACCAAAATTGTTATGAATAAAATTATGTGTAGGACTAATAACCTCATATCCGGCAGAATTGGTGTGTATAGCCTTATTTACTCCTGATGCCATAAATCTTGTGGCTTGTCCTTGACTACCACCAGTTGCAGCAAATATAAATTCTGTACTTCCTGGCCATGAACCAGGTGTTAGTGATTTCCAAAATACTTCATCATAGTTTTCCCATGACGCTAAAGCATAACGTCCTTGGTCCGCTAATTGAAGAATTCCTGAAAAAGCCTCAACAGCCATATCACATAACTCTATATCATAGTCATAAGTACTTATACTTACATTATTACCTTTCATTAAGGGACTTGCTGCTAAAAGTAAGTTTTTACCTTGAAAAGCATATGCTGTACCTTTAGTAAGCCTACCCATATTTTCACCTAGTGTTAGTTGTCCATAAGACTCTTGATCCCAATCTACAGGCAATAACTCAATGGCTTTTATGTAGTCTTCATTAGCTTTTAAAGCAACTTCTTTATAGGTATCTGGACGTGCTAAATTATAATCATCAATTAAAACTTCATCAATATATGGATAACGCCCCCAAAATTTCATAATCTCGTTATGGAAAAATGCTCTAAAAAAATAAGCTTGTCCAAGAATAACATCTTTTTCGGCTTGAGTTGCATTTACCATTAAATCTCTATTCTCAACATTCTCAATTACAATATTAGCTTTACGGATACCATGTAAGCTACCGTCATATAACCCAGGTCTTTGTTTATTAAAAGCATTAGTGTTTTCGACATTGGCGGAGTTATTCCCTGTTGATCCATAAATAGCACCATAGTGGTTATTTAAGTAACAAAAATTATCTGTTATAACAGAGTTGAATCTTCCTGCGTCAATATCACCACTTGCTTTTGTAGGTCTGTCAACAAATCCATCGTCTCCCAAAAGAAAATCTTGAAAGGTATGCGACTGCTGTTCATAAGACACTACTAAAGCATACATTTCTTCTACAAAACCTTGTGCATTTTTAAAGGTAGAAAAAACCACCTCTTCGTCAATGACTGCATCTGGCGCTACATCTAAATAGTCCTCGCATGAAAACGAGAATACTAACCCTAAGATTAATAATATTTTTATTTTATAGTTTTTCATTATTTCTTTTTTTTAAAAATTCATATTAAAACCTAAGTTATATCTTTTTAAGGTAGGATAATCTCCTCTTGACTGTGCTGTTCCCGACGTATTAAACTCCCTATCATCAGGCATATTAGACCATAAAAACAGATTATTTCCATTTACAAAAACTTGAAGTTTCTTCAGTCCAATTTTTTTACAGGTCTCACTTGGTATATCATAACTTAAAGAAACTGATCTAAGCCTTGTTAATGATGCATCTAACCAATTGTCTCTAGGATTAGTATCTCCATCAACTCCAAATGATGGTTGAGTATCTGTATTATTTGGCGTATCTACGGTCCAATAATCTAAATCTTGCTCAAAAATTAAAGGTGTTGAATTACCAAAAGTATTGTTACTAAACAATCTAGAGGCATTTTGGGTACCATACAACTGCGCTGAAACACTAAAACCTTTGTATCGTGCACCTAGAGTAGCGCTCCAAGTTCGTTGAGGTTGGTTTGGATAACCGTAAGGTGCATTATCAAAATTAGAATTATAAATACCGTCTCCATCAAAATCTACAACATCATAATACCCAACACGAGTTAAATCTTGATTTTCATTTTGTGGAGTTGACATGTAAACATCGTCCCAACTTGTCAATATCCCAGCAGGAATTGCTGTTCTTCCTTGTCCAATATTATAACCTGCATCATTTAGATATGCAGCCTCCAAAAATGGATCATCTCTTACTATTACTTTATCTATAGCTTGGGTAAAATTAAAATCCCCAAATAGATTTAAACCGTTATCGAAAGTATATTGAGAACCAAGAACAATCTCATAACCCCTTACCTCAACAATACCTTTATTAACATACGGATTTGCAGCAACAAAATCTGGTATAGTTTGACTATTAGCAATTATAATTTTACTACGATCTTCTGCAAAATAATCTACCTCTCCAGTTAATAAACCATTAAATATATTAAACTCAAGACCTATATTATACTTAGTAGCTTCCTCCCACTGAAGGTTTGGATTTCCAACGAGAGCTTCTCTATAAAACGTATAAGGTGAACTTCCATCATAATCACTTGGCACTAAAAATGCTGATCCACCAGACTCCCATTGCGTAAGATATGCCCATCTATTATCAGAAGTGATAAAAGTATCATCACCAATAAGACCATAAGACCCTCTAATTTTAAGTAAATTTAACCAATCTACATTTTCCATAAAAGTTTCATTTGAAGGCGTCCAACCTGCTGCTATAGAAGGGAATAAGTCGAAACGATATCCTGAGCCAAATTGTTCAGAGCCATTATAAGCACCGTTAACATCTAAAAAGTACCTTGAATCATAGTTATAAGTCACCCTTCCTACCCAGTCTTCTCGGTATGTTGGAAAAGCACTGCCCGTTGCAGCCTCTTGTCTTCTGACTAAGAACAGCCCTGTTAGGTTATGCTTTTCATCAAAAGTTCTATTATAATTCAATGAAGCATCATAAACCATTCTTCGTGATCGTTGACCTTCTTGTACTTCTGAAGCCTCTATATCCCATGGCTGCTGAACATAACCAAATCGCGTAGTGACATCTGGAGTAAGAATAAGCTCTTCATCACCATCGTAAACCCTATAAATTACACCGCCATCATTTACTGATTGTATACTTCTCATACTATTATCTAAAGAAAATCGTCCCTGAAAAGAAAGTCCTTCAGTTATAAAATCTAATTTCTGCTTTAGAATAAAATCTGTATTGACCTGAAAAGTTCTATAAGTATCATAACCTGTAGCCTGTAAAGTCTCAACAGGGTTTACGTATACGTTAAAATAACTAAAGGGATTTCCATATAACCCATCTGGATATACAGGCGTGTAAAGACTTGGCGCTATTAAGTAAAGTCCATTAGTTACATTACCTAAGTTACCAGGACTTTCTCTAACACCTAAAAAACCAGCAAGATTAACAGACAACTCAGTAGTTTTTGTGATATTAAAATCAATATTACTTCTAAAGTTAAATCTATCATATTTATACTCACCTAGATAGCCTCTTCCAGTATCGTATTTACCACCATCAAAAATATCATTGACAGTTTGATAAGCCAAACTACCAAAATATTTAGCCGTTTTATTACCACCACGTACAGACAAGTTAATTCTATAATCTTGTGCATAATCTTTCAACAATTCATCTTCCCAATCAACATTAGGATAAATATAGCTTTCCTCTAAACTGGAAGGATTACGATATCTATCTACAATAGCTAATGGTGTATAATTATTCCATGTACTGGGAGACTGAGCCAACCCTCGTAAAATAGAACTATTTGCTTCTAGTAAAGCATTGTAAGAATCTAATTTTTCTGGTAATTGAGAAACCGTTTTAATAGTTGTATTAACATTTAGTGACAATTGCGCTTTTCCTGTTTGACCTCGCTTAGTAGTAATTAATATAACTCCATTAGCGCCTTCTACACCAAAAACCGCAGTTGCAGAAGCATCTTTAAGCACCGATAAATTTTCAACATCGTTCATATCTATATCAGACATTGACCTCTTAACACCATCCACAAGTACAAGAGGGTCGCCATCACCATTCCATGAACTTCGACCACGAATAAAAATCTTCATATTATCTTCCCCAGGAACACCGCTACCTTGTATGGCAGTAACACCTGGCAAATTACCCTGTATTGCTTCTTCCAAATTGGATATACCGGCTGACTTTTCCATCAAATCCTCACCTTTTATTTGTGTAATAGCGGCTACCACACTCTCTTTTTTCTGGGTACCATATCCTACAATAACAACTTCGTCTAAAGTTGCAACATCCTCTTCTAAGGTTACATTTATGGTTGCTCTACCTTTGATTTGAATTTCTTGTGTTTTAAAACCTACATAAGAAAACACTAAGATTTGTTCACCCAATGTTAGTTCAAAAGAATAGTTTCCATCAAAATCAGTTGATGCACCTTTCATAGTACCTTTTTGCACTACACTTACTCCTGGTATTGGCATCCCACCTGCATCTGTTACAACACCAGAAACCCTATCTTGAGCCTCCAAATTAATTGCAGTAAAACTGGAAAACACAATTGCCAGTAGTAATGTAAGCCCAGAAACAGGAAATTGTTTTTTAAATTTTTGTTTCATATTCAGTTTAAGTTTCAACATTTAGTTAGTTATAATTTATAATAATAATTAAACTTTTATGTGATAAAGTAGAATCATAATATTATGTTAACAAATTTCATTAAAAAAAAAAGGTAATGCATCCTGTACTATACTGTTAAAATTGTTTTTTACCTAATTCTCATATTTAGAATAAATTACACTTTTCAACTGTTTATTTCTCAATATTTTTTTAATTGATAAAAATTAACACTTTGTTCACTTTTAAGTAGTTAAATAATTAAGATTAGCCATGTCAAATGAAAATATTGATTTTAAAATATCTTCAACTATTGACTATTTTCAATATTTGATTAAGTGTAGATTGGAACAGATTTTAAATTTTACTTCTCCCAAAGTCCTTCCATTTCTTCCAAGGTTTTTCCTTTGGTTTCTGGCACTAATTTCCAAACAAAAATCATTGCTAATAATGACATAACACCATAAATCCAATAAGCAAAGCCATGATTAAATTGTTCTGTTAAGTAGCTATTATCGTCCATCATTGGGAAGGTTAACGATACTAAATAATTAGATATCCATTGTGCCGCCACTGCAATGGCCATCGCTTTACCTCTAATTTTATTCGGAAATATTTCTGACAACAACACCCAAGTAACTGGTCCCCAACTCATAGCAAAACTAGCTACATAGAGCATCATACATGCCAAAGCTAAATAACCTGTTGCTCCACCATAGAATACAAATCCTAGTGAAAACATTGCCACAGCCATGCCTAAAGCACCAATTATCATTAGAGGCTTCCTACCGTATTTATCTACTGTTCTGATTGCTATAATAGTAAATAGGAAATTTACGATACCAACAATAATAGTTAGTAATAGAGCGCCATCTGTGTTTGGGTCTATTTTTTTAAATATTTCTGGTGCATAATATAGCACTACATTAATACCTACAAACTGTTGAAAGATTGAAAGTACAACTCCTATAATAATAACCAACCATCCAAAAGATAAAAGCTTACCAGAGTTTTGAACCACAGACCCTTTGATTTCATCTAATATTCTGTTTCCTTCATCTTCTCCATTTACTTTAATAAGTACATCAAGCGCCTCGTCTGGTTTGTTTCTAAGCATTAAAGAGCGTGGTGTATCTGGCACAAAAAACAAAAGTCCTAAAAATATCCCAGCAGGAATAACCTCTGAAGCAAACATCCATCTCCATCCTACCTCATTTAACCAAATATCTGACCCTCCTCCTTTTGAAATAAAATAATTCACAAAGTAAACAACCATAAACCCACCAACAATAGCCAATTGATTAAAGGATACTAATTTACCTCTACTTGCAGCTGGTGCAATTTCCGCAATATATAAAGGTGACAACATGGATGCGAGACCAACTCCTATTCCTCCTAAAATTCTATAAACAATAAAAATAGATGAAAATGTATGATCTAATTCACCAATAGGATTGATAAACATCTCTGGCATTGCTGAACCAAGTGCTGATATCAAAAACAAAATTGCTGCCAATATCAATCCTTTTTTTCTACCTAATTTCTTACTCACCAGTCCACCAGAAAGACCTCCTATTATACAACCAATTAATGCACTCGACACCAAGAAACCTTTAAAAGCGTTAGCTGCCGTTTCTGACAAGCCTTTAGGTATTACAAAGAAACTGTCCAAAGAACCTACTGTTCCTGAAATTACTCCAGTATCATATCCAAATAGTAAACCGCCTAAAGTGGCCACTAATGTTAGTTTTAAAAGATATCCTGATTTTGCTGTTTTTGTCATAATTAGTTTAGTTAGTTAAGTTTAATTAAACCTTTCAGTTCTTATAGTTATAAAAACTGAAAGGCATTAACTTATATATATTGATTAATTATATTTTCAAATAATTCTTGTTTACCACTCTTTAAAGATAATTCACCGTTATCTCGAGCAATATTGTATAAATCCTGAAGGGATAATTTACCGTCTTCAAAATCCTTTCCTGCTCCTAAATCAAAAGAAGAATAACGTTCTGATCTTAGTTTTTCATAAGGAGAAGACTTTATAATTTTATCTGCAATAAGCAATGCCCTAGCAAAGGTATCTGCTCCACCAATATGTGCATAAAACACATCCTCCATATCTGTAGAATTTCTTCTGATTTTAGCATCAAAATTGATTCCTCCACCTTGTAAGCCTCCAGCTTTTAAGAATACCAACATGGCTTCTGTAGTTTCCTGGATATTATTTGGGAATTGATCGGTATCCCAACCATTTTGATAATCCCCTCTATTGGCATCCAAACTTCCTAGCATACCAGCATTAGCGGCTACTTCCAATTCATGTTGAAACGTATGTTGTGCTAACGTAGCGTGATTGACTTCAATATTCATTTTGAAATCGTTTTCCAATCCATATTTATGTAAAAAACCAATTGCTGTAGCACTATCAAAATCGTACTGATGTTTCATTGGCTCCATTGGTTTTGGTTCAATAAAGAAATTACCTTTAAATCCTTGAGCACGTGCATAATCTCTTGCCATAGTAAGGAATTGTCCCATATGATCTAATTCTCGTCCCATATCAGTATTCAATAAAGACATATAACCTTCTCTTCCTCCCCAAAAAACGTAGTTTTCACCACCTAATTTAATGGTAGCATCTAATGCTAATTTAATTTGCCCACCTGCTCTAGCAACCACATCAAAATCTGGATTGGTTGAAGCACCATTCATATAACGAGGATTAGAGAAACAATTGGCAGTTCCCCATAATAGTTTTACACCAGACTCAGCTTGTTTATCTTTTATATAGTCTGTAATTGAAGCCAATCGTTTTTCAGATTCTCCAAATGTTGCACCTTCTTGGATTAAGTCGTAATCATGAAAACAGAAATAATCAAATCCCATTTTACTAATAAATTCAAAAGCCGCATCTGCTTTGTCTTTTGCGGCTTGTACAGGGTCTGAAGATTGATCCCAAGCAAAATTTTGGGTTCCTGGACCAAACGGATCACTGCCTTGACCACAGAATGTATGCCAATAAGCAATTGCAAATTTAAAATGCTCTCGCATAGTTTTACCAGCCACAATTTGCTCTGGATTATAATATTTGAATGCTAAAGGATTGTCTGATTCTTTACCTTCAAATTTGATTTCGCCTATTCCTTTATAGTATTCTTTGTTTCCTAAAATTACCATTATAATTTATTTTGTGTTATACTTTATTTAATACGAGTTCTAATTCTTTTTTCCAGTTATTGTATGCTTCCAAATAAGGTTGCTTGTCTTTAAAAGGCATAAACGTCATTACATGATCATTATCCATTATCACCTTTCCAAAGCCTTTAAAATCACCGTGATGTAAATGCGCTGCTCTTGCCGCTCCAATGGCTCCAGTTGTATTGTAAATTTCTATTTCTTGTTCAATTAAAGTCGCTACAGTATTTGCAAATATCTCTGAACGGAATAGATTATCGTTTCCTGCTCTAATGACACTTGGTTGAATGCCATCTGATTTCAAAATTTCAATACCATAAACAAAAGAAAAGGCAATGCCTTCTAAAGCGGCTCTACATAAGTGGCCTTTATGATGATTATTTAAATTAATATTTACAATACGTGTACCCAATTCTTTATTGTTGAGCATCCGCTCAGCCCCATTTCCAAATGGTATTAAGCATACATCATCTGAACCTATTGGAACATTTGAGGCTAAATTATTCATCTCCTCATAAGAATTTACTGATAAGTTATTTAAAAGCCAACGATATTGAATACCTGCTCCGTTTATATTTAGTAATTTTCCTATATTTTTAGTCTCTTTTGAATAATTTACATGTGCAAAATTATTAACACGCGTACTTTCTTTTCCAGACAAACTTTTTGTAATTGCATAGACAACACCAGATGTGCCTCCAGTTGCTGCGACTTCTCCTGGGTTAAATACATTTAATGAAAGTGCATTATTTGGTTGATCACCAGCTCTGTATAAAATAGGAGTTCCTGCCGCCAATCCGCTCTCAGCTTCTCCTTTGTCGTCTACCAAAGACTGAATACCGAATGTTTCAACAATTTCTGGCACCAATTCTTTATTAAAACCATAGTATTCTAATAAAAAGTCTGCGACACTATTCTTTTCAAAATCCCAGAAAATGCCTTCAGATAATCCTGATATGGTTGTGTTTATTGTATTTGAAAACTTGTAAGCTATATAGTCACCAGGCAACATAAACTTATATGTGTTTTTGTATATATCCGGCTCATTATCCTTCACCCATTTTAATTTAGAAGCGGTAAAATTTGCCGGAGAATTTAACAAATGAGATACACATTTCTCTGCTCCAATTTGGTTAAACGCTTTATTTCCAATTTCTACTGCTCTACTATCGCACCAAATGATACTTTTACGGAGTGGATTACCTGCTTTATCAATCAGAACAAGTCCATGCATTTGGTAGGCAATTCCTACTCCAATTATTTGTGTTCTGTTAACATTATATTCATTTTTTAACCGTTTAATAGCAGTACAGATATGTTTCCACCAATCGTTTGGTTCTTGTTCTGCCCAACCATTTTTTTTGGCATACATACTCATCTCTTCTTTCGGTTCTTGTACAACACCTAAACTCTTTCCAGATACAACTTCTACTAAAGCTGCTTTTATGGATGAACTTCCTATATCTAATCCTAAGTAATATTTCATTTATAGATTAACTCTTATATTATTTTGATTGTTTCTCTTTTTAGCAACTACAGTGTACATTCTGCTCTCTGCGGGCGCATCGTTATCGCTATTGCCAGCCATAACAATACTTTCTCCTTTAACTGCTTTTCTATAATAAATAGACATCTTAACTTTACCTACGTTGATGTCATCTCCTGTATCCTTAAAATTCTCCAAAAGAAATTCTGGACTTGGTACAGTATCATCATGCAACACATAAATATCCATATTTTCACCTGCAATAAATTGCAATAGGTCACGAGCCCAATATCTATTGTCTGCATTTGGAGTTCTTATATATTCTGACCCTCTTAAATATTGTGGCACAACGGTATAATTTTCCTCCATGTCAGTATAGGCCTTTTTTCCCCAATGCATATTGGTACGAAGCATGGCTTTACCATCACCTGTGTAACTGAATTTTGTAAACAACTTACTTTTGTTGGTTTTACCTGGAATGTATTCTGGAATTTCTGGAGTATGAACTGGCATAGGTTCTTCAGTTAACACGTTTTGGAAAACCTGAGGCAACTCTGTTGTTAATCCATTTTGAATCTCTACAACATTAGAAGTTAATTCTATGCTAACAGGAGGTAATCCTTCTTGAGTTGCTGTAATTGTAACTGTCCCTGCTTTTAAAAGTGAACGTACCGCAACACGATTAATACCTGCTTCAATATCTAAATATAAATTGTTTGTTGAGTTTTGTTTTCCACTATTATAGCCACCACGCCAAATTGCTGGACCAGAGACCGTAAAATCTACACGTCCTTTTGCTAACGGACATCTTCTACCTTGAGCATCAACCACTTCTACATCAATAAGTGCAATATCTGAACCATCAGCTCTCCATCCTTTTGGGCCAGTAATTGGTGTCAACTTCAAAGCAAAGGGCTTTCCTGCAGTTTCTTTAGTTTGAGTTACACGAACTTCATCATCAATAATCCCTTCGGCTTTAATTTCGCCTGCTTCCCACTCCACATTTTTGAAGGTATACAGATACCCACTTTCAGGTGATTTATTTTCACCTATCAATTTATTGTTAATGTACAGTTTTACACCAGCAGTATTTGAAACCACGAATAGGTCCTTTTTAGTGCCTTCTTTGTAATTCCAATGACCAATAATGTGTACTTGAGGTTCTGGCCTCCACATGGCTTTCGTAGCATAAAAAGCCTCTTTTGGTAAACGTACAGCATCTACCTCACCACTTGCTCTGGTTACTTCTGTTTGTCCACGACCACCATGCGTTCCATCAGAAAAAATCCAATTAGCACCTCCTACATGATAGGCTTTTTTACCCATCTTATCCCACCAATGTTCCACTTGCCTTACCGCAAATTGCTCTGAAGTAATCTTATAAGTGTTTTTTTGAATATTAGGATGGTTAAAAAAATTATCATCAGGTGAATGCTTATCCCAAATACGTCTTGGTGCTTCTTCACGCATGTATTCACTTTCTACAATTGGTAAATCTGGATATTCACGTTCCCAACCTTCTGTTCCTATTTCAATAGATATATAGCCTTCTGAATCATTTTTAACATCAGCTCTTCTATTTCCCATTAAACGTTTTCCGTTAGGATCGAATGTATTGATAACCTCTAAAATTTCTTCGTAGTGTTTAGCGCTTTCTGCCCAATTACCACCTTCCCAAATGAAAATAGATGGATGGTTTCGGTAGTACACAATCATATCTCGGAATCCGGCTATACGAATGTCCCAGGTTTCTCCCTCATCTTCAGACTCACCGCTAATTCCCGGCATTAAGTTTACAAACCCATATTTATCACCCATGGCAACCTCGGCTGGTGAACCAGCACAATGTCCCCAACGTATAAAATTACCTCCTGCTTCATCCATTAATTGAAATGTATGATCACGCAACCAATCTGGCAATGCGGCACCAAGTCCTGCCCAACCATTAGTTGGTTTTTGTCCCCAACCATGTAGTTTTGCATATTCTCCATTGTTCCAAAATCCAGTATCTTTATTAAATTCGAAACTACGAATCCCTAACGGAGTTTCGTAAGCATCCAAAATTTTATCGCCTTCCTTTAAAAGTGTCAATACCTTGTACATGTATGGATGACGTGTATACCAACGATTAGGATTTGAAAGATTGGTATTAGTTGAAAATGTATATTTTTCTCCAGGTGAAAATGTTTTTTCAGATGTTGACGTTTTAACCACCTTTCCTTCTTCATCAATAATTTGAGCTTCTAAGGTCATGGTTTTTTCTAAATCTGAATCATTTTTAACTTCGGCATTTATAAAAATATCTGCATTCTTATCACTTATATTTTCAGCATACACATAAGTTCCTACTGTTTTTAAATTATCGTACAATGGCAATGTTATATGCAGAGGATCCATTGTGTGTAAAAATACATTTCTGTAAATACCACCATGTGTAGGATGCCAATGTTCGTGATTCCACACCAACGGAAAGTTGTTTCTAAAATGATCACCTCTGTCGTTATTAACCTTTACAGCAATAATGTTTTCTTCGGAACCGAACTTGATATATGGTGTTAAATCAAACCCGAAAGGAATAAACCCAGTTTGGTTCTGCCCTATATGTTTTCCATTGATGTAAACATCTGCAATTTGTCTTACCGATTCAAACTCAATAAATATTTTCTTTCCTTCATCGGAAGCAGGTAATTTAAAATGCTTTCTATACCAAACTGTCCCTCTCCATTGATTTTCTTCTCCATTATGATGCCCAAGACTATAATCGTCAAAGGTATCGACATCATTAAATGTATGAGGACAACTTATAGTTGCCCAAGATCCATCGTTATAACCAACTATTTCAGCATTTTCAGGGTTATCTTTAATAAATTTCCAATCCGGATTAAAATTATATTTTGTTCTATTTCCTGTAGGCAAATTACCTTCATTGTAAGACAGCGAGTCTTTTGTTTCACATCCTAAAAAGGTGAATAAAAAAATTATTGCAAAATAAAAATGTAAAGCTTTCATTTAATAAAAAATCTTAATTTAAAACCTCTTTTGGGCTTGAATTTATTAGAAAAAACAATTTATTCAAGATTAAGAAAAACTGTATGATATAATATCCTGTACTGTGCTGTCTTTTAAAATGAGATTTATCTATTTTTAGTAATCTTAATTAACAATACTTAATTAGTTTTATGGATACCTTGCATGAAACACCTATCAGCACAGCACAGGACAGAACTAACAATTATCTAGGTTACTTTAGTTTATTAAACAAAAAAAATCAAAACATCTTAAATTAGTAAAAAATTTATTAAATGAAATCCTTTATAAACGACAATTTTCTTTTACAAAGCGACTTTGCAAAAATTCTATATAATGACTATGCAAAACCGCTTCCTATTATAGATTATCACAATCATTTATCACCTAAGCAGATTGCAGAGAACACAACCTTTAACAACATAACCAAGGTTTGGCTTTATGGTGATCATTATAAATGGCGTGCAATGAGAGCTTATGGTATTAACGAAAAATATATTACCGGAAATGCATCAGATAAAGACAAATTCTTAAAATGGGCTGAAGTGGTACCTTACACTTTAAGAAATCCATTATACCATTGGACACATTTAGAGTTGCAACGCTATTTTGGAATTCAAGATTTGTTA
Organism: Winogradskyella litoriviva; assembly: GCF_013249065.1. GTDB lineage: Bacteria > Bacteroidota > Bacteroidia > Flavobacteriales > Flavobacteriaceae > Winogradskyella > Winogradskyella litoriviva. Next base: position 229,591 of record NZ_JABRWQ010000003.1, read on the forward strand.
ACCCCAGAAAATGCTGAACAAGTTTACAAAGTAACTTCAGATTTACTTGAAAAACCGACCCACACTACATGTGGATTGTTAGAACAACAAAATGTTGAATCGCTATGTACGACAGATGATCCGATTGACGATTTAAAATACCATAAACAAATTGCACAGAGCGACAAAAAAGTAAATGTATTTCCAACATTTAGACCAGATAAAGCTTATGCTGTTGAAGACAGTAAAGCTTATACTGATTACATTGAGGCTTTAGGGCATGCTGTTGGTTTTAGAATTGAAACTTACGATGACTTATTGTCTGCACTTGAAAACAGAATCGATTATTTTGATGCTCATGGTTGTAAACTTTCTGATCATGGGTTGGAACAATTAAACCATTTTTCGAATAAAAAATATGATGTTTCAAAATTGTTTACATCTGTTAAGTCTGGAAAAAATTTAACCATAGAAGAAGTTCAGTTTTTCAGAGCAGAAACAATGCTTGCATTAGGTAAATTTTATCATAAAAAAGGTTGGACACAACAATTGCATTTGGGCCCAATAAGAAATAATAATAAACGGTTGTTAAAACAATTAGGACCAGATACTGGATTCGATTCTATTGGCGATTTTTCGCAAGCTGTTGGTTTAAGTGGTTTTTTAAATGCTTTAGATAGTACAGATCAACTGACCAAAACAATCGTTTACAATTTAAACCCTGCAGATAATGAAGTGTTTGCTACTATGGTTGGCAACTTTAACGATGGCAATATTAAAGGGAAAGTGCAATTTGGTGCAGCTTGGTGGTTTTTAGACCAGAAAGATGGGATGGAAAAACAATTGAATACGTTATCAAATCAAGGTTTGTTAAGTTGTTTTGTTGGTATGCTCACCGATTCACGTAGCTTCCTCTCTTTCCCAAGGCATGAGTATTTTAGAAGGATTCTATGTAACCTTATTGGTAACGATGTTGCAAATGGGGAACTACCAAATGACGAAAAATGGTTAGGAAAAATTGTGAGTGATATTTGTTATTATAATGCTAAAAACTATTTCAATTTCAAGCCATAAAAACAACATTTTCAACTTAGATTTTTACACATGAATTAAAAAATCCCGATTCCGTTAAATCAGAATCGGGATTTTTTAATTATATAATTAGCCTACAAACCAAACAACCTAGGCAAGAACATAGATATTTCAGGAATAAAACTTATAAGCATTAATACGGCCACCATAATTGCTAAAAATGGCAGTAATGGTTTTATGACCTGTGTTACCGAAACTTTGGCTACACCACTTCCCACAAACAGAAGTGTTCCTACTGGAGGTGTACAAATACCTATACATAAATTCAGTACAATCACAATTCCAAAGTGAACAGGTTCCATCCCTAAAGCAGTTACTACAGGCAGAAAAATTGGTGTAAAAATTAAAACCGCAGGAGTCATATCCATAAATGTTCCTATTACCAATAATATAAGGTTAATCGCTAAAAATATGGCAAACTTATTATTTAAGGATTCTAATAAAAACGTACTAATCATTTCAGGAATTCCTTCAAAAGAAAACAACCATGACATGGCCATAGATGTACATATTAAAAACATAACGACAGCCGTTGTTTTAGCACTAGATAATAATACGCCTGAAAAGTCTTTTATTTTCATGTCGCCATAAACTAAAGACAATATAGCTGCATATAATACTGCAATTACAGAAGCTTCAGTAGCAGTGAATATTCCGGCAACAATACCTCCAACTACAATTACTAGCAGTAATAAACTAAAAAAAGCTTTTCTAAAAAATGTCCAAATTTCAAAAAATGTTGCGCGTTTACCTTTTGCGTACCCTTTGCTAATAGCAATAAATGCAACATAGCCCATAATAGCAAAACCTAATAATATACCTGGTAAGTAACCTGCAATAAACAGAGCGGCTACTGAAGCCGTTCCTCCACTCGCTAATGCATAAACTATTAAAATATTACTTGGCGGAATCAATAACCCTGTTGTAGAAGCCGTTATATTTACGGATGCACTTAATGTTCTAGGATAACCTTCTTCTTCCATTCTATCCGTCATTATACTACCTATTGCAGAGGCTGCAGCTAGAGCTGAACCAGAAATAGCTCCAAATAACATAGAAGCTAAAATATTTACATAGGCTAATCCACCTGGAAGACTTGATACTAATGATTTGGCAAAATTTATGAGTCGTGTTGCAATACCTCCACGCTTCATAATATCACCAGCCAAAATAAAAAACGGAATTGCCAACAAGGCAAAACTATCAATACCTGTTGTCATACGCTGTGCAATGGTAGTTAATCCAGGTAATTTATCAATATTTAGTAATAGACTTAATGTGGTTGCAATTCCTATACTATATGCCACAGGTACTTTAAGTAACAAGAGTGTAAAGAAACTCACAAACAAAACGATAATACTTATAACTTCTATACTCATAATTAAACTTCTTTTTTGTTGTTATAAATATTTGAAATATGATATATGGAAAAACACATAATTAAAAACCCACTAAAAGGCATTATAGCGTAAACGTAACCCAATGGAATTCTTAATGTGCCTGAAAGTTGTTCTAGATGTAAGGTTGTGTACACAAGGTTTAAGCCTCCAATAACCATTACAATAAGGGCAAATAAAAATATTAACACCTCTATTAAAATAGAAACTTTTATTTTGTTTGACTTAGAAAACTTTTGATACAAAAAATCCATAGATAGGTGCTCTTGTGACCCATTAAGATAGGCAGCACCTAGAATAGTCATCCAGATTAATGCAAAACGTGCAAACTCTTCTGTCCATGTAAAGGATGTTCCTAAAAGATATCTAGAAAATACCTGGAACAAAACATCTAGTACCAAAAGCGCAAAAATCACAATCATAAACCATTCGAGAATTTTACTTACTTTATTAAAAAAAAGGTCTGTTTTATTCATTAGTCATTCGATTTAATTTTATTAACTAAGGGTTTCATTTCTGGAAACTCCTTAACAAAATCTTCAACAACAGATTTTGATTTTTCTGCAAATAAGGACTTTTTAGGAACGATAATTTCCACTCCAGCTTCTTTAGCAATTTTCATGGATTCCTCTACAGAATCACTCCAAAACTTCTTCTGAGCCTGAGCAGATTCGTCTGCAGCTTCCTGCACCCATATTTTTTCTTGTTCTGATAATTTATCCCAGAATTTAGTTCCAATTAAAAGAACATCTGGAACAGAGGAATGCTGATCTAAAGTGTAATATTTACTAATTTCATAATGATTTGAAGACACAAATGATGGTGGATTATTTTCAGCACCATCAACAACACCTTGTTGAATCGCTGTATATAATTCTCCATAGGCAAGAGGCGTTGCCGATCCTCCCATGGAATTGACCATGTTAATAGCCATTTGATTATTCATCACTCTAATTTTAAGACCTTTTAAATCATCTGGTGTTCTAATAGCCTTATTACTAGTATAAAAACTTCGACTTCCAGCATCGTAATAGCAAAGCCCTCGTAACCAAAATTTACTCCCTTTCTCTAGTATTGATTTACCTACTTCTCCTTCTAAAACTTCAAATTGATGTTCTTTATCTTTAAACAAATACGGTATTCCTAAAATATGATATTCGGGCACGAAATTAGACAGAGTGGCTGCACTAACTTTAGTAGCAGCTACACTCCCAATCTGTAATAATTCTAAAACCTCTCTTTCTGAACCTAATTGAGCATCAGGAAAAATCTTAACTTTTAAAGTTCCATTCGATTTGGTTTCTAGTGATTTTTGAAATTCTAATATGCCTTTATGCACAGGATGGGTTTGTGGTAAGGTATGTCCTAAATAAAGTACTTTGGGGCCAGTTTCATCTTTACACGAAGATATACTTATAACAAGTAATACAAGTACTGCAATTGTTTTTATTGTGCTATATTTCATACTATTTTAATGGTATTTTCACCTTAACTTCTAACGGATTATCGAGACATGTTGAAAAACGTGATAGGTAATTGTTCCATTCTTCTTTTGATTGAAATTGTCCTGATTTTTTCCATCCAAAACCAGCATAGTATTCAATTTTCTCTGAAACATCAGATTGAACGTATAAGTTACTTTGGTCTTTTTTATCTGTAACATAATTATCAAAAGCAACTAAACCGGTTTTATCATTAAGAACAACACCTTGACCTAATTCTGAATCATCAAAAGGCTCCCAGTAACTCATCCAGGCTTCTGCCTTGTTAGTTGTTACCTCTCCATCATTTTTATGAAGCGTTAAACCAATAGACACTTTATCTGTTCCGGTTATTTCAACAATATGTCGACTTAGGTTTTGACCGTAATCTAACGAAATATGTTTTCGTTCTTTTATTTCTTTACCGTTAGCATCCCAATTTTCATAATCTAAAATAAAACTTGTTCTTATAGGACCATTAGTAATAGTTTTCCATGCCGTAAAATTTTTAGAAACTGCATAATTAGAATCTGTTTTTACCGCAATACCACCAACACCACGGCTAACGCCAACGTGGAAGTTATCTAAACCTTCACCAGTATCTTTGTGATATGCCCCTTTTTCTTTGTCAGCTTTAGCATACCATTTATTTATAATTGGATATTCTACACGTTTTAACCAAGCATCCATACCGCTTGTTAGCGTACCTCCTTTAACACCATCCTCTATCATTTTTTGAGCTGTTGGTCCAAATGTTCTAAAAGCAACTCTATTATTTTCCCATGCATAATCATCTGTTCGTTCTGGTACAAAACGAGAATAGCAAAACTCTTGTGATTTAGTTTTTTCTGCTTCAGAAATTAATACAACTTCATATTTCGCAACAGCATTCGCCTTTATTTTTGGTTGAAATAAAATAACATCAAAATCTCCATCATTATTAGAATCTATAATTTGGGTAATTTCTAATTTTTTGCTTTCCATATTTCGAATACCTACGTTTGTAAGGTTTTCTAAATTTAAATCAGACTTAGTTAATTCAACGGTTTCGAAAGTACGTGCAAATTCTAGTGAATTTTTTATTGTAATAATCGTATTTTCTTTATCAGTAGAACAAGAAAGTAAAAGTGATACAATTACTAAAAATGAAATCTTCGTAATATTCATTTTTTATTTAATTTTTTGAGTTATCAGAATATGTTATATTACTCTAGTGATTACAATACTCATAAAGAACCTTAAAATGTTCTTTCATTTTTTCTTGCGCTAATTTTGAATCTTTATTTTTAATAGCATCAAAAACGGCTTGGTGCTCATTTATTACATTTTGAGATAAACCTTCGTCGCATATATGGTATTTCTCAAAATTCATAATAATTTCAGGTGTAATCATCAGCATTATACTATTCATAGTTGTATTACCTCCTGCTTTTGCAATTGCCAAATGAAAAAGTAAATCTTCTTGTACAGCATCTTCTTTATTCAATACTTTATCTTTATATGCTTGTAATGCAGCTTCCATATCTTTTAAATCTGCATCTGTTCTGTTTACAGCTGCTAAACCCGTTATCTTTAATTCTAATAAGATTCTTGTTTGAACTAAAGATTTAAAATCTGGACTATCTAATCTTAACAGGTTTTTAATAATTCCGTTTATAGCAACAACACCAATATTTGCAATATATGTTCCGCTTTGAGGAATTGATTTTAGAACACCATAAAATTCTAACTTTTGTATTGCAGCCCTTATACTGCTTCTTGAAACCTCAAATTTTTCCGCAAGCGTTCTTTCTGAGGGCAACCTATCTCCCGACTCTAAATTTTTATAAATTATTACATCATTAATCTTTGATATAATATCTTTTTGAAGATCATAATCTTCTGTTTTTAAAAATGTTTCAAGTTTCATAAGGTTTTTATTTCAACACTTTAAACCAATATAAAAACAACTGTTTTAATTTTAATGGTTAAATTAATTCAATGATTTACAATTCATTTGAAGGTTTTCCAATAGTAGCTAAAATTCCACCATCTACATATAAAATATGTCCATTTACAAAGTCACTAGCTTTTGAACTTAAAAATATTGCTGCACCAGCTAAATCATTAGGGTCTCCCCATTTTGCAGCAGGAGTTCTATTGACAATAAAATCATTAAAAGGATGACCATCAACTCTGATAGGAGCTGTTTGCGATGTGGCAAAATAACCAGGACCAATACCATTCACCTGAATATTGAATCTTGCCCATTCTGTTGCCATATTTTTGGTCAACATTACCAAACCGCCTTTTGCTGCAGCATAAGCTCCAACAGTATTACGACCTAACTGACTCATCATAGAACAGATGTTAATAATTTTACCCTCTTTACGCTCCATCATACCCTTTACAACATGTTTTGAAACAATAAATGGGCTTACCAAATCGATATCTAAGACTTGCTTAAAATCTTCAACTTCCATTTCTGCTAAAGGCGTACGTTTTATAATACCTGCGTTATTAACCAGAATATCAATGTTTCCGACTTCAGTTTCAATCTTTTTTATAGCTTCAATAACGTCGCTTTCTTTTGCAACATTGAATTTATAACCAACAGCGTTGATGCCTTCTTTTTTATAGTCTGCAACAGCGTTGTCAATTTTTTCTTGAGAAGAATTACCGTTAACAACTATAGTTGCACCAGCTTTTCCTAAGCCCATCGCCATCGCCATACCCAACCCGTGAGTACTGCCAGTAACGAGTGCTACTTTTCCTTTTATATTAAATAATTCTTGAGACATCTTATTTTAAATCAGTAATTTTTGCAACATCCATATCGTTATAATCTAAATTCTCACCTGCCATTCCCCAAATAAAAGTATAGTTTGAAGTCCCAGAACCAGAGTGAATAGACCATGGTGGCGAAATTACAGCTTGGTGATTATGCATCCATATATGACGTGTTTCTTGAGGCTGACCCATAAAATGGCATACAGCTTGATTTTCTGGCACATCTAAATAAAAATAGATTTCCATACGTCTATCATGAACATGAGCTGGCATAGTGTTCCATACGCTTCCTGTTTTAAGCTCTGTCATTCCCATTTGCAATTGACACGTAGTTACTATACCACCAATTATCATCTGACTAACCGTTCTATGATTAGCAGTTTCTAAACTACCTAATTCAATTTTATTAGCTTCATCCAAACTAGTTTTTTTTGTTGGATAGGCTTTATGTGCTGGTGCAGAATTCATATAGAATTTAGCCGGATTACTTGCGTCATCACTTTTAAAAACAACGTCTTTTGCTCCCATACCAATGTATAAAGCATCTTTATGATTAACTACAAAAGTTTCACCATCTACCGTAATACTTCCGTTACCACCAACATTAATAATTCCCAATTCCCTGCGTTCTAAAAAGTAATCTGCTTTAAGAGGATCTATAGTTTCTAGTTTTAAATCAGATGTTGGTACAGCTCCACCAGCCATGTAACGATCGTAATGTGTGTAAACCCATTTAATCTTTCCATTTTGCATCAAGTCATTAATTAAGAATTCATCTCTTAATTGTTGCGTATCGTATTGTTTTACTGCCTTTGGACTAGAGGCGTAACGTGTTTCGAATGTAGTTGACATATTGTATTATTTCTGAATTAATATTAATTTATAATGAACGTCTAATACCAAGTTCTAAACCTCTTAATTCGGCAAGCCCTCTTAAACGTCCTATTCCTGAATATCCAGGATTTGTTTTCTTTTTTAAATCATCGAGCATTTTATGACCATGATCTGGTCTAAATGGCATGCGTAAATCCTTACGACCAGATGCTGCCCTTTTTTGCTGTTCTATAACTAAAGCTTTCATTACGGCATACATATCTACATCACCATCTAAATGATCTGCTTCATGAAAGTTGCCTTCTGCATCACGTTTGGTTGCTCTTAAATGGATAAAATGAATACGATCTCCTAGGCGTTCTACCATGCCTGCTAAATCATTATCTGCACGTACTCCGAAGGAACCTGTACAGAATGTTAATCCGTTATTAGGGCTTTTAACAGCATCGTATAACTCAACAATATCTTGTTCTGTACTGACTACTCTTGGCAATCCTAAAATAGGAAATGGTGGATCATCTGGATGAATGCACATCAAAACTCCAGCTTTTTCTGCTGCAGGAATAATTTCAGACAGAAAAGAAAACAGATTTGCTTTCAATTCTTTTGGCCCGATTTTATTATAGGTTGCTAGAATGGCATTAAATTCTTCAAGTGTGTAACCTTCTTCAGCACCAGGTAAACCAGCGATAATATTTCTGACTAAAGTTTTTTGATCTTCATCTGATGCATTTTCTAAAAAACGTTTTGCGTTTTCTTTTTGTGTTTCAGTATAATCGTTTTCTGCACCTGGACGTCTTAACAAAAACAATTCGAATGCAGCAAAAGCAGCAGCTTCAAATCGAAGCGCTGTAGATTTATCATCCACTTCATAATCGAGATTTGTACGTGTCCAATCCAAAACAGGCATAAAATTGTAACATACAATATCAATTCCGCATGCACCTAAATTAAGTAGCGTTTGCTTATAATTTTCAATGAATTTTTTGTAGTCGCCAGATTTGGTTTTTATGTTTTCATGAATTGGTACACTTTCTACAACCGACCATGTTAAACCAACACTTTCTATTTCAGCTTTACGTTGATTGATATCTGCAACCGTCCAAACTTCACCGTTAGGAACTTGATGTAATGCCGACACAATTCCTGTAGCACCAGATTGTTTTATATCTAAAAGAGAGACTGGATCGTTAGGACCGTACCATCTCCATGTTTGTTCTAATTTTAAACTCATAATTATATTTTATACGCCACTATAAGCAGCAAATCCACCATCTATTGGCACAACTACTCCAGTTACAAATTTTGACCCTTCTCCACATAGCCATAACGTAGTGCCAATTAAATCTTCTGGCTCGCCATAACGACTCATTGGTGTTTGATCTATAATTTGCTGTCCACGTTTAGTTAGGCTTCCATCTTTATTAGTTAACAACGACCTATTTTGATCGGTTAAGAAAAATCCAGGTGCTAATGCATTAACACGAATACCTACTTTAGAAAAATGAACTGCTAGCCATTGAGTAAAGTTTGAAACAGCCGCTTTTGCTCCACTATAAGCTGGAATTTTTGTTAACGGTGTAAAAGCATTCATAGATGAAATATTCAGTACACTGCAACCTTCACGACCTACCATATCTTGCGCAAAAACTTGTGTTGGCAATAACGTTCCAAGAAAATTAAGATTAAATGTAAACTCAATACCCTTTGCATCTAAATCAAAAAAGGTTTTAAAACCTTCCGTGGTATTTTTAAGATCTTCCATTTCAAAAAACGGATTACTTGTTGTACCAAGTGGATGATTACCTCCAGCGCCATTAATTAAAATATCACATGTTCCAAAAGCCTCATTTACCACTTTTTTTGATTTAATCAAGGATTCTTTTTCTAAAACATTTGCTTCAACACCAATTGCTTTTCCTCCACTTTTAACTATGGCTTCAGCTACTTTGTCTGCGGCTTCTTTTCTTAAATCTAAAACGGCAATGTTATGCCCTTCTTTTGCTAATGCCTCGGCAAGAGTGCTGCATAAAACACCTCCTGCTCCGGTTAATACAATTGTTTTGCTCATGTATATTTTTTGAATGATTAAAATTTTAGACTCAATGTGTAAAAACACCTGTAAAATTAACTGATAATTAAAAAATCGCCATCCTGTCCTGTCATGCTTTATTATAATATTTTAGCAGATAATTTTTGGACTAATTAAACAGATTTATACTTTTTTTATACTAAGTTTTTACACTTAATATTATAGTTTTCATAATTGTACAATGAGTATATTACACAAAAATATGGAAGAATTCTATAAGTCGTAGAATGAATTAGATAATACTAAAGTGTTTAATGTAATAGATTATTCTCATTAAATTAATTTGAAGTAGGATAGAGCAGGATAATACAACATGTTTGCATGGTTATCTTTGATTTCTATATAGCTCAACACATTATAAAAACATAAATATTCATCAAAGGTTCAATAAAAATAAAAAACGCTACAACTCGTCTCTGTAATTCAGAAAAGAATGTAGGAAATAATTTAATTTTAGAATACATTACATCTAAATAATTTATATTTCTGGTTTAAGAAATTAGTTATTTTCTACAATACAAATAATCTTAATTATTTCTAAATTATTGTCACCTGGTTTAGAATAAAAATTAAATGAAAGCTATTGCTTCAAAACAAATGAAATTATTAAAACAAATAGACATTAAAGCATTTAGCATTAGAGCAATATTTTTGATATGCTTTTTTTACATCAATACGTCATGCAAAGACAATTCAGAATATGAAGCTGTTTCTAGTGATACTATTTTTACTTCAACTAAATTAATACCAGACAGTCATTTTCTTGGAGACAATAATTGCAAAGAATGTCATGCAGACGAATATAAGGATTGGAAAGGTTCTCATCATGATCTAGCCATGCAAATCGCTGATAGCCTAACTGTTTTAGGGGATTTTAATAATAAAAAAATTTCAAGTCAAGGTGTTACATCACATTTTTACAAAAGCGATGGTAATTTCTATGTTAATACTGAAGGCTCAGATGGAAAATACCAAGACTATAAAATCATATACACTTTTGGTGTAACGCCTTTACAACAATATATTGTACAATTCCCTAATGGTCATTATCAATGTTTAAGAACAGCTTGGGATTCTGTTGAAAACAAGTGGTTTGATTTATATCCAGATTTTAAAGTTGTGCATTCCGAATGGTTACATTGGTCAAAAGGTGGGTTAAACTGGAACAATATGTGTGCAGAGTGCCATTCTACCAACGTTCGCAAAAATTACGATTTAGAAACCAATAGCTACAACACCAAATATGCAATAATAAATGTTAATTGTGAAGCTTGCCATGGACCAGGCAAACAACATGTTGAAGATGTTAATAAGCTTGGCGATGAATATACTGATTCAGGTACATTTCAGATGACCTTAAATACCAAACCAAAAGAATTGGTTGATCAATGCGCTCGTTGTCATATGAGAAGAGAACAATATTCTGAATACTTTAATTTTGAAGGTACCATGTTAGATCATTATTACCCTCAATTACTTGAAGAACCAATATATTTTGCTGATGGACAGATTTTAGATGAAGATTATGTATATGCTTCTTTTACACAAAGCAAAATGTACCAAAATAACGTCACTTGTACCAATTGCCACAATTCTCACTCCTTAAAATTAAAGTTTGAAGGCAATATGTTATGTGCACAATGCCATACTCCAGAACAATACAATTCACCAAAGCATCACTTTCACGAACAAAATTCAAAAGGTGCACAATGCGTTAATTGCCATATGACAGGAAGGTATTATATGGGAAATGATTTTAGAAGAGACCATAGTTTTAGAATCCCTCGTCCTGACCAAAGTTTAAAATACGGAACGCCTAATGCATGCACAGGTTGCCATAAAGACAAAGACAACGAATGGGCTTGGGAGGAATTCCAAAAACAGTACGGACAAGTTGACTCCATTCATTTTTCAGATAAATTAGCTCCAGGAATTGCTGGACATCAAAATGCACATATAGGACTAATTGAGTTATTTGAAGATAAAAATCAACCTGAATTAGTAAGAGCTTCAGCAGCTAAAGCATTGTCTAAATACGACCCTCAGAATTTTATAGATCAATATTTACAATTGTTAAATGATGAATCTGCCATTGTACGAGGAGCCAGTGTTGATGTATTAAGTGAAATTAATAATACAGATTATATCAGTTCGTTTCTTCCAATGCTTAATGATCCTAAAAGAAGTGTTAGAATAAAAGCATTCTATGGATTGAGCACAATGACTTACCACCAAGTGCCAGAAAATTACAAAGAGGTGTATCAAAAAGTAAAGAAAGAATTCTTTACACATCTTAAAACTAACTCTGATTTTGTTGGAGGCCGAGTAAAAAAAGCAAATTATTATCTTAAAAAAGGTGAAATTACCAAGGGTATTGAAGGTTATGAAAATGCATTGGAAATTGACCCTATAAACAATCAGGTTAGATTAGCACTTGCTAATTTATATTACCAGAACAAGAATTTCACAAAAGCAGAACAAGCCTTTAAAACCGTAATAAAACAAGAACCAGAATATGGACCAGTTTATTATTCTTTAGCATTGCTACTAGCAGAATTAGAGCGCAATGACGATGCCATTAAATATTTAAAACTTGCCAATACCAAGATGCCAGAAAATATTAGGGTGTATTATAATCTAAGTTTATTGTACGGAAAAATAAAAGACCATAAAAATGCAGAAAAAATACTGATTAAAGGTTTAAAACTAGATTCTAACAACGAAAGTTTATTATATGCATTGGCATACCATTATTCTAGTACAAACCAACCTAAAAAAGCTAAACGCATTGTAAGTAAATTAGTAGAATTATACCCAAATAACCAACAATATTTAGGTTTTTTAAATCAACTTAACTCTACTACAATAAATCAATAACAAAATAACATCATAATTATATTACAATTATGATAATTTGAACATATCTATTAATACAAATACTTTATTTTATTTGAGTGAAATATGCTGTTTGATTTAAAATTTGATGGTCTAAAAATTGCTATATTTCACGCCTACCTTTAATTCTTTTAATAAAAAAAGCCTCTCAGAAAACTGAAAGGCTTATTTTTTTAGTAGCGGGAACTGGACTCGAACCAGTGACCTTCGGGTTATGAGCCCGACGAGCTACCTACTGCTCTATCCCGCGATTTTAATCTAAAAATAATTGTCTTAGCTTTTAACTTTCGGTTCATAATGCCGACTCAATCATTTTAGGACTGCAAAGATAATACTTTTTTCTAATTATGAAAGTCTAAATAAAAAAATAACGTTCAAAAAATGTGAACGCTATTTTTTACTATTCTAAATATTAAATATTAATCTTCCTCTTCGGTGTCTAAAGTGGCTAGTGCGCCTTTTAAATTAACTTCATCTAAATCAAAATCAACAATATTTGGAAGCACCTCTTTTAACACGGCATAATTTCCTTTAAATTGATTATTGCTTAACAGTAAGGTTTTTAATTCTTTTAATTCTACTAAAACTCCAGGTAAATTTCCATAAAATGCATTATTTGACAAAACCAATTCTTCTAATTCCGTAAGTTGTGCAATTGATGAAGGAATTGTTCCAAATAAATTATTATCAAAAACACTTAATACTTTTAAGGATTCCATGTTAGAAATACTTGTAGGTAATGTACCTATTAATAAGTTACTACTTAACATTAACTTTTCTAAATTAACCAAATTTCCTATTGAATTAGGTATGGCTCCATACAAATCATTGTTATATAATTCTAAAGTTCTTAGGTTGACTAAATTTCCAATATCATTAGGAATATTACCGCTAATGCTATTTGAAAATAATTTTAATTCTACAAGACTAACCATACTTACCATAGACTTAGGTAGACTACCTTCTATTTTGTTAAAAGCTAAATCTAAAACCTCTAGCTTTTTTAAATTTGATATTGATTCTGGCAAATTGCCATTTAAACCATTAAAACTCAAATTTATGGCTACTACACTATCATCTTCTATTGTTAAGCCATACCAAGTAGAAACTGGTTTCTCCAAATCCCAAGTATTAACCCAAGCATCACCATTGGTAGCGTTATATAAATCTACAAGGGCAGTTCTCTGGTTTTGAGAAACTTGTGCGAAAGAAAATACTGAAATTAAACAGAATAGTAGTGTTATTTTTAGTGTCTTCATAGTAGTAGATTTTTGTGGAGGGACACAATAACAAATCAAATATAGATAATTACACTATAAACTGCAACATTTTTCGATGAACTACACAGTTAAATTAAATAAATAACTAAGATTATTAAATTATCTTTTTCTATTGCTCAATATTTTCAGCTACAAAAACTACAATATTCTGATTTTCAACAGCTATAGTAATTTGTATAGGATTGCAGCAAACCTCACAATCTTCTATATATTTTTGATGATTTTGTGACACATCTATTAGCATGGAAATCTGTTCCCAACAATAAGGGCATTGAAAGAAATATTCCTCCATTTTAACTTCAATTTAAAATTGTATATTCAATAATTCTCCACTTATTTGCAACACTTCTAACTCTGATAATTTTGCAGAAAATTTAGCTTGATTTCTACTTAATTCTGCATTCAATAAATTTAGTTGTGCTTGTCTAAACTCTATGGAATTTACTTGACCAATTTTGAATTTCTCCTTGGTACGATTAAAATTATTTTGAGCAGTAGCAATATTCTTTTCTTGAATATTATAAATCTTTAATTTATTAATGTAATTATCCCAAGCCGTATTAAAATTACGCTCAATAGTTAATAAAATACTCTCTTTTTGAAGTTTTTGTGTATCGAGGTTAACTTTTGCATTTCTCACTCTAATGGATGTTGCTCCTCCATCAAACAAATTCCAGCTTAAATTTACTCCACCAGACAAACCTGTATTGGTAGAAACGGACACAAAAGATGCTGCGTTATTATTATTCTTGTTCCAGCCATAAGTACCTGTTAAGCCTAGCGTTGGAAGATATGCAGATTTCCCAGAATTAATATCCAATTTGCTAATAGCAATATTTTTTTCGGCTTGCAGTAACGCTATATTTCTCGATTTTGCTTTTTCAAATAAACTATCTTTTTGAAACTGTAATACAAATTCTACTTCTGTTTCAACATTAAAATCTTCTGTAAAAGATTCTCCTAAAACTAATTTTAAATCGCGCTTTGCTATTTTTATATCTTGCTTTGTATTAATAATATTAATGCTATCTGAATTAATATCAACTTCAGCATTTAACACTTCTAATTTTGTGTTCTGACCATATTCAAATTGGTACTCTGCACGCACTAATCTATCCTTTGTAATAGTTAAAGTTTCGTTTAACGCATTTAAATTATCAGATAATTGCGCCACATTATAATAAACTGAGAATAACTGTAAAATTGTATTTTCAATTGTTTCTCTCGCTTGTAACTCTGATAATTGGTATTGTTCCTTTAAACGTTTATAATTATAACGTCTACCTAAACCATCAAAAAGTGTATAATTTAGACTTACACTGGCATTATATCTAGAACTTTCTGCTCCATTTAATACAGTTGATTCTCCATTGGAAAATTCAGCTTCTGTATTGTCTAAATTATAAGTAGCTCCTGCATTGCCCGTAATGGTTGGTAAAAACCCTGAATTTAAGACACTCGTATTATTCTCTGCTACTTCTACTGCATTTGTGGCGATTTTTACACCATAATTATTTTCTAAAGCTATGGAAACTGCTTGTTCTTTAGTTAATACATTTTGTGAAAAACCATTTATAAAAATAGTTAAGAAAATGACCAATAGAATTGATTTATACTTTTTCATAATCTTTAATTAAATGAATCTTTATTATTGCTCTTACGAAAAGAGTAAACATTAATCATTGATTTTCTTCTATTAGTTTGTTCTTGGACATTTACAAAATCACCATTCTCGTTTTGTTCTTTTATTGCGCGTTCTACTTCTTCTTTAGTCACCTTATTACCTGTTATTAACCAACTAAATTTAACTTTTATAGTATTACTAAATGACAAAAATAACGGCAATACCAACAAGGTTAGTATTGTTGCATATGCTATTCCGAAAGAAATTGAAATTGCCATTGGTTTTAAAAATTGTGCTTGCCTACTTTTTTCTAACAATAAAGGCGCTAAACCTGCAATAGTAGTTAATGATGTTAAGAAAATTGCTCTAAAACGAGATTTTCCGGCCTCGGACAACGCCAAATCAAAGGTCATTCCTTCTTTTAAATTACTGTTGAATTTTCCGATTAAAACTAAACCATCATTTACCATAATTCCGATTAAAGCAATGATTCCTAGAAGTGATAATACGTTAACTTGAAAATCTAACAACCAATGTCCCCAAGCCACAGCTGTTAAACTAAACGGAATCAATAAAATTAGTAAAAATGGCTGCGAGTAACTTCTAAAGGTAAATGCGATTGTGATATATATGAGTAATAAAATAATTGGTCCAGCTACAGCCAAAGAACCTGTTAATTTATCTTTTTCTCTGTTCTGTCCTTCGTAGGAAGCATTAATTGATGGGTATTTAGATTGTAGTTGCGGAATAAAAACTGTTCTTATATCGTCAATTATATCTGTATTGCTAGTACTTGGATCCTTTAAATCTGCATAAACTTGTATTTCGCGTTTGCCATCTAAGTGGTTAATAGCTACATCACCTCTGGCAATACTATAATCAGCTATATCTTTTAAGGTTACACGCTCACCAGATGGTGTAACAATACGCATTGCATTTAAATCATTTATTGAGGTTCTATTTTCAATATCATAACGTACCCAAACTTTTATTTCATCTTGTCCACGTTGAAAACGTTGGGCTTGCGCACCAAAAAAGCCAGATCTTACCTGCGACATTACTGTACTTAAGTCTAACCCTAGTAAATAAGCACTTTCCTTTAGCTCTAATCTAATTTCCTTTATACCTGCTGGATCATTATCTCCTATATCTTTTAATAAGGGATTAGATGCCATATACTTTTTAAGTTCTACTTTAGAAGCCTTTAACTCTTCAATATTATTACTTAATAGAGATACTGAGACTGGACTACCACCAAAGTTGCCTCCAGAACCATATATTAATCGTTCTGTACCAATTACAGGACCAACCAATTCCTCTAAACGTTTTGTAACTAAAAATGCTTGGATTTCATCTGGTCTTTCTTCTCCAGGCAAAAGATTTATTCTTAATCGCGCACTAGAACTACTGCTTATATCTACAATTGTATTTTCAAACAATTGTTTACCAGTACCTTTTAAATATTTATCAGTAAGTTCTTTATTTACAATAAAAGATTTTTCTTCAATCATTGAAATAATAGAATCCGTGATTTTTACATTAGTACCAGCTGGCATTACTAACTCTATGTTTGCAGCATCACTGGCTATTCTTGGAAATATGGTTACGCCAATTATTCCGCCTCCAAGCGAACCAAAAGTTAAAACTAATAACGCTGTAAACACACCTAAAGCAAATATCTTATATTTTAAAACACGATTTAAAATAGGCGTATAAACTTTATCTCTTAAGAAAGACATAAAACGGTCGCCAGATTTATTTATTCCTCGCATAAAAGCAAAAAACTTATTAGAAGATTTATTGTTATGTAAATCTTCTTTTTTTATTCTTAATGCTTTTGAATGGGCCAAATGGGCTGGTAAAATAATAAGTGCCTCAATTAATGATACTACTAAGGTTAAAATTACAATAACTGCAACTTCACTAAAAAACTCTCCTATTCTACTATCTAAAAAGAAAAATAATGAAAACGCCAAAAGCGTAGTTACAATTGCCGATACCACTGGTGGCAATACTTCCATTGTACCATCTATAGCTGCTTGTATTGGTTTTTTTCCTTTTTCGTAATGCTGATAAATATTTTCTGCGATAACAATACCGTCATCAACTAAAATACCAATAACAATAATCATCCCAAATAAGGATAATACATTTATTGTAACATCAAACTGACCTGCAAAAATAAACATTCCTAAAAATGATATTGGCAAACCAAATGCAACCCAAAGTGCTAAACGAGTGTTCAAAAATATAGATAGAAATAGTAGTACTAACAACATACCAACAATGGCATTTTCCGTTAGCAATTGCGTACGTTGGTTTAAAGTGGTAGACAAATCTCTTACAACACTTAAGTGAATATTGGTATATTTCTGATTATATTCTTCTATATATGCTTTTACTTTATCTGCTGAAGATATTAAATCTTCATTATTTGTACTTGTTATGGAAATATTTACAGCTAATTCTTGATTAAAATAAGTTGCATTTGGAGTTTCGGAGAATCGATCTCTAATAATGGCAACATCTTTAAGCCTTATTACTTTTCCGTCAGCGGAAGCTCTAACAATGATGTTAAGCAGCTCACTTCCATAATATTGCTTGTTGTTTGCTCTAATTAGATATTCTTCGGCTTCAGTTTTTACATTTCCACCTGTAACTAGTAAGTTTGCACTACTTACGGCTGTTGCAACTTCATTAAAGCTTAAATTATAGGCTAACAAATCTAATTCGTTAACAGCTATTTCAATTTCTTCTTCCGGAAAACCAGACAATTCAATTTGAGAAATACCATCTATAGCTCTTAAATCTGTCTCAACTTGCCTCGCTAATGCTTTTAAGGTAACTAAAGGAATATCTTTTCCGCTTATTGCAAATGATATCGTTTCTCTTACAGCTTCTTGTTTAGAAACTACCAACGGTTCCATTCCTGTTGGAAAAGATGGCACTCTATCTACAGCATTTTTAACTTCTAGAAGCATAAAGTCTAAACTTTCTCCTTTTTCAATTTCAACTGTAATTGTACCACTGTTTTCTCTAGAGGTAGATGTTACCCGATCCACACCTTTTAATCCTTTTAAATTATCTTCAATCTGAAGTACAATGCCCTCTTCAATTTCTTGAGGTGATGCTCCAGGATATGTTATGGCAACATTTATAATTTTTGATTCCGTAAGCGGAAAGAACGATGATTTTAAAGATAACGCACCAATAATACCGAAAATAAAAAATGCAATAATCAGTACATTAACTGCAACATGATACCTTATAAAATATTCAATTATTTTTCTCATTATTGAACGGAATCAGTTGTTGAGACATTAGTATTTGCGGCTTTTACGTGCATACCTGCATAAGCTCCTGGAACTGGTTTTCTTAAAATAACCGTTCCGTCTGGCACGTCCTTTAAAACTACTTTTTCACTTGAAAAATGTGCTGGTTTTACAGATATTACATCTAGTAAACTATCTTTAACAACATATATTTCTTCACTATCTAACAATAAGTTTCTATCAATTTCAATAGCATTTTCAACTTTTTCTGCGTTTACATTAGCTTCAAGATACATACCTTCTTTTAAATCTTGATGCTTCACCTCAATAAAAACTGTGATGGTTTGTGTTGTTGCATCAATACTTCCATTTACTCGAGACACATTACCTTTATATTTCTTGGTCTTATCTAAACTTGTTAGGCTAACACTTTCACCAACTTTCAAAATATTTGCAAAAGACTTACTAATGGCTACTTCCATTTCATATGCAGAGGTATTAATAAACTCTCCCAATTTCTGACCACTTCTCACTAAAGTTCCTTCTGTAACCAAAGCCTCTGTTAAAATCCCAGAAAAGGGTGCTACAATTCTATATTTAGATAAGCGTTCTTCTAAGTTTTTTACATTATAATAGGCACTTACGATTCCGCGACCAGTAATAAAATAGTTTTCTTTTTCGCCTGTAATTTCAGGAAGTTGTGGTGTACTCTTTTTTAAATCGAAATTATTTAGATAAGCCTGCCATTTTGGATATATATCTGGAAAATCTAAGCGCAAATCTGGCATTATTGAAGCAATGCTATTATACAAACTACTTTTAGCAGATTGCACGCCTGCATAATATTCTGAAGCATCTAACCGAATTAAAGTTTCCCCTTTGTTGAATTTTTGACCAGGTTTAAACAATTTAGAACCTGTTTTAAAAATTCCTTGAACCTCTGCATACAATTCTATACGCTGTTTAGAAGTTAAATTTCCGTTTGCAGAAATAATTACAGGAATAGTTCCGTTTTTAACAGTATCTACAAGAACCGTTTTTACTACTTTAGGGATAACAGGCTTGGGCTTATGTTTATTGTCAATTAAATATTTTGCAAAAACAAATGCGCCGAAAATTAATGCGACGCCTAAAACAGATAATAGTATTTTTCTTAACATAGTGAGTTGGTAGTAAATTGCAAATTTACCCATATACTCTAACCAAGACGTTAAAAAAACCTTAATATTAATTTGACATCTCGTCTAACTCAAATTGAATCAGCTCCCAATCTGACATTAATTTCTCTAATGTTTTTTTCTTAGCTTGATAGGCATCAAAAAACTTAGGGTCTGAAGCCGTTTTATCATAATCTGTTTCTAATTTAACATCATCGGCTTTAATGTCTTTTTCTATTTGGCTAATTTTAGATTCAATGTTGCTTAACTTATTATTTAAAGATTTCAGTTTCTTTTGATCTTCGTAACTCTGTTTATTACTTTCTTTTGGCTGATTAGAAACAACGGTTCGTTTTTCTGCTTCCCTTAAATTTTCGAGGTTACGTTGTTCTAGATAAAAATCAATATCACCTAAATATTCTTTAATATTTTGATCTTTAAATTCGTAAACCGTATCTGTTAACCCTTGCAGAAAATCCCTATCGTGAGAAACTAATATTAAAGTTCCTTCAAATTTCTTTAAAGCTTCTTTTAAAACATTTTTTGATTTAATATCTAAGTGATTTGTAGGCTCATCCATTATTAAAACATTAAGAGGTTGTAATAACAATTTTGCCAAAGCCAGACGATTACGTTCTCCACCAGAAAGCACTCTTACATACTTTTCGGCTTCTTCTCCTCTAAACAGAAAAGACCCTAAAATATCTCTAACTTTACTTCTATTGGTTTCATTTGCCGCATCAATCATGGTATCTAAAACAGTTTTGTTACCATCTAAATATTCTGCTTGGTTTTGAGCGAAATAACCAATCTGCACATTGTGTCCTAAAGTTAATTTACCTTGGTGCTTTAATTCGCCTACTATAATTTTAGCCAGCGTTGATTTTCCTTGACCATTTTGCCCTACAAAAGCCGTTTTTATATCTCTTGGCACTGATAAATTTACATTATGCAACACCTGTAAATCGCCATAGTTTTTTGAAACATTCTCTAATTCTATAACCACTTTTCCTGGTGTAACTGAAACCGGAAAATTTAAAGACATAACGCTATTATCATCCTCATCAACTTCTATTCTATCTATCTTGTCTAATTTTTTAATTAGAGATTGTGCCATAGTAGCCTTAGAGGCTTTTGCTCTAAATTTTTCAATGAGCTTTTCGGTTTGTTGTATTTGCTTTTCTTGATTTTTCTGAGCAGCTAATTGTTGAATCTTCATTTCTTTTCGCAAAGCAAGAAATTGAGTGTAGGGTTTATTATAATCGTATATTCTTCCTAATGAAATCTCTATGGTTCTGTTTGTAACATTATCTAAAAACATTTTATCGTGAGACACAATAACAACGGCTCCACTATAGCTTTTTAAGAAATTCTCTAACCAAATAATAGATTCAATATCTAAGTGGTTTGTTGGTTCATCTAAAAGTAATAAATCGTTATTTTGAAGTAATAGTTTAGCAAGTTCTATACGCATTCTCCAACCACCAGAAAATGTATCAGTTAGTTTATCAAAATCTTCTCGCTTAAACCCTAAACCTTGAAGAATTTTTTCGGTTTCGCCTTGATAGTTGTAACCTCCTAATATTTCGTATTGATGCTGAATCTCATTTAAATCAACCATTAGTTGATGATATGCATCACTTTCATAATCTATCCGCTCTGCTAGTTGTGTATTAATTTCCTGAAGTTGACCTTCGCACTTTTTTATTTCCTTAAAGGCTTGATAAGATTCTTCTAATACCGTTTTTCCTAAATCGAAATCAATATCTTGTTTTAAAAACCCTATTTTCATATCCTTATCAGAAGCTATCTGACCAGTATCAGCTTCTTGCTCTTTTGATAAAATACGAAGCATTGTAGATTTACCTGCACCATTTTTACCAATTAAACCAATGCGATCACCAAGACCAAGTTTAAATGTAATTTCTTCGAAAAGGTATTCACCTTGAAATGATATGGAAAGATTATGGATATTTAGCATAGTTATTTTTAATATTACAATAGAATTAAAGTTACAATTGTTACAATACAAATTTTATAAAATTCTACCTTTGTATTTATTGCAAAAACGCAAAAGTAAAGGTTTTTAGTTATGATTAGAAAAGGAATGAAATTATATAGCATACTTTTTGGCGTATGTCCTAAATGTCACCAAGAATCTATGTACGTTAACAAGAATCCTTATGTTTTAACTGACGTTGTAAAAATGCATGAAAAATGTTCTCATTGTAATACAAAATACCAGATAGAACCTTCGTTTTTTTATGGCTCAATGTATGTAAGTTATGCCGTAGGAATCGCTTTTGCTGTTGCTGCTTTTATAATTACCTATAATATTTTAGAGTTTTCTTTAACTGTTGCTTTTATTGCAATTGTAGCTACTCTAGTCGGATTTTTTCCTGTAATTATGAGACTTTCTAGAAATATTTGGATTAATATTTTTATGAGTTATGATAAGACGCTTGTAAAAAAGTAATTTTCTATAAAATATTTTTACAATACTTATTAATTACATTACAATTTACAGAAACCTACTTACATCAATTTCTGAATCTAAAGGGGTATTATTCTCTATAGAATTAAATAGTTTTTTAGCCACATAAGGCGCAATCATTACACCTCTTGAGCCTAAACCATTAAGAATATGTATATTCTTAAAATCTAAATGCGTACCCACTACAGGTCTCCTGTCTACAACTGTTGGTCTAATAGCAGCAACATGCTCAACAACTTCAACATCACAATTAATAATGTTTTTTAATTTTGAAATTAACTCGTTTTTACCTTCTTCTGTTATAGATTTTGTTTTATCCTTCCAGTTATATGTAGAACCTACAATGTATAAATCCTTGTCTAACGGAATAACAAAAACAGAAGATTTTATAGCAAAGTTAATCTTTAAATTTGGTGCTTTTACAGTTAAAACTTCTCCTTTTGTTCCATTTATTGGAATATTTTTGAAAAACGGGTTCTCTTTTACTCCAAACCCTTCTGCAAAAACAATATGTTTAGCCTTTATTTTTTGGTAAGTGATTAGCGTTTCTTGGCTGTTTAATTCTTTATGTAAAAAACTAGCTTCATACAAACAACCACTTTGTTTTAAAAATTGCTTATAACTTGAAATTAGTATATCAGTATCTATTCTGCCAGCTCCTAAAACTTCTCCAAAGCCAAAAGGTGCTTCAATATTTGAATTTCTGTTTTTAACTACTTTATCTGAAAGAAAAGATTCTATATTGGGTTTATCCATGGCATTAAACCATAAATTTTGTTCTTCAATGGAAGCAAAACGTCTATGTATTTTAAGCTTATAATCGATTTTTATATTCAG
This sequence comes from Winogradskyella litoriviva, assembly GCF_013249065.1. GTDB lineage: Bacteria > Bacteroidota > Bacteroidia > Flavobacteriales > Flavobacteriaceae > Winogradskyella > Winogradskyella litoriviva. The sequence continues at coordinate 252,794 of NZ_JABRWQ010000003.1, forward strand.
TTCTTTTTCAATTTTAGCATACATAGGCAGCGCAACAGCCAATTGCTCCTTAGCTTTCCAAACGGCAGAAAAGCGTTTTAGAATAACTGGGTTATACAAACCTGCTGCAACTAAAGACGATTTTTGTGAGTTATTATCAAATACAACAAAACTCTTTTTATTAGCACGTAATTCTTCACAAAAGGCAATACTTGCCAAACCGCAACCTACTATGATATAATCTACTTCTTTCATTAATGTAAAGGTATATAAAACAGATTCTACAAACTTAGCATTAGAAAAATAAAACCTAATTTAAATCAATAATTAAACAAAAAACGCTCACTTAAAAAGTGAGCGTTTTTATAATAATTATATTGTAGCTAATTAGTAGCTCCACATATCTTGTTCAAAATTTCTAATCTTGTCTTTGATACGTTCTGACTCTAAAAGCTGCATTAATGCATTTTCTGCAACATACTCTTTTACTTCTCTATCACCATAAACATTTTCTTCTTTGTAGATAACTCCACTAAAACGTCTACTGTTTAATAAATGATCGAATGAAAGTGGTACAGCACTGTTCTTATTGTTAAATGCTTTAGCCTCATGAAGAATGTCTCTGATTTCTGGGAAAAACACCCAAAATAATCCGATTGGTTCTTTATTAGCCTCATCATCAGAATCAATAAAGTTAACATCTGGTGCAGCCGGAGCAATTGCCAAAATACGATACTTCAATTCACCTTGACGCTTATCAAAATACCATAATCCTTTAACTAAATAAGAATTTATATCTGCCGCTCCAATCTCACGACGAATAATATATTCTTCTGGTACTTGAGATGTATCAGAAACACCTTCAGCATTCATCCACTCAATACCTTCATCTGTAATAAATTCAGTTTTTAGTGCAGGTGCTAAATCTTCCATAGTACGTTCTTCAGTAAAATATGCATCTGCATAAACCTTTGGAATTGTACCATCCTTAATATTGTCCATTAATACTCTAAACAATGATTTTCTATCATCACCTAAGTTATCTTCAATTGGAAAATATAATGGAAAGTTAGCACGCTCGTCTAAGACAATCTTTTCCCAAGTCATTTTAGAAAATAAGATATCTCTATCACCAACATATCCATATTCTAAAGGCTTGTCGTTATCTAGAAGTAACTGCGCTTCAGTTTTCATACCAATTTCTTCTGGTATTTTTGCATTTAGGATATTAGCCTGAGCAAACATTGTGTTTGCAGCTAACACGCCTATTCCTATACATAAAAAGCTTTTTAAATTCATCTTATTTTTTATTATAATTTGGGATTTTCTTTTAATGATAATTAATTATCAATTAGTTGGTTATTTCTACAGCAACTGGAGATACACCTTTTAATCTGTAAGATGCATTACCTTGAATCTTAGCTTTAATATCAAAAATCGTAATAACATCACCTTTACGTGCTCTTTTTATTGCTGATTTTGCTTGGCTATTCATCTTAGTACCAGAAACTATAACAGTAGGTTGACCAGGAACTTTTACTTTAAAAGATGTAACGTTAATTGGTAAATCAAATACAAAATCTTCTAATTTAGCTCCAACAGTACCAATCTCTAAGTTACGCTTAGGTAATTTAACAATGCCATCTTTTCCAGATATTGTACCTGTTGGTTTTGGAATATCTTTAATTCTAAACGTTTGTTGATCACTAGCTTTTGAACCATCATCTAAAGTAGCAGAAACGTTAATTGTAACTTCTCTACCAGAACCTGGATTCATTGTATATTTTCCTACACCTGAAGCTTTAGATAAACCAGCTCCACTAGCACTTACTTTGTTATCTGGTACACCAGCAAAAGAAATTGTCATTGGATTAGCAACACCACGATAAACTACGTTCATCTTATCTGCAGATATAGTTGCAGAATTTGGTCTTGGCACAACTACATAGTTACCAATAATGTCAATGTCTAATGGCTTTCCATCTTCTAAGAACGTAAACTTTCCTTCAATAGTATGCTCACCAACGTTTCCAACATTAAAGTCTAACTTTGCAGCTCCTGTTGAATCAATTGCATTAGATAAATCAATTTCTTGACCCTGTACATTTAATTTTGTAGGTGTTACATTAGCATATTTACCTAATACAACTCTACCTTGAAACTTTTCTCCTTGAAAAAACGCAGATTTATCTGCTAATACTATGGCTTGATATTTCTTTAATGACGTAGCATCACTTACCAAATTACCTAGAAAACCATTATAAATATTAGTTTCTGTAGCTTTTACGTCGTTTTGCATTGCTGTTAACTTAGTATAAGAAGCAATGGCTGGGAAACCTTGAAAATGGTAATCTAACCATTTTTTCTTTTTTCCTTCATTGTCAGTAACAGGTTCTAAACTAAATCTTTTCTCAAAACTTGCTATTACTGGTTCCCATTTACCTTCTTTAGGTAAAACAGCTTTAATATCATTTTTGTATTTCTCTATTCTGGCAACTATTTCATCACCTCTTTTTGTGTAACGATCTCCTGTAAACCAGTGCTCATCTAATTTATCACCTTTATCCATTTCTTCGTAAGGTAACTCACCATTTTCTTCGCGCTCATAGCCTCCAAGTTTTACAATATCGTTTGCCTTTACATCGGCAATCCATTTGTAGAATTCTTCAGAAATAACACTAATTTGCTTAGCCATTTCGTTAGCTGCTGCAAAATCTTCTGGTTTTTCTTCAGCCTGTGAATTTAACTGAGAAAGAATCCCTTCATTTGACGTTGCTGCCAATTCGTTAGCACTATCAAATTTAGTGTTCATTAAACCAAATGCAGATAATACTTCTTTTGACATTGTCATTGCGATCATAGCAATGAATACCAAATACATTAGGTTAATCATTTTTTGCCTTGCGGACTGTTTTCCTCCTGCCATTTCTAATTAGTTTTTAATTGTTAATTAATTAAATCGATTATTAAAACCAATTAGTTTTTGTTCATTGCAGATAACATTCCACCATATACACCATTTAATGATGATAAGTTAGATGCTAAGGATTGCATTTGCTCTTTTAATTTAGTTGCATTTTCTACTGCTTCATCATTAATTGCCGCTTGTCTGTTAGCACTCTCAACCTGTACTTTATAAAGACTATTTAAAGACTCCATTTGTGCAGCCGCTAATGATAATTCTTCACTGTACTTCTTTTGAGCAGCCATAGAATCTACTGTTGGAGAAATTCCTTTTGCAGCACCTTCAAAGTTTTTGATACTATCACCAAGACTTGCCATAAGTTCACCATCAATTTTAGCATCTTTTAACAAGTTGTCTAATTTTTTAGATAATAAACCTTCTGCATCCTTAGGCTCTTCTAATTTTTTCTTTTTACCTCCTAAAGACTGACCTCCAGCTAATTCTGGATATACTAACGACCAATCTAAATCATCTCCTTGTTTTTCAAAAGCAGAGATTGTAAATACTATCGCTTCAACAATCATTCCTAAAGTAAGGATAAGTGATCCATAAGGCCAGTGCTGGATTTTAAATAATGCTCCAATAATTACAATTGCAGCTCCAAGTCCGTAGACCATATTCATTGTTGATAATTTCTTTTGTGCCATGATTTTTAAATTTTTAGTTTTAATTGAGTTTGGTTGTTAGACTCAATCTGGAATTAATAAATAGTTTAAGTTAAGTTAAGTTTAATTAATTTGTTGCTGTATTGCTTGTTACTTCAGTTCCCATATAATCTTGAACTGTTCTAAATCCAATATAGCTTCTTGCAGAATCTGCATATTCGTAATCTCTAGAACTTACTTGAAGGAAGTAAGCTACATCTTTCCAAGAACCACCTCTTACAACTTTACGTGCATTATTAGGGTCGTTTACATTTGGATTGATTGATGATGCATATTCATAAGATGCAGGATCATAAGATCCATTTACCCATTCAGATACGTTACCAGCCATATTATATAAGTTGAAATCATTAGGGTCATAAGCATCTGCTTCTACTGTATATAGCGCTTGATCCGCTGCATAATCTCCACGTAATGGTTTAAAGTTAGCCATAAAACAACCTCTGTCGTTTTTAGTATATGGTCCACCCCAAGGATATGTAGCTCCTTGTAATCCTCCACGAGCAGCATATTCCCACTCAGCTTCTGATGGTAATCTATAAGAGTTTACAGCATGTACTCCTCTTTTCTTTCTATCTGCATTGTGATATAATGTTCTCCACTGACAGAATGCTTGTGCTTGTTTCCAAGACACACCTACTACTGGATATGCTCCATAGGCATCATGCCAGAAATAATCATTATGCATTGGCTCATTATAAGAGTATGCAAAATCTCTAATCCAAGCTGTTGTATCTGGATAAACTTCAACCTCTTGCTGAACAACAACTTCAGATCGCTTAAGCCCTCTGTTTTTTGCCGCTTTTTGGATATCCATAAATGTATATTGAAACTTAAATTGCTTCACATCCCAAGTACGTTGTCCATTGTAAGATTCTTCAATTGGTAAATACATACCATCCATAACTTCAGCGTATAACTCATCAGGATAATCTTCAGTGCTTAGATATAACTCAACATCACGATTAATCTTTCTTTGCTCATTACCATAAGTATTTTGCATGTAACTTTCGTAAGCGTTAAGCTCTTCTGGATTAGAATCTTTATAAGCAAATTCTCCAATATCGCCGTTTCCTGGTGTTTTCCCTTCTAAATCAGCCATCTCAGCTAATTTTAATCTTAGAATAGAATCTCTTACCCATTCTACAAATTGACGATACTCACTGTTTGTAATTTCAGTTTCGTCCATATAGAATGCACGAACAGTAGCTGTTCTAGTCGGTGCATCTTGTACGCCAGCTAAATCATCATCAGATTTACCCATAATAAAAGCTCCGCCAGGCACAAGTGTCATCCCATAGGGCTTTTCTGGATGCCACGCTTTACCTTTAACTCCTACTAATTGTCCACGGTCTCCAGAATTACAACTGGCTACCAAAACTAGTACTGCGGTTAGTAAAATAAACTTCTTAATATTCATAGTAACTCTAGGTTAAATTATTCATAATTATTTTTGAGGTCGTAAACATATTTATATATTTTCGAATAAACAACTTTTTTTTGATTTTTTTTGCATTTCATCCCCAAAATAAGCATTTCGTCGACTAAAAAAGCGTAAAAATCCGACAAAGTGTACAATTTAGAAGCTATTCTTCCTGTACGCCTTAAACCAACGTTCTGGTATTTCACCTTGTGTAGCTAACACATAATCGGCATGCATGCATGGTAATAACGTATGCTTTTTTAATTTATTATTAACATTTGGCAAAAAAGGAATCTCAATCCACCAACGACCAGTTTTTAAACTTTTGTAAAAGATAAGTTCATCAGCCTCTACCAATACATTATATTTTTGATAGTATTTTTCGTTATTAAACTCATCATCATTAATACGACAGTTAACCCCTTCTATAAAATACCATATCATTTGAGCTATTAACATAGAAGTCGCATTATCATTTTTTGAACCATGATACTCGTAAATACCAAATGATGATACCTTATTACTTATACCTGCATATCTACTAATGGCACAAATCTCTTTTCCTGAAAATCCATTAGGCGAATATTTTTGATTATCGCTCACTTCTGAAGCCCTCACCGCTTTTAAATCTACGGATACAATGTGTGCATCTCGCAATAAAGGTTCTACCTTATTAATGTCTCCTGAAATTTCTCCCAATCGATAGGCCTCAAAATACAACTTTTCTATGAGATCTATTTCTTCTTGAGAGTTAAAATAAGTTTGATAACCAATTGTTGCGTAGTTAAATAAATTATAAGGCTCTTCTACAATCACTTTACCAACATAACTATTATTTTTAATTGGTAGACTTGCATCGCCTAAATCGAAATTTGTATCTATACTCGCAATGTTGACCATTGGCAATAAATCATCGTAAGCGCGATAATTAGCATAAGTTAAATCTTGACTTCCTCCTAAGACAATAGGAATAATATTCTTTTCATACAAAACAGCTATAGCTGTTCTGATTGCAAAATAAGTATCTTCTACTGTTTCACCTGGTTCTATATCGCCAAGGTCTGCAAGGGTAGTATGCCAATTACCCGGAAATAATGTATAAAGCGTTTTACGTATAGTATCAAAATTAATTTTTGCACCTATATAATTAACATCATTTCTATTTTCTTGAACACCTATAATAGCCATTTGAACGCCTTCTAAATCTGGAATTCCATTTTGGCGAGAATGAATCTTAATTTTTTTTCCTAGCGATTGTTGCGCTGTTAGTTCGTTATGAGCTAAGACCGCATCTGATACAGGCGTGAGAAAATTAAAATTCATAGGTTATTATTTCTTTTTAGTTGTCGCTTTCTTTTTAGCTGTTGTTTTCTTGGTTGCTTTCTTTTTAGTAGCTTTCTTTTTAGGTGCATTCTTTTCTAAAATCCCCAAGGCCTTTTCTAATGTCATTTTAGTAACATCGACTGTTTTGGCCAATTCTACTTTTTGCTTACCTTTTATAATATTGTGTCTTCCCCATCTTGCTTTTTCTACTCTTACACCTTCATCTTCCCAATTATGGATGACTTTATCAATTTCTTTTTGAATCTTTTCTTCAATCAATGTTACAATGTCTTCTTCAGATAGATTATCCCAATCATACTTCTTATTAACATTGATAAACATATTATTCCATTTTATAAATGGTCCAAATCGTCCTTTACCTTTAGTTACTTCTAAATCTTTATACATATATATAGGAGCATCTGCTAATTCTTTCTCCTTAATATATATCAATGCTTCATCCATATCAACACTTAAAGGGTCAACTCCTTTAGGAAGAGAGACAAACTTTTTACCAAAACGCACGTAAGGTCCAAAACGTCCATTGTTTACTTCTACCTCTTCATCTTTATAATGTCCTAATGCTTTTGGAAGTTTAAATAAATCCATAGCTTCTTCATAGGTAATAGAATTTAGCTGTTGATCTGGAGATAAGCTGGCAAACTTTGGTTTTTCTTCATCATCCATAACACCCAGTTGTACCATTGGTCCAAACTTCCCTAAACGCACACTAACTTGGCGACCAGTTTTAGGATCTGTTCCAAGAATTCTTTCACCTGACTCTCGTTCTGCATTTTCTTGTACATCTTCTACTTGCGGATGAAAACCTTTATAGAAATCTTTCATCATCTCTCGCCAATCTTCTTTTCCTTCAGCGATATCATCAAATTTATCTTCTACTTTGGCTGTAAAATTGTAATCTAAAATACTTTCAAAATGGTTAACTAAAAAATCTGTAACAATCATACCAATATCTGTAGGTACTAACTTTCCTTTATTAGAACCTGTTTGTTCAGTAAGTGTTACATCTTTTATTTTTTGATCTTCAAAAACAAGTTGTTTATATTTTCTTTCATCGCCTTCATGTGTTCCTTTTTCAATATAATTTCTATTTTGGATTGTAGAAATTGTAGGTGCATATGTAGACGGACGACCAATACCTAATTCTTCTAATTGTTTTACTAAAGACGCTTCTGTAAACCTTGCTGGTGGTCTGGTAAAACGCTCTGTAGCTGTGATGTATTTATTTTGAAGCGCCTCACCTACTTTTAAATCTGGTAATATACCTTCTTGTTCAGCATCTTCATCATCTGTTCCTTCTAAATACACTTTTAAAAACCCTTCAAATGTGATGATTTCTCCATTAGCCGTAAACTGTTCGCTAACTTTATTTTTGGAATTAATTTGGACCTTTAAATTAGTTCGCTCTAATTTAGCATCACTCATTTGCGATGCAATAGCGCGTTTCCAAATTAAATCATATAATCTTGCCTGATCACGTTCTGCATTAACCGTGTGATTTGAAAAATCGGTAGGTCGTATAGCTTCGTGAGCTTCTTGTGCACCTTTAGATTTTCCTTTATAATTTTTTGGGTTACTAAATTCTGTTCCGTAAGCCGATATAATTTCGTTTTCTGCTCCTTTTTTAGCTTCATCAGATAAGTTAACACTATCTGTTCTCATATAAGTTATAAGACCAGCTTCGTACAAACGCTGTGCATTTGACATGGTTCTACTAACTGAATAACCTAATTTACGTGACGCTTCTTGCTGAAGTGTTGACGTTGTAAATGGTGCTGCTGGAGATTTCTTTGCTGGTTTCTTTTGCAAATCTGAAACCTGATAAGTTGCTCCTATATTATCGTTAAGAAATTTTAAAGCTTCCTTTTCAGAATCAAAATTCTTTGGCAATTTAGCTTTAAAAGAATTTCCGTTTTCATTAGTAAATTCTGCATCAACTCTATAAGAAGCTTTAGCTTCAAAAGCCTGCACATCACGTTCACGTTCAACTATTAAGCGTACAGAAACAGATTGTACACGTCCTGCAGATAATCCACCTTTTACTTTTCGCCATAAAACAGGAGACAATTCGTAACCAACAATACGATCTAAAACACGTCTTGCTTGCTGGGCATCTACTAAATTATAGTCTATACTTCTAGGGTTTTCAATAGCCTTATTTATAGCGCTTTTTGTAATCTCATGAAAAACAATACGCTTTGTTTTTTCTTTATCTAATTTTAGGGTTTCTGCTAAGTGCCATGCTATTGCTTCTCCTTCTCGATCCTCATCACTTGCTAACCATACAATGTCTGCTTTTTTTGCTAAATCTTTTAATTTCTTTACGACATCTTTTTTATCTTTAGACACCTGATACTTTGGCATAAAATCACCCTCTACATCAACACCCAACTCTTTTGATGGTAAATCTGCAATGTGCCCAAAACTGGACTCAACCTTATAGTCTTTTCCTAAAAATTTTTCAATAGTTTTAGCCTTTGCAGGTGACTCAACAATAACTAGATTCTTCGACATTCTTAAAATTTTTCGTCTACAAATGTATGTGAAAATAAAGTTACAATCCTAATTTGGTCGTAAATACCATGCATTTTAACGTAATTATTTTTTACTAAAAAACATACTAACCCCTAATATTTACGGGACTTTCACAATTTTTAAAATTTTTATTAATATGCGTAAGTAATAGGTGTCGCTAATCCTTCTATATTTAAAATTACTTCATTGAGTCCTTCTACTCTAAGAGGTGCTAAATCAAAATTTTCTTGTTTATTAAAATAAGCCAAACAAACTTCATTATTAATTAGTTTTAATTTCAAATAGCGCTGAGGTGGCATGGATTCCGCTATATTTTCAGAATCTATTAATGTCATCACCCAATTAGAACTATCACAACCGCTATCTGAAATAGTTATTGTAATGCAATCGTTATTTATAATCACATCTTCGATTGCATGAGATTCTGCCGCATTAAATGCTGAATTATCCAAAATTATTTCTATACCACAAGGCTGTACAACAACAGATTCATCATCATTACATTGCATATTGAATAATAGTATACAGATGAATAAAAATTTCAATGATTTTTTCGATTTCATGATACCATTTATATTATTGAATTAAATTACAAAATATTCAACCTAATCTTTTGGTTTTAAAATTACTCTCCTAAATTAAAAATTGCATTAAATCTGATGCTATTATTTTTTCAATACAACGAATTATTTTCAATAGTATTTATTTTCTGTTGCTTTGATTAACATTTTCATTATAAGAGAATAAAACCGTTAAACAGAATACAATTAAAAAACTTAATATCAAAAGGTTAATTAAAAATACAAATATTATAGATTTTACAACTGCCACTTTGTCACAATCTCTAAAATAGTATTATCTTTGCATACTTATTGCAATTTGAAGTATTCATTACAACTGATGGAAAAAACTATAGACGAAAACAAACAAGGCGAAACCTTAATTTTAGATAATAAGGAAGGAAACAAGCGCAAATTATTTATTGAAAGTTATGGCTGTGCCATGAATTTTAGCGATAGTGAAATTGTGGCTTCAATACTCTCTGAACAAGGTTTTAACACAACCCAAACCCTTGAAGAAGCTGACCTTGTTTTAGTAAACACTTGCTCTATAAGAGACAAAGCCGAGCAGACGGTTAGAAAACGTCTACAGCAATATAATGCCGTAAAACGCACCAACCCAAAAATGAAAGTTGGTGTTTTAGGTTGCATGGCAGAACGCTTAAAAACTAAATTTTTAGAGGAGGAAAAAATTGTAGACCTTGTTGTTGGACCTGATGCCTACAAAGATTTACCTAATCTACTTGCTGAAGTAGACGAAGGAAGAGATGCCATAAACGTTATCTTATCTAAAGAAGAAACTTATGGTGACATTTCTCCTGTGAGGTTAAATACAAATGGTGTTACTGCGTTTGTATCTATTACTCGTGGTTGTGATAATATGTGTACGTTTTGTGTTGTACCATTTACAAGAGGACGAGAACGCAGTAGAGATCCTCAGAGTATTATTGAAGAAGTAAATGACCTTTGGTCTAAAGGCTTTAAAGAAATTACGCTACTTGGCCAAAATGTAGATAGCTATTTATGGTATGGAGGAGGCTTAAAAAAAGATTTTGTTAACGCCTCAGAATTACAAAAAGCTACAGCGGTTAATTTTGCTAAATTGCTAGAATTGTGCGCCAAAGCACAACCTAAAATGCGTATACGTTTTTCTACATCTAATCCACAAGATTTTACTTTAGATGTTATTGAAACCATGGCTAAATACGATAACATTTGTAAACATATTCATTTACCAGTACAAAGCGGAAGTGACCGAATTTTAAAAGAAATGAACCGCTTACACACACGAAAAGAATATTTTGAATTGGTTGATAATATAAAACGTATTATCCCAGAATGCTCTATTAGTGTTGATCTAATTGCTGGTTTCCCTACAGAAACAGAAGAGGATCACCAAGACACATTGAGCTTAATGGATTATGTGCAATATAATTTTGGTTACATGTTTACCTATTCTGAACGACCTGGAACATTAGCTGGTCGTAAAATGGAAGATGACGTACCAGAGGCTGTAAAAAAACGTCGTTTAAGCGAAATCATTCTTTTAGAACGAAAGTATAGCGAAATTAAAACGCGTCAACATCTTAATAAAACAGTAGAGGTTTTAATAGAAAAAGCGTCTAAAAAATCAGATGCACAATGGTCTGGTAGAACTTCAGATAATACAGTAGCTGTTTTCCCTAAGGAAAATTACAAAATTGGCGATTTGGTAAATGTACTAATCACGGATTGCACAAGCGCAACACTTATTGGTAAAGCCGTTGGTTATTCTAAATATAATTAATTACTATGGAATCTATTCAAGCCATAAAGCAACGTTTCGGAATTATAGGAAATGACCCTAAGCTAAATCGTGCCATAGAAAAAGCAATACAAGTTGCTCCTACTGATATTTCTGTATTAGTAACAGGAGAAAGTGGTGTTGGTAAGGAGAGTATTCCTAAAATAATTCATCAATTATCACACAGAAAACACGGTAAATATATTGCAGTTAACTGTGGAGCTATACCAGAAGGTACAATTGACAGTGAATTATTCGGACATGAAAAAGGTTCTTTTACAGGCGCAACATCTACACGATCGGGTTATTTTGAAGTTGCAGATGGTGGAACCATTTTTTTAGATGAAGTTGGCGAGTTACCGCTTACAACTCAAGTTAGATTATTACGTGTTTTAGAAAATGGAGAATTTATAAAAGTAGGCTCTAGCAAAGTCCAAAAAACCAATGTAAGGATTGTAGCAGCTACAAACGTTAATATGTTTGAAGCCATTAAAAAAGAAAAATTTAGAGAAGATTTATATTACAGGTTAAGTACGGTAGAAATTAACTTACCTCCTCTTAGAGATCGCAAAGATGATATTCATTTATTGTTTAGAAAATTTGCGAGTGATTTTGCTTTAAAATATAAAATGCCTACAATTAAATTAACGGATGATGCCGTTAATTTACTTATAAAATATCGCTGGAATGGTAATATAAGACAGTTACGTAATGTAGCTGAGCAAGTTTCAGTTTTAGAACAAAATAGAACAATAAACGGAGTAACCCTTCAAAATTATTTACCAAATACAGGCAATAATTTGCCAGCTGTTGTAAGTAACTCTAAATCTGAAAGTGATTTTAGCAGTGAACGTGAGATTTTATATAAAGTTTTATTTGACATGAAGAGTGATCTTAATGATCTAAAAAAACTAACCATGGAACTCATGAAAACAGGTAGTATTTCTGATGTACAAAAAGATAATGAACATTTAATTCAGAAAATATACGGAGAAGAAAAAGAAGAGAAATTTGAATCTGAAGTAGAAGATTTAGAAGTTTTATCTATACCTGCTCACACTGAAGAAAATGAAGAACTGCCAACAAACAGTGAAGACAAATACCATTTTGCAGAAGAAATTGAAGAAGAGGAAACCCTATCTTTACATGATAAGGAACTTGAATTAATAAAAAAATCTTTAGAACGTCATAGCGGAAAGCGTAAATTAGCTGCTGCAGAACTTGGTATTAGTGAACGCACATTGTACAGAAAAATTAAACAGTTTGATCTTTAAGATAAGTTTATGACATCAACTATAAGAAAATTTAAAATTAACAGTTTGAAGTATTAGTTGATTTTCTAAAACGATTTAAAACAAATGAAAATTAACAAATGAAAGCAGTAGAAATATTTATGATTCGTAAGTCCTTTACAAGAAATAGCTCAGAAGCAATAAGACAAGAGGCTGAAGATATGATAAACGAAAAACATTATAAAGGTTACAGACTTATTAATGTAGATTTTGACGTTGCGGATAATGCTGGCTATATTTATGCTTTTATAACCATGAAAAAACCAAATACTTATTAAATGAATAAATTCAAATACCTTTTAGTTTTTGTTATTGGCCTTGCTAGTTTTGGTTGCAAGGTCAATTATTCGTTTACAGGAATTACGGACACACCAGAAACGTTTCAAGTTAATTTTTTTCAGAATACTGCTGATTTAATAGAACCTGGTTTAGACCAACTATTTACAATTACGCTCCAAGATTTAATCACTAACCAAACAAGTGCCAATTTAGTAAACTCAGGTGGAGAGGTTATTTACGAAGGTGAAATTACAGAATACAGAATTGCACCAATGACGGCAACCTCAGAAAATACAGCTGCACAAAACCGTCTAACTATTAGTGTACAAGTCCGTTATATAAATACCAAAGACGAAGAAAAAGATTTTGACAAACGCTTTTCTTTTTATTACGATTATGGCGCAAGCGAACAACTATCTGGCAGTATAAAAGATACAGCCTTCGATGAAATATTAGAACGATTAACTCAAGACATCCTAAACGCTTCTTTAGCAGATTGGTAAATTATGGAGCTTCAAGATTTAACTACATTATTACATAAACCAGAAGCTATAACTGCATCTCAAACAGATATGCTTTCATCTGCAATTAAAGAATATCCCTATTTTCAAACTTTAAGAGCCCTATACCTTAAAGGCTTAAAACAAGCTGACAGTTATAAGTATAATAATGCATTAAAAATTACTGCAGCACATACTACTGACCGTAGTGTATTATTTGATTATATTACTTCTGAAGCTTTTAACCAAAATGAAATATCAGACCAAATCAAACAAAACACAGAACATTTAAAAGGTTTTGAGGTTAATGCCTTAGATGACATTTCAATAAATAAGAGTGTAACCATAGATGATGCTTTAAAAGAACATATAAAAGCCACCGAAGGTGTATTAGACCCAAATTTGTTTGAAGCAAAACCAATACCTCTACAAAATAAAGAACCACAAGCAACTAAAATTGAAGATTCTATTATTGCAGTAGACGTAAAAAATATTACACCAGAAGAACAACTTAATATAGGTAGACCACTTGATTTTGATAAATCTGAAAATCATTCCTTTACAGAATGGCTAAAAATCACAAGTTTTAAACCTATTAATCGTGATACAGTTAATGAAAGTGAAGAGGAAAAGGTTGAAGACGCTAAACCAGCAACCAGTTCTCCTTTAGATAGTAAGTTAGCGCTAATTGATAAATTTATAAGCGAAAACCCAAAGATAAAACCGGTTAAAGACAATGCGCCAAAACCAAAATTAGTTAACAATGATGATGCTATTTCAGACAGTTTGATGACTGAAACTTTAGCTAGAATATATTTAGAACAAAAAAACTACGATAAAGCAATTCAATCTTACAAAATTTTAAGTTTGAAATATCCAGAAAAAAGTAGTTTCTTTGCACACCAAATAAAATTGGTAAAAGAAATAAAAGATAATAATACAATATAAAATGAGTGCATTTACAATATTTTTAGGATTAATCGTAATCGTTGCCTTTTTACTTGTCGTAGTAATTATGGTACAGAACCCTAAAGGAGGAGGATTATCTTCTTCGTTTGGAGGTGGAGGCACACAGCAAATGGGTGGAGTAAAAAAAACAGGTGACTTTTTAGACAAAAGCACATGGTTTTTAGCAGGTGCTTTAATCATATTAATTTTAGCGTCTAATTTAACAATTAATTCTGGTGGAGCTACTGAATCTAAAGCTTTAGACACAGAAGAAGCTATTGAAACACCAACACTACCAATGCCAACAACGGATGGATCAACTACTGACGGTTCAGCGACAGAATAATACAACCGTTATATTAATATAAAATTAAGCCAACTTTTTTAGTTGGCTTTTTTATTTTCATATACAAAATAACAAAGTATGAAACTTTGTCAGTCATTCTTATATGGCACAATTTTCGAACTACGCTTCAGCGTAAATTAATAATTAAATAATTTAAAAAATATAACAAATGGGCTTAAACATTAAACCATTAGCAGACCGTGTTCTTGTAGAACCAAAGCAAGCTGAAACTAAAACAGCTTCAGGTATTATTATTCCAGATAATGCAAAAGAAAAACCACAAAAAGGGACTGTTGTTGCCATTGGTAACGGAACAAAAGACGAACCTTTAACAGTTAAAGTTGGTGATACTGTACTTTATGGAAAATATGGTGGAACTGAACTTAAACTTGAAGGTAAAGATTATTTAATGATGCGTGAAAGTGACATCCTAGCGATAATCTAATCATCCAAACTATTAATTCTGTCATTCCGCACTTGATGCGGAATCCACTAAAAACTTAATTAAAATAGATTCCTGCCTTCGCAGGAATGACAAAAACTAAAAAAACATGGCAAAAGATATAAAATTCGATATTGAAGCACGCGACGGACTAAAACGTGGTGTAGATGCTTTAGCAAATGCAGTAAAAGTAACATTAGGACCAAAAGGTCGTAACGTAATTATAGGAAAATCATTTGGTGCACCTCAAGTAACCAAAGATGGTGTTTCTGTAGCAAAAGAAATTGAGCTAGAAGATGAGCTTGAAAACATGGGAGCTCAGATGGTAAAAGAAGTAGCTTCTAAAACTAACGATTTAGCTGGTGATGGTACAACCACTGCGACAGTGTTAGCTCAAGCTATTGTAAAAGAAGGTCTTAAAAACGTTGCTGCTGGCGCAAACCCAATGGATTTAAAACGTGGTATTGACAAAGCAGTTGAAGCTATTGTAACGGATTTAGATAAACAATCTCAAAAAGTAGGAAGCTCTTCTGATAAGATTAAACAAGTTGCAGCGATTTCTGCAAACAATGATGATACCATAGGTGAATTAATCGCTACAGCTTTTGGTAAAGTTGGTAAAGAAGGTGTAATTACCGTAGAAGAAGCTAAAGGTATGGAAACATACGTTGATGTGGTTGAGGGTATGCAGTTTGACAGAGGTTATTTATCACCTTACTTTGTTACAGACTCAGATAAAATGATTGCTGATTTAGAGAATCCTTACATTTTATTATTCGATAAAAAAATCTCTAACTTACAAGAAATTCTTCCAATATTAGAACCAGTTGCACAATCTGGTCGTCCTTTATTAATAATCGCTGAAGATGTTGAAGGGCAAGCCTTAGCAACTTTAGTAGTAAACAAATTACGTGGTGGACTTAAAATTGCTGCTGTAAAAGCACCTGGTTTTGGAGACAGACGTAAAGCCATGTTAGAAGATATCGCTATTCTTACAGGTGGTGTTGTAATTTCTGAAGAAAGAGGTTTCTCTCTTGAAAATGCTGACTTAACTATGTTAGGTACTGCAGAAACCGTAACAATTGACAAAGACAACACAACTATTGTAAACGGTAGTGGTAAAGCTGCAGATATCAAAGCTCGCGTAAATCAAATTAAAGCTCAGATAGATACTACAACTTCTGATTACGATAAAGAAAAACTACAAGAACGTTTAGCTAAACTAGCTGGAGGTGTTGCTGTATTATACGTAGGTGCTGCTTCTGAAGTTGAAATGAAAGAAAAAAAGGACAGAGTTGATGATGCTCTACATGCTACACGTGCTGCCGTTGAAGAAGGTATCGTTGCAGGTGGAGGCGTTGCCTTAGTGAGAGCTAAAAAAGTATTGGAAAAATTAACTACCGATAACTTAGACGAAACTACAGGTGTGCAAATTGTAAACAAAGCAATTGAATCTCCATTACGTACTATTGTAGAAAATGCTGGTGGTGAAGGTTCAGTAGTTATAAATAAAGTATTAGAAGGCAAAAAAGACTTTGGATACGATGCTAAATCAGAAACTTATGTAGATATGCTTAAAGCTGGTATTATTGACCCTAAAAAAGTAACACGTATAGCGCTAGAAAATGCTGCTTCTGTTGCTGGTATGATTCTAACTACTGAGTGTGCATTAGTAGACATTAAAGAAGATGCTCCTGCAATGCCAATGGGTGGCGGAGGAATGCCAGGTATGATGTAATAGTAAATCACATAGATGAATTATTGATGCAAATCAATTATTATATAAAAGCCCTTGATATTTTGTCAAGGGCTTTTTATTATCTCAAATTAAAATGCCTTAACTGATATTCCTCATTGAAAATCTTTAGAATAGTTTTCATATTTGTATATAACCTATAAAATTTTATATCATGAAAACCATAGAAGAAACTCGTTTCATAGACAATGTCGTTGAAACATTGAGAAAAGCAGCAATAGAAATAGAGGAGCTTCAAGTGCAGGCTGCTTTAGGAAAAGCTGAAGCTAAGGACAGATACGAAGAGGTAAAAAAGAAATTTAATACTGTTTTATTTGATGCTAAATCTAAAATATCTACAGGTAAGGAAAAATTAGAAGATATTGATACCAAATTAGATGAATTACGTGTTCAGCTAGAACTGGGTAAAGCAGAAAGTTTAGATACTTTTAGAGTAGAAAAAAGAAAACTATTAACTAAACTGCATGAAATTGAAGTAAAGATTAAAACCGATAAACGTATAAGTCGTTTATACGCATTTGTTTTATTGGAAATTGAAAAATTTAAAGTTAATCTTGAGATTTTAGAAAGAAAGTATGAACAAGGAAAAGAAGGTGCTACTGCTTCTTACGAAAAAGGCAAAAAAGATTTCAATAGCTTTATTGAACGAATAAAAACAAAATATGGAAAAAAAAAGGAAGAGAACAAGTGGGAGCATTTTCAGGATGAAATCTCAGAAGGTTTTCGCCACTTTAAACAAGCATTCATAAAAACTACTTAGCCTTAAAAAAAAAGCACAGCTAAAATTTAATAATTTGAGCTGTGCTTTTTCATATAACTACTTTTTTTGATACCACCATTCATCGTAATCACCTTTTCTTATATCTCTAATCATACCATAGGCAATTATAATAGTAATTACCAAACACACAATACCTAATACAGAAATTTCTCCCCAAAGTGGTTTAATACCAGAAATAATAAACATGGCTGCTCCAATAATTAATGCTGCCATTATAAAAGCAGATACCAGCTGTTTGGTAACCCTATGTATTGTATGCACCATTGGGTCAATGCCTTTGTGCGTTAAATCAACTTTAATTTCGCCTCTATTTATTTTTCGAATTGCATTTTTTAAATCTCTTGGAAAATCTTCCATATAATTTCCTAATTCATATATAGAATTGAGGGCTTTTTCACCAAATCTAATTGGATTAAAACTCTTTGCAACCGCTCTTAACAAAAATGGTTTAGCAATTGCGTATTGATTACATTCTGGATCTAATTTATTTACAACACCCTCTATAGTTACTAATGATCTAGCAAATAAGAAAAAATGTGTTGGCACTTTAAGTCCGTGTGCAATAATAATATCTTTTAGCTCAATTAAAATAGTGCTTAGTTCATTTTTATGAACTGAGCGTACATAGTATTTTTCTACAAATTCATTGATATCAAACTCTAAAGCTCTTATATTTTCTATATTAGTGTAATTAGACAGTTGCTGTAAAGCTTTAATAATTTTATTTACATCTTTTCTGGTAATTGCTAAAAACAGCTTACCAAAAACTTCAATATCTCTAGGCAAAATACTGCCCATCATTCCAAAATCCAAGTAACAAATATGTCCGTTTGGAAGTATTAATAAATTTCCTGGGTGAGGATCAGCATGGAAGAATCCATAATTAAATATCTGCTTAAAATAACTTTTTGTTAAACGTGTTGCAATAATTTTAGAATCAAAATTTTTCTCCTTTAATTCAGAAAGATTATCAATTTTAGTTCCAGACATAAACTCTAATGCCAATAGTTTTGTAGTGGTATATTCTCTATATACTTTTGGCGCTCTAGCATACTGATCGGCACTATCATCATCAGCAAGATTATTGTAAAAACGTTGCACATTGATGGATTCGTTAATAAAATCGAGCTCTTTGAGTATTGCATCTTCAAAGTTTTTTACTAATCCCATTGGGTCAAAACTCTTAATTGAAGGTATTCGTTTTTCTAAAACTTCAGCAATGCTGTACATTACTTTAATATCTTCAATAATAATTTCTTTAATACCTGGTCTTTGAATCTTTAATGCTACACGTTTTCCGCTGTGCAAGATAACTTTATGTACCTGTGCCATTGAAGCAGATGCAAAAGGCTTAGGATTAAACCACGCAAACAAATTTTCTACACTACCTTTTAATTCTGTTTCAACAACTTGCTTTGCTATTTCTTCTGGCATGGGTGGCACATTATCCAAAAGTTTCTCTAACTCAAAGGTTAATTTTAATGGCACTAAATCAGGACGGTTACTAAGAATTTGACCAAATTTTATAAATGTTGGTCCAAGTTCTTCACATACCAAACGCATCTTTTCCCATTTAGTATATTTTGAAGCATCTATTCTAGATCTTTTTGGAATTAATTGTTGTAAAAAAGTGAATCGTTTCTTCTCCTCAAGATATTGTACCAAGTCTTTAAAGCCGTACTTAACTAATACCTTTAATATTTGATTGTAACGTGTTACGGATTTATATTTTTTACCTATGTCAGTATAAAGGCCCATTTTATGTTAAAGTTTCAAGTTTATTCAATCTTGCTTCTAATAATGCGATATTAGCATCAGCCTTTTCTAGTTTCTCATTTAATCCTTTTATTTCATCTAAATGGGCAATGTTTATCTTTTTATAAACTTTAGCCATTAATTCTTCAATTTTAGATTCGAGCTCTTCTTTTACTTGTTCGGCCTTACTCAAAATTTTATCCATCAGTTCTAACTCATTTCCATCTTCATCTGTCACAGAATCTGAAGCAATTTTATTAAGACCCTCTTTACGTTTTTCAGTCCAATCGCTTAATCTTTCTAATAAATGCGTATCTCTAGTTAACACATAAAGGCTAGATGATAATGTAACCAACTCAATTAATGTTTTCGTTTTCATGACTGATGTTTTAGAATTTTACCCTAATACAAGATATTGTAAAACAGGTAATTTTAAAATGATTTTAATCAGTTGGTATGTCGTTGTTGTACCTTATTTTTGATTGTAAATCAGTACGTATTTCACTTTAAAACATAGCATTATGAAATCAGCACCAATCTCATCAATAATGACGAAAAATGTAGTATGTGTTTCGCCAGAACAAAAAATTATAGATGTTAAACACATTTACGAAAAGAAAAAATTTCATCATCACATACCTGTTACAGAACATGGCAATTTAATTGGTATGGTAAGTTTAATTGATTTTATGTACAAAATTAAAGGCGCAGGACTTAGTGATGATAACGCCATATACAATGAACTTACTGTAAAGGATATTATGACACATAAACCTTATGCTGTAAGTCCGGAAACCTCTATAAATGAAGTTGCAGAAGAATTTGCAAAAGGTCGTTACCACGCTATTCCTATTATTAAACAACAATCCGTTGTTGGCATTGTTTCTACTGCAGATATGATACGCTATTATCTTAAATAAGACATTGTTTATAGGGCAATTTAATCTTAGATATTAAGAAAAACTGCTCAATTATTACAAGAATCTAAATTAAAAGTATTGCTAGTAATACTTATTTTCTAATTTTTAATTTAAAAAGACCTTATTAAAATTAAGGTCTTTTATTTATCCCAAAATTGGTTTTAAAATTAAATTTCTTAGATTTAGAAGTCTAATTACAAATCTCATATGGCAAAAACAACTTGGAAATACACTTTAAGAGAGATTATTATTGTTATTATAGGTATAACTATTGCCTTTAGCATGAATAAATGCGCAGATAACTTAAAAGATAAAAAGCTAAAGAAACAATATCTCACAAATCTAAAAAGTGATGTTGAATCTGACAAAATGCAATTAGAAAAAAATATTGAAGCTATAAATAAGAAAATAAAAATTTGTTCAGAGATTATCCCTGTATTGAACTCTGAAAAAAATCAAGACATGCGATTAATGAATAACATTTTCGCGATAGTAAAATATGTAAACTTTAGCCCTAAAAATATTACTTATAAAACTTTAATAAACTCAGGAGATTTAAAATTAATAGAAGATTTTAAACTAAAAACAGCCATACAACAACATTATGCTAATTATGATGAAGTGTCTGATGATTACTTTAGACATACCAGTTTAATAAAAGATTATTTAGGTAACTATTTGGTAAACCATGCTGACTACGACAGAATACCTCAAGGTAAAGGACCTTTTTTAGATGAAATTAAACTAAAAAATATTGTAAGAGCATTATTAACAACATTTGAAGACAAGAAAACTGCCACAAAATTCGGAATTGAAAGTTGCGATAGTCTAATTGCAGAAATTGATGCTGTTAGTAATTAATTACTAGGCTTTAAAAACATACCATTATACCTAGAATACAAATTATAAAAAAAGCCTGAATCTTTATTCAGGCTTTTTTTTTACTTTTAATCTTTATCTTCTTCCTTTGGTTCGTGGTCTTTCTTAACCTCATCATCGCGATACTTACAACAGGCATGCACAGAATTATAGGCCTCATCAGTAGCTTTAATCTCCATGGTATCATGCCCAACATCAGCTACTTTTTGTGCTATGGTTTTTAAATCTGTTTTACGCTCATCAAAAATAAGTTTTAACTCGTGTGTGTCTACGTTCCAAATTGCTGATTTTACCCCTTTTGTTCTTATAGCAGCTTTTTCAATGCGTTCTTTACACATGCCACAAACACCATCGACTTCAATACTTGCTTTTGCGTTTTTATTCTGCGCAAATGTAACTGTAGTAAGTAAAATTGTAAATACTAAAATTATTTTTTTCATGTTTTCAATTTTTATTATTAAGATTCCTGCTATGGCAAGAAATTTAGTTATTTAAGTTTAAAGCGTAAGCCTGCATAATACATACTTCCAAAAATTGGACCATATACAAAATTAGTATCAAAATTTGAACCAAATGGATTTTCGGCACTCACAATAGGATTGCTCTGCCTTACATTGGTAACGTTTTCACCTCCTAAATATAATTCAAATATAGGAGAAAAGACTTTAGTTACTTGCAAATTTAAAGTTCCGACTGAAGGTGAATAATCATTTAATTTATATTCCGTAGTACTTAACATTGTACTCGGAAAACGCTGAGCATCTAACCAATTATAGGTGGCATCAAATTTCCATTGCGCTCCATTGTCTTTTATAGATGTTTCATAAGATGCATTTGCAAATAAACGATGTTTTGGAATTAACGGTTTTTCTAACTTACCAGAATTATAATCGGTTTTTATATCATAATACTTATAAGCCGTTCTTAAATCAAAACCTTCAAAGGCGTTATAATTAAATTCAAACTGAAAACTATTAGCATAACTTTCGCCGTCAAGATTATAAAAATTAATTTCAAATGGGTTTTCCCAATCCACCACAATTTGATTTTTAAAATCTGTGATATAATAATCTAAGGTAACATCTGCTTTTCTTCCAAATAAATTAAAGCCTTGCAAGTAACTAATACCATAATTCCATGCAATTTCAGGATCTAAACCATAAATCTTTCCTCCAGAATTTAGAATATTAATTTGGCGCGAACTGGCAAACATATTTTGGTTTTCGGCAAAAATATTAGCACTTCTTTTTCCTCGTCCTACAGAAAACCGTAATGCCGATTTTTCCCATGGTGTATAACGCAGATGTAAACGTGGTGTTACAAAAAATCCTAATCTATTGTGCTGATCTACTCTAACACCAGCTGTCATTGTTAATTTATCCAAATTATCATAAGCATACTCAAAAAAACCACCAAAAGAGTTTTCTATTCGTTCGTAAGTATCTGTATTTACTAATTCGTCATAATAATCATAGGTAAAACTTAATCCGGTTTTAACCTTGTGCCTAGAATCTGAAATAATACTGTTGTACACTAAATTTGAGTAAAAACTATTATGCTGAATATCATACAGATTTAAACCAAAATAAGACGCTTGTTTGTGATAACTATATGCTGTCTGAAAACCTAAACTCTGGTATGGAATTTCAGGATTAACATAACCTAATTTTGTGGTGACCTCAAAACGTTCCGTATTAATTTCACTTCCCCAAAAGTTGGTAGATCCTCTATCGATTTCTGGATCAAAATCTACTTGTCCGGCTTGTTTTTCATCATTGAGATACCTTAAATTAATAAAACTAACAACACCTTTTACTGGGTTAGTATATTGCCAACGATTCAATACATTTATTTGATTATATAAAGGCATATCTAAAAAACCATCATTATTAACATCGTGTTTTTTTTGATGTGTATTACCATGCAAATACAAACCAGTGCTCCATTTGTCTGAAACCTTTGTATTAACATGTGTATTTAACTCTAACCGCTCACTAGTTGCACCAAAGAGATTGACAAATAAACGATTATCTGTAGTTGGCTTTACCAGTTCTGCATTAATTTGGCCTGCAATGCTCTCAAAACCATTAACTACACTACCTGTGCCTTTTGTAATCTGTATACTCTCTACCCAAGTACCAGGAATAAAACTGAGTCCATAGGCTTGTGAAGCTCCTCTAATTGCAGGAACATTCTCTGTAGTAATTAATATGTAAGGCGAATTTAATCCCAACATCTTAATCTGCTTTGTTCCTGAAACTGCATCTGCAAAATTAACATCTATAGACGGATTGGTTTCAAAACTTTCGGACAAATTACAACAGGCTGCTTTTAACAGTTCGGCACTAGTTACAGTAAATGTATTCGCTGCTTGCAAATAAGATTTTCTGGTTGCCTGATTTCGAGATTTAATTTCAACTTCATCTAACTCATCGCTAGCTTGCATTACATGATTTATATACTGGTTTTCATTTACAGTTAAAGTATCTGTTTTAAAACCAACATAACTAATAACTAATTTATTATAGGAGAATTTATATGGTAATGAAAACTTACCATCTTCTGCCGTTATTGCACCTATTGATGAACCCAACCAATAGACATTTGCTCCTGGTAAAGGCATTTTTTTACCTGTACTGTTCTCAAAAACAGCACCATTTAATTGATCTTGTGCAGATAATATCAGCGACAAAAACAAAAAACTAATACTTAAATATTTTTTCATTTGTTTGATTTATAGGTATAACTAATTGCACATTTATGTGTGCATCCTTTTTCTAGTAAGGGATATTACCAATAATCAAATTGTAAAAACTTGGTCTAATAGCTGTATATCAGCCACCAAGTTGGGTGGAGAATAATCGTTATGAGGTATTATTTGTTTTGTTAGGCTCTCAAAAAGTGCATTAAAACTGTAAACAAAAGATTGTAAGAATACAATTTGAACAGGCAATAAATCGTCTGAAGTATTAAGTTTTAAATCATTTTGACCTTTAACTACATCAATTTCATCTTTACAACAAGATTTTTTAATCGCTTCTGTATTTGGAGACATTTCCATACCACATTTCTTAACTTCAGAAAACACAGATATATCAACTAAATTATCTCCACAGTAGTGTTTTTCAACTGTAAATGACAATGTAGAAAACACTACCAAAAACGCTAACGCAATAGATAAAATTTTATGTATAGATAAAAATTTCACAATGCAAAGTTACAAAACAATTAAATAGACCTTCTAAATTTAATTAGGAATTAACGTTTTAAACGATGATAATAAAACGCAGGAAGAAGCAAAAGAAGCAATATTGGCTGTATTAAAAATCGTCTAATATTAAAAAACAAATAATAATCTTCTTGTCTAGGATTAATTACAAAATATAAAAACGGTATTAATAATAACACATAAGACACGGCATAGATTAATATTGAAAACTTTATAATGCTTTTATCCTTAAAGAAAAGATACAAGATGCCTAGAGAGATAACAGAATTTAACACAAATCTAATTGTTGTAAATACTACTAATTTAGCAATTTCCCGTCTTGGACTATCCATATATAAAAAGTCGTTTTCAAAAAATGTTAAATAGGGATCATAGAATAAGACGTTCTCAAAAGCTCTTATTAACACTAAGAATAATAAAAGCATACCAACTAATAAATAGGTTACAACTTTATTCATTGGTATTTACATTTTTAGAAAACCGATTAACCCAAATCATCCATAGCATAAAAACAATGCCATAAATTAACATAGGAAATATTACTTTATGTAAAACTTCTTGTTGCCAAGGATAATGATACAAACCTATGGAGAGAATAACAATTCTAACAAGATTAAATGCATAGATAATTATACTACCAGCAAAGCAATATAAAATTGTAGTTTTTAATTTCCCTGCAAAAGCAATAATAAATGAAAGAAATAAAATTACAATACTAGTGGCATTACAACCTTCTATAACTGTGGCAACAAACTTTCCATTTATTATAATTTTCATTGATGGCTCATTAGGATGCGGCATTACACTTGCGTTATAACCTACTCCATTTAATACTTCGTTTGTTTGCTGTGCAACTAGGTTGGTTAAATAATCTGGGTAATATTTAGAACCATCAGACAAATTTAAATACACATTATAACCAATTGTTAAAATTCCATAAACCGCCAAAAAAGTGACAATAAAGCGAATTACTGGTTTGTATTTAATTAATAACGTCTTCAATTAAAAAAGTTTTTAGTTTGATGTTAAATTTATAAAAACAGTAATTCAAAATAGTGTATTTTAAATACTTTTACCAAAAGTTTTTTTATAACCATGAATTTACAAGATCTAAAACCTGAAATACAAAAAATCATTGCACAAGAAAACCCTAGTGTTAATGAAAAACTATTAAAAATTTGTAAAATTCTCGAGGCTAATGTTAGTTACTACAATTGGGTTGGTTTCTACTTTAAAAATGGCGATAAAAATGAATTAAAACTAGGACCATATGTTGGTGAACCAACAGACCATACCATTATTCCGTTTGGGAAAGGTATTTGTGGACAGGTTGCCGTAAGTAACAAAAATTTTGTAGTGCCAGATGTCGCTGCTCAAGACAACTACATTGCGTGTAGTATTACCGTTAAAGCAGAAATTGTGATTCCTATTTTTGTAAATGGCGAAAATATTGGACAAATAGATATTGACTCTAACACACCAGATCCATTTACGGAAGCTGACGAGCGTTTTTTGGAGTTTGTTTGTAAGGAAGTGGCAGAAATTTTGAATTAAAATTAAACGTTTATACCATTGTGTATAAATTCAATTTATAATTTTGAATTTATAATTTTTCCGTTTTAGCTATTCTTTAAATTTAAACTACATACCTGTTCTTATAGCTTCTACAGGATCTAATCTCGAAGCTGTTAAAGCAGGAATCACTCCCGAAATTAATCCAATTATTGAAGAAATAAAGAAACCTAAAAACATATTCTGTGGTGAGAGTACAAATTCAAAATCTTCAGCAAGATTACTTCCTATTATTGTACCTATCCAAACTAAAAATAGGCCAACAATACCACCAACGACAGCAAGTATAACGGCTTCAAATAGAAACTGAAACATAATAAATTTATTTTTTGCACCTAATGATTTCTGTATACCAATAAGGTTAGTACGTTCCTTTACGCTTACAAACATAATATTAGCTATACCAAAACCTCCCACTAAAAGAGAAAAGCCACTAATCACCCATCCTATAATATTCATCATACCCAACATTTCATCAATCATATTTTGTAAACCAGCAATTATATTTACAAAAAACGTATCTATTTCATCAGCTTTCAAGCCTCGTCTATTTCTCAAAATCTGAGTGATTTCGGCTTTCAATCCATCAATATCAGCATCTTTTTCAGGCTTAATTATAACAATATGCATATTGTTAGGGTTATTATCACCAAATCTATTTCTTACATAATTTGCAGGTAGAAAAATAGAAACATCGTTACTTGCACCAAACAGCCCAGACCCTTCTTTTTTAACAACACCAATTACCGTAAATTTTTGCCCATACAAACGCACTTTTTTACCAAGAGGCTCTAATTCACCAAATAAAGATTTAGCAATCTCAGAACCAATTACAACTACTGCTTTTCCAGAATTAGATTCAGATTCATTATAAAATCGCCCTTTTTCAAATTCTAAAACCTGGATATCCGTAAATTCACTAGATACTACAACGGTATTAACACCACTTACTAATTCAGATTCATACCTAATATTTTCTGGCTTTACACCTAACTGAAAAGCAACATGCTTTGCATCAGACAATGAAGATTTTAAGCTTTTATATTCGTTATAAGAAATTGGATCAAAAGTTTCGCGTTGCCAACGAGGCACACTAGTTGGACCAAATGACCTATTTACTACATACATTGTATTACTATCTAAAGAACTTAACTGAGAAGTTATAGTTTTATCTAAAGAATCTACAGCAGCTAACACAGCTATAATAGAAAAGATACCAACGGTTACACCTAAAAGTGACAAAAATGTTCTGAGCTTATTGTTTCGTAGCGCATTTATTGCAAACGAAAAACTCTCTTTTAATAAGCGTAAATAGACTAGCATGTAAAGGTTGTTTTATAACATTTTAAAGATAGGACGTTTTCAACAATTTATTGTTACAAAAAACTTAAAGAAACTGCATTTTGTATCAAGCTTTTCTTTGTGAATATACGTATTTTTGACGCATCTAAAACACAACACAACATTATGAGCAACAAAATTATTTCATCTGCACTAATTTCTGTATTTAGTAAAGATGGATTAGAACCTATTGTAAAAAAACTAAACGACCTAAATGTTACTATTTATTCAACAGGTGGTACTGAAAAATTTATTAAAGATTTAGGAATTGACGTCGTAGCTGTAGAAGACATAACATCCTACCCTTCAATACTTGGTGGTCGAGTAAAAACGCTTCATCCTAAGGTTTTTGGAGGAATTTTAAATCGTCAAAATCACGATGGAGATGTTTCGGAATTAAAAGAATTTGATATTCCACAAATAGATGTCGTAATTGTAGACTTATATCCTTTTGAAAAAACAGTAGCTTCTGGCGCAAGCAATCAAGATATTATTGAAAAAATAGATATTGGAGGTATTTCTTTAATTAGAGCAGCTGCAAAAAATTATGCAGATGTTACATGTGTATCTTCTGTTGATGATTATGCTGAATTTTTAGAATTATTAGAATCTAAAAACGGTGAGACTTCAGAAGAAGACAGAAAACAATTTGCTGCAAAAGCATTTAATGTGTCTTCTCATTATGATTCTGCTATTTTTAATTACTTCAACAAAAACAGTGAAATAGCTTCTTTAAAACTATCTGAAAACAAAGGTAAAGTTTTACGCTATGGCGAAAATCCTCACCAAAAAGGCTTCTTTTATGGCGATTTTGATGAAATTTTCACAAAACTTCACGGCAAAGAATTAAGCTACAATAACTTATTAGATGTTGATGCAGCTGTAAACTTAATGCTAGAGTTTAAAAACGATGCACCAACCTTTGCTGTTTTAAAACACAATAATGCATGTGGACTAGCACAACGCGAAACGTTACACCAAGCTTATGTAGACGCTTTAGCTGGCGATCCAGTTTCTGCCTTTGGAGGTGTTTTAATTAGTAATTCTGAAATTGACGTAGCAACTGCAGAAGAAATTCACAAATTATTTTGTGAAGTTGTAATTGCACCATCTTTTTCACCTGAAGCTTTAGAAATTTTAAAAGGAAAGAAAAATAGAATTCTTTTAATTTTAAAAGATATTGAAATGCCTAAAACTAATGTAAGAAGTTGTTTAAATGGTGTTTTGGTTCAAGATAGAAATAATGTTACAGATACCCTTGAAGGTTTAAAACCTGTAACCCATAAAACAGCAACACCAGATGAGTTAGATGATTTAATATTTGCTTCAAAAATATGCAAGCACACAAAATCTAACACAATTGTACTGGTTAAAGGTAAGCAATTGTGTGCAAGTGGTACAGGACAAACTAGTAGAGTTGATGCACTTAACCAAGCGATTCACAAAGCACAATCCTTTAATTTTGATTTAAATGGAGCGGTTATGGCAAGTGACGCATTTTTTCCTTTTCCAGATTGTGTTGAAATTGCAGACAAAGCTGGTATTACTGCGGTAATTCAACCAGGTGGTTCTATAAAAGACCAATTAAGCATTGATTATTGTAATGATAATAATGTAGCTATGGTAATGACAGGAACACGTCATTTTAAGCATTAAAACTTCAGTTTAGAGTCCAAAAATAAGACAATAATCATCTTAATTTTGGACTCTTTATTTTTATCAAAGTGATTCACTCATTTATAGTTTTAGAAAAGCGTAAGAAAAAACAAAAAAAAATGAGCAATAAACGTCTATAATCATTTAAATAACGTATATTTTACTACTTTTACAGATAGTCTCAAAAAGAATACGAGAATAACCCAAAATAATTAAGAATAGCACATGGGATTTTTTGATTTCCTAACGGAAGAAATAGCCATAGATTTAGGAACCGCAAATACACTGATAATACACAATGACAAAGTTGTTGTTGATAATCCATCTATAGTAGCAAGAGACCGCATTAGCGGAAAAATCATAGCCGTTGGTAAAGAAGCCAACATGATGCAAGGAAAAACACACGAAAATATTAAAACTATTCGTCCATTAAAAGATGGTGTAATTGCAGATTTTGATGCCTCTGAGCAAATGATAAGCATGTTTATTAAAAATATTCCTGCTTTAAAGAAGAAATTCTTTAATCCTGCTTTGCGCATGGTTGTTTGCATCCCTTCTGGCATTACAGAAGTAGAAATGCGAGCTGTAAAAGAATCTTGTGAGCGTGTTAATGGTAAAGAAGTTTATTTAATTCATGAGCCAATGGCAGCGGCTATTGGTATTGGGATAGATATAATGCAACCAAAGGGTAATATGATTGTGGATATTGGAGGCGGAACTACAGAAATTGCTGTTATTGCACTTGGAGGTATTGTTTGTGATAAATCTGTAAAAGTTGCAGGTGATGTCTTTACAAACGATATTATTTATTACATGAGAACACAACATAATTTATATGTTGGTGATAGAACCGCTGAAAAAATTAAAATACAAATTGGTGCAGCAACGGAAGATTTAGAATTACCTCCAGAAGACATGAGTGTTCAAGGTCGTGATTTATTAACAGGAAAGCCAAAACAAGTACAAATTTCATTCCGTGAAATCGCAAAAGCGTTAGATAAATCTATTTTACGTATTGAAGATTCTGTAATGGAAACGTTATCACAAACACCTCCAGAATTAGCAGCAGACATTTACAATACAGGTATTTATTTAGCAGGTGGTGGCTCTATGCTTAGAGGTTTAGACAAACGTCTTTCTCAAAAAACAGATTTACCAGTTTATATTGCAGAAGACCCTTTAAGAGCAGTAGTAAGAGGTACAGGTATTGTGCTGAAAAACCTAGCAAAATACAAAAGCGTATTGATTAAATAAGCCGTAAATAATGCAACAAATATTTAATTTTGTTATAAAAAACAAAACCTTTCTGTTGTTTTTATTGCTTTTTAGTATTGCTATAGCTTTAACGATTCAATCGCATTCTTATCACAGAAGCAAATTTATAAATTCGGCCAACTTTTTAACTGGTGGTGTGTATGGCACCATGAATTCTGTAGACCAATATTTCAACCTTAAAACAGAAAATGAAATTCTCGCTGAAGAAAACAAACAACTCAGAGAGCAATTATTAAATTCAAAATTTCAAACAGATTCTAGTTTTATTGATAGCTCATACTCCAAAAGTCTGTACAAAATTACAATTGCAGACGTCTATAAAAACAGCTACTCTTCTACCAATAATATACTCACTTTAAATAAAGGACGTAAGGACAGCATAAAAGAAGATTTTGGTGTTATGACCTCTAATGGAATTATTGGTATAATTGCCAACACTTCTAATAATTATTCAACTGCAATTTCTATTTTAAATACAAAAAGTAAAATTAATGCTAAATTAAAATCCTCTAACCATATTGGTTCTTTAACATGGGATGGCAAATCTACTAGGTTAGTTCAGCTTGAAGATGTTTCGCAATACGCACCTATAAAAATTGGTGATACTATAGAAACCGGAGGAGAATCTTCAATATTTCCTAAAGGTATTGGTATAGGGACTATTTCGGATTTTGAAAGTGACATAAGTGGTGACACTTATACTATTGAGGTTAAATTGTTTAATGACATGACTAACCTTGGGACAGTTTATATTTTAGAAAGTATAAATCGACCTGAAATTCTCAACCTAGAAAACAGCAGTAATGAATAACGTTATAAGTATAAATACTATACGGTTTGTTGTACTGCTTTTGTTGCAAGTATTAATTTGTAATCAAATTGATTTTTTTGGTTTTATCAATCCATATATTTATATCATATTTATTTTTCTTTTTCCAATTAAAGACGAACGTCTCCTACTTTTACTAACTAGTTTTTTATTAGGTATGTTAATAGATCTATTTTCAGATTCTGGAGGCGTACATGCAGCAGCAGCAGTATCTCTAGCTTATGTAAGACCTATATTATTAAAAAGCTCTTTTGGTATGTTGTATGAGCACCATAGTATAAAATTTAGTACTACAGATATTGGTAGCCTTATTACCTATATTACATTTGGAACCATCATTCATCACTTTATATTATTTTCTCTCGAAATATTTAACATTTCTAACATACTTTTAATCCTTCAAAAAACGTTATTTTCTAGTATTTTCACTATTATACTAAGTATATTGATTATAATTTTATTTAGCCGAAACAAAAAATGAGAAAATTATTACTTCTAACAACTGTTATTCTTGTTGGTCTTGTTTTTATTGCTCGTCTATTTTATCTTCAAGTTTATAACAGTTCTGCTTACAATATTTTTGAAGATACTGCAATTAGAAAAGTTTACAAATACCCTAAACGCGGCTATGTATACGATAGAAATGGAAAACTCCTAGTTGCTAATCAACCATCTTACGATGTTATGGTTATTCCCAGAGAAGTTTCGCCTTTAGACTCTTTAGATCTTGAAGAATTTTGCGGATTATTAAAAATAACAAAAGAAGATTACCAAAATAAATTAAAAAAAGCTCGGAATTATTCACCACGACTTCCCTCTCCTTTTGTCCCTCAGCTATCAAAAACAGACTATGCAGTCCTTCAAGAAAAAATGAGAAAATATGAAGGATTTTATATTCAGAAACGTTCCCTTAGATCGTATCAAACAAATATTGGCGCAAATGTTCTTGGTGATCTTGGCGAGGTAAACCGTAGAATTATTAAACGCCAACCCTATTATAAATTGGGTGACCTTATTGGAAAACAAGGCATTGAGTTATCTTATGAAAATGTTTTAAGAGGTGTAAAAGGCATTAAGTTTATTCAAAAAGACAGACATAATAAAGATATAGGACCATATAAAGACGGGATTTTTGACACCTTACCTAAGCCAGGAAAAGATATTACAATTACAATTGACTCTGAACTACAGGCTTATGGAGAATTATTAATGAAATACAAACGTGGTGGCATAGTTGCTATAGACCCACAAAGTGGTGAAATATTAGCCATGGTAACTGGTCCTAGTTACAATCCCAATCTATTAGTTGGTAGAGAAAGAAATAAAAATTTTAGTAGATTATTTAGAGACACCATAAATATGCCAACTTTTGATAGAGGCTTACAAGCCCAATATCCTCCTGGCTCGCCATTTAAAGTTATAAATGCATTAATTGGATTGCAAGAAGAAGTTGTTGATATCGATGATAAATTTACTTGCCGAATGGGTTATTATTATGGCAGCAGAAGACTAACAGGTTGTCACCATCACAGAAGTCCAGTAGATATGAATGCAGGTATCGCACAATCTTGTAATGCCTATTTTGTAAATGTCTATAGACGTATAGTTGATAAATATGATGATGCTGGTAAGGGAATGAACATCTGGGCAGATCACGCAAAAAGTTTTGGTTTAGGTAATTATCTAAATAATGACTTGTCCGTTGGTAGAAAAGGTAGAATACCTGATGGCAACTATTATGATAGGCAATATGGAGATAATCGTTGGGGTTCTACCTATATCGTTTCTAATGCCATAGGGCAAGGCGAAGTGGAAGCTACACCTATTCAATTAGCCAATATGGCTGCAGCAATTGGTAATCGTGGTTACTATTATACACCTCACATTATAAAAAATATTGAAGGAGACACAATTCCCAGTAAATTTAAAACGCCAAAATATACTACAATAGATAAACGCCATTTTGAACCTGTAATACAAGGAATGTTTGACGTATACAATAAAGGAACTGCGCAATCCTTGAGAATTCCAGGAATTGAAATTTGCGGAAAAACAGGAACTGCAGAAAATTTTGTAAAAATTGATAGTGTAAAAACACAACTTACAGACCATTCTATTTTTGTTGCATTTGCCCCTAAAGACAATCCAAAAATTGCCATTGCTGTTTTTGTAGAAAACGGATATTGGGGAAGTCGGTTTGCAGGAAGAATGGCCAGTTTAATGATTGAAAAATATATTAAAGGTCATATAACAAGAACAGATTTAGAACAATGGATTTTAACGCATAGTCTCGAAAACGAATACAAAAAACCGTATTCTGGAGAGCCTTTTAAAATTAACGGAGAAACTACTCTTCAAGTGATACCTGAATATGGAATTAACAGTAATTCTAAAGATATAAATTTCAAAAATTAATGCTAAGAGAAAATCATAGAGGTTTTAAATTCGATTGGATAACTATAGTATTATTTCTACTTCTAGTTGTTTTTGGGTATCTCAATATTTTATCAGCTTCTCATGTTGGCGAGATTACAAGTTATTTTGACACCTCTCAATTATATGGTAAACATTTAATTTTCGTTGGCTTAACATTTGTTTTAATCGTTCTTATTCTCTCAGTAGAAGCCAAATTTTATGAGCGCTTTGCTAGCATTATTTACCTCATTGCTATGTTAGCTTTAATTGGCTTATTCATTTTTGGTAAAGATGTAAATGGAGCGCGTTCTTGGTATGGCATTGGTAGTATGACCATTCAACCCAGTGAGTTTGCAAAATTTGCCACAGCATTGGCAATAGCAAAATTTATTAGTGATATAGAAACTAATATGAAAACAGTAAAAGACCAATTAAAGGTAACTGCTATCATTTTTATTCCTGCTATACTAATATTGCTACAAAATGATGCAGGTAGCACCATTGTTTACCTTGCTTTTTTCTTTGTTTTTTATCGTGAAGGGCTACAACAGGTTTACCTAATAATAGCATTATCCTTAATTGTATTGGCTATTCTTGGGCTAAAATTTGGCGTTTTAATTACTGCAATAATTGCAACTCTACTTCTGGCAAGTGTTTATTTTCTTAGAAAAAAAAATAGAGGTTCTATATTTCAATATATAATTGTTCTTATCGTATGTACAAGCTTTTCTTATGGTGTAAAATTATTTTATGAACATGGCTTAAAACCACATCAGCAAAACAGAATTAGTCTATGGTTGCGTTTAGAAAAAGACCCAGCCAAACTTGAACGTATGAAAAAAGCTGAAGCATACAATCTAATTCAATCAGAACAAGCTATAAGTTCTGGAGGTGTAACAGGAAAAGGGTTCTTGCAAGGTACAAGAACAACAGGTAAGTTTGTACCAGAACAACACACAGATTATATATTTAGTACTGTTGGTGAGGAATGGGGATTTTTAGGAACAAGTCTTGTTGTTTTAACTTTTGTGCTCTTAATAATTAGAATTCTGTATTTGGCTGAAGGACAAAAATCACAATTTAGTCGTGTTTATGGTTATGGTGTAGCTTCTATTCTTTTTGTACATTTTACAATAAACATTGGAATGGTAATGGGATTAATTCCAACGGTTGGTATTCCTCTACCCTTCTTTAGTTATGGTGGCTCCGGACTTTGGGGTTTTACCATTCTCCTCTTTATTTTTGTGAAGCTAGATAGTAATAAAATTAATGAGTGGTAAATAAAAAAGACCGCTTTTACAGCAGTCTTTTCTATTTTAAATTCTAAAATGAATCTACTACTTCAAACTAGTTAAACTCGCTTTTATCGTTTCTATCTTAGCCAAAGCATCAGCTTCTTTCTTTTTCTCAGAAGCGACTACTTGTTCTGGTGCACCTGCAACAAAACGCTCATTAGATAATTTCTTTTGAACAGATTTAAGGAAACCTTCAGTGTAGTTTAATTCTTCTGTTAATTTCTTTATCTCGGCTTCAACATCAATACTGCCTTCCATAGGAATAAAGTATTCGTTAGATTTTACTCTATACGTTAAAGCGCCTTCTACAGTTTCGGTTACGTAATCAAAAGACTCTAAGTTTCCTAATTTAGAAATAACAGCATCAAACGTTTTATTTACATTTTCGTTATTTACAACAGAAAAACCTATAGCATCTTTAAAAGCAATATTCTTTTGCTTTCTTATATTTCTAATTCCAGAAATAACTTCAGTTGCAAATTCAAATTCTGAAATCAAAGTTTCATTAATTGGTTTTGTTACTGGCCATTTTGCAACTATTAAAGCTTCTTCTGGTGTTCTTTTAGTAATTGTTTGCCAAATTTCTTCTGTGATAAATGGCATAAATGGATGAACCACTTTTAAAATATCTTCAAAAATAGATATTACAGCAGTATATGTTTTTGAATCGATTGGCTGTTGGTAAGCAGGTTTTACAATCTCTAATAACCAAGAGGCAAAATCATCATATACCAATTTATAAATAGCCATTAAAGCATCAGACAATCTGTATTTACTAAAGTGGTCTTCAATCTCTATCAGTACTTTTTGAAACTTAGACTCAAACCACTCAATTGCTACTGCGCTAGATTCTGGTTGCTCCATATCTGCAACTTCCCACAAATTGGTTAAGTAGAATGCAGACCATATCTTATTACCTAAGCCTTTTCCTTGTTGGCAAAGGGCTTCATCAAACATTAAATCGTTTCCGGCTGCCGAACTCAATAGTAATCCTACTCTAACACCATCTGCGCTATAATCTTCAATTAACTTTAGAGCATCTGGTGAATTCCCTAGAGATTTAGACATTTTTCGCCTTTGTTTATCTCTAACTAAACCAGTTAAATAAACGTTTTCAAAAGGTTTTTCGTCTTTATACTCGTAACCAGCAATAATCATACGTGCTACCCAAAAGAATAAAATGTCTGGTCCTGTAACCAAATCGTTTGTTGGATAATAATATTTTATGTCGCTGTTTTCTGGGTTTCTGATACCATCAAAAACACTCATTGGCCACAACCAAGAACTAAACCAAGTATCTAAAGCATCAGTATCTTGTTTTAGGTCTTCTATTTTTAAAGCTGAATTATTAGTCTTCTCTTGTGCTAATTTTAAAGCATCTTCAATATTTTCTGCAACTACGAAATCTTCTTTTCCATCGCCATAGAAAAAGGCAGGAATTTGTTGTCCCCAAAGTAACTGTCGCGAGATATTCCAATCACGAATATTCTCCATCCAATGACGATAGGTGTTTTCAAATTTCTTTGGAAATAATTTTACATCACCCGTTTTTAAAACAGCATCGATAGCAGGTTTTGCTAAATCTTCCATTTTTAAAAACCATTGATCACTTAATCTTGGTTCTATAACTGCTTTTGTACGTTCTGAAGTTCCTACTTTATTAAGGTGATTTTCAGTTTTTACTAAAACTCCTGTTTCTTCTAATTCTTTAGCTACAGCTTTTCTTGCTACAAAACGATCTTGCCCTTCAAATTGCAATCCGAAGCTATTTAAACTCGCATCTTCATTGAAGATATCTATTACCTCTAAATTGTGTTTATCTCCTAAAACTTTATCGTTCTCATCATGAGCAGGTGTTACTTTTAAGCAACCTGTACCAAATTCAACATCTACATATTCATCTTCTATAATAGGAATAACACGTCCACAAATAGGAACTATCGCTTTTTTACCTTTTAAATGCGTAAAACGCTCGTCATTTGGGTTAATACAAATGGCTGTATCTCCAAATATAGTCTCTGGCCTTGTGGTTGCAATGGTTAACTTTTCATCGCTTCCTTCAATTTTATATTCCAAATAATACAATAAGCCTTGTTTCTCAACATGGATTACTTCTTCGTCCGATAATGTGGTTTTAGCTTCTGGATCCCAATTTACCATTCGGTAGCCTC
This sequence comes from Winogradskyella litoriviva, assembly GCF_013249065.1. Classification (GTDB taxonomy): domain Bacteria; phylum Bacteroidota; class Bacteroidia; order Flavobacteriales; family Flavobacteriaceae; genus Winogradskyella; species Winogradskyella litoriviva. Next base: position 289,729 of record NZ_JABRWQ010000003.1, read on the forward strand.
TATAAATTAAGCCTTTGTTATACAAATCAACAAACACCTTAATTACAGCTTCAGACATATCATCGTCCATGGTAAATTTGGTTCTGTCCCAATCACAAGAACAGCCTAATTTCTTCAGTTGTTCTAAAATTACGCCTCCATATTCTTCCGTCCATTCCCAAGCGTGTTCTAAAAATTCTTCTCGAGATAAATCGTTTTTATCTATCCCTTGAGCCTTCAATTTAGCAACAACCTTAGCTTCCGTAGCAATAGATGCGTGATCTGTACCAGGAACCCAACATGCATTTTTACCCAATAAACGTGCGCGTCTAATTAACACATCTTGAATGGTATTATTTAACATATGTCCCATATGTAATATTCCTGTAACGTTTGGAGGAGGAATAACAATGGTGTATGGTTCTCTTTCATCTGGTGTAGAGTGAAAGTATTTATGCTCCATCCAGTAATTGTACCATTTACTTTCTGCAGACTGAGCATTATATTTTGATGGAATTTCCATGTTTGGTATCGTTTTTGTAATATAACTGACAAAAGTACTTATAATTCCTATTTCGAAAAATTATTAGAGTAATAATATGGCTTCCTATCCTTAAATTCTGTTAAATAAGGAGTATTACATCTAATAAATTTTGTTAGGAATTAAAAAGTAACTAGTTTTGAATAATCAATTTTAGAATAAAATTTAAAATAAAAATGATGAAAAATGTATTAGTAGTAGTATTCGTAGGCCTAATGAGTTTAGGCGTTTTTGCGCAAGATACACAAGCAAAAATAGAATTTAAGACCACAACAATCGATTACGGAACCATTGAAAAAGGATCAGATGGAAAAAGGACATTTGAATTTACTAACACTGGTGATGCACCTTTGATAATTGAAAATGCAAAATCTACTTGCGGATGTACAGTTCCTAGTTGGCCTAAAAAACCTATTCTACCAGGAGAATCTGGGGAAATAGTAGTAAAATATAATACAAGTAGATTAAACAAAATTGCAAAGACAATTACAGTTACCACAAATTCGAATCCAAAAACTATAGCTCTTAGAATTAAGGGTATGGTTGTAGACTCTAATAAGGCAAGTGTTTTAGAAAAGAAAAGCAAAAGTTTGATTGAAGAATAATTAATCTCTACTTTTAAAATGTAAAAGAGTTCTCATTTAGAGGACTCTTTTTTTATACATTTATATCATAATTACATTAGAATTTTCAGACCTTAGCATTTTAAAACGTATAGCAAATGCCAAAAATATCAAATAAGGGTATTCACATGCCAGAATCTCCAATAAGAAAATTGGTTCCTTATGCTGAAGCAGCTCAAAAAAAAGGGAAAAACATTTACTATTTAAATATTGGTCAGCCAGATATAAAAACGCCTAAAATAGCTTTAGATGCAGTTAAAAAGAGTACTATAGATATTTTAGCGTATTCACGTTCTGAAGGTTCTGAAACTTACAGAATAAAAATTGCTGAATACTACAAACGCAATCATATTAATGTTACACATAATGATATTATTGTAACTACAGGAGGCAGCGAAGCTCTATTATTTGCTTTTGGTAGTATAATGGATGAGCATGATGAAATTATTATACCTGAGCCATTTTATGCAAATTATAATGGATTTTCAACGTCCTCTGGCATTAATGTGGTTCCTGTAATTTCTAAAATTGAAGATAACTTTGCTCTTCCTCCAATTGAAGAATTTGAAAAATTAATAACACCCAAAACCAAAGCTATATTAATTTGTAACCCAGGAAATCCAACAGGTTACTTATATTCTAAAGAAGAAATAAAACAATTGGCTGCCATTGTAAAAAAACACGATTTATTTTTAATAGCAGATGAAGTTTATAGAGAATTTGTTTATGATGGCATTGAGCATTACTCTATTTTACAAGAACCAGGTTTAGAAGAACACGCTATTGTAATCGATTCTGTCTCTAAACGCTATAGTATGTGTGGTGCTCGTATAGGTTATTTAGTTTCTAAAAATAAAGAATTTATAAAAACAGCATTAAAATTTGCTCAAGCCAGATTAAGCCCACCTTCTTTGGCTCAAATTGCTAGTGAAGCAGCATTAGATACACCACAAAGTTATTTTGATGATGTAAAGCAAGAATATGTAAAACGCCGAAATGTTTTAATTGAAGAATTAAAAAAGATTGAAGGTGTAAAAGTTGCCAAACCAAATGGTGCATTTTATTGTATTGCAGAATTACCAGTTAAAAACTCTGATGACTTTGCCAAATGGCTCTTAGAATCCTTTGATTATAATAACGATACGGTAATGGTTGCTCCTGCTGCTGGCTTCTACTCAACTCCAGGTGTTGGTTTAAACCAAATTAGAATTGCATATGTATTAAATGAAGAGAGTTTAAGAACTTCAGTTAAAATTTTAAAAGAAGCTTTAAAAGCATATAAGGACTAATGAATATTATTAATAACGCTTCTTTAAAATCATTTAACACCTTTGGGATTGATGCCAAAGCGCAATCTTACTGTGATGTTACTTCTATTAATAAACTTAAAGAAATATTAAAAGAACATTACTCCAATCCCTTATTTATTTTAGGTGGTGGAAGCAATATGTTGCTCACCAAAAATATTGAAGCATTAGTTCTTCATATCAATTTAAAAGGGATAGAAATAGTTAGTGAAACTGAATCTACAGTTATTATAAAGGCTATGGCAGGTGAAAACTGGCATAATTTTGTCCTTTGGTGTTTAAAGCATAATTATGGAGGTATAGAAAATTTATCCCTAATACCAGGTAATATTGGCACTGCTCCAATTCAAAATATTGGTGCATATGGTGTAGAACTAAAAGATGTATTTCATAGCTGTGAAGCCATTAATATTAAAAATCAAAATTCAAGAACCTTTTTAAAATCAGAATGTAATTTTGGTTATAGAGAATCTATTTTTAAACAAGATTTAAAAGGACAATATATTATTACAAGTGTAACTATTGAGTTAACAAAAAACACGCACCAATTACATACTGACTATGGTGTTATTAAAAATGAATTAGACATTAATAGAATAAAAAAACCAACAATTCAAGATATATCAAATGCCATAATAGCTATTAGACAAAGTAAGTTACCAGACCCAAAAGAGATTGGAAATAGTGGTAGCTTTTTTAAAAACCCAATTATATCAGCTGAGGAATTTGCAGTATTACACCAAAATTTCCCAGAAGTACCATCATATAAAATTTCTGAAGACAAGATAAAAGTGCCTGCTGGTTGGTTAATTGAAAAAGCTGGCTTTAAAGGGAAACGATTTAATGATTATGGTGTTCATAATAAACAAGCTTTAGTTTTAGTAAATTATGGGAATGCAACAGGAAAAGAGATTTTTGAATTGGCACAATTAATTCAGAAAACTATAAAGAGACTCTTTAATATAACCATTGAGACGGAAGTTAATATAATATAAAACAAAAGTCCCAATTTTTAGATTGGGACTTTTGAATTTAGAATAATTTTTTTTGAATATGCTATTAATCAATCTCCTGTGAAGTAAAAACCATTCTAAAACTATATTTAGGATACCTATATTATAGTCTATTTATTTATATTTACGATTATAAATCCTTTTTGGATCTTTTTAAAAGAAAAAAAACAAACTTTAACACTTTGAGCATATCACCAATAGAGCAAAAAATAATCAACTTACTCCAAAAAGGAGATAAGCGAGCATTAAACCTACTATATGAAAATTACTCAAATAGCTTATATGGTGTTATTTTAAAAATAACTATCAACGAAGAAATTGCGCAAGATGCTCTGCAAGAAACTTTCATTAAGGTTTGGAAAAATGCCTCAAAATACGACCCATCAAAAGCCAAACTATTTACATGGTTGTTTCGTATTGCTAGAAATACAGCTATTGATAAACTAAGAAGTTTTAATAATCGTTATCATAAAGAAATCCAAATTGACACTTCTGACGTATATATCTTACCAACATCGAATTTAAATCAAGATGTTTTAGACATTAAAGAACATGTTGGAAGACTAGAAGAAAAGTACCAAATAGTGCTAGACGCTCTGTTTTTTCAAGGGATGACGCAACAAGAAGCCAGTGACGAATTAGAGATTCCACTTGGTACAATTAAATCTAGATTAAAAATAGGACTACGTGAACTTAAAAAAGTTTACAATCCAGAAAATAATTAATCATGGAAAAAAAATTACATACTTTTTTAAACTCTAACTTACTTAATAAGTATTTGGTTGGAGATACTTCTTTAGAAGAAACTAAAGAGGTAGAACATTTTATTTCAAATTATCCTGAAGCAGCAGCAGCTTATGAAAAACTTCAAGATAACTTAGAGATTATTGCTAAAGCAGGTGCTGTTGATGTACCTAATTATATTTTAGACGATATTTTAGAGTCTTTAGATGAAAATAATAATACCAAAGTAATTCAATTGGTACAAAGCAAAAGAACATCTTGGTACAGTATTGCCGCAAGCGCAGCAGCCATTTTGTTTGCCGCAACATCGTTTTTCCTATATCAAAAAAATATGGAATTAAACAATGAGAACAATGTCGTTGTTGATGAAATATATGATTTACGTAGCGATATAGAATCTAATAATTCTAAATTAGATGAATTATCTAGAGAGTTAATGAAACTTAACAATCCAGATGCAAAAAAATACGTTATCAATGGTAATGAATATGCAAAAAACTTAAAAACAGTAGCATACATTAATCCAATAGAAAAAACATCTATGATCGATGTAATTACATTACCTCAATTACCAAAAGAACAGCATTACCAAATTTGGGCAGAAATGCAAGATAAAATGGTAAACTTAGGCATATTAGATGAGTCGGACCGTAAGTTGAAACAAATTCCATATATGGAAGATGCTTTAGCACTTAGTATTAAAATTGGAACTGTAGGAGACAATACCACGGAAGACGATACAGAAGTAGCTGAAATTTCATTAAAAGATGAAAATTAAATAGCACTGATTATTTATAATAAAAATAAAAAAGAGGCACAATAGTAATATTGTGCCTCTTTTCTATTTAGAATAAAACCTACTCTTTTTCAAATAGTGTTTTATGAATTATACCTCCAATAATAGCACCCAATATAGGAGCAATCCAAAATAACCAAACTTGCGATAAATAATCTCCATCAGCAAAAATAGCTTGACTTAAAGATCTAGCCGGATTAACAGATGTATTTGTAATAGGAATACTTATTAAATGTATTAAAGTTAAAGCTAATCCTATAGCAATAGGAGCAAAACCTTTAGGTGCTCTAAAATTTGTGCTTCCAAGAATAACAATTAAAAAGAACGCAGTTAAAACAACCTCAGCAATTAAAGCAGACATCATATTATAACCATCAGGCGATAAATTATCATAACCATTAGCTGCAAAACCACCTACAGTTTCAAAATCTGATTTTCCTGAAACTATTAAATACAATACGCCTGCGGCAACAATTGCACCAACAACTTGCGCTATAATATAGCCTATTAAATCTTTAGCTTCAAATTTCCCACCAGCCCAAAGTCCAATAGATACGGCAGGATTAAAATGACCTCCAGAAATATGACCAACAGCATAGGCCATAGTTAATACTGTAAGTCCAAATGCTAAAGCAACACCTACAAATCCAATTCCTAATTCCGGAAAACCAGCAGCAAAAATTGCACTACCACAACCTCCAAAAACAAGCCAAAAGGTTCCAAAGAATTCTGCAAATAATTTTTTCATAATTGATAAATTAATTAGTTAATATTATACGTTTAATAGTAATAAGACACAATATCAGCAAGTTAAGTCACACAAGATTACAACAAGGATTCTAAGTAAAAGTATTATCTTTGTTGAAAATTTTTCATTGTATGAAATTACTACTTATTACACTTGTATTATTGGCTATAGGTGTAGCCGGAATTGCTATTAAAATCTGGGCAAAAAAAGATGGTAAATTTGCAGGTACTTGTGCAAGCCAAAATCCTATGCTTAACAAAGAAGGGGAAGCTTGTGGATTTTGCGGAAAAACTCCAGATCAATATAAAGATTGTAGTGAACCTCAACATTCTTAAGTTTTAATGACATTTACCACAATACTGTTCTACGCATTTATTGCAGTAGTTGTAATTCAATTGATTTATTACACTAGTTTCCTATTTTCATTTGCAATAAAACGCTCAGAAACAAGATTAAAAAAACAGATGCCTATTTCTGTTATTATCTGCGCAAAAAATGAAGCAAAAAATATAGAAAAAAATCTACCTAATATCTTAAACCAAGATTATTCTAATTTTCAGATAGTTCTGGTTAATGATAGTTCTAGTGATAACACTTTAGATATTATGGAGGCTTTTGCATCTACTAACCCAAATATTAAAATTGTAGATGTTAAAAGTAATGAAGCCTTTTGGGGAAATAAAAAATATGCTTTAACATTAGGTATAAAAGCATCTAGCCATGATTTTTTAGTGTTTACAGATGCAGATTGCATACCTGCATCTAACAAATGGTTAATGCAAATGAGCGCTCATTTTTCTAATAAAAAATCAATTGTATTGGGCTATGGCGCTTATGCTAAAAAGAAATATTCCTTTTTAAACAAAATTATAAGATACGAAACCGTATTGACTGCACTTCAATATTTCTCGTATGCCAAGCTAGGACTACCATATATGGGAGTTGGTCGTAATATGGCTTACAGAAAAGAACTATTTTTTAATAATTGCGGTTTCAATAATCATATGACTATTAAATCTGGTGATGATGATTTATTTATAAACGAAGTCGCAAATTCATCTAATACAGCTTTATGCTTTTCAAAAGAAAGTTTTACAATTTCTGAGGCTAAACCTTCATTTGGAGCATGGATACTTCAGAAAAGAAGACATATTAGTACAGCTAGACTATATAAATATAAACATCAGTTTTTATTAGGCCTATTTTACGGTAGCCAATTATTATTTTGGACACTAAGTATCTCTTTATTATTATTGAATTTTTCTTGGCAATGGATTGCTGCTTTAACAGGGTTTCGTTTTATAATACAATGGCTAACTTTTGGACTTACCGCTAAGAAATTTGGAGAAACCGACTTAATTTTACTTACTCCTCTTTTAGAATTATTTTTAATTACTACACAATTAAGTATCTTTATTGCTAATATGATATCTAAGCCTAAACATTGGAAATAAAAGAAGCCATTACCAAAGCAAAAAACAAAGAACAAATTGCATTCAATTTTCTCTTAGATACTTTTTGGAACGATGTTTATTCATTTCAGTTAAATCGTACGCATAACGAAAATGATGCTGAAGACATTACCATCCAAACATTCTCTAAAGCTTTTGATAAAATTGACACCTATAAACAAGAGTATAAGTTTAAAACTTGGCTGATAACCATTTCTAAAAACATTCATATTGATTTAGTTAGAAAACAAAAAAAAACAATCAATAATACATCTAAAGATAATGATGATAATTACTTAGAGATTATTGATGACTCACCTACACCAGAAGACAAAATTATTACAGAACAAAATTTAGCAAAACTTCTTAGAGATATAAAAAAACTAAAACCTCATTATCAAGAAGTGATTAATTTAAGATATTTTCAAGAATTAAGTTACAAGGAAATATCTGAAGAACTTAAAGAGCCTATAAACAATGTAAAGGTAAAACTACTTAGAGCAAAAAAACTATTGGCAGAAATTATAACTAAGTCCTAAATTACAACCAAATTAATAAGGCTAGATAGCATCAGTTTCTTAATCATTATCCTTTAAATCTAACAACAATTTTAATTATTTACTTTGTATCTTTGCTTTTCAGAAATTGAATATTGCATGGAAACCAAAGTCGCATCAAATATTTTACCAGAACGTAAGCCCAAATGGCTAAGAGTAAAATTACCGACAGGAAAAAAATATACAGAACTTAGATCTTTAGTTGACAAATACAAACTAAATACCATTTGTACTTCTGGAAGTTGCCCAAACATGGGTGAATGTTGGGGAGAAGGTACTGCAACATTTATGATTTTGGGTAACATTTGCACAAGATCTTGTGGATTCTGTGGTGTAAAAACCGGACGCCCAGAAAGCGTAGATTGGGATGAGCCAGAAAAAGTAGCACGTTCTATTAAACTAATGCATATTAAACACGCTGTCTTAACAAGTGTAGATCGTGACGATCTTAAAGATATGGGAAGTATAATGTGGGCAGAAACAGTAAATGCTGTTAGACGCATGAATCCCGAAACAACCTTAGAAACACTTATTCCAGATTTTCAAGGTGTTGAGAAACATATTGACCGAATTATTGAGGTTGCTCCAGAAGTTGTTTCACACAATATTGAAACCGTTAGACGCTTAACTCGCGACGTTAGAATACAAGCGCAATACGACCGTAGCCTTGGCGTTTTAAAATATTTAAAAGCACAAGGACAACGTAGAACTAAATCTGGCATAATGTTAGGACTAGGTGAAAAACGAGACGAAGTAATCCAAACATTACACGATTTAAAAGATAATGATGTAGATATTGTTACTATTGGACAGTATTTACAACCTAGCAAAAAGCACTTACCGGTCCAAAATTTTATAAATCCAGATCAGTTTAAAGAATACGAAGAAATCGGTTTAGAACTTGGCTTTAGACATGTTGAAAGTAGTGCTTTGGTTAGATCTTCTTACAGAGCTCAAAAACATATTAATTAATGATTACTGTTGCCATTAATGGCTTTGGAAGAATTGGTCGTCGTGTTTTTAGACTCGCCTTACAAAACCCAAAAATTCAGGTAGTTGCCATAAATGATTTAGCAGACGCTAAAACTCTAAGTCATTTATTAAAATACGATAGTATACATGGTGTATTAAATGAGATGGTTTCTTTTAATGAAAATCATATCATTGTTAACAACGTTTCTATACCATTATATAGAGAGTCTCATCCCAAACATATAGATTGGTCTGCTTTAAAACCAGACTTTGTTATTGAATCTACGGGAAAATTCAAAACAAAAGAAGCACTACAAAACCATATTTCTAATGGAGCGCAACGTGTTATTTTATCAGTTCCTGCTTTAGAGGATGAAATAAAAACCATTGTTTTAGGTGTTAATGACAATTTATTAGATGGTAATGAAACCATTGTTTCTAATGCATCTTGTACTACTAACAATGCAGCTCCAATGATTTCTTTAATCAATGAACACTTTGGTATTAAACAAGCTTACATCACCACTATTCATTCTTATACAACTGATCAAAGTTTACACGATCAACCACATAAAGATTTAAGACGAGCAAGAGCAGCCGGACAATCCATCGTACCAACAACAACAGGAGCAGCAAAAGCCTTAACAAAGATATTTCCAGAATTAGCTAATGTAATAGGTGGTTGCGGAATAAGAGTTCCTGTGGCCAATGGTTCCTTAACCGATATTACTATTAATGTTAATAAACCAACCAATATAGAAAAAGTGAACACCTTATTTAGAGACGCTGCTGCTAATAAATTAAAAGGAATACTAGAATATACAGAAGACCCAATTGTATCAATTGATATTGTAGGTAACCCACATTCTTGCATCTTTGACGCGCAAATGACTTCGGTCATTGGAAACATGGTAAAAATTGTAGGCTGGTACGATAATGAAACAGGATATAGCTCAAGAATTCTTGACCTTATATGTAATTTATCGGTAAAATAATAGCTTTTATCGAATAAATAATTATATTTGCTCAAATTAAATGAGCTGAATGTCCCATTTCAAATATCACATATTTGTAGTTTTAGCATGTTTTTGTAGTCTGATTTTCGCGCAACAAGATAGCGTAGAAGATACAGACGTTTTGGCCTTAAGACTACAAAATCATTTAATTCAAGCTAAATTAGACAGTGATCGTGGTCAATATTATAGTGCTCAAGATAATTTAGATAAAGCCTTAGATATTGCAGAAAATATTGATGATAAAATAAGTCAAGGTAAAATTCATACCAAGATAGCAAAAGTTCAATTTTTAGTCAATAAACCAGACAAAGCAAATAGTTCTCTTCTTAATGCTATTCAGATTCAACGTGCTAATGATGATTACACTAATCTAGCCATTACCTACAACATTAAAGGTGTAATTCACAGCACATTAGAAGAATATGACAATGCATTAGAATATTTTAATTCGGCAAAAAATCTTTTTGAACAAGTAGATTTAGAAGCTTATATTTCTGATGTAACACTAAATGAAGCTAAAGTCTACATAGCACAAAACCGCTTTGAAGAAGCTAAATCGGAGTTAGAAAAAACGATGATTATAGCAAAAAAATATAGTCAAGAAGATCGTCTTAGTAGCGCATTAATACAGAGTGCAAAAGTGTCTAGCGCTTTAAATAATAATGAAACAGCTTTATCGCAAGTAGAAGAAGGATTATTACTTGCTCAAAAAAACAACATTTTAGAAAATATAAACGAAGCATATATAACGTTAAGTGAAATACACGAAAAAAACGGAGATTACAAGAATTCTTATGCATCTATAAAGAGGCATATACAACTATCAGATTCCATATTAAATATTAAGCGGCAAAACCTGCCACCAGGAATGTCTGGCCAATACATAAGTAAATATAAAGATGCCGAAAACGCGCAATTAAAAGCACAAATAGACGAGGTGACTGCAGAAAGTGCATTTACGAGAATTACTACTATATTGAGTATCGCTCTAATCACCATCTTATCACTATTAACGCTATCACTTTATAAAAACAACAATATTAGGCTGAATACCAACACTATGCTTCACAAAAAGAATGATGAACTAATAGTTGCAAAAGAGAAAGCCGAATTAGCCTCTAAGACAAAGGCCAACTTTTTATCTACCGTTACACACGAGTTACGTACACCTTTGTATGCCGTTACGGGTCTAACAAACATGTTATTAGATGAAGACCCAAAAGAACACCAAATACCACACCTTAAATCATTAAAGTTTTCTGGAGATTACCTATTAACCTTTATCAATGATATTCTTCAAATTAATAAAATTGAAGCTAATAAAGTTGAACTAGACCCAGAAAATTTCAACCTTAAAAATAAATTAGAAAATGTAATTTCGGCACTTAGCAATTCTGCTAATGACCAAAATACCAAAATACATTTTGAATATGAAGACAGTTTGCCAGAATCATTTATTGGCGACCAACTAAAGATTTCCCAAATCTTAATTAACCTACTTGGAAATGCTATTAAATTCACAAAAGATGGAGACATATGGGTAAGAGCCTATAAAATTGACGACCTAAATGGTGAGTACAAACTCCGTTTTGAAATTGAAGATAATGGTATCGGTATTACAAAAGAAAAACAAGACCACATGTTTGAGAGTTTCTCTCAAGGCTCTGTTCAAATTAACAGAAAATATGGCGGAACCGGTCTCGGTTTATCAATTGTAAAAGGATTAATTCAAATTTTAAATGGTAATATTTATTTAAAGAGTGAGCTTGGTAAAGGCACCACATTCTTTTTTGAAATTCCATTAAAATATGATGCTGAAGCCAACAAACCAGTAAAACAAGAAGTTAAAAAAGTTAATAAGATGGATACTTTGGATTTAAGTAATGTTAAAATTCTAATTGTAGAAGACAACAAAATCAATCAAATGATTACAAAAAAGATTCTTAATAAAATGAATCTATATTGCGATGTTGTAGATAATGGTGAAGCTGCCGTAGAACAAGTAAAAGAAGAGACTTACGATGTGGTTTTAATGGATATTCATATGCCAGGAATTAGTGGATTAGAAGCTACCAAGATTATTAGAACCTTCGATACAGAACTCACTATTTTTGCACTAACAGCAGTTACGCTAGAAGACAAAATGCACGAGTTTGGTGAAGCTGGTTTTAATGACATAATTTCTAAACCATTTAAACAAGAAGATTTTGAAACTAAGCTACATGCAGCCCTTTCTGGAGAAAAAATAGTATCAAGTTACTTTAGCTAATAAACGCACGTACCGCTGAATTAAACTCTTCTGTTTTGTCTATTTTTATCTCAATAGGTAAATAGAATAATTTGTTTTTTAACTCCTCATTATCCGATAAGCGCACATAATCTTTTTCCGTTGTAAGTATCATTGTTTTTGAAGCTATTGTTTCAATATCCGAAACCTTAAAATTATAATGATCACTATATTCTAAGTGATTAAATTTTAATCCTTGTTCTAATAAAAAATCAACCAATGGCTTTGCATTAGCAATACCTGTAACTAATGTAAACTCTGGTAAATCTATCAATTCCATTGTTTTAGAAACAGATAACACTTTTGTAGAATAATCCACATAACTAAAAAAAAGTTGCTGATTTTCTTTTAAATATATTTTTGAAGCAATTTTTTGCTTTTCCGCATCAGAAATGTCTTTATTACATTTTGTCACCACAATTAAATCTGCGCGCTTTACTCCAGATCTTGGCTCGCGTAAATTACCTGTTGGCAACACCCAATCTTTATAATAAAGATTATTATAAGCAGTAAGCATAATATTAAAACCAGCCTTTACTTTTCTATGTTGAAAGGCATCATCTAATAATATTACATCTGGTTGCGGCTTTAAATTTCTTAGTTCCAAAATTCCATGCTGTCTATCAGCATCAACAGCTACAGTTACATCCTTAAATTTGCTAAAAAACTGAAAAGGTTCGTCTCCTATAGTATCTGCATTTGCATTGTTATCAGCTAAAACAAATCCATTTGTTTTTCGTTTATATCCTCTACTTAAGGTTGCAAGAGACTTATTATCCTTTAAAAGTCTAATTAAATATTCAATCATTGGTGTCTTACCAGTACCACCTGTACTTAGATTTCCTACACAAATAACAGGAAAATCATAAGATTTTGAAGATTTAATACCAACATCATACAACCAATTTCTTAACCAAGTAATAAGGTAATAAATTGGTACAACAGGAAACAATATGATGCGGATTAAGTTCACGACGACTAAATTATATTATTTTTGAAACAAATATACACTTATACAGTTATGATTATACAAGACGTAATTAATCACTTGCACAATTTAGCTCCTTTAGCCTATGCAGAAGATTTTGACAATGTAGGTTTATTAGTAGGTGATAAAACCGAAAAAGTTTCAGGTGTTTTAGTAACATTAGATACTCTTGAAGCCGTTGTAGACGAAGCCATAGAAAACAAATGTAATCTCATTGTAAGCTTTCATCCTATTATATTTTCTGGTTTAAAGAAATTAACGGGAAAAACTTATGTTGAACGTGTAGTTATTAAAGCCATTCAAAATAATATAGCTATTTTCTCTATTCATACGGCTTTAGATAATGCATATAATGGCGTAAACTCCATTATTTGCGACCAATTAGAGTTAACAAATAAAAAAATCTTAATTCCACAAACCAAAACCATAAAAAAATTACAAACTTACGTTCCAAAAGCCAACGCAGAAGCATTAAGAACTGCTTTATTTAAAGCAGGCGCAGGTAGCCTTGGCAATTACGAATCTTGCAGTTTTAACGCAGAAGGCAAAGGTACTTATCTAGGGAATGAAGAGTCTAACCCAGTTATTGGTGAAAAAGGACAATTACATACAGAAGCGGAAACAGCTATATCTGTAACTTTTAAAAAACACTTAGAATCTAAAGTGTTAAAAGCATTGTTTGATGCACATCCTTATGAAGAAGTAGCTTACGAAATTACAACCTTAGAAAATACTAATCAACAAATTGGAATGGGAATGATTGGCGAGCTCAAAAACGCCATGAAAACTGAAGATTGCTTAAAATATATTAAAACTAAAATGCAAACCGACTGCATTAGGCATTCAAAACCTTTAAATAAACCAATAAAGCGCATTGCTGTTTTAGGAGGTTCTGGCAGTTTTGCTATTTCTGCAGCAAAGGCCTCTAATGCTGACCTTTTAATAACCGCAGACTTAAAATATCATGATTTTTTTAGTGCAGAAAACGACATCGTTTTAGCAGATATTGGGCATTATGAAAGTGAACAATTCACAAAATCGTTTTTAGTAGACTATCTCTCAAAAAAAATTACTAATTTTGCAATCATTTTATCAAAGACAAATACAAATCCGATAAAGTATTTATAATTATGGCAAAAAAAGCTGAAGTTTCTGTTGAAGAGCGATTAAGAGCACTATATGATTTACAATTAATTGACTCTAGAGTAGATGAGATAAGAAATGTCAGAGGTGAGCTTCCTTTAGAAGTTAGAGATTTAGAAGACGAAGTAGAAGGACTTAACTTAAGAATGGATAAACTTAATGATAGCTTATCTATTATCGATGACGAGATTAAAGGAAAGAAAAACTTAATTGAAGAAGCAAAAACTTTAATTAAAAAATACAGTGAGCAACAAAAAAATGTTAGAAATAACAGAGAATATAACTCATTGACTAAGGAAGTTGAATTTCAAGAATTAGAAATTCAACTAGCAGAAAAGCACATTAAAGAATTTAAAGCGCAAATAGAGCAGAAAAAAGTAATAATTACTGAGACTAAAGATCGTTTAAAAGATCGTACTGCACATTTAAAGCACAAAAAAGGAGAGCTTAACGAAATTTTGAAGGAAACTGAGAAAGAAGAAGAAGCACTTATCGATAAATCTTTAGATTTTCAGAAGAAAATTGATGACCGTTTAGTTAAAGCTTACCTTAGAATTAGAAATAACGTAAAAAATGGTTTAGCTGTTGTTGCTATAGAGCGTGGTGCTTCTGGAGGTTCTTTCTTTACTATTCCACCTCAAGTACAAGTAGAAATTGCTTCTCGTAAAAAAGTAATTACAGATGAGCATAGTGGTCGTATATTAGTTGATGCCGCTTTAGCTGAAGAAGAAAAAGTAAAAATGAACAAATTATTTGCTAAGCTTAGTAAATAAATATTGATTAAATATTATACTAAAGCCTTTGCATTTGCAAGGGCTTTTTTTATTTAAGATTTTTTTAAAACTATTATTATTAAGGATTTGTAACTTAACACGACAGAAAAGAAAAAGAAAAAATAAAAACATGAAACAATTATTATTCATTTTAACACTTACCTTTTTATTTAGTTGCCATAACCAAGCACAAGTAAATCCAAAGCAACAGGAGGTTATTAATGCCAACCCAATTGAAGTTCCGCTACAAGACGGAAAAGCAAGAGCTTATTTTGCTAGCGGTTGTTTTTGGTGTGTAGAAGCAATTTTTGAAAGTGTAAAAGGTGTAGAAGAATCTATCTCTGGATATTCTGGTGGATTTACAGAAAACCCAACTTACGAAGCTAGCAACACAGGTAAGACAGGACATGCAGAAGCCGTTGAGATTATTTACGACCCAAATATTATTAGTTTTTCAGAACTGGTAGATGTTTATTTTGGCTCTCAAAACCCAACACAAGTTAATGGACAAGGACCAGATCATGGCTCGCAATACCGTTCTATTATTTTTTATCAAAATGATGAGCAAAAAAAGATTATTGAAGATAAAAAAGCGGCCTTAGCCATAGAACTAGATGCTACAATTGCTGCAGAGGTTTATCCTTTTCAAAAATTTTGGATTGGTGAAGATTACCACCAAAATTACGAAAGACTTCATCCAAACCAAGGTTATATAAGAAATGTATCTATTCCTAGATTAAATAAATTTAAAGCTAAGTTTCCGGAGTTGCTAAAGGAAGATGAGAAGCATTAATAAAAAGCCTGAACAGATGTTCAGGCTTTTTTATTTATTTTTTTGTTGCCTTCAACTCAAAAATCATAGGAAACAGTTGATCTTTCATTTTATACATTCCCGATTCGGTTTTTATTAAATCTGGAAACACATCATATGGGCTTTCATCGTATTCATTAAGATAATCAATTTGTAACCCAGCTTCAATAAGGGAATTTACAACTTCACTTAATCCGTGATTCCATCCATATTCTTTACTTACCATTTTTGAAGATTGGTTAGCATAAGTCCCTTCATATTCTTCATAAATTACTTCATCTTTATTGTAATGATATTTCATTTTTGGCTGCCCATCTATATAATCAAACATCCAGGCAATAGGATGAAATTCTACAATATAAAAGGTACCTCCAACTTTTAGTCTTTCAGAAATCATTTTTGCCCAAGGCTTTAAATCTGGTAACCAACCTATGGTTCCGTAACTTGTAAAAACAATGTCAAAAAGTTCAGAAATATGTTTCGACGTATCTAAAACATTACAACAAACAAACTCCGCATCAAGATTTAATTCTCCGTTTAATTGTTTTGCCAATTTTACACCTTCATCACTCAAATCTACACCAACACATTTTGCTCCTATTCTACTCCAACTCAAGGTGTCTTGTCCAAAATGACATTGTAGATGCAAAAGCGACTTTCCTTCAACATTACCAAGAGCGTTTAATTCGTATGCCATTAAGGATGATTTTCCGTTTTTAAAAGCCTCCATATTGTACATATCACTTTGTGCATGTATAGCTACTTTTTTATTCCAAGTCGATTTATTTACTTCAAAATAATTAGCGTTGTCATCCATGGTTCATTAATTTTGGTTGTAATTTAAAACAACTTTTTAATATGAAACCTTTTTTCCTTAGTATAATCTGCTTACTACTTGCCTTCAATTGCAAATCTGACCAGCAAAAAGTTCCTAAACAATATGATACAGAAACAAGCTTAGTGGAGAAAATTGCTAATGCACATGGTTATAAAAACTGGAAAAATGTATCCGAAATTAAATTCACATTTCAAGTTGATAGAGATACCCTTAAAGGCAACGGAAGGTCATGGTCTTGGTTTCCTAAAAAAGATAAAATAAAAATGACAACTGGTAAAACAAGTGTTGAATACATTAGAAGTAAAATGGATAGCTCACATGTTAGAGCAGACCGAGGATTCATAAACGACAAATTTTGGTTATTAATACCTTTTCAACTAGTTTGGGACAACTCGGCAGAAGTATCAGAACCCATTTTTACTGTTTCGCCAATAAATAAAAAACAATTAAATATGATAACCTTAACGTATCCTAACGAAGGTGGATATACACCAGGTGATGCTTATGATATTTTTTACGACAATGACTTTATTATAAGAGAATGGGTTTTTAGAAAAGGTAACGCTAAAGAACCATCACTTACTACAACTTTTGAAAATTATCAAACTTATAATGGAATAAAAATTGCCACTGACCATAAAAAAGCCGATGGAAACTGGAATCTAAACTTTACAGATGTAAGTATTACTTTGGATAAGTAGTATTATGGCATTACTTTTGCAATCTATAATGTAAGGTTCGCGTAAAGAGTTTCGACTTAAAACGTATAGCTTACATTTTCCGCCTTTTGGCGTCTATATATATTAAAAAGCGCTTTGTTTTCAAGGCGCTTTTTTTGTGCTTTAAAATCCTTATTTTTGTTACAAACCGAAAAACCTTTCAAAATTGTCCAACTATAAACTTGGTCTTGATTACGCAAAACAACAAGACACTTTAGACGAATTATCGAGTTACAGACAACAATTTCATATTCCTAAAGACAAAGATGGAAATGAACTTATTTACCTCTGTGGTAACTCACTTGGCTTACAACCAAAAGCAACAAAAGCTTATATTAATCAAGAATTAGAAGATTGGGCAAATCTTGGTGTAGAAGGACATACAGATGCCAAAAATCCTTGGTTACCGTATCACGAATTTTTAACAGAAGCAACAGCAAAACTGGTTGGAGCTAAACCAATTGAAGTTGTTACGATGAATTCTTTAACGGCGAATCTTCATTTTATGATGGCTTCGTTTTATAAACCAACTAAAGAACGTTATAAAATTCTTATTGAAAGTGATGCTTTTCCTTCAGATAAATATGCTGTAGAATCACAATTAAGACATCATGGTTTTGATGACAAGGAAGGTTTAATTCTTTGGAAACCAAGAGAAGGTGAAGAATTATTAAATTATGAAGATTTAGAATCTATACTAAAAACACACGGTAAAGAAATTGCATTAATAATGATTGGAGGTGTAAATTATTACACTGGTCAGTTTTTCGATTTTAAACGCATAACAGACTTAGGACACAGCTATGGTTGTAAAGTCGGTTTTGATTGTGCACATGGCGCCGGAAACGTCAATTTAGACTTACATAATTCTGGAGCCGATTTTGCGGTTTGGTGTACTTACAAATACATGAATTCTGGACCAGGAAGTTTATCGGGTTGTTTTGTCCATGAGCGACACGCTTACAACAAAGACCTCAACCGTTTTACAGGTTGGTGGAGTCATAATAAAGATACGCGTTTTAACATGCGCCATGAGTTTGATGTATTACCAGGAGCCGAAGGTTGGCAATTGAGTAATCCACCAATTTTATCAATGGCTGCCATAAAAGCCTCATTGGATATGTTTAATGAAGTTGGTATTGATAAAGTGATAGAAAAATCGAAAAAACTAACTGGATATTTCGAGTTTTTACTGAAAGACTTAGGAGAAGATACCATAAGAATTATTACGCCAGAAAACCCTAAAGAACGCGGTTGTCAGTTATCTATTCAAGTTTTAAACGCTGATAAATCGTTACACGATAAATTAACCGAAGCCGGAGTTATTAGCGATTGGAGAGAACCAGATGTCATTAGATGCGCACCAGTACCATTGTATAATTCATTTGAAGATGTTTATTTGATGGTTAAAAAAATGAAAGAAATATTAAAGAGCTCAACATAATTCTCTAATAATACAGATGCCGTTGAGAATATAGATTTAGAAAGGAACGAAAATCCGTTTGAATAATTATAAACTAAATATTCAAGTCCTAAATCAATTCAAAGAATTGAACATCAAAATTCAGAAATAGTGAGCGAAGGAATGTAGATGCGAAGCGAAGCTTCAAGCACGGAATTCCGAAAGTGAACGATGCCTTAGCAATTTCCTATATTTTGATTGTGATTTTTGGTTCGTTTGCATCAAGGCAAATGAACAGAAAAAATAAATATATGAGTAACAAACAACAAAACATATTAATCATAGGCGCAGGACTTTGCGGAAGCCTATTAGCATTAAGACTAGGGCAAAGAGGCTACAACGTCACTGTTTACGAAATGCGTCCAGACCTAAGAACCACAGATATTTCTGCAGGTCGTTCCATCAATTTAGCATTTTCAGACCGTGGAAACAAAGCCATGAAACTCGTTGGTATTGAAGATAAAGTGAAAGCATTGTGCATTCCTATGAACGGCAGAATGATTCACGACAAAGAAGGCAACACGTTTTTATCTAATTACAGCGGAAGGGATTACGAATACATCAATTCCATTTCTAGAGGTGAATTAAATGGTTTATTGCTAGACGAAGCCGAAAAACATGATAATGTAACTATTCATTTCAATAAAAAATGTAAGTCTGTAGATTTCGAAAACACCACAGCTACATTTCAAGATTACAATTCTAAAGACGAATTTATTGAAGATGCAGATTGCATAATTGCCACAGACGGAGCAGGCTCAGCATTACGAAAAAGCTATTATTTAGGGAAGAAATTCCTTTTTAGTTTTTCTCAAGACTATTTAAGTCATGGTTATAAAGAATTAACCTTTTTACCAAAAGGAGATGGCAGTTATAAAACCTATAAAAACGCATTACATATTTGGCCAAGAAGCAGTTTTATGCTTATCGCCTTACCCAATTTAGACGGTAGTTTTACAGTCACTTTATTTTTAAGTTACAGCGAAGGCGAGTACAATTTTAATAATTTAACAACACCAGAATTGGTAACGCAATTCTTTCAAAAAGAATTTCCGGATGCCTTAGAAATTATGCCGAATTTGGTGGATGATTTTTTCGCAAATCCAACAGCAGCTTTAGGAACGGTAAAATGTTCCCCTTGGCATTATAAAGGCAATACTTTACTCATGGGAGATTCAGCGCATGCTATAGTTCCTTTTTATGGTCAAGGGATGAACGCTTCATTTGAAGATGTGGTTGAATTTGATAAAGTTCTCGATCAAAATCTAGATAATTGGGAAGCTACGTTTATAGCTTACGAGAAAAATAGAAAGAAGGATACTGATGCCATTGCCGATTTAGCCATTGACAATTTCCATGAAATGAAAGGTCATGTTGCGAATCCAATATTTCAAGAAAAACGAAAAATTGAAATGGCCTTAGAAAAAGAATTTCCTAGTGCCTATTCATCAAAATATAGTTTGGTTACCTTTAATGAAAATATTGGTTACAGACAAGCCATGTTAAGAGGAAGAGCACAAGACAAGGCTATTTTAAATATGTTAACAGATAAAATTATTTCATCAGAAGATAATTTAAAAGACATTTTAGAAAAAGTAAAAGTAGAAACTGAAGCGATTTTAGAAGACGATAGGATTGCTGGATTGTAAGCCTACCCTAACCCTTCCGAAGGAAGGGAACTGAAAACGGTTTAAAAAAATTAACAAAACAACAAAACTCTAACTTCGCCCGAGTAAGAGTTCCTTCCCTTTAGGAAGGCTAGGATGGGCTTTATTTATATGAGTGAAGTAACACCAAGAGGAGCCTATCCTCACATTAAACAAGTAGGCGATTTCATTTTCGTATCAGGTACAAGTTCTCGTCGCGCAGACAACAGCATCGCAGGCGTAGATATCATTGACGAGATGGGAACAAAACGCTTAAATGCCTATACACAAACTCAAGAAGTCTTAAAAAACATAGAAAAAAACTTAGCAAAAGTTGGAGCAAGCCTTAAAGATGTGGTTGACGTTACGTCTTTTCTAGTTAACATGAATGACTTTGCAGATTACAACAAAGCCTACGCAGAATTCTTTGAAAAAGAAACAGGGCCAACAAGAACAACAGTTGCAGTGCATCAATTACCACATCCGGATTTGGTGGTTGAGATTAAAGTTATGGCTTATAAGAAACAGTAATTAATGATTAACCTATTCCGTAAAAACAGAGTAAAAATGTTTAAGAATAAAAGTCTTTTTAGTTATATTCTTTACGCTATTGGCGAAATTGCATTAATTGTTATTGGTATTTTATTAGCTCTTTATCTTCAAAACAAAAACGAAGAAAAGAAAATCAAAGCCAACGTTATTACCGCTATTAATATGCTGAAAGATGAAATCAGCACTAATAAAAGTATTATAGACAACATAAAAAATTATCATATAATGGTAAAAGATACACTTCAAAATATGGAAATTCCCAAATCTGAAAAAGAAATTGAAGGTAAATTAGGATTTTGGAGAGGTATGCGAACACCGAGACTTCAAAACGCAGCTTTTCAGACAAGTATTCAATCAGGAATTGGCAAAGAATTTAATCCCAAACTTCTAAAAGCTTTAAATGGTTTGTATACATATCAAGATAGTTATAACCAATTTACGTCTCAATCCACTCAGATTTTTTTTGGTGCAGATTTCAGCGATATTAGGAGCTTTGGCAAAATCATGACATCAATACAAATGACTATGAGTGACCTATATTGGTATGAAAAAGAACTAACTGAAACTTATGAATTTAGTTTAAAACAAATTGATTCCATATATCCTTCAAAAGAATGATGAATTAAGAAAATACTAAAGTGAACATCAAAAACTACATAAACGGAAAATTTCAAAATCCAATTCAAGGGAACTGGATAGATAATTATAATCCATCCGATGGAACAGTTTACGGACAAATCCCAAATTCAACTAAAGACGATGTAGACGAGGCTTACAAAAGTGCCAAATCTGCATTTACAAGCTGGTCGCAAACCACATTAGAAGAACGTAGCAGAATCTTAATTAAAATTTCAGAATTACTAGAAGCTAACTTACAAAGTTTTGCAGAAGCAGAAAGTAAAGACAACGGAAAACCCATTTCATTGGCTAAAGCTGTTGATATACCAAGAGCTGCAAGTAACTTTAGATTCTTTGGAAATGCGATTACACAATTTGCAAGTGAAAGTCATGAATCCGTAGGACAACAAGCCATAAATTACACCTTACGCCAGCCCATTGGTGTTGTGGGCTGTATTTCACCTTGGAACCTTCCACTCTACTTGTTTACTTGGAAAATCGCACCAGCTCTAGCAGCAGGAAACTGCGTCGTTGCCAAACCAAGCGAAGTCACACCTATGACAGCATATTTATTAGGCGAAATTTGTAAAATAGCAGGTTTACCAAATGGTGTATTGAATATTGTTCATGGTGTAGGAACAACTGCAGGACAAGCGATTATTGAACATCCAGATATTAAAGCGATAAGTTTTACAGGCGGCACGGCAACAGGAGCACATATTGCCAGAGTCGCAGCACCAATGTTCAAAAAACTATCCTTAGAATTAGGCGGAAAAAACCCAAATCTCATTTTCGCAGATTGCGATTATGAAGATATGTTAGCAACGACAGTTCGTTCGTCGTTTGCTAATCAAGGCCAAATCTGTTTATGTGGTAGTCGCATTTTTGTAGAAGCCTCTATTTATGAGAAATTCAAAACAGATTTTGTCGCTAAAGTAAAAGCGTTAAAAGTTGGGCATCCTTCAAACGAAGACACCAATATTGGAGCACTGGTATCTAAACCGCATTTAGAAAAAGTAAAAGAATACATCCAAATCGCTAAAAATGAAAATGGAACTGTGTTATGTGGTGGAAATGAAGTTACTGTTAATGGTTATGAAAACGGTTATTATTTAGAGCCAACGGTTATTGAAGTTCCTAATGACAACTGCAGAGTGAACCAAGAAGAAATTTTTGGACCAGTAGTAACCATTATGCCATTCCACACAGAAGACGAGGTTTTAGAAATGGCAAACAAAGTAAAATATGGTTTATCAGCAACCTTATGGACAAACAATCTAAAACGCACCATGAAACTAAGTCACCAATTACAAGCAGGAATTGTTTGGGTAAACACTTGGATGATGCGCGATTTAAGAACACCTTTTGGAGGAGTAAAAGCTTCTGGTGTTGGTAGAGAAGGTGGTTTTGAAGCCTTGCGATTTTTTACGGAAGCTAAAAATGTTTGTATAAAATACTAGAAGCCCATCTTCCGTCTTCCCATTAGGGAAGAAACTAGATTGGAACTCTAAATATAAATTGAATAAATTTTTAAAATATTAACTCTAAACAAAACCCCTTCCCTTTGGGAAGGTTGGGATGGGCTTATGAACTTACAACTAAACAACAAATACGCACTAGTTTGCGGAAGCACAGCAGGAATAGGAAAAGCAACAGCACTAGCTTTAGCAGCAGAAGGTGTTCAAGTAACTCTAATTGCTAGAAACGAAGACAAGTTAAAAGCTACATTAGCCGAGTTACCGCAACAAAGACCACACGATTATATTGTCGCTGATTTTTCAAACCCTACGGAATTGAAAGCAAAAGTATCAGACTATGTTTCTAAACATCATGGTTTTCATGTTTTAGTTAACAATACAGGAGGCCCAAAAGGAGGTCCTGTTTTTTCTGCTGAAGTAGATGAATTTGAATCCGCTTTTACGCAGCATTTAAAATGTAATCATGTATTAGTTCAAACGGTTGTTCCATTCATGAAGGCTGAAGGTTATGGTCGTATTATAAACGTTATTTCAACCTCTGTAAAACAACCTTTAGATGGTTTAGGTGTTAGTAACACCATTCGTGGTGCAGTGGCTAACTGGAGTAAAACTTTAGCCAATGAATTAGGGCAATTTGGTATTACAGTGAATAACGTTTTACCTGGTGCTACAGGAACGGAACGTTTAGCTGAAATCATAAAAAACAAATCTGCAAAAACGGGAAATACAGAAGAAGAAGCGGCCAATGCTATGAAAAGTGCTGTACCAGCAAAACGTTTCGCGAAACCAGAAGAGTTAGCTGATGCTATTACCTTTTTAGCAAGTGAACGCGCAGGTTATATTAACGGAATTAATCTTCCTGTTGATGGAGGGAGAACTAAGAGTCTTTAAAAGAAGCCCATCCTAACCTTCCCAAAGGGAAGGGACAATTGCGCAAAAAATGTACTATATTTATATAAATAAATTTTCTAATTGAACTCAAATTCCCGCATTGAGTTTTTCCCCTTTGGGGAAATTAAAAGGGGTCTTTTTATGAGCAAGATATATCCTCCAATAAATTTTAAAGAATGGATTGAAGACAACCGTCATTTATTAAAACCACCTGTAGGTAACAAAGTGGTTTGGAAAGATGGCGATTTTATTGTTATGGTTGTTGGTGGCCCTAACAGCAGAAAGGACTACCATTATAATGAAACACCAGAGTTTTTCTATCAAGTGGAAGGTGACATAATATTAAAGGTTATTGACGAAGGTGTACCTAAAGATATTCATATTAAGGAAGGTGATATTTTTCTATTACCACCAAAAGTGCCTCACTCACCTCAACGTGGTGCGAATACCGTCGGTTTAGTAATAGAATACCCAAGAGACGAAGGTGTACAAGATGCGTTATTATGGTATTGTGAAAATTGTACAACAAAACTTTATGAGGAAGATTTTACTTTAGATAATATTGAAACCGATATGCCTGCAATTTTCGATAAATATTATGGAGATAAAAACAAACGTAGCTGTCCAAATTGTGGCGAAATTATGGAACCACCAAAGAAAGTACAAATAGAAGACTAGTTATTAAATTTCAATTCAAAACTCTAAAAGGCGTTGCCTAATTCAGCACATCACAATACTCATGACAAAACGTAAATTAAGAATAAACGGTCACTCACACTTGCTTCCCTATCCTGAAGAAATACCACAATTTATGAAAGACAAAGGCATCTTTTGGGTAGATAAAGACCGTAAATTTATGCTTCAAAAAGATTGGAATCGTCCTATAACAGATTCTAGTTTTTTCTTAGATGAAAAATTAGAATGGATGGAGCGAAACAAACTAGACCATGCAGTTGTTTTAAATTTATCTCAACTTTATGGTAACGGTTTAAGGGTTGAAGAAATGAAGCAAGCTTTACGTTTTCAGAATGATTTTAATGCTAAAGTTCAGCATAATCATCCTAGTAAATTTACATGTGGTTTTGTTGTTCATCCTGGCTTTGTAAGAAGTGCTTGTTGGGAAATAGAACGCTGTGTAGAAGTACTAGGCATGCAACTTTTGTGCTTACCTACGCATTACATGGATTCTATTGGGACTTGGCGATGTATTTTTGATGAAGAAAACGAACCAATTTTTGAAATGGCCAACAAGTATAATTTGGCCGTTGAAATTCATCCATACGATGGCGAGAAGTTTATAAAATTAGAAAACACATCTTGGCGTTTTCACTTAATTTGGATGCTCGCGCAATGTGGCGATGCGTACCACTTCTTAACTCTAAATGGTTACCAAGACAAATATCCTAACATGAGAACTTGTTTTGCTCATGGTGGACAATTAGCACAAATTAATTTAGGCAGACGCATCCAAGGTTTCGATGGACGACCAGATTTATTTGAAGGCAAAAGTCATCCAAGAAAAGCGGTTGGTCATAAAAATATTTTCTTCGACACTTTAGTACATGATACTGGTGGATTAGAATTATTGATTAGAAATCAAGGTTCTAAACAAGTTATAATGGGACTTGATGACCCTTATCCTTTAGGTGAAATGGAAAGTGAAAAACAATCGTCTTATCCAGGAAAAATCATTGATTTAGCTATAGATAGAAAAATTATTACAGAAGCAGAAGGTGATGCTATTTGGGAGGACAATGTAATACAATGGTTGTGTGGTGATGATGAAGACGCTAAGCAAAAATTAATCACTAGAATAACAACATAGCTTTGAAATTCAATTTTTATTTCTATATTTAAACTCTAACCAACTAAATAAATTATGAAAAAAATTGGAGGATACATGGCTTTTTTTGGCCTATTTGCTATTGTTTTAAATTTCTTTGATAGAGTACCAACTATATTAATGTGGATTTATTCTTGGGGAGACACAGCTGCTTGGGCAATTAAAATCGGACTTATTGTTGTAGGTGCAGTTCTGTTCTTTATGGGAAAACCAGAAGTTGAAGAAACTGAACTCGAATTACCAAAAGAAGAGTCCGCTGAATAATATATATTCATTTCTTTAAATATTTACCGATATGTATTTCTTACCAGAAAAACTAGACAACTATGTTGTTGCACATTCTGAACAAGAGCCTGATTTATTAAAACAACTCACTAGAGAAACATATCAGAAGGTTTTACAACCAATTATGCTCAGTGGACCATATCAAGGTCGTGTGTTGAGTATGATTTCTAAATTAATACGACCGCAATCTATTTTAGAATTAGGCACGTTTACGGGCTACTCTACATTGTGTTTAGCAGAAGGCTTAGTTAGTGATGGCGAATTACATACTATTGATATTAATGAAGAATTGGTTGACTTTCAACGTAAATATTTTGACAAATCTAATTATGGTAAACAAATCATTCAGCATACAGGAAGTGCCTTAGATATTATTCCACAATTAAATAAAACATTCGATTTAGTTTTTATAGACGCAGATAAACCTAACTACTCTAATTATTTTCATTTAATAATTGATAAGTTAAATTCTGGAGGCATAATTCTTTCAGATAATGTTTTATGGCACGGAAAAGTTGTGGAACCCTTAGACGAAAAAGATAAATCTACTAAAGCTGTTTTAGATTACAATTCCCTTTTAAAAGAAGACGAACGTATTGAAACCGTCCTATTACCTATAAGAGATGGGTTAACTATTAGCAGAAAAAAATAAAAAAACCTCTTCAAACTTTTGAAGAGGTTTTTTATTGATTGATATATAAATTTACTGAACTGCCTGCAAGGCATCAATATTTCCATAACCAAAACTACTACTCTTATAAGGGTATAAATCAGCCGATTGTTTTAATCTATTAAGTACTTGAGTTCTACTCCAACTTGGATACCTAGACCAAACTAAAGCTGCTATACCTGCTGTAGTGGCAGTTGCAGCTGAAGAACCACCAGTGTAACGTCGTTGCCCATTATAAAAATTTAATACAGGAGGCGCTTTACTTGTATTGTTATCTCCTTCCATTATTATTGTAAAATCTATTTTACTTCCGCTATGGCAAGTTTCGCAACGTTCGTAGTTGCTGCCATCGTTAACTCCCGTTACAGCCACAGTTTCGCTCATCGTTGCCGGAAAAATTACACCAAAGCCATTTGTAAAACTTGTTGACGTTCCGCCAGCTGCAAAAATCAATTTTCCTTTTGCGTAAGCATATTTTACGGCATCTTTTATATTTCCAATAGACCAAACATAACCTATTGACATAGAAATAATCTTTACATCACTTCTGTTACCTAATTGTGTTAAAGCTTTAGAAACACCCTTTCTTTCGTGATAATCATTTAATAACACATCTTCTGTTGCTCTATAAGCTACTAAATTTGCATTATAAGCTACTCCAACAGGCATTGCATCATTATTTCTAGGTGCTGCCATTGTAGAACCCATTGCTGTGCCATGACCACACTTATCATCTGGTCCATCATAATTGTTAGACCACCACCAATTAGAATCTATAAATGTTCCATATTTTTGAACAAAACGACCAGAAGAGTAACCATCATTTATACCTGAAGAAGTTAAAAGTGATTGATATTTTGAAACACCAGTATCAATTAATCCGATAGTAATACCTGAACCTGTAGATAAATTCCATGCTTGCTGAATATTATGTTCATCAAAATGCCATGACACTTGTGCATTATTTGGCGAAATAGTAGAATAATGTGTAGGATTAATATAATCCGCAGATTTATCGCATCCTGAGCTAGATTTTTGCTCAGATCCATCTGCATACAGATTATAACCATTAGGTTCTAAATACCTTACAAATTCACTTTTCTTAAGGGCTATTATAGTTTCTAGCTTTGTTACTTCTGCGTCAAAAACAGTTAAAATGGCATCTTCTGTAGACCTAAACTTTTCTTTTTCAACGCCTTCTATAGACATTATAGTTGTCATTAAACTATTTTTCTTCTGTATTAATTCTGGATCTCTCTCTTCACTGAAACTCTGTCCTTCATTACCATAACCAACAGTTAAAACATATTGTCCATGGGTTAATGCGCTCCATAAGAAGTGTGCATCTTCTTTATTCCAATCAAAATCGCCTGTTGTTTTTATACTTTTACTAATACGATTATTAATTTCATCAGCCGTTAAAGGGTTTTCTGGAAATTGAAGAGATTCTGATTCGATAATAGCATCATTAGAACATGACACCAAGGTAATAACTAAAAATAGCACTACTAATTTGTACATTTTTTTCATTTAATAAAATTTAGATGGTTAATTTATTTTCTAAATATATTAAATAATATGCAAAATTTAATCGTTAAATTTATGATATTAACAAAAACAAAGGGGTGTTTATAAGAAAAGTAAGATTATTCATTCCTTTTTAATGAACCAGTAAAGTCTTCTAGATTATCTTTTACTTTATTCAGTTCCTCCTTTACATTTTTGGTTACCTCAGAATCTAAAATATTACTTTCTTTAGCACTATTAGAAATTTCGTGTTTAATATCGTTTGTAGCATCTTTGATTTGACGCATCCCTTTAGCCAATCCACGAGCTATTTCTGGCAGCTTATCTGCACCAAAAACTAAGACAACAATAAATAACACAAAAATTATTTCTGTGCCTCCTATAAATAAAAATGTTGGTTGATGTATCACATTGCAAATATAAAGTGAGTTTGTGAATTATACCACTTGAAATTGAAAATAAAAAAAAGCCGATAATACATTATCGGCTTTAAAATCTTTAAAACAACTTTTTTAGTCTTTTAATTTATTTTTAAATTTATTAAAAGCACTTTCCTTTTCTTCTTTAGGCCAAGCATTATTAGATGTATCAATATCTGCTGTTTCTAAATCTGGATCTAATTTAATGGATTCAATTTCTTTTTCACTTGCAATTGCCTTGTTAACTTCTTTATCATTATATCTCCAAATCTGAGCAGGATATGTTTGTTTCTCTTTAGTACCATCTGCATAAGTAAACTCTACAATTATTGGCATTACTAATCCTCCTGGTTTATCAAAAGTAATTTGATAGAAAAACTTAGGTGTAGCCTTCATTTCTTTCTGTTCAGCAGGCGTAAAATTATCCATAATGTATTCTTTTACTGTTGGAATTTGGTCTATAACATCTGCCTTTAGTAACGCTTCATCGTATCCTTCTGCACCTTCTTCAATAAAATAAACCAAACTGTTTAAATCTCTATTATAACGCTGAGCTAATTGCTTTCCGTTTTCATTCGGTGTTGCAGAGACAATAAATTTCTTAACTTTTTTAATTCCTATATCTGTATAATCTGTTGTGTAAAACCAACCTCTCCAAAACCAATCTAAATCTACTGCTGAAGCATCTTCCATTGTGCGGAAGAAATCCTCTGGTGTTGGGTGCTTAAACATCCAACGGTTAGCGTATTCTCTAAATGAATAATCAAATAAATCACGACCCATTATGGTTTCCCTAAGAATATTTAAACCTGTAGCAGGCTTACTATATGCGTTATTTCCAAATTGGTAAGTATTTAAACCTTTGGTCATGATTGGTGCAATATAATCTTGATTTCCGCCCATATATCTAACAATATTTTTGGCTGGTCCACGTCTAGATGGATATGCTTTATCATTAGGTGATAATGCCTTTGGGTACCATTCTCCAAAATCTTGTTCTGCTACATATTGTACAAAAGTGTTTAAACCTTCGTCCATCCAAGTCCATTGACGTTCATCACTGTTTACAATCATTGGAAAAAAATTATGCCCAACTTCATGAATAATTACACTTATCATTCCGTATTTAGTTCTGTCTGAATAATTTCCATTTACATCAGGACGACCATAATTGTAACAAATCATAGGATATTCCATTCCCATTGGTGCATGTACTGAAATTGCTTTGTGGTAAGGATAATTAAACGTCATACGAGAATACGATTTTAATGTACTTGCTACAGCTTTTGTGGACCATTGCTCCCATAATGGGTTACCCTCTTTGGAGTATAATGAAACAGCCATTACATCTTTATCTCCAATTTTAACTGCCATCATATCCCATAAAAATTTACGAGAGGTTGCAAACCCAAAATCACGCACCATTTGAGCAGAAAGTTTCCATGTTTTTTTCTTTTTGCTTTTCGATTTTTCAGTAACCTCAGCTTCCTCTTGTGTTACAATCATAACAGGTGTCTCATAAGATTTTTTAGCTTTTTTATAGCGTTTCATCATATCTTTTGTAAATACCTCTTCTCTATTTACTAAATAACCTGTTCCGTCTAAAATATGGTCTGCAGGTACTGTTATATTCACATCAAAATCACCAAATGGCAATGCAAACTCATCTCGTCCCCAAAATTGTGAATTTTGCCATCCTTCAACATCATTATACACAGCCATACGCGGATAAAACTGAGCCATAACATATATGCGGTTATCATTTTCCTTAAAATACTCGTAACCCGATCGTCCTCCATCTTTTACGTGATCATTAATATTGTACCACCATTTAATCTTAAAAGAAAACTTTTCTCCAGATTTTAATACGCTTGGCAACTCTACACGCATCATAGTTCTGTTTATAGTGTGTTCTAAACTTTTACCGTTTACACTTTTTACATGCTCTATATGAAAACCACCATCAAAAGATTCTTTTAAGTATGAATTTACAGCTCCAGAAGATGTTTTAGTTGGTGCGATTGCAGATGTTCCAATAAGCGGTGTTTTTGAATCCCTTGCACGTCTATTTTGATCAAGTTGTACCCAAAGGTAATTTAAATCATCTGGAGAATTATTAGTATATGTTATTGTTTCTCTACCATATAGTATTGCTTTTTCATCATCAATTTCAATATCCATTTTATAATCTGCTTGTTGCTGATAATATGCTGGTCCTGGCGCTCCAGATCCTGTTCTGAACATATTTGGAGTGGCAAACTCATCGTAAAGCTGTTTAAATTTATTTTGGTTGGTATGACCAGATTGACGCTCTTCTTTAACTTCATCTTGAGCATTTACTAGAAATGACGAGCACAA
Organism: Winogradskyella litoriviva; assembly: GCF_013249065.1. Lineage (GTDB taxonomy): Bacteria > Bacteroidota > Bacteroidia > Flavobacteriales > Flavobacteriaceae > Winogradskyella > Winogradskyella litoriviva. The sequence continues at coordinate 320,784 of NZ_JABRWQ010000003.1, forward strand.
AAAAGCGCATAAGAAATACTTAATAATTTTCATAAATAATTAGTTGTGTTTAAAATGTAGTGCCTAAAATAATAATTTAAGATGGTATTGAAAGTTTTTATTCAAAGTTTAACGAGCAATTGTCTTTTCTAGGAACCAGTAGAAAACTCCTATTTTTATCTAAGAGTTTTAACCTCACAATATTTTGCTGCTCAGAAAATAAATCAAATAATATTCTATTAATAATCCCAATAGATTTAATATCTGAAATATTTTCTATCTCTAGGTAACAATAAGTAATATCATCCTTGTATTCTTTACCTATAAAATTAAAATCAACGTAATTTCCGTTAACACTAATCTTTAATTTTTCTTGAAGATATCGTTTCATATAAACTTCCACTTTATCAGATTCATTTTCAATATCTAATGTGATTGTTTCATCAAATCGTTTTCTGATTAATGCTTCAAAATCATTTATAAAAATCTGACTTATTATTTGAAGTGATTTTTGCTCCTTTGAATATTCTACCTCAGTAACGCTAACATAATACTCATGAGAACTAGTATTAGAAGCTAACAACGGAAGTAATAGAAAAGTAATTAATATTTGTAATGATTTCATTTTAATTATTATAAGTTCTTAAGGAAATGTCAAAATGCATTCCAAAAATTAATCTTCAGAAACGGATTTTCTATTTTCTTGGTATGCAATTAATTTAGCTTGTAGAAATTCTAGCAACCTTAATTGGTTATTTGCGTTGCACAAGTTTAAGAATTCTTCATCTTCTTGGCAATATAAAAAGTATTCTGCTCTTAAGTTTGATGTTAAAGTGTCTTTTTCAAAAAGAATAGATTCATAATCATCTCGTAACCTTTTAATACAAGCATCTCTCTTATCTAATTCTACAATGGCCTTTAACTTTTTGGTTCGGCCACTAATTCTATTTAACAATTTGTGTAAGTTTACGCCTCCTCCAAAACCAATATAACCCATTGGTCCTGCATCTGCATCATGTAATTTACGCTCGTTTTGGGTAAGTGGTTTTCCTTTGTATCCAGGTATACCTAAATCGTAAAAATTTATTTCTGTTTCTGCATCTGAGTTCTCAACATCAGATTCTAAACTGCCTGTAAGGATTTCACCTATTACAACTTCATTAAGCTCACTTACGTTTTCTATTAAAGGAATATTAAATTGACCAGATTCATAAATTAAAGCTGTTATAACTAACGTTTTCTTTTGATATTTTATACCTGAAACTATTAATGTATCCGAAACTTTTACTGGTATAACAAAACTACCATCCTCATTTGAAATGGCGTATTTTGCTGCAGATTTATTTTGAATATGAAGACCGTCTACTTCGTCTTGGGCAATAAGTTGACCATTTATATTTTTCCGCTGAGCATTCGTAAAATGCAAGGAAAACAGCAAAGATAAAACAAACAGAAATCTAATCTTCTTCACTATTCATTTTTAAGAAAGCCTTGCTTAATTGCGATATACGCTCTAGTAGTTGCAATTCTTTATTTTCTTCAAACAAATTTTGATCAACACCTTGTTCTTCTACATAATCTGTAAAAGCATCAATTTGTTCTAAAGGAATATCAAAATTAGAATGAATAAAATTTATACTATACGTATCTAATGCTTGTTTAAAAGGCGTCTTTTCAATTAATTGTTTTTCTTTTTCAGATTTAAATTTAATATGATCTAAACTAACACCATCCACATTTATAATTTGTTTCATTAAAAACCCAGTTACATTAACCAAATTAAGCATGTTTTCCATGTGCGGATTATACTCATTAAAGGCTAAATTATCTGCTTTAGTTTTATAATCTGCTGAGAAATCAAATTCTTCAATATGATCAAGTCCAAAATAAACAGCATCTAAGCTCACATTATAAGTTCTCACATTATCCAGGTCTGCATCTAAATTACCAGTAAGACCAAATGGTAGCAAAACCACTTCGTCTAATTTATTAATTTCTTCAACTAATAACACTGTTATTTGTTTAGATTCTATAACATTTTTTGTGATTGTCACTGTAAAATCCTGAAACTGAAGTGCACTAAATTCTAATATATCATTGAGAGTTACAGCGATTTCAAAAATCCCATTTTCGTCTGTTATTGCTCCCTTATTTGAAGATGTATTGAATACAGTAACACCTTCCTTATCGTTAGAAGCTACAACAATTCTACCGTTTATTGTAACGCGCTCATCATCTTGGCTAAAAGCAGATAACGTAAAAACGCAACAAAGCAAAAGTATAATTGATTTCATATTAATTTAGATTAGTTTTTTAAAGTTCGGTTATATATTTTAATTATCACAGAAAAGTCCGTCAAACTTTTGTTAAATGATTTATCAAAAATTTATTATTCGTTTAATTTTTCGTTTCTATTTAGAATTCATATTTTGACAAAAAAGAACATATTTTGAAATCAATTATCATAGCAAGTACATCAACCATTCATGGAAGTGGTTACTTAGAATATTTATTAGATGAATTAGAAAATCATTTTAAGTCTGTAAATGAAATTTTGTTTATTCCATATGCTAGACCAGGAGGGATTTCTCATGATGCATATACCGAAATAGCATCAAAAGCATTTAAACGCATTGAAAAAACGGTTAAGGGCATTCATGAATTTGACAATGCAGAAAACGCAATTAAAAATGCTGAAGGTATTTTTGTAGGTGGTGGAAATACCTTTGTATTAGTTTCTCAACTCTATAAAAATAAAGCTCTAGCGCCTATAAAAACCGCTGTAACTAACGGTATACCTTATTTAGGCACAAGTGCAGGTAGTAACATTTGTGGTTTAACCATGAATACCACTAACGATATGCCAATAATGTATCCGCCAAGTTTTAAAACATTGGGTTTGGTTCCTTTTAATATTAATCCGCATTATTTAGATCCAATTGTTGAAAGTAAACATATGGGAGAAACTAGGGAAACACGTATTAAAGAATTTCATGCATTTAATAACCAACCTGTTATTGGCCTAAGAGAAGGCAGTTGGATTGCTGTAGAAAACGATTTATTAACACTAAAAGGAACTTTAGAAGCTCGCATTTTTGAATGCGGAAAAACACCTTATGAAATTGAGACTAACTCTGATTTAGCTTTTTTAAAATAAGCTTACAGTTTTTTTAAGAAATGATATCCTAAAATCTCAAATCCTTCGTTATAATAGAATTTATGCGAAGGATTATTTTGAACATAAGTATTCAATTCTATAGAATCACACCCTTTTCCTTTTGCATAAGTATATAACCAAGCCATAAATTTTTTACCCAAGCCGTTCCCTCTATATTTTGGCTTAATATAAACATGATCTAACTCTACAGATTTACCAATATAATGTCTAGTACAAAACCACAAACCAGCAACACCAACTAGTTCATTAGCTATAGAAATAACAGCACATTCGTAGTTTTGCTTTTTCATTTCATTAAATCTAGATGTCAATACATCTAAACTAATTTTAGCCTCATTTAGATCATAAATCATTGGAATTATCTGATTTAAATCTTCATTCGATATTATTTTAAATTGGTAACTCATAATTTAAAGTATGGCATTAACAGTATTGTAATTATACAATAAACAAGTCGGTTTATTTTAAAAAAACTTTCTGATTTTAGTCACAATCAATGACTTTAAGGTAAAATATGTGTCAAACTTTTGTACATTGAACTCACTATTAACTAAACTAACTTAAAAATGAGAAGAGGAAATTTTAAAGTTCGTATATTAATTGGCTTGGCCATAGTCGCTTTTGCCTTTATACGTCGATGCTCACAACAAGAAACAAATCCGTATACAGGGAGAACACAAGCAATATCACTTTCACCAGAACAAGAAATTGCTATTGGTTTGCAAAGTGCACCAGGTATGGCACAGCAACATGGTGGCTTACATCCTAATAATCAATACCAAGCACTAGTAGACCAAGTTGGAAATAAATTAGTAAATCATAGTTTGGCAAAAAACACACCATACAAATACGAATTTCATTTATTAGCCGATGAAAACACCATCAATGCATTTGCATTGCCAGGTGGTCAGATATTTATAACTTATGCTCTGTTTTCTCAACTGCAAAATGAAGACCAATTAGCAGGCGTTTTAGGACATGAAATAGGTCACGTTTTAGGCAAACACTCAAATGAGCGTATTACAGATTCAAAATATTGGCAAACATTGGTAATGGGAGCAGGAGCTATAGATATGGGCTCTGTTGCACAACAAATAGGTAATGGAACTTTACTTAAAAACGGTAGAGATGACGAATTAGAAAGTGATGAACTTGGTGTTATATTTATGATGGATGCTGGCTATAACCCTGAAGAAATGATTGGTGTTATGGAAATTCTAAAAGCAGCTGCAGGACCAAATAGAGCGCCAGAAATGCAAAGCACACATCCAGACCCAGAAAACAGAATTGAAAAAATAAGAGAAGCTATTGCTAAACATAAAAAAGCGTCCTAATGGACGCTTTTTATTACTAACTAACTCAAATAATTGCCTACTCCTAGACAGTTTTCTTTTTAAAACGTTTTAAAAATAACGCAGCATCTTTTGCTTTTGCATTTTCTGCCAGTCTTAATGCAGAATAACCTTGATTACAAGGCTCATGTATTTTAGATCCTGCAGTGATTAATACCTTTATTAATTCTACACGATTATATTTTGCCGCATAATGAATTGGCATCATGCCATTAGATTTAGCATTTACATCTGCTCCATTTTTTAATAATCTTTTTACTTCCTCTGTATTTCCTGTAGCAACAGCCTTACATAAAGGACTAATTTCTACGGTTTGTACAACTACGTCATCTAAGTCTGAAGAAGAAGTAAAATTTGATGCATTTAAATTACTGATTGAAAAGCCTAATGCTAAGGCTAAAACTACTACTGATTTTTTCATGATGAAAGATTTTAAATTTAATTGATTTGTTTTTTGATTATACTAAATAGACGATACTTTTTTCACTTTGTTACATCTAAAATTTTTTATAACATTTATTTAACAATTTGAAAACAAATATGTTAACAAATCCTCAATTATTATCAATCAATAAATCAGCAGATTACCAAAACATAAAATTTAGTTAACATCTTAAATTTTTTAAGCTAACAGAATTGTTATACAGTTGTATGTATTATCTTTGATTCTTAAAATATTTTTCACATGAACAAAAAGGTGATTTTAATGATTTTAGATGGTTGGGGAAAATCTCCAGACCCTAAAGTTTCAGCAATAGATAATGCACAAACTCCATTTATAGACTCTCTATATAACAAATATCCTAGTGCAAGTTTAAGAACAGATGGTTTACATGTTGGTTTACCAGAAGGTCAAATGGGTAACAGTGAAGTTGGCCATATGAACTTAGGCGCAGGAAGGATTGTGTACCAAGATTTAGTAAAAATTAATCTTGCTGTAAAAAATAAAACACTTCGTGAAGAAAAAGTATTAAAAGACGCTTTTGAATATGCAAAAACCAACAATAAAAACATTCATTTATTAGGTTTAGTTAGTAATGGAGGCGTGCATTCTCACATTAATCATCTATACGGTTTATTAAATGCCACAAATGATTATGGTTTAGACAATGTATATGTGCATGCATTTACCGACGGAAGAGATGTAGATCCAAAATCTGGTTATGGTTTTATTTCAGATTTAGAAGATTACATGAAAAAAACGACCGGAAAGCTTGCAACCGTAACTGGCCGTTATTATGCAATGGATAGAGATAAACGCTGGGAACGTGTTAAATTAGCATATGATGGCATGGTGCATGGCATTGGAGAAAAAACTCAAAATGTATTAGAATCTATTAAGGCAAACTATGATAATGGTGTTACAGACGAATTTATAAAACCGTTAGTTGTAAGCGATAGTAATAACCAACCCGTAACAACTATTAAAGATGATGACGTTGTTATATTCTTTAACTTTAGAACAGATCGTGGCCGTCAATTAACAGAAGTGCTTTCTCAAAGTGATTTCCACGAACAAAACATGCATAAACTAAACCTTTACTACGTTACATTAACCAATTATGATGATAACTACAAAGGCATAAATGTAGTTTTTAATAAAGAAAATCTTTCTGATACTTTAGGAGAAGTATTAGAAAAACATCATAAAAAACAAATTAGAATTGCAGAAACTGAGAAGTATCCACATGTTACTTTCTTCTTCTCAGGTGGGCGAGAAAAACCATTTGAAGGTGAAACAAGGATACTTAGAAACTCACCTAAAGTAGCAACTTATGATTTAAAACCAGAAATGAGTGCTTTTGAGCTTACAGATGCTTTAGTTCCTGAACTTAAAAAAGGAGAGGTTGATTTTGTTTGTTTAAACTTTGCAAATGGCGACATGGTTGGACATACTGGAGTAATGGAAGCTGCTATTAAAGCTTGTGAAGCAGTAGATGAATGTGTTAAAAACGTTGTTACTACAGCTTTAGAAAATGATTACACCACAATATTAATTGCAGATCATGGTAATTGTGAAACTATGATTAATCCTGATGGGTCTCCAAATACGGCACATACAACAAATCCTGTACCTATTATTTTAATTGATAAAGAATTAAAAACTATTAAGGACGGAATTTTAGGAGATATTGCACCAACAATTTTAAAACTAATAGGCATACCGCAACCAAAGGCTATGACCCAAGAGAGCCTTGTATAAAAGCCATTTTATTGTAACTTTGCCCCAACCTACAATTGATAAATAGCATGAATTTTCAAAATAGATTAATTATTGCGGTAGATTTTGACGGTACCATCGTAGATGATGCTTACCCCAAAATTGGAAAAACACGCATTTTTGCTTTTGAAACTCTAAAACGATTACAACAAGATGGCCATCGTCTAATTCTATGGACTTATAGATGCGGTACAAAATTGCAAGAAGCCGTGGACTTTTGTAAAGAAAATGGTATTGAATTCTATGCCGTAAATGCAAGTTTTCCAGAAGAAAAATATGATTACAGCAGAAGTCGTAAAATCCATGCAGACCTTTTTATAGATGACAGAAATATTGGTGGTATTTTAGGTTGGGGAGAAGTATATCAAATCATTACCAACGAAAAACCAGACATTAAAAAGCCATCAAAAAAATGGTGGAAGTTTTAACATTGAATTACCCCTTCAACATTTCAAAATAAGATTTATCTATACTTAATCGATGATCGGGATGTGCAATTCTAGTTAATGCCTCTGCACGCTGTTTAATAGTTTTTCCATATAAATTTGCTACACCATATTCAGTAACCACATAATGAACATGAGCTCTAGTTGTTACAACTCCTGCTCCTGGCTTTAACATAGGTACAATTCTACTTACACCATTTTTTGTTACAGACGGAAGCGCAATAATTGCCTTTCCTCCTTCACTTAAAGATGCTCCTCTAATAAAATCTATTTGTCCACCAACTCCAGAATAAATATTAGACCCTATAGAATCCGCGCATACTTGCCCAGTTAGATCAACCTCAATTGCCGAGTTTATGGCAACCATTCTTGGGTTTTGCTTTATAAAAGCTGGATTATTTGTATAATTTGACGCTCGCATTTCTACAAACGGATTATCATCTACGTAATCATACAAACGTTTAGAACCCATTACAAACGTAGAAAGTGTACGACCACGATTAATCTTTTTATAATTACCATTAATTACATTATTCAAAATTAAATCAATTACACCATCAGAAAACATTTCTGTATGTAAACCCAAATCTTTATGATTAGTTAGACTTTTTAAAACAGCATTCGGAATTGAGCCAATGCCCATTTGTAATGTACTTCTGTCTTCAATTAAATTTGCAACATAATCTCCAATTTTAGATTCAATTGCATTTGGTTGAGCCATCTCATGGATTGGAATTTCTTCATCAGACTCAACAAAATAATCTATCTCTGTGATATGAATAACACCTGCTCCATGCGTACGTGGCATTTGAGGATTTACTTGGGCAATTACAGTTTTAGCATTATCAATTGCCGCTAAAATTGCTTCTACAGCAACACCTAAGGAACAATAACCATGACGATCCGGCACCGAAACATGAATTAAAACTACGTCTAGGTTAATAATTCTTTGTTGAAAAAGTCTTGGTAATTCACTTAAAAAAACTGGTGTATAAGATCCATTTCCTGCTTTTAAAGTATGTCTCACATTTTTACCAATAAAAAATGAATTTACGTGAAAACTCTCACTGTATTCAGGGTTAGCGTAAGGTGCTTCACCTTCTGTATGTAAATGACAAACCTCTACATTTCTCAACTCTTCATGTCTTGCTGCTAATGCTCTTACAAGACTTTGAGGTGCGGCAGCTGCTGCTTGGATATAAACGCGATCATTAGATTTTACAACTTTTAAGGCTTCCTCTGCTGAAACTGTTTTATACATAGTTTTTCTTTTTTTTTGAATTACAAATCTAAATTAGAATTATCAATTAGAAACTGCAATTTATCATATTTTAGGGAATACTTTAATTATTATAATTACCTATCTTTGCCGCTCAATAGATTGAACCATGATAATAGTAAAAACAGCTGAAGAAATTGAATTAATGCGTCAAAGTGCACTTATCGTATCTAAAACATTAGGTATGTTAGCAAAAGAAACAAAAGAAGGCGTTACTACAAATCATTTAGATAAAATAGCTGAGGAATTCATTAGAGACCATGGTGCTCTACCAGGTTTTAAAGGGCTTTACGATTGCCCTTCAACTTTACTATGCAGTGTAAATGAAGCTGTTGTACATGGCTTACCAACTGATATCCCTCTAAAAGATGGCGATATAGTATCTATAGATTGTGGTTCCTTTATGAATGGTTTTTATGGTGATCACGCGTATACTTTTGAAATAGGAAACGTAGATGAAGACACAAAAAAACTAATTAAAACAACTAAAGAATCATTATATGTTGGAATTGAGCAATTAAAAATTGGGAATCGTGTTGGTGATGTTGGTTTTGCTATTCAAAAATATTGTGAAGCAGAAGGTTATGGAGTTGTTAGAGAATTAGTTGGCCATGGCTTAGGCAGAAAAATGCATGAAGACCCTGAAATGCCAAACTACGGAAAAAGAGGTCGTGGAAAGAAATTTATTGAAGGCATGGTAGTGGCTATTGAGCCTATGATAAATATGGGTACTCATAAAGTAAAACAACTTAGTGATGGTTGGACAATTGTAACACAAGATGGAAAACCAAGTGTACACTTTGAACATGATATTGCTATAGTGAATGGGAAACCTGAAATACTATCAACTTTTGCATACGTGCATGAAGCGTTAGGTATTGTTTCTGATGAGGAAGATGCTTTTAGACAAAAAGCTTTAGTACTTTAAAAATGAAATCGCTTTTTAAATTTTGCCTCAATCTTATTCCAAGGCCATTACTTATAAGATTAAGTTATTTGGTTCGTCCTATAATAGCTTTATTTTTAAAAGGCGATAAATATACAGACCCAATTGATGGCAAAAGTTTTAAATCTTTTTTACCATATGGCTATGGTGTACAAAGACCAAATGTGCTCTCACCTTCTACCCTTTCTTTAGAAAGGCACAGATTATTATGGTTATATCTTAAAAATGAAACTAATTTCTTTAAGGACGAGAAAAAGGTGCTTCATTTTGCTCCAGAACAATGTTTTTTAAAACGCTTTAGAAAACTTAAAAACATAAGTTATACAACAACAGATTTACTATCTCCAATTGCAGATGTCAAAGCAGATATTTGCGATCTTCCTTTTGATGATAACAGTTATGATATTATTCTGTGCAATCACGTCTTAGAACATATACCAGATGACACTAAAGCTATGCAAGAGTTATATAGAGTTATGAGGCCAGGAGGTTATGGCATATTTCAAATTCCTCAAGATTTAAATCGTGCTGTAACTTTTGAAGATAACTCTATTACTGACAGAGCAGAACGTGCTAAAATTTTTGGACAGTATGACCATGTTAGGGTTTATGGTAAAGATTATTTTGATAAGCTACGTTCTATAGGTTTTAAGGTTGAAGAAGTAGATTATACAACTCAACTAACAAAAGAAGATATTACAAAATACTGTTTAGCTAAAGGTGAAATTATTCCTGTAGTTTATAAATAAAAACAACTTTCCTTTATGACGCAACACATTATAATTGCAACTGGTGCTCTTTTCGGTATGTTATCTGTAATATTTGGAGCTTTTGGAGCTCATGCTTTAAAGAAAACGCTATCTACGGAGCAATTGCATAGTTTTGAGGTAGGTGTAAAATACCAGATGTATCATGCTATAGTATTATTAACTTTAGGCTTTAACATAAATACTTTGTCTTCATCAATATACTGGTGTTTTACCATAGGAATTATACTATTTTCATTTAGTATTTACGGTTTAATTCTATCTGATGCAAAAGGGAAGAAACTTCGATTTTTAGGACCAATTACTCCTATTGGCGGCTTACTTTTAGTTATGGGTTGGTTATTGCTTTTTATTGATGCATTTTAAATTATTAAATTCTTTTTTTCAGCATTTTAAAAGAGCTTAGAGTATCTAGCAAAAAAAAAAGCTGCTCCACCCTAACCTAGAACAACTTTTTTAGTATTTAAGTGTTAATAGCACACTTGCTTATTAGAAACCTAAATTATTGTTTGGTCACAAAAATTTTTTTTTTTTAAATTTAAAATGTTGCACCAGACACAAACTGTTTTCTATTTAAAAGAGCATTTTTGCCTAGTATTAAATAATCTTTTCCTTTTCTATTTTGAAGAATATAATAACTACCATTTTCCTGTTTTATAAATCTTGAAACTCCAGAATAATTACCATTTTCGTTTTTATTTTTCTCTCTTTTTACACCATCTGCGTCTAACCAAAATCGTTTTTCATCTTCAAGTAATTCAAAATTACCATTACAAAAGCCACCTAGATAATTATAATATTTATTATCATATATTTTACCATCTGACGTATTTAAGTAGCCATAACGTGTGTTATTCTCATACAATTCATAAACTCCTGCTCCCAAAGTATTCCCTAAGGTTAACCATTGTTTATTGATACGGATTTGATTGTCTTTATATTTTTCAATAATATCATTTTTCTTTAACTCTTTTAAAAACTCTTTTAAATCTGAAGAGGCTACCACAGACTTAATTTCTAAATTATAGATAAAAGCATTACCTGTATTATTAGGGTATGCAACTAGTAATCCATTTGCTCTAGGCAACATTACTTTTCCAAAATGAGAAGAATTTGAATTAAATTGGGCTACGCTTGGAAGTAATTGACCTTGTTTATTCTTACAGTTATAAGCAAAAATTTTTGTTGGGTTTTTAGGCTTATCTAACATTAACACATAACCATCATAAGTTATATAATGTTTAAAATCTAGAGGTTCTTCTACTACGGTACCAACATCATTCATAATACCAAGTTTTCCATCTTTAGAAAACACTGCCAAATTATATTTATTAAAGGTATATATACTATCTATATTGATTTGAAATGCTTTAGATTTATCTGACCATAAATTGTTTAACGAATCTAGGCGTTTGGCTTCTCTATCTTCTTTTAAGCGCTGAAGTTCTAACACTTTTTGCTCTTCAATGTATTTATCAATTTCTTCTTGTATATTAACATATGTCTCTAACATATCGCTATATTCTTCTTTTGTTTTATCCTCTTCTAATTCAAAATACCATTTGGCATAAGAACGTGCTTCAAAAAATTGCTGATGTTCAAAATGCAGTAAAGTTCCTAATTTAGCGACTCGACTATTTGGGATACTATCCATGTATTTTAGTGCTTTATTAAAAATTTCTAAAGATTTATCCATATCAGAATTGAAGAAAAGTGCTTCTGATCGTTTTACATATACTTCAGCTATTTCACTGTTTGTTTGTGCAAAGCTTACTGTTGTAAAAACAAATAAAAATGATAATATAATAGATTTAAAACTCATTGGTTAGGTGTAAAAAAGTAGCATATACAATTAAAAGTCAACAAACTACTAAAAATAATAGCCGTCAATTAATTTTTTCGATACCATACCCATTTTTACAGATATTCTGTAACCTAAAATATTAACTAAAAAGATTTATTCTGGAAATCCGTTTAAAGCTTTGGTTTGTAAAACTTTATTTTCATTTTCATAAATAAAATATACTTTTAGTTCTGGATGAGTGTTTAAAAACGAAATCACTTTTTCTATTCCCATAGCTTGGAAAGCTGTTGCATAAGCATCTGCAGTCATACAATCTGGTGCAATTACAGAAACACTGAGAATGTTTGTTTTTGTAGGATAACCGGTTTTAGTATTAATTATATGTGCATAACGATTTCCGTTTTCGTCTGTTTTAAATTTTCTGTAGGTACCGGAAGTTGCCATACTTTCATCTTTTAAAGTAATAACTTTTGAATAAGATTGTGATCCATCAAAATTTGGATCATCAATACCAATTGTCCATCCTTTTTTACTTTCTAAATTGATACCTGCTGTTCTTAAATCGCCTCCTATATCAACTAAATAATTATCAATTCCTTTAGATTCTAAGAAGTTAGCTATAACATCTATTCCGTAGCCTTTGGCAATAGCATTAAATTCTAGATAGCCTTCTTTAGGCTTTTTAATATGCCCATTTACGAGTCCAACTTTATTAAATCCTACAGATTTCATTAAATTATTTATAGTTATGCTATCTGTTAAAAATTTATCCTTTTCTGCACCAAAATTCCAAGCATTTACAACATTGCCTATAGTTGGGTCAAAAACACCTTCAGTCTTTCTGTAAATGGTTTTTGAGGCTTTAAAGACATTTTCAAAATGGTAATCAACTTTTGTTATTTCGTTTCTATTAAGTCGAGAAATATCTGAATCAGTAATATAAGTTGATAACGATTGGTTGACAACAGCAAACAAACTATCAAACTGTTTTTGATAATTAGTATTGTCTTCAGAATAATATTGAATATTATAAACAGTACCAAAAATAGGACCTGAAAGTTTGATGTTTTTAGGTTCTGATTGACAAGAAAAAACAAATGCAGCTAGAACTAAGAAAATTATGTTTTTCATATTAATTTAAATTCATATCAATAACCTGAACGCCATTGTACTCAATAAGATATTCTTGATTTAAATAAATGGGTAAGTCTTCACCTTGCGGATTTCCAAGTCCGACACCTGCATACAAAACTTTAGCATCCTTTTCGTAAGCATGTTTTTTAAAAGTCTCCATCCAAACAATATCATAATTATTTGGGTTTTCTGGCAATATAACAGCTCTAACAACCACAAAAAAGTATTGACTATTTTTATCAATACATACAAATTGTGGATGACGTTTAAGTTTACTATTTATTGCAACAAATTCAAAACCACGAGCTTCCAAGTCTTTACCAACATGATTCATGGCGAGATTATGTAATTCTTGTGGTGTAAGTGGTTTACTCATTTTACAAAGATACAAAGTTGCTATTTAAATCTAACAAACTTAGAACTTCCAAACGTATAATTGGAAACAGGAATCACAGCATTATCTTTCATTTGATACCAAGGTGATATATCAGAATCCTCGAGATTCTTAACTAAATGAACACTTTGTGCTGGAGTATTACCTTGAAATAATAAGAATAATTTTTCACCTTTATTATTTACAACCTCATCACCTATCATTACAATATGCCCTGGAGAACCTCCTTTTATAAGCATATCTCCAATTTTTAAATCTTTAGCCTTAATAGGTTTTAACTCATTATAAAGTGATAACGTCCCAGAATACATGTAAATAAGATTCAAATATTTATAAAAATTATCTTTTGAAGAATCGCCTTTTGCCGTTTTATGAAACGTTACTTTATTACCATTGATTTTTGGTCTATAACCTTCTGCGTATTTTGTCCAAGCACAATAATGACCAGAAGTAAAATTAAAACCTATTTCATCTTTTCTATTAGTATCCCAAAGGTACTCACTTCTTATTCTTATTAAAGCATCAGCACATTGCTGTAATCCGTTTTTTGGCACAGGGATTTCTAAAATACCTATATGTCCGCCTTGCCAAAAATAATTAGTATCATCATAATTAATAATTTTACTACCAAAGGATTTCAATTTATAATTTCTAAGATACTCTTGGAAACTTCCTGGAGCATACGTGGTCCGTTTATAACCAACAGGAACATTAACTCTAGATTTTATCGTTAAGCTATCCTTGTTTATTAATTCTGGTGTTTCCATTATAGAAACAAATTTATCTCCTACTTTTTTAACAGGTTTTAGTTGATAAGCCAAAATAACCATTGTAATAAACAATAATAATATGAGTAATATTTTTTTCATAAGAGACATGCTATTAATAGATACAAAACAAAGGCCTTCAAACTCTTAACGTATGTAAACAACAATTTGTTATATAGTTATTAAATTTACCTAAATTCAAGATTAATATGGAGAACAATACCTTTCAATTCAATCTAAGCATAATTCTGTTAATTCTATGCAGTAACTGTACAAACAAAAGTGAATTACCCGACCCTTTAGAGGCTGGCTGGCAAGGCTATTCAGTATGTGAAGTTTTAGAAGAAAACGATGAATTAAGAGTGCTTAAATGTACTTTTAAGCCTAATGTAGGACATGAAAAACATTACCACAATCCACATTTTGGGTATACCCTCTTTGGTGGAACATTTAAAATAACTGACACCACAGGCACAAGAGAAGTAAATGTACCAACTGGCTATAGTTTTAGAAAAGATAAAATGACAACTCACGAGGTATTGAATATTGGTGAGACTACAGCTGTATTCTTAATTATGGAGTATAAATAATTTTTTTATATCTTTTAACTTGAATGAAAAATAGTAATATTATGGAAACTTCAATTCGTTTTAATCATGCAATTACAAAACTTTATCTAGCATTTCATAGTAGAACATTAAATCCTGATAACTTTAAAGCATGCGCTGTTGGTAATATTTTAGATTGTAAAGATTACTGGAAACACTTAACGGATAAACATGGCTCTAATCAATTAAATTATATAGGATTAGTGCATCAAAATCTAGGAAGAAAATTTAATGGCTATAGTCCTATTGAATTATTACAAATTGAAACTGCTTTCTTAAAAGGTTGCGGCTATACAATGAGCAATAATAGATTACTTAAACCTACAATTATTAATGAAAATACTCTTTTTGATGGATTATGTGAAGTGGTCAAAGTGTTATGCCAATTAGATAAAATACCTTTTGTAATGGACTGCTCATCTCTATTTAATTTTGAAAATAGCCCATTACAACCTCAACATTAAAAAAATAACGACATAGACAATAAAAAAGCCAACTCAATAGAGTTGGCTTTTATATATAAAACTTTTAGATTAACCACCAAAGTCATCAAATCTAATGTGCTCATCCGGAATTCCGAAATCTTCACCCATTTTCTGAACCGCTTGGTTCATTAATGGTGGCCCACAAAAGTATAATTCAATGTCTTCTGGCGCATCATGATGTTTTAAATAGTTTTCTATCACACAATTGTGAATAAACCCTACAAAACCATCACCAGCTTCATCATTAATATCTTTTTTAACTTTCCAGTTATCACTTTCTAATGGTTCTGATAATGCCAAATAGAATTTAAAGTTCGGGAAATCCTTTTCTAATGCTCTAAAGTAATGGATGTAAAACAATTCTGCTTTAGAACGTCCACCATACCAATACGTTACTTTACGACCTGTTTTTAAGGTTCTAAATAATTGATATAAATGAGAACGCATTGGAGCCATACCAGCACCACCACCAACATACAACATTTCAGAATCAGACTCATTTATGAAGAATTCTCCATAAGGTCCAGAAATGGTAACTTTATCTCCAACCTTTTGGTTAAAAATATATGAAGATGCCACACCAGGATTTACATCCATCCATCCACCTTTTGCACGATCAAAAGGAGGTGTTGCAACACGCACATTTAGCATAATTCTTCTTCCTTCAGCAGGATAAGAAGCCATAGAATATGCTCTTTCTACAAGCTCATCATTTTTCATTACCAATGGCCATAAACCAAACTTCTCCCAATCTGGCTTAAACTTATCTGGTTCACCTGGATGATCTTCTGGATGCGCAGAAATATCCATATCTGCATACTTTACTTCACATTCTGGAATTTCAATTTGAATATATCCTCCTGCTTTATAATTCATATCTTCAGGAATTTCTACAACAAATTCCTTGATAAAAGTTGCTACATTATAATTAGAAACAACAGTTGCTTCCCATTTTTTTATACCAAATACTTCTTCAGGAATCGTTATTTCCATATCCTGTTTTACTTTTACTTGGCAAGATAAACGCGCTCCTTCAGCTAATTCTTTTCTTGAGAAATGTGGTGTTTCTGTTGGTAGTGCTTCTCCACCTCCAGATAAAACATGACATTCACATTGTATACAAGTACCACCTCCACCACAAGCAGATGGTAAAAAGATTTTGTTACTTCCTAAGGTTGACAATAACGTGCCACCTGAAGCTACTTCTATTTCGCGTTCACCATTAATCTTAATTTTTACAGGACCAGATGGTGATAATTTTTGTTTTACAAAAAGCAATAAACTCACCAAGACTAACGTAATTATTAAAAACGCTACAACGGTTGCTATTACTGTTCCTGTTGTTCCAGCTGCTAAAATCATACTACTCAACTATTTTAGTGTTATCTGCTAATTCTTTAGCATTATCAGTTTCAACTTGTTCTACTTGTACTGTTGGCTCAGTTGATGGTTCACCTTCTTCATCACCACCAGTTAACATACCACCAAAGCTTAAGAAACCAATACCCATTAAACCTGTAATTATAAATGTAATCCCTAAACCTCGTAAAGGTGCAGGTACATTACTATATCTAATTTTTTCACGAATAGCTGCAATAGCTAAAATTGCTAGGAACCAACCAATACCCGAAGAAACACCATAATTAAAAGCTAAGCCTAATGTTTCTATTTCACGAGACTGCATAAATAATGAACCACCTAAAATGGCACAGTTTACAGCAATTAACGGTAAAAAGATTCCTAAGGAATTGTATAATGATGGAGAAAACTTCTCTACCACAATCTCTACGAGTTGTACCATGGTTGCAATAGTTGCAATAAACATGATAAAGGAAAGGAAACCTAAGTCATAATCAGCATATTCTGGCCCTAACCAAGATAAAGCTCCTGGCTGTAATAAATACTGATCTAATAACCAGTTTAATGGTACTGTGATGGCCAATACAAAGATAACGGCTGCACCAAGACCAACTGCTGTTGCCACTTTTTTAGATACGGCTAAGTATGAACACATACCCAAGAAAACCGCAAATACCATGTTGTCTATAAATATGGACTTGAAAAATAATTCTAAATGTTCTATCATTTTCTATTTTATTTAAATCCCGATATTAAATTCAGGATAACAACTTAATGTTAGTCTTCGATTAAATCTTTATTTCTACTACGTTGTACCCAAATTATTAAACCAACGATTATTAATGCCATTGGAGGCATTAACATAAAACCATTATTTTCATAACCGATAGAATACACTCCAGTTTTTTCAATTGGATCACCTAAAACTGGTATTCCAAATAAAGTTCCAGAACCTAAAAGCTCTCTAAAGAATCCTACAATTATTAATATAACTGCATAACCTAAGGCATTTCCAATTCCATCTAAAAATGATTTCCAAGGACCGTTACCTAAAGCAAATGCTTCAAAACGTCCCATAATAATACAGTTAGTAATAATAAGACCAATGAATACAGAAAGTGTTTTACTTAATTCAAAAGCAAAAGCTTTAAGTACTTGATCTACAATAATTACTAGAGAAGCTACAACGATAAGTTGAACAATAATTCTAATTTTTGAAGGAATAATATTTCGCATTAGTGAAATAACCACGTTGCCTATACCTAGTACAAACAATACGGCAATTCCCATTACTAAGGAAGCTTTAAGCTCTGCAGTAATCGCTAACGCAGAACAAATACCTAATACCTGAATTGTAATAGGGTTATTATCCGTTAACGGATCCGTAATTAACTTGGCATCTTTTTTTGAAAGTAGTCCCATACTAATTCGTTTTTGTTTTTAAATTCTGAAAGAATGGTAAATACAATTTTAGATCTTTCTTAATCATTGCAGATACTCCATCTCCTGTAATTGTTGCACCTGCTAAGGCATCAACTTCATAATCGTCTTTAATTTCATTTTTTGGATCATTATTTCCTTTTGCTACAGAAATACCTTTAAACACACCTGCATCGGTTAATAATTCTTCACCATAAAAATCATCCATAAAATAGCGTTGCTTAATATTAGCACCTAAACCAGGAGTTTCACCAGCATGATCAAAAAATGTTCCTTTAACTATCATGTCCTTATCTAAAGCCACAAAACCCCAAATAGCATCCCAAAGTCCTTTACCTCTTATTGGCGCTACATAAACTATTTTACCATCTTGCTGACCAACAAATAATGGTAAATATCGAGATTTACCTTCTTTAGCTCTTGTTTGTTGCTTCTTAATATCTATTAAGTACGGCTCAATACCTTTATCTTCATCTGTAGAATCCATAAACTCTTGACGAGTGTATTGGTTAATTATTTTACCATCTTTATACTCCAATACTAACTGTTCTGAAATATTACTAGAAAATTCATCTGCAACGACGTCAGTAGATACAAAAGTAATATCACCTGAACCCTCGTTTCCATTTATTCCCATTGCGTATAGAATATTCTGTTGCTTCTCCATACGCTTGTTTTCATCGATATTAGGTTTTAAAGACGATGCTGTAAACGCTAATAATGAACCTACAACTACTACCATTGCTATTGCAAAAAGTATGGTGTACGAATTTTTATCTGTGTTAACTGCCATAATTATGCTGTTTTAACTTTTACACGTTTCATTCTTCGCTTCACATTAGCTTTAATAACATAGTGATCAATTGTTGGTGCGAAAACGTTCATTAATAATATTGCTAAGAATACACCTTCTGGGTATGCTGGATTGAATACACGTATCATAATTGAGATAAATCCTATTAAGAAACCATAAATCCACTTTCCTTTATTAGTTTGAGATGCCGTTACAGGATCTGTTGCCATATAAACAGCTCCAAACAATATACTACCTATGATTAAGTGTTGCCAAAACGGTACACTCATTAATCCAAAGAATTTACTTGATTCACCAACCCAACCAGCATTAATTACACCGTTGAAAATTAATCCCATGGATAAAGCTCCAATTAAGGTACTAATGATAATTCTCCAGCTTCCTACTTTAGTAAAAATTAAGAATAAAGCTCCAATAATTATTAAAAACTTTGATGTCTCACCAACAGATCCTGGTATAATTCCCCAGAACATATCCCATATATCATAGCCTAATGTTCCATTATTTTGTGCTAAACTACCTAATATAGTTTCTCCAGAGATTGCATCTGGTGTACCAGCTCGTTCTACAGCTCCATGAACCCAAACTTTATCTCCTGACATCCAAGTAGGATAAGCAAAAAATAAGAAAGCACGGATAGTTAATGCAGGGTTTAGAATATTCATACCTGTACCACCGAAAACCTCTTTCCCAATAACAACTCCAAAAATTACTGCTACAGCTAACATCCAAAGCGGAATATCAACAGGTACAATTAATGGAACTAACATACCTGTTACCAAGTAACCTTCTTCTACTTCATGACCTTTAATAATAGCAAATACGAATTCTACTGCTAAACCAACACCATAAGAAATAATAACTAACGGTAAAACTTTC
Organism: Winogradskyella litoriviva; assembly: GCF_013249065.1. GTDB lineage: Bacteria > Bacteroidota > Bacteroidia > Flavobacteriales > Flavobacteriaceae > Winogradskyella > Winogradskyella litoriviva. The sequence goes on from NZ_JABRWQ010000003.1 coordinate 340,636, forward strand.
CACAGACCGATTACAAAATTATCCCAAGTCCAAAAAGATGCGCCTAAAAACCCATCTGCAGATTCTATTAATCCTTGTGCTAAATAATGTTGATAACCAGCATTGAACATTCCAAATATTAAACATGGCACCAACGCCATAATAACGGTATTCATTGTACGTTTTAAATCGTCTGCTGCCTTAATATGAGTACCACCGTGAGTGGTCTCATTTGGTAAGTATAAAAAGGTATGGATTGCATTAAATGCAGGAATCCATTTTTTGTCTTTATTCTTTTCCTTAAAATTATGTAAATTACTTTTTAAACCCATTATCCTATCTCTTTAAGCATTAAGTCTAAACCTTCTCTTATTATTTTTTGATGCGGTTGCTTAGACACACATACAAACTCTGTTAACGCAAAATCCTCAGGAGCAACTTCGTACATTCCTAAAGCTTCCATTTCATCCAAATCTTTATACATACAAGCTTTTAAAATTTGCATTGGATAAATATCTAAAGGAAAAACTTCTTCGTAAGTTCCAGTAGTTACAAATGCTCTATGCTCTCCGTTTGTATTCGTATTTAAATCGTATTTTTTCTTAGGGTTTAACCAAGAAAAAGTTAACGCTCTAGATGTAGAAATTTTATTAAAAATCGGTTTATTCCAACCAAATAATTCATAATCATCACCTTCTGGTATAACTGAAATTACATTACTGTAATAATCCAAAAAACCATCTGGTCCAACTTGTTTACCTGTTAAAACATTCCCAGAAATAATACGGTCATTACTATCTCTTTCAACGCCATTATCATAAACCATAGTAGCAATTTCAGAACCAATTTTAGTTTTAAAATATCTTGGCTTTTTAACAGAAGAACCTGCTAAAGCAACAATACGTTCTGCATTAAACTTACCAGTTAATAACAACTCACCTATTATCACTAAGTCTTGCGCATTAACCGTCCAAACAGTTTCTCCTTTATTAATAGGACTTACCTTATTAATTAATGTCCCTACATTACCTGATGGATGTGGCCCTGAAACTTTATGAGTGGTAGTATTATTTAAATTAGCTAAAGGCGAATTAGAATTTTGACCTACTGAAACATGCACACTACCATCTGTTAATTTAGATAATACCGTAACAGCCGCTTGCAATTCTGCTTCTTTTCCTGCCAATGTAAAATCTAAATCTGCAGCTAAAGGTGCACTTGCATAACCTGAAACAAAAATAGCTTTTGGTTTGCTGTTTGCATTAGCAATAACATCGTAAGGACGCTGTTTTATAAAAGACCAACAACCTGTTGCTAATAAATGTGCCTTAATTTTTTCAGCGTCAGATGACAAATCAAACTTACCGTAATCAACATAAGTTTGTTCTTTATCTGCTACAATTTTAATGGCGTCTATTCGACGTCTTGGTCCACGTTGTACTTCGGTAATCTCACCAGAAACTGGCGAAACAAACTTCATAGCTTCATTATCTTTATTGTAAAATAAAGTTTCACCTGCTTTTACACGAGTGCCTTCTTTTGCTACTAATTTTGGAATAATACTGTGGAAGTCTTCAGGTCTTATAGAATAAGAATTGCTAATAATAGCATTTTCCGTTGCTTTCTCGGCTTCACCGATTAGCTTTATATCTAAACCCTTTTTAATTCTGATGTCTTTTGACATATACTAAAGATTAGTTATCTAAAAATCCGTGCAAATCTACAAATTATTGCTTAAAAACATCTCAAAATATTGGTTCTTTTTTATTTGTAATCATTATAAATAAGCATTCTGTTTTATAGGCATGAATTTTGATTATCTTTACACATCGCACAATATCAATGATGAAAAAAAATATTTTCAACCTATTATTATTTACTTTATTACCAACATTATTAATTTCTCAAGTTGTTAAAGAAGTAAATCCTCCAGATTTTATTAAAACAATTACCTTTAAAAGTAATACTACGCAAGGCCAACTTCCTATTTTAAAACTTGGGGAAACTTTAGAACTAGAATTTGATGCGCTGACCAATAATGAAGAAGATTTTTATTATGTAATTGAACATTATAATTTTGATTGGACTCCCTCTAGTTTAGTTAAGTCAGAATACCTGAAAGGACTAGACAACCAGAGGATATTAACTTATGAGAATTCTTTTAATACGTATCAAATTTATTCGCATTACAATTTAAGCATCCCAAACACCCAAACACTTGCTTTATTAAAAAGCGGTAATTACATGATTTCTATTTATGATGATTATGATGAATTAATGTTTAGTAGAAAATTTATGCTATATGAAGATATCGCCAATGTTGGTGTAAGCGTAAAGCGCTCTAGAGACGTTAAGGTCATTGCAGAAAAGCAATCTGTAGACATGGTTATTTCTACAGATGGTATTAACTTAAATAATCCATTAGAAACTATTAAAACATTAATTATACAAAACAACAACCTCAACACTGCAATTTCTAATCTAAAACCACAATACACATTGGGCAACGAACTCATTTATCGTTATGACACAGAATCTGCATTTTGGGCAGGCAACGAGTATTGGAATTATGAAAACAAAGATGTAAGAGCCGCAAATGTTGGCGTTCAATTTATTAAACTAAAAGACCTTTACCATAATTATCTTTATACTAACGTATCTAGAAAAGACAGACCGTATACCTACAATCCGGATATTAACGGAAACTTCCTTGTTACCGCAATAGATACGGACAATGTAGATGTTGAAGCCGACTATACTATGATTCATTTTTCATTATTACATGAAGAAATAAAAGACAAGGACATTCATATTTATGGTAATTTCAATGGTTTTGCCATTGACCCATTAACAAAACTGGAATATAATTCTGAAAGCCAACGCTATGAAAAAATAATGCTTTTAAAACAAGGTTTTTACAATTACAAATATATTACTGTAGACAGAAAAACTGGAATAATTGATGAAGGTGCAATTAGTGGTAATTTTTGGGAAACAGAAAACAACTATAAAGTTTTAGTTTATTATAAAGATCTAGGCGCACGCTATGATCGTCTTATAGGATACGGTGAAGCTTCTTCTGTAAACATTACTAATTAAATTTAAATTTCGATTCTAATAAAAAAACGTATTTGTTTATTTGTTATTACAATTATTTAGGGTATAAAATTCTCTAATTGTTAAAATTACAAGCTGTTCAGCGAATTATACGGTTTCATTCAAAATTTATGCTATTTTAGCATAGCACAATCAACAAATCTATGGTACAACAAGTTACAAGCGGTATAAAAATTTCTGTCGAAACCAATTTTGAAGGTACATTTTATAAAAATTATAAAGTACACTTTGCCTTTGGCTATAAAGTAACTATTGAAAATCAAAGTAAAGATTCTGTGCAATTAAACACAAGACACTGGAAAATATTAGACGCATTAAACAATGAAGAAATTATTGAAGGTGAAGGTGTTATTGGAAAGAAACCCGTTTTAAAACCAGGTGAAACTCATACTTATAATTCTGGCTGCCTTTTAACATCTCCTTTTGGCGCAATGCAAGGCCATTACAACATGATAAATCTTTCTAAGACTAATAAATTTAAAGTTTATATCCCGTCTTTTAAATTAAGTGCACCTTTTGCGCTTAATTAAATTTTAGTTCATTTTCACCTTTTTAATTTTTGAAATTTTGTTTCAAGACATTTTAATCTATTCATCAATAGAAAAAGTTAAAATGGACATGCTTTTAAATACAAAAGTTTTAAGAGTATTACAATGTTAAACCTTCACACAACTATAACATTTCTAGAAATAATTCTCTTATAAAATTTGTACCTTTGCACTTTCAAAATTTAATCTAAAAAACAAATATATTATGGGAAAAGGATTCTTTAATGTACCTGTGGCAGTCAATGAGCCTGTTAAGTCTTATGCACCTGGTTCTCCTGAGCGTGAAGCTGTAAAAGAAACATATAAAACAATGTTTAACAGCAAAGTAGAAGTCCCAATGTACATCAACGGAAAAGATGTAAAAACTGGAAATACCAGAACTATGTCTCCTCCACATAATCACAAACATATTGTTGGCGAATATCACTTAGCAGAACAAAAACATGTTGAAGACGCTATATCTACAGCATTAGAAGCTCGTAAAACATGGTCTCAGATGCCATGGGAACAGCGTGCAGGTATTTTCTTAAAAGCCGCAGAATTAATTGCAGGTCCTTACCGAGCAAAAATAAATGCTGCAACCATGATTGCGCAATCTAAGACAATACATCAAGCCGAAATTGATGCAGCTTGTGAGTTTATAGATTTCCTACGTTTTAATGTTCAGTTTATGACGGATATTTACATGGAACAACCAGAAAGCACAAGTGATGCTTGGAACCGTGTAGAATACAGTCCTCTAGAAGGGTTTACTTACGCAGTTACTCCTTTTAACTTTACTGCAATTGCAGGAAACTTACCAGCATGTATGGCATTAATGGGTAATGTTGTCGTTTGGAAACCAAGTGACAGCCAAATCTATTCTGCTAAAATTATCATGGATATTTTTAAAGAAGCAAGTGTACCAGATGGTGTTATTAATGTTGTTTTTGGTGATCCTGTAATGATTACTGAAACTGTTTTGTCTAGCCCTGATTTTTCTGGCTTACATTTTACAGGTTCTACATTTGTATTTAAAGAACTTTGGAAGCAAATTGGAAACAATATCCATAACTATAAAACATATCCAAAAATTGTTGGCGAAACTGGAGGAAAAGATTTTATTGTTGCTCACAAATCTGCTGTACCAAAACAAGTAGCAACTGCGATATCTCGTGGCGCTTTTGAGTTTCAAGGTCAAAAATGTAGTGCAGCATCTAGAGCTTATATACCAAGTAATATCTGGGAAGAGGTTAAAAATTTAGTGATTGAAGATGTAAATTCCTTTAAACAAGGTTCTCCAGAGGACATGAGTAATTTTGTTACTGCTGTAATACATGAAGGTTCTTTTGACAAACTTGCTAAATATATCGATGCAGCAAAAGCCTCTGATGAAGCAGAAATTATTGTAGGAGGAGGTTATGATAAATCTAAAGGTTACTTTATTGAACCAACTGTGATTGTTACAACAAACCCTAAGTATGAAACAATGTCTACCGAGTTATTTGGGCCTGTAATGACAATTTATGTTTACAATGAAGATGCTTATTCTGAAACTTTAAAACTAGTTGATGAAACAAGTGAATATGCATTAACAGGCGCAATATTATCTACTTGTCGTTATGCTATTGAAGAAGCTACTAAAGCCTTACAAAACTGTGCTGGTAACTTCTACATTAATGACAAACCAACAGGTGCTGTTGTAGGTCAACAACCATTTGGTGGCGCAAGAGCCTCAGGTACTAACGATAAAGCCGGAAGTGCTCAAAACTTATTACGTTGGGTATCTCCAAGATTAATAAAAGAAACCTTTGTAACTCCTGTAGATTACAGATATCCATTTTTAGGATAAATTTTCTTAAATTTTAAAATATAAAATCCTTAAAAGCAAATAGCATTTAAGGATTTTTTTATATTAAAAGTGTATTAAAAACCTTTTAAACCAAAAAAAACCTGAAGACTAATATTCAGGTTTTTTATTTTGTTTATTAGAAAACATTATTCGTACGCTTTATCTTCTTCGATGTGAGCAAACTGTGAGTTTTTAGCCGAATTGTTAGAATCAACCACCATAGCAGCAATACTTAAGTTATCCATAACATAATCAGAAGGTACTGTCATAGTAAATGAAGTTATATACTCTGTTAATGCGCTAGTTACAGGAATTGCATCTCCCAAAACTGCAGAGAGTGAATTTCTTAAAACTTCATTATGTTCAAACTCCGGAATTACATCACCCATATTATAAAATGGACTTGTACTATCTCCATTATAATAATTAACCTGTCCATTAATAATCTCATCTTCTAATAAGTAAACAACAAGTTTGTCGCCTAGCACAGAACCTTCTTCATAAACAACATTAACTTGTACTGTTAATTCGTCGCCTTCTAATTCCGAATTAATAGCTATTGCCAAATTTGTGTCTAAACCAGCGATACTTGTTACATCCGTATTTGCATGTGGATTTTGCCATTCGGTTGTTCTATTAATTTTTGCAGCAGGAAAACCCTCTACATTAAATGCATCTTTTAAAGTTTGTACCTGACTAAAGTGCATTGGATCTGGATAACTATTTGCCGTTTCGTGTATGGCTATTACAGTAATATCATCCGTTTCTTGATGCAAAGAGGTTAATGCCGCTGAAACTCTAGGACAAAAACCACACCATGTCCCTGTATAATCCTCGACCACAATTTTTCGCTTAGGAATAATAACAGTAAAATTTTCAGTATTTGTAGTTACCTCTACTCCATCTTCCATATAAACTCCATAAACTTCAAATTCTCCAATAGCATCAGAAGAAAAAGAAGAACCATCAATAGCATCACCATCTACATAAAACGTAGCTAATGAAGTTACATCTTCACCTGCTTCATTTACAATTTTAAACGGAATCTCTTGATTTATCAAAGAAGCCTTCCTAACAAGTTCGTCAACACTTATTTGAGCAGTTGGAGTTGTTAAAGGCACATTCTCTTCTGTTTTACTACAAGATACAGATATTACTAAAAATAATAATAAAAATATCTTTGGCACTTTTTTTGAAATCATAGCAATAGTATTGTTTTTCGCTAATTTAATTAATTTTTAGAACAACAGTACATTTGAAAAAAAATTAACTAATATTGTGTATCAAAATTCGAAAATTTAACCATGAAAAAACTAATTTTAATTTTTTGCTTAAGTCTATTTAGCTTTGCTGTAACAGCTCAAAATGACCTTCCAAATGTAGATGTAACTTCTATAGATGGCAAAACTGTAAACCTTCAAGAAGCTACTAATGACAGCGGAATTACAATTGTTTCGCTTTGGGCAACATGGTGTGTTCCTTGTTTAAAAGAATTAGACGCCATTAATGATGTTTATGAAGAATGGCAAGAAGAAACAAATGTAGAACTTCTAGCAGTTTCAGTTGATGATAGCAGAACTGTAAAACGCGTAAAATCTTTAGTAAACGGTAAAGATTGGGATTATACAGTTTTATTAGACAGTAATAATGATTTAAAACGTGCATTAAACGCATCAAGTATTCCTCTTACAATTTTAGTAAAAGATAACAAGATTGTTTATGAACATTCTGGTTATAGTCCTGGTGCCGAATTTGAATTGTACGAAAAAATAAAAGAGCTTTCTAAAGACTAATCACTTACCGCTTACCGCTAATAACCAATTGTAATGAAGAAAATTATCATTCTAGCTACGCTATTTGCAAATCTAACTATTATAAATGCCCAAGAAACAGGAAATTTTTATGGAGGATTAGAATCTAATTCACAATGGCTTCAAACCGATAAAGGCATTAATTTTTTAGCTCCAAATGATCAATTTAGGGCAAATAATTATGTGTTATTAAATTATAACTTAGGTAACTTTACCGCTGGCGTTCAGTATGAGTCTTATTTACCTTCTGCATTATTAGGTTACGACCCAATTTTTGATAATAAGAATGATGTTGCAACATACTATTTTAACTATAAGGACGACAATTTAGATGTAACAGGAGGTTATTTTTACGAACAGTTTGGCAGCGGATTAATATTAAGGTCTTGGGAAGACAGACAGCTTGGTCTAAATAATGCATTAAAAGGTCTAAATGTAAAATTTAATGCCACTAAAGACTTAAGCATAAAAGCTGTCTTTGGAAAACAACGCCATGGTTTTGAAGAATCTGAAGGTACCATACAAGGACTCGATGCTGATTTAAGTTTAAGTGGTGCTCTAAATATTGAAAGCATAGACATACAATTAGGTGCTAGTTATGTTGGTAGAAATCAAGACACTAATGGTAATGAAGCGCTACCATCAACCGTTAGCGCTTATGGTGGACGATTAGATTTTATAATAGATAATTTTTATGCAGGTGTTGAAGCGATAATTAAAGATCCAGATGCAATAGCTAATGAAGGTGTATTATCTTCTAATAAATTATATGACGGTACAGCTTTACAAGTTAATGCAGGTTATGCTAAAAAAGGATTAGGAATCAATGCAACCTTTAGAAGACTAGAAAATTTTAGTTTTTATTCCGATAGATTAGCTGAAGGAAATGTTTACAATCAACAAGTGCTTAATTATGTACCTGGTCTTACTAAGCAACAAGACTATCTTTTAACAAACATCTATGTTTACAATCCACAACCAAGATTAATAATAGAATCTTTTGATCAACGCTCTGGTGAAGTTGGCACACAATTCGATTTATATTACTCGTTTAAAAAAGGAACAACTCTAGGTGGAAAATACGGAACAAAATTAGCTGCAAATTTTTCATATTGGGGCGGATTAGATGCTGAATACAATATTGAAAACAAATGGTATAAAGCCAAATTTATTGGAAAAGGTCATCAACTTTTTAGGGATTTTAATCTTGAAATAAAAAAGAAATGGTCTAAAAAATGGAGTTCAGTACTAACCTATCAAAATGTAATAGTAGATAAAGGTGTGGTTGAAGGAGGTCCTTTAGGAAACAGCTCTATTCTTGCAAATATTGGTGTATTAGAATCTACTAGACGTTTTGATAACGGAAAAGCACTGCGCTTAGTCGCACAACATTTGTGGAGTGAAGACGACCGTAAAAACTGGGCAGCAGCAGTAATAGAATATAATTTCTCAACACGCTTTGCTCTTTATGCTGCGGACAATTGGAATTATGAGGGCACCAATGAAACACACTACTATAGTGTTGGAGGAAGTTATAGTAAAGGCAACACTAGATTAGGTCTAAACTACGGAAGACAACGAGGTGGTTTAATATGTATAGGAGGTGTATGCAGATTTGTACCAGAAAATACAGGACTTAGCGCAAACCTTACAGTTGCATTTTAAGTTTAACCTTAAAAATAGTATTTAAACGATATTTGAAGTCAAATATCGTTTTTTTTATGCCATAAATTTGTATGAGTTAAGCTTTTAGTTATCTTGAAAATTCAATTTTAACGAATCATTTAATTAATTCTACTCACTATGATTAAAAAAATTACCCTCGCTTTTTTGCTTTGCTTTTCTGTTTCTCAGTTAACTAAGGCACAAACATTTCTAACCGAAGGATTTGAAGGTGCCGTATTTCCACCAACAGGTTGGACTTCTTTTATAGGTACTAATGGAATAGGTACTACTAACGACTGGGTTCAAGCAACAGCACCAAATACTGGTATATACGCGGCCGCAAGTCAATATGAAAATGTTACAGGAGGTATAGCCGAAGATTGGCTGGTTACAAGTCAAATTGATTTAACAAGTGCTACTAATACAGAATTGCTTTTTTATTCTACGCAAAGTTATAGCTCTGATTATGGCTCTACTTACCATGTAAAAGTTTCAACTGCTTCTCAAACCACTCATGCTGATTTTACTACAATAGCCACATACGATGAATCTAATGTTGGTTCTGGTTATGAACTAAAAAATATTGACTTATCTGCATATGACGGTATGATGATATATATTGCTTTTGTACATTATAATGATGATGGTGACAACTGGATAATTGATGATGTTTCTGTAAGATCTCCTTACAGTATTGATGCTAAAATAGAAGGTACAAGTCTAAGTAGATATTCTCTTATTTCTGCAGATAACCAAATTTCAATAGATGTTAACAATAATGGATCTAGTACAATTACTTCTTTAGATATTTCTTGGAATGATGGCACAACTGATAATAGCTCTACAATTACAACAAGTATTGCTCCTGGAGAAACAGTTACAATTGACCACCCAACAATGGTAAATTACTCAGCAATTGTTGAAAAAAATATTGACTTAACAATAAGCGCTGTAAATGGATTAACTGACGAAGACCCAACTAATAATAACGACTTAAAAGACTTTAATACTGTATCACAATCCGGAACAAAAGCTGTTTTCATAGAAGAAGCTACAGGTACATGGTGTGGATGGTGTCCGAGAGGAGCAGTTGGCTTAGATTATATGACTTCTACATATCCTAATACCGTTATTGGTGTTGCTGTTCACAATTCAGATCCAATGGAAGTTGCAGCATACGATGATGGAATTGGTCAATATATTAGCGGATATCCAAGTGGTGTTATAGATCGAAAATATGAAGATGTAAACCCAGCTCAGGCCAATTTACAAAGTGCTTACGATGCCTTAAATACAGAAATTGTCCCTGTTGATTTATCCATTGGAGCAACTCAAAATGGAAGTGATTTAACAATTACTGCTAATGCTAATTTTTACACTAATTTTGGTAATGCCAATTTTAGATTTGGTATAATTATTACTGAAGATGGTGTAACAGGGACTGGTGATGGCACAAACATTGTTGGTAATGACTATGATCAACAAAATTACTACTCTGGTGGAGCTAATGGTGTAATGGGTGGTTATGAAAATTATACTGACCCAGTACCTGCAACTCAAATGGTATACAATCATGTTGGAAGAGCATTAATAGGTGGTTTTGACGGACAAGAAAATTCTGTACCTGCTTCTATTACTGATGGTTTAAGTGCTTCTTATGATTTCAACTATACTATACCTTCTACAATTAATCAAGCCAATATGCATATAGTGTTGGTTCTAATTGATGCAGCAGATGGTACTGTAGTAGGTGCTAGTCAAAGTACTGTAGCCGAAGCTTTAAGTGTAGAAGAAGTAGCTGGTATTGATTCAATTAAACTATATCCTAATCCTGCCACTGACAAACTAAATATTGCTTTCCAAGCAGGAAATGGCGATTATAATATTTCTATAACTGATATGTTAGGAAGAACTGTTATTAACAATAACTACGAAGGTTTATTTGGAACACAAAATATTGAGTTACCAGTATCTCAACTTAATCCTGGCCATTATATTATGAAAATTAATGATGGCATCTCGTCTTACAGTGCGAAATTTGTGATAACTAAATAAAACAGTTTAAAACGATTAATATAAGGGAAGCGTAATTGCTTCCCTTTTATATTAAATTATAAAAAATGTATATTTGATATCTGTTTTAACCATAAATAAACATTTAAAAAAAAATTAAATTATGAAGAAAAAATTACTTTTTATGAGCTTGTTTTTAGCAAGTCTCGTGTCTTATGCACAATTTGAAGTTAGAGACCAAAGCGACGACAGTCTTTTATCAGAAGGACAAGTTATTGCATTTTCTGAAGCTGGATGTGCATATAATGACCCTTGTAACTTTAAGTTTAAAGTAACAAATACTAGTACTACAGATATATATATGAGAATTTTTGTAGACAACCTTACTGGCACTGATGGTTCAAATTTTCAGTTATGTTTTAATGGTGTTTGTTTAAACAATGTATCTCTTAATAGTGGATACCCAAGCACACCTGCTCTAATCGCTGCAGGAACAACTAATAGTGCTGGTAACAATTTCTGGAATCAAAATTCGTCTGACACAACAACGCCTATGAGCTGGACCTTAAGGTTTCAGGCATATGATGCTAGTGGATTCACTGTTGGTACACCTTTAACTGTTACTTATGAGTTTAATCCATCTTTAAGTGTTGATGAAACTGAATTATCTTTTTTAGAAGTTTATCCAACAAGCACTCAAAATCATTTAAATGTAATTTCTAGCGAAGATTTATCTGCTGACATATTCGATTTAGTAGGTAGAAAAGTAATGCAAGCTAATATTACATCTGGAACCGATACAATTGATGTTTCAAATTTATCTGCTCAACCATATATTATAAGATTTACAAATACTTCTGGTAATACGATGACTAAAAAAATCGTAAAAAAATAATAAAGTTTTGGAGTACAGAAAAAACCGTTTGATAAAAATCAAACGGTTTTTTTTAATTTTAGAACAATAATTTATGTGTAACTACTAACAAGGTAAACACTAATTTATCTATGTACTTTAAGGTTTATACTTTAAGGGCAAATGAATTACTTTTTTAGTATCAAAGAAAGGCTCTTCAAAATAATCTGAGAGCAAATAGGCTTTTACAGTTTTGTATTGTTTTAACTCATCGGTTAAATCGCCTCCTTTTAAATAGAGGATACCGTTTTTTAATTCATTTTTCTGATTTTTAGCAATCTTCCCTTTAACCCAAGTCGTAAACTCTGGCATTGAAGTAACTGCTCTACTCACTATAAAATCGAAAGTTTCATCAATGGCCTCTACTCTACTATGTGTTGTTTTAACATTGGTAAGTTCTATAGCTTCAGAAACCGCATTTATAACCTTAAGCTTTTTATTAATACTATCTACTAAATGAAATTTACACTCAGGAAACAAAATTGCCAAAGGCACACCTGGAAAACCTCCTCCTGTTCCAACATCTAAAATTGAAGAACCTGGAGTAAAACTCATAACTTTTGCAATTCCTAAAGAATGTAAGATATGTCGCAAATAGAGTTCATCTATATCCTTACGAGAAATTACATTTATCTTGCTATTCCAATCTTTATAAAGTGCTTCTAATGCTGCAAATTGTCTAATTTGAGTTTCAGTTAGATTTGGGAAATATTTCAAGATTAACTCCATAACTTTATTTTTTTTTCAAAAATACTCAATTTTACTCTGTATTATTTATGGTATTCTCTCATGTTGCATTTTAATTATTAACTATCTTTGCTTTGTTATAATGAATTTCAATCCCTTACGTTATAACTATAAATAAATTATAGACTAATGGCTCAACAAACAGTAAAATTCTCTAGAACAGACTCTGCTAAGTTCTTTAGAACCCTTAATAAACGCGTTAACAACTACTTTAAAGAAAATAACATAAAGAAAACAGGAAACTGGAAACTATACCTAAAGGCTGTAGTAATGTTTACATTATTACTTGGACCATTAGTTGTATTACTAACAGTTGATAATCTTCCTGTATGGCTTCAAATTTTATCTATGATTGTTATAGGTATTGGTATGGCAGGTGTAGGAATGAATGTAATGCACGATGCTAACCATGGCTCATTTTCTAGTAAACCATGGGTAAACAAACTTATGGGAAGTAGTATACATATTTTAGCTGGTAACGATTACAATTGGAAAGTACAACATAACGTATTACACCATACATACACTAATATACAAGGCCATGACGAGGATATTGATGCTGGTAGAATAATTCGTTTTTCTAAGCATGCTAAATGGCTAAAAATCCATAAATACCAAAGATATTATGCTTTTTTACTATATGGATTACTAACAGTAAACTGGGCTATTACAACAGACTTTAAACAAACTTACCAGTACCTAAAAAGAAAATTATCTTATGGAGAATTCCCAAATCCTGCAACGCAATGGACTAAGCTAATTATAGGAAAAATAATATATTATTCAATATGGGTAGTACTTCCTTTGGTTTCTGGTTATGCTTGGTGGCAAGTTTTAATAGGCTTTTTAATTATGCATTACACTGCAGGTATTATCCTTAGTGTTATTTTTCAGCTTGCACATGTTATGCCTAATACAGAAATGCCCTTGCCAGATAAAGAAGGAAACATGAAAAACACTTGGGCTATTCACCAATTGTTTACAACGTCTAACTTTTCACCTAAAAGTTGGATTGTTGAGTTTTACACAGGCGGTTTAAATAGGCAAGTTGAGCATCATTTATTTTCAAACATTAGTCATGTTCATTATAAAAATATTGCTAAAATAGTAAGAGAAACTGCACATGAATTTAGTTTACCATATAATGAATATAATTCTATATGGAAAGCTATTGCAGAACACTATGAGCAATTAAAACAATTAGGTAAAAAGCCAACAATGGCTTAATAAATTGCAGAAAAAAACCAACACAATCACATGAATCAACTATCGGATAGAATTAACAACCTAGCCACATCAGCTACGCTTGCCATGGCAGCAAAAGCTAGAGAATTACGCGCAGAAGGAAAAGATATAATTGGTCTAAGTTTAGGAGAACCAGACTTTAATACGCCAGAATTTATAAAGAACGCAGCTATTGAAGCAATTAACCAAAACTATAACAGCTATACACCTGTTGATGGTTATGTAGACCTAAAACAGGCTATTATCACTAAATTTAAACGTGATAATAACCTTAATTACACCTTGCCACAAATTGTTGTATCTACTGGTGCAAAGCAAGCTTTAGCAAATATTGCGGCTGTAATGTTAAATGCTGGAGACGAAGTTATTTTACCATGCCCTTACTGGGTAAGTTACAGTGATATTGTAAAATTAAGTGATGGAGTACCTGTTGAAGTACAAACATCTATAGATAATGATTTTAAAATGACAGCCGAGCAATTAGAAGCTGCCATTACACCAAAAACGAAAATGATTTGGTATAGTTCTCCTTGTAACCCAAGTGGATCTGTATATAGTAAAGAAGAATTAAGAGCATTAGCAGATGTTTTACAAAAGCATCCTAATATTTATGTCGTATCTGATGAAATCTATGAGCATATCAATTTTGTAGGAGGTCATTTTAGTATGGCTGAGTTTGATGATATGTATGACAGAACAATTACTGTAAACGGTGTGTCAAAGGCTTTTGCAATGACAGGTTGGAGAATAGGTTTTATTGGTGCGCCAGATTGGATTGCTAGAGCATGTAATAAAATGCAAGGCCAAATTACCAGTGGTGCAAATTGTATTGCACAACGCGCTACAATTACGGCTTTAGAAGCAGACCCTTCTAGTATAAAATATATGGTTGATGAATTTAAAGAAAGACGTCAACTAATATTGAGTTTATTAAGTGAAATTGAAGGTTTTAAAACAAATGAACCAGAAGGTGCATTTTATGTTTTCCCTAATATTTCTGCTTATTTTGGAAAAACTATCAAAGGAAAAACAATTAATAATGCCTCTGACTTTTCTTTATTTTTATTAGAGGAAGCATTAGTAGCAACCGTTACAGGTGAAGCCTTTGGAAACCCTGACTGTATTAGAATTTCTTATGCAGCATCCCAAGATGAAATAAAAGAAGCAATTAAACGTATTAAAGCTGCGTTGAGTTAATATTTGTTATTAATATATAAAAAAGAGTCCTTTCTAATTTAAGTATAGAAAGGGCTCTTTTGATTTTAGGAATACCCAAACAATAAATGATTTAATAATATCTTTACCCTTTGTATTTAATTAACCTAACGGCATGTTTTCAAATTTTAAGTTGCAATAATTCCTCTTAAAAGGTTCTAAAAACACATCGGTTAAACGGTGAAAACAAATAGTATATTCTTAAAATATAGCGATTAACACCATAGCAAAAACAGATAATTTTAAAATGGCTGCCGCATGGTTTACCATCTTATATTGAGACGACTTAATACGTTGTCTCATCCCAAAGATTGATTTTTTTGTTGCCTTTCTATAATTCTCTTTTACAATAGATTTGTAACTAGAATTTAATAAGCCTTTTGTTTTAAAGAGAAATACCTCATTGGGTTCTGATACTGATTCTAATGTTGTGTTTAATACTAATTCCATGATTGATGATTTTAATTGGTTATACAAATAAGACGTACAATTAATTAAAATGTTACACCATGCAACTCAACTATAGCGAAGAATTCAAGCTTCTAACACATTATAATGACACTATTAATATAGGCTAGCTGTATTTTTAAAAAAAATAAAAAAAGTTGAAAAGTTTACCGATTCCTCCAAAAGAAAGGTGTCAACAAAATCAGAACCGTAAACAATTCTAATCTACCAATAAGCATTAAAAAAGAAGCCCACCATTTACCTAAAGGTGGTAATGCAGCATAGTTATTTACTGGCCCAAATTCTCCCAAAGCAGGTCCAATATTTCCTAAACTCGAAGCTGAAAGTCCGATGGAAGATTCAAAATCTAACTGAAACATAGAAAACACTAAAGCACCAATAATAAAGGATAACATATACAAAATAAAAAATCCTAAAACATTAAATACAATATCTTTAGAAACAGATTTTCTGTTATAACGTACAGGTAAAATAGCATTAGGATGTAAGGCGCGTTTAAATTCCATAAAGCCATTTTTTATTAAAATTAATTGTCTCACTACTTTTACACCACCAGAAGTACTACCTGCAGATCCTCCTAAAAACATTAAACCAAAAAAGAAAACAGTTAAAAATGGTGTCCAAAGCGTATAATCTGCAGTAATAAAACCTGTTGTAGTTATTACAGTTAATACTTGAAACAAAGCATGTCTTAAGGCACTTTCTGCTTCACCTAAAACCATTGGATGCTCAATTGTAGACAAAGACACATCTGCTCTAAAATAAATAAGAACTGCAGCAATGACTGTAAAAACAACAACAAAAGTAGAATACAATTTAAACTCTTCGTCTTTTAATATTTTACCTACCTTTCCTTTAAATAAGTAATAGCTTAACACAAAATTTGTACCTGCTAAAAACATAAAGAATATAATAATGTATTGTATTGCAGGATTATCATTCCAATAGGCAACACTAGCATTTTTAGTAGAAAAACCTCCTGTAGATAATGTACTTAAGGCATGATTAATGGCATCGAAAAAAGACATACCTGCAACTTGTAGTAAAATAGTTTCAGCGGCTGTATAACCAAAGTATATTAACCATAATCGTTTTGCTGTGTCTGTAATTCTTGGATGTAACTTATCTCCTCCAGGACCTGGTGCTTCTGCTGCAAACAACTGCATGCCACCAACACCTAATAATGGTAAAATAGCAATGGCTAGTACAATAATTCCCATACCACCAATCCAATGTGTTATACTTCTCCAAAATAAAACACCTTTTGGCACTATTTCTATATCATTTAAAATACTTGCACCAGTTGTGGTATAACCAGACATGGTTTCAAAAAAAGCATCCGTGAACGAAGGAATAGCTTCGGTTACAACATATGGTAATGTACCAGACAAGGACATCACTATCCAACCAAATGCTACAACAATATAACCTTCGCGCTTGTTCATTTCTTTACGATGGTCTTTTGTTCTATACATTAAAATTACACCTAATAGCAATGTTGCTAAACCTGCCAATAACATTTGAAGTGTAACACCATCTTTATAAACAAGACTTATTAAAGTAGCAATTAGCATAAAGCCACCATTAAATAATAATAGCAGTCCAAAAAAATGAAAAATGATTTTATAATTAAGTTTTATACGCGACATATCATTTTCAATTAAGCGAAAAATGTTTCAACTTCAGAAATAGAACGAGGTAAACAACAAACAACAACACGATCACCTGCACCTATTTTAAAATTCCCTAACGGAATTACACCTTTTCCATCTCTAATGACTCCTCCAAATATGGCAGATTTCGGAAATTTTAAATCCTTAATTAATTTATTAGTAATTTTAGAATGCGGTTTTACCACAAACTCTAAAAGCTCAGCATTCATATTAGTAAGCTTTGTCATAGCTACTACTTCACCTTTTCTTATATATCTAAAGATATTATTTGCAGCCAATAACTTTTTATTAATTAATGTGTCAATACCAATGGATTGCGATAATTGGTAATAATCCATATTTTCTACTAAAGCTATCGTTTTCTTTACACCTTTAGACTTCGCTAATAGGCAAGACATAATATTGGTTTCAGAATTGCCCGTTACAGCAATAAAAGCATCCATATCAGAAATATTTTCTTCTTCTAAGATTTCAACATTTCTTCCATCACCACAAATAACTAATGCATTTGGTAAATCTTCTGCCAAATCTTCAGCAACACTTCTTTTACTTTCTACAATTTTTACATTAAACTTACTTACACATAAGTCTTTTGCTGTTTTATACCCTATTTGACTACCACCAAGAATCATAACATTCTTAATTTCAACTTTCACCTTCCCTGATAATTCAAATAATTCTTCATCACCACCTTCAGAGGTCATAAAAACCACTTTATCACCTTCTTTAAAAATAGTATCGCCTCTTGGAATAATTGTATATTGTGTTCCTAATCGCTGTATGGCAATAGGAATAAAATGTAATTCAGAATATAATTCGGCAGCTTGTTTTACTGTTTTTCCTACAAAAGTTGCAGTTCTAGAAATACGTAAACCTAGCATAGTTAAAGCACCTTCTTCAAACTCATAGGTGTCATTAAAACCATATTGATTTAGAAGCAATTCTATTTCTGAAGCTGCTAAAGACTCCGGAGAAATTAATTCATCTATTCCAATTTTAGAAAACCCTACAGTTTCTTTATGCTCAATAAATTCGGTATTAGAAATACGAGCTATTGTTCTTTTAGCCCCTAATTGTTTTGCTAAAACACATGCTGTAATATTTGTGGTTTCTGAGGAAGTTACTGCAATAAAAAGCGCAGCGGTCTCAATACGTGCTTCTCTTAAAATTTCAATAGAAGTAGCATCTCCTTTTATAGTTTTAATATCCAAGTGTTCTCCTGCATATGCTAAACTATCCTTTTTTGTGTCAATCAAAGTGATTTCTTGCGACTCATAAGAAAGGAGTTTCGCTAAATGAAATCCTACTTCACCTGCACCTGCAATAATTATTTTCATTATAAATTCTTGAAATAAGACTACAAATATATGGATAAGTTATAAGTTGATAAGTGCCTAAAGTATTTAAAGTTAAAAAAATAGATTGTAGTTGGTAATTCAATAACTTTATATACTTGAAACTTTAAGTACTTGTAACTTCTTTAGTATATTTGCCAAAAATTTTTATGGCCGAAAAAATTAATCCTTATAAGGACAGTGACCAGTCTAAAAAAGTTCAGGTTACTAAAATGTTCGATACAATTTCTAAAGAATACGATGGCTTAAATCGTGTAATCTCCTTTGGTATCGATGTTAAGTGGCGAGAAAAGGTTGTGAAAATGATTGCAGAACACCAGCCAGAAAATATTTTAGATATTGCCACTGGTACAGGTGATTTAGCTATTAACCTAGTTTCTACAAATGCTAAAGAAATTACAGGATTAGATATTAGTGATGGTATGTTAGAGGTTGGAAGGCAAAAAATAAAAGCTAAAAACCTAGATAACATTATCTCAATGGTTATTGGTGATTCTGAAGATTTACCGTTTAAAGACAATACCTTTGATGCCATTACAGTATCGTTTGGCGTTAGAAATTTTGAGCATTTAGAAAAAGGATTAGCAGAAATATTAAGAGTACTTAAACCTAATGGTATTTTTGTAATTCTTGAAACATCTGTACCCACAAACCCTATCTACAAACTAGGTTACAAAGCATATTCTAAACTAATTTTACCTACAATTGGTAAACTCTTCTCTAAAGATCGAGTTGCCTACAAGTATTTAAGCGAATCTGCTTCAGTTTTTCCTTATGGTAAAGCTTTAAACAATATTTTATCGAAAATTGGGTTTATTAATGTGGAGCACAAACCACAAACCATGGGTGTTGCCACAATTTACTCAGCATCAAAAGCATAATATGAAGCGTATTGTAGTTTTAATAGCCATTTTATTTGTCTTTCAAAATTTGTCAGCGCAAATGTTTACGAAAGAACGTATCACAAATCCTGTAGATAATATTGACCAAAAATTTTTAACTTGGGGTTATTTTATTGGTTATAATCAATATGATTTTAATTTTGATTATAACGAAAACCTTGAAGATATTCAGGTAGAGACAACAGGTGGTTTTCATTTGGGTCTTATTGGTGATATGCGTATTAATGATTATTTAAATTTAAGATTTGAGCCAGGCGTATTCTTTACTACAAGGAATTTAATATACGACGAAAGTTATTTTAATGGTATAGAAGACTTTAATGATTCTGATTTACTAAGAGAAGTAAAATCTACTTATGTACATCTACCTCTATTACTAAAAGTTTCTACCAAACGTATTAATAATTTTAAACCTTTTATTGTTGGCGGGTTTTCTACGGCATTAAACTTATCTAGCAACCAAGACAATCCTAATGACAATAGTTCTGGAGAATTTAGAATGACTAAAAATTCTTATTTTTATGAAATTGGTTTTGGTATAGATATGTATTTACTATACTTTAAGTTTACCCCTTCAATCCGAGGCATATTTGCTATTAATGATGAGAATATTAGAGATGCAGACCCAAATAGTCCTTGGACTGGCAATATTTCTAGAATGCAATCTAGAGGTTTATTTATAAACTTTACGTTTCAATAATAGTCCTTCTTTTAAATTCGCTAAGCACAATAGCTGTTGCATTTGCAACATTTAAACTTTCAGTAGCTTTAACCTCTCCAAACTGAGGAATGGTTAATTTTCTATTTACTTTAGCTTTTATAGTTTCTGAAATTCCATTAGCCTCATTACCTAAGACAATAAGTCCGTTATTTGGCAAATCTGCATTGTAAATATTTTCACCTTTTAATAACGTACCAAAAACAGGTGACTTATAAGTTTTTAAATAACTTTCTAAATCTACATATTCTATATTTACTCTGGTTAATGAGCCCATAGTAGCTTGTACCACCTTAGTATTATAACAATCTACAGTGTTTTTACTACAAACCAAGTTTTTAATACCATACCAATCACAAAGCCTAATAATTGTTCCTAAATTCCCAGGATCGCGTACATCATCTAAAGCAACTATTAAACCAACTTGTTGTTCTGATTTGTTCTCAGGAATTTCAAAAATTGCTAAAGCTGTATTAGGATTTTTAAGAGAAGAAATCCTTTTTAATTCGGCTTCAGAAATGTTACAAATTAATTCTTCGGGCGCTTCAAAAATAGATTTTGTGGTATATAATTTATTCAAAATATAATGAGAATTTAAAAATTCTGAAATCCCTTTTATACCTTCAACTATAAACAAACCATTTTGTTGTCTATTTTTTTTTAAACTTAAACTTTTAATTAACTTTATTTGATGCTTTGTAACCATTAAAATGTCTTTACTTTTGTTTAATGAAACATGTACTGTACAAAGTAAACCTTTTTTTTGAGTTATTCTTGTTTCAAAATTAAAGTGATGTAGCTATTTCTTAAAAGGAAATGGTATTATTTTTGTTACTTAAACACCAAAACTAAAAAATACAGAGATTTAGAACTTGCAACTAAGAATTTCAATATTAAAAATAACATATAAATCACTGTATCAACACATGTTGCTCTTACTGTGCTTATTACTTCTTAGTTCTTGTAATGTTGTTAAACGCGTAAAGGAAGGTGAGCATCTTATTACAGATAATACTATTGTAGAGGATGGAAATACTGTAATGTCAGAACGTATTAATAATATTGTAATACAGAAAACCAATTCGGGTATGCGAAAGTTCTTTGGCTTTCCACTTAAACTTCACATTTACAACCTAGCTAGACCAAACATTGATTCTATTATAGACGCCAATATTTTAAGTGATTCTCTTAAAGTGAAACGCAGAATCGCTTTGCTTTCTAAAAAGCAATTTGATATGCAATTAGAAGCTAAACAGAACTTTAACAGTTGGCTTAAACGCACTGGTGAAGCACCCGTAATTTACAACGAAGCTAAAACTGAAAAAACAGCAAATAACCTTAGAAAATACTACTATAGTAAAGGTTGGTTTAATAATAAAGTAACGTACCAAGTAGAAAAAGACAGTAATAAACTAGCACAAGTAACTTATAACGTAATTAAAAACAAGCCTTACGTTTTAGACTCATTAAATCCTTACATCAGTAGCCCTAAAATTGATTCGCTATATCCAAAATTCATAGCAGCTTCATTATTAAAAAAAGGAGAGCAATACGATGATCAAAATTTTGAAGACGAACGCGAACGTATTAATACTTTTTTAAGGAATTCTGGTTTTTATCATTTTGGACAAGATTATATTAGATTTGAAATAGATACAATTGATACTAATCATAAGATACAAACCGATTTAAAAATAGCTAATCGTATTATTAGAGGAGAAGACTCAACAACTGTTGTTCCATTTAAAATTTACAAAATAAAAGAAGTAAACATTTTTACAGATAATAATTTTGACAATCGTTTTAAACCAGTTACCGACACTACAGTATATAAAAATTATAATCTTTACAGTAAAGAAAAATTAAAGTATAGACCTAAGGCACTTACGGATGCTATTTTTATTAATAAAGGTGACACCTACAGTGACATTGCTAGAAGTAGAACACAACGCTACCTTAATGACTTGCAAATGTTTAGGTATCCGGACATTGAATTTATTGAAAATGAAGAAGACACCACACTAACAGCAAATATTAGATTAGAGCCAAAAAAGAAATACACTTTAAGTTTTGAACCAGAAATTAATACAAGTAACATACAGAAAATTGGATTTTCTTTTAGTACAGGTTTAAAAATTAGAAATGTTTTTAGAGGAGCCGAAACATTAGAAATATCTGGTATCGCAGCAATCGGAGCTTCGCAAGATCCTGCTGATGGAGAAACTAATTTTTTTGATATTAATGAATTTGGTGGCAATGTTAGACTTACCATTCCTAGAATCTTTAGTCCTTTTAATACAGATAAAATTATCCCTAAATTTATGTCTCCAAGTACTGGGATTTCTGTATCCGCTACAAGTCAGCAAAATATTGGTTTAGACAAACAGTCACTCTCTGGCGTATTTAGCTATAATTGGTACCCTTCTAAAACAGTGACAAATACATTAGAATTGTTTAATGTTAATTTTATAAAAAATTTAAACACAAGTAATTATTTTGGTGTTTACACCAACTCTTTCAATAGTTTAAATGCTATTGCACAAGACATCGGTTATATTGATAGTGATGCAACATTGTATGATGAGTCATTAGACTCGTACCAACCGGCAGAAATATTTATAGATGAGGTTTTATCTAGTTCTACCAGTCTAACATCAGGCGATGATGATTATTCAACAGTTAAGAATATTGACGAACGTAAAGAACGTCTCACGGAAGACAACCTTATATTTTCTACAAGTTTTGAATATAAAAAAGACAAAAGAAAAAATATTTTTGACAACGATTTTTCGGTGTTTAATTGGCGAATAGAATTAGCAGGAAACTTATTGTCTACTATTTCTAGTCTTTCTGGTCTCTCTAAAAACGATGCTGGTAATTATGAAGTTTTTGATGTGGCTTTTTCTCAATTTGTTAAAACAGAAATAGACTATATAAAATATATAGATTTAGGCAGACAAAACGTTTTAGCATTTAGAAGTTATGCTGGTATTGCTATTCCGTATGGAAACTCAAATAGTATTCCGTTTGCAGAAAGTTTCTTTGCAGGTGGACCAAATGACAATAGAGCGTGGTCTGCCTATAATTTAGGACCAGGAAGTTCACTATCTACTAACGAGTTTAACGAAGCCAACTTTAAGCTTCATTTTAGCGCAGAACAACGTTTTAATATTTTTGGCCCATGGAATGGTGCATTATTTATAGATGCAGGTAATATTTGGAATGTATTAGACAATGTTACAGATGACGCAGCAACCTTTACAGGTTTTACGTCTTTAAAAGATATTGCTGTAGGCTCTGGTTTTGGCTTAAGATTAGACTTTGATTTCTTTGTAGTACGTTTAGATACTGGCTTTAAAACTTATGACCCTTCACAATCTACAAACAAGCGTTGGTTTAGAAACTACAACTTTACAAACGCAGTATATAACATTGGTATCAACTACCCTTTTTAATAAACACTACCTTTAAATTATAAAATAAAAGCGGACACAAAACTATATCGTTTTCGGTATTTAATCACCTCTCAAAGTAGATAAATACTCAAATTTTATGTATTTTTGAATACTAAAATTTTCAATACAATAACTATGAGTCATAATATTAAACCTGGCGTTGCTACAGGTAAAGAAGTTCAGAATATTTTCAATTATGCTAAAGCAAAAGGTTTTGCATTACCAGCAGTAAATGTTATAGGTTCTAATACAATAAATGGTGTTTTAGAAACTGCAAGAGATTTAAATGCTCCAGTAATTATTCAATTTTCAAATGGAGGTGCTCAATTTAATGCAGGTAAAGGATTAAGTAACGAAGGGCAAAAAGCGGCTATTGCAGGTGCTATTGCAGGTGCAAAACACGTTCACCAAATGGCAGAAGCTTATGGTGTACCAGTAATTTTACACACAGATCATTGTGCTAAAAAATTATTACCATGGATTGATGGTTTACTAGATGCAAGTGAGCAACATTTTAAAGAAACAGGAAAATCGCTTTTTAGTTCTCACATGATTGATTTATCTGAAGAACCAATTGAAGAAAATATAGAAATCTGTAAAAATTATCTTGAGCGAATGAGCAAAATGGGTATGACTTTAGAGATTGAATTAGGAATTACTGGTGGTGAAGAAGACGGTGTAGACAATAGTGATGTAGACGATTCTAAACTATATACACAACCAGAAGAAGTTGCTTATGCCTACGAAGAATTAAGCAAAGTAAGTGACCAATTTACAATTGCTGCAGCTTTCGGTAATGTGCACGGTGTGTATAAACCAGGTAATGTAAAATTAACACCAAAAATCTTAAAAAATTCTCAAGATTATATTTCTAAAAAATATGGTGTTGAGCATAATCATATTGATTTTGTGTTTCATGGTGGTTCAGGTTCTACCGTTGAAGAGATTAGAGAAGGCATTAGCTATGGTGTAATTAAAATGAATATTGATACAGATTTACAATATGCATTTTTAAGTGGTGTTAGAGATTACGTATTAGATAAAAAGGATTATTTACAATCTCAAATAGGAAATCCTGATGGAGATGATGTACCTAATAAAAAGTACTACGACCCTAGAGTTTGGTTACGTAAAGGAGAAGATACTTTTGTTACTAGACTTAAAAAAGCCTTTGAAGATCTAAATAATGTAGATACATTATAAGAATCTTTATATAACTTTAAAACCCATTAGAACTATATATCAGAGTTTTAGTGGGTTTTTATTTGCGCATAATATTACAATTTTGAGATAATTTTCGCATTTTTTGAGTTATATTTAATAAAACAGTAAGTTTGTACTGTAACTATTTACAAATTATAACTAACTAAATAAACAAGATTTTGGTTTTAAATTACCTTAATCATAAACCTGTCCTTAGCATTATATAAGGATAAAAATCGTAACCTAAATATGGCTTGGTTTAAAAGAAAAGAAAAAGGTATACATACCTCAACGGAACAAAAAAAAGACACTCCTAAAGGTCTTTGGTATAAATCTCCAACAGGAAAAATTATTGATACTAAAGAATTAGAACAAAATTTTTATGTGAGTCCAGAAGATGGTTATCATGTAAGAATTGGAAGTAATGAATACTTTCAAATTTTATTTGATGATAATAAATTTAAAGAACTAGATGCTAACCTAACGTCTAAAGATCCTCTTAAATTTGAAGACACTAAAAAATACCCAGACCGTTTAAAAGCTGCACAAGCAAAAACTAACCTTAAGGATGCAGTGCGCACTGCTGTTGGTAAATCTAATGGTCAAGACTTAGTGATTGCATGTATGGATTTTAGTTTTATTGGAGGCTCCATGGGTAGTGTTGTGGGTGAAAAGATTGCAAGAGCAGCAGACTACGCCTTAAAAAAGAAAACCCCTTTAATGATTATTAGTAAATCTGGTGGTGCTCGTATGATGGAAGCTGCCTTATCATTAATGCAATTAGCAAAAACATCAGTAAAATTAGCACAATTAGCTGATGCAGGTATTCCTTATATTTCGCTCTGTACAGACCCAACAACTGGAGGAACAACAGCTTCTTTTGCAATGCTAGGTGATATTAATATCGCTGAACCAGGAGCCTTAATAGGTTTTGCAGGTCCTAGAATTGTAAGGGACACCACAGGAAAGGAATTACCTGAAGGTTTTCAAACTTCTGAATTTTTATTAGAACATGGTTTTTTAGATTTTATTACACATAGAAAAGACTTAAAAAGCAAGGTTAACTTATATATAGATTTAATCAAAAATCAACCGATTAGAGCTTAAAACTTATATTTATATTTAAGATACATCAAAAAAAAGAGGCCTAATAGCCTCTTTTTTAGTGTTTTATTATCAAAATTTATATATTGCAATCTAACCTCGTTTTATTATCAGAACTAAAAAGTGCTGAAATAGAACTAAAAAACCTTAAAAAAAATGAAAATTACTACAAAAATCAGTGCGTTACTATTACTTTTTCTAACCACTTTCTCATGTGATGATCTTGATGAATTAACAGAGTTTGATATTACTGATGATTTCTCTACAACTATTAATATTTCGGTAACTGAAGATTCTGAAGGCCAACCGCAGAGTATTTCTCAATCATCAACACTAGATATTACCACTAACGAAGAAATTGAAGATAATTTAGATTTAATTCAAGACATTTCAGTTAACGAATTAACTTATGAGATTACTAATTATTCTGGTGTAGATGACGCTATTTTAAGTAATGCTTCTTTAACCTTTGGCTCTTCTAGTATTTCAATTTCTAATATTAATCTTCAGCAATCTGATATAGACAATACGGTTTACACAATTAATGATACTAGTATAATAAATGCTGTTGCAAGTAATTTAGAAAATAATTCAATGATTAATATGTCTGTTTCGGGTACAGTAAGTGCAACACCTGTTGTATTTGATGTGCTGATTTATGCAGAAATAACAACTACCATTGACGTTTTATAGAACAAAATTCAATTATAAATACTAGAGCCTCTTAACAAAAATTACGAGGCTCTTTTAATTTACCTCAACTTACCTTTTTAAAGTAAACAGAAAATTCAGTACCTACACCTACTTCACTCCTTACTTCAACCTTACCTCCTAAAGATTCAATGTGGTTCTTAGTAATAAAAAGACCAATACCTATGGCATCTTCATTTTTATGAAAGGTTTTATACATTTGAAAAATGGTATCACCAAACTTTTTAAGGTCAATACCAAGTCCATTATCTTTTATTTTTAGAATTACAAAGTCATCTTCAATATGAGAAGTTAGCTCAATTACAGGACTTCTATTCTCTGCTTTATATTTAATTGCGTTAGTAAGAAAATTTAATATTATACTATCTAAATATGCCGCCTTTCCTTTAACACAAATATCTTCATCTATTTCATTATATATTGTAGCTTCTGCATTTTGAGCTAGAGCAATAATATTATAGGTTGCTTTTTCAACAAAATCATATAAATTTAAAGATTCCATTTTAGAGGGATCAATTTCTTTAATCTTTGCGACTTCTGTTAAGTGATCTACAGTTTCCTGTAAATTAGAAACCGCTTTATTTAATAACTGAAAATTTTCATTCAACTTTAAATCAGGTATATCTTCTTCTAAAAATTCAGTAAGTAAAGATAAATTGCCCGAGTGCGACCTAAGATTATGCGTTACAATATTAGCAAAAGACTTTAATCTATCATTCTGCTCTTCTGCAACACTAAGCATTAACTTTAACTTATCTTGATTTCTCTGCCTTTTAGTAATATCTGTAAACTGCCAAATCATATGTGGCCGTCCGGCCTTAAAATAAACCAAAGACACATAGATTAAAATCCAAAGTATAGTTCCATCCTTATGAAAATAGCGTTGTTTTACGCGATATTTATCAATAGTTCCATTGATGAGGTCTTCGTATTTTTTTTCATGGACACCAAGGTCTTCAGCATAAACGATATTATTAATGTCCATGTTGAAGAGTTCCCATCTTGTATATCCAAAAATATCACAGACACTTTCGTTAACCTTTAACCAATTTCCATCTAAGTTTACTATGGCAATGCCATTATAAGTATTATTAAATGTACGCTCTAATACGTCGTAAGCATTAGAGAAATTCCGCAGATGATTTGAGACTTTCATTTTTTAAGTTTAATAGATTAATCTTTATTGAAAGTTATTAGTTAATAAGGGTTAACTGGGAAAAACGAATTTTTAGCACATTGTGCACGATAAAAGTTACGAAAAAAATTACAAATCACAAAAAAATGCTATATTTGCCGCTCGAAAGAGAGGCTTTCGTGTACATAACAATCATTTACAATAATATTAGAATGTATTTAACAAAAGAAGCAAAAGAAGAAATCTTCGCAAAACACGGTAAAGGAAAAAACGATACTGGTACTGCAGAAGGACAAATTGCACTATTTACTGCAAGAATTAATCATTTAACTGAGCACTTAAAACAAAATCGTAAAGATTATAATACTGAGCGTTCATTAGTAAAGTTAGTAGGTAAGCGTAGAGCATTATTAGACTACTTAACTAAGAAAGATATCTTAAGATATCGTGCCATAGTAAAAGAATTAGGATTAAGAAAATAATCTAATATAAAGACCACGCCTAACAGCGTGGTTTTTTAATATAAAACAACTCGGTTTTAGACGAGTATAAAACCTAAAATTGAAGAAGCTTATTATAGTTTTTCATTGGTCCAAACAACAACGACAACTACAACAACACAACGACCATTGTTTAACAATCATTCTAACGAGCGATAATGCGTTAGAATTAGAACTAAAAAATTTATGATTCCAAAAGTTTTTAAAGAGGTCATAGACCTAGGAGACGGTAGAGAAATTTCTATCGAAACCGGAAAATTAGCAAAACAAGCTCATGGTAGCGTTGTAGTGCAATCAGGAAAATGTATGTTATTATGTACAGTTGTTTCCAATTACAAACAAGCAGATGTTGACTTTTTACCGTTAACGGTAGATTACAGAGAAAAATTTGCAGCTGCAGGTCGTTATCCTGGAGGTTTCTTTAAAAGAGAAGCAAGACCAAGTGATGGTGAAGTGTTAACTATGCGTTTAGTGGATCGCGTATTGCGTCCATTATTCCCTAAAGATTATCATTCTGAAACTCAGGTGATGATTCAATTAATGTCTCATGATGATGACGTAATGCCAGATGCTATGGCAGGATTAGCCGCTTCTGCAGCTATCCAGTTATCAGATTTCCCTTTTGAATGTCCAATTTCTGAAGCTAGAGTTGGCCGTGTAAATGGAGAATTTGTTATTAACCCAACACGTGCTCAATTATTAGAATCTGACATTGATATGATGATTGGTGCTTCTGCCGATTCAGTTATGATGGTTGAAGGTGAGATGGATGAAATTTCTGAAGAAGAAATGACCGAAGCAATTAAGTTTGCTCATGAAGCTATTAAAGTACAATGTGCTGCACAAGTAAAATTAGCTGAAGCTTTCGGTAAAAAAGAAGTACGTGAATACGAGCCAGAACGTGAAGATGCTGATTTAGCTAAGAAAATTCACGATATGGCATATGACAAAGTATATGCTGTAGCACAAGCAGGTTCTGCAAAGCATGAACGTAGTGCTGCATTTAGTGAAATAAAAGAAGAAATAATAGCAAGTTTTTCTGAAGAAGAACAAGCTGATTTTGGCGGCTTAATTTCTAAATACTACAGTAAGGCAGAAAAAGCAGCTGTTAGAGACTTAACATTAAATGAAGGTTTACGTCTTGATGGTCGTAAAACCGATGAAATAAGACCAATTTGGTGTGAGGTAGATTATTTACCTTCTACACACGGTTCTTCTATTTTTACACGTGGTGAAACTCAGGCTTTAGCTACGGTAACTCTTGGTACAAGTAGAGAAGCTAACCAAATAGACATGCCATCTTTTGAAGGTGAAGAGACCTTCTATTTACACTATAACTTCCCTCCTTTCTCAACAGGTGAAGCAAGACCAATCCGTGGTACATCTCGTAGAGAAGTTGGTCATGGTAACTTAGCACAACGTGCTTTGAAAGGTATGGTTCCAGAAGATTGTCCATATACAGTACGTGTGGTGTCAGAGATTTTAGAATCTAACGGTTCTTCTTCAATGGCAACAGTTTGCGCAGGTACAATGGCTATGATGGATGCAGGTGTGCAATTAAAGAAACCAGTTTCTGGTATTGCAATGGGATTAATTTCAGATGCAGATTCTGGAAAATACGCTGTTTTATCAGACATTTTAGGTGATGAAGATCATTTAGGTGATATGGACTTTAAAGTAACTGGTACTGCAGATGGTATTACAGCTTGCCAAATGGATATTAAAGTAAAAGGTTTGTCTTATGAAATTCTTGTAAATGCTTTAAAACAAGCTCGTGAGGGTCGTTTACATATTTTAGGCAAAATTACCGAAACAATTGCTGTACCTAATGCAGATGTTAAAGATCACGCACCTACAATGGTATCTAGAAGAGTTCCTAACGAATTTATCGGAGCTTTAATTGGACCAGGAGGAAAAGTGATACAAGAAATGCAGAAGGAAACAGAAACAACTATCGTTATTAACGAAGATCCTGTTACAGAAGAAGGGATTGTTGAAATTTTAGGTGTTGGTAGAAAAGGTATTGATGCTGTAATGGCAAAAATTGATGCTATTTTATTTAAGCCAGAAGTTGGTAAAGTTTACCAAGTAAAAGTGATAAAAATGCTTGATTTTGGTGCTGTAGTAGAATATATGGATGCACCAGGAAACGAAGTTTTATTACATGTATCTGAATTAGCTTGGGAACGTACAGAAAATGTATCTGATGTAGTAAACATGGGAGATGTTTTTGATGTAAAGTACTTTGGTGTAGATTCTAGAACACGTAAAGAAAAAGTATCTCGTAAAGCATTGTTGCCAAAACCAGAAGGTTATGTAGCAAGACCACCAAGAGATAATAACAATCGTGGTAGAGACAATAGAGGAAGAGATAATCGCGGACGTGATAACAGACGTGATGATCGTAAACCTAGAGAAGATAAGAAAGAAGATTAATTCTTTTTAATCTTAATAAAATTGAAAGCCCGACAGTAATGTTGGGCTTTTTGTTATTATTTAATCACTTCTATTCCACTGTAATATGACACCTGTAGAATAAACATTATTTATAGAATTAATATTAGCTTGAAAACATAAGCCTAAAGAAAACTTATTTCCCGTTTTGAATCTTATTTTTGTAAATAAAGAAAATCCAATAGTATCAGAGCGCTCATAACCACTTTTATTAGTATTAATACTAATAGATTTGAAAGAAAAATATCCCAAACCAGCATGCATATCAAAATATATAATTTTATTCAATTTAACTTCCTTTCCAAAAGATAAATTTAACTGCTTAAAACTATCAGGCTTACTTTCTCCCAAAACTGATATTACAAATTCTGAACCAGTAACTGCTGAAAAAGTAAATATATTGTCTTCATAAGCAAAGCTTAAATCGGCATTAATCGCAAGGCCTCCAGTATAATTATCAAAATATATCGCTAAAGGAGAAAAAGAAAAAGACTTATATTCTAATTTATGGTCTTTATTCTTTTCTTGAGTGAAACAAACTACCGAAATAGAAACGAAAAATATAGTCAGCACTGTTTTCATAATTATAAATTTTAGTTATTAAAAAGATTTCTCTTATATTTTTTACCAAATACAAATCCAATATGACACCCGAAGACACGTACTTCCCTATTAACATTTAAATATGGAGAAACACTTAATACCGTATTTGAATCAATCGAATAAAACAAACTTGCTTTAATATTAAACCCAATAATTAAAAGTTTATCTTCTTTAGCTTTGGCAATAAAACTACCTGGAGAACTACCACTAAATGAACCAAAAGGAGGAGAATATCTATAACTATATATGTTTCGATAAAATATATTTACTGACGGTCCTATTTGAAGATCCGTGATAATTCGTTTATTAATTCTATATCCGTTTGATATATGAAATGTAATTATCGATAAATTATCTTTAGTACCTCCATCTATATACAAAAAACCATCAAACTGCTGATCCGTTTCTGGATTATAATTTTCAATCTGATTTAATGGAGGTTTTTTTTTATAGTTTAAAGCATCATATGTAATAGTATTTAAAAATACTCCAAATCCTAAAAGTGTTTCATTCTTAAATTCTAAACCTAAGCTTATGCCAAAATTATCTTTAGGTTCAACTGAAATACCTACAGACAAGTTTGTTCCAAACACGAGACTTTTTCCTTTTTTAATTAATTGTTGATGCTCTTGCGCATTAAAATAAACACCAAATAATAAAGTAATAGCTGTTATTATTTTTTTCATAATTAAATACTTTTTACTTGTTTTTAAGATCTATTGTCTAACCTAATAAGTTTTGTTTAAAAACCATTATCAATTCAATTACTCTAATCTACTTGTAATAATTGATATTAATTCAATAAAAAAATCGAAAATTCTTTTAATTGTTTGTGTTTTTCACAAAATATTCAAATATATTTACTATAATTTTCGATTTATGCAATATCAATTTATTAAGTACTTAAAAGAAATAAACACAAGCACAACTTCTTTTGTAGATGAAATTGCAACCATTTTAGATATTGGCTACGATGCTGCCTACAGAAGAATCAATCTAAAAACCAATCTAACTTTAGAAGAAAGTGTTAAGCTTGCTAAGTACTATAAAATTTCACTTAATAAACTATTTGAAGTAGGAAGTAAAAATACTATACTCGTAGAAACTTCTCCAATTATTACTAATGAAGAGCATTTAGAATCTTACTTTTCTAAATCGATAGAAAATTTAATTCCGCTTACCAAGCTAAAAAGCGCTTCTATTTTATATTCAGCAAAGGATATTCCACTCTTTTACACACTCAAAGATTCTTATATTACTAGATATAAAATATATGTGTGGTTAAAGCTTACCAATAAAGAAATGACTAAAAACAAAGTGTCTTTTGATGACTTTATAGATACAATACCCCATTCTTTATTAGAAAAAGCCTATGAATTGGGTCGGACTTATAATTTCATAAATATTACCGAATTTTGGAATGACAATACCATAAATGGAACGCTTCAGCAAATTATATATTTTTTTGAGTCTCAATTACTATCTAAAGACTTGGCTTTGAAAATTTGTGATGATTTAGAAGACATCGTTAATCATGTAGAAAAGCAAACCATTAGACAAAGTATTATTAATTCTGAAAACAACGCATCTTACAACTTGTACAAAAGTGATTTGCTTACGATGAGTAATATTATAATGGTTAAAACAAGTTACAAAAAAGCCTTTTTTGTTCCCTATACAGTTTTAGAGTATTTAAAAATAGAACACCAAGAAACTTGTAATACTATGGACGATTTCTTTTCGCGTCAGATGTCTAACTCAAAACTATTAGTGCACTCAGGAGAAAAAGACCGAGTATTATTTTTTAACAAAATGATGCAGAAAATTAATAAGCTCAAAGAGTTAATTAATGTTGGTACCTCTCGTGGGTTTGAATAGACCTATTAATGTTAAATAAATCTCAAAAACAATCTAAATTGTAATAGTAAACGTACATCTATTTTAGTTAATCAATCTAACCAAATAGAGATATATGTCTTCAAAAAACAACTCCTCAAAAACAATATTAGCCTCAACAAAAACTAAAACTAAAAAACTATCTAAAGACTTTAGTTTATTTCTGAATAGCAAATCAAAAATAGAGAGTCCGTATAATAAAATTGTTTTATTCAGTTCCTTCTTACTTCTTGTAATCGGTATTTATTTCTTGTCCGTTTTTCATAATGATTTTGAAAAATTTAGTGCAGACAAAGCTAGTACAACCTTAGGCTATTCATTAATTACCATCGCTACAGGTTTATTCATTTTTAAAGCAGCATTTTTTGTATTTAAAGCTTATAATTATTTTAAATACAAGCCTATTGAATCTGTGACAGACGAGGAGTTACCAACAATTACAGTGATTGTTCCAGCTTATAATGAAGGCAAACAAGTATGGGATACATTAATGAGTTTAACAAACAGTAATTACCCAAAACATAAAATTCAGATTATATCTATTGATGACGGAAGTAAAGATGATACATGGAATTGGATGCAAGATGCCAAAAAGAAATTAGGAGACCGACTAGAAATCTACCAACAACCAGAAAACCAAGGAAAACGACATGCACTTTATCGTGGATTTAACTTAGGAACAGGAGATATCTATGTTACTGTAGATAGCGATTCTATTGTTACAGACAAGACACTAAGAAATCTAGTTAGCCCTTTTACAACAAATGAGCAATGTGGTGCTGTAGCTGGGAATATAAGAGTTTTAAATAACAAAAAGGAAATACTACCTAAAATGCTAGATGTTAGTTTTGTAATGAGTTTTGAGTTTGTGCGCTCAGCAGAAAGTAACCTTAATTCAGTTTTATGTACTCCTGGCGCATTGGCAGCTTATAGAAGTTCAGCTGTACATAAATGTTTACCACAATGGATTAATCAAACATTTATGGGTAAAGCTTCAGATATTGGAGAAGACAGAGCAATGACTAATATGATTTTAAAACAAGGCAAACATGTTTTATTTCAGAAGAATGCTGTGGCATACACTAATGTACCCGAGCAATATTTAGGATTATACAAAATGTTTATTCGTTGGGGAAGAAGTAATGTTAGAGAAAATCTTGAAATGGCTAAATATGTATTTACCAATTTTAGAGAACACGATAAATCTGGTATACGAATATTGTTTATTAGTCAATTTTTAAAAATATTAATGAGTTATCCGTTATTAATTTCAATGTTGTTCTTTGTAATGGTCCATCCATTATTATTTTTAGGCTCAACTTTGGTTAGCATATTAATTGCATCCACATTTTCTGTTTTATTTTTTGCGAGTCAATATAAATCAACACAAGGAATTTGGGCTTATTCTTACAGCATAATGTACACCTTTGCTTTATTCTGGATTACACCTTATGCTATTGCTACAGCGAGTAGAAAAGGTTGGTTAACACGCGAATTAACCTTAACAAAATAGTTTAAAATTAAGGGCTAACTAAAACAGATACAAATATCATTATTAAAATTTTATTTTTTTTCTCAAGTTTTGTAACATTTTTATGCATTTTTACGTATAATAAAGAGTAACATAGCGTTGCAATATTTTTGCACAAATCTTAAAATTGAATGAGACAGCTTAAAATTACCAAGCAGGTAACCAACAGGGAAACTGCATCATTAGATAAATATTTACAAGAAATTGGTAAGGTCGATCTTATAACAGCAGACGAAGAGGTAGAATTAGCTCAACGTATAAAAGCTGGAGACCAAATTGCTTTAGAAAAATTAACTAAAGCAAACCTGCGTTTTGTTGTATCGGTAGCAAAACAATATCAGAATCAAGGATTAACATTACCAGATTTAATTAATGAAGGCAATTTAGGATTGATTAAAGCTGCTCAACGTTTTGATGAAACACGTGGTTTTAAATTTATTTCTTATGCAGTATGGTGGATTAGACAATCTATTTTACAAGCATTGGCAGAACAATCTCGTATTGTACGTTTGCCTTTGAATAAGATTGGGTCTATTAATAAAATAAATAAAACATTTGCTTTTTTAGAGCAAAGCCATGAGCGACCACCTTCTGCCGAAGAAATCGCAAAAGAATTAGATATGACTATTAACGATGTTAAAGAGTCAATGAAAAATTCTGGTCGTCACGTAAGTATGGATGCACCCTTAGTAGAAGGCGAAGATTCTAACTTATATGATGTATTGCGAAGTGGAGAATCACCAAATCCAGATAAAGATTTATTACATGAATCTTTACGTACTGAGATAGAACGTGCCTTAGAAACTTTAACACCTCGTGAAGCAGATGTTATTCGTTTATATTTTGGCTTGGCTAGTCAACACCCAATGACACTTGAGGAAATTGG
Organism: Winogradskyella litoriviva; assembly: GCF_013249065.1. Taxonomy (GTDB): domain Bacteria; phylum Bacteroidota; class Bacteroidia; order Flavobacteriales; family Flavobacteriaceae; genus Winogradskyella; species Winogradskyella litoriviva. The sequence goes on from NZ_JABRWQ010000003.1 coordinate 376,314, forward strand.
AGAAACATTTGATTTAACAAGAGAGCGTGTTAGACAAATAAAAGAAAAAGCTATCAGACGTTTAAAACACACCTCTAGAAGTAAAATATTAAAGACATATTTAGGTTAGTTTTTAAATTATTAACGACTAAACTAATAACGACAACAACAGTTACAAACATAACTGTTCGTTTTTTGATTGATGAAAGAACCCACGGCTGATTACCGTGGGTTCACTTTTTTATACATATACCAAACACAAATTTCTGTTGTCTACAACAAATCCTTTTACTAACCAGTTATTAATCTTTACAATTTAATTACCTTTACCCTAAATTAAAAGAACATTTAATAATGGCTTCAAATTTAATTGCTCCTTCTATGTTAGCTGCCGATTTTGGTAACCTTCAACACGATACAGAAATGGTTAATAACAGTGATGCTGATTGGTTTCATATTGATGTTATGGATGGTCACTTTGTACCAAACATATCTTATGGAATGCCTGTAATTGCAGCTATTAAAAAACACGCTACCAAACCATTAGACGTACATTTAATGATAGAAAAACCAGAGCGTTATATTGAAGAATTTGCTAAGGTTGGTGCAGATATCATTACGGTACATTATGAATCTACGATTCATCTACATCGCACTTTAAGGCAAATAAAAGATGCTGGTTGTAAAGCTGGTGTAGTTCTTAATATATCTACACCTATTAATGTATTAGAAGATATTTTACCTGAATGCTATATGATTTTATTGATGTCCATTAATCCAGGTTTTGGTGGACAAAAATTTGAAAACATTACATATAAACGCATTAAGAATCTTCGAAAAATGATTAACGACCAAGGTCTAGATACTAGAATAGAAGTTGATGGTGGTGTTACTAATAAAAACATTAAACAACTTGTTGAAGCTGGCGCTGATACCTTTGTTGCAGGTAGCCATGTTTTTAAAAGTGATAACCCAACGGCAACTATAAAAAACCTAAAAGATTTAGCTAATTCATAGCCTCATTTTTTGGAGAAAATTTTAGAGTTGCTTTATTAAATAGTTTATTAAATCTGTAGTTGTTACTATACCAACTAATAATCCCTTATCTACAACTGGTAACGCATGAAATTCTTTTTTAGCTAAAACTTCAGCCACTTCCTTTATAGTATTATCAGGAGCCACGGTTACAAGATTCTTGGCCATTACCTGATCTATAGTAAACATATTATACACTAAAGTATCTACTTCTGTTTCCGTTTCATCTACAGCATCCGCAAAGCTAATTCTTAACAAATCCGTATAACTCAACATACCTATTACAACCTCTTCCTTTACAACAGGAATATGTCTAATTTTATGTCTTTTAAATAAAATTTCTGCTTTTTCTAAATCATCATCCCTATTGAGCGCAATGATATCTTTGGTCATTATTGCAGAAATTGGTTCGTTATTTTTCATAATCTTAGGTTTTATAATTCACTCTTAAAAGTAAATTTTACAACCCGTAAAAATTATGATAATTATCACGTAATTAAATTTTAATTACTCTTTACTTCCATAACCATAATTATATCCATAATTATACCCATAACCATAAGATTTATTGGTATCTACACTATTTAGTACGTAAGCAATATTTTTTAACTTGCCTGATTCATTTAAATCCTTAGAATAATTTAACAGATTTTTCTCTGTATAGTTAGCTCTTACAAGATAAATAGTAGCATCTGCTAATTTGGAGATTAACATTGTATCTGTTACTAAAATTGTTGGTGCAGTATCTACAACTATATAATCGTATTCTTCTCTTGCTTCTTCTAATAATTTCTCAAAACGACCATTGGTCAATAAATGAGCTGGATTTGGAGGAATACTACCTGATAAAATAATATCATGGTTAGGGTGTTTTTCAAAGCCCTTAATTAAAGCATCTCTCCAATCATAGTTTACATCATGCAAATAATTAGACAATCCTGGTTTATGTTTTTCTTCCGAAATGTGTGTATGAATTTGTGGGTTTCTTAAATCTGCACCAATTAATAACACCTTTCTATTAATACTTGAAAGGGACAACGATAAATTGATACTTACATAAGTTTTACCTTCTCCTTTTATAGTAGATGTACAAAAAATAATACGCCCGTTATCCTTTTGTTTTATTGGCAATATATAATCTACATTAGAACTTAAAATTCTAAAGGCTTCTGCCTGTACAGAATTATCTTCTGGATTTTTAAAAATTAATTGATCACTTTTTACTTTAGGTATTTCACCGACTATAGGAATTTTAGGATTCCGTTCCAATAGATCTTCTCTTCCCTTTACTTTAGTATTTAATAATTGGATTACATATAAAACTCCAAATGGAATTAATAAACCAGATAAAAGAGCCATTAAATATATACTTCGAGAATTTGGAAAAATTGGAGAACCTCCAGAAATCGCATACTCAACAACCTTAATTGAAGGTTCGGTTATTGCTAAGTTAATGGCTGCTTCTTCTCTCTTTTGCAAAAGAAATAAATATAAACTTTGTTTAATTTCACGTTGTCTAGTAATATCAACAATAGCTTTTTCTTTAGCAGGCAAACTATAAACCTGAGAAGAAAATTTTCTATTTTTTTTAATTAATTGCGCCTTTGAAGTCTTTAATTGTTTCGCATAAGAATCAATAGAAGCAAAAACATTAGACTTCACATCTCTTATTTTGGACTCTAATTGTAGTACATTTGGGTTATTTTCTCCCGCACTTCTTTTTAAGTTATCACGTTCAAAAACTAGCGAATTATAATTATCAATTAACCCATTAATGCTAGAATTATCTAAACCAATATTAGCTGGCAATAAATCAGATATAGAATTAGGTTTTTCAACCGACTCTCGTAATCCTTCTGTTATCATCAATTGACTATCTAATGCAAATAATTCTTCTTCTGACAATGTTCTTTGAGACATCCCTAGTTCTGCGTCAGACTCAATATTAATAAAATTATTATTTTGCTTATAATCTTTTATTCCTACTTCAATAGAGTCTAATTCTTTAGCTAACTTAGTAAAGCGTTCATCAATAAAATCAATTGTACGCCTAGAAACATCTTGTCGATCATTAATACCATCCTGATTAAAAACATCTATTAAAGTGTTTAATACTCGTTCATTTTTAGATTTACTTTGACTCTTAAAGTTCAATTGCAATAAGTCACTATTTGCTCCCAGAACTCCCACTTCAATGAGGCCTTTTAATCCATTTGTCACTGCAGCTATAGAAGATAAACTAACTATATAAGTTTTACCTACAAAATTATTAATAGGATTAACACTGTTAAGACTTAACTCAAAAGGCAGGTTATGACTAGTTTTTGTAGTGTCAAAACCAGGAAAGTTTAAAGATTTACCTGTTCTTGAAGATATAACTTCAAAGGCATTAGGGTTAACAACAATTTTATAAGATGAACTTATATAAATACTATCATTACCTATAGTTTTCACAATATTAAAAGGCAGTTTATAAATTTCAGTAGTTAAAACATTACCTTCTTCATAATATCGCATAGTTAAGTCTAAACGATCCACCACGTTTTCAATTATACGATACGATTTTAATATTTCAATCTCATTTTCTAAATTAATATTAGAACGATTAAATACAAATGCCGAGGATGGCAATTCTAAACCTTTAGTTTTATTTAAAATCTTAATTTTTGCACTAGCCTTATAAACTTTAGGAGTATATCTTAAATAAATAAATGCGCCGATAAATGTTAAAACAACACTGATAAGGAACCAATACCAAAAATGTAAATATTTGCGGACTTCTCTTTTAATAGTCTCACCTTGATCATGATTATTCTGATAACTACTCTCTTGAAGTTGACTCATTTTATTTTGTAATTAAAACTATTGTACTGAAAAGAATCGACACTACAGATATTAAAGTCCCTACATTACCAACAAAGCCAGCACTTTTAACTTTAGGATTATTAGGATCAACAATAATAGTGTCATTAGGTTTAACAAAATTAAAAGGTCCATTTAACCAATCAGCCGAGGTTAAATCTATATGTGCTATTTGTTGAACACCGTTTTCATATCTTATAATTGTAATATCTTCACGTTTCCCATTAATAGTTAAATCACCAGCATAACCCAAAGCTTGCAATAACGTCACGTTTTGTTCCGTAAAACTGAATGTACCCGGCTGATTAACTTCTCCAAGAACTGTAACTTTAGCATTTACTAGTCTAACATCGACCGTTGGATTTTTTAAGTGACCACTTTCTATTAGTAAAGACTTTAAATAAATAGCAAATTCTTGAGTTGTCATATTAGCTGTCGATAATACACCTAAAATTGGAAAATTAATGGTTAAATCTTCAGAAACTAAATAACCATCTAATTGCATTAATTCAACACTGTTCCCAACGCCACTTGTCACTTTATTATAGGGTATAGCTGAATCTGGTATTAATGCACTTACATTAATACGTAAAACATCGTTAGTTTGAATTTTTGAATTAGCGTATACAATTTCTTGGTTAGAATATTGATTGGCATCTTGTAAATAAAGAATTTCTTTTTTACTTGTACATGATGATAAAAGCAAAACGCAACATAAAACATAAAAGTTCTTTGACATTTGTTATGTGTTTTAAAGCGACAAATATAAGTGCATTTATAGTTATTACAAAGCATTAAATAACGTAGCCTTTTGTGTAAAACAATATTAGTTAATTCTTCAACCAATCATAAACAAAATACAAAGAATACAAGATTGTTCCTGATATAAGAAGTATTACTAATTGCCAATTAATTTCTATTGTTCTAAAAAAAGACGAAATAAATATTAAAATAATATTTATAGCTACTATTACTATAGTGGTTTTGATATGTGAAAATCCAAAACTTAAAAATCTATGATGCAAGTGATTATTATCTGCAGAAAATGGACTTTTTTTATGGATTACTATTCTTATAAAAAATATTCTTAAAGTGTCTAATAGCGGAAAAAACAATATTGCCAGTACCAATATTGGCGATGAATTGCGAAACAAACTAGTCGTGGAACTTTCTGACGCATCTATAAATCTAACCGTAAAAACAGCAATAATGAATCCTAAAACCATTGAACCTGAATCTCCCATAAACATCTTTCTCCTTCTAGAAAGGTTAAAATAAAGAAAAGCAATCAGTGCTCCTGTAACTGAAGCTGCTAAAACAACCATACTAATATCTTTACTCAAATAAAACAAAACTCCGAAAGCTACTGATGCCATTAATGCCAATGATCCGGCTAAGCCATCAACACCATCAATTAAATTAAAAGCATTAATAATTAAAAGGTAAACAAAAAGCGTGAACCCAACGGATATCCAATAGGGCATGATAGTAATCCCTAGAATTCCTGAAAATCCATAGATACGTGTATCCGTAAAAATAATTAAAAGAAAGGCAGCTAATAACTGACCTATAAATTTTTTGCGTGGAGATAATATTAAAATATCATCTTTTAATCCCAAAAAAAACAATACTGTGATACCTCCTAATATTAAAAATAAACTCTTAGTTTCTAAAGGTGCACCAGTAATAGTGATAGCAACTACAATGCTTAAGTAAATACCAATACCACCTAAATTTGGAACCGTACCTGAGTGACTACTTCTATGGCCAGACTTATCTAACAGATTTTTTTTTAATGCCACCAAAATAATTGCAGGATAACTTGCAAATGATACAGTCAAGGCTATAAAAACAGCAATAAGAACTAACCAACCAACGTAATCTAATGGATTAAAATTTTCAAGTAATTCTTTTACCATAATTTAAACTATAATTTTTAAAGATTTGGGACACAACGATGTGATAAATATACGATTTGAATCTATTTATTAAAAACTTAAAATATGAGTTTAAAACTATGACACAAACTGCCTAAATTTTGACACATTTTTTATAAAAATAGTCACCCAACTTCCAACATTATTTGTTTTAATTGCTCTATAATCCTCTTTTGTTTTTTGCACAATATTTTTCAAACTTCTATTACTCGCTCCACCAACACGCATTTTAACAACTGTCTTAGGGAGAAAATAAAACTTTAAATGTTCTTGCTTAAATATACGCAAAATAAAATCATAATCAGCAGCTATTTTATATGATAAATTGAAATCTCCATGTTTATCATAAAGTTCTTTTTTTAAATAAAGTGTTGGATGAGCTGGCATCCAGCCTTGACTTAATAGCTTTATTTGAAATGGTTTACTCTCCCAATTTCTAATCACTCTATCTGTATTCTCTAATGCAACATAATGCAAGTTGCCATACACACCATCTACATTTTTACTTTTAAATACCTCCACAATCTCCTCAATAATAGTATTATCTGCTAAAAAATCATCGGAATGTACAAAACCAATTATATCACCAGAAGCTTTTTTAATACCTTTATTTAAAGCATCATAAATTCCTTTATCAGGCTCAGAACTATAGACAATTTCCGAATGTTTTTTAGCTTTTTCCTTTATGTAATCTAAGGTATTATCCTTTGAACCACCATCTACAATAATGTACTCAATATTATTATAAGTCTGACCAAGTACCGATTCTATACATGTTTTGATTGTTGAAGCACTATTGTATGTGGCAGTAATTATAGAAATTTTCATTTACTTAATATCAATTTTTCGGATTTTTACTTTTATAGCAGGATTACCACTATAAATCCCATAAGCTTCTAAATTACTTGTTGCTACTGAACCTAAACTAAGAATTGCATGGTTTTCAATTGTAACACCAGGTGCTACAATACTCTTTGCTCCTACCCAACTTCCTTCTTTTAAATAAATTGGTGCCACAAACAAATCAAAACTAGATATTTTATAATTATGATTACCACAAATTAAAAGTGCACCTTGAGAAATGCAAACATTATCTTCTAGTTTTACTTGGTCTAGATTATCTATCCAAACGGATTCTCCAATCCAACAGTGATTACCAATACTAAGTTTCCAAGGGTATTTAATAGTAACTTTGGGTTTAATAACAACACCATTACCTATTTTAGCTCCAAATCGTTTTAACAAAAACACTTTTAAACCTGAAGAAATATTCCAACCGCCTTCAAAAAAAAACCAACTTACAAAATACCATAGAAGTCGTTTTATTTTTGAACCTGGATTATACCAACTATTCTCATATTTAGACAAGTCTGTTTTCAAAGTACTTGGACTGCTTTAGGCTTTATTAGATTTAATTAACCCATCAAAATAATTAATCGTTTTCCCTAAACCTTCTCTAAGATGAATTTTTGGTTCCCAACCATTTAACTCTTTTTTAGCCAAATCTATCACTGGCTGACGTTGCATAGGATCATCTTGAGGCAAAGGCATATGAATAATTTTAGATTTTGAATTAGTTAATTCAATAACCAATTGTGCTAATTCTATCATTGTAAATTCAACTGGATTTCCAATATTAACAGGCCCTAAAAAACCATCTCTACTATTCATCATGCGAATTGTACCTTCGACAAGATCATCTACAAACTGAAAACTACGTGTTTGAGTACCTTCTCCAAATATGGTAATATCATCACCTTTTAACGCTTGCATGATAAAATTAGAAACAACGCGTCCATCTTTAGGATGCATTCTTGGACCATAGGTATTAAATATCCTAATAATCTTAATCGCTACTTGATTTTGGGTATGATAATCCATAAACAAAGTTTCAGCACAACGCTTACCTTCATCATAACAAGAACGTAGACCAATAGGGTTCACATTCCCCCAATAACTCTCAGGTTGTGGGTGCACAGATGGATCTCCATAAACTTCACTAGTTGAAGCTTGCAAAATTTTTGCACCTACACGTTTAGCCAGACCTAACATATTTATAGCTCCCATTACAGAAGTCTTTATCGTTTTAATAGGATTATATTGATAATGAACTGGTGATGCAGGACAAGCCATATTATAAATTTCATCAACCTCAATCATATAAGGGTTAATAATATCATGACGTACCAATTCAAAATAATGGTAATCCATTAAATGCTCTATATTATTCTTAGAACCTGTAAAGTAGTTATCTAAACAAATCACTTCGTTTCCTTCATGAAGTAAACGTTCGCATAAATGTGAGCCTACAAAACCTGCACCTCCTGTAACTAAAATTCTTTTCATTTATATTAATTATTTAATGTGTTCAAAAATAAGGCTTTATTTTGTTCTATCAGCTCTGGGTTTTCAGTAAATTTCTTCGAAAAGTTAACGGATGCATTAGACCATATATGATATTCATCTTTGTTCATAGCACAAAATAATTCTATTGCTGCTATAAACTCATTCTTCTTCGTTAACGGAATATCAAAACCAAGTTTATCTTTTTCTAGCCCTTGCCATGGTGTTTGGTCTGAAATAATAACTGGACAACTATTTTGCCATGATTCCATAATAACATGACCAAAATTCTCATGTTGTGTTGGCAATAATAATATGTGCTGATTAATTAATTTTTTTGAAATGTCTTGATGCGGAATAGCGCCTAAATATTTTACCGAAATATTTTTGGGGAGTTGTTTTATTTTAACCTCACAATCTTGCCAATATTCCATTTCATCTTTTGGTCCAATAATACTAAAGTTAACGTGATATGAGCTCCTTATTTCAGCCAAATAATTAATAGCTTCTCCTAAATTCTTCTTAACCGCAATACGAGATAAAAAAAACACATTAAGTTCGTTTACTTTCTTCTCTTTTGGCTCAATTTTTTGTTTCGTTTTAGCTGATAAATTTGGAGCTAACAATACATTACATCCTTTCCCAAAATGTTTATATACCTCAAAGGCTTCACTTTCTGCAGTAACATGCCAAACTACTTTTTTTTGCAACCCTAAAACCTTAAAAAGGGTTAGGAATATTTTTTTCTTTAATGGCTTAATTTCTAAAGCTCCCTTACCCAACATTCCTCTAGGTGCCAAAACCTTACGAATGTTTAAATTCTTAAAAAGCATTAACGGTAATAAAGTAAACTTTTGAGAAAATAGTGAATTAAAATACACCACATCAAAAGCTTCTTTAATAAATAATTGTTTATAATACTTTAAGTTTTGATGGGCTGGATCTAAGTAAACAACTTTAAACCCGTCTTTCTCACTCCATACATTTAATGCCTCTTCAGGTAAACTTAATGGACTGTCCAAATCTGAGTTAGAGGTCGCAATATAATAATCAAATTCAGTCTTGGTGTGATTTACGAGATTAGCTATGGATTGAATAGGACCTCCAGCTTTATAAGCAGGTAAAAACCAATCAATGCATATTAATACTTTTCTTTTCATAATCCGTATTCAATTACTTTTTTGATTTTTTATTATAGCCAATTAATGATGCCTTAAATTGAGCTGGTTTTTCAACAAACAAATACATTAAATAAGCAACCATAATACTAAACATAACTCCTAAAACAATTACTATAACTTTTTGGAAAGGCTCTTTAAAATGATGTGAAAGAACATTAATTAATGCTGTACCTGTTAGGCCATGTAATAAATAGAGTGAATAAGATATTTTACCTAGAAAATTAAACTGTTTTTGTTTAAATTTAGGAAAATAATTTACGATAAATAATGTAAAAAACACAACAAATAAAGTTTCAATTCCTAGCAGATAATAAACTACAAAACATGTAATAATTGACATTAAAATAAATTCTATTTGATTTATTTTCTTCGCTTTTCTCAAAACAAACAAAATACCTATTAAAAAGAGACTAGAGTAATGAGTAAAAAAATCTTCTTTGATTATAATAAATCCAGGTAATAATAAAATAATATAAAATAATATTCGATAAACATAATTTTTATTTATCATTAAAGGAAAAAGAAAAACCAACAATATATAATACTGAAACTCAATTGCCAATGTCCAAAAAGCAGCATTTAACCAATTAGCATTTTCAAAAAAAGGCACTAAATATCCAATATGAAGTAAGATATTTTGACTACTAGGAATTATATCGACATCACCTGTGTTTGACATAAAAGAGCGCAAATACATATAAACTACAGCTAATACAACCGCGACTAAATATGGTGGCTCTATTCTAATAATTCTTTTCAATAAAAAATTTTTCCACGATGACGTTTTATAATTTCCATTTATCATTGCTAATGGTAATACAATTCCTGAAATCACAAAAAACATAGGAACTCCTAATGTACCATATTGAAAAATTTTTAGAATTAAATCATTATTTACATAATCTGTCGTACCACAAACAAAATGAAATAAACATACGATTAAAGCCGCTAGGCCTCTAAGAAGGGTAATTACCGGGATAAAGGCCAGTTTATTTTCCATCAGATAACTAATATATTAAGTATTAATAATTGAATTCATACTTGCTGACCATTCGGTTAAATTAATTTTTGTCGCAATTAACTTACTGTTTTTTGACATTTCAAGATATTTTGAATTATCTATTAATTCTAAAGATTTAATAATACCCATTAATTTATTACCGTCATTAGCCTCATAAACAAATCCATTGAAGTTATTTATTACTAAATCAGAAGCAGCACCAGTTTCATGTGTAGTAATTACAGGTAAGCCAGCTAGAACAGCCTCATGAATTACGACACCCCAAGCTTCATATAAACTTGGCAAAATAAAATACCCTGCATTTTCTAAAAGAATTGGTAATTTATCTGGACTTACAAAAGGCCTATGTTTAACGTTTTTATGCTGTGGAATTTCATTTGCTAGTGGCCCATTTCCAATAAACTGAACATCAATATTTAATTGATTTGACTTTATCAATTCATTTAAAACTTTAAATAAAATTCTTAAACCTTTATGTTCGACCAATCTTCCAACAAAGATTATTTGCTTTTTTAGTTGAGTTTGCTTTATATTTTCAAAAACAGTTTCATCAGCAGAATATAAACCTGTTAAAATTCTATGTGTCTTGAAGCCTAATTTACGTGCATAATAATATTGTGGCTTTCCCGCTACCCAAATATGCGTAAAATACTTATGAATTAAGAATTTACTAAAAACAGATGCAATTTGCTGCCTAAATGTGCCTAACCACTGATTATCCATTCCTGCAACGATAGGAATTTCTTGAGACTTATAGGATTTTGCTATTTTCAAATAATTCTTATTTGACCAGCCTGCAATATAAATTAAACTAGGCTTAAATTCTTCAATCTTTGCTTCCATTGCACTAAAGTCTTCTGAAGAATAATTACAAATACTTATGCCATTTTCACTTTCTATCTTAAAAGGAGCGTCTTTACTTGGTGCTGTGCGAAAAACCAAATAATTATTTTTATTTAGCTCAAAATCTTTACGCATACATGCTAACCAATAACCTGTTAAACGCGTGTAGAGTACTAAAATATTCATAAAAATTTCGATTTAGTTTTATACTGGAAAATCTGTAACCCCCAACACAAAAAAACTAATGGCATAAAAGCATTCATTGAAGCTGCCATCCAAGATTCTGAGATTGCCGAAAACAAACACATCATTAAAAAGGCAAATCTAACAATTTTCATTTGACTCAAGGCATACATTTTATACCAAAAAAAAGAAAAAGCTGCAAGGCCAATAATCCCAACATTTAGCAAGAGACTTAAATAAGAGTTCCATATTCCATACCAATGTCTTGCCCTTACCTCTCCTAAAAACCGATCGCCATACAAATTAATAAAATAATTGTCATAGAGCATGCCCTTCCCTAACCACATCTGGTTTTTTATTTCAGCAATGGCCACGACCCACACCTCTGTTCTTCCACTAGCATCGTCTAAAGTATCCGTTCTTAAAAAATCGGATAACCCCAAAGAAGAAATAATAGCGCTAGGACTTACTGTGGCACTAATACTATATACATAAACCATAAATAAAAGCACAACAGCTAGAAGAAACTTGTACTTTAAAAGTCTTATACTAATTTCGAACGCTAAAATCCCAAATATAGAAGTACGAGAACCAGATAATACTACCAAGACAATCAATAATATCTTAAAAATTGTAAAAAACCGAGAGTTAAATTCGCTTTGGTTTTTTCGTCTAATGACATCAATAATCGCATAAGAAAACATAGCTACCATTCCTAGACCATTGGGGTTTGCCATTAAACCAGCATAACGTCCTTTTATATTAGTGACCTCAATAAATGGCACAAAAACTAAAAATAAATTTAATATAAAATATAAAGCCAAAAACGTTATGATGAGACTGTGAAAGCGCTGCGCATCAAATTCCAATAACAATTGTACACATTTAAAAATAACTAAGGCAACTAAAAAGTAACTTACACCTCTGGCTGTAGCCTCTAACCCTAAAGGTGATAAACTATAGGTTATAAAAGTAGCAATAATACTAAAGGGTAAAATATAAAAAGCTAAATTATACTTAAACATTTGCAATTGTAGCAATACAAATAAGCCAATTCCCAAAATAACGAATCTTAAATTTTGCGCAAAACTAAAGACTCCAGAAAAATTATCTCCTAAAAAATAGATTACAATAAAAAAAATGAATAAAGACTCTATTTTAATATTTGTATTAGGTATAAAAAGCAAAGGAAGACAAATAATACTAGCTATTACAAATCCTCCAAACATACCACCAAAAAACATTGCTAACAGCCATAATAAGGTAGTTTTATAATTCCTAATTACATTAAAATACTTCGACACCATTATATAATTTGACTACTGTAAGTTAAGTTATTCGCTTTCATTATTTTAACAGACTATACGCTTTAAGTAAAATACGATTAACATATAGCCCTGAAAAAAAGCTTAAAACTTTAATTATTGGACTACCTAGATTCTTAGAATTTACTAATGAAATTAGTTGTTTTCTCTCTTTTTTACCATTCAGAGCACCATATTGTATTACACAAAACGTAAGCCGATTTTGATACCTTTTAATTAAATAAGAATCTATTAAATTATTCTCATCACTTAAAGTATACGTATTTATTAAGATAGAGCTTAAGCTGTTCACTTTTTCTATAGACCAATTATTTCCAACTCTATCTCCATTATGATCTCTATAAAGCGACGAGACATCATTTAAAAACTTTACATTAGCCTTAATCTTATACCGTAATGCAAGCTCCCAATCATCTGAAAGACTTAAATCTTCTTTCCAAACACCAAACTTTTGAAGTGCAACCTTTTTATATAACGCACACATAGTTTGCCAAGGGAATTCAAAATAATCAGAAGAATTACCTTCAGGGATTCTTCCCCAATATTTATCCAATAAATTAGTAGGGACTTCATTAAAAAATTGAGCTCGTGAATACACAACGTCGATTTCCTCTGAAAACACCTTTATTTGCGATGCTATTTTGTTTGACAACAATAAATCATCGGAATCTAACCATTGTATATACTTTCCTTTAGATTGTTCATAACCATAATTCCTCGCTCTAGGGGCTCCACTATTCTCTTGAATTAATAATTTTATTTCAAAAACACCAGGTATATTGTTTTTAACTATAAATTCATTAATCAAACTGATGCTATTGTCCGTAGATCCATCATCCACAACAATAACTTCTATAGGTCTATAAGTTTGTTGTAGCACAGATTCTAAGCACTCAATGATATAACTTTGTCTATTATATACAGGAATAATTACAGTAACTAAATTTCTCAAATTATATTAATCGCTTTTATATATTATTATAAAATATCTTGAAGTTTATCACTAAAAACTTTAACTGGATCTGATGTAGATTTCGCCATTACCTTAGTGAAAGCATTTTCGCCCATACTTTGCCATTTATCACGTCCGTTCCAAGCTTTCTCTAAAGTATTTGCATACAATTTATAACTGGCTGCATCCGCCAAATACCCATTTATATCATCTTCTATAAACTCGGCATGTCCTGCAACATCTGTAGTTATAACTATTCTTTTTGAGAACATGGCTTCTATTATAGATAATGGCATACCCTCGTACCTTGATGATAAAACCAATGCATGATTATCTTTCCAAATATCTTCTATAGAATTAACGTGTCCTTTAAAATTAATATTATGAACTCCAAAATACTTAGCAGTCTCCTTGGCTAACTCAATATCACCACCGCCATAAATATTAAGTTCAAAATTTCTATCTTTCCATTGTTCTTCTGCAAAAGCCTTAAATAAAATATCAGTTCCCTTATGATTGAATGCCAAACGGGCTACATATGCAAAACGTATTTTATCCATATTTGGCCAAGACAAATCAGGAACTTTATCAAAATTGAAAGGATTAGAAATTACTTCTGCATTCACTAAGCTATATGCAATCTGCGTTTGAAATAAATCTAGGTTACCTTGAGAAACAAAAAACGTTTTCTCTGCATTAACAAATGCCTTTCTTATATTTAAATAGGTAGAATCATTTGGCCAATTAAATTCTAAATTTAGCTGAGATACTGAACAATATTTATAACCATTTTCATAGCAAAATAGCATATCCTTATATGCTGAGAAGCAACTACTTTGAGAAAAAACAACTAAATCTGGTTTTATTTTATTTAAAATAGACTCTGTATTTGTTTTTAGATTATCTGACACAATTTTTTTATTGAATTTTTGAGCAACTTTTCTAATGTTATCTCTTAATTTATTTTTTCTAAAATAAACTTGCACACCTTTATCAATAACATTTATAGTTTTAAAATGATAAGGCTTACCAAAGTAATTAGTTACAGCACTTACGTTATATCCTTTTTTCACTAATTCAATAGCGCTTTTACTCCATAACTCTTCACTTCCACCCCAAGGTGAACCTATATCTGTAATAAATAAAATATTTTTCATTTTAGAAATTTTAATATTAAAACTTTAACTCTGCTTTTATTTAGATTAAATGGATTGATCTTATTTTTAAAATATGCTTTCACAAATAACCATTTGTTTTGATCAAGAATTTTAAACCCAATAAATTGCAACCAGAAATTATCAAATTCTCTTGCTCGTAACAATTCTTTTCTGTTTAAAAGCCACTCTTGCGAAAATTTCCATGTCTCACCTTTAGTGATTGGATTATTGTTTTCCCAATGCACTATAGCTCCAACGTGAGGAGATGTTCCCAACTCATATTTTTTATTTTCTGCACGTAATAAAAAATCAAAATCTTGATGTCTCTTTATGGTTTCGTCAAATAAAACATCCTGAGCTAATAAACTCTTACAAAATAAAGATGGCGTATACATTGCCATTCCTTTTACAAATAAAAAGGTAGCAACACGCTCGTCGTTATTTTTTTGTTTACTCGGTGAAAAGAAAACTCCTTTTTGATTAATAATTTTTACTTTACTCGAAGCCAAATCTAGGTTGTTCACTTTAACAAATTCTAATGATTCTCTTAAGTGATTTGGTAACCACTCATCATCTGCATCTAAAAAAGCAATATAATCTCCTTTTGCCACTTTTATACCTGTATTTCGCGCTGAAGACCCGTTTTTATTGATTTGGTGAGATATTGTTGTTAAACGCGAATCCTTAAAGTTATTTATTATAGTTAAGGCTTCATGCCAATCTGGAGAAGCATCATTAACAAGTATTATTTCAAATTCTTGAAGAGTTTGCGCAAAAACACTCTGCAAAGCTCGCTTTATATCTTTAGAGTTTTTATAAAAGGGTATTATTATGGAAATAAGCATCTGAGAACTAAAATTGAATCTTTATTATTAAACTTGTTTTATTGTAATTATCCTTTTTAACTAAAAAAATTAAATTAATTATGAGGCAATTTATTCTCCCCAAGAAACAGCTTTGAAAGCCAATTTACTCGTGCCATAATAAGGTGAATCAATGTTGGTATTAAAACCCCAATAATTAACAACAAATATATATTATTAATGTTAAGTGCATATAACTCAATAAGAATTAAAGCATGCAAATACATTATGGTCATAGATGATTTGCCTACATATTGCAGAACTTTAAAGGTTCTCTTATTCTGCGATATATAATTACCAACAAATAGCACGATATAAAAACCACCAAGAGCGGCAAAAGCAGAAATAACAGGCATCCCATATTGTGCACTACGCATATGATAAGTTAAAGGAAAATTGCCAACAAAGAATATAACAGAGGTTAATAGACATAAAACAACTAAAATCCATACTTGATATGATTTGAGTGAATATTTTTTAATAAAAAAACCAATAAAAAACAATGGCAAAGCACCACAGACAATATTTAAAGCTAATGGTAAATGAAACTCTGGAAATACATACTGATTAACAAAAGCTAGAATATAAGCCAATACGACAACTAAAATAATAAGATTTTTATTCACCTTAACCATAATAAAATTTGCCAATTGTTGTGTAAAAAACAAACACATAGGAAACCATAAAATCATTTCAAAACCATGAACTTCCATTCCTCCGTATAGTTGCGTCAGAAAATGATTTTTATAAAAAAGTGCTTTTTCTCCTGCTAAATTGCCTTGGATTAAATTTGCAAAAAAACCAGCAATAGCTTTACTATTAAATATAATTAACCAAGTAAAATAAGGTATTAAAAGATGCTTAATTTTTTTAACAAAATACTTAACGGTTGGCTGTGCTCCTTTAAAAAGCCAACCACTAAGTAAAAAGTAAAACGGCATATGAACTAAATAAATAGATTGATATAAGCCGTTAAGGATTTTATGCTCGCCATCACTCATTAATATTGCTTCTAAAATATGCCCAAGTACAACACTAATAATTACAAGAGCTTTAGCTGAAGTAATAGATTCTCTATTGAATATATTTAACATTTATAATATAATTTGTAATAATTTAAACAGAAAACACCTCAACTAAACTCTCCGAATTATCCTTTATTAATAAACCTTGATAAGCCCATACAATTTGCATCCGTGCTGCATAATCTTCTGCCTTCATTGCTACTTTATAATGATACATGGCATCTAAAACTTTTTGACTTTGTTTAGTGATATCGAAAGCATAATCAATTCTTTTTAGCGCTCCCCAAACTGGATACTTTAGAACAGAGACATCACCTTTATATTTTTTTAATGCGTTATTAATGAGTTGAAAAGCTATTTGATGTTCAATATGTTTATCCGCATCCGAAGGTGCGAAAATTAAAACCGGATTTAACTTATTAACCAATTGAAGGAGTCTTTTCTCATTTTCCTCACTAGCATCCAATTCTTCCTCGCTATTAGATGGCCAATAGTATTGATTAAAAGAAAATTGTTCTGCTACTAATTTAGCTTCATGCCATCTTACAGTATGTCTTATTTTTTCTAGTTCATTTTTAAGAGCACTACATGTCGCTCCTTGAGACATCTGTACAACATGTATAGTTGCACCTAATTTGGATAATTCTAAAAGGGTACCTCCACAGCCTACTAATTCATCATCTGGGTGAGGGGCAAGAACAAGTACATTCCCATTATTATTTAACAATAAATCGTTAAGAGAAATATGTTTAATCTCATTATTTATTAGAACATCATTTTTTATAATTCTATCACTATATTTTGTTTCCATTTGATTCATTAAATAATCTTTGCTATTTAACTTTTGTCTCAACATAGCTTCAGCTTGCAACTTTTTTTGAAAAAGGATTCCCTTACCTCTTAAAAATTGTAACTCAGCGGGAAATGAAGAGTAACAAAGTCCATAGTCCTCCGTTAATTGTATTAGTTTTTTAGACATAAAAATCTGCCTAATAAAAGCAATACGAATTAAACAAGCTATATTCCAAAATAACCATCGTAATAATGAAGAAATAAAGAGTTTAATATTTTTACTAAGTTTAGGGAACCTATAACCTTTTATAAAGAAATAACCCTCTTCATTCAATTGATGAGAAAAGCATTGAATATACCATCTTTGCCAGTTCATAAAATCACAATCTAGCCTTACAAAAACTGCTTGATATTCACTTTCTTTTTCTGGAAAATCATCCAATGAGCCAAAATGTAAATTTGAATTACTAATATTCGCCTTTAACTTACCCTGTAAACTCGGTATTAAATTTAACCAATTCGTTTTTGATTTTCCTTCTTTACTCATTGATTAAATTCTTAAATTTCAATTGCTTCTTTATACAGGCTAAGATAAGCATCAATTCGTTTATCCATTCCATATTCTTCAAGCACTAAGCTTCTATTTTCCTCTAAAATTTCTTTATATTTCGTTCTTTCACTAATCGCTTCTTTAATATTAGCAATCCAACTTTCTTTATCCGCTAATTCAGGAATGAAGCCATTTTCTTTATGTCTTATAATATCCGGTGCAACACCTACAGGACTAGCTACGACTAATAGTTTAAATAGCATTGCTTCTAAAATCACATTTCCAAATCCTTCGGACATTGAGGTATGAACCAAAATATTAGATAATTCAAAAATATCCGATAGCTCTGCTCTTTTTAGTCTACCCATAAAAATCACACTCTTTTCAATACCAATTAACTCGCATTGTTTTTCTAAAGAACTACGCAACGGTCCATCTCCACATATAATTAATTTTAAGTTCTCTTTGACTTCAATTGGTAAGCTTGTAAAAACATTTAAGAGTAATTCATGATTTTTTACATCTACCAGATTACCAATACTCAACAACACTGTATCTTTCTCATTAATACCAAGTGATTTTCTAGAATGTACACCTGCCACATCAAAAGTAGTTGCTGAAAGGCCTTGGCTTACGCATCTAATATCGGCTTCCGCTCCTAATATTTGCCTTGCTCTACTTACAGTAAAACGACTTCCTCCATTAACTATTCCACTTTTAGCATAACTATTAATAATATTATTACGAAAAAAATAATTCCATAAAGCCCCATATTTACCAGTGGTCAGAATATCATATCCTCGTAAGGTTAATATTTGCGGTACAGTATTGACTAAGGTTCCTCCAATACCTCCAGGGTACGCGAAATGTGTATGTATTATATCACTAGGTTGTTCTTTTTCTAACTCTAACAAAACTTTATAAACTCCTGCTATGGGTTTTGTATGGTAACTGTAGCGTGGTAATCTCCATTTATATGTACTCCACAACGAACCAAATACTCTACTAAAAGCACTATCCAAAATAAGAGAGCGCTGTGAACAATATGAAAAAGACACCGACGGAAGTCGTTCCTTAACTTTCTCAGGGATAGGCTTTCCTGACAACACTCGTAACGTCACATTTCTGGTTGCTAATTCTTCAAGTTCATCAACTAAAAACCCATAAGTATCAGGAATAATCCACGTTATTATCATTTTGTTAGTATTAATTCTTCTAATTTATTCAATTCTTTATCTAATCGACGGTAAATTGCACCTCCTGTACCAATTTTCTGCCCATAAGGATCTTGAATTTCAGCATTCTCATAATTATCACCTATAGCTCCTAAAAGTATGGTTTTTATTATAGCTTCAGGAAACTCCTTTTTAACATCTTCTAAATTTCGTTGATCCATAACAATTAATAAATCCGCTTCATTAACTAAATCTGAAGTAATTCGTTTAGATCGATGTCCTGATAATTCAACGCCTAAGTTTCTAGCAACAGACTGAAAGCGCAACGGTGTGGAGCGACCTACATTATTATGAAACCCAACAGATTTAGATTTTGGCAACTCTAAATTTGACTCACGCTTCGCTTCCCATCTAAACTCCGTATAAGAACTCCTGCAAATATTACCATAGCACACAAAAAGGATATTTTTTATTTGTGGAAATTTATTTCTCAATAATTCAGTTCTTTTAATACCTTCCAAAACAATATCAGGTGTTTCGTGTTTCTTTTTTTTGGAGCTAGAAAGGTTTCTTTTTATTTGTCCTAGTTCATTTTTTAAAAGTCTTAAATATCTTTTTATCGTTAACCAAGGTTCACTAGGTTTCATCCAATCACTTCCTATAGTAGGATTTACGAAATTTAAAGCCACTTGCATAGCCCCTTTAAACTTAGGCGCTTCTTCATCCTTAAATTTAGATGTCTCAGTCCATAATGACCTTAAGTATAACATATCAAATCTTGGTTCATGCCATTTCACAATCCTTTCTAAATCAGGCTGTTTTACCTTTGTATAACCATTCAGAAAACTTTCCACCATAGCCTTTGGAAAATCTGCTTCTGCCCTTAAAGCTAAACCTAAAGAACCCCATAGCCTTCCATTAATTTCTAGAAATTTAGGCGACTTCCCGTCTTCTTTCCTAAACTCTACCATGGCTAAACCATCATAATCAATAGCCTCTAATAGTTTTTCGCCTGCATCCAATACTTCTTGATTATTTGAACTTTCACAATATGCAGATACACCTCCTGTCCACGGTACTTCATGTAATCTGCGATGTGCAAAGCGCAATACTATTTTTCCATTTTTTCTTAAAAAAAAAGCTCCAACACCATATCCTGGAACCATTTGTTGTAAAATAATACTGCAACTAATTGGTTTCAATTCAGCTACAGAATCTACTAATTCCATATAATTATCAACAACTCTTAGACTTCCTTTTTCATAAATACCGGAAGGATTTAATACGTTATCCCATTTTAATATTAGTGGATAATTAAGAGATTCATTGGGTATATTTGTGACTTCTGAAAAGGCCTCTCTAATAAAAAATGTTTTAGGAATTTTAAGTCCGGCATCTTGAGCTGCTTGAGTAGCATTGAATTTACTTAGGGTATATTTAAGTGAGTTATGAGATGGCATAATAAAGCGCCCCTCAATATCGGCGTGTTCTATTCTTATAGATTCACAGGCAAATACTATTCCTTCATTAATTGGAAAAACAAAAAGCCCCTCATTTTTGTTTACAAACTCAGTAATCCAATTTTTAAAATCGTAAAATTTTTCGATTGGACATGGATGTAAAATAACATTTTCTTTTTTATCCAATGATTGTAAACCTTTTACCGTAGTTGCCTTAATTACCCTAATATTTGCAGTTTCCAAAGATTGTAATGCTCCCAATGCAGAGCGTTCATGAATATTAGTGAGAAGTATTGAAGGTTTTTTCATATTTAAAATCATCGCTGTCTTTATTCTTTTTTTCTCGAAACTGCCTGCTTAAGGCGATTTAATAATTCTATAAGTTGGGTTTTACCTCCTGGCAATATAAAAATACAGACGATATAAAAAACTGTAAACTCAAGAGTTATTATAACTAAATTAATAAAACTACTTTGAAAAAAAGTTGAAAAATCTATATATACTATCATAACTGCAGCTGAAATTGAACCAACTGCACTGCGCCAAACACCAGTCATAAAATCTAACAGTGTTATTCCTGTACCATTAGATGCATATAAAAAGATTGGCACAAAAAGTATATACCCTGTTATAGCATAAGAAATTGCCAACACCTCCACACCGTAGTTTACACTAACTAAAAAAGTGATTGATATAGCTATTGCAGATATAAACCCACAGTACAAATGGCGTTTAGCATGACCTAAAGCTAGCAAGACCACACCAAATAAACCTGAAACAGGCTGGAGAAAAGCTGCTATTGCCAAATATTTCATAATGGGAACTACCGGGAGCCATTTATCACCCAGTACGACATTAACTATAGGATTGGCCGCTGCAAAAGTAAGTGTTGCTATTGGCATGGTTACTAATGACAAAATACTTAGAAGTTGCGTGTAATAAGACTTAAAACGCTCCTGTTCATTTTGCAAACTACTTAAGCCTGGCAGCGCAACAGCCGCCAACGGAGTTCTAATTGTCGATATAGGAAACATGATTAATCGATACGCTCTACTATAATAACCCAAAATATCAGACCCAAGCACTTTACCAATTAAAACATTGTCTAAATTACGTGAAAAATAATTTACAAACTCAAAACCAGTTAAGTTTAATCCATACCTTATCATTTCACGACTTCCTGTATTTCTACTTGGCAATCCAGGTTTCCATCCTGAAAAAAGCCAAACTAAAAGCGTATTAAAAAAAGAAGCCGATACCGCACCCAAAACTAGTGCCCAATGTTCTAATCCATATAAAGCACCAATTAAGGATACAATAAAACTAATAATTGCACTAACAATGCGAGCAACACTCAATTGTTTAAACTGCATATTCCTATTTAATAATGCAGAATGTTGTGCTCCCAAACTCGCTATTAGTATATTAAATCCCAAAACTACTGTCATCCATTTTAACTCAGGCCTCTCGTAAAACCATACCACTAAAGGAGATAATAAGGCCAAAGCGAGAGTTAATCCAAGACCAATCGTTACATTTACCCAAAACATCACAGTTACTTGAGCTGTATTGAGCTCCTTTCTTTGAATAGTAGCAGTACTTAAACCTAAATCCTTAAATAGACCTGCAAAAGCAATAACAGCCATAACCATGCCAATTAAACCATAGGCATCCGGTGAAAGCATACGTGCAAGCACAATAGTTGATGCTAATTGTAAAACTACAGAAATTACTTGCGAACCCATATTAATCATACCCGACTGTGTGGATTTTCGACTTAAATCTTTTGTCTCTAAAGATGCTATTTTAGAATTCTTAGCCATTATTGGATTTTTCTACAATTATAAGATTGATTATTAATTAAATAAAAGGTCAAATATTTCTGAAATTTTTCTTGCACCTGCCTGTGATAAATGATTATCATCGTAATATAATGCCTTCCCATCTAATTCCATTCTATAATATTCCTCTTTTTTATTAAATAATAGCTCTGTAGCATCTAATACAATTGCCCCATTCAACTCTAATTTTGATTGAAGCGCATCAAAATACTTATTTTGCTCTAGAAGATTGTTTTTATCGCATTTATAATGATCTATATCTGTACCAAATAATTCTTCTTTTATTAGCGCTTTAGGCACTGAAATATGATGACCAGGAATCTCTCTTAAAACCCATACTTTAACCCCTAAATTATCTAAAGTTTTAACAGTTTTTAAAAGATTGGCATTAAAGTTCTCAATAGCATTGGGATTTTCATTCGATTGATTATATAGAGCTTTATAGTAGCCGCTCCATCTTGCCACCAATAGGACATTTGGAATCTGCTGTCGATTAACCTGTGTAATAATTGCTTCAGCCCATTCAGGACTTTCGTTTCCTAAAGAAAATTCGGAATACTTATTTGGAGGTATATTATTTAAAACAGGTGCTGTACTACTATACCATGCAGCAGCAACAATATTCTTTTCACCAGCAGCTTTTATGACACTTGGAAGAATCGACCTTGCGTGTGAATCTCCCCAAACTATAACATCAATCTGTTTGGAACCCGAACTACCGAATCTAGAAAAACTGCCAGATTTAGCATTTTCAATAGTAAGAGGTAAAGTAATTCTATTTTTATGTAAAGCTTCTGATTTAGTATTATCGTAACCAATTATTGTTTCATTAAATCGATTTACAAAACCTTTATTTATGAACAACACAAATCCACATATTAAAAATATCATTGAAAATATTATCGCATAAGCGTATAATGATTTACTATTTTTGGCTAGTGTTTTTTTTCGGAATGGTGTTTCTACAAAGCGCCAAGATGCAATACCTAATATAAAACTCAATATAACAATACTCCATTTATACAATATAGAAAACTCTTCAAGCGCCCAATAATTAGAGAATGCAATTAGTGGCCAATGCCATAAGTATAATGAATATGAAATAAGACCTATGAAAATAATTGGGCGCCAAGTAAATACTTTAGCAGCTATTGGTAATGGACTATTATACTTAGGTGAAGCTCCCAATATAAAAAATGCGGTACCTAAACATGGTGGTATCGCTAATAAACCAGGAAACAAAGTCTCCTTAGTATATAAGAAACATGGCAAAAGTATCCCTAATAATCCTATACCTACAATTAACTCTCTTACAACTTGTCGTTTTAACAAACTAATTATAGGAAGAAGTGCGACTAATGACCCAATTAATAATTCCCATGCTCGAGTAGGAAGCATGTAGAACGTAAACGCCTGCATTTTAGGTAACAAAAAAATACTTAGAGCCAAACTCATAAAAAAAGCTGTAGCCAATACTGTTATTAATTTTATTCTAGAACTTATTTTTGCCCATTTAATCAATGCCCATAATAATAAAGGCACTACCATATAGAATTGTTCCTCCACAGATAAAGACCATGTATGAAGTAAAGGTTGTAATTCTGCCGACTCAGCAAAATAATTAGTATTTCTCCAAAAATAAATATTAGAACTAAAAAAAGTCTGGCTTATCACCGACTTCCCTAATGCCTTAAAATCAGATGGCAAAAGTAAAAACCATCCCATAACCATTGTTAAAATCACCATAGTAGCAGATGCAGGGAAAATTCGGCGAATTCGTCTTTCGTAAAAATTAAGAAATGAAAATCTATTTTCTTGAAGTTCTTTTACAATTAATGAGGTAATAAGGTAACCAGATATCACAAAGAATATATCTACACCAATAAATCCACCAGGAAAACCAAGACCAACATGATAAAAAACAACGACCAAAACTGCAAGAGCTCTTAGTCCATCAATTTCAGGCCTATACTTAAAACCAGTTATTAGATTCATTTATTGATAATTAAGTAAAAATAGGGTTAATCAATTTAGCTGTGACGCTGAGGGCAAAATTATTTAAGCTTCACTTCCTTAATAGTATCGATGTGTTTCAAAAACCAGTCGTAAGTCCTTTCAATTCCCATCTCTAACATTACTTTTGCCTTCCAACCTTCATTTTGAAGCTTAGAACTATCCATCAATTTTCGAGGTGTACCATCTGGTTTAGTACTGTCCCATACAATGTCTCCTTTATGCCCAACAATATCTTGAATTGTTTCTGCCAATTCTTTAATTGTAACATCAGTGCCTGTACCAACATTATACAAATGCTCTGGTAATTTGTGTTCAACAGCATAAACTACAGCCTGTGCTAAATCATCGACGTGTAAAAACTCTCGCATTGGAGCGCCACTTCCCCATAATTCAACAGGAGCACTAGTTGCTTTAGCCTCATGAAATTTACGCATCATAGCTGGTAACACGTGTGAGCTTTTTAAATCGAAATTATCGTTAGGACCATATAAATTAGTTGGCATTAAGCTTACAAAATCTTTACCAAATTGTTTTCTAATAGCCTCACAAGCCTTTACACCTGCAATTTTTGCAATGGCATACCACTCATTAGTTGGCTCTAAACTATCCGTCAATAAATACTCTTCTTTTAACGGCTGAGGTGCGAATTTTGGATAAATGCAAGAGCTTCCTAAGAAAATAAATTTTGCCGTATTTTCTTTATAAGCTGCATCAATCAAATTATTTTGAATCTGCAAATTCTCCATTAAAAATGGATATGGATTTTCATTATTCGCTAAAATACCTCCAACTTTGGCAGCAGCATCAATAATAATATCTGGTTTTTCTGCAGACACAAAATCAATGACGGCTTGTTGATTTCGTAAATCAAGTTCTTTACTTGTTTTACCAATTAGATTTTTATAACCTTTTAACTCTAGAGCTCGCCAAACAGCAGAACCTACCATGCCTCGATGACCAGCAATGTATATTTTTGAATCTTTAGATATATTACTCAAAATAATTCATGGTTTTATAGCCACCTTCTTCAAGGTATTGCTGCTCTTTCATTACTTTAATATCACTTTTCATCATATCTTTAACCAAAGCAGCTAAATCATATTTACATTCCCAGCCTAATTTATTTTTTGCTTTAGATGCGTCACCTATTAGTAATTCTACTTCTGTTGGTCTAAAATAACGTGGGTCAACAGCTAAAACTTCTTTCCCGATTTCTAATTGATATTTTGGATCATTACATTTTGTTATATAAGCTTTCTCCTCTTCTCCTTCACCTTTAAACTCAAGCTCAATGCCAACTTCTGCAAAACTCATATGCACAAAATCTCTAATTCTTGTAGTTTTTCCTGTAGCAATTACCCAATCTTCTGGCTCGTCTGCTTGCAGTATCATCCACATCATTCTAACATAATCCTTAGCGTGTCCCCAATCTCTTTGAGCATCTAGGTTTCCTAAATGAAATTTATCTTGTAATCCTAATGCAATTCGAGATACCGCTCTAGTAATTTTACGTGTTACAAATGTCTCACCTCTAATTGGTGACTCATGATTAAACAAAATCCCATTACAAGCATACATATTATAAGCTTCTCTATAATTCACAGTAATCCAATACGCATACATTTTTGCAACTGCATATGGAGATCTTGGATAAAAAGGTGTTGTTTCAGATTGAGGCACTTCCTGCACCTTTCCGTATAATTCTGAAGTAGAAGCTTGATAAATTCTAGTCTTTTTTTCTAATCCTAATAGACGTACCGCATCCAAAATTCGTAAGGTTCCTAAACCATCCGCATTACCAGTATATTCAGGAATTTCAAATGAAACAGCAACGTGACTCATTGCTGCTAAATTGTAAATCTCGTCTGGCTGAATTTCTTTGATTAAACGAATAAGATTTGTACTATCCGTCATATCACCATAATGTAAATAGAAATTTTGGTGATCTACATGTGGGTCTTGATATAAATGATCAATTCTATCCGTATTAAATAAAGAAGAACGGCGTTTTAGGCCATGGACTTGATATCCTTTCTTTAATAAAAACTCACTTAAATAGGCGCCATCTTGCCCAGTTACTCCTGTAATAAATGCAACTTTACTCATTTATAAAATACTCGGTTTAGGTGCTTAAAAATGCACTTTTTAATTAGGTTACAAATTTAACCAAAATAGTAGGACTTTATAATTCTATATTGATTTTTTAATGGAAATCTATTCAATTAATGAACTCTCAGGAAAAATTATTTTACTAAAAACCAACTATTTAACAGCTCTTCTCTATTATAGAGTATAGGTTCTTTAGTATTCCAATCAATTACTTCAAAACCGGCATGCTCACAAATAGCCTGACCCGCAGCCGTATCCCATTCCATAGTAGGCGCAAATCTTGGATAGCAGTCCGCTTGCCCTTCTGCTACCATACATAATTTTAGAGAACTTCCTTTTGATATTAAATTTATGTTACCATTTTCTATACGCTTTTCATTGACGTATGTTTCAGTTTCTGGTGACATATGTGATCGACTTGCCACAATGGTGAATGTTTTATCTTCTCGCTCTAATGGTAATTTTTTACCAGACCTTATCAAATTATCGGTTTTATAATCTTCAAGATTTACTTTAACTTTAAAAGCACCTATTTCAATAGTTGAAAAATAAAGGTCATTTAATACTGGCACATATATAACACCGGCTACAGTTTTCTGATTTTCAATAAGTGCTATATTAACTGTGAACTCTCCGTTTCGTTTAATAAATTCCTTTGTACCATCAATGGGATCAACAATCCATAATTTATTCCAATTTTTGCGCTCATTATAAGCAATAGATTTCCCTTCTTCAGAGAGCACAGGGATATTTGTAGATTTTAGATGAGTCATAATTACATTATGAGAAGCTACATCTGCTTTTGTCAATGGCGACTTATCAGCTTTAAGTTCTACTTCAAAATCTTCAGAATGATATATTTTTAGAATTTCTTTACCCGCTTCAATTGCAGCTGTAATAGCAATTTTTAAGTTGTTGTCCATAATATCAAAAGCAAAGTTTTAAATAATCATTCCAGCTCCAATAGTCTCATTAGTTTGCTCATCTATAATTATAATACTTCCGGTTTGTCTATTTCTCTTATAAGCATCATAGAACATTGGCTTAGCCGTTCTTATAGACATACGCGCTATTTCATTCATTTCAACTTTATCAATTTTTTCAATTCGGTGTAAAGTATTAATATCAATTTTATATTTTAATTCCTTAATCATTCCTATTGATTCATTGGTGGTGTGTTTTACTACAACTTTAGTACGCGCTTGTATTGGCCTGGAACTCATCCATGTTACTAAAACTTCTAAATCCTGACCGATTTCTGGCACGTTGTTTTCTCTAACAATCATATCACCTCGACTGTTATCAATTTCATCCTCCAAAGTCATTGTTACTGACATTGGTGCAAATGCTTCGGAGATTTGTTCTCCATTGAGTTCTATAGTTTTTATGGTTGAGACGAAACCTGAAGGTAAAGACTTTACTTTATCTCCTGGTTTAAATACTCCTCCATCAATTCTACCAGCAAATCCTCTGTAATCTTGATTTTCTAATGTGTGAGGACGAATCACTGATTGAATAGGAAATCGACAGTCTACCAAATTATGATCACTAGATATATGAACCGTTTCAAGGTGATACATTAAAGTACTTCCTTGATACCAATTCATATTTTCAGAACGATTAACAACATTATCTCCATTTAAAGCAGAAATAGGAATAAATTGTATATCCTTAATCCCCAATTTAGAGGAGAAGGACTTAAAATTTGAAACTATATTATTATAAACTTCTTCATTGTAATCAACTAAGTCCATTTTATTAACACAAACTATGGCGTGAGGAATCCTCAATAAAGAAGCAATAAATGCATGACGATGTGTTTGCTCTAACATTCCTTTTCTAGCATCAATAAGAATAATAGCTAAATTTGCAGTTGACGCACCCGTTACCATATTACGAGTGTACTGAATATGACCAGGTGTATCTGCGATTATGAATTTTCGTTTTGGTGTTGCAAAATAACGATAGGCCACATCTATGGTAATACCCTGTTCACGCTCTGACTTTAAACCATCAGTTAATAATGATAAATCTACATAGTCAAAACCCTTAGATTTACTTGATTCTTCTACTGCATCTAATTGATCTTGAAAAATTGATTTACTATCATACAACAAACGACCTATTAAGGTACTTTTTCCATCATCTACACTTCCTGCTGTTGTAAAACGTAATAACTCTATATCCTTGTAATCCATTTATCTAATCATTGTTTGTTGTAAAATTTTAATCTTCAGATAGTAATAATACTCCCTAAAAACATCTTCTAATTTTTCATTAAGTTTAAAAATAGCCTTGCTTTTTACGATCTTCCATTGCGGTTTCAGCACGTTTATCATCAGCTCTTCCACCACGTTCTGTGGTACGTGTTGTAGCAATCTCTTCAATAATTTTTTCTAAATCATTGGCTTCAGATTCAACAGCTCCTGTAATTGGCATATCACCACAAGTTCTGTACCTAATAGTCATATTAACGACTTCCTCGCCTTCCTTCAACTTTATAAATTCTGAATTTGCCAAAATAACACCATCTCTAACTACACAATCGCGTTGATGAGAAAAGTAAAGTGATGGCAAATCAATATTTTCTAATTTAATATATTCCCAAACATCCATTTCTGTCCAGTTAGAAATAGGAAACACTCTAAAATGCTCGCCATAATTTTTACGTCCATTAAATAAATTCCATAATTCTGGTCTTTGGTTTTTTGGATCCCATTGCCCAAACTCATCTCTATGTGAAAAAAAACGCTCTTTTGCTCTGGCTTTTTCTTCATCGCGTCTTGCTCCACCCATGGCAGCGTCTACTTTAAATTTTTCTAAGGCATCTAAAAGAGAAACTATTTGAAGTGAATTACGTGACGCATCTGCTCCTGTTTCTTCTTTTGCTCTACCGTTATCAATAGCTTCTTGCACAGAACCCACAATAAGTTTTACACCTAATTTTTCTACCAAATCATCCCTAAAAGCAATAGTTTCAGGAAAATTATGACCAGTATCTATATGAATTAATGGAAATGGAATCTTTGCTGGGTAAAATGCTTTTTTCGCCAAATGGGTTAATAATATAGAATCTTTACCTCCTGAAAATAATAAAACAGGATTTTCAAACTGGGCTGCAATTTCTCGAATTACAAAAATGGCCTCTGATTCCAATTCTTTTAAGTGATTAATTATATAATTACTCATGTGATTTGTTTTAATTTTTGAAAAATATAATCTAATATCTTTTTTACTGACGATTCTATCGATTGATTATCGGTAATAATTTCTAAATCAGGATTAATAGGAGCCTCATATGGCGCAGAAACACCTGTCATATTTTCAATTTCTCCTGCTCTAGCCTTTTTGTACAATCCTTTCACATCTCTACGCTCACATTCTTCTAGTGATGTATTGACATAGATTTCAACAAAATTGTCATTACCTATAATTGATTTTATATTTTCTCTGTCCTTAATATATGGCGACACAAATGCTGCCAATGTAACAACTCCAGCTTCAACCATTAAATTTCCAATTTCTGCAATACGCCTAATATTTTCTTTTCTGTCATCAGGCTCGAAACTTAGATCCTTATTAATACCTTGCCTTATATTATCTCCATCTAAACAAAAAGTGGAAACACCTTTTTTATGAAGCTCTATTTCTAATAAATTTGCTAGAGTTGATTTACCCGATCCTGACAAACCTGTAAACCATATCAAAAATGACTTATGACCAGCTCGGCGCTCTCGATCCGCCTTACTTATTTTATATTCATGCCTAACTGTATTTAGACTCATACTTCTCTAGTTTTTTTTATTGCGTTTAACCGATTTCTTCTTTTACGCTGATCCAAACCATAATTTATACGATACCATAGTTTTTCATGCCCAAAATACAATAACATTTTAGTAATTACTTCTGCTCCTCCAATTTTAAGTCCAGTTAACGGGTTCCCTGTAATAATCCAACCTAGTATTATAGTATCCAATGTCCCAACACCTCTCCACGAAAATGTTTTTAACACATGACGTTTATTTGACGACTTTATTTTTGATTTAAACCATACTCTTTCATGTATATAATACAATATCATTTTAGTCACCAGCTCAAACGCACCCATTGAGATTCCAACACTTAAGTCACTAGAAATAAGCCACGACAAAAGTAGTGTATCTAAAGTCCCTACTAAACGCCAAGTAATCGTCTTAGCAATATGTCGCTTACTAAATTTCAACAGTTAATTACATTATTACTACAGGTAAAACAAATCCAAATTAAAACTAATAACTTAATCTATTTTTTCCTAAAAAGCTACCAATAGATAACTAAGATTTTTATATCTAACAACAAAAGCGACAAATATAAGTAATATGATAGTATTCAGGTAAACAAAAACACAATTACAAGGGTAAATGCTTAATTTTAAATTTTTAATTACTTTGATTGAAATATTCTCAGTAATATTGCATGATTTTATTTATATAAAAATTAAATACCAAAAAAAGACATTAAACATCATATTTGTAGGTATAAACTTGCAATTATTAGCATTTTATCGGATAAATTAAACATTTTATTTTTATAATAACTAAATTTAATATATTCGCGAATGCCAAATTACCAAAAAAAATAAATTGAGTATCAGTATGATACATTATCTATTAAAGTATTAATTAAATTAAATTATGAAAAAAACTTACATTTTTTATGTTTTGGTTACCCTATTTTCTTTTGGGTTTAGTCAAACTATTGCAACTTTTGATCGGGACAATATTGTAGGGCCTACAGCTACTTCTACCGTATCTAATATGTCTGCTATTGGTTTAACTCGAGGTTCAGGTGTAGCACTAAGCACAACGAACACTAACTTTACATCGAGAAATTGGCCTATTGGAGGGGATCAAGCAACAGCCGCAGCTGGCAATGATTTCATTCAGTGGTCTATCTCCGCAAACACCGCTTTTGAAATAGACTTAAATGAATTAGACATAAGACTAAGAAGAAATGCAAATGGACCATCAACATGGCAAATATTTTATAGTTTAGATAATTTTTCAACTGCAGGTATCGCATTAGATGCACCTCAAACATTAGCATCTTTAGCAACAACATCTTTCAATACATCTGGCTTAACAATTGCATCGGGAGTTTCTGGAACAATAACCTTTAGATTATATGCATGGGGAGCAACAACCAATGCAGGTTGGCTAAGAGTCATAGGGCAAACATCATGGGCTTCTCCTTTAGCTGTTGCAAATCCAGGCGTACGTGTTTCTGGTAGTATTACTACATCATCTACGAATAGTATTGATTCAGATATTATAGCTTCTACGTTTGTTTTATTCCCAGTGCAACAAAATATAGATTACAATTCCACTTACATTACTCCATCTGGACTAAATTTTAGCAACTCAGTTCCATTAGGAGCTTTTACTATTAGAGATGGCGGAATAGGAAGTGATATAGATACAGATGGCACTACTTTAACTTCAATTGATTTTGAGGTTACAAATTATGAAAATTTAGCAGCACTAGCTATTATAGATTTAGGTACGTTTTTATCTGTAGCTGAAGTAACAACAGTGACTTCTACAACCACAATTGATGGATTTAGCATGACAGCGGCAGATGGAGGGACACGACAATTTGTTGTTTTAGCATCGTTTAAATCTACAGTCACGGATAATGAACAAATACAATTAACAATAACTAACGCTGTTGCACCTGCATCAGGCAGTTCTCTTTTTACGGATTACAACGCTGGAGGTGCCCAAACATCAATTGTAGGTGACGATAATCGAATAGAAGTTATCGCAAGTAAATTCGAATTTGTACAACAACCTACAGATGGAAATCTAAACGAAGTAATGGTTCCTTACCCAACTATTAATGCTGTCGATGTTAATTCTAATTTAGATTTAGACGCGAACATTACAGGGATTAGTGTTAATGCATCTCCTACAACTGATATTGTTGTAGAAACTTATGACATGATAAATGGTGAAGCAACATTAAATAATGTTGTATTCACAGAGACTGTAACTGGAGTAAGTCTCGTTGCTAGCTCTACTGATATATCTGGCACAAGTGACACCTTTGACATTAATGGTCCACTAATTAGCTTAGCTGGTCAAAACTTTGATTCAGCGACAGACTGGACTTACACAAGTAACAGAGCATATTTTGGTGCAGTTTCAGATTGGGGAGATACAGTTGGATATTTTGGAGAAATTGCATTAGCAAATGCGGCTCCGCTAAACAATCCTCTTTTTGATGATGAAATTTTTGGAGAAAATGATTTAAATGACACTAACAATCCTTTCGCTACTTTAACATTTGCTGATATTGACGTAACGGCATACTCAGATGTACGTATTGAATTTGATTGGCAAGTGCATGGCTATGTAAATAACGCTAACGACATTCAATATCAACTTTTCCTTAACGGAAGCGGAAGTGGTACATGGGTAAGTGTGTTTGATGGAAATGGAGATATCAATGATGCCACAGGAAGAGTTAAAATTTCTGTACCAGATGGAAACACTACTGTTGGTTTACAAGTTAGATTGAGAAACAGTTTAGCCAATGGTTATTCAGGCTTTGACAATTTTAGATTAGTTAGCGAATTTAGTGGATTAATCTACACCGATAGTAATGGTTGGAAAGATAACATAGAGCCTGATGCCACAACAGGTGCATTAGACGCTATTGTTATAGACGGAACATACGATGTGTCTGGAGATGTACAATTAGACAATCTTATAATTAATGAAGGTGCATCAACAGTGCTTAATTTCGGTGAATCCATTACTACTAACTCAAACATAGTTAATATTGGAGATTTAGAACTTAATTCTATTAGCAGTAGTTATTCTAGTTTAATCGTTAATGGTACTATCGAAAATGAAGTAACATACAATCGCCATGTTAACCAGTTTGCAGATACAGGTGCTACTACAGGAAAAAATGATTTAGTATCTGCCCCTGTAACAAATAGCAATCAAACATACTTGGCTTTAAGAACTACAAATACACAAATTCCATCTGGATTAATTGGTGGTGTAGAATCTTACTTATTTGGTCCTTTTGACAATAACACAAATGCATATATAAACCATACGGCTGCAGATAATGCTACAATTGTTGAGTCTGGTATTGGATATAGAACAGCATCTACGGCTGCAGCAGGTTCTACATTTGAATTTGTAGGAAATGTAGAAACAGGTACTAAGAGCGTTCCTATTACTTATGGTGCTGCTAGTATTCAAAACTTAATTGGAAATCCTTATCCATCATATATTTTATTATCAGAATTTCTATCTGAAAATAGCGCAACCTTTAATACTTTTAATTATGGTGTATATGGATACAAAGGTGATGTAATTGATGGTTTTATAGTTTGGAACCAGGCTTATTCTGACGCAAACCCAACTGCTAAAATAGCACCTGGTCAAGGTTTCTTTGTAGCAGCTCAATCTGGAGGTGGAACAATTAATTTCACTCCTGCAATGAGAACTGTAGGTGCTTCTGACGATTTCATCGTTGGACGTTCTGAAAACCAAAACTTAGCTAACCTAAGATTACAAGTTGAAAAAGAAGATGCTATCTATACTACTGATTTATACTTTAATGATAACGCTTCATTAGGTATGGATCCTGGTTATGATTCTGCAATGTTTGAAGTAATTTCACCTGAATTTTCTATCTACTCGCATTTAGTACAAGATAATGAAGGTAAAGATTTAGCTGCACAATCTGTTAGCTACACTGATTTAGCTAATGTAACTATTCCTTTAGGAATTAATATTTCTCAAGGAGAGCAAGGTACAGTAAGCATAAATGAAAGTTATATCCCAGAGGGTATAGAAGTAATTTTAGAAGATAATGTAGAAAATACATTTACTAACTTGCTAGAAAGTGACTATGTATTTACACCAGCATCTACTTTAACAAGTACTGGTCGTTTTTACTTACATGTAGGTACGCAAGGTATACTTGGAGACGAGGACAATGTATTAAATGGTTTACAAATATATACGGTATCTAAAACTATATTTATTAAAGGTCAGTTAGAAAACAATACCATATTTAATTTATTTGATGTTCAAGGTAGAATTGTAAATACTCAAGAATTAAATAACAGAAACACAGAAAACACAATTGATGTGTCTAACCTTTCTTCTGGTATTTACGTAGTACAGTTACAAAGCACTACTGGTACAAGAACTCAAAAAGTTATTATCAAATAATTTTATTTACAATTTAAAAAAGAGCGCATCTAATAAGATGCGCTCTTTTTTTTTAACAATTTTTAAAATACAGCTTCAATTCGCCATAATTGGGTAATTAATAATTTTAAATAGTTTAATTTTCGCAATTCTAAATTTAACACTTACCTACCTACAAATTCTGTAACATTAAGTATAGGACTTACACAAAATAATTGGGTCATAAATATACTATTAACCTTTTGTTAATATCTTAATAAAACTCAATTCCTTGATTTTATTATATTTGTCACCCCTCATTATCCCTGACTTAGCCTTAATTTTTATTAACAAACGATTAAAAATCGTTTTGCAACGTTTTTAAGTTAAATACTGTAAGATATTTCGTTTTAAGAATTTTTATAGTTTTTAAAAAACTGACGTTTCAACAATAATTAAGGAATACAATGAGAAATTTTTACGCGTTTTTATTACTAATTTTAATTGGAAATTTTGGGTTTGGACAGACAACAGTCATCTATGACTTTTCTGCATCAGGGGCAGTTTCTGGTTTCAACGAACCAGCACCAGGAATTGACTTAGATAGCAATATAGGTTTTGGTAGTTTTAGAAATTCTGGAACTTCCAACCCAGGAATATTTAGCAATCAACTTCGTCTTTATCAAAATGCTACAAAAGGAGGATCAATAGTAATTTACGCAAGAAATGGTGTTACCATTACTAAAGTTGTAGTTAATGCTTCATCTCGTACGGGAGATGCTGGATACACCGTAGATAGTGGCACTCAAACCAATTTAACAGGAAGTTCTACTTATACAATTGATGGCATATCTGGCATCACTGAAGTTGAATTTTTTCAAAAAGATAGTGGTAGTTCTAATAGAATTTATGTTGACAGTTTTGAAGTTACTTATACCTCTACATCTTCTGGTCCAGAAGACCCGTCAACATTTACAGCAGCCACATTTTCATCCACACAAATAGATTTAGCATACGCAGAAAACGCAGCATCAGATAATGTGGTTATTGTTTTTGATACAGATAATTCATTTACTACCCCTTCTGGTATACCTGCAACAGTAGGCAATGCGTTCGCTGGCGGTACCGTTTTATTAGACAGTAATGGTACTGGCATATATAATCACACAGGCTTAGCTGCTGGTACTACATACTACTATATGGCATATTCATATGATTCAGTTGCAGATGAATATTCTGCTGGTCTGAGTGCAGATGCTACAACACCTATCGCTTGTCCTGCAATATCAAATTTAACTATTGATAGTTTCACTGATAGTGAAGTCACTGTAAGTTGGACAGGTGGTAATACTGAAGTAGATTGGGAAATCGTTGTTCAAGATAATGGATTAGCTGCTCCTACTTCAGGAACTGCAACTTCTACCAATCCACATACGTGGTCAGGTCTATCAGAACTTACCGCATACGATGTATATGTAAGAGCAGATTGTGATACGGATGGTTTTAGTACTTGGGTTGGTCCAGTTACATTCACAACTGAACCATCTTGTCCTACAATTTCAAATATAACTATTGATAGTTTCACTGACAGTGAAGTTACCGTAAGTTGGACAAATGGTGACTCTGAAGCAGACTGGGAAATCGTTGTTCAAGATAGTGGATTAGCTGCTCCTACTTCAGGAACTGCAACTTCTACCAATCCACATACGTGGTCAGGTCTATCAGAACTTACCGCATACGATGTATATGTAAGAGCAGATTGTGATACGGATGGTTTTAGTACTTGGGTTGGTCCAGTTACATTCACAACTGAACCATCTTGTCCTGCAATTTCAAATATAACTATTGATAGTTTCACTGATAGTGAAGTCACTGTAAGTTGGACAAATGGTGACTCTGAAGCAGACTGGGAAATCGTTGTTCAAGATAATGGATTAGCTGCTCCAACTTCAGGCACTGCAACTTCTACCAATCCACACACGTGGTCAGGTTTATCAGCTATAACTGCTTATGACGTCTATGTAAGAGCAGATTGTGATACGGATGGATTCAGTACTTGGGTTGGCCCAGTAACATTTACAACAGCTTGTGCTATTTATACACCAAACTATACACAAGACTTCTCTTCTATTATTCCAGAATGTTGGGATGAAGCAGACAGTGGAAATCAAGCTTCAGGGCCTTCTAGCTTAGGGAGTAGCTTATGGACAGAAGACGGTTATTTAAATAGTGGCGCTACGGGTGCTTATAGAATAAATCTATTTACAACTGGCAAAAGCGACTGGCTTTTATCACCTCAATTTGATTTAACAGGTGGTCCTTTTCAAGTTGGGTTTGATATTGGTATTTTAGAATGGAATTCAACTGACACAGCAGGTACTTTAGGATCTGATGATATCGTACAATTATTAATTTCAAATGATAATGGTTCTACATGGACAGCACTAGTTACTTTTGATAGTAGTTCTGTTGTACCTGCAACAGGTACTACCGTAGCCTACAATTTATCAGCCTATACTGGCCAAACGGTTCAATTTGGAATTTACGCTTCAGAAGGTTCTACTGATAACGATGAAGACAACGATATATTTATTGACAACTTTAACGTTGTTGAAGCAAAAGATGCAGACACAGGAGTAAATGCTGCAACTCCTCAAATTTTAGGAAGTACTATTACTGCAGCTGATGCAACAACTGTTGGCACTGCATTTGAAGTTATAGGCTTTGAAGTACAAGATCAAGGGACTAGTGATGGACTACCTACTAATATTACAACAATGCGTTTTGTACCTGGCGCAAACAATACGGCAGACTGGACAGACTTTATACAAGGTGTGACATTAAAAGATGGAAATTTAGTAACGCATACACCAACAGTTTCAATAACAGATACTGAAATTGAGTTGACATTTGGTACGTCTATTTCAGTCACAGATAATTCTGCTTTAGAATTTTCATTAGGGATTTACCTTAATACAACAAACATCGTTGATGGGAGTGTGATTCAACTTCAAATAGATGAATCAGGCAGTTTAGATGCTAATGCTTCAGGTTCTGATTTCATTGACCCTTATACCTTTGGTGATGTAATTGGAAATGATTTTATAATAGATGTTGATGCAACAGAATTAGCTTACATAGTGCAACCTAGTACTACTTTTATAAACACGGCTATGTCGCCAAACGTAGAAATTGCATATACCGATGCCAATGGTAATATAGACGTTGATTATTCTGGTTCAGGATACGACATTTCTGTAACCACAGATGGTAATTTTAGTGGTATAGCGACACTAACTGCTGAGGCAACTGATGGTATTGCTGTTTTTGACAACTTAGTTTTTGACACTTTAGCTACAGGAATTAAATTAACTGCTACGGATGATTCACCCCTTATTACGGGTGCTTATGATTCAGATTTGTTTGATATAGAGAGTATTCCTGTAGGCCCTGTAATTATTGTAATTCAAGATTTTGATAGCACCACACCAGAATGGACTTATACATTAACACCATCTGAAAACAGTGCTGCTTGTGTTTCAAACAATGATGTATGGAATGTTGTAAGTAGTCTAGGGAACGTCACTGTCCCTAACAGTACAGGTGATTTTTTCGGAGGTCGAGATTTAAATGGAGCTACAGGTTGTGGAACAACAGGAACTGGAACTATAGATTTTGACTCCGTAGATGTTTCTGCATATACTAATATTACTCTTACTTTTGACTATGAAATAGATGGTTTTAATTCTTTTTCTGACAAGTTAAGTTATATAGCTACATTTGACTCTGTTAACGAATCACGTGTATATTTATGTCAAGGCTGTAATGACCAAGATGTTGAAGGTACTGTAAGTATCGATGTTCCTGATGGAACCAATACAGTTAGCCTGCAAATATTAGCTAGTTTCGATGGTGCTAGTGATTATTTTGGAGTGGATAATTTCAAAATTGAAGGAACAATACCTCCTACAACATACACCTACAACGGCACTTGGTCACCAAGTGATCCAGATGGTGTTTCGTTAGCTAGTGAAGCTATTGTTATTGAATCTGGTAGCACCTCACTTACTACAGATACAGACATTAATACAGTAACTATAAATCCTGGTGCTGGTTTAACTATAGATGCTGGTGTTACTTTAACAGTTACAACAGATTTAACGTTAGAGTCTAACTCTACAAGTTATGCAAGTTTAATTTCTGACGGTACCATTTCTGGTACAGTTATTTATAAGAGACACGTTAACACATTTAACAATACTTCAGGTAGTACTAATGGCCAAAATGATTTAATATCTGCACCAGTTACCAATGCTAGTCAAGATTTTGGTACTTTTAGAGGAGTTAACAACAACATACCTTCAGGTACTGTAGCAGGTGATGTAACAACATACTATTTGTTTGGGCCATATGATAACAACGAGGCTACTAGTCCTTATACCTTATTTTCAGATGCAGATGACGCTACAGTAATCACTGCAGGAACTGGCTATAGAACAGCATCTACAGATACATCAACATTTACGTTTACTGGTGATGTATTATCTGGCATAGTACCCGTAACTATAACAACAGGAAGTGACAATGCATGGAACTTAATTGGTAACCCTTACCCATCTTACATAAATAGTTCGGATTTCTTAAATGAAAACTTCGATAGTTTTGATTCAGAATTTATAGGTATATATGGTTATGATGGTGATGCTTCAAATGGTTGGACAGTTATTAATTTGGCTAACGCTACAGACATAACACCTGGACAAGGATTTATGGTACTTACTGACCAAGCAAGCGCCACTGTAAACTTTACTCCTGCTATGAGAAGAGATTCAGGTAGTGATGATTTTATTGTAGGAAGATCTGCAGATATTAATGCGCATTTTAGTTTAAAGATAGAAAATAATAATACTGCTTACACAACAGATTTTTATTTTAACAGTAATACTACAAGAGGTTTAGACCCAGGTTATGATACTGCAATATTTACAGCACAATTACCAGATTTATATGTTTACTCGCACTTAGTTGAAAATAACACTGGACGTGCAATGGCAATTCAATCACTTGGCAGTACAGATCTAACAGACGTAACTATACCATTAGGCGTAAATGCTAATGACTCAGAGCAAATAACATTTAGTATCGATGAATCTACATTACCAAATATTGTAGAAGTCTATTTAGAAGATAATGTAGAAAACACATTTACGTTATTAACTGCAGGAGACTATACCGTAACTCCTAATACTAATTTAACTGGAACGGGTCGTTTTTACTTAAGATATACAACTACAGCACTTTCTACATCAGAAACTTCTTTAGATAACTTAAGTATTTTTAATAACACAAGTGAAAAGACTATTGTAGTTTCTGGTCAACTACTTGAGGACACCAAAGCCAACTTATACGACATTCAAGGTCGTTTAGTTACTAAATCGTTGTTAAACAGTAGTAATAGACTGCAAAATATTGATGTAAGCAATTT
The DNA here is from genome assembly GCF_013249065.1 of Winogradskyella litoriviva. GTDB lineage: Bacteria > Bacteroidota > Bacteroidia > Flavobacteriales > Flavobacteriaceae > Winogradskyella > Winogradskyella litoriviva. Next base: position 416,643 of record NZ_JABRWQ010000003.1, read on the forward strand.
AAGTACAGGTGTTTATGTCATTGAATTAATAAACGAAACTCAAACTAAAACACAAAAAGTAATTATACGATAAATTAGTACTTATATCTCACTCTGTCTTATTAAATAAGACAGGGTGAAGATATTTTTTTAGTTAAAATGTACTTAAAATATTGAACCAAATACCTAAAAACTACTTAAATAGGTTGTAAAGTGTATTTTTTTTAATTTTTTGAAATTAGGGCTAGAAGGCGATTTTTATAGGTTTGTAAGATTATTACCTACCAAAAAAATAATTTTTATGTAAACCTTTTCGTATTTTACTATAATAAATAAAATAATTTACTATTTTTGAACTCAAATTTAGGGCTAAAGCCATGAAGAAAGATAATAACAAAGACAAGATTACACGTAAAGAAGCCATTTCTAAAATGGGAAAATATGCTGCATTAACTGCGGTAGGAACATTTGTAATATTAAATCCTCTAAAAGCTCAAGTAGCATCTCAACCTGCTGACCCAGGAGGAAATCCTTTCAGTAATTAATATTCAAGATTTATTTTGAACAATAGCTTATCACCAACTTATCAAAAAAAGATAGGTGATATGTGGTTATTGTGGTTTGCAGTATCTAATAGTTATAGTATTGTAGATAACGAATTTAAAGTTATTTTAGATTCTTATTTAACAGCAGAAACAAAGAAAAGCTTCGACCTCTTTATTACAAAGAAATACCCATTTCAAAATGCCTCTGTAATAACGGATTCAATTGAAGATTATTTAACCCGAAGTAATATTTCTATTTCTAAGGATGAAACTGAAAAAGTCCAACTTGATACTTGCTATAAAAATATAACAAAGCTTTACGCGATTAACAAAAAAATAATTAAAGTTAATTACGATTCTGAGCTTGTATTAAAAACAATTCATCCATCTATCGCTTATACTTCGATAATAACAAATGATTCTGTTGATACTACCTTTGATATCTATTTAAAAAATGATATTTTATATTTATTCCAAGAAAATTTATTAATTACAAGTGCTCCTAAATTAGAATACCACAAAATTCAGGGTAAATTTATAATGCAACTGCTTTGCACTATTCACAATAAAATTGAAAGTGATTGGATTGGTTCATTTCATGGATCAACCATAACCGACGGTAACTCTTCTATTTTAATGGTTGGTGAATCTGGAAAAGGAAAAAGCACACTATGTGCACTATTAACCGCAAATGGATTTAACTTGTTAGCAGATGATGTATCACCAATGTTATCAAAAGACAAAGCTATTTATTATAATCCTGCTGCTATTTCAATAAAAGAAGGTGCTTTTTCAATACTTGAAAACGTAATAGATGACTTTAAAGATTTACCACCAATACTATTTAATAAACAAAAAGGTACTTTAAAATATTTACCTTGTATAAAGCCAGAGCAATCGCATTACCCTTGTAATGCTGTAATTTTAGTAAACTATAAGGAGAATTCTAATACAATATTAACAGAAGTATCGGTTAAAAGGATGTTAGAAACTATAATTCCAGATTCTTGGTTATCACCAAAGCCGTATCACGCAAAGCAATTTTTAGAATGGCTTTCTCATATTAAAGTCTACGAACTTACCTATAGTGATATTAAAGATGTAACTAAGAAAGTTTCATATTTATTTGAATCACTGAGTAAATAGTTATTATAATATTTATATTACAAGTAGATTAGTAACTTATGAGTGACTACGAAAAAACTTACAAAGACATTGCCGACATTTTAAGTTTTAAAACTTTAAATAGCGAGTTAGAACACAGACTAAATGACTCTTCATATAATTGGGATGGAATAGTTGTTGAAGCTAGTAAAAGTCTCGTACTTCCTGCAGTGTATTGCAGATTAAAAGCGCGTAAACTTCTACATTTATTACCTAAAGAATTAACTGTTTATCTCGAAGAAATTTCTACCGTTAATAGAAATAGAAATAAGTCAATTTTAAAGCAAGTATTATTTATTTCTAAAGTTTTAAATGACAACAATATAGCGCACGTATTTTTAAAAGGAACTGCACTATTAGCCGCAGGAAAGTACAATGATATAGCTGAACGAATGGTTGGAGATATTGATATTCTTGTAGAAAAATCTCAAATTCATGAAGCCTTTGATATTTTAAAATCAAGTGGATACAATAAGACATTTGGATATGCATACGAGACTAAACATTTTAGACATTTGGATAGGCTAATTTCTGAAGATGAACTTGCAGCCATCGAAATTCACTCTGACTTACTTATTAAAAAATTCCGTCATTTAATTAACCTTTCTACACTACTAAAGACTAGAGTGATTATTAATAATGTAGCGATACCAAACTCGTATTATTTAAGTTTGCATCAAATATGGAGTTGGCAGCTTAATGATAGAGGGCATTATTACAATTTTCCAAGTATAAAAGTTTTATATGATGTTATTGTTGTTAATTCCCATAAGGACAATGATTTTATTTCCAATGTTTTAAAACTCAATTATGGTCAATCGTTTTTAGAATTAGGAAAGTACTATTTCAAGGAATTTTCGTTTATTACATCTAATACTTACATGAAGTATATTCGATATTCTCATAAAATAAACATGACGTACAAACCTATAAGAATAACTTTATTAATTATTAAATCATCTTTATATAACATTGGGAAGCGAATACACCTTCTAATTACAAATAGAAGTTATACAAAACACCTTCTAAACAAGTTATTTTCAACAAAATAAAAAATGTTTATTGAGTTTTTAAAAACATAAGACAATCATTTGCGAAGCTTGTTTTATATTAATTCCCTTACACTTTTAAGTAAAATAACCAAAATTAATGTTGACTCTTAAGTTTTTAGCTAAAATTAAGCCTGATTTAATAACTATTTCCACCAATTTTTAAATTTTTTATGAAAATTATGTAAAACTTTCCTTCATTATTTGTTTTATAATCCATAAAGTTTACCTTTGGACAAATTATTTTAGCATGAAAAAAATATTTTTAATTGTATTATTAGCTTCATTTAGTTTATCATCTTTTGCTCAAAGGAATAATGATGAATGGCATTTGAGCATCGGTTTTAATGCAATCAATAGTTTAGGATCTCAAAATCCAGTTTACAAGCCGGGAGATTGGACTTTTGAATTTCCAATTTCAGCAGCGGTTGAATTTAATTGGTCTGAAAAGTTCGCAATAGAACAAGCTATTACTTTTAATGGTTTTGCAGAAGGGGCAGAATTAGACGAGGCGCCATTTCAAGAAGTAGAAAAAGATTACAACTATATTTCTTTTGATACACATGTCAAATACTACTTTGGCCGTGATATATTTCCGGACGATGACTGGTTTGATTTTTATGCAAATGCTGGTATTGGCTTTTTTCATATAGATGAAACTAATATATCTCTCAATTTAGGTGGTGGTGTTTTAGTTTGGTTAAATAGAAACAGAAGTTTTGGATTAAGAGCTCAAACTATTGGTAAATTTGCATTTGATCATAAAGATAGTGGATATGATAATAACCACTACCAATATCATTTACAAGCTATATTTAAATTATAATACTTAATAAACTAAGTATAAGATAAAAAAAAGAGAAACAATTATATAATTGTTTCTCTTTTTTTTATACACGCTTTTTTTATCTAACCCTTATTAGCTAATTGACCACAAGCAGCATCAATATCCTTACCTCTACTGCGTCTTACTGTTACCGTTATGTTATTAGCTTCGAGAATATTTACATACATATCTATTGCCTGCGAATGGGCCTGTTGAAATTCACCATCATCAATAGGATTATACTCTATAAGATTCACTTTACTTGGTGCAAATTTGCAAAACTCTACCAATGCTTCAACATCTTTACGCGTATCATTAATGCCATCCCAAACAACATACTCATAAGTAATTCGGTTTTTCGTTGCTGCGTACCAATACTCTAAAGCTTCTCTTAAGTCACGTAAAGGAAACGTTGCATTAAATGGCATTATCGAGGTACGTATTTCATCAATTGCGGAATGTAATGAAACAGCTAATTTAAACTTTACATTATCATCGGCCATTTTCTTTATCATTTTAGGCACTCCAGATGTAGAAACTACAATGCGCTTAGGTGACATACCTAATCCCTCAGAAGATGTTATTTTATCAATAGCCTTTAGAACATTATTATAATTCATAAGAGGCTCTCCCATACCCATAAACACAATATTACTTAAGGGTCTGTTATGATACAATCTACTTTCATTATCTATTGCGACAACTTGATCATAAATTTCATCTGGATTTAGATTACGCATACGCTTTAACTTCGCAGTAGCACAAAATCTACAATCCAGACTGCAACCAACTTGAGAAGAAACACAGGCTGTTGTTCTAGAAGCTGTAGGAATCAAAACTGATTCTACAATTAAATCATCGTGTAAACGTACAGCATTTTTTATTGTTCCATCAGAACTACGTTGCATTTGATCTACCTTGATATGATTAATAACAAAGTTCTCATCAAGCATTTGTCTTGTTTCTATAGAGACATTAGTCATGTCTTCAAAGCTATATGCTGACTTTTTCCATAGCCACTCATACACCTGATTTCCTCTAAAAGCCTTATCTCCTTGCTTTACAAAGAATTCTCTAAGTTGCTCTTTTGTTAGGGCTCGTATATCTTTCTTTTTTAGCTCCATTAGATACAAAAGTAATTAATTCAATTTAGGTTTTTATCTAGTAAAAAAAAAGCCTCTATTAAGAGGCTTTAAATAATATTTAATATTCTTATTTAGATGATTAACATTGCATCTCCATAAGAGTAAAACTTATACTTCTCTTTCACTGCTTCTTCATAAGCCTTTTTCATGAAATCATGGCCAGCAAATGCTGAAGTCATCATTAACAAAGTTGACTTAGGTGTATGAAAGTTAGTAATCATACAATTTGCAATACTAAAATCATATGGAGGAAAGATAAATTTATTAGTCCAGCCCTCAAATTCATTCAATCTTCCATTTGAAGAAACCGAACTCTCTATAGTACGCATAGATGTTGTACCTACGGCACACACACGTTTTTTATTTTCAATTGCTCGATTTACAATATCTGCAGCTTGTTTTGAAATAAAAATTTCTTCACTATCCATTTTGTGCTTAGATAAATCTTCCACCTCAACAGGGTTAAACGTACCTAAACCAACATGTAATGTTACTTCTGCGGTTTCTACACCTTTTATTTCTAACCTTTTTAATAAATGTTTAGAAAAGTGTAAACCAGCTGTTGGTGCTGCTACAGCGCCTTCTTTTTTTGCATATATAGTTTGGTAACGCTCAGCATCTTCTGGCTCAACCTCTCTATTTATGTATTTTGGTAATGGTGTTTCTCCTAGTTCAGTTAATTTGGTTCTGAAATCATGATAAGAACCATCATATAAAAATCGTAAAGTTCTTCCTCTAGAAGTTGTATTATCTATTACTTCAGCAACCAAAGTTTCGTCATCGCCAAAATATAATTTATTACCAATTCTTATTTTACGTGCTGGATCTACTAATACATCCCAAAGGCGTTGTTCTTGATTTAATTCACGTAATAAAAACACTTCAATACGTGCTCCTGTTTTTTCCTTATTCCCATATAATCTGGCAGGAAAAACTTTAGTATCATTCATTATCATTACATCACCTTCGTCAAAATAATCAATAATATCCTTAAAAAGTTTGTGTTCTATAGTTTGCTTTTCTCTATTAAGTACCATTAATCTCGATTCATCTCTGTGTTCAGCAGGATGCTCGGCAAGTAATTCATCTGGAAGGTCAAAACTAAAGTGTGATAATTTCATGTATTTTATTTTTTTTCGAATTGCAAATATACAATCTCAACATAGGCCTTGTCAAGTAAATGACAGTTTATTTTAAATTGAACCCAATAGTTCTAAAATCTTCCCAAAATTGAGGATACGATTTACTTACTACATCAGCATTTTCTATCATTATTGATGTCTTAAGACCTAAAGGAGCAAAAGCCATTGCCATTCTATGATCATTATATGTAGCGATTGTTATGTCTGCTTTGATAATGCTTGAAGGTTTAACATGTAAAGTAGCATCGGTAATAGAGATGTTAGCGCCCAACTTTTCTAATTCCGTTTTTAACGCCACTAAACGATCTGTCTCTTTAATCTTTAAAGTATGTAAACCAATCATATAACACTCTATACCTAAACCAAATGCTGTTACAGCAATAGTTTGTGCTATATCTGGTGCGTTTTTTAAATCTAATTCAATCAATGTTTTTGAATCTATTGCATCTGTTTTTTGAAGGGTAATACTTTGGTTAGAATAATTAGTACTAACTCCAAAACTTTTATAAATAGTTGCTAAAACAGAATCACCTTGTAAACTAGCCTCTTTATAAGATGCTATTGTAATTTTAGTACCCACATCACTCATAGCTATTAAACTATAAAAATAAGATGCAGAAGACCAGTCAGACTCCACAACAAGGGTTTGTGGTTCAATAGGTTTTATTCCAGGTTTTACTGTGATTATATTACCAATAAAACTTGTTTCAATACCAATAGAATCTAACAAACTTAGAGTCATTTTTATATATGGAACCGATGTTATATTACCTTCTAAAGTTAATTCTAAACCGTTTTCTAGTTTTGAAGCAATTAATAGTAATGCAGAAATATATTGACTACTCACATTGGCTTCTAATTTTACTTTACTTTTTATAAGTTTTTTACCCACTATTTTTAAAGGAGGAAAACCGTCGTTGTCTAAATAAGTAATATCTGCTCCTAAAGTTTTTAGTGCTTCTACTAAAATTTTTATTGGTCGTTCTTTCATACGAGAAGAACCTGTTATAGTTACTTCTCTATTCTCTTGAATTGAAAAATAAGCCGTAAGGAATCGCATTGCAGTACCAGCGTGGTGAATATCAATTAATGCGTCTTTTGATGCTAAAGCTTTCTGCATCAATTTAGAATCATCTGAATTAGATACATTTTCTATTTTAATTTGTGGATATAGTGCCTGAAGTAACAACAAGCGATTAGATTCGCTCTTTGAACCCGTTATCTTTATCGAAGAATTTTGATGTTGAATTTTAGATTTAGCAATATAGATATTCATTAGTTCTGCAAAAATTGGTAATTATTGATTGCAAATCTACTTTAATTTATCATTACTATGATGACGATTGTGATCTCGTTTTGCTTTTTTATCCATCTTTTTATCAAAAGCTTCTTGTAAATCTATACCAGTTTGATTTGCTAAACACAACACCACAAACATAACATCAGAAAGTTCTTCGCCTAAATCTTTGTCTTTATCACTCTCCTTTTCACTTTGCTCACCATAACGTCTTGCAATAATGCGTGCAACTTCCCCTACTTCTTCTGTTAACTGCGCCATGTTAGTAAGCTCATTAAAATAACGGACACCATGTTCTTTTATCCAATTATCAACTTCCTTTTGCGCGTTTTTTATATCCATAATTAGGCTTTTGTTAATACAACTTGTTCGGCTTGTTTTTCGACAATTTTACTGTAAAAGTCTTTAAAATCCTTGTAATCTTTTGGCAAAATTAATGGATTAACTATATCTAATTCCACTTTTAATTGTAAAAAACCACCATTTTGTTTAATGAGGTATGTAAATTTTACGTTGGCATCATTAAATTCTAATGCCATTGAAGTAGGTAAAGATTCTACAGAATAACCTTCTGGTAATTTAATATTCACCAAGTACTTATCTGTATAAGGTATTATAAAATCTATAGGATATTGACGTTCTTCTAATTTAAATGGGTTTTCTTTTATTGCAAAAAACAACAATGGAGCAAAATAGATTTTATCTCCTACTTCATCTATACCATCTGATAATTCATATTGGTAACGAAGCGATATAGGTTTAAATGCATCTTTTATATTTTTTATATCAAGTTCATTAATTTCTATAGCACCTTTGTCTTTTTCTATTGATTTTATCTGGTCTTCACTAGTCATTGTAGCATACTTGTCTCTAAAAAAATACGCTACATAATTTGTGTGATTGCTTGCAACTTTTCCTGTAACCGTAAAATCATCTTCTATTGTAACATTGTGCATTGTAGACTCCACAGACTTTTTATTTGGTTTCATATTTATCCAACGAGAGACATTCTCATTTTCTATTAATCTACCTTGCCAATTTAGCACACGTTGAGGCAAAATGTTATTTGTACTATATTGTTCAGTTGCATCAATTAGTAGCATTTTTCCATCGCTTTCAACACTACAAATTACATAATTTAATCCTTCACGAGAAGGGAATAGAGGTATACCATTATCTCTAGTGCTTAATATTACTGGATTTGCCTTAACTCCTTGAGAACGTAACATAGAAATTACCATTAAATTAATATCGGCATCGTTACCTTCTCCATTCTTATATGCAGAACGTACTCCGTTCTGAGCGTATTTTCCATACCTTCCATTCCATTTAACTTTAGATTTTACAAAACGTTCAACTAAAATTGCCTTTTCAAAATCATTCTCAACACCTGCTAAAACAGCTTCTAAATCATCCTTATAAATACTATACTTTCCTAACTGCCCTCCAAAATTTTCACTTTTATAAATGGTTTTAGAAACCTCTTCCCAAGAAGATGAAAATGTTTTTTCTATAACTTTATTGGCATTTAAATATGCTGTAAGCTCCATAGCCATTTTACTTCTATAATTGTTATAATTACCAGAGTAAGCTTCTTCTCTTAATGCGGGAATATCAACTTCATCTATAGTTGAAATATTAATCTTATAATCAAACGGAACTGTAGTGTTTTGAGTAGATTCAACTAATTTTGGCAAATAACTAGCTTGAAAATTATATTGTTTATTATAGATGAAATATTCTGGTGTAGCAATCCTAATATCTAATTTATTTATAGGAATACTATACTGAAAAATTATATCATCTAAATCATATCTACTTGAAGTTATTGTGTATTGATATTCGATAACTGTACCTTCTTTAACATTTGGTAATGTAAAAGAATTTACATCAGTATACTCACTATACTCTTCCACAAATTTTCCATCGCTTTTTAATTTGTCTTTTTCAACTTTACCATTAACAAGATTATATGAAAAACCTTTTAATCCATATAAAGATTCTTTTTGACCTGTTCCTTTGTACAAATACACTTTGTGAGTTGCCCAATCAAAACCTTCTTTGTTATAAATTTTTATGCGCTGATGTACTTTTCTCTCTTGCTGAAAACCTTGATTGGCTACAAACCTAAAATTGACAGTTTCATTTCTATATAAAATAGCAGCGGATGTTGCTGAATCTTTTGAGTGAAATTTTTCTTGTAATTCAGCTTTTGAGACTTTGCCAAAGTTAAAGTTTTGAGCATTACCAAAACTTAAAGCGAATACGATTGTAAAAAAAATAAATAGTGATTTCATAAAGTACTGATATTGTATTTAAGACATACTTGTTTTATAATTACACAACAAAAAAAGTTAATATCACATTTATACTATTTTTAGTTTGTTGTGCTATTTGATTTCTATAAGCTCTCAAGGTCTCATTATTCCATTGATTGTTTAATTTTAATAGAATATAGCTTTAGAGTTAAGATTTAATTAAAATAATTTGTTCTGCCTGCTTCTCGATAATTTTACTAAAAAAATCTTTGAACTCTTTATAATCATTTGGCTGAATAAGCGGATTATTAATATCTAATTGGGCTTTTAATTGGAGGTATTTTCCATTTTGTTTAATTAGATATGTGAATGTTACATTTGAATCTTTAAATTCTAGACCTTCTGATTTTGGTAAGGATTCAACGGTATAACCTTCAGGTAGCATTATATTTACCATGCTTTTTTCTGACTGAGGAATTACAAAATCTATAGGATAAAAACGATCTTCTAACTTAAAAGGGTTTTCTTTAGTCGCTAAAAATAAAAGAGGTGTAATGTAAAGTTTATCACCAACTTCATCTATTCCATCTGACAATTCATACTTATAATTAACTTTAATTGGTTCTGAAATATTTTTAACATTTTCAATATTTAATTCACTGATTTCAATATCACCTTTATCTTTTTCTAAAGATTTAATATGATCTTCATTAGACATATTACTATATTGGTCTCTATAAAAATAAGCCAAATAATCAGTAAGACTTTTTGCAACTTTACCTGCAAGTGTTAAATCTTCATTGATAGTGACATTTAACATTGAAGACTCTGAAGATAACTTACTAGGCTGCAAATTAATCCATCTAGATTCTTTGTTATCATATATTAATCTACCTTGCCAATTGAGTACACGTTGGGGTAATATATTATTAGAACTATTTTGTTCCGTAGCATCAATCAATAACATTTGGTTATCTTTTTCAACGCTACAAATCACATAGTTAAATCCTTCTCTTGTAGGAAAAAGCGGAATCCCATTATTTCTGGTACTTACCAAAACAGGGTTTGCATTTACACCATGAGAACGTAACATTGATACTACCATTAAATTAATATCAGCAACATTTCCTTTACCCTCTTTATAGGCCGATCTAATTCCATTTTGAGCATATTTTCCATAACTACCATTCCATTTTACTTTAGATTTTACAAAATTTTCAACTAAAAAGGCTTTTAAAAAATCATTTGTTACATCGGCTAAAACGGCATCTAAATCGTCTTTATAAATGCTAAAACCAACTAATTGACCACCAAAATTAGGGCTATCATAAATAGTCTTTGAAACTTTTTCCCAACTTGTTGCATAAGATTTTTCTACGATTCCTTCTTTTGACAATCTTGCTTCTAATTCTAAACTTAACTTAGCTTTATAGTTATTAATACTACCCGAATAAGACTCGGCTGTTAATGATGGTATATTTGCTTCGGACATTAAAATAACGTTATCAAAGTAAGATATTTTCTTCTGAGATATTGTTGAGCCGTTTCCTAATTGATTTATTCCAGATGTTGGTGTATTATTTGAAACTCTTTGAGAAATATTTGCTGTTTTATATTCCTTCTTTTCAGTATAGTTAGGTATAAAAAATGCCTTAGAATTTAAAATCTTTTTAAAACTATAAAATTGCGGTGTTGAAATTTTCACATCAAGTTTTTTTACTGGAATACTAAACTGAAGTTCCACATCATCTATTTCTATAAATGGTGATCTTTTTATATACCTATATTCTATAATAGAGCCTGCTTTTACATTTGGCAAAGCAAAAGAGCATATAGAGTATAAATCTGTTGCTTTCTCAGTAAAAATACCTTCATTTTTTAATTTAACTTTTTCAATTTTCCCATTTTCTAAATTATAAGAAAAGCCTTTAATACCTTTTACCGTCTGGTCGCTTCCTGAATTTCCTTTATATAAATATATTTTTTCTTTAGCCCAATCTAGCCCTTCCTTATTATATATTTTTATTCTCATAATAACTTCCTTTACCTGAGTAAAACCGTTATTTTGACTGTACTCAAAACTAACATTCTCATTTCTATATAAGATTGCAGCATTAGCAGATGAATCCATTGGATATATTTTTTCTTGCAACTCTAATTTTGAGACTTCCCCAAACTTATAATTTTGGCTATTTATTGAGTTTAAACATATAACTGCTAAAATAATAGTATTTAAAAAATGTTTCATTAATTTGATTTTTACCTAATTGTATTTATTTAAATGCTTAAAAAGTTATAAAATATTCACTAAAACAATTTTTGCTTTATCGTTCTTAACTATTTGTTTTCTAAAAGCCCTAAAGGCTTTATAATCTTCTTTCTCATAGTTGCCTTTTAATAGAATATAAGTCCTCGTATATTTTATTTTATTATCCTCTAAAGCTTCAAGTTTAAATTTGTAGCTGCCAAACTTGGTTTTAATTTCCTTTGAATCCGTCATAGCTTCAACTTTTAAACCTTCTGGAAGTTGAATTATAAACTCGTCAATATCTTTAAACGCACGGTCAATTTTAAACTCTAATTTACGTTCTGTGTATCGAGGTGGAATGGTGGTCACTTTATTAAAAATATTGGGCTGAAATATAAGGCGTGTTCCACTTTTTGAAGCATAATTTACAGAAGACAACTTAACGTTCTCGTTATAAACAATATCATCCTTATTGTTTATAATATTAATATCATCAATTGTTAAATTATTGATATTATCCCAATACTCCTTGTAATGCAATTGCTGATCTCTTTTGGTTTTGTTCTCTATTCCTTGATGAATATCATATTGAAATCCTGTAGTCTCAATACTTACTTCAGCAGAAAAACTACCGGTTGCATCCATTTGTATATTGGCTGTTGTTCTTTGAACACTATCATCTACACCATAAATCTTTGTATGAACAATTTCACCGCCATCTGGTTTTACCAACAATACCTTTCTGTCATCTGTAAAACCTGCGGTAAATCCAAAAGGATTTGTTTGACTGGTACACTCTAAAAAAATATTTTCATTATCATTTGGAACGCATAAAATAGCATGATTTCCTTGAGCTGTAGAGAACTCACTATCTATATCTCTTAATCCTCTACCTCCATAAACTAAAGTATAATATGACGGCACATCTACCGCTTCTAATAATGCTTTGGTATAATTAGTTAATCCTTTACAATCTGAGTAACCTAATTTATCGACATCATTAGCGAACATAGGTTTCCAGCCACCAATACCAACTTGGATACTTATATAGCGTGTTTTATCTTGCATATACTTGTATACTATTTTGGCACGTTCTATCTTATCATCTACTCCTGCTGTAAGCTGTTTGACATGATTTTTTGTTTCTTCTGGAATATTATCTGTACCTGTCAATAATTTGTCATACATCCATTTTCCGTAGTCACTCCAATCATTATTATCTCCCTCAACACCAACCATTGCAAATTTTTTGAGTGCAACTTTATAATGTGGAATCATATTTTGAAAATCTGGTGTATAAGCTTCATATTTTATTCCTTTGATATTATCTGCGACAAAATGATTTTCAGACACTTCTTGAATATTGTAATTACCAAAATTTTCTTTTTTTGTTTTAAATTCAACTCCTGCTGTATTAATTATCTCATACTCCGAATGCTGAATACCCAAATAATACCCGTCAATAGGATACCAATTTGGAAAAAAAGCAGTACTTGTATAAATTATTTCAGACGTATACTCAACAGTATATGGGTATTTTAAAGGAACATAATCTAAATATTTAACACGGTCATCTTCATAAATTGAAAAATCACTCACAGCACTGACGTCCACAAAATCTCTCTTTTTTACTTTTTTAATTTCTTCTCCAAACTCATTATAAATAAGAGCCTGCATTTCTTGGATATCTCTAGTCCCATCATAATAAGCAACAGCATTAACATGTCGTTTTCCACTTTTATTATATACCGTTGTAATTCGTTTATTGGTAACTTTTATCTTATTTATACTTAAAATATGGACTGTTTTTTTCTGAAATCTAACAACCGCATTTGCCTTTTCTTTTAACTCTACAGGAACAAGTAATGCACTATAAACATCTGTTGATTGTGAAAAGCTAAAAATAGAAATAAGTAAAAAAAAGGAAACAAGCGTAGGTTTTATTTGTGGCATGTGTAGAAAATAGTTTTTTTTAGGTGCTACAATATAAAAAGTAAATTTTATTCTGCATATGATTTTTGTCATAAAATTCCTATATCTCGTCTTTTTTAGTAATTCTAACGCATTGTATAACTGTACTTTCCTTTAAGAATTTACTTTTTTGCTCACAAAAAGAACAGTCAATATAATAAAACATGGCACAATAATATATTGAAATTCACTGAGAATAACAGTAATTCCCCATTCTGAGAAGAACTCTTTTACACCAATTGGAGAAACTTTTATAGGTCTAAATGAAAAGAAATATCTAGAATTATCTAAAGGAATAAAAAAACCAACACCTTTCCCTCCAGTAGTCATAGCATCTAAAAGTCCATGAGAAATAGTAGCTAAAAATAAGACTATTGTAAATATTAGTTTTCTAGATTTACCTAAAGAAAAAGCCAATAACAAACTCCAAAGTATAGCGAATAAAATAGAATGGGTAAAGCCTCTATGACCAAATGGATGCGCGTAAGCTATTCCTAATTTAAAAGCGATAACATCTATGTCTGGTAAAATTGCAGAACCAATAGCCAAAAATAAAAGTAACCGATTAGATTTTGAATCTATAACTTTAGCTACGGTATATGCAACAAAACCATGACCAAAAACTGAAGCCATTAATCTCTATTTTTAGAATCTATAATGATAGTTACAGGGCCATCATTGCATAAACTCACTTTCATATCTGCACCAAACTCACCTGTTTGTATAGCTTTACCTGATGCAATTTGTAAGGTCTCTTTAAATTTTTCATATAAAGGAATTGCAACATCTGGCTTTGCCGCTTTTATATAACTTGGACGGTTTCCTTTTTTTGTACTTGCATGAAGTGTAAATTGACTTACTAAAATTACATCGCCATCAATAGCTTTCAATGAGGTATTCATAACACCATTTTCATCAGGAAAAATACGAAGGTTAATTATTTTATTACACAACCAGTTAATATCCTCTTCTGTATCTTCATTAACAATACCTAAAAGAATTAACAGCCCTTTTTTTATAGATGCCACTTTAGCATTATTAATTACAACTGAAGCTTCAGATACTCTTTGTATTACAGTTTTCATTCATTATCGTAATTATCAGTTCTATAATGTTCGTTTTCACCTTCTAAAATTTGAAGATAGCTTTTGTATCTAGAATACGAAATTTCATTAGCCTCTAATGCATCCTTTACTGCACATTTTGGTTCGTTTACATGAATACAATTATTAAACTTACAGTCTTGTTTTAGTGCAAAAAACTCAGGAAAATAATCACCAACTTCTTCCTTTTCCATATCTACAACACCAAAACCTTTAATTCCTGGTGTATCTATTATTTTAGCATCGAAACTTAAATCGAACATCTCTGCAAAGGTTGTAGTATGTTGTCCTTGGCTATGTTGTGTAGAAATGGCTTTTGTTTTTAAGTCTAATGAAGGCTCAATGGCATTGACTAAAGTAGATTTACCTACACCTGAGTGACCTGCAAACATACTCACCTTACCTTCCATTAAAGCTTTTACTTTATCTATATTTTTGCCTGTAGTTGCAGAAATCTCTATACATTCATAACCAATAGTTCTATAAATACTAGATAAATATTTTACCTCTAGCAATGTTTCTTCATCATATGTATCTACCTTATTAAATAATAGAATGGTCTTTATAGAATAGGCTTCTGCAGTAACTAAAAAACGATCTATAAAGGTTGTAAATGTTGGTGGATTATCAATGGTGACCAATAAAAATACCTGATCAATATTTGCTGCGATAATATGAGTTTGTTTCGATAAATTTACTGATTTACGTACAATATAATTTTTGCGTTCCTCAATGCGATTAATAACACCTGTTTCAGTATTATTCTTTGTTTCTAATGCAAAGTCTACTTTATCACCAACAGCGATAGGGTTGGTACTTTTTATGCCTTGTAACCTAAAACGGCCTTTTATTCTACATTCATAGAATTTACCATTCATGGTTTTTACAGTGTACCAACTACCTGTAGATTTATATACTGTTCCTGTCATTACTACAAAGATGGTTATTATTAGCTAGTAATACAACAAAAAAAGGCTACCAATTGGCAGCCTTTTATATCATAACGACAATTATTCAATGTTTAATTTTTCTAAATGAATATCTAACGTTTTTTCTTTTCTATTATATTCTAATATCATTACATGACCCAGTTTTGCTGGTAGAACTCTATACTTAACTTTACCTGTTGATCTATTTAAGTAAATTTTATCTTCAGTTAAAGCACCATCATTATAAATAATTGATTTAAAAGCTAATTTATTTTTTTCACCTTTTAATCTTTCATAATCAATAAAAGTAGCATAGAAACGATCCCTATCTTTATCAATTTGAGTAAACTCGTAATCAAAAGCACCTAAATTTTTAAGTACATGTGCATTTAGTTGTGGGCTTCCAAAATCAGCTAAGTTTGGTGCTCTAGATTTACCTTTTTCTATTTGATGAATTTCCTTTAGATTAAAATTCTCATCAAATTCAAAAAACACGGCATCTGTTATAGTCAACTGGGTCATTCCACTACCTACTTGACCAGTCAGCAATGTTCCCTTTAAACTTACCGTTTTTCTATATTTTTCTCCAATACCAAAATAAGACCCATCTTGTGTACGGATAATATCGTGAAAATACACATAAGTATTCTTCTTTTTCTTACCATCTGAATCTGGTGGCATCATTTTATTAATCTTACTTTCCCAATCTGCTTTTACATCAGATATCATATTACCAGACAAATCTACTACTTGGGCAAACAATCCTTCACTTTTAGTTTTAATAACATTGTCACCCTTTTTAAAGTACTCACCTAAAAGAACCAAATTATTTTCTTTTGTAAGAAATGCGTTTGTTATTAACCTTGGATTGTCTTCTCTACTAAAATCTTTATCAAAAAGTTTTTTACCCGTTTTTATATCAATTACAATAATTTTCATATCTATTGTAGACGATAATTTTGTTTTTTTTGAAGTTTCTAATGCTACAACAACTTTTTCATTAGCTTCAATAGGGTTTATAGACATAATTTCCTTTGCTTCTTCTGGAGAATTATAGTCCCAAGACTTACCATTATTAGTAGAAATATATTTTAATCCATATCCTATTTTTTTATTATCCTTAACATAATTAAAAAGAAAACCATTGTCATCTACCGGAAATAGTAAATTAAAGTTTCCGCTTTTCATCATATAACTTAACCAACGTACGTCTTTATTTGAAACTTCAATTTTAATATCATCTCCTTTGTTACCTTGTTTGTCAAATGATACAAGTTTGTAAAATTTTTCTCTTACGTTTACCATAGCAAACATTAGGGACTGATTGTTAAATTTACTCTGAACAAGCACTGTGCTTTTATCATCTATGTAAGACTTTGTGGCTATATCATTAAGATTATTATCTAACATTTTAATGGCATACTCTCGTTTGCCTTTTTTTAACTTATCTACCTCATAATAAAAATAATAACCATCTACATCATTATTGTTATCTATAAATGATCCTGAATTTCTAATCTTAAAAGATGTGATTTCATTTAAGGACTTTTGTTGTGCATATACACTTAAACTAATAACACTTACTAGTACGATAAAAAATAGTTTTTTCATTTTTATTATATTATTGATTAATGGATTCAAAAAAATTATAAACGATGACTCCTTCATCGTTAGACAATAAAATATCTTTTTGCGTTTGGCAAAATGCCCATCCTATTTTTTTAGTTTCATTAAGTTCTAGGTTGTGCAAAAACAAACGGATTGTATTGAGTTGTTTTTCATCTGAAAACTTATTTATTTGAGGAACATATTTCCCTAAATGATGTTGTTTTTTGGCCTCATAAATTGACTTCAACACCTTTGCCATTGTGTTATAATAATAATCTGAAGTGATTTGCTGATTTTGAAACCTTTCTATTAACTGATAAATGGCCAAGTCTAATAACTTTAAATCAATAGCACTTTTTATACTTTGAGGATTTGCAATCTTTTTAATTTTGTTGATTTCAGTTTGCGTATCGGTAACCAATTCATCTTTGATGCTAAAATCTTCTCTTAGCTTATTTATTCTAAATTCAATTTCTGGATGGGTTTTTAATGTATCTGAAGTAAGTTTAAATTCATTTATTTTTTCTTCCGAATCAAAAATGGAGACCGTCTCTTTTAACCAATATTTTTTAAAAGGATAAGATTCAAAATTAAATACACTATCAATGTTTACATGGTGATTTAAAAACATATCGTCATCATCCGCCTTTAATTTATCTAAAGAACTTAACGCTTTAGTTTTAGAATATTTAGTCTTAGAAAAAAACACAAATCCTAATGAATCTGCTTCTGCTTCAACCTCTTTAGAATGGTCTAAAATATCAATACTTAAATTATCTATAACAGACATTGCAGCCCTTGTTTGTCCGTATTTCTGCCTTTTTATTTCCTTAACTTTCTTTTTGGTATCTTCAGAATTAATTGTTGCAATAACATTTGAAACATTTTTTAAAGAATGTTCTAAATATTTATGCGCTATCTCGTGGCAAATAACAAATGCCAATTCGTCATCAGACTCTAATGTGGTAAACAAACCTAAGTTAATTTGAAACATACCATCACCATAGCAGGCAGCATTTGGTAACATGGAGTGATTAATAAAAAAACTAAAATCCGTAGTATCTATTTCAGGGTTGGCGCTATAAATATTTGAAAGTATAACACGTAAATGTTCCTTTATTTCTGGTATAAATACGTAACTACTATCCTCTATAGATTTTAAGACTTTTTCATCTCTATCTTTAAAGACTTTCTTAACTTTTGACGAAAACGGACCATCAATTTTATCTATAAAATTAGAATTTATCCTTTTAAGATAATTCTCTATTTTATCAATATCTTCTGGTATATACTCATTAACTTTTTCTTGAGCATAATTTAATTGATAAAGCAGTATAAACAGTAAGACCTTGAAATATTTAGAATACATTAATAAGTAATTTCTTATTAACTCAAAAATAACTTATTTATTCAACCTTCAAAATATATTTCACTATAAAACCTTTCTTTTAGATAAACTACGTATAAGTAGATATTGCTTCAATCTTATTTTTATCAATTTCTAATAGCTTTAATTGGCTCCAAACGTTTATCATCTGCTATGATATTTACAATATAAATTCCCGTAGAATATTCTGACAAATCTATATCTATTTTGCTTCCAAATTTTTGAAATGTCGAACTTTGAATAATTCGTCCAGACATATTTGCTATCGCGATTTTTACCTCTTCATAATCTTCAACTAATTTTAATTGAAAAATACCACTAGATGAAGGGTTCGGGAAGAGTTTGTTTGCTTTAATTAGTTTATTTTTTAGTTGAAATACTTCAACACTGTATCCTCCACACGCAGCTTTATACCATATTTTAGTAGCATTTTGATATCCAATAACAACAACCTCATCAAAACTATCCTCTTCAAGCTTAATCTCAATTTGTTCTGTTTTGTATATAACAAACTCTTGAGATTTATAACCTAAATATGAAACCGATAATGTGTCTCCTTTTGTAGCTTCAAGTTTAAATTCACCCTTACTATTAGTCGCAATTCCTTTAGTAGAATTTTTAATAAATACGTTTGCCGATTCTAGAGGAATGGAATCGTTAGTTACAATTCCTGTTACTGAAATTTGCGCCATTGCTATTAAATTATAACATAGTGCAATGGTAAATAAAGTCATTTTTTTCATGAGTAATTGGTTTTGGTTAATACATCAAACCTACCCAGAAAATTCATTTCTATAAATCAATAATGAGTAAACACGGCATTTCGCTTAGTTAACACACCTTTACAGAAAATTTAATTATACTGACTTTTTAAATCTTCTGTTAAAATAATAAGCAATAATAGCTACAACGATAACTATAGCAGTAAGCACATAGATAAATGTTGGGATTGGCAATGGGTCTCCTGCCGCATAACTATGTAAACCAGATAAGTAATAGTTAACTCCAAAAGACGTCATAATTATAGACGAAAAAGCAAAAACACTAGCAACATTTAATACATAACGACTTTTTAGTGCAGGTATAAAACGCAAATGCAATACAATTGCATAGACAATTACACTAATTAATGCCCAAGTTTCTTTAGGGTCCCAAGCCCAATATCTTCCCCAAGATTCGTTTGCCCAAATACCGCCTAAAAATGTACCTACAGCTAATACAAATAGACCAATTGTCATTGAAATTTCATTAATGTATGTGATTTCTTTAATACGAAGATTAATGGCTTCTTTAGTCGACTCTGTTCTTATAATCATTAATAACAATGCCATAAAACCTAAAATAGCAGATAAGGCTAAAGGTGCATAACTACTCACAATAGTGGCAACATGTATTTTAAGCCAATATGATTTTAAAACTGGCATTAAATTAGTAATCTCAGGACTTAACCAATCTAGGTAACTCACAAACAATAAAGCTCCCGAAAATAAGGTTGCTAATGGTAATGAAAAGTCCGATTTTCTAAACGTCATTAAACCACACATCAATAATACCCAAGCCACAAAAACTAACATTTCATAACCGTTACTCCAAGGTGCATGTTGTGCTATATACCAACGTAGAATAATATTACCTGTAAAAAGTAGAAAACTGATTAATGTTAGTAGAATTAAAACATTCCAAAAAATATCAATACCTTTTTTCTGTGTAAAAATTCTAACAATAGATAATACTAACAATAAACCACCAAGTACAAAAAACACTTGAAATAACCAGAAATTCAGATTCAACTGATTGTACCATAACTCTGCCTCTATACGTTTTCTACTCGGAATAATTTCTTCTCCTAAAACATCTTGAAACGTTTTTATGTATTGAAGTTTTTCACTTGCTGCTTCCCAATTTTTAGAATTAACATCTTTGAAATACGTAGGAATAATATGCTTAGCAAATTCACCATCTTCACTAGGAAAATCGTTAAAATGATGTGTATAACTGTGCCAAGTATTATTGTCGTCATTTCCGTTTGGAAAAATCTTTAAATAGTTACCAGAAAACACATTGAACAAAATATTAAATCGCTCATCTACTTTAAGAACTTCTTTGTCAAACTCATTACGTTCAGCAGGCTTTTTTTGATTGGCTTCTTCAACAACTTTGGATAATACATATTTTCCTGAATCGTCTAACATACCTGTGAATGATACTAAGCCATCTTCCGAAATATCAAAACCTTTAAATAATTCACCTCCTTTAGTTTCATCTACTTTTATAATAGGAATAAACTGCCATAAATTTGAAGCGGATTGCATGGCTAAAAATGCCTGATTAGCATTAAAACGAACAGATTCTCCACCTTCAGAATATATAAAATAAGACTTACGAGATAGCTTTCTAAGAAATTCTGATGCTAATGTATTAATAGGCTTTATTCTTCCGTCTAAATCCTGAACCATTATACGTCCAAACATTTCGGCATGCTGCTCGTCTACACGCTGCTGTTCTACAGTTTGTAAATTTATAGTGGGTTCTTTTGGTGCTTCTGTCTGCGCATAAGTACTAAAAGAAAGTCCTAAAAAGAGTAATAATATTGCTGTATTTTTTAACTTTTTTAATTTCTTATTGATTAAAGTAAAACGCGATGATTTTCCGAATAGTGTAAAAAACATACCTATCATCATTAAGAAATAACCCAAGTAAGTCACATTTGTACCTAAAGCATCATGGTTTACAGCTAAAACTGTGCCTTGTTCGTCTGTATCATAGCTTGCTTGAAAGAAACGGTAACCACCATAATCTAAAACATTATTCATAAAAATACGATGTGGCATTTGCTTGTCTCCATCAATCACAGTCACTTCACTTGCATAAGACGAAGGACTTGTAGAACCAGGATAACGCTCTAATTGAAAATCATTAAGTTTAATAGAAAAAGGTATTGTAATAGGCTCTGCTCCATAAGACAAAAACACATCTACATTATTAATTTTAACTTTATGATTAGTTGGCAAAAAGCCTTGTCTGTAAAGCAAAGTGACCGATTCTGTAACATCGCCAACAGTGACGTCTACAACAAGAGCATCGTCTTTTTGCTCATCATTATCTTTAGGTTTTTCGGCTTCACTAACTAATTTAATTTGCCCTTTTGGATGGTAAGACATGGGTACAAAAGACGCATCTCCATCGCGATACAAAGTTCTTAATTGTATAGTATGCAAAGTGTCTTTCTTTAATGAACTCGCTGTTTCCGTTGCCATTACAAACGAACTAACATCACGTGGTGAATACATACTAAACACACCATCTTTCTCCGTTATATTAATAACATCTTCTGCAATGACATCAAAACCTACTTTGTGTTTATGTGCTCCAATAGCTTCAACTTCTCCTTTTTCTAAAAAAACCGTTTCTCTACCATTTCCTGCTGAAACTACCATTAAAATCATAGGTTTTCCGTCAGCTTGATCATCAACAATTTGAGGAACAGCATCTGCCACAAATTCGTTATATGAAATTTTAACAGGTAGATTATTAAAATCAGTTGAAATACTAAAATCATTATTAGTTAATGGTGAGAAGCTTAAATTCTTCTTTACCACTTTATTGTTGTCTCCTTTAGAAAAGTGCGCATGCAAATAGTTAGCGTCTGAAATAATGGTATTAGAAGTTGCACCTTCTCTTACACGCATAACACCTCCATAAGAAACATAGCGTGTAATCCCAGCGCCTAATAAAACAATAATGAAAGACAAATGAAACATTAAAATCGCCCATTTATTTAGTCGCCAAAGTTTGTATTTGAAGGTATTTGCTAAAAATGAAATAGCTAAACCAACCATAACCAACTCAAACCACCAAGCATCGTAAATGAGTTTCCATGATGTAGAAATTCCGAAGTCATTTTCAATAAATGTTGCAACTGCCATTGAAACAGCAAAAACAAACAATAATAATACGGCTAAACTAGGTGAGGCAAAGAAGCGAAATAATTTCTTCATTTATAAAGTATGTATTAAGTAAAAAGGTTGTTTAAAAAATTGAATCATCATTTTTCTAAACAACCTCAATGACATGAAGTCTTTTTAATTTTGGTAATCTATTTTTTATCCGAAGACACAACAGTTTTAAGGTCTAATTTAGCTTCACGAGCTTTAGCTTCTTCTAACCATTTTGGCAATAAATTCTTTTTAAACTCAGCTTTTTCTGCTTTTAGTTTTTCAACATCTAGACCAATATATTCTTGTGCTTTTTCCTTTGTAGAAATATCTGGCATGTCAATTGGTTTGTTATGACCTAATTCTGCCAGCATACGTGCCAATTTAACACGCGCTTCTTGAGCAATTACTAGTCCACTACCGATAACTCTACCAATTTCTACTGGTGAGTGAAAAGATGCTCCGTGTGAAGCGGCAGAATAATCCCAACGCCATTGTGCATGACGAATATCTGTTAAGATAGGTTTCATTTGCTCTTCTGTAGCTCCTAAGTCCCAACATTTTTTTGCTTCTAAATGGGCACTTACTAAAAGTGTTTCTAGTTTTATTCTATTCTCAGTTGCCTTACGTTGTCTTTCATAAACATTCTGAATTAACTTATCTGACTCTTCTCTATGACAAACCTGACAAGCATTAGATGTGTTATTTAAAGGCGATTGAATATGGTGATCTGTGAATTTTTGTCCACCTTCACTTTTATATGGCATATGGCAATCTGCACAAGAAACTCCACGATCTGCATGCACACCTGTTTTGAAAGTTTCATAACCTGGATGCTGTGCTTTTAGCATTGGTGTTTTACTAATTTTATGTGTCCAATCTGAAAATTCCATTTCATCATAATAGTTTTCCATATCTTCTACAGTCATACCATCTTTCCATGGGAATGTTAAATATGGTACACCTTCTTTTCCTGGTTTTTTCTTATCAAAGTAATATTCAACATGACATTGTGCACAAACTAATGAACGCATTTCGTTATGTGTAGCTTGGTTAATATCTTCTCCCATAGCATCAAAAGCTTCAACCAATGCTGGTCTTGTAATACGAAGCTTCATACTTTTTGGATCATGACAATCTGCACATCCAATAGGGTTTACAATTTCTGATACTTTACCTGCCCATTTTCCACTGTAAAATTCAGCAACACCAATTTCATTCATTAATCTTGGTACGTCAGGACTTTTACAGGTCCAGCATGTTGCTGGCATAGGACCATCATCTTTTCCTGTTGGTGCACCTGTTCTTAAAGTATTGTGAATATCTTCAATAGCATAAGCATGTCCTCTTCCTTGATTATAATCTTTAGAAAAACCGTAACCAGCAAACAAAATTACTAAACGAGGATCTTCTTCTAAAACATCTCTCATTGCAGAACCTCCTTGGTAAGATGCAAAAGTTGTATCGAGTGTTTGTAATGAAGATTGATACTCTAAAGGAAAGTTTTCTCCCCAAACCTCATTACGTGGTTCGTTCTCTGCAATATTTACCTTAGGCACGTATTCGTACTTAGCTTCGGATTTTCTGTTTATTATACTAGAAGCTAAAAGCCCTAATAAGAAAACTACAATAATAGTTACAACAAATAATACTTTATTTTTCATATTCTAGATATGTTTTACTTTTTAATTTCTTTTTCTAACCAAGCAGGTATAACAGCCTCTTCCTTATCTGTAGGTAGTGGTGCTACATTAAACTTTATAGTGGATAAACCATGAACTTTACCATGTGGTATTTGCTTATGGCAACTCCAACATTGACGACCAGTTCTATTTTCTCTATGACCTTTTATCCAACCGTCATATTTTACTTGAGTTACCTGCTGTAAATGACAGCGTATACAGTTATTCTGAACCACTTCTTGCGAAGCTTCTTTCATTTCTATAACATCTGGTTCTGCTCTAGCCGTAAAAACTGAGGCATGGTACAAACCATCCTTAGCTTTAAAATAATACTTGTTTATAATATTATCATGTGGCACATGGCAATCGTTACAATTAGCCCATTCACGGTGCGAACTATGCATCCAACTATTATAAACAGGCGTCATAACATGGCAGTTAACACAAGCCTGAGGATCGTCTGACAAATAAGATGTTATCTTAGACTCTTTAGCCATAAACGCACCCATACCCAATACCACAGCTATGAAAAACAAAGCTGTTTTTCGCCATCTAGAATCTTTTGGTAATATTTTAAATTTGAAACCCAATTCTTAATTTTATGTTAACGAAAATAATCTTTTTTACGTTGTTTACACTACAAGTTATATAATAATTATATTCTTAATCCTTTTTACTTGTAAATAAAGTTGGTTTAATAGTTAATTGAACCCATGCCCAATTATTAGTATTATCTTCTGGTCTGCCTCCTTTTACTAAACTCATACTTTCTGATGCGAACATTTGTGAATATCCAAGATTCAACTTAACATCTTTTGTAAGATTTTGTGTAAAAACAAGATCAACTTCTGTACCTAAATATGAATCTTCGTTATTGCTTAATTCTGCGTTTGCGCCAAAATAATGAACCTTAGCTAATAAGTTTGATTTTTCACCAGTAGTAAAAACTGCTTTTGCATAAAGGTCGTTTAATCCAACAGTATTGGCATGGTTACCAACATAAAAATAATCCATAAATCCGTTAAATTTATGATTAGTTCCGTAAAGAGGGAAGAATGATTTATTTTTTGAATCACCATCTTGATCTGTACCACTCAGCATTTCAAATCCTAAACCAAATAATGTTTTGCCTGGTTTATAATTTGCTTCTAATGCAACATTATATGCACTAAGATCTGTTGTTTCTTTAGACTTACCTGTTTGATAATAAGCAGAACCCATAAGTTTTACATTGTTAATAGGAAATATAACATGAGAACCTATGGTTTGCATATAATATACTCCATCTGGATCATTATTAATACCAGAGAAATTCTGAAAACCCGTATTTAAAACCAGAAAACTTGCTGTTGTTTTTTCCCAGCTCTTTTTTAGATAAGCATACTGCATAGCTTTATATGTATAAGCGCCTTGCAAATAAAAAGCATTGCCTTCTTTAGCTTGGCTTTCTTGACTAAAAGCAAAACCCAAATCTGCCATAAAAGTTCCTTTATTATATTTTAATAAAGCTGCATCATGAAAACGTCCTTGCATTGCCCAGTCTAGACCTCCGAAGATTCTTTGATCATCATATGAAATAACCTGACGTCCAAGTTTAGTAGACCAATTTTCATTTAATTTATAATCTACCCAAGCCTGAAATAAAGAAAAGGAATTATTACTATCTGTAGCATCAATTTGTTTTGTGTCTCCCCAAACACTAACATCTTGGACACTTAGCATCATCGTTAAATTATCTAGCTTATAATTAAAATTTAAGCGAGTTCGTTGCACCACAAAAGCAGCAGGCTCTGTATCGTCTGGAAATAGGTTGCCAAATCCATGTCGATACTCAAAACGTGGTCTAACATCTGCATCAATTTTTAATTGTGCATTTGCACTTACAACATATAATAATGTAAAAACTACTAAAATTTTATTTAGTGACATAATGGTTGGTTTTTAATATCGGCAAAACTATACCTTAACAAATTGTAAAAAGATGATAAATATCATATAAAAAATGCCAGGATTTCCTAGCATTTTTTATATGATATATTTAACCATTAATAATCTTTTCTTGGCGGTTAATAGATTCTTGGTGAACCGCTTTGAACATGCGTAAAATAAACTCTTCACTTAAACCTCTTTCTTCACCTTCTAAAACCATTTTACCTAAAATCTCGTTCCAACGTTTGCTTTGTAAAACAGCAACATTCTTTTGTTTTTTAAGTCCTCCTATTCCGTCAGCAACTTTCATTCGTTTGCCTAATAAATCTAGAATTTGGTTATCTACAACATCAATCTGTGCTCTTAAATTATTTAGCTCAGAATTGTATTGGGCTTCTGAGTCTGTTTCTTTTCTAATTTTTAAATCATTCATAATCTGTATTAAGCTACTTGGTGTAACCTGCTGTGCAGCATCACTCCATGCATTTTCTGGGTCAAAATGTGTTTCAATCATTAAGCCGTCAAAATTAAGATCTAGCGCAGTCTGAGATACATCAAAAATCATTTCTCTGTTACCTGTAATATGCGATGGATCATTAATTAATGGTAAATCTGGAAATTTATTCTGAAACTCAATAGCGACTTGCCATTCTGGTATATTTCTATATTTAGATTTTTCGTATGTAGAAAATCCTCTATGAATTGCGCCTAAGTTTTTTACACCTGCAGAATACAATCGCTCAATACCACCTAACCATAATGATAAATCTGGGTTTACAGGATTCTTAACTAAAACAATTTTGTCAGTCCCTTCTAATGCATCAGCAATTTCTTGCATAATAAATGGACTTACAGTAGAACGTGCACCAATCCATAATAAATCTACATCATGCTCTAAGGCTAATTTTACGTGAGCTGCATTAGCAACTTCCGTACAGGTTTTCATTCCTGTTTCTTCTTTTACTTTCTGTAACCACTTTAAACCTAATGCACCAACACCTTCAAAATTTCCTGGTCTTGTTCTTGGTTTCCAAATACCTGCTCTAAAGTAATTAACATCTGTATCTTTTAGCTCGTGTGCTATTTTTAATACTTGCTCTTCTGTTTCAGCGCTACATGGTCCGGCTATTACTAGTGGATGATTTAATTTCATATCATCTAACCATGTTCTCATTTCTTTTTTGTTTTCCATTTTGCTTATTAATCTATTAATTTGTTATTTCTACAAGGTTTTGGAAACTTGTAGACTGTTAATTACTGTATTCCGTTTAATATTTCTTTTATATAATTTGTAGATTCCATTTCGTTATAAACCGCTTCAAAATTATCTTCTTGCATTAGTTTTTTAAAATGATTTAAGTTAGAAATATATTCATCTAACGTCTCAATTACATTGGTTTTATTTTGTTGAAAAATTGGTGTCCACATGGCTGGCGAACTTTTAGCCAAACGCACTGTACTTTCAAATCCACTACCTGCCATATCAAAAATATCGCGTTCGTTTTTCTCTTTATCAATTACTGTTTTACCAAGCATAAAAGCGCTAATGTGAGATAAATGAGAAACATAAGCGATGTGCTTATCATGTGCTTTTGGGTTCATATAACGTATTCTCATTCCTAAATCTGAAAATAGTTTTAATGCCTTTTCTTGAAGTTTAAAAGCCGTTTCTTCTACCTCACAAATAATATTTGTTTTGTTATTATACAAACCTTGAAGCGCTGCTTTAGGCCCTGAATATTCCGTACCTGCTATAGGGTGTGCAGCTAAATAATTTCTTCGTTTAGGATGGTTTTTTACTTTGACACAAATATCTTCTTTAGTAGAACCAACATCAAACACAATTGCGTTATCAGAAACTTGATCTAACACCTTAGGTAAAACGTTAATGGCTGAATCTACAGGAATTGCTAATATTACTAAATCTGCTTTTTGTAAATCTTTAAATTCTGCCGCTTTATCTATAACATTAAGTGTTTTTGCTTCTGCCAAATGTGCTTCACTATTATCTATACCATAAATGGTAGAGTCTGGATGCAATTTTTTGATATCTAATGCAAAGCTTCCGCCAATTAACCCAACTCCTATTATAAAAATATTCTTCATTCTAACTAAACTCTTGCTATTGCTTCTTTAATAATTTCTACTGTGGCACATAATGAAAAACGAACGTAACCTTCACCATTTTTACCAAAAACAGTTCCTGGTGTTATAAATATCGAATATTCCTTTAAAACCATATCTGTAAAATCTTCAGATTTAATTTTTGGCGGCAATTTTGCCCAAACAAATAAACCAGATGCATCTTTATCATAGGTACAATTAAGGCTTTCTGCTAATTTCCAAATTAAATCTCGTCTGGTTTGGTAGACGCTATTTAAACTTTGAAACCACATATCTGAACATTTTAAGGCTTCAATAGCTCCTTTCTGTATGCCATAAAACATACCAGAATCCATATTACTTTTTACACGTAATACAGCACTTATAAAATCGTAATTACCAGTTAACATACCAACTCGCCAACCAGCCATATTAAATGTTTTACTTAATGAATTTAACTCTAAGCAAACATGTTTTGCATCTTTATATCTGAGAATACTATTTGGTTTATCGTTG
The DNA here is from genome assembly GCF_013249065.1 of Winogradskyella litoriviva. Taxonomy (GTDB): domain Bacteria; phylum Bacteroidota; class Bacteroidia; order Flavobacteriales; family Flavobacteriaceae; genus Winogradskyella; species Winogradskyella litoriviva. Next base: position 445,459 of record NZ_JABRWQ010000003.1, read on the forward strand.
AGAATAAAGCTATACGGATTGTCATTTACTATTAAAATATCGTGACGTTTTCCAAAAGCAATTACTTTGTCATAAAACTTATTATCTGCATTACTACCAGTTGGCATATGTGGATAATTAATCCACATTATTTTTACACGCTTTAAATCTAAGCGTTCTAATTTTTTAAAATCTGGCTGCCAATTATTTTCCTCTTTTAAATCGTAATAAATTGGTTTTGCTTCTAACAATTTTGTTACAGAAGCATAAGTTGGATAACCAGGATTTGGTATTAAGACCTTATCACCTTTATTTAAAAAAGCCATTGAAATATGCATAATACCTTCCTTGCTTCCCATTAAAGGCAATACTTCTGTATGTGCACTTAGGTTGACCTTGTAATGCCTTTTATAGAAGTTTGCTATTTCTTCTCTTAATTCTGGCAACCCTTGGTAACTTTGATATTGGTGTGCTTTCTCTTCTACCAAACTATCTTGAAGCGTCATAGATGCCTTAAAAGGTGGCTCCAAATCTGGGCTACCAATCCCTAAATTAATAATAGGTTTTCCTTGTGCTTTTAATAGCGCAACTTCCCTTAATTTTTTAGAGAAGTAATATTCTTCTACATTTTGTAAACGTTTTGCAACTTCTATCATCGTCTTGCATTTTTATATTCGCCCAAAATTTTAAAATTCTCCGCCATTAAATTTAAAATTGACACGGCTTTTTCGTAATCTTTATAAGCTTCAAATGTAACATCTACAAAGAAAGCATACTTCCATGGTGTTTCAATTTTTGGTAACGATTGTATTTTTGTTAAGTTTAGTTTGCAATCACTCAATACATTTAAAATAGCTGCTAAGCTTCCTCGTTTGTGATCTAATTCAAACTTTAAAGAGGCTTTATTAATTGTACTTATGTCTTTTTGACTATTGTCTCGCTTTACAATTACAAAACGTGTTTCGTTATGTTTTATAGTCTGAATACTTTCTGCTAACAAATTTATACCATATAATTCCGCTGCATTTTTACTTGCAATGGCTGCAATTCCTTTCATATTTTTCTCTGAAATTTGTTTCGCAACATCTGCAGTATCCTTAGCTTCTACTAATTTTATATGTGGATAATTTTTAAAGAATACTTTGCATTGCAATAATGCCATTGGATGAGAATGCACTTCCTCTATATCTTCAATAGTCTGGCCGTTTAAAGCCATTAAGCAATGCTCAATACCTAAATAATATTCGCCAACAATACTTAAGTTATAATTATCAATAAGTGCATAATTAGGTATTATTGAACCTGCTATAGAATTCTCTAAAGCCATAACAACCTCATCGGTTTTATTTTCTAACAGTGAATTTACAACACCATCAAAAGACATACATTCTACGACCTCAGAATCTATATTAAAATAATTCTGAACCACTAGATGATGAAATGACCCTTTAATTCCTTGTATAGCAATTGGTTTCTTCAATTTTTATAGTCTTAATTATTGCACAAAAAAAAGTCTCAATTAAATTGAGACTTTATAATTTATATTTAAATAATACATATTCAGTCTCGTTCCTTTAGCTAAAAAAGAAATAAAACCAGTTATAATATGCTTTAGATATGTTCATTGTTGTAATTATATCGCTAATGTAATTATTATTTTTACAAATCAAAATTGTTGAATTGTTTTTTTAAAGAATTTTACAAAGTTTTAAAGATTTAATAAAATAAGTGGTTCAATATTCTGATTTACCTATTTTTGACTAAATTTATTTTTATGGCTATAGAAGTTAAAAACATCACTAAACAATATAAAGACCAAAAAGCACTTAACGATGTTTCTTTTAAAGTTAAAGATGCTGAAATAGTTGGTTTTTTAGGCCCAAATGGCGCAGGAAAATCGACAATGATGAAAATCTTAACTACCTATATTGAGGCAACAGAAGGTTCTGCTATTGTTAATGGTTTTGATGTTACTTCAAATAAAAAAAATGTACAAAGTAGTGTTGGGTACTTACCAGAACACAACCCATTATACTCAGACTTATATGTAAGAGAGTATTTAAATTTTAATGCTAATGTTTATGGCACACCAAAATCTAGAATTGAAGAAGTTATAGAATTAACCGGTTTAACACCAGAAGCACATAAAAAAATTAGTCAACTCTCTAAAGGTTATAGACAGCGCGTTGGTTTAGCCAATGCTATGCTACATAATCCAGAAGTTTTAATTTTAGACGAACCAACAACAGGTTTAGACCCAAATCAGTTAGTAGATATAAGAAATCTTATAAAAACCATTGGAAAAGAAAAAACAGTATTTCTTTCTACGCATATTATGCAAGAAGTTGAAGCCATGTGCGACCGTGTAATTATTATTAATAAAGGAGAGGTGGTAGCCGATAAATATTTGAAGGATTTAAGAGCTGGACAAGAACAAATTGTTATTGTTGAGTTTGACTATAGAGTTGAAGATGCTTTTCTTTTAAAATTACCAAAAGTAACTGCCGTAAAAAACACGCATAGTTTTGTTTATGAAATTACGTTTTCTACAAAAGAAGATATGCGTTCTCATGTATTTGACTTTGCTCATGATAATGAATTAAAAATTCTACAACTAAATCAGAAAAATGCTAGTTTAGAGAGTTTGTTTAGGGAAATGACGAGTTAAAATAATGGGTGAATTTTTAGCTGAAGTTATTTTTACAGGAATATTTGAATCCATCCCAAAATTATTAGGAACTATAATTCGTTGGTGTTTTTACTTAGGAAAAAGACCTTTTAAAACTGTGTTTAAAGAAGACTGGAATAGACGAGTAGGTTTTCTTGCTATTGCTTTAATTATTTCCATTATCATATTAATTTATTAATCAAAAATTAATTCGCCAGTATAAAAACGCTCAATATCAACATTTGGTGGTTGGTTTACCGATATTAAATTTCCTACTCCTCTCAACTCTCCTGTTAAGGACTGTTGCGGATTTACAACCATATCGTTACTACTACGATGAAATACATTAACGTTTTGAGAAATAAGATTTTCGCCTTCAAAGCGTCCAGCACCAGAATACAAGCCTACTGATAAATTTTCAACTATTCCATCTATATAAAAGAAGGATAAATTATTTGAAATTACATTAAGATTATTTGAATGTACTGTAAGTCTAAAATCGCCAATTGTAAATTCGCTTCCGCCATTATAATCTTCAGATAATAAGGTAAGTGAATCATAGTTTAAAACACCAATAGAAGAAATTGTGTATTGCGAAGATGTTCTTAATTCTGTAAGATTTGGTGCTTCAACATAAACCTTTGTAATTCCTATATCTCTAACATAATTACAAGTATTATTGTCTGTTAAAACCAATTGGTTATCAATAACCTCAGCACTTACATCGCTTATTAAATTTTTGCCTGTTTCTACTGCAACTTTATAATTTGGAGCTGATTTTACAATTAATTCAATATCTCTATTGACTAGAATGCGATTGAAATCTGAAACTACAATTTCTTTTTCTATTATTTCTCCTGAAGTTTGAAAACAATCATTAGCATCCTCGCTATTACAAGCCAAGAGCAATAAAACAAATAAGTAAACAATTCTTTTCATTTTTATAATCTAACACCAACTCCAAATGCAACAGATTCGGCTTTTGCACCATGAGATTTTAAGGTTACTGCTCCAAAGAATTTCTCACCAAAATAACGTTTTAGACCAACTCTAATATACGTTCGTCCTTCAAAATCATATGGATAATACACATAATAACCCAATTGCGATTCAACTGAGATTTTATTGATAAACAATTCATGGCCAACAAAAAGTCCAACGCGTTTATAATCTTCATCACCACTGACGTCTTCCTCCGGAAATGCAACCAATTTATAATATATTAACTCTTTTAAAAAATTAGAAAAAAATACATCTGTTCCAAATTGAATTGCACTAACATGGCTTAGACGTTTATCTACATAACCAGATATTATATAAAATGGAAATTGACCACTACCAATGATATCACTTTGGTTAATTCCGGATCTAAAAGCCAAATTAAATTTAACCTTTTCTGTGAATTTTTCTTCATTAAGGTTATCTATAAATTCTTGATTTTCGTTGTCTAAATTGTATGTTAACCCAACATTTAACGTTATTGTATTTACACTTGTATTAGGTGCTTTTACATTAGCATTAGAGTAATGTGTTAAGGTTAAACCACCTTGCAATCCAAACCTATTAAAAAGTCGTTCTTTTTTATAGTTAAACAATAAATAAGTTGCACTTAATATATCTGAACCAAAGGCTATATTTTTTGGATTTACTATTTTATCATAAGGATTGGTATTATACGCTAATCCTTGACCAATACGCAACATTACATTACGTTTAAAAAAATAGAAATTATAGTGTGCATACAATGCATAATTATCGCCTAAAATTTCATTCTTTAAATCTTGATATATAAATGAAAGTCCATAATCTGGATAACCAAAGCGTTGTTCCCAAGTTTTTTTTCCGAATGTTTTTTTGTTATAACTTAGAATAAAACCTTCTGGATGACCTTTAATTAAATGAAGAATATCATTATTATGAAGTGCTATATTACCTCCAAAATAATTAAAATCTAAATACGCATTATTCATTTCTTTTTGAGCACAGACTGCAATAGAAGAAAGTAATAAAAATGAAATAAAATAATTTCGCATTTGTAAATATTGAGCAGTAAAAATAGTCAATAATTACAATTAATTGAGCTATGCGAAAAATAGTCTATTTTACAAAAAATGCGATAACTAAAGAAATAACGGTTAGCAGTAAAATCTGTGTAAAAAATTTAAAATCTGACTTATACTTTTTAAGCAATTTCATGTTTTTTGGGTTTTAAATTATGAAGCTAATTACCAACTTTTAAATTACTACTGTGTTAACTGAAATCCAACAAATTGTTATTATACAATCTCATCAAAAAGGGTTGAAGACAAGTATCGATCGCCTCTATCGCAAATAATAGCCACAACAACACCTTTCTCTATAGTTTCAATTAATTTTAAAGCTGTAGCTACAGAACCACCACTACTCATACCTGCAAAAACACCTTCTTCTTTTGCTAATCTTTGAGTCGTTGCTCTTGCTAATTGTTCATTGACCTCTATAACTTGATCAACTTTTGCGCTATTAAAAATACTTGGCACATACTCTGGCGACCATTTTCTAATACCTGGAATACGAGAACCATCTTCTGGCTGTGCACCAATAATCTGAATGTCTTTATTTTGTTCTTTTAAAAACGTGGAAGTTCCCATGATGGTTCCTGTTGTTCCCATTGCAGAAACAAAATGCGTTACTTCTCCATTAGTATCTCTCCAGATTTCTGGGCCTGTAGTTTTGTAATGTGCTCGCCAATTGTCATCGTTTTCAAACTGATTTAGTAAAGTATACCCTTCAGTATCTCGCATATTAAAAGCAATATCTCTAGAACCTTCTATACCTTTATCTGCTGATGTTAATATAACCTCAGCACCATAAGCTCGCATTGTTTTTACACGTTCTTCTGTAGAGTTTTCTGGCATTACTAAAGCCATTTTTAAACCAAAAGATTGCGCTACATAAGCCAGAGCAATTCCTGTATTACCACTAGTTGCCTCAACTAAGCGGTCCCCTTTTTTAATGTCACCTCTTTTTATAGCTTCAGAAATCATATTTAAAGCTGGTCTATCTTTTACACTTCCACCAGGATTATTTCCTTCTAACTTTAAAAGCAATTTTACATTGGGATTGGTTATTAAATTTTTAGCCTCTACTAAGGGTGTATTGCCTATATGTTTTAATATGCTCATTCTTTTTCTTTTTTAGAAATTCTTATATCCGATTTATAGGTCACTATTGAATCTTCTGGTATGGATTGCGTAATCCATACATTTGCTCCGATTGTACTATTTTTTCCAATTACAACGTCACCTCCTAATATTGTAGCATTAGCATATATAGTAACGTTATCCATAATTGTTGGGTGACGTTTTATACCTTTCAATGCTTTTTCAACTTTAATTCCTCCTAAAGTTACACCTTGATAAATGGTAACATTATTATGAATCACAGCCGTTTCACCTATAACTACTCCTGTGGCATGATCTATAAAAAATGAATTACCTATTTCTGCGCCTGGATGAATATCTGTACCTGTAACGCTATGTGCATATTCACTTATCATTCTTGGTAAAACAGGTATATCTAGATCCCATAAAACATGGCTAATGCGATACATTGTTATAGCATAAAAACCAGGATAAGCTAAGTAAACTTCCCTCACACTTTTTGCCGCTGGATCATTATTAAAAGCAGCCTCAGCATCTAAACGTAATATTGATCGTAATGTTTTTAACCCTACTTTAAATTGTGACCATTTAGTATCACAAATACCACATTGTAAACCTTCAGAAATTTTAAAAAATGAATCCTTTAATAACTCTAACTGTACATCTTGATTAACTTCTGTTTCTACAACTAAGTAGAATAAATCTTTCGCTAAATCTTCTACGTCCTCTTTAAATCTTTTAGGTATATGCAAAGCTGCATCCATATTTTTTTGTCTCGTTTATATTTTTTGATGTTAACTATGTCGATAATTATACTAATAAATTACTAGTATCATTTATAGAACGATTAATTAATATGTAAAAATAAATAATACTCTAGAATGGTAAATCAAAAAAAGCCAGTATATCATTTTAATGTGATTACTGGCTAAACATAATATGTAAAAGTAAATTATACGTCTGGTGCCAATTCAATTTCTAAACCGTTTAGGGCTTCTGTAATTGGAATTTGACAACTTAACCTACTGTTTTCTTTTACATTAAAAGCTTCAGACAACATGGCGTCTTCATCGTCTTCCATAGTATTTAATTCAGTATTAGAATTGACATAACATTGACAAGACGCACACATTGCCATACCTCCACAGACTCCAATGGAACCTTCAGGAGCTAACTCATAAGAGCGTACAACTTCCATTAAATTCATTGCCATGTCAGTTGGTGCTAAAACAGTATGTTTCTCGCCTTCTCTATCTGTAATATGTATGGTAACATCTTGCATTATACTATTGCTTTTACAACTGCCTTAGGAGACTCCTTTCTACTACCATCAAAACCATCTATACCGCTCACAGTTGTGTATTTTAATACAAATTTCTTGCCGGGATTTAATCGTTTGTAAGCAGATTGACACATTAATGTTGCTTCATGAAAACCACAAAGAATTAATTTTAATTTTCCTTCGTAGGTATTAACATCTCCAATGGCATATATACCAGGAATGTTAGTGGAATAATCAAAAGTATTTACTTTTATAGCATTCTTTTCTATCTCTAGTCCCCAATCTCCAATTGGTCCTAACTTTGGCGATAATCCAAAAAGTGGAATAAATTCATCTGCCTCTATTATTTCTGTATGTCCATCTTTAGTTACTGAAACACCTTGCAAATAATCATCACCATGTAAGTCTGTAATTTCTGCTGGTGTGATTAAATTAATTTTATTTAGCAACTTTAATTCTTGTACTTTTTCTACAGAATCTAACGCACCTCTAAACTCATTTCTTCTATGTACTAAAGTAACTTCAGAAGCAACATCTGCTAAGAAAATACTCCAATCTAATGCAGAATCTCCTCCACCTGCAATGACCACTTTTTTATTGCGATACACTTCTGGGTCTTTAATAAAATAAGCTACACCTTTGTCTTCATATTTTTCAATGCCCTCTAATTTTGGTTTCCTTGGCTCAAAACTTCCTAAACCACCTGCAATTGCAATAATTGGTGCATGATGCTGAGTTCCTTTATTTGTTGTAACAATAAAACTACCGTCTTCTGTTTTCTCTATAGTTTCTGCACGTTCTCCCAAAGTAAAACCAGGCTGAAACTGTTTGCCTTGTTCTAGTAAATTAGAGGTTAAATCACCAGCTAGTACCTCTGGAAATCCAGGAATATCATAAATTGGTTTTTTGGGATATAATTCAGAACACTGACCTCCAGGTTGAGGTAATGCGTCAATTAAATGGCACTTTAATTTTAACAAGCCAGCTTCAAATACTGTAAATAAACCTGTTGGTCCTGCTCCTATTATAAGTATATCTGTTTTTATCATGGTTCTATAATTTTTCAACTAAGCCCTTAGTGAATTCGTTTAATTTTTCTACTTTCTCTTCAAAATCTCCTTTAATTGTTTTTTTATAAACATTAAGATTTTTTACTAAATCATCTATATTTTCTGGTATCACGTCTTCGAAAAACTGACGCAATCGTTTTGCCGTTGTTGGCGATTTTCCATTTGTAGAAATCGCTACTTTTACATTGCCTTTTGTAACAATTCCTCCCATATAAAAATCACAATATGGTGGATTATCCGCAACATTGACTAGCTTATTTTGCTTACGACAATCTTTATAAATTTTAATATTTACTTCTGGTTGATTTGTTGTGGCAATCACCATATGATTACTTTGTAAATAATCCTCTTTATAAATATCATCTACCAGGTTAACGTTACTTGTTTTAGCTATTTTTAGTGTTCCTTCTCTGTATTCTGGAGACACCATTGTTACATTTGCATCTGGACTAGATTTTAAAAGAAAGGTTAACTTTTCTTCTGCTACAAAACCTCCTCCTACAATTAATACATTTAGGTTTTTAGCTTTCAGAAAAATTGGATACAAATTATTTCTTTCCATTTCTATGCAATTTTTTTTCTATACTTTTCAAAAGCTAAATCTGCTTTAGTATATATATTTGATAAATCCACACGCTCATTTACCACTTCTCCAATGATTATGATTGCTGGATTAGATAGTTCCTTTTCTTTAACTATAGATTCTATATTTGATATGGTACCAATACCAGATTTTTCGTTTGCTCTAGTACCATTTTGAATAATGGCTACGGCTGTTTCAGATTTTCCTTCTCTTTTAAAAATTTGAACAATTTCTGATAGCTTACCCATACCCATTAAAATCACAACCGTTGCGGTAGATTTTGCAGCTAGAGCAATATCGTCTGAAATTTTATGAGACTTAGTAGTTCCTGTAATTACCCAAAAACTTTCGGCAGTATTTCGTTTTGTTAATGGAATACCTTGAGATGCTGGCACAGCTGCTGATGAAGAAATACCAGGAACTACAGCCACTTCTATAGCATATTCTTTAGCATATTCTATCTCTTCAGCACCACGACCAAATATAAATGGGTCACCTCCTTTTAAACGCACTACGTGTCCAAATTTTAATGCACGCTCAACAATTAACTCATTAATTTGGTTTTGATGATAGGCATAACACCCTTTTCGTTTTCCTACAAAAATCAATTCTGCTTTTGGCGAAGCATATTCCAACAGTTCTACATTAACAAGAGCATCGTATAAAATAACATTTGCTGATTTTATTGCCTTAATTGCTTTAACGGTAATTAAATCTACATCTCCTGGTCCTGCGCCAACAATGGTTAATCTTGGTATCATCTTATTTTAATTATTTACAGCGATTTCTTTTTCTCTAAAATTTCTTACAATGTCTAAAAATTGTTGTGCTGATTTTATATAATTACTTGCAAACTCTTTAGTTGGAGCAGAAACTTTTATTTGATAAATAATATCTGCAAATGTGTTCCCTAAATCAATTCGTTTTGTTTCTACAAAGAGCTCATCAAATTGTTTTATGATACCTGCTTGTGTGTTTGTCTTAATGTTTTCAGAAAGCAAAATAGCCTTTGCTGAATTTACCATAGATCGATACGCTTCGTAAATTGCACCAGAATAGACCTTATTATTAAAAGCTTCTTTTGCTTCTTCAATTTTCTCATCACTTTCTAAAAATAATGTTGCAATTAAATCGATAACAACACCAGCACACTCTCCTACACCAATGGCTTTAACATATTGTTCTTCTGTTCCCCAATCAATAAAATCTTCTTGAGTAAGATTTTCTATATCTGATAAATCGGTTAATAATTGATAAAAGTACTTTTCCCCTTTTTCTTTATAATAGTCAACAAACAATTTACCATCTGCATTCTCCTCAAAATCATTTAATATTCTTCTTAGTGCTTCTGGCCCTCTTCTACTAGGTATTTTCACTACTTTATCAGCAAAGTAAGCGTTTCCATCACCTAGATTTCCTCCACCTAACAATACTTGTAACGCTGGAGCAACCAATTTATCTTTGGTACGAACAGACATGCCTTGAAAACCAATATTTGCCATATTGTGTTGTCCACAAGCATTCATACAACCACTAATTTTAATCACTAAATCTGTATTTTCTAGATACTGAGGATACTCGGCTTTGATAACACGTTCTAATTCTTCTGCAATTCCTGTACTACTAGCAATACCAAGATTACAAGTATCTGTTCCTGGACAAGCAGTTATATCTACAGCTTTATTATAACCAGCTTCTACAAAGCCTAATTTCTCTAATTCTTTATAGAAAAACGGTAATAATTCTTCCTTTACGAAGGGAATTAAAATATTCTGACGTAAACTTAATCGTATTTCACCTGCTGCATATTTCTCAGCTAAATCTGCCAATAATCGGGCTTTATCAGTGTAGAAATCACCAAGTAAAACTTTAATTCCGATAGCAACAAATCCTTCTTGTTTTTGAGGAATAACATTAGTCGATTTCCATAAGTTATAAGCTTCAACATCTTTAATTTCTACTTTTGGTGCTAACACAGTAACTGGCGTTGAAGCCTTATAATTGGCTTCATCTATAGTAACCGTTTTAAACTCTATAGCATTTTGCTCTTCTTCCACTAATTGTTTAAAAGCCTCTAAACCTATATCTTTTAACAAGAATTTAAGACGTGCTTTGGCTCTACTTTTACGTTCACCATAACGGTCAAAAACTCTTAAAACACCTTCCATTAAAGGAATTATTTTATCTGAAGGCAGAAACTCATAAAACACATCTGCATGTCTTGGTTGAGAACCTAAGCCACCTGCAAGCATCACTTTAAAGCCTTTTACACCATCTTTTATTTTTGCAATAAAACCTAGATCGTGCATGTAAGACAAGCCAGTATCTTCATCTGTAGCAGAAAAAGACACTTTAAATTTTCTGCCCATTTCTTGGCAAATAGGATTTCTTAAAAAGAATTTATAAAGTGCATCTGCATAAGGTGATACATCAAAGGGCTCGTTAACATCTATACCTGCTGTTTCACTTGCAGTGACATTTCTTACTGTATTACCACAAGCTTCTCTAAGGGTAACATTATCGCGTTCTAATTCTGCCCAAAGTTCTGGAGTTCTATTTAAATCCACATAATGAATTTGAATATCTTGACGAGTAGTTATGTGCAAACGACTTCTAGAATATTCATCTGAGACTTCAGAAATACGTCGCAACTGATGACTCAAAACCTTTCCATAAGGTAATTTGATTCTAATCATTTGAACACCATCTTGACGCTGACCATAAACACCTCTAGCTAAACGAAGACTTCTAAATTTTTCTTCGTCTATTTTACCTTTATGAAAAAGCTCAATCTTATTAGCTAATTCAATAATATCCTTTTCTACTACCGGATTTTCTAATTCTGTTCTAAAACTTTGCATCTGTTTTGTTTATTCAAAATGAATACCACACTCTCTATTTAAAAGTGCCTTTATTGGGTCGAAATAATTAACGTTTTTTTCTAATTGATTGTCTTCAATATATTTATCCAAGTCATCATCTGTCCAATAATAAAACGGACTCACTTTTAATATACCGTCCTTACTAAAACTTAAAATATCTTTGTTATCTCTATATTCCGTTTGTCTCACTCTAATATTAGTAAACCATATATCTGGACTCTGTTCCTTTAAGGCACGTCTAAAAGGTTCTAATTTTACTGTTTCTGAAAAAATATCATGATTATCATCCTCTAAACTTGGCAATCCAATAGTTCTATCTATTTCTTCTTTTGTAAGCAGTGATTGATATTTTAAAATATTTAGGTTGTATTTTTTAATCAAATTATCTGCGTGTTTATAAGTACTTGGTTCGTTATACAAAGTATCGCACCAAACCACTCTAATATCATTATCTAATTTTGATATTGTACTTAATAACACAGCAGAATAAATACCAAAACTTGTAGTAACAATTTTATTTTCTGATAATTTTAAAGCCCATTCTGCTATTTCAATAGGCGACTTATCCCTTAACTTTTTATTCCAAACGTCAATATCTATATCTATCATTTTCCCCATTTTATATTTGTCCAAGCACGTTCGTGAAAAAAGTAAAGCACCATTTTAGAAACAAGTTCTATTCCTCCTATTGAAAACGCAAGTGCCAAAGTACCCGTAATTAGATACGAAATAGTTACTGTTGCTAACGTCCCAACAACACGCCAACTAATTGTTTTCACAATACTTCTTTTAATGTTTTCTTGAGATACTGTAGTAATATTATCCTTATTTTCTAAACTCAAATCTGTCTTCATTACACTTTCCATACATACTATAAATTATTATTCCTTTTACCCTATCGATTTACTAGAGTAATGCAAACATATAAATTTATATTTCTTTAGGAAGTATATATATCGAAAAAATTAAGGTGTAAAAATGAGAATATGCTAATTAGACAAATCAGCCAAAGTTGTATTTCTAAATATTTCTAAGGTATTATCACGGACTTTGAGCATTAATTTGTTAACCGCACAAACCTCTTCATCAGGGCAATCATCACACTTCTCATAAAAATTTAGACTCACACATGGTACCATTGCAATTGGCCCTTCTAACAATCTCATTACATTTGTCATAGGAATATCCTTAGGGTCTTTTAGCAAATAATAACCACCTCCTTTTCCTTTTTTAGAACCTAAAACACCGTTTTTCTTTAAAGTGAGTAATATACTTTCAAGAAATTTTTGAGAAATATTTTCAGATTTTGAAATCGTGGATATCTGAACAGGAATACGATTTTCTTGTCTCGCTAAATGCACTAAGGCTTTTATACCGTATTTTGTTTTCTTTGAAAGCATAATGTAAATCTAGTTATTTTTTTGAAAATATACATCAATCTAAAGATTAGCTTTAATAGGCATTTTACATACTTAAATCTCAATACTTCATTATGTAATAAAACTAAACGTGAATTAAATCATAAAAAAACTGAATTGAATATACTTTCCATTTAATTTTTCTACTTTTGTACTCTAAAAATTAGAGGAAAAATTTGATCTGATTGCAACCTCTGACGCTGAATTTTCAGCTAAAACAAAAAATGCTAAAGCAGTAAGTTTAGGACTTCTTCTCTAGCGCACCCGCAATCTCAAATTTTTTATAATAACCATAACCTAAAACATAGGAATTATGCCATATTTATTTACTTCGGAAAGTGTTTCTGAAGGACATCCAGACAAGGTAGCAGACCAAATAAGTGATGCTTTAATTGATAATTTTTTAGCCTTTGACCCAGAATCTAAGGTTGCTTGTGAAACATTAGTTACTACAGGACAAGTTGTTCTTGCTGGTGAGGTAAAATCTAACACCTATTTAGATGTACAAAAGATTGCAAGAGATACCATTAACAAAATTGGCTATACCAAAAGCGAATACATGTTTGATGGAAATTCTTGTGGTGTTTTTTCTGCTATACATGAGCAATCTGAAGAAATTAATCGTGGTGTAGATAGAGCTACAAAAGAAGAACAAGGTGCTGGAGACCAAGGTATGATGTTTGGCTACGCAACTAATGAAACGGATAACTACATGCCTTTAGCTTTAGATTTATCTCACAGAATTTTAGTTGAATTGGCCGAGTTACGTCGCGAAAATAAAGATATTACGTATTTAAGACCAGACTCTAAAAGTCAGGTAACTATTGAATATAGTGATGACAATACACCTCAACGTATAGATTCTATTGTAGTTTCTACACAGCATGATGAGTTTGATGAAGACGAAATTATGCTTGCAAAAATTAGAAAAGATATAATTGAAATATTAATTCCGAGAGTTATTGCTAAGTTACCAGAACATATTCAAGCTTTATTTAATGACGATATTACCTACCACATTAACCCAACTGGAAAATTTGTAATTGGAGGACCACATGGTGATACGGGTTTAACTGGACGTAAAATTATTGTAGACACCTACGGAGGAAAAGGAGCACATGGTGGAGGCGCATTCTCTGGTAAAGACCCAAGTAAGGTAGACCGAAGTGCTGCATATGCTACAAGACATATTGCTAAAAATTTAGTAGCCGCAGGAGTTTGTGACGAAATTTTAGTACAAGTATCTTATGCAATTGGTGTTGTAGAACCTATGGCTATTTTTGTTGATACTTATGGAACTTGTCCTTTTAACTTAACGGATGGGGAAATTGCTAAAAAGGTCGAAAAACTATTTGATATGAGACCTGCTTTCATTGAAAAACGTTTAAAACTACGTCAACCAATGTATAGCGAAACTGCTGCTTATGGACATATGGGAAGACAACACGAAGTGGTGAGTAAAACTTTTCAGCAGCCTAATGGAACTAAAATAGATATAGATGTAGAATTATTTACTTGGGAAAAATTAGATTATGTTGATAAAGTAAAAGCTGCCTTTGATATTTAAGAGATTTTTTTAAAGATAAAATTATATAATCTAAAACACCCTAACTAATTAAATAGTTAGGGTGTTTTGGTTTTTACCACTTTTAGTATAATTACTTTTCTAAACTTATACTTTTAATATTGTCTTTATAAACACGATCTATTAATATATGTCTAGGGTCTATTGCTGCTTTTACTGGCAAAGAATCTAGCTGCATTGTAATTGACGTACTTTCTTTATTAAACTTTATACGCTTTTGAGAAAACAACCTTTCTTCATCATCATCCATAAAGAAACCAACATCAATCCAATCGTTAATATTGGCCTTGGTTTCATTACCAAGACTATCTGATTTAATTTTTGAACTTTCAATTTCTAGAGTAACTTCATATTTACCATTATCCAATTTTTTATAATTAGCCTCTTTTAATCGGTTATCATATAAGGTGATTTCTTTAAACCAATCCGTTACCAAGTATTTAAGTGAGTCTGGCACTTGTGGTTCTAAATGTCTTATAAAATCTAATGAAGTAGGATAAGGTGGCTTTTTATAACGATACTCTTCTAAGAAATTTTTCATGGCTAAATTCACTTTAGCTTCACCAATATAATCTTGTAAAGCGTATAGAATTACACTACCTTTTCCGTAATGAATATACTGCTGATTCTCTACTTTGTAAAGTGGCAATTCTTTTTCTCTTTCTCCACTTCGACCTCTTAAATAACGATCATGATCGTACTTTATAAATTCTCTCATTTTCATTGGATTCTCGGTCATATTCTTCATGGTCATTAATGATGAATATTCAGAAAAACTTTCGCTCATAAGCGTACTGCCTTGCATGTTTGCACCAATAACCTGATGTGCCCACCACTGATGTGCCATTTCATGTGCAATAACAGCATCTACAACATTGTTTTCTGTTTCATCTTCAAGATTAATTATAAATCCTATAGCTTCAGAATAAGGCATTGTACCTGGAAAAGCTTGGGCAAAAGAGGCATATCTAGGAAACTCAATAATTCTACATTGTTTATGAAAATATGGTCCAAAATTTTTGGTATAATACGCTAATGACCTTTCTACAGCATCTAGCATCATATCAACATTTTCAGGATGTTTTTCATCATAATAAACTTCAATATCAATTCCATTCCATTTACGTTTTTTTAATTCATAATCTGCAGACATAAAAGAGTAGAAATTTAAAGATGGCGTATCTGTTTTGTAATGGTAATAATCTCTTCCATTTTCTTCCCATTTCTTAATTAAAGAGCCAGGAGCAATTGCCGTTTGTTCTTTTACAGTAGATATTATAGTTTCAACATTAATAAAATCAGATTCACCGTTATTTATATAATTACGATTGTGCAATTCACTAAGTTCACTAGACAATTCTGGTGTACGTTCTTTAGGCTCTAAATCATATTTTTTACGTGTGTTATTATCCGAAATCTCATAATTATCATTATAACCCATTGCTGGTAATATATCTCCATTATTAAAGAAAGTTCCATTATTAATAATCATGGTATTCCCAATACTGTTTTTAAATCCTTTGGTAATAAATTTATTATCCAATTTCATTACTATCGACTGTCCTGGCTGTAAAGGTTTACTCAATTTGTAAATGGTATATAGATAAGTACTGTCTTTGTAAACTGGTTTTGCATTAGGAATATTAAGTTTTGTATCCCAACCTTCTTTATTAAAAAAGTGAAGCGAATCAATTGCTTGATTTGACTCGTTAGTTAACTTAATATCTGCCTTTACATGTATATCTCTTTTGTTTGGAAAAATGTCTATATAATATTTAGCATCTGTTACTTTTGGATGCACGGCTTCTTTATATTTTGAATATTTCTTTTCAAATTCTGCCATAAGTTGCTCCTCTGTATCATTAGAACGATATGGATTCAGTACTTGTGTGTTGTAATAAACAAAACCAGCAACACCAAGCCAAATTACCGATAGAATAGCAATGAAACCTCTATAACTTTTAGGAACTTCCTTTCTGGCTGTTTTTATACGACTTAACAGTGAACTTTTAGAACCACGATTCCACAAAGCTCCTGCAATTAACAACCCTATAACAGATAATAAAATCCAATAAAGGTTAAACCACAAGGTACTTTTTAGACCTGGTCCAAAACCATTCATATCTGAATAGAATATTGAAGAACCACCTCCAATATCTAACATATTAGAATTAATATCCAAAATATTCAGAATAATCTCCCAAACTAATAATACTAAAACAGAGATAAAGTAGCCGATATATTTATTACTAGATAAGACTTGAATCATTATCATAATTCCACCAAAAACAATATATAACGCAAAGTTTTCGTAAAAGAAATCTAATAAATAAACATCTAATTCAATACGCGTAAAACCATTAAGTAATTGATAAATTATACCAATAAGAATAAAAAATAAATTTAAAATTGAAGTAATACATACTAATGACAGAGCTTTTGCTGCCATAGAGATAAATGACGTATGTGAGGTTGCATCTACAACTTCATTAATTTTTGAATCTCTATCTCTCCAAATTAATTCACCACTAAAAAATATAAGTATAATAATGGTAAACAAATTAGTATTATCCTTAATGGAATCAATTAGTTTATAGGTTAGTGGATAAGATTGTAAACCCATAAACTCAAATCCTTGACTTAAATCAACTACTAAAATTATAATACAGAAGAGGAATAATATTTTGAAAGTTACACTTTTAACAATGCTTAAAAAGTTAGTATAAAAAAAACTTTTAAACTGAATCCAATTTGTAGCAGCATTAAATGTTGGATTCAAGTTTGGTAGCGCAAACACAGTTTCTTTATCGCTATTTTTAACTTTTTGTTTTTTTACTTTTTTATTTTTCGTTTTAAATGAAAAACTAAAATAAGATATCATTAAAATAATTGCTCCTACTGCAGTCCATAAAAGTCTATTCTTAAAAAGCAAACCAGAAAACCCAGGGCTAATAGTATTTTTCTCTATTGGAGTAAAATATTTAGTTTCTAAAAAGTAAGTGTTAATTCCAAATATATCTGAAAGTGCAGCTATGGTTTCGTTATCTACGTCAGACATTAGGGAACCAGACACTATATAAGCTACAATAATAACTAAGCCACCAACAAATGAAATAATAGTACTTTTCCACTTATTTGCCATCGCAAAAATCACTGATCCTGCTAAAAACATGTTGGGCAGAATAAATAACAAATAGTTATTAATAAAGGTTTCGAGATAAAAATCACCAAAGCGTTCGGTATCCATCCATCCAAAAATAGAATTCATATAAGTCCCTAAAAGCATCCCTATAAAAACACCTAACAAGGGTAATGTTGAAACCACTAATGCTCCCAAAAAGCGTCCGAAAAAATAACCAGGTTTGCTTAAAGGTGTTGTAAATAATATTTCATTAAATTCATTATTATGATCTCGTAAAGCTGCATTATTAAAAAAAGCGACAGCCATTAATAGACTAAAAACACAAAATACAGTGACATGAATAGTGATTGTATATGGCGAATTGCGATAAACGTTACCAATTGCGCCACCAACTTGAACATTATCACTAACGGTAGCAAAGAATTCCATCAATGCTAATATGAAGATAAAAATATACACCATCGGTTGCTTAAGCGTATATTTTAATTCTGATAAAAAGAATGTTTTAAACATAATTAAAATGGTTAGATTAGATTAAACAAGAACGTTTGATGTGTTTATTTTTGAAAAGAACACATCTTCTAAATTTGGAGCAACTTGCTCAAAACCATTTTGCGGATGTACTTCGCTAAAAACATGTATCAATGGTTGTCCTCCTACCATTTTATTTGAAATTACCTTATAATCATTGGCATAATTTTGTAAATCTTCTCTACTCACAATTTTCCGGAATACTTTATTCTCTAGATCATCAATAGCAGATTGTGGTGAACCATGGTAAACAATTTCCCCTAAATTCATTATTGCCATTTTGGTACACAACTCTCTAACATCGTCAACAATATGCGTAGAAAGTATGACTATTACCTCTTTACCAACATCTGCTAATAAATTATAAAAACGATTACGCTCTCCTGGATCTAAACCAGCAGTTGGCTCATCTACAATTATAAGTTTTGGGTTTCCTATTAAGGCTTGTGCAATACCAACACGCTGTTTCATTCCTCCAGAAAATCCTTTTACAGATTTGTTACGCTTTTCGTAGAGATTAACTTTATCTAATAAATAATTTACTAATTCTTTGCGCTCTTTAGCATTTGTAATACCCTTTAAAATTGCTAAATGAGTTAATAATTGTTCTGCTGTAATTCGTGGATATACACCAAACTCTTGAGGTAAATAACCTAATACTTTTCGTAATTCAGCCGGATTGTTTAAAATATCAATATCATCTAATGTGGCCGTACCAGAATCAGCCTCTTGCAACGTAGCTAGGGTTCTCATTAAAGATGATTTCCCAGCTCCATTTGGGCCTAAAAGTCCAAACATTCCATTTTCTAATTCAAGATTAACGTTATCTAAAGCTTTTACACCATTAGGATATGTTTTAGATAAATTAGTGATTTTTAACGTACTCATAAATGAAGATTTTTTGATTGATTAATTATAAATTAGACGACATATTCTAAAAAGCGTTACAGAAAATTGCCGTATTCGCCTTTAACAAGGTAGTTATTTATATATAAAGACGTTAAAAATGGGCAAATGGTTGCCTACCCAATTGAAAAATTGAGATTAGTAGTTATAAAAAAGAATTATTTGTTATTTCTTTAAATATGTAATAAACGAAAATGCATAAGCATGCTTTTCATCGGCATCATGAGTTCTTCTACTAACTTCTTGCCATTTACTATCATCAATGTCTGGAAAAAAGGTATCTGCATTTTCAAAAGTAGAATGTACACGGGTAATTTCTAACTTATCTGCTAAGGGTAACGCTTGTTTATAAATTTCTCCACCACCAATAATAAATGGTTGCTTGTCACTTCTGGCTGCATCTAAAGCATCTTCAAGGTTATTAACTACAATAACACCACTCGGAACCTTGTAATCTTTTTGTCTAGTTATAACCACATGAGTTCTATTTGGTAAAGGTTTTGGGAAACTTTCAAAAGTCTTTCTGCCCATTATTATATGGTGACCACTTGTTAAACTCTTAAAATGTTTTAAATCGTCACTAAGATGCCAAATGAGACTATTATCTTTACCTATGGCATTATCTTCACCTGCAGCAACAATAATAGTTAATTCAGAAGTCTTTTTTTTTTCTAATACTTTAGGATTTTCTTTAGCCTCAGTGTAGGCTTGAGACTGAGCAATTTTTGTTTCTTCTTTAAGAAAGTTCTGTTTCAACTTATCAATACGTGCTTGTTGTTGGTTTACTAATTTATCGAGTTGTTGTTTTTCCCAATCTTTGCTCATAAATTTATGAGTAATAAAAACAGTTATAAAGTGATAAATAAAAAGAAATAGCCATGCCAAAATAGCATATACAAACCAATCGATACCAGCTATTTTAAAGTCCTTACCAATACCTAAAACGGTATTTGCTAAAATTATAAAAACTGCACCAATTAAAAAGATGACAAAATGTATATATAAGCGTTTCTTTTGCTTAATACGTTTTTGAGCATTTTCTATTAATTCTAATTGGTCTTTATCAATTGTTGATACTGTCTTTTTTTTGCCAAACATAGTAGTTATTTAATAAGTTAAATATACCTATTTTTTCAATAAATTAAGATTGTAAATTCATGAGATTCTATAAATGATACTTTCGCAAACGATTTAGCTGAAAATCAGACATCAAGCATTTCATTACAGTGTTATCAATAAAATAAAATATATAATCAAATATTACATTCTTAAATAAAATATATTAACAATATTAAGAAAATGATAATTCTTTAATTTTTAGGTTTTTAATCGATATTATATGACTATTTCTTTTATACTTTTGTATCATAATTAAATCTATTATTATGGCAATTAAAAAGCAGTATTTAAAAAGTAAGCCAGTTTGTAAGGTAACATTTTCTGTACCTGCAGAGGAGGCAAAAAGTGTAGTAGTTGTTGGAAGTTTCAATGAGTGGAATACTAAAAAAGCTACAAAATTAAAGAAATTAAAAAACGGTACTTTTAAAGGATCATTAGATTTAGAGAAAGATAACTCTTATGAGTTTAGATACTTAATTGATGGTAAATCTTACGTTAACGATAATCAAGCAGATTCTTATGCTTGGAACGAATTTGCAGGAGCAGATAATGGTGTTATCAATTTATAGAAAATATTAAAAATAACATTCAAAATATATTAAAGCGTTTCGTTAAATCGAGACGCTTTTTTTAATCTGTAATCCTAAATACTATAGGAATAGAAAAAGGCATTGTAACTGGTTTTTTACGATAAAAACCAGGACTTTTTAATTTAGGTATTTTACTTATAACCCGTATCGCTTCTTCTTCTAATTTTTTGTGTGGACCTCTCGCTCTAATATCTATAACCTTGCCGTCTTTATCTATTTTAAAATTAATAAAGATTCTAACTACACCATTAGGTAATCCTAGTTTACTTGCGAGTTTAGCATTAAATTTCTTTGAAATTAACTCACCAACTTTACCATTCATACAAGACACTAATTCTTTATTACCCAAATTTTCATTACATCCTTTATATACAGGCACTTTCTCAATTATAGCAAAAGGCACTTCTGTAGGTTCAAATCCTAAAATAGGCACAATAGAATCTTTAGATTTATCAAGAAAATACCCAAATAAATTAGTCACTGTAGACGCAACACCATTATTATAAGTATCTAGCACTGGCTTTACTTTAGCAATGCTATCTAATATTAAATTAAATTTGTTTTCTTCTGTTTCTAAGGCATAATTTGATATATGAGAATACTCTTTAACTATTGCTCCTTTTTCGTCGTATAGTATACTTGTTGAAACTGTTATAGTATCCTTCTTTGCTTTTATAAAAATAGAATCTTTAAATAGGGAATTATTAAGTTGTTTTCCTATTAATTCTTGAAGCTTAATATCATAGCATTTTTCTTTATCGTTGGCATCACTGCAACCTTCAAAAATTACAAATTGTCTTTTATAGAACTCAGGATGTTTTTGTGACCAGCTTAGATTAACAAATGCGAATAACGCTAATAAAAAAGTAAATAATTTCATAAGTTATAATTAAATCTATACAGCAACAATACCTTTAATATGTGGATGCGGATTATAATCTGTTAGAGTAAAATCTTCAAATTTAAAATCGAAAATATCTTTAATTTCTGGATTTAATATCATTTTTGGCAGTGGTCTAATCTCTCTAGAGAGCTGCAATTCTAGTTGTTCCATGTGATTGTTATAGATATGTGCATCACCAAATGTGTGAATAAAATCTCCAGCTTCAAAACCACAAACTTGAGCCATCATCATAGTAAATAAAGCATAAGACGCAATATTAAATGGAACGCCTAAAAAGATATCTGCACTACGCTGATAGAGCTGGCAAGATAGCTTACCATCAGCAACATAAAACTGAAAAAAGGCATGGCAAGGCGGCAAAGCCGCTTTTCCGTTGGCTACATTCTCAGAAAATGATTTGGACGTATCTGGTAAAACTGAAGGATTCCAAGCTGAAACTAACATTCTTCGACTGTTCGGATTGTTTTTTAAAGTTGCTATAACTTCTTTAATTTGGTCAATATCTTCACTCGCCCAATTACGCCATTGATGACCATAAACTGGACCTAAATCCCCATTTTCATCTGCCCATTCGTTCCAGATTCTAACGCCATTTTCAGTTAGATACTTTGTATTTGTATCCCCTTTTAAAAACCAAAGCAATTCATAGATTATAGATTTTAGATGCAACTTTTTAGTTGTTACCATTGGGAAACCTTCGCTTAAATCAAATCGCATTTGGTAACCGAAAACACTTGTTGTTCCTGTTCCTGTTCTATCTCCTTTTTTGTTTCCTTCTGCTAAAACGTGCTTTACTAAATCGTGATATTGTTTCATATTACCTCCTGCAAAAGCAGAAATATCTTTAAATTAAACTTTGTTTTTATTTGAAATATAATGCCGAGAATTAACTCTACATGACCAGTAGCGAAAATACAAAAAAAGCATCAAAATTTAATATCTGATGCTTCTCGATATATTTTAAGATTCTTTTTAATTGAATTTAGATTACCCAATAATCATTCCTGCTATAGTAGCTGAAATTAGCGAAGCTATTGTACCACCTATTAAAGCTTTCATTCCAAACTTAGATAACTGTGTACGTTGTCCTGGTGCTAAAGAACCTATGCCTCCAATTTGTATTCCTATAGAAGCAAAATTCGCAAAACCACAAAGCATATAGGTAGCCATAATAATAGACTTCTCATAAGTAAGGTGTGTTGCGTTTGCTGCATTTTTTAAATCAGCTAATTGAATATAACCAACAAATTCACTTGCTGCTAATTTAATACCTAATAGCTGTCCCATTAATGCCATATCTTCCGATGCGACACCAATTAACCACATTAAAGGTGCAAAAATGTAACCTAAAATAAACTCTAACGACAGACTATCATAAGCCGTATTTGCTGCAATAACATCATTAAGTGAAGTAAAACGCCAATCGATATTTAGAAACTCTATTGTAAAGCCATTAAAACTAGCAACACCTCCTAAAATTCCATTAACCATTGCTATAATTGCAACAAATACTAATAGCATTGCACCAACATTTACAGCTAATTTTAATCCTTCTGTAGTACCATTTGCAATGGCTTCTAAAATATTAGAACCAATTTTTTCTTGAGATACTGCAACATCTGTATTAACTTCTTCTGTCTGTGGAAATAATATTTTTGAAATCACAATTGCTCCTGGTGCAGCCATAACAGATGCAGCCAATAAATGCTTAGCGTAAAATAATTGTAATGCTTCATCTTCTCCTCCTAAAAACCCAATATATGCAGCTAAAACAGCACCTGCAACAGTTGCCATTCCACCTATCATTACAAGTAGAATTTCAGACTTATTCATTTTTTCTAAATAAGCCTTAATTAATAATGGTGCTTCCGTCTGCCCTAAGAAAATGTTACCAGCAACACTTAAACTTTCAGCTCCAGAAATACCTAAGACTTTAGAGAGCAACCAACCCATGCCTTTTACGACTTTCTGAATTAATCCTAAATAAAATAACACAGACGTAAAAGCAGAGAAAAATATAATAGTTGGTAATACCTGAAAAGCAAAAATGTACCCAAAAGAAGTTACATCTAACATGCCTCCAAATAAAAACTCACTACCAGCTTGTGTAAAGCCAAGAATGGCAATAAAACCTTGGCCTACAAACTCAAAAGCCGACTTTACAAAATCAACTTTTAAAACACCTACTGCTATAATGAGTTGAAATAATAATCCTATTCCAACGGTTTTCCAATTAATAGCTCTGCGATTACTACTAAATAAAAAGGCAATAAAAATTAAGGATACCATACCTAATATTCCTCGCCATAAACTTGTTATTGAGAAGCCTTGATTTGGAATAATTTGATCAACCATAGATTCTGTCTTAGCGACTATATCTTCCTTTTTTGAGACTAAATTAAAACGCATCTCCTTACCCGAAAAAACTAGAGTAGAATCTGTAAGTTCCGTTATTTTATACTTTTCAATGGAGTTGAGTGAATCGTTGTGATATAGTACCAACAACTTATTTTGATACATATAATCTCCTTGAAGATTATTTTCTTTATCTGAAGAAAAATTAAACTCTCCTTTCTTAAACTCTAAAGATTTATAAACACTTTCAGGGACTGTAGACTCCCAAGTCTTTTCAAGTTCTTGTGCTGTAATTGATGAAATTCCAATAAATACTGCAAGTAAGGCTTTGAAAAAATTAGTCATGAAGGGGAAGGTGTTAATTACGTTTTGAAATTTCATCTCTTATTTTAGCAGCAGTTTCATAATCTTCATTATTTACGGCTTCATCTAAGAGTTTATTAAGTTCTTCAAGAGATGTGTTTTTATAACCTTCTTGCTCAATTGAAGCAGCTTCAATTTCTTCCACAATAAGGTCGTCTACAAGAATGCTATCTTGTTCTTCGTCATCCTTTTTTGGGTTGACTTTAAGATAAATTCCTGCTTTATCTAAAATATTTTTATACGTGAATATTGGTGCCTGAAAACGTAATGCTAAAGCAATAGCATCACTTGTTCTGGCATCGATGATTTCTTCAATTTTATCTCGTTCGCAAATTAAACTCGAATAAAATACACCATCCACCAACTTATGAATAATGACTTGCTTTACAACAATATCAAAACGGTCTGCGAAATTTTTAAATAAATCGTGAGTAAGTGGACGCGGTGGACGAATCTCTTTTTCTAAAGCTATTGCGATAGACTGAGCCTCAAAAGCACCAATTACTATTGGTAACTTTCTATCACCATCTACTTCATTAAGTATTAAAGCGTAGGCACCATTTTGGGTTTGACTGTATGAAATTCCTTTGATATTTAAACGTACTAAACTCATAATTTATAAAACACAAAGAACTGTTTAAATTTGGACTTTACCAACTGCAATTTACAGATTTGGTTAATTTCTCCTATACTTTCCTTAAAATGTAAGAAATAGCTAGTAATCTAAATTTAAACAGTCCTTAATTAATACCTCGTCGTCTCTTCACCGAATTGGTATTCAATTTTACAAGGTAATAAAATTATGCGTTTGCAGCTTTAAAAGCTTTTAATTTTTCGATTAACTTCGGCACAACTTCAAATGCATCACCTACTACTCCATAATCTGCTGCCTTAAAGAAAGGCGCTTCTGGATCTGTATTAATTACCACTTTTACCTTAGATGAATTAATACCTGCTAAATGCTGTATTGCTCCAGATATACCTACAGCAATATATAAGTTAGACGCTACTGGCTTACCTGTTTGCCCAACATGCTCACTATGTGGTCTCCACCCTAAATCTGATACTGGTTTAGAACAAGCTGTTGCGGCTCCTAAAACATCTGCAAGCTCTTCAATCATTCCCCAATTCTCTGGTCCTTTTAAACCTCTTCCTCCAGAAACTACAATCTCTGCATCAGCTATACTTACTTTGTCAGTAGCTTTGTCAATAGACTCTACATTTACTCCAGATTCTGGTAAAGATGGTGAGAAATCTTCAACTGAAGCACTTCCTCCAGATTCAACCAATCCGAATGAATTATTTGATAAACCAACAATTTTTACATCAGTCGTAATTTCTGTATTTGCAAAAGCTTTGTTTGTAAAGGTTGTACGTTTTACTGTAAATGGCGAAACACTAGAAGGTGCTTCAAAAACATTAGACACATAACCTGCATCTAAACTTACGGCTAATAAGGGTGCTAAATATTTACTATCTGCACTAGAACTAACGACCACTACTTTTGCGGCTTCGCTATTTGCCGCATTAGCAACTATCGCTGCATATTTTTTAGCATTAAATGCTTTTAAACTGTCATCTTTTACCAAAAGCACTTTTGATGCTCCGTAGTTCCCTAAAGTTTCTGCATTATCTGCATTAACGGCAACTGCAGTTACTGACGTACCCATTTGGTCAGCTATAGCTTTTGCGTAAGACACGACTTCTAAAGCCGCTTTTTTTAATTTTCCGTTTTCGGATTCTGTATATACTAGAATTGACATAATTTTTTTAATTTTTAAACTTCAAATTCTAAACTCCTTTAATCTACATCTTAGAATTTAGATTTTTGAATGTTAGAATTTGTTTTAAATCACTTTAGCTTCGTTGTGAAGTAAGCTTACTAATTCATCTATATTATCTGCATCTACCAATTTAACGGCACCTTTAGGTGCTGGTTTTTCAAAACTGACTACTTTAGTTTCTGCACTTGCATCTGTAGGCTCAACAACCGTTAATGGTTTTTTACGAGCCATCATAATACCTCTCATATTAGGAATACGTAAGTCACTTTCTTCAACCAATCCTTTTTGGCCTCCAATAACTAAAGGTAAACTTGTACTTACTGTTTCTTTACCACCATCGATTTCTCTAACAGCTTTTGCGTTAGTTCCATCAATTTCCAAACCAATACAGTTCGCAACAAAATTTGCATCAATCATACCAGCCAACATTCCAGGCACCATTCCTCCATTGTAATCAATAGATTCTCTACCTGCAATAACCAAATCGTATCCACCATCATTAACTACTTTTGCTAATTGTTTTGCGACAGCAAAACCATCCGTAGCTTCTGTATTAACTCTAATTGCAGAATCCGCACCAATAGCCAAAGCTTTTCTTAAGGTTGGCTCAGTTTCTGCTCCACCAACATTAACAACATCTACACTTGCACCTTGTTTTTCTTTAAACCACATGGCACGCGTAAGACCAAATTCGTCATTAGGGTTAATTACAAACTGTACACCAGTTGTATCAAACTTAGTATCGCCTTCTGTAAAATTAATTTTTGAGGTTGTATCAGGTACATGACTAATACATACTAATATTTTCATATAAAAATTGATTTATTTTAAACGTCTATTTTATTCAGGACGAATATAAATATAAATATTGAAATTTTACTATGCACGCATAATATATTTTGCGAAATGTCAGTTTTTATCGTTTAAACTATCAATTTTTCAATAAAAGACATCTTTTTTTATAGATAAGTTTATCTTTTGTTGTTTCTAGAAACATGAAATAATTTTTAATATTCCCTAAAACAATGGCATTATACATTTTTAATAAAACATTATAATTATTTTCTCTTTTTCAACTTACATTTAATGTCAATATATAATCAATAATTATTATTTTTGCTATTCGAACAAAAATAAAAACATGAAGACAATTCAATTTAGAGAAGCTATTTGCGAGGCCATGAGCGAAGAAATGCGCAGAGATGAGAGCGTTTATCTTATGGGTGAAGAAGTAGCAGAATACAATGGTGCATACAAGGCATCAAAAGGGATGTTAGATGAGTTTGGAGCAAAACGTGTCATAGACACACCAATTGCAGAGCTTGGTTTTGCTGGTATTGCAATTGGATCTACAATGACAGGTAATCGTCCAATAGTAGAGTATATGACATTCAACTTCTCTCTAGTTGGTATTGATCAGATTATAAATAATGCAGCTAAAATTAGACAAATGTCTGGTGGACAATTTAAATGTCCTATTGTATTTAGAGGGCCAACAGCTTCGGCAGGTCAACTGGGTGCAACGCATTCACAAGCTTTTGAAAACTGGTTTGCTAACACACCAGGTCTAAAAGTTATTGTACCTTCTAATCCTTATGATGCAAAAGGATTATTAAAAGCTGCAATTAGAGATGACGATCCAGTTATTTTTATGGAAAGTGAGCAAATGTATGGAGACAAAGGCGAAGTGCCAGAAGGAGAATATACTGTACCAATTGGTGTTGCCGAAATTAAACGAGAAGGAACAGATGTAACCATAGTATCTTTTGGAAAAATTATTAAAGAAGCTTACAAAGCGGCAGACGAATTAGCTAAAGAAGGTATTTCTTGTGAAATTATAGATTTACGTACAGTGCGCCCTTTAGATAGAGCAGCAATTGTAAAATCTGTTAAGAAAACAAATCGATTAGTAATATTAGAAGAAGCATGGCCATTTGGAAATGTAGCTACTGAAATTACTTATTTAGTGCAATCTGAAGCATTTGACTATTTAGATGCTCCTGTTATTAAAATAAACACTGCAGACACACCTGCACCTTATTCACCTGTATTATTAGCAGAGTGGTTACCTAATAGTGACTCTGTTATTAAAGCAGTAAAAAAAGTGATGTACAAATAAATTGCAGTTTTCTGCGTTTAGTAAACTTCATTAGCAACCTAAAAGTTAAGTTTAGCATGGTTGTTGATGAAGTTTGTTTTTTATTATGAAACTGAAACTATTCTTTCTTTTACTATTTCTAGGACTTTTTTCTGCCATTGCGCAAACAAAAGTAAGTGGGCACGTTTATGATGAAGGAAATACACCAATACCTTTTGCTAACGTTATGTTTAAAGGCTCTACAATAGGCACTATTACCAATGAAGATGGTAAATTTTATTTAGAGTCTGACGAAAACTGGGATACCTTAATAGTATCTTTTGTTGGATTTAAAACCATAGACGTACCATTAAACCAACGCATCAACTATAACTTATCTTTTACACTTAAAGAAGAAGAGTCTTCCTTAGACGAAGTTCTTATAGTAACAGGTAAACAATCAAAAAAAGCTTCAGAAAACCCTGCAATAAAAATTCTAAAAAAGATTTGGGAACGTAAAAGAAGAAACGGTCTTAATCAATTTAATCAATACGAATACGACCAATACGAAAAAGTAGAATTTGACCTCAATACTATTGATAGTGCATTAATTAAAAGCAAGCTTTTTAAAGGCATGGAATTTGTTTTTGAAGAAGTTGACACCTCTAGCGTAACAGGCAAAACGTATTTACCCATTTTCTTAAATGAATCTGTTAAGAAAATATCTGGCGATAATATTATTAATAAAGAACACGAAGAATTAAAAGGAAACAAAAATTCTGGCTTCAGTAATAATCAAATTATCATTGATTTTATAGACGATTTATATTCTGAATATAGTGTCTATGATAATTACTTAAAGTTTTTTGACAAGAGTTTTATAAGCCCTTTGAGTAGAACAGGTGTTCAAACATATAACTACGTATTATCCGACAGTGCATTTATAGATAATAAATGGTGCTACAATATTATATACTATCCTCGAAGAAAAAACGAATTAACCTTTAAGGGCGATTTTTGGGTAAATGATTCTACTTATGCTATTAAAGAAATCAACTTACAAGCATCAAAAAGTGCTAATATAAATTGGGTTAAAGAAATTTATATTGAGCAAGAATTTGAAGTATTAAACGATTCTGTTTTTCTAATTAAACGCGATTATTTTCTTTCAGATTTCTCAATGAATAAAAAGGAGAAGTCTCGTGGAATTTACGGTAAACGAACAACCATTTACGATAATTATAAATTTAACCAGCCCAAAGACCCAAAGTTTTACGATAAGGTGGTTTATAATTATGAAGCTGATGTTTACAACCGAGAAGACGACTTTTGGCAAACCAATAGGCTAGAAGAATTGAGTAAAGACGAAAAAGGTGTTTACAAAATGTTAGATACATTAAAAACCGTCAAGAAATTTAAACGCATGTATAATTTAGGAAGTATACTTGCTTCTGGTTATATAGAGTTCCCTAGTCTCAACTTAGATTATGGTCCTATTTTTTCAACCTTTGGATATAATGAAGTTGAAGGTGTAAGACTTAGAACTGGAGGACGAACTTATTTTGGAACAAATGATTTATGGAGAATAGAAGGTTTTCTGGCCTATGGATTTAAAGACGATAAGTTTAAATACGGAATTTCTGGAAAATGGTTGCTAGATAAACGAAGCCGATTTACAATATTTGGAGGCAATAGACGCGATGTAGAACAAATTGGTGCTAGTTTAACAAGTTCTACGGATGTTTTAGGTCGTAGTTTGGCATCTTCCTCAATTATTGGCACAGGTTCTAATGATAAGTTAACTAATATTAGTTTAACTAATTTTGGTATGTCTATTGAACCTGCTCGAAATTTTGAAGTTAGAATTGATGGCAGTTTCCGTAATCTTAGTTCTGCTTCGCCTACATTTAGTTTAGATTACAATGATGCAGAATCCCTTTCTGGTATTTCTTCAGAAATAAAACAATTTGAATCGAGATTATCACTTTCCTATTTTCCAAAAAGAGAAATGACTGGCTTTGGTGTAGAAAGAAGAGAAAAGAATGATAATTTTGCAAGGCTATTTGCACAAATAAGTCGTGGTGATCGCAATTGGTTTAGTAGTGATTTTGATTATACCAAAGTACAATTCTCTTATATACAACCATGGCAGCTTGGTGGTTTTGGTCGTCTTACCACCTCAATAGAAGCTGGTAAAACTTTTGGAGAAGTACCATTAGCTTTATTAAATGTTGTTCCTGGTAATCAAACTTACTTCTCAATATACAATACCTTTCCGCAATTAGATTTTTACGAATTTGTTACGGACACCTACAGTTCTGTTCATTTAGAGCATAATTTTAACGGTCGCATTTTCTCTCGTATTCCTTTTTTAAAGAAATACAATTTAAGAGCCATATTAGGATTAAGAGGTGTTTGGGGTGAATTATCTGAAGAGAATAGTGCATTAAGTAGTACTGGTAATCCTGTAGAATTTACATTGATTGCACCAGATACTCGTATGTATTACGAATATAGTTTTGGTGTGGCCAACATCTTTAAAGTCTTAAGACTAGATTTTAATTTTAGAGGTAACTATTTAGACCATGCAGACGCAAGACGATTTGGTATCACTGGTAGTTTTGGTTTTTATTTTTAGATTATTTTACTGTTTATCCTATTCTTTTTCAATTAATTCTCTATAATAATTTCATTTTCAGAACAACACAATCATTGTTCAAGTTTTTTAACTTCTAGTATGTCTCTATATTCTATTGCTAAAATCAAACAATACGTTATATTTACAGTCACAAATATCATTAAAATAGTCAAGTGATATTTTTTTTTAGAAATTACAAAACAATTCAACATGTCAAAAAAAAAAGAAGATGTAACCTTTGATGTACTTATAGAAATTCCAAAAGGAAGTCGTAATAAATACGAATATGATTTTACACTACATAAAATTAGATTTGATCGTATGCTATTTTCATCTATGATGTATCCTGGTGATTATGGCTTTGTGCCAGAAACATTAGCATTAGATAGTGACCCATTAGATGTATTAGTACTTGGACACCAACCTACTTTCCCAATGGTGGTTATGGAAGTAAGACCTATTGGAGTGTTTCATATGACGGATGAAAAAGGACCTGATGAAAAAATCATTTGTGTACCTGTTTCCGACCCAATATGGAGTAACAACAAAGATGTTAGCGATTTAAATCCTCATAGATTAAAGGAAATAGAACACTTTTTTCAAGTATATAAAGATTTAGAAAAAAAGAAAGTTGATGTTGGTGGTTGGGGAAATGCAGAAGAAGCTGTAAAAATTTATAAAGAATGTGTAAAACGTTATGACGAAAGTGAGCATAAAAAGAAACGTACATTTACCATATAGTAAATTTATAAACTCATTTATTATAACCCTTTAGTTTAAAAAAAACTAAAGGGTTATTTTTTTTAAAATATTTTATCTCGATTATTATAATAAGACTTAAAAAATTGCAGACATAATATTTTTTTTAACTACTCAATAAACTTAAAAAACACATCAAAAAATCATAATTTAAAATTACGATATTAACTACATCGTTTTCGAAATCACATTTTTTAAACAAATAAATAAATTATAAGCAATACCATGTATTTATTATTGCTTTTTTCGTAAAATTTGATTGATTTTACTACTTTAGCAAAGGATTAAATTTTAACTAACCTAATTAAAAAACTTATGGAATTTATTGTAAACTATTTGCCAGTATTTGGTGTATTAGCATTGTTGTTTGTCCTCTTAAAAAATATGTGGGTTTCAAAACAAGATGCTGGTGAAGATAAAATGGCAAAAATCGCAAAGAATATTGCAGTTGGTGCAATGTCCTTTTTAAAAGCCGAATACAAAGTATTGGCAATTTTTGTTGCTGCTGTAGCTGTCTTATTATTTTTTAAAGGCAGTAATGAAGAAGGCTCTAACGGAATGGTAGCTGTATCATTTATTGTAGGTGCTATTTGTTCTGCTTTGGCAGGATTTATTGGAATGCGAGTAGCTACCAAAGCAAATGTAAGAACAACTCAAGCAGCTAGACACTCACTAGGCAAAGCGTTAGAAGTAGCATTTGCTGGTGGAGCGGTAATGGGCTTAGGCGTTGTAGGCTTAGGTGTTTTAGGTCTTAGTGGACTCTTTATGATATATAGTGGTCAAGGATGGGAATTAAATGAAATTTTAAATGTATTATCAGGATTCTCATTAGGTGCATCTTCAATTGCATTATTTGCACGTGTTGGTGGAGGTATATATACAAAAGCTGCCGATGTTGGTGCAGACCTTGTAGGGAAAGTAGAAGCTGGTATCCCAGAGGATCACCCTCTGAATCCTGCTACAATTGCAGATAACGTTGGTGATAATGTTGGTGATGTTGCTGGTATGGGAGCAGATTTATTTGAATCTTATGTAGGTTCAATTATTGGTACAATGGTACTAGGAGCAATTTATGCCACTTTACCAGAATTTCAAGGTGCATTTGACGGCTTAGGAGCAGTTTATTTGCCACTTGTACTTGCTGCTGTTGGTATTGTTATGTCAATTATTGGAACTTTATTTGTTCGTGTTAAAGATGGAGGAAATCCGCAAACAGCATTAAATATTGGCGAATTTGGTTCTGCTGGTTTAATGTTAGTAGCATCATATTTTATAATTCAGCAAATGTTACCTGAAACATGGGTAAATGGTGGAATAACTTATACTTCAATGGG
The DNA here is from genome assembly GCF_013249065.1 of Winogradskyella litoriviva. Classification (GTDB taxonomy): domain Bacteria; phylum Bacteroidota; class Bacteroidia; order Flavobacteriales; family Flavobacteriaceae; genus Winogradskyella; species Winogradskyella litoriviva. Next base: position 478,571 of record NZ_JABRWQ010000003.1, read on the forward strand.
AGTTTTTTGGGCAACCATTGCTGGTTTAGTAGCTGGATTATTAGTGGGTAAAGTAACAGAGTACTACACAGCAACAGGTAAAAAACCAGTATTATCTATTGTTAAACAATCTGAAACAGGATCAGCAACTAATATAATAGCAGGTTTAGGCGTAGGTATGATGTCTACAGCAATTCCAATTTTATTAATTGCCGCTGCAATTATAGTATCTCACCATTTTGCAGGTTTATATGGTATTGCAATTGCTGCTGTAGGAATGTTAGCAAATACAGGAATTCAGTTAGCAGTAGATGCTTATGGTCCTATTTGTGATAACGCTGGTGGTATTGCTGAAATGGCAGAATTACCAAGTGAAGTACGTGAGCGTACAGATAAATTGGATGCCGTTGGTAATACAACTGCAGCCGTAGGTAAAGGTTTTGCTATTGCTTCTGCTGCGTTAACTGCATTAGCTCTATTTGCTGCCTTTATGGAAACTGCTAATGTAAGTTCAATTGACGTGTCTAGACCAGATATAATGGCTGGATTATTAATTGGTGGTATGTTACCATTTGTATTCTCCGCACTGTCTATGAATGCAGTTGGTAGAGCTGCAATGGCAATGATTGAAGAAGTACGTCGTCAGTTTAGAGATATACCAGAATTAAAAGCCGCATTAGGAATTATGCGTAAGTATGACTCTGATATGACAAAAGCTTCTGAAGCAGACAGAAAAATATTTGATGCAGCGGATGGTGTTGCTGATTATAGTAAATGTATTGATATTTCAACTAAAGCATCTATTAGAGAAATGGTATTACCAGGTCTATTAGCAATTGCTGTTCCTGTTGCTGTTGGTTTTATTGGTGGTGCAGAAATGCTTGGTGGCTTATTAGCAGGTGTTACCACATGTGGTGTTTTAATGGCTATTTTCCAATCTAATGCTGGTGGAGCATGGGATAATGCTAAGAAAACTATTGAAGAAGAAGGTCGCAAAGGAACAGATGCTCACAAAGCAGCGGTTGTTGGTGATACTGTTGGTGACCCATTTAAAGATACTTCAGGTCCTTCTTTAAATATCTTATTAAAATTAATGTCAGTTGTAGCATTAGTAATTGCGCCTAGTATTGCACTTACCTCTGAAACAGCATTTGCAAGCAATGAAGAAGAAGTTTCTATTGAAATGACTGTAGACTCAATAGATTCTACTATTGCAACTGTAGATTATTCTATAATAAATGATGGAGAAAAAGTATCAGAAACTATCGTTTTTGAAGGTACTAAAGCAGAAGTTGAAAAAGAGTTAAAAGCTTTTGAAACAACTTTAACAGATGATTCTGGTAAAATTAAAAAAGTAATTGACAATATAGATATTTCTAAAGTTTAACAACTTTTAGAAAATTAATTTAAAAACCCTCATGATTTAATTATGAGGGTTTTTTGCTTTATAAATAATTGACAACTGGTAGGTATTTTAGTTTTATAACTGTTCTATAAAAAAGCAAATAACCAAAATCAATACATTTAATATGACAACTATTAAAAGGCTTCCCAATTTTATACTAGTTTTTCTGTTTGCATTAATTACCATAACCTCTTGCGAAAAAGACGACGGTAATTCTAATAGTGAACAACAAGAAATTATCCCAGATACTTTTTCTGAGTATTTTGGAAATGAGATATCAAGAGACTTCTTAGGAAACGTTATTGATATAAATAACAACCCTATTGAAGGTGTCACTATATCTGTTGGTAACAATACAGCAACAACAGACAGTAATGGAATTTTTATTATAAATGATGCTAACGTTAAAGAACGTTTTGGATTTATAAAAGCCGAAAAGTCTGGATATATAAATGGATCTCGTAGTGTAGTGCCTTCTAACGGAACAAATAAGGTAACCATAATGTTATTGCAAGCTACTGTTGCTGGCACTGTTAACAGTGGAGCATCAGAAACAATTAATCTAGCTAATGGTAGTTCTGTTAGTTTTGACGGAAATTTTATAAAAGAAGATGGTACGGAATATACAGGCTCAGTAGATGTCATTATGCACCATTTAGATCCTACAAACGATGCTATGGAAATGCAAATGCCAGGCATGTTATATGCTGAAAATGAAGATGGCGCCGAACGTATGCTTCAAACCTTAGGCATGTTGGCTGTAGAATTAAGAGGCAATAATGGTGAAGATTTAAATTTAGCCGAAGGTTCTACCTCTGAAATTAAAATACCTGTTGATGCTAGTTTATTGAGTAATGCTCCTGCAACAATTCCGCTTTGGTATTTTGATGAAGTCAATGGGTATTGGAAACAAGAAGGCCAAGCCACCTTGCAAGGCAATACATATGTTGGTACTGTTTCTCATTTTTCATTTTGGAATTTAGATGCGCAATTTCCTGCTGCGAACTTATGCATTACTTTAATTGATCAAGAAGGAAACCCGTTAACAAACCAATCTATAACATTAACGCATTCTAATCCAGATTACTTATACCCAACATCCTCAGGCTATAGTAATGATATAGGCGAAGTGTGCGGTTTAATTCCTCTAGATGAAGTTCTAGAACTTAATGTTTATATGTATAGTTATTGTGGTAGCACACCTATTCATACTGAACAGATTGGACCTTTTAATGCCGATTCTAGCATAACGGTTACCGTTGTTTATAATTCTGATGTGATTGAAGAAACGGTAATTGGAAACTTTAATACTTGTAATGATAACGCTGTAACAGATGGTTATGTGCAATTAAGGTATGGTTATCAAACATTCACAGATGTGGTAAGTGATGGAACTTTTGAAATTAACCTATTAAGATGTGAAGGAGACAATACCTTTGGAATAAAAGGGAGTGATTATGTTAATCTGCAAACTACAGATAGCATTAGTTATACATTTACAACACCTTTAACCAATATTGGTACGATCAGCGCATGTAATGCGGTAACTGAATTTATTCAATATACCATTGATGATGACGAAACTGTGTTTATTATTGAAGATATTCAGTCTTGGTATTCTGAAGTATCAGATGCTGTTAGTGGACCATCAATAAGTATTAGCGGATACGGAAACGGTACTGGCAATAACACCTGTTTTTATATGATGGGCGTATTAGATGCTTCTAATTTTGAAGGTACTTATGATAATTTTGATTGGAATGATCCCAACGATACTGGTTTTAATATCCAAGAATGTATGGATATATCTAATTCTAATAACAATATAATATACAACTTAACCTCTTTTGGAGGCGTTGGAGAGTATATAGATATTAATTTTAGTGGAGATTATGAGGGGTATAATGGCAATTCACATACAATTAATGGTGTTATACATGTGTTAAGGGATAACTAATAGTATATATTTTAATAAAAAGCCTTTCATTCTACCGCTGAAATGAAAGGCTTTTTATTTAAAATTGTATTTGGGCAAAAAATTAATCAAATTTTTCAAGCAACCATTTTTTGATTTTTACATCTATAAAATATAATCATAAAATCAGCTGCTATGAAATCGACCAAAATATTCTCATTATTTTTATTAATCTTGTGCTTAGGTTTCACTTCTTGTAAAAAGGATGATAGTATTTCTGATGGTAATCAACAAATATTAATTCCAGACTCGTTTTCTGAATATTTTGGAAATGAAATCTCAAGAGATTTTCTTGGAACCGTCATTGATAAAAACAATCTTCCAATTGAAGGTGTTACTATTACCATTGGTAATGAAACGGCTTTAACCGACGGTAATGGTGTGTTTATTATTAGAGATGCTGATGTAAATCAACGCTTTGGCTACGTAAAGGCAGAGAAAGCAGGTTATATTCACGGTTCTCGCAGTATAGTTCCATCTGAAGGCACAAACAAAGTGAATATTATGCTATTAGAAGCCAATGTTATTGCTACCATAAACAGTGGTAATTCTGAAACCATTTCATTAACCAATGGAAGCTCTGTAAGCTTTGACGGAAATTTTATTAAAGAAGATGGCTCTGCTTACTCTGGTTCGGTAGATGTTATAATGCATCATTTAGATCCTGCAGATGATAATATGACTCAACAAATGCCAGGAATGTTATATGCGCAAAACACAGATGGTGCAGAACGTATGTTGCAAACGCTTGGTATGCTTGCAGTAGAATTACGTGGCAATTCGGGAGAAGAATTAAATTTAGCTGAAGGTTCTACCTCTGAAATTAGAATGCCTGTTGACGCTAGTTTAATGTCTATTGCACCTGCAACTATTCCGCTTTGGTATTTTGATGAAGTAAATGGCTATTGGAAAGAAGAAGGGCAAGCTACTTTACAAGGAAATATGTATGTTGGTACTGTATCTCATTTTAGTTTTTGGAATTGTGATATACCTGCGGAAGCGATATCACTTTGTATTACAGTTATAGATGAAGAGGGTAATGAATTAAGTGATATGAACGTTAAAATTACTAGTGCTACTTTTGGAACTACTAATGGCAATACCAATGAAAAAGGTGAAGTTTGTGGATACGTTCCAAGTAATGAAAGTTTAAGTGTTAACATCTATCTCAATAATAATTGTAATAATACATCTTTATATACTGAAAATATAGGTCCTTTTTCTACAGATTCTAATATTACAATCGTAATACCAAACAATTCAGAAATAATTCAGGAAACTGTTATTGGTACATTTAACACATGTGATGGAGACCCTGTATCAGACGGTTATGTTAAGTTAGCTTATAGTGGCAAAAACAATATAGGTTATGTAACCGATGGTGAATTTGAAGTGAATTTAATTCGATGTGCCGACAATACTACCTTCAGTATAAAGGGAATTGATTACAACAACCTTCAATTCTCCCCAGAAATAAATTATACTTTTACATCTCCGATTACTAATATAGGAGTAATTAGTGCATGTAATTCAATTGAAGAATTTATTCAGTTTACAATTAACGGCAGTGATGACTACATAGCAATCGATGACATTCTTTGCGTCTTTTATATTAATTGGGATGGGCGTCATACGCTATATATCCGTGATAATGAAACTAATGGAAATGCCTGTATAGAAATTACCGTAACACTAGACCAAGATTCTTATTTAGGAACCTATAACTATGGCAATATAAATAATCCAGGGTTTATTCCGTTAGGAGAATGTATAGGTTCTAATGGCGATAGTAGTAACTCACCAATGACTCTTAATCTAACTTCATTTGGAGAGGTTGGTGAATATATTGATATTAACTTTTCTGGTTCCCTTATTAGGATTGAATCAGATGGTGATGGCTCAATAGAAGATTCAATTGTAGGTGTAGCTCATGTACTTAGAGATGAGTAGAATACAAAGAAGCCTTCTCAATTGAGAAGGCTCCTTTGTATTCTAATTGTTAATACTACAACGTATAAGTCAACCTAAAAGTAATAAATCTAGGAAGAATAAAAGTCTCAGAACTATAAACCGAAATATTGCTTGAGCCATTATTAACATTAGAATCAATATTTAATAAGTTACTCGCTTTAATTTGGTATTCCCATTTGGCATCTTGATCTTTTCTGTAGGCTAAACTAGCATTCCAAGTTTTAAACGATTCTGTAGGTCCAACATTACTACTTTGCTCTGTATATGCATAATCTGTTCTAAAGGTTAAAGAATCCCATATGTAAGCATCAAATTCTACAGATGGAGCGCTTGTAGTATATTTTATATCATCACCTCCTTGATTAGTATCACTGATTCGATGACGGTATTTTAAAGTTACGTTTGGCCATTCTCTAAAATTAGTACTCAACTCTGGTGTATAGGTTTGAGTAAAACTTTCATTAACAGATCTATTTCCTTGTACAAATTGATTAATCTTACTGTAATTAAAATTAGCTCTAAGACTTGCCCTTAACTTTCCAAATGTACGTTGAATACGTCCAAAGGTAGAAACACTTTCATCCGCAAAATTAGAATTAAAATAAGTGCTTGTTCTAATCACATTATCAAAATCCGTGAGTGATCGTATCTGATCTATGTTTTTGTTATAATTGAAAAAAGCAAAAACATTAGTGTAATTAAAAAGGTTAAAACTAAAATAACGTAGACTTATATTATGCGAAAGTGCATTTTGTAATTCTGGCTCACCATACTGAATGCTATTATAATTATTTAAAACTAAACCTTCAGCCAAACTAGTCACATCCGTAAACGAATTTTGCATATTATAACTTAGAGTTAAACTTTCACTCTTTTTAAATTGAATTCTAGTTTCAAAATCTGGTAATATTCTAAAGAAATCATCTTTATAAGTTACACCAAATTGTGTGTTTTTATTACCATATGCATGAAGAGAAAAACCAGGCGTAATTGTAAATTTACCTGTTTTCACAGTGTAATGTGCACCTAAATAAACGTCACTAAAATTATATTCTGTATCATTTTCGTTTCTTAACAAATCACCATCAATTGTTGTTAACGTTGCGGTTGGATCAAAGAATGAACCATCATCTAAAAACTGAAAAATATTAGAATTAAATTTTTGATTACTTAAAATAGTCCCTAAGGTAAAGTTGATATTACTCTTTGAATTAAGGATATTATAGTAATCTAATTTAGCATCTAACTGATTAGATTTAATACGTCTCTCTTGATTTAAATTATAATTGGTTTGGTCAGTATCTAAACCTAAAGCTTCTGCTGTAGTCTCAAAAGCATCTTCATCTTTTAAACCTGTAACATTGTAAAAAGGATCTTCGTCTTTAATTAAATGTTGTGCTTCAAAAGCAAAAATATTAGTCTCATTTAAAGTATAATAATAATTTACATTCTGATTAATACTAAATGGTTTTGCCTCATCAAGTTGATTAGTGTTACCAACTACGTCCGAAAACACATTGTTAGTTTCAGAATCATCTGAAATACGACCAAGTATATCATAATTCAATTGATTATTTACATTTGGTTTATAGCTTGCACTTAACTTTGCTAAACCTTGATTAGTTGCTTCTCTACCTGTTTGTATAGTTTCTTCATCCGGAATTCCTAAATCTGAATCTGTATAACGTACAAAACTCTCTTGCCTTGTACTTAAACGATTACTATTATAAATTAAAAAACCACTTAAATCTAAAGCTTTATTTGGAGCATAACTAAAGTTAACCGCTGCCAATTTCGATTCTATTTTTTCTGCATCTCCAAGATCAGTTAAACCTCTTAACCCATTATCTCCAAGATTAATACTGGTTCCGCTATTGTTACTTGGTGGTCTAAAACCGCCTCCAAAATTTCTAATATCTCTACCAGTTAAAGCAACCTCACCAATATTATTTAAATCTCCTATAACATTAATACTGTATTTAGGGCTGTAATAAAATAACTTTGGTTGAGCTAAATACAAATTATCATTTGGCGAAGGTGCAACACCGGCTCCAGCAGTAACATCACCAAACCAAAAGTTCTCTTTTCCTTCTTTTAATTTAATATTAATAGCCACATTATCTTGGTTATTCTGTACACCACTTAATTGACCAACTTCTGAATAATTGCGTAATACCTGTACCTTATCTACAGCATTAGAAGGGATATTTTTTGTCGCTAATTTAGAATCACCATCAAAAAAATCCTTTCCATTTACCATTAATTTATCTACTACTTTTCCTTCAACCTCAACTTGTCCGTCATCATTTATTTCTACACCAGGTAATTTTTTTAAGACATCTTCTAGCTTTCGTTCCGATCCATTTTTAAAAGAATCTGCATTATAAATTAAAGTATCTCCTTTAATAGTTACTGGCATCTCATAAGTTATCTCAACAGCATCAAGTTGAGTATCAGAAACCATATTAAAGTTTCTAGTTAAATCTACCTCTTTAGTCTGAATGGTTTCATCCACCGATTTTAAACCAATGTAACTAATTTGAATATTGTATAACGTATTCTTACTTAAAGACAATTTATATTTGCCATTAGCATCTGTTATTCCATAAGATTCTAAAGAGTTAGAGTCTTTGTTTATAGCAATAACGTTTGCTAGTTCTAAAGGTTTACCAATACTATCCTTTACAACACCTTGAAGCTTAATTTGGGCAAAGGAACTACTTACTATTACTATAAATAATAGCGATAAAACATTCTTCATATAATTTGGTTGTGGTTGTTATTTTTATCTTTTGCTTAAATCAAATATTTTAAAATCTTCAATTTAAAACGTGGTTGTGTAAATAAAAAAGAAAGACAGACTAGTTACGTCCACGTCCTCCACCTCTACCGCCACGTCCTCGTCCATCATACATTTCTCTCATTTCTTCCATTTTTTTGGTAACAATTTCAGTGTATTCAGCCTGTGTAACTTCATCGCCTTTGGTAGGTTTTTCAATCTCTTCTTTTTCAGCAGGATTTAATACAATCTTTGTACATAATATTGTTGTACGATCTGCATTAACTTCTAATATTAGTCCTGGCAAACCCCAATAACCATCTGGTCCTTGGTTTACAGGAATTTGCGGAGAATACCACGCTACAACTTCTATAGTTTTTGGTTCTTTAGTCTCTGGCTTATTATCTTTTTCCTTAGATTGGCTTTTTAAGCTATCTTTTTCTTTTTTACTTCCTTCCTTATCATTTCCTCGATCACTCGGTCTTCTAAAACTACTAAAATCAAATGCATCTGATGTTGTTATTGCAGTAGCCTTAAAACAAGTATATTGACCAATTTGCTTAGTCTCAGTACCCATTTTCCATTCTAAATTTTTTAATTCATCAACTATTAAAAACTGTTTACCAAAAAATTCTTGGTCTGTAATAACTTCTTTTGTTTTTACATTTTTATATTTTGGACCACCAGATAAGCTAGAACCAAAACGTCCAAATCCTCGTCCTCCTCCAGGTGCTTCTAACTTCTCTTCTTCTTTATATACAGATTCAGCTTGGTTAAATGTTAATATATACTCTTTTTCTAAAAAGCTTTTCATACGTTCTTGGATTTGCTTTTTTCTTTCAGGACTCATATCTGGACCACCAAAATCATCCATGTTCATAGTGGTTTTAGATTGGTAATAAGCCTTTCCTTGAAAATCTTGAGCAAATGCAGTGAAACTTGTAAAAAATAATGTCAACAGTAACGCAATTTTTAATGGTAATTTCTTCATGTTTTTATTGATGTTGTTTAAACTCCTAAACGAATTTAGTTAATCTTACTTTAGCTAAGACTTCAGATATGAAGAAAAGTAAAACGCCACCTTGTTAAATTTATGTTAAGAAAACTAACCACCAATTGTAATACTAATGCTTTCACCATTAGAACCTTTGCGTGGAGCGTATCGCTCCATCATTTCTTTAGCCTTTTTATCCATAATCTCATCATACTCTACTTGACTAACCTCTTTACCTTTTGTTGGTTCTTCTATTTCAACTTTCGATTCGGGATTAATAATTATTTGACTACAGACAATGGTTAATTTTCCATCGTGAATTTCTAAAATTAATCCTGGTAAACCTTGGTATTTGGCAGGTCCATTACTTATAGGTATTTGTGGCGTATACCAAGCTGTTATTGTACGCTCAGTCATTTCTGGCTCTTTTTCCTCTTCTTCAGCTTCATCTTTTTTATTAGAATTACTTGAAAAATCAAAATTTCTTTTAGGCACTAATTTTGTATAGGTAGCTTTAAAACACGTGTATTCGCCAATGTACTTTGTTTCGGCCTCAAGTTTCCAATCTATGGAAGTTATTGAGTCTTTAATTAAAAACTTTTTACCCATAGTTTCCTTTTGGTCTACATAATTTTTGTCTTTTACGTTTTTATATAATATATCTGAGCCATCACTACTTACAATTACATTAAATCCATCACCTCCAACTTGTGGTTTATCTAATTCGGCTTCCTGCTTATATAAAGAAGCTGTTTTATTAAACGTTAAAATATAAGTTTTCTGAAATTGTTTTTTCATCATCTCCATCATTTTAGTTTGCATAGCATCATTCATTTTTGTGCTATCCATTTTTATATCAATCTTTCTTTGGGTTTTGTAAGTTGCAACACCTTGAAAATCTTGAGCTAAAACTGAAGCGGTAATAAATAGCAGCATCATTGAGAATAAAATTGAAAGCGTTTTCATAATTGTTTGTGTTTTTGATTAAGATATTACAATATTCTAAAAAATAGTTAATTACTTATGTTAACTAACGTTAATGAGTGTTAACCAATATGTAATTCTAAATTATTACTTTATACATTTGAAGCATGAATAACAAACGATATATATGGATTTTATATACCATTATTGCGGTAATACTTATTACAATTAGTATCCAAGTCTATTGGAATTATAAAAACTACCAAGCCAATAAACAGCAACTGATTAATGATGTTCAAGTTAGTTTAGATAAAGCTGTAGATGATTATTACACTGCTTTGGCTGAGCGCACTACTTTTAGTGTTTTTTTTGATAAAGACAGAAATTTAAATTCTTTAAAAGAAGACCAAAAACTATCTAGTATTCTCAAAAACCTAAATGAAACAGATAAAGAATTTACAAATCTCAATGAAATTGAAGCTAATTCCATAGATGGTATTACAATTATTAAAGGCCTCAAAGCCGATTCTTTAATGCTTCAAAAAAGAATAAAAAATAATGAACACCTATTTTCGGAGCCACCAAAAACTGATAGCTTAAAAGCATTAAAAATAGAAATGTTAACCTCAAAGGTTATGTTTTCTATTAATAACGACAGTTTAGATTTAAAAAAAATTGACAGCTTACTATACAATGAATTAAAAAGAAAAAATATTAGTGTAGATTTTGAGTTACAGTTTGAAAACGGAACTATAACCGAAAATTTTATCTCTTCAAATTTATCAACAACCAACAATTCTGTTTTCAGTAATAATGAAATTTTATCCACCACTTCTAAATCTACCTTTTTACCAGATAATAGTGCTTTACATATTGGTTTTACAAACACCACCAAAGTCATTCTTAAACGTATTTTAGGAGGAATGCTAATTTCTACTCTTTTGATTCTTGCTGTTATTGGCTCATTATTTTACCTCTTAAAAATTATTAGAGACCAAAAACAATTAGCCGAAATAAAAAACGACCTCATAAGTAATATTACCCACGAGTTTAAAACACCAATAGCAACAATAAGTGCGGCAATAGAGAGCATTAATAGTTTTAACGCCATAGACGATAAGAAAAAGACGAAAAAATATTTAAATATGTCTTCAGAACAATTAGGCAAGCTAAATATTATGGTTGAAAAAATACTAGAAACAGCAACCTTAGATAGTAATAATGTAGAATTGAAAAAAGAAAACTTCAATATTTCAGAATTACTATTAACATTAATAAATCGCTATAAAATTCAATTTTCAGAAAAGACATTTATTATAAATTTTCAACTAGAAAACGTAATAGTTAATGCTGATATTTTTCATATTGAAAATGCTATAAATAACATTTTAGATAATGCCGTAAAATATGGTGGAGACCTTATAACCGTGGATTTAATCTTTAATCAAAAGGATTCCACAATTCTAATTTCTGATGACGGAAACAGTTTAACCAAAGCAAATAAATCGCAAATTTTCAATAAATTTTATCGTGTACCAAAAGGCAATAGGCATGATGTAAAAGGATTTGGCATTGGGCTATATTACACTAAAACAATCCTTGTAAAACACAATGGTTCTATTGAACTAGAATTGAATAAAAATTTAACCACTTTTAAAATCACACTACCCAATGGCTAATAAAATAAAACTCTTATTAGCTGAAGACGAAACAGCTCTAGGACAAATCATTAAAGAAAGTCTTGAAACTCGCAATTTTAATGTTATCCTGTGTGAAAATGGAGAAAAAGCATTTGAAAAATACAAAACGGAATCACCAGAAATTTTGGTGCTCGATGTAATGATGCCAAAAAAAGATGGCTTCACTTTAGCAAAAGAAATTAGAGCTATAGATCACACAATTCCTATAATATTTTTAACGGCAAAATCTCAAACTACAGATGTGGTTGAAGGGTTTTCTATTGGTGGAAACGATTATCTCAAAAAACCATTTAGTATGGAAGAACTCATTGTTAGAGTACATAACTTGGTTGATAGAACAAAAACACAAAAAACATCTGAAGTCATTACATTGGGTAATTTTACATTTAATTTCCCCAAACAGCAATTACAGTTTAAAAACGATACATCTATACAACTTACTCATAGAGAAGCACATTTATTATTTCATCTAATTAAAAATAAAAATAAGGTTTTAGACCGTTCCTTAATATTAAATAAACTCTGGGGAACCGATGATTTTTTTACCGCAAGAAGCATGGATGTTTTTATCAGTAAACTGCGTAAAAAATTGAAGAAAGATGAAAACATTCAGATTATAAACGTTAGAGGATTTGGCTATAAATTAACGGAATAAAATCACTAAATCTAATCGATTTTAAAATTACTGTATTTCTTAAGCATTATAAACTGTTACAATTTTGTATTTTTCAAGTCAATATTGCCAAATTCCATGCAAAAGCTAATTTATTTGTTTCTTTTCTTCAGTTTGTTCTGCTTTTCACAACAGGAAACTGAGAAGTATATTAGTGCTACATTAAAAGATTCCGTAAGCATTGAAGCAAAAAACATTTTTGGAGTAGATAACTTTAAAACACTGTATTACACAACAAAAAACAATTCGTTTCATAAAAAAACAAAGGATACCATTATAACATATTCAAATTTTCAGCTAGGAGAAATCACTTCTGCAAACACCTTTAATCCTTTAAAAATCAATCTTTTTTATAAAGATTTTAATTCCGTAGTAATTTTAGACAACCGCTTAACTGAAATTTCAAAAATTGACTTTTCTACTATTCAACCTTATAAAAATGTATCGTTTGTAACTTCAGGATTTGATAATTCGATTTGGATATTTAACCAAGATTTTCAAATTTTAGAGTTGTACAATTATAAAACTAAGAAAATAAAATTGAAGACTGTACCTGTTCAATCTAACGTTTTAGATTTAAAAAGTGATTATAATTATTGTTACTTACTTACTGAAAACTATCTGTATATATATAATTATTTTGGTAGTTTAATACGAAAAATAAAAAATACAGGTTATGAAAAATTAGCGTTTAATGAAGCTCATTTAGTCTTAAAGAAAGAAAACCAACTTTTTTTACTTGAGAAAAACGAATCTGAAATTCAACCTATTGAACATCCAAAAATGTTAATAAAACAGTTTTTGGTAACCAACGAAACGGTGTATATTTACGACGAAAAATTACTTCGATACTACCAATTAAAAATAGAATAGATTATGCATGTTGCTGTTGCAGGAAATATAGGAGCCGGAAAAACAACGCTCACAAAATTACTCGCCAAACACTTTAAGTGGGAAGCACAATTGGAAGACGTTGTTGACAATCCTTACCTAGATGATTTTTACAATCAGATGGAACGTTGGAGTTTCAATTTACAAGTGTATTTCTTAAACAGCAGATTCCGCCAAGTCAATCAAATTCACGATAGTGGCAAAGACATCATACAAGACCGTACCATATATGAAGATGCGCATATTTTTGCTCCCAATCTACACGCTATGGGCTTAATGACCAATCGTGATTTTGAAAATTACTCCTCTTTATTTGAATTAATGGAGTCTTTTGTAAAAGGTCCGGATTTATTAATTTACCTACGTAGTTCTATCCCTAACTTGGTCGCTCAAATTCATAAACGTGGTCGTGATTACGAAAACACTATTAGCATTGATTATTTAAGTCGATTAAACGAGCGTTACGAAGCTTGGATTTCTAAATACAACAAAGGAAATTTATTAATTATTGATGTAGACAATATGGATTTTGTGGCAAACCCTGAAGATTTAGGGGACATCATTAATAGAATTGATGCTGAAATTAACGGCTTGTTTTAAATGTATAAAAGTTTATTCTGTAATGTACAATTCAGTTTTTATTTAATTGTTTTTGCATTATCATTTAATAGTATTACTCAAGCCCAAAACGACTCTCTAACAGGTGCTAAACGAATATGGAATACTGTAAAATATGATGGTATTTCAATTATAAAAGGTGTTGGCAATGCATACACGCAACCTCTAAGATGGCAAAAAAATGATTTTATATCTGCAGGTAGTTTTCTTGCAGGTACTGGTGTATTATACCTTTCAGATAACGAAGCCCAACGTTACTTTTCTAAACAAGGAGAAAATGCTCCAGGTGTTTTACAAGAATTTGGTTGGTATTTTGGTAGTCCTCAAAATTTCTTTATGGTTTCTACAGGAGTCTATGGTTTTGGCCTAATTACTAATAATGAAAAAGTAAGATATACAGGTGTTTTAATTCTATCATCAGCAGTAGCCACTGGATTATTTCAATCAATTACAAAAACAGCTGTTGGAAGAGCCAGACCAAGCTCAGGAAATCATAATACTTTTGATTTCTTTAGTAAGGAGTCTGGTTATCATTCTTTTCCTTCAGGTCATTCTATTTTATCGTTCTCCATGGCTCATGCAATAGCAAAACAATTTGATAGTTTTTGGGTCAAAGCTGGTATCTATGTTGCAGGATCTATTGCTCCCATTTCTAGATTATGGAAAAATGCACATTGGATATCTGATGTAGGTTTTGGTATGGCCTTTAGTATTGTTGTTACTGATGGTATTGATAATTTTATGAAACGCACAAAACGTTATGAATTTTCGAAACAAAAACAAATATCATGGCGATTAAATATGGGAGCAGGCACTATTGGAGTTGTTGGCACCTTTTAATTTTCATTATTCTTACACTATAATATAAACCCATTTTCTCTAGCGTGCTCTATAGCTTGTGCACTGCTTTCTACCATTAAAACCTTAGTGGTCTTGTAGTTTTCTATTAAGTTTCTAACTCTTAGCATTTTCTTTTTATGCTGTACACTTCTGAGATAGATTGCTAAAATACGCCCTGGATGTTCTTCTGCAATTTCTATATAAATATCAGGATCATGTTCTCCACTATCTCCAATTAATATAAATGGTAATTCAGGATATGTTTTTAAGAGATTGAGAATTTCTTTTTGTTTCTGTGGCTTTTCGTCTTGAGGCTTCTTTTTTAAAAAATTACTTAAACTTCTTAATAAAATTGGCCCTTTAGGGAAGTTATTTTGTCTAAGAAAGAGCTCTAAGTAACGATACAAATTCCAAGGACTATGACTCACATAAAAAATAGGATTAGCATTTTTACCACAAGCACCTCTATGTAATTTATGATAAAAATCTGCTGCACCTTCTAAGGGAATTCTATTTTTAGCATGCTTAAATATAGAATTATAAATTACTTTCCATTTTAAAGTAGAAACAACTCCTGTATGTAAAATAGTATCATCTATATCACTAGCTACACCAAATTTCGCCTTAGTTGAAGGTATTAAAAGTTCTCCAGGAAATCGGTTTTCATTCTGAATAGTGCGCTTTATTTTTAAATCATTATAAGACAATTCAAAAGACAACCAACCTTCTTCATTTGTAAGAGATTTTAAATTTTCTAAATTTTCTTCAAACTTATAATAACCTTTATTGTCGGTTACACCTTTTAATATAGTATCATTTGGTAGCTGAATATTTAAGCCCACATTTTTAATTTCATCAGTTTCAAAACGCTTCCAAGTATTAACAATAAGATGCCAAATATGCTGTTCATCTAAATCAATAGATTCGTCCTCTAAAGCCCTTCCCCTAGCATAAAAATGAGAATCTGTTCCATAACCTTGAAAAGCAATAATCTGTATTGGGTCTTTTTTAAACCAGCTCAAATGAATATTATTTTAATAATTTTCAAGATAGTAAAATCTAAATTGCAAAAAAACCATCTCAATCATTTTATCTAATTTTTGATTGTTAAACTTTAAGTCATCATAATTATAATTAATTTCGCATTATGATAAGAGCTTTACAATTACGTATTAATTTACATGAAGAAAAACAACCAGATGGATTGCTAAAAAAAGCAGCATTTGATTTGGGCATGAAACCTTCTGAAATTTCTGGAATTAAGGTTCTAAGAAAATCAATTGATGCGCGGAAGCGTAATATTATGTTCAACTATAAAGTTGAAGTTTACATTAATGAACCCGTACCTAAAACCTCAGACTATCATTTTGATTATAAAGATGTTACCAACTCTAAACCTATTCATATAATTGGCTTTGGGCCAGCAGGTATGTATGCTGCTTTACGCTGTATAGAACTTGGTTATAAACCTATTGTTTTAGAGCGAGGTAAAAACGTTAAAGACCGTAGAAGAGATTTAAAAGCTATAAATAGAGACCATCTTGTTAATGAAGATTCTAATTACTGCTTTGGTGAAGGTGGAGCTGGCACATATTCTGACGGAAAATTATATACTAGAAGCTTAAAACGTGGAGATGTACGACGCATATTTGAAAATCTTGTGTTTCATGGCGCTACGGATCAAATTTTGGTAGATGCTCATCCACATATAGGTACCAATAAATTACCTAAAGTTGTTCAAAACATTAGAGAAACAATTCTTAAATATGGTGGCGAAGTACATTTTGAAACACGGGTTACAGATTTCACTATCAAAAATAATAAGATTGTAACCATTCTGCTAAAAAGCGGAAAAGAACTCAATGTTGAAAATGTAATTTTAGCTACAGGTCATTCTGCAAGAGATATATTTTATCTATTAAATGAAAAAAATATAGCCTTAAAAGCAAAATCATTTGCTATGGGAGTTCGTGTAGAACATCCTCAAGATATTATTGACGGTATACAATACCATTGCAAAGGAGAACCAAGAGATGAGTTATTACCTCCAGCTGCGTATAGTTTAGTACAACAAGTTAATGATAGAGGAGTGTATTCATTTTGCATGTGTCCTGGAGGATTTATCGTTCCGGCTGCAACAGCAAATGGAGAAGTGGTTGTTAATGGTATGTCACCATCTAAACGAAATAATAAGTTCGCAAATTCTGGCATTGTAACAGAAATCAATGTAGATAAAGATTTGCGCAAATACGAACAATTTGGAGCATTAAAAGGATTAGAATATCAAAAAAACCTAGAACGCTTAGCTTTTACCTCAGGAGGCAGAACGCAGTCTGCTCCTGCTCAACGTTTAACCGATTTCGTTGAAGGTAAATTATCTCTAAGTTTAAATGAAACGTCATATCAACCTGGTTTAAAATCTGCTCCATTGCATTCTTTACTACCAAAAATAATTGGAGGTTCATTACGAAAAGGGTTTAAAGCTTTTGGAGAAAAAATGAAAGGATATTATACAGAAGAAGCTAACGTTATTGGTGTAGAATCAAGAACCTCGTCCCCTGTAAATATCCCTAGGACGGAAACATTAGCGCATCCAGAAATCACCAATTTATTTCCTTGTGGTGAAGGAGGTGGTTATGCAGGTGGCATTGTTTCTGCAGCTATGGATGGCGAACGTTGTGCAGAAGCCGCGTGCAAATAATTGAATAATTGCTTTAATTCTATAATTAAACTCAAAAGAAAAATATAAATAATTAATTCTTACTTTTGCAGTACTAAAATTACAACAAATGAATGCATATATTTTTCCAGGTCAAGGTGCTCAGTTTTCAGGAATGGGATTAGACCTTTACGAGAACTCACCTTTAGCACAAGAATTATTTGAAAAAGCCAATGATATTTTAGGTTTTCATATTACAGACATTATGTTTGAAGGTTCTGCTGAAGACTTAAAAGAAACGAAAGTTACACAACCAGCAATATTTTTACATTCAGTAATTTTAGCAAAAACACTTGGGGATAAAATAAAACCAGATATGGTTGCAGGTCATTCTCTTGGGGAATTTTCTGCATTAGTTGCAGCAGGAGCTTTAACTTTTGAAGATGGATTAAAATTAGTTTCGCAACGTGCACAAGCCATGCAAAAAGCATGCGAAATTCAACCTAGTACTATGGCTGCTGTTTTAGGTTTAGATGATGAAATAGTAGAAAAAGTATGTTCTCAAATTGATGGAGTTGTTGTTGCTGCAAATTATAATTGCCCTGGACAATTAGTGATTTCTGGTGATGTTGAAGCCATCAATAAAGCATGTGTAGCAATGAAAGATGCAGGCGCAAGACGCGCTTTAGTTTTACCAGTTGGTGGTGCTTTTCATTCATCTTTAATGGAACCTGCTCGCGAAGAGTTAGCAGCCGCTATTGAAAACACAACATTTAGTAAACCAAATTGCCCAATTTACCAGAATGTAACTGCTACTGCAATTACAGATGAAAACGAGATTAAAGCCAATTTAATTTCGCAATTAACTGCTCCTGTACGTTGGACACAATCAGTGCAACAAATGGTTAAAGATGGCGCTACATCCTTTACAGAAGTTGGTCCTGGTAAAGTATTACAAGGCTTAGTTAAAAAAATCCATAGAGAAGCAGAAACAGCTTCAGCTACTTTTGAAACTAATGCTTAAAACTTACTGCTTTGAATAGAAATTTATTCATTACCCTACTTATTATATTTAATATCGCAATTGATCAAATCTCCAAAGTTATTGTTAGAATGACTATGATTAAAGGCGGAAAAGGTCAAATCAATGTAATAAAAGATTATTTTCAATTAATTTGGGTTGAAAATAAAGGTGCTTTTTTAGGTATGGGTAGTGAAATGAATTCTACACTTAGATTAATTTTCTTATTAATTCTTCCTACTGTAGTTTTATGCTATGTAGTTTATTACATTGTAAAAACTAA
This sequence comes from Winogradskyella litoriviva, assembly GCF_013249065.1. Lineage (GTDB taxonomy): Bacteria > Bacteroidota > Bacteroidia > Flavobacteriales > Flavobacteriaceae > Winogradskyella > Winogradskyella litoriviva. The sequence continues at coordinate 497,283 of NZ_JABRWQ010000003.1, forward strand.
AACATTAGACAAATTAAGTCTAATAGCATTTTGTTGCATTATTGGAGGAGGTATTGCAAATGTTTTTGACCGTATTGTTTTCGGAGAAGTCACTGACTTTTTCTTTATTAATTTAGGTGGTATTTTTAAAACGGGCATCTTTAATGTTGCTGACCTTTCAGTAACAACCGGAATGGTGATGCTGCTATTCAGTGGGATTTTTACAAATAAGAAAAAAGAGAATATCTCGGCTTAACGAGCCAAAATGCAATCCTCACAATCTTTAACTTCTCCGTAATACGTTTCTCTATACTTGTGAAGTGTTTTGTATGGTATACTTAAAAATTGTTTTTTAATGTAGGTGACATCCGTTAACAAAACACCCATTTTTTTCGTGAAGCGACCTTCTGTTTTGGTCTCTCTTTTAATACTTATCAATTTCATGTTTCTCAATTATCATTCCATGCAAAGCAACAAAGATTGATAACCAACACCAAGTTAAAAACGTTAAAACCTAATTAAATCCTTAAGTATTATTATATATTAAATCAATTCACCAATCACTTAACGTATAAGTAGTCTTAAGTGATTAAGATGAATATCTCCTAATGAGAAGAATAGTTACTTTTTATAAATTACACCTTCTTTCATTACAAAAGTGACATTTTCCATTGTAGAAATTGAAGTTATAGGGTTTTCATTTACCGCAATAATATCTGCGATATAACCCGATTTAATTTGTCCGATTGCATCGTCTAACTTTAGTAACATAGCATTGGTAGTTGTGGCACTCTGAATGGTTTCCATTGCTGGCATTCCGGCTTCTACCATATATCCAAATTCTTTACCATTATCTCCATGATAAAACACTGCAGCATCAGTACCAAAAGCAATACCAACACCAGCCTTATACGCTCTACCAAACATTTTTTGAATTTTTGGCCCAATATCTAGAGCTTTAGGCACAATAATTTCTGGATAATAGCCATCTATCTGAGCTTTTTCTGAAACAAATTTACCTGCCGTAATGGTTGGTACTAAATACACATTGTGTTTTTTCATTAACTCCATAGTCTCAGCACTCATTAACGTACCATGCTCAATGGTTTTAACACCTCCTAATATAGCGCGTTGCATGCCTTCATCTCCATGTGCATGAGCCGCAACATGAAATCCATAATCTTTAGCAGTATCACAAATAGCCTTTATTTCTTCAACTGTAAATTGAGGATTTTGACCACTCTTTGCCACACTAAGAACACCACCTGTTGCCGTAATTTTTATTAAATCGGCTCCATTTTTATAACGTTGTCTTACTGCTTTTTTAGCATCTTCTACACCGTTAACCACACCTTCTTTAGGACCAGGATTTCCCATTATGCTTTTCTTTGCTCCATTGGTTGGGTCTGCATGTCCACCTGTTGTTGCTAAAGCTTTTTCGGCTGTAAAAATTCTTGGCCCTTCAATTTTACCTGCATTTATAGCATTTCTAAGGGCTACATTTACACCAGAACCGCCTAAATCTCTAACTGTTGTAAAGCCACTCATTAAAGTTACTTTAGCATACTTTACCGAATTAAAAGCAATATCTGCATCATTAAGGGTATAATCTTCTAGATAAGATTTAGGATTTGTTTCTCCTTCAATATGAACATGCATATCAATTAATCCTGGCATTACCGTTTTAGATTTTAAATCTATAGTAATATCCTCTGCATTGTTTGGAGTTACATATCCATTTTCTACTGAAATAATTTTTTTACCAGAAACTACAATTGTTTTTTCGCTTAAAACTTTCCCAGATTTAGTGTCTATTAATTTTCCGCAATGGAGATACGTGCTTTGTGCTGATATGGACAAAGCAGACATAAACACTAAAATTCTGAGTATAGTTTTCATAATAAATAATTATTTGTTTCTAATTTTCTGTTCCCATTTCCAAGCAGAATCCATGGCGTCATCTAATGTCAATTCTGTTTTCCAACCCAATACATTTAGAGCCTTAGAAGTATCTGCGTAAGCCGCAGTTACATCACCTTCTCTTCTATCTACAATGTTATAATTTAAGGCTTTACCTGAAACTTTTTCAAAAGATTGAATAGCTTCTAAAACAGTACTTCCCTTTCCTGTTCCAAGGTTATAAAATTCAAAATTGGTTTCATTATTCTCATTTAATAGACGCTGTAAAGCCACAACATGTGCTTTTGCCAAATCTACAACATGTATATAATCTCTAACACAAGTACCATCTGACGTTGGATAATCACCACCAAACACAGAAAGCTGCTCTCTTAATCCTACTCCAGTTTGTGTAATATAAGGCACTAAATTTTGTGGAACTCCAATTGGTAATTCACCAATATTTGCTGAAGGATGTGCACCAATTGGGTTAAAATAACGTAATGCAATTGCATTAACATCCTTATTAACCTTGCACGTGTCTCTTATAATTTCTTCACCAACTTGTTTTGTGTTACCGTAAGGCGATTCGGCTGGTTTAACAGGCGCATTTTCGGTTATTGGTAATTTATCTGCTTGCCCATAAACTGTACAAGATGAACTGAATATAAAATTCTTTTTACTTAAACCACTTAATTCTTGAAGCATATAAACCAAAGTAGTTATATTATTTTCATAATACATTAATGGTTCTGCAACGCTCTCTCCTACAGCTTTACTCGCTGCAAAATGAATAACACCAACAATATCGTTATGACGCTTAAAAAAGTCTTGAACGTCTTGTTTTACTTTTAAATCTAGTTTTTCAAAAATTGGCTTTTTATTGGTTATAGCTGTAATTCCATCTAAAACATCAACAGATGAATTTGATAAATTATCTATAATAACAACCTCAAAACCTTCATTCTGCAATTCTACAACGGTATGCGACCCAATAAAACCTAAACCTCCTGTTACTAGTATTTTCATTTTTTACGACTTGTTATTTATAAAATTAAGAACTGTACTTGTTATAAAATCAATTTGATCATCTTCTAATTCTGTATGCATTGGTAATGAAATAACAGATTTTACAAGTTGATTAGTAACTGTAAAGTCAGATTCATTATAACGCTCATCTAAATACGCTTTTTGTCTGTGAAGCGGAATTGGATAATACACACCACATGGAATATTATTTTCTTGCAAATGTGCCACTAAAGCATCGCGATCAACGTCTTTTAAATTTAAAGTGTATTGGTGAAACACATGGCAATCACAAACATCGCAAATACCATCATCACATACATCTCTTCCTGTTGGAATGGTAATTTTTGGATGATTCTTAAATGCTTTATTATATTTTCTGGCAGCATCTCTCCTCTTAGCATTATATGTGTCTAGGTGTGGTAATTTTGCATCCAATACCGCTGCTTGGATAGAATCTAATCTAGAGTTTACACCTACAACATCATGATGATAACGCTCATACATTCCATGATTTACAATACCTCTAATGGTATGTGCTAAATCATCATCATTGGTAAAAATTGCACCACCATCACCATAACAACCTAAATTTTTAGATGGAAAAAATGATGTGCTCGCAGCATGACCAATAGCACCTGTCTTAGTTTTACTACCATCTTTATGCGTATATTCTGCCCCAATTCCTTGGGCATTATCTTCAATTACATATAAATTATGTTCTTTAGCTAAATCCATTATAGCATCCATATTGGCAGGCAAACCAAATAAATGTACAGGAACAATAGCTTTTGTTTTTGGTGTTATTGCTTTTTTAATCGCTTCTACATCAATGTTAAAAGATACAGGATCCACATCAACTAAAACAGGTGTTAATTGCAATAAAGCGATAACCTCTACAGTTGCCGCAAATGTAAAATCTGCTGTAATCACCTCATCACCTGACTTTAAACCTAAACCCATCATTGCAATTTGCAAAGCATCTGTACCGTTAGCACAAGGTATTACATGTTTTACGCCTAAGTAATCTTCTAGATTTTTCTGAAACTGATGTACTTTTGGTCCGTTGATAAATGCCGCACTTTCCATTACTTCTGAAATCGAAGGATCTACAACATTTTTTATTTTTGCATATTGACTCTGAAGGTCAACCATTTGAATTTTTTTCATCTTTACGACAACATTTTAGTATATAAATAAATAAGCTTAAAAGCTCTAAGCGAAAGTACGAAATTGTAATGGCTATGACAACGCAATTAATTGAAAGAAATGTATTTTAGCACAAATATTTATTTTTGAAAGGACTCTACTCCATAGGAATTTACTTAGCAAGTTTTATCATTAAAATTGCGGCATTATTCAATTCTAAATTGAAGCAAGGTGTTGTTGGCAGAAAAGAAACGATTTCTAAACTAAAAAACAACATTAAACCTGAAGATAAAACCTTATGGTTTCATTGTGCATCGTTAGGAGAATACGAACAAGGTCTACCTGTTTTTGAAGCTCTAAAAGCTAAATTCCCAAAGTATAAAGTTATAATTTCATTCTTTTCTCCTTCTGGATATGAGGTAAGAAAAAACACTAAAATAGCAGATGTTGTTGTTTATCTGCCTTTAGATACTAAAACGAATGCCCAACAATTTTTAGACTTAGTGCATCCGGATTATATTTTGTTTGTTAAATATGAAATTTGGCCTAACTTTTTACACGAAATAAAAAAGCGCAACTTAAACGCCTTATTAATTTCGGCCGTTTTCAGAAAAGACCAATCCTTTTTTAAATGGTATGGTAGTTATACTAAATCTGCTTTATTTGGTTTCCGTCATATTTTTACTCAAGATGAAAACTCAAAGGTTTTACTTCAAAAAATAGGTTATTCTAATACTTCTGTTTCTGGAGATACGCGTTTTGACCGTGTTTCTAATCAACTAAATACAAAAAACACTGTATCGTTTATTGAAACATTTAAAGATGATAAACTATGTATGGTTTTTGGTAGCACGTGGCCAGAGGATGATAAATTATATCTCGATTTTATTAACACTACTAAAAATCCAGAAGTAAAATATATCATTGCGCCTCATAACATAAAAGCAAGTTATGTAGCTTCACTTAAATCGCAATTAAAGGTTAATACCATTTGCTTTTCTGAATTAGATGACACTAAAAACTTAAAAGACTACCAAGTCTTTATTTTAAATACTATTGGTTATCTAAGTAAAGTATACAGCTATGCAGACATTGCTTATGTTGGAGGTGGTGCTGGTACAACAGGGTTGCATAATATATTAGAACCAGCTGTATTTGGAATTCCTATTCTTATTGGAAAGAATTATGAAAAATTTCCAGAGGCAAAAACATTAATAGAATTAGGTGGTGTTACTAGTTTGGCAAGTGCTACAGCTTTCAATTCTTCTTTTAATGCGCTTATTACAGATAAAGTTTTAAGACAAAACAAAGGCGAAATAACCGCGTCTTTTATTAGAAAAAACAAAGGTGCTGTAAATAAAATTATGGCGTATTTTGAGTCTTAGAATTATAACTCAATTGTTCTAAACGTTAAATTTATTCTCGGTGTTTTTACTTTTTTAGTTGGTGGTAACCTATGCAACCAATGGATTTGTGTTTCTCCCTTCATTACCAACAAACTACCTTTTACAAGTTGTATTGAAACGTTTTGTTTTGTCTGCTTATGCTTAAAAGCAAATTTGCGCTCAGCACCAAAACTTAAGGAGGCGATAGCGCCATTTTTTTTTAAATCTTTTTCACCATCACTATGCCAAGCCATGCCTTCTTCACCAGAGTGATATAAGTTAAGTAAGCAAGAGTTAAACGTTCCTCCTGTTTTTTGTTCTACTAGTTTTTTAAGTTCTAAAAGTTCTTTATTCCAAGGTAAGGCTGATTTAGTCGTTTTAGAATAGGTATAATTAAATGGTTTATTTCCATACCAAGCCACTTTGCGTTTTGTAATAATTAATTTTCCAAAAATGATGGCTTTATCGTTTTCCCACTCTACATTTTCTAGTAATTTTTCATAATAATCTTGTGCCTGAACTATAGACATTATAGGACCATAATAATATACTTCTCCATCGAATGGTAAACGGTTTGCGGTTAATTCAGTATTAAATAAGTCCATTCTTCTATTTAAAATTTAGAATTAACTAATCTATACATTAAAACTGCCGTTATTTTTGCCTGTGTTGCCACAGTATTTAAATTGCCAGACTCCTTAATAGTATGGTCACCACCTCCTCCTGTAAGTCCTAGACCATCAATAGCCATATCTACATATGCAGATGTAAAAGAGATATCTGCTGCACCAGCATTTCTTGGATTTACGGCAGTTACAGTGCCAAAACCTAAATCTTCGCTAACCGTATTAAAATAACCTAAAAGCTTGGTATTCCCTTCCGTCAACGATAAAGGTGGATAACCACCAGGTGAAAATTCTAATATAGCATTTGTTTGCGGATAATTTTCTGAAACAATATTCTGCATGGTCGTTTTTGCTTTTTCTAACTGCTCTAAAGAAACCGCTCTTAAATCACCACGAACAATCGATTCTTGTGAGACTACATTGGTTTTACCAAACGCATGTCCACCTGTTCCGTCATCATCTTGCTTTATTTTAGTACCTCCAATTATAAAACCTGGATTAAACGTTAAATCTTTCTCTTTTGCTAATTGAAGATAAAACTCATTTAGTATTCTTGAAGTTTCATAAATAGCACCTGTACCAATTTTATCTGTAAACACTTGCGAAGAATGGGCTGGTTTGCCAGTAACCGTTAGCTTCCAATCGGTAGAACCTCTTCTGGCAACTACTATAGTTTTAGGGTTATTATCTCCGTTTTCAAAACCTAAAGCTATATCTGCTTTTTTCGCAGCTTCAATTAAATCCTTTTTTGAAAGCTCTAAAGGTTTTCCACTTTTTTCTTCATCACCAGTCATAATAATTTCAATAGACATATCATCTAAAACACCAGCTTCCTTTAAGGCCTTCATGGTTAAAATAATTATAACATCGCCTCCCTTCATGTCTGCAACACCAGGACCTTTCATTATAGAATCGTTTTGCATGGTGTATTCTTGCAACGGACTATCTAATTCAAAAACAGTATCTAAATGACCTATCATTAAAAACTTTGGTCCTTTCTTTCCTTTTCGGGTAGCAATTAAATGACCTGCTCTCCCATAAGCTTCGCCATTAGTTAATTGTGTTGTAAAACCTAGTTTATCTAATTCTTTTTTAAAGAGTTCACCAACTTCCATGACACCTTTAAAATTCATGGTGCCACTATTAATATTGACAGCTGTTTTAATTAATTCAATAGCATTATCAGAATACCTATCTACTGCTTTAATTATTTTTTGTTCCTTCCTAATGTTTTGAGAAAATCCAAAAAAAGAAATGCATAAAAATGCTCTAATGACTAAATTTTTGTAATTGAAGGTTGATATATACATATGTTTATAATATTGTAAATGTTATGGTTGGCAAATATTATTTCAATTAAAAGAAGAAAAGGATCAAAAGAATCTTAAAAAATAGTCTTAAAAATAGTCCAAACTCATATTTGCATACGTATATACAAAAATTGTGCGCAGAATAATTAAAAAATTTTGTTAAAATTACTTTGAAATTAGTATTTTCGTACATTAACTAAAATTAACACTAAAACTATTAAAATGAAAAAAGTTGTATTAAGTTTAGCACTAGTTGCTGTATTAGGTTTATCATTTACTTCTTGTAGAGAAACTGCTGAAAACGCTGCTAATGCTGTTGAAAACGCTGCTGATTCTGCTGGCGAAGCTGTAGGTGATGCTGCTGATGCTGTAGGTGACGCTGCTGAAGGAGCTGTTGATGCTGCTGGTGAGGCAGTTGATGCTGCAGGTGAAGCTGTGGGAGAAGCTGCTGATGGTGCTGTTGATGCTGCAGGTAATGCTGTAGACAGCGCAAAAGAAGCTGCTGGTGATGCAGTTGATTCTGTAAAAGATGCTGCTAATGACGCTGTTGATAGCGCTAAAGAAACTGGGAAAAATGCTGTCGATGCTGCTAAAAAAGCAGGAAGCGATGCTGTTGACAAAGCTGCTGATAAAGTTAAAGGTCTATAATATTCCTTTAATATCAATAAAAAAAGGTCTGATACTATCAGACCTTTTTTTATGCCTAAAAGTGGACGTTTTTATTTTACAGACTCGTTAAGTTTTAATTCACTCGGCACTACTATTGTTTGCCATTTCAAATCTTCATCATTAATAGTATCAATCAGTAATTTTGTTGACATTTCCCCTATTTTATGTGCCTTCTGATGAATAATTGAGATTTTTGGACTTGATAACAATTGAGTATGTTCATACCCAAAACCAACAACAGATAAATCTTCAGGAATATTTCTACCCAATTTTTTTGCCATATTAATAGCAACAATCCCAGTAACATGATCAACAGAAAGAATTGCATCAATTGCCACATTCTCCTTTAAATAATTATATATTCTCTTCTCAACATCCAAATCTACAGCATTGTCTAATTTTAAAATTTCTGGTTTTAAATTATGATCTTCTAATGCTTTTGTGTAGCCCTCAATTCTCAATTTTCCCACACTTAATTCTTCTATATTACTTACTAAAAGAATATTTTTTCTATGCTGATTAATAATTAAATGTTCTGTTGCTTCATAAACAGATTTAAAATCATCAACAATCACCTTATTACAATCAATATCATTTACAACGCGATCAAACATTAAAACAGGAAGTTTATTGTTTATAGTATCTTTAATATGACTGGTTTCATTTTTCACTTGACTTTCTCTAGCAACTGCCATTATAAAACCATCAACACTGCCATTGGATAGCAACTCAAGACTTCGTTTTTCTTTATGCAAGGTTTCATTAGAAAGACAAACAATAATATCATAATCATTATTTGTTGCAGCCATTTCAATGCCATGCAATACTTCAGCAAAAAACGGATTAGTTACTGTTGGTAGGATTACACCAATGGTTTTAGTTTTATTAGTTTTTAACTGTTGGGCTATTCTATTTGGTTTATAGTTGAGTTTAGTTGCCAATTCTTTAACTCGTATTCTAGTATTTTCACTAATTTCATGACTATCATTTAAAGCTTTGGAAACTGTAGAAACTGAAATATTTAATAAGGCAGCTAATTCTTTGAGTGTTGTCATTATTTAAATCTTTTATATAAAACAAGAAAGAGCGTATAATATACGCTCTTTAAAGTTGCTATTAAAAAAAATTTAAACTAGTTTTTAACAAGTTTAATAGTTTGAGTTCCATTAGCAGTTGTCAACTTAGCAAAATAAATTCCACTTTTTAAGGTTGAAGCATCAATTAATACTTCATTTTTGTTAGGTTTTAAAGTTATCACTTGCTTGCCTAAAACATCAAATACTTGAACTGAACTGATAGTTTGGTTTTTTGTTTTTACGTTCCAAATTAAATTAGTTGGATTTGGATATACAGTAAAGTCGTTAATTTCAAATTCATTTAATCCTAATGCTGTTCCGAAAGAAACATTATCAAAATAGTAAGTTTTTTCACCTGCAGTAGCACCATCTGTTCCAAAATTGAAGAATATTGATGCCATATCAAATGTATATGCTGGGTTTAATGCTGCCGTACCTGCTGCCTCATTATTAAAGTTAAACTCTAAAGTCTCCCATCCACCAGCTATAGTTGTCACAGCTTCTGTTTCACAAGTATGAGTATTGTCTGCATGATCTTCAACTTTTAGACGTACAGGAATACCTGCATCTGGAGACCAGACACTTACATACATTTTAGTATCTGTAGTTGTAAATGGTAATGCTGTAGCAAAACCTGTTGGCGTACTTATAGTAGTACCTGCCCAAGTTGCAGCACCAGAAGTTTTTATAGTTTGTATAACCATATTACCAGAATCTGTTGGGTCTACTACTAAAGTAGATGCATTACCACCAAAGTCTGTAACTGTATAGTTTGTAGTAGTCCCTTCAAAATCTACAGGATGGTTTATCTGAGACAATCCACCTGAAATATCAAATTGTTCTACATCATCAAAAAGAAATGTTGAATTTGCTGTACCATCTCCTAGATTACCAAAATCAAACATAAAAACCAAAGTATTAAAATCTGCAGGTTGCCCTGTAAAATCCCAAGTTAAGGTTTCCCAAGCACCAGAAACAGTTGTTAACTGATCAATTTCTGTTTGTCCATTGCCTTCTAATTTTAATTTAACAGTTGTACCAACAGGAGCTGTTGTGAACACTTTCATTGAAATACCTCCTTGCGCAGAGAAATCAAGGTTATTTGCTATTGTTATTTTACTACCTCCCCAAATTTGTCCACCATTTCTAACTATTTGTGCCACATTAGCGCTAGTATTAGGCGCAACTGATTGTGGATTGGCTATTACCGATGCAGTACCACCATCAAAGTCAACAAAATCTGTTGTTGTTGGTTCTGTTTCAAAATCGAATGGTAATGCTAATGCAGGACCAGTAGTACCATTATCAAATAAAGTAACATCATCAAAGTAATACGTAAAATTTGCGGTTCCATCTCCCATTGTTCCTAAATCAAAAATCACGACAATTTTATCATAGGTGTTAGCTGGTATCGATGAGTAGTCAAATACTAAAGTCTCCCAAGCATTTGTAGTTGTCATTGTCACTTCTTTTTCAAAATTAATTCCGGCATCACCAGAATTTTCAACCTTCATTAAAACTTTAGTATCTGCTTTTACTGAATATGCCTTCATTGAAAAGGTGTTATTTGCTGTAAAATCCATAGGTGCACTTAATACTAAGGAACTTCCTCCCCAAACTTGTCCGGCATTCTTAATCATTTGACCAACATTAGCCGAATTATTATCTGCATTACTCTGTGGATTTGCAATTGTAGTTACTTCACCACCATCAAAATCTACCCAAGTGGTCGCTATTTCAAAATCTAACGGTAAAGATGCAGTAGCTCCTGCTCCACCACCATTATCATATAATGTAATATCATCAAAATAATAAGTGAAATTTGCGGTTCCATCTCCCATTGTTCCTAAATCAAAAATCACAACAATTTTATCATAGGTATTTGCAGGAATTGCAGAATAATCAAACACCAAGGTTTCCCAAGTGTTAGTTGAAGTCATAGTCACTTCCTTTTCATAATTAATTCCAGCATCACCAGAATTCTCAACCTTCATTAACACTTTAGTGCCTGCTTTAACAGAATATGCTTTCATAGAAAAGGTATTATTAGTCGTAAAATCCATAGCAGAACTTAACACTAATGCACTTCCACCCCAAACTTGTCCAGCACTTTTTACCATCTGACCAACGTTTGCAGAATTATTATCTGCATTACTTTGTGGATTTGCAATAGTTGTTACGGCGCCTCCATCAAAATCAATCCAAGTTGTAGCGGATTCAAAATCTAATGGTAAAGTTTGAGAATATCCAAATGACAATGCCATTAAGAAAATAAATAATGTAATTTTTTTCATCTTTGTTGTATTTATTAATATTAGTTTAAAATTGCGATTGTAACACATAGAGAGTGTTTAAATTGCAATTATCTCAAATATACCACCAATAAATTGTTAAATTGACAAATGTCGCAATACCAAAACCATACATCATAAAAATTGTTGTGAAAAATATATAAACAGACCAAATCACCAGTAAATAAAGGGAATTGACGACTGCCAAAAAAAATACATATTATGGTACAATTATTAAAGCTACCTTAATGTAGTGGTAATGTTGTGGTATCTTATAGTAAGAATAAAAATATATAAAGAAAATAATTATGCAGAATATTACATTCGTCAAAAAATCGTAATGCAATCACAGACAGGTTTTAACATTGTCAATTTTAGTTGGTATCTAAAATTTAAGCTTTTCATCTTTATCCCAAATTCCCCAAAACGCACCAACATCTCCTTCTTTGTCTACTTTCCAAGATTCATCAAAAGAGGAGAAGTAAAACATTTCAATACCTTCTTCTTTAGACCATTGTTGGGAATTAATAAAATATTTTATAGCATTTTCTTCTGATGGATAAGCACCATATAGATTAGAGCCTTTATTTGGCCAGCCTGTTTCTGTTATTACAACTCTTTTTCCTTGACCTGCTTTTAAGGCTCTATTAAACATATCTTTCATATACAATAGAGCGTAATCTTGGTCGCAGCCTTCCCAAAAAGGATAACAATTTGCTAAAATTATATCACAAGCTTCTGTGATATTAGGACGGTCCGCAAACTCATAATAAGCATCTACATAACCAACTGGAACATTTTTAATTGAGTGTTTAACGCTATAAATATGCGCAATCAATTCTTCTTCTGTTAAATCTCCTCGATACATCACTTCGTTACCTACTGCAGCAATATCAACATAACCATGATTTGACAACTCAATTAATCCATTAATTTCCTTCTTGTTCATTTCCTTATCATCACCTAACCACGCACCAACTAATGTTTTTAAGCCATATTCTTTAGCTATTTTTGGAATCAACTCATTACCTTCCGTACAAGAGAATGAACGAATCCATTTTGTGTAAGGCGCTATAATTTCTATTCGTCTTCTAATTTGTGCTTCTGAGAGTTCGTCACCAGGTTCTTGACCTTCCAAATATGGACTAAAACAAAGTCCATGTGTGCCTTGAGACAAATATTGTTTATACAGTTGTTTTAACTCATTTATATCTTTATGAGCACATTCCGTAGATCCTAACGCAAAAAATTTTTCTTCTCTAATAGACATAGTTCAGTACTTTATTCTGATATCTTAACTAGATACAGGATTACGACTATCTAATTCTGCTCTAATTTCATTAGAACGCTTTTCAGTTAAATCGTAATTACGCATTATATACATTGCAGCCAGTGTTCCTAATATTGGAAATCCTGTAAAAAAGAATCTTAAACCTATAATTGCACCATCTGTTTGTACATCCGCAGCAGAATCAAACCCAATAATTGATAAAATTGCGCCACTTAATCCACCTGCAATTCCGAAACCAAATTTTACCATCCACCAATATATAGCACCAAAAACACCTTCGCGACGTTTTCCTGTATTTAGCTCATCTAAATCAATTACATCTGCAGTCATTGACATCATAAGTGTAAATAATCCACCTATTCCAAAAGAGAAAAATGGTAACGCAATTAGAAACATGTAAGGTTTTCCTGGAATAAATAAGAACCATAGCATTATATAACCAACTACAGATATGGCTTGAGATACCATAAATGCTTTTTTCTTTCCTAATAATTTAGACATCTTTGCAACAATAGGAATCACTAAAAACGTAGTTACTAAAGCACCAACACTACCAAATAAAGTTGGCCAAATACCAGCAGCTGATGCATCTCCATTAAAAAGGTAATACACAATTATAAAGAAGGTAAAACTTGCAACGGTATTAAATGCATTAAACACAAAAAATGTGGCAAAACATAACTTTTTAAATGGAGCTGATTTAAATGCTTCAACAAAATTATTACCAATTTCTTTTAAACTACCTCCAATATTTTTAATGGTTAGTTCCGAATAATTTTCATTAACTGTTGACCTACTTTTAATAAAAACAGCTGGAACCATAGCACAAATAGCGAATATAATTCCGACCCAAACTGCTAATTCTCTTACAGCAACATCTGCAGTAGCATACCATTCTGGATCGTACATAATAACCCAAAACCAAGGTGCAATTACCCAAGCCCATTGTCCGATCCACTGCGCAACAGCCATGATACTCGTACGCTCATGAAAATCATCACTCATTTCATAACCCATTGCAACATAAGGCACACTAAAAATGGTTAAACCCAAATAAAATACAAATGACCATAATAAGAAATACCAAAAGTTATAATCGAGTGAATTTTCTCTAAACAGTTGCCACATAACTACAAATGCAATTCCCATTACAACCGCACCAATAAAAACATATTGACGACGTCTTCCCCAACGCGATTTAGTATTATCTGAAATGTAACCCATTATAGGGTCTGTAATGGCATCAAATAATCTAGGGACTAAGGAAATAATTCCCCACATCCAGCCAGGAAATCCCAAATCTTGTACCAAAACCACAATAAATATTCCAATTACCGCAGGAAACATTTGATTGGCAAGCATCCCTATTCCAAATGCAATCTTTTGACTTAACGGAAGCTTATTGGCTAATGTGGACATATTATTTAGATTTTGTTGGAATTAATATAGTTTGAATAGCCTGTCCGTTTATTTTAACTTTTACAGTTTCTTCACCAAGCATTAACGTAAAGTCTTTATACGTTTTACCTTCGTTGAATAATACAACAGCAATTGAACCATCTGGATTTATTGCTGCTGTCACCATTAAATCGGCATCAGCATTTTCTACACCAATAACTTCTGCTCCTGGTCTTATGTATTTACTAAAATGAGCCATAGTGTAATACAATGGTGTGAAGTACACCTCATCAGCTACTGGGTCTACAATGACTGGTGCAACACACCAATTCTCAAACCAGTTTGGGCCACCTTGTTTATCTAAAACCATGTTCCAATCTACCCAACCATCTACCCAATTATTAAGGCAACCAATGATATCTCTTGCATAACGATTTACTGGTGCATATTTTGGGTGTAAATGTTTGTCTTTTGGCGAAGCCCAATCCCAACCCCAATCTGTAGCTTCTTTTTTCCAATACCAAGCATCATCTTGCCATTTCGGAATTTCAGAATCTACACAACCTTCAGTTTCAATAAGATATTTATTTGGTGCTTTGTTGTACGCATATTGTAATTCTTTTGGCAAATAATCAAAGGTGCTCTCGTACCAATGAATGGCTAATCCATCAAAATACTTAGAGGAGGCTTCATCTTTATACATTTCATCTACCCATTCTTTTATACCTTTTCTATTCTGGTCATAGCCTAAGATATTAACGTCTCCAAAACCATCTGCCTCTAATTTAGGTCCTAAATGATTTTGTACAAAATTCGTTTCTTCTTCTGGCGAAAAGTGCATACTTTCCCAATTGTACCCGTTTCCGTGCGGCTCATTAACTGGTGTTAATCCCCAAATATCAATACCTTCAGCTTTATAAGCTTCTAAATATTTTGAAAAATAAAGTGCGAATACATCATAATATTTTGGCAATAATTTTCCGCCAACGTATGCCTTATTATCTTTCATCCAAGGTGGTGAAGACCAAGGTGAAGAAATAATTTTAAACCCATCTTGAGAAATGGCCTGAGCCCCTTTTATCATAGGAATTAAATCATCACGGTCCTCTTCAATATTGAAGCTTTTCAATTCCATATCATCTGCCTCTGGTGCGTAAGTATAATTATTTAATGAAAAATCACAAGACGCAATATGAGTCCTTGTTAATGAATAACGTGCACCATCTTCAGCAAAATAAGCTTGAAGAATAGTATCGCGATTCCTTTTACTCAACTTGTTTAATAAATAAGCTGAAGATTCCGTAAACGAACCACCAAAACCTGTTATAGTTTGAAATTTTTGTTCTGGTAATAATTTTATAACCGCTGAAGAATCTACTTTAGTAAACTCGGTAATTCTAGTGAGTTTATTCCCGCTTTCTGAAGTTTCATAAACCTCAACATTTAAGTTTTTACTTTCTTTTTTTTCAGAATTACAACTCATTACAGTAAAAATTAAGAGTGCTAATATGCTATATCTTATCGTTTTCATGTGTTTTTTAATTAGTTGTTTTATTTACATTAGTATAAATGTCTTTAACAACATCATATACTTTTTTCTTATTTCTATCAATATCTACAATACCCCAAAACTCTTCATTTGGGCTACCATCAAAAGGGACACCTGTACTATTTGGTGCAGTTCCGCCTGTATCTTGGACGTTATTGTTTCCGGCTTTCCACCAACCATCTGTAAATTGAAATAACGTGACTCCAGAACAAATATCTTGACCTTTAAAAGTTGCCTTTAAAATAATATCTGTAGCATCCGCTTGCGCTAATTCATTTACACCTTGTACATAGCCATCTTTAGCAATTTGCATGTAGCTGTCAGCTCCCGTTTCTGATAAATACATTGGTTTATCACTGACTTCTTTCCACTCTTTAAAAATAGTTTCTGGTCTAACTGAACGGTACACATTCATTCCCCAAACATCAATATTCGGGCTCATAGAGCGTGCTAATTCTTTTGGCAAATCGCCATGTGCTGTAGTAACAGGATGCAAAAGGTCATTTTCATGTATTAAAGCAGCAGCATTATTCATTGCTGTGTACCAGTTTTTAATATCACCATCAAACCATTCTGGATGATAATTGTATTCGTTACCTAATTCCCACATTAAAATAGCATTATGGGATTTGTATTTATTGACATAATCAATAAATGAACCTGAAACAATATCATTTTTACCACCTTGATTGTAACCAAACCCAATTATTACTTTTAAACCTGCTTTATTTATTTCATCTAAAACATGTTCTTCTTCAATTGGCGCATACACTCTAATGGTATTAATTCCGGCCTCGACCATGAGTTTTAAATCTTGTATCAAAGTCCCAAAATCTCTTTTAGTAGATGCTCCTTTTGGTACTGGATGATAGCAGATACCTTTTATTAAATAAGATTCATCATTTACCATTAATTGTCTCCCAGAAACTGATACAACATCAATTACTTGTGCTTCAGGATTAACTGAAGTAATAGCTTTTTTAGGTTCATTTTTACACGATAAAAAAGCAATAAAACTTATGGCTATGACTACTATTTTTTTCATTATTAATCTCTTGGATAATCTGTATTTGGTACTAAAACCTCTTTCATCAATGCTTCTAAATTCCCATTATAAGTTTTAGTAATGGGTTTTCCATCTCTTTTTAAACCATTAAATGTGCCATCATCTACTAAATTCCATAATGGATATTTGGCTTCACTTTTTAAGTTAATTAACCCAAAATGATTTTCGGAACCTAGTTCATGCTCTGCATCTTTCCATTGTTCATCAAAAGCTTCAAAATAAAAAACTGAGATGTTTTCTTGTTTGGTCCAATTACGAATATGTTTATAATACAATCCTTGTTTATATTCGTCTGTTGCTCTAGAACCATTTTTACCATAATGACCTCCAGAAATTGATGCCCAACCAGTCTCACCGATGTGAATAGGTTTATTGACTCCGATACTTTTCATGTAATTTGAAACCGAATCGTATTGCATTTTGGCAAAATCTAATGCACGCAACATAGCTGCATCAATTTTTTCTTTATCAGTTAAGCTTTCTTCACTTTCAGGAACTTTCCAGAATTCTGGATTGTAATGTGAATTATGATAAGCATACGTATGCATAGAAACATAATCTACAGCATGCGCTAACTTCTCTAAATCTTCTGTATGATAGATTGAATCGCCTCCTCCCCAAGATGAATAATCATCTGAGCTAGTAATCCATAAATCTTTTGGTAAGTCTCCTTTTTGTTTTAAATCTTGAAGATGCTTAACCCATTTTAAGATAATCCAAGGTTCTACATAATAGGAAGTTGCCCATTTTACCATGGCTTCATTACCAACGGCAAGAATTTTCACGATGTCTGGATATTGTTTTGCTAATTCAACTGCGGTTTTTACTTCAACCGGATTTCGTTCACTTTCTTGATTATGATCTGGCTCTCCGTTTTCCCAATTGAATGCGCTTTTACAATCAATCCAAATACCGAGCATTACGTACATCTCAAATTCTGGATCTTCAACTTTTAATTCATCTATTGCTTTTAAAAGATTTGCCGCTTGGTCAAAGTGCACATTATAGGTTCTCAGCACTTTTACACCCATTGCGCTTAAGATTTTCATATCTTCCTTAAGCTCTAGAATTGTTGGTTGAATATTTCTATCCTTTTGTCTATAACCACCGTAAGAAATCGCTAAATAATCTGGATTTCCTAATATCTCTTTTGCATTCACAACTAGTTCTTCTTTAGCAGGTTCTTCCTTACTCTCTTTTTTTTCATCATTGCATGAAAACATAAATAGTATTACAAAAACAAAAACCGATAATTTTAAACTCTTATTCATGCTTAGTGTTTTTAATTACTTTTTTACAGATACAATAATTTGATTCACTTCTCCAGTACGATTGAAAATTTTATCGCTTGTTGTTTCATCAAGTTTTAAATCATCAAACTTAGAAGTTGAACCATCATTAAATATAACTTCAATTGAATTTTTATTTTGAAGCTGATATATTACAGGTACTTGGCAATATGTAAAACAAAGTGAATCTTTTTCTAAAGGAATTGTTTTTAACTCCTTATCGATAGCTGTGTATTTGAATGTTTTTGCTTCGCTTAAAAACTCTTCAGTTCTTAAAAGTCTTGGATTAAAAAACAGTTTTCCGTCCTCAACAAAAACACCTAATTCTCCAAAACGACACAATACATCTTCTTTAACCTGACCTGTCATACCTGGTTGCTGCGCACCTTTTCCTCCTGGAGTATGAGAGTAAGGGTCTGTAGGAAATGCACCATATAACTCTGGTGATTTATGCACTCCAATACCTTCATTAATTTCGTAATAATGTTCTAATAGTCTGCCTATAGTTTCTTCGCTTTCATTATTTGCTACTGCCAATAAACAATTTTCTTGAGTAGCTAATAATAACTTAGATACCATATGCCAATAAATAGACCCTAAACCTTCATAACCATAGAATGTACCTGAACGACCTGTGAAAGATTTATGGTCAAACATCTCTTCAAAAATGTCTAATAATAACGTTTTATCAGATGCAATTAAATCATCATATTTGCCTTCTGGCAGTTGGTTAATAGCCGTTTTTAAACTATCTGCGTTATTAAAATTACCGTTAAAATGATATCCTCCTAAAACATCTTTTTCTATAATCTGAGTATTACCATCAGCAATTAATTGCTTTAATAATTTTGATTTTTCTACAGACTTAGTAGGAATATTATTTTTATCAACAAAGCGTGATAATTGTTTGTTTGGATATAAAATATAGCTGTACTGATCTTCTCTAAAAAGCGCACTTGCCTTTAATCCATCTAATAAACTTAAAGCTTCTTTTGGATTTAAATAACCAGAACTTAATACAGCAACTTGACCTTCTAACATTTCTGGTAAGTATGAAATGGATACTTCCGTATCATTTTCTACCGTCATTAAGTTATAAGCATGATATAAGTTATCTGCTCTTTTGTTCGCTTTAATTGTATGATCTAAATACTGCTTTAATACTGTGAAGAATTCTAACAAATCAGTTTTTGTAATTAATTCTTTATCACTTGTAAAACCTACTTCATATATTTTTAATCTGTAATCACTACCAGCAGTGCCCAATCCATCTAAAATGGTTTTTCTTTCTTTATCAGATATTTTTCCTGCTAATACCTTTACATTATCATTTAATGTTGATACAACACCTTCAAAAAACGTTTTTAATTCAACTGAAAGATTGTATTCTGAACTTGAAGAATCTTGTACAATGCCTTCAAAGAAATTAATGAATCGTCTTAGGTAATATAAGGTTACCATAGAGACACCATTACCAACTAATGCGTTATTGGCATCATTCCACTCTGGTCGTTGGGTGTTTAACCAAATTCCACCTTCCGGAATAAAGTTAGATACTTTAGCTAAAACAGTTGCTAGTAACTTTTCTGTTAAATTAACTTTATGAATAAAGTAATTTTGGTCTCTTAATAATGCTCCATCTGCACCTAATCTTTCTTTAACCGTGTTGATTTTTTTATCTAATTCATAATCAAAATCGATGGTATCTTTCGGATTCTTTAAAGTATCTTGATAACTCTTAATTTTATAAGGCACGTTAGCATACACAAATACATCTTGAGTAAAGCTGTTTGCTAATTTATGAGGATAATGCTTCTCTATAAACTCTAAAAACTTGAGTAAATATATAATTTGATGGTCGCCCCAATATCCAATGTAAGACCATGGATCATCTGCCTCAATAGTTTCCCAATCAAAACCATCTTTAGTTACTCGATAAGGATTGTAGCCTTCAAAAGTTGTGGCATTAAAAAACTTATAAATCATTCCTTCCATAAAAGCTGGGTAAGAATGTGCAAGGGTTTCCCAATTCTGAAAAATATCTCTCCAGTTCCCTTGGTAGTCTAATATTTTAGAACCGTCAATTTCGCTACGTGTGTTAATAGAAAATTTATTCCAAGGTCTACTTGGGTCACCGTGTCTTCTACTAAATTTTAATGGTAAATATTCGTAGCATAATCTTTTAAAATTGCTATCGTCATCTTGATCAGCAATATCTTTAATATAATCTACATTGAAGATTTTAGGTAAACTATTTAAAATAGCTTCTTTACTTTTTGAAACTTTAACATTGGCCTTAGCCATATATTTTACAAAATCTTCTTTTTCTATTTTATAGTCATCATCAAAAATCCCGCCTCTCATAATATTAAAAAGCGTGTTTGCAAAATGTCTAGTGTCTCTTAATTTATCATCTGTTAACTCAACACCATCTGAAGCACCAACCAATTCTATTAGATTTTTTGTACCTGTATCAATATCTTTCTGTACAAGTTCTTTTAGATTTGAGTTGTTTTTTATTTTTTCAGAAATACTATTTATATCACTTATAGTTTGGTTAACCTCTGCAATAAACATCCAACTTTTTTCTACATTTGGATTTAGACTTAAATCCTTAGAAATAAAGTATGCTCCTTTTTCTGCTCTAATATCTTTTTCTTCTGTAATCGTTTTACCATTTCTAAACCCATCTAATTGTAAAGATGAAATTAAATGTATTGGGTTTTCTAATCCTGAAAACCATACCGTATTTGCTTTTAAAGCTTCACTTGGCTCTGCTTTATCAACAATTATGGCACTTAAGGCAAAAATTCCAATACCAGAATCTGATTCTAATTCGCACTTTTTGTAAGCATCAATTAAATTACTTGTAGCATTTTGAAAATCTGAAGCTAATCCATAAGGCAGAATATTTTGAATACCATCTAAAACCGTAACATCTACTTTTTCACTAGAAATATTAATAATATTAGCTTTTCTAACAAAACCATACGCATCACTAGAATTCCATTGATATCTATAAATCAGTCCTAGGTCTTTATTGATTTCTTCAAAAACAACTTTATTTCCATAACTATTTTTATACAGGTTTCTTTGAGTATCATAAACACCTTGATATTTATTTGAAAAAGGCTCCCACAAAAACGTCTTACCATCTTTATGCACCTGAATAATCGTTTTACTCCCAGTTGTCTCTAATGATTCAGTGATTTTATCATCTGTATAATAAGGAAACAATGCATTATTTGCATTTTTTCTACCTGCAGTTAACGCTCCATTACTAGAAATAAATAACCAATGGTTAGAATTACTAACAAGACTCATAAAAAATGGTCTCATTTTATCACTGTTTGATATTTTATAATAGTCTTCATTATAAAGTGACACAAGTTCTCCTTTGACATCTAATTGTTCGTTTGAAGCTATTTTGTTTCCTATGTAGATTGGATTTTTTGTCATTGTTTTAAAAGAAATTTCTAATGGAAAATATTGTGCTCTTTTGAGTAATTAACTCTCTATTTAGCACAAATTAAGTGATTTTTATGCGCTTATAATAAAAGGTCGAGTACATGATAACTCGACCTTAAATAATTTATATACTCTAATAATTGTTTGTGTTTTATTGATATACTCTAATATAATCTACTTCCATAGAATCTTCTGTAAAAGCAGGATCAATAGTACCTCCTAAAGTTCCACCCATAGCAATATTCATTATAAAAAAGAAGTCCTTATCGTAAAATGGTAAATCCTCACTATTTGTTAATGTATAATATGCAGTACCATCAACAAATATTCGTAAAGATTCCTCTGTCCACTCTAATGAATACACATGGAATTCTGATGTAGAATCTGCAACTTCTGTAATTTCACCGTAGCTAGCACCAGCATTTGTTCCACTATCAAACCAATGACACGTCCCTAATATATTAGTCTTATTATCACCTGTTTGTTCCATAATATCAATTTCACCACAAGCAGGCCATCCTACATCCGAAAAATTGGCACCCAACATCCAAAGTGCTGGCCAAGTCCCTTGAGAAGAAGGTAACTTTGCTCTAATCTCAACTCTTCCATATGTAAACTCTTGTAAGCCTTGAGATTTTAATCTTGTAGATGTATATCCTCCTGAGCCATCAGCTTTAGCCGTAATTTTTAATACGCCGTCTTGTACACTTACATTTTCAGCATTATCTGTATAAGTTTGTACTTCCTGATTTCCCCAGCCACCAGCGCCAAGATCGTATGTCCAGTTTGCAGAATCTGGTGCTCCATTTGTGTCAAATTCATCTGACCAAGTGAGTGTTGGAAAATCATCTACTTCAAACGGGTTTTGAGTTTGAAACTTAGCATACCAAGCATAACCTCCACCTTCTTGAATAAACCTTACTTGCATTTCAGTTTCGCTAATAGAAATAATATCATATTCTACAGAACCTACATACCAACCCATAAATCCGCCATCAGAGATTGAAAAACTCGATTGTCTATATGGTTGATCATTATATGTTCCTTCAAGCGCTGCCATAGAAGAAGATGGAAAAAAAGAAACATCCTTAACTCCAAACATTGAAGGTATCACAGTTTCATCATAACAAGTATCACCTGTTGCAACACCAAGAATATCTGCATAAGTACCAGGAACAAATGCTGGACCGACAGTCTGTTCAAACGTTAATCCATCTGCTGTTTTAGTAAAAACAAATTCATTGGTGTACATACATGACTTTTCTTCATCAAAAGGTTGAATAGCATTCCACCATGCCTCATAAGCAAATTCTCCATTACCATAATCTTCATCAACAGGTCCTAAACCTACGTGAAGTGCAACGTTTGCTGCCCAATACCATGTTTTACTATCACCTACATTAGCACCACTTAAAAAAGTTTCTGCTTCAGGATCAGTAAAAGAACTATAAAGCTCTATTTCTAATGCTGTACTTGACATGGTACCTCCAGTACCTATTGCACTTACAACTACTGTAAATGGGTTTACACCAACACTCGTGTATCTATGTGTTACGGTTCCATTAGGCGCTACTTCACTAGTACCATCGCCAAAATCAAATTTATAACTTATTTCATCGTCAGCTGTAGCCACAAAATTCACAAAACCAGTTCCGTCTCCATAAGGGTTATCAGTATCTTGACCAACTATTTCTGCTGTTATTGTTACATTTTTTGGTGCAGTTATATCACCAAATGATATGTCATCCTCTTGACAAGAAGTAAATAACAATACAACTCCTAAAATTGACAAGAATAAATATTTTATATTTTTCATGTTTTTCATTTTTTCTTAAATTAAATTTTTACAAGTTTATATTGCCAAAATACACCTGAGCCTGCCTCAACCATTACATTAATAGTACTGCTATCAATAATAGTTATATCATATACTATAGACGCTGGCGCATCAGCAGGATCAGCCAGTTCACCTGTATTATTAGCTTTTGCCAAACCAATATATGCACCTACTCCATTAATTGTAAGTGTACCTGCATCCAAATCAAGATCATAGGTTGCAATTGCAGAACCATCATGAGGAGCTACTGGAGTTCCACATGAATCTCCTCCACCTTGCCAACCTTCTGTCCAAGTTTCAGCTCCTAAAACATTGCTAAAACTGCCATCCGAACCAAAAACATATTGATCATCATAATAACATGCTCTGTCACCAACACAAACATCATCACAACTCCACCATGTAATATCTCCTGGTGCTGGACCAACACCTAAGGCACCAGCTTCAGGCGCTAATTGCCAAGAACCAGCTAGTGGCGAAGATACACCACCTTCTTTTGTGAAATTAAATTGCCAGAATACTCCTGATCCTGCTTCAATATATACAGACATTTCTGTATCAAAGTTTGATAATGTAGCATTATAAGTTATTGATGCTGGTGCATCAGCTGGATTAGAAAGTTCTCCAGAATTATTTGCTTTTGGGATACCTAAAAATGCTCCTGTACCATTTAATGTAATTGTTCCAGCGCCTTCATCGTAAACAAATGTTGCAGCTCCTGAACCATCATGTGGTGCAACAGGAGTACCACAAGAATCACTTCCACCTTGCCAACCTTCAACCCAAGTATCTGCACCTAAAACATTACTAAAAGTACCATCTGCATTAAAAATATATTGGTCATCATAATAACAAGCTCTTTCTGTTACACAAGCGTCGTCACAATTCCACCATCCAATATCACCTACAGCTGGACCTACACCTAATGCTCCAGCAACTGAAGACAATTTCCATGTTCCAACAACACCGGTTGGTGTTCCAGAAGGCGCTTTCCAAAAATAAATGTTATCTACAAAAACGGTTCCTGCTGCCCAAGGTGTTCCTACTAATTTCATCTGAAAAATCTCTGAAACGGTTAATCCTTGATCCGTATAATCTGATACTGGAATCTCTATAGTTGTCCAACTATTAGGTGTTAATGCCTTCGTAATAGGTGCTTCTGTAACCGTACCTGATGCGTTATTGATAAGTGAAATTTCAATATCTGTTACCGCATCTGCTGTCCAGACATCTAAATGTAAAAATTCCATGGCCGAAACATCAACAGAAGTATTATCTGCTAATGCAATCCCTTGGTAGCTTAAGTTAATGTATTGTAACATTTCGTCACCACCTAAATCAAACAATGCCCAACCACTTCCTTGGCTAGCTTGTCCCCAATCTGGAAAATAATTTACATCTGGAACATCCGTATAAGAGCTACTAAAAATTGATATAACATCTGAGTCTGATCGAGAAGGTTGAACTGGAGCAGAAGTTAATGGTTGTAAAATAGCCGTAACTTCAAAGTCAACTTCTGTATAAGAAGTTGTTTCAATAGCTGCTCCCATTGCCGTAACCTCAATTGTGTAAAGTCCTGGCTCTTGGTAAATGTGCGAAACTGTCTCGTCAATATTGCCTGTTACTAGTTCGCTACCATCGCCAAAATCTACACTAAAACTTATAGCATTATCTGCTGAAGCTGTAACATTAACTTGTTTTGAGACTGCTTCATCATTCTCTATTGTCACCACTAAATTTTCTGGAGGATTGAAAGACACAACCAATTCTTTAGTGATTTCAGTTTCTAATCCTGTAGGACCAAAAGCAACAACTGTTACTGTATAGGTTCCTTCAGCGTATGTATGAGTTGTGTTCTCTCCTTGATTTATATCTGCAGGATCGACTGTATCATCACCATAATAGATATTAAATCCTATTGCTCCTTCAGCGGTTGGTGTTATTGTTACCAAACCAGTATTATCTTGTGTTACCTCAAATAATGCTAATACGTTAGTCGGAGCGACTGCTGTATCAACAAAATCTGTACTGCTCTCATCCTGCACACAACTATTAATTAGTAGTATTACAAGACATAAACTAAATATATATTTTACTGTTTTCATATAATTTTATTTTTAATATCCTTCGTTTTGAGATAAACCTGAAATTTCTATTTCTCTTTGAGGAATTGGAAAAAGACCTAATGTTGCTGAATTATAACCATAACTAGCTAAAACACTTGTTGCTTGCCCTGTTCTAACCAAATCGAAAAAACGATCACCTTCCATTGCTAATTCTAATCGTCTCTCATCCCATACTGCTTGTACAGTTGCAACCACTCTATGGTCTTGATCACCAAATGCTCTATCTCGTACCATATCTAAATATGTTTGGGCTGATGCTTGGTTAACTGAAGATGCTCTTAAGTTTGCTTCAGCTGCCATCAATAACACTTCTGAATAACGAATAGTACGTTGATTATTCTCATAATTTAATTCTACTTGGCCACTTGTTTCGCCTTTTCTAGGTAAGTATTTTTTGTTGTACAAACCTGTATTTTTATAAGGCGCTACTTGATAAGTAATATTTAAAGTTGGATTATCATTTGCATAAGCTTCAACATCAAAGGTTGTAGCTTCTTTTCTCTGATCACCATCTTCGTAAGCAGATGCCAAATCTTGTGTTGGTAAGTTAGTACTCCAACCTGCATTAAATGGCATATCAGCTGTTCCGCTAAATCCTCTTACACCACATTGTTGTACTGCATAATTTCCTTGACCTCTTGTCTGTCCTCCCCAATTATAATAAGGTTGTCCATTAGAATACTGAACTTCGTAAACAGATTCTGTACCATTTTCTCCCGATAGCAAAAAGATATTATCAAAATTTTCTACCAAACTGAATGGACCATTAACAACACTGTTAAGTACAGGTACCGCTTCATCAAACTTTTCTTGATACAAATACACTTTACCTAATAATGCTTGAGCCGCATATTTAGTAATTCTTCCTTTTTGAGATTGTGCTGTAGGCAATACACTAATCGCCTGAATTAAATCTGCTTCAATTTGAGCATAAACATCTTCTTTTGGAGATCTTTCAAAAGTTCCAAAATCTGCTATACCTAATTTATGGTCTGTAAACAAAACTACATCACCAAACATTTTTACCAAATTAAAATAATAAAAAGCTCTTAAAAAATGAACTTCGCCATAAAGAGCTTCTTTACCATCAAAATCAACAGTTTCACCTAAAAGATTTACCTCTTTATAATCTGTTAAATAGTTGGTTCTATTTACGCCTTCATAGGCTGATTTCCATAAATCTTCTAATGTACTATTGTTAGGTAATATAGTGTAATCATCCATTTGTTGTAATGCTATTACATCTGAAGCATTTTCACCACCTGCTACTGCATTGTCTGAAGCAATATCTCCTATAACAATTATTTGGTTTAACCATTGTGTTGGCGTATAACAACTCACAACCATAGTTTGATAATCTGACTCTGTTTGTAAATAATCAATCTCGGTAACTTCGTATTCATCATGTGGATCAAAATCAACCACATCTGAACAACCTAAAAAGATTGAAAGTATGATGATTAACCCAATACTATTTTTTATATTTTTCATACTATTTTATTTTAGATGTTAAAATTTTAGGTCTAACCCGATTAAAAATGTTCTTGCTTGAGGATAAGCACCTCTATCTATACCAGTATCTAAAGTACCTCCAGATATTTCAGGGTCGTAACCTGTATACTCTGTTAATGTTAACAAATTCTTAGCTTGAGCATATAGACGTACTTTACCGAAAACGGTATTATATTTTTCTGGCAACGTGTACCCTATTATTAAACTTTTAATTTTTATAAAACTACCATCTTCAACATATCTATCTGATGGTCGTATATTGCTGTTTGTATCTCCAAAAGTGTAACGCGGATTCTGAGCACTATTTGTTGTACCCTCACCAGTCCATCTATTTAAAATACTTCTATCTTTATTGGTGTATTGTGCATTACGTTCATAAGCTCTATATATATCATTTCCAACTGAAGCATAAGTAAACATACTTAAGTCGAAGTTTTTATATTCGAAACCTAAATTCCAACCAATTGTAAACGTTGGGAATGGGTCACCGATTTTTGTTTTGTCATCATCATCAATAACACCATCATTATTAGTATCTACAAAACGAATATCACCAGGTTGAGCGCCGTCTTGTGTTGCATGGGCATCTATTTCTGATTGATTTTGAAATAAACCATTTGTTTCATAACCATAAAAATAACCAGGAGTAAATCCTTTTTCAAAACGTGTCACATCATGAGCCTGACCATTAAAATAAGAACCTCCAGATACAAATGCAGTACCATCGCTATTTGTTTCCGTTACTTTATTCTTAGAAGTTGTAAACGTAACTGACGTATTAAATTTAAAATCTTTGGCTCCAGTATTTTTGTAACCTAAAGTTAAATCTACACCCTTACTTTCTGTACTACCAATATTAGATGTAACAGGTTCTGATGTACCTGCGTATAATGATGGCGCATCAGTAAACAATAAACCATCAACTGACTTATAAAAATAATCAGCAGTTAAAGAGAAATTATTATTTATAAAATTTGCATCAAAACCAATATTAAATTGTGTTTGTTCTTCCCAACTTAAGGTTGTGTTACTAAATGAATTTACAGTAGCACCTGATACAAATTCACTTCCAAAGGTATATCCATTACTATTTGCTGTAGAATTATAACTAGGTCCACCTACTGTTATACTAACATATTGAGGATCTACGTTTTCATTACCAACAGTACCATAACTACCTCTTATCTTTAAGAAGTTAATAGCATCTAATTTGAAAAAATCTTCATTACTAATTACCCAACCCAATGAACCAGCATAGAAGTTAGCGAATTTATTGTCTTCACCAAAGGCAATTGAACCATCTCGTCTTGCTGAAAAAGATGCTAAATATTTCCCTTCATAATCATAATTAATTCTACTAAAATAAGATACATTTCTTCTTTCTAAATTCTGGTAACTATAACCTGTATAAGCATCTGTATTTAACTCGGTATTAATTCCTGTTGCGGCACTAATATCTGCCCAAGCCCAAGAATTATCTCTAACATCTTGTCTAGTAGTACCAAACCCATATCCTGTAGATTTACTTCTAGATATACCTAAAACTACATCGAAATTATGCTGATCATTTATATTAAAACCATAACTAGCAAAAGTTTCAAACGTATAATTAAAATTTGATACCGTACTTTCTGTAACGCTATTATGAAATGAAGGAATAACACTTGTTGTACCATCTCCATTATCTACCTCTTGAGTTTTAACTGTTCCATCAGAATTATAATCACTAGATACATTATTAGGACCATAATACATTAATGGCGAAAAGCTTTTACCTACTTGATCCCATTTTGTATAACCAAAGCGAGAGGTAATTTTTAGATTGTCTAAAATATCATATTGTAACTCAAATTTACCGTACAATTTATCTCCGTTACTTTCATTATACGTTTGCTCTAATCTTTGAACAGGATTAAATATTTCTGACAGTAATAAATTACTATAGCCATAAGTAGCAAAGTCATTTGGATCGTCATTGTAAGGGGTAACCGTTGGATCAAAATTAATTGCATTACCTAGTATAGAGTTAAATGAATTCTCTGCAATACTTTTATTCTTAATATTTGCATAACTAGAGTTTAGTATAAATTTTAACTTTGATGTTAATTGAAAATCAATATTTGCCGTAAAATTCAATCTATTAAAATTTGATTTATCTTCTCCTCCAACAATACCTCCTTGGCTTAAATAACCAGTAGATAAAAAATAACCCACTTTTTCGGTACCACCTCTAGCTGAAAGTGTATAAGAAGTTACACTTGCATCCTTAAACACCTCATCTTGCCAATCCGTACCACGACCTAAGGTTGAAATGTCTGGAAATATAATATTTCCACCAGAAGCAACACTACCTTCATTAATTATAGCAGCATATTCCGTAGCATTAAGAAGTCCAATCTTTCTATCTACAGACTGAATACCAGTATAGGTATTAAATGAAAATTCTGTTTTTTCCTTGTTTCTACCACCTTTAGTAGTAACAACAATAACACCATTACCACCTTTAACACCATAAATTGCTGTAGAAGCTGCATCTTTTAAAATGTTAAGTGATTCTATATCTGCAGAATTTATAGAATTTAAATCATCTAAACTTTGAGGTACACCATCTATAATAACTACAGGATCTGTACCCGAGAAAGAAGGAATACCACGTACATTAACAGTTGGTTTACTACCCGGTGAACCACTTTGAATAACAGATACACCAGAAGCAGACCCTTGAAGTGCCTCTTCAACCCTGACAGGCTTTAACTTCTCAATTGATTCTGATTTTACGGTAGAGATAGCACCAGAAACATTGGTAACTTTTTGCGTACCATAACCAATTACAACAACTTCACTTAAAGATTCTGCATCTTCCACAAGTGAAATACTTAATGCATCATTGTTAACTATAGTAATTTCTTGGGTTACAAAACCAATATAAGAAATAACAACTACAGCGTTTAATGGCACATCTGTTAAAGTAAATTCGCCATCAAAATTTGTTGATGCACCTTTAGATGTGTTTTTAACAACTACATTTACGCCAGGTAAGGGTTGTCCTGAAGAGGCCTCAATAACCGTTCCTGTAACATCTACATTTTGCCCAAACACTGCCATTGATAAAACAAATGTAATGAGCGTTAAGAATTTTATTTTCATAATTTATTTAATTAGATACTGTAATATTAATTAAAAAGAATAATGAATTCTCAAAAAATAGCTATACAAAAAACATACAACGCAAAAAAAATCAATATAATTATCAAAAAACTACATATAATCCCTGTTTTTTATGGAATCCTCTAATTTAACGAACCCTTAACAATTGGCTTACATCTATCTGAAAATAATAGAAAAATAGGCTTTGTATGGGTAATGTTTGGGTGAATTTATTAACTGTATAGGTGTTATAGCTCTATTATGTAATTTGATAGGCTTTGGTGATGGTCTAATCCCAACTTTTTTCTTAAACGATAACGCTTAACCTCTACACTTTTATGAGAAATATTAAGTAAAGGAGCAATCTCTTTAGAAGATAAATTTAATCTTAAGTAAGCACATAGTCTTAAGTCATTAGTTGTAATAGCAGGATGAAGTGATTTAATACGCTTCATAAATTCTTTATCTACATTATTAAATGCTTTTTCAAACAATTCCCAATCACTGGTATTATTAATACTTGAGTTTATTGTTTTTATAACTTTGTTAACTTCCGTCAATGATTTACTTTTAGATAAATCGCTCTTAATGTTACTTAGTAGTTCATTTCGCTTTACTAGGTTCATAGTGGCCATTCCTAACTCCCTATTTTTATTTTCAATATCTAATTGTAAATTTTTATTTTTGAATTGAATTAACTGACGTTGACTTTCTAATTGCTCCAATTTCAATTGTCTTTCTTTCTTTTCAATAAGTTTACGCTGTTCTTTTTTGTAATGTTTTCTATTAAAATAATAAAGTATATAAATAAATAGCAAGGCAAAAACGAAATAAGATACTATTGCCAATGGTTTGAGATACCATGGTTTTTCAATTACAAATTTATAAGCTATTGTATTATCTGAAATTAAACCGCCTGTTTTTGCCCTAGCTTCAAATGTGTATTCTCCGTAAGGTAAATTTTCAAATAAAATTTCACCACTATAAGACCATTCACTCCAATTATTATAAATTCCTAATAACCTATATTGATATTTGGATCTTGCAAACTCGTCAAAGTTAGGCACACTATACTTAAATTGTATAGTATTATTTTTGTTTTCTAATTCAATAGATTCACTAGTATCAATAAAAACAAACTCATTTTGCAAAGAGGTGAACATTGCTTCATTTAAGTATAATTGATGCGCGTCTTTATTAAACTTATTTGTATGGATAACGAGATACCCTTCTGTATTCCCAATTAAATAAGTGTCCTTTTCTAAGTGC
Source organism: Winogradskyella litoriviva (assembly GCF_013249065.1). Classification (GTDB taxonomy): domain Bacteria; phylum Bacteroidota; class Bacteroidia; order Flavobacteriales; family Flavobacteriaceae; genus Winogradskyella; species Winogradskyella litoriviva. The sequence continues at coordinate 528,645 of NZ_JABRWQ010000003.1, forward strand.
AATACATTTTCAAAACCAGATTTCGTTTTACGAATTGTATTTGGAATTTCTATAATATTCAATTGCAATTCCTTGCCCAGTTTCCCTGGTTCAATATAAATAATTTCGTTTTTTGTGAAACCCCAAAGATTATTTTGTTTTTCATCGTTAATTAATTTGCCAGAAATATATTTTTGTTCACTAAACAAATCACTTAAAAGACTATCTTTTTTAAAGGTATCAGAAATAGAATTGAAACGAAAAATGCCACCTTTAAAACTATAAAAAATAGAATCATTGAACGTTACTATACTAGATTTTATTCCTTTTTCTATACTTAGTTTTTCTTGATTTATCACTTTAGTATAAGAACTATCTAAACTTATTTTATAAACACCTTTATGCTCATGACTCACCAATATGGTATTTGCATTTAAAAACTCGAAATACCTAGAAGAAATATCAAATCCGTTAATCTTATTTCTTAATTTCCATTTATTATTTTGTTTTTCTAAAATATTTAGGCCTTTATAATTTCCCTGAAATAACAGGTTAGGTTTGCCGACTATTTTTTTTATATTCCATGTTCCAATTTCTGTTGAAATTTGCTCAGCGACATTATTTTTTATGATAAATGTACCTCTATCGTGACCACAAAAAAGACTGCCATCGATGTAATTTAAATACCACACTTGCCCTTGTGTGCCTTGTATAAATCTAAATTTCCCGTTACTATTCATTGGTTTAAAAAATAGACCTTGATTAGTTCCTAAGTACAAATTTTCATCAACTTTTTCTGCAGCATAAACTGTACCTATAACCCCTTGCTCATCCTTGTAAACCTTATAAGGCGATTTTAAATTTAAAACATTAACACCATTATCTAAACCTAACCAAACATTACCATCATTATCTTCTTTAATTGATAAGATTGTATTATTACTAAGTCCATTAGATTGGTCAATTCTTAGAATAACTTTCCCTGTACTACTTAATTGAATAACTCCGTTAGAAATAGTACCGAGAATAAAACTACCATCTTTTAATCTAACACTACTATAAACACTGACATTAGCTAGTAAATCGTCGGCTTCAATATCCCATTTTGTTACAACATTGTTTTTAAATTTATAAAAACCATTCTCCCTTGTTTGCAGAAGTAATCCTTTTTCAATCTCATAAATATTAATTAACTCAATGTTACGTATAATTTCAGATTGAATTATTAATTGTGCCTTACCATTTACAATTTCCATAATTCCACTTCCGAATTTCTGAAAAAATATGGATTCATTTATTTCATTCACTTTATTAATTCTTAAATCAGAATCAATAATCTCAAAACTATCTTTTGATGTATTATAAATATAAATACTCTCAAAAGACTTAAATAAAACATAACCTTCAGTTTCTATAATATCCCAAAAATCTTCATCTTCCTTTATTGAAAATTCTCTATTTTCAGTAAGTGACTTATAGACGAGTATATTGTATTGGTTCTTTGTCCAATAGCCAAATTCCATATAACCACCAGTATAAATCCTATCTCCAACAACTTTAACCGACCTTAAGATACCATCATTTGGAGAATTATATAATTTCCAAGAAGCTCCATTATATTCTAATAAACCTTTATTATTTGCTATATAGATAAAATTATTTTCTCCTTGACTTATAGACCAGTTTTGATCTTCAGCACCATAATCTTGAGGTGTAAAAATTTGAATGGGTGGGAAAGCCTGAGAATGAGAAACAAGCGAAAAAACAATAAGAATCGTGTAGAGAAAGTATTTTATATAAATCATTGTTACTAAATTCCTGAAAGTCTATTTCATTTTAATTTATTTTTGAATAAAAATAAATTAAACCAAATGTTAAGGTACTAATATAGGTAAATAATAAGTTACAACCATTTCTGTATAGTACAAAAGCGTAGTTGTATAGTTTATCCCAGAACAATTATCCAATTTGCACAAGAGAATTCTACCCCTCTTCTCCTTTCCCTATATACTTTATGGTTAATAGAAGAATTAGCATTATAGAACTGTATAAAATCACAGTTGTAAATAATTTAATAACAATAATCACAGATTAAAATAAAGGTTTTAATAATTCTATTTCTGATTGGAGAGAATCTTAAAAAAAGTAATTCAATTTTTTTTTAAAACCAAAAAAGCCGAAAACTTTCGTTTTCGGCTTTTCATCTGTACTGAAGACGGGACTTGAACCCGTACGTCCTAATGGACATTGGATTTTAAGTCCAACGTGTCTACCAATTCCACCACTTCAGCATCTTGATTACAGACTGTAATCAAATTGGTATATTATATAAAATAGAGCGAAAGATGGGATTTGAACCCACGACCTCCACCTTGGCAAGGTGATGCTCTACCCCTGAGCTACTTTCGCAGTTTTTAAAGAACTCTTTCGCTTTGAAAGCGGATGCAAATTTATAATATTTCTTAGAATTTCAAAGCCTTTTTTAAAAATAAATTAAAATAATTTTAAGCCTGCTTTTTCTTTAGTAACATTCGCTTAATTTCATTGAGTTTCATTAAAGCTTCTACAGGTGTTAATGTATCAATATCTGTATGTAATATTTCATCTTTAATCTCCACTAAAAGAGGGTCATCGAGATTAAAAAAGCTTAATTGTAAATCATCTTTAATACTTTTAACTTTATCTGTAAGCTCTTCGCTAGAATGTGACTTCTCTAATTTAGATAAAATTTTGTTTGCACGTCTAATTACTTGCTGAGGCATTCCTGCCATTTTTGCAACATGAATCCCAAAACTATGCTCACTTCCTCCTTCAACTAGCTTTCTAACAAAAAGCACGTTATCTTTTAATTCCTTTACAGCAACATTAAAGTTTTTAATACGACCAAAAGTTTCAGTCATTTCATTTAACTCATGGTAATGTGTAGCAAATAATGTTTTTGGCTTAGATGGATGCTCGTGTAAATACTCACTAATTGCCCAAGCAATAGAAATACCATCATAAGTACTCGTTCCTCTTCCTATTTCATCTAACAGCACTAAACTTCTATCTGATATATTATTAAGAATTGAAGCTGTTTCATTCATCTCTACCATAAAGGTAGATTCTCCCATCGAAATGTTATCACTTGCTCCTACTCTAGTAAAAATCTTATCCACTAAACCAATTCTAGCTTCACCTGCAGGCACAAAACTTCCAATCTGTGCTAGTAATACAATTAAAGCCGTTTGCCTTAAAATTGCCGACTTACCAGACATGTTTGGTCCAGTAATCATTATTATTTGCTGCGATTCTCTGTCTAGAAACAAATCGTTAGCAATATAAGGTTCTCCTATTGGTAATTGCTTTTCAATGACTGGATGACGACCATCTTTAATCTCTAAATCAAAACTATCATCAATTTGTGGATAGCTATATTTATTCACTTTTGCCAAACTTGCAAAACCACATAAACAATCTAATTGCCCAATGAGTTGTGCATTTTGTTGCACCGAAATAATAAACTGATGCATCCATTGCACTAATTCTGCAAATAATTGTTGCTCAATAATAGAAATTCGCTCTTCAGCTCCTAAAATTTTCGATTCGTATTCTTTAAGTTCTTCAGTAATGTATCGCTCAGCATTTACGAGTGTTTGCTTTCTAATCCATTCTTCCGGAACCTTATCCTTATGAGAGTTTCTAACTTCAATATAATAGCCAAAAACATTGTTTGACGCTATTTTTAACGATGTGATACCAGTTCGTTCACTTTCGCGCTTCAACATATTATCTAAATAGGTTTTTCCAGATTGAGATAAACCTCTTAATTCATCTAATTCTTCAGAAAAACCTGCCGCAATGGTGCTGCCTTTTAAAATATTTACTGGTGCATCTTCATTCAAAGTTTCCTTTATTTTATCACGTAGCAAATCACAGCGATGTAAATTATCACCCAAAACTTTTAACGCTTCGTTATCGCAAGTTTCAGCAACTGACTTAATAGGAACAATAGCTTCTAATGAGTTTTTAAGCTGAATTACTTCACGAGGACTCACCTTAGTTGTAGCAATTTTTGAAATGAGACGTTCTATGTCTCCAATATGTTTTATTTGTCCTTGAATATCTTGAAGCACAGCTTCATTCTCTAACAAATACTTCACCACTTCGTGACGTTGTTTTATTTTCTCAGCATGTTTTAGAGGTAATGCCAACCAACGTTTAAGCATACGCCCTCCCATTGCAGAAATCGTTTTATCAATCACGTTGATTAACGTTACTGCGTTTGCGTTAGTAGAGTTATACAACTCTAAATTTCGAATGGTGAATTTATCCATCCACACATAATCATCCGTTGCAATTCTAGAAATTGTAGCAATATGCTCTAACTTATTATGACGTGTTTCCCCTAAATAATGCAGAACAACTCCAGAAGCTATAATGCCTTCGTATAAATCTTCAATTCCAAAACCTTTTAATGTTTTAGTGTTGAAATGTTTCGTTAAAGTTTCATTGGCATAATCGGCTTGAAATACCCAATCTTCCAAATAAAACGTATGAAAATCATTTCCGAAAGCTTCTGAAAACACTTTTCGGCTTTGCTTTGAAATTAAAACTTCACTTGGTTTAAAATTCTGAAGTAATTTATCGATATACTCAACATTTCCTTGGGAGGTTAAAAACTCGCCTGTTGAAATATCTAAAAACGCCACTCCAATACGTTGCTTGTCAAAATAAACAGCTGCTAAAAAGTTATTAGATTTTGAATGTAAAATATCATCATTAAACGCCACTCCAGGTGTTACCAATTCTGTAACACCACGTTTTACAATAGTTTTAGTCTGTTTTGGGTCTTCTAACTGGTCGCAAATTGCAACACGCTCACCTGCTCTTACCAATTTTGGCAAATAGGTATTTAAAGAATGATGCGGAAAACCAGCCAATTCTGTTTCACTTTCGCTGCCTGCGCCACGCTTGGTTAAAATAATATCTAGAATTTTAGATGCCTTTACAGCATCGCTACCAAAGGTTTCGTAAAAATCACCAACTCGGAATAATAATAAGGCATCAGGATATTTAACCTTGATGGCATTATACTGCTTCATTAATGGTGTTACTTTTTTTGCGGATTTTGCCAATGGTAATCTGGTATTAAGTTATATTTTTGCTTAGACTATTTTCAGAATTGCAAGTTTGCTAAATTACTTATATTTTAAGGTCTATTGAAACCGAAGAACCAGAAGTTATTTACAAAAAAGTCAAGATTTCAACATGAGAAAACTAAAAAACGAAGAATTAGACCGATTAGAAATTTCAGAATTTAAAAAAGCTGAAAAAACGCCTATTATTATAATTCTAGACAACATTAGAAGCTTAAACAATATTGGTTCTGTTTTTAGAACGAGTGATGCCTTTTTAATTGAAAAAATTTATCTCTGTGGTATCACAGCGCAGCCACCACATAACGATATTAGAAAAACCGCCTTAGGAAGTACAGAAACCGTCGATTGGGAATATGCAGAAAACACCTTAGACGTTGTTGAAAAGCTTAAAGCAGAAGACGTAAACATTTGCTCAATTGAACAAGCCGAAAACGCAACCATGCTCAATGATTTTAAACCTCAATCCAACAAAAAATATGCTTTTGTTTTTGGTAACGAAGTTAAAGGTGTTGACCAAAAAGTAGTTGACGCAAGTGATGTAGTAATCGAAATTCCGCAATATGGAACTAAGCATTCCTTGAATATTTCGGTTAGCTGTGGTGTGGTGATTTGGGATGTGTTTAGTAAGATGAAAAAGCCCATCTAAATCTTCCCAACGGGAAGACTTTTACTCAGTACTGTCATTCCTACGAAGGCATAAATCCATATCAATAAGAATAACTAGATTCCTGCCTGCTCAGGAATGACAAATCATGAAAAAGAAAATAAAGAAACCTTGGCCTACAAAAGATGCGATGCAGCAAATCTATGACATGCATCTTTGGGGCGGAAAAGACTTTGACTTTTACTCAGGTGATGGTTCTCATAACATTAAAATTGTTGAACCTTACCTACATAGTGTTTCTACGTTTTTAAAAACACATAACAATTCTCTTACTGTTTGCGATTTAGGTTGTGGTGATTTCAATATTGGAAAACAACTCGCTAAACATACCAAAAACTATATTGCAATTGATATCGTTGAAAATCTCATTGAAAGAAACAAAACATTATTTAAAGATAAAAACTTAGAGTTTCAGTGTTTAGATATTGTAGAAGATGAATTACCAAAAGCAGATTGTATTGTTCTAAGACAGGTTTTACAACACTTATCTAATACTGAAATCTTAAAAGTGGTTGAAAAACTAACGAATTATAAATATGTTATTCTAACTGAACATTTACCTGTTGGTAATTTTGAACCAAATAAAGATATTATTTCTGGTCAAGGGATTAGAATCAAAAAAAATAGTGGTGTTAACTTATTGGAAGCGCCTTTTAATCTAAAAATTGAAGAACAGAAAATTTTGAATGAAACTATTCTGGAAGACCATATAGGTATAATCGTCACAACTATTTATACTTTATAAACATCTATTTCAGAATACTCTTACTGCTTACTGCCAACTGAAGCATCATTTATCTCACTCAACAACCATAAATAATCAGCACGATTCTTAACAAAATCTTTTTCTGAAACATCAATAATCTTAACATTCATTTCTGGCTGGCTTTTTAAGAATTCAAGATAACCAGAATTGATTTTATCTAAATAATCGTCTTTTATATCCTTTTCGTAATTACGTCCTCGCTTTTTAATATTAGCTTGTAAACGTTCAGTATTTTGATATAAGTAAACGTACAAATCTGGCTTTGCAATATCCTTATAAACTTGGTAGAACAGTTTACGGTACAAACGAAATTCATCTTCTGGCAAGGTTACCTTAGAGAATACGAGCGACTTATTTACATCATAATCACTAACCATAAAATCTTTAAACAAATCTAATTGCGATAAATCGTCACTAATTTGTTGATAACGGTCTGCTAAAAAAGACATTTCTAAAGTAAACGCATAGCGTTCTGGCTCTTTGTAGAATTTTGGTAAAAACGGATTATCTGCAAATCGCTCTAATATCAATTTAGCATTAAAATCGCTAGAAATCTTATTAGACAAACTTGTTTTCCCTGCACCAATGTTGCCTTCTATGGCGATGTAATTATAGTTATTAAACGTGTACGATTTCTTAGGATTTTTCAACCAAATATTAACGTGCTCAATTACAGAACTATCATTACATTCCGCCAATAAGGTTTCAATAGATTTATTTAAAATAGGATGTTTAAAGTCTTTTGCAACATCCAAAAGCGGTTGCAAAACAAATTTGCGATTTTGAAGCTGTGGATGTGGAAGAATCAAGGTTTTCTCTTCGATAATTTCGTCTTCAAAAAACAAAATATCTAAATCTATTTCGCGAGACTCATAACCTTTACTTGTTTTTGATTTCCTACCTAATTCAACCTCAATAGCCTGTAGTTCTTTGAGAACTTTTTTAGGTTTAAATTCTGTTACAACACTAATACAAGCGTTATAAAAATCATCGCCTTCAAATCCAAAAGCTGGTGTTTTATAAACTTTAGAAATCTTTTTTACAGCACCTATATGTACAAAAATAGCATCAATAGCAGATTGCAAATACTGCAACTTGTTGCCTTTGTTACTTCCTAATGCTATGTGAATTGTTTTAGTCGGTTTCATCGAAGTAACAAAATAACTAAAACAATTTTTATAACTTTACCTTTACTTAAACTATTTATTAACCATTTTCAATGTCACTAAAAGACAAGCTATTAGCACAACGTATTTACCTCTTACTTGGTGGCCTTTTTATAACCTCTCTAGTAGTTTCAAATTTAATCTTTCAAAAATTCTTTTATTGGCATCCTTTCGATGTAGAGATTTTTGGTTCAAAATTATTTGAAATCTCTGTTGGTATTTTACCTTATCCTATTACGTTTCTTATTACAGATTTAATTAGTGAGATTTATGGTAAAAAACGTGCTAACGATATTGTGGTTGTTGGTATTTTTGCATCGCTATTTTCGCTTTTAATTATCTATATAGCTTCAAATGCACCAGCTACAGATTGGTCTTATGTAGACAATACAATGTTTAATACCGTTTTTGGTAATACGTCTTTAGCCGTTTTTGCTAGTATGCTAACGTATTTATTTGCTCAGTTTGTAGATATTCAAATTTACCATTTCTGGAAACGATTAACCAACGGCAAACATTTGTGGCTGAGGAATAATTTTTCTACTTGGTTTTCTCAATTTGTTGACACTTTTACTATTGTCACGTTACTTTGTAGTTTCGGAATTATAGATTGGGCCAATTTTAAAGGCTTACTAATTAGTGGCTTTTTATTTAAAGTTATAGTTGCCTTGTTAGATACACCATTTTTATACTTAGGCGTGTTTTTATTTAGAAAACGTTTCAAACTAAAAGTAAATGAGGAAATAAATTTACTATAACGATTAAACAAAACATTAAAATCTTCTTAAACTTGACAACAATAGCAACTTTTATGCTGAATTTTGCGTATATATAAAGACGCTGTTTTAAAAAACACAAAAAGACCTTATGAAGAAATTTTTAAAAATTATTGGAATCGTTTTACTCATATTTATTGCGATTCTTATAGCTATACCTTTTGCTTTAGAATCTAAAATCGATACGATTGTTCAGAATTATGCAGATGAAAATTTAAATGCCAAATTATCCTTCGATGACATCAATTTAAGCCTTATCAGTAGCTTTCCGAAAGCAGAAGTTAGCGTTGAAAATTTAAAAATTACCAATCGTGCACCTTTTGAAGGTGAAACTTTAGCAACAGCAAAATCGTTGTCTTTTGAAATGGGAATGACACAATTATTAAAAGGAACTGAAGACCCATTAGAAATTAACGAAATTATCGCAGACGAGCTTCTTTTGGTTATTAAAACCAATAAAACTGGTGCTGTAAACTATGATATAGTAAAAGAAAGTGAAACAGATGCTGCACCTACAGAAACAGAAAGTTCTGGCGGTTTTAGTTTTGACATTGACAACTACGAGCTTAATAATAGTGCGTTTACTTATATTGACGACACTTCTAATTTAACTTTCTATTTAACAGAAATCAACCATAAAGGAACAGGAATTTTCTCTGGTGGAAAATCTGAATTAGACACCAACACAGAGGCAAATGTGACATTTGCTATGGATAGTACTGAATATTTAAGCAACAACAGTATTAAATTAGATGCGCTAATCGATTTAGACCTAGAGCAACAGAAATATACCTTCAAAGAAAACAAAGCCTACATCAATGCATTGCCTTTAGAGTTTGATGGATATGTGCAATTGGTTGATGCTGGCCAGCAAATTGATATCACTTTTAAGAATCCAGAAGCTTCGTTTAAAGATTTCTTAGCCGTAATACCAAAGGCTTACGCAAAAGATATTGCAAATGTAAATACTACCGGAAATTTTACAGTTAACGGAATTATTAAAGGTTTGGTTTCAGAGGAAACGATTCCAACTTTAGACATCAATTTAAATTCAAGTAATGCATCTTTTAAATATCCTGACCTTCCAAAGAGCGTTAGAAATATTACAATTGATGCTTCTGTAAAAAACACAACAGGAAACGTTGACGATACTTTTGTAAATATTGATAAACTTAATTTTCAGATTGATGAAGATGTTTTTAAGTCTGAAATTCATGTTAAAAACCTAACTAAAAATCAGCAAATTGATGCTAAATTAGATGGCGTTTTAAATTTAGCAAACATCACAAAAGCGTATCCAGTAGAATTAGAAAATGAGTTGAGTGGTATTTTAAAAGGAAACATCAATACGTCTTTTGATATGAATGCGATTGAAACAAATGCTTACCAACGCATCAAAAATGTTGGTAATGTTTCTATTTCAGATTTTATATTCTCTTCTGAAGATATTGTAAACCCTATTCAAATAAACAAAGCCGATTTAGCCTTTAAGCCAGGAACGGTAAGTTTGAACAGTTTTGATGCTTTAACAGGAAAAAGTGATTTTTCAGCCACAGGAACTATTAATAATTTATTAGGTTTTCTATTAAGCGACAAAAAACTTGAAGGTAATTTTAATGTAAATTCTAACACGTTTGCGATTTCAGATTTTATGTCTGAAGACGAAACAGCTACAGAATCATCTAATAAAACGACTTCAGAATCAGAATCACTTAAAATTCCAGATTTTTTAGATTGTACTATAACAGCCAACGCAAAAACCGTTATTTATGATAATCTCAACTTAAAGAATGTAAAAGGTCAATTATTAATAAAAGACCAAAATGCAAATCTAAAAAATATGACCACAGATATTTTTAATGGTCAATTAGGAATTTCTGGTAATGTCTCTACTAAAGCAGCCAAACCAGCTTTTGACATGAGTTTAGCGATGCAAAACTTCGATATTTCGCAATCATTTAAAGATTTAGATATGTTGAAGGCCTTAGCGCCAATTGCAAAAGTGCTTCAAGGAAAATTAAACTCTACAATAGATGTTAGCGGATTTTTAGACGAGAGTTTTTCACCAGATTTAAGTTCAATTTCTGGTAGTGCAATCGCTGATATTTTAACTAATAATATAGATGCTGCAAATAGCCCGTTGCTTTCTAGCTTAGATAGTAAATTAGATTTTATAGATTTTAGCAAACTAGATTTAAAAGACCTTAAAACAAAATTAAGCTTTGAGAATGGACAAGTTTCTGTAAAACCATTTACTGTTAACTATAAAGACATACCAATTGTAGTGTCTGGATCGCATAGTTTTTCTAACACAATGAATTATACTGCGGTTCTGCAAGTACCAGCTAAATATTTGGGTAGTGATGTAAATCGCTTAATCGGAAAGATTAATGATAATGAAGTAAATAAATTGACTGTACCTGTTACAGCAAATATTGGTGGCACTTTTACAAGTCCTAATATACAAACAGATTTAACGTCTGGTGTTTCAAACTTGACAAAGCAATTAATTGAAATTGAAAAACAAAAATTAATTAACACAGGAAAAGATAAAGTTACTGATTTAATTGGAGGACTTTTGGGAGGAAACACAAACACGACTAAAACAGATTCTACAACCACTGAAGCAAATACAACAAAGCAAACGACGGAAGACAAAGTTAAAGAAGATGTTGGTAATATATTGGGAGGTCTTTTAGGAGGAAAGAAAAAAAGCACTACCGAAAAATCAAAAGATTCAACAAAAAACTAGTCACCCAGTTAGAAAAAACAGTCTTTTTTCAATATTTATTGTTAATAATTACATAATAGTTTGGAATTCTAAATTATTAGAGTATATTGAAGGTTCACTAAATTTTAAACAGGATATATGAGGCAATTAAAAATCACCAAGCAAGTTACCAACAGAGAAGATAAATCTTTAGATAAATATTTACAAGATATAAGTAAGATTCCGTTGATTACTGCAGATGAAGAAGTTGAGCTAGCACAGCTCATAAGAAAAGGTGATCAGGCAGCATTAGATAAATTAACAACGGCTAATTTAAGGTTTGTTGTTTCCGTTGCAAAACAATACCAAAATCAAGGGTTAAAATTACCAGATTTAATTAATGAAGGTAATGCAGGTTTGGTAAAAGCAGCAAAACGTTTTGATGAAACTAGAGGTTTTAAGTTCATTTCTTACGCAGTATGGTGGATTAGGCAAGCTATTTTACAAGCTTTGGCAGAACAATCTCGTATTGTACGTTTACCATTAAATAAAATTGGTACTATTAATAAGATTAATAAAGCGTTTTCTCATTTAGAACAAATAAACCAAAGACCTCCAAATGCAGATGAAATTGCTCGCGAACTAGATATTAGTGAACGTGAAGTAAAACAATCTATGAAAAATTCTGGTCGTCATCTTTCAATGGATGCACCATTAAAGGATGGAGAAACGTTTAGTCTTTACGACGTTGTAAGTTCTGGTGAATCACCAAGACCTGACAAAGCGTTAATGAAAGAATCTTTAAATACAGAAGTTGAACGTGCGCTAGAAACACTTACTCAAAAAGAAAGTGATGTTATTCGTTTAAACTTTGGCATAGGTGACCAACCACCAATGACACTCGAAGAAATAGGTAGTATTTACGACTTAACAAGAGAACGAGTAAGACAAATTAGAGAAAAAGGAATCAGAAGATTAAGACACGCTAGCAAGAGTAAAATCCTAAAAACGTATCTAGGATAAAAAATAAATTTCTAAAACCTTTAATTAATTTTTTATTTTCAAATAGTTAGCATATATTTGCCGACCATTTGCAAGAATTAGTTAACAAAAATATATCGATAATGATTAAAATCGAAATCAAAGAAGGAGAAAATATAGAACGTGCACTTAAGCGTTATAAGCGTAAACACAGAAATGTGCAAATTATGCAAAACCTTAGAGAATCTCGTTATTTCACTAAGCCTTCTGTTAAGAGAAGAAGAGAAATTCAGAAAGCTGAATACATTCAAGGTCTAAGAGATGCTGAAAACGTATAATTTTTCTCAATTATAAAATAAAAATAAAAGAGTAGCATTTGTGCTGCTCTTTTTTTATGCAAAAAATCTACAAATCTAATATTAAAGGATCTCTTTACGAGATTCCTTTTCCTTAAAAGAATTAATTATGCCAGTAATAAAAACTGTAAGAGGTAAACAACCGCAAATACCAGAAGATTGTTTTATTGCAGAGAATGCAACAATTGTTGGAGAAGTATCCTTAGGAAAACAATGTAGTATTTGGTTTAATGCTGTATTAAGAGGCGATGTTCATTTTATTAAAATAGGTAATAAAGTTAATATTCAAGATGGTGCTGTTATCCATGCTACTTATCAAAAATCACCAACAACAATTGGAAACAATGTATCTATAGGACATAATGCTCTTGTGCATGGTTGTACTATAAAAGATAATGTTCTTGTTGGTATGGGAAGTATTATTATGGACGACTGTATTGTAGAAAGCAATAGTATTATTGCAGCTGGCGCTGTAGTAACAAAAAATACAATTGTAGAATCTGGAAGTATTTATGCTGGTGTGCCAGCTAAAAAAGTGAAAGACATTAGTAAAGAACTTATTTCAGGCGAAATTGACCGTATTGCAAACAACTATATAAAGTATTCAAGCTGGTTTAAAGAATAGAAATTAGATACCAGAATTTATTCTTTTAATTAACACTTCTATACTTGATATTTCATTTATAACTTCAGCAATTAAAACTGTTGAAAGCGTATTGTTTTCTTGTTTTAGAATGATTGGATATATTAAATTTTTTAAAGAAAATTTAGCTTCAAACTCATCTTTGTGGTAAAACTCAATTTCAAAATTGGTTTTATTTCTAAAGTTTTTCCATATTTTGTTTTCAGAAAACACGTTGTGAGTTAATGTGCATAAGCTACATTGGTATGTAGAAGGACTTAGGAGTTTATGTCCTGCATCTAATAACGTATTTAACTTACCAGAATTAGCATTGTAAACAAAAAGTAATTTCATACTAAGTTAGTATGATTTAAAACTAAAACCTTACTAAAAAACTAAATAAGAGGTATCAAACTTATAATCTAAAATTGAATCTAAAATAACGACTTCACCGTTTGAATATAACTTTATAGTTGGCTCACATATATCTTCATTTAACAAAGAATGAGATGTTAAAATAGACTTTGTTTGTTTTGCTACTGCTAAGCCAGAATCTATAATCTTAACCTCAACAGGAAGCATTTTTGACAGCATTGGAATTAGGTATGGATAATGTGTACAACCCAACACTAAATAATCTATATTTTGTTCTAACATAGGTTTTAAATAGACTTCTAAAAGCGATTGCATTTCTTTAGAATTAACTTTACCTGCTTCTATAAGGGGAACAATACCTTCGCCTACTTGCTCTATTACTTTTATACCAGAAGCATATAGATCTGTAGTTTTATGAAAAAGCTGACTACTTAAAGTTCCTTTTGTTGCCAATATACCAATAGCTTTTGTTTGTGTATTTAAAGCAGCTGGTTTAATTGCAGGTTCAATGCCAATAAAAGGTATCGTATAATTTTCCCTTAGGTAATCAATAGCATTTGTTGTAGCGGTATTACATGCCACAACTATAATTTTACAACCCTTGTTTATGAGAAATTCGGTATTTTTTATACTGAGTTGAATAATTTCAGCATTTGATTTATTGCCATAAGGAGCATTTTTACTGTCTGCTAAATAAATACAATTTTCTTTAGGTAGGAGCGCATGGATTTCTTGGAAGATAGATGTACCTCCAATACCAGAATCGAAAATGCCAATAGGACTTTTGCTCATTTGTACAAAAATAAAAAGTCGCTTAATAATAAGCGACTTTCTAATTGTTTATTTTTACTTAGGATTACATTCCTAATTGCTTTTTTACATCTGCCATAAGGTTTTTACCATCTGCAACGATAAGCATTGCTTCATCTACTACATATTCAAATCCTTGAGCCTTTGCAACAGCCTTAATTGCGTTATCAGCTTTCTCAACAATTGGCTTTAAAAGGTTAAATTCTTTTTCTTGCAATTGCTTTTGAGCTTGTTGTTGGTATTGACCTAAGCTTTGCTTCATACCTTCAACTTCTTGCATACGTGCTATGTTTTCTTCTTCAGTTTTAGATTCTGCTTCAGCATTATATTGCTTATACTTTGCATCTAATTCTTTGTAAGAACCTTGAATTTCTGCTTCGTATGTTTTACTCAACTTTTCTATTTCCGCCTGTGCAACAGCATACTCTGGCATTGCTTTAATCAATTCTTGCTTATTAATATGAGCAATTTTACCTTGAGCCGAAGTAAAACCCGTAGCTCCAATAAAAAGTACCGCTGCAAATAAAAGTGTTTTTAAATTTTTCATTTTTTTCTAATTTGTATTTGTGTGTTATAAATTACTAGTTGTTTTTGTTTTTACTCATTCTTCTTTGCTTTCGCTATAGAATCATTCTTTCTTACTTGTTTTTCACGTTCTTCACGTGCTTTTTTACGTTGCTCAATAATTTTATTTTTTCTATCCTCTAATGCCTTTTGGCGCGCTTCTCTTTCTTTTAATTTTTGTAAACGCTTTGCTTCTGCTATCTCAGCCGCTGTTTTAGGTTTTTTAATAGCTGTTGTGTCTTTTACAACTACTCCTTTTGCTTTTGTGCTATCTGTTTTAACTATAGCAGTTTTTGCGTTATTTGTTGAGTCTACAACAATTGACTTAGTCGTTTCTGTTGATTCAGAAGCTTTATTTCTTGAATCAACTGACTTTTTACGACGCGCTTCTGCTTCTAATCGTTTCGCTTCTCGCAATTCCTCCTGAGCTATTCTTCTTTCTTCAATAGCTTTTTCACGTTCTGCTCTTTTTGCCGCTAATTGCGCCTCGCGCTCTGCCTTGCGATCTTCTAATGCTTTTTGGCGATCATCTTTTGCTTCACTTACAACAGGCACAACCTCTTCTTCCTCTAACTCTTTACGCTCCTTTTTGTTTTTTACTTGAGAGCGCTTAGATGTTCTTGTTATGGTTCTTAAAACCTGTTCACTTATATCATAGCGTTCAGCAGAATAAAGCATCACAACATCGGCCGATTTATCAAAAACAAAATCATATTTTTTTGTTTCTGCGATTTCTTGTACCGCTGCAAATATCTGATCTTGGATTGGCTCAATTAATTGACGCTTTTGTATCATTAAATCACCATTAGGTCCAAATCGCTTTTGCTGGTAGTCTAAAACCTCTGCTTCTTCAAAGGAAATATCTTCAAAACGCTCATCATACAATTCTTTAGTTAAAAGAACACTTTCATTGTCGAGTTCTTTCTTTTTTTGCTCAATTGCATTTAGTTTAGTTTCTATTTCGGATTTCCAATTTTGAACCTTTTTATCGAGTTGTGTAGAGGCCTCTTGATATTCTGGTACATTTTGTAAAATATACTCTGTATCAATATATCCAATCCTAACACCTCGTTGTGCATTTGCACTAAAGCTCAATAACCCTATTATTAATAAAAAAAGAACTTTGAATTTCATCATTTTTGTTTTCATGTTTTGAGACATTTTTTTCGTAATACTAAAATGTGTCATTTCTTTAGTGTTACTAATCCTCAAATTTAACGAAATATATTCTTAAAAATTTTAACACGCGATGAATTTCTTATTATGCTATTAGAAAATATCGTGCCAAACTTAAAATTGTTGTCCAATAATAAAGTGAGTTTCCCAGTTTTTAACTTGAGTTCCATAAGGAGATTCATCAAACGCATGACCAAAGTCTATACCAAGTAAACCAAAGGCTGGCATAAATATTCTAAGTCCAAAACCTGCAGATCTTTGTAGCTTAAAAGGGTCAAAATCTTTAAATTCATTTACAGAACTACCTGCTTCTAAGAAAGATAATGCATAAATTTTTGCAGACGAACCTAATGTAATAGGATAACGTAACTCTAACGAGAATTTATTATAAATAGATCCACCATCAGTATCTGACAATGATTGATTTGGATAACCACGTAACTGTACTACTTCTCTACCATCTAAAGAATAATTAGCTAAACCGTCTCCTCCAACAAAGAATCTTTCGAAAGGAATTACACCTCTTGAGTTATTATAAGCTCCAAGGAATCCAAATTCCATACTTGGTCTTAAAACAAATTTCTTAGTTAAAGACTGATACCATTCTGCCTTAAACTTTACCTTATAAAACTCTAACCATTTAAAACGTTCTTGGTCTATTTCAGCAATTCTTTCATAATCACTTGAATCTGAAGCATCCAAACCATCTCTTTCGTCTATTAAAGCTTTATAATCCACACCATTTACTAAAGAATATGGGAATGAGAATTTTGCCGAAACACTAAAACTAGATCCGCCTGTTGGGAAGATTGGATCTACTCTAAGGTCACTTCTACTTAATCCTACAGTATAAGAGAGATTATTTGAGTAACCATCACCAAAAGTAAATAGACTAGTTGTATAATTATTTAAATTATAATGTTGAAAACTTAAGGCTTGAGATAACACAAAATAATCATCTGGCTTAGAAAGTCTTGTAGATAATCCAAAAGTTAAACCTGTAATATTAAAACTCCTATCTTTATCTGCACCTCCTGATGATGAATCGTATAAAAATTGTTTAGAGTGCGACAATGATGTTGACATTTGGTAAGGCTTTTTACCACCAAGCCAAGGCTCACTAAATGAAAAACTATACGTTTGAAAATATTGACTTGCTTGTAATCTTAATGCTAAACTTTGACCATCTCCTCTAGGAACGGGTTTATAAGCATCTTTCTTAAAAATATCTTTAATTGAAAAATTATTAAATGATAACCCTAAAGTACCAATAAAGCCTCCTCCACCATAACCACCTTGTAGTTGTATCTGACTTGAACCTTGTTCTACAACAGAGTATTCAACATCTAACGTACCATCTACAGGATTTGGGTTCTTAATATTAGGTGTTATTTGTTGCGCATCAAAAAATCCAAGTTGTCCTAATTCTCTAATTGTTCTAATAATATCAGATTTTCTATACAACTGACCTGGACGTGTTCTAATCTCTCTATAAACCACATGGTCATTAGTTACATCGTTACCTACAACTGTAACATTATTAAAGTACGCAGGTTTACCTTCAGATATTCGGATTTCCATATCGATAACATTACCTTCTGCACTTACCTCAACCGGATTTATAGTTGAAAACATATAACCATTGTTTTGGTACGCGTTAGTTATATCTTGAGCATCTGGATTTGTTTCATCCGAAATACGTTCTCGCAATTCTACTCCATTGTAAGTATCGCCTTCTTTTATACCTAATAAAAGTGCTAATTGCCTATCTGAATAAACGGTATTACCTACAAATGTAATTTTACCAAAGGTGTATTTTTCACCTTCTTCTACTTTAATATCTAAACTAATTGTTTTCTCGTCAATGTAAGAAATAGAATCTGAAATAACTCTTGCATCTCTATAACCGTTTTCTTTATAATAATCGACTAAACTTACTAGATCTGTTCTAAAATCGTCTTCAATATACTTAGAACGCTTTAATATACGTAAAGGGCTAAGACTTTTTTGCTTCGTGTTTTTCATAGCTTTACGAAGCTTCTTATCCGTCATTTTATCATTACCCTCAAAATTAATGGACTTTATTTTAACTTTCTCACCTTTATTGATATCTACAAGCATATTTACACGCTCTTTTTCAACAGAATCAATTACTTGAGAAGTGGTAACTTTTACTTTAGTATTTAAAAAACCTTTCTTTCTATATTTATTAGTAAGATAATTTTTAGTGGTTGCAATAAGATTTTCTGTAACCTTTACGCCTGGTTTTAATTTGTTTTCAGAAATCAGTTCATCCTTTTTACCTTTTTTAATACCCTCAATAGTGAGGTCTTTTAATTCGGGTAAATCACTTAAATTAATCTCTAAATCGGCTGTATTACCATCAATATTTATAATATATATATCTATGCTGCTAAAGAGGTTAGATTTCCATAAAGTTTTTACTGCATTGGCAATTTTTTCACCACCAACTTGGATTTCTTCATCCCTTCTAAGTTTAGAATAGGCAATAATTGTTTGCGCACTAAAATTAGTATTACCTGTAACGGTAATGTCTTTAATTAAATAGGTTTCTCCACCTTCTACTTGAGCATTACTATTAAATGAAATTGTAAAGAGGAATACAGTACAAAAAAGCTTTAATGTTGACTTCAATACTGAATTATTAGGTAAGTTGTTCGCTTGTTTTTCCAAATCTTCGTTCTCTATTTTGATAATTTATGATCGCCTCATACAAATTTTCTTTTTTAAAATCTGGCCATAAAATATCTGTAAAATATAATTCTGCGTAGGCAATTTGCCAAAGTAAAAAATTACTAATACGTTGTTCTCCACTTGTGCGAATAAGTAAGTCTACGTCTGGTAAATTTTGCGTGTAAAGATGCTTATTAATAATTGATTCATCAATACTTTCAGAAGAAATTATATTATTTTTAACTTTAACTGATATTTCTTTAACAACATTTACAATTTCTTCACGAGAACCATAGCTTAATGCTAAAGTTAATGTCATATTAGTATTGTTCTTAGTCTTTTCTATAACTTCTAAAAGTTCTTTATGAGCTTTAGTAGGTAAATCCTTTAAACAGCCAATTGCATTAAGTTTGATACTATTGTCTTGTAACGTCTTAATTTCTTTCTTTAGTGATTTTACTAAAAGTTTCATTAAGGTTTGAACCTCTAACTTTGGTCTATTCCAATTTTCTGTAGAAAACGCATAAAGTGTTAAGTTTTTAACACCCAGCTCTGCGCTAGCCTCAACGGTTTGTCTTACCGATTTAGTTCCGTTTTCATGTCCAATTGCTCTTATTAACCCTTGTTGTTTGGCCCAACGTCCATTGCCATCCATTATAATTGCAATGTGATGGGGAAGCTTTTCTTTATTTATTTGTTCTTTAATACTCATTTTAAAAATTACAATAGCAAGGTCGTCGACCAAAGGTGTAAGTTAATGTAAATCCGGTAAACATGTACCAATCATTATTATTAGTATTTCCAAAACTATATTGTTCTCTAAAATCTGCATCTGGCGTGCTACCATCTATTTCATCTGAAAAAGTGTAACGCGCTCCTATTTCTGCAGCTAAAATAAACTGATTAGTAATATTTGTTTTATAACCTAATGCCATAGGTATACCAAAAGCCCAACTGCTTGTGTTTTCTGATACAATCTCACCAACTTCTGAAAAATAGAAATTATCATGATGGGCTAAAGTAATTCCAGAATACAAATATGGAGTTCCCTTCATACCACTTGTATGCAAATCAAAATCCAAAAATGTAAATTCCATTCCTGCCGAAATTTCTGTGATATTGGTATTAAATTCGTAACCGCGCTGTACTCTTCTGGCATCATCTGATTTGCCATCAAGCCCTTCTAAATCTGTAAAAACAACAGAAACTCTAAACGAATGTCTTGGGCTTCTATTCCATTTAGCCAATAGGCCAAAAGCAAATTGGTTTGGCGAAATATATTTACTAGAACCTACATCACCAATAAAATTACTTCCACCTGCAAAAATACCAACCTCATAAATTTGAGCCTCAGCTGTATTAATGATAAATGAACCTAATAAAAAAAGAAAAAAATACCTCATAAATTTTTCAAAGTTTGCAAATATAACAATTAAGAATTTGTGGAACAATTTGAAACAAAATGTATTACAGATTAACTGTTTTTAAAGGTATTTATTGTAAAAAAAGTACTAATTCCTTCGATCTTCTCCCCAAAGTAATTTTTTTCGTAGTGTTTCTAAAAAAGATTCATCTAGCAATTCTACCATTTTTACCACAAAATCTGCTTTTTTAATAGTTACAACCGTAGAATTAGAGAGTGTTACAATCCTAGAATCTAATGACATTAAAAATTGATCCTCTCTTCCGTTTACTTTTAATTTTACCGTTGTACTATCTGGTATTATTAATGGACGAGCGCTTAAATTATGCGGTGCAATTGGTGTTAATGCAAAACTCTTTGCATCTGGCGCAATTACCGGACCTCCACAACTTAATGAATAACCTGTAGAGCCAGTTGGCGAAGAAAGTATAAGACCATCTGCCCAATAAGATGTTAGATACTTATCGTTTAAATGCGTGTCTACCGTTATCATAGACGTTGTATTTTTTCTACTTATTGCAATTTCATTTAATGCAAAATTGGTCTTAAGAATATCTTCGTGCTCTGGATCAGTTGACACACTTAATAACGAACGTTCAGAAATTTTATATTCTCCTATAAGAATTTCGTTGAGTGCTGTTTCAATTTCATCTATTTGTATAGTTGCCAAAAAACCTAATCGCCCTGTATTTATTCCAACAATAGGAATACCCAAATCTCTAACATAAGTTACAGCTCTCAAAATTGTGCCATCACCTCCTACGCTTATCAATAAATCAAAAGATTCATCTAACCTATTAAACGTTCTTACAGCAGAACTGTTCTGTATTGCTGAATTTTGAGTTTTAATAAATTCGCTTTCAAAAAAGACATTAACTTCTTTCCTAAGTAAAACATCTAGAAGTCGTTCTACTGCACTCTGTGTGGTTTCCTTACTATAATTCTGACCATAAATTGCTACTTTCGTCATTATTACATGTTTAGGTATTTATCTAAATACTGAGAGCGTTCTTTTAAACTTTCTAAGTAAGAATCATCTTCATGGCCAGAAACTATATTATAACTATAACGTCTAAACGTTTGAATAACCTCATTGAGACTAGCATTACCTATTTTAATTGTAACTCTTACCAAATCACCATCCATTTTAGAAATAAAAGCGCCTAAAAGCTTTGCATCATTAGACTCAACGATTTGACTAATTTCACTAAATGAATAATCGTTAATACCTTTTTCAACAATTAAAATTCCACCTGGTTCTGCAAAAAATGGTGTTTCATTAAATAAATGGATAATATCATTTAGCTCATAATAGCCAAGATATTTATTATTTGCGTCTAAAACTGGCATAATATTAGTATCATTTTGCGCAAATGCTTCTAGCACATCTAACCAGTTTGTGATTGGTCTTACAAAAAAACCTTCAATAGCATATTTACAATCGCTGATTGTTATATTACCTTCAAAACAATGTGCATCTGTCTCTGAGATACAACCTATATAAATACCATTATCTAAAATAGGAATATGAGAATAGGTTAATTGATTAAAAAGCATTTTTAAATCACCTATTTTATCATTTACACTAAGTGGCTTTATATCATTTATTACAAAATTCTGAAGCTCCATTACATTTAATTTATGAAGGTGCAAATTAATCAAAAATTACCATAATAAGCGTGCTCTTGTTTGTATTTTTGTATTTCAAAATCTATTAAAATGACTAAATTAAGTGTTAATATAAATAAAATCGCAACGTTAAGAAATAGTCGTGGCGGTGATGTTCCTAATGTAGTTCAGTTTGCAAAAGATGCTCAGCGTTTTGGAGCAGAAGGAATTACCATTCATCCAAGACCAGACGAAAGACATATTCGTTACCAAGACGCATACGACTTAAAATCTGAAGTTTATACAGAATATAACATTGAAGGAAACCCAATTCCAAAATTTGTGGATATGGTCTTAAAAATTAAGCCTACGCAAGTAACATTGGTACCAGATGCTATAGACGCAATAACTTCTAATGCTGGTTGGGATACTTTAAAACACAAAGACTTTTTAATTGATGTAATTAAGGAATTTAAAAATAACGGGATAAGAACATCCATTTTTGTAGATCCAGATTTACACCAAATTGAAGGTGCAAAAGCAACAGGAACAGACCGAATAGAATTGTACACAGAAGCGTTTGCACATCAATATAGTTTAGGAAATAAAGACGCCATAAATCCTTACATGGAATGTGCAGGCTTAGCAAACACTATGCAGCTTGGCATTAATGCAGGACATGATTTATCTTTAGAAAACATTAATTTTTTTAAAGAAAACATTACAGGACTCTTAGAAGTTTCTATTGGTCACGCTTTAATTGCTGAAAGTCTTTATTTGGGCGTGGAGAAAGTAATAGGAATGTATTTAAACAAATTAAAGTAATTTTTTATTTTAAAACCTCGCAACACTTTTCAAATAAAACAAAATGATTTTACACTCAAACATTATAGGAGAAGGAAAACCATTCATTATCCTTCACGGATTTTTGGGCATGGGAGACAATTGGAAAACCTTGGCTAAACAATTTTCTGAAGACAATTATGCCGTACATCTGGTAGACCAAAGAAATCATGGTCGCAGTTTTCATTCAGAGGATTTTGATTACGATTTACTGGCTGAAGATTTAAAATCCTATTGCAATGCTCACAATTTAAACGATATTATTTTACTAGGCCATTCTATGGGAGGAAAAACAGCAATGCTTTTTGCTTCAAAATATCCAGAATTAGTTAATAAACTGATTGTTGCAGATATTTCGCCTCGCTATTACCCTGTGCATCACGATGCCATTTTAGAAGGCTTAAGCAGTTTAAATTTTTCAGAAATAAAAACAAGAGGAGAAGCCGATAAAGCACTAAGTCATTTTATTAATGATGCCGGAATCAGAATGTTTTTACTAAAAAATCTTTATTGGGTAGAAAAAGGACAACTAGGCTTGCGTATTAATTTAGAGGTTTTAAAAGAGAACGTATCAGAAGTTGGCGAAGCACTTCCTATACATGCCATTTTTAAAAAAGACACTTTGTTTTTACGAGGTGACCGTTCAGAATATATTGCTGAAGCAGATGAAGCACTTATTCATCGCCATTTCCCAATTTCTAAAATAATAACCATCTCTAATGCTGGTCATTGGTTACATGCAGAAAACCCAACAGCATTTCATGAAGCAGTCATAAACTTTGTTTAAATTAATCCTTACCTTATAAATATGAAATACCTATCAATAATAATATTCTTATTTAGCTTGCAATTATCAATAGCTCAAGACCTACCAGACGGTCCATATCAGGAATATTACGAAACTGGAGAACTTAAAACTAAAGGACAATACAAAAATAATAAACGAATTGGTACATGGAAAGAGTATTACAAAAACGGACAAACCTCAAAAGAATATAGTTTTACTGATGGCAAATATAACGATGAGTCAATTTCATACTACGAAAATGGTACAGTAAGCCACAAAACCGAATTAGAAGATGATGTATATGTTAACTTTAGATACTATGAAAGTGGCAATTTAGATTATAAAAGACAATACAAATCTGGTTATTTTAAAAGCTATTATGAAAGTGGTGCAAAAGAAATAGAAGCCAATTATTTTGAATTTGACCTCGTTGGTGAATGGAAAAAATACTTCGAAACTGGCGAACTTGAATGGCTAGTAACCTATAAAGATGGGTATAGACATGGTGCTTATAAAAAATATAACAGAAATGGTGATTTATTGCTTGAAGGAACCAACGTTAGAGATAAAATTGAAGGTGAGGAAAAACGATATTTGCCAGGTAATGTACTAGAATGGAAAGGAAATTACTCAAAAGGCATCTTAAACAAAACTTGGGTTAGATTCGACGAAAAAGGGAATAAAATTGAAAAGATAAAATTTAAGGAAGGTATTACCTCAAACTCCGAATATTCCAATGTGTTAAAACCAACAGTCGTAGCTGATGGTATAATTGAGCGTGTACCAATTTATCCAGGTTGTGAAGAAATGTTGACTAACAAAACTAGAAAACAATGCATGAACAAATATGTTAATCAGCATATTGGTAAAAATTTTAATATTGAATTGGCTTCAACATTAAACTTATTAGGAAAACAAAGAATTCTACTAAATTTTAAAATAGATAAAACCGGAAAAGTCATAGAGGCTAAAGCAAAAGCACCGCATCCCGGTTTAGCTGCAGAAGCTGTAAGAGTAATTAAGTTGTTACCTTCAGTAGAGCCAGCCTACCAAAGAGATAAACCAGTTATAATTCCTTTTTCAATACCTATTGTTTTTCAGGTACAGAAATAATTATATATGTAATTTAGTATCTTAGATATAATTCAAAATAAAAAAATCATGAATCTAATTATTAGACTTTTATTAAATGCACTAGCCGTTTTTGTTTTAGCCAACGTCTTAACAGGTGTAACAGTAGATGGTTATGTAGGTGCAATTATTGTTGCTGTTGTTTTATCCATTCTCAATTTACTAGTAAGACCAATTTTAGTGATTCTAACACTACCAATTACCATTATTACTCTAGGGTTATTTCTTTTAGTAATCAATGCATGTATTATTCTATTAGCCGACAAACTTGTAGACGGATTTAACGTGGCTAATTTTTGGACAGCCATTTTATTTAGCATCCTACTATCCATCTTACAATGGCTACTTCAATCCTTTTTAAAAGACGATAAAAAGTAGCTGATATACAAACGCTTAAAACTGTTGTTGGGTTGCAAAAAAAATTGTATTTTTGCAGCCCAATTTTAGTTTCAATAAAAATGAACATTACAAGAGAAAACATCGATGCATTAAATGCAGTTGTAAAAGTTGATATCGCTAAGGAAGATTATAGCGATAAAGTAGAAAAAATATTAGTAGATTACCGTAAGTCTGCAAACATTCCTGGTTTTAGAAAAGGCCATGTACCAATGGGAATGGTAAAAAAGCAATATGGTAAAGCTGTATTAGTAGATGAAGTAAACAAATTACTACAAGATGCACTTGGTAAGTATTTAGTTGAAGAAAAACTAGACGTTTTAGGTAATCCTTTACCAAAAGCACAAGATGATTTAGATTGGGATGCAGAAGCATTTTCTTTTGAATTTGAATTAGGTCTTGCTCCAAAATTCGAAGTAGAATTAAAAAGTAAAAAAGCTATAACACATTACAATATTGTTGCAGATGACAAAATGATTGATGATCAGATTGTAAACATTCAAAAACAATATGGTAAAATTGTTTCTCAAAATGAAGTTACCGAAGCTTCCGAAATTACCGGAACTTTTACTAACGAGGAAAAAGAGATTGACAATTCTGCAATGATTACTTTAGATAAATTAAAAGGAAAAACAAATCCTAAGAAATTTATTGGAGCAAAAGTTGGCGATGTTATTACATTAAAGACAAAAGGATTATTTAGCGATGATCACGATTTAATGAATGCTTTAAAAGTACCTCATGATGATGCTCATGGTTTAGATATTGAAGTGAATTTTACAATCACTGAAATTAACCAACGCGAATTAGCAGATTTAGATCAAGAATTATTTGATAAGTTATTTGGCGAAGGAAAAGTTACTTCTGTAACTGAGCTAAAAGACAAAATTAAAGAAGATTCAGAAAAACAATTTTCTCAACAAGGTGATCAGAAACTATTAAACGATGTTACTGAAAGCTTAATTGAAAATACAAAATTCGATTTACCATCTAGTTTCTTACAAAAATGGATGCAAACAGCTGGTGAAGAAGAAATGACTGAAGAGCAAGCTAAAGAAGAATACGAAAAATCTGAAAAAAGCATGCGTTACCAACTTATAGAAGGTAAATTAATCAATGACCATAAACTTCAAGTTCAGTTTGAAGAATTAAAAGCTTATTCTATGGATTTGATTAAGGGACAAATGGCTCAATTTGGCCAAATGAACCCTTCAGATAAAGAGTTAGAAGATATCGCAGCGCGTATTTTATCTAATCAAGATGAAGTAAAACGAATGTCAGAACAACTTGTAAGTCAGAAACTATTAAACTTATACAAGACTGAAGCAAATATTAAGACTAAAGACATCACTTACGATGATTTTGTAAAAGAATTTTATAGTTAAGTAGTCTTTAAAATAATTAGTATCTTTAAAGCGTAAAACTTAACAGTTTTGCGCTTTTTTTATGAAACGGCTTTTTCTTTAAAAGTTTATATAATATATGCGCATTATAAAGGTTTTATAATAGAGAACTCATTAATTAAAAGAATTTAAATTTATATGGATTACGGAAAAGAATTTGAAAAATTCGCAATAAAAGACCAAGGGATTAATAGCAACTATTATAGTAAAATAATAGAAAGCATGTACCCTTCTAATATGACGCCAAATATCATCGAAGAACGCCAAATGAATATTGCCGTTTTTGATGTATTTTCACGTCTTATGATGGATCGTATTATCTTTTTAGGAACAGGTGTTAACGATCAGGTTGCCAATATTATCCAAGCCCAATTGTTATTCTTACAAAGTACAGATGCAAATAAGGATATTCAGATTTATATTAACTCACCAGGAGGTTCTGTTTATGCTGGTTTAGGTATTTATGACACTATGCAATTTGTAAAGCCAGATGTTGCAACAATTTGTACAGGTATTGCGGCATCAATGGCAGCCGTTTTATTATGTGCTGGTGAAAAAGGAAAACGTTCTGCATTAACACACTCTCGTGTAATGATACACCAAGTAAGTAGTGGTACTCAAGGTCAGCTTAGTGATATGGAAATTGCTTTAAAGGAAACTATTAGAGTAAAAGAAGAATTATACGCAGTTATTTCTAAACATTCTGGGCAAACTATAGAGCAAGTAGAAAAAGATTCTGATAGAGATTATTGGATGCGCTCACAAGAAGCTTTAGAATATGGAATGATTGATGAAGTATTGACAAGAAAGTAATTTCAAATTACTTCGACTAAAAGTAAACATAAAAGTTTAGGGTTAAGAATTAATTCTTTAACCCTAAACTTTAAACAAAAATTATGGCAAAGGAAGAATTAGAATGTTCATTTTGTGGTAGAAAAAAGCCAGAAACAAATCTATTAATTGCAGGATTAGATGCTCACATCTGTGATCGCTGTATTGAGCAAGCGCATGGTATTGTTATAGAAGAATCTAAGCAATCTGGTAATTCAGATTTAAGCGCAGAATTAATGCTTAGAAAACCTAAAGAGATTAAGACTTTTTTAGACGACTATATAATAGGACAAGAATATACTAAACGTGTTATGTCTGTAGCGGTTTACAATCACTACAAACGCTTATTACAACCATCAACAGACGATGATATTGAAATACAAAAGAGTAATATCATTATGGTTGGCCAAACAGGTACTGGTAAAACATTAATTGCAAAAACTATTGCAAAAATGTTAAATGTACCTTTAGCTATTGTTGATGCTACTGTATTAACAGAGGCTGGTTATGTTGGTGAAGATGTAGAGAGTATTTTAACGCGTTTGTTACAAGCCGCTGATTATAATCTTGAAAAAGCACAACGCGGTATTGTTTTTATAGATGAAATTGATAAGATTGCTCGTAAAAGTGATAACCCTTCTATTACCAGAGATGTCTCGGGAGAAGGTGTACAACAAGCGTTATTGAAACTTTTAGAAGGTACTGTAGTTAATGTACCACCTAAAGGAGGACGTAAACATCCGGATCAGAAATTTATTGAAGTAGATACCGAGAATATTTTATTTATTGCTGGTGGTGCTTTTGATGGTATTGAACGTGTTATTTCTAAGCGACTTAATATGCAAGCCATTGGCTACAGTTCTATAAACAAGGAAAGTGTTGACAAGGACAATATATTACAATATATCATCCCAAAAGATTTAAAAGATTTTGGTTTAATACCTGAAATTATTGGTCGTTTACCTGTATTAACACACATGGATCCATTAGATGCTAAAACACTTAGAGCCATTTTAACTGAGCCTAAAAATGCCATCATTAAGCAATATAAGAAGTTGTTTCAAATGGATGAAGTTGAATTCTCTATTACAAATGGTGCCTTAGATTATATTGTAGAAAAAGCAATTGAGTACAAATTGGGTGCACGTGGTTTAAGATCCCTTTGCGAAGAAATCTTTACAGAAGCCATGTTTGAATTACCTGGATCTGGAGAATCTAAATTCAACGTCACTAAATCTTATGCAGAAGACCGATTAAATAAGTCTACATTAAAGAAGTTGAAGGCAGTGTCTTAAACTTCTTTACTAACTAAATAACTAAAAGCCACAATTTCAAGTTAGAAATGGTGGCTTTTTATGTTAGGGATTTAATTAATATAATATTGCTAGCAATATTTTTTAAGAATTGTAAAAGTTAATAGCACATTAATTTTAATCAAATATAGAAGCATTCATCAACTGCACTACTAATTCATATTAATATTGGTTAAAACGATTATAACCATCGCTAAAAACAATATCAATACCATTTTTTCGGTTAAAAGGTTATCGCTTTGTTTTAGTATAGCTTAATGTAACTTTTTTTTGAGCCAATTTTACAACGGACTTCTTAGAATATGAGTTAGGAATAAGTTCTTCTCTATAATTTACATAACCATCCTTTTCCGCAACGATTTGATAATAATGATAAGGCTTTAACTTAAAATGATAAGATGCATCATCACTTGTTACTTGGCGTTCTATCTCTTTACCTTCATCATCTAATAAAACAACAGTTGTATTTGGTAATCTTTCGTTATCTTCTGTAGTAATAATACCTTCTAAGTTTTTGTAAATCATTTCAGCTTGAACATGGTACATGTTGTACGCAAGCGTTTTTTGCGATTTTCTATTTTTATTTGACGAAAAAACACCCGTTTCTCCGTTAATTATCATAAAAGCTATATCGTCTCTGTTAGAATTAATTGCTCTTCCTAAATTTCTAGGTTCACTGTATACAATATTTCTTCGGTTAGAAATAAATATATCATAACCACCTAAACTACCATGGCCTGTAGATGAGAAAAATAATTCTTTATTATCATCAGTAGTAAATGGGTATTTTTCATTTTTTTCTGAATTTACCTTATCCCCTAAATTAACGTAAGAACCAATAGTTCCATCTTTGTTAATTCTGGCCATATAGATATCAAACTCTCCATATCCACCTTTCATATTTGAAGAAAAGAATAAGAATTTACCATCTGCAGAAACATGAGGATTTTCTACAGAATAATCATCACTACTTATAGATAATTCAGTTTCATTAATCCATTTACCTTGAGAATTCCTTTTTAAATTCGCTTTATACATTTTATAATTACCTTCACTACCTCTTTCGCTCCTTGTATAATAAATAGTGTGCTCATCTGGTGAAAAAGAAACTTGACCCTCATTTCCTTTTGTATTTAAAATTCTACTGAATAAAAATGGTTGTGAAAAACTATTGGTCCCTTTTACATCTAAGCAAAACAAATCAGTGTAAGGTTCTTTTGTTTTTGGATCAATACCAGAACCTATTGCTCCAATTTTTTTGGAAGACACAATAACTAGTTTATTTCTAAACATAGCACTTGCAATTTCAGAATAATTTGAGTTTATCTGAGAGACTTTTACATTAAAAGCATAACCACTTTTATTTAAAGCATCAACTTTGGTCGGTTTAACCGGATTAGTTTTGTCATAAAAACTATATGTACAAAACATTAGTGCAAAAAGCACGTGTAGTGTATATTTCATAATGTAGGGAAAAATGGATTAATACATCTTAAAGATACGATTAACCTAAGAAACAGATTGAATTTCTGTGCCTTTATTGGTTAACTAACACTAATTTATCGATAAGTTAACATGTATTTCAGTTTTTTATATTAATTATCTTATTTTATTGTTCGTTTAAACGAAGTAATTCTTCTAAATACACTCTAGAATTAGATAAACGAGGTACCTTGTGCTGACCACCTAATTTATTATTATTCTTTAACCAATCATAAAATAGGTTAGTACGAGCGCAATGTATTTTTGGTTTATTTAAAGTCATATTATTAAGACGTTTAGCTTCATAATCTGAGTTTAATGATTTTAACGCTTCGTCAAATAAATACTCAAAGTCCGCCATATGTTTTGGAGGTGTTTTAAACTCAATTATCCACTCGTGAGCACCCTTTTCTTTTCCTTCCATAAAAATTGGAGCCGCAGTATAATCTACAATTTCTGCTGATGTTTTTTGGCAAACACTTTTAAATGCATGTTCTGCATTTTCAATTATTAATTCTTCACCAAAGGCATTTATATGGTGCTTTGTTCTACCTGTAACTTTAATTCTATGCGGACTTAAACTTACAAACCTTATTGTATCTCCAATTTTATAGCGCCACAAACCAGCATTAGTGGTAATTAATACAGCGTAGTTAGTATTGAGTTCCACTTCACTTAACGGAACTACTCTTTGCTGCAATGTCTTATATGTATCCATAGGTATAAACTCATAAAAAATACCATAATCTAACATCAGTAACAAATCACTAGAATTATTTTGGTCTTGTATTGCAAAAAAGCCTTCTGATGCATTGTATATTTCGTAATATCTAAACTTATTAGAGGGCAAAATGGCTTTGTATTGCTCTACATATGGATTAAAACTTACACCTCCATGAAAGTAAACTTCAAGGTTTGGCCAAATTTCAAAAAGACTATCTTTTTCTGTTTTATCTAATACATTATTAAGTAAAACCAACATCCAAGATGGCACACCAGCAAGACTAGTTACATTTTCTTCAATAGTTTCCTCCACAATTGCTTGCATCTTTGTTTCCCAATCACTCATTAGAGAAACTCTATTGCTTGGTGTGCTGCTAAACTCTGCCCAAAAAGGCATATTATCAATTAAAATAGCACTTAAGTCACCAAAAACAGTTCCGTTTTCTTTATATAATTCTTTACTTCCGCCTAAACGTAAACTTTTACCTGTAAATAATTGTGCATCTTCATTATTATTTAAATACATGCATAGCAAATCTTTACTAGCTGCATAATGACAATCTTCTAAAGATTCCATACTTACTGGTATAAACTTACTTTTGGCATTTGTTGTTCCACTAGATTTAGCAAACCATTTTATAGCTGTTGGCCAAAAAATATTCTGTTCACCATTTCTAGAACGCTCAATTAATGGATGAAACTCTTCGTAATTAGAAATAGGAATTCGTTGATTAAATTCTCTATATGTTTTAATTGAATTGAAGTCATATTTTCTACCGATTTCAGTGTCCTTTGCAACTTTTATTAAATTAAATAGTAATTCGTTTTGTACTTCATTTGGGTATTTTACAAACAATTCAATTTGATGAAATCGTTTTTTTAAAAACCAAGAAGCAATAGAATTTACAATAGGAATTGGCATGGATAAACTATCTTTACTCGCTAAACGAGATTTAATATTTCAGTTATTGTTTGTAATTTTGAATCTAACATTCTAATATTCACATCAATCTTCTACATTGAAACTTTACGAAGCTTGAATGATAAAAATACTAAATTCTTTTATGGTTTATACAGGAGTTCTCACAAAAATGCAAACTGAATTTTTAGAGCCAATTCAGTACTATTTGGTCTTTGAAAATGATTTTATACATATGAATCAATTATTGAATAAAACCATTAACATAAAACTTGTTGGCCATCAATGTTTAAGTTGTGGATTAGACAAACCTATTTACAGACAGGGTTTTTGTAGATCTTGTTTTTTTGATAAACCCGTGGCTGGTGATTGGATTATGAGGCCAGAGTTAAGTACAGCACATTTAGGTAAAGAAGATCGCGATTTAGAATATGAACAGAAAGTACAGTTACAACCGCATATTGTGTATTTAGCAAACTCTAGTAACGTAAAAGTTGGTGTAACCAGAAAGAGCCAAGTGCCAACTCGATGGATCGACCAAGGTGCACATGAAGCTGTTGAAATTGTTGAAGTACCCAACCGTTATTTAGCCGGAATTACTGAGGTTGCCTTAAAAGATCATGTAGCAGATAAAACCAATTGGCGAAATATGTTAAAAAATGATGTTAAGGATGAAGACCTATTAGAATGGAGGCATAATTTAAAAGGATATATCCCAGAGGAAGCTCAACCTTATTTTATAGAAAACAATACAGAAACGCATCTTGTATTTCCGGTAGAACAATATCCTGTAAAGCCTAAAAGTCTTAATTTAAATAAAACACCTAACTATACCGGAAAATTAGTTGGAATAAAAGGGCAATACCTCATTTTTGAAGACAATACGGTTTTTAATGTGAGAGCCAATGAAGGATTGGTAGTAGAAATAAGTATGTAATTGGTGTTATAGTTGCGTTAAAAGGCTTTTTTATTTTTTGATAAATAATTATCTTAAAGTAAAAAACTTATTATTATGAAAACTTCACCTTTTCCTTATATCATTTTATCAACCTTATTATTAATTACTGTTACTATAATGGCAAGTTTAAACTTTTCATTTTCTTGGGTATTTTATTTAACAGTAATCGGACAAGCTTCTGTAGTATGGATGGTTTATAAAACATTAAAAGACAAATACACTACCAGTAAAACGTTTAAACATCTTTATGAAGACCACCCAATTGAACCTTTTAAATATAATGGAGAATAGTTGGTCTAATTTTATTTAAAATAAGATAGTAAATCAGCTTTTTTAGAAGCTGATACCATTATCTCTTTTCCGTTACTTAGTACAACGCTTCCGCCTTTGCCTTTTACGTACTTTACAATTTCGTTGACGTTAACTAAATAACTCTTATGTACTCTTGCAAAATTAGCATCGGTTAAACTTTCTTCAATATATTTTAGAGTTTTACTAACGAGCTTTTTTTTGTTATTACTAAGATAGATTTCTGTATAATTATCATCTGCTTTGCAATACATAATATCTGATGTTTCAATAACTTCAAAACCATCTTGTTGCGGAATCGTTATTTTTCCATTAACAACATTTGTCTTAGGTGTTAAAACCTGATCTTGTAATGCATCCTCTTTTATTCTGATTTCGGTAACGTAATCTACAGCCTTTATTAATTCGTCAATAGAAATTGGTTTCATTAAATAATAAGACGCGTGCGCATTTAATGCTTCAATTGCATAATGATTATAAGCCGTTACAAAAATGGTTTCAAAATTAATATCTCCTACCTTATCTAATAAATCAAACGCATTGCCATAAGGCATTTCTACATCTAAAAACACAACATCTAAATTATTATTCCTAATTAATACTAAAGCATCTTCAATATTTGCTGCTTCGCCTAAAATTGAAATATTTGGACAATACTTGGTTAGATAATTTCTAAGAATAAGCCTACTGTTTTCTTCGTCTTCTACTATTATAGCCTTTAGCTTCATAATTAATCTTTTTTTAATGTGACAACAACCTTAGTACCTGCATCTTCCAAATCTTGAAAATCAGCAATCGTAACATCTACTTTATCTTTATACATTTCGTTTAAGATAGCAACACGCTTTTTAATGTTGTTCATCCCTTTTGAATTTTGCTTTTTCTGATGGTCTGTCTTTAATGCTTTAGAACGTTCTCTCCCAATACCATCATCAGAAATAATAATTGTAATTTCGGATTTAGTTTTAGGTTGAATATTTATATTTAAGTGTCCTTTTTCAGTTTTATAACGTAGGCCATGCCAAACTGCGTTTTCTATATAAGGCTGAAGCAACATTGGTGGAATCTGAAATTCTTCTACATCAATAGTCTCATCAACATCTATAGAATAATCAAACTTATCTTGAAATCTAAAATGTTCTAGCTTAGTGTATAAATTTAATAATTCAATTTCCTTTTTTAGTGGTATAAAATCTTCTTCACTATTTTCTAAAACTGCTCGCATTAATTTTGAAAAGTCTGTTAAATATTTATTTGCTGTGCGTTCGTCATTTGTAGCAATAAAGGTATTTACAGAGTTTAATGCATTAAAAATAAAGTGTGGATTCATTTGGCTACGCAAAGATTTTAGAGCCAATAAATTATTTGCTAATCGTTGTTGCTTAATGTATTTAAACATTAAATAACCTGTAATTAGAAGTAAAACTAAACCGCCTATTAATGAATAAATAATAATCTGTTGGTTTTTATTTTGTTCTTGTGTTAACTCGTATTTACTCTTAGATAAGGCTCTATCACTTTCTAAAGAGGTTATTCTACTTTGTTGCTCTGCGATATTTCTACTAAACCGTGCAGCTTGCGAGATTTCTTGTATTTTTTTTGCGTATTGCTGGTCTACTACACTATTGTATTCTTCACTATAAGCAATGGCCTGCTCTGTATTACCTGATCTTAAATGAGCTTCAGATAATTTACGAGTAGCATCCATCTTTACATCCAAATCTTCTTTTTTATCAGCTTCTTCTATACTCTTTTCGTAATAAGGAATTGCGCTTTCCATATCATTTTGAAGATAGTAAGCATTACCAATTTTATAGTTTTGTTTTTGTATTGTAATAGGGCTTTCGTTTGCAATTATAGAATCTTTTTCAATATCTTTTATCGCTTCAATAGCCTCTTTTCTTAATACAATCTCATCTTCGTAAGCCGCATTTAAACTATTGAATTCAGCGACTTTTACTTGCTCTTCTACTGCACGTTTTTTGTTTTCATTTTTAGCTAAGTTTAATGAATTACTAAATAATAATTTTGCTTTACTAGTTTGGCCTTGGTCACTGTAAACCTGTGCCATTTTAGAATTTAAATCTGTAACCTTGGGTGTTATTAAATGCTTTTTAGCTACTTTTAAGCCATCTTCATAGGCTTTTATAGCTTTAGCATAATCTTCTAGTTTTACATAGGTGTCTCCTATGCCTTCAAACCAAACCGTTTTTTCGTAATTAGATAAATCCTTTTCTTTTATTAAATTGTATTCCTTTAAACTTTTATCAAAATCGCCATCATTTCTATAGGCTTTAGCTAATTTAAGTTTTGCAGAAGCTTTTGCTGTATTTTGTATACTAGTTTTAAAAGCAGAAATAGCCAAATCATACTGTTTCCAATATACGTAGACGTCACCTAACAATTCATATGCTTGTGCGTTTTGCTCAGTATCAATTTTAGCTTTTAATGCATTACCAATAAATTTTATACTCTTTTCTGCATCCTTTTTTAGATAAGCATCTGCAGAATCTATCATCTCATTAAATCGTTTAAAATCGGATTTGTTTTGAGAACTTCTACCGTTCTGTTTCGCATCAATAACCTCTATAGTTATGCGTTCGTTTGATGTTACTGTGTAATAAATGGTTTCAAAATCATCATGACTAATAATGAGTTCGTCTCCAATTTTAGCTTTTATATTAAATGTTCCGTCAGCAAATGTCCTGGTATATTGTCCGCCATTTACCAAAATCTCTACATCTTTATAAGGCTGGTAGGATTCTTTTTCGTAAACAGAACCTCTAATTGTATAAACTGTTGCACTAGTATTATTATCTAACTCCCTATGTTGTCCAAAGGATAAAAATCCAATTAAACAGAAGAATATTAGAAAACCATATGATTTAGAAATTTTCACTACAAGCTTGTATTTGTTTGTCTAAACTTACATACTTTATTTGGTTTCAAAAAATGACTACTGTAGAAATAAATTCATTTTAAACGTAAAAAAGTGACTTCTACTAAATAATTATACCATTTCACTCATTTAAATGGTTGCTTCACTCATTGTTGTTTTTAATCACTCTTTTTTAGACAGAGCTTTACCAACGAATCAAAAAACAACTATGAATTATGAAAACAATCAAATTGCCATTAATCCTAATATTTGCGTTTTGCATCAATCTTTCTGCCCAGCACAGAGGAAATTATAACGAAATTACTCAAGATATTTCGAGACAAAATATTTTAACTTCAGGAAATGCCCAAATTTATAATCCAACCGTTCAGCACCAAATAAATAAAACATTATACCCAAGCAATGTGCTTACTGTAGATGTAAAAGCTTTACAGAATGTAAGTGCTACTACTTACACTGCTATCTTTAATGTATCTCAAATGGGACCTTCTGCAGAAAAGACCAATCAATTAATGAAAGAACGTATAGATAGCATTAAATACCGGTTAAACACCAAAGGCATTGCTCAAAAAGCTATTGCGATTGATGTTATTTCTTTTATTCCGATATATGAAGTTGAAGTTACCAAAAAACTGTTTAGTAAAACATATACTGAAGTTCCTAAAGGTTTTGAATTGCAACAAAACATTCATATACAATTTACAAAAACCAATCAGTTTGAAGCCATTTTAGAAGCTTGTGCTAAAAGTGAAATTTACAACTTAGTAAAGGTTGATTATTATATTGAAAACATTCAAGAGGTTTATAAAAATCTTCAAGATGAATTATTAAAACTTATTGAAGAAAAAAAGGACTATTACAAAGTTTTGGGCTTTAACATGGCTAACTATGATGTTGCGATTGCAGATGACAAATATTGTTACTTCCCAAAAGATTTCTACCAAAGCTACCAAGCTTATAATAGTACATCTGTTGAAGCCTTAAGTAAAAGTAAAGGTGTAACGACTGTAAAAAAGCAAACGTCTTATTACTATCAACCATTAACCTATGAAACGTATGACGTGGTTGTAAACCCTTCCATCTTAGAACCTGTTGTTCAAATCGGCATGAATATAAAACTTGTTTTTACTCCAAAACCAAAAGAACAAAAACCTACTCCAATTGTAGAAACAAAAATAGACCATAAATACTATGTAATTTCTCCAAACGGAACCATAGATGTTAAAGAATTAAACACAAAAAATTAAGAAAATGAAAACATTAATTAAACCTCTAGTTTTGGCATTAAGCTTAACTACTTTAATGGCTTGTAATGCCAATAACAGAAAACAAAATAAGTCTGAATTAATTGCTGAAACCGTGATTAAAACTACTTCTAAAGACCATAAACCAGAAATTAAAGTGGCACTTCTTTTAGATACCAGTAACAGTATGGATGGTTTAATAGACCAAGCCAAAGCACAACTTTGGAAACTTGTAAATGAACTCTCTTACGCAAAATGCGAAGATGAAAGTCCTAGTTTAAAAATTGCACTTTACGAATATGGCAATGATAACCTTAATGCAGAAGAAGGATACTTAAGGCAAGTTTTATCCTTTAGTAATGACTTAGATGAGATTTCAAAATCTTTATTTTCATTAACCACAAATGGTGGAAATGAATATTGCGGAAAAGTGATTAAAACAGCACTTAATCAATTAGAATGGGGAAATAATGAAGATGATTTAAAGTTGATTTTTATAGCTGGAAATGAACCTTTCTCCCAAGGAAAAGTGAATTATAAGGATGCATCTAAATTAGCCCATCAAAATGATGTAACAGTAAACACTATATTTTGTGGTGATTACAATCTAGGAATCTCAACATCTTGGAAAGATGGCGCAGATTTAACCCATGGAAATTATATGGCTATAAACCATAACGAAGCAACCGTACATCTCGCTTCACCGTATGATGACAAAATTTTAGAACTGAATGAAAAATTGAATAAAACCTATATAGCTTATGGAAGTGCTGGCAGAAAAAAAATGGAAATGCAAGCAGAACAAGACACCAATGCTTTGAGCTACAATAAAGCTAACGCAGTAAGTAGAACAGTTAGTAAAAGCTCTCGTTTATATATAAATAGCTCTTGGGATTTAGTTGATGCTGAAAAGGACAAAGACTTTTCTTATGACGATTTAGATGACAAGCAACTACCAAAAGAATTAAAAGGAAAGTCTAAAGATGAAATTAAAACTTTTGTAGCAAAGAAAGCTAAGGCTCGCGAAAAACTTCAGACTGAAATTGAAAGCTTAAACATAAAACGACGTAATTATATTGCAGAACAAAACACAGAAGGTTCTAATAGTTTAGAAAGTGCAATGCTTGAAGCTTTAAAAACTCAAGCTGAAAAGAAGAACTATAAATGGGAATAAATTAAATTTAGAAAAAGAAAAAGGCTCAATTTACATTGAGCCTTTTTTATATTGTAAAAACACTGTTTTAATTAATTGCAGGACAATTACACTCATACTTCTCTCTTCTACAATTAAAGTTGAAGCCTAAAGTAAACTGATGAAAGCCACCTGTATTAAAATTCACTGTATTAGCCTGGTAAGAATAGGTATACGCAAATACAAAATTATTATAATCTATTCCTAAAAATGGCGTTATATATTGTAATTTTTGACTACTTACACCAGATCCATCTTGAAACTGTGCACCATCTAAACTACGTCTGTAAGATAATCCACCCCAAACTTTACCAAAATCCATTTCTTTATAAACTTTCCCATTAATATCTATAGAGGACTCTTCTGTTGCATCTCTATACATATACATAATTGAAGGTTCATAACTCCAATCACTACCAAATTTACTGAAGGTATAACCTGAAGACAATAAATACGTTCTTAAGTTTTTAAATTCAAATTCTCCATTTTGATTATAGTTTACACCATCATTATCCAAAATATTTTTGGCAGTAAAATGTGCATAAAAATCAACAAAATGATAAGAAAATCCA
Source organism: Winogradskyella litoriviva (assembly GCF_013249065.1). GTDB lineage: Bacteria > Bacteroidota > Bacteroidia > Flavobacteriales > Flavobacteriaceae > Winogradskyella > Winogradskyella litoriviva. The sequence goes on from NZ_JABRWQ010000003.1 coordinate 567,458, forward strand.
AAATCAATATTAAAATTAGTTGCACTTTGCTCAATGCCTGCAACAGCCAAATCAAATTCACCAGGAGCTAACCAACTAGTTTCATCTAATTTATACTGCAAAAATCCAGCACTAATACCAAATGACAACATATTTAAATCAATCTCATTTCTTGAGAACATTAAATGATAAGCAAAAGTCGCATAACCTCCTACTGTAGAGTGATAACCATTGGCATCATTAAAAAGAACACCTCCAAGAGCAACAGGAGACTCTCCCAATCTTCCATTCATGCTCAACGTTTGTAAGCTAGGTGCATCATCAACACCAAACCATTGCTGCCTGGCTGTTAACCTTATTTTAGCACAGTTAGCAACACCAGCCATAGAAGGGTGAATTAAGTAATAATTATCTGTTAAATAATCTGAATAGATAGGGATTCCTTCTTGAGCAAATCCAAAATTTGCTACTAAGGATATTAGGGCTACTAAACAATACTTTTTTAATTTCATATTTTATTATCGTTTCAAGGTAAAATGGGCTTTAAATTCTTTACGTATATCTGTTGTTGGCTCGTCGTATTCTACTGTAAACCAGTAGTCACTGGTTGGCATTAAATTACCATTAAACGTTCCGTCCCAACCGCTTCCGTCTGGACTCAATTGCTTTAACAGTTTTCCGTATCTGTCAAATATATAAA